>NZ_FMTS01000002.1:25399-500575 GCF_900100255.1 Asticcacaulis taihuensis | reverse complement strand
TGACCTGCTCCCCATTTCTTGGCCACCCGAAACTGGAATTTCCGGGGGTTAGGGCTCAGGGTGCGGCTGACACTACTGGGCCGGAAACGAGTGATATCGGGGGTTTATTGCCGATGGCACTATGGGGTCGGACTTCGTTGTAGTCCTTACGCCAAGACTCCATCTTTTCGCGGGCGTCGTCAAGGCTCATGAACCAGTGCGCGTTTAAACACTCCGCCCGGAACTTGCCGTTGAAGGACTCGATAAAGGCGTTGTCGGTTGGCTTCCCGGGTCGCGAGAAGTCGAGTGTGACGCCCTTCTGGTACGCCCATAGGTCAAGGTCGCGAGAGATAAATTCCGAGCCTTGATCAACCCGGATGGCCCTTGGGTAGCCGACGCGCTTACAGACCTTTTCCAGGGTCTGCACGACATCTTCGCCGCGGTAAGTGTAGCGAGGGTCGATCGCCGGCGAAAAGCGGGAGAACGTGTCCACGACGGTCAATATGCGCAATTTGCGGCCGGTGTAGAGCTGATCATGGACAAAGTCCATGGCCCAGGTCTCGTTATGACTTGTGGCGTCACAGCGATCTTCTCGAAGTTTGGCCTTCACCCTACGCTTGGGTGGTTTCTTCCTGAGTTGAAGGCCCAATTCGTTGTAAAGTCTATAGATTCGTTTCGGATTGACGACCCAGCCTTCACGAACGAGGAGCACGTGTATGCGCCTGTAGCCGTACCGTACTCGGGTTTGGGCAATCTCTGTGATCCGCTGTTTTAGGGCGGCCTGATCACCTGTGCGTGGCTTGTAGAGGTACAATGGGCGATCGATCCGAAGGGCACGGCAGGCGCGTCGGACTGACACCTGCCAGGTGGCAATCACCCGGTCTACAAGCTCGCGCCTGGCGGCAGGCCTCAGCGCTTTTTTGCCAGAACATCCTGCAGCATGGCCTTATCCAGCGACAGGTCCGCGACAATGCGTTTCAGCTTGGCATTCTCTTCTTCCAATTGTCGCATGCGCCGCATCTCTGATGGCATCAATCCGGCGTACTTTTTACGCCAGTTGTAGAAGGTTGCATCCGAAATGCCAGCCTTACGGCAGACCTCCGCAACCGCCACGCCGTCATCTGCTTGCTTTAAAATAAATGCGATCTGTGACTCAGTGAACTTTGATTTCTTCATGAAATTCTCCTCATCCCGCAAGCGGGATCTTAAATGGAAAATTCCAGTTTTAAATGGCCTCGATTTTCGGGGAGCAGGTCACTTATTCAGGTGAAATTTAAGTCGTTCGTGGACTGCGCGGAGGCGATTGACTGGATAAGCAAGCTTTCGAAGCTTCGCGCCAATTTTGCGTTCTTCGCGCTTTATGAACATGGATTTGTAATTCACGAGACGTCGGAGGTCGTCTCTTTTTTCTCCCAGTAATATTCCAAGCTCTTTCTGCGTCGGCCTTTGCGCCAACGGAGACAAGGCGAGTTCGTAGCGCTCATACCTAGACTGCTGTTTTAATTTCATTTGGAGCAAGCGCTTGCAATAATTTTAGTACGCTACCCGCGACAATAAGTTTTCCTTTGTTTTGAACGGGTTCGTTATCTAATTCTTCCGCAAAGAATAGAAGCTGCGACATCCTGATATTAAGCTTTGCACTGTACTTTTCCAAGATATCCATTGAGACTGCTTTTGCTCCTCGTTCAATTTCCGAGATCATAGACTGGGAAATTTCCAACTCGTCAGCAATACCCTTTTGGGACAGTCCCCAGTAAAGCCTGACCAGGCGTAAAGCATCATTGATCATCGGGCGTTTTAAGGTGGACATGGTCAACTCTCTGAAAAAAAATCGAGGTCGCCGTCTACTTCCAGTCAATAAACCAGAAACGTACTACATAGTAGATACCTTGGCCGAATAGGACCAGACCTTTGAAGATCCATTCCTGAATCAGCTGACGATTCCGCCGCTGGCGATGACGTTTTTTACTCATTATCTATCTCCTTGAACACGCCAGCAGAATTGCCAGCGCCCGTAAGCACAAGGAGACTGTTCAGCGACGTTGACCTCGACATTGCCGCCCCCAACCCCGGCGGGGGCGGCAATACCGCAGGGACCCGCGTGGTGGAGATGTAATCGGGGCCTTTAAGCCCCACAGGGCTCTAGGCCCCAAGCATGTACGGTTCAGAATGAGCAGTCATCAGCATGGTCAATATAGGTAAGGTTAAGTCATGAGTCAAATTAAATATCACTTTTAGTGATATTTAATTATTCCTTATTTATTTCTTTTGTTACAATGGCTTAGCAATTGTCATCTGGACAGTAGCCTGTAATGCATGAAACTCATGAGAGACCAACCTATTCATTTATGCTATCTGCGGCCGCTCTTCTCTCAAAACTTGACCCGTCCGTCAGCGGGGCCTATAGACGCGCCGTCTTCCAAAGCATCTTAGAAAGCGCCCCTATGGCCCCGAATAAACCGCCGTCGAAACCCTCGGGCGGCAAGCCCTCGTTTCAGCGCAAGCTCGTCAAGCGCCCGCCTTCCAAGGGCATGGCCGCGAAGATCGCCGCCAAGCAGGCCCCGATCAAACACCCCGAACCAACCATAGACACTTCGGACGATGGTGATATCGGCATGAATGCGCGGATCGCCGCCATGGGGCTGATCGATGCGGCCCTGACCAAGCGTTCCGGCTTCGATGAGGCGGTGACCCGTTCAGAATTCCTGGCGCTCAGCGATGGCGAACGCGCCTTTGCCCGCGCCATGGCGCTGCTGGTGCTGCGCCGTCTGGGCCAGCTCGATCACATCATCGAAAAACGCACCCAGAAGACGCCATCGGCCGCCGTTTGTGACCTGCTGCGCATCGGCCTGGTGCAGATCGGCTTCATGAACGTGCCCGATTTCGCCGCCGTCTCGACCACGGTGAAACTGGCCGAGCGCGCCTCGCACACCCGTCCGTTCAAGGGCCTGATCAATGCCATCCTGCGCGGTGTCATCCGTGAAGGTGGCCTGCTGGCGCCGATCGCTTCGCGTCTGGCGCCCGACTGGCTCTATGCCCGCTGGAAGGGCGCCTATGGCGAGGATAACGCCAATGGCATCGCCTATATGCTGACCGAGGAACCGGCGACCGATCTCAGCTTCAAATCCCAGGCCGATCTTGAGGCCCACAAGGATGCGCTGGAAGGCGTCGATCTCGGCGGCCTGACTTTACGCTCCGCCCTGCGTGGCGATGTGCGCGAATGGTCGGGCTATAATGACGGCGTCTGGTGGGTGCAGGATGCCGCCGCCGCCGCCGTGGTCAATGTGCTGGGTGATATCACCGGCAAGACCGCCATCGATCTTTGCGCCGCGCCCGGCGGCAAGACCATGCAGCTGGCGGCGCGCGGCGCCACGGTCACCGCGCTCGACCGCTCGAAGAACCGCCTGAAGCGGGTCGAGGAAAATCTCGAACGCACGAAGCTTTCCGCCGATATCCAGATGGCTGACGCCGAAAACTACGAAGACAGCCGCCAGTTCGATGTGGTGCTGCTCGATGCACCCTGTTCGGCCACCGGTACCTTCCGCCGCCAGCCGGACGTGCTGTGGGCCACGCGCCCGGCCGATATCGCCAAGCTGGCCGATGTCCAGCACCGCCTGCTCGATTCCGCCGCGGGCCGCGTGAAGGTCGGTGGTGATCTGGTCTATTCGACCTGCTCACTTGAACGTGAAGAGGGCGAAACGCAAGTTCTGGCCTTCCTGCGCCGCCACACCGATTTCAGCCTGGTCAAGCTTTCGCCTGAAAACGCTGCTGATATGGGCATACCGGCCGAATCGATCCGCCCGGAAGGCTGGGCGCGTCTGCTGCCGCACCAGCGTCCCGGCGGCCAGGACGGCTTTTTCATCGCCCGGTTAACCCGTCAAGGCAGTTGACCTGCTATAGGCAATCCCCTTAAGCAAAACGATCAAATCCGCGAGTACCCGATCATGACGACCCCGCTCATTTGCCCCTCCATCCTGGCCTCCGACTTCTCCAAGCTGGGCGAAGAGGTCCGCGCCATCACCGAGGCCGGCGCCGACTGGGTGCATATCGATGTCATGGACGGTCACTTCGTGCCGAACATCACCATCGGGCCTGACGTGGTGAAGGCCCTGCGCCCACATTCGGCCTTGCCGTTCGATTGCCACCTGATGATCTCGCCGGTCGACAGCTTCCTCGAAGCCTTTCGCAATGCCGGCGCCGACTATATCAGCCTGCATCCGGAAGCCGGCCCGCACCTGCACCGCTCGCTGAAATATATCCGCCAGCTCGGCGCCAAGCCGGGCGTGGTGCTCAACCCGGCCACGCCGGTCGAGATTCTCGACTGGGTGATGGACGATATCGACCTGGTGTTGGTGATGAGCGTCAATCCGGGCTTCGGCGGCCAGAGCTTTATCGACAGCCAGCTTCGCAAGATTGAAGTGATCCGCAAGAAGCTGGATGCGGTCGGCCACCACGCCATCCTTCAGGTCGATGGCGGCGTGAACGCGCAAAATGCCCACAAGTGCGTGGAGGCGGGCGCCACGGCCATGGTCGCCGGCACCGCCGTCTTCAAGGGCGGGCCTGACGCCTACGCCGCCAATATCAAGCAGCTCAAGGGCCTCTGATGAAGGCGTATGAGTCGACGCCCCTGGCCGATGTGCTGACCGCCGCCACGCCGTGGCAAAAGGTGGTTGGTGCCTGGTTGCGCAAACAGGCGGGGGCCGAACTCTTCGGGATGCCGGGCTATCGCCTGACCTTGAAAGGCCGGGTGCCGGATGGCTTCCTGGCGACGCCGCATGATGGCCGGCCGGCCAATGCCCTGCTGGGCAAGGCCATCCTTTCCGGCCGCTATACCCTGGCCAACGGGCGCATGAGCGTGCAGGGGTCGGGCGATCCGTGGAACCGCGCCTCGCCGACCCGTGCCTTCGCCATCGAACTGCACCGTTTTTCGTGGCTGCCGCACCTGATGACCCAGGGCGACGAGGGCGCGAAGGAGGCCGTGCGGCTTTTTCTGCTGTGGCAGAAGACCTTCCGCAACTGGACGCCCTTTACCTGGGGCGAGGAAGTGCTGGCGCGCCGGCTGATCAACCTGTCGATCTTTGCCCGCCGCCTCTCCGCCGTGGCGCAGCCGTGGGAAGCGCACGCCCTGGCGGAATCCATCGCCGAACAAGGGCGGCATCTGCTGCGCCTGCATAATAATGCCGCTTATCAGGCCAGCCGTGCCGTGGCGCTGGTGGCGATTGGCTGCGTGCTTTCTGGGAATGTGGGGGACAGTTTCCGGCGCAAGGGGCTGAAGCGTCTGCCGAAGGCCCTGCGCCGCTGTACGCAGAGCGACGGTTCGCACATGTCGCGCAGCCCGGAACAGGGGCTGGAACTGCTCTATGACCTGCTGCTGCTGGTCGATGCCTTGAGCCAGCGCAGTCAGGCGGTGCCGGATTATATCGAGGAGCATATCGAGCGCCTGTCGCGCTTCGTGCGCACGCTCAGCCATCCGGACGGCAGTCTGGTCTCCTTTCAGGGGGCTGAATCGCTGCCCGAAGACCAGATACTGCCGGCCCTGCTGCATACCGATGCCAAGGCGGGCAACCTGCCGAATGCGCTGGAGCAGGCGCGGTATCACTGTCTGCTTGGCCGTTCCTTAAGCGTCTTTGTCGATGCCGGCGAAGCAAAAGGCGGGGATTTCGGTTTCGCCGCCTGCGATTATCCGATGGCGTTCGAGGTTTCGGGCGGGCGTGACAAGCTGATCGTTTCGCCCGGCTGGTCACCGCTGCAATCGGACAGCCAGGCGTTTCGCGTGGTCGGCGCCGCCAATACCCTGACCCTGGGTGATGAACTGATCCTCAAGCCGGTGGCCGACCGGTTCGGCGAGCTGCTGCACTTCACGCTTCAGGGCCTGCGCTACAAGGTACGCAGCCGACGCGTGGAGGCCGAGGAGTCCGGCACGCTTCTGGAACTGGAGCATGAAGGCTGGCGGCCGCGCTTCGGCCTGAAGCATGAGCGCCGGCTCTATGTCGATGCCCAGCGCGATGAACTGCGCGGCGAAGAACGCCTGACGCCAATGGCCACCGGCAAGAAGTTGCAGAACATGCCGGCCTCTGTGCCCTATGCGGTGCGCTTCCTGCTGCATCCGGAGGTTCAGGCGTCGCTGGCGCGGGACCGAAAGAGCATCCTGCTGCGCGGACCGGGCGGGCGCGGCTGGTGGCTGCGCCACGACGCGGCCGATGTGGCGCTTGGCGAGGGCACGGTGTTTGAAAAGGGCGCGCCGCGCAAGACGACCCTGATCGTGCTGAGTGGTACAGCGCGGCTGGATACGCCGACTCGCCTGCGCTGGAAGCTGTCGCCGGCGGAATCCTGACACTGGTCAGGTCTTTACGGGAAGGCCATGCCCTCCTGACTGCATCCTTATATCGAAAACTGGATACTCCTGCGTAAATTCGCACCCTGAAAGGTGCGCGTAACCAAAGGAGTATGCACATGACCCGTATCCTGAAAACCGCCACTGCCGCTGTCGTGAGCCTCGGCCTGATCGCCGGTTCGGCCGCCATTCCGAATGTCGCCGATGCCTATCCGACCTATCGCTGCAAGTACGAGCAAAAACGCGCCGGCAATAAAGGCGCCGTGATCGGCGCCATCGCCGGCGGCCTGCTGGGCAGCCAGATTTCCAAGAACGAGCGTGGCCTCGGTGCCGTGGGTGGCGCGGTGGTCGGCGGCTATACCGGCAGCAAGATCGCCAAGAACAATGCCAAAAGGAAGTGCATTGATCAGGTGGCCTACCGCACGCGCACGGTCTATGAGACCGATAAGTACGGTCATCGCCACAAGGTGGTTTACCGCTATATCCGCGAATAATTATTTTGCGGTCTAATTTGAAAAAGGCCCTGCCGGATGCGGCGGGGCCTTTTTCTGTAAGGCTGACAGGGCTGTCCAAGCCCTTCAAAAATAAATGCTTTCCTGAACGAGCATGAACGAACGGATCAAATCCCGTTCAGGTTCGGGGGCTTATAACTGTCCTCATGAACGGCACATCCGATCAACGGAAAAGCCAAAGACACGAAGGACTGAAGTTATGAGCAAGATCATCAAAAATACCATGACCGCCGTTGTCACCTCCGGCCTGATCATCGGTTCCACCGCCGCCGTTATGGCCCCGGCCACGGCTTCGGCCCGCACCACCTATCAGTGCGAGGTTACCAAGTCGAACAACGCCAAGACCGGCGCCATCCTGGGCGCGATTGCCGGCGGTTTGCTGGGCAGCCAGGTCGCCAAGAATGAAAAGGGCCTGGGCGCCGTTGGTGGTGCGGTTGTCGGCGGCCTGCTGGGCAACAAGCTGGGCCGCGACCAGGGCAAGGACACCTGCAACAAGGCCGAAGCCGCCATGGAGCGCCAGCGCTGGGAAGACCGCCAGTACGGCTACCGCAGCGAGCCGGTCCGCTACAACAGCTACAAGCATTACCGCAATGATGGTCGCTACGGGTCTCGCTACTAACCGCTCCCATAAGTCGCTGGAGACTTGCGATCATCAGCGAAGCCCCCGCCGTGCTCACCCACGGCGGGGGTTTTGTTATATCCGGTCGCATCCGGTTACGGCTTGTTATCGGCCCGACCTAGTCAAATGTGACGGCTTCGTGTACATGCGGGGCAAATTTTCTCCCCAAATATACGGATAGCCCATGCCCGCCGCTCCCGATTTTCCACCTAGCCCCGATCTGGTCACCCCGAAACGCGCCCTGATCTCGCTGTCCGACAAGACCGGCCTGATCGAAACCGCCCAGGCGCTGGTTGCAGCGGGCGTCGAACTGCTGTCGACCGGCGGCACCAAGGCCGCCCTGCAAAAGGCCAATATCGCGGTCAAGGACGTAGCGGATATCACCGGCTTCCCGGAAATGATGGATGGCCGCGTCAAGACCCTGCACCCGAAGGTTCACGGCGCCCTGCTGGCCTATCGTGACGCCCCCGAACACGCTCAGGCGCTGAAGGATCACGATATCCAGCCGATCGATATCGTCTGGATCGACCTCTATCCGTTCGAGAAGACTATCGCCGCCGGCGGCACCTTTGAAGCGGCCATCGAAAATGTCGATATCGGCGGCCCGGCCATGATCCGTTCGTCGGCCAAGAACCATCCCTATGTCAGCGTCTGTGTTGACAAATCGTGCATTGACGCCGTGATCGAGGCGATACAAACGACCGGTCAAACCTCGCTGGCGCTGCGTAAAAAGCTGGCCGCCAAGGCGTTCGCGCGCACCGCTGCCTATGACAGTGCCGTCTCGACCTGGTTCGCCTCGCAACTGGGCGACGACTATCCGTTCCGCAAGACGATCGCCGGCGAGCGCCTGCAAACCATGCGCTATGGCGAAAACCCGCACCAGTCCGCCGCCTTCTACAAGACCGGTGAAGACCGTCCGGGTGTCGCCACGGCCAGGCAGTTGCAAGGCAAGGAACTGAGCTACAATAATGTCGCTGATACCGACGCCGCCATCGAACTGGTGGCCGAATTCGACAGGCCGGCCTGCGTCATCGTCAAGCACGCCAATCCGTGCGGCGTGGCCACCGGTGACGACCTGATCTCCGCTTACAAGCGCGCGCTGGAATGCGATCCGGTGTCGGCCTTTGGCGGCATCGTGGCGCTGAACCGCAAACTGGACAAGGCGACCGCCGAAAAGATCGTCGAGATCTTCACTGAAGTCGTGGTGGCGCCGGAAGTCGATGAAGACGCCGTCGCCGTCTTCGCCGCCAAGAAGAACCTGCGCCTGCTCGTCACCGGCACCCTGCCGGACCCGCTGGCCGGCGGTCAGGTCTTCCGTTCGGTGGCCGGCGGTATGCTGGTCCAGAGCCGCGACACGGCGCGTATCACGGCGGCCGATCTCAAGGTGGTTACCAAGCGCCAGCCGACCGCGACCGAGATCGAGGACATGCTGTTCGCCTTCACCGTGGCCAAGCACGTCAAGTCCAACGCCATTGTCTATGCCAAGGATGGCCGCACCGCCGGCATCGGCGCCGGCCAGATGAACCGCCGCGATTCCGCCCGTATCGCCCGCCTGCGCGCTCAGGAAGCCGCGGAAGGGTTGGGCCTGACCGACAGCCTGGCCACCGGTTCGGCCTGTGCTTCGGAAGCCTTCTTCCCGTTCCCCGATGGCCTGCTGGAAGCCGCGGCTGCCGGCGCTACGGCCATCATCCAGCCGGGTGGCTCGATCGGCGACCAGGCGGTAATTGATGCCGCCGATGCGGCGGGCTTAGCCATGGTGTTCACGGGCGTGCGGGTTTTCAGACACTAAACCGTGTGGCCAGCAGCTATTTAAGTGATCCACAGATTACACAGATATCCGTGGATCGCCCACGCTACCGCTATCAGGGTTTGGTGTGACCGCAATTCCTGGCGCTTTGCGCCTGCGGAAAGGATTTTGCCTCCGGCGATAGCGGTAGCGTGAGATTGCCATGAATATCTGTGTAATCTGTGGATAAACAAAAGCCCCGGACCGGAGTCCGGGGTTTCGTCGTTTCAGTTATTTCGCAGATTAGGCCGGTACCTTGATTTCGCCGGTGAAGTGGCCATTGAAGACGATATCCGACAACGGCTGGCGCGTCGAAGGCGCTTCACGGGTTTGCAGGAAATCCGGCAGGCTCGACGCATCGCCCTGATAGCCGATGGCGACGGCGGCCTCCAGCTTGAGGTTCTCCGGGAACTGGAGCACGACCGGCACCTTGTCATATTCGATGCCGGCCATGCCGTGGGCCACCAGGCCGAGGCTGTGGGCTTGCAAGGATAGCGACATGAAGGCAGAACCGGCATCAAAGCTGTTGGTGAGGTTCTGGCGCTGGCCGTCGAACGAGGTAACCGAAGCGATGAAGATCAATGCGCCGGCGTCCTTGGCCCAGCCTTCATTGAACGGCACGAGCAGGGAGAGCAGGGTGTCGAATTCCGGCGTACCGCGCAGGCCATAGAAAAAACGCCACGGCTGGAGGTTGGAGGCCGACGGCGCCCAGCGCGCGGCTTCCAGAATGGTCAAAACCTGTTCTTCGGTCAGGGGTTGCTGCGTGAAGGCGCGCGGCGACCAGCGTTCAAGGAAATGCTTGTCGATGGGGTATTCAGACGTGCGCGGTGTGGTCATGGTCGGTCTCACTTTGGTGAAATAACTGGCTTTTGCTGGCAAATTCTGATTCACCTCTCGGTAGGCAGGCCAGCTATCAGTAACTATATGAGTTTCAGTTACAGTATTTCAAGGGGTAAAGTGATTGCTCGATACGCTTCAGCACAGATTTTCGCTTCTCGACCCCTTTATCACCGCCTATGGACCGCCTGATAAAATGCCGCGCCCGGCTGTCCTGCTGTTCCATGCCTGTAACGGGGTGCGCGACCATATCCATGCCTATGCGAAACAGGTGGTCGGTCTTGGTTTTCGCGCCTATGTCGTCGATTCCTTCACACCGCGCGGCTGGGATGAAAACGCCGCCATGAGCCTGGTCTGTACCGGTCTGGCGCTGCATGGCTACGAGCGTTCCGGGGATGTGCTGGCGGCGCTCTGGGGCTTAGGGCAGCGACCGGAAGTCGATGCCCAGAATATCATCCTGGCCGGCTGGAGCCATGGCGGCTGGGCGATCATGGACCTGATGACGGAAAAGCTGACCCGTGACGGGGAAGCGCGCCTGAAAAACCCGACGCCGGAGCCGATGAGGGGCGTCAAGGGCGTGTTCCTGGTCTACCCTTACGTCAATTTCCCGGCGCGTTCGAATATGCATAGCTGGCAATATGCGCCGAAAACCCTGGCGGTGCTGGCGCGGCAGGATTTCCTGACCAGCCACAGCCACGGCGATCATATCTTCAACCATCTGAAGGCCGAGGGGCTGCCGGTCGAACGGCTCGACCTCGACTGCACGCACTGTTTCGACGAGGACAGCGCCCTGCATTTCGGCCCGCTGATGGCCTATGACCGCAAGAGCCATGAAAAAACCATGGCGGCATTCGAGGGTTTCGTGAAGGAAATTTTTGGCTAGGGGGACACATGGATACCATGGCGCAGCGCTATGCGTTGCTGGAACCGGATATCACCGTCTATGGCCCGCAGGATGACAATGTGCGGCCCGCGGTGGTGCTGTTTCATGGCTGCGGCGGAATGCGCCCGCATGTTCATCTGTATGCGCAAGCCGTGGCCCTGACAGGGGTTCGCGCCTATGTCGTCGATAGTTTCAAGCCACGCGGCTGGGACCGTAATTTTGCCGTGTCACTAATCTGCACTGGCGCGGTATTACAGGGGTATGAACGCGCCGGTGACGCACTGTCTGTGCTTCATGGCCTTAAGCAGAGCGGCCGGGTCGATATGGACAAGGTTATTTTGGCTGGGTTCAGCCATGGCGGCTGGTCGATCATGGACCTGATGACCTCACCGCTCAACAAGCCGGGCAATGTGAAGATCACCGATCCTGATCCGCGGCTGGTAGACCGGTTGCGCGGGCTCTATCTCGTTTATCCCTATATCAATTTTCCGGCACGTTCGAACACATCGAAATGGCGGCATATCCCAAAGACTTTCGTGGTCCTGGCCAATAGGGATCACCTGACGCCAATCAGGCATTCGCAGAAGGTTTTCGGCAGGCTGAAAGCCCAGGGGGTGGATGTGACCACGTTGGTACTCGATGCCAGCCATGCCTTCGATGAGGAGGATAATAAGGGCCTGATCATGCAGTACGATCCGGCCGTCATGCAGGCCTCGCTGGAGGGGCTGCTGAGTTTCGTGGCAGAGCGGTTTGAGCTTGCTTAAAACTTATGGGGCGTGGGGTCCGTGACCCCACAAAACCTTTCTTCAATTCAATAAACACCCCCGCCCTTGGGCGAGGGTTTTTTATTGAACTAAGGGAAGACTTGGGGCCGCAGGCCCCAAACCCCATAAGCTTTACGCGGCGTCCTTCACCCGGATCATGCCCAGGAAGGCGTCAACCTCCTCCGACATCGCCTTGACCTGTTCGCCCAGACTGTCCGCGCCCTGCAGCACCATAGCCGAGTTCTCCGTGGTGATCTGCGAAGCGCGCGACACCTGGAGCAGGTCGGCATTGATCGTATCCGCGCCGCTGGCCACCTGTGCCACGTTGTTCGCAATATCGGCCGTGGCCGCCGTCTGTTGGGTCACGCCAGCGGCGATAGAGGTGGTCACGCCATTAATGCGTTCGATCGTATGGCTGATCGAGCGGATGGCATCGACCGTCTCTTCGGTAACCACCTGCATGGACGAGATATGTTCGCGGATTTCATTAGTGGCGCGCGAGGTCTGGGCCGACAGGTTTTTCACCTCGCCCGCAACCACGGCAAAGCCGGCCCCGGCGGCCCCGGCGCGCGCCGCCTCGATGGTGGCATTGAGCGCCAGCAGATTGGTCTGGGCGGCGATGTCCTGGATCAGGGCGACCACCTCGCCGATCTTGGCGGCGGCCTGGGACAGGTTATCAACCGTCTGCGTGGTCTTATGCGCCTGTTCGGTCGCCGCCTGGGTCATCAGGGTTGTTTCCTCGACCTGGCGGCTGATTTCGTTGATCGAGGCGGAGAGCTCTTCGGTGGCCGAAGCGACCGTCTGCATATTGCTGGAGGATTGCGAGGTGGCGCTGGCCATGGAGGCGGAGCGCTGGTCGGCGTCCCGTGCCGCCTGATCCAGGCTGTTGGCGGCCATGTTGAGATCGGTTGAGGTCTGGCCGACACGCGCCGCCACGGCCTTGATCTGACGCTCGAAGGCTTCGGCGCTTTTTAATACCTGAAGGGCGTTTTCATTATCGCGTTCCAGCTTGGCGCGCGCCGCTTCTTGCTCGATTTCCAGGCGCTTGACCGCAGCGATATTGTCCTTGAAGGCGGAAACGGCATGAGCGATTTCGCCCACCTCGTCGCGGCGCTGTTCGTAGGGCACGCTTGTCACCTCCTGGCCACTGACCAGCTTGTGCAACAGGTTGGCCAGGGCTTTCAGCGGCGAAGAGATATGACGGACGACGAGGAAGTTGACCGTGCCGCCAATCAGCAGGGCCAGCAGGCCGATTGTGGTGCCGATCGCCAGCACCTGGCCGGACAATTTGTCGAATTCATCATCGGCCGCCACGGCTTCCTTGCGCGCCTGGGAGGCCAGTTTGGACAGGGGCGCCACCATTTCGGTGCAGGCGTCATCGACCTCGCCATCCAGGGCACGGATCTCCGACGTCATTTCCGTGTTGGCGTCGAGTGCCGGCAGCATCTTCTGCTCAAATACACCGATATAGGCCGTGTATTTGGCCCTGGCATCATCCAGCAGGGCAATATCGGCCGGATCGGTCAATTGCCCGCGCAGATCGGCAAACAGGCGCTCGGTCTTAGCCTTGGCGGGCTGCCAGTCTGTGCGCGTCTGATCCAGCTCGTGATTGATTTCGCCATCGGCGATGATCTGGTAAAGCGCAGCCCCCTGACTGGCCAGGGTTTCAGAAGCCGAGGCGATGCGCACCAGCCCCATGCCGTTATCCTGAAGCTTACGCAGGTGCTCCAGGCTGCCCCAGGCGCCTATAATGAAGGCCCCCATGGCGACAACGAAAACGAGAGACGCGGCGAACAGCTTGTGGCCGATGGACAGCTTCATAATGCACCTGAATCAAAAACGCGATTTCATTCAGGGGTAACGCAGTTATGGTTAAGGAATTGCTAGCCGTTTTCCGCGCTGAAAATGATTATTTCACCGGCGGCCGTGACGGTGATTAACCGGTTACCGGACCAGACCGGCGATGCTTCGAAGGCGCCCAGGGATTTCACATTTTCAACGCCTGGTGCCGGCGGAAAGCCTTGCGGGAACAATATTTCCGAACGCAGCTTACCGACGGCATCGATCAGCCCAAGCGTATCCGCTTTCGCGTCTTCGGTCTTGTAATGCCAGAGGATTTTGCCGGTATGTTTATCGAAAGCATACAAATCGCCGGTCATGGTGCCGGCGAAGGCATAGTCGCCCGCGATCACCGGCGAGGTATAGGTCCAGACCCTGGTGTCCGTGCGGTACTTTTCCTTACCGGTCTTTTTATCGAGCGCCACGAAGACGGTGGTGTCGGAGGTCGGGAAATAGAGGGTGTCGGCATCGACCGCGGCTGTCGCCAATACCCAGCTTTTCTCTGCGTCCCAGGCCCAGCGCAGCTTGCCATTGGTCACATCGAAAGCACGCATATAGCCGTCACGCGACCCGATATAGACCGTGTCGCCGTCAATCGTCGCCGCCGCGCTGAAGCCTTGCAGAATGCCGGTCTCTGCATCCTTGACGCCCTGGAAATCCCACAGCTTCGCGCCGGTTTGGGCATCGAGCGCATAAAATCTGGTGCCCCAGGTACCGATGAACAGGCGGCCCTGGCTCAGGGCCGGTGCAGCATGGATACTGTCATCGGCCTCGAAGGCCCACAGTTTCGCGCCGGTTGCGGAGTCGAGCGCGTAGACATGATGATCGCTGCTGCCGAAATAGACCCGGCCAGCCTCAACCAGCGGCGAGGACAGCCAGAAATCCCACGGATCAGGCGTAATGCCTTCGGTTTTCGGCATTCCATAGCCGCCGGGCACGCCGAAGCGCGCTTCGCCGCCGGTTTTGAAGCGCCACAGGGCCTTGCCAGTCGCCGCATCGAGCGCGGTCAGACAACCGTCGCGGCTCAAGGCGTAGAGCCGGCCATCGGCAACGGCAGGTGTCGAGCCGATCCCGCCTTCGGCATGATAGAGCCAGACCTGTTTATGTGTCGTCAGGTCAAAGGCGTAGAGATTGCCGTTTTCGGCGGCGATATAGAGGAGATTGCCAACAACGACCGGTGAGGCGCTGATCTCGGCGGGGATGCGGTGGCGCCAGACCGGTTTCAGGCTGGCGATATCTGTCGGCGCGGTCAATGCAAGGCCGGAATGCCGGGCGTCACCCATGAACATCGGCCAATTCTGTGGCGACTTGGCTTGTGGCGATGTGTCCTGTGCGAACACAGGCATGGCAATAACGGCGGCGATCAGCGCGCCGGCAACCAGCGGATATTTCATGAAGTCCCTCCCGTATGGCTAAGGCATACTTGCGGAAGGACGCAAGGTCAACTTAGGCGGTAACGGCGACCTTATGCCGTGACGGCGAATTGGCCGTTCTTGCGGAAGCGCCACAGATAGGTCGGCACGATCGATTCGACCGCCGTGGCCGCAATGCCGAGATCCTTCAGGCCCTTGGCGTTCTTGGCAACGACATTGTCATTGGCCAGCAGCAGCACCTGGTCGGTGGTCAGGATCGGGGCGGGAAGGACCGGTATCATGCCCTTGAGACCTGCCTGGACATCGCCCACCAGACCGATCAGGCGCGCGACGGACACAGGCATCCACACCAGCGGGCGCGGGCTCTGCACCTCGGCGGCGGTATACTTGATCAGATCCTTGAAAGCAAAGACTTCGGGGCCGCCCAACTCATAGGTCTTGCCATAGGCATCGCTGTTGCCGAGCGTGCGAGCGACCGCTTCTGCGACATCGCCGACATAGACCGGCTGGAACTTGTTGTTGGCGCCGCCGATCGCCGGCATGACCGGGAACATCTTGATCTGGCCGGCCAGGGAGGTGAAGAAACCGTCCTGCGGGCCGAAGATGATGGAGGGGCGCAGGATGACCGCCGAGGGGAGGGCCTTTTTCACGGCCAGTTCGGCCTTACCCTTGGTCGAGGCATATTTCGAGGCGGCGTCCGGATTGGCGCCGATGGCCGACACCTGGACAAAATTCTGAATGCCTTTGGATTTGCAGATATCGGCCATCCAGGTAGACGCCTGGCGATGCACGGCATCGAAGCTGATGCCGGCGGTCTGGTACAGGATACCAACCAGATTGACACAGGCCGAGGCGTTTTCGAGAGCGTTTTCTATATCCTTTTCGCGGCGCACATCGCAGCGCACCACCTGGATCTGGCCGACGTCGCCGAGCGGCTTCAGGTCATAGGCGAAGGTTGGCTTGCGCACGGCCACGCGCACGCGCCAGCCCTGTTTCGCCAGGGCGCGCACCACCTGCTTGCCGAGAAAGCCCGAACCACCGAAAACCGTGACCATATTCGTCATGATCTTATCCTTGAAATACTGATCAGCCGGCGGGAGACTCGTCTGTTTCGCCCGCTTTGCCCTCTCGATAACGCAAGGCTTTTGCCGAGGCAATGTCTTTGCGGAAATATTGCGCGCTGCGGCAAAATCCGCGAATATGAACGTCGTTCATATATTGTATTGAACATCGTTCAAATCGTGATATGGTTGCCTCGGCAGCGCTTTTCGCCTGTCGTAATGGACACATCCCAAGGAAACCCTCAATGTCCGCGCCATCCACCCCGCAATACGTGCCTCCCCCAAATACACCGCCGCGCCAGATCATCAGCCGCAGCAAGGGCACCAAGCTTCTGATCGTCTGCATCCTCGCCGTCCTGATGTCCGTTCCGGCCGGCTGCGTTTTCCTGCTGCTGCTCGACCGCACCCACCGCGCCGAGGAGGTGACGCGCGAAATCGGCGGCCTGATGGGCGGTCCGCAAACCTTTCTGGGCCCCGTGATCGCCGTGCCTTACACCACCGCGCCAAAAACCGAGATCGACAGCCAGGGCAACAAGACCACAACCCCTTCCCAGACCGGCCAGTTGATCGTCTTCCCGGTGACGGGCAATGCGGTGGCCACCAGCAAGAGCGAGGTGCGCTCGCGGTCACTGTTCCGCGTGCCGGTTTATGCCACCGACCTGCATTTCACCGCTCGCTTCGACCTGTCCCAGGTGACGGGCCCGGCCAATGCCGCGCTTGACTGGAGCCGGGCGCAACTGATTGCCGGTGCCTCGGATTCGCGTGGTGCGCGCAAGGATATCGTGGCCGTGATCGACGGTCAGCCGCTAACGCTCGCCCCGGCGCCGGAAGGGGCGCAAAATATCAATACCGATGGCGGTAACGGCCAGCTTGATCTGTTTTCCAGCCCGCTGGCCTTGTCTGATATGACAAAGCCGCATGAGGTGACGCTCGACATGAGCTTTACCGGTGCGCAGAAACTGGGTGTGCTGGCCTATGCCAAGTCGTCCGAGGTAACGCTGTCCGGCGACTGGAATTCGCCCTCCTTCGGCGGCGGATTCCTGCCAGCGACACGCGCCTTCCACCATGACCAGCAAACCCCGCTGATGAAGGGTGAAGAGGATCTGAAAGCGGGCTTCAGGGCCACCTGGTCGGTGCCATTCATAGCCCGCGGCCTGCCGGCGGTGATCAATCTCGACAGCCTGTCATCACTGGGCAAATCGGAATTGTCGGTCTCATTCGTCGAGCAGACCAACCCTTATAAGAATGTCGGCCGATCGCTGAAATATGCCCTGCTGTTCGTCGGGCTGGTCTTCCTGACCTATTTCGTCTTTGAAAGCACCTCAAAGCGTGAACTGCACCCGGCGCAATATATCCTGATCGGCCTGGCGCAGATCACCTTCTATCTGCTGCTGCTTTCGCTTGCCGAGCGCATCGGTTTCGACCTGGCCTTCCTGGCGGCGGCCGGCGCCACGGTGGGCCTGATCTCGGTCTATGCCGGCATGGTGTTCAAAAGCCGGCTGCGCGGTTTCGCGGCGCTGGTGGTGTTTTCCCTGCTCTACGGCATGATCTATACGCTGATGCGCATGGAAGACTATGCGCTGCTGATCGGTGCCGTGGCGGCCTTCGTGGTCATCGCCACTGTCATGGTGTTGACGCGAAACATCAACTGGTATGGCCGTGAGCCTGAGGCCACCTAACGCGCGACCTCAGAAAAAATGGCTTTGACGCAGAGGCGCGGGCGGCTAGAACCCGCGCCTCCTTTGTTCGCGTTGGTGGTTCATGACTCTTTCCGAAGGGCTGAAGGCTTTTTATCCCCGCTCGATGCCGGTAAAGCACACCGAGCGTCTGCGCAGCGCCATTGGCGGCGGCATCGGTATCGCTTTTACAGCGCTGATCAGCCTGCTGATCGCCCGATACCTGCACCTGACGCCCTGGCTGGTGGCGCCGCTTGGTGCCAGCGCGGTGCTGGTCTTCGCCGTGCCATCCAGCCCGCTGGCCCAGCCGTGGTCGGTAGTGGGCGGCAATACGGTTTCGGCCATTGCCGGCCTTCTGGCCTGCAACCTGATCGCCGATCCGGTCATCGCCGCCAGCGTGGCCGTGGGCCTGGCCATCGGCGCCATGTTCACCCTGCGCTGCATCCATCCGCCCGGCGGTGCCATGGCCCTGCTGGTGGTTCTGACCCACACCCAGGCGCCCCTTTTCGCCCTGTTTCCGGCCTTTACCAATTCGGTCCTGCTGGTGGTTATGGGGCTGGCCTATAATTTCCTGACCGGCAAGAGCTATCCGCATGTCGCCATCCCCGCCACCTCGCCACGGTCGGGCCTGTTGCGTATCCGCGAGGAAGACCTGGCGGCGGCGCTGGCCGAGCATAACGAAGTCCTCGATATCGCGCCCGACGATCTGGCGCGCCTGCTGGAAATCAGCGAACTGCGGGCCTGGCGGCGCATGGCCGGCCGGCGGACCTGCGCCGACATCATGACCGCGCCGGTCATCAGCGTCCATTTCGGCACGCACCTGAAGGACGCCTGGCGGCTGATGGAAAGTCATGACATCAAGGCCCTGCCGGTGGTTGATCGCAAACGCCGCATTCACGGCCTGCTGACGCGCGACGATGTGTTGCATCAGGCGGCGCTGCTCGATGCGGAAAATCCGGAAAACGGCCTGCAGCGCCTGATCACGCGCTCTGGCCAATTGCATTCGGAAATTCCGGAGGTCGCCGGCCAGATCATGCGAGAGGACTATGTCAGCACCGGTACGGATACCCTGCTTGATGAAATGATGCCGCTGTTCCGCCAGGGCGACAAACGCCATGTGCTGGTGATTGATGAAGAGCGCCGGCTGGCGGGGATCATCAGCAGTTCGGACATGATGCGCGCCCTGTTCCACGCGGAGAACTAGCCCTTTTTGGCTGTTTCGCCGCGCAATTCGCGTTCCTGTTTGACGAAGCCTTGGGAAAGGCTGTGGTAGAGCGGTCGGGGACAGACAAGCTTGGAAACGCCATAGGCCAGAAGGCTGGTGGCCATCAGCGGGATGACCATGTCATGGTCATTGGTCATTTCCAGCACGATGACGAATGAGGTGAGCGGCGACTGAACGACACCGGAAAAATAGCCGACCATGCCGAGCAGGGCCATGGTGGCCACCGGCACCATGGGCACAAGCATCTGCAAGTCGGCGCCCAGGCCGGCCCCTGCCGCCAGTGACGGCGCGAAAATGCCGCCGGGAATGCCGCTGACGCACGATAATAACGTGCCCAGCACCTTGAGAACGCCGTAGCCATGCGAGATATGGCCGCCGCCGGTCAGAAGCGCCTTGGCCTCGGTGTAGCCGGTGCCGAAGATCGTGCCGCCGGTCGAGACGCCGATGATCGCCACCAGCAGGCCGCACAAGGCGGCGAACATGACAGGCCGCTTGGCAAGCGCGCCGTTGAATACGCTGCCAAGACGTTTGGTGCCGAACACCAGCGCCCGGCTGAAACCGCCGCCGATCAAGCCCCCGCCGATGCCGCAGACGAGCACCGCCACGGCGTCCTGCCAGCCCATGATGTGGGTGGTATTGCGACCGAAATAGGTATAGTCGCCCAAGAGGCCGAGCGAGGCGATACCGGCCAGCATGACGGTGAAGATCACCGTGCCGGAGGTGCGCTGCTCGAAGCTCTTGCCCAGTTCCTCGATGGCGAAGACGATCCCGGCCAGGGGGGTATTGAAGGCCGCCGCCACGCCCGCCGCGCCCCCGGCCAGCAGCAGCGCCGATTCATTGCCGATACGCCCAACCTTACCCGCCAGCCGCATGACCGAGGCCCCGATCTGCACGGTCGGGCCTTCGCGGCCGATCGAGGCGCCGCATAGAAGGCCGAAAAAGAGCAGAAGCGTCTTGCCGATAATGATGCGGATCGACACCAGGCGATCGAGCGCGTCAGGATGATGGCGGACAATCTCGGTGGCGGCGATCACCTGCGGGATGCCGGAGCCTTGTGTGCCGGTAAACCAGCGACGTGTGGCCCAGGCCGAGGCGGCGAAACCCAATGGAGTCAGGATCAGTGGAATCCACCAGTAAAACCCGCGCGCCATGCGAAATATATCCTGCGCCCGGTCACAGATGACGGCCACGAACACCGCCACGACGCCTACCAGCAGGCCGCCGCTCCAGAAGACGAGTTGCGAGCGCCAGTGGCGCAGGCTCATCCAGCGGGAGATAATGGGGCGCAGGCGGCGCAAGTCCTTGGCCATTTTGGGCTTTCAATCGATTTAAAGGGCGGTTTTGAACCTATCGCCCTTTTTGCACGGCGGGATCAACCCCTGAATGCCTCACTTCCCGTTGCGGAATGTTAGCCTCGACTATCAGGCGACATCGACAACCGAATTGTCGCCGTCGCTGTCGTGATCCGTCTCTTCGCTTTGGCGCGACTCTACCAATTCCAGTTTCGGTCCGGTTTCCGAGCGGCCGGCTTCGCCCATACCGACCTCTTTCTGGCCGGGCAGGTGAATCTTGAAGCTGGCGCCTTCATTGGGCTCGGATTCGAGCGTGATCCAGCCATCGTGCAACTCGACCAGGGCCTTGACGAGGGCAAGACCTAAGCCCGGTCCGCCGCGCTCGCGGCCAATATAGCGGTCAAAGATATGGGCCTGGACATGGTAGGGGATGCCGCGGCCGCTATAGGCCACTTCCAGCACCAGGTTGTCGCCATCCTTCTGCGCGTTCAGGGTGACGGCACCGCCGCTGCTGGCATTGCGAATGGCGTTGCCGAGCAGGTGTTCGAGGCACTGGGCCAGCCGTTTTGCGTCGACGCGAATCAGGCCCGACTCGATGACGCCGCTATAGTCGAAACCCACGCCGCGCGCCTTGAAGGCGTCGGAGAGGCGCAGGCCCACCTCGGCCACGATATCGAGCAGGCGCACATCGTCGCGGTGGATCGACATTTCACCGGCGTCGATCTGGGCCATGTCGAGCACATCATCGATCGAGCGCGCCAGTTCCTGCGCCGCCGATTGGATGGAATCGAGATAGGCCTTCTGTTTCGGATTTTCGTTGGTCTGCGCCTGCAACAGGTCGGCGTAACCGACAATGGTGGTCAGCGGTGTGCGCAATTCGTAACTGACATTGGCGACGAAATCGCGCTTCAGCCGCACCGATTCATTCAGCGCCTCATCGCGCGCCTCGATGGCGGTTTCCAGTTGCCGAGTGGCGGTGATGTCGGAAAAGGCGACCAAGGTGGCGCCATCGGGCAGGGGCTGAGTGCGCCATTGCGCCAGACGGCCGTCTGAAACCTTGACTTCACCCAGTTGCGGGGCGCGGGCCAGCGGATCGGTATCGGTGACGCGGGCCTTGAGTTCGCTCCAGAAGCCGCGGTCGTGCACCAGTGGCAGGCACAGTTCGGCCACCTGGCTGAAATCCATCACCGCCGTCATGTCTTCCGACGCGATATTCCAGAACCGGTCAAACGCCTGGTTGCGCAGGCGCAGGCGGCCGTCGCTGCCATAGACGGATACCGCGTCATTGAGCTGGTCAAGCGTCGATTTCTGCACCTGGATCAGGCTGTTGAACTGAGCTGTCAGTTTCAGTTCGCCGGTCTTGTCGGAAAACAGGATCAGCAGGCCGCCCAGCGGATGCGGCTGGCGGACAACACGCAACGACCGCCCGTCGGGCAGGCTCCACATCTCGTCGTCAGCCGTATGGGTCAGGCCGTAGAATTCCAGTTCACGGGTCTTGAACCCGCTGTAGTCGCCGGTTTCGGGCAGGCGGCGCTTCTGACGCAGGCGGTCCAGCCATTCACCGTGCGTCGGGCGCTCGGCCAGCCAGGCCGGCTCCAGATCCCACAGCTTCTCGAAGGCGCGATTATGGAAGGTGAGCTGTTTTTCCGGTCCGAAAATGGCGACGGCGTCTTCCAGCGCATCAAGAGTTTCGTCATGCGCCTTGGCGTGGCGTTTCAGGGCTTCGCGGCTTTCCTCGGCCTCGGTGACGTCAATGGCATAGGCGCAGACATAGGCTTCGTTAAGCGGTTCGGCGATCACTTGGAAGGCGCGTCTTTGTCCGCCGACCGTCAGCCAGCGGAAGCCCTCGCGGCGGGTATGCTGCTCCAGCGCCTCCATGACGAGGGCATCGGCATTGCGGTCGAACGACAGGCCCTTCTGCACCGCCTCTTCCAGGCTTGTGGCTTCGGCGGCTTTCAGCCAAGCGGCATTGGCCCAGACAATTCGGCCATCACGGGCGCAGATCCAGCAGGGCGCCGGCACGCGCTCGGCCATCTGGGCAAAGGGACCGGAGGCCAGCGACGCACGGGCGCCGGCGATCGCCAGCCGCAGCCAGGCGGTGGCGCCGGACGCGCGGCCCTCGACGATCAGGGTCAGGCCGGGTGTGGCGTTGCTGAGCTTGTTGGGAGGGGTTTCGGCGAAGACCTCGAAGCGGCAGGCCGTGCCTTCATTGATCAGTTGCTTCAGGCTTTCGGCCGCTTCGGGCGAGGTGTCGCCCAGCGCCTGCAAAACCTGCGGGGCGATGGCGGGAGAGGCGTCCAGATCTTTCAGGCCCAGCGCCTCGCCGCAATGGCGCAGGGTGTCTTCGCCCCAGACCAGACGGACGATATCGCCTTCGACCGCCAGGAAGGCTTCATCGAAGGCCGAGGTCGCCGAGTCGAGCTCGCGCAACATGCTGTCCTTGGCGGTCAGGTCGGCGGCGAGCAGATCACGGGTTTTGGTGAACAGGGTACGGTTGCGCAGGGCCAGCCAGGTGGTGGACAGGGCCAGGGCCAATCCGCCCGCGGCGGCGGTATAGGCGATAGAGGCAATAGCCATCAGGGCATCCATACGAATCACTGTTAACCGCACTATAGAGCAAGATGATTCGCCTGTAAAAAGCAGGGCTGGATGGGGTTTTTAACGAAGACGTTTTGTGACAAGATAAGAATAGGCGCGGGCGACGAAGGCCGCGCCGAGGGTGCTGGCCAGCAGGACATTCATTTGCCAGGATTGCGGCAGCAGGCACGCCGCCAGTATAATCACCAGGCCCGCCAGCATGAACAGCGGCCCCGCCAGGCGATGCGTCCTGTCCCAGACCCGCTCATCCGAAAGCGTCCAGGGTGTGCGCACACCCATGAAATAGTTGAAACGCGTCTTGGGCAGCAGATTGCCGATGATCAGCAATAGAAAACCGGTACCGAGCGATAGGATGGAAATGATATCCATCTGAACACCCAGGGCTTTCAGCACAACGACGATTTGGACGACGGCCAGGAAGGCAATGATGGCAAGCTGCGCGGCATCAAAAGCAGATTGGGACCGTTTCAGCGACGCGCCTTTTGGCGAGAGCGCAGGCAATATCCATAGCAGCAGACCGAGCACCAGCATCAGGGCCGGGCCGAACGCCAGGGCTACATCGCGCGGCATGTAACCGTTCGGCTGACCGTCCACGCCGAAGTGGGTGGCAATCGGGGCGTCCGGCAATTGGTATCGCGCCCACAGGCTGAAAATGATGACCGCCAGCCATAGACCCAGACTCAGAACCTGTTCACTCCTTAGCCGCATGTGCCGCTCCCTTTATATCAGCCTGCTCCGTCGGCGCGCCGATCTTGAAAGCGCTCATCAGGGCGAAGATGGCCTCTTCGAGCACCGAGGTATTCAGCCGGTAGATCAGGGTGGTGCCGTGGCGCGTCACATCGACCAGTTCCGCCGCCTTGAGCACATTGAGGTGACCGGAAAGGGTCGGTTTGGAAACATGGACCTGCTCGGCGATCTGCCCGGCCGACATTTCCGATGTCCGCAGCATTTCGAGGATATGGCGGCGGGTTGGGTCGGCCAGGGCCTTATAGACTTCGGACATGCGCCCTCCCATTTTGTTATTTTGTGAAATAGCGAAATAAATAAAATCCGTCAATGCGTACACGAAAAATTTGCCACAAAGTCGTATTAGGGTCTATCGTGCCTTCGGATCAAATCGTGAACATATAATGTCGCTTATCGCCTATCCCATCGCTGCCGACGCCCACGAGGCACTCAACCGCATAAAGGCGGGGGAGGCTTTGCGCGCCGTGCGTGAAAAGGAAGCGGAACTGGCGGCTAGGGCGCGGGTGGCTTTCGTTACAGAAGCCATTGGGCCGGTTTACGAGCGCCGCGACGAGGCGCTGGACGCCTATGCCGGCCTGGTTGAGGATGACCGCAAGGGGCGGATTTTCACACCGGCGGATACGGACCGTTTTTGCCGGCTGACGTGCCGCATTCTCAATACGAAGCGCGGCAAGCCGCAGCCCATGCAGCCGGTCTTCGCGGAAGGCCAGCGCTGGCCGGCAAAGCGCGAGCCCGTGGCGTCGGTATGGCAATTGTCCTTAAGTTACTGGAAGATCATGACGGTGGCGCAGGCTAAGGCGGCCGGTATTCCGCCGATTGGCCAGGCGCGTCACCTGCGCAAAAAGGCGACCGGCCGTGACCTGACGCCGGAAGAGATTGCGGCCTTATCGCAAGGCCCGCTGACGGCGGCGCGCCCGCAAAAGGCGCTCGATTTCGGACTGTTCGATTTTCCGCTGCCGGAAAACCCGGCCATTATTATTGCTGATGAGTGAGATTCAGCGCTGGAGCTTTCGCAACTGGCCGGCGCTGAACTCCATCGTCCAGTCATCGGGCAGCACCTTGAGCAGGGCGGCGGCGGCCTTGTTGGGCGCGCCGGGTACGCAGGCGGCGCGGTTGGCCTCGGCGGCGACATAGCCTTCACGCGCCACCTCGTCGGCGCCCATCCACGCCCATTCCGGAATGGCCTTGCTCAGTTTGGACGCGCCCACGGCGTCATGAAATTCCGTATAGGTGAAACCGGGGCACAGCGCCGTGACATGGACGCCGTGATCGCGCATCTCCAGATGCAGGCTCTGCGAGAAGCGCGTGAGGAAGGTCTTGATCGGGCCGTAGAGCGGATCGCCCGGTGAGGCCGGAAGGAAACCGGCCAGCGAAGCCACATTGATGATACGGCCGAATTTCTGCTCCACCATGCCAGGGGCGAAACGATGAATAAGCTCAACAGGCGCCGTCATCATGACCTGCATCAGTGTCTGGTGATTTTCCAACGCATTGCCGATAAAGCCGCCGGTCAGTCCGTAGCCGGCATTATTGACCAGGCCATCGACCGTGCGGCCAAGCGCCAGCAGACTTTTTTGCAAGGCTTCCGGCGTGGCGGGGTCGGCGAGATCAGCGGGCAGGGCATGAGCCTCGACACCGAAGCGCAGGCGAATTTCCTCCACCAGTTTTTCCAGACGATCAGCGCGCCGGGCGGTTACCGCCACGTCCCAGCCGTGCGCCGCATAGGTGCGGGCAAAGGCCAGGCCAATACCGGAAGAGGCGCCCGTGATCAGGACAAGACGGCGTGCCAAATCAGTCCCTCACTCAAGCCGGAACTTCGACCGGCAGTTCCGCCGTGTGTTTCAGCAGGTCGGCCACGGTAAAGGTGGCCAGGCTCTGCGCGGCGGCGATATTGGCGGCCGTCATGGCCTCATTGACGGCCTTCGGTATGGCCTGGCTGACCGGGCAGCCCTCGGCGCCCAGTGGCGCGGAGCCCAGGTGCGCACAGCCATTCACCGCTTTCAGAACCTCGTCCAGCTTGATCTGCTCCGGCCGTTTCAACAGCCAGGCCCCGCCGGAAACGCCGGAACAGGTGGCCAGCAGGCCGGCTTTCGCCAGTTGCGTGGTCATGCGGCGGATAACGACCGGATTGGTGGGGATTGAGGCGGCGAGCACAGACGAAGATACCGCCTGTTCACGGGAATAGGCGTTGCGGTGGGCCAGATAGGCCAGCGTGTGGGCGGCCACGGGAAATCTTTGACTATCAGACATTTGCCTAGCATTTATACGCTGATTTCCGCCGTCTTGATAGGGGGATTAACGCCCGTGCCCCCGATAGATGCGAGAATCGAGATTGAATGTGGTAATAAATAGGCGTAAGAGCGCGCAGTTCAAGCGAGGGCCTCCCAAAGTGACCTTGTGTCAGCTTGCCATACCGGCGCCCTCAGGAGCGTATGCATGATCGGGGATACCCCTCCTGAACCCCAGGCGTCTGCCACGGGGCCGGATACAGGTGCGGCCGCGGCTGCCGATACCACTAAAACCAACGCACAATCAGACTCCGTTCCGGAGGGCAGCGGCGAGGCCGAGGCCGTATCCAGCCATGGCCATGGCAGCGAAGGCTTCTGGGCGCTGGCGGTCGGTTCAATCGGCGTCGTCTTTGGTGATATCGGCACCAGTCCGCTTTATGCCATGCGTGAAGCCCTGTTCCATACCCGCGAAGGCACCAATGCCGAACTGGCGGTCAAGGGCGTGATCTCGCTCGTCTTCTGGGCCCTGGTCATGGTGGTGACGGTCAAATACGTCCTGTTCCTGATGAAGGCCGACAACAAGGGCGAAGGCGGCACCCTGGCCCTGATGGCCTTGACGCAAAAGGCGCTCGGTAAATTTTCCCCTACCGTCTTCTTCCTCGGCATCTGCGGCGCGGCGCTTTTCTATGGTGATGGCATCATCACCCCGGCGGTTTCAGTACTCGGCGCCGTTGAAGGGCTTAAGGACGCGCCCGGCCTCGGCGGGCAGATGCATCACCTGATCGTGCCGATATCGGCGGTCATTCTCATCGCCCTGTTCATGGTCCAATCCAAGGGCACGGCCAAGGTGGCCGGCCTGTTCGGGCCCATCACCGTGGTCTGGTTCCTGTGTCTCGGCGGTCTCGGCCTTTATCATATCTTCGATCAGCCGGGCATACTGGTGGCGCTTATGCCGCAATATGGCATCGAGTTCCTGTTCGCCAACGGCTTTGTCGGTTTCGTGATCCTGGGCTCGGTCTTCCTGGCCGTCACCGGCGCGGAGGCGCTCTATGCCGATATGGGCCATTTCGGCAAGAAGCCGATCCAGAGTTCCTGGCTGTTCTTTGTCCTGCCGTGCCTGACGCTGAACTATCTCGGCCAGGGCGCACTGACCCTGGCCGATCCGTCGGCACGGGAAAACCCCTTCTGGCGCATGGTGCCGGAAGTCGCCTACTGGCCCGTCTTCGCCCTGGCCACTATGGCCACGGTCATCGCCTCGCAGGCCGTCATCACCGGCGCTTTCTCGATCACCCAGCAGGGCGTTCAGCTCGGTCTCCTGCCGCGCATCGATATCAAGCGCACGAGCGAAACCCAGGCCGGCCAGATTTTCGTGCCGCAGATCAATACCATGCTGATGGTGGGCGTGCTGGTCCTGCTGTTCGCTTTCCGCTCCACCGACCGCCTGACCTCGATGTACGGCATCGCCGTCACCGGCGCCATGATGGTCGATACCCTTCTGGCCTATGTTTTCCTGCGCCATGTCTGGAAATGGAAGCGCTGGCAGGCCTGGGCGCTCATCGCGCCGGTCGGCCTGCTCGACATTGTGTTCTTCGGTTCCAACCTGCTGAAAATTCCGCAGGGCGCCTGGCTGCCCCTGCTGCTGGCCAGCCTGCTGGTGCTGATCATGCTGACCTGGGCCACCGGCACCCGTACCCTGACTGAAAAATCGCGCCGCGACAGTGTGGCCCTGCTCGACCTGGTCGATATGCTGAAAAAGCGACCGCCGCACCGCGTGGCCGGCACCGCCATCTTCCTGACCTCTGATTCCGACCTGGCGCCGGTGGCGCTGATGCACAATCTTAAGCACAACAAGATTCTGCATGAGAAGAATATCATTCTGACGGTCAAGACGATCGGCGTACCGCGCGTGCCGGAAGATAAGCGCGTCACCATCGAGATCATCAATGATGACTTCAAAAAGGTGACGCTGAACTACGGTTTCATGGAAAGCCCGAACCTGCCGCGGGCGCTTGGCCTCTGCCGCAAGCTGGGCCTGAAGTTCGATATCATGGCGACCTCCTTCTTTGTCGGCAAGCGGTCGGTGGTGCCTTCTGCCAATTCCGGTATGCCCCTGTGGCAGGACAAGCTGTTCATCTTCCTGATGAAAAATGCCACCAACCCGACCGAGTTCTTCCACATTCCGCCGGGCCGCGTGGTCGAACTGGGGACCCAGGTCACAGTTTAAGAGCCTCCGGCGGCAAGGGCCGCAGGCCCTTGACCCGCAACTTGTTCGTGCGCTTATATCGCTCACAGGTGCGGGAAAATACCTTAGATGTTTGGATTTAGGTGGAAATGCCGCATTTGCGGAAAAAAGCACGACAGCGTGCCGAATTGTTTTGGCATAGAAGCCCCTTGGCGCGCTTTTGTGCCGGACGACGAATTTGATCGCCGGGTTAAGTTATCCAAAGATCAATGCGTTATAGATGAAGCATATTTCTTCATTCGTGGGCATATTGAATTACCTATTAAAGGAACGCCGAATTCGCTGGCATTTTCTGTCTGGTCGTCTCTCAGCGAGAAAAGCTTCTATCAAATGAGCGATCGTTGGGATGAAGCTGACCGAGCTGAAGACGCGGCCTATTTTGGCTGGCTTAGTAGTCCAATTTCGCCCTATCCAGATGTTCTGCGCCTGCCGCTTTCCGTGCAAACGCGCGAACCCGGACTGATCCCTCTTTTTACCATTACCCAATCTGATCATCCGTTGGCCATAGATCAAAGAAACGGAATCACCGTTCGGCGTTGGCATGAGATGGCCCTGGCTGTCATGAGTTAGTCGCACATTAAGTCTTGCATCCGGGGGGGTTAAACCTTAAAGCGCGCGTGACTGTTTTAACCCCTCCCGCCTTCTGTCTTTAGAAAGCCTGCGCCCATGTCCGCTTCCGATCAAAAGCCCGTCAAGAAAGTCGTCCTCGCCTATTCCGGCGGTCTCGATACCTCGATCATTCTGAAGTGGCTGCAAACCGAATACGGCGCCGAAGTCGTCACCTTCACCGCCGATCTCGGCCAGGGCGGCGAGATCGAGCCGGCACGCGCCAAGGCTTTGGCTGCCGGTGTGAAGCCGGAAAACATCTTTATCGAGGACGTGCGCGAAGAGTTCGTGAAGGATTATGTCTTCCCGATGTTCCGCGCCAATACGGTTTATGAAGGCCAGTACCTGCTCGGCACCTCGATCGCTCGCCCGCTGATCGCCAAGAAGCAGATCGAGATCGCCCGTAAAACCGGCGCCGATGCTGTTTCCCACGGCGCCACTGGCAAGGGCAATGATCAGGTCCGTTTTGAACTCGGCTATTATGGCCTGGAGCCGGATATCCGCGTCATCGCCCCGTGGCGCGAATGGGATTTCAAGAGCCGCGAGGCCCTGCTCGATTTCGCTGAAAAGCACCAGATTCAGATCGCCAAGGACAAGCGCGGCGATGCGCCCTTCTCGGTCGACGCCAACCTGCTGCACTCGTCGTCCGAAGGCAAGGTGCTGGAAGATCCGGCTGTTGAAGCGCCGGAATTCGTCTACCAGCGCACCATTTCGCCGGAAGCGGCGCCCGACAAGCCGACCGTCTTCACCATCGATTTCGAGCGCGGCGATCCGGTGGCGATCAATGGCGTGGCCCTGTCACCGGCGGCCCTGCTGACCAAACTGAATGAGCTGGGTCATGACAATGGTGTTGGCCGTCTCGACCTGGTTGAAAACCGCTTCGTCGGTATGAAGTCGCGCGGCGTTTACGAGACCCCCGGCGGCACCATCCTTTTAGCGGCGCACCGCGGCATTGAGTCGATCACGCTCGATCGCGGCGCCATGCACCTGAAGGACGAGCTGATGCCGAAATATGCGTCGCTGGTCTATAACGGTTTCTGGTTCTCGCCGGAGCGTGAAATGCTGCAGGCGGCGATCGACTATTCGCAAGCGAAGGTCACCGGCCGGGTCACGATCAAGCTCTACAAGGGCAATGTGACGATCACCGGCCGCGAGAGCCCCTATTCGCTGTACGATCAGGACCTGGTCACATTTGAAGAGGGCAAGGTGGCCTATGATCACCGCGACGCAGCCGGCTTCATCAAGCTCAATGCCCTGCGTCTGCGGGTCGCGGCGAAGCGGGATCGTCGCGGCTAACGAATGGGGCGTGGGGTCTGTGACCCCACAAACCTTGCCTTGTTCCAAAGAAAATCCCGGCCTTTTGGACCGGGATTTTTCTTTGGAAAGAGAGAAGACCTGGGGCCACAGGCCCCAGACCCCATAAGATTACCACATTGAATCCTTGCATCCATCTCGCTCATTTAGCCGCATGGGCGAAGGCTTCAATATTCTCATCAATCGCAAATCCGGCACGGTGCTCAATATGGGCGAACCGGTGGTAGAGGCCGCCATCACGGCCAGTGAAATCCCGGTGGCCGAACTGTGTATGTCCGAACCCGAGGACATGCAGACCAATCTCGAACGCCTGAGTAAAAGACCTGAGCGTCTGCTGATCGGCGGCGGCGACGGCACCATCCGCGAAACCGCCAAATATCTGGCCGCGCACAAAAAAGCCTTTGGTGTCTTGCCCTTCGGCACCATGAACCTGCTGGCCGTGGACCTGGGGCTTACCTCTTTAACGCAAGCGCTGGACGCCTATGCCGGAGGCACACGCGAGCAGACCATGGACGCCGGTTTCGTCAATGGCGAAATCTTCCTGTGCTGTGCCAGCATCGGCACCATGCCGCAGGCTTCGGTCTATCGGGAGGCGCGGCGCATGACCAACAAGTTCCTGCTGTTGCCGCAAATGTTCCTGTTCGTGGCAGACAATATGAAGCGCCATCGCCACGAACGTATCGTTCTGGAAGAAAATGGTGTGATGCGGAAATATCGCGCACCGGCGGTGGTGGTCTCCGTCAATCGCTTCGCCGACACGGAAGGGCTGACCGAGAGTAATTTCAAGCGAATTTCGCTTTCCGGCGGCGAACTGGCCGCTTATATATTCAGCACCAAATCGCCGACCGCCCATATCCGCCTGCTGTGGCGGCTGATCTTCGGTCACTGGCTGAAAGACCCCGACCTGATCGAACGCACCGCCCCGCACTTCAGGATCTGGAGCCAGCATCACAAGCCGCTGGTCTCGATCGATGGTGAAGTCATGAAACTGAAATCTCCATTGGCCTTTACCCTGAAACCCGATTTTGTTCACCTGCTGATGCCGGACGAACAGGTGCCGTCATGATGACGCGGCAATGGCTGGACGCGCGGATCAGGCGCTTGCCGGCGCCCTTCCGTCAGGAGTGGCGGGCACTTTTACTCTTCGGTCTTATCTTCGTGATTGCTGCCTGGCTGTGCTTCGAGGTCATCGAGGAGGTATTTCTCGAAAGTGCCGTATTCGCTCCCGATCAGGCGTTTTACGTCGCCCTGCAGAGCCTGCGGACACCCTGGCTGGACCGGGTTATGATCGCCATTACCGAACTCGGCGACACGCCCGTGGTGATCGCGGTGGCGGCCGTCGTGGCGCTGTGGCTTGTCCATGAACGCGCCTGGCACACCCTGACCTACTGGCTGATGGCCATCTGCGGCGGATCGCTGATCAATTCCGCCATCAAGCTCGGCCTGCATCGAGCCCGGCCCGGTGACATGCATTATGACGGCGTCAGCGTTTTTTCCTTTCCCAGCGGCCACTCCACAACAAACGCCGTGCTCTACGGCTTCCTGATCATCATTATGTCGCGCAAACTGCCTTTTCTGGCACGGATTCCGGTGGTTATAACGCTTGTATTGCTGGTGGGGGTGATCGCCTTTTCGCGGCTGTATCTGGGGGCGCACTGGCTGTCCGATGTCGCCGGCGGGCTGTTCTTCGGCTCCGGCTGGCTGGCCCTGCTGGGCCTCTTCTACATGTGGCGGCCGGCCGAACCGGTTGAACCCGTCAAATTGCTTCTGGTGGCGATGTCGGCGCTGATTTTGGCCGGCGGCTTGAATATCGGGCTTCATCACGGCACCGATATGACCCGCTATGCCGTGCAAAGAGGGTTCGCATGAAGATCGCCCACATTTCCGATCTGCATTTCGGCGCCCATGATCCCGCCGTGCTTGAGGCGCTGGTGGCGCACCTGATCGAGGCTGGTCCTCATCTGGTCATCGCCAGCGGGGATATCACCCAATCGGCGACCGAGGCTGAATTTGCCGCGGCGCGGGCGTTTTTCGATGCCCTGCCGATGGAGGTTTTCGTCATTCCCGGCAATCATGACCTGCCGGGCCTGGACCTGACGCGCTTCCTCAATCCGTTCGGGCGCTACAAACGGCATCTGATCGATGAGCTGAATCCGGAGCTTGCCGCAGGGCCAGTGCATATCAAGGGCATCAATACCGCCCGCCGCATCCTGCCGCACTGGAACTGGGCCAATGGCGCGGTAAGTGCAAAACAGCGCCGTGAGATTGCCCGGACCTTTGAAGCCGCAACCGCGCCCTGGCGCATTCTCGTCCTGCATCACCCGCTGATGAGCCCGAAGGAGTTTCCTCTGGATGTTGCCGTCTTCAACAAGCGGCCGCTGCTGGAAACCATATCCGAACAGCGCATCGATATCGTGCTGGCCGGTCACCAGCATCATGCCTATATCGAGACGCGCCAGGAGGAGGCGCACAAGACCCTGTTCGTCAGCGCCTCGACCGGCATGTCCACGCGCCTGCGCCGCCAGCCACAGGGCTTCAACCTGCTGGAATTTACCGATACGACCCTGCGCATCGACCAGTTGCGCTATGCAGATGGCCGCTTCACCACATTCGAGGCCCTGAGTCATACAAAGAGTCACACAAAACCGGCCGCTTCGGGATAGCGCAATAGGCCAGATATGCTATTGCCCCAGCATGGCTTTTCCGATCGATCCGCATACCTACTGGGCATTTTTCGTCACCATGTTCTTCATGGCCATAACGCCCGGCCCGGCTAACCTGTTCGCCATCCGCACCGGCCTTGGGCGACGCAAGAGCCATGTCATCGCCGCTGTGATCGGGCTGAACTGCGCTTCGCTGATCTGGTTCATCGCCTGTGCTTTCGGTTTGCAAATCCTGCTGACGGCCTTTCCGCTGCTATTCCAGATCGTTGCGGTTGCCGGCGGGCTCTATCTCGGCTGGATGGCTTTTAAAGGGTTCCGCGCGGCGCTCGATATCCGCAATGAAAACATTGCTTCCAGCCTGACGGCGGCACCGGACCCGAACAGGACCATGGCCGCTACCTTCAAGGATGGCTTCCTGGTTCAGCTGCTCAATCCCAAGGTGACCCTGTTCTTCACAGCCGTCCTGCCGCCGTTCGTCGATATTCACCGCGCCGTGCCGCCGCAGATGGTGGCCTTCGCCGCAACGGCCATCGGCATGGATACGGTCACCATGACCACCTATGGCCTGGCCGCCGTTACCCTGTCGCATACCCTGAGCGACCCCAGGAAGAAGCAGGTGTTCGATCTCGGTGTCTGCCTGATCCTGATGGCGATCGCCGCCCTGATCATCTGGCACGCCGGCATGGAGTTGCTGCGGCTGTAGCACAGGCTTATAAACGCATTACGGACGGCCTAATATTGCCACATTGACGGCACACTCTCGAAGGTTAATATGTGTAAAAGTTTTGCATATGTGGGGAGTTATACCATGAAGTCTTTGAGCCTCGCCCTGGCCGCCGCCAGTCTGACCATGCTGTCGGCCTGCGCCACGCCCACCCCTTACCAGCCCGTCGCGGCCAATGTGTCGCCCGCCAACCAGCGTGGCTATTCCGAAACGCGCATCGAGGATAACCGCTACCGCCTGAGCTTTGCCGGCAACGACATGACCAAGCGCGAAACGGTGGAAAATTACCTGCTTTACCGCGCCGCCGAACTGACGGTCGAATCCGGTTATGACTGGTTCGAGGTGGTCAGCCGCAATACCGATGAAAAGAAGCGCGCCACGACGTTTGAAGACCCTTACATGAGCAGCTTCTCCTGGCGCTTCTACAGCCGCAATCGCTGGAGCCGCTGGGGGGCTTTCGGTGCCGACTGGGGTACGGACACCGTCGTCTATTCGCGGTATGAAGCCAATGCGGAAATCCTGATGCACAAGGGCGCCAAGCCGGACAGCGATCCGAACGCCTATGACGCCCGGGCGGTCAAGGCCAATCTGGAATCTAAGATCATCCGGCCGGGCACGACGCACTGATCGCGCGGCAAATCGCTAGGTCATAATTACGGCATTCGGCTGACGCCGAATGCCGTAATTGCGTATGCGCGGGGCCGATTGGTCTGGAAGTCAACAAAGCACTACATTTTCAGCGTCATTGCGACTATATAGGCCGCAATGAGCAGACCTTTTCTGAAGATGAACGGCCTTGGCAATGATTTCATTGTCGTTGACGCCCGCGACACCGCCTTTGCACCGGCGCCGGAACAGGTCCGCGCCTGGGGTGATCGCGCGTCAGGCATCGGCTTTGACCAGTTGATCGCCATTGAAGGCAGTGCAAGTGGCGATGCCTTCATGCGCGTGTGGAACAGCGATGGCGGCACGGTCGAGACCTGCGGTAATGCCCTGCGCTGTGTGGGCTGGTATCTGAACCCGAAGGCCGCTGAGAAGACGCTGAAGATCGATACGCTGGGCGGCGCGACAAAGGCCATTGTGATCCGGGCCGACGAAAAGACCGGAACCGTGGCCGTTGATATGGGCAAGCCGCGCCTCGACTGGCGCGAGATTCCGCTCTCTGAAGAGATGGACACCTTGCGGCTGGAGCTGAAGGTCGGGCCTTACGATGCGCCGCTCTACCATACGCCCTGCGCCGTCAGCATGGGAAATCCGCATGTGGTGTTTTTCGTCGATGATGTGTCGAAGGTCGATGTCGCCGCCACCGGTTCGCTGATCGAGAACCATCCGCTTTTCCCCGAGGGCGTCAATGTCGAGTTCGCGCAGGTGATAGACCGCCAGACCATCCGCATGCGCGTCTGGGAACGTGGCGCCGGCATCACCCAGTCCTGCGGCACCGGGGCCTGCGCCACGCTTGTGGCCACCGCCCGTCGTGGCCTGACCGACCGCACCGCGACAGTTATTATGGATGGCGGCCCACTGCACATCGCGTGGGCGGAAAATGATCATGTCATCATGACCGGCCCGGTTGAGGTCGAGTTCGAGGGCACGTTGTGAGTCCAGAAAACGAAAAAAAGGTAGACGTGGTCACCTTCGGCTGCCGGCTGAATTCTTACGAAAGCGAGGTCATTCGCAAGACCGCCGCCGAGGATGGGCTCGACAACGCCATCATTTTCAATACCTGCGCCGTCACCGGCGAGGCCGTGCGCCAGGCGCGCCAGGCCATCCGCCGCGCCCGCAAGGAAAACCCGGATGCCAGGCTGATTGTCACTGGCTGCGCCGCCCAGACTGACCCGGACACCTTCGCCAACATGGCCGAAGTCGATTTCATCATCGGCAATGCCGACAAGCAGAAGGCAGGGGCTTATAAGCTGACGCCGGATTCGGCCCGTATCGTCGTCAACGACATCTTCTCGGTGCAGGAAACCGCCGGCCACCTGATCGATGGTCTGAAGGATCGCGCCCGCGCCTTTGTCGAGGTGCAGAACGGCTGCGATCACCGCTGCACCTTCTGCATCATTCCCTATGGCCGCGGCAATTCACGCTCGGCGGCGGCGGGCGATGTCATCAGCCAGACGCAAAAGCTGGTGGCGCAGGGTTATAATGAAGTCGTCCTCACCGGTGTCGACCTGACCTCGTGGGGCGCTGACCTGCCGGGCACGCCGCAGCTTGGCCATCTGGTGACACGTATCCTCAAGCTGGTGCCTGACCTGAAGCGCCTGCGCCTTTCCTCCATCGATGCCGCCGAGATCGACGATACGCTTCTGCACGCCTTTGCCTATGAAGAACGCCTGGCGCCCTATCTGCACCTCAGTCTTCAGCATGGGGACGATATGATCCTTAAGCGGATGAAGCGGCGGCACCTGCGGGACGATTCCATCCGGCTGGTCGAAAAGGTGCGGGCTGTGCGCCCGGATATCAGCTTTGGCGCCGATATGATCGCGGGTTTCCCGACCGAGACCGAAGACATGTTCGCCAATGCCGTGTCGCTGGTCGATGCCTGCGACCTCAGCTTCGTCCACGTCTTCCCCTATTCGCCGCGCCCACAGACACCGGCGGCGAAGATGCCGCAACTGCCGCGCACCACTATCAAGGAACGCGCTGCCCGTCTGCGCGCCAAGGCCGAGGAGGCGCTGATCCGTCACCTCAACCGTCAGCAGGGCCGCATCCTCTCCTGCGTGGTCGAAAAACCCGGCTTTGCCCGTGCCGCCGATTTTACCGAGGTCGTCTTTGATGGCGAGGCTGTCGTCGGTGGCATCAGCGATATCCGTATCCATGGCCATGATGGCAAACATGTCATTGGCAGCCTCGTGCAAACTCAGCTACAGCAAGCGGTATGACTGAAGAAAAGAAAAAAGGCTGGTTCCAGCGGCTGACGCAGGGCCTTTCCCGCACCTCGCAGAACCTGACCGAGTCGGTCACGCAGGTTTTCCAGCAAAAGGAAAGCCTGGATGACGCCGCGCTGGAGGAACTGGAAGACCTGCTGGTCGAAAGTGACTTAGGCCCGCAGATCGCCGCCACCATCGCTGGCAAGATGGCGCAACAGAAGTTTAATTCCGCCAAGGATTCCAACGCCGTGCGCGCGGCGTTGGCCGAAGCCCTGGCCGATGAACTGGTGGGGCATGAGGGCACGTTCGAGCCGCTAGCCGGTCCCCGTCCCTATGTCGTGCTGTTCGTCGGCGTCAATGGCTCCGGCAAGACGACGACCCTGGGCAAGATCGCTGCCAAGCTGGTCAAGAGCGGGGCGAAAGTCCTGATCGTGGCCGGCGATACCTTTCGCGCTGCCGCCGTCGAGCAGCTCAAGGTCTGGGCCGAACGCGCCGGCGCCGATTTCATGGGCCGCAAGACCGGCGCCGATGCCGCGGGTCTGGCCTATGACAGCTTTATCCGGGCGAAGGCAGAAGGCTACGATGTCGTGCTGATCGACACCGCCGGCCGCCTGCAAAACAAGCAGGCCCTGATGGATGAACTGCTGAAGGTCGTCCGCGTGATCAAGAAGGTCGATCCGGAGGCGCCGCACGAGACCCTGCTGGTGCTCGATGCCACGGTGGGCCGCAATGCGCTCAGCCAGGAGCAGATTTTCGGCCGCCAGGCGTTTGTGTCTGGCCTCGTCATGACCAAGCTCGATGGCACGGCACGTGGTGGGATCCTGATCCCGATCGCCAAAGCTTCCGATGCCCCAATCAAGCTGATTGGCGTCGGTGAGGATATCGAGGATCTGCACGATTTCAAGGCGCGCGATTTTGCCCGTTCCATGGTCGGTCTGGAGCCGCTGGGAGACAAACATGACGGATGAGCCGAAACTCTCCGACGAGATCCGCGAAGGCGACCAAGTGGTCGACCGCGCTATGGGCATTGCCGCCGAAAAGCTTGGCGAAACCAATCCCGAATTGGCGCTGAAGCCGGGCCAGCCGAAGCAGAACACGGTCAAGATGGCGGTTGATTATGGCCCGCTGATCGCTTTCGGCCTGACCTTTTTCGTCTGCAAAATCTTCAAGCTGGTGCCGGCGGCCGATTGCCTGATCTGGGCGTCCGGCGTACTGGGCGCGGCGTCCGTGCTGGCCCTGATCGGCGGGCTGATCGCGGAAAAGCGCATTGCCTGGATTCCGCTGGTTTCCTGCCTGATCACCATTCCGATGACGATCCTGACCGTCGTTTTCCATGACGCCACCTTCGTCAAGATCAAGATGACCATTGTCGACGTGCTGATCGGCGGCATCCTGCTGGGCGCCCTGGTGCTGAAAAAACAGCCGCTGAAAGCCCTGCTGGGCGATGCGCTGAAACTCAAAGACTCGGCGTGGCCGCGCCTGACACTTTATTACGCCCTGTTCTACCTTGCCATGGCTGGCGTGAATGAGGCCATCTGGCGGACGCAAAGCGATGAATTCTGGCTGACCTGGAAACTGGGTTCCATGATCGGGGGGCCAATCCTGCTGTCTATCTGCCTGCTGCCCTTCCTGATGAAAAACATGATCACCGAACCCGAAAGCGACGCCCGCTGACGGTCATTCCTCCGTGTTCGGATTGAATTGTCGTAAAAGCGACATATAATGATGACACTATCCCGTCGGCTGATTGCACATCGGGAGGCATCGTGAAAAAGTCGAAGTCAGGTGAAAAGACCATGTCTAAGAACGGACTCGATGAGTCGCCCTCGCATCTGCTGCACCGTGTATTGCAGATCGCCCTTGATATCTATAACGCCGAAGCCGGCGAAGATGCGCTTTCCCAGCGGCAATATGCTGTCCTGAAAGCGCTTGAAGGCACGGAGGGGCTGTCGCAGACCGATCTGGTCAAGGTGACCGGTATCGATCGTTCGACGCTCGCCGACTTGGTGTCGCGGATGCTCGCTAAGGAACTGGTCGTGCGCGAGCGCTCCGTCACCGATGCCCGAGCCAACCTGGTGCGCATTGCAGACGCCGGCAAGACGGCCCTGACCGAGATGGAACCGCGCGTCCTGGCGGCCGACGAGAAGATCCTCAGTCTGCTGTCGCCGCCCAAGCGGGAGAGCTTCGTCAAGCTGCTGCGCAAACTCACCCATGCGCGTGAAACCGAATTGTCCGGCGATGTAAAGCCGCGCAAGGAAAAAACGCCAAAGCCGCCGAAGGCCGAGAAGGCACCCAAGGCAGAAAAGAAAAAGAAGGTGAAGACCAAGCTCAGCGCGCGCAAGCTGAAAAAGCTGCCCTTCCCGCCGCTGTCGGAAGGGATTTCCGAGGCGGCGGACAGTGAAGACCTGGTGCATTCACCGGTCGTCAAGACGGACGCCATTTAATAAAAAGAGCGCCGACCCAGACGGGTCGGCGCTCTTTTTATGTCTGCTGATCAGGCTGTTTATTTCTTTTCCGCGGAAGCCGCCGAACTTGAAGATGATGATCCGGAAACCGTTCCGGCCGGCGTGGCGGCCTTCATCTTGGCTTCGATCTTGGCGCCGGGCTTATCGACCAAATCGCTGTCGGCCAGTTTGGTGCCGCGCGGATGAGCGGCGGCCAGCTTGACGTCGCCATTATATTTCAGCACATCGAGCGCGCGGGTCAGTTCGAAATCACCAGTCTTGGTGTCGAAGTCATCCGGCGGCACTTCCTGGACGGCGTGGGCCGAACGGCGAACCTTGCCTTCGTCGGCGTCCAGTGCATTGCCATAAGCGGCTTCGGTATACTGCATGGCGGCCGTGGCGATATATTTCGCCTGTTCCTTGCTCATCGCCACTTCGAGATCAGGCTCGATTCCGGTCTTCTGAATCGAGCGACCCGAAGGCGTATAGTAACGTGCCGTGGTCAGCTTGACGGCGCGGTTGTCACCCAGGTCGATGACGCTTTGCACCGAACCCTTGCCGAAGGTGGTCAGGCCTACAATGGTGGCGCGCTTCTGGTCCTGCAGGGCGCCGGAGACGATTTCCGCTGCCGAGGCGGTGCCTGGATTGGTCAGGACGACGATCGGCTTGCCGTTCAGCATGTCGCCCTTTTTGGCCTGGTAGCGGATGATGTCTTTCGGGTCACGGCCGCGCTGGCTGACGATCTCGCCGCCATCGAGGAACAGGTCGGCCACGCCGACCGATTGCTCCAGCAGGCCGCCGGGATTATTGCGCAGGTCGAGCACCAGGCCCTTCATATTGGGGTTCTTGGCGATCAGGTCGGCCAGTTGGGTCTTGGCGTCGTTGGCGGTCGTTTCCGAGAAGGAGGCAATGCGCAGGTAGCCGTAATCGCCCTCCATCCGCGTCTTGACCGATTTCACCACAATGATTTCACGCGTCAGGGGCACATCGAACGGCGCGTCCTTGCCGGTGCGCACGATGGTGACGGTCAGCTTGGTATTGGGTTCGCCCTTCATCTTGGAAATGGCGTCATTGAGCGGCAGGCCCAGGATCGAGGTGCCGTCGATGGCGGTGATGTAGTCGCCGGATTCGATGCCCGCCTTCTGGGCAGGGGTGTCATCCATAGGCGTCACCACTTTCACCGCGCCGTCCTCGCCGGTCACTTCCAGGCCGATGCCGCCGTAGGAGCCGCGCGTCTTTTCCTTCAGGTCAGTATAGTCGTCGTCCGAAAGATAGTTGGAATGCGGATCGAGCGAAGCCAGCATCCCTTCCAGGGCGGCATTGATCAGCTTCTTGGAATCGACGGGCACGACATAGTCCTGCTGGACGATGGCCAGCACATTACCGAACAGTTCCAGTTGCTTGTAGGTATCCGAGCGAGGCGAGAAGGCCGGCTGGCTGGCATAGGCGACGGCCCCGATGCTCAGGGCGACAGCGGCGGCGCCGGCAAGGTAAATATTCTTCATTTCATCCTCGGTGGGCATACAATCAGTCTAGCATATAAGAGTGAGAACATGGCGTAAACGGGGCGCGGTTATTTAGTTTCATGGATTAGCTTAGCGGCTGGAAAGCTGGAGCGGCGTCGCCGGATTGACCGGCGTTTCGCCTTTGCGCAGTTCCATATAGAGAAGCGCCTTCTTGTCGGAGAGGTTGGGCATCCGCCCCAGTGGTTCATGGCGGCCGACGGTCTGGCCCTGCTGGACATAGATGCGGCCGATGCCGGTGACCACGACGCGATAATCATGGCCGATGCTGAGAACGACCACCTGGCCGTAGGAATCGAGCGGACCGGCATATTCGACCTCGCCTTCCGCGGGCGCGGTGACCTGCGAACCGGGCAGGGCGGCATAGGAGACACCGCGGCTGGCAGGGGTCCTGCCATCGGTCTGGCCGAAATTCACCGTGATATCGCCGACCACGGGGGGCTGTAAATGCGTGTTGTCTATGGCCGGGGAACCAAAAAATTTCAACGGCAGGTCGCCGGTCAGACGGTTTTCGCGCGCCTTCAGCTCGGCGGCGCGGGCATCCATCTGATCGGCCTGGTTCAGCAACTGGTCTTCCAAGTCCATCTTCTGCTGGATCAGGCGCTCTATCTCCGTGCGCTGCTCGGAAACTTCGCTCTCGGAGATGAAAATGGCCTCGTTTTGCAGGGCGGCCTGACGGCGCAGATTGACCAACTGGCTGTTCTGCCGCACCAGGCTTTCGGTGCGCTTCTTCAGTTCCGGAGTGATGGCGCGCATGATGATGGCGGCCAGAACGGCGTCATTGGCCTTGCGCGGGGTGACGAAAAGCGCCGGCGGCGGATTGCGCGAATAGATTTGCAGGGCCGAAAGCAGGCGCGTCTGCTTGTCGCGTTCGGCGATCAGGCGGCGGGAAATGTCGGTTTCCTGCTGGTTGATGGTTTCCAGTTTGGCGCGGTAGATGGCTGAGCGCGTTTCGCCCGTACCCTGCTTCTTTGATATCTCGATAATCTGCTCGCGCAGGGCCTCGACCTCCTGGGCGATCTGGCGGGCGGAGCGGCGCTGGGTGTCGCTCTTGCGTTCCTCGGCGCGACGCTGGGCGGAAAGCGTGTCGAGCGTGGCGCGATCGGCTTCCGAAAGATCATGCGTGCGTTGCTGCGCATCGCTTTGCACCGCGCCTGTAAGGGCGAGCACGGCCAGGCCGGTCAACAGCAGATGGCGCGAGGAAGCGAGCATGTCATTGAGATAAGATGGTTCGGCTTAATTCTCAATAAATGGACTTTTTTTCAGCTCAAACGCCGCATGGCTTCCTCGCATCAGCTCGGGCGGCCGCTTGGCCTTGCCGGGCATATGCCCGGAGATCAGTCACGGTGATAGGGCAGGCCGGCCAGGATGGTTGTGGCGCGGTACATCTGCTCGGCCAGCATGACGCGTACCAGGGCGTGTGGCCAGGTCTGCGGGCCGAAGGCCAGCGAAAAGGCGGAGGATTTCAGCAAGGCCGGGTCGAGGCCGTCAGCCCCGCCGATCAGGAAGGTGACGCGACGCTCGCCGCGATCCTTATAGGTATTGAGGCGTTGGGCGATCTGGCGCGAGGTCAGTTGCTCGCCATGCTCGTCGCAGGTGATCAGGATGCCGCCTTCCCCCAAGCCGGACCTGATCGCTTCCATTTCCTGCGCTTTCAGCAGCGCGGAGGTGGCGGCTTTCGCACCCCTTTTCGCCTCGACTTCGAGCAGGTCGACCGGCGAAATACCTAAACCGCGCCCGGTTAAACTGGCGCGGTTCAGATAGTCTTTCACGAGGTTGTTTTCGACCGTCGCGCCGAGCTTGCCGATGGCGCAGAGCGTCAGCTTCATAAACTAAGCCTAGACGGAAACCGTATGGCCCGTGCCTTCAGGCGACAGCGACCAGATCTTCTCGATATTGTAGAAGCTGCGGACTTCCGGGCGGAAGATATGGACGACGACATCGCCGACATCGATCAGCACCCAATCGCAGGCCGGCAGGCCCTCGATCTTGGCCTTGCCGTGGCCGGCTTCCTTGAGGGCGCGCACGACGTGATCCGCCAAGGCGCCGACATGGCGGTGCGAACGGCCGGAAGCGATAATCAGTGTGTCGGCGACCGAGGATTTGCCCTTCAGGTCGATGCAGACGATATCCTGTGCCTTGTCATCGTCCAACTTATTGACGATCAGGCTTTCCAGGGGCAGCAGGGCGTCGGTACTGGAATCTTCGTGGGCGTCAGCGGACGCGGGAGCCTCAGACTGAGGGGTTTCGGGCGCGGTGTGCGCAGGTTGACGAGACAGGGCTAGGGTTCCTTTATGATCCACGATGGCAACTTGATAGCACAAAATGCGCTTCAGGTCACGCCTTGATGGAAATTTACTGGTTTGGGGATTTTGTCTTTAGTTTCAGCCGCAAGGCCGTGGACGAGTGGCCATGTAACGGACCTTTGATATAGGTCCAGGCCGGCAGCTTAAGACAAGGCAGGGTACGCGCGGCGCGCTCATCCACCCGATAACGGGCGAAACGCTGCGTGGCAGGTGAAAAGCGTGCCTTCATCAGGGCGCCGGGGCGCGAGACGACGGCGATCGGCACCATGTGCATCAGTTGCACCCAGCCGCGCCAGCGATGAAAACCGGCCAGACTGTCGCCGCCCATGATCCAGACGAAATGGACGCCGGGATAACGGGCCTTAAGTGCCCGCAGGGTATCGAGCGTATAGGTGGCGTGGATACGGGTCTCGAAGTCGGAAATGACATCGCCGTGGCCGGTAAAAGGCTGCACGCCGGCCATGCGTTCGGCCAGAGGCGCGGTTTCGCTCTTTGATTTCAGCGGGTTCTGCGGCGAGACCAGCCAGATGATCCGGTCGAGGCCCAGTTGCTGGCGCGCCGTTTCGGCGACATGGCGATGGCCGGCGTGTGCCGGATTGAACGAGCCGCCGAACAGCCCCACCGTCATGCCGCGTTCCAGATGGAAGCCGCTGCGCAAACCACCCGCGGGGACTGCAGGCCGCATCGGGGCCGGACCGGCGAACCACATCCTCAGGCGTTATCCCACGGATTGTAGGCGGACGCGGCCTCCGCTCGGGCGGTTTCAGGCTTTTCCCCCTGTATGGTCTCCAGCGCCGCGAACAGCAGGTCGCGCACGCCTTCGCCCGTCACGCCGGAGATGAGGTACGGCGTCTGGCCGGAGACCTTCTTGATTTTGGTCACCAGCTTCTTGCGGGCGTCGGCGTCGAGCGAGTCGATCTTGTTGATAGCCACCAGCTCGGTCTTGGAACCGAGGATTTCGTCATAGGCGTTCAATTCCTTGCGGATGGTCTTGTACGCCTTGACCGGGTCTTCCTGGGTGCCGTCGATCAGGTGGATCAGCACCTTGGTGCGCTCGACGTGGCCGAGGAACTTGGTGCCGAGGCCGGCCCCTTCCGAAGCCCCCTCGATCAGGCCCGGAATATCGGCCATGACGAAACGCTGCTCAGGGCCTAAGTCGATCACGCCCAGATTGGGCACGAGCGTGGTGAAGGGATAGTCGGCGATCTTCGGCTTGGCTGAGGATGAGGCCGCCAGAAAGGTCGATTTGCCGGCATTAGGCAGGCCGACCAGACCGGCATCGGCGATCAGCTTGAGGCGCAGCCAGATCCACTTTTCCTCGCCATCCTGGCCGGGCAGGGCGAACTTCGGCGCCTGGTTGATCGGGCCCTTGAAGCGGGTATTGCCCCAGCCGCCATTACCGCCCAGGGCCAGAAGGTGGCGCTTGCCGGGCTCGTCCAGATCGACGATCAGGGTTTCGTGGTCTTCCTCGAAAACCTCGGTGCCGACGGGCACATAAAGCACGATGTCTTCGGCATTGGCGCCGTGCATCTGGCGTCCCATGCCGTGGGTGCCGGTCTTGGCCTTGAAGTGTTGCTGGTAGCGGTAGTCGATCAGGGTATTGAGGCCGTCCTTGGCTTCGATCCACACATCGCCGCCCTTGCCGCCGTCACCGCCATCTGGGCCGCCATTGGGGATGAACTTTTCACGGCGAAACGAAACGGCGCCGGCGCCGCCGTTACCGGAACGGATAAAGATTTTACACTGATCGAGGAATTTCATCGCGGTTCTTTGAACTAAAAAGGCTGAAAAAGCAAGAAACCCCGGCACCGCCGCGCGTAGCGACGGGCCGGGGTCCCAAATTTGCTGGATCAAAACCTACAGTATGCGGATCATATGGAGCGCCAGATGCGCGCCTTCGCGTGCCAGTGAGGTCTCCATGGTCTTGCGGCCGGTATAGAGGAAGTCGGCCTTGATCAGGGCCGAGGCCGAAGGTTCATTATCGGCAAAGTGCGCCGCATGGATGATGCGGTGCAGTTTGCGCTTCTTCACCCAGCGCAGCAGACCGTCGGTCGCTTCAATGGCATAGCCCTGACCCTGCCATTGCGGGGCGATGAAGACGCTGAGGTTAGGCCCGAATGAGTGGATGCCGCCCGTCGTGCCGCAGGCCGATTTGGTCAGGCTGATAATGCCGATTAACTGCTCGTCGTCCAGACGGATGGCCCAGTGGGTGAAGGGCGTGGCCGCCATGTCGGCCAGCAGGCGTTCGGCCTCGCTGCGATCCAGCGGGTGCGGGATGGCATGGGTCATCCGCGCCGAGTTACGATCGGCGAAGACGGCCATGACCGCGTCAAGATCGGAAGGTTTCAGTGCCGTCAGGCTCAGACGCGTCGTCTCGACGCTGACCTGGTCTGGCTTGTGCGGGCCGATAGCGGCCCTGTGGGCTTCATTGCGCGTGATCATGTCTGTCACTCCTTGACCCCGGCGGCATGGATGGCACCACCTTGAGGTCTATTTAGGGTGAAACTGTGTCAGTTCCACCACAGGTCTGAAAGAGCGGGATCACGTTTGGTTTATGCCAAAACCAAAAACGAAAAACGGGAGCCAGGTCTAACCCGGACTCCCGCTCACATTCGGTCCGGATCGGCTTAAAATCTTAAGCACGATCCAGAAATCTTCAGGTCGTGCTTATTCGGCAGCCGCGGCTACCGGCAGGATCGAGACGTAACAACGCTCGTCGCGCTTGGTGGTGAACTTCACATTGCCTGTCGCCGTGGCGAAGAGGGTGTGGTCGCGGCCGACGCCGACGTTTTCACCGGCAAAGAACTTGGTGCCGCGCTGGCGGACGAGAATGTTGCCGGCGAGAACGAGTTCGCCACCGAACTTCTTGACGCCGAGGCGCTTGGATTGTGAGTCGCGGCCGTTGCGGGACGAACCACCGGATTTTTTGTGTGCCATGGGAGGTGCTCCTTAGGTTCTGTAATTACGCTTCGTCAGCCGAGGTTTCAGCAGCGGCCTTCTTCTTCGGGGCGGCTTTCTTCTTGGCGGGGGCTTCCTCGGCTACAACCGGAACCGAAACCACTTCCGGGGTCTCGATGGCGGCGGCCAGGTTGCGCGGCGCCAGGTTACGGGCGCGGGCGTCCAGTTCGGCCTTCGTGGTCAGCGAAACGGTGCCTTCCCACTTGGCGGACTTGCCGGCGCCGAGGATCGAGGTAACGCGCAGAACCGACTGGAGCTGGCGATGGCCGCGGGTACGGCGATAGCCCTGACGGCGGGTCTTCTTGAAGATGCGGACCTTCTCGCCCTTGCGGGTTTCGATCAGGGTGGCTTCGACAACGGCGCCATCAACGAGCGGCGCGCCGACAACGGCACCGGCCGCATCGCCGAGCATCAGCACATCGTTGAACTTGACAGCCGCGCCGGCTTCGCCTTCGAGCTTCTCGACAACGATCAGATCGCCAGCCGAAACGCGGTATTGCTTACCGCCTGTTTTGATGACCGCGTACATGGTCAGGAACCTTATGCCGTGGCGCGGGGCTTTTAAAAGCGAAAGTCCTGCGCGGGAGAATGGAAAAACGCCCCAGGAACCACAAGGCTCCGGGCGAGAGGCGGCGACTTATACAAGGATATCTCGCTGAGTCAACGGCTTTATTGGCGGTTTCGGCCAATTCGCTGCCTAAGCTGACATATGTATATTGCGCCATGTCAGGATGATGTTCAACGCTAATCCCATTTTTCATCCTGGTTGTACGGACAAGGATGACTGTCACCCTCCGGCAGGCTTTTTACGAAGTGGTATCGCACTGTAGCCTTTTCCACGCTGTATATGTAACATCGACCGTCGCCTGGGCCGTTATCTCCGACCAATGTGAATATAGGGTTTGCCGATATTGTTATGCGTTTTCCCTCATCCTTGAGAAAGTAGACATAGTAATGAAAGACCTGACTTTTATGCTTATGAATGCGGGCAAGGATGTCGGGAAATATCAAGGCCGCCAGATCGGCTGGGGGCTGCTTCTTGTTCAGATTGAATAGGAGTGGCTGTGCGGCGCCACTGCCGTCGAAATAGTTGATGACGGCATACTTGCCATCCTTCATCCAGTGGAGAGCGGCGCTGCTTTCCATGAGAAAATCCGATTGTTTTTCACCGGTACTCATATTGATCAGAACGGCATTGTTGTCGCCAAAGCCGCCGGGAACTTTCAATGGTGGTGGTTCATCACTGGCCTGCACGGAGAACGCCCAGTGACAATCTGGCGAGTAGGTTGTGATTGAAGCCCCCACGGTTAACATGATGGGCTTGTAATCCGCGCATGGTTTCGCGGGCGCATGGATGGCTGGTGGTGTAATGGCGGCAGTGATCATGATTTCCCCCTCAGGTCTCCATTTTACCGCATCGTCAATGCACCGGACAGGGAATCTTGCGTACTGTTTCTCACTTCCGCTTGATTTCAATGCGCGAAGGCTTAACTAAGCGGCAGATCATTCCACCTTTATAAAGTAACACTCAAATGGCCGATACCGCGCACTCATCGCAAAAGACCCCCGTCACAGTCCTGACCGGCTATCTGGGCGCCGGCAAGACGACCCTTCTCAACCGCATCCTTTCCGAGAACCACGGCCAGAAATACGCCGTCATCGTCAACGAGTTCGGCGAAATCGGCATCGACAACGACCTGATCGTCGGCGCCGATGAAGAAGTGTTCGAGATGAACAATGGCTGCGTCTGCTGCACGGTGCGCGGCGACCTGATCCGCATTCTGTCGCAACTGATGAAACGTAAGGGCCGGTTCGACGCCATCATCGTTGAGACGACCGGCCTGGCCGATCCCGGCCCGGTGGCGCAGACCTTTTTCGTTGACGAAGACATCAAGGCCAAGACCTATCTCGACTCGGTGACGGCACTGGTCGATGCGCTGCATTTTGACGAAGCGCTCAAGACCGATCGTGTGGTCAAGGAACAGATCGCCTTTGCCGACCATATCATCCTCAACAAGACCGACCTGGTTGATGATGCCAAGCTGGACGAGATTGAGGGCCGCCTGAAGGGGCTGAACCCGCTGGCCCGCATTACCCGCGCTCAACGTTCGTTTGTCGATATCGCTTCGTTGCTCAACCAGCATCGCTTTGATCTGACCAAGCTGGAAGAGATTGGCCACGACGAGCACCACCATCATCATGACCATAATCCGGCGCATGGCGAACCCGGTCATGTTCATGATGAACACTGCGGCCATGACCACCATCACCATGATCACGGGCACCATCATCACAATCCGGCGCACGGTGAAGCGGGTCATGTGCATGACGAGCATTGCAGCCACACCATCAATCCGATCCACGACGAAGAGATCAAGAGCCTGTCGCTCAGCACCGATAAGCCGATCGATGGTATTCGCTTTACCCAGTGGCTTGATAAGCTGCTGGCGGAAAAGGGGCAGGATATCCTGCGTGCCAAGGGCATTCTCAATGTGAAGGGCGAGAACAAGCGCCTGGTCTTTCAGGCGGTTCACATGATCCTGGAAGGCGACCTGCAACGCGAATGGCAGGCCGATGAACCGCGTGTCTCGCGCGCGGTGTTTATCGGCCGTCATCTCGATACGGCGGCGCTCAAGGCTGGCTTTGAAGCGACAATCGCGGCGTAAACATTTCATCCTCCCCTGCGAAACGGCAACTTCGTTCCGAGGGAGGTGTCGAGCAAGCGAAGCGCGTCGAGACGGGGGGCATTACTGACAGTGGAATAGCCCCCTCCGTCAGCGACACCAGCCCTTCGGGCTTCGCCCAAAGAACTGGGCGCTGCCACCTCCCCCGATAAATCAGGGGAGGATCAAGGGTATTCAAACTTTCTCTCTTTGCTTATAAGCGCCCCATGACCTTTGCTTATCAAAAATCATTCGATTCTTACGTTGTCGACGCCCTGTTCGATGCGCTCGATGAGCCCGTGGTGGCGCTCGGTGACGGCCGTGTTGTCTTCCCGGATTCGGAAAAAGAATACGACGCGCATCCCAATGCCGGCATACTGAGCGCCGTCATCCACCCGACCGGGCTTGGCGTCATCACCGGTGGCGATGATGGCCGCGTGGTCTGGACCTCGAAGGACGCCGGCCCGATCGAACTGGCCGCCCATAAAGGCGCCTGGATCGACGTCATCGCCGTGGCGCCGGAAGGCCAGGTTATTGCCTATGCCGCGGCCAAGAAGGTGCATGTGCTCGACCTTCTCAAGAAGGAAAGCAAGACCTTCACGCACGAGCATTCGGTCTCGGATCTCTGCTTCGATCCCAAGGCGCGCAAGCTCTACTGCGCCACCTATAATGGCGTCGTGGTGTGGTTTGCCCGTATCGATGAAAAGCAGAAGCCGCAGAAGCTGTTCTGGGCCGGGTCGCATACCAAGATCGCCATGGCGCCTTCGGGTGAATTCGTCATCACCGCCATGCAGGAAAACGCTCTGCACGGCTGGCGGTTGAAGGATTCAAAAGACATGCGCATGGGCGGCTATCCCGCCAAGATCAAGTCGCTCGATTTCTTCGCCAAGGGCAAGCTGCTGGCTACCTCCGGCGCCAATGGCGCGGTGGTCTGGCCCTTCCTGCGCCCCAATGGCCCGATGGGTGAGGAAGCCTCCGAGATCAACCCTCTGGAAGGCAGCATGGTGTCTGTCGTGGCGGGCGCGGCCGAGGAAACCATCCTCAGCGCCGGCACCGAAGACGGCCGCGTCTGGCTGGCCGAACTGCAATCGACCCATGTGGAATGGATCAAGGGCGAAAAAGGCGCGCCGATTACCGCGCTTGCCATCTCCGGCGAGGCCAATCGCATTCTGTTTGGCGATGAAGACGGCGTAGTCTATATATTTGAACACGCGGAGTAGGTTTGGCGCTGGGGGCGTTATGAGTGAGCGTGACGATGAACCGGAGGATATCGTTCCGGGCCTGAGCGAAGAAACCATCTATGACGCCCCGCCGGAGCCGACACCCCAACCCATGCCTGTAACCGTAAAGCGTAAATTCCGTCCCTTCCGTTTCGTGGGCGCCTGTATTGTCGGCTTCTTCGCCTTTTCGATCCTGTCTGTCGCCATCCACCGCTTCGTGCCGGTGCCGGTGACCTTCCTGATGATCGAGAAACTGACCCAGGGCAATGGCCTCGATCACCGCTGGGTGCCGGGCTATCAGATCAGTGACAATCTCAAGCGCGCCGTCATCGCCTCGGAAGATGCCAAGTTCTGCACCCACGATGGTTTCGACATGCAGGCCATCGAGAAGGCTGAGCGCTACAATGCCACGCACAAAAAGAAACGCGGCGCCTCGACCATTTCGCAGCAGACGGCCAAGAACGTCTTCCTGTGGCCGGATCGGTCGTGGGTGCGCAAGGGGTTCGAGGTCTATTACACCTTCCTGATCGAACATATGTGGTCGAAGGACCGGATCATGGAGGTCTATCTCAATTCGATCGAGATGGGGCCGGGCATCTATGGTGCGGAAGCGGCCTCACAATACTGGTTCGGCCATAGCGCGAAGACGCTGTCCCGCGCCGAGGCGGCGCAACTGGCGGCCATTCTACCCAATCCGATCAAACGCAAGGCCAAGGGCAGCAAGCGCTCCGGCCGTATCGCCGCCAATGCGCGGGCGGTGGTTAGCCAGGGCCTGGATGCCTGCGCGGCGGAATAGTTTAAAGACCGTTTCGAAAGTCTAGGTTACTAGACGATTCTCAAACCCAAACTCTAGATTCATAAACGCTGAAAATCGCATTTGATCCATCCGCTGGCACCGCGTTGTATTTTAATAGATGTTCATTGGAATGGTGGCGTTTTAGAAATTCGGACCTAAAAGCAGTATCACCTAACCACAATTGTTCATGAGAGGGACAACCGTAATTGTCTGCCGGGTTTCCATAAACTTCTACTATAATTTCGTTTTGATGAGATTGCGTGACCGCACCCCTATCACTCTTAATTCCCAAAGAATAAACATATTTGATGAGCATTTTTTTGTCCTCGAACAGGCTGGTTTTTAATAAAATCGAATATCCCATGATTCTATGTTCAATATTAACGACTTTAGCATGTGACCCCAGGCTAAAGAGGTAGGAATATTAATCCGTCCCATCTTAAATTTGCTATTGTTTCGTGGCGCTTAGTTTTTAGGTTCGATATTTACATACTGTTTAGTAACGACCTGATGGCCGTTGGATTTTGTCAGCGCTTATCCCCTTGACGCCTGCAACCAAATAGCCTTCCCTGCGATTGTTAACCACTGGGAGGACTGGTCATGAAGTATCTGCTGACGTCTGCGGCCTGTATGGCCTTGCTTACCGGGTGCGCCACCACGACAACGCCTTCCGCGCCCTCGGTGGTATTGGGGGGGAACACCGGCGCCTATACCGTGCCGGTCGAGCCCGCGCCGGAAGGCCCGCCCGCTGCCGCCAAGCCGACGCCGGAAGAGGCCACGGCCTTTATCAACGACGCCGAAGCCAAGCTGGCCGATCTCAATGAATATGACCAGCACGCCCAGTGGATGGGCGCCACCTTCATCAATTACGATACCGAATGGCTGCAAACCCGCGCCGATGCCGCCCTGAACGAGGCCACGGTCAAATATGCCATGGAATCGGCGCAGTATAACGATGTCGATGCCGATCCGGTAACGCGCCGCAAGCTTGATTTGCTACGCATTTCCCAGACCCTGCCGGCGGCGGTCGAACCGGGCGCTGCGGAAGAACTTTCCGCAGTGGCCGCCAAGCTGGGCGCCACCTATTCGACCGGCAAGTTTACCTGGAAGGGCAAGACCTATAATCTCGATGACGCTTCGGACGTGATGGCGAAATCGCGCGATCCGCTGACCACCCGCGCCATGTGGGAAGGCTGGATGAGCATCGCCGCGCCGATGAAGGACGATTACGCCAAGCTGACGGAACTTTCAAATGCGGGCGCGCAAGGTCTGGGCTTCAAGGATACCGGTGCGCTGTGGCGTTCCGGCTATGACATGGACCCGGACGCCTTCGCTGCCGAGACCGACAAGCTGTGGACCCAGGTGGCGCCCTTCTATAAAAATCTGCACTGCTATACGCGCCGCAAGCTCAATGAGAAGTATGGCGATGCCGTCCAGCCGAAGACCGGCCCGATCCGTGCCGACCTGCTGGGCAATATGTGGGCGCAGGACTGGTCGAACATCTATGATGTGGTCGCACCGAAAGGGATAAAATCCAGCTACAGCCTCGACAAGCTGCTGGTAAAGAAGAAGTACGATCCCCTGAAAATGGTCCATACGGGCGAGAACTTCTATACTTCGCTCGGTTTCAAGGCGCTGCCGTCGACCTTCTGGGAGCGGTCGCAATTCACCCGGCCGCGTGACCGCGAAGTGGTCTGCCACGCTTCTGCCTGGGATGTCGATAATAACGAAGACCTGCGCATCAAGATGTGTACCCAGGTCAATGGCACGGACTTCTATACGGTCCACCATGAGCTGGGGCATAATTTCTATCAGCGCGCCTATATGGACCAGCCCTTCCTGTTCAAGAACGGCGCCAATGACGGTTTCCATGAAGCGATCGGTGATTTCATCGGCCTGTCTTCGGTAACGCCGACCTATCTCAAGCAGATCGGCCTGCTGGACAAGGTGCCGGGCGAATCCGAGGATATTCCCTACCTGCTCAAGATGGCGCTGCAAAAGGTGGCTTTCCTGCCGTTCGGTCTGGAAATCGACCGCTGGCGCTGGGAGGTCTTCTCCGGCCAGATCACCGAGGCGCAGTATAATCAGCGCTGGTGGGAACTGGTGCGTAAGTATCAGGGCATAGAGGCGCCGGGGCCGCGTCCGGAGTCGGCTTTTGATCCGGGCGCGAAATATCATGTGGCGGCCAGCGTGCCCTATACGCGTTATTTCCTGGCCGATATCCTGCAATTCCAGTTCCAGCGCGCGGCGTGCGAGGAGGCCGGCTGGAAGGGGCCGCTGTCGCGTTGCTCGATCTATGGTGAACGCGCTGTGGGCGAGAGGCTGAACGCCATGCTGGAGATGGGGCAATCCAAACCCTGGCCGGATGCGCTGGAAACCTTCACCGGTCAGCGGGAAATGGATGCCACGGCGATCATGGATTACTTCGCGCCGCTGAATGCCTGGCTTGAAGAGCAGAATGCGGGCCAGCAATGCGGCTGGGATGGCGAGATTTGACTTACGGGGTTTGGGGCCTGCGGCCCCAAGTCTTCTCTCTTTCCAAAGAAAAACCCGGTCCTAAAGACCGGGTTTTTCTTTGGAACAAGGTTAGGTTTGCGGGGTCACGGACCCCACGCCCCGTAAGCTACGCTCTCTGCCAGATTTGCGCGTTTTTAAAAGCTTGATGGGGAGGATGAGGTAGAAACGTGATCTGCGGGTCATCATAGCTTACAACATTAACCAGATGATTTTCGGTTAGGATTTCAAAATGCTTTAATGGCCGTTCGCCAAAAATATCGTAGGGGCAACTGATTTTTTCTACTGCTTCCAACAAGTTCGATCGTTCATATTTTCGAATTTTCTTTCCAGTAAAAATCGCATCGGGTTCAATTAATCCATGTGACTCATTTATGATCGCATAGAAAACATAAGTCTCGAAAGAGACTTCAAAATGCTGGCTTTTGTCTGTAACTTCTACTGCTCTGCAGGGTGCGTTTATGTTGGGATCGACAATGGTATCATCTGATAAGCACCCCGATGAAAGTGAAATACTTAATACATTGGAGCCAGGTTCGGATATCCCATTTAAAAAGAGGCTAAACGCTGTTTCCAAATTTTCGACAATCGGGTTGCTCATGCCAGCTTGATCTCCCGCAGCCGCTGCATCAGGAAATCCTGAGCGGTGATCGGCGCGGCGCCGAGGTCGGGGTGCGCGTCCGTGATGCAGTTCGGCAGGGTTTCGATCAGGTAAGGCGGTTCGAAATGCAGGAAGAAGGGCGTGGAAAAACGCGCAAAGTCCTTGCGCGCCTCGGCCGGATTGATCACCCGGTGCTGGGTCGACGGCAGAACCCCATTGGTCAGGCGGGATAGCATGTCGCCGATATTGCAGACGATACAGTCCTCAGGCGGGGTGATCGGCAGCCACTGGCCGTCGCGGTCGAGCAGTTGCAGGCCAGGCTCCTCAGCGCCCAGCAGCAGGGTGATGACATTGATATCGCCATGCGCCCCGGCGCGCACACTTTCCCCCGGTGTCGTCACCGGCGGATAGTGCAGCAGGCGCAGAACGCTGTTGCCCTCGTTTACCGGCGCCTCGAAGAAATCGGCGTCGAGCTTCAGATAAACGGCGATGGCGCGCAGCACCTTCTTGCCCAGGGCATCAAGCGCCTCATAAAGCGCATAGGTACTGGCGTGAAAGTCGGCGATTTCCTGCGGCCAGATGTTCGGTGGCATATATTCCGTGTACGGATGACCGGCCGGAAGCTCGCGGCCGATATGCCAGAATTCCTTGAGATCGTGGTGCGTGGCGCCCTTGGCGGTTTCGATCCCGAAAGGTGTATAGCCGCGCGCCCCGCCTATGCCGGTCTTGTATTTCCGCTTGGTCTCCTCTGGCAGGGCGAAGAAGGCTTTTGTCGCCGAAAGCGCACGGTCCAGCAGGGCCGGATCAATGCCATGACCGCCCAGAACAGCAAAGCCATAACGCTCGAAGGCGGCGCCCAGATTTTGCGAAAAGGCTGGAAAATCAGTCTCGTAAAGCGCCATCGGCACCGGCGGGATAGCGGAAGCGGGCGGCATAGCGGAATCGGGCATATTGGGCACTTTGTAGGGAGGATGATTGGGGCCGAATCTAGCGTACATCGCCACTTCCGGGCAATTCGTTTCTTAAATCCCACAACCGACAATAAGCGTGTCGGCAGGGGTGATTTTTGTATCAAACTCGGTTATGACCCGTATAGTTGCCGCGACTCACGAGAGACCGTGGTGTTTTGTTCTGGCTATAAGGCAAGGTTCAGTGTTTGCGGGTACGGGCGCGGGGCGCCACATGCGGAAATGGGTGATGGGCACGGCGGCGCTGCTGGCGGCTGTAGCGGTCGTTATGTGCGCCCTGCCACACCTTGCCGCCGCCCAGGATAGTTCTTCCGCCAATCAGTCCCTGTCTGACCTGGTCGACAGCGATCTCCAGCCGGTCAATTCCACCAAGGCGCTGAAAACCTCCGAGCAGTCGGTGGTGCGCGTGCTGGTCGTTTATCGCGGCTATGGCGGTGTGCCGCTTGATACGGTCGGCATGGGCTCCGGCTTCGTGGTCGCACCCGGCTATATCGTCACCAATTACCATGTGGTCGAGGTGCCGCCCGAAGCCTCCAGCGCCGATATCTATATCGTGCCGCACAAGGATTCCGGCGCCACCTACCAGCCAGTGCAACTGGTGAAGAAGTGGGTGGAGGGCGATCTGGCCCTGCTGGCCGCGCCTGGCCTCAAGGTGCCGCCGCTCAAGCTCTATCTGACGCCCTATAAAAACGAACGCGTCGTCACCATGGGCTATCCCGACGTTACGGATCACCTGCTGAACCGCTCCGGCACCGCCCTGCTGGAGCCGGCCGATGCCTATGTCACGCAAGGCTCGATCGCCCTGTTCGCCTCCACCAACCCGGATGGCAGCCGCGTCGAGACCCTGTTCCACACCGCGCCGATCAATCACGGCAATTCCGGCGGTCCGCTGCTCAATGAATGCGGGCAGGTGGTGGGCGTCAATACCTGGACGGCGCCGTCCTCGGTATCGACCGCGGGCAATCTCGATGTCTCGGCCGGCCAGTATGTCGCCACGCATGTCTCGGCGTTGAATAGCTTCCTGAGTTCAGCCAGCGTCACCCCCACCGTGGTGACCACGCCCTGTTATGCCAAGAGCGAGGACGAGATCGTCAAGGATGACGCCCTGTCGCGTGTGCTTGCCGCCGCCGCCGAAGCCCAGGTCCAGCGCCTGGCCGAGCAGAAGAAGGCCGAAGCCGATCGCGCCGCCATGGAAATCTGGCAACTGGGCGCCATGATCGTGCTGTCCGTGCTGGTCCTGATCCTGATCGGCCTGATCATCCGCCGCGAAATCCGTCACCGCACCGAAATCCACAATAAGGAGCCTTTGGCGCCGACGGCTTTCGACGAACCGGCCCGGCCGGAAAAGGTGAAGCCGCCGAAGCCGGAAAAGGCAAAGGCGGAATGGGTGCCGCATGACCGCGTCAAGCTGCCCGGCATCAAGCACCCGATCCCCTGGGGCTGGATCGCGCTGGCGCTGATCATCATCGTGGCCGTGGTCGGCTTCCTGATCAAGGAACGCGAAATCGATAGCCGCCTGAGCAAACCGAAGGTGGCTGCGCCCGTGGCCACCGCCGCCATCCAGCATATGTCGTGCGATGTCGACAAGTCTATGTCCGCCAATCCGCTGCCGGATGCTGGCCATATCGAGTTCGATTTCGACCTGGTTCATGCCTGCGTCAATGGCCGCACGCCCTATGAACGCCAGGCAGACGGCAACTTGCTGCGTTTCACCACGGGGGACGCCAATCCTGTGGCGGCGCGCATGGAACTGACAGCCGATGGCACCCTGTTCACGCGCTATGATTACCGCATCGACCCGGCGCAGTATAAAACCTTCGTGGCCCAAAAGGCCGCGCTCGGCTCCCTGCGCTGCTCGGCCAATGCCGATGCCGGGGCCCTGGCGGCGCTGGGCGAGAATCTCGCCCGCATCCGCACGCTGTCCCAATCCTACCTGACCATGGCACCGGAAACAAAAACCGTGTGGCGCTGCAAGGCCAGTTAGGTTAACGGCGTCACACGGCCGCCTTCATCCTGTGTTCAGTTGGCGATCAGTAAAGCTTAATCCGTGATCTCTTAAAGCCTTGAGTGCTTTACAGGTTTCTAATGAGATCGCGCGGTGTTTCATTCAGCCTCCTTATCCCGGCTATGCCATGGATAGGGAGAGGGTCTGGTCTTCCCGCCTGTGAGGCGGATAAGGTCAGGTCACCAATTCATCTGAGGAGTTTATTCATGCGTAGTTTTAATCTGTCCGGCCGCAAAACCATCCTGGCCCTGACCGGCGTGGCCTTCCTTCTGGCCGGTTGTGAAACGGTCGATACTAGCAATGGCGTCAAGACAAGCAGCAATACCAAGTCGGGCGCGCTGATCGGTGCCGGCGCCGGTGCGGTGCTTGGTGCCCTGTCCAACAAGAACGACCGCCGCAAGAACGCCGTCATCGGTGCCGGTATCGGTGCCCTGGCGGGTGCCGGCGTGGGCGCCTACATGGACCGCCAGAACAAGGATCTGCGCGCCAAGCTGGAAGGCCGCGGTGTCTATATCACCCGTTCGGGTGACAATATCATCCTGAATATGCCGGGCGATGTCACCTTCTCGTCGGGCAGCGCGGATCTGTCGTCCAGCTTCATGCCGGTGCTGAATGATGTCGGCGTCATCCTGAACCAGTATCCTTCGACCTATATCGACGTGGTCGGCCATGCCGACAGCACCGGTAATGCCGCCAGCAACATGGAACTTTCCGAGCGCCGCGCCAATGCCGTGGCCGGTTATCTGGTCGGCCAGAAGGTCAAGGCCGAGCGTATCTATATCGCCGGCGCCGGTGATACCCAGCCGATCGCCAGCAATGCCACGCCGGAAGGTCGTGCCAAGAACCGCCGCGTCGAAATCACCCTGCGCCCGGTGGAATAAATTAACCCTGTCCCTTCGGGGAATATCAAGGTTAGCCCTGTAAAACAGGCGGCATGGATAAACCGTGCCGCCTGTTCTTATTGGGGGCCGAGGTTGACGTAATCACCCCGGCCGATGTCATGGCTTTCGTCGGCCGCAAGGTAGCCGCGAAAGAGCGCGCCATCGTGGCCAATCACAATCTGCACAGTCTTTACCTCTTCCAGCGCCGCGCCGACATGCGCGCCTTTTACGATAAGGCCGACCTGATCGAGATCGATTCCACGCCGATGATCGCCTGGGCGAAGCTGATGGGCCACAAGGTTTCGCGTACCCATCGTTGCACCTATCTCGATTTCCGCGAGGATTTCTGGGCGCTGGCGCAAAAGAATGGCTGGCGGGTCTATCATGTGGGTGGTGAAGCGGCGCATAATGCCGCTTCCAAGGCCGCTATCCTCGCGCGGTATCCGCGGGTGCATCTTGATCTGCACACCGGCTTTTTCGATATCAATGGCCCGGCCAATGCGCTGTTGCTGGCTGATCTCAGGGACAAGAAGCCGGATGTCCTGTTGGTCGGCATGGGGATGCCGCGTCAGGAAACCTGGATTCTGAATAATCTCGACCGTCTGCCGGATTGCGTCATCCTGCCGGTGGGGGCCGCTTTCGATTATGAAGCCGGCGTCATGTACACCCCGCCGCGCTGGACCGGCCGTCTGGGTATCGAGTGGCTTGTGCGTTTTTTCCATGAGCCGAAACGTCTGTTCGAGCGCTATTTCATCGAACCCTGGTGGCTTATTCCGCAGGCTTTACGCGATGTATGGCGGCTTAAGCGCACAGCCTGATCGATTTTTGATGATCACCGGGTCTTTATGAGTGGCGGGCTGGGGCTTCAGCCAGGTAAATGACTATGACACCCCTCGATTATCAGGACGAGGCGGAAGACACCGCCGCCGTCCAGCGCGCCCTGCAGGCGGAGCGCCGCCAGACCGACAAAAGCCATCCGCTGGAAAAGCCGCAAAAGGCCATGCAGGCAGGCGCACGAAAATACCCGGAGCCGCCCATGCCGGATCAGACGCTCGACAAGCCAGGCAGCGAAGCGGACATGGACCTGAAGCCCTTTTACGACGCGCCCTTCTATAAAGGTTCCGGAAAACTGGAAGGGAAGGTGGCGCTGATCACCGGTGGCGACTCTGGCATTGGCCGCGCGGTCGCTATTCTTTTTGCCCGCGAAGGCGCTGATGTCGCCATTGTGTTCCTGGACGAGCACGAGGACGCCGAATTGACACGCAGCCTGGTGGAAGCCGAGGGCCGGCGCTGTCTGCTGATCGCCGGCGATGTGTCGGACCGGACCTTTGCCCGTGAGGCCGTGGCGCAGACCGTGGCCATGCTGGGAAAGCTCGATGTGCTCGTCAATAATGCGGCCTTTCAGCTTCACGCCCGGTTTGAAGACATCAGCGAAGAACAATTCGACAGGACGCTGAAAACCAATCTCTACGGCTATTTCCAGATGGCCCAGGCCGCGGTCGAGCATCTGCCCTATGGCGGCGCCATCGTGAATACCGGCTCGATCACGGGTATCGAAGGCAGCCCGTCGCTGGTTGACTATTCGATGACCAAGGGCGGCATTCACGCCTTCACGCGGGCACTGTCCGGTCAGTTGCTCGAACGCGGTATCCGCGTCAATGCCGTGGCGCCGGGGCCGGTCTGGACGCCGCTCAATCCGGCCGACAAGACGCCGGACGAGGTCTCCCAATTCGGCGCGCAGACCGCGATGAAACGTCCCGCTCAGCCGGAGGAACTGGCTCCGGCCTATGTCTTCCTGGCCTCGGCGCACATGTCGAGTTACATCACGGGTGAAATCCTGCCTGTGGTTGGCGGTTATGGTGGTGGTTAACCTGGGTTAACGCCCCTTTAACCGGGGCAGGGCACCATGCGGGCCACGGACGGGTAGTGTCCGGATTACCAATCGCAGGGCTGCATGACCGACCTTATTCATCGTGATTTCTCGCCACAGACCGATCCGGTCAAGAACAAGGTCGTGCTGATTACCGGCGGCACCGGCTCGTTCGGCCGCCGCATGGTGCAGGCGCTGCTGGAGCAGTATGATCCGCGCAAGGTCATCATCCTGTCGCGTGATGAACTCAAGCAATATGAGATGAAAAACGAGCTGGAGGAGCGCTTCGATCGGCTGCAACTCTCCAAACTGCGTTTCTTCCTGGGCGATGTACGCGACCGCGAGCGCCTGGTCATGGCCTTCCGCGGCGTTGATATCGTCATCCATGCTGCTGCGCTGAAACAGGTGCCGGCAGCCGAATATAACCCGTCCGAATGTATTGCCACCAATATCAACGGCGCGGAAAACGTCGTGGCCGCCGCCTTCGCCACGCACGTCAGGCAGGTGGTGGCACTTTCGACCGATAAGGCGTGTTCGCCGATCAATCTCTACGGCGCCACCAAGCTGGCGTCCGACAAGATCTTCGTCGCCGCCAACAACATGTCCGGCGATATCGGCACGCGTTTCTGCGTGGTGCGCTATGGCAATGTCGTTGGTTCGCGCGGCTCCGTGGTGCCGTTTTTCAGGCGCCTGCTGGAAAAGGGCGCGACCGAACTGCCGATCACCGATCCGCGCATGACCCGTTTCTGGATTTCGCTCGATCAGGGCGTGGCCTTTGTGCTTTCCTGCATGGAACTGACGCAAGGCGGCGAGATTTTCGTGCCGAAGATTCCGGCGACGCTTGTCACCGACCTGGCGACCGCCATGGCGCCGAAAGCGAAGCAGGCGGTTATTGGCATCCGGCCCGGCGAGAAGCTGCACGAGATGATGATCTCGGCCGATGATGCCCGTTCGACCTTTGAACTGGACGACCGCTACGTCATCGAACCGGAATTTGCCGAATATACCCGCAAGAGTTTCGCCAAGGTGCGCGGCATAAAGAAGGTGCCAGAAGGCTTTTCCTATGCCTCGGATAACAACGAAGAGCGTCTGGACGCGGACGGCATCAAGGCTATGATGAAGGCTTATCTGACATGAGGGTTAGCCCCATTTTCTCCTCCCTTGCGAAGCGGGGGAGGTGTCAGCGCGAGGCTCGCAGAGCCGGTGTCGCTGACGGAGGGGGCATAACGGGCGGCGCTCCCTCCGTCTTGACGCGCTGCGACCTGCGGTCCGCGCGTTGCTCGACACCTCCCACGGAACGAAGCTTCCCGCTTGCGCAGGGGAGGATAAATTGAAATTTCTCCCCTACGGCCGCCAGTCGATCAGCGAGGCCGATATCGCGGCCGTGGTCGAGACCCTGCGATCCGATTTCCTGACCACCGGCCCGATGGTCGAGCGCTTTGAAACCGCCCTGGCCGAAACAGTGGGGGCGAAGGAAGCCGTGGTGGTTGCCAATGGCACGGCGGCCTTGCATCTGGCCGTGATGAGCGAGGAACTGTCGCCGCGTTGCGCTGTTATCGTACCGGCCATTACCTTTGCCGCCTCGGCCAATTGCGTCGCCTATTGCGGGGCGCCGGTGATCTTCGCCGACGTTGATCCGATCACCGGCCTGATGACCGATGAGACCTTCGATGACGCGCTGAAGATTCTGGAGCGTGACTATCACGGCTATCGTCTGGGCGGCGTCATTCCCGTGCATTATGCCGGCCGGCCGGTTGATCTTTCACATATTCGGGAAGTATGCGAGGAGCACGGCTCCTTCGTGATCGAAGATGCCTGTCACGCCATTGGCACGGTGGGGCCGCAGGGGCCGGTCGGCTCGTGCCAAAGCTCGACCGCCGCCTGTTTTTCCTTCCACCCGGTCAAGACCCTGACCACGGGCGAGGGCGGGGCGATCACCACCAATGATCTGGCACTGGCGCGGCGGCTGCGGGCCTTACGCTCACACGGAATTGAACGCGATCCGGCGCATTTTGTTGGCCTGCATTATGATGGCGAGGGCGACACCGGGCCGTGGGTCTATGAGCAGCATTGCCTGGGCTATAATTACCGCCTGCCGGATATTAATTGCGCGCTGGGCCTGTCACAACTGAAGCGCCTGCCGGAATTTGCTGCCCGGCGAAAGGCGCTGGTGGCGGCCTATCAGGCGGCGCTGGCGGTGACTAATATTCCGGTAAACTGGAAGTGTTCGGAACATGACACTGTTTTCCACCTGTTTGCTGTGAATATCGATTTTGCTGCGCTCGGTACGACCCGCACTACCGTCATGGCCGGTTTGCGCGAGCGCGGTATCGGTACGCAGGTCCACTATGCGCCGGTGCATCGCCAGCCGTACTGGCAGACCCGCGCCCTGGCGCAGCGCGACCTGCCGGGCGCCGATCGCTTCTACCAGAACACACTCTCTTTACCGCTCTATGCTGATATGGCGGATGACGACCCCGCACGGGTCATTCAAGCCTTAAGTGAAGTGTTATGACCCTTGAAGTCACAATTGCCGGCCGCAAGATCGGCGCCGATCATGAGCCCTATATTATCTGCGAGCTGTCGGGTAATCATAACGGCTCACTCGATCGCGCACTGAAAATGATCGATGCCGCTGCCGATACCGGTTGCGACGCGATCAAGCTCCAGACCTACACGGCCGACACCATCACGATGAAATCCGACCGGCCGGAATTCCAGCTCAAGGGCGGGCTGTGGGACGGCTATTCGCTCTATGATCTCTACCAGGAAGCGCATACGCCGTGGGACTGGCATCCGGCGCTGTTCGAGCGGGCGAAAGCGCGCGGCGTGACGCTGTTTTCCTCGCCGTTCGATAATACGGCGGTGGACCTGCTGGAAAGCCTTAATGCACCGGCCTACAAGATCGCCTCGTTCGAACTGGTGGACCTGCCGCTGGTGGCCTATGTGGCGCAGCAGGGCAAGCCGATGATCATGTCCACCGGTATGGCCAATGCCGCCGAGATCGACGCGGCGGTGCAGACGGCGCGCAAGTTCGGTTCGGGCGAAATCATACTCCTTCACTGTGTCTCGGAGTACCCGGCCAATATCGCCGACGCCAATGTCCGCACGGTTCCCGACCTCGGTGCCAAGTTCGGGTGCGTGTCCGGTCTATCCGATCATACCTTCGGTACGGCTGCCAGCGTCGCCTCGGTAGCGCTCGGTGGCTCAGTGATCGAAAAGCATTTTACACTTGCCCGCGCCGATGGCGGACCGGATTCCGGCTTCTCGCTGGAACCGGCGGAATTCACCGCCCTGGTGCGCGATTGTAAGGATGCCTGGAAGGCGCTTGGCCGCGTCCATTACGAGACCCTCGGCACCGAACAGGGCTCGAAGACCTTCCGCCGCTCGCTCTATGTGGTGAAGGATATCAAGGCCGGCGAAGTGCTGACGAATGACAATATCCGCTCGATCCGTCCGGGTCTGGGCCTGCCGCCCTCGCGCCTGTGGCATGTGCTGGGCAAGACCGCCAGCCGCGATATTACGCGGGGTGAACCTCTGGCAATGGATATGATTGGTTAAACTCCTCCCTATCGCTTGCGATGGGGAGGTGTCAGCGCGAAGCCCAACGGGCTGGTGTCGCTGACGGAGGGGCGTTGCGCCATACCCTGCCACAATGCCCCTGCTTCAATTTCTGCACCGCGCCCCTCCGTCATCTTGCTACGTTGGATGCCACCTCTCCAGCTTCGCCAAGGAGGAGGGTTATTCCATCTCAGACGGCTTCAGGTCCGGATGTTCTTGCCAAAGTGGCCTGAGAATATCGGCATACAGGTTACCCATCAACATGCCGATATGCCGTCGATAATCATTGAATTCCTCGTCGCTGCATTGTCCTTGAGCCGCGAAAATCGACTCATTCAACTGCCTTGAAACCTCAAGCAGTCTGCGGCTGATATCCTCTGACAGCGCTTTATTCTTCATCCAAACTTCCCCGCCTTATAATCGGCATAGGCCTGGTGGATTTCCTGCACCGTATTCATCACGAATGGACCATGCGCCACGATCGGTTCATTGATCGGCTGGGCATGGCCAAACAGCACCACGCTGTCCTTCACCGCCTCGATATCGATTAGCCCGCCATTGCCGAACTCGACCAGATTCCAGTGCGGCACATCGGCGCCATTGACCGCCAGATCGCCGCGCACGACATATAGAAACACATCGCGGCCTTCGAGGCCATCAAAGCTGATCCGGCCGCCGGCTTTCATCTGAAGCGTTGACATAAAAACACCGGTAAGCGAGTCAATCGGCCCATCCAGCCCGCGCCAGTGGCCGGAGATCAGGTTCAGGATCACGCCCTCGGCTTCACTGGTCGGGATTTCGCGCTTCTGCACGCCGGTATAGCGCGGCGCGGTCATTTTCAGCCGCGCCGGCAGATTGACCCAGAGTTGCAAAATCTCCATCGGTCCGCCTGAGCGCTTGAAGGCTTCGGGCGAGACCTCTTCATGCACCAATCCGCTGCCGGCGGTCATCCACTGTACGCCGCCGGCATGGATGATGCTTTCATGGCCGCCGGTATCGCGGTGCGCCAGATCGCCTTCCAGAATGAAGGTCACGGTCTCGAAACCGCGATGTGGATGCGGGCCAAAAGGCAGGCCGCGATTATTCGGCGCATAGATCTGCGGGCCGTGGTGATTGAGAAAGAGAAAGGCGCCGATATTGTTCAGTCGCCGCGAAGGCACCGGGCGGCGCGTCACCAGGTCGCCGATATCGTCACGATAGGCGCTGTGCAGGGCGATGACGGGTTTCATTTCGGACATTTTCGCGCTCCTTGGCTACACGCAGGCTTGAACCTCTGGGGTCATGCGGTCAAGCTTTTGGCCATGCACCGAACATAATTTTGAGGTAAGTAAAAACCGACAGAGCGGAGTAAAGCGTAGATGAAACCCCTGATCACAAACACCTGCCTGATTGCGGGCGCGGCCCTGATGCTGGCCCAGCCGGTTTTGGCGCAAACAAATGATACGCAAGGCGACACTCTGCGGCCCTACAGCCAGCAGGAACTGCGCCGCGCCTATGAGCAAGGCCGCGCCGATCAGGCGCGCGATAGCGGATATCCCGCGCCGGTGCGCGCGGGCCGTGAGCCCGTGGGCTATTGCTATCAGCGTCAGGCCAGCGCCCGTGCCACCGGCACCATAGTCGGCGCCGTTCTGGGCGGGGTGGTCGGCAATGGCCTGTCCAACCGCTGGAACCGGGGCGGCAATACGATCGGCGGTGCCCTGGTCGGCGGAATGCTCGGAAATGCCGTGGGTTCGGACAGCGTGCCGTGCTATCAGGATGCGTATTACAGCTATGATGACGGCGGCTATTACGCCCCACCGCCGCCACCGCGCGGCTATGTCACCGTCTTTTTCTCCAGTAGTCCCGGCTATGGCTACGGATATCACCATTATCGCGGCCGTCCCTACTATGGGCGTCACTGGTAAGATGTGATATGGCGCGGTCATGGATACCCTGACCGCACCCGCATCCCTGACCGCCCAGATTTCCCTGGCCCTGTTCTGGCTCGATTATGCCGCCGTGGCCGTCTTCGCCATGACGGGCGCGCTGGCGGCGGCGCGCAGTCGTCAGGATATCGTCACCTTCGGTTTCTTTGCCGCCATTACCGGCGTCGGCGGGGGCACTCTGCGCGACCTGCTGATCGGTGCGCCGGTCTTCTGGGTGCAGCGGCCGGGCTATGTCATGGCCTGTCTGGTGGCGGCCGTGGCGGTCTGGGTATTTGCCAAACGCGGCTGGCGGTTTCGCGCGCTTCTGTGGCTCGATGCCATCGGTCTGGCGGCCTATGCGGTGGTCGGCACCGCCAAGGCGATGGGCTTGGGCGTCCATCCCTTTTCTGCGGTCATCATGGGGGTGCTGACCGCATGTTTCGGCGGGGTGATCCGCGATGTGCTGGCGGGCGAGCCGAACCTTTTGATGAGCCGGGAAATCTATGTCACGGCAGCGCTGCTGAGTGCCGGGGCCTTTGCCATACTGAAGCTGATGGGGGCGGATTTCTGGCTGGCGGCGCTGGTGGGTTTCTTTGCCGGCGTGGCTTTGCGCGCCTGCGCCATCAAATACAATCTGCGCCTGCCGGGCTTTGCGCAGGGTGGAGGCGAGACGGAGTATTAGCCCTTTAAAACCCGATAGGTCACTTCGGCGACCTCCCAGTCTTCCGGCGTATCGATATCCACCACCTGGGTGCGCGGCAGGATGACCGGTGCGGAGATTGGCGAAAAGGCGATCTCGCCGTTCAGCCAGGCGTCCGTCCAGCCCCAGTAGAATTGCGCGGCGTCATGATAGGCCGGTTCGAGATCCTGCGAGCGCCTGGTCAGGTTTTCCGGCCAGAACATATCGACGCTGCCATCGGTGGTCTGGCGCAGGGCGCGCTGGATCGGGAAGGGGAAGGAGGTGACGCTGAAAGCAAAGCGCTTGCCTTGCAGCTTTTCCCAGCCTTCCTTCAGGCGTTCCGGATCGAGCAGGGGCGCGGTGGCATAGATGCAGCAGGCGGCATCGTAATCAATTCTATTTTTTCGGAACCATTCCAGCGCATGAATGACGACCGCGCCGGTGCCGGCGTGATCATTGGCCAGGTCAGCCGGACGCATGAAGGGGATATCGGCGCCGAAGGATCGCGCCACATCGGCGATCTCTTCATCATCGGTGGAGACGACGACGCTGTCGAACAGGCCGGAATCCAAAGCCGCCCGTATCGAATAACTGATCATCGGCCGGCCGAAGAAGGGCTTTATGTTCTTGCGCGGAATGCGTTTCGAGCCACCGCGTGCCGGGATGATGGCGACCCGTTTCATGGCTTAGAGACCGACGAGTGCCGCCAGGTCGTTCAGGGTTTTCGCGCCCTTGAGCTGTTCGCCATCGACGATCTGGTCGAGGTCAGAATCCACCATGGCGACGAAGGAGATGACCGACAGGCTGTCCCAGTTGCCGACATCACTGATCAGTTCTTCGCCGGTCAGGCCGGCCGGATCGGCTTCCAGGATTTCGGCGACGGCGGCGAAGAAGGCGGACTTATCCATGACATGCTCCTGATATACTGGTCTTTAGGAAATCCCGATTCCGTCAATATTCCCTTAAATTCTTGATGCGCAGGGTTGTGATTGGTTTGCTTGAGGCGAATCATCGATAAGCGTTGCGTAACCGAGGAAGCGGCCATGACCGAAGCGACAATGAAGGGCGTCAGTATCCGCGGCATTCGTGCCTGCGTGCCCGCCGAAACGCGCGACCTGGCCGCCGAAAACCTGATCCCCGATGAAGCCGAACGCGAACGCCTGATCGGCTCGATCGGAGTGCGCTCGCGCCACATCGCCCGCCCGGATATCCTGACCTCCGACCTGTGCCAGAAGGCGGCCGATGGCCTGATTGAAGAGCTTGGCTGGGCGCGTGACAGCATTGATGTCCTGATCATGGTGACGCAGAGCGCCGATTACGTCATTCCGGCCACGGCCTGTGCCCTGCAATCGCGTTTGGGGCTGGGGTCGTGCCTGGCGTTTGATATCAATCTCGGCTGTTCGGGCTATGCCTATGGTCTGTGGACGGCCGCCTCGCTGATGCAGACGCTCAAGGTTGCCGGCCGGCCTGCGCGGGCGCTCGTACTGGCGGGCGATGTCTCGACCTCCAAGCTGCTGGAAGGTGATCGGTCGACGATTCCGCTGTTTGGCGATGCCGGTTCGGCCACGGCGCTGGAAATTGATCCGAAGGCGGATGAAATGTTCGGCGTCTTCGGCACGGATGGTTCCGGCGCCCCGCATATCATGGTTGAGGCCGGTGGTTTGAAGCATCCGTTGCTGCCGCCAAAGGATCCGCACAGCCCTGAACGTGCAGAGGAACTGTATCGCAAATCGCGCCTGCACCTGAATGGCACCGAGGTCTTCAACTTCACCCTGAAAAATGTCCCGCCGCTGGTGAAGGGCATACTGGAAACGGCCAATACAACGATCGATGAGGTCGATTATGTCCTGTTCCACCAGGCCAATGTTTTCATGCTCAATCACCTGCGCAAGAAGTCGGGCCTGCCGGAAGACAAGGTGCCGATCGCCATGGAGACCTATGGCAATACCTCCTCGGCCTCGATCCCGTTGACCATCGCCGCCAGACTGGCCGACAAGTTCGACAGGCCGCAAAGCCTTGTCATGATGGGCTTCGGCGTGGGTTGGTCGTGGAGCGCCATCAAGATGACGGTCGGCCCTATGCTTAGCCCCCAGGTCGTGGAACTGGCGTAATGTACCAGGAACGGCTTGGCCAGATACCGGCGGACCACTACTGGCGCGAGGATGTCCTTGCCGCCGAAATCGAGTATGTCTTCAAACCATCCTGGCTATGCGTCGGCTTTGTTCACGACCTGCAAAACGACAAGGATTTCATCACCGCGCAGATCGGTCCGCATTCGATCGTGGTGCAGAATTTCGGCGGCGAGCTGAAGGCGTTTCGCAATGTCTGTTCGCACCGTTTTTCCCGAATTCAGTGCGGCAAGGGCAATCGCGTCCTGCAATGCCCCTATCACGGCTGGACCTATGACGGGGCGGGCAAGCCCATCGGCATCCCGCTCAATAATCAGAGCTTCGGTTTCGACGAGGCGGACAAGGCCCGGCTGGCTCTGGAAGCCTATGAACTGGAAGTCGTCGGCCATTTCGTCTTTGTTCGGGTGAAGCCGGGTGGGCCATCATTGCCTGCGTTTCTCGGCAGCTTCTATGATGATCTGAAACATGTCAGCGAGGTCTGCCCGGACCATTTCGAGCAGGAAAGCTATGATTGGGCCGCCAACTGGAAGCTGGGCATGGATAATGCCGCCGAGGGTTATCATGTGCCGCTGGTCCATGCCGATAGCTTCGGCCTGATCCTGAGTATCGACCTGAAAATTTCAACCGATGGCGACCATAGCCGCTATGTCGGCAATCTGAAAGAGCGCTCGCTGAAATGGTGGGGTCAGGTGGCGAAAAGCATCAAGCTGGAGCCCTCTGACCGTTATCCGCAGTATGGCAACTTCCTGATCTTCCCCAATATCGTCGTCACCTTCTCGGCTGGTGCCTTCCTGACCTTCCAGACCTTCGAGCCGACCGGGCCGCAGACGTTGCGCATTCATTCGACCTCCTGGCTGGCGAAGAACAATGGCCGGGCGGCGCGCGGCATGGTGATCGATTCCCTGAAAAGCTTCTCCGAGCAGGTGCGCAATGAAGACCGTGATATCTGCGCCGTCGCCCAACTGGGCACGCGCGATGCCCCGCCTCATCGTCCGCCGGTGCTGGGCGAACTGGAAGGCCGTATCGCCCATTTTCAGAGGGCCTATGCCAAGCGTATGAAGGGCGTGATATGACGTTTAACCCTATGTCGCTTGAGGGGCGGACCATCCTGGTCACCGGCGCGACCAGTGGAATCGGTAAGGCGACGGCCATCTATCTGTCGAAGCTCGGCGCGCGCGTGGTGGCTTCGGGTCGCAATTCGGCGCGTCTCGACGAAACCCTGGCGGCATTGGAAGGAACGGATCATATTGGTCGCCTGTTCGATCTGGCCGATCTGGACGCTATCGTGCCGTGGCTGAAAGCGCTGTGCGCTGAGATTGGCCCTTTGAACGGCATCGCTCATTGCGCCGGCGTGCAGGCCACGCGGCCCATCCAGGCGGTGAAGCCCGATTTCGTCATGGACGTGCTGACCCAAAACCTTGGCGCGGCCCTTATGCTCGCGCAGGCCTTTCGGCTCAAGTCCTGCCACGGCAGTCCAGCCTCGCTGGTCTATTGTTCATCCTCCGCCGCGTTAAAGACCGCGCCCGGCAATGTTGTCTATGCAGCCTCCAAGGGCGGTATCGTGTCGGCGGTCAAAGGGCTCGGCGTCGAGCTGGTGCGCGATGGCGTGCGCGTCAATGCCGTGGCCCCGGCCATGGTCGATACGCCGATGTCGGATCAGTTCCGCACCATCCTTTCTGAAGAAAATTTCCAGCGCGTGGTCGATATGCATCCGCTGGGCCTGGGCAGGCCGGATGATGTCGCTGCGGCCATCGCCTTTCTGCTGGCCGACACCTCGCGCTGGATCACCGGGTCCATATTGTCCGTAGACGGAGGGTTTTTGGCGTGAACGCACAAATCCCGATCAAACCGTCACGCAGGATTTCACTGTCCGTCAGTGAGGCGCACAGTCATGGCCCGCTCGGCTATCTCGAAATGGGTAATCCGGCGGGTGAAACCGTCCTGTTCGTGCATGGCTTTGGCGCCGACCTCCTTACATGGCAATTCTGCCTGGTGCCGCTGGCCTCGCGCTATCGCCTGATCGCGCTCGACCTGCCGGGCCATGGGCGCAGCACGCCGGATGTCGGCGCGGCGGATCTCACCTTTATGGCCCACTGGCTCGATGAGGCGCTTGATGTGCTGGATATCGATAAGGCGCATGTAATTGGCCATTCCATGGGTGCCAAGATTGCGCTGGGGTTTGCTGCCAGCCACGCAGCGCGCGTCAAATCCCTGTCTTTGATCTCCCCCGCTGGACTGGGTGGCGAGTTTCATCACGAGACGCTGGACGCCTTTCTCAATCAGGGTGACGCCGACGCCCTGGCGCGTTATCTGCTGGGGCCAAAAGGGCAATCGCTGGGGCCATCCCTGACCGCCTCGCTATCGAATGCCGCCGCCGATCCGGCGCGTAGCGAGGCGCTGCGAGCCCTGCTGGGCAATGCCAAGATTTACGGTCTGGCGCTTTCGCCCGAAGGTTTCGACTGGTCGCGCGTGGCCTGCCCTGTCCAGATATTGTGGGGCGATCATGACCGCCTGATCCCGATACCGGAAGCGCATCGCCTGCCCCCATCCGCGCCGCTTCTTCTCATTGAAGGCGCTGGCCACTTGCCGCACATGGAGGCACCTGCCGCCGTCATCGCCCATCTCAAGGACTTTCTGCCGTGACCACCACCCTCGACCTGATCCGCGAAGAACTGACGCAAATCCTGACCGACAAAGGCGCGGCCACTGGTGAGATAACTGCCGATACATTGCTGCTCAATGGTCCGCTCGATATCGATAGTCTCGATCTGGCGACGCTCGTTGTCATTCTGGAGGAAAAGACCGGCCTGTCACCTTTTGCCGATGGCTTTGTCCTGTTCCATACTGTCGGCGAACTGGCGGCGCTTTTTGGTGATGCGCATGACTGACGCGCCGCGCAAATGGGTGCTGGTCAGTGGAGTCAGCCGGGGCTTGGGTCTGGCCCTGGCGCGCGACCTGCTGGCGCAGGGCTATGGCGTGGCCGGGTGCAGCACAACATTCAGCGACGATTTACAGGCGCTGAAAGACGTTCACGGCGACTGGTTCTTCTGGCAGGGCGTGGATATGGCCGACACATCGGCGATCGAAGCCTTCGTTTTGGCAGCGGTAAAGGCTTTCAATGGCCATCGCATGTGGGGCGTGGTCAATAATGCCGGCATGTCGGTCGAGGGCATCCTCTCCACCCTGCCGGTCAGCGATATCGAAAAGGTGTTGCAGGTCAATCTGACCGGCGCCATCTGCCTGGCGCGGTCGGCCCTGCGCCAGATGATGAAGACGCGCAAGCCGGGCCGCATCATCAATATTTCCTCGATCACCGGCCTGCGCGGTTATACCGGTCTGACCGCCTACGCCGCATCGAAAGCGGGCATGGACGGCTTTTCGCGCGCCTTGTCGCGCGAGGTTGGGCGCGTCGGCATTACCGTCAATTCGGTAGCGCCCGGCTATATGAAGACGCAGCTTTCCGAAGGGCTGGATGACAGGCAGCTCGATCAGATCGTTCGGCGCACGCCGCTGGGGCGCTTGTGCGAACTTGCGGATATTGTCCACCTGGTCCGTTTCCTGCTGTCCGAAGAGGCCGGCTTCATTACCGGTCAGACCCTGGTGGTCGATGGGGGGCTCACCTCGTAATGGTCAGCTTTACCGCCCGTGCGCCGAAACTCTGCGGCATAGTCACCGCCCTGCCGCAGGCGGTCAGTGAAAACGCCGACCTCGCCGCCAGCTTCGGCGCGGAAACCATGGCCAAGATCATCGCCGCCACGGGCATTGAGCGCCGGCCGGTCGCGGATCGGCATACGGTCAGCCAGTTAGGCGTGGCGGCGGCGGACGTCCTGCTGGAAAAGCTCAACTGGGCGCGTGAAACCATTGGCTTGCTGATCGTGGTCACGCAAACGCCGGACTACCCGCTGCCCTCGACCGCCTGCGTCATGCAGAACGCGCTCGGACTGTCGAAGGAGACGGCGGCTTTCGATCTGGGCCTGGGCTGTTCGGGTTATGTCTATGGGCTCTCTGTGGCCAATGCGATGATGCAATCCGGCGGTATTTTCCGCGCCCTGCTGGTGACCGGCGATATCACCACGCACATGATTTCCGACAGTAATCGCTCGCTGGCGCCATTGTTTGGTGATGGCGTGGCGGTGACCGCCCTTGAACTGTCCGAAGACGGATCAATCGCCTTCGATTTGGGTTCCGATGGTTCCGGCGCGCCATACCTGATCTCGAAAACGGGCGGGCTGGCGGAGCCCGGTGCGGCGGAACTTTTCATGGACGGCACGCAGGTCATGGCCTTTTCGCTGAAACAGGTGGCGCCGTCGATCGAGCGCGCCCTGACGGCGGCCGGCCGGGCCATCGGCGATATCGATCATGTAATCCTGCATCAGGCCAATGCCATGATGATCCGGACGCTGGGCCACAAGATCAAGGCGCGCGACGATCAGATGGTTTATGCCGTGCGCGACTTCGGCAATACCTCCTCGGCCTCGATCCCGCTGGCCATCTGTGACCATCTGAACCGGATGCGGCCGCAACCGGACATGTCCTTTCTGCTGTGCGGGTTCGGCGTTGGCTGGTCCTGGGCCACGGCCGTATGGCATACCGAAGCGCCGGCCTGTCACGATATCATCCGGGTGCCGTAATGCGCCTCTTCATCCGCACGGAAGCCTCATCGCAGATCGGTATGGGCCATTTCATGCGCTGTTTCGCCATTGCCGAGGAGGCGCGGGCGCAGGGGATCGCGGTCACCTTCCTGCTCAATGAAGTGGGTGAGGCGGTGAATGCGCAGCTGGCGCAGATTGGCGCGCAGGGCATGGCAATTGCGGGCGCCCTGGGCAGCATGGCCGATTTTCTGGCGCTGGGCGCGGTGGGCCTGACGCGGGAGGACTGGCTGCTGATCGACAGCTACGCGGCGGCCGAAGACTATATCGCGCTCCAGAAAAAGGCGACGCGCCTGGCGGTGATCGATGATCTCAATGCGCTGGCTCACTTTGATTGCGATCTGCTGATCAATCCGGCGCAGGCGGCGCGGCCGGTCGATTACGAACGAAAGACGAAGGCAAGGCTGCTATTGGGAGCCGATTATGCCCTGATCCGCCGGGAATTCCTGGAGGTGGGAAGCGCTGGTGGAACGGCGATTACAATCATGTTCGGCGGCAGCGACCCGACCCAACTGACCGCGCGCTGCGCCGAGGCCGTTCATGCGGCCCTGCCGGACAATGATATTCGTCTGATTGCCGGCCCGGCCAATCAGCATACGGACGATCTGGTCAGGCTGGGGCAAAGGTCCGATCGCATTCAGGTATTTGCCTCTCCCAAGCGCGTGGCCGATGTGCTGGCCGGCAGCCGTCTGGTGATCACCGCCGCCGGCGGCAGCGTCGGAGAGGTGGCGGCCATGGGACTGCCGGCTTTGGTTTTGGTGGTCTATGACAATCAGGCCGCGGCGCTGAAAGCGTGCCCGTTTCCGGTGATCGATGCCCGCAAGGGTCTGCCCGATGATCTGGGCGCGCGCGTCAAGGCGCTGATCGATAATCCGGCCGCTCGCACCGAGATCGCCGCCAAGGCTCATGCCGTGGTCGATGGCTTCGGGCCGAAACGTATTGTGGAGACCATGCGCCGTGTATGATTTCCTGTCCTATCGCCGGATCACGCCCGATGATGCCCGTCTGTTGCTCGACTGGCGGACGGCGCCGCATATCACAAAATATATGCTGACCGATGTGCCCTATGACATCGCGCGCCAGACCGCCTGGATCGAGCGCTGCAATGCGCGCGACGATTACGAACATTGCATCATTCAAATCGAAGGCCGCGATGTCGGCTATGCCTCGATTACCGTAACCGACGGGCATTCCGGCATTGGCGAAATCGGCGTCTATATCGGCGATGCGGCCGCGCCGAAGGAACTGACCATCTATAATTTTGTCGGCACGCTCAATCACGCCTTCTTCACCATGGGGCTGCACAAGATCGTCAATCATGTGGTAGCGTGGAATGATCGCACGGTGCGTCTGCAAGCCTTCAACGGCTATCGCGCCGTCGGGGTGCTGAAGGATCACACACTGAAGGATGGCATCCGCCACGATCTGCATATTTTCGAGCAGTCAGCGGCGCACTGGGCGGAATTTGGCAGAAAATTTAAAGATAACCGTAACTGGTGGGGCGAAGAGACCGTATATAGGGGGTAGATAAAAAAACCCACCACCCCGATCATGAAGAATGATCGCGGTCCCCCTCTCAACAAGTTGGGGAGGTATAAGAAAGGGCCTGTAATGACCAAATCCGCTCTCGGTTTTGACCTGACCCCGCCGACGGACGCACAAAAGCAGGAACTGGCCGCGCGGCTCGATCCGGAAGCCCGCCGGATCCTGCTCAATGCGGGCACGGAAGCGCCCTTCTGCGGCAAGTTTGACGAATATGAGGAAGAGGGCACCTATGTCTGCAATCTGTGCGCCTTGCCACTCTTCGACAGCCGCGCCAAGTTCCATTCCGGTTCGGGCTGGCCGAGCTTCTACCAGGGCATAGACAAGGACCATATCCGCAATATCGTCGATCGCTCTCACGGCATGATGCGGATCGAAATCCGCTGTGCGCGCTGTGATTCTCACCTCGGCCATGTGTTCGAGGACGGTCCACGCCCGACCGGCCTGCGCTATTGCCTTAATTCGGTGGCGATGGAATTCGTGCCCGAAGGCGAAGCCCTGCCGGATCGCCTGGGTCGTGGCGCGCCGGAAGGTCAGCCGTTGAAAATACCGTCCGCGTAAGGAAGAAATTCACGATTTTACCGCATGATGCGCCCTCTCTCAGGGGGCGCAAATGCAGAAGCTATTGCACGGAGTGATGAATCTGAAGGCCCGGACCCTGTTCGGGCTGGTGTTCGCGGCGGGTTTCGGCCTGCTGCTGGCGATCCTGATTCTGCTGCATTCCTCACTCGGTATGGTCGCTGAGAAGACCAATGAACTGGATACACGCCGCGCCGAGGAAACCGCGCAGGCCGCCATTACCACCACCATCGACAATCTCACCGCCACCCTGACCGACAATGCCGTATGGAATGGTGGCCAGGAGGAAATCTACCGAAACGGCATTGAGCCGGACTGGCTCTATTCGACCTGGGGCAACAAAGCCAGCGACCAGAACGCCTATGACGGCGCGTTTGTGCTTGATGGTGATTATCGGATTCTATGGGGCTATATCGATGGCAAGCCCTATCCGGGGGGCAGCTTTGCGCGCTTCGGCGCCGGCTTCAATGCCCTGGTTAAGGCCGATCCATCGCAGATTTCGTCAGGCGAGCGCGTGGTGGTCGGCCTGTCCGAAACCTGGAAGGGGCCGGCGATTGTCGGCATCAGCCTGATCCGCCGGTCGGATTCCGGCGTTGCCATCCTGGGAAAGGAGCGGCGCTATCTGGTGATGACCCGCCACCTGACGCCGGCCCTGCTGAAACCTATCGGCACCACCTTCGGGCTGGCCAATCTGCGCCTGGCGGCTTCTGGCGAGGCAGTGGCCCCGGCCAAAAGACTGCGCAGCGCCGCCGGTGATATCGGCCAACTGACGTGGACACCGCGCAAGCCCGGCATGGAGGCGGCGCGCGCCGCCGCCTGGGGCATCCGCAAGGTGGGCCTGGTTACCGCCCTGCTCATCCTGCTGTTTACCGCCGCCAGCGCCTTCGGGCTTTATCGCCTGTCCAAGAGCGAGAAGCTGGCGCGCAGTTTCGCCCTGACCGATGGCCTGAGCGGCCTGCCCAATCGCCGCGCCCTGTTCGAACTGGTGCAGAAGGCGAAATCCGGTCGCGGACCGGTGCATAAGACGGTGGTCTATCTCGATCTCGATGGCTTCAAGGAGGTCAATGACATCTATGGCCATGCCACCGGCGACAAGCTGATCATGATCGTGGCGGCCATGCTGAAGGGCATCATGCCGCAAGGCGCCCTGCTGGCGCGCATGGGCGGCGATGAATTCGCCATGGTTCTGACTGGACCTGAAGCCATGAAGCCGTGCCTTGATTTCGCCCAGGCCATTCTCGATTTCTTCGCCAAGCCGGTGCGGATCGGCGAACGCAGTTTGCAGGTCGGCGCCAGTATCGGCATCGCGGCCGCCGACATCAAATCGGTGCGCAGCCAGGAACTTTTCCGCCGCGCCGACATGGCGATGTATGAATCGAAAAGCGCCGGCAAGAACCGCATAACCCTTTATGACGCCGAACTTGATGCCGAACGCCTGCGCAAGGCTGCCATCGAGGCCGGTATCCGCAAGGGGCTGGAGGGCGATGAATTCGATGTCGTCTACCAGCCGATCATTGAGGCCCGCAGCGGCGCGATCAACAGCCTTGAGGCCCTGGTGCGCTGGCCGCGCCGCCCGGAAGGCCCGCTGATGCCGGATCAGTTTATCGATGTCGCCGAGGCCAGCGGGCTGATTCATCCACTGGGCCAGTTCGTGCTGAAAAAGGCGTGCAACGATCTGCGTGAGGTGCCGGGTTTGCGCCTGAGCGTCAACCTGTCGCCGGCGCAGTTCCGCGATCCGGAGCTGGAGGCCAAGGTGGCGAAGACGCTGGCAGAGACCGGCTTCCCGACCGACCGTCTCGAACTGGAAGTCACCGAAGGCTATCTGATCGAAAATCCGGCGCGGGCCGTAGCCGCCATCGGCAATCTCAAGGCGCTGGGCGTTTCCATGGCGCTCGATGATTTTGGCACCGGCTATTCCAGCATTGGCTATCTGCGCCGTTATCACTTCGACAAGATCAAGATCGACAAATCCATGGCCGGCACGGTCGACCGCGATCCGCAGGCGGCCGCGCTGGTGGCCGGCACAGTGGCCATCGCCCAGGCGCTGAATATATCGGTCACAGCCGAGGGCGTCGAGACGGAGGATCAGGCGCGCCTGCTCAGGCTGGCCGGCTGTCAGTATTTGCAGGGCTATTATTACAGCCGCCCCAAGCCGCTGTTAGAGGTGTTGGCGATTCAGAAACACATGACTGAAGTGGCTTAGGTATAAAGACGGCTGTCCCACCATATCGGTACGGCCAGATTCTGGCTGATTTTGGGAAAATCCGGATGAGCCGGATTGATCAGGATATTACGTTCTTCGCGCGCCACAACACTGGGAACCAGAAGCAGACAGGAGCGTTTTTCGACGATCCAGGCGCTGCCAAAGGCTTTTGAGTCAATGCAATCGCTGTTGTGCCAGCCGGGCAGGTGTGCAGGCTGCAAGGCTTCGTAACTAACGGCGGCCGGGATTTGAATGCGAATGAAATGCTGCTGCTTTGGCATAAACCCGTTCGTATGCACAAGGCATTCCAGCATGGCGGTAGAATAGTGCTCAGACGTATATATTACGGGTGTAGTTGATGTATTCCAGCGGCCGGGACTAATGGTTGATCCCGTTGCGTCGAAGATCGGATAAAGTCCGTTCGGATCGCCCAATCGATACGCAGTCAGCGCATCAGGCAAGGTAAAAGCCATCAGGCGGCAACGCTGTACTTGATCCGCCCCAATAGCAGTTCAACGGCGACACCGCCGCTTTCACCGCTGAGAGCCTTCTGCAGGGGGGTTTTGCCGTCAAACTCTATATGCGGTTTATTGAGAAATTGCCGGGCTATATCCTCGGAACCGAAGATCTCGGTCGCATAACTCAGCAGGCGTGTTAAGCGCGCTGTTTTTTCGCTTTGTTCGCTATTCAGCTTTTGCACGACGATTTTCGCACCCTTGGCCGTGCGCCGCCGGTAGGTTGATTCCGGAACGATCAGATATTTAAACTTCGGATCGCTGGGGGCGAGCCTGGCCGCGAGCTGATCGACGGCGATGACAGGCAAGCCGTTTTCGACGAGCTGGGCATAGGTCGGACGGAAAGAGTTCTGGCGCGAAAGTTCGTTGATCCAGTCAATTTTTGCAGGCTGCATGGTGATTTCCTCACATGGCATAAAAAATACGCTCACGTGGCGGAATTTGCAAGAGACAATAAAAAAAGCGGCCCCTCGCAGGACCGCCTTTTCATTTCATCCGTGTTCGGACGGGTTAGCCGGCGAACTGGTAAGCCGTCTTCACAATGGTGTAGAATTCCTTAGCGTAAGCGCCCTGTTCGCGCGGGCCGTAGGACGAGCCCTTACGGCCGCCGAACGGGACGTGGTAATCAACGCCGGCGGTCGGCAGGTTGACCATGACCATGCCCGACTGGATGCGGCGCTTGAAGGTTTCGGCCGACTTCAGCGAGCTGGTGCAGATACCGGCCGACAGGCCCATTTCGGTGTCGTTGGCGACCGCGATGGCCTCTTCCAGATCCTTGACGCGGATGACCGAGGCGACAGGGCCAAACACTTCTTCCTTGTTGATCTCCATGTCCGGGGTGGTTTTGTCGATCAGGGTCGGGGCGTAATAATAGCCCGGCGTGCCGAAGGTCAGGTCTTCGCCGCCGGCAACAATGGCGCCGCCCTGGGCCTTGGCCTTGGCGACGGCGTCACGGGCGATCTGGAGCTGTTCCTGGCTGGCGATCGGGCCCATCTGGACGCCGTCGGCGCGCGAGTCGCCCACCTTGATCGCCTTGGTGGCCTTGGCCAGTTCCTCGACGAACTTATCGGCGATGCCTTCGGTGACGATGATGCGCGATGATGCGGTACAGCGGTGACCGGAGGAGAAGAAGGACGAGTTCAGCACCGAATTGACGGCGATGTTGAGGTCGGCGTCATCGAGCACGACGACGGGGTTCTTGCCGCCCATTTCGCACTGGATGCGCTTGCCCTTGGCGACGGCGGCGTCACGGACACGCGTGCCGGTGGGGACAGAGCCGGTGAAGGAGATGCCGTCGCAGCCATCGATCAGCAGCGGGCCGGCCACCGAACCGCGGGCGAAGACGACGTTCAGCACACCCTTGGGCAGGCCGGCGCGGTTGAGGATATCGGCCAGTTCCCAGGCGCAGCCGGGGGTCAGTTCGGCGGGCTTGCAGACGACCGTGTTGCCGAAGGCGATGGCCGGGGCCATCTTCCAGGCCGGGATGGCGATGGGGAAGTTCCACGGGCAGATCAGGCCGATGACACCGACCGGCTCGCGGGTGATTTCCACCTTGACGCCCGGACGGACGGAATCGAGCACTTCGCCGTGGGCGCGCAGGGCCTCGCCGGCGAAATACTTGAAGATATGACCGGCGCGGGTGACTTCGCCGATGCCTTCCGGCAGGGTCTTGCCTTCTTCGCGCGACAGAAGCGCGCCGAGTTCGGCCTTGCGGGCGAGGATTTCGGTGCCGGCAGCATCCAGCACGTCGAAGCGCTGCTGCGGCGTCGAGAACTGCCAGGTCTTGAAGGCTTCGCGGGCGGCGTCAATGGCAGCCGAGACTTCGGCTTCACCGGCGGTCGAATAGGTGCCGATGATGTCGTTGGTGTCCGAAGGGTTGATGTCGTTGAAGGTCTTGTCGATGACGACCCATTCGCCGTTGATCAGATTGCCTTTAGTGGTCATGGCCGAAGCTCTCCTGAGGATGTGTGGCATTATAAAAAGCACTGGGCGGCTCTATAGGCCGTTATGGTAGCGCTCACAAGGGGGTGTTGTGCGACCCTATATAGTCAGACAATAGACGTTTGTCATCGGTGCGGGCTGAAGATTCTGAAAATATCACATGCTCGACCTGAGCACCTGCGACCTCCGGCAGGGTGGCAAGCCGGTCGGTCATGCGGCGGGCTTCTCCCGGCGTCAAGCCGGTGAGGCGGAAGCGATACTGGAATATGCCGGCAAAACGCGATTGCTTATATCCGGTGATCGGTTTGTCCAGCCAGGCGGCGATGTCGCAGGGTTCAAGCGCGGTCAGGGTGATGATGTGGTGGAGCTGGCCAGCCAACTCGGCAGCCACCAGGTCGTCGGGTTCGGTAAAGAGGGTACGCGCGTTCAAGTCTCAAGCCCTTAAAGCTCAGGTCTCGAAAGGGAGGTGAAGACAATCCCGTTTCGTTGCCGGATATCGGCCGCATCGCCTTATGGAAGGCTGCCACCTTGCCGGGGAAGGCAGGTTGGCGCGGGCCGTATTCATATTGGCCCGCTCTTGATGCGCGGCCTCTATATCGCCGCTCCGTGACGGCTTCAAGTAAAATCGTATACAATTTTGTTAATGTCTGTATTTACTGAAATCTTGGGTAATCTCTTTTGAGGTGCATTGCTTTCATATGCTGGTAAAGCGCATGTGACGCCGAAATCCGGCGCGGCAGTTATTGAGGCGTGTTCCCATGGCTATTCCGTTTATCGACCTCGGCATTCAGCGCGAACGTATCGGCGCAAAGATTGAGGACGCCGTTCTCAAGGTGATCAAGCACGGCGCCTATATTATGGGGCCGGAAGTCAAGACCTTTGAAGCTAATATGGCTAAGTTCGCCGGCTCGAAGCACACCCTGTCCTGCGCCAATGGCACCGACGCCATCGAGCTGATCCTGCTGGGGCTGGGCGTCGGGAAAGATGACGCGGTCTTCGTGCCGGCCTTTACGTTTGTGGCCACCGCCGAAGTGGTGCCGATGACCGGCGCCGAGCCGGTGTTCGTTGATATTCAACCCGATACCTACAATATCGATCCAGTAAAGCTGGAAGCCGCCATTGAGGCCGTTATCAAAGAGGGGCGTCTGAAACCGGCCGCTATTATCGCTGTCGACCTGTTCGGCCAGCCGGCCGATTATCCGGCCCTGTCGGTTATCGCCAAAAAGTATGGCGTCCACCTCATCAGCGACTCCGCGCAAGGCTTTGGCTGCTCCATCAATGGCAAGCAGCCGCTGGAATGGGCCGTAGCGACCGCCACCAGCTTCTACCCGGCCAAGCCGCTCGGCTGTTATGGCGATGGCGGCGCGGTGGTGACCAATGACGATGCCCTGCTGGAGCGCCTGATCTCGTTCCGCGTTCACGGCGGCGCCACGCCGACCGACGCGGCGACGATGAATTACACCCACGAAGCCAAGTACCTGAATGTCCGCATCGGCATGAATTCGCGCCTCGACACCATCCAGGCGGCGGTTCTGGTCGAGAAGCTGGCCATATTCGGCGAGGAAATCGAACTGCGCCAGAAGGTGGCGAAGCGTTATAACGAGTTGCTCGGCGGCAAGGTGATCTCGGTGCCCTTCGTCAAGGAAGGTTATGTCTCGACCTGGGCGCAATATACCATCGAGCATGAAAACCGCGACGGCCTCCAGGCCCATCTGCGGGAAAAGGGTGTGCCGTCGGCGGTCTATTATCCGATCCCGCTGCACCAGCAGCCCGGCTATGCGATGTTCGCGTCCGGCACCGGCGATCTGGCGGTCTCGGAGGCCAAGTCGAAGACCGTCATCAGTCTGCCGTTCAGCCCGTATCTGGATGAAGCGACGCAGGATGAAATCGTCGCGGCGGTCCTGTCGTTCAAGGGGTGATTGACAGATTGCAGTCTCCGGCGATCAATATGACAGCCGGAAGCGGTATTTTGTCGTGTGGTCGTAAAATTTCTCAAATTTTGCGGGTGCGCGGGAAAAATTTGTCTTTTAATCCCGACAATCTTCCGCTATGGACAAAAAATACCCTCTATCTCGCGTGTGCACACACACGGACATTGTCCGTGCCCGGACTGCGGTGTGTTGGGTAAAGCTTTGAATTTCTAAGGATGTGACATGGCAATCTGGCAGGTCAGTGCAGCGGCGGCAACGGCAGAGGCGGCGAAGCCCGTTCTGCTGGCGCATCAGGCTGCGCTCAACCTGAATGGCGGCGACGCCGGCTGGATGCTGGTCGCCACCTGTCTGGTTCTGTTCATGACCCTGCCCGGCCTGGCGCTGTTCTACGGCGGCATGGTGCGCAAGAAGAACCTGCTGTCGGTGCTGGCCCAGTCGGTCGCCGTGTCGGTGATCGCCTCGGTTATCTGGGTCTTTATCGGCTACAGCCTGGCCTTCGGCGTCGGAGGGGGTTCTGACAGCAGCTTCCTCAACAAGATCATCGGTGGTTTCGATATCGCCCTGCTGAACGGCGTCCGGCTCGATACGGCCTATAAGGCCGCGCCGAACCTGCCGGAATATCTGTGGGTCGCCTACCAGATGACCTTCGCCATCATTACCCCGGCCCTGATCATGGGGTCGATCGTCGAGCGCATGAAGTTTTCAGCCTTCTGCGTCTTCATGGCCCTGTGGAGCGTTCTGGTCTATGCCCCGGTGGCGCACTGGGTCTGGGGCGGTGGTTTCCTCGGCCAGATGGGCGTGCTCGATTTCGCCGGCGGGGCGGTGGTTCACGTCAATTCCGGCGTCGCCGGCCTGGTCGCCTGTCTGGTGATCGGCAAGCGCAAGGGCTTCGGCCGCGACAACATGGCGCCACATAATCTCGGCTACACCATGATCGGCGCCTCCATGCTTCTGGTCGGCTGGATTGGCTTCAATGCCGGTTCGGAATGGGCGGCCGACAGCCGGGCTTCGGTCGCCATGCTCAATACCATCGTCGCCGCCATGACCGGTGCGATCGGCTGGATCATTCCGGAATGGTTCGAGCGCAAGCAACCGACCCTGCTCGGCATGGTTTCGGGTCTTATCGCTGGCCTGGTGGCCATAACGCCTGCGGCAGGCTTCGTCACGCCGGGCGGCGCCCTGCTGATGGGTCTGATCACCGGCCCGATCTGCTATCTCGGCTCGACCTACGTCAAGAACATGTTCCGCTATGATGACAGCCTGGATGCCTTCGGCGTCCATGCCGTGGGCGGTTTTACCGGCGCGCTGCTGACAGCGGTCTTCGCCAATACAGACATAAATCCGGCCGGCGCCGGCGCCAGCGTACTCAAACAGTTGCTGGGTCTCGTGGTGGTCATCGGCTGGAGCGCGGTAATTACCTTCCTCATCCTCATGGTCTGCAAATATACAACAGGCCTTCGCGTAACAGAGGAAGAGGAGATCGAGGGCCTCGATCAATCACAGCACGGGGAGACCCTGCACGGATAATCAGAAGGCTGAAAAGCCGGATTGAAATTCCCCCTCGTGATTGATTTCAGGCCCACCCCACGCGGGGCGGCCACGGGATCAGCCGAGGGGGTTTGCATGTCAGGGTATCGATGTGCGAAAATTCCGAAGAGCTTCTCTTCGGCAAGGCCAAGCGGCCGCCCGAGCTGATGCGAGGGAAGCCATGCGGCGCTTGAGCTACAAGTATCGAATGATACGATAACGGCAAATATGTCATCTGTGGTAAAAAAGCTGACAGACCTTTGCCCGATATGAGATTTGAACTTTTCTTCGCCGGGGTTTTGCGCTTTTAGCAACCCTGCGAAGAGTATGGGCCGGCAACGGTCGCAGCGTAGAGAAGGGTAGTCGTATGGATACGAACCGTTTCGTGATTGAAGTCAAAAAGACGCCGGCGAAGTCCGATGCGAAGACACGCACCGGCAACTTCAACGAAATCTATGCCGACTTCACACCGACACAGGCGTCGCACCAGGCCTCGCGCTGCGCCCAGTGCGGCGTGCCCTTCTGCCAGCATGGCTGCCCGCTGTCGAATAACATCCCCGACTGGCTGCGCCTGACCGCCGAAGGCCGTCCGCAGGAAGCCTGGGAACTGTCATCGGCCACCTCCACCCTGCCGGAAATCTGCGGCCGCATCTGCCCGCAGGACCGTCTGTGCGAAGGTTCGTGCGTTCTGGAGCAGTCCGGCTGGCAGAACGTCACCATCGGCAGTGTCGAGCGTTATCTCGGCGACATGGCGTTTGAAAACGGCTGGATCGAGCCGATCAGGCCGGAGGTCGAGCGGGCGCAATCGATCGGCATCATCGGCGCCGGTCCGGCCGGCATTGCCGCCGCTGACCGCCTGCGCACGCTCGGTTACAAGGTCACCATCTATGACCGTTATGACCGCGCCGGCGGCCTGCTGGTTTACGGCATCCCGTCGTTCAAGCTGGAAAAGCACGTCGTGGCCCGCCGCACCGACCGCCTGGCCGCTTCGGGCGTCGAATATGTGCTGAACTGCGATATCGGCAATGATGTCAGCTTCGAGGAACTGCGTGAAAAGCACGACGCCATCCTGATCGCTACCGGCGTCTATAAGGGCCGCGCCCTCAGCGTGCCCGGCTGTGGCTCGAAGGGGGTGGTCGCCGCGCTCGACTACCTCACCATGTCGAACCGCCAGGGCTTCGGCTACGAAGTCGATCCGGCCGCCGAGGCGCATCTGGATGCCAAGGGCAAGACCGTCGTCGTCATTGGCGGCGGCGACACCGCCATGGACTGCGTCCGCACCGCCATCCGCCAGGGGGCGAAGTCGGTCTCCTGCGTCTATCGTCGTGACCGCGCCAACATGCCGGGTTCCGACCGCGAAGTTGCCAATGCCGAGGAAGAAGGCGTCCGCTTTGAGTGGCTGTCGGCTCCCAAGGCCGTGCTGGGCGACGCCGAAACTGTCACCGGCCTCAAAATCCAGCGGATGCGCCTGACCACACCGGACGCGCAGGGCCGCCAGGGCATCGAGGATATCGCCGGCGCTGAATCCGACCTGCCGGCTGACCTGATCATCGAGGCCCTCGGCTTCGAGCCGGAAAACATGCCGGTGATGTTCAATGAGCCCAAACTCGAAGTGACGCGCTGGGGCACCATCAAGGTCCATGCCGGCGAGTTCCGCACTATGGTCGATGGCGTGTTCGCGGCGGGCGATATCGTCCGCGGCGCGTCGCTGGTCGTCTGGGCCGTGCGCGAGGGGCAAGATGCCGCCGCCGACATTCACCATTATCTGCAAACCGAACTCCTTGTCCCGGCGAATGCCAACGAAGAGCTCCAACTGGGAGCCGCGGAATAAAATGACCAAATTCGATTCTTACAAGCACTACCAGGATCAGCGCGCCCGCCTTATCGAGGCCCACGCCTATGATCCCGCATCCGAAATCTCCGCCTGTGGCGTCGGCGTCGTCTGTTCCATCGACGGCTCGCAAAAGCGCGAAGTCGTTGAGCTGGCCGTCAAGGCGCTGAAGGCCCTGTTCCATCGCGGCGCGGTCGATGCCGACGGCAAGTCGGGCGATGGCGCGGGCATCATGATCAATGTGCCGCAAGCCTTCTTCCGCAAGCAGGTGGAAAACATCGGTCATAAGCCGCGCTCCGGCCCGATCCTCGTCGGCCAGGTCTTCCTGCCGCGCACCGATCTCGGCGCCCAGGAAACGGCGCGGACAATCGTCGAATCCGAAATCCTGCGTTCCGGCTTTTATCTCTATGGCTGGCGCCAGCCGCCGGTTGACGTGACGCAACTGGGCGAACGCGCCTCGGCCACGCGCCCGGAAATCGAGCAAATCATGATGGCCGCGCCGGAAGGTCTGGAAGGCGAGGCGCTGGAACGGGCCATGTTCCTCTGCCGCCGCCGCATCGAAAAGCGCGTTGACGAAGCCAATCTCGGTGATTTCTACCTGTGCTCCTTCTCGGCCAAGACCCTGATCTACAAGGGCATGTTCCGCGCCGAGTCGGTCGATGACTTCTATCTCGACCTCAAGGATCCGGACTTCACCTCGTCGGTCGCCATTTTCCACCAGCGCTTCTCGACCAACACCTTCCCCGAATGGCGCCTGGCCCAGCCCTTCCGGATGCTGGCGCACAACGGCGAAATCAACACCCTGCGCGGCAACATCAACTGGATGAAGTCGCACGAGATCCGCATGGCCGCCACCACCTTCGGCGGCGAGGCCCATGACGTGAAGCCGGTAATCCAGCCGCGCGGCTCCGATTCCGCCGCGCTCGATAACGTCTTTGAGCTGCTGGTTCGCGCCGGCCGTTCGGCGCCGATGGCCAAGGCCCTTCTGATTCCGGAAGCGACCGCCAAGGACGCCACGGTCTCCGAGGCCAACAAGGCGCTTTACGCCTATTGCAATGCCGTGATGGAGCCATGGGATGGCCCCGCCGCTATCTGCGCCACCGATGGCCGCTGGGTCATCGCCGGCAAGGACCGCAATGGCCTGCGCCCCCTGCGCGTCACCGAAACGAAGGACGGCCTGCTGATCGTCGGCTCCGAAGCCGGCATGACCGGCGTGGCCGAAGAACGCGTCGCGCGCCGCATCCACATTGCGCCGGGCCGCATGATCGCGGTCGATCTCGAAGGCGGCAAGCTGTACGGTGAGGACGAAATTATCGACGCCCTGGCCCAGAAGCACGACTACAAGGGCTGGCTGGAAAACATGGTCGAGCTGGAACCCCTGATCATGCCGGGGCCGGAACCGCGTGCCTATCATGGTGAGGAACTGCACCGCCGCCAGATCGCTGCCGGCTTCACGCTGGAAGACCTCGATACTGTACTCGACGCCATGGTCAAGGACGGCAAGGAGGCCATCGGCTCGATGGGCGACGATACGCCCCTGGCCGTGCTTTCCGAGCAGTGGCGTCCGCTGGCCCACTATTTCCGTCAGAACTTCGCCCAGGTCACCAATCCGCCGATCGACCCGCTGCGGGAATCGCAGGGCATGTCGCTCAAGACGCGCTTCAAGAACCTCGGCAATATCCTGGCTGAAGATGAAGCTCAGACCGACGTCTTCGTGCTCGAAAGCCCGTTCCTCAGCACGCTGATGTATGAACGCATGGTGACGTTCGAGAACGTCGGCCATGTCGCCAAGCTCGACTGTACCTTCGCCATTCCGTCGGAAGACGCCATTCCCGGCGCCGGCCTCAAGGCCGCTCTGGAGCGTCTGCGTGACGAAGCCGTCAAGGCCGTCAGCGAGGACAAGGCCAGCATGATTGTGCTGAGCGACGAGGCGCTGTCCGCCGAACTGATGGGTGTGCCGATGATCCTGGCTGCCGCCGCCGTTCATTCGCGGCTGGTGCAAAAGGGCCTGCGCTCCTTTGTGTCGATCATCGTCCGTACCTCGGAAGCCATGGACCCGCACACCTTCGCGGTGCTGGTCGGCGTCGGCGCCACGGCGATCAACCCCTATCTGACGCTCGAAATCCTTCAGGAACGCCTGGCCCAGGGCCGTTACGAAGGTTTCAACGAGCACAAGGCGTTCTCGAACTACAAGAAGGCCATCGAGGCCGGCCTGATGAAGATCCTGGCCAAGAAGGGCATTTCGGTCATCTCCTCCTATCGTGGCGGTTATGAGTTCGAGGCGCTCGGCCTGTCGCGCGCGCTGGTGGCCGAATATTTCCCCGGCGTGACCTCGCGCATTTCCGGCATCGGCCTCAGCGGTATCGAGCAGAAGCTGGCGAAGCTGCACCTCAATGCCTGGGCGAAAAAGCCGGTCACCCCTATCGGCGGCTTCTACAAGATGCGCGCCGCCGGCGAGACCCACTACTACCAGCCGAAGCTGATCCACCTGCTTCAGGACGCCACGACGCGTGACGATTACGAGGTCTTCAAGAAGTACTCGGCCCTGATCGCCGGCATGTCGAAGACGGCGCCCACCAGCCCGCGCGACCTGCTGGCCTGGGAAGCAAAGTCGGCCCCGATCGCCATCGAGGAAGTGGAATCGGTCAACGAAATCCGCAAGCGTTTCGTCACGCCCGGCATGTCTCTCGGCGCGCTCAGCCCCGAAGCCCACGAGACCCTGAATATCGCCATGAACCGCATCGGCGCCCGTTCGGTGTCGGGTGAGGGCGGGGAAGACCCGGAACGCTATCACCGCCGTCCGAACGGCGATAACCCGAACTCGCAGATCAAGCAGATCGCGTCCGGTCGCTTCGGCGTTACCGCGGAATACCTGAACCAGTGCCGCGAAATCGAGATCAAGGTGGCGCAGGGCGCCAAGCCCGGCGAAGGCGGGCAACTGCCCGGCTTCAAGGTCACCGAGTTCATCGCCCGTATGCGTCACTCGACGCCCGGTGTCGGCCTGATCTCGCCGCCGCCGCACCACGACATCTACTCGATCGAAGACCTGGCCCAGCTCATCTATGACCTGAAGCAGATCAACCCGCGCGCCCGCGTCACCGTCAAGCTGGTGTCGCAGTCGGGCATCGGCGCGGTCGCGGCCGGCGTGGCGAAGGCGAAAGCGGACGCTATCCTGGTGGCCGGCAATGTCGGCGGCACGGGCGCTTCGCCCCTGACCTCGGTCAAGTTCGCCGGTCTGCCGTTCGAACTCGGCCTGTCGGAAGCGCATCAGGTGCTGACGCTCAACAATCTGCGCGGCCAGATTCGCCTGCGCGCCGATGGCGGTATGCGCACGGGCCGTGACATTGTGATGGCCGCCATGCTCGGCGCCGACGAATTCGGTATCGGCACGGCCTCGCTGGTCGCCATGGGCTGCCTGATGGTGCGCCAGTGCCAGTCGAACACCTGCCCGGTCGGGGTTTGCGTCCAGGACGAACGCCTGCGCGCCAAGTTCACTGGCACGCCGGACAAGGTGATCAACCTCTTCACCTTCATCGCCCGCGAAGTCCGTGAAATCCTGGCCTCGCTCGGCCTGCGGTCGCTGGGTGAAGCCACCGGCCGCACCGACCTGCTCCAGCAGGTTTCGCGCGGCGGGGCGCACCTTGACGACCTCGACCTGAACCCGCTGCTGGTCCGCGTCGATCTCGATCCGGGCGCCACCATCACGCGCTATGACGAGATCAATGAAGTGGCCGACACGCTCGATGCCCAGATCGTGCGTGACGCCGCCTACATGCTGGAACGCAAGGAAAAGATGCAACTGACCTACGATGTGCGCAATACCATGCGCGCCGTCGGCACCCGCACCTCGTCCCATATCGTCAGCAAGTACGGCAATACGCTCGATGAAGGCCACCTCAAGCTCGAACTGCTGGGCTCGGTCGGCCAGTCGCTCGGCGCCTTCGCGGTCAAGGGCCTGACCATCAACCTTATCGGTGAAGCCAACGACTATGTCGGCAAAGGGCTTTCCGGCGCCACCATCGTCGTCCGTCCCAAGGTCTGGCAGGAAAACCAGGCTCTGGCCGGCAACACCATCCTCTATGGCGCGACCTCAGGCCAGCTTTACATCGCGGGTACGGTCGGTGAGCGTTTCGCGGTCCGTAACTCCGGCGCAACCACTGTGGTGGAAGGCGTCGGGGCGCACGGCTGCGAATATATGACCGGCGGTGAAGTCGTCATCTTAGGTCGAGCCGGCGCCAATTTCGGCGCGGGCATGACCGGCGGTGTCGCCTATGTCTACGATCCGGACCAGACCTTCGCCCAGTACATCAACCCCGAAGGCATCACACTGCGCACCGTTCCGGACGAGAATGTGGCTCGCCTGAAGGAACTGATCACCACCCATCTCGAAAAGACCCTGTCGCCGCGTGCCCAGGCCATTCTCGATGACTGGGACAACAGCTTGAAAGCCTTCGTTGAGGTCATGCCCAATGAGATACTGGCGATACAGGCAGCCAAAGAAGCATTGAGAGCTTAAACAGAAAGCGGTCCCAAAAGGGCCGCTTTTTTGTATGATGTTATACCCACCCCTAACCATATATTAGGCATTACCCGCTCTAATAGTATACGTTTAGCGTGCAAGGGGCGAGTTATGGCGAGACAGGTGCTGATACTGGAAGACAGCCGGACCCAGGCGATCATCATCAGTAAAATGTTCCAGCGTGCCGGCTATGAGGCCGTCTGCGTGACCGATATGCCGGAAGCGCTGGCCCAGCTCAGCGCGCAGAAATTTGATCTGCTGGTGCTGGATGTCTTTATCGAGAGCCACAATACGCTCGATGATCTCGATATCTACCGCGAACATGCCCCGGATGTGCCGATCGCCATCATGACGGCCGGTCAGGTCAATAATCCCGATGCCGGCGCCACGGCGCTCAACAAGGCGCGTCGCGCCCGCGTGAAGTTCCTGCTGCCCAAGCCGTTTTACTTCGATGACGTCAAGCAGGTTTGCGGCGATGTCGATGCCTACTGGGCGCAGACCGAAAATGCTGATGCCGCGGCGGTTGCCGAGTAAGAAGTAGCCCGCCATGTCCCCGCGTACCCCCCTCCGCCGTCCGGACCCCGACGGTGACCTGTCCCGCCTGATGGACCTCATGCAGCATTCCGAGACACTCGTCGGTCTGCTGCACAGCTTCTACCTGAAACTCGATACCCGCCGGTCGCAGGATTTCCAGGCCATCGCCGATTCCATCGCCCAGGCGCGCGCCGAGATCAGCGACCTGAATCCCAATGGCGCCTTCTCCAATGCCGGCGCTGAACTGGCGGCCATTACCCAGGATACCGAAAGCGCCACCAATACCATCATGACGGCGGCGGAAACCGTGATGGGGCTCAATGCCGCCGATCCGCAACTGGCGGGCCGGATCACCGACGAGGTGATGAAGATGTTCGAAGCCTGCGCGTTCCAGGATATTACCGGCCAGCGCATTTCCAAGATCGTCCGGCTGCTGAACCAGATCGAGGCGCGAGTGGCCGACCTGGCCGCCGTGGTCGGCATCGGCGAGGAAGTGGCCGCCGCCGATCTGACGGCGGCTGAAATCCGGGCGCAGAACCTGCTGCTTAATGGTCCGGCGCTGGACGGCCCCGAAACCAATCAGGCGGATATCGACGCCCTGTTTGCTTAATGCGCTCAGAGGCCGCGCAGGCTCGCCGCATTGGCGGCGGCATGCGGTCGCACGCCGCAGGGTTGCGATGCGGCAAGCCCATCACAACCCGGATCAATCCTTACGACATGAAAACCAAATTGTGATTTCACCGCCAGGTTGCGGTAGCATAGTCTGCGCGGCACCGCCGCAAGCCGGGGTGCGAGTTGGCTTTTTTGTTAGGCGCACTTTTTAATCCGAAAAGTGCAAATCACACTTTTCGGAAAGTGCTGGTGAGAGACCCTATGAGCGCAATGAACAGCCTTCGCGGTGACGCCCAGGACGGCCTTGGTGTGGCAAAACCGAAAATCCTCATCGTCGATGATCGCTGGGAAAACCTGCTTGCCACCGAAGCCCTGCTGAAACCGTTGGGCGCAGATATCGCCACGGTCGATTCCGGGGAAAAGGCGCTCGACCTGGTGCTGAAGGAAGATTTCGCCATCGTCCTGCTCGATGTCCAGATGCCAGTGATGGATGGGTTCGAGACGGCCCGCCTGATGAAAACCCGGCCGTCGATGCAAAATGTACCGATCATCTTTGTGACCGCCATCAGCAAGGAAGATCATTTCGCCACTGAAGCGGCCGAGATTGGCGCGGTGGATTACATCTTCAAGCCGATCAATTCCGATATTCTGAAGAGCAAGGTCAAGGTCTATCTCGACCTCTACACCCAGCGACAGCAGATCCTGCAACTGAACGCCCATCTGCGCCAGTCGAACGAGGAACTGGAGCGTTTCGCCTATGTCTGTTCGCACGACATGCAGGAACCGGTCCGCATGATGAACGCCTATGCCGGCCTGCTGGCCGAAGGTGTGGCCGGGCAACTTGACGAAACGGCCCTGGGCTATGCTGAATATATCCGCGACAATGCCGTCCGTGTACAGACGATGATCCGCGACATCCTTAATTTCTCACGCATCGGCCGCGAGGAAGTGAAGCTCGAAACGGTCGATTGCCAAAAGGTTTTTGATGGGCTGATGCCGGATTTCGCCGATATCGTCGCTGAAAAGCAGGCGCGGGTGACCGCCGCCGGCCTGCCGGTGATCAGGACCAGCCCCACCCTGATGCGTGTCCTGCTGCAAAATCTGGTCGGCAATGCGCTCAAGTTCCAGGACGGCAGCCGGATGCCGGAAATCTCTGTATCCGCCCGCAAGGAGGGTAAGGCCGAGAGAGCATTTTGGCGCTTCGATGTGGCGGATAACGGCATCGGCATAGATCCGGTGTTCCATGAGCGCATTTTTCAGGTCTTCCAGCGCCTGCACAGCTTCGATGACTATATCGGCACCGGTATCGGCCTTTCGACCTGCCGCAAGTTCGTGCGCTTGTGTGGCGGTGATATCAGCCTGCGCTCGAAGCCGGGCGAGGGCAGCGTGTTCAGCTTTACCCTGCCGGATAAGGGCGTGTAGACCGCATTGAATCTTTATCGCGGAAACCGGACCTTTCGCCCGACTGCGTCATCCGGAGAGTCGTTATGAAGCCCAATCGCCTGATATTTCCGCTCGCCGTGGCCGGCGGCGCTTTCCTGGCCCTGACCGCCTGCGCCAGCCTGGTGTCCGGTGGCCCGGTCGGCAATGCGACGGTGCCGCAGCCCGCCAAGCCGGTTGATACGATGCGCTATGTCGGCCTGTGGTACGAAATCGGCCGTTACGAGAACCGCTTCGAGACAGACTGCGAAGGCGTGACCGCCGAATACCGCAAGCGAGACGACGGCGGGATCGATGTCATCAACACCTGCCGCAAGGGCAGTGTGACCGGGCCCGTAAAAACCGCGCACGGCAAGGCCAAAATTGTGCCCGGCAGTGACAATGCCAAGTTAAAGGTCTCATTCTTCGGCCCCTTCTATGTCGGTGATTACTGGGTGCTCGACCATGCGGATGACTATGCGTGGTCGATCGTCGGCGAGCCTTCCGGCCGTTATCTGTGGCTGCTCAGCCGCACCGCCCACCCCGACGAACTGACGCGCAATACCATTGAGGCTCGCACCCGTGCGCTTGGCTATGACTGGTCCATGGTGCGGATGACGCAGCACTGATTGCGACGTTTCTTACAGCCAGCCGTCCTGTTTCAGGGCCTTGGCGTAGCCGCGGCTGACTGGTGCGATGAGTCCGTCCTTCAGCGTGAAACTGACGCGTCCGCTGGCGCGGATCGTGTCGGTGACGGCGGCTTTGGCCACCCACCAGGACCGGTGCGTCTGCGAGCCCTCGATGCCGTCCAGTTCGCGGATGGCATCGTAAAGCCGCATCAGGATTAGGGTGTCGCCGGCGGAGGTATGGACGCGCAGGTAATGGTCCTCGGCCTCCAGGGCGTGAATCTCGGCGTGGCGGAATTTGAACGGCAGACGTTCGCGGAAAACCACGCCGGGTTCAGTCTGCACATCCGATGCAAAGGCGTGACTCTGGGCGGGTGTGCCGTTGATCAGAACGTGCAGCGCGGCCATGGCCACCGTGATCACCAGGACGGGCTCCACCAGACGCACGAGTCGTGCCGGTTCGAGCGCATGATCGCTGTTGAAGGCCGCCGTCACCAGCCAGACCATGACACAGATCAGCGGCGTGGTGATGGCGATCATGACCGCTATGGTCTGCCACAGGTTCAGGCTGGCAAAGCGGTCGAGCATCCGGCCGGTTACCTGCGCGATTAGGGTGCCGAAAACCATCAGGATTAGCCAGTAAGGGAAGCGGATCAGCAGCGGCACGCTGCCCGTGCCGTTGGCGGCCGTGAAGGTGAGCAGCAGCGCCATGCCGAGCGCTATGCCGTAGGTGCGCAGCCAGTATGGGCCGACTATGGCCATGATCAGGCGTGTCACTGACGAAGCGCCAGTGGCAGGGGGCGGCGTTTCACGAATAAGGTCGGGCAATTCACGCATGGGGCCGGGCATCCAGAACTGAGCCATGTCTTATGGGGCATCCGCTTTTCAAAGGCCATCCCATTTTACGGACCCCCCGCATGACATTCCTCGACCATTATGCCCATCCACACCTGCCAAACCTGGCCCTGATCGGCGAGGTTCCGCCGGTGATCCAGATTCACCTTCTGGCGGCGCTGGCGGCTTTCGTGATCGGCACCATCCAGATATTCGGCCCCAAGGGCACCGGCCTGCATCGTATTCTTGGCTGGACATGGGTGATCTTCATGATGACCGTGGCGGTCTCTTCGCTTTTTATCAAAATCATCAATCACGGCCAGTTCAGCTTTATCCATATCCTGTCGGGCATTACCCTGGTGGCTGTGCCGGTGCTGGTCTATGCCGCGCGGAAAAAGGATATCCGGACGCATCGCAAACAGGCGATCAACCTCTATGTCGGCGCCCTGCTGGTGGCTGGTCTCTTCACCTTTCTGCCCGGACGCCTGATGTGGCAAATGGTTTTTGGCTGAGCCTTTAATCGTATACTTTTTTTGCGGTGCGGCGACCATAGTCTGACAACGCTGTCGCCTTGGCCAGTATTGCGTTAGCGCTACCATTGTTTGTGCGGCAAGCGAAAAGTCACGCAATCAAAATCACGCCGATCATCAAATTTATGTGTGTGAGCGGTTGCACACAGACGCGCGGCTCTCTATAAAGCGGCCCGATCACTTAGGACGGACAACGGAGTTCGCCCTCTCATCAGGGCCGGTCGCGCCAATTTCGGTTGGCATGGCGGGCGCTTCCCTAAGTTCTGCAAATTGCCAAGATCGGTTCCATGAACATTCACGAGCATCAAGCCAAGGCCGTCCTCAAAGAGTTCGGCGTTGCCGTTCCGCGCGGATATGCCGCCTTCTCCCCCGACGAGGCCCTGAAGGCCGCCAAGACCCTGGCTTCGGAAGCCGGCTCCAAGGTTTTCGTCGTCAAATCGCAAATTCACGCCGGCGGACGCGGCAAGGGCCGCTTCGAGGGCCTGGGCCCGGATGCCAAGGGTGGCGTCCGCGTCGTCAAGTCGCCGGAAGATGTCAAGGCGAATGCCGACGAAATGCTCGGCCGCGTGCTGGTGACCCACCAGACCGGTCCGGCCGGCAAGCAGGTCAACCGCCTCTATATCGAGGAAGGCGCCGACATCGCCAAGGAACTGTACCTGTCGCTCTTGGTCGACCGCGTGTCTTCCAAGGTCTCGGTCGTCGCCTCGACCGAAGGCGGCATGGACATCGAAGACGTGGCGCACAATACGCCGGAGAAGATCCATACCTTCACCATCGACCCCGCTACCGGCGTGTGGCCAACCCACACCCGTGCGCTGGCCAAGGCGCTGAACCTGAAGGGCGATGTCGCCAAGCAGGGCGCCAAGCTTCTCCAGCAATTGTACACGGCGTTCAACGCCAAGGACATGGATATGCTGGAAATCAACCCGCTGATCATCACGGGTGATGAAAAGCTGATCGTGCTCGACGCCAAGGTGTCGTTCGACTCGAACGCCCTGTTCCGCCATCCGGACATCGTCGCCCTGCGTGACGAAACGGAAGAGGACCAGAAGGAAATCGAAGCTTCGAAGTTCGACCTCTCCTACATCGCCCTCGACGGCGAAATCGGCTGTATGGTCAACGGCGCCGGTTTGGCCATGGCCACGCTCGACATCATCAAGCTCTACGGTTCCGAGCCAGCCAACTTCCTCGATGTCGGCGGCGGCGCGACCACCGAGAAGGTCACTGCGGCCTTCAAGATCATCACCTCCGATCCGAAGGTGAAGGGCATCCTGGTCAATATCTTCGGCGGCATTATGAAGTGCGATATCATCGCGCAGGGCGTCATCGCCGCCGTCAAGGAAGTGGGCCTGAAGGTGCCGCTAGTGGTTCGCCTCGAAGGCACCAATGTCGAACTCGGCAAAAAGATCATCAACGAGAGCGGCCTCAATGTTATCGCCGCCAACGATCTGGCCGATGCGGCCGCCAAGATCGTCAAGGCTGTGAAGGGTTAAGTCACAATGTCCGTTCTTATCGATAAAAACACCAAGGTCATCACGCAGGGCTTCACCGGCGCGCAGGGCACCTTCCACTCCGAACAGGCCATCGCCTACGGCACCCAGGTCATGGGCGGCGTCACGCCGGGCAAGGGCGGCCAGACCCATATCGGCCTGCCGGTCTTCGACACCGTCGCCGAAGCCAAGGACCGCACCGGCGCCACCGCCACCGCCATCTACGTGCCGCCACCCTTCGCCGCTGACTCGATCCTGGAAGCGATCGAAGCCGAGATGGAACTGATCGTCTGCATCACCGAAGGCATTCCGGTGCTGGACATGGTCAAGGTCAAGAAGGCCCTGCAAGGCTCCAAGTCGCGCCTGATCGGTCCGAACTGCCCTGGCGTGCTGACGCCGAACCAGTGCAAGATCGGCATCATGCCGGGCAATATCTTTTCGGCCGGTTCGGTCGGCGTTGTCTCGCGCTCGGGTACACTCACCTATGAAGCCGTGTTCCAGACCACCAATGCCGGCCTGGGTCAGACCACCGCTGTTGGTATCGGCGGCGACCCGGTCAAGGGCACCGAGTTCATCGACGTCCTGGAAATGTTCCTGGCCGACGAAGCCACCAAGTCGATCATCATGATCGGCGAAATCGGCGGTTCGGCCGAAGAAGAAGCGGCGCAGTTCCTGCGTGACGAAGCCAAGCGCGGCCGCAAGAAGCCGATGGCCGGCTTCATCGCCGGGCGTACTGCCCCTCCGGGTAGAAGAATGGGCCACGCCGGCGCCATTATCTCCGGTGGCAAGGGCGGTGCGGAAGACAAGATCGCCGCCATGGAGGCCGCGGGCATCAAGGTCGCCCCGTCTCCGGCGGCGCTCGGCGAAACGCTTCTGAGTGTTTTAAAGGGTCTTTAAATAGTCTGATTTATGCCCCAGTGCCTTATGGCCCTGGGGCATATTTTCGTGTAATAGGGTTATTGCTGCACGGCTCTTTCGTGCACACATAAAGAACCGGACTGTGGTGTCGTTATTGGCCACGGTCCAAATCGTCCTCAAGCCCTAAGGGTGGTTGGACACTACATATTGCGAAAGGGAGACGGTGTCGTAATTGGCCGTCTCGATGGTTGCACACATGGCGGACGATTCTAGTCGGCTCAATCAGGTCTTTGCCGAGACCTCGTTTCTCTACGGCACAAACGCGATCTTCATCGAAATGATGCAGGAACGCTGGGCGCAGGACCCCAATTCGGTGTCCCCCGAATGGCGCGCCTTCTTCGATTCCCTCATGGACCGTCCGGAAAACGTCGCCGCCAATGCCGCAGTCGGCGGTTGGGCGAACCCTGTCAATACGCCGCGCGACGAACTGATGTCGGCGATGGATGGCGTCTGGCCGGCCGTGCAGGCCAAGGTCGAAAAGGCCATCGCCGCCAAGACGCCGGGCGTTTCGCCGGCTGACCTGCAGGCCGCCTCGCGCGATTCGATCCGCGCCCTGATGCTGATCCGCGCCTTCCGTATCCGCGGTCACCTGCAATCGAACCTCGATCCGCTGGGTCTGGAGCCGGTGCATCAGAACCCGGAACTGACGCCGGAATACTGGGGCTTCACCGCCGCCGACATGGACCGCAGCATCTTCATCGATGGCGTGCTGGGGCTGGAATCGGCCACCCTCAAGGAAATCATCGCCATCGTGCGCCGCACCTATTGCGGCAATGTCGGCGTCCAGTACATGCACATCGCCGACCCGGCCGAAAAGGCCTGGGTGCAGGAACGCATCGAAGGCCGCGACAAGGAAATCTCCTTCACGAAGGAAGGCAAGGTCGCCATCCTGAAGAAGCTGATCGAGGCCGAGGGCTTCGAGCGCTTCTGTCACCGCCGTTTCCCCGGCACCAAGCGCTTCGGTCTCGATGGCGGTGAAGCCATGATCCCGGCGCTGGAACAGATCATCAAGCGCGGCGGCGCGCTCGGTGTGAAGGACATCATCTTCGGCATGGCCCACCGCGGCCGCCTGAACACCCTGACGGCGGTCATGGGCAAGTCTTACCGCGCCATGTTCCATGAGTTCCAGGGCGGGTCTTCCCTGCCGGCCGATATCGAAGGCTCGTCGGACGTGAAATACCACATGGGCGCCTCTTCGGACCGCGCCTTTGACGGCAACACGGTCCACCTGTCGCTGACCGCCAACCCGTCGCACCTCGAAATCGTCAATCCGGTCGTGCTCGGCAAGACGCGCGCCAAGCAGGCGTTCCACCTGCGCGGCCAGACCGACGCGGCGACCCTGGCTTCCGAAAAGGGCCCGGATCGCGGCATGGCCATGGGCCTGCTGATCCACGGCGACGCGGCCTTCGCCGGCCAGGGCGTCGGCATGGAATGTCTCGCCCTGATGGACCTGAAGGGCTACCGCACCGGCGGCACCCTGCACTTCGTCATCAACAACCAGATCGGCTTTACCACGGCGCCGCGCTATTCGCGCTCGTCGCCCTATCCGTCGGACGTGGCCCTGATGGCCCAGGCGCCGATCCTGCACTGTAACGGTGATGATCCGGAAGCCGTGGTCTTCGCCGCCAAGATGGCGACCGAGTTCCGCCAGAAGTTCGCCAAGGACGTGGTCATCGACATGTTCTGTTATCGCCGCTTCGGCCACAACGAAGGCGATGACCCCACATTCACCCAGCCGCTGATGTATGCCAAGATCAAGGACCATCCGTCGACGCGCGAACTCTATTCGTCGCGCCTGATCGCCGAGGGCGTGCTCACCCAAGCCGAGGTCGATGGCTTCATCGCCGAGTTCGACAGCTTCCTCGATGCCGAATTCGAAGCCGGCAAGACCTACAAGGCCACCAAGGCCGACTGGCTGGACGGCAAGTGGTCGGGCCTCGGCCTGCCGGAAGAAGACGAACGCCGCGGCTCCACCTCCGTGCCGCGCGCCAAGCTGGTTGAACTCGGCACCAAGATCACCACGATCCCCAATGATGTCGACGCTCACAAGACCCTGCGCCGCGTCATGGAAGCCCGCCGCCAGATGATCGAGACCGGCGAGAACCTCGACTGGGCCACCGCCGAGTCGCTCGCCTTTACCTCGCTGCTGGATGAAGGCTTCCCGGTTCGTTTGTCGGGCCAGGATTCGATCCGCGGCACCTTCTCGCAGCGCCACTCGGCCTTTGTCGACCAGCGCACGGAAAACCGCTACTTCCCGTTCAACCACATCCGCGACGGCCAGGCCCTCTATGAAGGCATCGATTCGGCCCTGTCGGAAGAGGCGGTGCTCGGTTACGAATACGGCTACTCGCTGGCCGATCCGAATACCCTGACCCTGTGGGAAGGCCAGTTTGGCGACTTCGTCAACGGCGCCCAGGTGGTCATCGACCAGTTCATCTCTTCGGGTGAACGCAAGTGGCTGCGCATGTCGGGTCTCGTCATGCTGCTGCCGCACGGCTACGAAGGCCAGGGGCCGGAGCACTCCTCGGCTCGCCTGGAGCGCTTCCTGCAAATGTGCGCCGAAGATAACATGCAGGTCGCCAACTGCACGACGCCGTCGAACTACTTCCACATCCTGCGCCGCCAGATCCACCGGCCGTTCCGCAAGCCGCTGATCCTGATGACGCCGAAATCGCTGCTGCGCCACAAAAAGGCCGTCTCGTCGCTGTCGGAGATCGCCGAAGGTTCGTCCTTCCACCGCGTGCTGCACGATGACGCCGAGCGCAGGCCCGAGGTTTCCGGCATCAAGATCGCCGCTGATGACAAGATCCGCCGCGTGGTGCTGTGCTCCGGCAAGGTCTATTACGACCTCTTGGAAGACCGCGAAAAGAAGCAGATCAAGGACGTCTATCTGATGCGCCTTGAGCAGTTCTATCCGTGGCCGATGAAGTCGCTGATGACCGAACTGGGCCGCTTCAAGAATGCCGAGCTGGTCTGGTGCCAGGAAGAGCCGAAGAACATGGGCGGCTGGACGTTTGTCGAACCGTGGCTGGAACTGACGCTCGATCGCCTGAACATCAAGGCCAAGCGCGCCCGTTATGTCGGTCGTCCGGCCTCGGCCTCCACCGCCGCCGGCACGATGAGCCGCCACCTCAAAGAACTCGAAACCTTCTTAAATGAAGCCTTCGCCTAAGGGCGGAGGTTTCCTTTCACGTTTCTCATTCCATTCGCTGAACAGCACACAAAAATTCAAAACTGGAGCCTGACCTATGGCTGACATCCTCGTTCCCGTCCTGGGAGAATCCGTAACCGAAGCCACCATCGCCAAGTGGACGAAAAAGTCCGGCGAAACCGTCAAGAAGGACGAAATTCTCGTCGAGCTGGAAACCGACAAGGTCTCTCTCGAAGTGGCCTCGCCTTCGGATGGCGTCCTGCAAATTCTTGTCGGTGAAGGCGAGACCGTGACGCCCGGCGTCGTACTCGGCACGGTGGGTGGCGCTGGCGCCGCTGTGGCCGCCCCGGCTGCCAAGCCTGCCGCCGCCGCTCCAGCGGCTGCGCCTGCCGCGGCACCGGCTGGCACTCCCGCATCCGGCAACCTGATTGAGGTCAAGACTCCGGTCATGGGGGAATCGGTCGCCGAAGGCACGATCAGCACCTGGTCGAAGAAGGCCGGTGACGCCGTGAAGAAGGATGAAGTCCTGGTCGAGATCGAGACCGACAAGGTCGCGGTCGAAGTCTCCGCCCCCGCCGATGGCGTGCTGGTCGAGATTGTCGCCGCCAATGGCGCCACGGTCACGCCGGGCCAGACCATCGCCCGCATCTCGACGGACGGCAAGGCCGCGGTCGTTGCTGCGGCGCCTGCCGCCGCACCCGCCGCCGCTCCTGCCGCCGCTGCCTCGGCAGACAAGCCGCTGTCGCCCGCCGTTCAGCGCATCGTGTCGGAAACCGGCCTAGACCCGAACAGCGTTTCGGGCACCGGCAAGGACGGCCGCATCACCAAGGGCGACGCCCTGGCTGCCCTCTCGACCCCGGCTCCGGCCGCTACGGCCCCGGTTCCGGTGGCTGCCGCTGCTGCCCCGGTCGCGCCGCGCGCCACCGGTCCGCGCGAAGAACGCGTCAAGATGACCCGCCTGCGCCAGACCATCGCCCGCCGTCTGAAGGAATCGCAGAACACGGCCGCCCAACTCACGACCTTCAACGAGGTCGACATGACCACCGTCATGGCCCTGCGCAACACCTACAAGGATGCCTTCGAGAAGCGTCACGGTGTGAAACTCGGCTTCATGTCGTTCTTCGCCAAGGCCGTTGTCGCCGCCCTGAAGGACATTCCCGCGGTCAATGCCGAGATCGACGGCACCGATATCATCTACAAGAACCACTATGACCTCGGCATCGCCGTCGGCACCGAAAAGGGCCTGGTCGTTCCGGTCCTGCGCGATGTCGATACCCTGTCGCTCGCCGGTATCGAAAAGGGCATCGCCGCGCTCGGCAAGCAGGCCCGCGACGGCACGCTCACGATCGACCAGTTGCAGGGTGGCACCTTCACCATCACCAATGGCGGCATCTACGGCTCGCTGATGTCGACTCCGATCCTCAACATGCCGCAGGTCGGTATCCTGGGGATGCACAACATCGTGCAGCGTCCGATGGTGGTGAACGGCCAGATCGTCGCCCGCCCGATGATGTATCTGGCGCTGTCCTACGATCACCGCATCGTCGATGGCAAGGAAGCGGTGACTTTCCTGGTTCGCATCAAGGAAGGTCTGGAAGACCCGCAGCGCTTCATCCTCGACGTCTAAGCAACGATATTTGAGTGCGTTTGGCCCGCCGTCATGGTAATCCGTGACGGCGGGTTTTTCGTTGTGGAATGGTGCGTATGAAGCGTCTGTTCGTCGTATTGCTGTTCACCGGTCTGACCGGCTGCCTGACCGTCCCGCGTGATGCCACCGTGCTCAATGAAGCTGCGGCGGCCAGTGTGCCGGAATTTCCCAATGCCCGTTTCAATGCCGATGATCCCAGCCTGGCCGGCCGTCTGGAAACAGATATGCGCGCGACAGCGGCTAAAACGCCTGCCACCGGTCCTTATCAAATACTGGCGCTCTCCGGCGGCGGAGCAGATGGTGCGTTCGGTGCCGGGGTGCTGATCGGCTGGACCAAACGGGGCGACCGGCCGCAGTTCAATGTCGTGACTGGTGTCTCGACCGGCGCCCTGATCGCGCCGTTTGCTTTTCTCGGCCCGGACTATGACGCTCGCCTGCGCGATGCCTATACCAGCGGCGCGGCGGCCAAGCTGACCCACAAGCGCGGTCTCTATGCCGCCTTCACGCCGGGCATTTTCCAGGCCGGCCAACTGCGCGATCTGGTGGCGCGTTATATCGATGACGACCTGCTGACCGCCATTGCCCGCGAGCATCTGAAGGGCCGGCGACTGTTCGTCGCCACCACCAATCTCGACAGCCAGGAAGGCGTGGTCTGGGATCTCGGTGCCATTGCGCTGGAAGCCCAGACCCATCCCTATAAGCGGGAAGCGGCGCGGGAACTGTTCTGCAAGGTACTGGTCGCCTCGGCCAGTGTACCGGGCGCCTTTGCGCCGGTGATGATCGAGACCGATACGGTCGGCGACCAGAACCCGGACGCCATGGGCCCGCAAGGTCACCCGCTGCAGGAAATGCACGTCGATGGCAGCGTCACCCTGCCGTTCTTTATCCTGCCGGAATCGATGCTCGACTGGACCGTGCCGGCCGATCTGCGCCACGGCGGCCATGTCTATGTGCTGGTTAATGGCAAGATCAATCCGGCCTATGCGGTAACTAAGAATAATGCCGTCACCATTGCCGCCCGCAGCCTGGAAACCATCACCAAGGCGCAGGCGCGCGTCACCCTGGTAGCGCTGAAAGCCTTTGCCGAGCGCAATGATCTCAGCATGTCGGTGACGGCCATGCCGGATGACTTTATCGATGGCGGAATGCTGGCCTTCGATACCGAAAGCATGAACAAGGTCTTTGACAAGGGCTACGCTGTTGGGCTGTCGCCGCAGAACTGGGCCGATAAATAAGCCACAGTTGCAGGACTGGCCAATGCCCGTCCTTTGGGTTAAGGTCGTCTTAACCATAAACCCGTGGACAGGTGACAGGATGAAGTATGTAAGGGGCTTCCTCGTACTGGTGGTGATTGTCTATGTCGCCTGGATCGCTTTCCCGGTCGCTAAAGCCTTCCTGTTTCCGCCGGTCGATAACGGCCCGACGATCACGGCGCGCTCGATGGATTCCACCGATTATTCCGGCGGCTTCAACGCGCCGATGCCTGGTGAACAGGCTGCGCCGCTGACCGATTCCATCCAGGGCGATACGGCGGTGACGGCGATCGTCACCGACAACCAGCCGGTGGTCTGGCTGTGGGGGGCGGTGATCACGCTTTACCTGCTGGCGGCCTTTCTTCATGCCAACGGCAATTTCCGCGCCGCCTTCATTTACATGCTGGGTTTCGCGGCTGACCTGATCCTGACCTACCTGACCAATGGCGACCGCAGCCTGGGCCTGGCTGACAAGCTTTTCAATGTGCTGTCCGGCTGGGATCCGCGCTATACCCTGACCCTGGTGGCTCTGGTTCTGGGCTTTTTCATCTACATGTCGCGCTTCCGGCCCATACCGAAGGCCGGGCGCGCCGCGCTGTCCTGATCCGGGGCGCAAAAAAGTCCTTAAGCCTTGCGTAATTGACTTGACCCGAAGGGGCGAGGCTCCTAGCTAACGCTCAACAGATTTCCTTATGTGAGAGGGCTTTCGCATGGCTGACGACAATTTCGACGTAGTGATCATCGGCGGTGGTCCCGGCGGCTACAATGCGGCTGTGCGCGCCGGCCAGCTTGGCCTGAAAACCGCCATCGTCGAGTCGCGCGGCGTGCTGGGCGGCACCTGCCTGAACGTCGGCTGTATGCCCTCGAAGGCCCTGCTGCACGCTTCGGAACTGTTCGAAGCCGCCGGTCATGAGTTCAGCACGATCGGTATCGATGTGCCGGCGCCGAAGCTCAATCTCGTCCAGATGATGAAGGCCAAGCAGGACAGCGTCACGGCGCTTACCAAGGGCGTCGAGTTCCTGATGAAGAAGAACAAGGTCACCTACTATGCCGGTTTCGGCAAGATCGCCGGCCCCGGTAAGGTCGTGGTCGCTGGTAATGACGGCAGCACCTCGAACCTGACTACGAAGAACATCGTCATCGCCACCGGTTCCGAGCCGACCCCGCTGCCGGGCGTTGATGTCGACCAGAAGCAGATCGTCGATTCCACCGGCGCCCTGTCGCTGTCCGCCGTGCCGAAGTCGCTCGTCGTCGTCGGCGCCGGCATTATCGGCCTCGAACTGGGCTCGGTCTGGCGCCGTCTCGGTGCGCAGGTGACGGTGGTCGAGTTCCTCGACCGCATCACGCCGGGCATGGATACTGAAACCGCCACCGCCTTCCAGAAAACGCTGACCAAACAGGGCTTCACCTTCAAGCTCGGCACCAAGGTCACCTCGGCCAAGACCGGCGTCAAGGGCGTGGAACTGACGCTGGAGCCCGCCGCCGGTGGCGCACAGGAAAAGCTGAGCGCCGATGTGGTGCTGGTTGCCATCGGTCGCCGTCCGTTCACCAAGGGCCTCGGCCTGGAATCGGTGGGTGTTACGCCGGATCAACGCGGCTTTATCCCGACCAACCACTTCAAGACGGCCGCGCCGGGCGTCTGGGCCATCGGCGACGTGATCCTGGGGCCAATGCTGGCGCACAAGGCGGAAGAAGATGCGGTCGCCTGTATCGAACTGATCGCCGGCAAGGCCGGCCACGTTGATTACAACCTGGTGCCGTCGGTCGTCTATACCTCGCCGGAAGTGGCCTGGGTGGGCCAGACCGAAGAGCAGGTCAAGGCATCGGGCGTGGCCTACAAGACCGGCAAGTTCCCCTTCATGGCCAACAGCCGCGCCAAGATCAATCATGAGACCGAAGGCTTCGTGAAGTTCATCGCCGATGCCAAAACCGACAAGGTGCTGGGTGTTCACATGATGGGCCCGCAGGTTGGCGAAATGATCGGTGAAGCCTGCGTGCTGATGGCCTTTGGCGGCGCATCTGAAGACCTGGCCCGCACCTGCCACCCGCACCCAACGCGCTCGGAAGCGGTCCGTCAGGCGGCCATGGGCGTCGAAAACTGGACCATGCAGATGTGACTTACGGGGTTTGGGGCACGTGGCCCCATAAACCTTGCTTTTCAAAGAAAAACCCGGCCCTGGAAGGCCGGGTTTTTCTTTGAAGGGGAAAAGACTTGGGGCCACAGGCCCCAAACCCCATAAAATTAATGCTGCAGGTTCGCTTTGCCAAATTTGCCGACATCCGGCTGATCGCCGGTCACCAGCGTCTTCAAATAGGCCAGGCCCATGATGACCGGGCCGGGGCCATGCCAGAATTCGGCGTCCTCGGCTTCAAAGCGGATCAGGACCAGGTGCGGATCGTCCTTGCCTTCCGGGAACCACGCCTTATTGGCGTCGTTCCAGTATTCGTCGATCACCGCGCGGTTGCGTTCCAGATAAGCCTGGCCGGAGACGGATACATAGGCCTGCTTGCCATTATCAGCATAGGTGAGCAGGGCATGTGAATTGTGCTCGATCTCGTGGGCCTTGCGGCTGTCGTCGGAGGTGAAAAACCACAGAGTGCCGTCGAACGCGTCGTGCGAATCCTTCAGGTTCTGGGCGATCATCGGCCGGGCGTGGAAGATGCGGCCGGAGTCGTCGGTGGTGGCCAGTTGCGCCACCCGGATATCCTTGATCAGCGACCAGATTTTTTCGCGCGCCTCGGCGCCATGCAGTGTGTCCATGTGAACCTCCTTGGCCATGTAACGTCCTAAAAGAGGCTCACCATGGGCTTCGGGTGATAAGGATACGATCAGCGATTCCAAATCCCGATATCGGGATTTGGCAAAGGTGGCTGCCTGCCAGAGCCTATGCGAGGCGCCCGCGCGGCCTCTGAGCGCTCAAGGCTTCTGATAAACTTTGACGTAGTCGATCTGGAAGGTTTTCGGAAAGATGGTGTAATCGACCGCCCCCGGCCAGTCGCCGCCGATGGCCAGGTTGAGCAGCAGGAATTGTGGGTCGTCGAAGGGCCATTGGTCGTGGCCGGCATGGGCGTTGGTATAGGTCTGGTAGACCGTGCCATCGACACCGATCTCGATCTTTTCGGCCGTCCAGGTCATTTGATAGATATGGAAATCGGTACAGGCCGTGGGCACGGAAATATGCGCGCCGCCGGTGACGCCGGTATTGACCGTCTGCTGGTTATGGATCGTACCGTAGATGGTGGTGTCGGAATTGACCTGCTCCATGATGTCAATTTCGCCGGCGCCGGGCCAGGAACCGTTTTCCCCCAGCATCCAGATGGCCGGCCAGGTGCCCTGGCCGCACGGCAGCTTGGCGCGGGCCCCGAAATAACCGTAGGTCCAGCTCTTCTTGCCCTGGGTGATCAGGCGGGCGGAAGTATAATGTTGGCCGCCATATCGGCGGCGGCGGTCAGATCTTCCTTGCGCGCGGTGATCGACAGGATGCCGTCGGAGATACTGGAATTTTCCAGCCGGCCCACGCCGTAGTACTGCTATTCATTGTTGTACCAGCCGGTGGCGTTGGCCTGGGTGTCGTAGGTCCACACGGTGGAATCCGGCAGGCCGTCGGTCGAGAAGTCATCCGACCAGACCAGATTGTATCCGGCAGGCGCCCCCACTGAGCTGGATGAGGATGAACTGCTGGAAGAAGATGAGGAAGATGAAGAAGAGGAGGACGAACTGTGGCTGCCGCCGCCTGTGCTGACTCCGCCGCCGCCTCCACCACCGCAGGCGGAAAGCGCGCTGGCGCTGAGGGCGATAAAGGCGACAGCGCCAATGAGTCCATGCCTGTGTATATCCGTGCTCCCTCTATTTTACCGTAACGATCCGGCTGAAGCGCCTGCCGTCCGGTGCCACCGATCGCGCCTCGACCGGCCCCCTTACCTCGACGGCGTCCCCATAGGTCAGCCACTTGCCGCCCTGAGTGCGATACTGGATTTTCAGGTCGCCATAGGCCAGGTTGGCCTCGAAAATACCGCCGGTGACGCGGGCGCCAGGCGGCGGCAGGCGATAAGCAACCTGTTCCCGATCCAGTTCGGCCAGAAGTGGCGTCAGGCGGTCATTGAAATTCTGCCAGTCGGCCAGCAGCGCGTGACCATCAACCTGACGGTCGCCATAGCTGTAGGACTTGCCAGCGACATAGGCCGGCTCCCAGGCGCCGGTATGCCAGGCACGTTCGGCCAGGGCGAGGACACGCGGATAGAACATATAGTCGGCGATGCCGTCGGCGCGCACGCCCTCGCTCCACAATTGGCCCTGCATCCCGGTGATCTTGCGGCCGGCTTCCAGCGGCTCGGTGTCGGCGATGGTCTGGCCATGCGCCTGGATATTCGTCATGATACTGGCATTGGCTGCCAGGTTTTCCGGCATGAAGGCGAAGACCTTGAAGAGATCGGTGCCGCGCGACGCCCAGTCCATGCCGCGCTCTTTCGGATCGGGCGCGTAGGGCATGTCGAGATAGAGGACTTCGGGCGTCGACATCACGATATCCCAGCCGCGATTGGCCTGACGGTAGGCTTCGGCCACGCCGCCGCCGAACAGGCCGCCCCAGCTATTGGACTGAACCTGCTTCGGCATGTCCTCCGGCTTCACATGGCCCATGCCGTCGCTCCAGCCAGCGGGCTCTATCCCTTTTTGGCCCAGCATCTGCGACACCTGGGTGATGAAATAGGGCGTCATATGTGCCGGATCGAGGCCTTTTTCTTTCACCAGCGCCTGACAGGCGGGGGAGTTGGTCCAGGCGCCAGCGGTTTCATCGGCGCCGATATGATAGATTTTCAGCGGTACGCCGGCTTCGTCGTGCATCGCCTTGATGTCGTCGATCACGGTTTCGATGAAGTGATAGGTCGAGGGGATGCAGACGTTCAGCGTGTTGTCATTATAGTGCTGAATCGAGTCGTAGACGGTCTTGTCATCCGGGTCTTGAAGGCGGAATTCATTGGCGGCGTCGGGCTTGCCTTCGGCCATCAGGCGGCGGTAACGGGCCTCCATAGAGCGCACGGCGGCGCGGCTGTGGCCGGGCATGTCAAACGAGGGAATGACCTCGATATGACGGGCGGCGGCGGCCTTGACGATCTCGATATAGTCGGCGCGGCTGAGATATCCATCAACGATCTTAGAGCCTTGCGGCCCGGCGCCTAGCTGCGGTAACAGGCAGGTGTCTTCCTTCAGATCATGGCAGCGATGACTGCCGATCTCGGTCAGTTCCGGCAAGGCGCCGATCGCCAGCCGCCAGCCCTCGTCATCGCCCAGATGCAGATGCAGGCGGTTGAGCTTGTACTCGGCCATCTGATCGATGGTGTTGAGGATAAACGCCTTGGAATGGAAGTTGCGCGCCAGGTCGATATGCAGGCCGCGGAAACCGAAACGCGGCGCGTCGCTGATCTCGATCGGTTTCAGTCGGTTATGCTCGAAAGCCGCCTGTTGGCTGAGGCTTTCAATGGCATAGGCGGCGCCGGCGGCATCGGCGGCCGTGATGGTGATCCTGCCGTCCTGTGCCAGCAGGTGATAGGATTCAGGTTGGCCGGCGCCGATAGTGATCTCGACCGGCACGCCATGCGAAGCCAGTTTCAGATGCGAGGCGTCCAACGCGGCCTTGATGTCAGGAATGGTCAGTCCGTTCAGCTTAAGCGCCACGCCGGCGTTCAGGTTGAGGGGCTGGCCGTCCAGGTGTTTGGCCGAAACCGGCGTCGGCAGGATAATGATGTCGGGTTTCGCCTGCGCCACCTGACGCGAGGCATTCTGGATAAAGGCTCGTTCCGGTGTCAGCCATTGAGTGGCGTCGTTCGGGCCTTTGCGGGTGGTGGCCTCGTCGGTGATTGGTGTGACGAAAGGCAGGGATTCCAGTCCGGTCGCCGGATCGAATGTGGTGCGCGACGCGGCGATGGTGGTGGGTGGTGTGCCATCTGCCACGATATAGGCATTGGGCATGGCCAGGTATCCGGAAGCTGCGTGCCCCGCCCAGGTGAGCGAATAGGTCTCGCCGGGTTTGAGGGTGGTGCCGCTCTTTGGCGTCAGCTTGTAATTGTCGCCATTGATATGGGTGAGGTCGAACACACTGTCGCCGACGGGCTCCACCGGACTGACCGAGCCGAAATAAAGCGCCCAGGCGCCTGTGGGCGTGCCACTCCTAGGCACGGTCAGGTCGAGGCGGGTATTGAAGCCGTCCTGAGTGGCATTGGGCACCACGGTCAGTTTGTAGCCAAGTTGATCGGCGAAACTGGCTACAGCCGGCGCCGCGACGGCGGCCCTGGTCGGCATGAGCGCGGTAGCCGATAGCAGGGTGGCGGCAAGCAGGCTTTTCAGGCGGTGTGATGTATGCGGCATGTCTATGCCTCTCCCCAAGCTTTTTATTCTCGTCGCAGGTTGGCGTACTGTCTGCACCTTGTCAATTCTTAGACAAGACCTGTGATGGATTTTTAAATATCCAATACAGAACCAATGTGCGCCATATGATCTTATTTCAAATTGATTTTATTGCCTTATTTAATGACACTCCCTGATAATACCAATTTCCATCACAGATAGCTGCTTTGAGAGGAAGGCTTCGCGGTCGCGCGTCAAATTCAGAATGCGGTATTTTTATATAACTGTTTTTCAAGGAGTATTTCGTCATAAGATAACTTTGTATTTGATCCAGCTCGACATCAATTCGTCCTTGCCAAGGATTGACGAGACAATACCAGTGCAATAGATTGCAAATTCAAAACGGCGTTTTTTGAGTGGTGGTTCCTGTCCGGTTTTTTGAGGGATTGCCGACCAAAAACAGACCTAAAGCGATTTTGGGAAGAACAGATGTCATTTATCGAAACCGTCGGCAGGCTGGTCAGCGACGATCCGGCGCCCCTGTACATGCAGCTCCAGAAGGTGCTGCGGGACGCCATCCTGTCGCGCGTTCTCAGCCCCGAAGCCGCCATCCCGCCGGAGCGCGATCTGGCTGAAGAGTTCGGCGTCTCGCGCCTAACCGTGCGCAAGGCGGTCGATGGCCTGGTCAGTGAGGGCCTGATCACGCGCCGCCGCGGCGCCGGCACCTTTGTCGCCAGCCGGGTCGAGAAAAGCTTTTCCAAACTGTCGTCCTTTTCCGAGGATATGATTTCGCGCGGCCGCGTGCCGCATTCGGAATGGCTGTCGAAATCGGCCGGCGCCGTAACGCCTGAGGAATCGTTGTCGCTGGGCCTGTCGCCCGGCACGCTTGTCTATCGTTTCCAGCGCCTGCGCTATGCCGACGGCCAGACCATGGCGTTCGAAAGTTCGACCATTCCCGGTTATTGCCTGCCGGCGCCGGGCGTGGTCGAGGATTCGCTCTATGCTGCACTCGATGCCGCCGGCAATCGGCCGGTGCGCGCCCTGCAACGCCTGCGCGCCATCTCTTTCAGCGCCGACCAGGCGGAGATCCTCGGCATCCGTCCGGGAGACGCCGGCCTGTTCATCGAACGCCGCGGCTTCCTCGCTGATGGCCGCGCCGCCGAATTCACCCAGAGCTGGTATCGCGGTGATGCCTATGACGTGGTGGCCGAGCTTAATCGCGTTTGATCCGGCGGTTATCGCGCGCCCCGGCGGGCAATAGCCGGCCATCCCTCACTTATAATTCGCGGCGCGGCTGCGCATGTAATCCTTACGTACGCGTAAGTATGCTCGACCTCACACACAAATTTGAGGGAGTTTGCGCCATGCTGGGCACCATACTGATTGTCGTCCTGATTCTGCTGTTGATCGGCGCCCTGCCGTCGTGGAATCACAGCCGGAGCTGGGGATATGGGCCGAGCGGTGGTCTGGGCCTGGTCGCGGTTATCGTCATCATCCTCGTCCTGACGGGGCGACTGTGATGGGCAAAAACGGCATCTATATGCTCTGTGGCGCGGCGCTCCTGGCCATCGTTGTCATCTTCCTGCTCAACATGCCGGATAAGCGCAGTGGCCCCGAACGCGTCGGTGATGCGGTGGAAGCAATGCCCCAGGGCGTCGACAAGGCCGGCGATAAGCTCAAGGACCGAAATCCGGTCGAAAAGGCGGGCGACGCTATCGAAAAGAAAACCAACTAGATTTTCAGATTTTTGACGGCACGCAATGTGCGAAACCGGAGCGTATTCCAATGGGCCTTGTGTCAGACGCAAGACATCCGCCTGGCGCGCCCGTGGACCTTGCGCCCGCGCCGGTTCCGCCATGGTATCGAGATTTTGCCTGGCGTGACGGCCGCCTGGAAATCCGCAAGACCGCCATACGGTTGCGTCTCGATCGCCATCTCGTGGCTGAAATTGCCTCCTGGGTGCTGTGGCTGGCCATTCTTATGGCCGTGGCTACTTGGGCCCGGCTGACGCGCCGGACCGTGAAGCGCCTGGCCTTCGTGCCGGACCGGCCGCGCCCGTGGTATCTGCTCGGCGGTGCGGCGCGCTGGGCCGGTATCGAATGCGGGGGACGCCAGGTCGAGGCCGACGCCGTGGTGTATTTTGATGATGTCACGGCCGGCCAGCCGCCGGCCAGCCTGAATGGCCGACGGCTGAATTTTGCCTGCACCGATATCAGCAAGGGCCATGTCGCCAGGGTCTTTGAAGAGATTTTCGGCTATCCGCTGCTGGTCAATCCGGAAACGGCCCAGGGGGATATCGTTGCCAAATCCGAGACGAACGGCGTCCATGACGGGCGTATTGTTGCCGCGCCTACGAAGCGTCGTGATGGCTTTTGCTATCAGCGCCTGATCGATACGGCCGGGCCGGATGGCTATTGCCGCGACTTGCGCACACCCTGTGTTGGCGGACGCCCCGTAGTGGTGTGGGTCAAGCTAAAGCCGCAAAATAGCCGCTTCGCCATCCATAACCGCAAGGCCGTGCTGCGCGATCCGGCCGAGGTCTATTCACCTGAGGAACTGGTGCTGATTACGGCCTTCAATGCGCGCATGGGCCTCGATTGGGGCGGACTGGATATCTTGCGCGATCGGGATGGCCGTCTCTATATCGTCGACGTCAACAAGACCGATGTCGGCCCGGTGATCGCCCTGTCGTGGCGCGACAAGATTGTTTCCATGAACCGCCTGTCCGCGGCTCTGAAAAGACTGATTACCTAACGAGTACCGCCATGTTTATGACTGATATCAAGGCTGATAACCTGACCGCGCAATTTCGCACCATGATCCGTGATGCAAAATACCCTTGTGTCGGCGCCAAGTCGGCACTCAATCACGATCACATCGATATCCTCGTGGCTAGGGATATTCGCTGCCCGGCGGACGACGCCCGCATTCATTCCGCCCTGGCCGGGTTCGCCCGACGTTACAGAGCCGATCCGCAACCGTTTCAAAGCCTGGCCGTCCTGTTTCGTGATCCGGAAGACCTGTCGGAAAAGGGCTTCGAGCAGGCCCTGTGGGAAAGGGTACAGGCGTTGTCCGATATCGATGCTGCGAAGCACCAGCCTTACGACCCACGTGTCAGCCCTGATGCCGGCAATCCGCATTTTTCGCTCAGCTTTGGCGGCGAAGCTTTCTTTCTCATCGGCCTGCATCCCCAAAGCAGCCGGCCGGCGCGGCGCTTCATGACGCCGGCCCTGGTCTTCAATCCGCACGACCAGTTCGAGCGCCTGCGTGCCCAGGGGCGGTATGAGACTTTGAGCCAGGCGATTATCAGCCGCGATATCGCCCTGGCCGGCACACCCAATCCCATGCTGGCTGAGCATGGCGACATCTCCGCCGCCCGACAATACAGCGGGCGCGCCGTTTCCGAAAACTGGCGGTGTCCCTTTAAACCGCACCATGAGGCATTGAACCATGATCGCTGATGATATGACCCCGGAAGGCCGTCGAATTGAAATCCCCGCCCGCCACGGCGCCGCCTTCCGGCTGAACCGCGGCCAGCGCCTGCGGGTGATTGACCCCCAGGGCGAGCAGGTATCGGACATGCTGGCTTTCAATGCCCACGATATCAACGAGGTCATCTCGTCCGGGCGGTCGCTCGACTATGCTTCGAAGCTGTTCCTGACGACCGGCGATCCGCTCTATTCCAACCGCTCCAATATCATGCTGAAGATCATGGAGGATACGGTCGGGCGGCATGATTTCCTGCTGACGCCCTGCTCGAAGGATACGTTCCGCATTATCTATGGCGATGAACATCCGCACCAGGGCTGCTTCGGCAATCTGGCCCATGCGCTTCAACCCTATGGCGTGACCCCTGACCAGATCCCCACTGCGTTCAATATTTTCATGAACGTCAATATAGGAGCGGACGGCTCATTCACGGTTGATGCGCCTAAGAGTAAGGCCGGGGATCACATCCTGTTCGAGGCCCATATGGACCTGATCGTCGCCCTGACCGCCTGTTCAGCCCTGCAATCCAACAATTACGCCTTCAAACCGATCCATTATGCGATTGAGACGGTGCAACTGGACGCGATTTAAAAAAAGCCCGTGAAGTCCAGGGGCTTCACGGGAATATTGTGTTCGGGGTTGAGACCGAAACAGCCAGTTGGGGAAGAACGGGCCGCACCTGCGCGAAACAACAGACACGGCACCCTTCAAGCATAGCCTCGCGGCTATGCCAGGGAGTTTTCCTGTAGTCCGCGTCGGTCGTCAAGCATAATTGTCATCGATGTCATAAATTTAATCCAACACGGCCACTCACGGCGAGACGCGTTTTAAATCGTGCGGTTGGCCTTGGCGACCTGGGCGTACCACTTGCCGGAATCCTTGATCGTCCGCTTCTGATCATTGGCGAAATCGACATAGGTCAAGCCGAACCTTTGGGAATAGCCGGCGGCCCATTCGAAATTGTCCATCAGGCTCCAGGCATGATAGCCGCGCACCGGCACGCCGTCATGGATGGCGCGCGACAGGGCATCGAGGTGGCCCTTGTAGTAGGCAATACGTTTGGGGTCGTGGATGGCGCCGGTGGCATCGGGCCCGACATTGTAGGCGGCGCCATTTTCGGTGATCTCGATCGGACGGCTGCCGGTAACGGCCTGCATCCGCTTGAGGATGTCGTAGAAGCCCTGCGGATAGATATCCCAGCCGAAATCGGTCTTTTCATGATCGCCGAACGCCCATTCCGTATCGGGCAGCAGCAGGCCGGGCACGCCGGAAGGCTTTTGTGCATCCCAGACGCGGGTGCGCGAGTAGTAGTTGATGCCGATGAAATCGAGATCGGCCTGCATCAGTTTGTCATCGCTCGGCAGGAAGCCCAGCAATTCGTTTTGTCGGTCGGCCGGCAGCACGCCTTCGGGATAGGCGCCGGTCAGGACGGACTGGACGAACCACAGGTTCGACAGCTTGTCCATGAAGACGGCGGCGGCTTTGTCGGCTTCTGACTCGGTCGAGGCAATCTGTGGTGACACGTCAAACACCGAGCCAATCTTGAGCTTCGGATTGACGGCCTTCATGGCCTTGAAGCCCATGCCATGCGCCAGATTGACCGTATGGGTGGCCTTGAAGAAGGCCAGCGGATCCTTGCGGCCCGGTGCCCAGGCGCCTTGCCAGTAGCCGATCTGGGTGAAGGCTTTCGATTCGTTGAACAGCGACCAGTTTTCGATGCGGTCGCCAAGCGCGCGGGCCATGATATCGGCATAGTCGGCGAAGCGTTGGGCGGTATCGCGCACCGGCCAGCCGCCGCGGTCTTCCAACTCTTGCGGCAGATCCCAGTGATAGAGGGTCGGCAGGGGGCGGATGCCGGCTTCGAGCAGGGCATCGGTCAGGCGGGAATAGTAATCTAGGCCCTTCTGGTTGGCCGGGCCGGTGCCATCAGGCTGGATGCGCGTCCAGGCGGTGGAGAAGCGATAGGATTTCAGGTTCATGGCCTTCAGCAGGGCCACGTCTTCCAGGTATTTGTGATAGCTGTCACAGGCCACGCGGCCGGTGTCGCCGTTCAGGATCTTGCCGGGCACCAGGGTAAAGCGATCCCAGATGGATTCGCCCTTGCCGTCCTCATTCCAGGCGCCTTCCACCTGATAGGCGGCCGTGGCGGCGCCCCAGATGAAGCCTTCGGGGAAGGTGCCTTCGACGAACTTTTTAGCTTTTTTGGCGTGGGCGGCGGGTGCCAGGGTGGCGGCACCTAAGGCCAGGGCGGAGGTCAGAAGTTCGCGGCGGTTCATGAGGGTTTCCTGTGAGCGCGGTGTTTTTGTTGGTATTTACTCAACAGGTGCTTGAAGCTGACATCGATGTCAACGGTGCGGAATGAAATTTTATCACTGTCGGTAAGTCAGGGTATTTTGAGCCGGTTGAGGTCTTCGGGTGTGTCAATATCGGCGAGGATAAAGCCGCCGGTCTCGATATGGCGCAACCGATAGCGGCCTGATCGCAGCAGTTCGCGGGCGCCATGATCGCCGGAAAGGCGACTCAGGTCATCGAAACAGGTGGATGAGAATAGAACGGGGTGGCCGTTTTGGCCGTTATGGACGGGGACAACGATATCATAACCGGGCAGGGCGTCGGCCATCTCACGGTATAGAGCGGGCACGATCAGGGGCATGTCGGCCATCACGATAAAGGCGGCGTCACAGGGTTTCAGCGCCGCCACGCCCATAGCCAGCGAATGGCCCATGCCTGCTTCCGGATGCGGATTAACGATGTGATTCACGCCCGAAAGCGGCTTGCGGGCGACCACAAGGACTTCGCCAAGTCCGAGAGTTCCCAGGCCGTCGAGCACATGGCTGAGGATCGGTTTGCCATCAAATTCGGCGCGCAGCTTGTCATCCTGTCCGAAACGGCGTGACGCGCCCGCCGCCAGCACGACCGCCGAAAACCGCTTCATGCCGCCACCGTCCGCCGCCAGCGTTCCACCACTTGCGCCAGGATCGACAATGCGATTTCCGGCGGTGAGGCGGCGGCGATATCGAGCCCGACCGGGCCGTGGATGCGCGTGACAGTTTCAGGCGCTGCACCAAGTTCTGTCAGAATTTCGAGGCGACGCGCATGGGCCTTGCGGCTGCCGAGCGCGCCGATAAAGAAGCTCTCGCTTTGCAGGGTTTTCAGCAAGACTGGCGGCTCGTATGTGTGGTCATGAAAAACCGTCGTCACGGCACTGTAGCGATCAAGGGCCGCGTCAAAGTCCTCCGGCGAGGTCAGGTGACGGCCGTTCAGCCGTGCCGCCAGGGCCACATCCGGTGACCAGATATCGAGTTCGATTTCCAGTGGAAGCGCCATCTGCGCCAGCGCCTCCATAATCGGTCCCTGCCCAACCGCCACCAGACGGCAGGCCGGCAGATAATGGCGCGTATACGCAGGCTCGCCGGGCGCGAAAATAGACATCGATGCCGGCTGTCGCGCGTCACGGCTTGCGATGATCCGTTCGATTTCGGCGTCGCTGATCCCGACGTCGAAAAACACCTTCAGGCCGGAGCCGCACGGCAGGGTGATGTCCTTGAAGCGCGAGCCTTCGCCATAGAGTTCGACCCGGTTTTCACCCAGGCGCATGGCCTCCAGCGCATCAAGCACCAGCGTGCCCTCGGCGCAGCCGCCGGTGATCAGCCCGCACGCCTCGCCGGTGTCGCAGACGGCCAACTGGCTACCGACCGGGCGCGGTGACTGGCCGGTGGTGCTGATCAGGGTGAGCAGGGCGGTCTTGCGGCCGGCCTTGCGCCAGTCCCTTAGCGCCGGCAAAACGAAGTCACGATAGACGGGCGGCGGCAGGATCAAGCGCTGGCCATCTGCTTGGTGATGAGCGTTTCCGGCAGGATCGGCAGTTTGCGGATTCGGATGCCGGTGGCGGCGAAAATGGCGTTGGCGACGGCGGGTATGACCGGCGGCAGGGCCGGTTCACCCAGGCCGGTCGGCGGAAAGTCGCTGGTGACGAAATGGACATCGACCTGCGGCGCCTTCGGCATCCGCATCATCGGGATCTCGTGGAAATTGCTCTGAACGGCGCGGCCCTTTTCAAAGGTGATTTCGGCCTCCATCGAGCCGATGCCATCCATGACGGAGCCTTCGACCTGATTCAGCGCGCCGGTCGGATTGATGATGTGCGACCCGACATCGCCGACCGCCCACACCTTGAGCACGCGCCACTGGCCGTCATCCGCCACGCGGACTTGGGCCACCTCGGCAAAATAGCCGCGATGGCTGAAATAGGTGGCGACACCTAAACCTTCCCCTTTGGGCAGCTTGGTCTTGCCCCAGTTCGAGCGTTTGGCGACCGTTTGCAGCACGGCCCGCATCCGCGCCGGATTGTAATTGGCCTTGTCGTTCAGGTGGGCGTCGAGCTGCGCCAGGCGGAAGGCAACCGGGTCCTGGCCGGCGGCATGGGCGATCTCGTCCCAGAAGCTTTCGTGGACGAAGGCCAGCGCATTGGAGGAGGGCGCGCGCAGATAGCCGGTCGGGATAGTGGTCTCGATCAGAGATTGTTCCAACCGGAAATTCGGCGTCACCAGCGGCGCGAAGGCATTGCCGTCGATACCGGCCCCCTGGGCCACCTGGCCGTCGCGGCTGAAGGTAACGCTGTGGCAGGCGTAGGCGGTGAGCTTGCCCGCCGCGTCCACACCAGCCCGCAGATTGTGATAACATCCGGGGCGGAAGAAATCGTGGGCGACATCGTCCTCACGCGACCAGACGAGCTTGACCGGCTTGCCGGCCTTTTGAGCGATAGCGGCCACCTCGGCCATATAGTCGTTTTCAAGCCGCCGGCCGAAGCCGCCGCCGGCGCGCCGCATATGGACGTTGACGGTTTCGGGGGGTACGCCGAGCGTTTTGCCGACCAGCGCCTTGCCATCGTTCGGCACCTGGGTCGGTGCCCAGATTTCGACGCCTGAGGCGGTGACACGGGCGGTGCAGTTCTGCGGTTCCATCGGCACATGCGCCAGGAAGGGCACGTCGTAAAAGGCGTCGACCATCTTCGCCGCACTTTTCAGGGCCGCATCGATATCGCCGCTCTGCTGTTTGACCTCTCCCGTGCCTTTGACCAGCGCCTTCGCCTTCTCGAGATAGACGGCGCTGTCATGCGGGGCGCCCACCGCGTCATCCCAAACCGGCTCCAGTGCGGTGCGGGCGTTTTGCGCGTACCACCAGCTTTTGGCCAGGATGGCGATGCCGTCCTGCAGGCCGTGCCAGTCGGTGCCTTTCAGGATGAAGACATCGGTGACGCCCGGCATGGCTTTCGCCGCCGTCAGATCGCAGGCTTGGAGCCGCGCACCATAGACCGGCGATTTGACATAGACAGCGTAGACCATCCCCGGCAGGGTCATGTCGATGCCGAAGATCGGTTCGCCCCTGACGATTTTCGGGCTGTCATAGCCGTTTTGTGATTGGCCGATCAGTTTGAAATCCTTAGGGTCTTTCAGTTTCAGGCTATCCGCCGCCGGCGGCGTCAGTTTTGCTGCGTCAGCCGCCAGTTCGCCATAGGCGAAGGTCTTGCCGCTTTCGTGAACCACCTGGCCCTTGGCGGTGGTGAAGGCGTCATGTGAGGCTGACAGTTTTCGCGCCGCCGCCTCGATCAGCAGCCAGCGCGCCGCCGCGCCCACTTGGCGCATCGGCTCCCAGTTCATGGTCGTGGTCATGCTGCCGCCGGCGAACTGCGCACCGTAACGCGCCTCATCCGAAGGCGCGGTCGCGATGCGGACCTTCGTCCAGTCGGCGTCCAGTTCCTCGGCGATCAGGATGGGGAGCATGGTCTTCGCGCCCTGGCCGATTTCCGGATTTTTGGCCATGATGGTGATCCGGCCGTCCGGCGCGATGCTGACATAGTCGGTGAGCGCTTGTGCGCCTTCTGCCCTGGCAAAGCCGAAACCGAGCATAAGACCACCGCCGATGCCGGCGCCCGCCTGGAGGAAAAGCCTGCGTGTCGTCTCCATGTCAGGCGCTCCTCAGGTCATCAACGGGCTGGCCCGAAGCCGATTTGATGGCGGCGCGGATGCGCTTATAGGTGGCGCAGCGGCAGAGATTGCCTTCCATGGCGTCATCGATCGCCGTGTCATCCGGTTTCGGTGTTTTAGCCAGCAGGGCGGCTGCTGTCATGATCTGGCCGGCCTGGCAATAGCCGCACTGCATGACGTCCAGTTCCAGCCAGGCGGCTTGCAGCGCCTGCCCTTCGCGGGTCTCGCCAATACCTTCAATGGTGGTGATTTTCGCACCATCCAGCGATCCGATCGGCGTCACGCAGGCGCGTGTCGCTTCGCCATCGATATGGACGGTGCAGGCGCCGCACTGCGCCACGCCGCAGCCGAACTTGGTGCCCTTGAGATCGAGTTCGTCGCGCAGGGCCCACAGAAGCGGCATTTCCTCCGGCGCATTGACCTCACGGCGTTTCCCGTTGACGGTCAGGGTGATCATGTGGTTTCTCCCGTTTGTTGCGGTGAGATTAAGCCCGCGTGTTCACTTCACGCAAGCGGATTGATGCGATGGCACCACTTCCGGTTACGAAGCGGCCGAAAGCCCTGAACGTGCTTGAAAACTTATACAAAACCGTATCATATAAGAGGATGGCGCCGATGCGCCCAATAACAAAATAGCGAAACAATCGAGATGAGCCACACTGATACGTCCGCCTCTGAGAGAAAAGCGCGCGAGGTTCTGATCGTTGGCGGGGGAGCGGCGGGGTGGATGACGGCCGCCTATCTGGCTAAAAATCTGGGTACGGACCGGACGGGTGGTCCGCGGATTACCGTTTTGGAATCGCCGGACATCAGCATCATCGGGGTAGGCGAGGGCACGTTTCCGACGATCCGCAATATCCTGCGTTCGCTTGGCATAGATGAAGCGGAATTCATGCGTGAAAGCCATGCCACTTTCAAGCAAGGCATCCGCTTTGATGACTGGGAAATGCCGCCACAGCGCGAACCCAACGGCCAGTTGATACACAGCCATTACTTTCATCCCTTCGAAGCGCCTTACTGGTCGCGCGAAGAATTGAATCTGGTGCCGTACTGGCTCCTGAAAGATCGAGACAAGCGCCTGCCTTTCGCCCAGGCGGTCACCTTCCAGAAAAAAGTGGCCGATGCGGGCCTGGCGCCGAAGGCCATCCATCAGGGCCATTATCAGGGGCCGTTGAACTACGCCTACCATTTCGATGCCTACCGGTTTGCCGGTGTGCTGGCGAAATTTGCAAAGGGGCTGGGCGTTCATCATCTCTCCGGCAATCTGACCGGTGTCGGCCTTGCGGCCGATGGCGCTATAGACCATGTGGCCACGGCGGAGCATGGCGACCTGAAAGCCGGGCTTTATGTCGATTGCTCGGGTTTTCGTGCCGAACTGATCGGCAAGGCCATTCGGGCACCATTCAGGCCGATCCGCGATATCCTGTTCACTGACCGCGCGGTCACTGCTCAGGTGCCGCATGACTGTTCGGATTGCCAGCTCGAAAGTTACACGGTCTCGTCGGCCCATGAAGCCGGCTGGACATGGGACATCGCCCTCAGCGACCGCCGGGGCATAGGCTATGTTTACGCGTCTGACTATACGACGGACGAGCGCGCCGAAGCCGTTTTGCGCGAATATATCGGGCGCACCAGCAAAGCCGAAATTTCTCCGCGACACATCAGCTTTACTGCGGGGTATCGTGAACAGCAGTGGATGAAGAATTGCGTCGCGGTGGGCCTGTCCGCCGGCTTCCTGGAGCCGCTGGAATCGACCGGCATGGTGCTGATCGAATCGGCCGTCAATAAGATTGTCGAATTTTTCCCGTTCAGTGGTCCGGCGGATGCCTCGGCGACGATTTTCAATGAGTCCATGACGCGGCGTTATGAGACCATTATCGGCTTCATCAAGCTGCACTACTGTCTCAGCAAGCGCCCGGAATCCTTCTGGGTGGATAATACAAAGCCTGAGACGATACCGCCGCATCTGCGCGATCTGCTGGCCCTGTGGAAATTCCGCCCGCCGTCACGCTTTGATTTCGTGCTGGATCATGAGAGTTTTGCCTTCTTCAGCTACCAGTATATTCTGTACGGTATGAATTTCGAAACCGACTACGAGGCCGCCCGTCCTTCCCTGAGTCAGTCCGAACTGGCTGATCAGCTTTTTGCCCGGATCGCCGCCTTCGGCGAACAGGCTTCAAAGGATCTGATCAGCCATCGCGATCTGGTTGATGCCGTTTACAGGGAAGGTTTTGTAGAGCGTCAGGCGCCGCCGCCACGGATGCGTGGAATCAAGATGTGATCGTGGTTTCACGCACGATCAGTTCGTGCAGAATGATATGGCGGATCTGGCGATCACTGGCTATGACCTTATCCGGGGAATCGTCGAGAATCTGGATGCAGCGGCGGGCCATTTCGAGATAGGGCTGGCGCACGGTCGTCAGGGCGGGCCAGACCGCCGAGGAGATCGGCGCATCATCGAAACCGACCACGGCCAGATCATCGGGGATACGCAGGCCGGCCTTGTGCGCCACCGAGCAGGTGGCGGCCGCCATTTCATCATTGCAGGCGAATATGGCGGTCGGGCGGTCGGGCAGGGCCAGCAGGCGTTCGGCGGCCTCGAAGCCGGACTTGAACGAAAAATACCCCGATTCCATATAGGCCGCCGGTGGCCGCGGAATACCTGCGGCGTCGAAAGCTTCGTAAAAGCCATTGCGGCGCAGGATTGTGGCCGCGTGATCCGGATGTCCGCCGATATGTGCAATCTTCGTGTGGCCCAGGCTGAACAGGTATTCGACGACATCGCGCGCCGCCAGCCGGTCATCCATGGCGACAGAGGCGTAATGGCTGTCCGGGGTTGACGGCGATATCAGGACGCAGTTTATGTTTCGGCTTTTCAGGAAGCTTTTGAGCGGACCGAAATCGCACAGGGTCGGCAGCAGGACCATGTCTCTGATGTGCGCATCGGTGATGAAGCGATCAAGATAACCTTGCCAGTCAGGCATTCCCTGCTCGTACAGCTCAACGGCCAGGTATTTGCGCGATTCCATGCAGGCGGCCAGCATGGCCTGGTGAAAACGACCCTGGTAGCCGCTGGTCGGGTCTTCCAGCAACAGGCCGATGGAGGTCTTGCTGCCCATGCGAAGGCTGCGCGCCTGGGCATTGGGGCGGTATTCGAGCTGCGCCATCGCGGCCAGCACCTTTTCACGCGTGCTGGCCTTGACGGCCTTGTCTTCATTGACCACGCGCGACACGGTCTTCGCCGAAACACCGGCCAGTTCGGCGACATCGTAGATGGTTGACATGATTGCGTAAAAACCCCGGTTTTTCGGGAGCTTAGCCCCATGTTAGCGTTCACGCAAGATCAGCCTTTCGGCAGCCTCACCCCTTGGGATGCGCGGCGGCATAGGCGGCGAGCAGGTGTTCGGTGTCGACCTGGGTATATTTCTGCGTGGTGGACAGCGACACATGGCCGAGCAGTTCCTGGATCGAGCGCAGGTCGGCGCCGGAACCGAGCAGGTGGGTGGCGAACGAGTGGCGCAGGGCGTGCGGCGTGGCGCGGTCAGAAAGGCCCAGGCGCGAGCGCAGGTGCTGGATGCTGGCCTGGACATGGCGCGGGGAAAGCTCGCCGCCGCGTTTGGCGCGAAAAAGCCTGTCCTCCGGTTGGAGGACGAAAGGTTGCTGACGGCGATAGGTTTCCACCGCCTCGCGCACCGCCGTGATGACCGGCAGGACACGCATCTTGTTGCCCTTGCCGATGATGCGCAAGCTGTCGCCAAGCGGCGCATCTTTCACCTTGAGTGACAAGGCTTCGGAAATTCGCAGGCCAAGGCCATAGAGCAGCATACAGACGGCTTCGTCACGGGCATTTTCCCAATCATCCCGATCGGAATTCATTTGGGTTTCGTTGAGCAGACCCTGCATCTGATCGATGTTGAGTGGCCGTGGCAGGGTGGTTTTCAGGCGGGGGCCGCGCATCAGCGCCACCTGGGCATTGGGCCGGTCGAAATGCAGGTCGAGGAAACTGTGAAACGATTTGATGGCCGAAAGGTGCTGGGCCAGGGATCGCGCCGACAGGGGCTTGTTCTTGTTGCGCAGATGCGCCATCCAGCTCCGGATATCGCCGGAAGATACCGCCACCACATCGTCCAGGGTCAGATCGGTGCGCAGGGACTGGCCGAGGTGATCGAGATAACCACGCAGGGCGTGGGCATAGGCTTCCAGCGTATGGGCTGAACAACGCTTCTGGTCTTTCAGCCAGTTCACCCAGGCGATCTGGGCGTCGAAAAGGGTCAAAGGAAATACTCCCCTGCGCCGGGGCGGCTTCCCTCCCCGTCCTTACGGATGGTGAGGAGTGGTGAGAGGGCTTTCTCCTGGCCGAACCTCAGGGGGGCGTCGGGGAAGGAAGCCTCATAGACGCAGGGGAGCATCCTTGAATTTTGAATATAGGAAGGCATGTGGACAATTTTAAGGTCAAACCGTAAGGAATCCTTTACCCGGTTGATCGGGTTGGAAAAAATTACGGTAAAACCTAGCTGAGTACCGGCCAGCGGTCGGCGACGCGTTCCACCACGCGGGCGACAAAGGCCACCAGTTCGGCGCCCATGTCCGGCGAAAAGCCGTCAAAATCGTTGGAGCCGAATGCCACGAGACCCGGCCGGCCTTCGCGCCACAGGGCGATGCGCAACACGGCGGCCGACTTGACGCGTTTCACGTCGTCGTCAAACAGCACACGGCACACCCCATCCGGCCCGAGCAGGCTTAAGCCCGTTTCGCCGATGATGTAGTCAACGCCGCCGTAATCGAGCGTCTTCCAGCCGAGCGGCACGGCGCCGGTATCTTCCAGGGCGATGGTGGCGGCCACCAGCCCGAAGCGATGGCGCACCTCTTCATTCAGCCGACGGGCCAGGTCGGAATGATTTCGCGCTTCCATCAGGCTCAGGACCAGGCCGTGTGTCTGGCTCTGGGCATCGAAATTGGCGCGGGCGGTCATTTCAAGCTGGCGGCGAACGTCGAAATCCTTGAGCGCGCGGGCCTCCAGACGTGACAGGGCGGCCGGGCCGAAATCGATCAGATGTTTCGTCTTGCTTTGCAGGCCCAGCGTTTCCAGAAGGGCGGTATCGCGCCGGATATCATCGGCGTGTTCGATCAGGTAGCGGCGCATGGCCTGCCAGCTATCGAGATCAGGAAAGGTTATGCCGCCTTCGGTGCTCATGCCCTCACCATAGTGTGGCTTTGAGCGTCTGTGAAGCGGTTTCCGCTTCCGGCTATGACAAAGCGGGGGATTTCGTGTTAGACGCTAAAACCATGAGTCTGGCCGCCTCCGATTTGTTTGAATCTACAGAAAAAGTAACCTTAATCGCCAAGGTCGTCGTGCTGGCGCCGATGGCCGAGGCGCTGGATTATGCCGTGCCGGCGGGCATGGTTTTGCAGGCTGGCGAACATGTCATTGTGCCCCTGGGTCATGCGAAGGTGCGCGGCCTGGTGATCGGCTTCGAGACGCCGGAACCGGATGAGGATCTGTCACGCGTCAAGACGGTGGTGGCCAGGCTGGACGATCCGATCGTGCCGGAAGCCTCCTTGAATTTCTGGCTGTGGGCCGCCGGCTGGACCCTGACCCCGCCGGGTGTTTTTCTCAATGGCTGTATCCGGGCGCTGAAGATCCCGCGCGCTGCGCCGAAGCAGGGCTACGTTCTGACGGGGGAACAGCCCGCCCGCCTGACAAAGGCGCGGCAGGCGGTGCTTGATACGGCACTGGTGCCGATGGGACTTGGTGATCTGGCCCTGGCGGCGGGGGTTTCGACCGGCGTGGTCACGGCGCTGGAAAAGGAAGGCGTGTTGCAAAAGGTCGACCTGGCGCGGGAAGAGGTGTATCCGCAGCCTGATCCGGATTTCGCGCCTGCCCGCCTGAATGACTCACAGGCGGCGGCGCATCAGCTTCTGCAAATGGAGCAGGCCAAGCACGCCTTCGCGCCGGTCCTGCTCGATGGCGTCACGGGCTCGGGCAAGACCGAGGTCTATCTCGAAAGCGTCGCCGATGTCCTGCGCGCTGATCCCGAAGCCCAGGTCCTGATCCTTCTGCCGGAAATCGCCCTGACCCAGGCGGTACTCGGCCGGCTGGAAGCGCGCTTTGGTGTCGAGGTGGCGCAATGGCACGCCAATATTTCCAATGGTAATCGCCGACGCATCTGGGAAGGTGTGGCCTCTGGCAAGGTCCGGTTGGTGGTCGGGGCGCGTTCAGCCCTGTTCCTGCCCTATCGGCGGCTGGGCCTGATCGTGGTCGATGAAGAACACGACGGTTCCTACAAACAGGAAGAGGGAGCGCGTTATCATGCCCGCGACCTGGCGGTTTTCCGCGCGCGGCTGGATGGCGCCCTGGTCATTCTGGCCTCGGCCACGCCCTCACTGGAAAGCCTGACCAATGCCGAAAAGGGGCGCTATGCCTGGATCAGGCTGGAGCAGCGCCACGGCACGGCGGTCCTGCCGGATATCGCCCTGATCGACATGAAGGCGCATCCGCCGGAAAAAGGTCCGAACGGCGAAACGCGCTGGCTGAGCGACAGGCTGGCCGGAGACATTCTGGCCACCCTGAAGCGGGGCGAGCAGACCCTGCTGTTCCTTAATCGTCGCGGCTATGCGCCTCTGGTGTTGTGCAAGGCGTGCGGCGAGAAGATGACCTCGCCCAAGACCGATTCCTGGCTGGTCGAACACCGCGCCTCAGGCCGGCTGGTCTGCCACCTGACTGGCTTTTCGATGCGTAAGCCCAAAACCTGCCCGCATTGCGGGGCGCAGGATAGCCTCATCTCGGTCGGGCCGGGGGTGGAGCGCATTCTGGAGGAAGTACGTAGCCGGTTCCCGGAGGCGCGGGCCGAGGTCTTTTCCTCGGATACCACGCCGGATGCGGCCTCTTCGGCCTCGCTGATCAAACGGATCGAGGATAATGAGGTCGATATCGTCATTGCTACCCAGGCGGCGGCCAAGGGACACAACTTCCCGAACCTGACCCTGGTGGGGATTGTCGATGCCGATCTGGGCCTGAAAGGCGGCGACCTGCGCGCCGCCGAACGCACCTTCCAGCTACTGGCCCAGGCTACAGGCCGGGCGGGCCGCAAGCTGAAACCCGGCAAGGCGGTGCTGCAAACCTATGCGCCAGAGCATCCGGTGATGCAGGCGCTTCAGCATCAGGATCGGGATGCCTTCTACGCCTATGAATCTATGTCACGCGAAGTGGCGAAATTTCCGCCCTACGGCCGGCTGGCGGCGCTGATCCTGACGGCGAAGGACCAGAATCTGCTCAATAAATTCTCGCGCGAGCTGGCTCTGTTCATTCCCAATACCGAAGGCGTCGATGTCTATGGCCCGGCGGATGCACCCCTGGCGCTGGTGCGCGGGCAGTGGCGCAAGCGGTTCCTGGTGCGGGCGGACCGAAACCGCGATTTGCAGGCTTTCGTCAGCCATTGGCTGGCGGCGATCAAGCGGCCGAATGCCATCCGGCTGGTGGTCGATATCGACCCGTATAGTTTTCTGTGATAACGTTCCCGCCTCATCTGTTGAGGTGAACGTGACCGAAGACTTTCCCGAAGACAATCAAATGGATGCGGTTCAGTTAGCGAAGCTTGAAGCCTTGCGCGCCGCCCTGATTGAAGGGGAGGAAAGCGGCCCTTCGACAGAGTTTGATGTCGAAGCTTTTCTCGCTGAGATGCACGAAAAGCACTTACAAAAATTGCCGGAGTGAGCGCCGGCGATAGCGGTAGCGTGAAGTGACCACGAATATCTGTGTCATCTGTGGATACCTCTTCCTGCCTGAGGCCAGACTCGCTCGAAAGTCCGTTTTTGATCCACAGATGACACAGATATTCAGGGTAATCGCACGCTACCGCTATCGTCAGTGGATGATTGAAACAACTTAGGCCATCCGCCCCAGCCTGACCGCCTCCTCGCGCAGGGCAGAGTGTGACGGGAAGAAGCTTCCATCATTGGCGCCATCGCAATTATAGAGCATCGCCACAGTCAGTTGCTCGACCGGCAGGCTCAGCAACTGGCCGGTGAAGCCATTGATGCGGCCGCTGTGGGTGAAAAACGGCTGGCCGTCGATAAGGCCCAGCCGCATCCCCAGTCCGTAGCCTGGTGAATGGGTGCTTTCCCGGTCCAGGGCGAAGGCGCCATCCTTCAGCCGCACGGGAGTCAGCATTTCCGTCAGGCTTTCCGTCTTCAGAATCTTGCCGGTCATCAGGGCCGAATGCCAGCGGCAGAGATCGGCCGACGTCGAGCGCAGGCCGCCTGATCCGCCGGCGAAGCTGGCGGAAACGGGCCACACCTGGCCGAAACCATCACGCAGGGACCGATTGGCGCGGTGACCTTCGCAGATATCCGGATCGCCGACACTCAGCGGGTCAATGGCAGTGCGCGTCATGCCGGCGGGGCCGAAGAGGCGCTGGCGGCAGAACTCCGCCAGGGGCAGACCGCTCAGGCGCTCGACCACAATACCGAGCAGAGCAAAGCCGGTATTGCTGTAGACCCATTTCATCCCTGGCGGGCAGCGGAACAAGGGATCGGCGCCCTTGATGGCTTCCAGCAGGCCAGTTTGAGTATAGTCGTGCGTTTGCGCTGTCGTCAGCATTTCGGCATGGCGCCCGCTGAGATAATCATCAAGGCCGGAGGTATGGCTTAACAGTTCGCGCAGGGTCATGAGATCGGCGCGTGGGAAATCGGGCAGGAAGCGCGCCAAAGGATCGCCGAGGCTGAGCTTGCCTTCCTCCATAAGCAACAGTATGGCGGCGGCGGTGAACTGTTTGCTGATTGAGGCGATGCGGAAGCCCGTCCCGGCGTCGACCGGATGTTTCGGCGCAAATTGCGCATTGCCGAAGCCCGCGGAATAAAGCATCACGCCGGCCTTCATAACGCTCAGGGACAGGCCCGGCGTGACATGACGTTCGATCATGCTGCCGGCCAGGGCATCGAGCGACGGCCAGTTCAGCAGGGGCGGCGGCGGTGGGGGGGCGACCGGCTCGGCATGGGGCAATGACCGGTCCGGCAGGTGAACGGCCGCCTTTGGCAGCAGGGTCGCGCCGGCCCACAGGGTCAGCGCGCCACCAGTCAAACCAGTGCCGATGCCTGTCAGGACATCACGGCGCATCAAGAGGGCGCGGGGCGCAGGCTCGGTCATTCTGACTCCAAAATCGCGTCAGACCGATTGTTTGCCGATTTCAGCGCCCGCGTAAAGCTACCGGAGCAGTAAAATTAGTGGTGATCGCCGCTCTTTTTGGCCCGGCCACGCGCGAACATCTGCAGGGCCTCGATAAATGCGGCGAAGGCCATGGCGGCGTAAATGTAGCCTTTTTCGATATGGAAGCCGAAGCCCTCGGCAATCAGGACCGTGCCGATCATCAACAGGAAGCCGAGCGCCAGCATGACGATGGACGGATGGCGGTTGATAAAGGCCGAGATCGGGCCCGATGCCACGAACATCAGGAAGACGGCGACCAGGACCGAGATGATCATGATCGGCAGGTGATCGGTCATCCCGACAGCGGTCAGGATGGAATCAATGGAGAAGACAAGATCGAGCATCAGGATCTGGGCGATGGCGGCAGCGAAGCCCAGGCTCTTGCCCTGCGGCTTTTTGTCACCGTCTTCATCCTTGTGCTCGGTCGAGTGGTTGATTTCGCTGGTCGCCTTATAGACCAGGAACAGGCCGCCGCCGAGCAGGATGATGTCACGCCACGAGAAGCCGTGGCCGAACGGCCAGATCACCGGCTCTTTCATGCCGGCCAGGTGCGACAGGGTGAAGAGCAGGGCAATCCGCATCAGCAGGGCGCCGGACAGGCCGACAGCACGCGCCCTTGCCCGCATCGATTCGGGCAGCTTGTTGGTCAGGATCGAGATGAAGATCAGGTTGTCGATCCCCAGCACCACCTCCATGACGATCAGGGTCAGGAGGGCTGCCCAGGCGGCAGGATTGGTCGCAAGGGCGGTCAGGTCGGCCATGGTGTCTGGTCTCTTGGTAGGAGGGCTGAGGCAATTTCCATTATAAATAAGAGAATTAGGTCAACTCTCAAGGCGCCCAGGTCAACAAATCAGCGGGTCGCGTAACTTTGATCTCATAAGTGGACTTAAGCCTCAAGAATCTCGGCCTGTTTGGTTGCGATGGCAAAAACCCTATGCTAAGGAGCCCGCGGCTATAGCCAGCAGAGGCGCTTGTTTCAGCGCCCGTGAGCTTATGCCCATTATCCGAAGCCATGTTTTTGGCGTCGCATACGAAATTATTGGACACAGTTTAGGAATACGGTGTGAACGATCAATACCGAGAAACGGAAGCCGGCGAGCGCTATGCCCGTGCAGCCTTTGACCTCGCCCAGGATGGCAAGGTTCTCGACAAGGTGCATGGCGATCTGGCGAACCTGAAGGCGCTCCTGAACTCCAGCGCCGAACTGCGCGTTTTCGTCGCCAGCCAGGTCTATAAGTCGGACGTCAAGCTGAACGGTCTGCTGGCCGTCGCCAAAAGCCTGAAGCTCAATGCCCTGACCCAAAAGGCGCTTGGTGTTCTGGCGGGCAATGGCCGCATGGACCACCTGTTCCCCTTCATCACCGCTTTCAATAAGCTGTACGACGCCGAAAAAGGCATTGTCAGCGCGGAAGTGACCTCGGCTGTAGCGCTTTCTGACGCGCAGTTGGAAGACCTCAAAAAGACCCTGGCCAAAACGCTTGGTCAATCCGCCGAAATCAGCACCCGTGTTGATCCGGCCATCCTGGGCGGGCTCAAGGTCCGCGTAGGCTCGCGTCTCTTCGACGCTTCCCTCAAGACAAAACTCGATTCCCTTAAATTCGCCCTTAAAAAAGCGTAAGACCCCAAGAGACGAAAAATGGACATTCGCGCAGCCGAAATCTCGGCCATCCTCAAAGCTCAAATCGCCGGTTTCGGTGAAGAAGCCGACGTCTCCGACGTAGGTTCCGTTCTCAGCGTCGGCGATGGTATCGCCCGCGTCTACGGCCTCGACAAGGTGCAGGCCGGTGAAATGGTCGTGTTCCCCAAGGCCGGCGTCAAGGGCATGGCCCTGAACCTGGAAAAGGACAATGTCGGCGTCGTTATCTTCGGCGAAGACCGCGAGATCGCCGAAGGCGACGAATGCCGCCGCCTCGGCGAAATCGTCGACGTTCCGGTCGGCAAGGGCCTGCTCGGCCGCGTCGTCAACCCGCTGGGTGAACCGATCGACGGCAAGGGCCCGATCGTCTCGACCGAGCGCCGCCGTACCGATCTGAAGGCGCCCGGCATCATCCCGCGCAAGTCGGTGCATGAGCCTGTCCAGACCGGCATCAAGGCGATCGACACCCTGATCCCCGTCGGCCGTGGCCAGCGCGAACTGATCATCGGTGACCGTCAGACCGGCAAGACCGCCGTCGCCATCGACGCCATCCTGAACCAGAAGGCCGTCAACGCCGGTTCGGACGAGTCGGCCAAGCTGTACTGCATCTATGTCGCCATCGGCCAGAAGCGCTCGACCGTCGCCCAGATTGTCAAGGCCCTGGAAGAAAACGGCGCCCTGGAATACACCACCGTCGTCGTCGCCTCGGCTTCGGAACCGGCCCCGCTGCAATACCTGGCGCCGTTCGCTGGTTGCGCCATGGGCGAATATTTCCGCGACAACGGTATGCACTCGCTGATCATCTATGACGATCTGTCGAAGCAGGCCGTCGCCTATCGCCAGATGTCCCTGCTGCTGCGCCGCCCGCCCGGCCGCGAAGCCTATCCGGGCGACGTCTTCTACCTGCACTCCCGCCTGCTCGAGCGCGCCGCCAAGCTCAACGAAGAAAACGGCGCCGGCTCCATGACCGCCCTGCCGGTCATCGAAACCCAGGCCAACGACGTGTCGGCCTACATCCCGACCAACGTGATCTCGATCACCGACGGCCAGATTTTCCTCGAAACCGACCTGTTCTATCAGGGCATCCGTCCGGCCGTTAACGTCGGTCTGTCGGTGTCGCGCGTCGGCTCTTCGGCCCAGATCAAGGCGATGAAGCAGGTTGCCGGCGCCATCAAGGGTGACCTGGCCCAGTATCGTGAAATGGCCGCCTTCGCCAAGTTCGGTTCGGACCTCGACGCCGCCACCCAGCGTCTGCTGGCGCGTGGCGCCCGCCTGACGGAACTGCTGAAGCAGCCGCAATATTCGCCGCTGAAGGTCGAAGAACAGGTTGCCGTGATCTACGCCGGTACGCGGGGTTACCTCGATAACGTTGCTGTCTCCGACGTCGGCCGTTACGAAAAGGACCTGCTGTCGAGCCTGCGCACACGTCACGCCGACCTGCTCAACGCCATCCGCGACAAGAAGGCCCTGTCGCCGGAACTCGAAGAGCAACTGAAGACGGTCGTCGCCGACTTCACCTCCAACTTCGCTTAAGATCCAGAGAGTTAGTCACAAAAAATGGCAAGCTTAAAGGACATGCGCACGCAGATCGGAAGCGTCAAGGCGACGCAGAAGATCACGAAAGCGATGCAGATGGTGGCGGCCGCCAAGCTCAAGCGCGCGCAGGATTCGGCTGAAAATGCCCGTCCCTACGCGAAGCGCATGGCGGCGGTCATCGCCAACCTGGCCCGTGGCATCACCGGCGATTCCGCGCCGCAGATGCTGGTTGGCAACGGTTCGACGACCCATCAACTGGTCGTCGTGGCCACGGCTGACCGCGGCCTGGCCGGCGGGTTCAACTCGAACATCGTCCGCGCCGCCCGCGAATTCATCGCCCAGCAAACCGCCGCCGGCAACAAGGTCCGCCTCATCACCATCGGCCGCAAGGGTCGTGACCAGTTGAAGCGTCAGTTCGGCGACAAGATCGTCGAGAGCTTCGATCTGTCGGGCACCAAGGTGCTGACCATCGATGTCGTAGCCCCGATCGCCGACCTGATCGCCCGCGAATTTTCCGAAGGCCGCGCCGATGTCGTGACCCTCTTCTATTCGCGCTTCCAGTCGGTCATCGCCCAGGTGCCTTCTGCCAAGCGCCTGATCCCGGCCGATGTCGATCTCTCCGCCCTGGAAGACACCCATGGTGCGGTTTACGAGTACGAGCCGTCCGAGGAAGAGCTTTTAGAGACGCTCCTGCCGCGTAACCTGTCGGTGCAGCTTCTGGCGAGCCTGCTGGAGAACAATGCCGGCTTCTACGCCTCGCAGATGAGCGCCATGGATAACGCCACGCGCAATGCCGGCGAAATGATCAACGCCATGACCCTGAAATATAACCGTAAACGCCAGGCCCAGATCACGACCGAACTGATCGAGATCATCGCCGGCGCCGAAGCCCTTTAAGGATACGAACCCATGTCCGCACCCCAAAAGATTACTGCCGCTACCGGCAAGATCACCCAGATCATCGGCGCCGTCGTCGACGTGTCGTTCGACGGTGGCATGCCCGCCATCCTGAACGCCCTGGAAACGACCAACACCGCCACCGGCGCGCGCCTGGTTCTGGAAGTCGCCCAGCACCTCGGTGAAAACACCGTCCGCACCATCGCCATGGACGCCACTGAAGGTCTCGTCCGTGGCCAGCCGGTCACCGACCTCGGCACCCCGATCACCGTTCCGGTCGGTCCCGCCACGCTCGGCCGCATCATGAACGTCATCGGCGAGCCGATCGACGAAGCCGGTCCGATCGAAACCAAGTTCTTCAACCCGATCCACGCGGATGCGCCGGCATTTGCCGATCAGGCCACCTCGGCCGAACTGCTCGTCACCGGCATCAAGGTCATCGATCTGATCTGCCCTTACGCCAAGGGCGGCAAGATCGGCCTGTTCGGCGGCGCCGGCGTCGGCAAGACCGTTACCATCCAGGAACTGATCAACAACATCGCCAAGGCTTATGGCGGCTACTCGGTGTTCGCCGGCGTCGGCGAGCGTACCCGCGAAGGCAACGACCTCTATCACGAAATGATCGAGTCGAAGGTGAACGAACACGGCGGTGGCGGCACCTCGCGCTGCACCCTGGTCTACGGCCAGATGAACGAGCCTCCCGGCGCCCGCGCCCGCGTCGCCCTGACCGGCCTGGCCCAGGCCGAATACTTCCGCGACGTCGAAGGTAAGGACGTGCTGTTCTTCGTCGACAACATCTTCCGCTTCACCCAGGCCGGTTCCGAAGTGTCCGCGCTGCTGGGCCGTATTCCGTCGGCCGTGGGTTATCAGCCGACCCTGGCCACCGAAATGGGCCGTCTGCAGGAACGCATCACCTCGACCAATAAGGGCTCGATCACGTCTGTTCAAGCGGTCTACGTCCCTGCTGACGACTTGACCGACCCGGCCCCGGCCGCTTCGTTCGCTCACCTGGACGCCACCACCGTTCTGTCGCGTTCGATCGCCGAACAGGGCATCTATCCGGCCGTCGATCCGCTCGACTCGACCTCGCGTATCCTTGATCCGCGCGTTGTTGGCCAGGAACACTACGAAACCGCCACGCGCGTCCAGGAAATCCTCCAGCAGTACAAGGCGCTGAAGGACATCATCGCCATCCTCGGCATGGACGAACTGTCGGAAGAAGACAAGGCGACGGTTGCCCGCGCCCGTAAGATCCAGCGCTTCATGTCTCAGCCCTTCCACGTCGCCGAAATCTTCACCGGTACGCCGGGCGTGCTGATGTCGATCGAAGACACCATCAAGGGCTTCAAGGGTATCTGCAACGGTGACTACGATCACCTGCCGGAAGCCGCTTTCTACATGGTCGGTACCATTGAGGAAGCCATCGCCAAGGCTGAAAAGCTGGCCGGCGAAGGTAAGTAATCATGGCCGATACGGATAAGCTGCATGTTTCCCTGGTGACGCCCGAACGCGAACTGTTCGCGGGCGAGGTCGATCAGGTCGTGGCGCCGGGTGTCGAAGGTGAATTCGGCGTGCTGGCGCACCACGCGCCTTTCATGACCACGCTGGCCGAAGGGGATGTCACCATCCTTGACGGCGTGACGAAGCGCGTCTTCCAGGTGCGCGGTGGCTTTGCCGATGTCAACGAGGACGGCATGACCATTCTGGCCGAACACGCCAATGAATACGGCGAAAACGTCCACTGATTGAGTTGAGTGGTGAGAGTTAGAAAGCCCGCCGGAGTGATCCGGCGGGCTTTTGCGTCGATCAACCCCTGTTCAGCAGGGTGAAGCCGCCGAAGATCAGGCGCTTGCCGTCAAAGACCATTTCCATATTCTCCGGACTCATGCGCGGATCGGCCATGACCTTTTCGTTGCCAGCATCACGGGCTGCCCTGGAGGGCCAGGTGACCCATGAAAAGACGACCACTTCATCCGGTTGCAGCTTTACGGCCATCGGGAATGAGGTGACCTTGCCATCGGGCACATCATCGCCCCAGCATTCGATCACTTCCAGGGCGCCATGGTCGCGCCAGACCTCTGCGGCCTTCTTGGCCATGGCCAGATAGGCGTCTTTATCGGTCTTGCGAACAGGAATGACAAAGCCGTCGATATAGGTGGTTTCACTCATGGTGCGCTCCTTTTACGAACGCATCCTTATCGCATCGCGCCTGTCAGGAAGAGGCAGCAGGGAAAACACGATGACGTGAAGTCAGACCAGCGTACGCAGTTCGGCGATCACCTTGCGGTAGCTGTCGCGCTTGAAGTGGACCACGCGATCGATGACAGAATCGAGATCACACCATTCCCAACGCGAAAACTCCTGCTCGCCATGGGTCGTCAGGTTGACCTCGGAATCCTGGCCGGTAAAGCGATAGGCAAACCAGATCTGCTTCTGGCCCTTGAAATTCTTGCCGATCCGCTTGTTGGCCAGGACTTCCGGCGGAAAGTCATAGACGATCCAGTCTTTAGTCCGTCCGAGAGGGGTTACGGAGCGAATGCCGGTTTCCTCATAAAGCTCACGCAGGGAAGCGGCTTCCAGTTCCTCGCCTTCGTCCACCCCGCCCTGCGGGAACTGCCAGGCATAATCGCCGCTCACGCCAAAGCGATGCCCGATCCACACCTTGCCTTCGGCATTGAAAACGACAAGCCCGACATTGGGGCGATACCCTTCCGGGCCTTTGTCTGTAGTGGTCATTGGTGGGTCATTGCCGAGGCGGGCGCGAGCTGTATCCCCTTCGCATCCAGACCTTGCGTCCATTTAAGCGCCACGGCCAGGGTTACCGGGTAGGCAAAGCCGGTGCCAAGCGCTGATCCGCGGCTCTTGGCGGTAGCTTCCAGGCCGCCCAACTGGGCAAAAATGGCGGTCGAATTGATCTGGTTGTCGATGATGCGGTCGGCCGAGGCACGACCCCAGGCGCCAGCCAAGCCGCGCGCCTGCCCGTCGTCTATGAAGCTGACGCCGCGGTTCTTGAGGTTTTGCAGGAAGACCGTGGTGCCGGCCTTGTCCTTGAAGAATGCGCCGCCCTGATAGTTTGAGACGGCGAAATAGCCGCTGGCGCGCGAGAGCGCCCAGTTCAAGTGGCCGATCAGGTCGTCGGTCCGGGCATTGGCTAGCAGGGTCTGCGGGCCGGGGTCATTGTCCGGATAATTGGTCGGCTGCATCGGGACTTCGATCATGACCTCATGGCCGGCGGCGCGCGCCTGGTCGATCCAGCCCTGGAGTCCGGAAACATAGGGCACGAAGGATAGCGTGACCTGCGGCGGCAATTGCTCTATGGCCTGCTTCGTGGTGGCCGGGTTCAGGCCCAGCCCGCCGACGACAAGGGCCACCATCGGCCGGCCGTCGCCCTTGAACGGGCGGGCATAGGCCGAGGCCGGGGTCTGGCCGTTGGGCGCGATAATCGGCAGTGGACCATTGTCGGTCGTCTGGGTAAGCCCGGCGATCGGTGCCGGGGGCAGGGGAGAGACGGTGAATTTCGGCGCGGGCATAGTCCCTGCGGCGTCATCTCCCGGCAGGGTGATCACGGCCGTGCCTTGGACGGGTGACGCATCGGGATCGGTGAAGGTATCGGCGCTGGCATCGCCGAAGAGGCCCAGACTATCGAGCGTGAAGGACTGCATACCGGCCTGGCTGTCGCCTGTGGCGGCGTGCGCGCTGGCGACCTGGGCCTTGTCCTTGGCGAGATTGATGCGGACCGAGGGCGAAGCCGCGTCGGGGTCACCCGCCAGATTCAGGAAGGCGAAGGCAGCGATGGCGAAAACGGCCAGTGCCGAAACCGGCGCGACATAAGGCTTTTTGAAGGTTTCCACAATCCGCCCGGCCCAGATCTTCGGCAGTTCACGCATGTGCGGACGGGCGCCGCGTGGCGGATCGAAGCGCGGGCGGCCGGGCAGGTCGGACGAGGGCTTTGGCTTGGCAAACATGGGGTTTGGCGAACGGGGTCCGTATGAACTGGAATGCAACAGTCCGGAGTGTGACGGATCACGGTTAACAAACCCTAACAGAAACTGAATTTACGCGATATGGCGCTGTCTTTTCAACGGTTCAGCAGGAAGACAAGCGGTATATCCACGCGTTTACGCCAATCCTTTTCGCTGTGCTCGGCCCCTTCATAAACGGGTGCGTGGAAATCGGTCCCGCTCCAGCCATTGGCCCGGAAAACCGTCACGGCCTTTGCCTCATAGGGCGTAAACAGGCCATCGAGCCCCACCGTGCCCTGATCGCTGTAGATGCGGTTGCGACCGGGGACCATTTTCGTTGTCTTCAGCCATGCCTGCCAGCCCGCGGCCACGGTTGCGGCGTCGGCATCGATCGCGGCGGCGTCCTTGGCCGGATCGGCCATCAGCCACGGCATGGAGAGGGAGGCCGAGGCACCGAAGACCTCCGGATATTCGCCCTGCGCATAGAGGGCGATATGCGCCCCCATCGATGAGCCCATGATCGACGTATTTTCCGGACCGGGCGCGGCATGATAGGTCTTGTCGATCATCGGCTTCAGTTCGGTGACGACGAATTTCAGGAAATTATCCGCATTCGGCGTTTTCCCGTCCTCGAAGGCGCGGATGCGCGCCTGGTATTCGGGCGGCATGTGATCATAGACCTTCTGCGGCATGTATTCGCGCGTCCGTTCTGGAATATTGTCTATGCCAATGATGATCGCCGGCGGCGTCTTGCCTTCCGCGATCAGCTTCGGCAGCGCCTCGGCCACGCCCCAGTCGGCACCGCTGTAGGGACTGGGTGAAAACAGATTCTGGCCGTCCATCATGTAGACGGTCTTGTAGGTTTTCGCCGGGTCGTAATCATCCGGCAGCCAGACATGAATGTCGCGCGGGATGACGAATTTCGATGTCACCTGCGGCAGGGTGATCAGGGTGCCGCTGGCGACGACCTTCTGCTTCAGCAGGAAATTCAGCGGAATATCCAGCCGTTTGGCCCAGGATGTCTCGCTGTGATCGGCGCCGGGGAATATCTGCGAGGAAAAATGCGGTCCGTTCTGCCAACCGCGCGCCTTCATCGCCGCCGCCACGCCCAGGCTGTAAGGCCGGTAAGGGGTATCGAGCGTCTCCGTGCCCTGGTCCATATAGACATGGCCGGTTGCGGGGTTCAGGCTGGAAACAGCCAGATAGTCATCAAACGCCTTGGCCACCTGCGGCGCATTGATCGCGTCATCCGGTGTGCTGATCCACGGATTATCCAGAACCCAGTGCATGGAAAGCGAGGCCGAGGCCCCGAAAACCTGCGGATATTCACCTTGTGCGTAAAACGAGATCAGCCCGCCCATGGATGACCCCATGATAAAGGTGTGGGCCGTATCGCTTTGCGTGGCGTAGGTCTTGTCGATAAAGGGTTTCAGTTCGGTGACGAGAAAGCGCAGGTACTGATCGGACAGCGGCGGACCGCCCCAGTTTTTCGTCAGACGGGCGCGCACTTTCGGCGGCATCCCGTCATAGATTTTCTGCGGCAGGTATTCGCGGCCGCGCAATTCCTCGCCGTTATCGATGGCGACCACGATCACAGGCGGCAGGTCTCCGGATTTTATCCGTGTGCTGAGCGTATCAATGATCCCCCAGGTGTGGCCGCCATAGGCACGGTCGGCCTCGAAGACATTCTGGCCATCCTGCATGTAGAGCACGGGCAGGGGATGCGCCGGATCATAGCCTTCCGGCAGCCAGACCGTAACCTGACGCGGGGCAACGAACTTCGAGGCGAAGGCGGGGTAGTGATCCAGCCGCCCCTCCGCCCAGGCAGGCAGGGCGAAGAGCACGGCCAGGCCGATCAGTATCCCGCGCCACATGCGGCTACTTCTTCTTCTGGGCCACGAAGCGAATGGCCTCGCCGCCGCCGGGTGCCATGCGCAGGGTGAGCGTATCGCCGGCCGTGACCGTCTTTTCCTCGATGACGATATCAAAGCGCGCATCACCGGTCATGCCGGCATTGGGGCCGTCGCGGTAGATCTGGGCTTTGTAGGTGCGGCCGGGTTCCAGGAAGGTCAGCGGCACATCAAGGCTGCGTTCGTTTTCATCGGTCACGCTGCCGAGATACCAGTTATCCGAATGGCGGTCCTTGCGCACGATGGTGGCGAAATCACCCGGTTCGCCATTGAGCGCGATCGACTGGTCCCAGTCCACCGGCACATCCTTGATGAACTGGAATGGCTTGGGGTATTTGGCGTAGTTTTCCGGCAGGTCGGCCGCCATCTGGATGGGGGAATAGAGCACGACATAGAGCGCAAGCTGCTTGGCCTGGGTGGAAGGGATCGGCTTGCCCTGGCCTTGCAGGCTGAGGATACCCGGCGTGAAATCCATGGGGCCGGAAAGCATACGGGTGAAGACCAGATTGGCCTCGTGTTCCGGCGGATTCTGCGGGTCACCCCAGGCATTATATTCCATGCCGCGCTGGCCTTCGCGCGACACCCAGTTCGGATAGGTGCGGCGCAGGCCGGTATCCTTGATCGGCTCGTGGGTATCGATGGCGATATGGTATTTGGCGGCGGTCGTCACGTTCAGCAGGTAGTGACGGACCATTTCCTGGCTGTCGTTCCAAGTGTAGCGGATCTCGCCATCGGCCGCCTTGACACGCGCGCCGCCGGCATCGGCGACATAGCCGGTCTTGACCGAATCCACGCCGTATTTTTCGTATTGCGCAAAGCCCGCGGCCATCTGCGGTTCGTAGTTGGCGACATTGCCGGAGGTCTCGTTATGGCCGACCAGGTGTACGCCCTTCTTCAGGCCGTAGGCGGAAATCGCCGGCAGATCGAAATCCGGATAGCTTTCGGTGAAGGAAAAATTCCAGCCCTTGCCGAACCAGTCTTCCCACCCCTTGTTCCAGCCCTCGACCAGCACGCCGCGGAAGCCGTTTTTCGCCGCGAAATCGATATAGTCCTCGGTGTTTTTGGTGGTGGCGCCGTGGCGCGGACCGGCTTCCCAGGTCCATTTGTTGAGGTGCATCCCCCACCAGATGCCGACATATTTGTACGGCTTGACCCACGACACATCGCCCAGCTTGTTGGGCTCATTGAGGTTCAGGATCAGGTCGGAACTGTTGTAAAGTCCGGCTGCGCTGTCGGTGATTTCCATCGTCCGCCACGGCGTCGGGAAGGGGGCATCGCGCACGACCGGCGCGCCCATGGCCGAGGGTGCCAGGCGCGTCTTCAGGCGCTGGCCATCGACGCGGCGCAGCCAGTAGGCCGCGTAATCGACCAGAGCGGCTTCGTGGAAAGAAATATACAGGCCCTTGTCCGTCCTGATCGTCATGGGCGTCTGGGCTTCACTGACCTCGTTCAGCGGCGTCTTGTTGTAGAGATATTCCTCGCGGTTCCATTCGCCGGCGACATCCCACCAGGCGGTGGCCGGATCGGCGATGGCGAACTCGGTCAGTTCATCCATGATCTCCAGCTTGTGCAGTTGCGGCTGGTCGGGGAACTCATAGCGGAAGCCCAGGCCGTCATCATAGATGCGGAAGACCACGGTCATCTTGCGGTCATCCCAGGTCTTTTGCACCACATCAACGCGCAGTTCGTTATAGTGGTTGCGGACATAGCGGCGCTCGCCCCACGGCTGCTCCCAGGTGTCGTCGTGCGAGGTCGTCTCGGCCTTGTCCAGAGCGAAATAACGGTCGAATTTCGGCGCATTGGCCAGGATCAGGCCCAGCGGCGACGGATTAACGATCACCTGACCATTGCGCGTCACCTGATAGGACAGGTTGCCATCGCCGCTCAGCATGACATCGACATGAAGCACCTTGTCGGGCGAATCCGCACTGGCGATGGTCTGGTATTTCGGCGCCGCCTGCGAGGATTGCGACACGTCCGCCGCCGCCGCCGGCGCCGCGTCCTGCGCCAGAGCCGGACTGGCGGCTGTTACCGCCAGGAGTGAAAAAGCAAGCGCCAGCAGGCTCGGCCCGGTATGCATGGAGAGTTTCCTTGTTCCTGTAATCGTTTTCTACGCCAGGCTTATGCCAAATGGTCGGCGCGTAAAAGACCCTATCTGCGGCAGAAAGACATGCATACGTATTCAAGGACCTGGATAAGGGTTGAATACGTATTCAGGATTGCGTGACCCAAAACGCGCGCATAGGCTGACAGCAACTTCGGTAAACCTTGTGTGTGGCTGCCTCGCTCACGGAAATGACGCAAATTTTCGCCTGATGCGCTTTTTCTGTTGCGCTGCGGCCATGCAAACGTTTACACATTGGTTTCCGGTCATCTGCCGTAAGCGTCGCTGGCGCCTGGGCTGAAAACCGGCGCTCCTATTTCGGCTGTTGTGACGCGGCCGGAATACGCCAATTACAGGGTCTTGCTTTGTAAGTGGTATCTTCTCAACATAAACTGCCCTTTGGTCTTTCCGGACCAAAGGGCGTTTTTTTTTGCCCTCAAGCCCGTCGCCCTTCGATTGCGTATTCGTATTCATGCGGATTTTGCCGGCGTGAATACGTATGCAGCGCGACGAAGCGCTCTCTCTTTGCCATAGTGATGAAAAGACGGGCCTGGAACGATTTGGCCGGTCAAAAATCAATAAAGGTTCGCGCGCCGGAATCAGGCCGCGCGGCGGCAGGAGAGGGTAATGGAATTGCGTATGCGTAAATATGTTCTGGCCGGCTGTGCAAGCGTGCTGGCTCTGGCGGGCAGCGCGGCCCTGGCGCAGGAAGAGGCCCCCAACCATAACCCGACCGTCATTACCGCGGCCCCGGCCACCAATGGTCCCGGCCTCGCCTCGCCCTGGTCCTATTCCGGCAAGCAGGGCATAGGCAGCGCCTACGAAGCCTACAAGGACTACCAGTTCTCCGATCAGGCCAAGACCGGCACAGTCTCGAAGGTATGGTTCTCACTGGCTGAGGGCGTGGTGACCGAAACCATGTATGGCCGTATCCACGAGGCACAGATCCGCGAAATGCAGATCGCCGTCACGGGTGCCGGATGGACGGCCTTCGAACGCACCGATACGATCAGCCATGTCGAATATATCCATACGGATGCCGCGGGCCGGCCGCTTTCTCCTGCCTATCGTCTGACCAATACCGACAAGCAGGGCCGTTTCGTCATCATCAAGGATGTCTTCACCGATCCCGATCATCAGAGCCTGATGGTGCGCGTCACGGTCAAGGCGCTGAAAGGCCCGGTGACGCCTTACGTGATTCTCGATCCCTCCATGGCCAATACATCGGGCGATGATGAAGGCCATGCCAATGTGACGCACCTGCAAGCCTGGCAAGGCAACGTGGCGCTTAATCTGTCCGCCAATGTGCCGTTCAAAAAGGCCACGGTCGGCTATACCGGCGTCAGCGACGGCATAAAGGAACTGACCGCCAGCCATTCGCTTGGCGAATTGCATAGCGCCGCCGACCAGAAGGGCAATATCGTGCTGGTCGGGCAATTGCCGGTAGTCAGCAAAGCGGCCACCTTCGATCTGGCGGTCGGCTTTGGCGCCACCACGCAAGCCGCCAGCGCCGAATCCGCCGCTACGCTGAAAACCGGCTATGCCAGGGTGCTGGCCAACTATAACGGCGAAGGCAAGGCGGTCGGCTGGGAAGACTATCTCGCCTCGCTGTCCGAACTGAAAAGCCTGATCCCGGTGTCGGAAGATAATGGCAAGCTGCTCTATGCCTCGGCGCTGGCGCTGAAGGTGCAGGAAGACCATACCTCCGCCGGCGCCATGATCGCCTCGCTCAGCAATCCGTGGGGCGATACGGTGACCACCGATGTGTCCTCGACCGGCTACAAGGCGGTCTGGCCACGCGATTTCTACCAGGTTTCCATGGCCCTAGCCGCCCTGGGCGACCGCGAAACGCCGGTGGCCGCCTTCCGCTACCTGCCGACTGTGCAGGTCAAGGCGACCACGCCCGGCAATACCGGCGCCACCGGCTGGTTCATGCAGAAGGCCCATGTCGACGGCACACCGGAATGGGTCGGGGTCCAGCTTGACCAGACCGCCATGCCGATCCTGCTTGGCGAGCGGCTGGAGCAACTGGGCCTGATCTCGAAGACCGAACTGCTGTCATCCTACCAGACCATGCTGAAGCCCGCCGCCGATTTCCTGAGCCACGGCGGCACGGTGGGGCTCGACTGGAACCACGCTACCATCACCCCGCCCTACAGCCAGCAGGAACGCTGGGAGGAGCAGGAAGGCCATTCGCCCTCCACCACCGCAGCCGTGATCGCGGGCCTGACGGCGGCGGCCGATATCGCCACCCAGGCGGGCGATGCGGCCGGCGCGAAGCTTTACGCCGAAAAAGCCGGCGAGTATTCCGGAAAGCTGGAACAGCGACTTTTCACCACGTCGGGCAAGGTGCGTGGCGCGGACAGGCCCGCCAGCTATTTCCTGCGCATTTCACGCTCGGACGACGCCAATAATCCGGGCAGCCAGGACAGCCGCAATGGCCGCCCGGCCTTGTCCTCGGACCTGATGGTCGATGCCGGCTTCCTCGAACTGGTGCGCTATGGGGTGCGTCCGGCCGATGACAAGGATATCACCGCCTCGCTGGCCGTGGTCGATGACCAGACCCTGCCTGAAAATCTGCGCGTGCGTTACGATTTTCATTTCCCCGGCACCGATGTGACGGTCCCCGGTTTCAGGCGCTACGGCAATGACGGCTATGGCGAAGGCACCGATGGCGGCAATTATGGCCCGATGTCTGCCGATCAGCGCGGTCGTGTGTGGCCGATCTTCACCGGCGAACGCGGCCATTACGAACTGGCGCTCGAAAGCCTGAAAGCCGGGGGCGCGACCGATGGTGATATCTCCGCCATCCGCGGCACCTATGTGAAGGGCATGGAACTGTTCGCCAATGAGGGTCTGATGATCCCAGAACAGGTATTCGATGGCGTCGGCTCGAAGACCGCTCACGACTATACGGTTGGCGAAGGCACGGACAGCGCCACGCCCCTGGCCTGGTCTCATGCCGAATATGTCAAGCTTCTGCGCAGTGTGCGTGACCGCCAGGTCTGGGACCGCAACCCGGCCACGTATCAGCGCTTTTCATCCCTTAGCTCTGGCCCAGATTCCAACAAGGTCAAAGATTAGTCTCAACCCCTTTGACCCAACTCGGCCCCCGGCGTTTATGTGCCGGGGGCTTTTTTAATGCGCTGGCGGATAACAAAAAGGCCGGAGCGAACCCCGGCCTTTTTGCTTATTTCTTTTTCAGCTCGGCCAGAATATCGGCCAGCAGTTCTTCCTGCGAAGGTCCCGGCGGCGGTGGCGCCGGCGGTGGTGGCATCAGCCTGTTGATCGCTTTGACCACCAGGAAGATGGCCGCGCCAATGATCAGGAACTGGATGACGGTATTGATGAAGATGCCATAGGAAATGGCGACCTCAGCCGTCTTGGTGGCCACATCGGCCGGCTTCAAGATCAGCTTGAGATTGGAGAAATCGACGCCGCCGGTCAGGTAGCCAATCGGTGGCATGATGATATTATCGACGAGCGAGGTGACGATCTTGCCAAAGGCGCCGCCGATCACGACACCGACCGCCAGGTCGATGACATTGCCGCGCATCAGGAAGGTCTTGAATTCGGAGGCAATGCTCATGTCGGGCTCCTTACTCGGCGTTATCGTCGCCGGTCAGATTCAGGCGTTCGCGCAGTTCCTTGCCGCTCTTGAAGAAGGGCACATGCTTGGCCGGCACCTTGACGGACTCGCCGGTGCGCGGATTGCGGCCGGCGCGGGCCGGACGGGAACGCACCGACAGGGCGCCAAAACCGCGAAGCTCGACGCGGCCGCCTTTTTCCAGCGTGCTGATCATGGATTCCAGAATGAGGTTTACCGCGCGCTCGACATCCTTCTGCGTCAAATGCGGGTATTCGGAAGCCAAACGTTCAATAAGTTCAGACTTGAGCATTGATCTCCCTCACGCGGTAAATCTGAGAAGGGCGAGCATGTCCGAAAATTAAAATGAGTTCAAGGGCTTGTTGATAGATTAACGTGCTGGTAGCGCTAACATATTAAGATTTTTCATCGGGATCAGGATATTTTCCTGCCTGGGAAGCGCAAGACGGACGTTCATCATATAAAAAACCCCCGTAATGACAAGGTTCACAAAAAAACCTTACATCACGGGGGCTTATGAGTTCCAAGCGGTATCGGTCCTGTTTGGCGGCATAAAAAAAGCCGGAGCCCCGTGAGAGGCTCCGGCCTGTTTTTTAGCTAACCCTAAATCGCTAAGGCGTTTGCACTATAGCGATTTAAGAGGCCCGTACTTACGAACCGGCCTTGTCGCGCAGGGCAGCACCCAGGATATCGCCCAGCGAAGCGCCGGAATCCTGCGAACCGTACTGCTCGATGGCTTCCTTTTCCGAAGCCATTTCCAGAGCCTTGATCGAAACGGAGACCTTGCGGGCCGCCTTGTCGACATTGGTCACCTGGGCGTCGATGCGGTCGCCGACGGCAAAACGCTCGACGCGTTGCTCGTTGCGATCGCGCGACAGGTCGGACTTGCGGATGAAGGCCGACATCGGGGCGTCGTCTTCACCGAACTTCACTTCGATGCCGCCCGAAGTAACTTCGGTGACGGTCACGGTGATGTTCTGGCCCTTGCGGTAGGTATCGCCGGTCATCGGATCGCTGCCGAGTTGCTTGATGCCCAGGCTGATGCGTTCCTTTTCGACGTCGACATCCAGAACCTTGGACTTGACGACATCGCCCTTCTTGTACTTGGCGATGGCTTCTTCGCCGGCCACGTTCCAGTCGAGATCCGACAGGTGAACCATGCCGTCGATGTCGTTTTCGAAGCCGATGAACAGGCCGAATTCGGTGGCGTTCTTGACTTCGCCTTCGATCGTCGAACCGACCGGGTGCTGAGCCAGGAAGTCGTCCCAGGGGTTGTTCTGGGCCTGCTTGAGGCCGAGCGACACGCGGCGCTTGGAGGCGTCGACTTCGAGCACGACGACTTCAACTTCCTGCGAAGTGGAGACGATCTTGCCCGGATGAACGTTCTTCTTGGTCCACGACATTTCCGAAACGTGAACCAGGCCTTCGACGCCCGATTCCAGTTCCACGAAGGCGCCGTAGTCCGTGATGTTGGTGATGCGGCCGGAGAACTTGCCGCCGACCGGATACTTGGAGTCGACACCATCCCACGGATCGGATTGCAGTTGCTTCATGCCGAGGCTGATGCGTTGCGTGTCCGGGTTGATCTTGATGATCTGGACCTTGACGGCATCGCCGACATTGAGGACCTGCGACGGATGCGAAACACGCTTCCACGACATGTCGGTAACGTGCAGCAGGCCGTCGATGCCGCCGAGGTCAACGAACGCACCGTAGTCGGTGATGTTCTTGACGACGCCGTCACGGATTTCGCCTTCGGCCAGTTGGCCGACCAGTTCGGTGCGCTGCTCGGCGCGGGCTTCTTCCAGGATGGCGCGACGCGACACGACGATATTGCCGCGCGGACGGTCCATCTTCAGGATGGCGAAGGGCTGTTCCTTGCCCATCAGCGGGGCGACATCGCGCACGGGGCGGATATCGACCTGGGAGCCGGGCAGGAAGCCCGAGGCGCCGTCCATATCGACCGTGAAGCCGCCCTTGACGCGACCGACGATCGTACCCATGACCGGCTCGCCCTTGTTGAAGATCACTTCCAGGCGGGTCCAGGCTTCTTCGCGGCGGGCCTTCTCGCGGCTGATGACCGCTTCACCCATGGCGTTTTCAACGCGTTCCAGGTAAACTTCGACGGTGTCGCCGACCTTAAGGGACTGGCCGTCGGTGAGGCCGAATTCCTTCAGGGAGATACGGCCTTCGGTCTTCAGACCGACATCGACCATGACATATTCTTTTTCGACGCCGACGACGAGGCCGTGAATGACCTGGCCTTCAAGCATGTCGCGGCCGTGCATGGATTCGTCAAGCAGGGCGGCGAAATCGTCGCGCGACGGATTGTAATCGCTCATAGAGTCTCTTTTGTGTGTTGGCGCGTGTCCCGTCTTTCAGGTTCCGGAAACGCCGATGAGGCCGTGGCGTTTGACGGGGAAAGGGCGCGGGGGTGCGACTTTGGATTTTGTGAAGTTGGGTTTGGGAGGCAGCCGAAGCGGGCCCCAAGATTTGAACCGCAGGCCCGAAAGCCCCGAAGACGTCCCGTGTGCTGCCTCTAATAAACCGCTGTTGGATTTAACATTCGAAAGAATGTCACAGACGGCTTTTCACAAGGGATCGCGCAGTTGCGATGGCTGCGTCTATACCCAAGTCGGAGGTATCTAGCAAGAGCGCATCCGCGGCTTTTTCCAGAGGGGCGCTTGACCGTGACGAATCGCGTTCGTCGCGGATGCGGATATCGTCCAGAACCTCGGCTTCGGTAAGGGCCGGATTGAGCTTTACCAGTTGCAGCCAGCGGCGGTGGGCGCGGATTTCTGGCCGCGCGGTGACGAACAGCTTCACCGGTGCGTGCGGCGCGATGACTGTGCCGATATCGCGGCCATCGAGCACGGCGCCAGATGGCTGATTGGCGAAATCCTGCTGGTATTTGAAAAGGGCCGCCCGCACTTCCGGAATAGCCGCGACGCGTGAGGCGCGCTCACCGGCTTCACGTCCGCGCAAGGCTTCGTCCGCCAGGGTTTCGGCATCGATCAAGGTGGCGGCGACGGCCGGGTCGATATCGCGCACATGGGCCAGGTGACCAGCCGCGCGATAAAGCAGGCCGGTGTCGAGAAACGGCAGGCCGTAATCGGCGGCGATCACCGAGGCGAGCGTGCCCTTGCCGGACGCGGCCGGGCCATCAAAGGCGACCAGGAGGGGTTTGGTCATTCGAAACGCATCCCCACGCCAACACTTTCCAGATCGCGCCAGTAACCGGGATAGGTCTTGGCAGTACAGCCGGGATCGAGAATGCGCAGGCCATCGATAACCAGCGCCGCCTGCGCAAACGCCATGGCGATGCGGTGGTCGTGATAGGTTTCGATGTTGGCGCTTACCGTCCGGCCGATCAGGCTGCGGTCGGGCGTCACCAGCAGATCGTCACCGATCTCCTCTGCCAGGCCCGGCTGGATGCGGTTCAATTCCGTGGCTACGGCATTGATACGGTCGCATTCCTTGACACGCAGATTGGCAATACCGACGAAGCGCACCGGATGATTATTGAAGGCGGCCAGTACGGCGATGGTCGGAATGGCGTCCTGCATCTGGCTGCCGTCGATTTCGGCGGGCAGGTTTGGGAACTGCTTTATATAGTCATAGGCGCGGGCGTCGGGCTGCATCATGGCCTCGGGCGCGATGCCGATATCTATCTGCGCATCCAGCAAAGCGTTGATGCCCCAGATATAGGTGGCGGCGCTGGCATCGGGTTCCACCCAGTAGTCGCGTGCCGAGTAGGGCGTGTTGGCGATGTCCCAGCTCAAGGGGCCGGTCTGCGTGATATCGGCGCCGAAAGCCTTCATACATTCCAGCGTGATGTCGATATAACCGCGCGCACCGATATCGCCGTCCTTGACCTTCAGGGAGAACGGCGCCTCGCCTTTGGTGCCGGCCATCATCAGGGCCGAGACATACTGGCTGGACAGGCTGGCATCTATCTCGATCGAACGATTGGCGAAACCGCCTTGACTACTCACCGTCACGGGCGGGCAGCCGGTCGGCGCAATGGCCTCCACACCAGCGGCATTGAGCGCCTCGACGAGCGGCGCGATCGGGCGCTTCTGCATATGTATGTCGCCGGTGAGCACCGTCGTGCCGGCGATATTGGCGGCAGCCGCGGTCAGGAAACGCACCGCCGTGCCGGCATTGCCGAGAAACAAGGGCTCGGCCGAAGGGGTCAGGGTGCCGGTACTGGTGACGACAAAATCGGTGTTGCCCGTTTCTCCCACCGTTACGCCCAACTGCCGCAGCGCCTGCGCCATATATTTGGTGTCGTCGCTCTTCAGCGCGCCGCTGATATGGCTGCGGCCTTTCGCCAGTGCCGCGATCAGCAGTACCCGGTTAGTGATCGACTTCGACCCCGGCAGGGCGATCTTTCCGGTCAAGCTGCCTTTAGGCGGTAAAAGTCTGACGGCATTCGGCTGGCTGGACACGGGAAAGTCTCGGTTTAAACGAAAAAATGAACTCTGCCCGCAAAAGGGGCTTTGACAGGAGGCTTATCTAGTGGCAAGGGGGCCGACGCAATCGAAATTTTCTAAAGACTGAAAGAAGGGCGTCTCGTGGCTGATCCTGCCTTAGGTACCAAACAAGTTTGCCCCAACTGCACGGCAAAGTTCTACGACCTGAACAAACATCCGGCGCATTGCCCGCGCTGCGACACTGAATTCGACCAGGAAGAAGTTGTCCGCACGCGCCGTTCGCGTGTCCGCTCCACTGCCCCTGATTATGAAGATGCCGATGAGGACTCCGAGGATCAGGTCAAGGGCAAGACCGGCGGCGAGGACGACGAAGACGAAGAGCCGGAAACCGTTACACCGGAAATCGACGAAGTGGTCACCGATGACGCCTTGCTGATCGACGAGGACGAAGACCTCGATCCGGCCGATCCGGCCCGCGTCGGTGCCCCCGGTGAAAATGTCGACATGGACATCGAAGACGCCGACCTGGGCGATGACGACGCCGATGACGTGCCCTTCCTCGAAGACGACGAGGATGCCGATTTCGATGAAGAGATCGACGGCCTTCCCGGTGAAGACGAAGACGACCGCTAAAAAGATTAAGCCGCCGGTTTGTTCCGGCGGCTTTTTTCTTGTACCGCGCGAGACCTGTGAAAAAGTTCAAAAAAGTTCGCAAAAGGGCTTGCGTCGCCGCAAGCCCTGAACTAGAAGTCGCCGCCTCGGACGGGGCCACCCGTTCCGGACCATCCTAAAGATGGGGCATTAGCTCAGCTGGTAGAGCGCTTGCATGGCATGCAAGAGGTCAGCGGTTCGACTCCGCTATGCTCCACCAATAAAACACCCGCCCTTGTGGCGGGTTTTTTATTGGTTGGATTGGATCGAACCGCGCGGTTCGGCGAGACCCGAAAGGGCGAGCGACGCTAAGGGCGCCCCGAAGGGGTAAGCCGCGTAAAGCGCGGCGCATCACTCCGCTATGCTCCACCAATAAAACACCCGCCCCCACGACTATCGTGCGGCGGGTTTTTTATTGCCCGCGTCCGGCAGGGTTAATGCCTGATTCAGGTCTTCATCATCGAATCTTGACAATTATCCGCTATAAACAACAGACAGGTTCATAGTTGAGGTCGGCCGCAGAGCCGCCTGAGGATACGCATCATGCAGAAGATCGACGCCGTAAACTGGATTTCCGCCGCCCGGGCCTGCGCGCCTGCCCAATGTGCCGCAGCCTTCGTTTCGGCCATGGCGACGCCGCGCCATCGCGCTGACAGCGAAACCCCGCGCCAGCCGCTCAACCTGCGCTGATCACCGCGCCTCCCGGCTTTTCAATGGCGGCATTTCGGGTGTAAGACGAACCCGGTAACGCAGCAAAGGAGCCGCCGATGGGCCGCATGATCACACTCAATCGCGCCGATGGCGGTCATCTTGACGCTTATCTGTCCGATATCGACAAGTCTCGGCCCTGCGTCATCGTCATCCAGGAATGGTGGGGCCTGAACGATCACATCAAGTCGATCGTCGATCGCTTCGAGTTCGAGGGCTTCAATGCCCTGGCGCCCGATCTCTATCATGGCCGCATTGCCGCTGATGCCGATGAGGCCAGCCATATGATGAATGGTCTGGATTTCCCCGGCGCCGTTCATGAGGATATTGCCGCGGCGCTCGATTACCTGAAAACCATCAATCCGTCGGTTGCTGTCATGGGCTTCTGCATGGGTGGGGCGCTGACCATAGGGGCTGCGGCCCGTCTGGAAGGCTTCAAGGCGGCCGTCTGCTTCTATGGCGTGCCGCCGAAAGCCTTCGCCGATCCGGCCGATATCAAAATCCCCTTCCAGGGCCATTTCGGCCGGAAGGATGACTGGGTAACGCCGGCCGTGGTGGCTGGTCTCGAAGCCGCCATGACGAAGGCCGGCAATCCGCCGGTAGTCTACAGCTACGACGCCGACCATGCCTTCTTTAACAAAACCCGCCCGGAAGTCTATAATGCGGAAGCCTCCGAGCAGGCATGGATGCGGATGATGGCTTTCCTGCGCGCTAGGCTGTAGCTGATTGACCTTTCCGTTTTTTGGGATTAGGCCAAATCCCACAAAAGGGGCGTCATTAACCGTCCTGGCGAGATGGCCAAAGAAGAGGCCAAAAAGAAGGCATGTATTTTGACCGTATTTTACCACGAGGGCGACCTGCCCGACGGGCTCGATCTGGGATCGTCCGTCGCCATTGATTCCGAGACCATGGGCCTGCGTTTCCGGCGCGATCCCTTGTGCGTAGTGCAATTGTCTTCCGGTGACGGCCACGCCCATGTCGTGCGCATGAGCCGCCCCGATTATAACTGCCCGAATCTGAAGCGCCTGCTGGCCGATCCGAAGGTGCTCAAGTTGTTCCACTTCGGCCGCTTCGATATCGGCATGTTCGAGCTGCATCTGGGCGTTACCACCGCGCCGGTTTACTGCACCAAGATCGCCTCCAAGCTGGCGCGCACCTATACCGATCGCCACGGCCTGAAAGACCTGACCCGCGAACTGCTGGCGGTCGATCTCTCCAAGGCGCAGCAAAGCTCAGACTGGGGCCAGGCCACGCTTTCGGCCGAGCAACTGGCCTATGCCGCTTCGGATGTGCTGCACCTGCACGCGCTCAAGGAAAAGCTCGACGCCATGCTGGTGCGCGAAGGCCGCGAGCACTTGGCGAAGGCTGCGATGGAATTTTTGCCGCACCGCGTCAAACTCGATTTGGCAGGCTGGGAAGATTGCGATATCTTCGCGCATAGCTGGGCGTAGCCCCCATAATTAAAAGCGCTCTTATGACCCTGACCGAGCTTAACGCGCCGTTGCAGCCCTTAGGGATAGCGGCGCCGATCGACATAGAGGCCGAAGCCGCCGATCGTCGCGTACGCCTGGCGCAACAGGTGGCGGCGGTACGCCGGCGTTCGCGCCTGATCCATCTTTTGCGCCGCCTGCTGCCGGGCTTAATCATCGCGCTCGGCCTGTTCAATGTCGGCTGGATCGTGGCGCAGACCATCATCAATTCAATGAATGTCTACAACGGCAATCTGAACGAAATCCGCTACACCAATCCGCGCTATTACGGCCAGGGCAGCAATGGCGACCGCTATACGATCAGCGGGCTGGAAGCCGTGCGCAAGGGCATGAACGCTACGACGATTTCGCTCAAGGCGCCCAGCATGGAATTCAAGAGCAGCGATGTCGAAAACCCGACCCGGGTTTCGGCGGCCAATGGCGTCTTTGACCAGACCACCAACAAGTTCACCCTGACCGGCCATGTGGTGATCGCGGCCGGCGGATCGGATTTCGTCCTCCGGACCGAGCAGGCGGTGGTGGACATGGATAAATCCATTGTCTATGGCGACAAACACGTTGATGGAAACGGTTCGGCGGGGCATATAGTGGGGGAATCCTTCCTGGTTTCCGACAATGGCCACTCACTGGACATCAAGGGACGCGGTGACACCAAGGCCTGGGCCACGATAACTGAACAGTAGCCCTTCAAACGGACCGGCTCTCAAAGGGACAAAGACGGTATGAAAAAGCAAACGGTTGTGACGGCGCTGATCGCGGCCGGTATTATTGCAACGGGCGGCGCGCAGGCCCAAGTGTCGAGCGAGGGCGGTCCCGTCATGGTCGGCGGCGATTCCATGCATATGGATGAACTGGCCCATACCCAGACGCTCGTCGGCCGGGTGGAGATCATTCAGGACAATGCCCGTCTGCGCGCCGACAAGGTGGTCATCACCCGCCAGGCTGGCCCAAATGGCCGGGGCTTCGGCGAGGTGGTCACCATCGTCGCCACCGGCAATGTCTATTACGTGACGCCGGACAGCACCATGAAGGGCGACCAGGCCGTCTATACCAAGGCGACGGACGATATGGTCCTGACCGGTGATGTCATCCTGACGCAGAACCAGAACGTCACCACCGGCACGCGGCTGGTCTATAACCTGACACAGAAGACCACCACTTTCGATGCCGGTACCGGCCGCGTCAAGGCGATCATCTATCCGGACAAGAAGTAGGTCTTATGCTGGCTGTCGAAGAACTGCATTCCTCCATCAGCGTCGATGCTGAAAATGAAGGTATCGTCGTCGAGGGAATCGGCAAGACGTACAAGGAACGCGCCGTCGTCAAGAGTGTCAGCCTCAGGCTGGGACGCGGCGAGGTCGTGGGACTGCTGGGGCCGAACGGCGCGGGCAAGACCACCTGCTTCTACATGATTACCGGGCTGATCGAGGCCGATTACGGCACAATCAAGCTCGATGGCCAGGATATCACCTACCAGCCGATGTACCAGCGTGCCCGCATGGGACTGGGTTACCTGCCGCAGGAAGCCTCGATCTTTCGCGGCATGTCGGTGGAACAGAATATTCTCGCCGTACTCGAACTGAACGAAAAAGACCCGAACAAGGTCCGTGACGACGTCAACCGCCTGCTCGAAGAACTGCGCATCACCCATATCCGCCATTCGCCGGCCACAGCGCTTTCGGGCGGGGAGCGCCGACGGGTGGAAATCGCCCGGGCGCTCGCCGGCAAGCCGTCCTTCATGCTGCTCGATGAGCCGTTCGCCGGTATCGACCCGCTGGCCATTTCCGATATCCGCGAAGTGGTCATGTACCTGAAAAGTCGCGGCATCGGCATCCTGATCACCGATCACAATGTCCGCGAAACGCTCGACCTGGTGGATCGCGCCTCGATCATCCATTCGGGCGAGGTGCTCTTTGAAGGCACCGCGGATGAAATCACCCACGATCCGGAAGTGAAGCGCGTCTATCTCGGCGAATCCTTCAATTCCTAGATTCGCTGGGCATAATTTGCCGATTATGGCCCACTGTTAACCATTCGACAGCACTTGTTAACGCACAATGCCGGACATGTTCTCGTCCGGTTTCCGCAAAAATTGCCGAAGCTAAAGAAATATAGACGATTTGCGGTCAGTATGGTCCGAAATCTCTAAAGGTCGGTAATGGCGCTCGGTCAAAGATTAGAACTCAAGCAGGGGCAGGGGCTGGTCATCACCCCCCAGTTGCAGCAGGCGATCAAGCTGCTGCAATTGTCGAACCTTGAGCTTGAGGCGGTGATCGAAACCGAACTGGAGCGCAATCCGCTGTTGCAGCGTGATGACAGCGACCCTGTGGGTGAGGGCAACGACGCCGACGCCCACGCGCAGGCGGCCGACAGCGGGGAATCCCGCGAACTGGAACTCGGTGACCGCGACACCATCGCCGCCAATTCCGATCTCGACGCCTCAGCCTCCGATGTCTATGGCGATGATGAACCGGTGGTGCGCGAACGCGAATCGGTGGTTTCTGACTCCAATGAAGGGCCGATGGTCGACTGGTCCAAGGCCGGCAAGGGCGGTGGCAGCTTCGATGGCGACGAGGACATGGAGCGGGCGCTGACGCGCGAAAAAACGCTCACCGAACACCTGACCGACCAGGCGCTGATCGCCCATTTCAGTGCGCCGGAAATGGCGATTGCGCAGATATTGATCGATGCCGTCGATGAGGCCGGCTATATGCGGGTGCCTCTGGCTGAAATCGCCGATCGTCTTGGCTGCGAACTGGCCCTTGTGGAAAAGGTGCTGACCGCCTGTCAGGGCTTCGAGCCGACGGGCATCATGGCCACCAGCGTGCCGGAATGCCTCAAGCTGCAACTGATCGAGCGCAATCGTTTCGATCCGGCCATGGCGGCGCTGATCGACAATCTCGAACTGCTGGCCCGCCGTGATCTCTCGGCCCTGCGCAAGGTGTGCGGTGTCGATGAGGAAGATCTCAGCGAGATGATCGCCGAGCTGAAATCGCTCAATCCGCGTCCGGGGGCCGCCTACGGCGCCGAGCCGTCGCAGACCGTGGTGCCGGATGTCTTCGTGCGGCCGGATGCCAATGGCGGCTGGCGCATCGATCTTAATTCCGACACCCTGCCGCGCGTCCTGGTCGATCAGAAATATCACGCCAAAGTGGCGACTTCGGCCCGTTCCGAATCCGAAAAATCCTATCTGAATGACTGCCTGAGCCAGGCCAACTGGCTGATCAAGAGCCTGGATCAGCGGGCGCGCACCATCCTCAAGGTTTCGGCCGAAATCGTCCGCCAGCAGGACGCCTTCTTCGTCTATGGCGTCGAATATCTGCGGCCGCTGAACCTGAAAACCGTGGCCGACGCCGTGGGGATGCACGAATCGACCATTTCGCGCGTCACCTCCAACAAGTATGTCGCCACGCCGCGTGGCGTCTTCGAGCTGAAGTTCTTCTTTACCTCCTCGATCGCCTCGAATGACGGCACCTCGGCGCATTCGGCCGAAGCGGTACGCCACAAGATCAAGACCCTGATCGATGGCGAAAAAGCATCCGGCGAAATCCTTTCCGATGACCGCATCGTCGAAATTCTGAAAGAGGCCGGCGTGGATATCGCCCGACGGACCGTGGCCAAGTATCGGGAGGCCCTGCGCATTCCGTCGAGCGTCGAACGCAAGCGTCAAATTCGCTGATCCGGTTTCGCCCGACAGGGGTATCAACCGGCGGCATAATGCGCTCTGACCTGTAATTTGCTGATAATAATCAAGGTGAATGCGGGTTAATTCGCTACACAAATTCTTGATTTTGCATCCCCGCCAGTCGGCGTACAGTCGTCCTTGTACCCGTGAAATACGTCCGGGTGCCCATTGCCGCCGGCCCCTCCAGATCGGCGACGAAGTTCTTTTTGTTTTAAGAACGGAGCGACATATCGCTATGCAAATCCAAGTCAGTGGAAAACAGGTCGAAGTCGGTGACGCCTTGCGCGCGCGCATTGAAACCGAGCTTACTTCAGGTATCGCCAAATATTTTGAACGCGGCGGGGACGCCGAAGTGACCATCTCGAAGCAGGGGCATTTGTTCAAGGCGGATTGCTGGGTCAGGCTCGCTTCCGGCCAGACGCTTATAGCGCACGCGTTTGGCGGCGATGCCCATTCGGCCTTTGACGGTACGCTCGACAATATGGAGAAGCGCGTCCGGCGCTATAAGCGACGATTGAAGCAGCATCACAACGGTACGCCGGTCAAGGAAGAGACCGCCAACGTAACGGTCCTGCGCGCCTTTGATGGCGACGATGAAGCGGAGATCGAGCTGGACGACGGCATGGACCACTCATCGCCGCCGCATTCCATGATCATTGCCGAAACCGAAACGGCGCTGCGCACCATGACCGTCTCGGTGGCGGTGGCGGAAATGGAACTTTCCAACTATCCGGCGATTATGTTCCGCAATGCCGCCCATGGCGGTCTGTCTGTCATATATCGACGACCGGATGGTAATATCGGCTGGATCGATCCGGAGCGCACGCGCGCAAAAGTGACCACCCAGTAAGACTGAGTATCCGGGGAAAAAACAAAAGACGGGGCCGTTTGCGCGGTGAACGCCCGCCGATTGAGATGGGTTGACCTTCGGGTGTCTCTTCTCTATGGCAGGCGGGCATCGCGCGCCCCGTCGCCTTGCGGGCCGCAGTGGCCCAGGCTGAGGGGGAGCCAGTCATGTCGACCACGGATACACTATGTTTTTGACCACCCTGCTGGACCGGCACGCCATTCTTGGCAATGTCAGTGTCAATTCCAAGCGTCAGGCCCTTCAGATGGTGGCAGACGTGGCGGCGCGCCAGTTGGGCCTGGAAGCGGCCGAGGTGCATCAGGCCCTGCTGGAACGCGAAAAACTGGGCTCCACCGGCGTGGGCATGGGCGTGGCCGTGCCGCACGCTGCTCTGGCCGGGCTGGACCGGATGCACGGCATCTTCGTGCGCCTCGATGCGCCGGTCGATTACGATTCCATCGATGACATGCCGGTTGATCTGATCTTCGCCCTACTAGCGCCGGAAAATGCCGGCACTGAGCATCTGAGGGCCCTGGCCAAGGTGTCGCGCCTGCTGCGCCAGAAAGACCTGCGCGAACAGTTGCGCAAGATGGAAAATCCGGACGCCATCTACGCTATCCTGACCGATATCGCCGACAGCAACGCGGCTTAATTGTAAGAGATTACGCGCAAACATGTGCGGCGCGCGGTCACGCTTGCCAAAATTCAAAGAATGAATTTTGGAATTTCCTATCCCATCACTTCTATCGGAATGATCCGGACCTCGTCGCTGGGTTTGGGGCGGACAAGGTCGATATGCAGCAGGCCATAGGCCAGGCTGGCGCCGGTGATTTCCAGTCCGTCGCTCAGTACGAAGGCACGGTTGAAGCCGCGCAGGGCGATGCCGCGGTGCAGATAGTCGCGGTCTGGTGCTTCGCCGGCGCGATCGCGTGTGGCAGAGACGGTGAGGTGGGCACCGCGCACTTCGATGCGTAACTGATCGGCGGTAAAGCCGGCTACGGCAATACTGATGCGGATATGGTCCGGGCTTAAGGATTCGACATTATAGGGCGGGTAATTGTCATGGCTGCGCCCGACGCGGTCGATCAGCAGCCGCATATCGTCAAAACCCAGCAAAAACGGGCTGTCAAAAATCACGGTCCGCGTCATCAGCACCCTCGCATTTATGGTAGCGATATGGGCGTTCTAGGCTTGCGATTCAAGGAATTCGGTGATGGCGGCGCGCGCCTGCGGTTCGGTGAGCAGGGGGGCGTGGCCGACCCGGTCGATATCGACGCGCGAGACCTCGTTCGAGACCACCATCTTCTTCGCCTCAAGGGCATCGAGCACGTCCGACAAGGCGCCGCGGATCAGCAATATCGGGCGGCCGTGCGCCAGGCTGGCATAGCAGGGCGCCAGGTCATAGGCCGGTGAGTCCATGGTCAGGGTCTTGAAGGCGTCGGTAATACGCGGATCGTAGGCCAAGTGCAGATTGCCATCCCGGCCCTTGCGGAAGACGCGCCGGGCAAATTTCAGCCAGTCCGCCGTCGTATTATCGGGAAAAACCAGCCGATACTGTTCGGCAATGAAGGCGCTGGCGTCCTGCCAGTTGCGCATGGCGCGGCGCTGCATGGCCGCCAGGGCCGAAATCCGCGCCTGTCCCTTTGGCGCCAGCGTCGGGCCGATGTCATTCAGCACCGCCGCCTGGATCAGGTTGGGCCGCAGGGTAGACAGCACCATGGCCACCAGTCCGCCCATGGAATTGCCGATAAAGACCGCCCGGCCTATGCCTAGGGCGTCGCACAGGTCGAGAATATCCTTGGCGTAGGTCCACAGGTGGTAATTGGCGACGTCGGGATCATTTTCCGACAGGCCTCGGCCACGCAGGTCGGGCACGATGACGCGGCGGTCGAGTGCGGCAATATAGGGCGCCACCTCTTCGAAATCGCTGGAATTGCGCGTCAGGCCATGCAGGCAGATGACCGGCAGGCGCACCCGCCCGGCGGCGGCGGGATAGTCGCGGGCATAGAGGCGCAGACCGTCCTCGGTCAGCCACCAGCGATCGTGATAGAGCGGGCCTTTCTTCAAAGCGCCGGAGACCGGAGACATGACATCATGCCCGTGACTGAAGGTCTGAAGCGTCTCTTTGAGATTGATCAATCTGCCCGCCCGATTTTTTTTGGGTACGCTGTCGCAAAATCTTAACATCACTTCACGCGCCAATCATGAAAAAAATGCAAACATGAGGGTAATGATCTCCAAAGCCTTATGGCTTTGGCAAGGGCGACTGCCCGCCGCCGCCGTTGCGGCGCTTCGACCGTCTTGCTTTTTCCAAGCAAGACGAATAAAAAGGCCCTTGAGCCGGCAGGACGGCTCAGCCCCGCGAAAGACGTTTGCGTCCTCCTGTTGCAAGAGATTTGCTACACATAATCCGCTCTTTTGTGGCTTTCCGGGATGGGGAAAAGCCTTTGTACAAAGGAGACTTCCCATGCCCAAAATGGCTAAAAACGCCGCGCATGATCTCAAATCCATAGACACCTACAAACGCGACGCCGCCAGGCTGCTGAAAGCCGTGCGCGCCGATGACGCGACCGCGCGGACGCGTTTCAGCCGTCTGGAAAATGCACCGGCCGGCCTGCAACTGAAGCACGCCCTGACCGTCATCGCCCATGAGGCCGGCTTCCCGACCTGGACAGCGCTGAAAAATGCCGCCGAAGAGGTCGATTTCTCCGAAATCTTCGCAGCCCCCGGCCTGAAGGACTCGATCAATCACTGGTTCCGTAATTACGAGGAAGCCAAGGCGCATCAGACGGCCAATGGTGGCGTGCTTCTGCCTTATCGCACCCAGGCGTTCGTGACCTCGCTCGAAATCCTGCCGCGCCTGGGTTATGAGAAGGATGATCCCGACTGGGCGGATATCGGGTACGACTTCATCCGTCCCGCCTCCGAAACCGCTTTGGCGCGCATCAAGGCCCGCCTGTCGCGTCGCCTGACCGCGAAGTTCTGAGGGATTTCAAATGCCGCTTCTCAATATGGATGCTGTCCATCCGATCACCGCGCCCGATGGCACGGTGATCACCAACACGGTCTATCTGCAAAATGTCATAGACCATCCGCGTATCACGGTCGGGGCCTATTCCTATGCGTCGAATTTTACGCCGCAGACGAATTGGGCGCAGATCCTGGCGCCTTACCTCTTCCCGATCAGCAAGGAAAAGCTGGTGATTGGCAAATTCTGCCAGTTCGCTCATGGCACGACCTTCATCACCTCATCGGCCAATCATCCGATGGGCGGGTTTTCGATCTATCCGTTCCGCGTCTTCAAGCCGGAAACCATGATCGACTATATCAACCTGCCATCGCGTGACACGGTGGTCGGGCACGATGTCTGGATCGGCCATAACGCCACGATCATGCCGGGTGTTACAATCGCTTCGGGCGCGATCATCGCTTCCGGTGCCGTGGTGACGAAGGATGTCGCACCCTATACCATTGTCGGCGGCAACCCGGCGCAGGTGATCCGCCAGCGGTTCAGTGATGAAGTGATCGCTGACCTGATGGCCATTGCCTGGTGGGACTGGCCGATCGACAGGATCGAAGCCAACCTCGCCGTCATCGAAGGCGCGGATATCGAAGCCTTAAGGAGTGTAAAGTAAGAAACCCCACCACCACGCCCTTTGGGTGCGGTCCCCCTCCCCACCATAGGTGGGGAGGTACAAGGTTAGATGCGCGAGATCAGCGTATGGCGTCGAACGGGACGGGCGCCGGGGACGCGATTGAGCTTGATCAAACCCTCGGGTTCGCCCCACAGGTCATAGGCGTCGGCCTTGGTGACCTTGGCCTTGACCAGATCACCGGCTTTCAGGCCATTGAAGCCCTTCAGGAAGATATGGCCGTCGATTTCAGGCGCGTCACCGCGGGTGCGGGCGATGGCGGTGGCGTCATTGCGGATGTCGTCGACCAGACAGTCCTCGATGCGGCCCACCTTGTTGGCCAGTTTTTGCGCCGAAATACGCGAGGCCACGGCCATGAAGCGGGCCAGGCGATCCTGCTTGACCTCTTCCGGCACATGATCGGGCAGCAGCTTGGCAGCCGCGCCCTCGACGTTTTCGTAAGCGAAGGCGCCGACGCGATCGATCTGCGCCGCTTCCAGCCAGTCGAGCAGAAAGTTGAAATCGGCCTCGGTCTCGCCGGGGAAGCCGACGACGAAGGTCGAGCGCAGGGTCAGGTCGGGGCAGATTTCGCGCCACGACAGGATGCGGTCGAGCGTCTTTTCCTGATTGCCGGGGCGCTTCATCGCCCTGAGGATCTTGGGCGAGGCGTGCTGGAAGGGGATATCGAGATAGGGCAGGATCTTGCCCTCGGCCATCAGCGGAATGACCGAATTGACGTGCGGATAGGGGTATACATAGTGCATCCGCACCCAGATGCCCAGTTCGCCAAGCCCGCGCGCCAGGTCTTCAAAGCTGGCGTCCCAGTTCTGGCCGCGCCATTCGGACTGCGCATACTTGATATCGAGACCGTAGGCCGACGTATCCTGCGAGACGACCAGCAGTTCCTTGACGCCCGCCCTGGCCAGGGTCTCGGCTTCACGCAGCACATCCGCCACCGGACGCGAGGCCAGATCACCGCGCAGAGAGGGGATAATGCAGAAGGAACAGCGATGGTCGCAGCCCTCGGAGATTTTCAGATACGAATAGTGCTTCGGTGTCAGGCGCACACCGGGGCCTTCCGGCACCAGCGGGCGGAAGGGATCGGGCTTTGGCGGCACCACATTATGGACGGCGTCCATCACCGCATCATACTGGTGCGCGCCGGTGACGGCGGCGACATTGGGGAAGCGCGAACGGATCAGGTCTTCCTCGCCACCCATGCAGCCGGTGACGATGACCTTGCCGTTTTCAGCCAGGGCCTCGCCGATGGCGTTCAGGCTCTCTTCCTTGGCTGAATCGAGGAAGCCGCAGGTATTGACCACAATGACGTCGGCACCGGCATAGGAGGCCGAGGTGTCGTAGCCCTCGCCCTTCAGGCGCGTCAGAATGCGCTCGGAATCAACCAGGGCCTTTGGACAACCGAGCGAGACAAAACCGACTTTCGGCTGGGCATCCGGTTTCAATACGGCATCACTCATTACAGATAAAACTTGCTTTTTTGGGGGGAATGGGGATTAAGCCTCCCATACCGAAATTTTACGCGGGTTGAAAGTTTATTCCTCAACAGCGCCCGCAACAGGAAAATCCCATGCTGCTTTTTGCCGATACCGCCGACACCAAGATCCTTGCCGAACTGCTGGAAACCGGCCTGATCGACGGCGTCACCACCAACCCGACCCTGATCGCCAAGTCCGGCCGCAACATCCTTGAAGTCATCAAGGAAATCTGCGGCATGTGCGATGGCCCGATCTCGGCCGAGGTCGCCGCCACGGACGCCGCCACCATGATCAAGGAAGGCGAAAAGCTGGCCAAGATCGCCTCCAACGTGGTCATCAAGGTGCCGCTGACCATCGACGGCCTGAAGGCGACCAAGGAATTCTCGGCGCAAGGCCTGATGACCAATGTCACCCTGTGTTTCTCGGCCACCCAGGCCCTGCTGGCCGCCAAGGCCGGCGCCACCTACATCTCGCCGTTCGTCGGCCGTCTCGATGACCAGGGCGCTGACGGGATGCAATTGATCCACGACATCCGCGCCGTCTATGACAACTACGATTTCGATACCGAAATTCTGGCGGCTTCTCTGCGCAACAACACCCACGTCGCCCAGGCCGCCATTGCTGGCGCCGACTGCGCCACCCTGCCGCCGCAGACCTTCCGCGACATGTTCAAGCATCCGCTGACCGACAAGGGCCTGGAAACCTTCCTGTCCGACTGGAAGAGCACCGGTCAAAGCATCCTGTAAGAACCGCCCCAATAACGACAAGGCATCAAATCGGAGAGCGCCCTACTCTCCGATTTTTTCCTGCGCGGCATTCGGCATGACCTGACCGCCCTGGGGTGTGGCATTGTCAGCCGGCGGTGCCCAGAACGCCTTGGCCTGCATCCGCAGCTTGTCATCCTCATCCTGCTGGCGGATCACGTCACTGAGCACAGCCGTGGTATTGACGGTCCAGTCCACCTGCCCATGCCAGCCCGTATCGGGCCGCTCCGGCGCGACGATTGCCGCCAGGACATCAGCCTTGCCGGCACCCGCTTTCAGACGCGCCAGCCAGTCCCTGGCCGGTTTCGCCCACGGACCGGGACGGGGATCACTGGCGAGTTGATTGAAAAGCCGTGTGGCTGTCGCCATATCGCCGGATTGCGCATGAACGAGCGCGGCATTGAAGACATAGGCATCGACCTCTGGCGCGAGCTTCCAGGCCATGACGGCGGCGCCGGCGGCGTCCGCATCGATATGGTCATTGCCAGATGCACGGGCGCGATAGTACCAGAAGGCATTGGCGGCCGAGTTGGGCTCCAGACCCGAGGCTTGTGTCAGAGCGGCTTCGGCGGCCTCATAGGCATCGGGATTGTCCGTTGTTTCCGCCAGTTTCAATTCGGCGCGCCCCAAAAGATAGCTGACCTCAAAATCGGAGGGGTTCGCCGTCGCCGTTTTTTGCAGCCATGGCAGGGCCGCGCGCGGATCGCCATAAAGCATTTCGGCGCGGCTGAGCGCTATCTGCGCGACAGGATTCTCCGGATGCCTGGCCGCTTCATTGCGGATATCGTTCAGCAGGCGGCGGCCATGCGCCGCTGACGGACAGCCCTGCAAGGCGGCATTTTCCAGCATCAGATTCTCAGTTGACGCCGGCAGGTCGTCAAAGGTCACCTCCGGCAAGGGCAGGCCAGGCACGGCCATCCGGCCTGGTTTGAGCTCTTTCAGCAGGTATTTGCGCAACACCACATCCAGGCTGACCGCACTGCTGCCAAACAGGCGGCTGAATGCATCGACGCGGCTCTCTCCGGCCTGAACGGCGGCATCATAGGCTGCCAGCTTTTGCGCCCGCTCCGGCGATGAGAGAATCCAGTGGGTCAGGAGCCATGAGCGGGAGGTAAATTCAGCGGCCAGGCGCCCGTTTTCCGAGCGCGCCAGTTCGGCCGGTCCCTGATCCGTGACGCGCTGCCGGTTGCGTTTGGCCGCCACGTCATTTTGCAGGGCGCCGGTCTCGCCACGCCGGTTGCTGAACCAGTCATTGTCGTTCAGCACATCCTTGTAATCGAGGCGGCTGGGATAACGCATGTCGAGACCGCGCAGATAGGCATCCGTCGAATAGGGCGGCAGGCCCAGTATCGCCGTCTTGTCCTCGAAGCGCATGGTCGAGACATAGCGGGCATAGCCCTCGATATACCAGAGCGGGGCGCGCTGCGGGAAATGGCTGCGGAAGAAATAGCGGGCATAGGCCTGGAAGATCAGGGTCTGACCTTCATTTTCAGGCTGTTCGGCGGCATTTTGCTCCACATAGGCCGGGCCTGGCCGATAGGCGGCAAAGCCCTGGACGCCCTCTTCGCAGGCTTCATAAAGGCCGGCCGCCCGATTGGGCATCTCCGGATTGACGATGGCGAGGTCTTCGGCATCGGCGAGATAGTAGAGGGTAAATTTTGGCGCGCCGGCCGGGCCTTCGCCGATATGGGACAAGGTGTTCAGCACATAGCGAAAGCGTTCCATATTTTCGAGCAGTTCGCGGACGTGGCCGCGGCTGGTATCGCTATAGACGGTGAAATGAGGGCTCTCCGCCTTGAGCCAGTTATGCGGACGGCCAGGCTTTTCACCCTGGACGATAACCGTTGTGCTGTCGGGATTTGTGGGCGGCGTTGTTTGAGCCGATGCCGTCCCGGCCACGAACAGCATGGCGAGAAGGCCTGTAAGTGCCTGCAAATTCATCGGGCCGCGTCCTCTTTTTGGTTAATCCATACCACCTGAGCGCGCATGTCACAAGCGATGCCGCAGCCGCTTGCCAAGTCCGGGCTTTGCGATACAGTGTTATCGATAATTGGGGGAATGCTTATGCCGGAGAGTGAGGCTGGGGCCGAGTCCGATCCGCCGCCGATCCAGACGGACGCGCCGCGCCGTCTGGATATCATCGACCTGCTGCGCGGGCTGGTGCTGGTCCTGATGGTGCTGGATCACACGCGTGACTATTTCAACAAGGACGCGCTGGCCTTCGATCCGCTCGACCTGGAAAAGACGACCCCGGTCCTCTTTTTCACGCGCTGGATCACGCATCTGTGCGCCCCGACCTTCGTGTTTCTGTCAGGTGTTTCGATCTTCCTGCAACAGGCGCGCGGCAAGACCGAATGGCGGCTCACCGGCCATTTGCTGGCGCGTGGCCTGTGGCTGGTCGCGCTTGAACTCACCCTGATCAGTTTCGGCTTCAATTTCGGCTATCCGTTCTTTTTCCTGCAGGTGATCTTCGCCATTGGCGTGGGGATGATCCTGATGGCGGTGCTGCACTGGCTGCCGGGGCGCTCGGTGCTGATCATCGGCATTGCCCTGGTCGCCGGACATGGCCTGCTGGGCGGGGTAAAAGCAGAAACGCTGCAGGGCACGGACCAGGTCATCTGGCGGCTGGCTATGGAGCCAGGCGGACTGGGGAGCCTGCCCGGCATGATCGTCTATCCGGTGATCCCGTGGCTCGGCATCATGTGCCTGGGTTACGGACTGGGCTTTATATTCCAACTGGAGGCGTTGTCGCGTCGCCGTGCCATTACCCTGCTGGCCGCCGGCTTTTTGGGGCTGTTTCTGATTTTGCGCCTGCCCAATCTCTATGGCGATCAGAACCCATGGGAATGGCAGAGCAATCCCGGCCTGATGGTGCTCGATATCCTCAATGTGTCGAAATATCCGCCGTCGCTCGACTATACTTTGCTGATGCTGGGCCTGGCCATGTGCCTGTGCCTGACGTTGACGCACCTGCCGCGTCTGTTCCAGTTGCCGCTGCTGGCCTTCGGGCGGACGCCTTTCCTGACCTATCTGCTGCACATCTATATCGTCCATGGCGGGGCGCTGTTGCTCGGCCTGGTGCAGGGGATCCCGGCGGCGCATTTCGCCAACTTTCTCGGCAATCCCGGCCAACTGGCGAAGGATGGCTGGGGGATCAGCCTGTGGCAGGTCTATGTCGTCTGGCTGGTGATCTTGTGCCTGCTCTATCCGGTTTCGCGCGCCTATGCCCGCTTCCGGATGACGCATCGCCAATGGTGGCTGAGCTATCTTTAAGCCCCCGCCATGGTTTCGGCGATCGCATTGACCACGGCCTTGACCTGTTCCGCATCATCGCCTTCGGCCATGACGCGGATCAGCGGCTCGGTGCCGGAGGGGCGCACCAGCACACGGCCGGTACCCTTCAGCTTTTCCTCACCGTCACGGATGGCCTGCTTGACCGCCTCGCGTTCCATCGGGTTCTGGCCGGTGTATTTCACGTTCTTCAGCAGTTGCGGCACTGTGTCGAACTGGCGGCCAAGCTCGCTCATCGGTTTGCCGGATTCGACCCGCTCGGCCAGCACCTGAAGCGCGGCGATCAGGCCGTCGCCGGTGGTGGCGTAGTCGCTGAGGATGACGTGCCCGGATTGCTCGCCGCCGATATTGAAGCCGCCTTCGCGCATCCGTTCCATGACATAGCGGTCACCCACCTTGGTGCGCTCCAGCGACAGGCCGAGCTTCTGCATGTGGCGTTCCAGGCCGAGGTTCGACATGACCGTGGCCACCAGGCCGTTGCCCTTGAGCAGGCCCTTGCGCGCCAAAGCACCGGCGACAATCGCCATGATCTGATCGCCATCGACGATCTGGCCGTGTTCATCACAGATCACCACGCGGTCGGCGTCGCCATCGAGCGCGATGCCGATATCGGCGCGCAGTTCCTTGACCTTCTGGGCCATGGCCTGCGGCTGGGTTGAGCCGCACTTTTCATTGATGTTGAGGCCGTCCGGCGTCACGCCCAGCGGGAAGACCTCGGCGCCCAGTTCATAAAGGGCCAGCGGGGCTACCTTGTAGGCGGCGCCATTGGCGCAATCGAGTACGATGCGCAGGCCATTCAGGGTCAGGTGGCGCGGGAAGGTCGCCTTGGCGATTTCGACATAGCGCCACTGGGCGTCATCGACGCGGGCGACGCGGCCGAGCTTGTGCGGGTCGGCCACGCCGACCAGAATATTGCCATCCATGCGCGCCTCGATAGCCAACTCGACCTCATCGGAGAGCTTGTAGCCATCGGGGCCGAACAGCTTGATACCGTTATCGGCGAACGCGTTGTGCGAGGCGGAGATCATGACCCCCAGATCGGCGCGCATCGAGCGGGTCATCATCGCCACGCCGGGGGTGGGGAGGGGGCCGAACAGGCGCACATCCATGCCGACAGAGGTAAAGCCCGCCACCAGGGCCGGCTCGATCATATAGCCCGACAGGCGTGTATCCTTGCCGATGACGACCAGGTGGCGGCGGTCGGTTTCCGACATGAACATCTTGCCGGCGGCCATGCCGACGCGGTAGGCGACCTCGGCCGTCATCGGGAAGGTATTGGCCCGGCCGCGGATGCCATCGGTGCCGAAATATTTGCGGGTCTGGGTCATGGCGGGCATATGGGTGGCCATTTCTTCGTTGCGGTTGCGGATGGGGTTATAGCCGTAAACTGACAGGGCCTGGCGGTAGTCGGCCATCTTCTGGGTCAGGAGCGCGACGAAAGCGGCCTCAAGCTTGTCGACGGTTTCGGGGCGCGGCGCCTTGGTCGAACCATTCAGGGCGCGGAAAATGCTGCTCTGGGCGATGGAGGCGGCTTCGGCCACGTCTTTGATGGAAATGCCGGAGGCGCTGACGGCCGCCTGCAATTTTTCCCACTTGTTGTCGCTCATCTGACCGGCTCCTTGCGCCTGATTTCTGGCTTGATAAGCCTGCATCATCTAATTTGCAATTAATTTATTGCGTAAACGTGTGGCGTTTCTCGTCACGAATTGTAAATTTCGCGTCGTTTCGTGTGCAAATGGCAAATTTATTAAATTAATGGCGAATTTTCGATAGAAATCAGTGGGCGGGTAGCAATTTTTCGCAATACGAATTTATAGCAAATTTATTTTCCATATGCTATTTGAAAGTCGCATTTTGGCATCACTGGCGAAAAGGAGCCCGGCATATGTGCGGAATCATCGGTATTATCGGCAATGAACCCGTCGCGCCGCGTCTGCTGGAATCCCTGCGCCGCCTCGAATATCGCGGCTACGATTCAGCCGGTATCGCCGTGCAGACGGCCAAGGGCACAGAGCGCCGCCGCGCCGAGGGCAAGATCCGCAATCTGGAAACCGCTATCGAAGACGAGCCCTTAGCGGGCCAGGTCGGTATCGGCCATACGCGCTGGGCCACCCACGGCGCGCCATCGGTGCGCAATGCCCACCCGCATCATTTCGGCCAGGTGACGGTGGTCCACAACGGCATCATCGAGAACTTCGCAGAGCTGAAGGCCGGCCTGATGGCGCAAGGCGAGGTGTACGACTCTGATACGGACACCGAAGTCATCGCCCACCTTCTGAATGCCGAGCTGGCCACAGGCGCGCCCTTACGCGACGCTTTCAAGGCCACGCTCGATCGCCTGCATGGCGCCTATGCCCTGGCCATCCTGATCGACGGCGAAGATCGCACCATACTGGGCGCGCGCCGCGGCTCGCCGCTGGTCGTCGGCTGGGGCGGCGATGAGATGTATCTCGGTTCCGACGCCTTGGCCGTCGGCCCGTTTACCAACCGCGTCAGTTATCTGGAAGAAGGTGACTGGGTCGTCCTCGGCCAGAACAGCGCCGAAATCCACGATGCTGCGGGAAATCTGGTCAATCGTCCGGCCGTCACCGTTTCCGCCTCGGCCGCCCTGGTCGAAAAGGGCAGCTACCGTCACTTCATGGAAAAGGAAGTGCACGAACAGCCGGAAAGCACGCAGCGCACGCTTACCGCCTATCTCGATCCGGTGACCGGCGGTGTGCGCGCCGACATCAAGGCGGGTGTCGATTTTTCCACCGTTTCGCGTTTGCAGATCATCGCCTGCGGCACCGCCTATTATGCCGGCTCGATCGCGCGCTATGCCTTTGAAAAACTGGCCGGTTTGCCGGTCGATGTCGAGGTGGCGTCGGAATTCCGCTATCGCAGCCCGGCCATGATGCCTGGCGTTCTGGCGGTCGCCGTCTCGCAGTCGGGCGAAACCGCCGACACCCTGGCCGCCCTGCGCTGGTGCCAGTCACAGGGCCTGAAAACGGCCGCTGTGGTCAATGTCCATACCTCGACCATGGCGCGCGAAGCCGACCTGCTGTGGCCCACCCATGCCGGTCCGGAAATCGGCGTCGCTTCGACCAAGGCCTTCACTGCTCAGTTGTCGGCCCTGTTGTCGCTGGCCGTAACTGCCGCTGCCCAGCGCGGCCGGATCAATGCCGCCGAAGAAGGCCGCCTCGCGCAGGTTCTTCTTGGCGCACCTGGTCTGATCGCCGAGGCGCTCGGCATGGATGGCGACATCGTCCGCATCACAAATGACCTGTCGAAGGCGCGTGATGTCATCTATCTCGGCCGTGGCGAAACCTATCCGCTGGCGCTGGAAGGCGCGCTCAAGCTCAAGGAAATCAGCTATATCCACGCCGAAGGCTATGCCGCCGGCGAGCTGAAGCACGGCCCGATCGCCCTGATCGACGAGAACACGCCGGTGGTGGTTATTGCCCCCGATGACGAGCTGTTCGAGAAGACAGCCTCGAATGTGCAGGAGGTGGCGGCGCGCGGCGGCCGGGTGATAATGATCACCAATGCCCCGCAAAAAGTGCCGACCCTTTCCGGCGATGCCGCCAAATCGCTAAAGGTGATCCAGGCGCCGGACTGCGATCCCTTCATCGCTGCCCTGGTCTATTCGGTGCCGATCCAGCTTCTGGCCTATCACACCGCCGTCCACAAGGGCACGGATGTCGACCAGCCGCGCAACCTTGCCAAGTCGGTGACCGTGGAATAGGACTGCGCGCCTCTTTGTAAAGGCGGCGCACCATGAAACCCGACTATCTCAAAGGCTGCGGACTGGCGTTTGGCGCCGCCCTGCTCTGGGGCGTATCGGGCACGGCCGGGCAGTTCCTTTTTGCCCATCGCGGGGTCAATACCGAATGGCTGGTGGCCGTGCGGATGCTGATGGCCGGTGTACTGATGCTGGGTTTTGTGGCCCTGCGTGCGCCGCGCGACCTCTTCACCGTCTGGACCCGCCAGGCCGATGCCCTGCGCATGGCCGTCTTTGGCCTGTTCGGTATGCTGGCCGTGCAATATACTTACTTTGCCGCCATAAATGCCTCGAACGCCGCCACGGCGACCGTCCTGCAATATACCGGCCCGGTGCTGATCGTCGGCTGGTTCGCCTGGCAGAAAAAGCGCTGGCCGACACCGTTTGAATTGCTGTGCGTCGTCATGGCCGTGGCCGGCACCTTCTTCATGGTGACCCATGGCAGCCTCAACAGCCTGTCGGTCTCGAAAATGGCCCTGGTCTGGGGGCTGACCTCGGCGGTGGCCCTGGCCTTCTATTCCATCCAGCCGCTTACGCTTATGTCGCGCTATTCGCCGCCCATCGTCATCGGCTGGGGGATGCTGATCGGCGGGCTGGCGCTCAGTGTCATTCATCCGCCCTGGGCTATGGCCGGCACCTGGGATGTGCCGGCCATAGGCGCCTTCGCTTTTGTCATCGTCTTTGGCACCCTGATCCCTTTCTACGCCTATCTGACGGCGGTGCGGATCGTCGGGCCGGAAACCTCCAGCCTGCTGGCCTGCGCCGAACCGCTGGCGGCGGCCCTGATCGGCATTATCTGGCTGGGAACGCGCTTTGGCCTTTATGACTGGCTGGGCACGGCGCTGATCCTGGCCACGGTGATTTCGCTGTCCCTGCGCAAGCAGGAACCGGTCGCGCTCAAAATAGAATAGCAACTTTTTGGTTGCGCATTTCGGTGGTTGGACATAAAAAGGCAACCAAGGAGTTGCCAGATGCAGAATGAAATTCACAAGGAAATCGTGCTGAAAGCGCCGCTCGGCAAGGTCTGGGCGGCCATCAGCGATGCCGGTCAGTTCGGTCAGTGGTTCGGCGTTCGCTTTGATGGTCCGTTCAGGGCGGGCGAAAAGCTGACAGGCGTCATCGTGCCGACCACGGTCAATGACGAGGTCGCCGCCATGCAGAAACCCTATGAGGGTACGCCCTTCGAGATCGTGGTGGGCGAAATCACGCCGCAGACGCGCTTTTCGTTTTACTGGCATCCCTACGGCGTCGAGAAGGACTATGATTACAGTCAGGAGCCGATGATCCTTTGCACCTTTTCGCTTGCCGAAGTGCCGGAAGGGGTACGGCTGGTCATTACCGAAAGCGGGTTTGAAAACATTCCACTGGAGCGTCGCGCCAAGGCCTTTACCGCCAATGACGGCGGCTGGGCGGCGCAGACCAAACTGATCGAGGCTTATCTTGCCATCTGAGGCGGCGGTCTTCGCGGCCCTGGGTGACGAAACCCGGCTGGCCCTGGTCAAGCGGTTGCAGGCAGGGCCGGCCTCTATCGTCGGCCTGACCGGCGAGGCGAATATCAGCCGTCAGGCGGTCACCAAGCACCTGCATGTGCTGGAAAAGGCCGGGCTGGTCACCTGTGCTCGCCTTGGCCGCACGACGGTCTGGCAACTGGAGCGGCCGAAATTCGATGACGCCCGCCATTACCTCGACATTATCTCCCGTCAATGGGAGGGCGCCCTGGAACGCTTGCGCGTCCATGTCGAGGATTGAGAACGCGAATGGGTCTCTTTTTGCAATGCGCTCTTTTCGGGAAATTATCCGAATTTTCTGCAATAAAATCCGAAAAAAATGGCTGTAATGGGATGACAAACGAATGGGGATGCGTCATATGACCCCTCCCATCCCTCCTGCCAAAAGGCCCTGAGTTCGTCATGCGTGACTTTTACCGTATCCGCCGCCTGCCTCCCTATGTCTTCGAAGAAGTCAACAAAGTGAAGGCACGTCTGCGCGCAGCCGGTACGGATGTCATCGATTTCGGCATGGGCAATCCCGATATGGCGACCGCGCCGCATATCGTCGACAAGCTGATCGAGACGGTCCAGAAGCCGAAGACGCACGGCTATTCGGTGTCCAAGGGCGTGCAGGGTCTGCGCAAGGCGATGGCCGGCTATTATGACCGCCGCTATGGCGTCAAGCTCAATCCGGATACCGAAGTCGTCGCCACGCTCGGCTCCAAGGAAGGCTTCGCCAACCTCGCCATGGCCATCACCGCGCCGGGCGATACGGTCATCTGCCCCAACCCGGCCTATCCGATCCACGCCTTCGGTTTCCTGATGGCTGGCGGCGTGATCCGCCATGTGCCGGCCTTGTCACCGGAACAATATCTTTCCGGCATCGAAAAGGCCGTCAAGCACTCCGTGCCGACGCCTTCGGTGATGATTGTCTCCTATCCGTCGAACCCGACCGCGCAGTGGGTCGATCTCGATTTCTACAAGGAAGTCATCCGCATCGCCAAAAAACATGACCTGATCGTGCTGTCGGATATCGCCTATTCGGAGATCTATTTCGAGGACAACCCCCCGCCCTCCATCCTTCAGGTCGAGGGCGCCATCGAGCGCTCGGTCGAGATCAATTCGCTATCCAAGACCTATGCCATGGCCGGATGGCGCGTCGGCATGGTGGTCGGCAATGCCCAGATCTGCGCGGCGCTCGCCCGCGTGAAGTCCTATCTCGATTACGGCGGTTTCGCCCCGATCCAGGTGGCCGCTGCCGCCGCCCTGAATGGCCCGCAGGATAATGTGGCCGAGATCCGGGCCACCTATAAGTCGCGCCGCGATGTGCTGATCGACAGCATGAAGCGCGCCGGCTGGGATATTCCCGCGCCGCCGGCGTCCATGTTTGCCTGGGCCAAGATACCGCCGAAATTCGAGCATATGGGCTCGATGGAATTCGCCAAGATGCTGATCGAGGAGGCCCATGTGGCCGTGGCGCCGGGCCTCGGCTTTGGCGAATATGGCGAAGGCTATGTCCGTCTCGGCCTGGTCGAGAACGAGGCGCGTATCCGCCAGGCGGCCCGAAACGTGAAAAAGCTGCTTCTGCCGAACGATAAGCCGGAAAAGGCGGCGGAAAAAGTATAACTTTTTCTGCCCGTTGTCCGCGCACGGACAATTTCAAAACTGTCTCAAAATAAATTGATCGCAGGGGTGACAAGGCTGTCATCCCTGCATTAAGCGTCTTTACGGTCACAGCCGGGAGGCGAGTGCATTAAGTTTTGCTTAATTTTTTTGACTCGCCGCTTTGAATAGGTTTCACTCTTCATTGTGCAGCGCACTGTCTTTTGCAGAACCCTGATAATTTTTACCAGGTTTCCGCATGGCGGTCAGGGCCCCTTCCCCTTAGCTGTTGCAAGCGAAATGAAGCCAGAGGTGCCAGCGTGGTCAGTTTAGAGTTCGATCTGAATACCGATTCCGAACAGGATGCCTTCTTTGGCGCTTTTTTCAAATTTGTCGAAGCCGCTGCCGTGAATGATGCCGATGCCATTTCGGTGCGCTCTGATCCGGCCGGCGATCATCAGATCAAGGTCGTGACCTTCGAGGACAAGGACCAGGCCGATCAATTCCAGTCCTATTGGTCGCAGCGCCGCAAATGGCTTGGCCTTTAAGCCGGTAAGCCTGTATAGGCAGGCTTTTCCTGCCGGTTTATGACATGCTGGGCCTGCGACACCTTCCACTGAAATATCGTCTGCCGCTGATCCACGGCACGCTCAACCTGCTGGGCCGGGCGAAGGCGCGCGGCTGGAATAAGGCGACAGGCGAAGGGTTGGCAAAAGGGCCTCTGGTCGTTTCCGCCTTCTTTAATGAAAGCACTGGCGTGGCCCAGGGCGGCCGCCTGAGCGCCAATGCCTTCCGGGCGGCGGGCTATGATCTCATCGAACACGATATCCGCCCCTGTTTTAAACACTATATCGGCGAAGGCGCCGAACTGCCGGGAAAGGGCGGCGTGTGGTATATCCATGCCAATGCCCCGGAGGTTCTGGTAGCCCTGATGGCGCATGATCCGGCGCAGTGGGTCGATCGTTACCGCATCGCCTACTGGGCTTGGGAAACGCCTAAGGCGCCGCGCGACTGGATATTGGTTGCTGATTACCTGCATGAAATCTGGGTGCCGAGCCGGTTTGTGCATGATGCCCTGGTGGCCACCTTCAATGATGCCCTGCGCGCCGACCTGATCCCGCGCCTGCGCCTGATGCCGCATCCGGTGCCGCTGCCTCCGCCGGCGCGTCACGCCTTGTCCCGCGCGAAGTTCGGCCTTTCGGATGAGTTGTGCGAGGCGCTGTGCCTGTTCGATACCAAGTCGTCGGCGGCGCGTAAAAACCCCTGGGGCGTTCTGGTCGCCTGGCAAGAAGCCTTTCCCGAAGAAAACCCGGTGGCCCGCCTGACGGTGAAGGTCAGTGACCTTTCCGATGACCGCGCCACCGAGCGCCGTCTGTTGGCCATTGCCGCCAAACGCAGCGACATCCGCATCATGGACCAGCGCCTGAGCGAGGCCGATATGGAAGCCTATATCGGTGCCTTCGATATTCTGGTGTCGCTGCATCGCGCCGAGGGTTTTGGCCTGACGCTTGCCGAAGCGATGGCGGCGGGCGTGGCGGTGATCGCCACCGACTGGTCGGGCAATATCGATTTCATGACGCCCAAAAACTCGCGGCTGATCAAGTCATCGCTTATACCCGTCTCCGATCCGGAAGGCGGTTACAGCATGGTCAAACGTGACCCGATGCAGGTCTGGGCCGATCCGCACATATTTGAAGCGGTGACCGACATCCGGCAACTGACCGACCAGCCGGCCTTACGCAAGGCATTGGGCGCGGCCGGCGTGCAGGCAATCCGTGACCTCCACGCGCCGTGGCGGCATGATGAACTGGCGGCATTACCGTTCAATAGCTGGCTTTAGGCCGCTCGCACGGTTGCCAGAAAATCCAGAGCCGTTGCCTTCAGGGCTTCGGTCTGTGTTGTCAACTGCCTGACTTCCCTCAGGGCGCCTTCCGCCTGATAGCCCGTTTGCCCGGCCGTCGTCCGAACCTCATCCACGGCCTCTGTGATATCGCTTGTTTTCATCGCAACCTCGGCCGTGGCGCGTGAAATCTCGCCGACCGCGGAGGTTTGTTGGCCGACCGACTGTGAAATGGTGCCGGAGATATCACTTAGCCCTACAACCATCCCGGAGATGGTGCTCATCGCTTCCGCCGCATGTCCGGTGGCTTCCTGAACCGCCCTGATCTGCCCCCGTATCTCTTCGGTCGCCAAGGCGGTTTGTTGAGCCAGCGCCTTCACCTCTGTAGCCACCACGCTGAAACCCCGGCCAGCCGTGTCGGCGCGGGCGGCCTCGATCGTGGCGTTTAGCGCCAGCAGGTTGGTTTGGGCAGTGATCCGCGTGATCAATTCAATCGTGGTGCCGATGCGACTGGCCGCCATATTCATTTCTTCCACGCAGGCCATGGTTTCCTGCGCCTTGGCGGCTGCTGCGGCGGCCGCTTCGGACGCCTGCGTCGCCTGATCGGAGATGGCGCTGGATGAGGCCGCCATTTCCTCTGTGGCGCCGGCAACGGACTGAATATTGCCACTCGCGGTTTCCATGGCCTGGGCGACATCATGACTGCGGTTTCTTGTCTGGCCCGCCTGAGCACTTAGTTCCATTGCCGTTCTGCCAAGGGCCTGGGTGGATTGGCCCAGCCCCTCGATAATACCTAAGACCGAGGTCTCGAAATGGTCTGCCATATCGAGCATGGCGGCGCGACGTGCCGTGATGCTCTCCTCTTCCAGCCGATGCTGGGTCAGGCGCATTTCCTCCGTTTCCGCCAGATTCCGGCGAAAGGCAATCAGTGTCTGGACAATGACGCCCGTCTCGTGAAGGTCGGACTGGTACGGGATATCGCTGACCGTTTCGCCCTTTACCAGTCTCTGCATCATACCGGACAGGACCTTGAGGCGGCGCGACAGGCCAGTTGCTATGATTATGGTCAGGCAGAGAGCGACCACAAGAACCCCAAGGGCTACGCCCAGTTCGGTCATCAGGCGACGGGTTTCCTTTGCAATGCGCCGCGCCAGAATTGTCTCCAGATCGTCGCGGCCATGTCCGAAAAACGTATCGGCAGCGCCAACAAACTGGCTGTAGGCCGCCTGATCCGGGGCTTGCTCCAATTGTTTCGCCGCCGTCGAAAGCGCCTCAAGGGCCGCCTGTGTCTCCGGTGAAAGGGATTTGCGCCGACTATACTGACCCGATTTATCCGCCGATGCTTTCAGGCGGGCCATTTCTGTAGCGAACAGGGTTCGGTGCATCAATCGAGCCGCGTCCTCATCCCCGGAATCCGGTGCGGCAAATGCAGCCTGTCCTTCGACGAGCAGGGCTGGCAGTTTCACGGCCACGGCGTCCATCAGGTAATAGCTGTCCAAATTAGGATCGAGGGTCAGGTTGGACTGATCGGCGATACGGGCGATCTGTTCATTGATAACGGTCAGGCGCTCGCCATCCTTACGGCTTCCATCGCGGGCATCGGCAATCACATCTGGCCACAGGGTTTTCAGTTGGCGCGTGCCATTGACTTCCGTATTGGCAAAATCGATCGTTGTATGATGGGTTTGGTAAAGCAGATAACCGGTGAAAAGAACCGGTAAAATCATAAGAAAGCCCAATAACCACATCCGGCCGGTGATTGTGATCCGCCGGTTTATCACATCCCCAAATTGTTTCATTGCCTCAAAACAACCCCATGTAATAATTGCATTTTTAACGATATCGTCGTTACCGGAATGAGGCATGGCAATTAATGAGGTCTTAAAATTTATCCTGAACCCGCAAATTTCCATATTATTGCTAAGGTTATTTTTTGTCGGAAATTTTCCTGCGTCGCTTTATGCGACAGGGCGGCGTCAAAACTGGTGAAAAGGGCGGGGTCGGATACATGACTTGACTCTGGCCCACTTTTCCGTCAAAGACACCGCCACATCCGCGCAAGACTTGCGCTTCATGCAAAAACCCTTTGCCAATACGAGCTTCGACACGGATCGAACGGGGGATTGGGAAGGCGCCCCGACAGCGCGTTGCGCCCTCGGGGATTTTGTTTTTGCGTAAAGTTCAGGAAACGCACGGCTCCAGATTAAAGGTTTTTGGCCATGTTCGACAGCTTGAACGACCGTCTGTCCGGTTTGTTTGACCGCCTCAGCGGACGCGGCGTCCTTTCGGAAAAGGACGTCGACGAAGCCCTGCGCGAAGTGCGCGTCGCCCTGCTGGAAGCCGACGTTGCCCTGCCGGTGGTGCGCCAGTTCATGACGCGCGCCAAGGAACTGGCTACCGGTGAAGCCATTATCAAGGCGGTCAAACCCGCTGACCAGGTGGTCAAGATCGTCTATGACGGCCTGATCGACATGCTGGGCGGCGAGGAGCCGGTGCCGGTCAACCTCAATGCCGTGCCGCCCGTCGTCATCCTGATGGCGGGTCTGCAAGGTTCCGGTAAGACGACTACCTCCGCCAAACTGGCCCTGCGACTGACGAAGTTCGACCGCAAGAAGGTCATGATGGCGTCGCTCGATACGCGTCGTCCGGCCGCCATGGAGCAGTTGAAGCTGCTGGGCGAGCAGACGGGTGTTGATGTGCTGCCGATCGTGGCCGGACAAAGTCCGGCTGAAATCACCCGCCGCGCCCTGCAATCGGCCAAGCTCCAGGGCTATGATGTCCTGATCCTCGATACCGCCGGTCGCACCACGCTCGACGAAGCCCTGATGGCCGAGGCCGCCGAGATCGCCAAGATATCGAACCCGACCGAAACCTTCCTCGTCGCCGACAGTCTCACCGGTCAGGACGCCGTGCGCACGGCCACCGCCTTTCATGAGCGCCTGCCGCTGACCGGCCTGATCCTGACCCGCGCCGATGGTGACGGCCGGGGCGGCGCCATGCTCTCCATGCGCGCCGTCACCGGCCTGCCGATCAAGTATCTCGGCGCCGGTGAAAAGGTCGAGGCGCTCGATGTCTTCGATGCCCGCCGGATCGCCGGCCGTATCCTCGGCCAGGGCGATATCGTCGCCCTCGTTGAAAAGGCCGCGCAGGAGCTGGACGCCTCCAAGGCCGAGGCCATGGCGCGCAAGATGGCCAAGGGCCAGTTCGATCTCGATGATCTCTCCGCCCAGCTTCAGCAAATGAAGAAGATGGGCGGCATGACCGGCATTATGGGCATGTTGCCTGGCGTGCAGAAGGTCAAGAAGCAGATCGAGGAATCCAACTTCTCCGACAAGATTTTCGACCGCCAGGTGGCCATCATCTCCTCGATGACCAAGCTGGAGCGCAAGAAGCCGGACCTGCTCAATGCCTCGCGCAAGCGCCGGATCGCGGCTGGCGCCGGCGTCGATGTCGCCGAGATCAACCGCCTTCTCAAACAGCACCGCCAGATGGCCGACACCTTCAAGATGATGTCGCGCTCCAATGGCCGCGGCGCCATGGGGCAGATGGCGAAAATGTTTGGCCTGGGCGGCCCCGGAATGGGCGGGGGCGGGCAACCCAACATGGCCGATATCGCAAAGAAGATGGGCGTCAATACCCAGGCAGGCCCCGGCGGAAACCCGCTGGAAGGTCTGAATCCAGCGCTTGATCTCGATAAACTGAAAGCTTTGGGCGGCGGGAAACTCCCCGGCGCCACACCACCATCGGGCCTGTTTGGCGGCCTGCCGGGTCTCCCCGGTGCAAAGCCATTCGACCCCACAAAGAAATAGCACCTTACAAAGTTAGGATACTGAAATGCTTAAGATTCGTCTGTCCCGCGGTGGCTCCAAGAAGCGCCCTTACTATACCATCGTCATCGCTGATGCCGCCGCCCCGCGCGACGGCAAGTTCATCGAAAAGGTGGGCACCTATAACCCGATGCTGCCGAAGGACGCCCAGCGCGTGACCCTGAAGGTCGAGCGCATCGCCGAATGGCTCAAGAAGGGCGCGCAGCCGACCGACCGCGTCGCGCGCTTCCTGTCGCAAGAAGGCCTGGTGAAGTGGGAACACGGCAACAACCCGAATAAGGGCCAGCCGGGCAAGAAGGCCCAGGAGCGCGCTGCCGAGCGCGCCCAGCGTGAACAGGATCGCCTGGATGCCGAAGCCGCTGCCAAGGCTGAAGCTGAAGAAGCCAAGGCCGCCGCTGCCGCCGCTCCGGCCGAAGATGCTCCGGCCGCTGAAGAAGAAGCCCCGGCTTCAGAATAAGCGTCCGCTATCTGGAATTGGAAAAGGGCCGGGATTGCCTCCCGGCCCTTTTTCTGTATAGGAACGCCTTATGACCAAACCCGATCTGATTTTCGTCGCGCAGGTGAGCGCCGCCGTCGGCCTGCAGGGCGAATTCAAGCTGCTGAGCTTTATGGAAGATCCGTTCAGCGTGCTGGAATACAGCCCCCTTCTGAATGAAAAGGGCGAACCGGCCCTGGTCATCACCAAGGCGCGCGAACACAAGGGCACGCTGGTGGTAAAGGCCGAGGATGTGCCCGATCGCACCGCCGCCGACAAGATCAAGGGGCTGAAGCTCTATATCGACCGCGCTGATCTACCCGAAGCGGAAGAAGGCGAATATTACATCACCGACCTGATCGGCATGAAGGCGTATGATGCTTCGGGTGCCGAGGTCGGCCGGGTTATGAATGTCGATAATTTCGGCGCCGGCGACCTGCTCGATATCAAGCCGCTGGAAGGGCCGAGCTTCTACCTGCTCTTTACCGACGAGAACGTGCCGGAAGTCGACCTCGAAGCGAAGCGCATTGTGGTCGACCTCGCCGGCATCTAGGCGTGAATCCCGCCGGCGACTTCGATGCGCTGGCCATTGATCCAGCCGGCTTCGTCCGACAGCAGCAGCGCCACCGCGCCGCCGATATCATCCGGCAGGCCGACGCGGCCCAGCGGCGTCTGTTTGGCGATGGTGGCATTGATATCGGCATTATCGCGCACGCGGCCACCGCCGAAATCTGTCTCGATCGCCCCCGGCGCGATGGCGTTGACCGTGATGCGGCGCGGCCCCAGTTCCAACGCCATGTAGCGCGTCAGGGCGTCGATGGCCGCCTTGGTGGCGCCATAGATCGAAGAACCGGGATAGCTGAAGCGGGCCAGGCCGGAGGACAGGTTGAGGATGCGGCCGCCGTCTTTGATCAGCGGCAACAAGGCCTGTGTCAGGAAGACAACGCCCTTGAAATGGACATTGATGATGCCGTCGAACTGGGCCTCGGTGACCTCGGCAAAGGGCGCGTAAAGCGCCATGCCGGCATTATTGATCAGGAAGTCGAAATCATCGCGGCCCCAGTTGGCTTTCAGCGCATCCTTCACCTGCGCGGCAAAGGCGGGAAAGCTGGCCGATACACCCGTGTCGAGTGGCAGGGCTACGGCCTTGCGGCCCATAAGCTTCAGTTCCTCGATCAGGCTGTCGGCCTCGTCCCTGCGCTCACGATAGGTGAAGAGGATGTTCGTGCCTTTGGCGGCCAGATGATGGGCCATGTTGCGGCCGAGGCCGCGGCTGCCACCGGTGATGAGGGCGATCTTGTTGGTCATGGAAAGTCTCCTTGAGTTGTTGATTACGGTGTACTGTTTTTCATTTCGATGATAAATTAGCCATTTCAGACATCACTGTTCGGAAAATATGAACAATGAATCGCCTTGAAGCCATGTCCCTGTTTGTCCGGGTTGCGGAGTTGCAAAGCTTCACGGCGGCGGCGCTGTCGCTCGGCCTGCCGAAATCAAGTGCTTCCCAGGCCGTCAGCCAGTTGGAAGCGCATCTGAAGGTGCAACTGCTATATCGCACAACGCGACGGGTTCAGCTGACCCATGACGGGCAAGCCTATTACGAGCGCTGCCGCGAGGTGCTGGCGGAACTGGATGAACTGGACTCGATGTTTTCCCAGACCAGTGATCTGACCGGCGCCCTGCGTGTCGACATGCCGGTCAGCCTGGCGCGCAATTTCCTGGTGCCGCGTCTGCCGGAATTTATGAACCGTCATCCTGGCTTGGAAATTGAACTCTCCTGCACCGACCGGCGGGTCGATGTGGTGGCGGAGGGGTTCGATTGCGTGATCCGCGTAGGTGCGCTGGCCGATTCCGCCCTGATGACACGGCCGCTGGGCTTCATGCACATGGGCAACTATGCCAGCCCGGCCTATCTGGCGCGGCATGGCGAACCCAAAACGCTTGATGACCTGAAGGACCATCACCTGATCCATTATGCCCTGACGCTCGGCAGCAAGCCTTTTGGCTTCGAATACCGCGATGGCGATGAATACAGAGTCGTCGATATGCCGGGGCGCATTACGGTCAACAATACCGAAGCTTTCAGCGCTGCCGCCCTGGCGGGGCTTGGCATCCTGCAATCGCCACGCACTGGCAACCGTCATCATATGGCGGAGGGCCGACTGGTGGAAATCCTGCCGCAATATGAGGCCGAACCCTTGCCGGTATCACTGGTCTATCCCCGCCGCCGCCATCAGGCGCGCCGGGTCCGTGCCTTCATGGACTGGGTAAGCGAGATCATGCGCGATTATCTGGACTAATTTCGCGTGAGATGTAATTCTCTGAACAATCACAACAAAGATCACGATGAAACGCCCCACCTCCTTTGATATTGCCGCTCTGGCCGGCGTCTCCCAAGCCACCGTGTCGCGGGCGCTTTCCGGCGCCTCATCGGTCAGCGAGGCGGTGCGCCAGCGCGTCTTCGATGCCGCCGCGCAGCTTAACTATACGGTCGATATCAACGCGCGGAAGCTGCGCTCGAAGAAGATCAACACCATCGCCGTTCTGGTTTCGGAAGACCTCGATCATTCCGATAACCGCATCAATCCCTTCTTCCTGCCGCTGATCGGCTCAATCCTCGACTATGCCAATGCCAAGGGTGTGGACGTGCTGATGTCATTGCAGAAGGCCGATGCCGACTGGGGGGCCGACTACGGTTTTTCCCGCCGCGCCGACGGCATCATCTTCCTGGGCTACCGCGATTTCGAATCCTATCTGCGCAAGGTGGCGGTGCTGGCCAAGGTGGGCGAACCCTGGGTGGTGTTCGGGCCGGTCATGCCGGAAACGCCTAACCTGTTCATAGGCTCGCAGAACGCGGAGGGCGCGCACGAAGCCGTGGCGCACCTGATCAAACTGGGCCGCAAGCGCATCGTTTTTCTCGGTGAAGCATCCGAGGCCCATTCGGAATTTTTCGAGCGCTACAAGGGCTATCAGCGCGCCCATGCCGAGGCCGGCCTGACGCCTGATCCCGGACTGGCCATCGACTGTTTTATCTCGCGCGAGGAAGGGGCAGCGGCCATAGACCGCCTGCTGGATGAGGGCGTGGCGTTCGATGCCGTTTTCGCCGTCACCGACCTGCTGGCCATCGGCGCGATCCAGTCGCTGCAAAAGCGCGGACTGAATGTGCCGAAAGACGTATCCGTCATGGGGTTCGATGACCTGTGGGCCTGCACCTGCATCAACCCGACGCTGTCGACTGTGCGCCAGGACACGACCACCGCCGCGCGGGTACTGGTCGATACCCTGGCGGCGCTGATCGATAATGAACCGGTCGAGATGACGCGCATCCCGACGCAACTGGTGATCCGCGAATCCTGCGGCGGCCAGAAAACGAGTTAGTCGAAAAGGGTCGCTAGGCCGATGATTTCCATATCCGGTGCCAGGGTCCGATAGACCGGTATTTCCGAAACATAGTTGCTCAGCCGGCCCTTGTCGCTATAGCGCCGGACAAAGGCGTCAAAATCGAACAGGTCGCCGATCATGTCGAGCAGGTCGCCGGCCAGATAGACCCCGCCGCGCGCCCCCAGGATCAGGGCCACATCCGAGGCCATGGCGGCGAACCAGCTCATGCTGAGATCGATCGCCTGTTTGCCGCGCGGATCGCCGGTCGAGGCGAGGGCGATGATTTCCTCGATGGAAGGCGCCCTGGCGTCGTCACCCTCGATCTTCGCCAATGCCGCCCAAAGGTCGACCACGCCGGGAATGGAGATCACCCTTTCGCGCGACACATGGCCGTATTTGTCGATCAGCACACGCAGCACGGCTTCCTCGATGTCCGAGGTCGGGGCTAGGTCGGAATGGCCGCCCTCGGTCGGCATGGCCGTCCAGCCGCCCATGCCGTCCGGCACCAGCGCCGACATGCCCAGGCCATTGTGCGGCCCGATCACCGCGATGACCTGTTCTTCCACGGGCTCGCCACCGCAGATTTTTTCACATTCATTGCCATGCAGGCGCGGAATGGCCAGGGCCTTGGCGACAAAATCATTGACCAGGTTGATGCGCGGGGTATCGAGAAAGCCGCGCATGTCGGCACGATCAATCGAAAAGCCGTGATTGGGAAGCTGGATAACCCCGCCGCGTTCCCAGCCCGCCGCCGAAATGGCCGCGCCGGCCAGTCGCGGCTTGTCCTGTGCTTCCAGAAAGTCGGAAATAGCTGTCTTATAGCTTTCAAGACTGTTACAGGCGTAATGAGTCGATTCCCGCGGGCGTTCGCCGCGCCGCGCCATGGCCAGCTTAAGATAGCTGCCATTACTGATATCGCTCAGCAACACGTAATCCGTCATAGTTTCCTTGCCCTATCTTCTTATTTTTATATCCGGCCTTTTTATTTTTGTGGGCCGGCTTAATTAAGTTTGGAAATTAACTTCCAAATCTTGATTTTTACTAAAGCATCTGTCCAAAACAATGCCAAATAGAGGTCTTTTTATGCCGCCAGCGGTAAAAATTTGCGGAATTCGGACAATGGATGCGGCAATCGCCGCAATAAATGACAGCGCTGACTTTTTGGGCTTCATCCATTTCGCCAAAAGTCCGCGCCATTTGACGCTCAACACCATGAAAGACCTGATATCGGCGATTCGTAGCGTTAACGCTACCATTCCGCTTGTCAGCGTTGTCGTCAATCCGGAAAACGATATGCTGGAAACGCTCAGGGATGAGGTAAAGCCCGACCTGATTCAACTTCACGGCAAGGAGACGCCGCAGCGCGTGGCCGAGATCGCTGCATTAACCAATATCCCCCTGATCAAGGCGATCAGTGTCAGCGAAAAAAGCGACCTCGATGCGGCGTCCCTCTATGAGCCGTATGTCGAATATATGATGTTTGACGCCAAGCCGCCGAAGACTGCGGTCCTGCCGGGTGGCCTGGGCCTGAGCTTCGACTGGACCCTCATGCGTCATCACGCCGCAGCCAAACCCTGGTTTTTGGCCGGTGGGCTGTCATCCGAAACCGTCGCTGCCGCCGTAAAAGAGTCGGGTGCGTCGATGCTGGATATCTCATCCGGCGTCGAATCCGCACCCGGCGTGAAGGACAGTGCGCTGATTTCGGGCTTCCTTCGCGCCGCAAAATCTCTATAAGGCACATCTCTGTGCGCTCAAACGCCGCGGGGCTTACCTCGCAAAAGCTCGGGCGCACGGTCGTGCTTGCCAAACGCAAACAGCGTTTGGAGTCATTTTTACAGAGGAATTCTCACGGTGAGCGATCCCGTTCTCAGAAACAGCTACAGCCAGCCGGACGCCAAGGGCCGGTTTGGCCAGTTCGGCGGGCTTTATGTCCCCGAAACCCTGATGCCGCTGGTCCTGGAACTGACGCAAGCCTGGCATGACGCCAAGAACGACGAAACATTCTGGGCCGAATATCACAGCCTGATGACCCATTTCGTCGGCCGGCCCAGCCCGCTCTATTTCGCCGAGCGCATGACCGAGTATTTCGGCGGAGCGAAAATCTATTTCAAGCGCGAAGAGCTGAACCACACCGGCGCGCACAAGATCAACAACTGCATCGGCCAGATCCTGCTGGCAAAGCGCATGGGCCGTACGCGCATCATCGCCGAAACCGGCGCCGGCCAGCATGGCGTTGCCTCGGCCACGGTCTGCGCGCGTTTCGACCTGCCCTGCACCGTCTATATGGGGGCCACGGATGTGGAGCGGCAGAAGCCCAACGTCTTCCGGATGCAGCTTCTCGGCACCACGGTTTCCCCGGTCACCAATGGACAGGGTACGCTGAAGGACGCCATGAACGAGGCCCTGCGCGACTGGGTGACGAACGTTCACGACACCTATTACATGATCGGCACCGCCGCCGGTATGCACCCTTATCCGGAGATGGTGCGCGAATTCCAGACCGTCATCGGTAAGGAAACCCGCACGCAAATCCTCGAACGCGAAGGCCGTCTGCCGGATGCCGTCATCGCCTGCGTCGGCGGTGGCTCTAACGCCATCGGCATGTTCCACCCCTTCATCGATTACGACACCGTCAAACTGGTGGGCGTGGAAGCGGCAGGCCACGGGCTCGATGTCTATAACGGCCATGCCTCGTCGCTGAATGGCGGCCGCCCCGGCGTGCTTCACGGCAACCGCACCTATCTGCTGCAGGACGACGACGGCCAGATTCTCGAAGGCCACTCGATCTCGGCCGGTCTCGACTATCCCGGCATCGGGCCTGAGCACGCCTATCTGTTCGATACCGGCCGCGCCAGATACGTCACCACCACCGATGAGGAAGCGCTCGCCGCCTTCGCCCTGACCTGCAAGCTGGAAGGCATCATCCCGGCGCTGGAATCGTCGCACGCCATTGCGCGCGTGGGCGAACTGGCGAAGGAAGTCGGCAAGGGCGGCATTGTGGTGCTTAATCTGTCGGGCCGCGGCGACAAGGATATCGCCACGGTCGCCAAGCATATGGGTGAAACCGGAGCGAGTCTGTTGTCATGAGTGTAGCCCGTATCGACAGGCGCTTCGCCGACCTGAAAGCGCAAAACAAGTCCGCCTTCATCGCCTACATCATGGCCGGTGACCCGGACCTCGAAACTACCTTCGAAATCCTGAAGGGCCTGCCGGCGGCGGGCGCCGATATCATCGAACTGGGCTTCCCGTTCTCCGACCCCATGGCCGAGGGGCCGACGATCCAGCGCGCCGCCGAGCGCAGCCTCGCTGCCGGCACCAAGCTGCGCGATGTCTTCATGCTGGTGAAGCGCTTCCGCGAACTCGACCAGGACACGCCGATCATCCTGATGGGCTATATGAACCCGGTCGAATTCCTCGGCTATGAACGTTTTGCCCAGACGGCCGCCGAAGCCGGCGCCGATGGTCTCATCGTTGTGGATTGCCCGCCGGAGGAGGCCGACGCGCTGACCGATGCGCTCGATGCCAATGATATCGCCCTGATCCGTTTGGCCACCCCGACCACGGACGCCAGCCGCCTGCGAACCATCGTCAAGCGCACGCGCGGCTTCATCTATTACGTCTCGGTGGCGGGCGTCACCGGCGTCAAGGCGGTCGATGCCGATGCCATCGCCGACCAGGTGGTCAGGGTGCGCGAAGCCGCCAATCTGCCGGTGGCCGTGGGCTTCGGCATCCGCACGCCGGAAAGCGCCGCCAGCGTGGCCCGTATCGCCGATGCCGCCGTTGTCGGTTCGGCCCTGGTGGACGAGATCGCGGCATTGGCGCAAACGAAAAATTTACCAGAAAATAACCCGAACCGCACGAATGTGCTGGAAAAGGCCGCTATTTTGGCTAACGCTGTTCATTCTGCGCGGCTGGCGGAACAGGTGTAACCGGAGTAAGATGACGTATGGCTATGGCTGACAAGTCCGACAAGGGCCCCAAACTGCCCCCCGCCGCAAAATCCGCCGAGCGCCGCGAACGGGGCGGCTGGCTGTCCAAGATCGCCCCCGGCATCTCTAATTTCGTCGGCAGCAAGCGCGAAACGCCGGAAAACCTGTGGGTGAAAGACCCCGATACCGGCGACATGATCTATCGCTCCGACCTGGAGGCCGCCCTATGGGTGACGCCGTCCGGCCGGCATATGCGCATCGGCCCCAAGGCCCGCATGAAGTTCACCTTCGATGACGGCCAGTTCGAGAGCCTGCCCACACCGGAAGTGGTCGAAGACCCGCTGCATTTCTCCGATGGCAAGCCCTACAAGGATCGCCTGAAGGCCGCCCGCAACGCCACCGGCGAACGCGATGTCATGGCCATCGGCTACGGCAAGGTGCAGGGCGTCGATTGTATCGTCCTTGTGCAGGATTTTGCATTCATGGGCGGTTCGCTCGGCATGGCCGCCGGTGAGGGCTTTATCGCTGCCGCCAAGGCCGCCGTGGAACGCAAGGTGCCGCTGGTCGCCTTCACGGCCGCCGGTGGGGCGCGGATGCAGGAAGGCGCGCTGTCGCTGATGCAGATGGCCCGCACCACGCTCGCCATCCAGGAACTGAAAAAGGCACAACTGCCCTATCTCGTGGTCCTGACCGACCCGACCACCGGCGGTGTCACCGCCTCCTACGCTATGCTGGGCGATATCCACCTGGCCGAGCCGGGCGCGCTGATCTGTTTCGCCGGTCCGCGCGTGATCGAGACCACCATCCGCGAAAAGCTGCCGGAAGGCTTCCAGCGCTCGGAATTCCTGGTGGAAAAGGGCATGGTCGATCGGGTGGTCTCACGTTCCGAACTGCCGGAAGTGCTGGGCGCCCTGATGTCGATGCTGATGAGCGGCAAGCGCAAGGCGGCCTAGCCAGGGTCGTAACGACCCTGGACCCATAAGTTATTCTTTGCGTGGCGACGGGGGGAACCATGAAGAAAGTGAACTGGCGCTTGCTTGGCAGGTCGGCTTTAGCCATGACTGCTGCCACTTACTTAACGGTAGCGGTATTGATTACCGCATTAATATTGCCTGCCTCGGGTTTTGCAGACTTCAATTTTTTACTTATTTTAATCGGCCTCACCGGCTCCGCAGTTTTATTCTTTCATTTATGCCTGACGTTACCAATCTTTTTGCTTGGGCGAAGGCGCTTCAGATTATTTTTCTCGTCCTTTATCGCCGCAATTTCTGGCGCTGCCGGTGTCTATATATCCAATTGGATTCTTGAGAACACCTTGATAGATGATCACGACGACAGCCTGACCAAGAGTCTTATTGTCATCGGCGTTGGCATAGCCATCGGCGTGTTCTCCGCATGTCTCGCCTGGCTGATCCGCCGGCCGGATAAGGACATGAAGCCATAAACCCCGGCGTCAACACACTAAGTAACCTTTTCCTTGTACCTCCCCAATTCATTGGGGAGGGGGACCGCCGAGCGCAGCGAAGGGGGTGGTGGGGGTTCTTGCTTTTCTCTATAACCGCCGAATGACCGACCGTTTATTGCCCTTCGACGCCCCACTTGAACGCCTGAAAGCCCTGCACCCGAAGCTGATTGACCTCAATCTCGACCGGATGCTGCGGGTCTGTGAAGCGCTGGGACGGCCACAGGACCGGCTGCCGCCGATCGTCCATGTGGCCGGCACCAACGGCAAGGGCTCGACGATCGCCCTGCTCCGCGCCATGGCTGAGGCACAAGGTCTGCGCGTCCACGTCTATACCTCCCCGCATCTGGTGCATTTCGCCGAACGTATCCGCCTGGCGGGCACCCTGATCGACGAGGACTATCTCGCCTACACCTTAAGCCGCGTCGAGGCCGCCAATGCCGGCCAGCCGCTGACCTTCTTCGAATCGACCACGGCCGCCGCCTTCCTGGCGTTTTCGGAAACACCCGCAGACCTGCTGCTGCTCGAAACCGGCCTCGGCGGCCGGCTCGACGCCACCAATATCATCGCCCATCCGAAGCTGACCATCATCACGCCGATCGATTATGACCATCAGGCGTTTCTCGGTGATGATCTGGCAACAATCGCTCGCCAGAAAGCGGGTATCTTCAAGCGCGGCACGCCGGCCCTGAGTGCCCGTCAGCCGGACGAGGCGGCGCAGGCACTGGAATGGCAGGCGCTGAAACACAGCATATCCCTCACCAGCATGGGGCAGGGCATCGACGCCTGGCGCGAGGGCGACCGACTGATCTTCCAGGACGAGGACGCGCTCTATGACCTGCCCCTGCCGGCGCTGGCCGGCGCGCACCAGATTGAAAATGCCGGACTGGCCATCAAGGCCTCGCTGATGCTGGGCCTTTCTACGGAGGCTATCGAAACCGGCCTGAAAACCGCACAATGGCCTGGCCGTTTGCAGGCGCTGAAGGCCGGACCACTCTATGAAGCCCTGACGGATCGCGCGTCCGAACTGTGGCTCGACGGCGGGCATAATCCCCATGCCGCGCGAGCCTTGCGTGATTTCATCGACCGTCAGCAGTCGCGCGATCCCAAGCCGCTGCATTTGATCTGTGGACTGATCAATACCAAGGATGCCGGCGAGTTCTTCGGCCATTTCGCCGGGCTGGAAGTGCAGATTTCCTGCGTTTCGTTCAGCAGCGACGCTGCCATTCCGCCCGACCAACTGGCGGCCGCCGCGCAAAGCAAGGGCCTGAAAGCCAGCGTGGTCGAAAGCCCATTGGAAGCCATCAAGGCATTGCCATCTGAGCCCATCCGCGTGTTGATCTGCGGTTCGCTCTATCTGGTCGGCGACTGTCTGGCGCTTTCGGAAGAGACATGGCCTCGCTGACCTGATTTCCCTCTACTGACGATAGCGGTAGCGTGTGGTTGCCCTGAATATCTGTGTAATCTGTGGAAAAAAATGGACAGTCACGCGCGCACCAATGCTGGTAAGAAGGGTATCCACAGATTACACAGATATCCGTGATCCTCTCACGCTACCGCTATCGCCGGAGTCCAGATCGAAAAAAACCCGCTGCGCGGACGCAACGGGCTTTTTTGATCTTAAGATGGGTTGCGCTTAGGCGATTTCGTTTTCGCCGAGCCATTCAACCAGCTTCGCCTTGGGCATGGCGCCGACCTTCATCGAGGTCATCTGGCCATTCTTGAACAGCATCATGGTCGGTATGCCGCGCACGCCAAAGCGCGACGGGGTCATCGGCGAATCCTCGATATTGAGCTTGGCGATCTTCACCTTGCCGCCCAGGCCATCGGCCAGCTCTTCGAGAATCGGCGCGATCTGCTTACAGGGGCCGCACCATTCGGCCCAGAAATCGACCAGGACCGGCGTGTCGGACTTCAGAACATCGGCCTCAAAGCTTTCGTCGGTAATTTTATGCGTCGCCATATTCGGCTCCTTTCAAACGATTGGCCAATATGTAAGAGCATTGGTGGCGGAAATCAACGCACGAGAATTTCATCAAGCCTGAGATTTACTAAAGCCTCGCTTAAGGGCGTCAACTTCGGCCCATCGGTCCACAACAGGGCGGCCTCCACCGTCTTTTGCGGATAGATTTGCCGCAGCAGGGCGACGTAACCGGCCATCTGGCGCTGATAGGCGATAGCGGCGTCCTCCGCCCGATTCGGTGCCGGACGGTTGGATTTGTAATCGATGATCACCACGCGCTCCGGCGTTACCACCAGCCGGTCGATGCGCCCGGAGAGCATGATGGCATCCCCGCGCGCGCTGCGGCCGATACTGCCGGCCAAGGCCACTTCCGGACGCGAATCCGGTCCGAAGGCTTCGGCGAAACGCGGATCGGTCAGCACGGTCATGACCGCCCCGGCCATTTCCCTGCGCTGGCTGGCATTGAGATCGGGCTGGCGGTCAAGATAACGCGCCGCCACGTCGCCGCGTTTTTCCGGGACGATATCGGGCAAAATTTCAAACAGCTTGTGGATCAGGTTGCCGCGGCGGTAGCGGCCCAGGCCGTTCTGCGATTCCAGCGGCGAGGGGGCGCGCTCTTTGTCTTCGCGGTCCTCGTCGCCCATCTGCGAAATCGCCGCCCAGCGCTCGCGGCCACGCTCGGCGTCGATATCCGCCTGAGCAAAGATTCGGGTGACGAAGTCCGGCAAAATGACCTCCGGCGGCGCGATTGCGGCTTCGGCCGCCAGGGTCGCGGAACGCTGGCCGTAAAGCCGGATCACGGCGGTCTGGGCCTGTTCCAGGTCATCGAACGGCGCTTTCAGCGGCATGGCCTCCACACTGTGCGCCAGCTTATCGAAGGCGTTGCACAACAGGTCATACCACGGATCGAAGGCAACACCTTTCGGTGTCTTTTTGCCGGCATAGCCGCACAGCGTCAGGCGGTCGCGGGCGCGCGTCAGGGCCACGTAAAGCAGGCGCAAGCCCTCCTGCTCGTCCTTCAGCGCCTTGCCGGCGCGAATGTCCGCGATACCCGCCGTATCGCCCTTGCGGCCATTGGCGCAGAGATAGAGGCTGCCATCATCGCCACGCAGCAACAGGTCATCCTTGCTGGCGCTGGTGTGCTGCGGGCCGATCGGCAGGATGACCCACGGCGCTTCCAGCCCTTTCGAGCCGTGAACCGTCATCACCCGCACACTGCGGCCGCCTTCTTCCTGTTCGCGCTTGATCTGGGCGGCTCGGAATTCGAACAGGTCCAGGCAGGCGGAGAGCCCGTTCAGGCCGATACCTTCGCCCTTCAGCGCCAGGGCCTGGGTTTCCTCCAGCACGTCTTCGCATTCGTCGCCCAGGCGGGTCAGGAAGCGCTGCTTGATAGAGCGGCCCTCGCCATCGCGGCGATTAAGCACCCGCGCCAGGAAATCGAACGCCGTCAGATCACGGGCCGTTGCCAGCGCCCAGTACAGGAAGGCTCGTGCCTCGGCAAAGCGGCCTTCCGTCTCCGGATGATCGCGCAGGCGGCCCCACAGCGCGCCCTCCCGGCCCTGCGCCAGGGCGTAGAGATCGTCTTCGCCCAGGTCGCACAGCGGCGAGCGCAGGACACAGGCCAGGGACAGGTTGTCATTTGGTTGCAAACAAAAGCGCATCAGGGCGCGCAGATCCTGGAAGGCGATATGGTCGCCCAGCTTAAGCCGGTCGGCACCGGAAACCGGCACACCGGCCATCTTCAGTTCACGGATGATATGCTCGAACAGGGCGTCGCGCTTGCGCACCAGAATCAGCACATCGCCGGCATGAAGTGGCCGCGGCTCACCGGCCTTGCTGAAAACCACACGGCCGTTCTCGATTTCGGAACGGATGGTCGCCGCCAGTTGCCTGGCCAGCCGTTTGGCGGCCGGATCGCGCGCGCCGGCATCGACCGGGGCAATATCGACATCATCCGCCGTCACCTCCGGCGCATCGATCGGCTGGGCCTGCGGCCACAGCTCGACCAGGCCCTTTTCCTTGAGGCGGAAGGCTTCGTGGGTGATGACGTGGTTATAATCGAGCGTCAGGGCGTGGGAAAGATCCTGCGCGTTATAGACGGCGTCGACGAAACCGAGGATTTCCGGCAGGGTGCGGTAGGACAGGATCAGTTCCGGCACGCGCGGGCTTTGCCCGGCCGCCACGGCCCGGCCGATGAAATACTGGCGCGCCTCGGAAAACTTGTCCGGCCGGGCGCCCTGGAAGCCGTAGATCGACTGCTTTTCATCGCCCACGGCAAAGACCGTGCGCAATTGCGCGTCGCTGACCTGTCCCCGCCCGCTGAAGAAATCCTCGGCCAGGGATTTGACGATCACCCACTGGTCTTCCGAGGTATCCTGCGCCTCGTCGACGAGGATATGTTCCAGCCCGCCATCGAGCTTGAACAGCACCCAGCTTGCCATATCGCCGCGCGACAGCAGGTCTTTCGCCTTGTTGATCAGGTCCTGGAAATCGAGCGCGCCTTCGTCGGTCTTGCGTTTCTGGTAGATATTGCTGAAGGCATGGAACAGCAGCAGGGCATCGAGCGTATTGCCGGCGATTTCCGCCGCCCGCGCCTGGTTCATCACCGCCGGCACGCCCTCGGCCAGGCGGTGCAACTCCTGCCGGTCCGCCTCGCTGGCCTTGCCGGAATAGGTATGGCTGCTGAATGTGCCCTTGTCGGTATAGAAGCACTTGTACCAGTCATGAATATCGAAGCGTCCGGCATTATGTGCCTCGATCACCGCCAGCAATTTGGCGCCGGTCTTCTGGTTGTAAGCCCCTTCCGTCGTCGCCATGGAGCGCGCCAGACCTTCTATGCCGGGCCAGTAGAGGCTGTTTTCGTAATCGGCAATGATCTCTTCGGGCGAGGTCAGTTCATCCAGCTCCAGGCTCTGGAAAATGCCGAGCATCCAGTTCTTTTGCCGGGCCATCAAAGCCTCGAAAGCGGCTTTAAGGTCATCATGCTGGTGGATGAACTGCGACAGCAGCCGCTCGAAACCGGAAACCTTCAGCTTACGGATCAAACGGTCGCGGGCTTCCGTGGTGGCGCGAAATTCTGCCGCCTCAAGGGTCAGCAATTCGGCGGACGCCCTGGCCGCCAGTTCGCCGCCGATCAGGTCATCCAGCACCTGAAAGGCCGGAGACAGCCCGGCTTCGAGCGGGAAGCGGCGCAGCAGCTTTTCACAAAAGCCGTGGATCGTCTGGATCTTCAGCCCGCCCGGCGTTTCCAGCGCCCTGGCGAAGAGGGCGCGGGCGCGGGCCAGGTCGTGTGGCGATTCATCGATGCGCTCCAGATCGGCCCGCAACTCGTCATCGCTGCGGATCGCCCACTGGCCTAACTGATCGAACAGGCGTTCCTGCATTTCGGCGGCGGCGGCCTTGGTATAGGTGACGCACAGAATGCGTTCCGGCTTGGCGCCATTGAGCAGCAGGCGCGTGACGCGATTGACCAGGGTGGAGGTCTTGCCCGATCCGGCATTGGCGGTCAGGAAGGCCGAGGCTTTCGGATCGGCGGCGATATTCTGGGCGCTCATTCCGAAACCTCCTCGTCTGACGTTTCCTCGTCGCCCAGCACGCTCCATTCGTAGAGCCGCGCCAGATGGTCGTAATCGCCACCGCGCACCTTCTGGAATTGCGGCGCGGTCCAGGAGAGATAGGGCTTGTCCGGATCGGCGTAATCGTCCAGCCGGCGGCGTATACCGTTCAGCGCCTTTTCGGCCAAGTCAGTGGCGATCTCGCCTTTGGGGACGGCATTACGCGTGGCGGTCTTGTCCGGCGTCACCTGGACATAGAGCAGTTCGCCGATTGATTTTTCCTGGTCAATGCCGGCAAAGCCGCCGTGGCGGATAATGGCGGCGGTCAGGGTCAATTGCGGATAGAATCCCGCCGCCACCGCCTTGGCCGAAGGCGGCTGACCAGTCTTGAAATCGAGAATATCGACACCATCGTCACGCACCTCGATGCGGTCGGCCTTGGCCGTCAGGATGAATTCCCCCAGAGCTGTGGCCAGTTTCAGTTCGCCCTGCTGCTCGATGACCAGGCGTGGCCGGGCGGCGCGGCGCTCGGTCTCGAATTTCACGAATTCGCGCGCCATGCCTTCCAGCAGGGGCCTTTGCAGGGCCATCTGCGCCGGTGACAGATGGGTTGCTGTCAGTTCCTCTTCCAGCATCTCTGTTAACCGGCGCACACCTTCGTCACCCAGTACGCCGGCCTCGGCGAAGCGCTCCAGGCTCTTGTGAATGGCGGTGCCGCGCTGACGGGCCTCGACCGGCTCATTGGGCCGGTCGAGCGGCCTGAGGCCCAGAATTCGCCGTGCATAGATGGCGTAGGGGTCGCGCACGAAGACCTCGACCTGCGTCACCGGCATCGACATTGGCCGGACAGACACGGGTGGTTTCGGCGCCGGTCGGACAGCCGGTTTCAGGCCGGCCGGCCTCGTTTTCAATCCGGCATCCATAGCTCGCGCCCAGTCGAGATAGCGCCCGTCAGTCGGGATTTTCAGGCCCGCACCGTCGCACAGGGTTTGCAGCCGCCACAGCCAGCGCGAGGCCACCTGCGGCTCGCCTTCGCGGCGGTGGCGGGTGATGAGAAAGACCTCAGGCGCGGCGGCCGCCTGGACGAAATCATGCGCGGAAAGACCGGTGCGGCGCTCCGGCGTCGGCAGGCCCAAGGTTTGGCGCATGGGCCGCGACAAAAACGGATCGAGCGCCGCCGCCTGCGGCCATACCCCTTCTTCCAGGCCGGCCAGGATCAGCCGGTCAGCCTTGACCAGTCGCGCCTCGATGGCGCCCAGGATCAGCAGGCGCGGGTGGGTGTTGCCGCCGGTGCGCACCTTGCCCTGATTAATGAGGTGGCGCAGGATATCGCAGACCTCGCGCGTGCCGGAGACCGGGAATCCGGCGCTTTCGCGGATCAGTTCGGCCAGCAGTTCCGAAGCCTGCAAACCCGGCGCGCCAGACCACAGCACCTGACCGTCTTCCATCGCCAGGCTTTCAGCCAGGGTGACGATACGAGCAACCGAGCGGCCGAGATCGGTGAAGGCAAAGTCCTGCGCCGGTTCGATCAGGGCGAGGTATTGTTCCCACAGATCGGTGGCCGCCTCATCGACACGGCCCTCATGGTTTGGTGTCACCAGCCTGTGGGTAATACTGTCGATACTGGCCGGCGCCGCACCTCGCAAGGCGCCCTTTTCCAGCCCGTAACGGCCGAAATGATCGGCGAACCGGCACCACGGGTGACCCAACAGGCTGAGCAGGCGCACCGGATCGTGCGGCGTTTCCAGCAGGGCCAGCACATCGAGCAGAAACCGCCCGACCGGCGTATTGGCCAGCGGCTCGCCCGCCGAGGAATCCGGTTGCAGCCCCCAGCGCGACAGCCGCGCGGCCACCCGGCGTGATAGGGAAATATCCGGCGTGATCAGGGCCACGACCTTGCCGGGCGTTTCCAGGGCCTCGCGCATCAGCAGCGCAATGACCGAAGCCGCCTCTTCATCGCGCGCTGTCTTGATTTCGCTCAGGCCCTTCAGGCCCTCGGTGAGGGTATCGCCTTCCTCGGCCTTGAGCACGGCGATCTGGGCCAGCCAGTCCTTCGTGGCCTCGGCGGGGCGCAGGGCTTCATTGAGCAGGCGCCGGCGGGCATCACCCTTGCGGTCGGCCTCCATCGAAGCGGGCCAGGTCTGCACCTGATCGCGCGCAATTCCGTGGCGATCCAGTGTGCGCTTCATCGTGCCTTGCGGATGTGAGTCCTCGATCTGCGCCCAGACGGCTTCATCGAGATGCAGGTCGAGCCCCGGCAGCACCACGGCGCCTTGTTCGGCATTGGCCACGATATGCATCAGGTCGGCCATTGAAGGGGCGGAACCAGTGGTTCCCGCCACGATCAGCGGGGTGCGCGGCGGATGATCCGTCCACTGATCAACCAGGCGCCGGATCAGGGTGACCTGCCGCTGCGACGGGTCCATCAGCCCCAGTTCGGCCAGACGCTTCGGCCAGGCGCGCACGGCCACATTGAGGAATTTCGCCGATATCTGCCAATGCTCGGCCCAGCTTTCCAGCACATACTGGTCGCCACCCAGGCCGGAAACGAGGCTTTCCAGCCGGTCGGTGGCGTCTATCTCTTCCAGGGCGAGCGAATCGAAAAACCCGGCCAGGCTATCGGCCAGCTCGAGCGCCAGTTTGGTCGAAACATCGCGGCCTTCCAGTCCGTCATATTCTGCCGTGATCAGGCGCGCCAGTTCGAAGCGGCGGCGCAGGGGCGAAAGCGCCGGCGGCAGATCGAGCGCCAGGGCTTCAAGATCGAACGGCGGTTCGCCTTCATCGAGATCGCCGATAGCCCGTATCTGCGGCAGGAGCAGGGCGCCATTGCGCGCCTGTTGCGAGAAGGATCGCGCCATGGCCCGTGCGCCGCGTCGCGTCGGGGTCAGTATCTGCGCGGTCGAAAGCCGGTCGCCCAGGGCCTCGCAGATGCCGCGCGCCAGATCGTCCAGAAAACAGCGCCCGGACGGGACGGTGAACCAGCGCGGCCCCGGCTGGGCGAAGATGTCGGCCCCACTCATGCCTTGAGCCGTGCCTCGGCGAAATCGCGCGCCGCCGGATCGCCGACATGCATCCATTCACCGGTGAAAACCGTGCCGTGCAGCCGGCCTTCAGGCGCCAGGCGCCGCCAGATGCGCGACAGCGAAAACGCGCCGTCCGGTTCGGCATAGACGATCTGTGGCTTGGTGATATGCACGCCCATATAGTTCCACGGGGCCGAGGCTGCGTCATTGCGGAAGGCCAGCCGGCCATCGTTCAGAAAGAAATCGCCCGGTCCGTCGAAGCCGTGACTGGTTTCCATAGCCGTCACCAGAAGCGCGGCATCCATTTCATCCGTATTCCACTGATCGCACAGGGCCTTGAGCGCCGTACCGTCCGGATCACTTTCTATCCAGACGCTATCGATATTGGCCACCCAGATGGGGGCTTCACCCAGCAGAGGGCGCGCCTTTTTCAGCCCGCCGCCGGTTTCCAGCAGGGCGTCGCGTTCATCGGAGATAATGATGTCGAGATCGGTCCGCGCCTTCAGATGCGCCTCCAGCCGGTCGGCGAAATAGTGGACATTGATCACGAACCGCTTAGCCCCCGCCGCAACCAGGCGATCGAGCATATGATCGATCAGGCTGCGGCCGCCGACCTCGACCAGTGCCTTGGGACGGTTATCGGTCAACGGGCGCATACGGGTGCCAAGGCCGGCGGCCAGAATAAATGCGGTTTCGGGTATCATGTCAGCCGGTCTCCAAATCCATTGCGCAAAAACCAGCTTCGCAGGTCTTCCATGCCCTTGGTGGCGAGATTGCGTTTCAGATGGCCCCACGTGCGCGGGATAAAGGCTTCATATTTCGGCTTGTTATCGCGCGTCACCAGGCGGGAAAAAACGCCGAGAATGCGCGCGGCATTCAGCGTCGCCAAGGCGGTGTAGTCGCGCATGAAATCCGCCCGATCGACCTGCGGACGCAGGGCGAAATAATGATCGAGGCACTGGGCTTCCAGCGCCGGAGAGACATCGCGCCGGGCATCCTGCAACAATGACAACAGGTCCCAGGCGGGATGGGCGCGCAGGGCATCCTGGAAATCGATCAGACCGACACGGGCCACGCCCTCGCGTTCCGGCAGCCAGATCAGGTTTTCGGCATGGAAGTCACGATGGATAAACACGCTGGCCCCGGCCTCGGCCCGCTGGCGGCGCGGCGCCCAGAGGAATTCCCACTCGGTCAGGGCCTGCGCGGTCAACGCGATCGAACGATCATATTGCGGATACCATTCGGTAAAGACATCCGCGCCGGTTTTCAGCGCCAGATCGTCATAGACCAGCAGCGGCCAGCCACCCGCCAGAATATCGGGCGGGGCGGTCTCATGCAGCTTGGCCTGAACCTCGATGGCCGCGAGATAGAGCGGCGCCGCAGCCTCGCCCTTTTCGATCAGCGAGACAAACAGGCTGTCGCCCAGATCCTCGCTGATCAGCAGGCCATTGGCGGTATCGGCCGCAATGATTTCAGGCGCGGAAAGCCCTTGCGCCCGCAGATACTGCGCCACGGCTACAAAGGCTTCCAGACGCCCGCCCGACAGCCGGGCGAGAGCGAAATATCCCTTGGCGTACCGCTCATCCGGCGTATCTGCGGGCGCGCAAGGTAAGGCATCGTTCGGCGGCTGGTCCATCAGCATGAAGCGGCGGCCATCCGGGCAGGCCAGGCGTTCATAGCGACGCGTCGAGGCATCGCCCGGCAAGGCATGGCGCTCGGCATCAGCAAAGCCGTGGCTCGTCAGGAAGTTCTGTTTCAAGGCTTCGCGGTTGCTCATCGGAAACGCCCCCGCGGAGTCATGACAACCTGCCGGCCACCTGCCTCGCCCTCAGTCAGGTTAATATCGAAACGGTCATCAAAGCCCAAATGCCCCAGGCGCTGCGGCCATTCGATCAGCAGGACACTGTGCGGCACGGCGTCGTCGAGTGCCAGTTCGTAGGACTCTTCCGGCGATTTCAGACGGTAGAGATCGAGATGGGCGATTTCGAAACCGGGACCGTCATAGGTCTGCATCAGGGTAAAGGTGGGGGAGGGCACGTCCTGATCGGGATTTGTCAGGGCACGGACGATCGCGCGCGCCAGGGACGACTTGCCCATGCCGAGTTCGCCTTGCAGGTAGATGACATCACCGGCTTTCAGCAGCGGCGCGATGCGCGTCCCCAGTGCGGTCGTGGCGGCTTCATCGGGCAGGTACAGGGTATGCGGTCGGGAAAGGTCAATGGCTTCAGGCATGAAAAACCTTATCCGGCGTTTCCGGCAGTTGCAACTCGACATAGGCTTTCAGGCGCTCGGTTTCCAGTCCTTCCGCCTGCGGATCGATCAGCGGCCCGACAGTCAGGTCGAAGCGCTTGCCGGCCTTGTTCAGCAATTCGTGGAAGAGTGTGATGTCGCGCAGTTCCTGAGAAAAGCGGTTGAACAGGTGAAACCACACGCTGTCCGGTCCGGCCACATGCACCGGCACGATCGGCGCCGCATATTTCTGCGCCAACGAAACCGCCGTCGGCGCCCAGGGCGGATCGATCAACTGGCCCTTCGCGTTGCGCCGCGCCAGCCGTCCGGCCGGGAACATCACCACGCAGCGTTCACGTTCGAACGCGTCCTTCGCCCCTTGCAGGGTCAGGCGTGTCTTCTCGCGGGTGCGCTTGGCCTCGACCCATTCCACCGGGATCAGGGCCTCGGCAAAGCGCGGATTGACGCGCAGGGCGTCGGCATTGGCGAAGAAGATGGCATCCGGTCGCCGCCTCAGGATGGCGTCATAGACGGCGATGCCGTCGGCGATTCCGGTTGGGTGATTGCAGACCATGAGGCAGCGGCCGCTTGCAGGCAGCCGATCGAGATGAGGGGCTGCCACCTCAAGCGACAGCAGGTCGGAGACGTAATCGAGCGCCTCAGGCCCCGCCATGCCGGCAATGGCGTCGGCCATGCGCACGGCCTTGTTGCGCCCCAGAACCGTGTAGAGCACCGGCCTGACCACCGGCCAGGCCGGTGACCGCACCAGTTTCGGCGCGCGCTCATGGATCAGTTCATCGACAATATGCAGGGTCATGTGTGCTTTCCGTAACCCGCTTCGGTTCATTCCCGCAAGGCCGCGGTCGGTGCGCGTATAGCGCTTGGCAAACCGGGCGGGTCTCTGTATGACTCCCGCCATGCCCGACGCCTCGTCCCATTCGCTTCGTCAGGAAGCCGTATCTGCCGCGCCGGCCAGCGAAGACCGCCGGCGTCCAAAGGCCATTGTCCCCTATGCCGGCCTGTGGATCGCCACTGTTTTGTGTGTGGTTTTTGCACTCATCGCCATGTTCCTGCAGCGCTGACCCCTGTAAACCGCGCCCGCGGCGCGATTTTTAGCCCTTTTGCATGGATTTCTTATATTAACCATGATGGGTTTTCGGGACGTGCGTTAAGGATTATAGTCCATTCCGATCAAACGTCCTGGGGAGGCTTGCGGGGGTGATGATGAGCCGAAAAGTCCTGTTGTGGGCCATGGCCCTGGTGGTCATATTGCCGACTTTGTTCGGGCTGGGCTACTGGTTCTACTGGGACCAGTTCCAGCGCTATGCCCCCGTGACCATCACGGCGCCTGCCGATGTCGCTGCCATCCAGAGCCTGCTCGATCGCGCCGACTATGTCTCACCCGATTTTCAGAAGGCCGTCCTGACCACGGGACCGGCCTCCGGCGTCACCACCGCCGTCACCCAGCCGGTTTCAAAACGCTGGGTCTATCTCGTCACCTTCCGCAACTGCCAGCCGTGTCGCGCCTATGAGGAGATCGAGTTTCCGCGTCTTCAGGCCGGTGGTATAGAAACAAGGGTGGTCCCTTTCGCCCTGGCCGATAATGGCGCCACGAAACAATCGACGCCGGAAGAACGCTCCACCATCGCCGAACTGTGGCTGAACCGGAGCTGGCCGCTTTACCAGCAATGGCGCAATACGCCGGTCGAAAGCTGGAAGGCGGAAAATATTGACGTAGCCGATGACGACATGGCGCGGTCGGGCGTGGTGTGGGCGTCGCGTGAATTCATCACCGAACTGGCGCCGCTTTTGCGCAACAGCAAGGTCAATATCGCCTATCCGCTGATCATCTGGCGCAACAAGAACAATGAGCTGCGCGTCTGTAGCTGCACCAGCAACAAGGCGTATCATTTTATCCGCGAAGACCTGGGTCTGCCGGGCGATCTGGAAACCGATGTGCGTGACCTGCTCCACTTCCCCAAGCAGATCCTGCCTTCGGGCAGCGAAAGCTCGGCCTCATCCTCCAGCCTGGCGCCCGCGCCGGGATTGAATGCGGGTGGTAATTACGGACCGGATTCGGCACCGTCGAGTTTTTAGAACCACGAATGCACACGAATAGACATCAGATCGGCGCTCTAATTCTTTGCTTTGACGCACTTTTTAAACCGAAAAGTGCGTCACAATTTTCGGAAAGTGCTCTAAGTTTAAAACGTGCCGAACTGCAGTGATGGTTCTACCGTTTCCATTTCGTGTCTATTCGTGTGCATTCGTGGTTCTTCATTCACGACGGATATTCGAGCCAATAAAAAGCCCGCCCTGTTGCCAGGGCGGGCTTTCATTTTTCAGCTTAGCTAAACTTACGCTTCGGTACCGGCGTCGGCATTGCCCGACGATTCAGCGGCGGCCATAGCGGCGCGCAGTTCGGCGCCCTTGGAACCGCGCGTCGAGTTCATCGAACGCTCGACGATACGGGCCGACTTACCGCGGCGATCGCGCAGATAGTAGAGCTTGGCGCGACGGACGACACCGCGGCGCTTGACTTCGATGCCTTCGATCAGCGGCGACAGCAGCGGGAACTTGCGCTCGACGCCTTCGCCGAACGAGATCTTGCGGACCGTGAAGGTTTCGTTGATGCCGGCGCCGGCGCGGGCGATGCAGACGCCTTCGAAGGCCTGGACGCGCTCGCGCTCGCCTTCCTTGATCTTGACGCTGACGCGCAGGGTGTCGCCGGGCTGGAATTCGGGGAAGGTCTTGGAAGCGCGCATCTTTGCGACTTCTTCGGCCTCGATCTGTTGCAACAGGTTCATATGAACCCTCCATAATTATGGATGCTTAGCATCCGTTGAGGCTTATTTGCCCTTTAGCTGTGATTTGGAAAGATAAGCGGCCCAAAGATCAGGACGCCGTTCCTTCGTGGTTGCCTCTCGTTGTTCCTGTCGCCATTTGGCAGCCTTTTTATGGTCGCCATTCAACAACACTTCGGGAATGTCGAGGCCCTCGAACGTCCGCGGTCTTGTGAACTGCGGCTGCTCCAGGAGTCCATCCTCAAAGCTCTCATTATCAAGGCTTGCCTGTGCGCCGAGAACCCCCGGAATAAGCCGCACCACCGCCTCGATCGTCACCATCGCCGCCGCTTCCCCGCCCGCAAGGACAGCATCGCCGACGCTGATTTCCTCGAACCCGCGAGAGTCAAGCACCCGCTGGTCCACCCCTTCGAACCGGCCGCACAGGACAATCAGCCCTGGGCGGGTGGCCCATTCCTTGACCTTCGCCTGCGTCAGGGGCCTGCCGCGAGCGCTCATATAGACGAGAGGGCGATCATTAAGCTCCATCGAATCAAGAGCTTGCGCGATCACGTCCGCCTTGAGAACCTGTCCGGGGCCACCGCCCGCGGGGGTATCGTCAAGAAAGCCGCGCTTATCGCTTGAAAAATTGCGAATGTCCAGTGTTTCCAAGGCCCAGCGCTGAGATTCTTTCCACGCCGTGCCGATCAATGACACGCCAAGCGGCCCCGGAAAGGCTTCGGGGAACATGGTCAGGACGGTGACCTGGTAGGGATGCGGTGTATTGGACATATGGCAGCTTGCAAAAGGCCCCCCACCGTCAGCCCTCCGGGCTGCCACCTCCCCCACAGGCGGGGGAGTATAAGAAGGGAGCGAACCTCTCTTATACCTCCCCATTTATGGGGAGGGGGACCGCGCCGAAGGCGTGGTGGTGGGGGCCTTAGCACAATCATGACAAGGCGCAAAGCGTCACTTGTCTGTACGGCGGCTCAGTTCGTTTTTCGCAGCACTCCAGGTCGCCACGCAATAGGGCGTGAAATAGTTGAGAAAGACATGTGCCCAGGCGACGGGCAGGCCGTGCAGGATATTTTCACCCTGGTTGATAATGTTCAGTATGGTGCCGATCACCAGCGACACCTTCAGGGCATTGACCGCGATACGGCGGCTGAACGCCACCCGCCAGAATTCATGCATCCGTGTCCCCAAGCCAGAAGCCCCACCACCACGCCCTGCGGGCGCGGTCCCCCTCCCCGGCGTAGCCGGGGAGGTACAAAAAGGTATTACCGCTTCAGTCTCAAGGTCAAGCCCACCGTGCGCGGCTGGCCCATGAAGGCGTCGTAGGTGCCGCTCTGGAAGGGCGCCGCGAAGGCGACTTGGTAATAGGTCTCGTCCATCAAGTTCTGGCCCCAAATTTCCAGCGTCCAGCTCTCATTCGGCGCGCCGATGCTAAGGCGGCCGTTATAGAGGGTATAGGCCGGCTGCACCTTGATCGGCGACAGGTCTGATCCGGTATTATAGTCGCTGTTGTACTTGGCACTGAAAGTGGCGGCAAAGCGATAGCCGCCGATCTCGCGCGTATAGTCGAGGCCATAGATGCCCGACCAGCGCGGCGCGAAGGAGGCCGTACCATTGGCCAGCAGGGGCAGGCCGGGCACCGCTTCCGGGCCGAACTTCGCTTCGTCATAGGTGATGCCGCCATTGAACCGGAAATCGCCGATAGCATAACGGCTTTCGACCTCGATACCCTTTGAGCGCAGACGCGGCACAGAATCGACCACAAAGGTCGTGCCGAGGAAGGTGTTGAGCTGAAAGTTGCGGAAGGCTTCATCAAACGCCGCCACATCAACGGCCAGGCGCCTGTCGAGGAAACGGCCCTTGAGGCCGACCTCGTAAGACCGCGAGGTTTCCGCCTTGAAGGACGAATCCGTATCCACCGTGTAATCGGTCTTTTGTTCGCGGTCGAGATTGAAGCCCGCGCCCTTCCAGCCGGTGGCGTAGGTGGCGTAGGTCATGAGGTTCGGCGTCGCCTGCCATTTCAGCCGGAGCGAGCCGGTGGTGGCGTCTTCGGCATCCTTCTGCGACAGGGTCAGATCGTTGAAGGCCGGATTGGACCACGGCAGGCACAGAACCCCCAGCGAGCCGGTCGCGTTGGCGCAGGCAATGCCGCCGTCACTGTTGGTGAAAGCCGAGGTCAGGCTTTTGGTCTGGTGGTTATAGCGCAGGCCGCCCAGCAGGGAGACGGTGTCGCTGAGGAACCATTCGGCATGACCGAAGACCGCCAGGTTGCGTTCATGCTGGCGATAGGTGTCGTGATTGCCCTGGCCCGCCACGAAGGACTGACCCACGGGCAGGCCGGTCAGTTCCGATACGCGGTTGATATTGGCGCCGCCGCTGAGCAGCAGGCCGAGATAGGATTCATAATCAGCGCCATAGAGCGTTTCGTCATGGCGCGTCAGGTCTTCCGAATTGGCATAGAGGCCCGCCATCCACTCGAAGCGCGCGCTTTTGCCATTGAGGCGGAGTTCCTGCGACCAGGTGTCGATGCGGTTGCCGAAACCTCCGTTCGGATCACGATAATAGATATCGGCGCTGGAAAAATCGGCATCGTAGCCATTGGTGTGATCCCAGTGGCGATAGGCGGTAATGGAGGTAAGCTGGACGTTGTTGGCCAGACGCAGATCCCACTGGGCCGACAGCCCGGAATCGACCAGCTTCTGTGTGGTCGGGCGGTTTGACCAGGCTTCGCGGGCTTTGGGATCGACCGTCGAGGCCGTGCCGTCATCGGCGGCCAGTTGATCGACATAGGCGCGCGTGCCGCCAATGGCGATGGCGGTGCCGACGCAGCAGGATTCGTCGCGCTTTGTGTAATCCCCGATGATGCGCAGGCGCGACCAGCCGTCGCCATCATAAAGCAGTTGCCCACGGGCCGACCAGTAGTTCTGGTCGCCGTCATCTGTCCGGGTGCGCGGGCCATCGCCGGTATGGACCGTATACTGGCCATCGCGCTGGCGCTTCACCAGCGAGAGCGATCCGGCCCATTTGTCAGCCAGCTTACCCGTGGCGTAACCGGCAATCCCAAGCGTGCCCTGTCCGCCGGCGGTCAATTCAAGGGTTTGCGACGGCGTGAACGACGGCAGCTTGCTGACCACCTGGATCACGCCGGCCGAGGCGCCCTTGCCATAGATATCGGATTGCGGGCCTTTCAGCACTTCCACGCGATCGAGCACCCCTAAGTCGCTCATCGCTGTGGCGGTGCGGGCGCGCGACACGCCATCGATCACCACGCCAACGGATGAGTCGAGACCGGGATTATCCCCCACCGTACCAACCCCGCGCAGGCGCGCCGTGGTCTGGGCCTCATTGGCCGTCGAGGTGATCAGCAGCGAAGGCGTCAGGGTCTGCATGTCCTTCAGGTCATGCGCCCCGGCCTTCTCCATCTGGTCGCCGGAGACGACCGACATGGCGATCGGTGCCCGGCTCAGCGGCTCGGCCTTCTTTTGTGCGGTGACGATCACCTCGGTGGGTTCGGCTTCGGTGTCTTGCGAGAACGCAGGGGTATTCAGCCCCGCCAGCAGAACGCCGGCGAGCGCCGTGCCCGTCAGGAGACGGCACGAAAGGGTGGAAATCATATTTGGCCTCTTTTTTACAGCCCCATTTTCGGGGTCTATGCCCCGCCGCCCTAGGCCCTTTGCGACGCCTTCGCAAGCGCATAAAAAGTGTGGCAGCGCCATCTTTACGCTACGTAAGCCTGTAATGCCTTATCTACCAAGGAATCGGGCATTGGGCGAAAAACACGGTTTTCCGCCACTGTGATCCGGAAATGACAGTCCTCTTGATATACGGGCGCGGGCTGAAACCTTACGTTAAGTTATGCTGCCTAGGGTTGCGGCAGCAACAGGGGGTATCACATGATCAACAAGCTGCGTCTGGCCATCCGCAACGACCTGGAGGCGGCCGAAGAGGCCCGCGCCTTTGGCTCCGGCTGGATCAGCGGCGTGCTGGGCCTGGCGCTCGGCGGCTCAGCCCTGCTGCTGCTGCTCAGCCAGCAATATCCGGCGTGGTTCTCGGTTGATGAACTCGATGCGGTACACAAACACCCTTTTTATATGGTGGCCGTGCAGATCATGACGTTTCTGGGCTTCGGGCTGGCCTGCCTGAATCTGATCCTGCGGCGCAACAAGATCATCGGCTTCACAGCCATTGTGCTCGTCCTAGCCACGCTGTCACTCGGCGCGCTCGGCAGCCGCCAGCCGGGCACCGCCGCCGCGCTCAATCTCGGCATCGACTGGTTCGTGCTCAACCTGCTGCTCAAGGGCCTGTTGTTCGTGCCGCTGGAAAAGCTGTTCAGCGGCGTGCACAGACAGCCCCTTTTCCGCACCGAATGGCGCGAAGACCTGTTCTATTTCCTGATCTCCAGCCTGTTCGTGCAGTCCATGGCCTTCATTTCGCTGGCGCCGACCCTGGCCCTCATGGAGCAGACGGGAAGCTGGGGCGGTTTCCGCGCCATGGTGGCCGGCCAGCCCTTCCTCATTCAGATCATCGAACTGATGATCGTCTCCGATTTCATGCAGTATGCCTTCCACAGATCCTTCCACGCCGTACCGTTCCTGTGGCGCTTTCACGCCGTCCATCATTCGGCGCAGGCCATGGACTGGATGGCCGGTTCGCGGATGCACCTGATCGAAATCCTGCTGCTGCGCGGCTTCACCATTATCCCCATGTACCTCCTCGGTTTCAGCCAGGGCGCGCTCTATTCCTATATCTTCTTCGTCTATCTCGTTTCGGCCTATGTTCATGCTAATCTGCGCTTTAATGACAAGTGGCTTTCGCCCTTCGTGGTGACGCCGCGTTTCCATCACTGGCATCACGGCATCGAAAAGGAAGCGATCGACGTGAATTTCGCCGTCCATTTCCCGTGGATCGACAGGCTTTTCGGCACGTATTACCTGCCAAAGGACGGGAAGTGGCCTTCCGGCTATGGCATTGGCGGCCATCCGGTGCCGAAAGGCTACTGGAAGCAATTCTGGTATCCGTTCAGGCGGGAAAACTGACGCAGTAAAATAACGGCCGACGAACAAAAAAGCTTACACGCGCCGGCAAAGCCATTTAAGAGACGGGACCAGAAAATCATATCCAGAGAAGAGGCGTCCCAAATGGCTTTCCCGGTTCCCTATGTTGCCGCTCATGACCGCTATAGCTCCATGCCCTACCGCCGCTGCGGCCGGTCGGGGTTGAAGCTGCCGGCCATTTCGCTTGGCCTGTGGCAGAATTTCGGCGGCGCCGATGTCTTCGAGACCGGTCGCGCCATCCTGCAATATGCCTTCGACAAGGGTATTACCCATTTCGACCTGGCCAACAATTACGGCCCGCCCTATGGGTCTGCGGAAGAAAACTTCGGCCGCGTCATGGCCAGCGATTTCAAGACGTACCGCGATGAACTGGTGATCTCGACCAAGGCCGGCTGGGATATGTGGCCGGGGCCCTATGGCGATGTCGGCGGCTCGCGCAAGTACCTGATCGCCTCGTGCGACCAGAGCCTGAAGCGCATGGGCCTCGACTATGTCGATATCTTCTATTCGCACCGCGTCGATCCGGAAACCCCGCTGGAAGAAACCATGGGCGCGCTGGCCACACTGCATCGCCAGGGCAAGGCGCTCTATGTCGGCATCTCGTCCTACTCGCCGGAACTGACCCGCAAGGCCGCCGAAATCCTGAAAGGCGAAGGCGTGCCGCTGCTCATTCATCAGCCGTCCTATTCGATGCTCAATCGCTGGATCGAGGATGAACTGCTCGATACCCTGGCCGAACTGGGCACGGGCTGCATCGCCTTCTCGCCGCTGGCTCAAGGGTTGCTATCGAACAAATATGTCAACGGCGTGCCGGCCGATGCCCGCGCCGCCAAGGCAGGCTCGTTCAATCAGGCCATGATATCGGACGACAATATTCGCCGCATCAAGGCGCTGAACGCCATCGCGCAAAAGCGCGGCCAAAGCCTGGCCCAAATGGCCATCGCCTGGGTGCTACGTGACAGCCGGGTGACCTCGGCCCTTGTTGGCGCCCGCACGGTCGAACAACTTGCCGATACATTGAAATCGCTCGATAATCTGGGTTTCACCGACCAGGAACTGGCCGATATCGACACCTACGCCACCGAAGGCGGCATCGACCTGTGGAAGGTGTCGTCGACGCTTTAAACTGGCCGATACTGTAACGCCCCATGAACCCCGTTTTTGCCGATCTGCCCGTCAGTATCTTCGAGACCATGTCGTTGGAGGCAAAAGCGCGTGGCGCGGTCAATCTGGGGCAGGGCTTCCCGGAGACAGACGGCTTTCCCGACGTGCGCGAAGCCGCCGCCCGCGCCTTGATGGATCAGTCCAACCAGTACGCGCCCATGCGCGGACTGCCGGTCCTGCGTCAGGCCGTGGCGGATTTCTATCGGCGTCGGCAGGGGCTGGAACTCGACCCGGAGACGCAGGTGCTGATCACTTCGGGCGCCACCGAAGCCATCTGCGCGACGATTTTTTCCATGATCACGTCGGGCGACGAGGTGGTGGTGTTCGAGCCGATGTATGACGCCTATGTGCCGCTGATCCGGCGCGCCGGCGGCATTCCGCGCATCGTCCAGCTCGATCCGCCGCACTGGCAGTTCAGCGACGACGATCTGAAAAGCGCATTCAATGACCGGACCAAACTGGTCCTGATCACCACGCCGAACAACCCGACCACGCATTGCTTCACATTCGAACAACTGACCCTGCTGGGCGACTATTGCGAGCGGTTCGGCGCTTATGTGATGAGCGATGAGGTATGGGAAGAGGTGGTTTTCGATCGCTCCCATGTCAGCGTACGGCATATTCCGGGCCTGGCGCGGCGGTCGATCAAGATCGGCTCGGCGGGCAAGATATTCTCGCTCACCGGCTGGAAGGTCGGTTTTGTGGTGGCCGAAAAGGCGTTGATCGACCAGATTGCGCGGGCGCACCAGTTCATCACCTTCGCCACGCCGCCGGCCCTGCAACATGCGGTGGCTTTCGGCCTGGGTCTGCCTCAGGCGCGCTTCGATACAGCCCTGGCGGAACTGAAGGACCAGCGGGATTATCTCAGCGCACGGCTGACGGGCGCCGGCTTCAAACTCCTGCCGGCCGAGGGCACCTATTTTCTCAATATCGACTTGCGGGCTTCCGGCATCCAAGGCTCCGGCCTTGAGTTCGCCTATGACCTGGTGCGACATCACGGCCTGGCCACCATTCCGCTCCAGGCATTTTGCGAAAGCGGGCGTGACCTGCCTGTGTTGCGCCTGTGCTTCGCCAAGTCCCGCGACAGTCTGGAGCGGGGTGCAGCCGCTTTAATCAACTATTGATTTTCATAAATTAGTTAACAGAAACAACGGTTGAATATTAACCACGTCCGTCGACCAGCGCCTTCAGGGCGGCGAGAATTTCCGCGCGCGTCTTCACGGTCGGCTTGCCAAGTCCGCCTTGGTGCGCCGGCGGGATATGCGCCACCGGATCGCCCTCGGTCTGGAAAATGTAGTGGTCGAACATGGCCTTCCAGTAGTGCTTGTCGGCCGGTGAAATGTCCTTCAGCGCCAGCAGTGCAGCCAGGAAAGCCGCCATCGGGTTCTCGGCCGTGGGGGCGCTGTTGCCCCACCAGTAATTGATCAGCACATTGAAGGTGTCGAGCGACTGGACATGGTGCCACCAGTATTTCGGCACATAAAGCGCGTCGCCTGGCTCCAGTTCGGCCACGACCGCCGTTTTCAGGGCCTCGGCAAACCGGGGGAAGCGCTCGAAATCGGGCTCTTCAAGACTGGCCAGGGAAATGGCGCGCCCCGAAGGCGTATGGTCCATCGGCCCGATATAAAGATTGGCCACCTGCTCGGGCGGAAAGAGGGTAAAGCGGCGGCGCCCGGCCGCCACGCAGGCAATATTGTGATCATTGTCATTATGCGTCTGCGCGCGTGTCGCATTGCTGATCCAGATGCGCGGCTGGACGGCCGGCGGCAGGATGGGGCAGGGATTTTCGGCCACGAACCGCGGCAGGTGCAGCCGGGTTTCGGTTGACTGGATATAGATCCAGGGGGGATTCGGGTGCGCCGCGGCGGCCAGGATCTGGTCTATCCCGGCCGAGACGGGCTTGAGACGGCGATGAAAGTTGAAGTCGCTCATGTCCGGACCATAGGCGAAGCGGCCCTTGATGGCGTTATTTGCCTCCAACACGCTGGCCGGATGACCGTTATCCAGCCCCTTCAGATAGGCGGCAACTGCTTGTGTCCCGTCCTGTCCAGCCTTGACCGCCGGCCAGTGCGCAACAAGCCCCTTCATCAGAACGGGTCTGCCATCGGTCACCAGAGTCGAAAGACGCTCTGGTGAAGGACGCACTAGAGTTTCGACACCGGGAAATGGGGGCAGGGCGACTGTTTTTGACATAAGGTTAAACTTTGAGCTGACGAGTTGAGGCGCATCCACAGGCGATCGGCCACGATCATATTTTCCGGTAAAAGCAGGGCTGCGCAATGAAAACTTGCCTGAAAAATCAATTATATTGACCTGTCTACAGGATTTGGAGTGTCATATTTCATTAACGTGTGTCGCCGCGTGTCTCTGCCGACAGCGAGCGGCGCGTGTCCCGAAGTGCCGGTTTGCATTTCGCGGAAATTTTGAAAAAGACAAGCGAAAACAGATATTTGAAAATTCGGTGCAGTTGTGATTTTTTGGTTTTGGGAAGGCGGCGGGGCTGGATTGATGTTTCAAAGTGTTAGGTCGAGTGTGACATTCGCGCCATTGTCGGCGTGGATTATGGCGGAAATGTCATAATGTGGCTGGATATTCGGTCAACAGTTCGGTAAAAAAATAAATACGAAATAATAAATCAGGTTGAGACGCATCCAGGGGTCATTTTCGGTATTTATAATGACACGCGGCCTTAGATAACATTGATATTTGACGCTAAAGTCAAAAAGTGGAATCAAGGCAATAATTTCAAGCGTGCAGTAGTGCCAAATCCGTCAGGCTCAGATCGCATAACCTCAATCAGATTGTTTTTTGTACAGCGGTCTCACCGGCAGAATCTCGGGTCTGCCGGCAATGACAATTAGGGAGAAGAAAGTATGAGAAGTTTTGGAGTTAAGGCCCGGACCGGGCTGACTCTTCTGAAGGGCGGCGTGTCCATGGTTGCGCTAACGGCCCTGGCCGCCACTCTGGTGGCTCCGGCTTACGCGCAGGATACCACAGAGCCTGCCGCTTCTGATGATACGGCGCAGGAAGTCGTCGTCGTCGGTGTCCGCAAGGCCCTGAAATCGGCCCAGGATATCAAGAAGAACGCCGACACGGTCGTCGATTCGATCACGGCGAACGACATCGGTTCGTTCCCGGACAAGTCGGTCGCCGAAGCGCTTCAGCGCGTCGCCGGCATCACGGTCAACCGCTTCGCCGCCACCGGCGATACCGCGCACTTCTCGGCCGAACCGTCGGGCGTTGTCGTCCGCGGCCTACAGCAGGTCCGTTCGGAATTCAACGGCCGTGACATCTTCACCGCCGACTCGTCGCGTGGCCTCTCCTGGTCCGACGTGTCGCCGGAACTGATGGGCGGCGTCGATGTCTACAAGAACCAGACCGCGGATCTGATCGAAGGCGGCATCGCCGGCACGATCTCCCTGCGCACACGTCTGCCGTTCGATCAGAAGGGCCGTGTCCTGGCCGCCACCGCCGAATATACCTACGGCGACCTGGTCAAGAAGGGCGCCGGCACGGTTTCGGGCATCTATGCCGACCGCTGGGATACCTCGGCCGGTGAATTCGGCTTCATGATCAATGGCGCCCACTCCGAAATCTACACCAATTCCGAAGGCGTCGCCCTGGGCCGCATGGTCCCGGTCGTCAATTCGTACTGGGGTGATACCAACCGCCGCTATATGCCGATGACCACGGCCCTGCGCGACAATACTTATTATCGCGTCCGTGACGGCATCTCGCTGGCCGGCCAATGGCAGAACCACGACCACACCATGGTCGCCACCCTGCAATACAACCAGTCGAAGAAGCGTGAGCAGTGGGAAGAATACGTCGCCACCTCCTCGACCGGCGTCGACGCCTGGGCGCAGCCGATTAACTATGTCTACACATCGGATAACGTCCAGTGCCTGGGCGGTGTCTCCAACTGTACGTTTGACGACAACGGCTTTATCCAGTCGGGTACGCTCGTCAACGGCAACGGTGCCTGGTACGGCTCGTGGACGGCTCCGGATGGCGCCACCTCGCCGAACGGCCTGATGCGCACCTGCTATTCGTGGGAGGCTTCGGCCACCTGCCCGGCTTCGCAGCGCGCCGGCGGCTATGCCAACGACACGCGCTGGAGCGACAGCCTGAACGACACCAAGGACATCTCGTTCAACTTCAAGTGGGATGTATCGGAACGTCTGAAGACCAATTTCGACATCCAGTATGTCGATGCCGTCCAGACCAATTATGACATCTCGACTGAACTGGCGACCTATGCCGATGTCGCGCTCGATTTCACCGGCGACGTGCCGAAGTTCACGATCGACAACGCTCACACCGAGGGCTGGTATCTGGCGCCGGGCGGCATCGCCAATCCGGCCAACTACCGTCAGCACTTCATCATGGACCACGTGACGGATTCGGACGGTCATGAATTCGCCACCCGCGCCGATCTGGCCTACAGCTTCGATTCGCCGTGGCTGAACACCCTGAAGGCCGGCGTTCGTTATGCCGATCGCGAACAGACCGTTCGCTGGACCACCTATAACTGGGCCAGTGTCGTCAACAACTGGTCGAATTACGATGCCGACAACTACTACATTACCGGCTCGGCATTCCCGGATCAGAATGCCTACGGCATCCATACCTTCGACAGCCACTTCTACGGCGGCGATGTCACCAATATCACCGACGGCGTGTTCTTCAATATCAACAACCTGAAGGACCGTACCGGCCTGGCGAATACCTTCGATGCCACGCACTATCAGCCGCGTTACACCGATGGTACCCTGTCGAACCAGTGGACGCCCATCTGCCACCGTGCGGGTGAGGACAGCCGCTGCTTCCTGCCGGCGGAAATCGCCGATGTGTCTGAAAAGACCAAGGCGGCCTATGTCCAGTTGAAGTTTGGCGGCCCTGATGCCACCATCTTCAATGGCGTGACCGTGGTTGGTAATATCGGTGTCCGCTATGTCGAAACCGATAATGCGAGCGCCGGTGGCGTGAACTATCACAACACCACGGTTTACGACACAGATCCGATCGTTCCGGCTGATCCGGTAACGGGCGCGCCAGCGCACCCCAGCCTGAGCTACTATGTGTCGGCTGAAGATCGCGCGTTTGCCGGCACGGTGGATACCAACACCTATACGGTGGACGTGACTCATAAGAACTGGCTGCCCAGCTTCAACGTGCGTTTCGGCCTGACTCCTGAGTGGTTCGTGCGTTTCGCGGCCTCGAAGGCCATGTCGCGTCCGGATATCGGCAACCTGAAGTACTATACCAGCGTCAGCATGGCTCTGCCGAGCACGTCGTCCCTGTCGTTCTCTGATTACAATTGTACCTCGGCCAATTCGCCGTTCAATTGCGACAGTTCGGGCAATATCGTCAGCACCAAAACCCGCTTCACGGCCAACGCCAACAACCCGTATCTGAAGCCGATCACGGCCGACCAGTTCGACCTCTCGATCGAGAACTACTTCTCGCAGACCGGTTCGTTCACCTTTACCGGCTTCTACAAGCAGTTCCACGACTACATCACCTACGGCAAGTACGTGCAGAACTTCACCAATTCCGGCGTTACCCGCCCGGTTGAGGTCAGCGGTCCTGTCAATGCCAGCGGTGGCGCGATCAAGGGCTTCGAAGTGGCCTATCAGACCTTCTTCGACAACCTGCCCTCGCCGTGGAATGGCCTAGGCATCCAGGCCAACTTCACCAAGCTGAAGAATGACGGCATCGAAAGCACAGGCGTTGTCACCAATTCCGGTGACGGCTCCTCCGGCCAGGCCGGCGGCGGCACCTCGGTGGCGGCCCTGGGCTTCACCAAGCTGCCTCTGGAAGGTCTGTCGGATACCACGTACAACCTGATCGGCATGTTCGAAAAGGGCAAGTGGTCTGCGCGTCTGGCCTATAACTGGCGCTCCAAGTACCTCGTGACCCGTCAGGACTGCTGCGTGGCTCTGCCGATTTGGCAGCGTGCCGCGGGCTTCCTCGATGGCCGCGTGGCCTACCGCATCAACGACAATGTCGAAATGTCGCTGGAAGGCACCAATTTGCTCAGCACCGAAACAGTCCTGATGCAGCAGGTCGATGGTCCGATGAGCGACGGTACGGATCGTCCTCTGCTCCTCCTGCCGAACGCCTGGTTTAAGAACGACCGGCGTATCCAGGCTCAGATCCGTCTGAAGTACTAATCCTTCGGAAGGCATTTGATGAGACGCGCTGCCCCGTGGCGGCGCGTCTTTTTTTGTTAGCAATTATGTCGCGCCCAAGCCCTTTGAACGCGCTTGACCCTTGCGGAAAATGACCGCACATTCGCGGGAAAACCCGGTTATGCTGAGCCGGAAACAAGAGAATAAAGTGGAGGCGTAGCATCATGCAGAAAGACCCCATCCGAATTGTTATCCTGGGCGGCGGCACTGCTGGATGGATGACCGCGGCGGGCTTCATCAAGGGCTTCAAACCGGAATTCGCCTCCGTGCGCCTGATTGAATCGGATGAGATCGGCACGGTCGGCGTGGGTGAGGCCACCCTGCCGCAATTGAAAAGCTTCAATGATTTCCTGGGCCTGAACGAGCCCGAATTTATGCGCGACACCAATGCCACCTTCAAGCTGGGTATCGATTTCCGAAACTGGGGCCGTGAGGGCGACAGCTATATCCACCCCTTCGGCATCCACGGCCAGGCCATTAATGGCGTGCCCCTGTTCCAGTACTGGCTGAAGGCGCGCGCCAATGGCCATGACAGTGACCTGGAATCTTATTCCTTCCCGATTATGGCCTGCCGGAACCTGAAGTTCGATTTTCCGTCCGAAGACGATCGGTCTGTGCGCTCCACCTTCGCCTATGCCTATCAGTTTGATGCGGTCCTCTATGCCCGCTATCTGCGGCGCTGGGCGGAAAGCAAGGGATTGCAGCGAACCGAGGGCAAGGTTGTCGAAGTTAACCTGCGTCCGGAGGACGGCTTCATCCGGTCGCTGACCCTGGCTTCAGGCGAAGTGGTCGAGGGTGATCTCTTCATCGATTGCTCCGGTTTCCGCAGCCTGCTGCTGGGACAGACCCTGAAGGTGCCATGGGAAGACTGGACGCCCTGGCTGCCTTGCGATCGCGCCCTGGCCGTGCCCTGCGACCGGGCAGGCGACTTCACGCCCTATACCCGCGCCACGGCGCGCGAGGCTGGCTGGACCTGGCGCATTCCGCTCCAGCACCGCACCGGCAATGGATACGTGTTTTCCAGTCGCTTCACTACCGAGGACCGAGCCGCCGAAGTCCTGCTCGCGGGGCTGGATGGCAAGGCGCAGGCCGAGCCGCGTCTGATAAAATTCGCCGCCGGTCGCCGCAAGCAGTCCTGGTACAAGAACTGCATCGCCATCGGCCTGGCCAGCGGTTTCCTCGAACCGCTTGAATCGACCAGCATCTACCTGGCGCAGATGGCGTCCGATTTTGTCATGCGCCTCTTTCCGGGCAAGGACATCGATCCGAAACTGGTGGCCGAATTCAACCGCACCATCGATATCGAATATGACCGGGTCCGCGATTTCCTGATCCTGCACTATCACGCCAATCAGAAGCCGGCCGAGGAAGACCCGACCGGCCTGTGGCGGTATGTCCGCGAAATGACGGTGCCCGATACGCTGATCGAGAAGATGGAGACCTTCAAACACCGCGGCCATATCCATCGCTATCGGGATGGTTTGTTTGCGCCTCCGAGCTGGATAGCGGTTTATACGGGCCAGAACATCCTGCCGCGCAACTATGATCGCCAGGTCGATAATATGAGCACTGAAGCCATGCTGGAAAAAATGCGGGAGATGCAGGAACGGGTAGCCGTCAATGTCGAGGTCCTGCCGACGCACGCCGATTTCCTGCGCGACTACTGCTTCGATCCTTCCGCGAAAATGATGCAGGAGGCCGGCAATGTCTGATCATCCGGTCAAAAAGGTCGTCATCGTCGGGCGCGACGACGCCCTTTGGCTGAGCGCCAATGTGCTGTGGCGGGCCCTGGGGCAGTCAGGACTTGACATTACCGTGGTCGAATTGCCGTCTTTGCTGCGGCCGGGTGATGTCTACCCCACGCTGAAACAGCAGGAAGCCTATCATAACCTTATCGGCATCAATGAAGGGCCGATGATGAAGGCGTCGCACGCCACCTATACGCTTGGCCAGCGCTTCAATAACTGGTCGAAAACCAAGCCGCCCTTCATTCACGGCTATTCGACCTACGGGCGCCCGCTCAATCGCGTGTCCTTCCACCATTATTGGGTCAAGGCGCGCGCGCAGGGGTTGAAGGCCGAGTTCGAGGACTTTTCCCTCAATGCCGTGGCGGCAAAATATGGCCGTTTCTTCCTGCCAGGTGAAGCGGTCGACGGCTTCGCCATCTGTGACTACGCCTATCATCTTGAGGCCCAGGGCTATTGCCATGTGCTGAAGACGGTGGCGCTGGACAGAAAAATCAAACATGTAAGCGGTCGCCTGGCCGAGGTTGCGCGTGATACGCTGAGCGGCGATATCACCGGGGTCACCCTGACCGACGGCCAGGCCATCGAAGGTGATTTCTTCATCGATGCGTCGGGCGCCGAAAGCGCCCTGCTTGGCGAGGGGCTGGATGTCGGCTTCGATTCGTGGCGCCAGTGGTTCCCCTGCGACCGGCTGATGACCACCTATGCCGCGCCCCTGGCACCCCTGCCGCCGTTCAGCCAGGTCTCGGCCTTCCGGTCCGGCTGGGTCGGGCTTTATCCGTTGCGTAACTGCACGGCGGTGCAGCAGGTCTATACCAGCCACGACCTGACCGATGAGGCAGCGTATGAGGCGGCGGGCATTTTTACCTCCCTGAAGCTCAACCCCGATGCCGTGGTCACCCCCTTCACCGCCGGCACGCGCCGCCGGTTCTGGGAGAAGAACTGCGTCGCCATCGGCGAGGCGGCGGCGGTTCTCGATCCGATCGACAGCGTGCGTATGCACGTCAACCTGCTGGGCCTGTCGCACCTGATCTCGCTGTTTCCGATCGATCGGGACTGTGGCATCGAAAGCACCGAATACAACCGCAATGTCCATTCATCACTGGAGCGTATCCGCGATTACCAGCTCTGCCATTATGTGCTGAACCAGCGTTTCGATCAGCCGTTCTGGGATCACTGCCGCAATATCGAGGTGCCGGACGCCCTGCGTTACAAGCTGGACCTGTTCGAGGCGCGCGGCAACCTGGTGGTCTATGATGACGAAACCTTCGAGGAGGACGACTGGCTGTCCATGCTGCTGGGGCATGGACTGATTCCGAAAGCCTATGATCCGCTCGCCGACCAGGTCAGCGACGCGGAGGCCATCCAGCACTTCCAGAAAATGCTCGGCTTTATCAAGGCGGCGGTGGAGCCGATGAAGCCGATGGAGGAGACGTTGGGCATCGTGCCCATACGCGCCTGACTATGGCGCTTTCGATCCGACGGCGTGACGGATCAGGACCACTGAGTTTAAAGTATCTAAGTCCGGGAAAAATCAATGCAAACAGCGGTCAGGAAGATCGTTATTGTCGGCGGCGGCACCGCCGGCTGGATGGCGGCGGCGGCGCTGATAAAGGCGCTGGGCAGTCATGCCTATGATATCACACTTATCGAATCCGAGGACATCGGCACGGTCGGTGTGGGGGAGGCGACGATCCCGCCGATCCTGGAATATAATTATTTCCTCGGCCTCGATGAGGATGAATTCATCCGCGAAACCAATGCCACTTTCAAGCTGGGCATCCAGTTCCAGGATTGGCGGCATCTGGGGCACAGCTATTTCCACCCCTTCGGTCTTTTCGGCACTGAAATCGACGGCTTCAGCTTCCCGCATTACTATTTCCGCCATTACCACAAGGCGGGCCTGAGCGCGGTCGATATCGGCAAATACAATGCTGAAACCGAGGCCGCACTCCAGGGACGCTTTGGCCGTGTCCGGCGCGAACCCGGTAAGCCGCCCGTGAACTATGCCTTCCAGTTCGATGCTGCGCTCTATGCCCGGTATTTGCGCAAATATGCCGAAAAGCGCGGAGTCGTCCGTCAGGAAGGCAAGATCGTCACGGTCAACCAGCATCCGGAAACCGGCTTCATTACCTCGGTCCAGATGGAAAAAGGCCGGGTGATCGAAGGGGATTTGTTCATCGATTGCTCCGGCTTCCGGGGGCTGCTGATCGAGCAGACCCTGAAGACCGGCTACACCGACTGGAGTCACTGGCTGCCGATGAACCGTGCCGTCGCCGTACCTTGCGAACGTGCTGGTGAACTGCTGCCCTATACGCGGGCCACGGCGCGTGAGGCCGGCTGGCAGTGGCGTATCCCGTTGCAGCACCGCACCGGCAATGGCTATGTTTTCTGTGATGAATTCATCAGCGAAGACGCGGCCTGTGAAACCCTGCTGGGCCGCCTGGACGGCAAGGCTCTGGCCGATCCGAAAATCCTGCGTTTCGTGACAGGTCGCCGCAACCTGGCCTGGAACAAGAACGTCGTGGCCCTGGGGCTGGCCAGCGGTTTCCTGGAGCCGCTGGAATCGACCAGCATCCATCTGGTTCAGTCGGGCGTGTTCCGCTTCCTGGCGCTGTTCCCGCGCCACGGTTTCAATCCGCATATCGTCAATGAATATAACCGCGAGGTCGAATTGTCCTATAACAATATCAAGGACTTCATTATCGCCCACTACAAGGTGACCGAACGCGACGACACACCTTTCTGGCGGCACGTCCGGCAGATGGCGATCCCGGAAAGCCTGCAGAACCGGCTGGATGTCTTCCGTGCCAGTTGCCAGACCCTGTGGCGCGATTCCGAACTTTTCCGCGAAGTCAGTTGGGTGGCTATCCTCACCGGTCAGGGGCTGGTGCCGGAAGACTACCATCCCGCAGCCGACGCTATGGACGATGACGACCTGCGCCTGCATCTGGGGCGCTGGCGATCGGCGGTCCTCGATCGGGTCAAGGGTTTGCCGACCCATGAGGACTTTATCCGCCGCAATTGCGCCTCCGAGGCCTTCAAGCGTCTGGAAGCGGCGGGCGGCTAAAAACCCTCGGTATTGAAGAAGAGGTTGGCGGTCAGGCGCCCATCAGCCGGCGACTCGCCTAAAGGGGCATCCGGGTCCAGCTTCGCCGAATGCAGTTGCCCCGCCCGGTAAAGAATCAGCCGGTTGAAGCGGGGCTCAATGCTCAGAATCTCATCATAGAAGGCGTCGCGGACCGGTTGGTCGTCTGCGCCGGCCAGTTCCTGCCGGCGCAGATAGCTGAACTTGTCGCTGCGGATTGGTGTGATCAGTTCGAGACCACTCGCCTTGTGGCGGTAGAAGGCGGTGCCGCCCTGCGGGCGCGGGCTGAGGTAATGGACGGTGGCGAAACTGTTCAGCCGATGGGCGTCGGTATGGGGGGCGGCCTGCGCCCTGGCCATCTGGTCCAGGCCCAGCGTGGCCAGTCCGAAAAAGCCGTAGGTTTTCAGCGGCAAATCCGGATGCATCCCGAAGACCTGAACCATGGATTGCCTCAGGACATCGGCGAGCAGGGTGATATAGGCGGGCGGCACCGGCGCCATGAGGCCGGGATATTTCGAGCCGGCCGGCGGTGTGCCGAAACGTGACCGCGCCGCGTAACTGAGCAGCGCTTCCGGATCGAGCAGCACATCATCGGCAACCAGGACAGACTGGCCTTCCTCTCCGAACCGGATGACCTCGATCTGTGCCTGCGGATTGAGCGCCAATATGGGTTCGGCGTTACTGATATCCGGCATGGTATCTCCCCGTTGTTTGCCGCAGCCTAAACGGACAGCCGAGAATTGCAACCGGCCTTAAAGTGTTGCAGAACGGTTGGATAGATGGAGGATAAAGTGTCGGTAAATGTGTTCAAGGTCGGTTTGGAAGAGACGCCTGTCGTGGTGATCGATAATTTCGTCCAGGAGCCGGAACGCATCATCGATCTGGCCGTGGATATGGCGCCCTTCCCAAGTCAGAGCGGCCATTATTATCCCGGACGTCGCCGGCGCATCACGCCGCAGGATGGCGAAACCTTCGACTATGTCAGCTCCGTCTGCCAGTCGCTGGCCCCGGTCATGGCATCGGTCTACGGAATTACCAAATACGATATTCTCGATGCCGGTTTTTCACTCGTGACGACAAAGCCGGAAGACTTGCAACCGCTCCAGACCGTGCCGCATTTCGACCATCACGATTCCAACGGCTTCGCCATCCTGCACTATCTGTCGCGACGGCCGGGCGGCGGCACGGCCTTTTACCGCCACCTCGGTTCCGGCTTTGAAACCTTGTCGGACGAACGCAAGGATGCTTACAGCGCGGCACGAATGAAAGATGCCGAGCTTTACGGCGTGACCCAGGCCTATCACAAGGGCGACCGGGACGGCTTTGTTGAACTGGCGTCGGTCGAGGCGCGTTTCAACCGTGCCGTCATCTATCCGGGCAAATTGCTGCATTCCGCCGTTTTGCCCGACGATTTCAATTTCAGCCCCGATCCGCGGACCGGCCGACTGACGGGTAATGTCTTTGTGCGGGCGACGGCCTGGCGTTAAATCGTCAGCGCCGCTTCCAGCTTCGCCAAGCCCTCATCGAGGATCTCATCTGAGGCGGTCAGTGGTGCCAGCAGCCGGATGGTATTGGCATAGACCCCGCAGGACAGCAGGATCAGGCCATTGGCCTGCGCCTTCGTGGTCACGGCTTTAGTGGTGGCCGCATCCGGCGTGAAGCTGCCGCGTTCGGTGACGATATCGAAGGCGATCATCGCGCCCAGACCGCGAATGGCGGTGATCGGCACGATATCATTACGCTGGGCCAGGGCTTCAAGCCGGGCCTTCAGCTTCGCGCCCTGACGGTTGGCGGCGTCCAGCAGCTTTTCCTCTTCGATCACTTCCAGCACGGCCAAGGCGGCGGCGCAGGCCACCGGATTGCCGCCATAGGTGCCGCCGAGGCCCCCGACGATCGGCGCGTCCATGACCTCGGCGCGGCCGACCACGCCGGAGAGCGGGTAGCCGCCGGCCAGCGACTTGGCCATGGTCATCAGATCAGGCTTCACGTCGTAGTTTTCCATGGCGAACAGCTTGCCGGTGCGGCCAAAGCCCGTTTGGACCTCGTCGGCGATCAGCAGAATACCGTGTTCGTCGCACTTTTTCCGTAAGGCTCGCATCAGTTCCGGTGGGGTGATCAGGAAGCCGCCTTCGCCCTGCACCGGCTCGATGATTATGGCCGCCACGGCATCGGGCGCGATATCGGCCTTGAACAGGTAGTCGAGCATTTTCAGGGTATCGTCGGTATCTATACCGTGCGCCTCCACCGGGAAGGGCAGGTGATAGATGCCGGGCTGCTGCGGACCTAAGTCCTTCTTGTAGGGCACCACCTTGCCGGTCAGGGCCGAGGTCAGGGCGGTGCGGCCGTGGAAGCCACCGGTAAAGGCGATGACGCCGTCGCGCTTTGTGTGGCAGCGGGCGATCTTGACGGCATTTTCCACCGCCTCGGACCCTGTAGTGAAGAAGGCGCACTTGGCCGGGCCGTCGATCGGCGCCAGGGCATTAATTTTCTCCGCCAGGGCGATATAGCTTTCATAGGGCACCACCTGGAAGGCGGTGTGGGTGAAGGCGTCCATCTGTTTCAGCGCGGCGGCCTGGACCTTCGGGTGACGGTGGCCGGTATTGAGCACGGCAATACCGCCGGCGAAATCGATGAAGCGGTTGCCGTCGGCATCCCACAACTCGGCGTTTTCGGCGCGGCCGGCATAGAGCGTGGTGGCGTGCCCAATGCCGCGGGCGACAGCGGTGGCGCGGCGGGCGGCGAGATCGGCATTGTGAGACATGTGCGGGCTCCGGCAATCAGGTTGCGCGGAGATTACATATTGTGATCACAATTTGCCAGTGACTTTTTCAGGACAAAGTGTCGCCATTGGAATCGATCGCGCCCATTGCCTGCAGGCGGGTGCGCAAGGGGATCAGGCCAGACGCGTAACGCCGCCAGGCGCCGACCCCTTCGCTGTTGATCGGCTGACGCACCTGGCTTGAACTGGCGGAGGCTACCGCGCCTGCGGCTTCATGCGGGCTGAGACAGACCGCTTCGAAGGGCAGGCCGCAAGCCGCCAGAACCCGCCGTATATGGCTTTCCGGATCGCTGATCAATGCTTCCAGTGAGACCTCGACGATGTCCTTGCCAAAGCAGGCTTGCCAGTGATCCATCAGGTCGCGGTAATAACCGTAGTGGTCGGCCAGGTCATTCTGGTCGAAGGACCAGCGTGCGGCAAAATGCAGCTTATAGGCGCCGAAGAGCGAATCCAGTGGATTGCGACGCATGTGGATGAACAGGGCGTCCGGGAAGGCGAGCCTGATCAGGCCGAGATAATCGGTATTGTTCGGCAGCTTGTCGATCATATAGGGGCGGCCGTTATCAAGATAGGCCGTTTCCCGTTCATAGAAATCGGCATACGCCTGCGGATCGGTTTTTGCGGCCGTAGCGATCATGTCTGCATCGAGCAGGGTCTGGGTCTGCGAGTTCGACACCATCTTCATGGCGGCGGGGAAAGCCTGTAATTCGCCGGGCGCCTGCACCTGCGAATGGGCCGCCAGGATGCGTTCCATCAAGGTGGTGCCTGATCGGGGCAGGCCGATAATGAAGATGCGGCGAGGGCCGGTGCGTGTGGCCGTCGCAGGATTGGTAAAGCTATTGGCGGGGAACCAGGTTCGCCACGCGGCGACAATCTCGCTTTCCAGGCGCGATGACCATGCCGGGTTGCGCGGGGTTTCGGGTTCCGCCTTGGCAAATTCCGCGCCTTTTTGAAGCCACTCCCAGGCATTGGCCCGGTCATCGATATCATCATATTCCTTGAACAGGGCGTAGGCATGGCTGGCCTGATGCAACGCCGATTCACCCGGTGAAGCGGCAAGCAGCCGTTCGATATGATTGTTTTGCAGCGTCCAGCGTTTCAGCCGCGCCAGGGCGAGATGGGCACCCATATGGGGCGCAAGCGCTACGGCCTTCTCAAAGCTGGCCTCGGCGGCATCAAGTTCGCCCAGAAACGCTTCGGTTTCACCGCGGCTGAACCAGTATGCCGCTGCGTCCGGTTGCAGGGCCGTGGCGCGTTGCAATAGAGGCAGGGCCTCGGCTTCGCGGGAAGCGCGTGACAGATGCGTGGCCAGAAGATGCAGGGTCTCGGCGTCTTCAACCCCCATCGCTAGAGCCTGTCTGGCCGCTTCGCAGGCTTCGGCATATCGGCCAAGCGGCGTCAGGGCGCGAACACGCTGGGCGAGAAAGCGTACCCGCGCCGGGTGGGCGGCGGGCAGCCGGTTCATCCCTTCGGCCATGACCGTCTCCGCTTCCTGATAGAGGTAGCTGTCTAGTGCCGCCATGCCCCACAGCCACCAAGCCTGAAGCTTTTGCGGATCGAGTTCGATGACGCGCCGGGCGGCGTTAATGACGGCGGCATGGTCGCCGCGACCGGCGGCCTGCATGGCTTCTTCCAGGGCGGTATCGGCGGGGTGAAGAATGTAAGTCATTACTGGCTCTTGACCACCGGGGCGGTTTCCGGGCAGCCGGTCTGGGCGCAGACCCCCTGGTCAGACCAGGCGATCAGCCGCACCACCATGTCGCCGGGCTCGGTGCGCGGATCGGTGGCGATGGAAAGCACATGGCCGTCAGACGGCGCCGTGACGGTGGCGATGGTCTCGCCGAAGGGATTGCTGACCGTGGCCACCACATCGCCCTTTTTCACGTCGTCTTTCAGTTTCACCTTTACCGTGGTCCAGCCGCCGCGCGGGCTGTCGATATCGGTGACCACATTGCCAACATAAGGCGCCGGGTCGCTCAGGTCGGGCTGGCCGGTCAGCATCCCTTTGCCGATCATGACATTGCGGACGCCACGCAGGGCGCGGGTGATTATCGCCTCATTGAAGGTTTCCGGCCCGCCCAGTTCGTAGGTCACCGCCGGAATGCCGGCCGGATTGAGCATGTTCTCGACCGTGCCCTCGACGCCGGCATCCATGCCGATGACGTCCGGCCGCAGGAGATCGGCGATCTGCCGCGCCGCGCCCGTCTGGGCGAAAACATAGCCGGGATAGGCGCCGCCGCGCGACTGGGTATGCAGGTCGATGGCGAAATCGGCATTGCCGATGAATAGCTGGTGCCACAGCCTGCCGGCATAGCGCGACGCCGGCCCGCCTTCGGTATTGCCGGGCATGGCGCGGTTGAGGTTGTCGCCATTGGTGCCGATCTCATCAGCGGTAAAGCCGCGTGTCGAATGCAGCAGGCCCGGCGTATTCAGACCGGGCACGGCGACAAGCGTACCCGAAAGTATCTTGGGATCGATTGATTGCGCCAGATGCTGGAGGACGGAAATACCGTTCAACTCATCGCCATGGATGCCGGCGGTGATCAGCAGCTTCGGACCGGGTTTCGCCCCTTTGACCACGACTACCGGCACGTACCAGCCCTGGCCGATGGAGGTGTCAGTTACGCGGAAATAGAGCTTCGTCACCTGGCCGGACGGCAGGTCCGCCACAGCCAGTTTGTCGATCACCGCCGCGCCATCGATCTTGTCGCCGGTATAGACGGTCTGCGCCATTACCGAGGTGAACAGGGCCGGCGTGGACAGGGCAATGCAGGCGGCGGCAACAGCGGTCAGGCGTTTCATGTGGGGTCTTTCAAACGGTCCAGACTATAGTCTTAGCCGTTTTCAGGCGCGCCGCAAGGTATGGCTTTAGTGGGTGTCCTCAAAAGCCTTGACGATCTGGAACTGCGCCAGGCGGATATCCAGTTCGGCGGCGCGATCGACCTTGCCGTCATCATGCAGGCGCATATCGGTCAGCTTGCGCTGGGCGTCGTTATCGTAGGCGGCCAGCAGTTGCAGCAGTTCCGGCTTGGTCAGGGTCTGCGCCTGGACCAGCGCATTCATACGGATGACCTTTTCCTCAAGCTCGGTCTGGGCCACGGCGGCGATGGCGGCCAGGCGGTACTTGTCGCTGTCCGACAGCTTAGAGAAGTCGATATGGTTGGCGACCTCGCCGATGATCAGCTTCATATGCTGGGTGGCGATGAAATGGCGGACCAGCGCGTCCGTGCCATCGATGCGGTAGACGGCGCGGGCCAGGTCGACGCGTTCCTCCAGTGCGGGATCGAGTACGGGGGCGGCGGCGAAGCTTGCCGCACTTTCGGCGGTCGGGTTCGGTGTCTGGCCGGCGGGCGCCTTGAAGGACGCCAGCACGGCGGTGGCGGTTTCATGGTCGAAATTGGCCGAGGCCGGCACAACCGGCGCCGCACCTTGTCCGGTAGCCAGGCCATAGGTGATGCTGGGCGTGCCTGCATCCGGCGCGCCGAGATCGAGAATGGCCAGCATTCCTCTGGTCTTGGTTTTCTTTATGGGCGCCGTTTCGTCGGTCGCGCCGGCGTCGGCGGCGTCACGGACAAGTTCCACCTTCTTGCGGACCGGGGTGACCGGGGCGGCGGTAGATTCGGCCAGTTGTTCGGGCGTCAGGCTGTTCATCGACTGCATGACGGCGCGGTTAATCTCGTCCTGAGTGTCACTGGGGGTGCGCACCGGCTGGCCTATGCCCTGGTTGAGATAGGCTTGCAACTGCGTCGATTGATTGACGGTCAGGGCCGTTTGCGCATGGGCCGATAATGCCGGTATGGCGAGCCAGACAAACGCACTGATGCATAACCGTTTAAAAGATACCGACGCCAAAACCCACCCCCAAAAAAGTTCCCTGTTATTGGTCGCCGTGACCTAGCTTGCCTGCGATTCCGTAAAGGTTTTGATGATCTTGATCACCGCATCGACCATGTAGGTCTGGACCTCGCTGGCTGATGCATCGGCCTGCATGAACTTGGCGGCATTGTATTTGGCGGCCGCAATCGATGAATTGGCGGTGATGAGCTGCTGGATTTCATCAGAGCTGAAGGCCGGGGCCTGGGCTTCGGCGATATTTTCGATCAGGCTGTTCTGCGTCTCGAGCAGGATCTTGTCGGCGATCTGGTTGTAGCGCGCGTCCTGTTCGGGCGTCAGTGTTGTCAGTCCGGCGCGGTCAATCACGATCAGGCGGGTGGCGGTTTTGGTGGCGTTGATGACCTCGCGCACATTGCGCGCCACGCCGTTCAGCTCCATCAACTGCTTGTAAAGCTCTATCTTTTCCTGGACGTGCGCGGTTTCGGCGGCGTCATTGAGTTGGGCCACGGCGCTGACCGCGACATCGCCGGCGGCAAGGGCGTACTGGTTGGACGGCGCGGCGGCGACAATCTCCTGCGCGGCGCAGGGGAGGGCTACGGCGCTCACGGCACCCGCCAGTATCAATACCTTGAACCTAAGCCCGAACACGGCACCCCTCCGCTTAATCAAAGATTAAGATTAAAGACTAGCCCTATCCACAGGCTCTGGCAATGGGGGAATGCCGGCAGGCGAACCGGAAAGCGCCCGGTGTGTCTTTTGAACGCGGGCGGAATCAAAAAGCCCTCCGTCTGAAACAGATGGAGGGCTTTTTGATTTTAGACCAGCGTGCCGTGGCAGTGCTTGAACTTGGCACCTGAGCCGCCCAAAGGGCGAAGCCCGTCTTGCTAAAAACCTGCGGCTCAGACGAGCGTACCGTGGCAGTGCTTGAACTTGGCACCTGAGCCGCAAGGACACAGGCCGTTGCGCGAGGTATTCTCCCAGCCGGCAGGCAGGGCCTGGGGCGGCAGGGCGGCGCGTTGTTCCGGCGTCAGGTCGTCGGTCAGTTTGGGGCCGCGTTCATTGAGGCCGGTGTGCGGATCGAGATGCACTTCCTCGAACGCACGGCGCTGTTGTGGCAAAGACGGCGCGAACGGCATCGGTTCGGCTTCAGCCAACTGTTCCGGAGGCGCCTCGAAGCGGATTTCCATCGTCATCAGCCAGCGCGTGACCGAGTGGCGCAGATTGGTCAGCAGGGTCTCGAACAGGGTGAAGGCTTCGGTCTTGTATTCGTTCAGCGGGTCGCGCTGGCCGTAGCCGCGCAGGCCGATGACGGCGCGCAGGTGATCGAGGTGCATCAGGTGCTCACGCCAGTGCATGTCGATCATCTGGAGCAGGAACTGCTTTTCCAGAGCCTTCATCTGGTCGTCGCCAAGCAGACGCAGGCGCTCTTCCATCTTTTCTTCGGCCAGTTTCTGGATGCGCTCTTCGAATTCCTCGTTGGCGATGCCTTCTTCCTGGGCCCACTCTTCCAGAGGCAGGTCAAGGCCGGTCAGGTTGAGGATGGCTTCCTTGAGTTCCGGAATTTCCCACTTTTCGGCATAGGCCTTGGGCGGCATGTGGCGCTCGACCAGGTCATGGATCGTATCGGTGCGGAATTCGCCGATCAGTTCGCTGAGATCGTCGGAATCCATGAAGTCCTGGCGCTGCTCGAAGACGGCCTTGCGCTGGTCATTGACCACGTCATCGTACTTCAGCAGGTTCTTGCGGATTTCGTAGTTGCGTTGTTCCACGCGCTTTTGCGCGGTGGCGATGGCGCCGTTCAGCAGCTTGTGGGTGATGGCTTCGCCTTCTTCGACGCCTAAGCTCTTCATCATCGCATTCAGGCGGTCGCCGGCGAAGATGCGCATCAGGTCGTCTTCGCAGGAGAGGAAGAATTTCGAGCGGCCGGGGTCGCCCTGACGGCCGGTACGGCCGCGAAGCTGATTATCGATGCGGCGGCTCTCATGGCGTTCGGTGCCGAGCACGAACAGGCCGCCGGCGGCCAGTGCCTTCTGCTTCAGGTCGCCGACCTGGGCCTCGATCTCGGTCTTCTTGGCCAGGATCTGCTCGGCCGAGACGGCATTGCCTGCGGCGTCCTGTTCGGCCAGCCACTTCTGCACACGCATGTCGACATTGCCGCCCAACTGAATATCGGTGCCGCGGCCGGCCATGTTGGTGGCGATGGTGACGGCGCCCGGTACGCCGGCGTCGGCGATGATATCGCCTTCCTGCTCGTGGAAGCGCGCGTTCAGGACGTTGTGGGGAATGCCCTTGCCGGACTTGTAGACGATGTCATAGGCGTCCTCGCCGGCTTTCAGGATATCCTTCTTGTCGGCATTGGCGAAGTTTGCGCGCAGGGTGCGCGACTGTTCGACCTTGTAGCTGTAATTATTGAGGAACTTCGACAGGTCGTCGGATTTCTCGATCGAGGCGGTGCCGACGAGGATCGGCTGGCCCTTGACGTAGCAATAGGCGACCTGGGCGGCGATGGCGTTGAACTTCTCGGCTTCGGTGCGGTAGACCTCGTCATCGTCATCGACACGCATGATCGGGCGGTTGGTCGGGATTTCAAGCACGTCCATTTTATAGATATCACCGAATTCCTGCGCTTCGGTGGCGGCGGTGCCGGTCATGCCCGAAAGCTTTTCGTACATGCGGAAATAGTTCTGGATCGTCACCGAGGCCAGGGTCTGGTTTTCCGGTTGGATATCGACGCCTTCCTTGGCCTCGATCGCCTGGTGCAGACCTTCCGAGAGTCTGCGGCCGGTCATCATGCGGCCGGTGAACTCGTCGATCAGGATGATCTCGCCGTCCTTGACGATATAGTCCTTGTTCAGCGTGTAGAGCGTGTTGGCGCGGAGGGCCTGGTTGGAGTGGTGGACCAGCGAGATATTGACCGGATCATAGAGGCCGGCCGAATCTTCCGCCAGATGGCCGCCGGCCTCCAGCATTTCTTCCAGGCGCTCGGAGCCCAGTTCGGAGAGCAGAACCTGGCGCTGCTTTTCATCGAGCTCGAACGTATCCGGATCCTTGATCAGTTCCAGGGTGATGGCGTTGAGAATCTTGTAAAGCTCGGATCGGTCCTCGGTCGGGCCGGAGATGATCAGCGGCGTGCGGGCTTCGTCGATCAGGATCGAGTCGACTTCATCGACGATGGCGAAGTTGTGGCCGCGCTGGACCATTTCGTTGCGGCTGTAGGCGAGGTTGTCGCGCAGATAGTCGAAGCCGAATTCGTTATTGGTGCCATAGGTGACATCCGAACCATAGGCCTGCTTGCGCTGGCCCTGCGAAAGCCCCTGGACGATGACGCCGGTCGAAAGGCCGAGGAAACGGTAGACGCGGCCCATGAAATCGGCGTCGCGCTTGGCCAGATAGTCATTGACCGTGATCAGGTGGACGCCCTTGCCGGAGAGGGCGTTGAGATAGACCGGCGCCGTGGCCACCAGGGTCTTGCCTTCACCGGTGCGCATTTCGGCGATGCCGCCCTTGTGCAGGATCATGCCGCCGACGAGCTGGACATCATAATGGCGCTGGCCGATCGAGCGCCAGGCGGCTTCGCGCACCACGGCGAAGGCTTCGTCCATCAGCGAATCGAGCGAGGCGCCCTTGGCGATGCGTTCCTTGAAGACCTGGGTCTGGCCGCGCAGTTCCTCATCGCTCATCGCCTTCATTTTGGGCTCAAGCGCGCTGATCTTCTGCGCGCGGGCCATGTAGCCGCGAACCTTGCGATCATTTGAGGAGCCGAAAAGCATTTTGGCGATGGCCAGCATGAGAAACCTTAACTATGAATTTCGTATCAGTCTGAAATAGCCTCAAATCGGGCCAGATTAGCCTGTCAGATGTAGAGAATTGTGAAGTCGGCGCGAAAACGTCTTATTTATCTGTAGTGTTCGTAACGAGACTGAAACGACTTACAGGTCAAATAGGTCCGGAATTGCGCTTTTCAAGCACGGGCACTGACTTAAGCGGCGGAATGATGTATGTCAATCTTCGCTTGGGCTCAGCTTGGGGGACGGGACTGTCGTAAGACCGCTTTGGGGAAATTCATGGCTAAACCATCTGTTTTGCGTCTCATATATCTGCCGGCAATGCTGGCCCTGAGTTTAAGCGTCGCTGCCTGTAACAAGACGACCGTCAGCAACGAAGCGCCGCCGGAAGCCGGTGATGTCGCCGTGGCGCGGATCGACGGCGAAACCATCTGGACTTCGGATGTCCGTGCCGAGGCGATCGCGCAAGGGCAGATTGGCCCCGGCGAGCCGCTCGATGTCACCTCCGATCTGTTCTCGCGTACCCTGGAAGAAGTGATCGATCAGCGCCTGCTGGCCAAGGCGGCCATGGCCAAGGGGCTGGAAAAATCGACCACCGCCCAGCGCCGTCTGCGCGCCGCGCATGACCGCATTCTGGGCGATATGCTGGTCGAGACCAGCATCGACCGTGATATCGACGACAAGGCGGTCAAGGATCATTATGACGAGCAGGTCAAGCTGTCGAAACAGTCCGAGGAAATCCGCACCCGGCTGATCCTGCTGCGGACCAAGGCCGAGGCCGACGCGGCCCTGAAGCAACTCCAGGGGGGCGCCCTGTTCGAAGCCATGGCGATGGAAAAATCGATCGACCAGGGCACGCGCTTCAATGGCGGCGACATGGGCTATTTCACCACGGACATCATGCCGCAGGCCTATAAGGGCGTGCTGGCGACCGCCAAGACCGGCGATACGGTCGGCCCGGTTCAGGTCGATGGCGGCTGGGCCCTGCTGCGGGTCGAGGATCGCCGGCCCGAGCAATTGCCGACGCTGGAGGAGGAGCGCCCGATCATCATGCGCTACCTGATCTATAACCAGGTGGCCGGCATGTTGAACAGCTTGCGCAAGAAGGCGAAGGTCGAACTGCTGGTCAAGCCGTCCCAGACGGGGTCCGGCCAGGAACCGGATTCCGCACCGGCCTCGATGGAAGCGGATGACGCATCGGCGGATAGCGCCTCCGCATCGAGTGCCGTGCCCGTGAAAAAGGCAGGGCAAAAGACGTAAACGTCACCCGGCCTTCAAAAAGGGAGATCGCCGTCAGCGATCAGAATTTCGTTGTTCCGGCCTTTTAGTCGGCGACAGGCAGGCGGTGCGCGCGGGCCCAACCGATGACGAGGTTCACAAAAATGCTGGCGATGGACTTCATGATACTTAATTCCTGCGGGTAATGGCCCGTCTCAAATTTACTGACAGCGCTGTCATAACATATTTCGCACCTGCGAAAAAGCCCTCTCTTCATCACATTTGGCAAAACCTGCCGTAACAGTGCGTGTATCGGTATTGCCTATGGCGTCCTTACGGTGTCTCTGTTAAGGGGCAAGACCCGTATTACGTAAGTCCAAAGGAACCGCGCCAGTGACGAAGACGCCCCCTTCAAAGACCCCATCCGCCAGCCGCATTACCCAGCGCGCCGCTGAGGGCTTGGCTGGGGGGTTGGCCGGAGGGCTGGAACGCGCGCTTGATCCCTTTACCAGCGCGGTGAAGCGCGCGGTCCAGACCGGCGCCGATGCGGTCGCCAACCTGACGCATTCTGAATCCGAGTCGCCCAAGGCGGCGCCGGGAAAACCCGGCCTGGCCGTATCGCCCCTGGCCGTGCCTCTGCCGGACATGCCGCCGGTGGGTGGCGTGCAGCTTTCGACCGCCCGTTCCGGCTTCTATAAGCACGACCGGAAAGACACCCTGCTGATGAAGTTCGCCGAAGGCACGACCTGCGCCGGCGTCTTCACCCGCCATACGGTCGGCTCCGCGCCGGTGGACTGGTGCAAGAAGCAGCTCGACGCCAATGAGGGCGGCGATGTCCGCGCCCTGATCTGTAATGCCGGCTGCGCCAATGCCTTTACCGGCAAGCCCGGCGCCGACGCCGCCCGCCGCACGGCCTCCGCGCTTTCCCGCCGCATCGATTGCCGCCAGCGCGACATCATGCTGGCCAGCACGGGCGTGATCGGCGTGGTGCTTGACGATTCCAAGATCGCCGCCCGCCTGTTCGACCTCGAAAAAGACCTGCGCGCCGATGCCTGGGCCGATGCCGCCGCCACCATCATGACCACCGATACCTTCCCCAAGGGCGCCTCGGAAACCGCGGTGATCGAGGGCGTGACGGTGCGCATCAACGGCATCGCCAAGGGCTCGGGCATGATCGCGCCGGACATGGCCACCATGCTGGCCTTTATCGCTACTGATGCCACGCTGTCGCCCGGCGTTCTGCAAAGCCTGCTGGCCCTCTATACCCGCACCACCTTCAACTCGGTGACGGTCGATGGCGATACCTCGACCAACGACACCTGCCTGCTGTTCGCCACGGGGGCTGCCGGGGCGCCGAAGATTTCCCGCGCCGGCGACAAGCGCCTAGCCGATTTCAAGGCCAAGCTGGAAAAGGTTATGCACTCCCTGGCCACCCAACTGATCCGTGACGGCGAGGGCGCTACCAAGTTCGTCAAGGTCAATGTCACCGGTGCGTCCAGCCCGGCCTCGGCGCGGAAAATCGCCAAGTCGATCGCCGAAAGCCCGCTGGTCAAGACGGCCCTGGCCGGCGAAGACGCCAACTGGGGCCGCATCGTCATGGCCGTCGGCAAGACCGAGGAGCCGGTGGACCGCGACCGCATCGCCATCCGCTTTGGCGACCTGGTGGCGGCCGAGCATGGCGCCGTATCACGCACCTATGACGAAGCGGCGATGTCGGCCTATATGAAAAACGCCGAACTGGAAATCAGCGTCGATGTCGGTGTCGGCCGGGCGCTGGCGCACGTCTATACCTGCGACCTGACGCATGGGTATATCAGCATTAATGGTGACTATAGAAGCTAAGTCTTGCAAAATTCCGTAATTTGTGCATAATGCACAATATGGAGGCTGCCAATGGTTACGGTTACCGCTACTGAATTTGCCAAGAATTTTGGACGCTACCGCGAAGCCGTCCACCGGGAGCCGGTGGCGGTGACGTCGCATGAACGCATAGCCGGTTATTTCCTGTCCAGCGAGGACTACGAGACCTATCAGCGCCTGAAAGCCATGTTACCCAGAGCCTATGCCGCCCATGAAGTGCCCGCCGAGACCTTGCAGGCACTGCACAATGCCCGGATGGATGACCGGCACGACCACCTGAATGCGCTTCTGGACGAATGAGCCTGCCAAAGCCTGAACCGGGCCTGGTCATTTCCTATGCCTATGTCTGGCGGTATGAAGATCGCGCCGGTCAGCAGGAAGGGCGAAAAGACAGGCCGTGCGTTATCATACTGGCCGTCGAACAGGCAGATGATCGCACCCTGGTGAGCCTGGCGCCCGTTACACACAGTAGGCCGGCATTCGACGCAGCCGTCGAACTGCCGCCACGGGTGAAGACGCATTTGGGGCTGGATGACCAGCCGTCCTGGATCATCACGGATGAGCTCAATCAATTCGTCTGGCCAGGCTTCGACCTGCGCCCTGTCAAAGGCGGCACAAATGGTTTTGCCTATGGCTTCTTGCCGCCAAACCTGTTTGAAAAGGTCCGGCAGTCGGTCTTGTCAGCCGCACAACAGCATCGGACCCGTATCGTAAAGCGTGATTGATATGAAAACCATCCTCGTTGTTGCCGCTGCCCTTGTGGATTCCGATGGCCGGGTGCTGATCGCCCAGCGGCCGGAAGGCAAGCAACTGGCCGGTCTGTGGGAATTTCCAGGCGGCAAGGTCGAGCCCGGAGAGACGCCGGAAACCGCCCTGATCCGCGAACTGGAGGAAGAGCTTGGCATCGTCGTCAAACAGGCGTGCCTGGCGCCGTTCGTCTTCGCCTCCCATACCTATGAAACCTTTCACCTGTTGATGCCGCTTTACCTGATCCGTCGCTGGGAAGGCGAGCCGGAATCGAAGGAACACAAGGCGCTAAAATGGGTGCGCCCCAATGATATGGGCCAGTATCCCATGCCGCCGGCCGATGATCCGCTGGTCGCCTGGCTGCGCGATTTTATCTGATCGTTAAGTGTTTTTGAAAACCCACTGTTAGAGCCTTCGGTGTAACCTGGTTATCCGGAGGGCCGGGCAATGACGCATGGACCAAGTTACGGAAGACAGTCTGAAACACACGACGCCCAATTCCTGCGGCAACGCCTGGGCGCAAACTCGAAACGCCTGAGCGCGCAGAGCGAGATTTCCGATCGCCTGAAACTGATCAGTACGTTCGTTCTGATCGGCCTGGGCCTTTATCTGGCTCTGACCCAGTTCAGTCCGTGGGATGTGCCGACCACCCTGCGCCATCTGGCGGCCAGCGGCGGCTGTGATATCGCCCGCGTGGTCCATCTGGCGCCGGCGCGTCGCGGCGAGCCCGGCTACTGGTCTTATCTTGATCCGCGACACAAGGGCATTGCCTGCGCCGTCTGAGCAGCATGGCCAAAAAGCCGGAATATGTTAACGCCCCTTCAAATCTGAGGAGGGGCGTATGAAATCAATTCCTGTCGGAATAGTATTGGCTGTGATGTGCAGTCTTTCAGCGTGCGATAAAGTACCGGCTGGAACTTCGTCCACTGCCATTTCATCGTCAGTTGCGGCTCCGGCACCGGAAGCCTTTCTGGCCCGACTTTATTCCCATTATAACGGTGATGCGACTAATACTTCCTTTTCACCGACGGGCGATCAGGCGTCGCAATGGTTTGACAAGGAAATGGTCGCGCTCATGGCTGAAGACAGCCGTCTGGCCAATGGCGAGGTTGGCGCCTTGGATGGTGATCCGGTTTGCGGTTGTCAGGACTTCGGCAAGCTGTCAGCCGATATCAAAATTGAAAAAATATCAGCCGCAGCGGCCAGGGCAAATATCATCGTCACGGAAACTGATGCTGCCTTTAGTGCGGAAGCCCGAAAGCCCCGCAAATTTACCTATGATCTGGTGAAGGAGGGCGATGATTGGCGTATTCACGATATCGCCACCAAGGACATGCCCAGCCTGCATGACTGGCTTGTCAAATCGAACGCCGAGGCCAGTTCGCTTTAAAGCTTGCCTTCCTTGACGCCCAAAGCGTCCGCCAGGCGCATCTTCGCCGAGCCCGGCCGCAGCGGCTTTTGCTGGCTGTCATGTGCTTTCCAGCCGGAAAGCGTGATGATCTCGAAGGTGGCGGTAATGCGTCCCTCAGCATCGGCATGGCGGCCGAAATAAAGCGCGGAGGCTTTTTCCAGAATGGCGCGGTTCAGGCCCTTGCGCGGCCGCTTGAGCAGGATATTGCTCTCGCCCATCAGCCGCAGGTCGGCCATCAGGCGCAAGGGATGCTCATAGCTGACGCTTACGCGGTCTGAGTCGACCACCGGCATGGAAAAGCCGGTGCGTTTCAGCAGGTCGATCAGATCCGGGCTTTCGGCGAAGGGGGCAATGCGCGGGCCATAGCCACCGCGCACCTCAAGCTCGGCCTCCATCAGGCAGGCGCGCAGTTCGGTCAGGGTTTCGCCGCCGAATAGGGAGCCGATAAACAGGCCATCCGGCTTCAACGCCCGCCTGACCTGCACCAATACGCCCGGCAGATCATTGACCGTATGCAGCCCCAGGGCGTTGACCACCAGGTTCAGGCTATCGTCGCCAAAGGGCAGGGCTTCCTCATCCATCACCAGCCGTGCCGAACCTGACTGCTGCGCGGAAAGCCGTTCCGACAACTCCCCTTCAATCAGCATGTCGATCTTGTCGGCGACCGGTGTGCCGGCAATCGCCCGACCAAAGGCGCCGTCGCGCGCGGCCATGTCGAGCGCCACATCGAATTGCCGGTTGATGGCGGAGAGCGTCTCGATCAGGTCTTCCACCGCCCGTTCGCGCAGAAAATGCGCTTGCGTAAAGCCGCCGGCCGCGCGATCAAGTCGGTGGGCCAGAAGCGAACGATCGAAAAGGCGGGGAGGCAGCGACATGGTGGGGGACTCTATATGCGACTAGCCTCCCGTTTAGGCCAAATCCGCTCAGAGGTTAAGGCTTTTGTCGATGACCGCCTGACCGCCGCTCATATCCGCGCCTCCCTGGCCCACGCGCTTGATACGGTTTTCCCGCCGCACCGCTTTGACAGCGTGGAAGACGCGCCACCGGAGGCCCTGATGGGCGCTGGACTGGCCGCCGCCGGCTGGTCGCGTATCCGCTTCCTCGATCATGATGGCTGCGATATGTGCGCCCGGCCGTTTGAGGGCGGCCTGTTTCTGGGCGCGGGTTCACACTGCGATGACTGTACCGAAAAGCCCTTCCCGTTTCGCCGTGCCCGCGCCGCCTGTATCTATGATGAAGCGGTCAGTGGCCTGATCCTCGGCTTCAAGAATGGCGACCGGCTCGATCTCGCCCCCATGCTGACCCGCTGGCTGGAACGCGCGGGTGCCAATATCATCGCTGAGGCCGATATCGTCATGCCGGTGCCGCTGCACCCCTTGCGGCTGCTGCATCGCCGCTTCAACCAGGCCGCCGAACTGGCCCGGCCAGTGGCGCGGCGTCTTGGCCGGACCTATCTTGGCAATACCCTGAAACGCACCCGCCAGACTCATCAGCGCGGCAAGGGCGCCCAGGCGCGCTGGGAAAATGTGCGCGGCGCCTTCGCGGTGAGTGCGCGCGATCAGAAACGCATCAGGGATAAGCGGATCGTCTTGATCGATGACGTGTTCACCACCGGCGCCACGCTTCGTGCCTGTGCCGCCACCCTGCTGAAAGCCGGCGCGGCGTCAGTGGATGTGTGCGTGCTGGCAAGGGCGGTAAAACATTAACCGCTTTAAATTCTTACACGTTTTCCTATATTCTCGATTCAGTTTCATTTTGTACCGAGTGCCTCATGTCAAAGATCGATATCTATACCAAGCCCTATTGCCCCTATTGCGAGCGCGCCAAGGCGTTGCTTCAAGAAAAGGGCGCCGAATATAACGAGATCGTCGCCTCGCACGATCCCGCCCTGCGCGCCGAAATGAACGAACGTTCCGGGCGCTATACCTATCCGCAGATCTTCATCAACGGCACCCATGTCGGTGGCTGCGATGACCTGATGGCGCTGAATGCCCGCGGCGGTCTCGATCCGCTGCTGGCGGCATAGCATGACCGACATCCTCAACCTCGCCCTGATCCAGACGCGCACCCCGGCCACGCCGGCGGCGGCTCTGGATCATGCGCGTCCGCTGATCCTGCAAGCCGCCACCAATGGCGCGCAGCTTATCCTGCTGCCCGAATGCGCCAATCTGATGGAGGCGCGCAAGGAGCATAAGGCGCAGGTGGTGACGACCGAGGCTGAGGATGTTTTTATCCAGGGCGTGCGCGAGCTGGCGCAGTCATTGCGTGTTGAAATCCTGATTGGTTCGGCCATTGTAAAGTCGGAGATTGACGAAAGGGCCGCCAATCGCAGCCTGCTGATCAATGCCAGCGGCGAGATCGTCGCCCGTTATGACAAGATCCATCTCTTCGATGCTGATACGCCCGATGGCCGGTCCTACCGCGAAAGCGCCACCATGCGGCCGGGGGAGGCGGCGGCCGTCGCCGTCACGCCGTGGGGCGGTCTGGGCCTCACCATCTGCTACGATGTGCGTTTCCCGCACCTTCATCGCACACTGGCGCGGCAGGGCGCCAACATGATCGCCGTCTGCGCCGCCTTTACGGTGCCGACCGGCCGGGCGCACTGGGAGGTGCTGCTGCGGGCCCGCGCCATCGAGACCGGCTGTTTCGTGCTAGCCCCGGCGCAGGGCGGTCTGCACGAGGACGGCCGCACCACCTATGGCCATTCCATGGTGATCTCGCCCTGGGGCGAGGTTATCGCCCGGCTGGACCATGACCGCCCGGCGGTTCTGGAGGCCAGTATCGATTTCACTGAAGTGACCCGTGCGCGGCAGGCCCTGCCGAGCTTGCAGCACGACAGAGAGTTCCGAGTATGATCCGTTACGCGTTGAAGTGTATTGTCGAACACGAGTTCGAAGCCTGGTTTTCGTCATCCGATGGCTTTGACGAGCAGGTGGCCAAGGGACTGGTCGAATGCCCGATGTGCGGCTCGAAAGCGGTGACCAAGGCGATCATGGCGCCGATGGTGCGCACCACCAAGGGCAGGGAGGCGCCGCAATCGCTGGCGGAAGCGCAGCAGGCCGTGGCCGAGGCCCTGCATCGCCTGCGTCGCCATGTCGAGACGACGCATGATTATGTCGGCAAGGCATTTGCCAGCGAGGCGCGCGACATGCACGAGGGGTTGACGCCGGAACGGCCGATCTATGGCGAGGCGACGCCGGACGAGGTCAAGGGGCTGGTTGAGGATGGCGTGCCCGTGGCGGCTGTGCCGGTTTTTTCGCCGGCAACAGACGGGGAGGCGAAAATTCCGCCAGTGATGCCTGTTGCATCGATTATTGATAAGAAGCTGAATTAAATAATCTCCCCCTCTTGGAGGGGGAGCTTGGAAATTGCGAGTAGCAATTTTCAAGAGGGGGTAAGGTAACAGGTTCTGGCATTTACCCCCTCCGGCACTACGTGCCACCTCCCCCTCCAAGAGGGGGAGATTAAGTAAAAAAGCCTCCGATTTTCATCGGAGGCTTTTTTTTAGGCTTCTTCGGACGCGCTGGCGTCTTCTTTTTTCTTCCGGGTGCGCTTCGGCTTGGCTTCCGGTTCCGGCGCAGGCGCGTCACCGGCCACTGGGGCGCCGGTGACCGGTGCGGGCCGATGCAGGAAGGCCGGCAATTGCGACACATCATCCGAAGCCTCGGCGCGCGGCTTGCGTTCCGGGCGTTCGCGCTTTTGCTTCGGCGGCGCTTCGGCGGCTGGCGCCTCAAAACCGAGATCGGCTTGCGCCGCCGGCCTGGCGCCCAAGGGCTGAGTAGAGGCGATAAAGGCCGGCGCGGTATATTCAGCGGCGGGCGCCGAAACATTTACGGGCGCGTTCATATTGGCTTCCTGCTCGGCAAAACGCTGCTGGCGGCGGCGCTCATAGCGCTCACGGCGGGTTTCGCGGCGGTTACCGTTCTCGTCATATTGCGGTTCGGAATCACGCGGCTGATTATTATTGCGCGGCTCGAAACTGCGCTGTTCGTTATTGCGTTCTCCGCGGTCGCGGTCCTTGAAGTTACGGTCGCCGCGGTCGCGGTCCCGGTTGTTACGGTCACGATTGCGGTCGCCATTGTCTCGGTTATTGCGATTGTCGCGCTCGCGGTTTTCATAACGGGGCTCGTCCGAGGGCTGCTCGTCGCCGGAGGCGTCGGATTCCGTGTCGGTGGCCTCTACTTCCACATCCTCGTAATCGTCGTCGAAGCCGCTGGAGAACGGATCGCGCTGTACGAATTCTGAGACCGGCCGCGTCGGCTGCATCTGGCGGATCATGCGGAAATAGTGTTCGGCGTGCTGCAGGTGGTTTTCAGCCAGTACGCGGTCGCCGGCGGAATTGGCGTCGCGCGCCAGTTGCTGGTATTTTTCGTAAATGGTCTGGGCGTTGCCGCGCGCCTTGGTGCCTTCCGGCCCGTTCGATTCGTAGGCGCGATTGGGATTGTTTGAATTGCCGGCGGGTTTGCGGTTACGGCTGCGTTGCCGTTTCATGCCCCTGAAGTCTTTCATCGGTAATTTCGTCTCTCTTACGCTCCGCCCGGTCTGTTCCTGGGGCGGCGAAATATGTGCATAAATGTCAGGTCGGACCGTTGGCTATCGTCGTGTCGAGCGGTCCTGAACCTTGCAATTGTCCTGGCTTTAAGGGGCGCGGGGGCCTTTTATGACCCGAAGAAACCTCGCGCTCTCACAGTCCTCCGCCGCGTTCATACCGTCTGTTTTAGGCCGGGCCTGCTGCGATGTGAGGAAGACGATTATGTCTAGCCTTTCCGAAGCTTTCTGCCAAGCGGAATTTTATGTCAGCCCTGATGCGGTTTCTGACCTGTCACCACGCGCGGCAGGTTGGAGAGATCGAGATAGGTTGTGACGTCATCAAAACCCGCTGATCTCATTAGGTTTTCCACATCCATCGCCTGGTCGAACCCGATTTCGAGATAGGCCATGCCGCCCGGTTTCAACAGGCGGAAAATCTCCGGCGCCAGCTCGATATAGGCGTCCAGCCCCGATGCGCCGCCATCGAGTGCGAGAATCGGATCATGCTCCTTGACTTCGGGCTCCAGGGTCGGAATCACGTCGGAACGGATATAGGGCGGGTTCGAGGCCACGATATCGAAGGTGCCGTCATGCAGGCCCGAGCCCCACGAGGTGCGCAGGAAGGCGGTCTGGTGCGACAGGCCGAGATTGGCGGCATTGTCGCGCGCCACGGCCAGGGCGTCCTCGCTGATATCGGTGCCGAGACCTTTCGCCGCAGGGCGCTCGGACAGCACCGACAGCAGGATGGCGCCGGAGCCGGTGCCGAGATCGGCCAACTGGAAGGCGTCGCCCGGCTGGCTGCGCTTGAGGATCATGTCGACGATCACCTCGGTTTCCGGCCGCGGGATCAGCACATGTTCGGAGAGGTTGAGCAACAGTTTCCAGAAGCCCTTGCGGCCCAGAATTCGCGCCACCGGCACGCGCTTTTCACGGCGGGCCAGGAACTCCTCCAGCGTATTGACCTGGTCGTCGGTCAGTTCACGGTAGGGATCGGTCAGGATATCGGCGCGGGTGGCGCCGGTGGCTGCCTCCAGCAACAGGCGCGCATCTATGGCCGGCGAGTCGATAAAGGCGGCCTTGAGGCGTTGCTGCGCGCCGGTCCAGGCTTTGACGAGAGTAAGGGGCATGAGATTCTTCAGATTTCTAAAGCAAGAAACCCCACCACCATTTCGCTTTGCTCATGGTCCCCCTCCCCAACAAGTTGGGGAGGTACAAGAATAAAGTCATTCTTTTATACCTCCCCGGCTTTGCCGGGGAGGGGGACCGCGCCGCTTCAGCGGCGGGGTGGTGGGGTATCTTGCTTGCTTGGTTAAAGAACGGCCGTAACCGGATATTTCGCGACCACCATGTAGTTCACATCGGTATCGTCCGACAAGGCCCATTCCTGCGTCAGCGGGTTATAACTGACCCCAACCGGGGGCTCCGGCATCAGTTCCGTGCCATCGAGGAAGCTGCGGATCTCTTCCGGCATCAGGAACTTCTTCCAGTCGTGCGTACCCTTGGGCACCCATTGCAGGACATATTCGGCGCCGACGATCGCCAGCCCATAGGCCTTGGCAGTGCGGTTGAGCGTGGCCACGAACAGCAGGCCACCCGGCTTGACCAGAGAGGCGCAGGTTCTGAGGAAGGCTTCCGGATCGCTGACGTGTTCGATGACCTCCATGGTCAGGACCACGTGGTACAGAACCTCGTCAGATTCAGCCAGTTGCTCGACCGTCTGGTTGAGGTAGCGGATATCGAGGCCCCCTTGCGCCGCATGGGCGCTGGCCGTACCGATATTCTTTTCCGAGGCATCGAGCCCCGTAACGGTGAAACCCATCCGGCGCATCGGCTCACTGAGCAAACCGCCGCCGCAGCCGACATCGAGCAGTTGCAGGCCCTCGAACGGCGCGCGTTTGCGGTAATCAAGCGCGAAATGGTCCAGGCAGGTCTCGCGGATGAATTTCACGCGTGTCGGGTTGAATTTGTGCAGCGGTGCGAATTCACCCTTCACATCCCACCACTTGGCGGCCAGGGCCGAAAAGCGCGAGACTTCGCCTTCGTCGATGCTGAAACCGGCGGCGGAACCTGAATCCAAACTGTTTAGTGTTTCGGTCATTTTGGCTGCCCATTTCTCATCTTTTGTCGCCGGAATCGGCCTTGCGGCACAGGGGCTTAACCGCTAATTAGGCCGCGCAACAAGTCCGGACAAGGATAGATGCCTGTCCGTCAGAAAGAAAGTGGCGAAATGACGCGTTTAGTGATGAAGTTCGGCGGCACCTCGATGGCCGACCTCGAACGCATCCGCAGGGCGGCACGGCTGGTCGCGGCCGAGGTTGACGCCGGTCACAAGGTAGCGGTGGTGGTCTCGGCCATGGCCGGCAAGACCAATGAACTGGTCGCCTGGACAGACGGCGCCGGCCAGCCCACCGGCAAGGCCGCCGAAGTTCACGCCAACAGTGATGATGAATATGACGTGGTCGTGGCCTCCGGTGAACAGGTGACCGCAGGCCTTCTGGCTATGACCCTGCGCAATCTCGGCTATCCGGCGCGCTCCATGATGGGCTGGCAGTTGCCGATCAAGACCTCCAACCTGCACGGCAAGGCGCGCATCGGCGATTTCGAGGCCGACAACCTGATCAATGTGCTCAATTCCGGCCAGATCGTCGTGGTCCCTGGCTTCCAGGGTGTGACGGATGATGACCGCATTACAACGCTCGGCCGTGGCGGTTCCGATACCTCGGCGGTTGCGGTGGCCATCGCCGCCAAGGCCATCCGTTGCGACATCTATACCGACGTCGACGGTGTCTACACCACCGATCCGCGCATCGAGGCCAAGGCCAAGCGCCTGCCGAAGATTTCCTTCGAGGAAATGCTGGAAATGGCCTCGCTCGGCGCCAAGGTGCTCCAGACCCGTTCGGTCGAGCTGGCCATGGCCTACCGGATGCCTGTGCGCGTTCTGTCATCCTTCGTCGAACCCGGCGAAAACCTAGATCAAGGCACCCTGGTGTGCGACGAGGAAGAAATCGTGGAAAAACATATCGTTTCCGGCGTGGCCTACAGCCGTGATGAGGCCAAGATCACCCTGCTGGGCCTGCCCAACAAGATCGGCGTCTCCGCCGCCGTCTTCGGCCGCCTGGCCGCCGCCAATATTAATGTCGACATGATCGTCCAGTCGGAAAAGCGCTCTGGCGAATACGCCAACCAGCTCTTCACCGTCGGCCGCCGCGATGCCCAGCGCGCCGCCGAGATCATGACGGCCGCGAAAGAGGAACTCGGCTTCGACGACATCAAGGTCGACGAAGGCGTGTCGAAAATCTCGATCGTCGGCGTCGGGATGCGCTCGCACACCGGTGTGGCCGAGACCATGTTCCGCGCGTTGTCGGAAAAAGGCATCAATATCCAGGTCATCTCGACCTCGGAAATCAAGATCAGCGTCCTGATCGACGAAGCCTATACCGAGCTGGCAGTCCGCGCGCTCCACGCGGCCTATGGCCTCGACAAAATCGGCGCCTGATCTAAGTCTACTGCGATGGCCTGCGAAGCGCCGTCGTCCTGCGCGCCCTTGCTCGTGTACAAGTGTACACGTCGCAGCAGGTGCTCGGACGCCAATGCTTCTCGGCTCATCGCAGCGACGTATACACGACAGTAAACTCCAAAAAAGAATGACCAATCTCACGCCTTACAACCTTAAGGTGCTGTTAACCGTGTCGCTCTACCTTTCGCCGGGACATCCACGAAGATCGTCTCTGTAAGCGTACCCGGGGCCTGCTTTCTCTGACATCTGCGCGAATGCCGTCCTTGTTTTCATGAGGTTTCCGGTGTCGTTCAAGAATATACCCATGCTCGGCAAGGCCCTGGCCATGCTGTTGTCGCTTGCCGTCGTCGTCATTGCCGCCGTCGCATTCACCACAACCAAGATGGCGAAGATCGGCGCCGATTACAGCGCGGTCATCTCCGGGCCAGGCGTCGCCTCAGTCGATATGGAACGCGCGAGTCGCCAGATCGAACGCTCCGAATCCGCCTTTTACAAACTGGCCGTCGCCATGAGTCCGCAGGACCGGGCCAAGGCCGAGGCCGACCTCAAAAAGGCCCAGGCCGCCTTTACCCAGGAAACCGGCGAGGCCATGAAAGCCTTGCCCGCTGAAACGAAACGCATATCCGACATGCAGGCCAGCTATGTGGCCGCCATAGATGACGCCTGCGCGCCCACCCGCGAACTGGCCGATGCCGATAATGACGCCGGCGCGGTCAGGCAACTTCAGGATGTCTGCGACCCGGCCATTGGCCAACTGACCAGCACCATGTCGAAGGTCGTCGATGACACCCTGGCCGATAATGCCGCGGCCTCGGCGGCTGCCGGCGCTGAAACCCGCCAGACCATCGGCCTGTCATGGACGGGCGTCATCGCCGGGCTGGGAATCGTTCTGGCCCTGGCGGTCTGGATGACCCTGATGTTTATCGTCCGGCCGCTGAAAAGCCTGACCGGCACCATGACGGCCATGACCGGCGGTGACCTGGCGGTCGAGGTGCCGGGGCAGGACCGCAAGGATGAGATCGGCGCCATGGCGCGCGCCTCCGATATTTTCCGCAGGGGTTTGCAGGAAACCGAAGCCCTGCGTGCCCAGGCCGCCGATGCCGAGCGGCTCAATGCCGAGAAGATGCAGGCCGAACGCGAACGCATCGCCGACAGCTTTCAGTCGAAAATGGGCGTGTTGGCGGAGTCATTCGTCCGCTCGTCGCGCGAAGTTTCCGAGGCTGCGCAAAGCCTGGCCGCCACGGCCGAGGAAACCAGCCGCCAGGCCCAGGTGGTTTCCGGCGCGGCGGAAGAGGCCGCGGTCAATGTCCAGACGGTCGCTGCCGCCACCGAGGAAATGACCGTCTCGATCCGCGAGATCGACAGCCAGGTGACCGCTGCCGCCGGTGTCACGGTCGAAGCCGCGAACGAGGCTGCACGCTCGGAAACCGATATCCGCGAACTGTCTGAGGCGGCGGAGGAAATCGGCGCCGTGCTGAGTCTGATCAGCGATATCGCGTCACAGACCAACCTGCTGGCGCTCAATGCTACCATCGAAGCCGCCCGCGCGGGCGAGGCCGGCAAGGGGTTTGCGGTCGTGGCTTCTGAGGTCAAGCAACTGGCCACCCAGACGGCGAAGGCGACTGGCGATATCGGCGCCAAGGTCGCACAAATTCAGGACGCGACAGAGCGCACGGTCGCCTCCATTGGCCGGATCGTCGCCACCATCGGCGATGTTCGTTCAATCTCCACCGCCATTGCTTCGGCGGTCGGGCAGCAGGGCGCGGCGACGCACGAAATCGCCGGCAATACCGCCCGTGCCTCGACGGGTGCGCTACAGGTGACCGAGAACATTTTCGGTGTTGGCCGGGCAGCGGAAATGACGGGCGCGGCCTCCACCCAGCTGATGGGCCTCTCCGGCACTCTGTCCGCCCAGGCCGACGATCTGCAACGCGAGGTCGATGCGTTCGTCAGCCAACTCCGCACGGCCTGAAACCGAGATATTATAAGGTCTGGCCGTTACCACAATTAAACCGGCATTAACTACAGTTCGTTACATAATACATCACCTGACATGCACGAAGATCGACGGTCCGGACGAATCCGGGGGCGTTCCGTTCGAGATCCAAGCGTATGCGTCCTTCGCTTCTGAGGTTGTCCGTGTCGTTCAAAAACATGCCCATGCTGGGCAAGATCTTAAGTCTGCTGGGTTTTCTGTCGCTCATCGTTATTGCGGCGGTCTTTTTCACGACCTCGCGCATGAGCGCCATCAGCGCCGATTACGGCCGGGTGATTTCCGGACCGGGCACGGCTGCGGTCGATATGGAGCGCGCCAGCAAGAATATTCAGCGCGTCCAGACGGCCTTCTACAAACTGGTCTCCTTCAATGATCCCCAGGATATAGCCGACGCCACCAGCGAACTGAAACTGGCCCAAAGCTCCTTCTCCAAGGAAACCAACGAGGCCCTGAAGGCGCTGCCTTCCGAAACCAAACGCATCCAGGGCATCCAGGCCAGCTATAATGCCGCCATCGACGAGACCTGTGCCGAGACCCGCCGCCTGGCCGAGAGCGGCGATGATGCCGATGCCCTGCGTTTGATGCGCACCACCTGCGATCCGGCCATATCGCAACTGGAAAAGACCATGGCGCAGGTGGTCGATGACACCATCGCCGACAATGTCGCCGCCTCCGCCGCTGCCGGTGCCGATACGCAGCATACCATCGGCATCACCTGGGCGGGGCTTGGTTTTGGCCTGGTGATCGTCATGGTGGGGGCCATAATGGTGACGCGCATGGGTATCGTGCAGCCGTTGTCGGCGCTGAATGCCACCATGAGCGAGATGGACAAGGGCGCGCTTGATATCACCGTCCCCGGCCAGGACCGCAGGGATGAACTGGGCGGCATGGCCCGCAGCCTCGAAACCTTCCGCCAGGGGCTTGCGGAGGGCGTAAAACTGCGCCAAGCCGCCGAGGCCGCCAAGGCCGCCGAACTGGCGCGCCTCCAGCGTGAGCGCCAGGTGGTCGAAACCTTCCAGGGCAAGATGGTCGATCTTGCCGATTCCTTTGTACGATCGTCGTCTGAAGTCTCGGATGCGGCGCAGAGCCTCTCTGCTACGGCCGAGGAGACCAGCCGCCAGGCGATGGTGGTTTCGGGCGCCGCCGAGGAAGCCGCCGTCAATGTCCAGACGGTTGCCGCCGCTACCGAGGAAATGTCAGCCTCCGTCTCCGAAATCAACGGCCAGGTTTTGCGCGCCGCCCAGGTAGCCAGCGAAGCCGCCAGTGAGATCGGCAGCACGGAGCATGAAATCCGCGCCCTCTCTGAAGCGGCGTCCGGTATCGGCGCCGTGGTCAGCCTGATCAACGATATCGCCGCCCAGACCAATCTGCTGGCGCTGAATGCCACCATCGAAGCGGCGCGCGCCGGCGAGTCCGGCAAGGGCTTCGCCGTCGTGGCCTCCGAGGTCAAGACCCTGGCCAGCCAGACGGCGCGCGCCACCCAGGATATCGGCGACCGTGTGTCGCAGATTCAGGAGGCCACCCAGCGCACGGTCGCCTCGATCGAGAAGATCGTCGCCACCATTACCGACATGCGCAATATCTCGGCCAATATCGCCTCGGCGGTTGAGCAGCAGGGCGCGGCCACGCACGAAATCGCCGGCAATACGGTGAAAGCGTCGGACGGCACGCAACAGGTGACCGAGAACATCTTCGGCGTCGGCCGGGCGGCGGAAATGACCGGCGCGGCGTCCACCCAACTGATGGGCCTCTCCGGTAATCTCAGCGAACAGGCCGGCGACTTGCAAAAGGAAGTTCAGAACTTCGTGAAGCAGTTGCAGGCGGCTTAGCTCGATTGGCTGCTTTTGATTTGACAATACCGCAGCATTGTCCTCCTCTGGTTGTGCGGAGGGGGAGATGCAGCAGCGCAAATCAGAAATGGCGGCCTGGCTTTTGGGGGCTGTGGTGCTAAGCGGATGTCCTGTCTCCAGCCAGGCGGCGGGCGACAGGACATTTCACAATGACGAATTCGGTATGCGCGTGACCTTTCCGGCGGGCGGTAAAGTCTGTCCTGCGCTGTCTGGCGATCATGCGCATGGCTTCTATGCCTGGTATCATGCGCAATCCACACTCTGCGGTTCGACGCATGTCGATCCGGCTGCCAGTTCGCTTAGCCTGTACGCAAGCTACAATTCTGCATTCTGGAAAACACCATGGGAAGAGTTGCAGCCCTCGTGTCAAACAGCCAAGCCTATGGCAGCCCAGAGAAATTTATCGTTCAAAGGGTATAGATCTGTAAGCTGCATTAGTAGAAAAGCGGATGGCGTGATTGAGGTCGATGTCGTTGCCTTTACGGGCAGGTGGAAGGGGGCAGATACCAGTTCCGACCCGGATTTACAGACGCCGTACCTGAGTTATCGGGCGTCGTTGACGACCACTTCTGGCCGATTTGAAAGGGATATGGTGTTGTTCCGTATTTTTTTGGCCAAGATAGATATCCGTCCGCCGCAATGAATGCCGGGCCAATTGTATCAGACTGTTAAATCAATGTGATTATAACCCCTTCGTGACTTGCGCTGCGACGACGGGTGCCGCTAGACAGCGCGCGAAAAGGGTTTCAGAATAAGCGCCTGTCGCGTATCGGCGCCCCAAGGGCCGGAAGGAATATTAGGGTGGTAAAACTGGGTCCGTTTGAAGGTATTCCGAAACCCTTCATGGCTGTTCGCGGCCAGCGCGGCCTGCTGCGCCAGATCCGCGAGACGATGGAGGAGGGGCAGTCCGCCCAGGCGCGCCTCGATACGGTGGTGCGCATCATCGCCTCCAGCATGGTGGCCGAGGTCTGCTCGATCTATCTGCGTCGTACTTCCGAAGAACTGGAACTGTTTGCCACCGAGGGCCTGAACGCCGCCGCCGTCCACAAGACGCGGATGCGGCTGTCCGAAGGTCTGGTCGGCGAGGTGGCGCGCGCCGGCGTGCCGCTCAACCTGATGGACGCGACCTCGCACCCCAGCTTCTCCTACCGTCCGGAAACCGGTGAAGACCCTTACAAGTCCTTCCTCGGCGTGCCCCTGCTGCGCGGCGGCCGCACCATCGGCGTGCTGGTCGTGCAGAACATGGCGGCGCGCAAGTACGAGGAAGAAGAGGTCGAGGATCTGCAGATCATCGCCATGGTGCTGTCCGAGATCGTGACGGCGGGCGAACTGGTCGGCCTGGAAGAACTGAAGGACATCGAACTGGCGCCGTCGCGCCCGGAGCGCCTGAAGGGCTCGATCTTCGCCGACGGCATCAGCTTGGGCGTCGTCATCCTGCACGAGGTGCCGGTGACCTCCGAGCACCTGCTGAGCGACGATTCGGTGGCCGAAGAAGCGCGCCTGCTGGCCGCCATCGATACCCTGCGCGAACAGATCGACGCCATGTTCGAGGGCACGCATGGTCTGGCGGGGCCCACCTTCGACGTGTTGGAAACCTACCGCATGTTCGCCCACTCGACGAGCTGGGTGCGCAACCTGACCGAGGCCGTGCGCAACGGACTGACGGCCGAGGCGGCGGTTGACCGCGTGCGTAATGAGCAGCGGGCGAAGCTGAACAATGCCCGCGACGCCTATATGCGCGAGCGGCTGCACGATCTCGAAGACCTGGCCAACCGCCTGCTGCGCGTCCTGGCCGGCAAGAACACCACGGTCCGGGAAATTCCCGAAAATTCGATCCTCGTCGCCCGCGATCTCGGTCCGGCCGACCTGCTCGAATATGACCGCACCCGCCTGAAGGGGATACTGCTCGAAGAAGGCTCGGCCTCGAATCACGCCGCCATCGTGGCGCGCGCGCTGCAAATCCCCTGCGTCGGCCGGCTGCAAGGCTTGCGCGACAAGGTCAGCCAGGGCGACCCGGTCATTGTCGATGGCGAGACCGGCGAAGCTTACCTGCGGCCGCGTCCGGATATCATCGAGGCGGCGACGATGCGGATCGAGGTCCGTGCTGCCCAGCGCGCCGAATTCAGCAAGATCAAGGACGTCGAGGCGGTCACGCGCGACGGCCAGCGCGTCACCCTGCTGATGAATGCCGGCCTGGAATTCGATATCGATATTCTGAACGAGACGGGGGCAGAAGGCATTGGCCTGTTCCGTACCGAATTCCAGTTCATGGTGTCCGACGACCTGCCGCGCCTGAAACGCCAGACCGAGCTTTACGAGCGCATCATGGATGGCGCCGGCGAACGGCCGGTAACCTTCCGTACGCTCGATCTCGGCGGCGACAAGATCCTGCCCTACATGGAGATGGAGCGCGAGGAAAACCCGGCGCTTGGCTGGCGCGCCATCCGCATGGGGCTGGATCGTCCGGCACTGCTGCGGATGCAGCTTCGCGCCCTGATCACGGCGGCGCGTGGCCGCGAACTGCGCATCATGTTCCCGATGGTGGCCTCGATCGATGAATTCCGCCAGGCGCGCGAAATGGTCGATATCGAATGCGCCTGGGCCAAGCGCCGCGGTCGTGCCCTGCCGGCGCTACTGCGCGTGGGCGTGATGATCGAGTGTCCGTCCCTGCTGTTCCACCTCGATGCCCTGCTGCCGCTGGTCGATTTTGCCTCGGTCGGCACCAATGACCTGATGCAGTATATTTTCGCGGCCGACCGCACCAATCCGAAGATGTCGGATCGCTACGATCCGCTGTCGCCGCCCTTCCTGACCGCCCTGTCGATGATCCAGAAGGCGGCAAAGGAGTCGGGCACGCCGGTATCGGTGTGCGGTGAGATCGCCGGCCGGCCGCTGGAAGCCTTCGTGCTGATCGCCCTGGGTTTCGAGCGTCTCTCCATGCCGCCGGCCGGTCTTGGTCAGGTCAAGCGCATGATCCTGTCATGCGACCGCGAGGCCGCCGCCAAGGCGATTACCAAGCTGATGACCAGCTCCAATGGCAGCGTGCGCAACGAAATCCTCTCCCTGGCGCGCAAGCTCGATCTGGATATGTAGGCCGCTTGCCTCAAGGATATATTAAGGCCATAATTTGGTTGCAGACCGGGTACAGTATGGCCCGGTTGGAGGGTTTGGTCATGGTTGCATCCCGTATTGCTCTCGCTTTGGCGCTGGCGGCCGGTTCCTTGATGGCGTCTTACGCTTTTGCTGCCGATGAAGAGGTGGTCGCCGCCTCGCGTCCGGCGCCGCTGCCGACCGAGGCCGAGCAAACCAAGGCCAAGGCGGACTTGCAGGCCAAGGCATCGCAGGCGTCGCGCCCCCTGACCACCGAGGAACAGGTGGCCGCCTGGACCGCCCGTTCCCCGAAAATCAGCCGCTCCGACGATCAGGACGCCCTGTGGCCCGCCGATAATGATGATGGGGCCAGGCGCCAGGTGCATGGCGTGGCCAGCGTGACCGTCGGCACCGGCGGTTACCGCAGCGCCTATGTCTCGTCGCTCATTCCACTTGGCGAAAGCGGCACTTTGGGCATAGCTGTCAGCCAGACCGATTACGGCAAGAATGGCGGCTTTGGCTATTACGGCGATCCTTATGGCTATGACGGTTACGGTTACGGGCGTGGCTGGGGCCGTCGCGGCGGCACGTCGCAGTCCGTGGGCCTGTCGCTTGACATGACCGGCCAGAACCGCAGCGGCAAAAGCACCCCCGAAGGCTGCGCGCCGGGGTTCCGTGATGGCGACCGCTATGTCGAGCCGGTCTGGGTGACGCGGATGAACGGCAACCGTGACTGCGAAACCTCCGTCGAGCCCTGACCCTTCTTATACCTCCCCGACTTGCCGGGGAGGCGGGCGGCCGGGGCCGGGGACCGACGCTCTCTTGCGCGTTGATGGTGGGGCTTCTTACTTTCCAATATGCCGTCGCCAAAAATTTTCTGTCACCAAAACGCGGTCTTCGACGTATAGATAGGCGAAACCAATTCATCGGGTGGCGCGTGTCTTCAATTCTGCGGTTTGTTGTCTGTCTCTTCGTGCTTGCTTTTGCCCTGCCGGCCAATGCCCAGGATGGCACCATCGAAGGGAAGTCCCCCCATATCACCGCCCGCCTGATCGCCGAGTCCGCCACGGTTGCGCCGAATGGCAACATCATCCTGGCGCTCGATTATACCCCGGCTCCCGGCTGGCATACCTATTGGATCAATCCGGGCGATACCGGCCTGCCGCCCAAATTCAAATGGAACCTGCCGGACGGCGTGACCACATCGGACGCGCAGTTCCCGGCACCGGAATTGCTGCCGGCCTTTGGCCTGATGAACTATGGCTTTACCGGCCGCACGGTCCTGCTGATCCCGGCGCATAACGGTTCCAGCCTCTCGGCGGGAGACACCCTGCCCATCAAGGCTCATGTCGATTTCCTCGTCTGTGCCGATGTCTGTATCCCCGAAAGCCTCGATGTCAGCCTCGATCTTAAGGTGGGTGCGCCCAAACCGGGCAGCGAGGCCGTTGTTATAGACAAGGCCCGCAAAGCCCTGCCTATCGCCAATTCTGCCGCCGCCACCATCGACCTGCGCAATGGTCAAATCGAACTCGGCTTCCCTATGGCGGATGTAACCGCGCAAGGGGCTTATTTCTTTCCCGCACAGGGTGGCATGACCAGCGCACCGGTGCCGCAGGCGCTCGATATGGGCGCGAAGGGCTTTACCTTGCGCACAAAAGCGGCGGGAACGGCCCTGCCGGAAGGTGATCTCTCAGGCGTGCTGAAACTGGCGGATGGCACAGCCTATGCCATCAATCTGAACCGCGCTCCGCTTGATCCGTCGGTCCATGGTCTTGGCGCCGTGTCCCAGGCCAAGGCGGTTGCTTCCTTATCCGGCATCCTGATCGCCATCGTCGGTGCCTTTATCGGCGGGCTGATCCTCAACCTGATGCCGTGCGTCTTCCCGGTCCTCTCCATGAAACTGCTCAGCCTGGCGCGCTCCGGCCATGACAAGGGGCTGGCGCAACAGGAAGCCCTGTTCTATGGCGCTGGCACCATCATTACCTTTGTCAGCCTGGCCCTGATCCTCATGGCGGCGCGCGCCTTCGGGCAGTCGATCGGCTGGGGCTTCCAGCTTCAATCCCCCTATGTCACCGCCGGATTGAGCCTCGTCATGCTGCTGGTGGCGCTCAATATGTCCGGCGTTTTCGAGATCGGTTCGTCCCTGCAGGCGGTGGGCGGCATCCAGGTATCATCGAAACGCCCGCGGCTCAGCGCCCTCCTGACTGGTGTGCTGGCTGTGGTCGTGGCCGCGCCCTGCACCGCACCCTTCATGGCCACCGCCATCGGCGTTGCCCTGGCGCAAGGGGGACTGGTGTCCTTCGCCGTGTTCGTGAGCTTAGGTGTCGGTTTCGCCCTGCCGTTCGTTGTCCTGACCTTCCTGATTACCCTGGTGCCGGGTTTCGCCCGCGTCTTGCCGAAGCCCGGCAAGTGGATGGATGTCCTCAAGCACGTTCTGTCTCTCTTGATGTATGCCGCCTGCCTGTGGCTGGTCTGGGTGTTCGCGCAACAGGTCGAGCCGTATGGCCTGATCCTGCTGATCTTCGCCCTGGCGCTGGTCGTTATCGCCGTGCTGAAAAGTCCGCTGCCGAAGTTCGTCAAGCCGCTGGTGCTGGCGGGCGGGCTTGTGTTGTGCGGGCTGTCAGCTTCCCTGCCGCACGCCGAAAAGATCCAGTCTTTGCCGTCTGGGCTTTTGCCGCACAGGGATTTCAGCGTCGAGACACTGGCGAGTTTGCGCGCCGAGGGCAAGCCGGTCTTCGTCGACCTGACCGCCGCCTGGTGCGTCACCTGCAAGGTCAATGAGCGGCTGGTCCTGACCACCGGGGATTTTGAAAAGGCCGTGGCCGATACCGACACCATCTATATGGTGGGCGACTGGACCAATCAGGATGCCGCCATCGCCCGTTACCTGACCCTGTTTGGCCGCTCCGGCGTGCCGCTCTATGTCTATTATGGCCCCAATAACGCCGAACCGGTGGTCCTGCCGCAATTGCTCAAGACCGCCGATGTAGTGAAGGTGATCCGGGGAAAGTAACTTGTGGCATTCCACGCCTCCCTTTCCATAGAAGGGAAGGGGTATCCACAGATTGCACAGATTGCACAGATTGTTCAGCCTCTTATGGATAGGGGCCAGCTTAGCCTGGGCGCAAAGCACCGATTTTTGTGCCGCCTATGCGCACCAAGCCAGTCAGGCGCTAAAAAATCTGGCACTAAAAAATCTGTGTAATCTGTGTAATCTGTGGATCACTCTATCTTTTTAACTCTTAAGACCGGTCAGATGCACGCCGAACGGGCCGCGATAATAGAGGCAGTCGGCATCGTTATTGGCGTGGGTGAACTGACCGGAAACGATAATCGCCTGTCCAAGGCCCAGCTTGAGCAATGACGGATAGACCGGACCGTTTTTCGCCACGATGGCCTCCAGCCTTATACCCTGGCCGATATTGATTTCCAGGTCGGCCGTGCCATCCAGCGTCGAAATGCGCAGATCCTGCACCCGGCCCTGCCAGTTTTCAAACCGGTCAAAGGTCTTGAATTTCGTACAAAAATCGTCCGAGGCCGAGCCGGTGCGGGGAATGGCCAGAAAGGCGGTCTGGCTCGCCGGCAGGGACGTGCCTTGCGCAGCGGGCGTGGCCGCCGGTTTTGGCTTGTCGCAGGCCGAAAGCGCGAGCAACGCGATAAGGGCCAGCCCGGCAATGCGGCGCATCAGGCGTCGGGTCCGAATTCGACGGTGCAGTCCAGCCCGGAATCGGCGGTGGCCGGCGTCATGATCACATCGATATTGTCGCTCAGCAGGCTTGCCATGTTGTTCAGCGCCGTTTTCATGTCGGCGTCGCTTTTCGCCGCCTCTATCGCGGTCAGCTTGATCGGCAGATCGCGTGACAGGCCGGTGAGGATGCATTTCAGGTCACGGTCGGTGCCGCGCGCTTTCAGCGTAATGTGGCCCTGCAGGTCACCGGCGGAAAGAGCCCTGATCGCCTGGGCATAGGTCTGGAAATCCGGGTGTGTCAGGAGGGAGGGGGTCGGCGTGAAGCCTTCGGTTTCGGCTTTCAGGCGTCCGGCTTCTGTCACCAACCCGGCGAAGAAGGGTTCCTGCGATATGGCGCTTTTCGCCAGCGAACCGGCGGCGGCCTCTGCGGCGAAAACAGGCGCGCCGCAAGCCAGCAGCAGGCTGACCACACAGGCGGTAATGAGAGGACGTTTCACGGCGCGCTCCGGGAGTGACACAAACTGTCCGGCACTATGCAATATGGCGGCCAAGAAAGCGTTAACGAAAAGGTGACGCCATTACAAAAGACACCACTGACGCCGCTCCGATGGGGCACGGAGCGGCGTTAATGGCCGCGTATCAGGAATGCACCTGCCAAGCGGCTCGATCACATGGACTGAGCCGGAGGACATTCCTGCAAATGACGGATGGCGAAGCCTGGAGCTTCGTCAGTAACTGACGTGCGTGGGCTCACCGCCCTTGTGACACGGAACACCGGCGGCACAACCTATCGAGTCGAAGGTCGAGAAGGCCCAGACGACAGCGCCGATCAGGGCGACGACGACGACCATGGCTACGACAAAACGCGAAAAGTTCTCTGCTGTATGCGACTTACTCATTGTTTTGCCCTCCTTAAGGGAACCATATTTATAACACTGTTTTACCGCATTTTGAAGGGGTTGATCGCATTTTTTTGACTTAAGTGTCAAAATACCGTTGTGTCCTTATTTCCCCTTGCAGGCGAACGGGTTTTTGTTTCGGCTTGTCTCCGGCGGCGGGATGCTTTAATTCGCCCGCCATGACCCAGAACAACGAAACTACCTTCCGTCCGGAAGCCCGCAGCCCGCGCGGTTTTATCGATAAGCGCAGCGGCCAGATCGCCATCGAGCGCCGGCTGATCGAAACCGTCTCGAAGGTGTATGAGGATTTCGGCTTCGAGGCCCTGCAAACCCCGGCCTTTGAATATGCCGATGCGCTCGGCAAGTTCCTGCCCGATTCGGACCGCCCAAATGTCGGCGTTTTCGCCCAGCAGGATGATGACGATCAGTGGATGGCCCTGCGCTACGACCTGACCGCGCCGCTGGCCCGTTTCGTAGCGCAGAACTGGGAAACCCTGCCCAAGCCCTTCCGCCGCTATGCCTTCGGCCCTGTCTGGCGCAATGAAAAGCCGGGCCCCGGCCGCCTGCGCGAATTCATGCAGTGCGACGCCGATATCATCGGCTCCGATCGTCCGGAAGCCGATGCTGAAATGATCGCCCTGGCCGTGGCCGGCTATAAGGCGCTCGATGTGCCGGCGCGCATTCGCATCAATAACCGCAAGCTGCTCAATGGCCTGCTGGTGAGCCTTGGCGTCACCGACTCAGGGCAACAACTGGGTGTGCTGCGCGCCATCGACAAGATGGACCGTTTTGGCCCCGAAGGCGTGGCCCTGTTGCTCGGCGCCGGCCGCAAGGACGAGAGCGGAGACTATACAAAGGGCGCGCAACTGCCCGACGCCGCCATCCAGCCGGTGCTCGATTTCGTTCTGGCCGGCGGGGCCGATACCCGCTCCGGCGTGCTCGAAAAGCTGGCGGCCGTGCTCGCCAATTCGGCCGAAGGGCAGGCCGGTCTGGAGGACCTGGCGCGCATCAATGCCGCCGTTTCGGCCATGGGCGTTAGCGAAGACGAAGCCATTTTCGATCCCGGCATCGTGCGCGGTCTGGAATACTATACCGGCCCGGTGTTCGAGGCTGAATTCCTGCGTGAACTGCGCGACGACAAGGGCAATCTGGTCCAGATGGGCAGTGTCGGCGGTGGCGGACGCTATGATGATCTCGTGGCGCGTTTCACCGGCCAGCAGACGCCGGCTACCGGTTTCTCGTTCGGTGTGTCGCGTCTGGCGGCGGCGCTCAGCCTGATCGATGCGGGCAAGCGCAGCGGTGCCCGCGGGCCGATCGTCATTATCGCCTTCTCAGATTCGGATATGGGCGAATATTTCGGATTCGCCGCCGAGTTGCGCGCTGCCGGTCTGCCAGCCGAAGTCTATCTCGGCCGTTCCGGCATGAAGGCGCAGATGAAATATGCCGACCGTCGATTCAGCCCCGCTGCGGTCATGATCGGCGAAGATGAGCTAAAATCGGGTACGGTGACCATCAAGGATCTCGATCTCGGCCGTGACCTGGCGATGCAAATAAGTGACAATAAGGCCTGGCGTGAAGGTCGGCCCGGACAGGTAACCCTGCCCCGTGCCGAAGCCGTCAAGCATCTGAAATCCATAGTGGAATCGTAACCTATTCGGGATGGTAGCGGTCCCAATACCGGTTAATTTTTGACGCTAAAAGACAATATGGCCGCATTGCTGAAATAATTTTGACGTAATGTGACAAAACCGGTTGACAGTCCTGGCAAAAAAATGTTTTCTCCACTCCAAGAGAGCAGAACTTTTCCCGTAGAGAGAAGTCAGCTCCGGCGTTTCGGGGAGGAAACGCTCTTTAATTTACAGAATAAAAAGCTCGCCGGGTTTATCCCCCCAGGCGGGCTTTTTTTTACCCTGAAAATTCGAGAAAAGTGACGCGTGTGTCAAAAAGTGGCGATTCTGGTGCGGCGGTAACTTTCGCAACAAGATTACCAAATGTTCATGAGACAGCTTTGTTAAACTGTATCAATGTGCGGACCTGATTTTGGGGGCGCGCTGATAGTCCGGCCGTCCATTGCCGGAGAGCCACATGCATTTTAAACCCTTGGCCAAATCCCTTATTTCTTCATTGGCCGTCGCGGCCGCCTTGCTGAGCGCCCCTATAGCCGCCATGCCGGCCTTTGCCGCAGCCCCGGCTGCCGTTGCCGTCCCGGAAAGCACGGTCGCCAAGACCTACGGCACCTGGGGCTTCGATACCGCCGGCATGGACAAGTCCATCAAGCCGGGCGACGACTTCTTCGACTACGCCAACGGCACGGCACTGAAGAATATGGTCATCCCCGGCGACCAGCCCGGCTATGGCAGCTTCAACGCCCTTTATGATCTCTCCGAATTGCGCCTCAAGGCCCTGGTCACCGGCCTGGCCGCCCGCACCGACCTGACCGGCGAAGACCTGAAGATCGCTGACCTCTACCGCTCGGCCATGAATGTCGACCTAAAAAACCAGCTCGATCTCAAGCCGGCACAGGCCGAACTGGCGAAGATCGCCGCCATCTCAAACAAGGACGACATGGCCGCCTTCATGGGCGCGACCTCGGAAACCTTCGGGTCGGCCTTTTTCGGCATTTTTGTCTATGACGACGCCAAGAAGCCGGGCTACCGCGCCCTGCAGATGTCGCAAGGCGGCCTGGGTCTGCCCGACCGCGACTACTACCTGCAGGACGGGTTTGCCGACAAGAAGGCCGCCTATGAGGTCTACATCAAGGACATGCTGACCATGGCCGGCTATCCCGGCGCCGAACAGGCGGCCAAGGATATCGTGGCGATGGAAACGAAGATCGCCGAGGTGAGCTGGACCAAGATAGAAAGCCGCGACGACACCAAGACCTATAACCCGATGGCGCTGAAAGACCTCAATGCCTACGCGCCGGGCTTCAACTGGGACGGCTTCTTCGCGGCGGCCCATGTTTCACAGGCGCAGAAGGTGATCGTGGCGCAGAATACCGCCATTCCGAAGATCGCCAAGATCTATGCCGATACCCCGCTGGAAACCCTGAAAGCCTGGGAAGCCTTCAACGCGCTCGACCAGGGCTCTGCCTATCTGTCGGATCGCTTCTATACCCGCCGCTTCGAGTTCCGTTCCAAGACCATGTACGGCATTGCCGAGCAACGCCCCTTATGGAAGCGCGCCGTCGGCACGACCGATGACAAGATGGGCGAAGCGCTGGGCCGCGCCTATGTCCGCGATTACTTCCCGCCGGAATCCAAGGCCAAGATGGAAGACCTTGTGCATGGCCTGCTGGCGGCCATGAAACTGCGCATCGAAAACCTGACCTGGATGAGCGCCCCCACCAAGGCCAAGGCGCTGGAAAAGCTCTCCACCTTTGGCGTCAAGATCGGTTACCCGAACAAGTGGCGCGACTATTCGGCCCTGAACATCAAGGCCGATGACCTCTACGGCAATATCGAACGTTCCTCGGCCTTCGAATGGGCCTATCAGGTGTCGCATATCGACCAGCCGATCGATCCAGAAGACTGGGAAATGACGCCGCAGACCGTCAACGCCTATTATTCACCGACCAAGAACGAAATCGTCTTCCCGGCCGCCATCCTGCAGCCGCCCTTCTTCGATCCGAAGGCCGACATGGCGGTCAATTACGGCGCCATCGGCGCGGTCATCGGCCACGAAATCACCCACGGCTTTGATGACCAGGGCCGTCATTACGATTCGACCGGCGCGCTGGTGGAATGGTGGACGCCGGAAGACGCCGCCAAGTTTGAGGCCCAGACCAAGGCGCTGGGCGCGCAATATGACACCTACGAACCGGTGGCCGGCGTTCGTGTGCAGGGCGGCCTGACCATGGGCGAAAACATCGCCGATCTCGGCGGCGTGCTGCTGGGGCTCGATGCCTACCACATGTCGCTCGGCGGCAAACCGGCGCCGGTCATCGACGGTTATACCGGCGACCAGCGGGTCTTCTTAGGCTTCGCACAGGTCTGGCAGTCGAAATACCAGCCGGATTTCCTGAAGTTTCTGGTGTCGTCCGATCCGCACTCGCCGGATAAGTTCCGCGCCATCGGCGCCGTGCGCAATGTCGATGCCTGGTATTCGGCCTTCGATGTCAAGCCGGGCCAGACCTACTATGTCAAACCGGCCGATCGCGTGAAAATCTGGTAAGGGTGCGAGGCACCCTTAACCCGGAATCGTGACGGTGGTAATCGCGCCGCCGTCGCGGTTCTCACAAAAGCCCGTCTCGCAGGAGGCGGGCTTTTCTTACGGCTGCACGCTGGTCAGCTTCATCGAGGTCCGCACCTGGCCGGAATAGCTGGCGCCATCGGTCGGATTATATTTCAGCAGCACCGGCAGGTCATTGCCCGCCAGAGCCAGGTCGCGGTTCCAGTCACGGTCGGCATAGGCGAAACCGCGCATATTCGGGCTGGCGGCCTGGAAGGCGATCCACAGGGCAAGCGTGAGCAGGCTAGCGGCGGTAATGGCGAAGATCAGGCGTTTCATCTCTCGAAACCTCGAATGGATGCCGGCGACTCTCCACCGGCGGAGCAGGCCGGGCGGCGGCGCTATCCCACCGCCGCCCGGTTACGCTACTGTGCAATCCCCCCTCATTTCCGGATGGTAAAACGTCCGGTCCCCCAAGGGTGTGAAACAGCGCTTTCTCACAGGGGCGAACCATGATATGAACGCCGTTCACAATTGTTATGTATCGCAAGCTTGAACGTTGTTCAATATAAAGATGAACTTTGTTCAAAATATTTTCGGATTGAATGCTCATGCCCGCCAAAGCCGTTTCCAGTGCGACCGCCGATCGCCGTCAGGCCCAGCTTGAAGCCCTGCTGACGGCGGCGGAAAAACGCATCTGCGAAACAGGCTCCCATGCCCTGAAGGCGCGCGATCTGGCGGCGGATATTGGCGTGGCCCTGGGCGGGCTCTATAATATCGTGCAGGACATGGACGACCTGCTGCTGCGCGTCACGGTGCGCACGCAAGGGCGGCTGGATGCCCTGTTCGAGCGTGAGACCGCGCATCGGCCGATGACGACGCGCGCGCAGGCGCTGGATCGTCTGGTGGCGGTGGCGCTGGCCTATTTCACCTTCGCCCGCGAAAACCTGCCCCTGTGGCGGATGATGTTCGAGGTGCGCATCACTACGCCGCTGCCGGAATGGGCGGTTGAGGCGCAGCTTGGGCTGTTCCGCCATGTCGGGGCGCCTCTGTCGGTGATTATGCCGGAAGCATCGCCGGAGGCCCTGACCATCCGTGCCCGCACCTTGTTTTCCGCTGTGCATGGGGTGGTCTATATCGGCCTGGAAGAACGCCTGATCGCCGTACCGCCACAAAAACTGGCGGATGAGATCGAATGGTTGATCCGGGCTGGGTGTCGATAATGCGTATAGCTTTGCCGATCAGTTTGGTTGTGACCGGCTTGCTGCTGATTGTAGGCAGCATATGGCTGACGTGGTATTTTTTTGAATATGAAAGCGATAACGCGGGTGCATTGTTCGGCATGACGGTCATGCCTCTATCAGTTGGAATTGGCAGTATTCTAACGATTATTGGAATCGTTGTGGCGGTTGTCCGTTTCGCAAATCGGAAGAAATAGCCAGACCACCTGTACCTCCCCACCTTCGGTGGGGAGGGGGACCGACGCGCCCTTCGCGCGTTGGTGGTGGGGTATCTTACTTCCCTTAACGGATATGCCATCTGAAGTAAGAAGCCCGAACCATCCCACTTCGCCAAGGCTTCGCGGGACAAGCCATTCACATGCGGCTTGCCGCCCGTAGCTTTAGCGAAGGGTGGTCCCCCTCCCCAGTAAACTGGGGAGGTATAAAAAAGCCCGTCTCCTGAGAGGCGAGCTTTCAGTATATCGTTGCGATCATTCTCTGTATTGGAAAGACGATGAGAACCGCGACGGCGGCGCCACCGCCACCGTCACGATTCCGGGTTGAGGGCTCGTGGCCCTCACCAGATGCGGACGCGGTCTTCCGGCGCCAGGTAATATTTCTCACCTGGCTGGACATTGAAGGCCTTGTACCAGTCGTCGATATTGCGCACCGGGCCGATGACGCGGAAGACGGCCGGTGAGTGCGGGTCGGTGGCGACCTGCTGCTTGACGGCGTCGTCACGATATTTCGAGCGCCACACCTGGGCGAAGCCCATGAAGACGCGCTGATCACCGGTGAAGCCATCGAGCACCGGCGCTTCGGCGCCATGCAGCGAAATGCGGTAGGCGTCGAGGCCGAGCAGGTTGCCGCCGAGATCGGCGATGTTTTCGCCCATGGTCAGGCCGCCCTGAACGTGGACGCCGGGCAGGGGCTCGAAGGCATCGTATTGTTCGCCGTACTTTTTGGCCTGGGCATTGAACTTGGCCGAGTCCTCGTCGGTCCACCAACTCTTGAGGAAACCGTTGCCGTCATAGTTGCGGCCCTGGTCGTCGAAACCGTGGGTGATTTCGTGGCCGATGACGCCGCCGATGCCGCCGTAATTGACGGCCATATCGGCGCTCGGATCAAAGAAGGGCGGTTGCAGGATGGCGGCGGGGAAGACGATCTCGTTGCGCGTCGGCGAATAGTAGGCGTTGACCGTTTGCGGCGTCATGCCCCATTCGAGCGGATCGACCGGCTTGTCTATCTTGGCGACATTCCAGGCCCATTCAAAGGCCGAAGAGCGCTCGACATTGCCATAGAGATCGCCCGGCTTGATATCGAGGGCGGAATAGTCACGCCACTTATCCGGATAGGCGATCTTGACGCCGAACTTGGAGAGCTTTTCCAGCGCCTTTTCCTTGGTGGGGGCGCTCATCCAGGTCAGGTTCTCGATACGGATCTTGAGGGCGGCGCGCAGGTCGGCCACGAGCCCTTCCATTTTGGTCTTGGAGTCGGCGGGGAAATACTGCGCCACATAGGCGCGGCCGATGGCTTCACCGAGCGCGCCGTCGGTAACGCTGATGGCGCGCTTCCAGCGTTCGCGCTGGGCCTGGGCGCCGGAAAGGTCACGCGAGCGGAATTCCCACTGGGCGGTGGCAAAGCGTTCGGAAAGATAGGGGGCAGCCTGATCGACCGTGCGGAAGGTCTGCCAGGCTTTCAGGGTCTCCAGCGGGGTATCGGCGTAGATTTGGGCGATCTTCGGGAAGGCGGTATTTTCGCTGATGATGATCTTCTTCGCCTGCGTCAGGTCGGCGCCCTCGAAATAAGCCTTCCATTCAAAGGCCGGGGCGTATTTCGCCAGTTTGGCCGGCGACATCGGGTTATAGGTCTTGGTGTCGTCGCGGCGGTCGATACGGGTCCAGCTCACCTCGGCGATCTTCGTCTCCATCGCCACGATATCCTTCGCCGCCTGGGCGGCATTGGGGTAGCCGACCATGGTCAGCATCTTGGCCACATAGGCTTCGTACTTGGTCTTCTTGTCGGCGTAGGTGTCCTTGAGATAGTAGTCGCGGTCCGGCAGGCCCAGGCCCGACTGGCCGAGATAGAGCACGTTGATCTGCGGGTTCTTGGCGTCGCCATCGATATAGGCGCCGAAGAAGCTGGAGCCGAACTCTGCGCTGGTCTTGCCCATGTAACGGGCCATCTGCGGCTTGGTCTTGATGTTGCGGATGGCGGTAAGCGCCGGGGCCAGGGGCGCGACATCCAGCTTCTGGATCGTCGCCTCATCCATCATGGCGTTATAGAGATTGGCGATCTTGGCGTCGTCGCCGGTCAGGCCGGTTTGCGAGGCGAGGCCCGTCACCAGCACCTTCATGCGGTTTTCGGAGAGTTCGCGCAGGGCTAGGAAGCTGCCGTAGGAGGTGCGGTCGGCCGGGATGACCATTTCCTTCACCGCCGTGCCGTTGACGTAATCAAAGAAGCTGTCGCCCGGCTTGACCGAGGTATCCATGCCCGAAATATCGATCCCCCAGGTGCCGTATTTTTTCGCCACCGTATTGGGGGCGGCGTCGTCGCTGCCGGAAGAGGTGTCGGCGGCCAGCAGGGCGTCGACGCTTTCCAGGCTCTGCATGTGGCAGTAGGCGTCGAAACACTCAGCGGCATGGGCCGGTACGACGGAAAGCGCAAGGCCGCTGAGGGCCGTCGAGCAGGCAAGGATTTTCAGCAATTTCATATGGAGGCACCCCTAAAGCGCAATCCGATAAAGTGGACACCACTTTTCGGATAAATTGCGCGACTAAAATGAACCGGTTTTACGCACCGGGTCCGATTGATTGAAAAAGATACTTGTTTTGACCTTAACGCTTTTATGAACGCAGCCAACATGAATTTTCCGTCATGTTTCACGAAAACGTGCGCAGCGGGGGTTACAATTCGCGCCGGGCTCCCCTTATAGTTAAGGCACACCCCTAAAGAGGATAAGTACCCGAAGATGAACGCATCCGCCGCGAGCCACATGTCCGCGATTGCGAAAGAAACCCTGGCCCCGGTGCTGAATGCCGAGGCGCAGGGCTATTACATCTTCATCATCGTCTTTCTTCTGGCTTCCGCGGTCGTCGTGCCCATCTTTCAGCGCTACAAGGTCTCCAGCGTCCTGGGCTTCCTGCTGATCGGCGTCCTTTTGGGGCCGGATGTCATGGGGCGTCTGGCCACTGCCTGGCCGGTGCTCGATGCCTTCAGCGTCATGCGCTCCCATACCGTCCACCAGCTCGCCGAGCTGGGGGTTGTCTTCCTGTTGTTCACCATCGGGCTGGAACTGACCTTCGAGCGTCTGAAATCGATGCGACGCCTGGTCTTCGGCCTTGGCGCGCTACAGGTTGTGCTATGCGCCCTGGCCCTGACCGGCCTGTTTCTGCTGATCGGGCGCAGCTTCATTTCGTCGGTGGCACTCGGCATGGCGCTGGCCCTGTCCTCCACCGCCGTCGTCATTCCCGTCCTGGCCGACCGCAAGGCGCTCAAGACCGCCTCCGGCCGCAGCGTTTTCGCGGTCCTGCTGGCCCAGGATATCGCCGTCGCCCCAATCCTGATCACCGTGGTCATGCTGGCCGGCGGCGCGGCGGGAGATGGCCGCAGCCTTTCCGGCCTGCTGGCCCTGATTCCTGCCCTGATCGGCATCGGCATACTGGTCATAGGCGGTCGCTGGCTGCTGCGTCCGTTGTTCAATACCGTCGCCTTCTCGCGGTCACGCGAACTGTTCATGGCCGCCTGTCTGCTGTGCGTGCTGGTGGCGGGACAGATATCGGTCATGGCCGGCCTCAGCATGGGGCTGGGCGCCTTCGTCGCCGGCGTGCTGCTGGCCGAAACCGAATACCGGCGCGAGATCGAAAATATGGTCGAGCCCTTCAAGGGGCTGCTGCTCGGCCTGTTCTTCGTGACCGTCGGCGCGCGGCTCGAAGTCGCTGCCGTCATCAGCCAGCCAATGCTCGTCTTCGGTCTGGCGGCGGTACTGATAGCTATCAAGATGGCGGTCATCTATCCGGTGGCGCGCCTGTTCGGTCTCATTAACCGCAGCGCCATCGAGACGGCGGCGGTGCTGGGGCCGGCGGGTGAGTTCGCCTTTGTCATCATCGACCAGGCGATCGGCCACAAGGTGCTGAATGCCGAATTTGGCCAGACGGTCATCCTGGCCTCGATCATCTCGCTGTTCTGCATTCCCTTCCTCGCCGCCGGCGCCGGGCGCCTGTCGAAAGCTCTGGCGAAAAACGGCGAAGCGCCCACAAGCGTGGCGCCGGACGTCGTCAGCGAAGCGGCCAAGGTCATTGTTGTGGGTTTCGGCCGCGTCGGCGAGCTGGTCACCGACATGCTGAAACTGCACAATATCGACTACATGGTGGTCGATATCAATCCGCAGGTTACCCAGCGCGCCCGCGCGCAGCATATCGAAGCCTGGTACGGCGATGCCTCAGCGGCGGAATTCCTGCATAGTCTGGGCATTGAGCGCGCCCGCGCCGTGGTGGTCACGGCCTCCAATCCGGCCTTTACCGATGAGGTGGTCAAGGCGGTGCGGGCCATGCGCGCCGATGTCCATATCATTGCGCGCGCGCGTGATGCCGCCCATGCCCAGCGTCTCTATCAGATGGGGGCCACCGATGCCGTTCCGGAAACCATCGAGGCGTCGCTGCAACTGGCGGAAAATACCCTGATCGATCTGGGCGTGCCTATGGGGCTGGTCCTGGCCAGCGTCCATGAACGCCGCGATGTCTTCCGCAAGATGTTCGGCATCCGCAAGCCGGAAGCCCCGGTCAGACCGAAGCGGTCGCTGGAGGAGGTGGCGGCGGCTGCGGTTGAAAAAGCCGCCGGCACCTGATTGCTCTGCCAATATGGCCTATTTGCCGCTGTCGTGCGCTTCCAGCCGGTTGCGCAGGGCGTCGATCTCGCTGAAGAAACGCTTGCGGATTTCGGCGGCGAACGGATTGTCGCGTTCGATCGACAGGAACAGTTCGTCGGAATCGCCTGAAACGAGGCCCACGCCCTGCATCATCAGGTCATACGAGCGCGTGGTGTGGACGGTCGGCAGGGGCTCCAGGCCGCTCAGCACCTTGGCGATCAGGTGGGTCAGGCCCTGCACGGCCGCCAGGGCCTTGTCGTGCTGTTCGGGCGTGGCGACGGAGACCTTCAGGTCGAGCGTCTGACTGAAAAAGCGCACCAGGGTGTCCATGTGGCGCACACGCACCGGGCACAGGACGATTTCCAGATCATGAATGCCCTTGCGCGCCGATTGCGGGCCGAACAACGGATGGGTACACAGGATCGAAACCGTGGCGGGCAGAGCATCGACCAGCCATTTGGCTGGCTTGATCTTGACCGAACCTACATCGATCACCAGCCCGTAAGGCTTTACATAGGGCGCTACGGCCTTCGCCAGAGCTTCCAGCGTGCGGATCGGCGTGGCCAGAACCACGATGTCGCAGGCCGCGGCCACCGGCAGGTCCACCAGGGTGACATTATGGCGCCGGGCGAAGGCGCGGGCTTCCGGGCTGGGGTCGCAGGCATAGATGTCGAAATAGGGGGAGAGGTGCTTGACGATCAGGCGGCCGAACGCCCCCAGACCAAATAATCCCAATTTGCGAACCGATTTGGACACTTTGTCCCTGCCTCAGATAAAAATGAAGCGGGCGGCGTACCACGAAAGTTTAGGCAAGGCGAGATAAAATATCCTGACTGGTGTATATTCAGGGGCGAATTTAACTGCATCGCCGCCGTTATGCGGACGGATTTGCCGGAAATTCAGTTTCCCATGAAACGTTTTTTCTTGTCGCCCTTGCCCTTCTTACCACCCGGCGCCGGCGCTTCGCTGGCGAACTGGGCCGGCGTTTTCAGCAGTTCTTCCGGGGTGATAAAGCCGTCCTGGTTGCTGTCCAGGATGGAAAAGCGCTGGTTCGTCGCATTGAGCCATTCGTCGGTCCTGACGCGGAAATCGAGATTGCTGTCGGCGGCGCGGATCGGCTGCGGCTCATCGATCATGCCATATTGGGAAGCGCCCACGATCTGCTTCTGATAACGCCCGGCGGTCGGATCGCTGTTCTCGCCGGAGTCATCCGCCTGGGCAACATAGTTTTTGGGCTGTTTGATGCGCGGATCGATGCGCGTGATCTCCGGGGCCACATCATTTTCGTAGGCGCTGTTTTCCGGGCTGTTGATATAGCCGTCGTGATTGGTGTCGAGCTTGTTGAAGAAGGTGGTAGCGTCGTTGACGAACTCGTCATGGCTGATCTTGCCGTCCTTGTCCGTATCGGCCTGCGCGAACCATGCCATCACCGGGTAGGGCTGGCCGGGTGCGGCGCGGAAGGGCTGGCCCGAGGGCGAGAAGAAGACGTTCAGGCTCATCCCTGCGCCGACATAGTCCTGCGCGTTCGCTGCGGTGCCAAGGCCCGCGCCAGCGATGAGAAGCGTAAAAAGGAAGCGGTAAGGGCGCATGGCGATGTCACTGTCAAGGAATGGAGGGCTGAACGATCGGTTAGGGGCTTTTTGTGGTCAATTTTAGGCCGCTTTTCAGATTAGCCGCCATGAGTTGAATAGGCAAGTGGGCTTTGTAACAGGGAAAAGCTTGCCTATGCGTTTTTTCCTACAGTAAATTTTGCTTGTATGTATGTTTACTGTGATATATTCAGAATGAATTGCTGTATATTTTAAGTCATAAATTTGGTATTTTTGTTACCATATTGAAATATAGATTAAAATAATATCCTGTTAACTTGAATATTTTCTCTTGTTATCTTGCCGGATTTCTTTCTCCGGTATTTTCAGGAGATTAACATGCAGATAGGCAGCACGGCGGGGCCATCCCTCAGCCAGCTATTGTCCCAGATGCAGGCCAAACTGGCGTCCCAAACGTCCTCCGCGTCTACGACCTCAAGCACCTCCAGTGCTTCGGGCAGCAGCGCGGCGTCGTCCTCGACCAGTTCGACAACCTCTGCATCATCAACCACCAGTGTCAGCGAAGATTTAAGCTACTTCCTCAGCCAGATGTCCGATCAACTGATGGGCGCCCTGCTGCAAAGCCAGGGGGCTGAAGGCCATCAGGGTGGTCATGGCCACGGCGGGGAAAATGGCCCGCCCTCCCTGTCCGATATGGACAGCGATGGCGATGGCGCGATCAGCAAGACCGAAATGGAAGCCTTCGACACGTCGAAATCCGGCAGCACGGATACGACGCGGGCCGACCAGATGTTCGCATCGATGGACACGGACGGCGATGGTTCGGTCACCTCATCTGAAAAGTCGGCTTTCGACGACCAGATGCAGGCGAATGGTCCGCATGGGGCTGGCGGTCCGCCATCGGGACCACCTCCCGGTGGCATGGGCGGTATGGGCGGCGGCGACGCCACTTCGTCGGCCTCCAGCGCCTTCAGCAGCAGCGATACCGCAACGGATCTTGCCAGCCTGCTGAAAGACCTGCAAAACGCCATCGAATCCTACAGTCAGGGCAGCCTGCAATCAATGGCTTCGGCCTCGGCCTCCAGCCTGTCGGTGGCCGCCTAAAGCAAAAAACGCTTCCCTGAGGCGGCGGGGAAGCGTTCTATTCAGCGGAGGGTGAATATCAGGAACGGTCCGGGAAAAACTCGCGGCGGATCGAGGCCCAGATATAGTCGAGCACCAGATAGTAGAAAACGGTCTTGACCAGTTTCACGGTCTGGATGTCGTAGAAATATTGCAGGCCGATGCACAGGATCAGCGTGGCGATCATCACCAGGCCCGCGATCATCAGCTTCTTCGGCATCAGCAGTTTTTCAGTCAAAGACATGTACGCGTCTCCACAACTTATGACATTTTAACTTTTACGATCGCCGGATTTATAATCTCTTAACACCGGTTAACGGGCGGGCGTCAATTAAAAAAATGCGCCTCAAAAGCGAACGCACGGGATTTCACCCTGCCTGTCCGCGTGATAGCGTCGCCGCATGAGCCGAGAATTTGTCAATGCGTTATGCGCCACCCTGCCCGGCGCCGAAGTCTCCGATCCGTGGGGCGGCGGCCATGATACCTGGAAGGTCGGCGGCAAGATGTTTGCCTCCATCGGCGCGGTCACGCCGGCCGTTTCGGTCAAGACGGCCGGCATCGAAGTGGCCGACATGCTGGTCGAGGCCGGCATCGGCCAGCGCGACAAATACATGCACCGATCCTGGATACAACTGCCGTGGGGCACGCCGGAAGACGAACTGCGCGTCCGCATTCTCGAGTCTTACCGGATCATACGTAACAGCTTGCCGAAAAAGGTGCAGGCCGGTTGAAGTCGATCGAATGACCGATAGTGTCAGCGAAGAGACTGAGGCCATGATGAAGTGCCTGGCCGATTGGGCGGATAAGATGGTTGGCTTTTTCCCGGCGTCACCGGTTCGCGAAGGGTATGGCTACAACCATTATAAGATACCCGGTTCGCGAACTTTGTTGACGCCGCCAGTAGCTATGCGGCAAGCCTATGAGCGCTGTGCACGGGAAATACTTCGAGCCGCAGTAAATATATCCAATGCCAAGCCTGAGAAGGCTAAATTGGCAAAAGTGGCCGGTATAGTCGGATACCCGGATATGTTTTCAAGCGAAGTTTGTGTTTTTTTGACGAAAGCTATTGGTTAAGCTTTGCTGATCGTGACAGCGATGAGGAAAGGTGGAAACCGTTGCCGCCCGAAAGTAGCCTGGCTACCAGATTGGGATTTATAGTTCCGCCAGGTTTTCATGAGCAAGGCTACTCGACATACGCACGCGATGACTCATTTGAGCCACCTTTTGAAGAGGTAGGTGAAGTGTGGATATATAACGATGTGGGGCAATAAGATGATCTCGAAACGCGCCTTTCTGACCGGATTGGCAGCCTCGGCCGTGGCTGGTCCGGCCCTGGCTCAGACTCAGACGGTCCCCGCATCTCTGGCCGCCAATGCCAAACCGATTGACGCCGCCGAGCGGCTGGCCCGCATCGATAAACTGCAAGGGCTGATGCAGGCGCAAGGTATTGCCGCCCTGCTGGTTGAATTCGGCTCCACGCTCGATTATTTCACCGGCATCCAGTGGTGGACTTCCGAACGCGTCACAGCGGCCGTCCTGCCGGCGAAAGGCGCGGCCATTATCGTTACCCCGGCCTTCGAGGAACCGAGCGTCCGCGAAACCCTGCAGATCGAGGCCGATGTCCGGCCGTGGAACGAGCATGAAAACCCGGAAGCCCTGATTGTCCAGGCCCTCAAAGATCGTGGGTTCACCTCCGGCCGGATCGCCATCGAACCCGATGTCCGCTTCTTCATCGTCGATGCCCTGAAAGCGCAGTCACCGGCCTATGAGCTGGTTTCCGGCCAGGGGCTGGTCAATGCCTGCCGCCAGATCAAGTCTCCCGCTGAACTGGCCCTGATACAGGTGGCCAATGACATCACCATCGCGGCCCTGCGCCAGGTTCATAGTGCGGTCAAGGCGGGCATGACGAGCCATGATATCTCCACCCTGATGAACCAGGCGACCGTGGCGCTGGGTGGTGCACCGGAATTTTCGATGGTGCTGCTCAATGAGGCCAGCGCCTATCCGCACGGCTCGAAACAGGCGCAAACGGTGCGCGAAGGCTCGGTGATCCTGATGGATTGCGGATGCAGCGTGCATGGCTACGAGTCCGACATCTCACGCAGTTGGGTTTACGGTGAGCCATCGGCCAAACAGCGCAAGGTGTGGGAAACGGTCAAACGCGGGCAGGAAATCGCGCTGGCGGCGGCGCGTTCGGGCGTGCCGGTCGGCAGCATCGATGATGCCGTACGTACCTATTATGAAAAGGAAGGCTGGGGGCCGGGTTACCGTCTGCCGGGGCTGTCGCATCGCACCGGTCACGGCATCGGCATGGATGGCCACGAGTCGCCTTATCTGGTGCATAGCGACCTGACGCCGCTGGCCGCCGGCATGTGCTTCTCGGATGAGCCGGGCCTCTATATCCCCGGCGAATTTGGCATCCGTCTGGAAGACTGCTGGCACATGACGGAAGCCGGCCCGAAGCTCTTCACGCCCCTGGCCAGGTCCATTGACGATCCAATTTAGGACGAAGCCGAGGCCGACTCCGAGCTATCCGCAAAGGTCTCGCCGATACGCTCCGCGCCCGTGATTTCGATCGGCGCGGCCAGCATCTGGCCGGCCCAGCCGCCTTCGCGTGTATGGCTGTCGATCTTGCCCTTGAGAATGGCCTTGACCACGTCCATACCCTTGGTGACGTGGCCGAAAGCCGCATAGCCCAGCTTGTCGTCGGAACCGGATTTGCCGGCATCCAGGAAGGTATTGTCGCCGACGCACAGTATGAAGTCGCCGGTCGCGGTGCCGGGGGCGAAGCGCGACATCGAAATGGCGCCGCTGGTATGGGACAGGCCGGTCATCTTCGTCGATTCATGGGCGATCGGTGGGAAGGTCGGCCCCTGGATGCTGGCCTGGATAAAGCCGCTGGGGCCGGAATGGGCGGCGCGCCAGAAATTGGCGCCGACAATCTTGCCGGCGTCGAGATAGTGCAGGAAGTTGGCGGTGGTCAGCGGCGCCTTCTTCGCTTCCAGCAGGATTTCGATATCGCCCTTGGTGGTGGTCAGGCGCACGGTGACGGTCTCCGGCTTCGGTGGCGGGGCGGGCGGGGCCTTCGGCTTTTCAGCGCCATTTTCTGCATTTGGGGCAGCGGCCTTTTCCGGTTTTTTCGAGCAGGCAGCGACCGCTGTGGCCACAAGCGCCAGTCCTGCGCCGATAAATCCCCGTCTTTTCATACCGTCATCTCCATAACTCAGGCCCGCAGTTATCGAAATTCCGCCGGCTTTGGCAAGCCCTACTGCACGGAAAGGCGCTGACTCAGTTTGATATCGGCCGAGGATTCTCCGATCATCAGATTGACCGGTGCGGTCTCGACTGTGAAGGCTTTGGCAGCGACATTCCACCAGGCCAGTTGTGAGGCTTTCAGAGGGATGGTCACGGTCCGTGTTTCGCCGGCGACCAGATGCACCCGCCTGAAGCCTTCCAGTTCTTTCATCGGCCGCTCGACCTTCGAGTTCGGATAGCTCACATAAAGCTGAACAACCGTATCCCCCGCCATCTGGCCGGTATTGCTGACATCGACACTGACGGTGATCTCGCCGTCTTTGGCGATCTGCGGCGCGCTGGTTTTCAGATTGGTATAGCGGAAGGTGGTGTAGCTCAGGCCGTAGCCGAAGGGATAAAGCGGCTTGCCTTTTGCGTACATATAGGTGCGGCCATGACGGATATTATAGTCCATCATCGGCGGCAACTGGTCCATGGAGGCCGGCCAGGTGGTCACCAGATGGCCGCCGGGATTGTAGTCGCCGAAGATCACCTGGGCCAGGGCCGTGCCTTCGTCCTGCGACGAATGGGTCATGTGCAGGATGGCGGGGATATGATCCTGTGACCAGTTGATGGTGTAGGGAAAGCTCGAAATGAGCACCATAATGGTCTTCGGATTGGCAGCGTAAACGGCTTTCACCAAATCTTCCTGCGCCAGCGTCAGTGTCTCTCTGTCGCGGCCTTCGCGGCCATCGCCCGGATCGGCGCACGGGTTGGTGCCGGCGTCGTTCCAGTCATGCGCCATGTTGGGGCCGCACGTCGGGTCATTGCCGACAACGACAATGGCGACATCGGCGGCTTTTGCGGCGGCGACGGCAGCGCCATTGGCGTTATCGGCGGCGTAGGTCACGGCCACATCCGGCCCCAACGCGGCCTTGATGCCCGCCAGCGGCGTTACGGCGTAAGGTGGCAGGCCGCCGTACCAGTCCCAGTGGACGCTGTCGGCCAGTGGCCCGATCACCGCCACCGATTTCAACCCGGATTTTTGCAGCGGCAGCGCACCCTTGTCATTCTTCAGTAAGACCACTGATTCCAGCGCGATTTGCTTCGACACGTCGCGGCTCTGGTCGGTATTCCACGGCTCAACGCCATCGTGGATTTTCGAATACGGCACCCGGTCCGGCGGATCGAGCAGGCCGAGCCTGATGGCGATACGCATCTTGCGCCGCACGGCGTAGTCGATATCGGCCGTCGTCAGCGACCCATCGTTAAGCGCCGCATGGACCTCGTCCTTATAGGTATCGAGAAACTGGTTGATCCCGGCCTTGACGCTGGCCGCCACGGCATCTTTCTGGTTGGGGAAGGTCTTGTGCCACTTGACCAGATTGGTCACGGCGCCGCCATCGGAAGACAGCACTTCGACGCCCCACTGTTTGGTGAGGATGCTGTCAAGGATCGGATGGATGGTCATCGGCGTGCCGTTCCAGGCATTATAGGACGCCATGACGGCCTTGGCGCCGCCGTCCTCAAAGGCCATGCGGAAGGGCACGGAATAATATTCCCAGAACAGGTGCTCGTCGAAATCGGATGATGATCCGCCACGACCGTTCTCGTTACTGTTGGCCAGGAAGTGCTTCAGCAGGGCAGCCGACTGCCAATATTTGGGATCATCACCTTGCAGCCCCTTCACGAAGGCCGTTGCCATGGTGCCGTTGAAAAAGGGGTCTTCGCCATAGACCTCCTCGCTGCGCCCCCAGCGCGGATCGCGCGCCAGATCGGATTGCGGACCCCACAGCATCAGAATCTGGCGGCCGTATTTTTCGGTCTGCGAGATATAGCGCGCCTCGTAGCCTTCCACGCCGGCGGCCCTGCGCACCATCTCCGGATCCCAGGTCTCGCCCATGCCGGGCGGCTGCGGAAACTGAGTGGTAGTGATCGGTGTCAGGTTGCGCTTGCCGCCGCCGCGCTGGACGACGCCGTGAATGCCTTCCGAACTGCCGATATTGGGAATGCCTAAGCGCGGCACGCCGGTCTGGGTGCCAAGGACATCGATCTTCTCGTCGATCGTCATCAGGGAGAGGATATTGTCGATGCGCTGCTCGACGGGCAGGTCCGGATTCTGGAACGGGTACTTATCCTGCGCCCCGGTCTGGGCCATGGCCGGCAGGGCCATACAAACCGTTGCAACCGCCAGCGCGAAGGCGCGCCACATTTGACCTGTCATGCGTATCTTCTCCTGAAAAAGTCTGCTTCTCGATCGGAGCGATTTTACCGACGCAACGGGCAGTTATCGGTGAAATTTGTCATACGAAAATGGCGCTGACAAGCCTCATTTCCGGCGCATATTGCTGCCATGTTTAAGTGCGGGGCGGCATAAGGTTTCGCAAACCGGAGGCACAGCCATGACCGAACCGCTCATTCCCGCCGCCGAACTGGCGCGCGATAACCCTGTCCGTATCCGCAATGAAAGCGCCGAATATCGCGCGGCCCGCACCGCGCTTCTGGCCGAAGAGATAGAACTGCGCCGCCACCTGGAGCGCGTGGCCGCCCAGCGCCGCGCCCTGCCGCCGGGCGGTCCGGTGGAAGGGGAATACCGGTTTATGGGCGAGGAGGGGGCGGTCGATTTCGCCGGCCTGTTCGGCGACAAGCAAACCCTGGCCGTCTATTCCTACATGTTCGGTCCGCAGCGTGAAAAACCATGCCCGATGTGTACCAACCTGCTCGGGCCGCTCGATGCCAATGCCGAAGACCTGGCGCAGCGGATATCACTGGTCGTCGTGGCGCGTTCGCCGATCGAAAAGCTTAAGGCGTGGAAGGCGCATCGCGGCTGGAAGCATCTGCTGCTCTATACCGACATGAACGACAATTATTCACGCGACTATTTCGGTATCCTGCCCGATGGCGCTGAAATCCCGGCTTTTAATTTCTTCACGAAGCGCGACGGCACGATCCGTCATTTCTGGTCGGGCGAGATGACCGGCCAGACCGCCGATCCCGGTCAGGACCCGCGCGGCGCGCCGGATATGGCGCCGCTGTGGAATGTGCTCGATTGCACGCCGGAAGGCCGCGGCGAGGCCTGGTATCCGAAGCTGGATTACTGAGCGGCGATGGCCTCGGCCGCTACCCGTGAACGGCGGAAGTGATAGTAGATTAAAGCGCTCACCAGTGCGGCGAAGAAGCACCAGACCGAAGGCCAGTTCAGGTGGTAGAAGCTGTAGGCGACACCGAAGCCGCCGATCATGGCAATGCCGATCCAGCGCACGCTGCGATGCGACGACAGAAAGTAAGCGGCGCAGGTGGCGATGACATAGGCCGAACGTACCAGCAGCCCGCCGCCAAAGGGATTTGAGTAAACCAGGCAGTGATTGACCACCGCCACCTCCACGCCATAGCGCAGGATGATGATAAAGGTGCCGATCGCCACAATCACGCCGATCGCCAACACACCCGTCATCAGGCGCTTGCGTAACCGGTCAGGCTCGATCAGCAATATGCCGAGCGGAATCACCATCGGCCAGATGACGCCGATGAAGAAAGCATAGATTTGCACCAGCAGATGAGACGCCCCGCCGGTGCCGATCTGCGGCAGCAGCAGCCATAAAACGCCCTCGACGAACTGCTGCATGGCAAACAAAAGCGGCACACTGGCGAGGGGCCGCTCGGTCACGGTGCGTGTCTCCCGCAGGGCCAGTGCCCCGGCCCCGGCGACAAAAGCGCTGGCGGCGAAACTCACGGGCGCGGAAAAACACATGCTGGCCAACCCCTTGATTGTTCCGGTCAGCTTAGGGGCTTCGTCGGCAATGTAAACCTAATTCCGGCCTAAACGCCGGCGCTCGACCTGCCACATGCCGGCCATCAGGGCGAAGGTGATGGCATAGCCGCCCCACAGGCCGACCGCGGTAATCTGTGTATACATATCGACATGCGAGGAGAGATGGACGGCGAAATGGGAAATCACCGCATTGAGCTGGAAAGCGGCGATAAAAAGCGTCCAGATACGCCTTGACCACAGCGACAGGATGACAAAGGCCAGCAAACCGGCCACATCGACCGCAACAATGCCGGCGCCATCATAAACGCCCTTTGGCTGGCATATCTGCGCGACTACGGTCAGACCAAAGCCGATCAGCAGAATGCCGCCGCCCCAGCGTTCCGCCGCCTCACCCCGCCAGAAGGCCCAAAGGCAACTGCCGACCAGCAGGATGGTGCTGAGCCATACCCAGACAAAATGAATGATCATGTCGGGCGTGACCTTCGCCGCTCTACCTGCCACATGCCGGCCATCAGGGTGAGGGTGGTGAAAAGCAGGACATTGCCGGTTGTGCGGTAAAGAAACTCGATGGTCATGTGTTTTGCGCCTGGCCATAAGAGAAATCGCCAGACCTGCCCCCTCAGCCGATCTGGCGATTCAAAACCTGAAGACCTTCCAGCGTGCCGATGACCGCCGCGATGAGCCCGCTGACCACAACGGCAGAGAGTACCCCCAAGACCACGATCAGCCCCAGCCACTGAAAGGCGTTCAGCCGGGCCAGCCTCTGTTCGAGACTGTCCCCTCGTCGGTCAGCCAGGCGGTTGCCGCGATCAGGTCGAACAAGGCCGCTTCCGCGCCACTGGTCTGGTGCAGGGCCTGGATGTCCTCCAGTATGCTCCGGATCGAGGACTGCTTCTGCGGCGCCGCCATCTCGCGCCAGGCCATTTCGAGCTGATCCCAACGGATTGCCAAGTGATACGGGTTTGGAGAGAGCGGCTTGTTCATGCGGCAAGACTATTTCGCCTGCCTCGTAGTCCGCCATCGGTCCCGCTGACCATCGGTCGTCACGACCGAGGGTGGTCTCGTGCGCCGCCAGCAGCCGGGCGGCGTCGCGGCTGGTGGTCACGTCCAGCCGGCGGCGTATTTCTTCGGTATGTGTCTTGACCGTGCGTTCGCTGATATTCAGCGCGCGCGCGATTTCCTTGGTCTGGTAGTGCTGGTAAACCAGCCGCAGGATTTCCTTGTGGCGCTTTGTCAGCGCCTCTATCCCTGCCGCCTCGTTCTCCATCCCCGATCTCCCGCACGCACCTTAACCAAACTGTTCATAGCCTGAAAAGACGGGCTATTTCCAGACGGTAATAACAGACCTATTTCTGGACAGGTGGCGGAACGGCTTTTTTGGCGGCCGCTTTTGTGGTGGTCGGCGTTCCCTTGGCCTGTATATCCGCCATCAGGCCGGCGCAGTTGGCATTCTTGGCGTAATCGATACCGACGAAGGGCAGGAGGGTATTCAGCGCCAGGGCCAGCCCGCCCTGAACCGCGGCCGGACCGGGATCGACGCCAAACTTCGGCGCCGATAAATGACCGCCGACGACGATCGGCACATTGACGCGGGTCAGGCGGAATTTCTTCGGCTTGCCCTTGAAGACCAGCTTCAGATGCTCATCATTGAGATTGATCGTGCCGCTGCCGTTTACCCGTGTGACGCCAGTGTCGAAGACGGCATTGTTCGTCTGCATGACTCCATTGCGGATCTGAAAATCGGCTACGCCACAGCGAATATCGGTCTCATGCGGGTCCTTGGTCAGGAGCTGGAAAAGACCCTTGGTGGCATTGACGCCCATCAGTTCGGCAAAACTCTGCCGGATGGTGCCGCTGGGCATGACCAGGGTAAGCTGGCCATTGGCATTCGCCGCCGCCTTATGCACCGAATTGCCGGTGCCGGTGGCCTTCACCCGCGCATCGAGTATGCCTTCCAGAGGCTTCGAGCCGCCGATAGCGGGCACGAAATCCTGCACGGCCAGGCCGGTCAGGCGCATATCGAGGCTGTTCTGCTGCACGGCGTTGCGCGCATTGATCCGCGCCGTACCCTGCAAACGGCCCTGCGGGAAGCTGAACTCTACCGGATCGAGCACCAATAAACCATGATCGAGATCGACACCCAGGCTGACCTCGCGCAACGGCAGTTTGGGGCTGGCCTTTACCGAAAGCGCCTTATAGCGAACCTTGGCGTCCATGCCGCGGATGCGTTCGATATCGAGCGTAGCATCCGGCAGCAGGCGGCGCGCGGCGGTTGGCGCGGTCGGGGTCGCCGAAATCTCCGCCCCTTGCGGCGCATTGGCCGCGGTGGCGCCAAACAGCGAGCCTAAGTCCTTGAAATCGAGCAGGCGCGAACGCAGGTCGCCGGTCAGGTAGGGGCGGTTGTTGCGGCTTGTATCGACCTTCAACGCGCCTTCAAGATCGCTGCCGCCGACCCGGCCATTGATGCCGGCAATATTATAGATGCGGTCATTGCGCGTCACATTGGCGGCTATTTTGTAGGCCGGCGTATTTGGCAGGCTCAGACCGGTGAGGTAGTAGAGATCAGCCATATCGCGGCCACTGACCGTGACCGCGCCGGCCAGTTCGCCGAGATTGAACGGATGCAGCACGCGGCCTTTCGCCGTGATCCGAGTATCGCCGGCACGCACCGCCATATCGAACGGGTAGGGCACACTGGTGCGGACATTGAGCAGAGGGCCGCCGGTGGCGCTCAGGTCGAACCTGCGATTATTCAGGCTGCCGTCGCCGGTCAGGGCAAAGGCCTGGCCGCCGGCGTCAGCCGTTTCATGAGCATTGACCGTGCCGGTAAAGGTCAGTTTGCGCTGAAGGCTGGTCAGGGTCAGGTGGCCGTCCGTGATGATAAAATTCCTGATCGGCGGCAATTTGGTCGGCTTGCCCTTATTGGTGCCGTCGCTGAAATCCCAGTTGGCGCGGCCGTCCTTGTCCTGGAAAAGTGTCACATTCGGCCGGTCGACCTCAAGACGCGGCAGGACGATGCGGCCGATAAATACCGGCATCAGCTCGGCCGTGACCGCCACGGAATCCACCTCCGCCAGATAGGGCTTCAGACCGGCTTTCGCGCCCCAGTCCGGCTGGCCGATTTTCAGCCCGCCGACCGTGGCGGAAGGTGTAAGGCTGAACAGATGGACGCGCAGATTGCCGTCGATCGCCACCGGCCGATGCAGCTTTCCCGCAGCGATGGAGGAGACCAGCGGCCGCGCCCAGTTCCAGTTCGGCTGCGCCAGGAAGATCAGCACTGCGCCAATGATCAGCACAATCGCCGCCAGCAGGCCCTGGCCCCAGCGCGGCAAGGCGCGGATACGCCGCCAGATGGCCCGCGGCAAAGGCTTCAGCCATGCCCACGCCCGGCGCAGCCCGTCGAGGACGCGACCCTCGATATCGGCGATGCGCCGTCCGATGTCTGCCTTGCTTATCATGCGCAAAGCGTAGGGAGGCCGAAATCAGGAATCGATCAGTTTATGGCCGGCCCGGCCTATGGAGTCCGTCAGGTTATGCGATGGGCCGAGGTGATGACCACCGGGGTCACCAGGTTTTCGCCATTGAGGCGGCTTTTCAGAATGCGTCTGACGATATCCATGCCGGAGATCACATGACCGAAGACGGCATAGCCTTGTTTGTCCGGCGTAGCGGTGCCGCCGGCATCGAGATAGGTCATGTCGCCGACGCAGATGGTGAATTCGTTCGACGCCGTGCCTATGGCATAGCGCGCGGTTGAGATGGCGCCATCGGTATGGGAGAGGCCGGTTTGTGTCGTCGGTTCGTGCGGGATCGGCGGATAGGTCCGGTCACCGCTGTTGAACTGAATAAAGCCGGCATCTCCCGCCCGGATGGCGCGGTAGAAGGTGCCGGCGTCCAGCTTGTGCGTATCGACATAGTGCAGGAAATTGGCGGTCGATTGCGGCGCGTGCTTGCCATCGAGTTCGAGGACGATCTGGCCCTCGCTGGTCTCGATCGCCACGCGCACCGTATCGGGCGGCACGTCGAGGCCGGTTTCCGGCAGACGCTTCGGCAGGGTCGGCGCCGGCGGGGCTTTTTCAGCGGGCTTCTGGCAGGCGAAAAGGCCGAGCGCGCCGGTTAAGGTCAGAAATTGCCGCCGGATCATGGATGTCTCCCTGGTTTGGCCGCAGTCTGGCAAATCCCCGCGCGCGGGTGAAGTCCTTTTTGGTCGGCCGGTTCGATCTCAGGGCGGGGCGATGGGATCGCCGGCCTTGCGGGCATGGGAGAGGGTGAAGCGGTCGGCAGGGGGCAGGCCATCGAGCGGATCGAAGCCGGGGATGGCGAAGTTCTGATAGATGCAGCCATAATCCGGATCGGCGGGATCGTAAGGGTGGCCATCATTCCAGAAGCCGCTTTGTTTAGCGCGGCCGCGCACGATATGATCGAGGCGGAAGGCCAGGACCGCCTTATAGTCATCGCCGGTCGGTTCGCGGTCCGCGTCGTCCTCGTCGTCATCGAAACGTCCGGCGGCGGATTTGGCGACCGGCCGGGCGGTCTTCAAACCGGTGAAACCGGGCACTTCCCTACGGGTGACTTCCGGCCGTGGGGCTTCGTAAAGCTGGGACAACATGCGGTCCGTGGCCAGCACGCAGCGGCCGGCGCGCTCACCTTCGAGGAAGGTTTTCGGCAGGGGCAGGCGTTCGATGGTATCGAGCAGGCGATGGGCATAGAGGCGCAAACGCTTGCGGGCGGGCGCGATAATGGGGGCGGCTTCGGACGCGTCTTCCGCTTCCGGGATTTCCGCGACCGGCAGGTTGGTGACCAGGCGGTCGGCCATGATGACAGCGCGCGCGGCGCGTTCGCCCTCCAGAAAGGTTTCGGGCATGTCGATGGATTCGACGGCCTCGGCCACCAGCGCCGCGAAGGCGCGCAACCGCGTGCGGGCTGCTTTCAGTTCCGCCTGGTCGTTTTCGATTTCGCTGGCCTCATCCATGCAGCGATTATGCGGGTGATTGCATGGCCGGGGAGAAATGCTACTTATGCCTCCCCAGCTTTGCTGGGGAGGCGGACCGACGCGCTCTTGCGCGTTGGTGGTGGGGTACTTACTTTTCTATCATGACCGACACACCAAAACGAAAAACCGCTTTGGCCCGTCAGATGCGCAAAGCCATGACCAGTCCGGAATGGCTGCTGTGGGAGCGCCTGAAACGGCGGCTGGATGATGGGCTGGTCTTTAAGCGGCAACATGCCTTTGGGCCGTATATCCTCGACTTCTATTGCTTCAAGGCACGGCTGGCAGTTGAAGTCGATGGCGCGACGCATGGCGAGGACGCGGCAATCCTGAAAGACGCGCAACGCGACGCCTATTTACGTGGCGAAGGGCTTGAGGTTTACCGCTTATCCGCCGCCGAAGTTTACCGCGACGTGGAAGCCGTTGCAGACGGCATCCGCCTGTTGGCGCTGGAACGCGCCACACAACGCAAATAACTTCTTATACCTCCCCATCTTCGATGGGGAGGGGGACCGCGCCCGCAGGGCGGGGTGGTGGGGTATCTTACTTAAAAAGGTGGCGGCCTGACGGTCGCGCCGCACGGGTTTTTGCAGGAAGCAAGCCAGAAACCCCACCACCATTTCGCTGCGCTCATGGTCCCCCTCCCCGGCATAGCCGGGGAGGTATAAGCGTGAGCGAGGATGTTCTACCGGCCGGTCAAACAGCAGCTATCATTCGGCTCGATGCCGATGTCGTGGGGTGGTTCAAGGATGTTGGCGACGGCTACAGACACACATCAATCGTGCTTTGCAGCAGTATGTGGAGAAGCCCCAAAAGAGGACCTGAACTACCTGTGGAGGTTATCTGTCACCGAAATCACTACTTCAAACTGAGAAAATAAATTAAAATGGTGTCATGACGATTTTAAACGGCACCATCGAACACCTTTTGAATAATGTTCTGGCGGCTGCCTCCGAATATCAAGACGTGGAAATAGCGTTGAGCAAAGCCCATTCTGAAGGCGAGTGGTCTAGTCAAGCGATTACCGCAAAAAGGAAAGCCTCGGAACTAGCAATTGCTATTGATGGCTTGTCAGACCGGGCAAAAGGTGAACTCTCCAAGACGATAACTGAAGTCCGGAACGCCGTTTCGTCACTGTGTTTTTATCCTCAGAGCGGTAATTTCAGGCTGCAGGCCTTCGAGCGAGTGAATAGCGTAGCCAACGCCTATAAGCACTCTACACTTACCGACCCCAAACAGGTTATCAATGATTTTAATGATATCTTGGTGGTTGGCTTGGGTTATGGGCTTGATGGGTTCGGCGTCGGAAAGATGGGGGGCGTAGAGGTTTTGGTACGCGACAAGTCCGGCAAATCTTGGAAGTTTCTTGGTGATGTTAGTGTTGTCCTGCCCGCATGGTTCCGATTTCTAAAAGACTCTGGAGCGGCCATACCTGTGAAAACATATAAATTCTGGGGAACTGAAGTTTACCCTTAAAGTCTACTTTTGGAATCCCTCAACAAAAGCCGAACGGCTGCTCCGGGCGATTAGCGATCGTAATGGCTGCTAAATACAAAAAAGAGCGGGTCTTGCGACCCGCTCTTTCCATTTTCAGTCGGTGGTTGGGATGGATTAGAAATCCATGCCGCCCATGCCGCCCATACCGCCGCCGGGCATGGCGGGGGCAGCGGCTTCCTTCTTCGGCGCGTCGGTCACGGCGGCTTCCGTCGTGATCAGCAGGCCGGCCACGGAAGCTGCGTCTTGCAGGGCCGTGCGGACAACCTTGGCCGGATCGATAACGCCATCGGCCACCAGGTCGACGTACTTTTCAGTCTGGGCGTTGAAGCCGTAGGTGGCGCTTTCCGAAGCCAGGATGGCGTTGACAACGACCGAGCCTTCGACGCCGGCGTTTTCAGCGATCTGACGCAGCGGCGCCTGGATGGCCTTGCGCACGATGGCGATACCGGCGGTCTGGTCGGAGTTGACGCCTTCCAGGCCGGCCAGGGCCTTGGAAGCCTTCAGCAGGGCGGTGCCGCCGCCGGGGACGATGCCTTCTTCAACGGCCGCGCGGGTCGCGTTCAGGGCGTCATCGACGCGGTCCTTCTTTTCCTTGACTTCGACTTCGGTCGAGCCGCCGACGCGGATGACGGCAACGCCGCCGGCCAGCTTGGCCAGACGCTCTTGCAGCTTTTCCTTATCGTAGTCCGAGGTGGTTTCTTCGATCTGCTTCTTGATCTGGCCGATACGGGCTTCGATGTCAGCCTTTTCACCGACGCCATCAACGATGGTGGTGTTTTCCTTGGTGATGGTCACCTTCTTGGCGCGGCCGAGCTGGTCGAGCGAGACGGTTTCCAGCTTGATGCCGAGGTCTTCGGAGATCACTTCGCCCTTGGTCAGGACGGCGATGTCTTCCAGCATGGCCTTGCGGCGGTCGCCGAAGCCAGGGGCCTTGACGGCAGCGACGCGCAGGCCGCCACGCAGGCGGTTGACGACCAGGGTGGCCAGGGCTTCGCCTTCGACGTCTTCAGCGATGATCAGCAGCGGGCGGCCCGATTGCACAACGGCTTCGAGGATCGGCAGCATGGGCTGGAGCGACGAGATCTTCTTGTCGAATACCAGGATGTACGGGTCTTCGAGAACCGCTTCCATCTTGTCCGGGTTGGTGATGAAGTAGGGCGACAGGTAGCCGCGGTCGAACTGCATGCCTTCGACGACGTCGAGTTCGGTTTCGGCGGTCTTGGCTTCTTCAACCGTGATGACGCCTTCATTGCCGACCTTTTCCATGGCCTTGGCGATCATTTCGCCGACTTCGAGGTCGCCGTTGGCCGAGATGGTGCCGACCTGGGCGATTTCGCCGTTGGTGGTGACCTTCTTGGAGGACGCCTTGATCTGCTCGACGACGACGGTGACAGCCTTGTCGATGCCGCGCTTCAGGTCCATCGGGTTCATGCCGGCGGCCACGGCCTTGAGGCCCTCCTGCACGATGGCCTGGGCCAGAACGGTGGCGGTGGTGGTGCCGTCACCGGCCTTGTCGTTGGTTTTGGAGGCGACTTCGCGGATCATCTGCGCGCCCATGTTTTCGAACTTGTCTTCCAGTTCGATTTCCTTGGCGACGGAGACGCCGTCCTTGGTCGAGCGCGGGGCGCCGAAGGACTTGTCGAGCACGACGTTGCGGCCCTTGGGGCCCAGGGTCACTTTTACAGCGTTGGCGAGGATGTTCACGCCGCGCAGCATCTTTTCGCGCGCGTCGGAACCAAAGAGAACTTGTTTGGCAGCCATTGTGGATATTCCTATCTTTTGGCGTTGAATTATAAGGGTTCAGGAGGCGTCCGCGATTAGCGGGTAACGATGCCCAGGATGTCGGATTCCTTCAGGATCAGCAGGTCTTCGCCGTCGATCTTGACTTCCGTGCCGCCCCACTTGCCGAACAGGACGCGGTCGCCGGCCTTGACGTCGAGAGCGACGACATCGCCCTTGTCATTGCGTGTGCCAGGGCCAACGGCGACGACTTCGCCTTCCTGCGGCTTTTCCTTGGCGGTGTCGGGGATGATGATGCCACCCTTGGTCTTGGCTTCTTCTTCGACTCTCTTGACCAGAACGCGGTCGCCTAACGGGCGAAAGCTCATTGGATGTCTCCATTCCATTGTGATGTAATATGCGTGTTAGCACTCACCCTCAGTGAGTGCTAAGGCGGCCTTGAAGTAGTGCCGGGGCGGGAACGAGTCAAGGGCGGCGGCACACAAAAAAATTATAAAACCGACTGAAATCCGAACCGTTTAATCACTATATTAAGGTTAGGTTTGATCCTGACCATAATTCTGAGGAGCCCGTTATGCTGTCTGCCAAGGCCAAGGCCGCCGCCAAGAAGATCGAGTCGCTAAACGAGGGCGATGTCCAGTCGATTTCCGAGATGATCAAGCACGAGGTCGAGCACGCCACGCATGTGGTGGCCGAGCGTGCCAAGGAAGCCGAGGCGAAGGTGCGTGATTTCGCCGATCATGCGGCGGACGACGTGAAGCGCTATACCGGCCAGGCAAAGCACAAGATCGAGGAAAACCCGCTGCCCTCGGTGGCGATCGCCTTGGGGGTAGGGTTTATTCTCGGTGCCCTGCTGATCCGCGGCGACCGCCGCTAAATATTTAAGCCCGCCCGGTTTGATCCGCGCGGGCTTTTCTTATGGCAGGACCACATCGGCGACGATCGGGAAGTGATCCGAGATCACCCGCCCGCCGATGCTGTCGGTGAGCACGCCGAAGCGTGAAACGGTGAGTGTGCGGCCAACAAAGATATGGTCGATCGCCTCGCCATTCGTCTTTTTTATATCAAAGCCGTTGAAGGTGCCCGGCGGGCCGAAATCAATGGCGGCGCCCACGCGGGCATCCTTCAGGTTCAGGCCGCCGTCCCCCGTCAGGATGCGGTAGGGCGCGCTGTCCGTGCCGGTATTAAAGTCGCCCATGATCAGCACAATCGCGCCCGGATAGGGTGGGATGGCCATGATCTGGCGGGCGCAGTTTTCACGGGCCACCTCGCCTATATTGTCGAAATGGGTATTGCGGACATCGAGCAGACGCTCGCTGTCACGGTCGCGGAGAATCACGCGGGTAATGGTGCGGGGATAGGCGGCGTCGGCGTCCTTGCCGGGCACGTTGGGCGTCTTCGAGCACCATTGCGTAGAGGCGTCGACCCGCAAAAACCGCGTGTGATCATAGAAAAGCGTGGTGGTTTCGCCATTGACGCCGTCATCGCGGCCGATGCCGTAATGGTCATAGCCCGGCAGGCGGTCGGCCAGGTCGGCCACGGCGCCTTGGGCGGCTTCCTGTACGCCGAAAATATCCGGTGCCGTGAAGGCGATCTGCTTTGCCATCGGATCGCGGCGTTCGGCCCAGCGCGGATTATCGCCGCTGACATCGACACGGATGTTGTAGCTCATCAGCCGCAGGGTTTCGGCGTGTGCCGGCGCGGCCAGCAGGATCAGGGCGGCCGCCAGACTTACTATGCGCATGTTCAATCCTCCGCCGGGCATCAGGTCACACTCATGAGCCTAACGCAACCGGACGGTAAGGATTTGACCCTAATCAATTTCTTCAGCGACGAGGCGGGCGCGGTTCAGTTCGCCGATCGACTTGGCGTCGGGATTCTGCTGCGAGAACAGGTCGGTCATCTGCACGCGCTGTTCGCAGTGGGCGCAGTGGGCCACCGGGCTGAGCGAATGGCCGCAGGCTTCATGGATGAACTCGGTGACCGGCTTTTCCTCGCCATAGACATGGCGGGCGCCCCAGTCGCTCATGAAGACGATCATCGGGCGCAGTTCGCGGCCCTTCTGGGTCAGGATATATTCGTAGCGACGCGGACGTTCGCAATAGAGCCGCTGCTCGAAGATGCCGTGGGCGACGAGGTGTTTCAGGCGGGCGGCCAGCACATTGCGCGCCAGGCCCAGGGCTTCCTGCCACTGCTCGAAGCGGCACAGGCCGTCAAAGGCATCGCGGATAATCAGCAAGGTCCAGGGCTCGCCAACGATTTCAAGGCTGGCCGCTATGGCACACCTCTGCTTGCTGTAGTCTGCGGATCGGCCCATCTGAAACTCTTACTTTTTCGGTTATTGCGAAGCATTCTAGCCATGCCGGCGGCGCATAACCAAGCAAAATAATTTTAACAATAGGTGGAGAATGAAAGATAATGCAAAGATAATATGGCGCACAGGCTTATCTTACCGCCTTATAAATAAGGCGGCTCGACCATCTTATTGTTTGTATTTATTTATTAGCGCGATCAGCGATTGAGGGCGTAGAGCGCGGAAAAGGCGCGCGCCATGCGGGCTTCATCATTTCTGATGAAATCGGTTTCAAAGTGATCGCCTTGCCAGTGCAGAAGCACGGTGGTGTCGCCATCAAGGCCGAGAATCAGGCTGTCCTGCGTGGTGCGGATGCCGGTGGCGACGCAATCGGTGGTGTAGGTGCCGCAATCCGCCTGATAAACGCCGGCGGCGGCGACATGCAGATTGGGTGTGGTGTTGCCGCTGTCGATGCTGGTGACGCGGATATCCTGCTCGCCCTTCACCGTATTCAGGCGGACATGGACGGCGACGCGGCCCGTATCGGCTTCGCTGACCATGTAGAGTTCGTCGCTGCGGCCATCGCCGTCGAAATCACCGCTGCGCGCGATGGATTGGCCGGAGCGGCTGAACGTGTTGAAATCAGGTGTCAGGGTAGAGGCATTCGCCAGGGAAGCGATCATCTGGCCGCCGGCGGCCAGACCGGCCAGAAGAGTTCCCAAAACAACGGTTCGCATACGCATTTCCACACCTATAACCTGCGGGCCGGCTGTCCGTTTTCGGTACAGTCTCAAACCCTTTGCGTGGGGTTCACGCAAGGCCGGTGCCAGATTTGCCACAGAGGCGGGCGGATGACAATAATAATTTGTTAACTAATTAGACGATTGTAAAAATGAAGGAAATGCGGCCGACGGATTGGTGTTCAGAGGTAGCTCAGTGACGGTTTCCGCGCACAGGCGCCGGTTGTTTGGCGCGGTCCGGCGGTCATGTGTGCGCAAAAGGGCGACCAGGGCGTCCGGTCCGAGGCTCAGTAACATCATAAATGCGACTCCAATTCTGCAATTGAGAATAAATTGCATCATGAAATTGGCAAGCGATCAATGCGTCACATTTCGGTGTATGTGGAGGAAAGTGATGCGTCTGACCTCAATGACGAGCGGACCATGGCCACCACCAAGGGCGAAGCGCTTTTATATGTTGCGTCACTGCTTGGCGTTCCTGGGCATTGGCCGGTACGTCAGGCAATAGTGTCAGGCGGGTTTGCCAGTACTCGTGCGTGGTCAGTATATGGCTGCCTGAGATCAGCGCATCGCTGCAGCCACTGACGGCCCACCCGACGTCTGTCTCCGGATCGTGCGTGATCACTCTGCCAAACTCGGTCGCAACGATGATGTGCCTGAGATGCCCATCGATACGCCCGGAAAAACACGCTGTCTGGCGTTTGGCCTTGTCCAGATAATTACCGGCAGATCGCGATTCAAAAAAGGACCGGCGTCGCTGTCAAAGCGAGCATAGGCGTAATAGCCGTTGAGGCGGGGCGCGTCGTCGATCGATGGCGGCCACGTCTGTGGCTCATCTGGCGGCATTTGTAAGCCTGGCGCCGTATTTGATATCGCCTGAAACCTCCAAAGGCCCAGAAAGAGCAGGCTAATCACGGTCAAGGCACTCACCAGCCGCCAGCGCTGTGGGAGGTGTTGCATTTACATTCCGCTCAGCTTACGGCAGCGTTCGCTTTCACGCGCTTCCATACCGGCGCGTGCCGCTTCGCTTAACCCTTTGAGATGCTGACGGGTTTCCTCGCCGCACGCCATATACAGGTTGCCGGAAATGGATGAACGAATACTGGCGTGCGTCTCGTCTTTCGGCACCAGCGCCAGTATCTTCACCATGTAACTGGTCTCAGACAGGGTTTGCTTGGACGCACGAACGGCGGCGGCGCAGCCGCTGCGAATCCAGCCATACAGCCCTGTCCCGCCCATCTCATACAGGTTCTCGGCATTGTAATAAACGATCTCATGGGCGACGCCACTATCGCGCCGAATAGCGAAACATACCGCCTGATGCGACTTGTGGTCAGCGTCACGCGGGTTCACCGTTTCGAAGACAGGATGAGCAATTTCCGCGACAGCGCCGTAAATGCGGTTTTCGGGTGCATCATTTCTGGCCGAATCGAGATCGGCAAGTGTCAGGTGTATGCCTGCGCGTTTCAAGGCAAGCACCTCGCGCGCAGTTTTGGTATCCAATGTGCCGGCGTCGAGCGCGATTTCAGCGTCGCTCTTTGAAGATTTACCTCCCGACGCGCCGTGGGGTAAATTCAGCTCCGGCATAAACAGAACAGCGAGAAACACCAGGGTGGCGATGCCGGCGGCAAGAAGAAGGGTTGTCCTGTTCAAGCCTATGCTCCTGCCTTTTTCGGCTTGCTGTTCAGGCTCTGGATAATCTGCTGGCGTTGCGTATCATACTGAGGTGTCGCGGGAAGCAGGTCGCGCAGGGTTATCTTGTACTGCGTCATACTAATCGTCGGCGAGGATCGCACCGCTTCGGCACAGCCGGAATAGACCCACGTATAAAGGGCGGGCGCTTCCAATGGAATAAACCGCGCCGCATCATAAAGGAACATTTGATGGATCGACGAAAGCGAGGTGTCGCTGTCAGCGGCTGTACCGAAAGCGGGTTGCCGGATCGAAAAGCAAGCGATCTTCATATCCGTCGTGTCGATATCGTTCAGTCCCGCCATCGGCCCGCTCATTTTTGAAAGGGTGGCATAGCCGACATAGGTCTGCAGTTTCGGGGCATCATCGACAGCGGCGCGCACCTCGGCTTCCGGTCGCACCGGGCGGCCTTCTATTTTGGCATAGACTTCGGTATTCTTTACCTCCGAGTCAATCTGCTCGGCGTCCTTAACGGCCTGGGGGCGATCATCGGTCGGAACTTTGTGAAAAGTAGATTCGACGCGGCCCGTCAGCGGTCCGATCTCATAGGTTGGAGGCGCTGGTTTAAGCAGTTGATCAAACGGCAAAAACAGAACGCCGGCGAAAATAACTGCGAAAACGCTTCCGCCTGCAATGAGAGTTTTACTGTCCATGTGTCCCCCTGGGTGTGTCGCCAGGGTTGTAAGGCGTGCAGCTAAAGGCTGTGATAACAAACAGGGTTAATGCGACAACAGCACCTTTTTCAGCGGGTAATATTTTAGCTGCTGCGCCCCTTATCCGCCCGGATGCAGGCCCGGCGCTTCCTGCCCCGTGCGCGCCACATATTCGCTGTAGCCACCTTCATAGCGATGCACGCCTTCCGGTGTCAGTTCCAGCACGCGGTTCGACAGCGCCGACAGGAAATGGCGGTCGTGGGAGACGAACAGCATGGTGCCCTCGAAATCCGCCAGGGCCGCGACCAACATTTCCTTGGTCGCCATGTCGAGGTGGTTGGTCGGTTCGTCGAGAACCAAAAGATTGGGCGGATCGAACAGCATCTTGGCCATGACCAGGCGGGCCTTCTCGCCGCCGGAAAGCACGCGGCAGGGCTTTTCGACATCATCGCCGGAGAAACCAAAACAGCCGGCCAGGGTACGCAAGGCGCCTTGTCCCGCCTGCGGGAAGGAACCATCCAGCGACTCGAAGATGGTTTCCTCGCCGTCGAGCAGGTCCATGGAATGCTGCGCGAAATAGCCCATCTTCACGCTGGCGCCGATACTGACAGACCCCTGATCGGGTTTCGTGTCGCCGGCCACCAGCTTGAGCAGGGTGGACTTGCCCGCGCCATTGGCGCCCAGCACACACCAGCGCTCCTTGCGGCGCACCAGGAAATCCAGCCCGGAATAGATCGACTGGCTGCCATAGCTCTTGTGGACATTGCGCAGGTTCAGCACGTCGTCGCCAGACCGCGGCGGCGAGCGGAATTCAAACTGGATATTCTGGCGGCGGCGCGGCGCCTCGACCTTCTCGATCTTGTCGAGCTTCTTCACCCGGCTCTGCACCTGCGCGGCGTGTGAGGCGCGCGCCTTGAAGCGCTCGATGAACTTGATTTCCTTGGCCAGCATGGCCTGCTGGCGCTCATATTGCGCCTGCCGCTGGGCTTCAGTGAGCGCGCGCTGCTGTTCGTAAAAATCGAGATCGCCGGAATAGGTGATCAGTGAGCCGCCATCGATTTCGACCACCTTGCCGATGATGCGGTTCATGAAGGCGCGGTCGTGCGAGGTCATCAGCAGGGCGCCGTCATAATTCTTGAGGAAGGCTTCCAGCCAGATCAGGCTTTCGAGGTCGAGGTGGTTGGAGGGTTCGTCGAGCAACATGCCGTCCGGTCGCATCAAAAGAATACGGGCCAGGGCCACGCGCATCTTCCAGCCGCCGGAAAGAAGCCTCACATCGCCATCCATGCGTTCCTGCGAGAAGCTCAGGCCCGCCAGCACCTCGCGCGCGCGGGCCTCAACCGAATAACCGTCCAGTTCCTCGAAGCGCGCCTGCACGTCGCCATAGCGCTCGATAATGGCGTCAAACCCATCCGCCTGATCCGGATCGGCCATGGCGGCTTCCAGTTCGGCCATTTCGGCCGCCAGCGCGCTGACGGGGCCGACGCCATCCATCACCGCCGCCACGGCGCTCTGACCGGACATCTCGCCGACCTCCTGGCTGAAATAGCCGATGGTCATGCCGGGATCGATGCCGACCAGTCCGTCATCAGGCTGTTCCTGGCCGGTGATCATGCGGAAAAGCGTCGTTTTGCCAGCGCCGTTCGGCCCGACCAGCCCGACCTTTTCGCCTTTCTGGATGGACATCGAAGCGTCGATGAACAGGATCTGGTGGCCGTTTTGCTTGCTGATATTATCGAGGCGGATCATGCGGGGCTTACTAACTCAGGTATGGGACAGGGCCGCAGAGGATGTGCGCGGCATCGGGCAGCCCTCTACAGTGGCGGCGCCCGTTCGTCCAGAGCTTGCAGGCGTTAAGGCTTGAGCTTGATCACGCCGATCACCGCCGGGGCGGGGGCATCGCTTTTCGCATTGCCCTGATCGTCGAGATTGCTCCACTGGCTGTCGGCGACAAAGACGAACTCGTCACCGGACACTGTGCCTTGCGTCGGCTGGGACAACAGCTTCGGCGACCGCAGCAGGATTTCAACTGAATCCACCTGGTTCCAGTCTGCCGACATGTGCAGGCGCAGGATGCGGTTGGGCTTCAGGCCGTTCTGCACCGCGATCAGGTCATTGCCATAGCGGCTCAGGGAGGTGATGCCTAAAAGGTTGCCGTCCGCCGGCGGCAGCAGGCGCGCCATGGCGCCGGTGGTCAGGTCGACGCGATAGAGGCCGGAGGTGAAGTCCGTCACCATCAGGGCCGTGGCGTCGGCGTTTTCGGCCAGGCCCTGCGGGCTGTCCATATAGCCTTCGGGGATCAGGGTTTCCAGCGTGTCGCCATAGCCGGTCAGGCGCAGCACCTCGCCATGCGCCGTATCGGTGACATAAAGATCGTCACGGCCCAGCAGCAGATGGCCGAATTCGCGGTCTTTCTTGGCCGGATCGCTGACCGCCCTCAGCACCTTGCCGTCGGCGGCGCTGAAGGCGACAATCTTGGAATTGATCGGCTTGGCCGCATCATAACCCTGGGTCAGGCGGCTGTGGACCGTGGCGGCATAAAGCGTGCCGTCGCGCAGGCCCAGACCATAGGCGGCGACGCCGGGGCGAAAATTGATGACATCGCGCGCCCCTTCCGGCGACATGGCGATGACCTTGCCGTCATGGATACTGGTCAGGTAAAGCTGTTGCTGGTCCGGCAGATAGGCCAGCCCCTCCACGATATTGAAACCCTTAAGCGCTGTCAGCCCCTCCATGTCGCCCACAGTTGTCTGGTTAAGCTGAAGCTGGTTTTCCAGATCCGTGTTCCAGACGGCGTTGAAATCGGTATTTTTGGCGAGGTCCAGTTGGTTGCCGCGCTTCAGGTAATCGAGCAGGGCAGCCCTGGCTTCCGATTTGCGCTTCTGCGCCAGGAAGACCTGCGCGCGCAGCAGCGGAATGGAGGGCGAGTCCGGCAGTATGGCCTGGGCCTTGTCGAAATCATCGAGCGCCGTGGCGGTGTCGCCCTTATCGAGCGCCGTCATGCCGTCGCCGCGAAGGGTGCGGAACCGGCCGAGATCGGAGGCCGGATCGACGGTCTGGGCCTGAGCGGTTGCGGCCAGGACCATAATCAGGGTCGAGACAAGGATCAGGCGTTTCATTTGCCGGCAGCCGTTTTGGGTGCTTCTGTTTTCGTCATGTCGACCACCAGGCTGATCGGCACCGCCGTCGTCTGGCGGACGCTGCGCATGATGATGCGGCTTTCGACGCCGGAAACGAGGTCCGAGGCCAGCAGCTTGTCGCGCAGGAAATCGTCATAGGCGTGCATGTCGCGCGTCATCACCCGCAGCATATAGTCCTCGTGGCCGGTGACGGTCTGACAACTGACGACCTCCGGCCAGTTTTCCAGCCGCGCCTCGAAGGCTTCCAGATTGGCGCGCGAGGGCAGGGCCAGCTTGACCGAAATATAGACCTCGAAGCCCAGACCCAGCTTTTCAGAATCGAGCACCGTCACCCGTTTGCGGATCACGCCCAGATCTTCCAGCCGCTTGATGCGGCGCCAGCAGGGCGAGGGAGACAGCCCGACGCGCTCCGCCAGGTCGGCCACGGAGAGCGAGGCGTCTTCCTGGATCAGTTCCAGGATACGTGCGTCGAGTTCATCGATCAGATCTGACAAAATTTACCCCCAAAAACGCGGCAATGCACAGCAGTCCTCTATTACTGGGCATAAACAGTGGAAATTTCTACCCAAAAAAGCACCAACGGGTGTCAAAGGCCACAAAACTGCGGCTAATGGACATCCACGCAGGAAATTGGCGGCAAAGGGCTGTAATTCCGCCGAATATATGTACGATACCGCCTACATTTTCGTCTGCCTCCGGATAAGTCCTTTCATGCGCGTCCTCAATATCATGCTGGCCCAGGTGCGTGGTGGCGTCGAAACCATGTCCCTGCGCTATCATGAGGCGATGACGGCCGCCGGTATCGATGTTCTCAGTCTTGGCCACAGCGATGGCGTGCTGGCGCATCACCTGCCGGCTGAGTGCTTCCGGCCGGTCAATGCCCTGGTCAATCATGATCCGTTCGCTGCCTGGGCCCTGCGCCGCATCGCCCGCGACTTCCGGCCGGATATCGTGCTGACCCACGGCAACCGCGCCACCGGCATTGCGCTCCTGCCCTTTCTCGGCACGGCGGAAAAGACGGTGCAGGTGGTGCATAATTTCCGCCACAAGGGCCAGCTCAGCCGTTTGCGCGCCGCGATTTGCGTCTCCGATTCGGTGCATGACAGCGTGGCCGCGGTGCATCCGGATATGCCCCTGTTCACGGTCGCCAATTTCGGCCCGCTCACCGAACGCCCGGTCAAGCCGGCGCCCGCGGGCACGCCGGTGCTGGGGACACTCGGCCGCCTGCATGTCAACAAGGGCATAGACGTCATGGTGCGTGCCATGGCTTTGCTCAAGGCGCAGGGCGTTAAGGCCGTGCTGAAAATTGCCGGCGACGGCCCGGAATTGCCGCGCCTGACACGCCTGATCATCGATGAGGGCGTTTCCGGCCGCGTCCAGTTCGCCGGCTGGATCGAAGGGCCGGCGGATTACCTGCACGGCCTCGACCTGTTCGTTCTGCCGTCGCGCGTCGAGCCGTTCGGGCTGGTGGTGGCCGAAAGCATGGCGGCGGGCGTGCCGGTGGTGGCGACCGATATCGACGGGCCGAAGGAGATTTTACAACACGGGGCGCTGGGCCAACTGTGCGCGGCGGAAGATCCGGAAGCATTGGCGGCGGCCATAGCCCTGGCGCTCGCCGACTGGAAAACCACGCTGGAAAAGGCCCGCGCCGCGCAAAGCCATGCCCTGTCGCAGTTCAGCCTGGCGGCCGGACAGAAGCGGCTGGTGGAAACCCTGCAACAAATTGCGCAAAATCACTTATCTTAAGTCTTGAACCCCGCAGACATATTGGCTATAGGCCCTCCCTCCGGGAGCGTGAGCCATCCGCTCTCATACGGACACTGGTACGGTTGGGTAGCTCAGATGGTTAGAGCGGTGGATTCATAACCCACAGGTCGGCGGTTCGATCCCGCCTCCAACCACCAGGGGCGCCCGTCAGGGTCGCGGACCCTGGACCCGTAACACAACAGCGCGGGCGGCAGGGACCATATCCAATTACAAATCCTATTGATCGGCTGTCTTAATGCTAAGTGCGAATCTAGGGCCAAATTGCAGACGTATCTATGCGAGTTTAAAATATATTTTCGCTAATATAGTTTTTCAGAGATAGGCCACTGTCTCCGAAGACTTTTAAATATATGATTTTTCCATTTTTATTTGCGGCCAACTTTATCGGTCCTTTTTTATCCCTGTCTTCGGCAGTTAAAACAATAGAATAGAAAGAATGAGATGCGACTGCAGCATCCGCTTGATTTCGAGTTAAACCTGTTGGGCGCTTACTATTTCCGTTTAGCATCGATTGCACATCCTGCGATGCATACCAGCCTCGTCCTTTGTCGGATTGAAAAGTCCCTTGGCCAAAACCACCATATGTTTGAACCGATGACGGCGTTCCATCTGGTTCTAAGGTCGCAAATCCAAAAACTGATGTCGTCTGAATTTGGTTCGCATGGATTGTCTTGTAAATATAAGCTTTAAGAGGAATGTTGTCGGTTCCGTTCTTAGACGTGTCTGGAATGGCCGCTATTTCGATTTCCACTTCTCGCGGCATAAATATTGAAAATCTCTCCTTAGGCAGTTCGACAGATAAATCTAACCCGCGATCGAAGAAATAATTCCAAGCGCAGCAATCGATACAAACGGCCTGCTTCATTTCAATTCCCATGTTAAAATTAGATGTTTTAGTTTTAGAGAGCGTCGATTTGAGGTCATTAAATACAATTGTCCATTTATGAATGACCGAGGGCAACGTATTTTTTGCGGCTTATTCATATTGCTGCGTCAAGTTGAGCGAAGCCCTCATGGCGACCGCCATGATCGATGACTTAACCGGGCGTAACTCGATATCGGTAATCCGCTGGCGTAACCCTTATTTCCGTATCATACCGGATAAACTGATCCCTTACTGGTATTTCGATCAAAGGCCCTGTAAGAGCGCCGCATGTCCGACCTGTCTCTGCTTACCATACGCGACGCCTCGGTGGTGCGCGGCAAACGTTATCTACTTAACGGCCTGAGCCTGACGCTCAAGGCTGGCCAGCATACCGCCATCCTGGGGCCGAACGGCTCCGGCAAGTCCACCCTGGTCAAGCTGATTACGCGCCAGCTCTATCCGCTGGCGGGCGGCCATGTAGAGATTTTCGGTCAAACGCGCTGGAACGTCACCGAACTGCGCGGCCTGATCGGGATCGTGTCGTCTTCTATGCAGCTCGATTTCGACGCCCATCCGCCGCTGGAGGTTTTTGACTGCGTCGTCTCCGGTTTCTTCGCGGCGCGCGGCCTGTGGAAGCAGCACGCCGTCACCGAAGAGATGCGGGTGCGCAGCCGGGAGGCCCTGATTCAGACCGGCGCGGATCATCTGGTGGGCCGCGACATGTCGACGCTTTCCACTGGCGAGGCCAGGCGCGTGCTGATCGCGCGGGCGCTGGTTCACAGGCCGAAAGCCCTGCTGCTCGATGAACCGTGCGCCGGGCTCGATCCGGCGTCGCGGCGGGTCTTCCTGGAATCCCTGCGCCGCCTGGCCGCCAATACCACCCTGATCATGGTCACCCATCATATCGAGGAAATCCTGCCGGAGATCGGTCATATCGTCATGCTGCGCGATGGAAGGGTATTGCACGAAGGCGGCAAAGCCGACCTGCTCGACAGCGCGCACCTGACCGAGCTTTTCGGGATGCCGGTCGAGGTCACCGGGCGCGGCGACTGGTACAGCGCCAGCGTGGACTAAATGGCCGCGCGGGTGCTCGATATAAAGCCGCCGCCCAATACCCGGCCGTCATCGGCGGGATCATAGAGCACGCAGGCCTGGCCGGGGGCCACGCCTTCCTCGGCGCCGTCGAACTCGACCTCAATGCCGGTGTCACTGGCGATCAAACGCGCCGGCACCGGCGGGCGGGTGGAGCGCACGCGCGCCAGAACCGGCTTTTGCGCCGTGGCGGCCACCATGAGATCGGCCTCATCGCCCAGCCAGTTGGTTTCTTTCAGCGTCAGGGCGCGGGTCAGCAGGGCCTCGCGTGGGCCGACAATGATCGCCTTTTCGTCCGGATCGATGCGGGTGACGAACAGGGGCTCGCCGACGGCGATATTCAGCCCCCGGCGCTGGCCGATGGTGTAGCCGGTGATGCCGTCATGACGGCCCAGTACGCGGCCGTCGATATGGCGGATATCGCCCTTTTCGCGGCCTTGCGGGCGCAGTTTGTCGATCAGAGTCGTGTACTTGCCTTCGGGAACGAAACAGATGTCCTGGCTGTCGGGCTTGTGGGCGATTTTCAGGCCGAGTTGCTGGGCGATATCGCGCACTTGCGGCTTGGGGATGCCGGCCAGCGGAAAGCGCAGAAAATCGAGCTGTTCGCGCGTGGTGGCGAAGAGGAAATAGCTCTGGTCGCGCGATTGATCGGCGGCGCGGCGCAATTGTCCGTCTACGGAACGTTCGACATAGTGGCCGGTGGCCATGGCCTCGGCGCCCAGATCGCGGGCGACATCGAGCAGGTCGTGGAACTTGACCGATTGGTTGCAGCGGATGCACGGCACCGGTGTTTCGCCGCGCAGGTAGCTGTCGGCAAATTCCTCGATCACACTGTCGCGGAACCGACTTTCGTAATCGAGCACATAGTGCGGAATGCCGATCTTTTCGGCCGCCATGCGGGCGTCGTGGATGTCCTGGCCGGCGCAGCAGGCGCCCGTCTTTTTCAGGGCTGCGCCGTGGTCGTAAAGCTGGAGGGTGACGCCGATGACCTCATAGCCGGCCTGATGCAGCAGGGCGGCGACCACGGTGGAATCCACCCCGCCCGACATGGCGGCGACCACGCGCGATCCCTCCGGCAGCCCGACGCTCAGACGGGTGGCGGCGATGGCGGCATCGAGATCGGCCGATTGGATAAGCGGAACAGCACAGACGGTCATGCGCCGCTAAATAAGGGAAAACCGAGTAAATTGCTAGGGTATCGCCGAAAACTTATTGCCTATAGCCCCAGGTGAACATCCAGCGGTCGATGCCAGTCAGCGAGGTCAGGTCCTTGCCCTTGTCATATTCCAGGCCGAAGACATAGTGGCTCTGCGGCGTGGGGTAATAGGCGGCGCGCGAGATCAGGCGGTCGGCGGTGGCGCCCTGGTTACTCAGATCCTGGCGGCGGTTGTATTGCAGGTTGAAGCCGAAGCTGGGCTTGTCAGGCCCGCGATTGAGCCGGACATCCCACTGGGCGTCGAAGCCGGCGCGGGCATATTGCGGCAGGTCGATGAGGGCCGCCTTGGCGCCCGGATCGCTGACATCGACATAGTCCGTCACCAGGGTCATGCTGGTGGTCTGGCAGATGACGCACTGGGCGTCGTTTCCGGCTGAACTTAAGCCCGGCAGGCTGGCATCCAGCCACGTCTTGACCGGCAGGGTGAGCGACGCTTCAAAGCGGGTGAGGGCCGATTCCAGCCGGTCGTCGGTTTCATAGGCCGCGGTCAGGCCGCCGATATAGGCTTCCTTGCCGTCATTGCGGGCGAAGCGGAAATGGCCGCGCAGGCCGAGATCGAGATTATTGACCTCATTGGCGACGTTAATATTGGAAATGCGTTCATAGCTGGTGAAGGGGCGGATATCGCCGAAGCCCTGTGTCGCCACCGTCTGGTCGCCCCAGGTGACGATGGCCGGCGCAGCGATGGTGCCCTTGGCGGAAATGACGGCCGCGGCATCGGCGGCATTGTCGGTATAGGTCAGGCGGGCCGGGTCGCGCTTGGTATAGTCGTCCTTTTCAGTCTCGCTGACGGTCGAGGCAATGCGCCAGTGCGAGATAGCGGCGCGCAGGCCCGTTTCGGGCGTTTTGTCCTCGGGCAGGTCGGCAACGATCGCCGGCGCGGGGGGCAGGGGCGCGGCAGCCAGGCAGGTCAGGGTGTAGGTCGGGCGTGACAGGTCGAAGAAGGCAGCGATGCGCTCCGGGCGGCTGGCCGGTTCGGGGGTGTCGCCGGTCCAGCTCAGGCGCAACTGGCTGTTTTCGCGGGCATCGAGCACGGCCGCGACCGCCGCGTTCAGCCGGGCGTAACTGCTGCCGTCTGCCGGACAGGCATCATCCGGGCAAGCATTGGCCACGCGCTGGGCCAGGGGCGTTTGCGGGCCGCTGAAATCGGCGACATCGACAACGATCGGGTAACGCGCCAGAAGCTGGGCGATCGCCTTCTGCCGGGGCAATTGCCGGGCCTCGCCTTCACCTTCGCAGGCAACGGTATCAAAGCCTGTAAGGGCATTGATATCCGGAATCGTTGCCGCTTCGGCGGAAATAAGCAGGCTGGCCAAAAGGCTGATCATGGGGCGAATGCTTCCCAGAAACGGGCCTTAACCAGAAAGGCCCTTCATGGATGCGTGGCTAAAGGCCGCGCGGCTCCCCCGTCATAACTGCGCAGATGAACCGCAGATGACTAAAATAGCCGCTGAAACCGGAAGGTCCACCCCGAAAGCGCAATAAAAACAGGGTTATCCGGTGGCGGCAATTTTATCTTGAATAAATCAATATATCATGTAATCTTGATTTATGGATAAACTACACGCTCTCGATGCCTTTTCCGCGCTCGGCCAGGAGACCCGGCTCGATGTCTTTCGCCTGCTGATTCAGGCGGGGCCGGAAGGCATGTTGGCCGGTGAAATCGGTGAGGCGCTGAGTGTGCGGCAGAACACCATGTCGGCCAATCTGGCGATCCTCACCCAGGCCGGCTTGATCCGCCCTGTGCGCGAAGGCCGGGCGATCCGCTATTTTGCCGATATGGAGGGCGTGAAGGGCCTGCTGGCCTTCCTGCTCGAAGACTGCTGTGGCGGCCGTAAGGCGCTTTGCCAGCCCGTGATCGACAAACTGGCCTGCGGATGCTGATTGTGCCGGATTTGAAACGCCGCCTGTTTTCTGAATGTATCGGCACGGGTTTCCTGCTGGCCACGGTTGTCGGCTCCGGCATCATGGCGCAGAGACTGGCGGGCGGCAATGACGCCATTGCCCTGCTCGGCAACACGCTGGCGACCGGCGCCATGCTGGTGGTGCTGATCACCATGCTGGGGCCCATATCCGGCGCGCATTTCAATCCTGCGGTGACGCTGATCATCGCCCTGCGGCGCGAGATAAAAGCCCTGCCGGCCCTGGCCTTTGTCGTGGCCCAGATCATCGGCGCCGTCGCCGGGGTCTGGCTGGCACACGCCATGTTCGGCGAGGCCATTCTTCAGCTTTCGCAGAAGGTCCGCGCTGGTCCGGCACAGGCCCTGTCGGAAGGGGTGGCGACCTTCGGCCTGATCCTGACCATTTTCGCCACGCATCAGGCGCGCCGGGATTTCGTGCCGGTGGCGGTGGGGCTCTATATCACGGGCGCCTACTGGTTCACCGCCTCGACCTCCTTCGCCAATCCGGCCGTGACGATTGCGCGCAGCCTTTCCGACACCTTCGCCGGCATCCGCCCGGCAGATGCGCCCGCCTTTGTCCTGGCGCAGATCTCCGGCGCCCTGCTGGCCCTGGCCGTCTGCACCTGGTTCCTGAAACCCGCACACGAGAAATCCGCATGACCCCGATCATTTTCCACAATCCCGACTGCGGCACCTCGCGCAATGTGCTGGCCGTGCTGGAAGCCGCCGGCTACCGGCCGGAGGTTTTCGAATACCTGAAAACCGGATGGACGCGCGAATTGCTCCTCACCCTGCTGACCGTCTCCGGCCTCACGCCGCGTCAGGCGCTGCGTGAAACCAAGTCGCCGGCTAAGGAACTGGGTCTGCTGGAAGATGGCGTCAGCGACGAGACGATCCTTGCCGCCATGCTGGAAACGCCGGTCCTGGTCAACCGGCCTTTCGTTGTCACCGATCGCGGCGTGAAACTGTGCCGCCCCTCGGAGTTAGTGCTCGACCTGACTGACCGCTATCCGCCAGGGCCTTTCGCCAAGGAAGACGGGCAACTGATGATCGATGCGGATGGCCAGCGCCTGATTTAAGCGGGTTATTTCAGTAGGTTGAGCAGGCTGGTCGAGTTGAGGTTGGCCAGCACCTGGGCCGAGGCCTGGACGGCCACCTGCGCCTGTTGCAGGTTGGAATAGGCTTCGGCCATATCGACCGAGGTGCGCTTATCGACCAGTTGCGACAGCGAATCCGCCTGGCCCTGCAGGGAGGTCTGCGTGTTTTCGACCCGCTTCTGCATGGTGCCGTTGAGCGCGCCCTGTTGCAGCATGTCATCATAGAGCTTGCCGAATTCCTGCGACTTGGTGGTCAGGAAGTCCTTCTGCGCGTCGGTGAGTTGGTCGCCGAAGGGGCCGGTCGTCGGGTCGTCATTATAGTCCTGCACCTCCTTGTAGAGGCTCATCAGCTTGCTGCCCAGTTCGGAGGCCAGCATGCCGGTCTGGATGGTGGTGCCGGCATCGATCTGCGAGCTTTTCTTGACCGTGCCGTTGGTGAAGACATCGTCGGACGAGGTGACGCCGGCCAGTTGCGACATGCTGGTGATCGAGACCGGCGCGGCATTGTCATTGCCGCCGTTGAAAAGATACTGGCCATTGTGACGATAGTTCAGGCCGGAGAGTGCCGCCGAAAAACTGCCCTGCATGTCGAGCATCAGGGTGGTGCCGGTGCCATTGGCCAGCGAACTCATGATCGAATCCTTGGCGGAAGAGACGGCGTCGCTCGTGGTGGTGATGGCCAGGTCCTGGCTGTTCAGGCGGTCGGCCACGGTCTGGGTCACGTCGAGATAGGCATTGGTGCGCGACAGGGACGACTGATACGAGGCGATGATTTCCGAGGTGCGGCCATAGCCGCCCAGGTCGGTGGCCACCTTCTGGGTGGCGACCTGGTCATTGGCGGTCTGCTGGCGGGTCTGTGCGCTCATGAGGTTATTGAGGGCGTTGGACCAGGATTCGGATGTCGAAATACGCATGTTTTCGGCCTTACATCATGTTCAGCAGGACGTCATACATGTCCTTGGCGGCCTGGACGAGGCGGCCGGCGGCGCTGTAAGCCTGCTGGTACGTGGTGAGATGGATGAGTTCCTCATCGAGATTGACGCCTTCCTGGCTGGAGCGGCGCGAGGTCGCCTCATCGAGCAGGGAGGCATTGCTTTCCTTGGTGGTCTTGGCGGTGGCGGCCAGATTGCCGACCTGGCCCGCCAGATCGGAGCCGTAGCGCTCAAGAGTCGAGGTGCCGCCGGCATTCAGGCCGGCCGCGTTGAAGGTGGTGGACTGGGTGCCGATGGCCGCCATGGCCAGGCCGCCAGCGCCATCACCGCCGGCCAGGGCACTGACGCCGGTGGCGGCGTTCAGATTGACCTGAGCCAGGGAGAGATTGGCGACATTGTTTTCGATGCGCGTGGCGACAGTGAGATGGTTCGCCGCATTGCCGGCGCTGTCAGCCAGGCCGAAGAACTGGGTGAAGGAGGCGCCCGTGCCGTTGCGTGAGGTGGTGTCGCTGGTAACGCCCAGGGTGTTGGCCGGATTGCCGAAGCCGGTAAAGGTGAGCTGGCCATTGCCGTCGAGCGCGAAGGCGCCGTAGCGGCCGAGCCCGGTGGTGGTGTCGTTCAGCCCGCCCGCGCCGGTGACCAGGTCGGTCATGGTGGTGGCGCCGGCCGGAATGGCATACTTGACATTGGCGACGGTGGCGCCGGTGGCCGACTTGATGGCGAAGCTGATCGTGTCGCCCGCCGTGAAGCCGTGGGCGCTGCTGCCGGTCAGGCCGGTCTTGAAATTGGTCGGGACGTCCGAGGTGACCAGGTCATTCAGGCCGAAGAATTGCGAAAAGCCCTGACCCAGCTTGTTGGAAGGCGTGGTGCTGGTGGCCGTATTCGCCGGGGAATCGACGACGGCCACGCCATCCGTGCCGCCGGAGGTCAGGCTCATCTTGCCGTTGGTGAAGTCGAGCGTCGCCGCCCCGCCCAGACCGGCATTGATGTCGCTGACGAAGCTGGACGCCGAGAAGGTGCCAGCCACGCCATCCATCAGGTAGCTGCCATTGCCGCTGCCGTCGGTATCGAAGGTCAGAGTCATCTTGTGGGTGATATTGCCCGATGAATCGAGCGTGACGATATTGGTCTCGCCCTGGAAGCCGGTAATGGCCTCTTCCTCGGTCAGGCTGGTATTCTTGCCGGTGAGCGAGGTGGGGGCGGGCACGGCGCTGGAGGCATTGTGCGCGGCATTGAGCTGGTTGCTGAACTGGGTGACATACTCGTTGAGCTGATCGTTGATCGCCACCGAGGTCTTGTCGCGGATGTCGAGCAAGCCCTTGATCTCGCCTGAAGCCAGACTGTCGGCGAAGTCGCGGGTTTCGTTATTGACGCCGGTGAGGGTAATCGGGCCGAAGCTGGTGGAGGCGTCGACACTGGTGGCCGGCGTATAGGCCAGGGTGGCGGCACTGGCGCCGGAAACCAGCACCGTGCCGGACTGTGTGCGCAGGGTAACGCCGCCATTGGCTTCCTGGGTGACGCGGACATCGACCAGTTTCGACAACTGGTCGATATAGCTCATCTGCGTGGTCTGGGCGCCGGTGGTGTCGGTGCCGGAAACGGCGGCGCCCGAAATCGAGCCATTGAGATCGCGGATGCTGACCAGCAGGTCGTTGACCGAGGTCACGGCGCTGGCGATGCGGGTATCGGCATCGCCGCGGATGGTCTGGATCTTGGTCGAAATCCGGCCGGCTTCGGACAGGAAGCCCGACACATAGCTGATCGCTTCCTGACGGCTGGCGCTGGAGGTCGGATCTTCGCCGAGCTGGGCCATCGAGGACAGGACGGAACTGGCCTGGCCGAACAGGTTGTTGGTGTCGGTGATATCGCCGAACTGCGCCTGCATCTGGTCGAGCAGTTCGTAGGACGTGTCGGACTGGGCCGAGATCGAGCTGGCCTTCAGGGTGGCCGCCTGGAGGAATTTGTCGGCGGCCAGAGTGACCTGGCCCGACTGCACGCCCATGCCGACGCCGGCGGTGACCACGCTGGTCTGATGCGAAACCTTGCGGATATAGCCCGGCGTGTTGAGATTGGCGATATTGTCGGAGACGACGTGCAATTGGTCCTGCGCGGTCATCAGCCCCGAAACGCCGATGTTCATGATCGAACCTAGTGACATGCGGCGGGCTCCCGGCGGGCGTTCATAGGCAAACCCTGCACCTGACCCGGCAAAAATGACCGGGGGCTTTTATGGCTTAATTTTAAAAAACGTTTTGTTTTCATAAACTTAGCATTTCGTTGGTGGCGAGGGTGGCGGTTATCTGCATTAACAGTTTCAAGTCCTGTGCCAGCATAGCCTGTCGTCAAGGTACGCACCCGCGCGCGGGGTCATCATATCGCGCGCCTGCGCGTGAGGGGGGCGGGGGCGGCGTCGGTGATGTCGCCTGATGGAGGGCCGGCGCCCGGCGAAAAACGCCGCCGCTCTAGGCAAATTTGACCTCAGATATCGGCAAAGACCACCCCTTCGGGTCTGCTGAAAAGGGCATAATTTTAGTTAAATCAATTGGTTAATGACTGGCCCGGCGTTTGCAGGGGCTTTTCGGATCAGATGCGCAAAATGCGTTGACTTCGCCCCCGACCGCCTGCCGCAAGATGCGACCGGCCGTTCCCGATGTTCTCGCGGATACCCGAATGCCTGCGCTGTTCGATTTCCCCTTCCTGCCGATGGCGGCGTCCGGTGTATCCACCGGCGGGGATACGGCTGCGCCGCAAACTACAAATCTGGCTGGAAACACGGCGGGGAGCCTTGCAGCCGCCACCACCGCCGCTGATTTCGCCAGCCTCCTGGCGGGTCTGAACGCCGCGCCGACCGCAAAGGGGGCGGCATCCGGGCTGCCTAACGGCCTGCCGCCGGTCGCCGTGCCGTCCGCCGTCAATCCGGTCGTTGTGCCCGTGATGGCGACTGGCGATGTCCCGGCCCTGCCGGTCACCGCGACCCGGTTGCAGGCGCAGGTGCCGGTGGTGGAAACTGCCCAGGCCGCCACGCCGGCGGCGGTTGCGGCTGTGACTGTGCCTGAGGCCATGACGCAAACGGTTCAGCCCCAAATTCCGGACACGATTCTGGCTCCGGTTTTGGCCCCGGCTGTCGCGGCCGAAGCCGCGCCGGCCTTGCCTGACGCCCAGCCAGTGACGTCAAAAACGGCAACGCCAAAGCCGGTGCTGCACGCCGAAGCGCCAGTGACCGAAATGCCCGTCGCGATGGTGACAAAGGCTGAGGTGCCTCAAACTCAGGCGCCTCAAGCCGAGGTGGCACAGGTCCAGGTGACCGAGGCGGCGGTCGTGACCCCGCAAGCCCTCGCTGCTCAGGCGCAGACGCTGAAGGCCGCCGTGCCGGTTGCCCAGACACCCGTTCTGATCGAAACACCGGTCGTCACTGCGCCGGTCATCAAAACGGCCGAGGCGAAACCTGGCAAAAGCAAAACGGCGGATGCCGAAACCGGCAAGACAGCCGTCAAGGCCGATGACGCCACTGACGTTACGCCGGATGAGGCCAGCCTTGCCGTGATTGCGCCGGTCGTGGCATCTGTGACGCCACCTGCCATTCAGCCCGCCAGCGCGCCCGCCACTCAGCCCGTTATCGCCGCCGGCGATGACAAGGTCACGCCTGCACCAATTGGCAAGCAAGCCCCGGCCGCTCCACAAGCGCCCGCGCCGCAAAATCAAGCCGATGCCGCTGATGCCGATACCGCCGACAATAAGCCAGAGGCCGCCGCCCAGCCGAAATTTGCCGCTCTGATGACTGCGGTGCCGCAAACCGCCGCGCCCTTTGCAAAGGCGCAGGCGCCAGCGGTCATCGCCTCGTCGGCGGGCGCTCCCGCCATTGCGGCTGCGCGCACTGAAACGTCTGCCCCTGTAGCCGCAAATGACGCCGCGTCGACGCAGGCGGCGCAAACGCGCTCTGCGCCGGTTCAGGCCGCGCCGGTTCAGGTATTTCAGCAGACATCTCAGACTCAGGCGCCTCAGGTTCAGGCATCTCAGGCCAAGGCCGCCCAAGTTCAAAACCAGGTCCAGGCGACCGCTCGCAAGCCCGCCAGCCTCCCGGTAGAGAACAGCAGCGAGCCGGCTCCCCCGCCGGTCGCCGCCGCGCCGTCCGGTTTCTCACTGGCCAGTACGCCGGTGTCTAACGATACAACCGGCTACACGCCCGCCGCCACGCCACAGGCGCCGGCCACCAGCCTGATGTCGCAGACCGCCGTCGATAACCTCAATGCCCTGAGCGTGCAGATCAACCGCCGCCATGCCGAGGGCGCGACGAAGTTCACCATGGAGTTGCATCCGGCCGATCTAGGCAAGGTCGACGTAGCGCTCAGCATCGGCCGTGACGGCCGGATGACGGCGCATATGACCTTCGATTCCGACGTCACTGCCGCCACCTTCAGCGCCCACGAAACCGAGCTGCGCCAGCAACTACGCGATACCGGCCTGCAACTCTCCGACGACGCCTTGAGCTTCTCGACGCGCCAGAAGACCGATGCGGTGGTTCAGGCGCAGGCGCATACGGTCAATGCCAGTGCCCGCAGCGCGGATGATTCGTCTTCCGGGGGGGGCTCTGCCGGCGGTTCGCCACAGCAGCAAAACACTTTCACTCAGGCGGATAGCCAGCAGGGCCAGAACCGTCCGAACAGCCAGCATCTGGCCCAGATGGCGCGCAACCAGGCCGCCGCCGATCAGGTTGATGCCGACCTAGATGCCCTCAATGGCGCTATCGATCCGGCCGCCGCCCGCCTGAATTACCGTCAATCCTCATCGCGTCTCGCGCTCGATCTCAGCGTCTAGGAAGCCCCCCATGGTCACCAGCGTCGCCAACACCAATTCCGCCAGCAATCCCACCTCGAATACCGCGGCGGATTCCTCGAAGTTCAGCACCGACTACACCACCTTCCTCAACCTGCTGACGGCGCAGGTAAAGAACCAGGATCCGCTGTCGCCGATGGATACGACCGAGTGGACCAACCAGTTGGTGCAGTATTCCTCGGTCGAGCAACAGATCAAGGCCAACGGCTATCTGGAGACCATCGCCAATGCCTCCGGCGCCTCCGGCTCCATGACCTCAGCCGTCAACTATATCGGCAAGACCATCGGCAGCGACGAGCCGACCGCCACGCTCACCGATGGCGGGTCGGCCACCTGGAACTACACGCTTGGGTCCACGGCCACGTCGGCCACCCTGACCATCAAGGATGCCGACGGCAAGACCGTCTGGTCCGATTCCGCCGATGACCTGACCGCCGGCACGCACAGCTTCGCCTGGGACGGCAAGGACAGTTCCGGCAATGCGGTGGGCGCGGGCAAGTACACGCTCAGCGTCTCCGCCGCCAATGCCGACGGCGCCATCGATGCCTCGGCCGGCCTGACCGGCATCGTTACCTCCGCCCAGACAGAGAACGGCAGCACCGTCCTCAAGATCGGCAATTCATCCGTTTCGCTCGACAGCATCACCAGCGTTTCCTGATTTTAACCCTGCTTCACACCGTTTTCCGGGAGTTCCACACATGAGTATCAACAGCGCCATGCAATCCGGGGTTACCGCGCTCGCCGCGAACGCCACGGCTCTTGCCACCATCTCGAACAATATCGCCAACTCGAACACCACCGGCTACAAGCGCGTCACCACGAGCTTCACCGATCTGGTCAGCGGCACCAGCAACAAGCACTCCTATACGTCGGGCGGCGTGGTCTCGGTCAATCGCCAGACCAATACCACCCAAGGCGAGCTGAACAGCGATACCTCCGGCTACAGCCTGGGCGTCAACGGTCAGGGCTTCTTCGTCGTCTCGGATCAGGCCGGCACGGTGAGTTCCTCCAGTTCGCTGCTATTTACGCGCGACGGCACCTTCTCGACCGATACGGAAGGCAACCTCGTCAATTCCGGCGGCTTCTATCTGCAAGGCTGGCCAGCCGATTCCACCGGCACCATCACCACCTCGGCCACCGATGCCAACCTGCTGGCGCCGATCAATGTCAGCGATCTGGCCAACAAGCCAGCCGCCACGACGAACGTCAACTTCAAAGCCAACCTGAATTCGAAGACCACGGTGTCTACGGCGGTCAATCCTGATCCCAACGATTCCACGACCTTCGGCACCGGCACCTATGCCGATGCCATCACCAACAGCACGCTCGACGCCACCACGGCCATGTCGACCTACAGTTCGACCGCGAACACCGGCACCAAGCCCGACGCCACCATCTCGGCCAGCATCTCGGATTCGCTGGGCCAGGAGCACACGATTACCATTTCGCTGCTGAAGGGGAACATCGATTCCACGACCGGCAAGACGCAATGGTATTATGAAGTCTCGTCTCCCGATGTCACCAGTTCTGTCGGCGGCACGGACAACGGCTTGCACCAGATCGACATAGGCTCGCTCTATTTCGATGCCAATGGCAACCTATCCACCGATCCGACGGATTATGGCGGCACCCTGCCGGCCATACTGAGCGGCGGCTTTACCATTGGCGCTTCGGCCGATGCCGCCGCGCCGCCGGCGGATGGCGCCTACTGGAATTCCAATGTGGGGGCCGCCGGTCAGTCCATCGATATGGGCTTCGGCACCTCGGGGCTCAGCAGCATTACCCAGGTCGCCAGCGACACCACCACCAAGTCGATCACGGCCGACGGCACGGAATTCGGTTCGCTGTCCAATGTCGAGATCGGCAAGGACGGCCTGGTGACGGCCATCTATAATAACGGCCACACCAAGACCCTGGCCCAGATCGCGCTGGCCACCTTCCTCAATCCCAATGGCCTGACGGGAGTCAGCGGCAATGCCTACAAGGTCTCGACCGACTCGGGCGCCTATTCGCTGAAGGTGCCGAGCACCAATGGCGCCGGCAGTATTGACGCCGATACCCTGGAAGCCTCGACCGTTGATATCGCGCAGGAATTCACCGGTCTGATCACGACCCAGCGCGCCTATTCGGCGGCCTCGAAGATCGTCACCACGGCCGACGACATGCTCCAGGAACTGCTGAGCATCAAGCGCTAACTGAATTGTAGAGCGGTTATTGAAGTTTTAATCGCTCTTTTCACTCTATACTTATGTGTATAAAAACGATTAATACGCGTTAATCTTGAAATTGAAGCCTTAACACATACTAAACAGAGTATTAACGATACCTTACCGCAAATTTTACGCCATATTTACCATGGCAATTAAGCGGATATTTAAGGAGGTCGTGTAGGATGCTCTCATGTGATGGTAACAAAGGCAAAACGCCATGCTTCAAGAGCAACGCCGCGATAACAAAGGCGAAAAATACGTGATTGGTCCTACCGGGGCAAAACTGACACTCAACGACCTGCCGCCCGCCGGCACGGAACGCTGGGTGATCCGCCGCAAGGCGGAGGTGGTGGCGGCCGTGCGCGGCGGTCTCCTGACCTTCGACGAGGCGTGCGAGCGCTACAACATTACCTCGGAAGAGTTCCTGGGTTGGCAAAAGGCCATCGAGACCCATGGTATGGCCGGTCTGCGCACCACGCGCATCCAGAGCTACCGCTAACTCTCAGGGTACGACGAGATTTGACAGCCACGCCTGAGTGATCAGGTGTGGCTGTTGTCGTTTGCGTCACCCTTGCTTCAGCAGAACTTCGGCGATCTGCACGGCATTGAGCGCGGCGCCTTTGCGCAGGTTGTCGCCAGCCACGAACAGCACTAGGCCGTTATCGGCTGAAGCGTCGCGGCGGATACGGCCGACCTGCACCGGGTCACGACCGGTCACGGCCAGCGGGTTCGGCACATCGGCGATTTCCACGCCCGGCGCAGTGCGCAGCAGTTCCAGCGCCGCTTCGGGGGAGAGGGGGTGCTCGAACTCGACATTGATCGACAGCGAGTGACCGGTAAAGACCGGCACGCGCACGCAGGTGGCGGCTACCTTCAGGTCGGGCAGACCCAAAATCTTGCGGCTTTCATCGCGCAGCTTCAGTTCTTCCTCGGTATAGTCGTCCTCGCCGAGCACATAGTTGAGCGGCACGACATTGAAGCCGATCGGCACGGCCCATTTGCGGATATCGCCCATGTCGACGGCCGCGCCATCATGCGCCAGCTTTTCAATATCCTTGCCAGCAGCCAGGATCTGATCGCGCAGGATTTCGATGCCCTCGATGCCGCCGCCGGAGACTGCCTGATAGGTACTGGCCACGAGACGGGTCAAACCGGCCGCCTCGTGCAGGGGCTTCAGCACCGGCATGGCGGCCATGGTGGTGCAGTTGGGGTTGGCGACAATGCCCTTCGGGATATGGCGCAGGGCCTCGGGATTGACCTCGGAAACGACCAGCGGCACGTCGGGATCGCTGCGCCAGGCCGAGGAGTTGTCGATCACGATGGCGCCCGCCGCGGCCACCTTCGGCGCCAGGGCCCTGGAGGTCGAGCCGCCGGCCGAGAAGAAGACGATATCGAGCCCGCCAAAGTCTGCCGTGGCGGCGTCCTCGATAACGATGTCCTGGCCCTTGAAGGCCACGCTTTTGCCGGCGGAACGCGCGGAAGCAAACAGGCGCAAGCTCGCCAGCGGGAAATTGCGCTCAGCCAGCAGGGCCAGCATCATGCTGCCGACCAGACCGCTGGCGCCGACAATACCGATATTGGGTTGGGTTTTCATAAGTCACGTCTCCTTGAAAATTAGGCGGAAACGCAGGGGTATGGTTGTGGAATACAGACCGGCCCCGCGTTTTCGCGGGGCTTTGTCCGGTGTCTGCTGTTAAACCGCCAGCACGACAGGACCGCCCCGCATACGGGTCGGTGTCATTGTCGGTTTTGTGGTGGTCATCATGGACATGGCGGGGCTTATAGAGGGAAAGATCGGGCGCGTAAAGGTGACTTTTGCCTCATAAGAATGACTGGCTATTGTAATGCGATTGCAATACAATAGAAGCCGTTGCAAAGGCAGGATCACATGGCTTCCGTACCCGTACAAACCCGCGTCGAGGCGTCCGTAAAAGAGCGAGCCGGCATTGTTCTCGGTAACATGGGCCTGACGGTTTCCGATGCAATCCGTATCCTGTTGACACGCATCGCCAATGAAGGTGCCTTGCCGGCCGGACTGACAGTGGATGCGGTGGCTCATGATCTGTGGTTTCGCACCAAGGTGCAGGAAGCGCTGGATGACCCCCGTCCCGCCATATCTGACGAAGACGTCAAGTCGCATTTTGCTGCTCGTCGCGCAAAAGCCCTCAGCAAAGCCGAAGGCCAGGCGTGAAGCTTGAATGGTCTGTCTTCGCCCTGGCCGACCGTAACGGTATTTTTGACTTCATAGAAGCCGATAGCCCGCGCTCCGCAATAAAGGTGGATAGCGCCATAGAAGCTCAGGCGGAGCGGCTGGTTGATTTCCCGGAAAGCGGCCGTCCGGGACGCATAACGGGAACCAGAGAAGTTGTCGTGGCACAATTGCCCTATGTGATCGCCTATCGTGTCACATCTGATCAAGTGCGCATATTGCGCGTCCTTCACGGTGCGCAGCAATGGCCGGATAGTTTGCCGCAATAGGGTTTAAGCGGGCGCCTTGTCTAACCTTTTACCCTTCGTATCAGCGGTTTCAGCCAGTTGCGGACCGGTTCATCGAAGAATTTCACCGCCAGCCAGGCGAAGGTCACAACGAGCACAAAGGCCGCCGCGCCGGCGATATGCGCGGTTTGCAGGTCCGGCTTGGTGAAGGTGACAAAGTTCATATAGATCAGCAGGAACGGGTAGTGCAGGATATAGATCGGGTAGGAGATGCGCCCGGCGAACTTGCACAGCGCCATTTCCAGCGCGGGGATCTGCGAATGGGCGCCGCAGAGGATCAGCAGCGGAAAAACCACGATCACCATCGAGACTTCGTAGAGGCCGTTGGCGTGTTGGCCTAAAACGGGCAAGTCCTTCGGCATCAGCGGTGTGGCGAAGACGGCCACCAGCACGATCGTCGCGGCGATCCAGCCGAGACGGATTTTCGGGAAACGGTCGCGGACGCGATAGAGCCACAGGCCCATCATGAAGGAAAAGGCCATGCGCGCCGTGCCCTGCCACAGGGTCTCCCAGTAGGAGCCGAGATCGAGCGTATTCTTGTCCCAGGCGCACCAGGCCAGCAGCGCACCGGCCAGAACGACAAGCAGGCCCAGTGTTTTCGTGCCCAGGCGGCGCAGCACCAGGGCATAGGCCAGGTTGCCGATATATTCCTGCAAGAGCGACCAGGCGGGGCTGTTCAGGCTGTGGGTATCGGTCCAGCGGTTGGGCAGGGGCGGGTGCGGCAGCAGGAGGCAGATCAGGGCGAAATAGCTGAATACCGTGCCGAGCGGAATGGCCTTCTGGTTGGTGGCGAAGGGATCGAAAATAAAGCTCAACAGGCCGAGCACCGCCCCCAGCAGAACCAGCGGATGCAGGCGCACCAGCCGGATCAGGATGAACTGACGCGTTGTCATGGTCTTCCAGCGGTCATCATAGGCGAAGGCAATGACGAAGCCGGACAACACAAAGAAGAAATCAACGGCGAGGGCGGCATGGTGGAGCAACTGACCGGTATCGGCCCAGGAAACGGTCATGCCCATGATATGAAACAGCACGACCAGAACGGCGGCGCTGCCGCGCAGACCATCGAGTACCTCAAAGTGCGCTTTACCGGTGACGGTGGTATCGGGCGTGGTGGTCATCTGTCCTCACTGTATAGGCGCCTTTTGTGGTCTGGATTTGCAAATCCGCCGCAGGCTTTCCCTCTCGATAACGGGTTTTGGGAGCGCTATCAACAGGCAGGAACTTGGAAAGGCTGGTTAGGCCCGCACGCGCAGGGTTTCGATATCGCGCGCCGGCGGGCAGCCATATAGCCGGCTGTATTCGCGGCTGAACTGCGACGGGCTCAGGTAACCGACGCGGTGGCCCGCTGTGCCGGCATCGCAGGCCTCCACCAGCATCAGCCGCCGGGCCTCATGCAGGCGCAACTGCTTCTGGTATTGCACCGGCGTTAGGGCGGTCACCGCCTTGAAATGGTGGTGCAGCGAGGAAACGCTCATGCCGCAGTCGCCGGCCAGGTCTTCGATGCGCAGGGGCCGGGCATAGTGTTCGCGCAGCCAGGCCACCGCGCGGGCGATCCGGTTGCCCGGCGTATCGGCGCGGGCGATATTGAGCAGGCGCGGGCCATCCGGGCCGGTCAGCAGGCGGTAGAGGATTTCCTGCTCGATCAGCGGCGCCATGGCGGGGATATCGGCCGGCGTATCGAGCAGGCGCAGCAGGCGCAAAACGGCATCGAGCAGTTCCGGGGGCGCCTGATTGACCCCGACACCGCGCACCGGGGCGGTGGTGAAGGCCGGATGCGGAACCGGAAGCCGGGCGATAACCTCGCGCAGTCGATCGCCATTGATCAGCATTCCCATGCCGAGTTGCGGCACCTCCGGGCTGGCTTCAGTGACGCAGGAAATCACCGGCAGGTCGAGCGAGATCACAATGCACGAACCCACGCCGTAATGGTGGGTCTCCGACCCGACCGTGACGCTCTTGGCCCCCTGCGCCACTAGGGCGAAACAGGCGTGCTGCCCCTTGTGGAAGGGTTCGGTGGGGGCGGAACGGCGGCCGATGAACAGACCATCGATCGGTGTGCCGATATCGCCATCTTCCGTGGCGTAACGGGCAATGAGCGCGGCAAGCTCACGATAGGGCGTAAAGGGCAGGCTCATAAGGAAACCGTATATTATGTGGGAAGCCGATCATAGCAGAGCCGCGTCCGCAGGAAATGGCTGATCCACGTCTTTTGCAGGATTGTGCATAAGGCTTGCAGGATCGCTATACCGCCGGATGCGCTGACCAGTGCATGTTGGGTTATCAGCAAACATCGGAAATACGACATGGCTTCCATAACCGCCTGCGGCGCGGCCACCCGCCCTCACGTCTTCCATTCCCTCCTGCGCCATCGCCAGGCCGGCGTCGGCAAGTGCGTCGCCATATATGGCACCGATGGCCTGGCCCATATGGCCATCCGAATTGCCCGCGCTACCGGCGCCGAGGTCAGTGCGCTGGCGCCGGTCATATCCGCCACCGACCGGTTGTGGATGGGCGCCGATCATAACTTCGCCACCAATGATCCGATGACGCACCGCGCGCTCGAAGGCGCGTTCGACCTGATCGTCTGCACGGAAGCCGACGCCGATATCAAGGCCTGCCTAGGCCTGCTCAAATTCGACGGCGCTCTCCTGATGCTGGAGGCGCAGGCATCGCCCGACCTGATCCGGAACGCATTGACCTTCTGCGGCCTGTCGGACGTGATGCATGTGGAACGCCTGTGATGAGCGAAGCGGTCGAGATCACCAGTTTCCGGCTGGCCCGCGGCACCTGCGCCGAATTCATCGCCGCCAATGCCGATGTCGATGCCTGGCTCAGGCGGCAGCCCGGCTTCCATTCGCGGCGCATCTGCGAACGCAGCGACGGCCTGATCGTCGACATGCTGATCTGGGCGTCCGTGGCGGATGGCGAGGCGGCCGCCGGCGGCGTGATGATGGAACTGGCCGACTCACCCGTCCATGCCCTGATCGACCAGGCGACGGTTTTGTGGAGTGTTTCGCCAGTCCGGCATACGGTGGCTTAAGACCGCTTCGCCAATAACGTGAATTTGAACGGCTGCCACTCGCCCCCTGCCTGTGCCCGTGTTAAAAAGTTAATTCCGTTTTGAAAAGCAAAGCGCCTTGCGGAATAAGCCTTTTCGCGCATAGGGCTGATTAAATTCATAAAATTCCCATCAAAAATTAATGCCTAATTAACCCCGCACTGGGAAATTATTGCCTGGTTCGGTGGTCGGTGCGTCGGGAACGCGTTTGTCCGCCTGTTTGGTAATGGGGCGTCTGGCGCGTGGACTCATTTTTCGCTGGTTTACAGAAGTTCGGTATCGGCCGGCTGACGGCCATTCTGGGCGCCGCCGCCGGCGTGGCCGCGGTGCTCGCCGCCATCGTCCTGCATGTCAGCGCCCAGCCGCAGTCCCTGCTCTATTCCAATCTCGACCTCAAGGAAGCCGGCGAAATCACCCAGAATCTCGACCAGGCCGGGATCAAATACACCGCCAAGGGTGACGGTTCGGCCATCATGGTCGACCGCGACAAGGTGGCCACGGCGCGCATGATGCTGGCCTCGAAGGGCCTGCCCACCGCCGCGTCGGTCGGTTATGAAATCTTCGACAATGCCCCCACGCTCGGCCAGACCGAGTTTGTGCAGAACCTCGATAACCAGCGCGCCCTCGAAGGCGAGCTGTCGCGCACCATCAATACGCTGAAGGGCGTTTCCTCGACGCGCGTTCACCTGGTCATGCCCAAGCGCGAACTGTTCAGCGAGACGCAGGAACAGGCCAAGGCGACGGTCGTGCTGGGCCTCTCCGGCGGCAATCCCAATGCCGAACAGGTCGGCGCCATCCGCAATCTTGTCGCTTCCGCCGTGCCCAACCTGAAGCCGTCCGACGTCACCATTGTCGATGACCGCAACCACCTGCTGGCGGCGGGCGGCGACGACTCGGCCAACGGCCTGGGCGCCGCGCACCGTGACGAGGTGGAAGACAAGCTGCGCAAGCGCATCACCGATATCGTCGAAGGCGTGGTCGGTCCGGGCGCGGCGCGCGTCACCGTCACCGCCGATCTCGACCAGACCGCCACCACTCAGGAAAAGGTCGATTACAACCCCGATGGCCAGGTCGTCCGCTCGACCGCCACGACCGAGTCGAAGGACAGCACGACTGACCCGAACAGCAACGGCGCGGTGACGGCCTCGGCCAATATCCCCGGCGGTGCGCAGCAGCCCGGCGCCTCCACCGCCACCCAACAGAGCGGCAGCACGACCGAAACCACCAATTACGAAATCTCGACCACCAAGACGACGTCCGTTACCGCCCCAGGAGAAATCAAGAAGCTGGCCGTCGCCGTCGTGGTGGATGGCATTCTGACTCCTTCCAAGGATGGCAAGGCGCCGCCGGCCTATGCTGCGCGCTCGCCGGAAGACATGCAGAAGATCGATACCCTGGTGAAGGCCGCCATCGGCTATGACCAGACACGCGGCGATCAGGTTCAGGTGGCCAATATCCGCTTCAGCCACGGCGATGTCGACGTCAATGGCGGCACCGGCGGCAAGGCGTCGATGTTCGATTTCGACAAGAACGACATCATGCGCGCCCTGGAAGTGGCCGTGCTGTTTGTTGTCGCCCTCTTGACCCTGTTCCTGGTGGCGCGCCCGCTGCTCAAATACATCACTACGGCGCCGACCAACTATCTGGTGGCGGGCCCGGATGGGCAACTGCCGGCCGGCATGGCGTTGGCCGGCGGCGGCGGTGCCGTGCCGGGCGTATCGGGGCCGGCCGACAGCGGCTTCCCGCAGATCGGTGGCGGTGGCATGGTGCCTTCGGTGAATGAGGCATCGGGCATCGATATCGCGCGTATCGAAGGCCAGGTGCGGGCCTCCTCGGTCAAGAAGGTGTCGGAATTCGTCGATCGTCATCCGGAAGAATCGGTGTCGATCCTGCGTTCCTGGCTGCACGAGGGATAAGGGATGGCTCTCGGCGCACGCAAGAATATCATTGACGACCCCAGGAAGCTTTCCGGCGTGGAAAAGGCGGCCGTGGTGCTGCTGGCGCTCGGCGAAGAGCATGTCTCGCTGTGGCAGTCGCTCGATGAGGAAGAGATCAAGGAAATCTCGCAGGCCATGTCGTCGCTCGGCACTGTGACGTCGAATGTGGTCGAGGATCTGCTGGTCGAATTCGTCTCCGGCATGAGCAATTCGGGCACCATTATGGGCTCGTATGAGCAGACCCAGCGCCTGCTGACCAACTTCCTGCCGCCCGACAAGGTCGAGGCGCTGATGGAGGAAATTCGCGGCCCCGCCGGCCGGACCATGTGGGACAAGCTCGGCAACGTCAATGAGGCGGTGCTGGCCAATTACCTGAAGAACGAATATCCGCAGACCGTGGCCGTCGTCCTCTCCAAAATCAAGGCCGATCATGCCGCGCGCGTGCTGTCTTCCCTGCCGGAAGATTTCGCGCTCGAATGCGTGCAGCGGATGCTGCGCATGGAGCCGGTGCAGCGCGAAATCCTCGACAAGATCGAGCAGACCCTGCGCATCGAATTCATGTCCAACCTGGCGCGCACGTCAAAGCGCGACTCGCACGAACTGATGGCCGAAATCTTCAACAATTTCGACCGCCAGACCGAAAGCCGTTTCGTGGCCGCCTTGGAAGAACGCAACCGCGAATCCGCCGAGCGCATCCGCGCCCTGATGTTCGTCTTCGAAGACCTGTCGAAGCTCGATCCGGGCGGTGTGCAGACCCTGCTGCGCGCGGTGGAAAAGGACCAACTGGCCCTGGCGCTCAAGGGATCGTCGGACAGTTTGCGCGACATGTTCATGTCCAACATGTCCGAACGCGCCGCCAAGATCATGCGCGACGACATGGAATCGATGGGGCCGGTGCGGCTCAAGGATGTCGACGCCGCGCAGATGGCCATGGTGCAGGTCGCCAAGGATCTCGCCGCCAAGGGCGAAATCATGCTGGCCGGTCAGGGAGGCGATGATGAGCTTATTTATTAAGTTTGTTGCTTCAAGATTTAAGCAAGAAACCCCACCACCATTCGCTTCGCTCACGGTCCCCCTCCCCAGCAAGCTGGGGAGGTATAAGAAGGGCGTAAACGCTTATACCTCCCCGACTTGTCGGGGAGGGGGACCGCGCCATTCTTCATGGCGTGGTGGTGGGGTGTCTTACTTCTTCTTACTGACGGGAGCCGTCGCATGACCCAGCCCGTTCACAAGCGTTTCGAGTTTGGCACCGTCTTCGGCGATGGCGGCCGCATCGTTTCCGCGCCGCCACCGCGCGAGAAGAAATTCTATACGCCCGAAGAGGTCGAGGACATCCGCAAATCGGCCCAGGCCGCCGGTGAAAACTCGGCCCTGGCCCGCGCGCAGATGGCGCAGTCCGCTGCCCTGCAATCGCTCGCTGACGCTGCGCAGCAAGGGCTTGGCGGCCTGACCGACGCTATCCACGCTCACAAGGAAGCCGCCGTCCGGCTGGCGCTCGTCTGCGCGCAGAAGATCGCCGCCGAGGCGCTGGAGCGTTTCCCCGAAGCGCCCCTGACCGCCGCACTCGATGCGCTGAGCCAGGAGATTGAGCCGGCGACGCGCCTGGTACTCTTCGCCAGCAATCCGAGCGACGAACTGAAATCCGCCGCCGAGGAAGCCGCCATGCTGGCCGGCTTTACCGGCACCGTGCAGTTCCGCGACAACCCGAGCCTGCCGAAAGGCGGCTTCGAGGTAGTGTGGAGCGACGGCCGTGCCGAATATAACCCGCAATCCGTGTTCGAGGCGCTCGAACATGCCCTGAACGAAGCCCTCGAAGCCGAGGTCTATCATAATTCACGCGGTCATCACGATGACCGCTAGGCACCAAAACCGCACCCATGAGTAAGGAGTAAGTCATGGCCGATCTGGGTCTGGAAGATTTTGAAGATACCGGCATCCCCGGACCGGGGCCGGAGGACGAGGGCGACAAGTCGGCCGCCGACCTGGCGCCGGTCTTCGATGTGCCGGTCAATATCTCGGCCGTGCTGGGCAAGAGCTATATGTCCGTCTCCCAGCTTCTGCGGCTGGGGCAGGGCAGCGTGCTGGAACTCGATCGCAAGGTCGGGGAAGCCATTGATATTTATGTAAATAACCGCCTGGTCGCCCGTGGCGAAGTGGTGGTGGTCGATGATCGTCTGGGCGTGACCATGACGGAAATCATCAAGAGCGAGGATTCGGGTCAATGAGACTGTTAGTTGTAGGCAAGCTGAGCGGCCAGCTCTCCGTCGCGGTCAAGATGGCCATGGAAACCGGCGCCAAGGTGGCCCATGTCGAAACCCCGACGCAAGCCACCGCCGCCCTGCTGAAAGGCCAGGGCGCGGACCTTTTGATGGTCGATTACGAACTCGACATCAAGTCGCTGATCGAGGCGAACGAGCGCGAGCACATCTTCGTCACGGTCGTGGCCTGCGGCGTCAATCCGGACCCGCGCAAGGCGGCCTTCGCCATCAGCCAGGGCGCGAAGGAATTCATCCCCCTGCCGCCCGATGCCGAACTGATCGCGGCGGTGCTGGCCGCCGTGTCGGACGATTCGCGCCCGCTGGTGACCGTCGATCCCTCCATGCAGGCCGTGCTGAAACTGGCCGACCAGGTGGCGGCCTCCGACGCCTCCATCCTGATCACCGGCGAAAGCGGCGTCGGCAAGGAAGTGATGGCGCGCTACCTGCACGAAAAGAGCAAGCGCGCCCAGCGGCCGTTCATCTCGGTCAACTGCGCGGCCATTCCCGATAATCTGCTGGAATCGGAACTGTTCGGTCACGAAAAGGGCGCCTTCACCGGGGCGATGGCCCGCCGTATCGGCAAGTTCGAGGAGGCCGATGGCGGCACGCTGCTGCTGGACGAAATCTCCGAAATGGACGCGCGTTTGCAGGCCAAGCTGCTGCGCGCGCTTCAGGAGCGCGTCATTGATCGCGTCGGCGGCGCCAAGCCGGTGCCGGTCAATATCCGCGTGCTGGCCACTTCCAACCGCAACCTCGCTCAGGCTGTGAAAGAGGGCACCTTCCGCGAAGACCTGCTGTATCGTCTCAATGTCATCAACCTGGCCCTGCCGCCGCTGCGTGAGCGCCCGGCCGATATCCTGGCGCTGTCGGAACACTTTGCCAAGAAGTATTCCGAAGCCAACGCCATTGCGCTGAAGCCAATCTCGCTGGAGGCCAAGCGCCGCCTTCAGGCCCATCCGTGGCCGGGCAATGTGCGTGAGCTGGAAAACGCCATGCACCGCGCCGTGCTGCTCTCCACGGGTGCGGAAATCGACGCCGAAGCGATCCGCCTGCCGGATGGCCAGCCGCTTAACCCGGTAGCCCCGATCGGCATGGACTATGTCAACCGCGCCGCCGAGGCCGCGCAAAGCGCCGCGCGTTCGTTCGTCGGCTCGACGGTGGCCGAGGTCGAGCAGAAGCTGATCCTCGATACCCTGTCGCACTGCCTGGGCAATCGGACCCATGCCGCCAACATCCTCGGCATTTCGATCCGCACCCTGCGCAACAAGCTGAACGAATATACGGCGGCGGGCCTCAGCGTCCCGGCCCCGCAGAGTGGCTCCAGCGCGGCTTAAAAACTTCTCCTCCCCTGTAGCGCAGCGTACGGGGGGAGGTGGCGGGCTAAGTCCCGCCGGAGGGGGCAATCCGCCGCCGCTAGTTTTGCCCCCTCCGTCAGCGATACCGGCTCTGCGAGCCTTGCGCTGCCACCTCCCCCGCTTCGCCAAGAGGCTCGCAAGGGAGGATAAAGAGCTTCCGCCTCAATGGCAGGAATGAATGAACCATGTCCCATGTTTTTAAATGGATGGACACGCCGGTCGGGCGGTTGAAACTGGTGGCCAGCGGCAAGGGATTGACGGCGGTCCTGTGGCCAAATGATAATCCCAGGCGCGTGCCGCTGGGCGACCTGACAGAAGACGCGTCGAACCCGCTTCTACTGCAGGCCCAAGCCGAACTGGCCGAATATTTCGCCGGCAAACGCCGCGCCTTCAATGTTCCGCTCGATTTCAACGGCACCAGTTTTCAGCAATCCGTCTGGCAGGCCCTGCTGACCATTCCCTTCGGTGAAACGCGCAGCTACGGCCAGATCGCCGCACAGCTTGGAAAGCCCTCCGCCAGTCGAGCCGTGGGTGCGGCAAACGGCAAAAATCCCATCTCGATCATCGCGCCCTGCCACCGCATGATCGGCACCAATGGCAAGCTGACCGGCTTTGCCGACGGGCTGGAAACCAAGGCGCATCTGCTGGCACTGGAAGGGCATGAAACGGGACTCTTTTAACGCAAATTAACCATTCGTTCACCACGGATCGGGTAATTTTTGCCTAGTCCGCATGCCGGGCGTTTTGTACCCCCGGAGACCCGTTTGGCCAACGCTGCGACCATTCCCTTCAAGCCTTCCGAAATCGGCGGCTGGCTGAAGCGCGGCGAGGTCATCATGGCCGTCGGCGTGATCTCGATCATCGTGATCCTGATCGTGCCCATGCCGAGCTTCGTGCTCGATATCCTGCTGTCACTCTCCATCACCTCGGCCATCCTGATCCTGATGACCGGCCTCTTCATCAAGAAGCCGCTGGAATTCAGCTCGTTCCCCACCGTGTTGCTGGTGACGACGCTGTTCCGCCTGGCGCTCAACATCACCTCCATGCGTATCATCCTGACCCACGGCCAGGATGGTTCGGAAGCGGCCGGCGCGGTCATCCATGCCTTCGGCATGTTGATGACCCAGGGCAATTTCATCATCGGGGCGATCCTCTTCGCCATCCTGGTGCTGGTCAATTTCGTCGTCATTACCAAGGGTTCCGGCCGTATCGCCGAAGTGGCGGCGCGCTTCACCCTCGATTCGATGCCCGGCAAGCAGATGGCCATCGATGCCGACCTCTCCTCCGGCCTGATCGATCAGGAAGAGGCCAAGATCCGCCGTAAGGAGGTCGAGCAGGAATCGGGCTTCTTCGGCGCCATGGACGGTGCCTCGAAGTTCGTGCGCGGCGACGCCGTGGCCGGCATTGTTATCACCGTGGTCAATATCGTCGGTGGCATCCTGATCGGCATTTTCCAGCACCAGATGGATGCCGGCGAGGCCGCGAAAACCTACATGCTGCTGACCATCGGCGACGGCCTGGTGACGCAGATTCCCGCCCTGATCATCTCGATTGCCGCCGGCTTCCTGGTGTCGAAGGCCGGCGTCGATGGCTCGGCCGACAAGGCCATCGTACTGCAACTGGCGCGCAATCCCGTGGCGCTCGGCGTCGTCTCGGCGGCCTCCGGCGTCATGGGGCTGATCCCCGGAATGCCGATCGTGTTCTTCGGCGCCATTGCACTGGCCACAGGCGCCCTGGCCTGGCGCATCGGCCGTCAGCCGCCAAAGCCGACGCAGGCGGAAATCGACGCCATCAATGCCGCCAACATGCCGCCTGAGGAAGAACCGATCTCGGCGGCACTGGCCATTGATGATGTCAAGATCGAGCTGGGCCTGGGCCTGCTCGGTCTGATCAACGATCTGGACGGCCGTAAACTGACCGACCAGATCAAGGCCCTGCGCCGGACCCTGGCGCAGGAATACGGCTTCATCATGCCGTCGGTGCGCATCCTCGATAATATGCGCCTGCCGTCTCAGGGCTATTGCGTGCGCATCAAGGAGATGGAAGCCGGTTCCGGCGAGGTCCGCATCGGTTCGCTGATGGCCATGGACCCGACCGGCCGTCAGGTCGAACTACCCGGCGAGCACATGAAGGAGCCGGCCTTTGGCCTGCCCGCCACCTGGATCGATAACGCCCTGCGCGAGGAAGCCACCTTCCTGGGCTACACCATTGTCGATCCGGCCACCGTCATCACCACCCACCTGACGGAAATCCTCAAGGACAACATGTCCGACCTGCTCAGCTATTCGGAACTCTCCAAGCTGCTGCGCGATCTGCCTTCGGATGAAAAGAAGCTGGTCGATGACCTGATCCCGCAGGTCATTTCCACCGCCACCCTGCAACGCGTGCTCCAGGCCCTGCTCAAGGAACGCGTATCGATCCGCGACCTGCCGGCCATCCTCGAAGCGCTCGGCGAGGCGGCTTCGCACACCAAGTCGATCACCCAGATGGTCGAACATGTCCGCTCTCGGTTGGCGCGGCAACTTTGCTGGGCCAATCGATCGGATGATGGTTCTTTGCCGATCGTCACCCTGTCGCCGGACTGGGAAAACGCCTTTGCCTCGTCGCTGGTGGGGCAGGGCGAGGACCGGCAACTGACCATGGCGCCCTCGCATTTGCAGGACTTCATCCGCGGCGTGCGCGATACCTTCGAGCGCGTGTCGATGAATGGCGAGGTGGCGGTACTGCTGACCTCGCCCACCATCCGGCCGTTCGTGCGCTCGATCATCGAACGCTTCCGGGCCAATACGGTGGTCATGAGCCAGAACGAAATCCATCCGAAGGTGAAGCTCAAGACGGTCGGTCAGGTGTAAGTACCTCACGCAAAAACACCTGCGCTTTGCTTGGTGTATTTTGCGTGGTAAGAAAGCGCCATGACAGAACCGGAAATTGCATCCAGCCAGATCGAAGCCGCTTACACTTATCGGCTTACCGTACGGTTTATGCATTCAGATCGTGACCTCTCGGAAGTCCCTGATGTGTTAGGTCTCTTGGCACACAAGCTCTGGAGAAAAGGCGATGAGCATTTTAATCCAAAGGGTGAGTGGAGGGGGCAACGAAAAAAATCTGCCTGCATTATCCAGTTTGTCGAGGATCACGAAAAATATTTGCCTCAAGGAATAAAAGCGGCGATTACGCTCTTACAGCCTCATCGCCAATACATTCATCAGCTTATAGATCAAGGTGTTGAAGCTTAGTTGGCTGTGGGCTGGTTTGCCAGAGAATGGAACTCTAGTGAATGGCTTGACTGGCAGTTGATGAGAGACATTGCGGATCTCAAATTGTCGCTGGATTTGGATATTTATGGTCCTGAAGCAAACGACACCGACATTGAAGCCACCGATGCCCAACGCCTTCGACCGTCACGAACCTAACCTGCCGCCTGGTGCGCGCGATGTGCTGGCCACCATCCGTCTGCACGGCTGGTCCTATGCGCCGGATAGCCACCACGCCTATACGACCGGTTTCGGCTGGAGCTTGAAGGCGCCGGAAATCGTGGTGTGCGCCCAGGCGTCCCATGTGGCGCGCGACCTGCTGGCGGAAGCCTACCGGCAACTGAAAGCGGGCGTAAAGCTGCGGCCCGGCAAGCCCTATGACGGCTTTTTCGAGGATTGCCCGGTCTTTTTCCAGCCCATAGAGCGGCGATGGTACGACCGCTATCTCGGCTGGAGCGTCTGGTTCTGGGGCGATTACACGTTCAAGGCCCTGCAGATGGTGGTGCCGGATTCCAGGGGGCTGCTGCCCTGGCAGCCGGGATTCGATCCGGCGGAAATGCAGCCCGATCTTTCGGGGCGCAAATGGGCGGCGCGCGGTTAACCAATCACAAGTCTTGACAATTTCGCCGTAAACGACGTTAACAGGACGACGGAAGGCAAATTCGTCTTTGCGGGGAATTCGGCATAATGCAGCGTACCATCAGACAGGTTTTCGGCACCACGCGCCCCAGAGATATCTGGCTCAACCTGTTCACGTTTGACCAGCTCCTGACGCGGCCGATCATCCATATCGTCTACTGGTGCGGACTGGGCCTTTTGTTTATCGGCGCGCTCGGCTGGGCGGGCATCATGGTCGGCACCGGCATCAAGGACGCCTCGATCATGGGCTGGCTGCTGTCGTTCGGCCTGCTGGTCGTGGGTTTTCTGGGCTTCATGATCGCCGTGCTGGCCTGGCGGTCGGTGTGCGAACTCTATATGGCGGTGATGAATATCGCCGAAGACCTGCGTTACCTGCGCCAGTTTCAGGAAAAGCTGACGCCCCAGAGCTTCGCGCCGGTTACGCCGCAAGCCGTGACGCCGCCACCTGTAGCGGCGCCAGATACGGCGGCTGTGGCCGAACCGGCCCCGCCAAGTGGCTCAAAGGATAATATCCTCGAAGATCCGTTCTTCCGCCCGCGCTTCGAGCGCAAGGATTTGTGATTTAATCCTCCCCTCTTGGGGGGGAGGTGTCGCCGCGTAGTCGGCGACGGAGGGGGAAATCCGGCCGTGGCGTATGGGGCTTTACCCCTCCGTCAGCGACACCGGCCCTAAAGGGCCTCGCGCTGCCACCTCCCCTCCAAGAGGGGAGGACCATTTCTTACTTCATCGCACTCACAAATGCCTGGGCCAGGGGTTTCGGCCGGCCGAGACCATCGAACAGCACCGGCTCATCGGGCAGCAATCCCTTGCCGCCCTGCGCCGTATTCAGCCAGGAATCGGAATCGCGCAGCGCCCACATCGTCAGGCCATAGCGCTGGCGGTCCGGCACATCATGATAGGCTTCCAGCAGTTCGCTCAGTACCCGCACCTGATGGATGCGCGGCGCGGCGAGATTGACCGGATGGGGCTCGCGTAAGGATATATCGACCTCGGACACATGCACCTTTAGCCCCAGAGAGGCGATGTCTTTGATCGCCGCCTTGATCAGGCCGGGCTCGATGCCGGAATCGATATGGGTTTGGGTGCCGATGCCGGAGAGGGGCGCGCCGTCTTTCAGCAGCTTTTCGCATAGCTTGAGGAAGGTTGTGCGCTTTTTCGGCGTCAGTTCGAGATTGTAATCATTGAGGAAGAGGGTAGCCGAAGGATCGGCCTGATGCGCCGCTTCCAGCGCCAGGCCGATATAGTCATCGCCCAGCACCTCACGCCACAGGCAGGGGCGTAAGGATCGACCGTCGTTCCATATGGGCTCGTTGACCACATCCCAGCCCCTGATGAAGCCGGTGAAGTGATTGATCACATCCTGAATATAACGCGTATAGGCCAGCAGAAAGGCGTCGGGTTTCGTCTTCAGTTTCTGGAAATATTCGCCATCCTGTGCGTACCAGATCAGGGCGTGGCCATGCAGCCCCATGCCATTGCGGCGGGCAAAACGCACCAGCGCGTCGGCGCGATCGAATTGCAGGCTGCCATCCGGCCGCAGCAGATATTCCATCTTCATTTCCCACTCCGGCGTCAGGCGGGAGAAATGCGTGGCGGCCAGTCGGGTCCAGGCGGTATCGGACAGCTTGCGGAAGCTGGCGGAAACGCCGAGCGGATAGGGCGTGACGGATTTGAGCGGCGGGATGGCGCCATAGGTTTGCGCCGCCGCCGGCAGGATGCGGCTGAGGGCAAGCGTGGATGCGCCGGCGGCCAGTCCACTCAGAAGGCCGCGCCGGTTCACAGATTAAGCCTGGCGGCTCATGCGCAGTGACACTTCATCAAGCATGGCGTTTTCGGCGCGCTTGTCATTCGCGACGCGCTTGAGGTGGGTGATTTCGGCGACGTGCTCGAACTTCTTCAGGTCTTCAAACGCCAGGCCCAGCGAATCGCGCACGCCGTCTTCTTCCTGGGTGATCAGGTCGAGTTCGGTCGCGGCGGCATCGCGGCGGAATTGGAAGCCGCGCTTATAGGCGGTCAGGCTGTGGGCCAGCATGGGGTCTTCGGCGGCGCGCACGCATTCCAGCTCGAACTCGGCATCGAGCGTGGCCAGCTTCATTTCGGCGTGTGTGCGGCGGGTGACCACCTCGGCCAGTCGTTTTTGCAGGGTTTCGACCTCAAAGGTGGACAAACGAATTAATGATTTGGCCCATTTGGTCATGATATTCCCCTTGTACTGACTGGCTTTACCGGCAGCGTGGCTTCCGGTGTCGGGTCAAAACTTAACCCTTGCTAAGAATGTCGGCCAAAAGGGTAAAGGACTCGTCAAGAGGGGTGTAATCATCCTTATCCTGACGCAGAAATTGTTCGATGTCCGGATTAAGGACAATGGCGCGGTCGACATCGGGATCAGCACCGGACCGATAGGCGCCGATGCGAATCAATTCTTCCATGTTTGAATAGGCCGACATCACCTTGCGTGCCTGCCGCACCACCTCGCGTTCGGGGATCGACTGGCATTCCGGCATGGTCCGGCTGATCGATTTCAGCACGTCAATGGCGGGGAAACGGCCGCGCTCGGCAATGGTCCGGCTCATGACGATGTGGCCATCGAGAATACCGCGCACGGCGTCGGCGATCGGCTCGTTATGGTCGTCGCCATCGACCAGCACGGTGAAAAGCCCGGTGATCGGACCGGTCTGGGTGCCATCGTCGAGCATCGGGCCGGGGCCGGCGCGTTCCAGCAGCTTGGGCAGCTCGGCGAAGCAGGTGGGCGTGTAGCCCTTGGTTGTCGGCGGCTCGCCGGTGGCCAGGCCGATCTCGCGCTGGGCCATGGCAAAGCGCGTGACCGAATCCATCAGGCACAGCACTTCCAGTCCCTGATCGCGCAGGAACTCAGACAGAGCGAGCGTCATATAGGCGGCCTGGCGGCGTTTCAGCGCCGGCTCGTCCGAGGTGGCGACCACGACGATGGCGCGCTTCAGGCCTTCTGGCCCCAGGGTTTCTTCAATGAATTCGCGCACTTCCCGGCCGCGTTCGCCGATGAGGCCGACCACGACGGCATCGCAGGTGGCCTCGCGCGCCAGCATGGAGAGCAGGACCGATTTGCCCACGCCGGAGCCGGCAAACACACCGAGGCGCTGGCCACGGCAGCAGGTGGTGAAGACATCCATGGCGCGGACGCCGAGGTTGAGCCGTTCGCCGACCCGCGCGCGTTTGTGCGCCGCCGGTGGGGCGGCCTTGAGCAGATAACCTTCCGGGCCCTGTGGCAGGGGGCCGTGCTCATCGATGGCATTGCCGAAACTGTCGACGATGCGGCCGAGCCAGGCGGTGGTCGGGTAGACCTTGGCGCCTTCGGAGGAGATGCGGATTTCGGCGCCGGGGGTGACGCCTTCGACCGGTCCGAACGGCATCATCAGAGCACGGTCCTCGCGGAAACCGACGACCTCGACCGGCAAGGGGGGGGCGTGGCGGCGGATGATCTCGCAGCGGGCACCGACCTGCATGTAGGAAAGGCCGCCGCGTGCCTCGATCAGCAGGCCGTTGACCACCGCCACACGCCCGTAAACGCGCAGGGGATCGATATTCTTCACCACTTCGACCAGATCTTGCATGGCGGCGATTATGGTAAATCAGAGCTTAAGAAAGGTTAACGGGTGGGAGAGAAAGCAAGAAGCCCCATCACCATCTTCACTGCGTTCGATGGTCCCCCTCCCCAAATGCTGCGCGTTCAGGGAGGTATAATTCCTCCTATATATCTCCCCATCTCTGATGGGGAGGGGGACCGCACGACGCGCGAAGCGCTAGATGCGGTGGTGGGGTATCTTGCTTTCTTGCCCGGCGCTCCGCATGATCAGTGGATGACACCCATCCTGCTTGTTCCCGGCCTGTTATGTACGGCGGAAATCTTTGCGCCGCAGATCGCCGCGCTCGAACCCTATGGCCCGGTCACCGTCGCTGATACGCTTGAGGGCGAGACCATCCCTGAAATTGCCGCCAATATCCTGGCCCATGCGTCACCGCGCTTTGCCCTGGCCGGCATTTCGATGGGCGGCTATATCTGTTTCGAAATCCTGCGGCAGGCGCCTGAACGGGTGATCAAACTGGCCCTCATCGATACCACGGCGCGCCCCGATACGCCGGAGCAAACCACCCAGCGCCGGGCGCTCATCGCCCTCAGCCGCAAGGCCAGTTTCAGGACCATTCTGACCCAGATGTTCACCAGCCTGGTGCATCCGTCGCATCGACGCAATGCGCATTTGCGCGACATCCAGACCCGCATGGGGCTGGCGGTCGGGATTGATGGCATGGCGCGCCAGCAGGCGGCCATCATCGCGCGCCCGGACTCCCGCCCTGACCTGCCGAATATCGCCGTCCCGACTCTCGTTCTGGTCGGTGACAAAGACCCGCTGACACCCCCCGATCGCGCCGAAGAAATGGCCGCCGCCATACCGGAGGCGCGACTGGTGATCGTGCCGGACTGTGGTCACATATCGACGCTCGAACAGTCGGAAGTGGTCAATCGCGCCCTGATCGAGTGGCTTAGGGAGGATCGACATTCAGTTGTCAATTCTACACCTATTTTAAGGTAGTAAGGCAAATGGTCAGTTTATCCGCAGATTACGCAGATTACGCAGATTTTTTCAGGGCCTAACCTGTGCCGTCCCGTGCCTGAAAATCGATTGTTTTCGGCGCAAAGCGCTAAGCTTTTACAGGTCACAACCTGTGCTCGAAAGCTAGGGGTTTGCGCACTGAAAAAATCTACGTAATCGGCGTAATCTGTGGTTCCCCTTTTCTTAACTATGGCCGCCCGGTTAGATGCACTGATACCAAATCCTGAATGTCGATCCATCCTAGTCCCGCAGGATAAACACACCCACACGGTGTTCGCAGCTTTGCCGTTCCGGGGCATCGGCTGGCGTATCCGGATGAGTAAAAGCGGTGTGGAAGACGGTCTTAAATCCGGCCTCCGGCGCGTCTTTCATATATTCGAAAATCTTGAACACCAGAACTTCGCCGGTCGTCATTTCCGGATAGTAATGCCAGCGGTGTTCGGGATTATAGCGCAGCGAAAGCTGGTTGGTATTCTTGCCGCTCGGTGCGAAATCAACCAGGGCGGCGGGCACCAGATCGGCCGGCGCCACCGACGCCGGATGGCAGATGGCCAGCGGCATGTGTTGCAAGGGCTGGTCCATATAGACGGTGCGCCAGAAATTGAGCACCATGTAGCCGGCGACATCCGGCTGATCGTAGCGTGCCCGCCAGCTTTCCGCATATTCCGGGGTCGAGAAGGCTTCGAGGCTTTCCATATAATCATCCGGCGTCAGGCCGTGATCCTGATGCACGCCTTGCGCATATGGATTGCTGCCAGGGCCGCGCCGCACCAGATAAGGCCCCTGGCGGATTTCCAGTTTGCAGCCGGGCAGCAGACGATCACGGATCAGGACTTCGATCTCCGGCATGTAGATGCGCAGGATATCGTTCTTGTCGCGGTCCTGTAAGGCGCCGGATTCCCAGTCCGCCACCTGTGAAACATGATCAACCAGCACGAAGCCATTGGCGGCGAGGTATTCATGCGCTTCGCCGGTTTGCATGGCGCGGGCGTCGCTGATGGATATGGGCGGCGCGGCCTCCCACGGGATGGGGCCATCGGCCGGTCCATTGACGTGGATCAGCAGCGGGCCATCCGTCACCAGATCGCGGCGGATAAAGCCATTGAGTGTCGCTGTTGTTTCCATCGCCTGCCCCTGTTGTTGTTAGAATAAGAATATGGCCCGCGCGCTGCCCTTGGCAAGAGCGCTTGACCGCACAGGTTGCACCTGGTCTAACCGAGGCGAGGGGAAACAATGCGCGCCTATTATACCGCAGACCGGGCGAAATTCTTCAGCGACAGCGAAGAACATATTGTTGGGGCACTGGCGCTTCGACACAGTTTCGACCTGGAAGAGAACCAGAAGCGCGCCTGGCAGCAACAGATACTGATCATGCGCAACGCGCTGAACGCAATCGCTGCCTTCACCATCTATTTTGAGTTCGCCATTCCGCGCATGGGCAAGCGCGCCGATGTCGTCGTGGTCATTGGTGACTGTGTCTTCGTCATTGAATTCAAGGTCGGCAGCGACGTGTTTTCGCCTCAGGCGATTGAGCAGGTGGAAGACTACGCGCTCGATCTCAAGAACTTCCACGCCGGGAGTCATGACCTGTCGATCGTGCCTGTTCTGGTGCCGACAAAGGCCAGTACGGCGCAGCCTGTGCAACTGGAACTGTCAATCGGTCAGGTAGCTCGTCCGGTTCTGGCCAGTGTTATCGATCTGGCCGACATTATCCGGATGGCCAGCGCGCAGCATCTTCATAACGATCTGAATGTCGATGAATGGGCCGCCAGCGGTTATCGGCCGACACCAACGATTATTCAGGCGGCGCAGGCGCTTTATGCCAGCCATAATGTCGAGGACATCACGCGGCGGGATGCCGATGCCGTCAACCTGGGCCGGACAGAAGCCGCGATATCTCAAGTGATTGCGGAAACCAGGGCCAATCAGCGCAAGGCCATTTGCTTTATCACCGGTGTGCCCGGCGCCGGCAAGACCCTGGCCGGCCTCGATATCGCCACCCGGCGCAGTGAGGACAGGACTGAGCACACGACCTACCTGACCGGCAACGGGCCGCTTATCGCCGTCTTGCAGACGGCTCTGGCGCGGGATCAGGCGGCACGCGAAAAAGTGTCCGTCAAGTTTGCTGAAAGCAAGGTGAGGGCCTTCATCCAGAATATCCATGAATTTCGGGATGAGTATGCGACGCGAAGCGCATTGCCACCGTCTGATCATGTGGTGGTGTTTGACGAAGCTCAGCGCGCCTGGACGAAGGCGCAGGCGTCGAAATTCATGCAGATCAAGCGCGGCATTGCTGATTTCGACATGTCGGAACCGGAGTTCCTGCTGAGCGTGATGGACCGCCATCCCGATTGGTGCGTGGTGGTTTGCCTGATCGGCGGCGGTCAGGAGATCAATATCGGCGAGGCGGGCCTGTCCGAATGGATGGCGGCCATTCGTGATCATTTTTCGCACTGGCAGGTCCACGCCTCGGCGCAGATTGTCCAGCCGGATTACGATCTGAAGCATGACGCGCGGGCCTTTATCGCCAGCGAGCAGGTGCATCTGCATGATGATCTGCATCTAGGCGTTTCGATGCGCTCCTTCCGCGCCGAGACCCTGTCTGACTTTATCTCCCATCTGTTGAATGGCGATGCAGCGGCGGCGCGGGCGGCGCATGACCGGCTGGGCAACTACCCCATCCTCCTGACGCGTGACCTGAATGCCGCCAGGGCCTGGCTGCGCGAAACGGCGCGCGGTTCGGAACGTTATGGCCTGGTGGCATCATCCGGCGCGATGCGTCTGCGGCCGGAAGGCATCCATATCAAGGCGGCGATCGATCCTGCCAACTGGTTCCTCAATGAGCGCAGCGATGTGCGCTCGTCCTTCTATCTCGAAGAGGTAGCCAGCGAGTTTGATGTGCAGGGCCTGGAACTGGACTTCACCGGCGTCTGCTGGGATGCCGACTGGCGCTATGTCGATGGGCAGTGGCAGGCATGGAATTTCAAGGGCACGAAATGGCAGAAGGTCAATGACGGTTTCCGCCGGCTGTATCTGAAAAATGCCTACCGCGTGCTGTTGACCCGTGCGCGCCAGGGCATGGTGATCTTCGTGCCGCAGGGCGATGATGCCGATCCGACGCGTCCCAAATGTTTCTACGACGAAACCTTTGCGTTTCTGGAAAGCTGCGGGTTGAAGCCGTCAATGATATGATCTAATATTATTTAATCGTATCCAGATGAGGCCGCTATGCCTGCCATGAGTATTTCTCTGTCCGACAAGATGCGCGGGTTTATCAAGTCCCGTGTTGAGGGGGGCGACTACCATAATGAAAGCGAATATATCCGCGATCTGGTGCGCCGTGATCAGGAACGCCTGAAAAATGAAGAGGGTTTGATCGCCGAGCTGGATGCGGCCATGGCCAGCGGCATAAGTGATCAAAAAATTCCGGATATTATGCGAGAGGTAAAAGCGCGCCTGAAGGCCGATGGCCGCCTATAAGCTTTCTGTAGACGCCAGAAACAGACTGGCGGAAATCTACGAATACACCTTGCTGAATTTTGGCGAGCGTCAGGCTGATGCCTATTATCTGGCGCTGCATGAGACTTTTGAGCGTCTCGCCCATTCGCCTCTAATGGGGCGGACGTTTCGCGCCTATCGCCGTCATGATCACGGGCAATATGCGATCTTCTATACGCCTGCGGATGGTGAAATTGTTATCGCGCAAATTTTTCATCACAGTGAAAACATCGACGCCAGGCTCCGCTGATTTTTCTAGGCTCAGTACTGCGTATCGCAGCCGATCACGGGTGGATGGATCTGCGCGTCCTTAATGGTGCCGGCATAGTTGTGGCAGTAGAGCAGTTCATCCGGAAAGCCCGCCTTGGTCGCCGTGCGGATCGTGATGAGCACATAGGGGGCGCCGTCCATGATCTGCGGAAATGCCGACGTATCGATGCCGTCGCCCGTCATGTGAATGCGGCGGGCCCGGGCGTCAAAGGCGCCTTTGTCGTAGCCGACGTCCAGCCGGTTCAGCTTGTCGGCCTTATCCCGGTATTCCGGTTTCGCCATGCCGTAATAATAGGCATCGACCGTGAAATGCCGGTCTGACGCCTTCAGTTTGGCTTCGGCCGCGGGCGTCAGTTGCAGGGTGAGGTCATAGGCATAGGGGCCAGGTTTCGCGGGTTTGGTCGGTTGGCACTGGCACAGGCTGAAAAGTAGCGGCAGCAAGACTGCCTTCTGAAATGTCTTTGAAAATCCTTCTGACATGGCATCCCCCCCTGCGCTGCATTTTCCTTTTCATAGCATATGCTACCGCCGCCGGCTCCCGAATAGTTGATCGGACGGCGTAACGCGGTTGTGTTACATTATGGGGAAGGGCGGGGACCAACAGGAGTGCTCCTATGTTCTTTATGAAAGATGCGGCGCAGCAGGCGCTCGATATCAATATCGGTCGCGTGCTTGAAATGTTTCGGTCCGGCGTTTTGGACCGCAATCAGGCGTGCGAGGCCCTGACGCGCTTTTTCGAAGGCGCCTCCCACCATGACGCCGCCGATCTCAATGCTCACCTGATGCGCATTGTCGAGCGGGTGGATATCGGCACCCTGGAGCCCAAGGAAGCCCGCCACAAACTGGTGAAGGCGGCGCTGGCCTCGGAAAAGAACGACCTGCGCTATGTCGATATCCTCCACCATATGGTCGAGGAAGCGTAATCAGGTTTTCATAAGGGGCGGATTTTATCGCGCGCTTGAAGTGTGGGCGCGGATGTCTTTTTGCGTCATTCAGGGCCTTCGTCTGTTTCGGCTTCATGTCGAAACAGACGAAGGCCTGTGTGATTCAAATGACTCACCCGGAGAAAATGCCGGTAAAAATCCTGTGCATAAAGAGAATCGTTGACTCCCGACTCTTGCCCCCGATTCGCAAATCACCTTACCCCTTGAATCTGAGTTTTCTAACCCGAGTTGTTAAGCTTAACGAATCTTAAGGGATTTCCTGTTTAGCATGAAGGTTAACGGGTATTCGCATGTCGCGGATGCCGCTTTCGTTACCCACGAGCCGGGAGGGGCTTATATGCGCGTACTACTTATTGAAGACGACAGCGCGACCGCTCAGAGCATCGAACTGATGCTCAAGTCGGAAGGCTTTAACGTCTATACCACCGACCTCGGCGAAGAGGGCATCGACCTCGGCAAGATCTATGATTACGATCTGATCCTGCTCGATCTCAGCCTGCCGGACATGTCCGGCCTAGAAGTGCTGCGCCAGTTGCGCGTCGGCAAGATCAACACGCCGATCATGATCCTTTCCGGCACTTCGGAAATCGACACCAAGGTTAAGACCCTGGGTTCCGGCGCCGACGACTACATGACCAAGCCGTTCCACAAGGACGAACTGATCGCCCGCATTCACGCCGTTGTCCGTCGTTCCAAGGGCCACGCCCAGTCGGTCATCCGCACCGGTGACATCGTGGTCAACCTGGATGCCAAGACCGTTGAAGTGTCCGGCAACCGCGTCCACCTGACCGGCAAGGAATACGAAATGCTTGAGCTGCTGTCGCTCCGTAAGGGCACGACGCTCACCAAGGAAATGTTCCTCAACCACCTTTATGGCGGCATGGACGAGCCCGAACTGAAGATCATCGACGTGTTCATCTGCAAGCTGCGCAAGAAGCTGGCCGTGGCCGCCGATGGCAACCACTATATCGAAACCGTCTGGGGCCGTGGCTATGTGCTGCGCGATCCGCACGAGCAAGGCTCGATCGTCGCCGCCTAAGCGACTTAGCCTTACGATTATCGAAAAGCCTGCCGACCTCTCTCGGCAGGCTTTTTTGTTGCCGTTAAAGTCGCTGCAGACGACATCAACGGCAAGCGTATATCCCATTGACATATCCCAACGGAGCGTTATTATGTGGGGCTATATGGAGGCGTGTATGTCCAGGACGACCTTGTTCCAATCAAACCGCTCACAAGCTGTTCGTTTGTCTAAGGACGTGGCTTTTCCCGAAGGCGTGAAGGAAGTGATCATTGTCAGGGAAGGGAAGCAACGTATTATTGTGCCGTCCAATAGTGTCTGGGACGATTTTTTCGCAGCGCCTGGCATTGACCTTGGAAAGCGCAGCCAACCGGATGCTCAGGTCCGTGAGGACTTTTAATGCTCCGCTATATGCTGGATACAAATCTCTGTATCCGCGTCCTGAGGGACCGGCCGCAGAGTCTTCGTGAGCGTTTCAATGCCGAAGCGGATGGGTTGTGTATTTCAACCGTCATACTGACTGAATTGCTGTACGGTGCTGAAAAATCTGACCGTCCCGCCTTGAACCGGACGAACGTCGAGCAGTTTGCAGCCCGGCTGGAGGTCTTGCCATTCGGACCTGAAGCGGCTGCTCACGCGGCGGATATCCGGGCAGACCTGGAGCGTAAGGGGACGCCGATCGGCGGTTACGATGTGCTTATCGCCGGCCATGCGCGCAGCCGGGGTCTCATCGTGGTCACTGGAAATCTGAGAGAATTTTCACGGGTCGGGGGCCTTCGTTGTGAGGATTGGCTCTCTCCAGTTCCATAAACCTGTTGTTCAATTATCCGAAGTGGCCGGTCCGTCCTTATTGTCAATTCATTCACCCATTTCGTAAATTCCGGAATAAACAATTGGTGATAACGTTGTTCTTATAAGGGGAGCCGCCGGCACTGGCCGCTCCGATACAGGAGAACAGGCGGATGACGACAGGTTTGCGTACCTTCAATGTGCTGTTTCTGTGTGCCGATAATTCGGTGCGGTCCATACTGGCTGAGGCGCTGCTAAACCGATTGGGCGCCGGCCGTTTCCAGGCGTTTTCCGCCGGATATGGTGTGGCCGAGGCCGTCAGTCCCCACGCCCTGGCGCTGCTGGAAAAGATCAATTACAATTCCGACCGTGTCCATGCCAAGCAGATGGCTGCGGTCATGGACGCTGCCGATCCGGGTTTCGATTTCATCATCCGTCTGTCACCGGATCGTCGCGGCAGCGCGCTCGAATGCCGCAATTTTCAGGAAATCCGGTCATTGTCGATTGGCATATGCCTGATCCCGCCGATATTTCCGGCGCGGCCGCCACGGCCTGTGCGGATATCTTCAATCTCCTGGCGGCGCGCATTGATGTCCTGGCCAATCTGTCCGAAGCCTGCCTGACCGGTCCACAAATCCAGGCACGGCTTGATCGCATGGGCGAGGACGGTGTGCGGCTGGCGGCTTAATGCCGCGAGGTGCCTCGCAAAGGCTTGGGCGGGCCTTCCCTAGCCAGGGCAAGATGTCTGGGAGATATCCCTTTTCTGCCCAACTTCCGGCGCGCCATCTGCCCGGCGGACGGTGCGTCGTCTTTAGCCCGTTCACACATGCGCACGAAAGCGTGTGAAGACAGCCGGGATATTGTGAGGGAAGAATGGGAAACTCGCCTTTAAGTTTCCATAGTTTTATAATAGCAGAAAACTTCGCTCATAATTTACCCGCGCAAATGCAGCTTTTGCTGCGCGCGATCCGTTTCCAAAGGCCTCCCCATGATCAGCGAAGACGCGGTGGTAAATCTCTTTGCTCTGGCGCATCCCGGCCGTCTGAACGTCTTCCGCACCATTGTGAAAGCGGGGCCGGAGGGCATGGCGGCGGGCAAGATCGCGGCCGCCAACACCATACCGGCCAATACTGCCTCGACCCACCTCAGCATCCTGACCGGCGCCGGGCTGCTCACCGCCTATCGGGACGGCCGTTCAATTATTTACCGCGCCAACTTCACCCATTATGCCGAGCTGATGAGCTTTCTTCTGGATGAAGTGACGGAAAACAATGCCGAGGCCGGCACGGCGCTGCGGGCCTGGTTCAAGGATCATCCCGCCGCCGAACTCTCCGCGCGCACCGAGGCGTAGCGGCTTTTTGCCACGATCTGGCCCTGATTGCCGTGCGCTTGCCGCCTGCGCCTATGGCTTTTTTATTTTCTGGGCGGCGATGGGGTACGGCCTCTTATTTAAACAGCCCCATTTCCACCAAGGCGTGTCTTTACTTTCACAGTTCTCAGCCGGCACCCGCTCAACAGGTGCAGATCGTTAAAATGAGGACTGTTATGAAAAACATATTTAAGGTTTCCGGTATTCTGGCCGCGTTTATGGCGGCCACCGCCCTCGGGGCCTCGGCCCAGACTACGGGTCAGGCCACGACCCCGGATGCACAGCCCACCGTGCCGCCAGTGACGGCACCCGTCACGACGCCGGCCATTGATCCGGCTGCCCCTGCTGCTGTGCCCGCCACGGCGCCGGCTGTTGCCGCCGATGCCAATGCGGCCAAGGATTTCATGAAGGAAGCCTTCATGGCCAATGAGTTCAGCATTGCCGCCAGCCAATTGGCTGCCACGCAGGGCGAAAGCGCCGATGTCAAGGCCGCCGCTCAGGCCGTGCTCGATAACAGTTTGAAGACCCGCACCGCGATGGTCACCGCCATCCAGGGTTCGACCTCGGACATGCACTTCGACCAGAACTTTACCGACGACTACAATATGAAGCTCGGTGAACTGAAGGCCGCCAAGGGCGCCGATTTCGACACCAAATATGTCGCCGCCATGGGAGACGTAACGGACAAGGCAGAGGGTGTGTTCAAGTCCTACGCCGCCGCCGGCACCGATGAATCGGTGAAGACCTTCGCCGCCAATACCCTGCCGACCCTCGCCGCCAATGGCGACAAGCTGGATTCGGTAGGCCAGGGCGGTAACTAACGTTTCTGCGTCAGCGGGTCAGGTCTTTGACCTGATCGCGGGCGAAAAAATCCCCCAGGACCGTCCTGGGGGATTTTTTATTTGTCTTTACCTGTTCAGCATCGCCATGCCGGCATCGGTATAGCGGGCGCCGGCAAAGCCGGTTTCGGCGATGACGGATTCGATATCGCTGAGGTCGTTGGCGCTTAAGGTAATCTCCGCCGCGGCGATATTTTCCTTCAGGCGGTCGAGATGACGCGTGCCGGGAATAGGCACGATCCACGGCTTCTGCGCCAGCAGCCAGGCCAGAGCCAGTTGCGCCGGCGTGACGCCCTTTGCCTTGGCGAGATCAGTGAGGGCGTCGACGGCGCGGGTGTTCTGCGCCTTGGCGTCGCCTGTAAAGCGCGGGCTGGTGTTGCGGTAGTCGGTGGGGTCAAGCGCGGCGTCTTTCAGAGCGCCGGTCAGGAAGCCGCGGCCGAGCGGCGAATAGGGCACGAAGCCGATGCCGAGTTCCTCTAGCGTCGGCAAGACCTGGGTTTCCGGATCGCGGGTCCACAGCGAATATTCGCTTTGCAGGGCGGTGACCGGCTGCACGGCATGGGCCTTGCGGATGGTATCGGCCGAGGCTTCGGACAGGCCGAAATGCTTCACCTTGCCGGCGCGGATCAGGTCGCCCACCGTGCCGGCCACGTCCTCGATCGGCACGTCCGGATCGACGCGGTGCTGATAGAGCAGATCGATTTCATCCACCTGCAGGCGCTTCAGCGAGGCATCGACGACCTCGCGGATATGATCCGGCCGCGAATTGACGCCGGTCAGGCTGCCGGGTTGCTGGCCCATGGCGAAGCCAAACTTGGTGGCGATGACCACCTTATCGCGCACGGGTTTCAGCGCTTCGCCGACCAATTCTTCATTGACGAAGGGGCCATAGACTTCCGCGGTATCGAAAAAGGTGACGCCGAGATCGACGGCATCGCGCAACAGTTTCAGGCAGGCGTCGCGGTCGGACGGGCCATAGGCCCAGCTGATGCCCATGCAGCCGAGGCCAAGGGCGGACACTTCCAGACCCTGGCCGAGTTTACGTAATTTCATTGGGGAGGCTCCTCTCACAGAAAGCCTCGCATATGTGGGTATTAGACTTAGTGGCGCAAAGGGCTCACGCAGAATGTTACCATATGATATGAAAACCCTTACGGGTGCAGGGACGCGTCTCTGCCTTAAGCGATCTTGCGCAGAGGTGCGCTTTGCGCGGCGGCGTTCTTCACATAAAGCCCGCGCATACCCGGCATCGGCTTGAAGGCATCGGTGATGCCCAGCACGGTTTCGGCGGCGCCGAGGAACAGGCAGCCGTCATCGGCCAGCAGGGTTGCCATCTGTTCGAGCACGCGCTTCTTGGTCTCCAGGTCGAAATAGATCAGCACGTTGCGGCAGTAGATGACGTCCTGGCGGCCGACCATGCGCAGGTCATCGAGCAGGTTCATTTTCTTGAAGCGGATCGACGAACGCAGCTTCGGCGAGATGCGCCACATCTCGTCGACCTTCTCGAAATGCTTGACCATCATGGTGATCGGCAGGCCGCGCTGGACCTCGAACTGGGTGTAAAGCCCGGCCTGGGCCTTTTCGAGGCAGCGCTCGGAGATATCGGTGGCCAGGATATCAAGGTTGAGGCGCGGATACTGCGCGCGGGCCTCGTCCATCAGCATGGCCAGCGAATACGGCTCTTGGCCGGTAGAGCAGGCGGCGCACCACACCTTGATGTCGCCGCTGAGGCGCGTCTTGGCCAGGGCCGGCAGGATATCGCTCTTGAACTGGTCGAACGGCAGCTTGTCGCGGAAGAAGAAGGTCTCGTTGGTCGTCATCGCATCTGTGACGGCGGCCATCAGCTTCTCGTCACGCTTGGTACGCAGGGCGGTGAGCAGGGCCGAGACATTGGCGAAGCCTTCGCGGCGCGCCACAGGCGACAGGCGGCTTTCGATCAGGTAGGTCTTGTCCGATCCCAGGATCAGGCCGGAGCGGGTTTTAAGCGTGGCGGCGAGATGTTCGATATCTTCAGGTGTCATTAGTTTGGACGCTCCCCGCGCGCAAAAGCTTTACAGGCCGCACTGAGCCCTTCGATCGGTTTGATGATTTCAGCGAGGCCGGCTTCGGCCACGGCGCCGGGCATCCCCCAGACGACGCTGGTGGCTTCATCCTGCACCATGACGGAGCCGTTAACATCGACCAGCGCCTTTGCGCCATCGCGGCCATCGTGGCCCATGCCGGTCAGCACCACGCCGAGCGCATGATTGCCATAGACATCGGCAGCGGTCTTGAACAGGGGATCAACCGCCGGGCGGCACCAGTTGACCTGCGGCCCCTGGTCCAGCTTGATCTGCTTGACGATCGGGTCGTTCTTGATGGTCATGTGCCAGTCGCCGGGGGCGATATAGATATTGCGGCTCTCGATCAGCATCCCGTCCTTCGCCTCCTGCACCTTTTGCGGCAGGGCCTTGTCGAGGTGTTCGGCGAGAATGGCGGTGAAGGTGGCCGGCATGTGCTGCACGATCAGCACGGGAATCTTCCAGTCAGGGCCGAGGCCGAGCAGGAAGGCGCGCAGGGCCGGCGGGCCGCCGGTCGAGGCGCCGACCACGAGGCAGTCTATGCGCTTGGGGCCTGTGCTGCGCGGCCGCACGATCGGTGCTACCGGGGTGATGACCGGCTTCGGCGCGGCCAGAGGCGCCGGGCGCGGCGCCTGAGACGATATCAGAGCCGAGGAACGCTCCAGCGTGGCAGGCTTTTCCGGCGCGGGCGCCGGCGCTGGCGCCGGCCAGGAGCGCGTGCGGCCACACAGGGCGCGAATCTTGGTCAGCAATTCGGTGCGGAAGCCGTCGGCGCCACCGATGCGGGTCGAGTCGGGCTTCGGAATATAGTCGGCGGCACCCAGTTCGAGCGCGCGCAAGGTGACATTGGCGCCGCGTGTCGTCAGGGTCGAGGCCATCAGCACCTTGAGGCCCGGCTTGGCGGCCAGCAGCTTGGGCAGGGCTTCGAGACCGCCCATGTTCGGCATTTCGATATCGAGGATCAGCACGTCCGGCTGGATTTCCTTGACCTTTTCCACGCCCTTGGCGCCATCAATGGCCAGGCCCGCCAGGACCATGTCCGGCTCATGTTCCAGCCAGCGCGAGATGAGCCCCCGCACGACCGCCGAGTCATCGACGATCATGATTTTCAGGGGCCGCAAGGACGCAGCGGTATGGGGATTTAAAGACATGAATGGAGCCGGAAAAAATGAATACGCGAATACTTTTTTATTGGGCGTTTACTCCCTGAAAGCGCCCGCCTTGGGGCGCTTCCAGAGCCGTCAAAAGAGATATTACAGCAGGCCGACTTCCGAGAACTTGGCTTCGAGAATCTCACCGTCGAACGGCTTCATAATGTATTCAGAAGCGCCTTCGGTCAGGGCCTCGGTAATGTGAGCCAGGTCGTTCTCGGTGGTGCAGAAGACCACGACAGGGGCCTTGCCGCCGTCTTCCTTGCGCAACTGGCGCAGGAAGGTGATCCCGTCCATGACCGGCATGTTCCAGTCGAGCAGGATGGCGGAGGGCATCTTTTCCTTGCAGGATTTAAGCGCTTCGAGGCCGTCATTGGCCTCGGAGACCTCGAATTGCAGGTTTTCCAGGATGCGTCTGGCGACCTTGCGTATCACGCGGCTATCATCGACAACGAGACAGGTTTTCATCCTGTTTTCCCCTAATATTCTAAAAGGCGTTTATGCGGCCTTCAGATGTGCGGCATCCAAAAGCGTGTGTGGGTCCAACACTATCAGAAGTTCCTTTTCCAATTGATAAACGCCGACGATTATTTCTGCCCAGCGCGGGGGAAGGTTGCCGGGAGGGGCGTGGAACTTTTCATCATCGAGCTTCAGCACTTCATCGACCGAGTCGATAACGAGGCCGTAACTGTCGCCATGCACTTCCAGGCCAATGGCCAGCGGCTCAGGCGCGCCCTCTTCGCGGGGCGGCAAGCCTAAGCGACGGCGGGCGCAGACCGCGGTGACGATGCGGCCGCGCAGGTTGAGCACGCCGGCGATTTCCGAGCGCGACAAAGGCACAGGCGTCAGGCCGCGCGGATGGAAGACATCGTGGACGCGGGCGGCATCGACACCGAAAAGCTGGCCGCCGACGCGGAGGGTTACATAATCACGCAGGCTCATGCGACGGCCTTTTCACTGGAATGGGCGGGCTGGCGCTGGTGTTCGGCCAGACCGCGCAGGTGGTAATAATCGACATCGAGGATTTCGCAGGCGCGACCGGCCACAATGGCGGTGCCGCGAACGCCCGGACGATCGGCCGACAGCTCGATGGTCATGTGGTCTTCGACGACATCGACGATCTCATCGACCGCCAGCCCCATGGCATAGCCTTCGCCGGTGAAGACCAGCAGGGGCTGGATGTGGGTTTCGTCGCTGTGGGCCGAGATCAGGCCGGAGAAATCGCTGTTGACGGTCAGGATCGGCATCAGCTTGCCGCGATATTGCAGGGCGGCGCGGCCTTCCATGATCTCGATCTGCGACGATTCGACATGTTCGAGGCGCGTGATATGCTCCAGTTCGACGGCCTTCGGCGCGCCGTTGCCGGCCTTGAAGAGCAGCATGGCGACCTTCTGGCTGCCGGCGTCGGTGATGGTCTCTTCCGTCTCCTCGGCGGCCTTTTCTTCCAGCATGTTGCCGGCGCGCTCAGACATGGCATTCGGATCGAGGATCAGCACGACCGAGCCATCGCCCAGGATGGTGGCGCCGGAGAAGACATCGACATCGCGCAGGATGGTGGCCAGCGGCTTGACGACGATTTCTTCCGTATCCAGCACGTCATTGACGACCAGGCCATAGCGGCGCTCACCGACCTGGATGACCATGACGAAGGTGGCGTCTTCGTCCTTCGCCGCCTCAAGCTGGAGCGTCGGGCCAAGCTGGACCAGCGGCAGCAGTTTGTTGCGCAGGCGCAGGACGAGTGCGTCATTGATCTTTTCGATCCGGTGCTCGGCGTTTTGTCCGGTACGGACCAGTTCCATGACCGAGGTCTGCGGCACGGCGAATTTTTGGGCGCCGGCGCCGACGATCAGGGCCGAGACGATGGCCAGGGTCAGCGGAATCTTGATGGTGAAGGTGGTGCCCTGGCCGGCCACCGAATTCAGGTCGATCTGGCCGCCGATCTGCTCGATATTGGTGCGCACCACGTCCATGCCGACGCCGCGGCCGGAGAGGTTGGTGACCGCCGCCGCCGTCGAGAAGCCGGGCGCGAAGATGAAGCGGTGAATCTGCTGATCATTCATGCCCTCGACTTCGCCGCGCGAGGCCAGGCCCTTTTCGATGATCTTTTCGCGGATACGGGCGGTATTCAGGCCGCGGCCGTTATCGGCGATGCGGATGACGATGTAGCCGCCTTCGTGGAAGGCCGCCAGCTTGATGGTGCCGTTGGCCGGCTTGCCAAGGTCGATACGCTCCTGTGTGCCTTCCAGGCCGTGGTCGGCCGAATTGCGCACCATGTGGGTCAGCGGGTCGCGGATGAGTTCCAGCACCTGGCGATCGAGTTCGGTGCCTTCGCCTTCCATGACGAGGTCGATCTTCTTGCCGAGTTCGTAGGAAAGATCGCGCACAAGGCGGGGCAGTTTTTTCCACGCCGCGCCGATCGGCTGCATCCGGGTCTTCATGACGCTGTCCTGCAACTCGCCGGTAAGCGTCGAGAGGCGTTGCAGCGGGGTGGCGAAGGCGGAATCTTCACGATTTCTGGAAATCTGGAGGAGCTGGTTACGGGTCAGCACCATTTCCGAAACGAGGGTCATCAGTCCTTCGAGCACATCGACCGAGACGCGGATCGATTGCGTGGTGGCGATGCCTTGCGCATCTTCGCCGCCAAGCGAAGGGGCCGGTTCGGGCGCGGCGGGTGTCTTCGGGGCGACGGGTGCTGCGGCCTTGACCGGCTCAGGTGCCTTGACCGGCTCCGCTTTCACTTCGGCGACCGGTTCCGGCGCCGAATCGTTCATCCAGTCCGGCGCCTCGGCGGCGGCGAAAGCGGCTTCGAGATCGGCTTCGGAGACTTCGCCGGGGCGCAACTGGCGGCCGGTGGCGGGATCGATGTCGCCCGGCTTGAGGCCATCTTCGGGGCCATCTGCGGCGGCAAAGGCGGCTTCCAGTTCGGCTTCGGAGACTTCGCCGGGGCGCAGGGCGCGGCCGGTGGCGGGATCGATATCGCCGACACCGAGCGCCGGCGCGGTGATTTCAGCGGCGTCGATTTCGGCGCCGATCGGGCGATCCGGCACTTCGACGGTCTTGACGGTGGACAGATCGACTTCCTGGCCCTCGGCCATGGCTTCCAGTTGGCTGATCAGATCGTGGTCGTCGCCATCGGGCTCGTTGCCGGTGGCTTCCAGGCCGGCCAGGATCACCTTGATGCGGTCGATGGAGTGCAGAACCAGGGTCACGGCCAGTGGCGTGACTTCCAGCTTGCCGTCACGGAAGCGGCCGAGCAGGGTTTCGCCGGCATGGGCCACGGCTTCGAGGCGCGACAGCCCCAGGAAGCCGCAGGTGCCCTTGACCGTGTGGACCAGGCGGAAAATGTTGTCGAGCGTCTTGCGCTCGGTGGGGTTGGCTTCGAACTTGACCAGTTCGCTATCGACGACCTCAAGGCTTTCAGCGGTTTCGGTCAGGAATTCAGCAATTAAGTCGTCCACAACATACCCCGTGTTTACTGCTCGCCCCGCCGGAAATGAGACTCCGGGCAGGGCTTTTCACGAGCCATAGTGAACAGCTTTGGTTAAGGGACCGTTGCCACAATCTTACCAAAGTCTGAATTTTATCCGATTATCGCGGCTGCGTTGTTTTTAGGGACGAAATTGAACGCTTGCCATGTGAGGCGTTAAAGTATACGCCGTATACATGACGACACGAGACCGCATCCTGACCATTGCCATCGCCGAACTCGAAGCCAAAGGGTTGGAGTCCTTGAGCCTGCGCGCTGTCGGCCAGAAGGCGGGGATCACCCCGATGGCGGTCTATCGTCACTTCGCTGACAAGGCCGCCCTGTTGCAGGCCCTCGGTGAATATGCTCTGGGCCGGTGGCAAAGCCGCATTCAGGCGATGGCGGATTTGCCATTGCTTGCGGGCTTCGAGGCGATGGCGACGGCCTTTGTCGACTACGCACTTGATGAGCCGGCCCTGTTTGATGCCGCCTTCGTGCTGAAGACGCGCGCCGAACGCATCTATCCGGAAGATTTCGAAGCCGGTCGCTCGCCGGTGATCGGCGGCTTCGCGCAGCGTATTGCTGAAGGCCAGGCGGCGGGGCTGGTGCGCACAGGGCCGCCGCTGGAACTGGCCATGGCGGTCTGGGGCGTATTGCAGGGGCTGGTGGGGCTACATCGCTCCGGCCGGTTTAACCTGTCGCGGCCGGAATTCACCGCGCTGTGTTTGCGCTCGGCGGAACGAATATATCTCAAGGGAGACGGGCAATGAAATGGGGCATAGGCGCGGCTTTACTATCGGGGGCTTTACTGGCGGTGAGCCGTGATACCGGACAATTCGGCTGGCTGGTGCTGGTGGCGCCGGTGCCGTTGCTCGTCTTTGCCCTGCGCGCGCCGAAAGCTTTTCTGGTCTTTGGTCTGGCCTTCATTGCCGGTCTGATAGGCGAGGCGGGACCGATTTGGTTCTATGGCCGCGTCCTGCCGCTGATCTATGGTTTGGCGGTGTATCAGGCCCTGGTATTCGCCCTGGTGGTGGTGTTTATGCGCGGGCTGTATCACCGCCTATCACCGGCCGCTGCCGTCATTGGTTTCGCGGCCATGACCGCCGCTATCGAATATCTTTATGGCCTGGTGTCGCCCAATGGCAGTTTTGGTGCGCTGGGCTACACATTGGTCGATGTCCTGCCCTTGCTGCAAACGGCGTCCCTGGCCGGGATCGCGGGGCTGAGCTTTCTGGCGGCGGTCATTCCGGCCGGATTGGCCGTCCTATGCCTCAAGCCGCGAGATATGGCCACATTGGCCGCCTGGGGCGTGCCGGTCGTGCTGGCGCTGGTCTATGGTTTCTGGCAACTGGCTCAGCCGCCCGGACCCTCGGTGAAGATCGCCCTGCTAAGCGATGACCGCTATGCCGGGCGGATATATGATCATCCCGAAGCCAATGGCGAAATCGCGGCAGCTTTCAATGCGCAGATTATGCAAGCTGCCGCGCAAAAGCCCGCTGCCATTGTCCTGCCGGAAAAGATGTTGGCGGCGGGCACGCAACTGACTTCAAATAGCGTCATTGTCGCGGGGCTCCATGGTCCGGTGAAGGGAGGACGGCTGAATATCGCGGCGCTTTATGAAGGCGCGAACACGCGTTTCTATCTCAAGAAGCGCATGGTGCCGGGTCTGGAAGCGGAATACCGGCCGGGTCATGCCGAGCTGGCGACTGATATCGGCGGGCAACCGGGTGGGATCGCCATCTGCAAGGACATGGATTTTGCTTCCGACCTGCGTCTCTACGGTAAGCGGGATGTGGCACTTATGCTGGTGCCGGCGTGGGATTTCGACCGCGACCGTTATCTGCATGGCCGCATGGCGGTGGTGCGCGGGGTTGAGAACGGTTTCTCGCTGGCGCGGTCGGCCTCGCAGGGTTTGATGACGCTGAGTGATTCCAAGGGCCGCATCATTGCAGAGAAGCGCACGATAAAAGGACCATCCATGCTGGTTGGTGATCTGCCGACAGGGAAGGGCCATACGCTCTATAGCCGCATCAGTGACGTCTTTGCGCAGATTATGGTGGTGATGTGGCTTGGATTGCTTGGGCTGCTGATGTGGCGACGGAAAACGTAAAAGCAAGAAACCCCACCACCACTTCGCTTCGCTTGCGGTCCCCCTCCCCAGTAAAACTGGGGAGGTATAATTTAGGAATGAGCTTTCTTATACCTCCCCGGCTATGCCGGGGAGGGGGACCGCACAAAGCCGAAGGCTGAGATGCGGTGGTGGGGTTTCTTACTTTGACATTTATCCCCCAAACGGCTAACGCCTCCGGCCATGTCAAACACCCCCGAAACCGAAGCCCCACGCCGGCGCACCTTCGCCATCATCTCGCACCCGGACGCCGGTAAGACCACCCTGACCGAGCACCTACTGTTAGCCGGTGGATCGATCCGCGCCGCCGGCCAGGTGCGCGCCCGTGGCGAAAACCGCCGCACGCGCTCCGACTGGATGAAGATCGAAAAGGAACGCGGCATCTCGGTGTCTTCGTCGGTGATGACCTTCGAGCACGACGGAAAGATGTTCAACCTGCTCGATACGCCGGGCCACGAAGACTTTTCGGAAGACACCTACCGGACGCTGACCGCCGCCGATGCCGCCGTCATGGTGCTCGACGCCGCCAAGGGCATCGAGCCGCAGACGCTCAAGCTGTTCGAGGTGTGCCGTCTGCGCGACATCCCCATCATTACCTTCATCAACAAGATGGACCGCGAGGCCGAGGACGCCCTGGCCCTGCTCGATGAAGTGGCCTCAAAGCTGCAACTCGACCCGTCGCCGCTCTACTGGCCGGCCGGTTCGGGCAACCGGTTCCGCGGGATGCTGGAGTTGAAGACCGGCCTTTTTTATCCCTTCACCAAGCGGGACAGCGGCGCCGAATACGATCAGGGCCACGAAGGGCCGGCCCCGCTCGATGAGGCGGTCGCCAAGGGCTGGCTTTCCGCCGACGAACGCGACGAACTGACCGAGACGGCCGAACTGATCCAGGGCGGCTTCAAGAGTTTTGATGAGGAAAGCTTCCTCGAAGGCCATATGACGCCGGTGATCTTTGGCTCGGCCTTGCGGCACTACGGCGTCAACCAGCTTCTGGAAGCGATTGGTGGATTCGCGCCGCCGCCGAAGGTGGTCAAGGCCACCAAGGCCGGCGTCGATACGGTGGTCAGCCCGACCGAGAAGGAAGTCACCGGCTTCGTCTTCAAGGTCCAGGCCAATATGGACCCGAACCACCGCGACCGCATCGCCATGCTGAAATTGACCTCCGGCAAGTTCCAGCGCGGCATGAAGCTGAAGGTTCAGAACACCGGCAAACAACTCAGCGTCAATGCGCCGATCATGTTCTTCGCCTCCGACCGCGAACTGGCCGAGGATGCCTTTGGCGGCGACGTCATCGGCATTCCGAACCATGGCGTTCTGCGCGTCGGTGACTCACTCTCCGAAAGCGGCACGGTGCGCTTTGCCGGCCTGCCGAACTTCGCGCCGGAAATCCTCCAGCGCGTGCGCGTGAAAGATCCGCTCAAGGCCAAACACCTGAAAAAGGCGCTGGAATCCCTGGCCGAAGAGGGCGTGACGCAGTTATTCCGCCCGTCGATCGGGTCTGACTTTATCGTCGGCGCCGTGGGTCAGCTTCAGTTCGAGGTCATGGCCGACCGCCTGGCCAACGAATATGGCCTGGAATGCGTGTTCGAGCCGTCGCCTTACGCCGAAGCGCGCTGGCTGGGCGGCGATGCGGCCAAGATCGAGGACTTCGCCTCCAAATACCGCTCGCAGATGGGCGCCGATATCGACGAGGCGCCGGTTTTCCTCGGCAAGTCGGGCTGGGAGATTAATTACGTCGCCGAACGCTTCCCGGATGTGTCGTTCCAGCGGACGAAAGAGCGGGGGTAGGTTTTCTCCTCCCCTGTAGCGCAGCGTACGGGGTAGGTGTCGAGCAAGCGAAGCGCGTCGAGACGGAGGGGGCGTTGCGAATGATGGGGTGCCCCCTCCGTCAGCGACACCAGCCCTGCGGGCTTAGCGCTGACACCTCCCCCGCTTCGCAGGGGAGGAGATTAGGTCAACACCTGCCAGCCGCTGCGCACAATCATCGCCGCAAGCACAAACCAAGAGGCGGCGAACAGCATCATCCGGATGCTGATCCGGTTGACCAGTGACTGCCACAGCGAATGGGCCACGCGGATGGCGACATAGAGCCAGGCCAGCGTCACATTGACCATATCCGCCTGGCCGAGCAGTACGATGACGATGACAACGGCATAGAAGAGCGGCGGGGCCTCGGTCAGGTTGTTGTAATTGGCGGCGGGATTGAGCGCCCAGTCTGGCAGCTTGCGCATGGTGGCAAAGGTGGCGGTATCCGGCGTTACGCCGGCCAGTTTGAAGGCCCGCATTCGGGACATATAAAGCCACATCATCATGGTGAAATGCAGAACCCCCATGGCCAGTATGGCGGCCAGCATCTCTTTTCCCGCATCGGTCATTTCTAATCTCCTTTCGCTCTATTGTGCCGGCATTTGCTCCGCTTGGCCATGCCGGCCGTAATCGTGGATAACCGTCCCTTTCGGCACTGCCTTTGCAATTGTCCAGAAAACGCCGAACGGAGCGTATCGTCCTGATACGCTTTTCGCTTCGGAAGCGATGGACAAGCGATGTTTGAATTTGGCCGTGAACTGAGGCGCATCTTTCGTAACCACGGCCGGATCGATTCCGATCCCAGCCTCTACGAACTGATGAACCTGCAACTGCTGATCACCCAAGGGCGCCAGCTCGATATCGAAGGCGGGCGTGTCTCGACCAAGAACCGCTTCGCTCCTTATCTCGAAGCCGCCCAGGTCTGGCGCGAATATGGCCGCCGCACCGGTGATCCGGTGGCGTTGCGCCGCGCCGCCTCCGCCGCCGAAAACGCTGGCAAGGAAGCCAAAACCGCCGCTGAGGCCGCCATCGCCGCCCTGGAACAGGCCCAGACCTGCATCCTCTCTTCCGATCTCTATGAGACCCACGATTTGCTGAATTCGGCCGAGGAACTGCTGGCCGGGGGCCGCGCCGCCATCCAGGACGACGAAGCCATTCGCGCCCGTTTCAATCGTGTCGAGGCGCAACTGGCCGCCCGCCTGGCGGTGAAACAGGGCGTCGGTGAAGACCTCGAACTGGCGCTTCTGGCCATGTCCCATATCGATCGCGCCGTCGAGCGCGCCGATAAGCGCGTGCAGCAGACCCATGCGGCTGCCGACAAGATCGAGGCGGCGCAGGCCCGCTATGAACGCGCTGATCTGCTGACCCTGGTGGGGCTGGATCGTTGCGATCCGGCGCTGATGGCGGCGGTGATCAAGGATTTCGAGGCGCTTCAGGCGCGTTTCGATCCGGCCTATGAACCGGTCACCTGGTCGCGCGTCAATCTGCGCCTGGGCCTCGCCATGGTATGGAAGGGCGAGATCGAGGGCAATCCGGGCATCATCTCCGAAGGTATTTCGCTGCTCAGCGCCGAGGAAGAACCGGTCGATTTCGAGCATTCGCCGCTCGACTGGGTGGCGCACAAGCAGGCCCTGGCCATGGGCTTGCAGGCCCTGGCCGAACTGACGCTCAACCAGCAGATCTATGAAAAGGCCATGCAGGTCTATAACCTGGCGCTGAAGCGGCCGCTGCAAAAGGGCCTGTCCCTGCGCGGGCAACTGATCAACAACCGCGCCGCCTGCCTGGCGAAACATGCCGAGCTGAAGGGCGATCTCCAGTCGCTCGACCAGGCCGAGGCCGATTTCAAGGCCGAACTGCGGGCCTGCAAGCCGGAGCACGATCCGGTGGGCTGGGCCATCCTGCAAACCAATCTGGCGCGGCTCTATGTGGCGCGCGGCGACATCACCGGCTTCATGATGGAACGCGCCGAGGCGGCCTATGCGCTGGAAGCGGCGCTGGAAATCTTCGACGAGCAGCATCTGAAGAGCCTGTCGAAAGGCGCGCAGGCCCAGCTCGATCGCGTGCGCGAACAGGCGTAAAACATATTGTCCCTTGATGCGTTTTTGCCGGAAGATTCCGGAGGGGCGCAATGGAGGACATGACCATGACCGTAACCACATCAAAGGGCCTGGCGCGCGACAGCGTGCTGAAGCCGGGTGAAACCACGCTGACCGATGCCGCCGGCCTGCCGTTTACGCCGGAAAACCGCGAACGGCACGGTTCGGAATATGTGCCGACCGGCATTGACGATGCCCATCATCTGCACAGCGGCGCCGCGTTCGATATCGATGCCGCCGACATGCCGGAAGAGGGCGTGGTGGCTGTGCATGACACCGACGAAGACCTGCTTGCCTTTGAGCGTGAAACCCCAATTGCCGATGACACAGGACCGGTGAGGTGAGCCGATATGCGACCGACCGGCTGATCATTGTGCCGGATGATATCGACCTGTCGCGCTCACCCCTGGCTGGTCACCTTGATGCCGAGACTTATGTGCTGGGCGCCTTCAATCCCGGCCTGACGCGGCTGGCCAATGGCAATCTGCTGATGATGGTGCGTGTGGCCGAAGCGCTGCGGACGCCGATCTTCGATAATCATGTTCATTCCATCCGCTGGGACGAGGGGCGGTACGGGCTCGATCCGTGGCCGCTGGACCTGGTTGATACGGCCGACCCGCGGGTATTCAAACTGCGCGGCGGCGGCTGGCGGATCATCGCCCTGACCTCGCTGTCGTGGCTCCTGCCGGTCGAACTGTCGCCGGATGGGCTTGAGGTCATAGCCATGCATTATGACAAGGCGGTGGCGCCGGAAAACAGCCTGCAATGTTACGGCATAGAAGATCCGCGCATATCGCGGGTGGAAGACCGTTTCCTGATGACCACCTGTTCGATCAGCCCGGAGCGGCAGTCGACCACGCTTTACAGTTCGCAGAATGGTCTCGACTGGGTTTTCGAGGATATTGTGCTCGATCACCAGAACAAGGACATGCTGATCTTCGAGGGCGAGGTTGGCGGCGAATACTGGGCGCAGACGCGGCCGCTTGGCGACCTCTATTTCGCCTATCCGCCGGGCAGCGAGTGGCGTGCCGGGCCTTCGATCAACCTGGCCACATCGAAGGACGGATTGTACTGGAAGCCGCACCGTAAGCCGGGCATCCGGCCGCATTCAGGGACAGTGGCGACGGCGCGCATGGGCGGCGGCACCCCGCCGATCCTGACGCCTGAGGGGTGGATCAGCCTGTGGCATGGTGTCGAGCCGAAGGAGATTATCGGCATTTACCGCACCTACTGGTCGCTGCTCGACAGGGACGATCCGAGCCGGATCCTCCGCACCAGTCATGTGCCGCTGATCGAGGCCGATCCGGAACTCACTCGTCCCATCGAGGATCAGGTCTATATCCGCGACGTGGTGTTTACCACGGGGATAGTTGACGGCGGTGATCATTATATCGTGGCGTCGGGTGAGGGCGATCTGGCCTGTCGGATTACCCATGTTCCGAAGTCGGTCTTTGCCTAGGCGAAAGTGGAAGCGCTGAGCGAGCAGGGTGTGAGCTAAAAACAAGAAACCCCACCACCATCCGGCTTCGCTGAAGACGCTTCGCCGGACGGTCCCCCTCCCCACCTGAGGTGGGGAGGTATGAGTGAGCTGATCTTGTACCATCCTCCGCCTTGCAGGGGAGAAGACGGAAAGTTTAAGTTACCGGCCGCAGCCGATAATGGCCGACGCCCCATTCCGAACCGCCGGCATGGCCCCACAGCCCGGCCGTGGCCAGGAAGAACAGCCGCCAGCGCCGGCGCCAGATATGAGCGTCCTTGCCATAGACGGATTTCAGTATCGGTTCGATCTGCGCCTGGTTGTCATCGAAATTCGCCAGCCAGTCCATGGCGGTGCGGCGATAATTTTCGCCCGACCAGCGCCATTCGACCTCGACCGTGAACAGGTCGGGGAAGCGATGCGGCAGATCCTGCGCCGGCATGATCCCGCCGGTGAAGAAGTATTTGCCGATCCAGTCATCGCTGTCCGTCTCATGATTGAAGCGGTAGGAATGCGCCTTCGAGGTGAAGACGTGCAGGAACAGGGCGCCGTTCGCTTTCAGCCAGGTACGGGCGCGGGCCAGCAGTTCGCGCCAGTTCGACATGTGCTCGAACATCTCGACGCTGACGATCCGGTCGAACATCAGGTGCGTGGTGAAATCGTTCATGTCGGCGGTGAGGACCGTCAGGTTGGTCAGTTTGCGCAGGATCGCCTGGCGTTCGATATAGTCGCGCTGGGAATGCGAATTGGATACCGAAATGATGCGGGCGTTCGGATAGGTTTCGGCCATGTAAAGCGACAGGGAGCCCCAGCCGCAGCCGAGTTCGAGGATGGTCTGGCCGTCCTTCAGGTCGGCGTGGCGGCAGGTCTCTTCCAGGGCCAGAACCTCGGCCTCGTCGAGCGTGGTGCCTTCCGACGGGTAGAGGCAGCAGGAATATTTGCGCCGCGCCCCCAGGATATAGCCGAAGAAACGGTCGGGGATTTCATAGTGCTGGGCATTGGCTGTCGCGGTATGGAGAGCGATCGGGTAATCGCTCATGGCGGCCACGAACGCCTCTTCCGGCAGGGCGGATTGTGCGATCTTTCGTTTGCTGCGCCCAACCAGGAAATCGATGGCGGCCAGGGTCACGGCGTTCGGCAGGGGGGCGCGTTCGGCAAGCGTGGTGGCGAGGTTCATGATCGGCTCTTTGGGGGTAAGGGAAAGAAGGCGGAGGTGCGGGCGGCGTAGTCATCGAATGCCTGGCCGCGGGTTTCGCGCATGTGCTTTTCGAGCGGCGGAATGCCGGAGACGTAAACGAGCAGGATATACATCTGGACCGGCGCCAGCAGGGCCAGCCAGCCGAACGGGCCGGAAAGCGCGATCACTGCCCAGCCGCACCAGCCCAGCCATTCGAAGAAATAGTTCGGATGACGCGACCAGCGCCACAGGCCGGTATCGGCCACCGCCTTTTTGTGCGTCTTGCCGAAGGCGCGGAGCTGAGCATCGGCCACGCCTTCGCCAATAAAGGCGACCAGCAATATGGCCATGCCGATCAGGTCGGTGACGGCCGGGAAAGGCGCCGGGTTGATGGCGGCGAAACGCACGGCCAGGACGAGGACAAAGGCGGCGATGGCTTGCGCCTGCAACATGCCGAAAAGATAGACCGGCCAGTCCTTTGGGTGATCAGCCTTTATGGCGGCGTAGCGCGGATCGTCCTCGCCTCCATGTGTCCGCGCGGCGATATGCAGACCCAGCCGCAGGGCCCAGACGGCAACCAGCAGGCCGACACAGAGGCGGCGCAGGTCATTGGCGCCTTCGGTCGGCAACAGGGCCGCCGCGACCCCGCCGGCGCCCACGGCGAAGGTCCACAGCGTGTCGATCCAGCCGCTCTTGCCGGTGACAAGCTGCACCACTGTGGCCGCCATCATGACGAGGCTGACACCGGCGGCGAGGCCGATCAGGACGATAATATTTGAAGACAGGAGCATAGGTATTTCCGTGTGACCTGTCAAAATTTACGGAGGGCGCGCGTCGCCGGTTCACCGGAGGCTGAAAAATCTCCGCCTGATCCGGTGCGCGGTTGCCGGCGTATGTATCTGTGGCTGGCTAAACCGGAGCGACACATGCGACTGATACTGATGATGGCCGGGCTCGCCCTGGCGGGCATAACCTCCTCGGCACAGGCGATGTCGCCACAGGGCGACTGGGCGCGCGGCGACGGCAAGGCGCGGGTGCGTATCGCGCCCTGCGGCGAGGATATCTGCGCCGTCAATACCTGGATCCGGCCGGGCACGAGGGATGAGAAAACAGGCGACCGGCTGGTCATGACGATCACCGATCAGGGCGACGGCAAATGGACGGGCAGGGCTTACGATCCGCAGCGAAAGCTGCACTACCGCCTGAAAATGCAGGTGGCGGAAAATACCATGACCACGACCGGCTGTGTGCTGGGCGGCCTGATCTGCAAGGGCGTCGACTGGAAACGGATCGAGGGTTAGACGGATTTTCCGGATGCGGCCTCGAAGTCCGCCTTTTGCGCCGCGTACGCCCGCTGGTAGGCGGGCCGGGCCTCGCCGCGCGCCACGTAGGCGGCGAGGCTGGGGAACTCATCCAGCAGGCCCGATGGCCGCAGCCTGAGCAGGACGGACACCATCATCAGGTCGCCCGCGCTGAAGGCGCCATCAAGCCACTCACCGTCGCCCAGACGAACGGACAGGGGCTTCAGTCGGTCGCGGATGCGATCCTGGACCAGGGGCAGACGTGCCTCGGCCCAGGGTTTGTCGCGTTCGATAATCCGGGCGGTCACCAGGTCAAGGATCGGCGGTTCCACCGTATTGGTTGCGGCGAACATCCAGGTGATGGCCCGTGCGCGGGCATTGGTATCCTGTGGCAGCAGGACGGAATGCTGTTCGGCGATATGGAGAACGATTGATCCGGTCTCGAACAGGACAAGGTCGCCGTCTTCATAGGTGGGTATCTGGCCGAAAGGGTGCCGCGCCAGATGCGTGGGCTGCTTCATGGCCTCGAAGGAGAGATGACGCACCTCATAGGGCTGGCCGGTTTCCTCCAGCGCCCAACGCACGCGCGTATCGCGGGCGAGACCTCGGCCACCATCGGGGGAGCGTTCAAAAGCGGTAATGACGGGCGGCATCGGCAGGCTCCGGATTGGTTTGTCGATTAAGGCGCGGCACGAGGATCAAGTCAATGACCGTCGTCGGCGCCGGGCGGTGTCAGACGGATGCCACGTGTCTTCAGGGCTTCGCGCAGCAACATTTCAAGCTGAGCATTTGTCGAGCGCAGTTCGGACGCGGCCAGGCGTTCGACTGCCGCCAGCACTTCCGGCGGCAGTCGCAAGGGGTAGGCTTTCTTGCCGGGCGAGGCCATTAGAGCACTTTCCGAAAAGTGTGACGCACTTTTCGGATTAAAAAGTGCGTCAAAGTAGAGGGCTAGAGGATAGATCCGATTAAATCGGATCTATCCTCTAGCCGTAAAGTGTGCCGGTATTGACCACCGGCTGGACTTCACGATCGGCGCACAGCACGACCAGCAGGTTTGACACCATCGACGCCTTGCGCTCCTCGTCGAGTTGGACGACGCCGCGCTGCGACAATTGCTCCAGGGCCATTTCGACCATGCCGACGGCGCCGGCGACGATCTTCTGGCGGGCGGCGATGACCGCCTCGGCCTGCTGGCGCTTGAGCATGGCGCCGGCGATTTCCGGCGCATAGGCCAGGTGCATCAGGTGGGCTTCATCGACCGCCACGCCGGCCACCGCCACGCGTGCCTGCAAATCCTCCTTCAGCCGGGCGCCAACGATATCGGCGTCATCGCGCAGGGTCGGCTGGCCGTCATCGGCGTGATCATAGGCATACTGGCGGGCGGTTTCGCGCAGGGCCGTCTCGATCTGGATATTGACGAAGGCGGCATAGTCATCGACATCGAACAAAGCCTGGGCGGAATCGGCGACATGCCAGACAATATTGGCGGCGATCTCGATCGGATTGCCGCGCTGGTCATTGACCTTCAGGGCCTCGCTGGTGACATTGCGGACCCGTAAGGACACCTTACGGCGTCCATACCAGAAGGGCACCCAGCGCAGGCCGGTATTGCGGTCGCTGCCCTTGTAATTGCCAAAGACGGTCAGCGCCACGGTCTGGTTGGGCTGGACGGTATAGAAGCCCATCAGCAGGAAGAGCGCCGTCAGGGCCGGCGGTATGGCCCACAGCGGCATCCGCATGACGGGGGCGATGATGGTCGCCGCCACTAGCGCCAGGAAGACCAGCAGCATGACGCCGCCATTGCCGCTTTCGCCGGCGCGTTCGCGGGTACTGTTTATCGGTTGTTCGTTCATGTTCGCTCTCCCCTAAATATCAATTTCTTTAGTGACAAATCCCTTGCCGAGCACCTTCGGCCGGACGCTGAGGATCCGGTGCATCTTCTGTTTGCGCAGAAGGAAGTTTTCGACAATCGCGCCGTTGGTGGCGTCGTGCGAAGAACTGTAGTTCAGAATTTCCCAACCCTGTGCCACCAGTTCGCTCAGGGGCCTGCTGTCATCGGTCATCTTGCCCTCCATAGTTATATCAAAGTGATATCACTTTTGGAGTGAAAGGTCCATCCCTTTCGCTTAGGGGCTTATGCCGGCGGATTATGCTTCAGCAGGAAGCCCATCATGGCTTCGAGGGTCTGGACGCGTGATGGCTCGCGTGACAGCCAGTGGTCTTCGTGGTCGGCCGCCACCAGTTCCACATCCTTGCCGGCGCGCTTCAGGGCGTCGTAAATCTGCTGGCTCTGATCGAACGGCACGACCACATCGTCCTTGCCGTGGATCAGCATCACCGGCGCCGTGATATCGGCCACATGGTTGATTGGCGAAATTTCCGCCAGCCGGCTGTCATCGCCCATGAACCGCTTCCAGTACAACATGCTGTAGCTGTCACCATCGAAACCTACGCGCTCACGGCGATAATCCAGGAAGGTCTTGAGGTTCGAAAGGCCGGAGATCGACACGGCGCAGTTATAGATGCCCTTTTGCAGGGACACCCCGGCCAGGGCCGCATAGCCGCCATAGGAACCGCCGGCAATGGCGACCCGCTTCGGATCGATCATGCCTTCCTTTGCCAGATGTGCCACGCCATCGGACAGGTCGGTCTGCATCTTGCGGCCGAATTCGCCGTAGCCCTTCGCGGTGTAATCCTTGCCATAGCCGGATGAGCCGCGATAATTGGGCTGGAGCACGACATAGCCGCGCGAGGCGATGGCCTGGGATATCCAGTCGAATTCCCCGGCGTCAAAGGCTTCCGGACCGCCGTGCGGCAGGACGACGAGCGGGCAGTTTTTCGCCTCGCGGTGCGGCGGCAGGGTGACCCAGGCGGGGATATCCAGGCCGTCGGCGGCCTTGTACTGGATATAGGCTTTCTGCGCCACCCAGTCGCCCGGCAGGTCGGGATAGGCGGAGCCGATCTCCTTGTAGTCGCCGGTGGTGAAATCGAAGAAGTAATAGGTGCCGGCATCGCCCGCGCCCTCGGTAAAAACCAGCACCTTGCGCGGGTCCTCGGCAAAGGCGAGCATCTGGTTGAGCTGTCCGGGCAGGGCGTCAGTGATCAGGGCCGGCAGGCGTTTCATCACCGGGTCGTAGAAGGTCCAGGTTTCCGCCGAGCCGCTGTTGCCGAAGCCGGCCAGCAGATAGGTCTGCGGATGGTAGATCGGGTAATTGTCGCTGCGCTTAAGCTCCAGTGGCGAGCGGTTGCCGCTGAAGTCGTATTCGAAGAAGCGGCCGGTGTCTTCGCCGCTGTTGAATTTGATCAGGACCGACTGGGCATTGCGGCCCAGGCCCCATAGGCCCGGCATGTCATATTTGGCGTCGACATTGAGCAGGGTCTGCCAGCCCTTGTCCCCTTTCACGCTGACGGTCCATTTCTTGGTGTCGTCATCATAAACGCTCTTGGCGGCGACCGTGCCGTCGGCGCGAACGATCCAGTCCTGCACCGGGCGTGAATCGACATCGAGCTTGAAGCCGCGGCCGGTGGTGGTGCCGAAGGCGTAGAGGCAGCGATCAATGGTCTCCGTGGCCGTGCTGCCGCCATCCGCCGTACCTATGCCCTCCGGGCGCTTGAAACCGGAGGCGGTGATGCGATAGCCGTCTTCCGCCTTGATCCGGTAAAAGTCCCCGGTGACAATGGAGGTGGGAACGCCGGTTACGTTGGCATAGAGCTGGATGCGTTTGCCGGCGGGCACGTCCAGCACCAGGCCATAGGACTGCTCATACTTGCTACCGTAATAGATCTCTGTATTCGAGGTGACGATCAGGACGTGGCTGTTATCCGCCCACATGACTTCCCGCAGCTTGTCGCCGGCGATCGCGGCGGCGGCGGCCTTGCCGGTGCTCAGATCGTAATCGAAAACAATACGTTCGCCGTTCTTTTCCATGATCATGGCGATGCGTTTGGCGTCGGGTGACAGGGCCACCTTTTCGACCGCGGGCAGCTTGCCATAGACGTTAAGCGGCGGTGGTGCGGCGGTAGTGGCGGCCGTTTGGGTGCCGGTTTTTTGGGCCAGGGCCCGGTTCCACAGGCTGAGCGTGGAAACGCCGCCCAGGGCCGCAACAAAAAAACGACGCGAAATCTGGCTGTGTGACGCCATGTGGATCCCCCCGGAAGATGTCCTGCTCGATCTGTGCGGCAGCTTATGCACACAAAGGTATGTTATTCCGTACCCCGATGCAATCCATGAGGGTGCTCATTGACCGGATTATATTGCCATGTGGCAGTGGAAATAGCCCGCTACGCCCGGTAAACCGTCTTCAGTTTTTCGAGTGTCGCTTGTGCCGCCACAGGATCGGCGGTCTCATTGGCGTCGTTCCAGCCGAAGGCTTCGTCGGGGCCGAAGTCCTGCACCACTATGCCGTCGCGGCGGGCCAGAACGCCGATGCCGTGAGAATAGAAGCCGTAATGGACGCCTTCCTGCGGCGTCAGCCAGACAATCTGGCCGCGCACGGGGATGACGCTTTCATCGCGCCACAGGGCGCGGGCGCCATAGCCGGTGCAGTTGATGACGACCTTTTCCTTCAGTCTGGAGAGGTCGGACGGTTCATGAAATTCCATATGTTCAAACCGGCCGCCGGCCAGCAGGAAGTCGGCCTCAAGCTGGCGACCGTAGTCGGCGATATTGAAGGACAGATTGGCGGCGCGGCGCACTTGAGCGGCGGCAAAGGGTGTGGTTTCGGGCGCTACCGGACCTGAATGCGGCATAAGGCCCTGAAGGCGATCGTTCAGAGAGGCAAAACCAGGGTCAAAAGCTTCCGGGGCTTCAGGGGCGGTTGGCAGGGACTCAGGTTCCGGATCGCGCAGGATGTAATAATCGATCCATTCCACCGGATTGCCGGCGCTGCCGACATAGCTTTCGTGCAGGGCGACCGAGGTGCGCGCCATGCGTTCCCAGCGGACGGGGAAATCAGCCGGCATGGCCGTGGTTTGCGCGACGCGCGAATCCGGCGACCAGATACCGGTGGCGCGCGCCGAGCGGACAAACGGAAAGCGTTCCTTTGCATAGATGGTGACCTCGGCGCCGGCGCGCTGGGCGGTGATGGCGGCGGTCAGGCCAAGCGCCCCGGCGCCGATCACCGCCAGTTTTCGCGGCGATGACTGCATGGCCAGCCAGACGGCTTCTGCGGCCGAGCCCCAGGAGAGCGACCAGCCGCTGCCGCCATGACCGTAATTATGGATGACCTGTTTGCGCCCGACGCTTTCGCTTTCGATGCGCGGACCTTTGGCGCGGAAAGGGCGCAGGCAGACCGTGGTGCGGAACACCTGGGCCGGATCGGTGCGGATGGGGATAAGCGGCGGCTCGGCGGCCAGGGCCATTCGAGGTGTGGTTAAAGGGGCCAGCAGAGCGGTGGCCAGGCCGGTGCGAATAAGCGTGCGTCTGTCCATGGCGTCCCCCATCTGTAAGTGCCGGCACCCTATATGACGGTATCATGCGCGGACAAGCCAAATGACTATAGGACAGGGAGCGGTCACAAAAAAATGACAGGCTACATGGTTATGGTGTGGGTCGAAGCAAGAAACCCCACCACCACGCCGTGAAGAATGGCGCGGTCCCCCTCCCCGACAAGCGGGGAGGAACTAATAAGGAGGGACCGCACGAAGGCGTGTAGCGCCTGAGATGTGGTGGTGGGGCTTCTTATGCGCACTCGATGCAAAGCTTCAGTTTAAAAGTATCTGACTCTTGTTAGTGGCGGTTGCCGACGAAGCGGCCGTTGTCGTCGCGTTCGCGGCTGGTGGCACCACGACCGCGCATATCATCATCGTCGTCATAATCGCGGCCACGGCTTTGCGAGCCACCGTGGCTCATACTGCCGGCGCGGGCATGGCCTTCCGGATCGCCGTGCCAGCCGCGGCCTTGTCCCGATGTAGCCCCGTAAGAGCGGTCATCGTCACGATTTTGCGAGCCGCGCCCACCACGGGTGAAGCGGCCTTCTTCATCACGGTTGCGGTTGGCCTGACCATGGCGGCCTTGCTGGTGAGCGTGCCAGCCGCGGGCATGGCCATAGGCGTGCCAGTCCTCAAAGTCGCGGTCCTCGTCCTGGGAGCGGTCGCGGCCACTGGTGAAGCGGCCGTTTTCATCGCGGTCGCGGCCCTGGGTGCGGTAATCGTCGTCGTCATCGTCATAGCGCGAGGATGAGCGACCAGGATTGCTGGTGAAGCGACCCTCTTCGTCGCGTTCGCGGGATTGGGAATTGCGTTGGTCATCATTGTTTCTGGGCATGGTATCTCCTTTTCCCGCAGGGGCTGCGGGATGGCATTAGGGTGTGTGTGATTGATGCCGTGCCCAGTATCGCCGGGCACGGCGCAGACCCTACGCTCCGGTCCGTAAGATTGTCATCCATATGGCCGGTAACCGTGGTAAAGAGATTGTAAGCCTTATCGCTATGGCAAATAGACAGGAAGTATTCGCTTTTCGGATGTCTGGTGAAAAGCGGATATGTTTTACGGACAAGGGATTTTTCCTGTATTTATGAAATTTTGATTTAGCTGCCGGTTTGTGGTCTGCGGATTTTACGGTGTGAGTGCTAGGTTGCGCTGTCCGATATCTATCCGGGAGCATCACCATGACCCTGACTGCAACCCATATTCAGGACGATCCGCCGCCGCCCGTGTCCGATCCGGCCCCCGATGTGCCCGACATATCGCCAGTCCCCAAAGGCGAGGAGCCTATACCCGTGCCGGAACCCCTGCCGCCGCCGGACGCCTGGGGGCCGCGTGGTCTGGAGGCGGTATGATGGAAAAGGCATCTGACGGCGGCAAGCCATATCTGGCCTGGAACCTTTCGGCCGGCCACGACCTGCGCGAAGATGAACGCGAACTGGTCCAGGCCCTGGGCACGGCAGTGGTCATGCGCTGGTTCGACCTGCCGCGTGATATCCAGAAACGCCTGTTCGAGGCGGCGGTTTCCGGGCCGCAGATCTTGCGTGAACCGCTGGCGAAGTTCCTGCACGCAAATGCAGAGGGGTGAGCGAAAAAAATGACAGCGCTGTCATTTTTTTCTTGCGGTAGCGCTAACAGCCTGCTATAAGAAGGGCCTAGACCTTGTTCGAGGTCTTTGCCCTTCCTGGGCGTTTCCTCCCTGTAAACTGGCCGCGCTGTTTAGCGCGGCTTTTTTTTGCCTGGAGGCGGGGGGAAGGAAGCAAGCAAGAAGCCCCACCACCGCATCTAGCGCTTCGCGCGTCGTGCGGTCCCCCTCCCCAGTAAACTGGGGAGGTATAAGGATGGATTTCCAAAAGGCGATGACTAATCGCATTTTTGGCAAGCGCGACTGCGCGCCGAGGGGGGCGCCTAGCCCTGATGCGAGGTATCTTCTTAAGAAAAAAGCTTAATCGGGACAAAGGCCCGATTAAGCGGCGTGGCCTTCGGCGCGCCTGAGGCGCCAGAAGCGGATGGTGCGAAGCGCCGTGTCGCGCGGCAGGTCGGTATAGAGCCGGCCGTATTCGCTGGCCTTGCCCATGGCGTTTTCCTGGTCGGACAGCATGATCATGGCGTAGGTCAGGAAGAGCGCCTTGTCGAGATCGGCGGCCTTGCAGGCGATGGCGAGCGCGTCGATTTCCTTTTTCTCGACCAGGTGGCGGGCGGTCAGGAAATCGATATCGGCCATCTGCGCCAGGGCGCAGAGGAAATAGGTCGGGTTCGGATCGCGCATGTACTTGGCGAGCAGGGTTGGGGTCAGGCGCGAATTGCGGCGTAAGGATTCGACCTCGGCGAAGATCTTCTCATAGTCGTCCGGGAAGCTGCCATAGGCCACGGCCACCTTGTCGCGGCCCTTTGACAGGGCCTGTTCGAGCACGGCGGGGTCGAGCTTTTCGTTTTCGCGCATGATGCGTTCGCGCAGGCGGGCCTCGACGACAAAATACATGTCGTTCATCAGGTCGACCGGCATGTCGGCGCGGTTGACCACGACTTCGTGCAGGGCCGGATTGGCCTGGGCGCGCTGAATGACCTGCTCGTTGGTGGCGCGAGACAGGCGGGCGCCGTCATTGCTGAGGAGGGTGTGCAGGGTGGTGTCGTCGCCGCGGTTGACGATGACGCCGGAGACGCTTTCCGGCACCGTGTCGCGCCTGGAAACGGCGCGCAGGTGATCCTGCCCCTGCGTCGAGACGATGTGCATCAGATCGGTTTCGCTGAGCGCCTGCGAGCGGGTCAGGATCGGTTCGGCGACGGCGATGTCATCGGAGGCCAGACGGCGCAGCAGGCCGAGCGGGGCGTTGCGGGTTTGGGAAATGGTGGTGGAGATTTCGGCGCGGACCAGGGTTTCCATATCGGCGGTGAGCTGGCTCATCACCGAGTCATAGAGTTCCATTTCCGGTCCGCTGATCTCTTCCGGATTGGTCATGAAGATACCGGTCACCTGGCGCAGCAGTTCGCGGCGCTTGGTGCTCGAGGGCTCCTGGGCCAGTTCGATCAGGTCGGTCAGGGCTGAGGTCGGGACGCGGGACATTCTGTTTCCTTGAGGGCCATTCTGGCTGAGAAGGTTTTGGCTGGCGGGAAGGTTTAGAGAGTATCGATCAGTTCTTATCGGTGTCGGATTTTTTGCCGGTATCGCTGCCAGTACGATCATTGGCCTTATCGTCATCGTTCGGATCGCCGCCTTCTTCCGGCGAAACGGTCAGCAGCGCGCCGGTGGCGTCGGGTGTGACGGTGATCGGATCGGGGCGCATCCCGTACTGGCGATGCAGGCTGTAAAGGCGTGGTTCGTCGGCCGGTGTGGTGTAGTGCTCGCCGGGAATGAAGACGTGGTCGGTTTCCTGCGAGGCCAGGGAGACATCGGGTTCCGGTGCGGTGGCGGTCTGTTTGGCCTCTGGCTTGCCGGTTTTGGGCGCTTCGGCAGTTGGCAGTTGGGCGGCGCGGGCTGCGGCGATGCGGGCGGCGTATTTGCTTGTCGCGGGCACTTCGTAGGCGCCGTCGGTGCTGAGGGCTGAGGCGACGGCGGCCGAGGGCGGCGCGGTTTCGGTGCGCGCAGGCGTTGGCGCTGACGCCACAGCGGGCGCGGACTTGCGGGCAGCTTGAGGCGGTGAGGGCTGTGCGGCGACCGGCGCTTCGGGCGTCAGGTCGGGATCGTCGGCCAGGCCGGGGTCTTCGCGTTCGGGCCCAGGGGCGGGTAAGGGCACCACAGCCACCGGCTTCGGCGCGGTCATTGGCACGGGCTGGGACACCGAAACTGGCGCCGGATTGCGTATGGAGGCGGTCGGCACCGGGGCGAAATCCGGCTGCGGCGGCGGGGAGACCGAAGCCACGGCCGGCGCCTGTTTGGCGGGCCAGCGTAAGGATTTGGCACAAGGATCGCCGACCTGGCCATAGGGCGAGGGCGGAACGGGATAGGCGCCGGTGGCGGTCTGGACCTGCTCGGTCTGCGGTGGCGCCTGCGTAACCGGCTGAGCCTTGGCGTTCCAGTTGAGATAGGGGCCGGACGAACTGGCGAGCGCCGTGCAAGGCACCGCAATCACCGTCAGAAGAGCGGCGGCGGGCAGCAGAGAACAGGCGCGGCGGGCAGGCTTGGTCATGGCTTGCTTGATGACTTTCACGCGGTACGTCAGGTTGTAACCCTGAAAGCTTAAGCCAGTGAGTTTAATTAAGACCTAATAGGCGGGGATTTTTGGTTGTGACTGCGGGAAGTGGATAAGACGGGAGGAGTAAGAAACCCCACCACCCCTTCGCTTCGCTCGCGGTCCCATAGCTGGCGAAAGCTACACTTTCGCTTGCGCTAAACCCCGACAAGTCGGGGAGGTACAAAAGATCAGCCGGCGAGGGCGGCGCGTTTCTCTTCCAGTTCCAGCCACTCCATTTCACCGTTTTCCAGTGAGGTGCGGGTGTGGGTCAGTTGCCGGGTGGTCTGCTCGAACGCCTTGGGCGCCCTGGTATAGAGGTTCGGATCGCTGAGAATTTCTTCCAGCTTTTCGATCTCGGCTTGCCATTCAGGCATCAGGCGTTCCAGGTCTTCCAGGCGCTTCTGGTCCTTGTAGGAGAGCTTGGCGGCCGGCTTCTTGCTGAGCGTGGCCACTTCCACCGGCTTTTCAAAGAGCACGGATGGCGCTTCGCCCTTGATCTTGATCGATTCCATGCGCGAAATCGCCGAGAAGAAGTCCGGGTTCTGGCGGATGAAGTCCTGCCAGCCACCGGGCGTTTCGGCGGCCGCGCCCTTGCCGTTCAGGGCCAGGGTGGAAGTGGCCAGGCGGTCGATAAAGTCACGGTCGTGCGAGACCAGGATCAGCGTGCCGTCGTAATCGGCCAGCATGTCTTCGAGCAGGTCGAGCGTGTCCATGTCGAGGTCGTTGGTCGGCTCATCCAGCACCAGCAGGTTGGTGGCCTTGGCCAGGGCGCGGGCCAGTTGCAGGCGGTTGCGCTCGCCGCCGGAGAGCGACTTCACCGGCTGGCGCAACTGGTTTTCGCGGAAGAGGAAATCCTTGGCATAGGCGGCGACATGGCGCGGCGTGCCCTGGACCATGATCTGGTCGGAGCCGGAATTGGCCAGCACGTCCCACAGGGTTTCCTCGCCCTTCAGCGCGTCGCGGCCCTGGTCGAGATAGGCGACTTCGAGATTGGTGCCGAGCTTGATCTCGCCCGAATCCGCCGGGATCTGGCCGAGCAGCAGCTTGACCAGGGTCGACTTGCCGGCGCCATTGGGACCGACGATCGCCAGGCGATCGCCGCGCATGATGCGGGTCGAGAAGTTCTTCAGCAGGGTGCGTTCGCCGAACGCCTTGCTGACGCCCTTCAGTTCGGCTACAAGCTTGCCGGAAGTGCCGCCGGAATCGATGCTCATTTCGAGCGTTTTCGAGCGCTGCATCAGGCGGGCGGTGGCGTCGGCGCGCATGGCGGCCAGGCGGGCGGCGCGGCCTTCGTTGCGCGTGCGGCGGGCAGTGATCGAGGAGTAGAAGGTTTTCGTTTCGCGCTCGATCGCCTTTTGCAGGCGCGACAGCGATTCCTCGGCGTCTTTCATCACCTGTTCCGACCACGGCTCGAAGCCGGCATAGCCCTGATCCAGCTTCATGACTTTTCTATCGTAGAGCCAGAAACAGCGCTGGGTGGTGCGCTCCAGGAAGGTCCGGTCGTGGGAGACGATCAGGGCGGCGCCGCGGAAAGACCGCAGACGGTCTTCGAGGGTTTCGATAGCGAAGATATCGAGGTGGTTGGTCGGTTCGTCGAGGAACAGCAGATCGGGCTCTTCGGCAAACGCCTTGGCGAGCGCGGCGCGGCGCTTTTCCCCGCCGGACATGGAGGTGGTCGGTGCATTCGGATCGATCTCGAAGGCATAGAGTTCGGCCTCGGCAGTATAATGCTCGGCGCCGCCGGAACAGGCCCAGTCGAGGATGGTCTCGCCCTTGGGCTCCGGCTCCTGAAGCACGAAAGCGTAACGGATGCCGTTGCTGACGATGCGCTCGCCGGAATCAGCCTCGATCAGGCCGGACATCAGGCGCATCAGGGTCGATTTGCCGGCGCCGTTCTTGCCGACGAGACAGGCGCGCACGCCGCGCTCCAGCGCGATATCGACGCCGTCGAACAGCGGGTTCATGCCGTCCATCAGGCGGACGTCTTTCAGGGCGAGCAGCGGCGCCTTAGGGGAGGGGTTTTTGGCCATAGGCGCCATGTAGGATGCCGGCGGCTATTTTACAAAGGGTTTTTGGCGCCTGGTGTGAGAACTATGCTTTCGGCGCCACCTGTTCCATCAGCGCCAGGGGGCGGCCGTCGTTGTCATTGAAGAAGGTCATCCATTCCTCGGTGCCGTTTTCGTGGCGGTGGATCATGTGCGGCGCATTGATGAAGACCACGCCGCGCGCTTCCATCTGGCGTTTCGCTTCATGAATATCGCTGACGGAAATATAGAGGATCGATTCGCCTTCAGCCTTTGAGGGCGACAGGAACAGGCGCGTGCCACCGCAATCGAAGAAAGCCATGTCACCGAAGGAATAGAGGTGCGTCAGGCCCAGCACCTCGCCATACCATTTTCGTGCCTCATCGATATTGTGCACGCCGCGGGCAACCTGGCCTATAGGTCCGAACGTCATCTGTTTTCCCTTTTTCTTTCGGTCGTGAACGGGGCTGCGTAGCGCTACGCCCGACCACTGGCGCAACTGGGCCCGTCGTGTCAGGCCCAGCTTGGACAGGGCATTACTGACGTGATACTTGACCGCATCCAGGCTGACATTGCGTCGGCTGGCGATCTGGCGGTTGGTCAGGCCGTGGCGGACCGCTTCAGCGATCTGCCATTCCGCAGGTGTGAGTATATCGGGATCGGCGGGACGGCCGCGGGGCTTCGGATCGGTCATGGCCTGAACCTATCATGTGCGCGGCGGATTTTCCCTACCCGTTTCAGTCAAAGTGAGGACATGCGACTTTGCATTGCGAGGCAACAACCATCCATATTGCCGTTTTGAAAATTAAAGGAAGCCTATCGCCTTTGCCGGGCGGGGGGATTATAAGCCCGCGCATGACCGATAGTGCCGTACGAGCTCCCTTCTGGGAAACCAAGACCCTTGAGCAGATGAATCCGCAGGAATGGGAATCCCTGTGCGATGGTTGCGGGCTGTGCTGCCTGGTGCGGTTTGAGGACGAGGAGACGCTGGAGGTCATTCCGACGCGCGTGCATTGCAAGCTGTTCGATCCGGAGAAGTGCGCCTGCTCAGATTATGCCAACCGCAAGAAGCACGTTCCGGACTGCATCAAGCTGACGCCGCGCAATATAGAGGCTCTGGAATGGATGCCGATGAGTTGCGCCTATCGCCGGCTGCATGAGGGCAAGACACTGCCGGCCTGGCATCATCTGATCACCGGCGACCGCGAGACGGTGCATCGCTCAGGTGTTTCGATCCGGGGGCAGACGATTTCGGAACTGGCGCTTGGTGATCCGGAAGAGGCGCTGGATTTTGCCGCCTGGGACTTAAGCGAGGACCGCTCTGAATGGCCGGCCGAGGATATCGATTAAGGGCTGGTGAGGCTGGATTTGGCCACGCTCTCCTGTTTTTACCCCTCCACCCCTTCGGGGTCCCCCTCCCCTCCAAGAGGGGAGGATTAAGAAAGCTGGCATCATTCCCTTTCCCATTTACCATATCCTTGCGAAGCGGGCGGGCTTTCGTCTTTCCGGTTTAGGATTTTGAGCGCAGGTTTTGCGGAGGAAAATCTTCAGGGAGACGGTCATGAAACGCGCAATTGTTCTTTCGGCGGCTCTGGCCGCTGTGATGGGGCTCAGCGGCTGTACCGGCTATTATGGCGGTGCCGGGGTCGGCTACGCCTACAACGACTACGACGATCTCTATTACGACAACTATTACGGACCGGTGCGGGACGGCTACTGGAGCAACGACGGCTGGTATTATTACCGCGACCATACAACCCGCCAATACCGCCGCGATGACGGTCGGCATTTCCGGCGCGATGCGGCGGACGGCTATCATTCGGCGCGGATGCACCGCGGACGCGATCATGACCGGGATCACGACCGCAATCATTATTGAGAGCGCTTTCAATGGGTGAGCGATAGGGGCTTGTGTCCTGCGGCAACAGGCCGCATAAAGCGGATATGACTGTTTGGCGAATGAGACACACTATTGCGTGGCGGTAAACCGACGATTGACGATGTAGCGGCGCTTTCGGGCGTGGCGCGGGCCACGGTTTCGCGTGTGCTGAACGGCGGACCGAATGTGCGCGAGGAGGTTCGCCAGCGCGTGCTCAAGGCTGTCGACAAGCTGCAATATAAGGTCAATATGCAGGCGCGCTTCCTGGCCGGTGGCAAGACGCAGGTGCTGGGCCTGGTCTATGCTTCGGACCTCGATAGCGAGCCCAACTCCTTCTATCATTCCGGCCTGGAACTGGGCGCGCTGCGGGGTTGCGCCGAGGCCGGTTTCCAGTTGCTGATGCACACGGTCAACCAGCATTCGCTTGGCAAGACGGCGAAGATCATCGAACTGGTCGATTCGAGGCGCTGCGACGGGCTGATCCTGACGCCGCCCTTTTCCGATGACTGCGACCTGCTGCGCGAACTGGAGGCGCGCAACTGTCCAGTGGTGTGTATCTCGCCGGGGCTGGCGGCACAGAAGGTGGCCTCGGGCGTGGGCATAGATGACGAGGTGGCGGGCTATGAAATGACCCGCTACATGCTGTCGCTCGGCCATAAAAAATTCGGCTTTATCAAGGGTCTGGAAGGGCACCTTTCGGCCGAGGAGCGTTATTCCGGTTTCCGCCGTGCGATTGCCGAGGCGGGGATAGGTGAGGCGGACGTGACCGTGATGCGCGGCAATTTCACCTTCCGTTCGGGCGTGGACCTGACGGCGGCGATTTTGGGTAATGGCCACAGACCCAGCGCTTTGATCTGCGCCAATGACGACATGGCCGTGGGGGCCCTGTTTTCGGCGCACAAGGTGGGGTTGAATATCCCGCAGGATCTCTCCATTGTTGGATTCGACGACACGCCGGTGTCGGAAATCATCTGGCCGCCGCTGACCACGGTGAACCAGCCGCTCAAGACCATTGGCTACCGCGCCGTGGAAATGATTGTCGAGCGTATCAAGGCCGGCAAGACGGCGAGTGGGCCGTTGCCGGTGCGGTTTGATGTGGTGCCGCACAAGGTGGTCATGCGCGAGAGTGCCAGCCCGCCGCAGGGGTAGATAAGGCCCCCATCCAAGTAAGTAAGAAACCCCACCACCCCGCCCTTCGGGCGCGGTCCCCTCCCTAGTAAACTGGGGAGGTATAAGCTGTTTATGGGAGCGCTCCCATAAATGGTTTTACCTTAAACCTTGTGTCATATTGAACACATTTTGTCTCTGATCGGCTCAAATATGGCTGAAAACGGGCTTGTGCGTGGTGCCGCGCTTGACAGAGGCGTATCCTGAGGCGCAGGAATTGAGAGCGCTTCCAATGACGGGATCAACCCGTCGGTGACGGCACCCAAAGAGCGCATAGCACCCGATCCGGGGAGGAACATGATGAAATCTGTCACGCGACGCAGGAATGCTGCGTCCATTAAAACGGTTCTGATGAGTACGGCGGCCTGCGCCATTGCGTTTGGCGGCCTGACAATGGTGGCCCACGCTCAGGATGAGGCCGCGACCGCGCCGGCCGAAGATACCCAGGTCGTGATCGTTACCGGCATCCGCAAGGGCCTGCAGGATTCGCTGACCATCAAGAAGAAGAACACCTCGATCGTGGAAGCCGTTTCGGCCGAAGATATCGGCAAGCTGCCGGATGCCTCGATCGCTGAATCCCTGGCGCGTCTGCCGGGCCTGGCGGCGCAGCGCGTCGGCGGCCGCTCGCAGACCATCTCCATTCGCGGTCTTTCCGGCGATTTCTCGACCACGCTGCTGAACGGCCGGATGCAGGTCTCTTCCGGCGACAACCGCGCCGCCGAATTCGACCAGTATCCGTCTGAAATGGTCTCCTCGGCCATCGTCTACAAGACGCCGGATGCCGGCCTGACCGGCCAGGGCCTTTCGGGCACGGTGGTGCTGAATACGGTGCGCCCGCTCGATTACAACAAGCGTGTCATTTCGGTGAACCTGCGTGGTTCGGTCAATACCAATGGCGAGATCGTGCCCGGCTACAGCGCCAACGGCAACCGCATTAGCCTAGCCTATATCGATCAGTTCATGGATGGCAAGCTGGGCGTCGCGCTCTCCTATGCGCACCTTGATGATCCGTCGGAATTGCAGCATTCCAAGAGCTGGTGGTGGGATAAGCAGGGCAATGACTCGGTCACCGGCCTGCCGCGCCTCGGCAATGCCGATGCGTTCGGCCTGCACGGCGTTGAAATCTGGTCGACCGCCCGCCGCCAGACGCGCGACGGCTACATGGCCGTGCTCGATTTCAAGCCGAACGACAATTTCCGCAGCGTGAACGATTTCTATTATTCGGTCTTCGACCAGAATGAAGTGACGCACGGTGCGCAGTGGTATCAGACGCAATGGACTGACGATATCCACTTCTCGAATGTGGTGGTCTCCGATCGTGGCGGTACGCCGGTGGTGCAGCAGGCGACGATCAGCGGTATCGCGCCGATCATCCGCAACGACAACAATTTGCGCCGCGACGAGATGTTCTCCTTCGGCTCGAACAACCGATTTAACATCGGTGCGTGGCGGTCGGTGATTGATTTCGGTTATTCGCGTTCGGTGCGCAAGGAAAGCATCGCCGAAACCTATGCCGGCTATGGCACCGACCCCACGCCGGTCAGCCGCACCTTCGATACGATCGATGAGAACATCGCCTTTGGCGATTTCCCGCAGCTTACGCCGGGTCTGAACTATGCCGATGCCGATAATGTCTATCTCGGCGACGTGGCGCCTTGGGGTGGCTGGGGCCATGACGGCGCCATCCGTCAGCCGAAAGTGGTCGATCAACTGGCGACGGCGCGTTTCAGCGGCGTGCATGATATGGACTGGGCCGGCTTCAAGAGCATCGAACTGGGCGTTGATTACTCGCACCGTACCAAGGAAAAGGGCGTGCAGGAATGGGATCTCTGCCTCAAGGGCTGGAACCAGACGACCAATGATTGCCACGGCACCCGCGTGGCCGTGGATGCCGCTGATTTGCAGGAGCCGACCAATCTCGATTTCGCCGGCTTCGGCAAGGTCTTGTCCTATGATTTGGGCAGCGTGCTCGACAAATACTATGACCGTCGCGCCATCCTCAACGAGGACAACCTCAACAAGTACTGGCAGGTCGATGAAGAACTGGTGACCCTGTTCGCCAAGATGAACATCGATACGACCATGGGCGGGCATGGTCTGCGCGGTAATCTGGGCCTGCAATATGTCGGCGCCAAACAGACCTCGGCCGGTAACGAGATCATCCAGCGCGGTTCGCCGGCGATCGGTCAGTGGGTTTCGACCAGCAAGGAATATGGCGACTTCCTGCCGAGCCTGAACCTGATCTACGATATGGATGATAATTCTGTGCTCCGCTTCGCCATGAGCCGCGCCATGGCGCGTCCACGCATGGAGGACATGCGCGCCAGCCGCAACGCTTCGGTCAGCCTCACGACCCAGACCTGGAGCGGCTCCGGCGGCAATCCTAACCTGAAGCCGTGGATCGCCGATGGTGTCGACCTGGCTTATGAGCGCTACTTCAACCGGACCAGCTATATCGGCGTGGCCGGGTTCCAGAAGGTCATGCGCAACTATATCCGCAACCTGACGGTTTCCGACTATGACTTCACCGGCTGGACCAATACCAGCGGTGTAACGCCGCTCAGCAATATCGGCAGTTTCACCCTGCCGATCAATGATGACGGCACGGCCAGCAATATCGGCGGCGGCAAGAACGTCTCCGGCATTGAATTCAGCGGCGCCCTGGATGGAGCCCTGGTCTGGGACAAGCTGAATGGCTTTGGCGTGATCGGCAGCTTCTCGCGCGGCTGGACCAATATCCGCTCAGGCGATGATATCGATCCGTCGAAATTGCCGGGCTTCTCCGGCGATGTCGGCAACCTGACCGGCTATTACGAACGGGGTGGTTTCTCGGCGCGCCTGAGCTATCGTTACCGCTCGGCCTTCCTGGGCGAGACCTATGCGCTCTACGCCAACCGTGCGGCGGCCCGCATCCTGGCCGATGATCAGGTCGATGCCCAGATCAGCTACCAGATGCAGGACGGCCCGCTCAAGGGCGTCACCTTCCTGTTGCAGGGCTATAACCTGACCGACTCCAACTACCAGACCCAGTTGAAGGTGACGGAGAACAAGACGGCGGATGGCTCGTCCTATCCGGAAATCTATGAGGAATATGGCAAGACGATCCTCTTCGGCGTCAGCTACAAGTTCCAGTAAGTCCCGAGCGTCTGCTGCCGTTCGTTGCGTGTGGCGGCAGGCGTTGGCTATCCGGGGAGGGCACCTCCCGGTCCTCCCCGGATGTCTTTTTAGTTTTGAGTAAGTAAGAAACCCCACCACCAAAGCGCAAGGCGCTTTGGTCCCCCTCCCCACCGGAGGTGGGGAGGTATAGGAAATTTCCATGTCCAAGTTGTCTTTCCGCCGAGCGCTGCTCGGATCGATCTCGCTGTGTCTGTTGTTTGCGCCGATGGCGCAGGGTGAAGAGCTGAAAGACTGGCCGCATATCGATTCGGCCATAAAGCCGGATGCGGCGATGGAAGCGAAGATCGCCAAAATCGTCAGCCAGATGACCCTGCGGCAGAAGATCGGCCAGATGACCCAGGCGGAGATCAAGGCCGTGACGCCGGAAGATATCCGCAAGCACTATATCGGCTCGGTGCTGAATGGCGGCGGCTCGTGGCCCTATATGATGAAGCACGCCACGCTAAAGGACTGGGTGAAGATGTCGGACGGCTTTTATGATGCCGCCATGACCACCGACATGAAGACGAAAATTCCGCTGCTGTGGGGCACCGATGCGGTGCATGGCCACGGCAATGTCATCGGGGCGACGCTGTTTCCGCACAATATCGGTCTGGGCGCGGCGCATGATCCGGAACTGATCGGCGAGATCGGTGCGGCGACGGCAAAAGCTGTGCGCGCCACTGGCATCAACTGGGTATTCGCGCCGACGCTTGCCGTGGTGGAAGACCAGCGCTGGGGGCGGACCTATGAGGGCTTTTCTTCCGATCCGCTGGAGGTGAAGGATTACGCCTCGGCCTATGTCACCGGGATGCAGGGGGACTTCTCGAAAGCTGGAAATGTGGTGGCGACGGCCAAGCACTATATCGGCGATGGCGGCACGCACAATGGCAAGGACCAGGGCCTCAATATGTCGTCGGAATCCGATCTGATGAACATTCACGGTCAGGGCTATTATGGTGCGCTGGGCGCCGGCGTGCAGACGGTGATGGCCTCCTATTCCTCGTGGACCGACGGCGCGACGGGCAAGGATTACGGCAAGATGCACGGCGACGCATATCTGCTGACCGACGTGCTGAAAGGCAAGATGGGCTTTGATGGTTTCGTCATCTCCGACTGGAACGCGGTCGGGCAATTGCCGGGGTGCCTGAACTATCATTGCCCGCAGGCGATCAATGCCGGTATCGACATGATGATGGTGCCGCTGGAGTGGGACAAATTCATCGACGCCACGGTGGCCGATGTCGAAAGCGGCGCCATTCCAATGTCGCGCATCGATGACGCGGTGACGCGGATTCTGCGGGTGAAAATGCGGGCGAAGATCTTCGGGGCGCGGCCGTCGAGCAATCCCTATGCCGGGAAGATGTCGGCCTTGCAGGCGCGTGACCTGGCGCGGCGGGCGGTCTCAGAGTCGCTGGTGCTTTTGAAGAATGAGGGCAATGCACTGCCGATGAAAAAGGGCGCGAAAATCCTGGTGGTCGGCAAGAGCGCCGATAGCCTGGGTAACCAGACCGGCGGCTGGAGCGTCACCTGGCAGGGCACGGACAATGCCAATGCGGATTTCCCCAATGCGGACAGCCTTTTGACGGCGATAAGGGCCGAGGCGGGGGATGTGACCTATAGCGCGGATGCGGCGGGCGTGGATGTCAGCCAGTATGATGCGGTGATTGCGGTGATTGGCGAGACGCCCTATGCCGAGACAGCGGGAGATATCAGCAACCTGACGCACACCACGCGGTATCCTGAGGATTTGAAGGTGTTGCAGACGGTTTCGGGCAAGGGGCGGCCGGTGGTCACGGTTCTTGAGTCTGGCCGGACGGTTTATGCGAATGACCTGATCAACCTGTCGGACGCCTTTGTAGCCGCGTGGCTGCCGGGGACGGAAGGCAAGGGCGTGACGGATGTGCTGTTCGGGGCGAAGGATTTCCGCGGCACATTGTCGTTTGACTGGCCGTCGGCGGGGTGTCCGGGGCAGGCGCCGCAGTTCGCTTTGGGCTATGGCTTGAGCTATGCTAAACCGGGTACGGTCGGGGCATTGCCCGTGTCGGCGCCGGTGGAATGTAAATGAGACATAATGATCTCCGTTCTTCTCATACCTCCCCATCTTTGATGGGGAGGGGGACCGCGCCGATTCATCGGCGTGGTGGTGGGGTATCTTGCTTAATTGACGGAAAGTCCGGCAGAGAAAAAGTAAGTAAGAAGCCCCACCACCACGCGCCATTTTTTGCGTGGCTTCTGAATTGCCGGCGCGCGGTCCCCCTCCCCGAACAAGTCGGGGAGGTACGAGTAAATGCCACGGGAGTACGATCATGACACCTCTGAAGAAAGTCGTGATTGTGGGCGGCGGGACGGCCGGCTGGATGGCGGCTGCCCTGCTGGCGAAGCTCGCCCGAAAGGGGCTGGAAATAGAGCTGGTGGAGTCCGAGGAGATCGGCACCATCGGTGTTGGCGAGGCGACGATTCCGGCGATCAAACGCTTCAATCATCTGCTGGAACTGGACGAGACCGACTTTATTAGGAGCACGCAGGCGACCTTCAAGCTGGGGATCGAATTCGTCAACTGGGGCCGCGAAGGCGACAGCTATATCCACGGCTTTGGCAAGATCGGCCAGGACCTGGGCTGGCTGCGGATGCACCAGTACTGGCTGAAAATGCGCGACACCGGGAAGGTGTCGGATCGCTTCGCCGATTATTCGATCAACACGGCGGCGGCCTATGCCAACCGTTTCATGCGGGCGCGCGCGGATATGAAGGCGTCGCCGCTCAACGATATCGCCTATGCCTATCATTTCGATGCCGGACTCTATGCGCTTTACCTGCGCAAATACTCGGAAAATCTGGGTGTGAAGCGGACAGAAGGCAAGATCGTCAAGGTCAATCAGCGGGCGACGGACGGGTTTATCGAAGGCGTGGTGCTGGAGAGTGGCGCGGTAGTCGAGGGCGAGCTTTTCATAGACTGCTCCGGGATGCGGGCGCTTTTGATCGAGGAGACGCTTGGCGCCGGATATGAGGACTGGAGCCATTGGCTGCCGTGCGATCGCGCCGTGGCGGTGCCTTGTTCTTATATGCGCTCAGACGCCGCGCGGGCTTCACCTCCCAACGGCTCGGGCGGCCAGTCGGCCTTGCCTCGGACCGGCGAGCCGGCCCTCGGAAAATCCGAACTGTTGACGCCCTATACACGTTCGATCGCGCATAAGTCGGGCTGGCAGTGGCGGATTCCCTTGCAGCATCGTATCGGCAACGGCCATGTCTTTTCATCACGCTATATCAGCGACGATGAGGCGACGGCGGTGCTGATGGGCAATCTCGATGGCGCGCCGCTGGCCGAGCCGCGCGTCATCCGCTTCCGCACGGGCAAGCGCCGCAAGGTGTGGGACAGGAATGTCGTGGCCGTGGGGCTGTCCTCCGGCTTTATGGAGCCGCTGGAATCGACCTCGATCCAGTTGATCCAGAGTGTGATTTTACGGCTGCTGGCCTTCTTCCCGGACAGCGGTTTCGCGCCGGCGCCGCGCGACAGTTTCAACCGGCTGGTCGATGAGGAATACCGCGAGATCCGCGATTTCCTGATCGCGCACTATAAGCTGACCGCGCGCGATGACAGCCCGATGTGGCGCTATTGCCGGGATATGGATATTCCCGACGCCCTGCGCGAGCGGCTGGATTTGTGGCGCGTGGCCGGACGGTTCTTCAAGACAGGCGAGGAGCTTTTTGTCGATGAGAGCTGGATACAGGTGCTGATCGGGCAGGGATTGATTCCGACCGGTTACGATCCGTTCGTTGACCTGCGGGCGGAAGGCGAAATCGTCAAATATCTCAACGATATCAGCGGCGTTATCGGCAAATGCGTGGCGGCCATGCCGAGCCATGAACAATATATAGAGGCGACGTGCAAAGCCTGACGGAGGAGACGATGCGAATTTTTCAGGTGGCGGTATTGGCCGCGCTGATGGGCTTAAGCGGCTGCGCGACTGGCGGATTGGCGGGTGGTCATTCGGCCGTCAAGGTATGGGAAACCGATGCCGACCAGTCAAAGCTGCTGGCGCCGCAAGGAGATGTCGCTTTCGGCCAGGCGTCGGGCCCGGTGATCACGGTCGACCCGGCGCAGAGCTATCAGAGTATGGTGGGCTTCGGCGCCGCCATGACGGATGCTTCGGCTTACCTGATCCGCAATAAAATGACGGAGGCGCAGCGCGATGCTTTGATGAGTGATCTGTTTGGGGCGGAGGGGCTGAATTTCAGCTTTATGCGCCTGACCATCGGCGCGTCGGACTTTTCGCGTGAGCATTACTCTTACGATGACATGCCGAAGGGCGAGAGCGATCCGCAGATGGCGCATTTCTCGATCAATGCGGCGAAGGTGGATGTCATTCCGGCGGTGAAACAGGCACTGGCGCTTAATCCGAAGCTGACGGTGATGGCTTCGCCGTGGTCGGCGCCGGGCTGGATGAAGACGACCGACAGCCTGATCCAAGGATCGTTGAAGCCGGAAGCCTATCCGTATTTTGCTGACTATCTGTCGCGCTATCTCAAGGACATGCGGGCGGAGGGCGTCGATATTACGCTTCTGACCCTGCAGAATGAGCCGGGGTTTGAGCCGGATTCCTATCCGGGGATGCGGGTGGAGCCGGAGTCGCGGGCGGCCTTTATCGGCGGGTTTCTGGGGCCGAAACTGAAGGCGGATGGCGACCGGACGAAGATACTGGATTACGATCATAACTGGGATCTGCCGTCCTCGCCGCTGACGGTTCTGGGCGATGCGAAGGCCAGTCCTTACGTCGCCGGCGTGGCCTGGCACTGCTATAATGGCGATGTGGCGGCGCAGGGGCCGGTGCATGAGGCGCACCCGGACAAGGACGCCTATTTCACCGAATGTTCGGGCGGGGAATGGGCGCCGAAATTCAGCGATACCTTCGACTGGACGGTGAAGAACCTGATCATTGGCTCGACGCGCAACTGGGCGAAGGGCGTGCTGATGTGGAACCTGGCGCTCGATGAGAATTTCGGACCGCACAAGGGCGGGTGTGGTGATTGCCGCGGTATCGTGACCATCAATTCCGGCACGGGCGTAGTGACGAAGAACATCGAATATTATGCCTTCGGCCATGCCTCGAAATTTGTAAAAGTGGGCGCGGTGCGGGTGGCCTCCAATGAGGCGGACGGGATTTCCAACGTGGCGTTTAAAAATCCGGATGGCTCGCTGGTGTTGATCGCATTGAATGGCAATGCGGCGGCGACGGCGTTTTCGGTGAAGGCGGGCGGGAAGGCGTTTGGCTATACCTTGCCGGCCGGGGCAGTGGCGACGTTTGTGTGGCGGCCGTAGGGCCCCTCCACCGCTTCGCGGTCCCCCTCCCCATCAAGATGGGGAGGAGCTTTGCCCCCTCCGTCAGCGACACCGGCGCTATGCGCCTCGCGCTGACACCTCCCCCGCTACGCAGGGGAGGAGATTATAAGCCGTTCCGTGAAAGCGGGACGGCTTTTTTGTGCAAAAAATCCCCGCTGGCCTGGGCCGCGGTAAATTGGATGCATGGAACGGCAAGTGGATGATTTGGCGCTGCGGAGGCAGGCATTGAAGCTGAGGCTGGCGGCGCAGGCGGAGAAACTGGTGGCGCATATTGAGGGCCTGGACGAGCCGAAAACGCCGCTGGAAGTCGAACGCATGGCCAGGGCTTTGAAGGCCGCGGATGCCGCCATTGAGCAGATTTTCAAGGGCGGAGATGAGACGTCCGGTGAACCTGAGGAAGAAGACATGAATGACGATACCAGTGACCATGCCTGGCGGGTCGAACTTGAGCGCAAACTTATTGACCTCGCTCACAGACGACGAAATTCGCGCGTGGGTGTGGCATCCGGACAGCCCGGTGAACGACGGGAAGACCTGGGGGTTCTGGGCGAACGACCATCAGAAGGCGCCGACGGGGGACTGGCATAGCTGGCTGTTTCTCGGTGGACGCGGCGCCGGCAAGACGCGAGCCGGGGCCGAATGGCTGGCGGCGTTGGCGGGGCGCGGGGTGCGGTGCGCCCTGATCGGGGCCAGTCTGCATGATGTCCGCGAAGTGATGATCGAGGGGCCTTCGGGGCTGAAGAGCATCGCTTCCAGAGGCAACCGGCCGAGCTATGAGGTGTCGCGGAAACGGCTGCGCTGGCCCGATGGCGGAGTGGCCTATGCCTATTCGGCGGAAGACCCGGAGAGTTTGCGGGGGCCGCAGTTTCATTATGCCTGGGCGGATGAGTTCTGCGCCTGGCGGCATCCGGCCAAGACCCTGGCCATGTTGCGGATGGGGTTGAGGCTGGGCGATGCGCCACGGCTGTGCCTGACCACGACGCCGAAGCCAATCAGGGCCTTGCGCAATCTGATGGCCGAGCCGGGTGTGGCGATCACGCGCGCGGCGACGAAGGACAATGCCGAGAACCTGGCGCCGGCCTTTCTTGAGGGGCTGCACGGGCTTTATGGCGGGACGCGGCTGGCGGCGCAGGAACTGGACGGGCTGGTCGTCGATGACGACAACCGCGCCCTGTGGCGGGCCGATGATCTGGCGCGCTGTTATGGGGCCCGTCCGGAGCGGTTCGATCTGGTGGTGGTGGCGGTCGATCCCTCCGCCACAGCCGGCGGCGATGCCTGCGGGATCGTAGTGGCCGGAAGGCTTGGCGAGCGCGGATATGTGCTCGAAGACGCCACGATCAGCGGGTTTTCGCCGCTCGGCTGGGCGCAAAAGGTGGCGTCGGTTTTGGCCGAACATGGCGCGCAACGGGTGATCGCCGAAGCCAATCAGGGCGGTGAGATGGTGCGGTCGCTCCTGGCCATGTCGGGCTGCGATGTACCGATCGAACTGGTCCATGCGCGGTCTGGCAAGCGGACGCGGGCCGAACCGGTGGCAGCTCTATATGAGCAGGGACGGGTGAGCCATTGCCCTGCGAACGGTGGCCGGTTTGCGGCATTGGATGAGGAACTGATGGCGTTGGGAAGTGGCGAGCTGGGGAAGAGTCCGGCCAAAAGCCCGGATCGGGCGGATGCCCTCGTGTGGGCATTGTCGGCTCTGTTGGTGAACGGGCGGGCGGAGCCGAGATTGCGGCGGGTTTAGAGAAGAAGCCCCCTCCGTCGCGACTGCGCGCGCCACCTCCCCCGCTTCGCAGGGGAGGAGAAGAAAGGATTTTTGATGTTTGAGAAACTGAGCGGCCTTTTCAGGCGTGAGCAAAAGCAATCGGCGGCGGGGTCGGTGATTGCCATGAACATGGTGGGCAAACCGGTCTGGACCCCGCGCAATTATCAGGCCCTGGCGAGTGAAGGCTTTGCCAAGAACGCCATCGCCTATCGCTGCGTGCGGATGATCGCGGAAGCCTGTGCGTCGGTGCCGCTGCGGGTGGAATTTGAAGGGCGGCGCGCGCCGGATCATCCGCTGCAAAGACTGATCGACCGGCCCAATCCGGAGCAGGGCGGGGCCGACCTGCGCGAGGCGGTCTATGGCGGTTTGCAGACGGCGGGTAACGCCTATGTCGAGGCGGCGTTTCTCGATGCGGATGTGCCGGCGGAACTGTGGAGCCTGCGGCCAGACCGGATGAAGGTGGTGGCGGGCGCCGGCGGCTGGCCGGACGCCTATGAATACAGCACCGGCAATGGCAAGGCCCTGATCGGTCGGGACGGCGAGGGCTGGCTTAAGGTGCTGCACCTGAAACTCTGGCATCCGCTCGACGACTGGTACGGGCTTTCGCCTCTCGAAGCGGCGGCGTTTTCGATCGATGTGCATAATGCGTCGGGCGCGTGGAACAAGGCGCTGCTCGATAATGCGGCGCGGCCTTCGGGGGCGCTGGTCTATGGTTCGAAGGCATCGGAACGGCTGACCGAGGATCAATTTGCGCGGCTGAAGGATCAACTGGCCGACACCTATTCCGGTCAGGATAATGCCGGGCGGCCGCTGCTATTGGAAGGCGGGCTGGACTGGAAGCCGATGTCGTTGACGCCGGCCGACATGGATTTCATCCAGGGCAAGAACGCCGCGGCGCGCGAGATCGCCTTGGCCTTTGGTGTGCCGGCGCAATTGCTGGGCATTCCGGGCGACAATTCCTACGCCAATTACAAGGAGGCCAATGCCGCCTTCTGGCGCAATGCGGTGCTGCCGCTGGCCGAGAAGACGACGCGGAGTTTGAGCGCCTGGCTGGAGGTCAGGTTTCCGGGCACGCGGATCGTCAATGATGTTGAGGCGCTGCCGGCGCTCTCGGCCGAGCGTGACGCGCTGTGGGCCAGGCTGGAGGCGGCGAGCTTCCTGACCGATGCGGAACGGCGGCATCTGGCGGGGCTTTCTGAGATTCCGGGGGAGGTGGCGGCATGAACTTCTGGCAGGCGGTGCCGGTCGCGGCGGTTATTACGATTGTTATACAGACGGCATTTGTCCTGCTCTGGGTGGGCAGAGCCGGGGCCAGGCTCGACATGATGGAACAAAGGCTTGAACAGCAGGCCGGCGTCAATGAACGGCTGGCGCGGCTGGAAGAACAGGCGTTCGCACAGCGTGCCACGCTCGACCGGATCGAAACCAAGCTTGATAGGGAATATTCATGACCCTCTATATCGAAGGCTATGCCTCGCGCTTTGGCCTACGCGACCTGAATGACGATGTGGTGGTTGCCGGGGCATTTCGTGACACGCTTATGAGTACGGGGCCGAAGGGCGTGCGGATGCTGTACCAGCACCAGGTCAAGTCGCCGGTGGGGGTATGGGACGAACTGCGTGAAGACGCCATCGGCTTATTTGTGCGCGGGCGGATACTGGATCTGAACGTCGAGGCGCGGATGGTCGGTTCGTTGGTGAAGGCCGGTGTGGTGGATGGTTTGAGCATCGGTTTCCGCGCGGTGAAGAGCCGCAAGGATTCAGGCAGTTTGCGCGTGCTGACGAGTGTGGAGCTGTGGGAGATTTCCATCGTCACCTTCCCCATGCTGCCGAGCGCGCGGATCACGTCGATGCATGAGGAAAGTGTGGCGGCTTGATTTCTCCTCCCCTGCGGAGCGGGGGAGGTGGCAGCGCGAAGCCCAGAGGGCTGGTGTCGCTGACGGAGGGGGCATCGAGGGTGACAAGTGGCCCCCTCCGTCTCGACGCACTCCGCTTGCTCGACACCTCCCCTGTACGCTTCGCTACAGGGGAGGAGAATTAGAAGAAACCCCACCACCATCCGGCTTCGCCAAGAGGCTACGCCGGACGGTCCCCCTCCCCAAGCGAGTTGGGGAGGTACAAGAAAGCTGTGCCTCGGCGCGGCGATTTTCAACTGGAGAAAATGGATGAAAGAAGTGAAACAGGCCGCGGCCTCGCCGGAGGTGCGTGCGGCCCTGCATGAGGTGCTGGCCAATTTCGAAGCCTTCAAGGCGGCCAATGACGAGCGCCTCAGCGCCATCGAAACCAAGCGTGGCGATGGCCTGCTGGAAGACAAGCTGGAGCGCATCGAAAGCGCCCTGCAATCGGCTGAAGGGCGTTTGCAGCGTCTGATGAGCCAGAAGTCGCGCCCGGTGATCGAGGAGGGGCGTCTGGTCCAGCCGGACGAGGCCAAGGCCGCCTGGAACGGGTATCTGCGCTCAGGCCGTATGGGCATTGAACTCAAGGCCGGTATTTCGTCGGCCAGCGGTTTGGGCGTTTTGGCGCCAACCGAAACGGAAACCTTTATCGATCGCCGCCTGGCCCAGGTGTCGCCTTTCCGTTCGCTGGCCAGTGTGCGCCAGGTCGGTGCGGCCACCTTCAGGAAGCCGGTGACGACCGCCTCGGTCACCTCCGGCTGGGTGGCGGAAACCGCCGCGCGCCCGGAAACCAATCCGGCGACGCTCGACCTGATCACCTTCGCGGCCGGCGATCTCTATGCCTCGCCTTCGGCGACGCAAGACCTGCTGGATGACGCCTATATCAATCTCGACGAATGGCTGGCTTCCGAGATCGAGGACAGCTTCGCCGCCCAGGAAACCACGGCCTTTGTCAGCGGTGACGGTTCGGCTAAGCCCAAGGGTTTCCTGAACTACACCACGGCGGCCAATGCCTCGGCCACCTGGGGGCAGATCGGCTATGTCGCCACGGGTGCGGCCAGCGATTTCGCCACCACCAACCCGACCGACGCGCTGATCGACCTGATCTATGCCCCGAAGGCGCAGTATCGCCCCGGCGCCAGCTTCGTGATGAACCGCCGCACGGCCGCGAAGATCCGCAAATTCAAGGACGCCGAAGGCAACTATATCTGGCAGCCGGCGATGACCGCGGGCAGCCTGCCGCTGTTGCTCGGCTACCCGGTGCAGGAGATCGAGGACATGCCGGATGTGGCGGCCAATGCCTTTTCGGTGGCCTTCGGTGACTTCGCCAAGGGCTATCTGATCGTCGATCGCGCCGGCATCTCGGTGCTGCGCGACCCGTATTCGGCCAAGCCCTATGTGCTGTTCTACACCACCAAGCGCGTCGGCGGCGGGGTGCAGAATTTTGACGCGATTAAGCTTTTGAAGGTTGCAGCTTCCTAGTGCCCCCTCCGTCGCGGACTCACGCCGCGACACCTCCCCCGCGAGCAGGGGAGGATCAGTAAGGAAGAACCCCCACCACCATCCGGCTTCGCTGAAGAAGCTTCGCCGGACGGTCCCCCTCCCCGGCAGAGCCGGGGAGGTACAGGGAAGGGGGAAATAATCCCCGGTGTTTCGGGCCGGTTTAGGCTTTGAGCCTGATCAAATTACCTAAGGAAAATCAAATGGCTGATCCAGTCTCGCTTGACGAGGCCAAGCTCTTTTTGCGCGTGTCGCATGATGCCGAGGACACGCTGATCACGACCCTGATCGCGGCGGCGAAAACGCGGCTGGAGGGCGAGGCCGGCGTAGGGCTCGATGACGCGTCCCCGGTGCCCTTACGGCTCTGCCTGCTCTATCTGGTGGCGCAGGCTTACCAGAACCGGGGCGAGACGGTGATGGACACCGACGCGCTGGAAGCCTGGCTTTCGCCATATCGTGAGGTGAGGCTGTGAAGATTGCCGACTTACAGACGCCGGCGCGGCTCTATGCCGTGACCGAGGTGGAAAGCGCCTATGGCGGCCGATCGTTTTCGCTGGTGCCGGGCGCGACAATCTGGGGCGATTTCCGGCCCGATACGCCGGCTGCGGAAAGCACGGCGGAGGGCGATGCCTCCGTGGTGCAGGGGGCGGATTTTCTCTGTCGCTCGATGGCGGGCCTGGCGCGCGGCGGACGGCTCAGTCTCAAGGGGTTCGACTGGCGGATCGTCAGTCTGGACGAGAGCGCGGACGGTTCTGTACGCGCGCGGCTGGAAAGGGTTCACGCATGAGCGCGCTTCTGAATGTGCAGGCGGGGTTGCTGGCCTATCTGCGCGCGCAGGCGTCATTGGCCGTCTGGCTGGGGAGCCCTGCGCGGGTTTATGACCAACCGCCGACGGGGGTTTTGTACCCTTATGTCAGCTTCGGGCGGGTGTCGGCGCAATCGATCGGCGGGGTGGATGCCGAGGTGACCGAACAGGCACTGAACCTGATGTGTGTGTCGCGGTTCGACGGATCGGAAGAGGTCAAGGCGATGGCCGCGGAACTGCGGGTTTTGCTCGATGGTGCATCGCTGGAAGTGGCCGGGCTGGTCAGTCTGCGGGTGACATATGTCGATGTGTTTCGCTCGGCCGACCAGCGGACGACCTATGCGCTGGTCAGGGTGAGAGCGGTGACTGAGGCAGACTAGGCTGGCCCCCTCCGGCGCGACTGCGCGCGCCACCTCCCCCGCTGTGCAGGGGAGGAGAAGAAACCCCACCACCACGCCGCAAGGGCGGCGCGGTCCCCCTCCCCGACGAGTCGGGGAGGTATAAGAAAGGAGGCCGTAATGGCTGTGCAAAAGGGCAGGGACATGCTGCTCAAGATTTCTGATGGTGCGACCTTTGTGACCGTGGCGGGACTGCGGGCGCGGACGGTGTCGCTCAACGCGAAGACGGTGGATGTCACCGATTCCGGCTCCGGCGGCTGGCGTGAACTGCTGGCCGGGGCGGGGGTGCGGTCGCTGTCGGTGTCAGGCTCCGGCGTTTTTCGGGATGCGGCCTCGGATGCGCTGATGCGCGAGGCGTTTTTCGCGCAAAGCCAGGTGGATTGGCAGGTGATCGTGCCGGATTTCGCTCAGTTCGAGGGGCCGTTCCTGATCGCGACGCTGGAATATGCCGGCCAGCATGATGGCGAGGCCAGTTTCGCCCTGACGCTGGCGTCGGCGGGGGAGGTCAGCTTTGCCTCCCTCTAGGCCTTTGGGTAATGCCGCGCGTGGTGAAGTACTGGTCTCGCTGGGTGGGGCTGAGGTGCGCTTATGCGTGACGCTCGGCGCGCTGGCGGCGCTGGAAGGGCACTTCGGGGTGTCCGGATTCGAAGCCCTGGGCGAGCGTTTGAAGGCCGTGGGGGCGACGGATCTGATGGTGGTTATGCGCGTATTAGCGATGGATGAGCTGCCGGAGGGGATCGGGTTTGCCGAGGCCATCGCCGCGGTGGTCAAGGCATTCGAGGCGATGAATGGCGACTGATTGGGCGGCCTTGTTTCGGCATGGTGTGCTGGGTTTGCGGCTGACACCGGAAGCCTTCTGGCACTTAAGCTGGCGCGAATGGCGGATGCTGAGCGCAGCGCCGGAAATGGCGGTTTTGAGCCGGCAGGCTCTGGAGGATTTAATGCGGGAGTTTCCGGATGAGTGATCCGTTTGGCGGTCAGGTCGATGAGGCGGGTGCCAGTCTGAAGGCGCTGGAAGCCTCGGCGGCAGAGACGGCTGATGCCATCGACCAGGCGTTTTCAAAGGCGGGCGAAAGCCTGTCGCGGTCATTGGCGCGGGCGGCTTCGGACGGCAAGATCAGCCTGAAGGAACTGGCCTCGGCGGTGCTGGCAGCGGTCAATTCGGCGGCGGGGGTGTCGTCGTCTTCTGGCGGACTGGCGAGCGTATTATCACAGGTGTTTTCGGCGGCGAGTTCGTCGTTTTCCGGTGCGCGCGCGGACGGTGGGTTTGTCGGGGCGGGCGGCAGTTACGTCGTCGGTGAGCGTGGGCCAGAGGTCTTCCGGCCGGCGGTTTCGGGCACGGTCGACAGCGGTGGTTCGTCACCCAATGTCAATGTGACGGTCATGGTTTCGGGTGGGGCGCAAGGTTTGGTGCGATCTGAGGCGCAGGTAGCGACGGCCTTGCAGCGCGCGGCGCGGATGGGGGTGAGGCAGGTTTAAGGGAAGCAAGAACCCCCACCACCAACGCGCAAGGGCGCGTCGGTCCCCCTCCCCACCAAAGGTGGGGAGGTATAAGAAAAAAAAGGATTGTGATGACCAGTTTTCATGAGGTGCGGTTTCCGGTGCGGCTGGCCTTCGGGTCGGGTTCGGGGATCGAGCGCAAGACCGAGATCGTGTCGCTGGCTTCGGGCTATGAGCGGCGGAGCAGTCCGTGGGCGCTGGGGCGCCGGCGCTATCTGATCGGGGCGGGTGTCAGGTCGCTGGTCGATGCGGCGGAATTGCTCGGCTTCTTCGAGGCGCGGGAAGGGCGGCTCTATGGTTTCCGCTTCAAGGATTTCGCTGATTTCAAGAGCTGCGCGCTGAATGTCGGTCCGGCGGCGACGGATCAGGTGATCGGCACGGGGGACGGCGTGACGACGGCGTTTCAACTGGTGAAGGTCTACGGCGGCGTCACGCGCGATATTACCAAGCCGGTGAGCGGCACGGTGAAGGTGGCTGTGGATGGTGTCGAGGTCGGGTTTGAGGTCGATGAGACTGCGGGCATCGTGACTCTGGCCAGCGCGCCGGCGGCTGGCCAGGCGGTCACGGCCGGGTTTGAATTCGATACGCCGGTGCGGTTTGATTCCGAGCGGATTGATCTGACCCTGGAAGGTATCGATGCCGGGCGGCTAACAGCGGTGTCGCTGATCGAGATACGGGTTTAGGGCAGAGGCCCCCTCCGGCGGGACTTCGCCCGCCACCTCCCCCGCTTCGCCAAGAGGCTCGCAAGGGAGGAGAAAGGTAAGTATGCGGATAATTTCTGAGACTATGGCCTCTGCGCTGGCGCAGGGCGCGGCGAAGCTTTGTCATGTCTGGCTGATTGAGCGCCGCGATGGCTTGACGCTCGGCTTTACCGATCATGATCGGGCGCTGGTCTTTCTCGGTGTCGTTTGTCAGGCGCAATCGGGTTTGACGGCTGGGGCGACGAATGCGGATATCGGCGAGACCGGCAGCGCGGCGATATCTGGCGCGATTTCCAGCGAGGCGATCAGTGCTGAGGATATCGCGGCGGGGCTTTATGATTCGGCGGCGGTGCGGATCTATACGGTCGATTGGCGCGATCCGTCCGACTATGTGCTGACCGGCGCGGGGACGCTGGCGCGGTTGGAATGCCGGGGCGGGGTGGTGGAAGGCGGATCATTTATCGCCCATATCGAAGGACCGGCGGCGCAGCTCGATCGGGTGATTGGCCGGCGGTTCGGTTTTCTGTGCGATGCCGCCCTGGGCGATGCGCGCTGCGGACTGACGGGCACCTTGGCGGCAGCCAGTTGCGACAAGCGCTACAGCACCTGCCTGAATATATTCGATAACGTGCTGAATTTTCGCGGCTTCCCTGACCTGCCGGGCGAGGATTTCCTGACGATCTATCCGCGCGGCGGCGATGTGATGGATGGCGGTTCGCGGCAGCAGAGCGCCGGCAGATGATCGTCACTGAGGCGCGGTCCTGGATCGGCACGCCCTATCAGCATCAGGCCAGTCTGAAAGGCGTGGGGTGCGACTGCATCGGCCTGGTGCGAGGCGTGTGGCGGGCGGTTTATGGCGCGGAGCCTTGCGCGCTGCCGGCCTATAGTCCGGACTGGGCGGAGGTGGGCGGGGACGACCGGTTGATTGCCGGATTGAGCGCACATTTCGGGACGGTGGATGAGGCGCGGCCGGGGGATGTGTTGGTGTTTCGGATGAAGCCCGGCGCGGTGGCCAAGCATGTGGCGATTATGAGCGCCGGTGAGGGCGTGGGTGATCCGGCGGCGAAGATCATTCATGCCTATTGGGGGCGTGCGGTGGTCGAGAGTTGGCTGGGGCCGTTTTGGCGGAAATGTGTGGTGGGGGCGTTCCGGTATCCGCCGTCTCATTTGCCCCCTCCGTCAGCGACACCGGCGCTTTGCGCCTCGCGCTGACACCTCCCCCGCTTCGCAGGGGAGGAGCATAAGGAAAGGATTTTGATTTGGCGCAGGTGGTTTTGAGTGCGGTGGGGCAGGCCCTGGGCGGGCCGGTGGGGGGATGGATCGGGGCGCAGATCGGTTCGGCGATCGACCGGACGGCGATCAATTCCCTGGCGCCGGCGCGGCAGGTCGGGGCGCGGCTGACAGGTCTGCAACTGACCGGGAGCGCGCAGGGTGATCCGGTCAAACAGGTCTATGGCCGAGCGCGGGTAGCGGGCACCATCATATGGGCGGCGCGGCTGAAAGAGAACCGTTCGACCACCCGCGCCAGCAAGACGTCTGGCAAGACGGAGAGTTTCAGCTATTCGCTGTCGTTTGCGGTCGGGCTTTGCGCAGGGCCGATCGATGGCATCGGCCGTATCTGGGCGGACGGGCAATTGCTCGATCAGTCGGTGATCGCGTATCGGCTCTATCGCGGCGAGGAAACGCAAACACCGGATGCGTTGATCGAGGCGGTGGAAGGTACGGCGCCGGCCTATCGCGGCCTGGCCTATCTGGTATTCGAGGATCTCGATATCACCCAGTTCGGCAATCGCCCGCCCAATCTTTCGGTCGAGGTTTTCCGGCGTCCGAAGGGCGAATACGCCGATCTGGAAACCCTGATCGAGGGCGTGTGCCTGATCCCCGGTGCGGGGGAATTTATCTATGCGACAGAACCCAACGCCGTTTTGAGCGGCATGACGCGCGCCAGTTACGAAACCCAGCATACGGGTGACGGGCGCACGGATTTCATCGTGTCGCTCGATCAGTTGCAGGCGCAATTGCCCAATGTGACAACCGTCAATCTGGTGGTGAGCTGGTTTGGCACCGGCCTAGATGCGGCCACCTGCACCATCCGGCCGGGTGTCGAGGTATCAGACAAGATAACGACGCCGCTGGTATGGTCAGTCGATGGCGTGGCGCGTGAGGATGCCTATGTGGTGTCGCAGATCGAGGGCCGCCCGGCCTATGGCGGCACGCCTTCGGATGCGGTGGTGATCGATGCCATCCGTGAACTGAAGGCGCGCGGCTATAGCGTAAATTTGATCCCGTTTATCCTGATGGATTGCGCTGGTTATCCGTGGCGCGGGCGGATCACCTCGGCTGCGGATATGACGGCAGGAGCAGCCACGGTGGTCGGCGCCTTTATGGACGGCGCGTGGGGCTTCCGGCGTTTTGTGAAACATTGCGCCAGTCTGGGGGCTGCGGCAGGCGGGGTGGACGGCATTGTGCTCGGCTCCGAACTGCGCGGGCTGACAACCTTACGAAGCGCCACAAACACCTATCCGATGGTCAGCGCCTTGCGTGTCCTGGCGGCGGAGGTGCGCGCCATTCTGCCGGAGACGCAGATCGGCTACGGTGCCGACTGGTCGGAATATTGCGGCCATCAGCCGGCCGATGGTACGGGGCATGTCAGCTTCCATCTCGATCCGCTGTGGGCCGATACCAATATAGATTTTGTCGGCATCGACTGGTATGCGCCCCTGACCGACTGGCGCGATGGCGGCGATCATCTCGATCGCGCCCTGGCGACCTCGATCTATGATGACGCCTATCTGCGAGGCCGGATCACCGCTGGCGAGGGCTTCGACTGGTATTATGCGAGCGAGGCCGATCGGGTGGCTCAGATGCGTTCGACGATCAGCGATGGCGCCTATGGCGAACCGTGGATCTACCGACCGAAGGACATCGTTTCGTGGTGGTCGAATGCCCATTATGACCGGCCGAATGGCGTCAGGTCGGCATCGGCAACCGCGTGGGTGCCGCAATCCAAGCCGATCCGTTTTATTGAGATCGGCTGCGGCGCCATCGACAAGGGGCCGAACGCGCCAAACCTGTTTCTCGATCCGAAAAGCTCGGAAAGCGCCGTGCCGCCGTTCTCAAGCGGCGCGCGTGATGATCGGGCGCAGCGGGCGTATCTTGGCGCCTATATGCAGCATTATGCGGCGCATAATCCGGTCAGCACGGTCTATGGCGGGCCGATGCTGGAAGGTATGGCGGTGTGGTGTTGGGACGCAAGGCCCTATCCGTATTTTCCGCAACGCGATGATGTGTGGGGCGATACGGCCAACTGGCGTACCGGTCACTGGCTGAATGGGCGAGTGGGCGTGGGGGAGGCGCGAAATCTGATCGCAGATATCGCCGCCCAGGCAGGGGTGACGGCACTTGATCTCGACGAGGTGACGGGTGCGATCGACGGCTATGTCATCGAACAGCCGATGACGGCGGCTGATGCCCTGTCGCCGGTGCTGAGTTATCTGGGACTGAGCGTGGCAGAACGCGGGGAGGGCCTGAAGCTGATCGGCTCGGCGCATGGGGTAGGTACCGCGCTGCTGGCCGGCGACCTAGCCTATAATGACCAGAATCCGGTGATGGCGCGCCGTGATCTGGTGGTGCCGCCGGCCAGCCTGACCCTGCGCTGTTACGATGTTGATCGTGATTACCAGTTATTGGCGGTAACGGTGCGCGGCGATGAGGCGGGGGCGTCGCAAGCCTCGGTCGACTTACCGCTGGTCTTGAGTGCGGCGCAGGCCATGGATTATGCGGGATATAGCCTGCGGGCAGTACAGAGTGTCAATCAGAGCCTGACGCTCGATGTCGATCCGTTGCGCCTGCTGGAACTGGAAACCGGCGATGGCGTGGCTTTTGGTAGTGCGAACTATCGCCTGAGCCATGTCGACCAGGGCGAGACCCCAACCGTCACGCTTGAACCAGCGCCGGAGACGCGCCGCTCTGTCAGTGCCGATCCGTCGGCGGCGGGATCGGTCAGCGCGGTGGTGGCGGGGTCGATCATGACCGGCTTCCGGCTGCTGGAACTGCCATGCTTCGGCACGGATGAGGCGAATGCGCGGCCAGTGCTGGTACCCTCCGCCGATCCGTGGGCGGGGGCGGATGTCTATGCCGGGACGAGTGCGGCTTCATTGCGGTTGCGCGGACGGGTGGTTGAGGCGGCATCGGTCGGTCGGGTGCTGGCGGCCTTGCCGGTGCAGCGGGCGCATTACCTGCATGAGGGGGCGGTGCTGGATATCTATCTTGAAGGGACGGCGCCCGTGAGCCGCAGCCTGGAAGAGGTGCTGGCCGGGGAGAACTGTCTGTGCGTTCAGGCGGATAATGGCGAATGGGAGATCGTCCAGTATCTGACTGCGACGGTTTTGGGCGTCGATCAGTATCGCCTGAGCGGGCTGATCCGTGGGCAGTGGGGCACCGAGCAGGCCCTGCTGGCCGGAATGGGCGCGGGGGCGGAGGTGGTGCGCCTGCCGCCGGGCTTTGTGCGGGCGGAGATGGCGCTGGAGGAACTTGGCCTGTCGCGGCTGTGGCGGACGGGCCGGACGGGTTCTGGCGGTGCAGCGATGGGCGCCCTGGATGTGACCGTGACCTGGACGGGTTTGGCCCTGCGGCCGCGCGCGCCGGTCTTCGGCCGGATGTCGACGGACACAGTAAGCTGGCTGCGGTCACCGCGCTATGGCGGCGATAGCTGGGAAGCCGAGCCGCCCCTGTGCGAGGACTATGAGCTTTATCGTGTGCAGGTGTGGGATGGCGATGACCTGGTGCGCGAGGTTGAGGTGAGCACGCCGGAATGGCTGTATGCCGAGCGGGCGGCGGATTTTCCATCCGGTTTCGGGGCGGATGCGCGGGTCGAGATTGCGCAGAAATCGCAGGTCTGGGGGTACGGGTCGTTATTGAGTATGGGGTTGGTGTAGGCGTGCCGGTATTCATTGCCTGAAATGCTGTGACGGCGTATTGTTGACGTCATGAGATTGGGGCAAGGCTTTGGACAGACGATTATTACTTAAAGCAGTGGCGTCTATAGCGAGTGCTCAATTCTTGCCTGATAGTTCATGCGCCGGAAATACGACCCGGTCCCCCAGTTTACGCGTGGCTGACGATGAAGCCATGGAGGTCTTCAAACCATATTACCAAATGGGCGGCGTCTTGCAGTTCATCGTATATGATGGCGCGCAAGATGGGGAGAGCGATTCCATGGCGGCGATCCATGACGGACTTGCCAACACGGGCAGTCTCAACGAAAGCGCATTTGCAAAGCTGAAGGGGCGCCAAATATCATTGGGCCAGTTTTTTGGCGACTGGTATGATCCGGCAGACGGCGGCCTGATTAAGCTTGGCAGCGTCACGACGGTTGGCGGTCAGAACCTCAGCAATCCCAAGCTGGTGTCGCTTGAGAACCTTCAGGTAGCATCGAGCGGTGGTCCGGGTGTGGAAGTGGGCGCTGGCGGGCAATTTGCCTATGCTTATCTCAATCCCCCTTATGGCTTGGCTGGCACACCTGTTGAAATCCAAAGCAGGTTTGACGATATTCGTGAAGCTATTCTGCCAAAAGCGCACGCCGCGACTATTTTCGACTGGACCAATCCATCACTGGACAAGGTGTCAGATTATTTCACGGCGGGGAAGGAATGGTGGGGCATATTTCTGTTCAGCATCTACATTCCTGATTTACAAAAACTGACAATTATTGCCGGGTCGGCGACAGATTAGACCACCTTTTCACTTGAAAAAGAAAACAAGACGCCCCACCACCCTCCGTCTTCGCCTAAAGGCTTCGCCGGACGGTCCCCCGGAGGTATAAGAAGGGGGCTGTGCTTGCCTCTTGAAACGATAAGGTCTAGGACACACCTCTATCGCGGAGGTATGTTTTACAGTGGCAAATGATCCCTATTCTGAATTGGGCCTGAAAAAAGGGGCCAGCGATGCCGAGATTCAGAAGGCGTTCCGCAAGCTGGCCAAGGAACTGCATCCGGATACCAACCGCGACAACAAGGTGGCCGAAGAGCGCTTCAAGCGCGTGACGGCGGCCTATGATTTCCTGAAAGACACCGACAAGCGCAAGAAGTTCGACGCCGGCGAGATCGATGCCGATGGCCGCGAGATTTTCCGTGGCTTCGGCGGGGGCGGTCGTGCCGGCGGTTCGCCCTTTGGCGCGGGTGGCGGACGCAGCACGCAGTTCGAGGGCATGGACATGGATGATATCATGAGCATGTTCGGGGGCGGCGGCCGGGGCGGCAGCCCGTTTGGCGGTGGCTTCGGCGGCTTTGGTGGCCAGCGCGAACAGGCGCCGGCCAAGGGCAGCGATATCAAGATCAGGCTCGATATCGACCTGCTGGATGCCATTGTCGGCAATACGCGCCGCGTGCTGCTTTCGGATGGTCGCACGGTCGATGTCAATATTCCCAAGGGCTCGCGCGATGGCCAGACCCTGCGCCTGAAGGGGCAGGGCTCGCCTTCGCCCACGGGACGCGGCGCGCACGGCGATGCCCTGGTCGAACTGCACCTCAAGCCGCATCCGGTCTTTCGCATGGATGGCAATGACCTGCATATGGACCTGTTCGTCTCCCTGCCGGATGCCCTTTTGGGCGGCAAGGTGCAGGCCCCGACGCCGGATGGCCCGGTCAGCGTCAACCTGGCAAAAGGGTCCAATTCCGGGGCTATCCTGCGTCTGAAGGGGCGTGGCGCGCTCGATGCCAAGGCCGGTACGCGCGGCGACTTGTTCGCCCATGTCGTCCTGGCCATGCCCGACAAGGGACTGGACGGGATGCCGGCTGACCTGAAGGCGGAGTTCACCAGCTTGCTCGAACGCTGGCGTGACAAGGCAGACTACACGCCGACCATCACCACCCGGCGCAAATAGGGCGGTAAGAGCATAATCGGTCAGATTGTATTTTTTCCAATTATTTACTTCCCTGACGCGTCTGTTCAGATAAGGTTCAGGTGTAGACCTCTATAAATGGCGTCATGAAACAGATTTGGCCCCTTCTTAGTCTTGTGCTGATCGCCGCGCCTGTGACCTTGCCTTCGGTCGCGGCGGCGGAGCCCCTGGCTCTGCGCGGCGGTCTGGATGAAGCCGTGATGCTGCTGGCGGGCAATAAAAAGGACCGCGACAACAGCGGCAGCAACCGCCAGCGCGGAAATGACGATCGTCGCGGCAATCGCGGAGACGACCGGCAAGGCGATGACCGTCCGTCGAGGGATCGGCCGGTAAATGCACAGAATTTCGACCGCGGCAATGCCAGGCAGTTCCAGAACCGTGACGATCGTATCAACCGCGCCATGGCGGTAGCCGGACGTCGTGGGCGGGTGCTTGATGCCGGCCCTCAGGGCGGCTCCATCTTCTGGGTGCGTGTGGCGACCGATCAGGGACGCGTCGACCTGCTCGTCGATGCCGATTCCGGCCGTATTATTGGAGAGCGCTAGTTGAGAATCCTGTTAGCCGAAGATGATCCCGATCTGTCGCGCCAGTTGAAGGCGTCGCTGAGTGATGCCGGCTATGTGGTCGATCACGCGCCGGATGGCGAGGAAGCGCATTTCCTTGGCGATACCGAACCCTATGACGCGGTGATCCTCGATCTTGGCCTGCCCAAGATTGACGGCGTTTCGGTGCTGGAAAAGTGGCGGCGGGCCGGCAAGGCCACGCCGGTGCTGATCCTGACCGCGCGCGGCGCCTGGAATGACAAGGTGGCGGGCTTCGACGCCGGCGCCGATGATTACCTGACCAAGCCCTTCCATACCGAGGAACTGCTGGCCCGCCTCCGTGCGTTGGTCAGGCGCGCCGCCGGACATGCCCAGCCCATGCTCGTCTGCGGCGGCGTGCGGCTCGATCCGCGGGCGGCGCGGGCCTCGGTCAATGGTGAGCCCCTGCGCCTGACCTCTCTGGAATATCGCCTGCTGCATTATCTTATGCTGCACCAGTCCAGAGTGATTTCGCGCACCGAACTGGTCGAGCACCTCTATGATCAGGATTTCGACCGCGATTCCAATACGATCGAGGTTTTCATGGGCCGTCTGCGCAAGAAGATCGGCACCGACCGGATCGAGACTGTGCGGGGTCTGGGCTATCGGCTCAAGCCCCTGCATGACGAGATCAGCGATCTGTGAGTGATGACACAACCGCCCCAATCCTTCGCGCTGCTGGCAAACTCTGGCGCCGGCTGACGCGTAAAAATTCGCTGGTCGGGCGGCTGATCCGGCTGGCCTCGGTGTGGTTCATCTTTTCTCTGGTCATTACCGGCATTGCACTGACCGCCTATTTTCATCAGGCAGCACTTCAGCGCTTCCAGCTCAATGTCGGCCAGATCGCCGATAACCTCTATGCCGATACCGATATCGCCAGCGACGGCCACATTACCACGCCGGTCTTTTTCGACACCCGCACCAACCGCGTCTATTCCGGGCTTTACTGGCAGGTCAGCGAAATCAACGCCCAAGGCAAGATGATCGATCAGGCGCGGTCGCGCTCCCTGTGGAGCGAGCGCATCGTCGTGCCGGCGGAGAGCCTGGCGGCGGCGAAAAGCCGTTCGGGCGAGCCTGTTTTCTATGACAGCCTGGGGCCAAACAAGGCGCCGTTGCGCGTGGCGGCCATCTATTCGATGATCGATGATCGCGCCTTTGTCTTCCTGTCGGCCGAAGATCGCGCCCCGATGGACAAGGATGTGCGCCGTTTCGCCCTTATCACAGCAGCGGCCCTGTTCATCCTGGCGCTTGGTTCGCTGGTGGCCATCTTCATCCAGGTGCGGGTGGGCTTGCGGCCGCTGTTCGACCTGACCGGCGAAATTGCCGATGTGCAGAGTGGCAAGCAGCAGCGCCTGGTCAAGACCTATCCGGCGGAAATCACCCCGGTGGCGACCCAACTCAATGCCTTTCTCGACTATTCTCAGGAGGTGGTGGAGCGCCAGCGGATGCACGTCGGTAATCTGGCCCATGCGCTGAAGACGCCGCTCTCCGTGCTGATGGCGACGGCGGGCGAGGCCGAAGGGCCTCTGCCGGAAACCATGCGCAAGCAGGCCGAGACCATGCGGGCTCAGGTCGATCACCATCTGCGGCGGGCGCGGGCGGCGGCGCGGTCCCAGGCCATGGGTGAGCGCACGCCGGTGGAGCCGGTTCTGGATGAACTGGCGGTGATGCTGGAGCAGGTTTTCCAGGACAAGGGCGTGATCATCGACTGGCGCGCGCCGGAAGACCTGGCCTTCCGCGGCGAGAAACAGGACCTGCAGGAAATTGCCGGCAATCTGCTGGAAAATGCCTGCATCTGGTGCAAACGCAAGGTACGCATCACAGCGGAATTTACCACAGCCGACCAGACCATGAAACTGGCCATAGAGGATGACGGTCCGGGGCTGGATGAGGCGCGGTTCGATGAGGTGCTGAAACGCGGGGCGCGGCTGGATGAGAGCGTGCCGGGCTCCGGCCTGGGGCTGTCGATTGTCGATGAACTGGTGCGCGCCTACGGCGGAGGGCTGCATTTCGAGCGTTCCCCGTGGGGCGGCTTGAAAGTGGTTGCAAAGCTGCCGGCAAACCTGTCCGAGTAGGCAGTTACCCGTCAGACAAAATTAACCGGATCGTTACTATGATGCGTTTTCCCTAAAGCGTTGTGGCGTAAGGATTTCCGGTTTGGCAGGCTTGATAGCCGAAAAGCGCATGAATATGCTCAAAGGCCTGGTTCGCACCCTGCCTCAGACCTCCCTGCGTTCGCTGGAAATGGCGCTGGGCCTGACCAATGAGGCGAAGATGGTCGAGGTCCGCGAACTCATCGCGGCCGAGATGGAATTTCGCCAGGTCCGCGAGGCGGTTTTCGCACCGTTCATGCCGCTGTTCCGCCCGCGCGCCGATGGACTGGCCGGGGTCAGGTTCGAACCGTGGATCGTCAATGCCCTGTGGTCGGCGCTGGGCACAAGCGAGCCCGATCTGTGCGCCGAGGCGCAAGTGATCTTTCGCACCCTGCGCGCGGAAGACCCGACGCCGGTGGTCTTTTTCCGGTTGGTGACGGCGGCGGCCCATATCTGCCATGATACGCCGGAGACGATTTTGCGCCCTGACGCCGGCGACACCGAGCGCGCGGCGGTGGCGGAGTTCGGGCACTATCTCGACCTGCACCGGCTGGCGCGGCAGGTGCTGGCCCGCCTCAACGATTTCATGGGGCGGATCGATGCCGACAAGGCGGCGGCCCTGCGGGTTCTGTTCGGTGACGCCAGCGATCTCGATATCAACGGCGGTACGCGCTTTCTGGAGATCATCTTCGCCAATCTGGAGGACGGCGCCCAGATCATCAAGTTCGTGGCCATTGTTTCCGACCGGCCGAACGACCGATTCCTGGCGGAGTCGGAACTGGCGGATTTCGGCATACGCATCCTCGACCGGATCGAAGCGGACCTGGCCGCTATCAAGGCTTTCATGGGCGGCAAGGGACAGGTTTGCGATGATCCCGGTGCTGCCGGCGAACGGGTGGCGCACTGCCTCAGCCAGATTCAGGCGTTCGGGCACTATGTCGAGCTGACACGCGGCGGACCCTGGGGCAAGCGGGTCACCGAAGCGCAAAAGACCATAGCCGGCCTAGTCGAGCACCAGCTCAAGAGCGCGGAAAAGGCGCTGGAAGGCGTCATGCCGATGCGCACCGAACGCGTCTATGGCCGGGTGAAGAAGGAGGTGCCGGATTATGCGCGCGTGCCCGCGGAGGAGGTTATGGCCCGTGCCCACGGCGTTTTGACGTTTATCCGCAAGGTGCGGCCGATCGCCATGGCTGGCGGGTTCGCCGCCCTCCAGGCCAAGACGGCCGAAGCCTGCGAGCTGACGCTGGATGCCTATTTCACCGAACTGCTGGCCCTTGCGAATGGCGATGAACCGTTTGACGCCGAACAGTTGCTGGCCGGCTTCGAGCGGATCGCCGACCTGATGGAAGCCCTGTGCGGCGAGGAAAAGGGGCAACTGGCGCGACGCCGTGTCGCGTCATCGGACCTGATGAACCCCTCGAAATCCGTGGCTTGAGCCTGTATAGGCTTTCTTTTGGCCTGAAATCGGCTATTGAGGCCACATGCTCCTGCTCATCCTGACCTGCCTGCTGATCTGCGCCGCGCTGATGGCGCTGGTGTGGGCATGGCAGCGGAGACGTGGCGTGGCGTCCGGACTGACGCAGGAAAAGGCGCTATATACCGGATTTGTCGCCGATCTGGAGCGCCGGCAGGCGCGGGGCGAGATCGACGACATTCAGGCGCAGGAAGAACGGGCGCAGGCGGCGCGGGCCCTTTTGAAAGCCAGCGAAACGCAGGCCGCGGTTGCGCCGGTAAAACCGCTTTACGGTTATGTGGCGCTCGGTGTGACCGCGATCCTGAGCCTGGCGGTTTACCTGATGATCGGTCATCCCGATCAGCCGGATCAGCCGTATAAACAGCGCCTGCAAACCTGGACGCGGCTGGCCCAGACCAATCCGGACGTATTGCCGCCGCTGGCCATGGCGGCGGTATTGCGGCAGGGGCAGGCCGGGCACGCCAATGACGTGACCTACTGGCTGTTCCTCGGCCGGATCGACATGCTGGCGGGCAATAATTACGCCGGGGCGCAAGATTATGAAAAGGCGCGGGCCCTCTCGCCTGGTACATTTGTCGCCTGGTCGGAACTGGGTGAGGCCCTGACCTTTGTCGGCGGCGGCACCAGCGGACCGGAGGCGGTGCAGGCGTTTGAAAAGGCGCTGCAACGTGATCCGAATGATGCGCGGGCGCATTATTACCTTGGACAACAGGCTCTGGCGGAGGGAAGGTACGAGGCGGCGCGCGGGCACTATGAAGCGGCGCTGAAGACCATGGCGCCGGATGATGTCAGCCGGCCGCAGGTGCTGGAAGCGCTGAACAGCATTGGCCAGGCGGAAGCGGCGGCCAAGGCGATGAATGCGCGTATTTCCGGCATGGTATCAGGGCTTGAGGCGCAGCTTAAGGCCGATCCGGAAAATGCCGATGGCTGGGCGCGGCTGCTGCGTTCCTATGATGTGCTCGGTGATACGGCGGCGCACGACAGGGCACGGGCGGCCATGCAGGCGCACTATGCCAACCGGCCGGAAGTGATCGCCGATATCCTCACGAAGGCGCAGACGCGCGTCGGTTCGGAAGGAGAGGCGAAATGAGCTTTTGGCCGAAGTCCGTCAAAGCCCGCCGCCGGCTGACGATTTTTCTCATTGCTGCACCGGTATTTATCGCCGCTGTCGCCCTGAGCCTGTATGCGCTGAAAGGGACGGTGGTCTATTTCTATACACCGGCACAGTGGATTGAAGCGAAGGTGCCGGTCGGCAAGACAGTGCGGCTGGGCGGACTGGTCAAGCCGGGCAGTGTGGTGAAGACGCCGGACGGCGTGACGCGCTTTACCGTGCAGGACAAGCTGAAGGAAATCTCCGTAGTCTATAAGGGCGAACTGCCGGACCTGTTCCGGGAGGGGCAGGGCGTGGTCTGCGAAGGGGAAGTAACGGGGGTGACCGCGTTGAAGGCTGTGCAGGTTCTGGCCAAGCACGACGAGAAGTACATTCCGAAGAACGTGCAGAAGGAACTGGAAAAGCAGGGCGAATGGCGTCCCGGTGCGGGCATGGACAAGCCGAAGCCGGTCCAGAGGCCGTTTCAATGAGTGGCAGTCATACCTTGTACCTCCCCAACTTGTTGGGGAGGGGGACCGCGAGCCTTCTTCAGGCTCGTGGTGGTGGGGTTTCTTACTTTTTAAGCCTTACCCGAGATGTTTATCTTGGTTTTAGGAAGCAAGATGCCCCACCACCACGCCAGCAAGCTGGCGTGGTCCCCCTCCCCGGCATAGCCGGGGAGGTACAAGAATATTTCCTGCCCGCGGTGGCTGCATGACCCATATCAACGAAATCGGCACCTATTGCTTGGTCCTCGCATTCTGCCTGTCACTGACGCAGGCGGGGGTGGTCATTGCCGGCAAGGGACGCGGGATCGCCCGCTATGCCGAAGGGATTTCGCTGGCTGGGGCGGTCAGTATTTTCATCGCTTTTGCCGTCCTGATCTTCGCCTTTATCCGCTCTGATTTTTCGGTAGTGAACGTCGCCGAGCACTCGCATACCGACAAGCCGCTGCTCTACAAGATCTCCGGCGCCTGGGGTTCGCACGAAGGCTCGATGCTGCTGTGGTGCACCATACTGCTGGTCTATGGCGCCATGATCACCTTGCGTGGACAGGGCCTGCCGGAAGGTCTGCGGCTGAAAGCTTTGGGCGTGCAGGGCCTGCTCGGCGCGGCCTTTGTCGGTTTTACGCTGTTTTCATCCAATCCGCTGGCGCGGCTGGCTGAGGCCCCTCTACAGGGACAGTCGCTTAATCCGGCGCTGCAAGACCCGGCGCTCGCCTTCCATCCGCCGATGCTTTACTTAGGCTATGTCGGTATGTCGGTGGTGTTTTCGTTTGCCGTGGCCGCTCTGATCGAAGGCCGGCTGGATCGCGCCTGGGCGCGGTGGGTGCGGCCGTGGGCTTTGCTGGCGTGGAGCTTCCTGACCATCGGCATTACGCTCGGCGCCTTTTGGGCCTATTATGAACTGGGCTGGGGCGGCTGGTGGGCCTGGGACCCGGTGGAGAACGCCTCCTTCATGCCGTGGCTGGCAGCGACCGCCCTGCTGCATTCGGCCATCGTCATGGAAAAGCGCGATTCCCTGAAAGCCTGGACGGTGTTCCTGGGCCTGCTGGCCTTTACCTTCTCGATGATGGGGGCTTTCCTGGTGCGCTCCGGGCTGTTGACGAGCGTCCATTCCTTTGCCGTCGATCCGCAGCGCGGCATATTGCTGGCGGCGATCCTGCTGCTGACCGCCGGCGGCGGTTTTGCCTTGTTTGCCCTGCGCGCGCCTTCGCTTGCCCCTGGCGGCCTGTTCGCCGCGGTCAGCCGCGAAACCACCCTGGTGCTCAATAATCTGCTGATCTCGGCGGCCCTGTGCTCGGTCTTTCTGGGGACACTTTACCCGATCCTGATGCAGGCCCTTTTCGACAAGACCATGTCGGTGGGGGCGCCCTATTATCTGGCGGTCTTCGGGCCGATTATGATCGTAGCCCTGCTGCTGGTGCCGGTCTCGACCCTGATGTCGTGGAAGCGCGCCGACCTGAAAGGCGTTGTGCAACGCCTGGCGGCGGCTTTCGCCGTGGCCGTGCTGGCGGCGGCGGTCGGTTCGCTGTTTTATAAGGGACCGACCTTTCTCAGTGAGGCGGAATATCTGATCGGTCTGATTGTCGGCTTCTGGCTCATCTTCGGCACGGCGCGCACCCTGATGCAGGCGCTTAATTTCCGGCTGAATGCGGCGGTTAAGGCGTTGCGCCGTCTGTCGGGCGTGCCGCTGGCGACATGGGGGATGATTTTTGCCCATATCGGCCTCGGTGTGTTTGTGCTCGGCGCGGTGGTGGAAGGCCATCAACGCTTAAGCGTCATGCAGGGCATGAGTTTGGGGGATAGCGTCAAGCTGGGGCAGTATGAGCTGCGGTTCCAGTCGCTCTATCAGACACCCGGCGCCAACTATGATGCGCAGGGCGGTGTATTTGAAGTGAAGGACGGGCTAGGCCGGATCATCTGTCAGCCGAAGCCGCAGCGGCGGTTCTATCCGGCGTCGAACCAGGTGCAGAGCAAGGTGGCTTTGTGCTTCACGCCGCTCGATGATCTTTATGTGGTGATGGCGGAGCCGCAGACCGGCGTTGACGGGGTAATGTCGTGGCAGGTGCGGTTCTTCTATAATCCGTGGGTGCGGCTGATCTTCTTCGGGCCGCTGCTGATGGCGCTGGGCGGCGTGTTGTCGCTGTGTGATCGGCGCTTAAGGCTGGGGATCGTGCGGAAGGGGCGGAAGCTGGCGGTGAAAACATGAAAAAAAGGGAAGCAAGAAACCCCACCACCATCCGTCTTCGCCTAAAGGCTACGCCGGACGGTCCCCCTCCTCACCGAAGGTGGGGAGGTATGATATGGTTTTTGCTTATCTTTCCCCTCCACGCCTTCTCGGCCACGCCGCAAGACGAAGCGCGGGGGAGGCAGCTTTTTACCGAGGTGCGCTGCGTGCAGTGCCAGAGCGAGAGCATCGCCGATTCGGACGCCCAGATCGCCGGCGACATGCGCCGCGAAATCCGCGCCGATATCGCCGCCGGCAAGACCAATGCGCAGATCCGCAAGGAGCTTTTCGCCCATTATGGCGATTATGTTCTTTTTCGGCCAAGGTTCTCGATGGGCAACCTGCTGCTGTGGCTGCTGCCGCCGCTCATTGCTATAATCGGCGGCGCAATCCTGTGGGCCTCACGGCGAAAGCCTGAAAAATCAGGTGATTATGCCCTGAGTGCCGACGAAGAGAAAAAGCTTCGTGATATCTTGAAGAAACACGATTGATGTCACGATTTTGCCTCACCGCTTTGATTACATAAGGCCGAAACCGGGATTCTTCGTGAGTCATCGACGGTTTGTGGTTGTAATCGCCCCGCTTAACGCTCAGATATCTGACTAAACGCGGCTTATTCGTACGGATAAAGGTAGGATTATGGGGAATTGGAATTTCAAGGCGCTGCTGAAAAATCGTTCGGCAGTGGGTGGCGCGGTCGCCGGTCTGGTCCTGGGCGCGGGCGTTGCCGGCGCGGCCATCACCGGTTTCGGCGCGCACGGCATCGGCGCGGGCTATGACGGCGCGCAACTGATCAAGACCGCCGACCTGACCCCGGTCAAGCCGCCCGCCGGCGCCCCCATGTCCTTTGCCGACCTGATCGAGCGCGTCTCGCCGGCCGTGGTTTCGATCGAGACCAAGGGCAAGATGAAGATCGACACCGGCATCCCGTCGCTTCCGGGCTTCAGCTTCCCCGGCCAGGATGACGGCTCCGGCCAGAAGGAACAGGAAGTCCGCGGTGCAGGCTCCGGCTTCTTCATTTCGGCTGATGGCTATGTCGTCACCAATAACCACGTCATCGACGGCGCCGACGAAATCACCGTCAAGCTGACCAATGACAAGGAACTGAAGGCCACCGTGGTCGGCCGCGATGTCGGCACCGACCTGGCCGTGCTCAAGGTCGAGGGCACGAACTTCCCGTTCGTGCGCTGGGAACTGGAAAAGCAGCCGCGCGTCGGTGACTGGGTGATCGCCGTCGGCAATCCATTCAACTTCTCGAACACCGCTACGGCCGGCATCGTTTCGGCCTATGGCCGCGACCTGCGCGACAATTCCTCCGGTCCGGACTATACCGACTATCTCCAGATCGATGCCGCCATCAACAGAGGTAACTCCGGCGGCCCGACCTTTGATCTTTACGGCAAGGTGATCGGCGTCAATACCGCCATCGTCACGCCTTCGGGCGCCAATGCCGGCGTCGGCTTCGCTATTCCGTCGGATGTGGCGGCCAAGATCACCAGCCAGTTGATGAAGGGCGTCAAGATCGAGCGCGGCTATATCGGCGTCACCATCCAGTCCGTGACGCAGGAAAATGCCGAGGCGCTCGGCATCACCGATGTCACCGGCGCCTATATCGCTGAAACCACCCGTGGCGGTCCGGCGGATAAGGCCGGCGTGCAACTGGGCGATATCGTCAAGTCGGTGGATGGTAATCCGGTCAAGAGCCCGACCGAACTGACCCGCCGCATTGCCGATGTTAAGGTCGGCGAAAAGGTGACGCTCGGCGTGCTGCGCAACGGCAAGATGATCAACCTGACCCTGACGGCAGCCCTGCGGCCTTCGGAAGAAGACCTGTTGAAGGGCCTAAACGGCCAGAGCGGTGGTGACGACAGCTCGTCCAGCGGTTCGGCCAGCGGGTCGGCGCCGGTTATCGGCCTGTCGGTCAAGGCGATCACCCCGGATGTCCGCAAGGCGTTCGGTCTGGACGATACCAGCAACGGCCTGGTGATCACCGATGTGGCCGCCAATTCCGATGGCGACCAGAAGGGTCTCAAGCCGGGCGACGTCATCGTTCTGGCCAATAACCAGCCGGTGACCACTCAGGCGCAGTTCAGCGGCATTGTGGCTGACCTGAAGAAGCAGAACCGCCCGAGCATCCTGCTTCTGGTCCGCCGCGAAGGCCGCAATATCGCCCTGCCGCTGTCGCTCAAGGACGATGCCGCGAAGAAGTGACAAAAGATCCTCCCCTGTTGCAGGGGAGGTGTCGCGGCCAGGCCGCGACGGAGGGGTAACAACTGTCGGGATTTACCCCCTCCGGCGCTACGCGCCACCTCCCCCTCCAAGAGGGGGAGGGCTTTGGGCTTAATTGCCAATTTTTAAGAGGAAAAGGGTCGTAACGCATGTTATGACCCTTTTTCGTATCTGAATAAGCGAGAGCCGATAATGAACGTCCTGATTGTCGAAGATGATGTTGAAGCCGCGCAAAACATGCAGAAGGGCCTGAAGGAGGCCGGTATCGAGGCGCGGCTGGCCGGCGATGGTGCGCAGGGGCTGGACGCCATCAAGGCGGAAGTGCCCGATGTCATCATTCTCGATCGTATGATGCCGGTGATGGACGGGGTGACCATGCTGCAAACCCTGCGCGCCGATGGCGTTGATGTGCCGGTGCTGTTCCTCTCGGCCCTCGGCGAACTGGAAGACCGCGTGTCGGGCCTGCGCGCCGGCGCGGATGACTATCTCGTCAAGCCCTATGCCCTGACCGAACTGGTGGCGCGCGTCGAGGCGCTGGGCCGCCGCAAGGACAAGGACACGGTGGAGACCATCCTGCGTGTCGGCGATCTGGAGATGAACCTGATCTCCCGCGTGGTGAAACGCCAGACCAAGGTGATTGATTTGCAGCCGCGCGAGTTCCAGTTGCTGGAATTCCTGATGCGCCATGTCGGCCAGAGCGTCACCCGCACCATGCTGCTGGAAAAGGTCTGGGCCTATCATTTCGACCCGCAGACCAATGTCATCGACGTGCATATCTCGCGCTTGCGCTCCAAGCTGGACAAGGATTTCGACCGCCCGATGCTGCACACCGTGCGCGGCGAGGGATATCAGCTTAAGGCGTAGCTTTTTCTCCTCCCTGCGAAGCGGGGAGGTGGCGCGCAGCGCCGGAGGGGCGCCCCTCCGTCAGCGACACCAGCCCTGCGGGCTTGGCGCTGACACCTCCCCATTCAAGAAATGGGGAGGAGCGTATCGTGCCAGCACTGGCAGGTACAAGGATAGATTATGACTGACAGCTCTTCCTCCGAAACCCGCAAGCAAATGATCGACGCCGTGTGGCGGCGGGTGGATGCGCTCGCCATCCTGCGGCCGAACTTCTTCCGCCAGACGCCCTTCCGGCTGACGCTGGTTTTCCTGTGCGTTTATGTCTTCGTGGCGGCGCTGGTCTTCGGCTACATCTATCTGGCCACCTCGACGGAATCGCGCGCCTGGGGCAATGTGTCGATCGACGCGCGCATCAAGAGCCTCAAGGAGACGGACGCGCGCGACGGCCATGCGGCGGTGGTGGCGAAGATCCTGGGGGATGACGCCGTCGAATGGGTCTTCGCCAAGGGCGCCTTCGATAATTCTGGCCAGGTGCTGGCGCAGAACGGCCGCGCCCGCATGGAAGGCAAGAGCCTGCCCGACACGGTGATCCGTGAAGGGCTGAAACAGGTCAGTGCCGATAATCCGGTGGCCTCGATCAACTTCACCTCGCCGTCGCCCAATGATCCGAACTGCTGCCGTTTCCAGGGGCGCGTGGTGCGGCTGGACGACAATTTCTACATCTATGTCGCTATGGATATGTCGTGGGCCGATCACGGCTTCCAGCAGGAAATCAAGGCAGTGGCTGGCGGCGGCCTGCTGGTGGTGATCCTCGGCCTCTTCGCCGGCACCCTGATCAATCAGGAGGTCACGCGCTCGGTGGCGCGGGTGACGACGGTGCTGGAGCGGGTGCAGGAAGGCGACCTCAAGGCGCGGATTTCGGTGCGCGATTCCGGCGACGAGTTTGACGCGCTCTCCCTGCGCATCAACCAGACGCTCGACCGCATGGAAAAGACCATGGGCAATCTGAAATACGCCGGTGACGCCATCGCGCACGACCTGCGCTCGCCGCTGTCGCGCCTGCGCACCAAGCTGGAGGTGTCGCTGCTGGAGGTCGATAAAGACCCGTCCCAGGCACACGATGCCCTGGCGGGGGCGCTGGAGGAAACTGGCCAGTTGCTGCGTACCTTCCAGACGGTGTTTTCGATGTCGCGTTTGCAGGCGCAGGGACAGGCGCCGGATCAGGTGCTGTTTTCCGCCAGCGAACTGGCCGACGACATGGCCGAACTGTTCGAGGCGGTGGCGGCCGACAAGGGGCTGGAGTTCGAGGCCGAGATCGAAAAGGGCGTCAGGGCCTATGGCAACCGTGATTTCCTGGCGCAGGCGCTTTCCAACCTGCTCGACAATGCCATCAAATATACGCCGGTGCCGGGCGGCGTGACCTTCCGGATGCGTCATACCTCGCAGCGGGAGATCGAGTTTTCGATCACCGATACCGGTCCGGGCGTGCCGGAAAAGGACCGAAAGCGCATTGCCGAACGCTTTGTGCGGCTGGAAAATTCGCGGACGCTTCCGGGCGTGGGGCTGGGGCTTTCGATGGTCGAGGCCGTGGCGGTGGCGCACAAGGGGCGGCTGGAAGTGGCCGAGGGGCCGGGCGTTTTCGACGGTCAGGGGCCGGGTCTGCGCACGGCCCTGGTTCTGCCGCCGGTGCAGGGGTAATTTGGGGTTTGAAGGAAAGACGTTGATCCACAGATTACGCAGATTGCGCAGATTTTAAGAAAGAGAAGGAATCCACAGATAAGCCAGATAAGCACAGATGGTCCGTGCGCATGACCTGCCTCGGCGGTTATAGTCACGAATGCGCCGCAGGCGCATAAGAAAGCATTTCGTTTCGCGCCTGAGCTCAAACTGCTTCAAATCGTCTGTGCTTATCTGGCTTATCTGTGGACCGCTTTTCTTCTTAATCTGTGCAATCTGTGTAATCTGTGGATACCCTTCCTTTACTTATGAAGCCAGCCATCGACGCAGGTGACGCAGGCGCCGCCGACATAGACCTGTCCGGCCTCATCGACCGATATCTGAATGTGTCCGTCGCGGCCGATGCACTGGCCTTGCGTGGCCGTATAGGCGGTCGCTACGGGCGGGATCAGGCCGCGGGCAATCTGGAAGGCCGCCACGCTGCCATTGCCGCTGCCGCACACCGGGTCTTCATCTATGCCGTCGGAGGGGGCGAAGGAGCGGACCTCGATCGCGCTGCTATCGGGATATCTGCCGAAGACGGTGATGCCGGTGGCGTTCAGTCGGCGCTCGAATACGGCCGAACGGGCGAAATCGGGTTTGAGAGCGAGTACGGCCGCCGCATCCGTCATCTGGGCCACGATCCAGGCCGGGCCGACATTAACCAGCGCCGGGGCACTTTCTTTCTGGACCGGAGCGCCGAGGATGGCCTCGAGTTCCGCAACGTCATCAACGGCAAGCGTCTCTATTCGCGCCGATGGCAGGGCGAGGGTTATGAGGCGATCCGTCACCTCAATGCGGACCAGGCCGACGCCGCATTCCTGCACCAGCACGCCAGTCTTCGGCGTATGGCGCCCAGCCTCGATAATGGCATGGGCGCTGCCGAGCGTGGGATGGCCGGCGAAAGGCAGTTCGCTCAAGGGCGTGAAGATGCGCAAGGCGTAATCGGCGTCGGGGTGTTCGGCCGGCAGCAGGAAGGTGGTTTCCGACAGGTTGGTCCAGCGGGCAATGGCCTGCATGGCGGCGGTGTCCAGACCCTCCGCGTCCAGAACGACCGCGACAGGATTGCCGAGAAACGGCCGGTCGCTGAAGGCATCGACGACTTTATAGGCTCTCATGGTCAGGCTCCGGTGGCGGGACCGGACGGACGTAGCACATGAGGCGCGGAGCGGCCATGTTCAAAAACATATTGGCCAAAGCTCTTGGAAAGTTTGGTATTTCGGCGATTCAGGGTTAAACATGCAGGACAATAGACGCAGGGACCTGTACCGCTTACCTCATGGCAGATGTTTTATTCTCTTCTCTGGTCGACCGCCTGCACCCCTGCGGGCCGGTTCTGAATGCGGGTGCGGCGGATTATGTCTTCGAGACCCTGTATGAGGTGGCCACGACCGAAGGTTGGCGCGATGTGCTGCAACAGGCCGAAAATGCGCTGCGGCCCGTGGTCTCGGCCTCGCCCTATCTGGCCGGCCTTATGCGCCGTGATCCGCAGCGCCTGCGTGAGACCCTGATATCGGCGCCGGAAGCCCGCCTGAAAGCGATCCTGCTGGCCACCGAGGCGCTGAAGGATCAGGCCGCCACTGTCGAGACGCTCGATATCCCCGCCGCCAAAAAGATACTGCGCCACCTGAAGGCCGACACGCACCTGCTGACCGCCCTGGCTGATCTCGGCGATGTCTGGGGGCTCGATCACGTCACCGCCGCCCTGACGCGCTTTGCCGATGCCGTGACCGAGGCCGCCCTTGCGCTGGTGGTGCGTGAGGAGCGCGACAAGGGCCGGATAGATGACAGCCGCATCGACAAAAGCGAAGAGCGCGGGATTTTGCCGGGCCTCTTCGTGCTGGCCATGGGCAAGCATGGCGCCGGCGAACTGAACTATTCGTCGGATATCGACATCACCTTCTTCTGCGACCTGGACCGCCTGCCGGTCAATGCCCAGGTCGATCCGCAGACCTTCGCCGACCGGGTGGCGCGCGGCGTCTCGACCCTGCTTTCCGAGCGCACCGGCGATGGTTATGTCTTCCGCGTCGACCTGCGCCTGCGGCCCGATCCATCATCCACGCCCACAGTGGTCAGCGTGCCTTTCGCCCTGCATTACTACGAATCGGTCGGGCAGAACTGGGAGCGCGCCGCCTTTATCAAGGCGCGGGCCGTGGCCGGCGACATGGTGGAGGCCAAGGGGTTCATGAACGACCTGTCGCCCTTCATCTGGCGGCGCAGTCTCGATTATCCGGCCATTGCCGACGTGCATTCGATCAAGCGGCAGATCCACGTCTATAAGGTGGATGAGCGGCTGGAAGCGGCGGGAGCCAACCTGAAGCTCGGCGCCGGCGGTATCCGCGAGATCGAGTTCTTCGCCCAGACGCAGCAGTTGATTCTTGGCGGCCGCGATCCCTCCCTGCGGTCCAAACGCACGCTCGATGCTTTGGATGCGCTGCGCCGGGCCGGTCATCTGGCGCCCGCCGTCGCCAAGGAACTGAAGCAAGCCTATATTCGGCTGCGCGACTGGGAACACCGCGTCCAGATGATCCACGACGAGCAGACCCACGACCTGCCGGAAAATGATGACGACCGGATGCGGGTGGCGGCGCTTTCCGGCTTCTCCAATCTGTCACGCTTTGACCTGGCGGTGTCGCGCACCCTGCGCCTGGTCAATTCGCACTATGGCGAGCTGTTTTCCGAGGCGGAATCGCTGTCCTCCTCGTTCGGCTCACTGGTCTTTACCGGCGTGGACGATGATCCGGAAACGATCAAGACCCTGGCGCGGATGGGCTTCGATCATCCGGAGCAGGTGGCGGCCACCATCCGGTCATGGCATCACGGCCGCATCCCGGCGACGCGTTCGGAGCGCGGCCGCGAACTGTTTACCCGGCTTGTGCCCCGCCTGCTGGAGGCGCTGAATGAAACGGGCACGCCCTCCATCGCCTTTACGCGCTTCGCCTCGTTCTTCGTGACTCTGAATGCCGGGGTGCAGATACAATCCCTCTTCCTGGCCAATCCGAAGCTGTTCCATACCATTGTCGAGATCATGGGCTTCTCGCCGCGCCTGGCCCAGATGCTGGCGCGCCATCCGACCTCGTTCGATGCCATGCTCGATGCCGGCTTCTTCGATCCGCTCGGCGAGGAAGTGGACGAACTGGTGCGGCGCGAGGTCGAGCGCGTGCCGCCTGATCTCGAAGCGGTGATGAATGCCCTGCGTCGCATCGGCCGCGAACAACAGTTCCGCATCGGGATGCAGATCCTGTCGGGCCGGCTGAACACCGAGGCGGCGGGCGCGGCCTATGCCCGCCTGGCCGATGCCTGCATCCATCACCTGGCGCCGCTGGCCCTGGAAGATATGGTGCGTCAGGCCGGAAAGCTGGACGGGCAGGTGGCGATCCTGGCGCTCGGCAAGCTTGGCTCTCAGGAGATGACGGCAACCTCGGACCTCGACCTGATGGCGGTCTACCTGCCGGATGATCCGTCTTCGGCCTCCACGGTCAAGAACTGGGCGCCGGAAACCTGGTTCGGCCGGTTTACTCAGAGGCTGATTTCGGCGCTTTCGGCACCGACGCACGAAGGCACGCTCTACGAAATCGACATGAAGCTGCGGCCGACCGGCGCCAAGGGGCCGGTGGCGGTATCTTTGGCGGCTTTCGAGAACTATTACGACAAGGACGCCGATACCTGGGAATTCCAGGCCCTGACGCGGGCGCGGATCGTCTGGTCGACCTCGGCCGATTTCGCCGACCTGGTGCGGCTGAAGGTCGAGACCATCCTGCGCCGCCAGCGCTCCGTGGCGCAGACGGCGCTCGATGTGCTGGCCATGCGTGCCCTGATGGAAAAGGAACGCCCGGCCAAGAGCTTCTGGGATTTCAAGCTGTCGATCGGCGGCCAGGTCGATGCCGAGTTCGCGGCGCAGTACCTGCAACTGATCCATGGCGAGGCGGGCGGCCCCTTGCGTGTCGGCACGCTTCAGGCGCTGTCGGCCATGTCGCGCGCCGGTCTGGCGCCGGCCGCCGAGATCGAGGCACTCAGCGTGGCCTGGAAGGTGCAGCAGGCGCTGGCGCAGGTCATGCGGGTGTCTCTTACCGCTCAGGATGATCCGCGTAACGAGCCGGAAGCCTTCCAGCGTAAGCTGGCGCGCGCCGTCCATACCCGCAGGCTCGATACGCTGGAGAAGAAGCTGCGTGATATCCGCAAGCGGGCCAGGATCGCTTTTGAAAAGATCGTCCGGCCCAACGAGAATTAAAAGCGACGGATAATTATCATTACAACGTTGTAATGAACAAGATGACGGCGGATACCTGTTCTGGTTTCATTTATCTTGTTAAGGACCGTAATTGATGGCGCAGAGCCTCTTTCATAAGCCCCGTGACTTTGGTCATGCCGGGGTGAAGGAAAATCTGCAACAGAAACGGATACATCTTGTGTCGGCTCAGGTCGATGCGCTGCCGGGGAAACAGGTGACGACAGACCCTGACGAGGTTCTGCTGGAGCGGATCGCGCGCGGCGATATGGCGGCGGTGTCGGCGCTTGTCTCGCGCAAGCTGCCGCGGCTTCTGTCGCTCGGGCGGCGGATGCTGAACGATCCGGCGGAAGCCGAGGACGTGGCGCAGGAAACTCTTGTGCGGACCTGGAAACAAGCGGCGACCTGGGTGCCGGGCAAGGCGCGCATCGACACCTGGATGCACCGCGTGGCGCTCAACCTGTGCTATGATCGCCTGCGGCGGCGGAAGGACAGCGTCAGCCCGGATGATGTCGAGATCATCGATGACGCGGCGGGGCCTTCGGTGCAGCTTGAGCAGGCGCAGACCGCGCAGGCCCTGCAAAAGGCCCTGGCGCAACTGCCCGAAAGGCAGCGGACGGCCATCACCCTGAACTATTTCCAGGAGATGTCCAATATAGAAGCGGCGGCGGTCATGGGGGTGAGCATAGAGGCGCTGGAAAGTCTGCTGGCGCGGGCGAGGCGTACCCTGCGCACCCTGATGAGTGAAAAGTCTGTAATCCCGGGGAGTACGGGAGCGGGAAGATGAGTGACATGCGTTTGGAACGACTGAAAGCGATTATTGAGGCCTATGGCGCCCATGCGGCGCACTGGCCGGAGGCGGAGCGCGAGGCGGCACTTTCCTGTGTCGAGGCGCATCCGGAAGCGGCGGCCTGGCTGACCGAGGCGCGCGCGCTGGATGACATGATGGACACCCTGCGCGTCATCGAACATGGCCGGGCGGAAGCGGACCAGCCGCTTTTCGAGGCGGCTATGGAGCGTTTCGCGGCCGACTTTACGCCGGTGAGTAACGTTGTTACCTTCCCGGTCCGGCCGCGTCCGGCGCGGGTATCCCGGTCGGTTGTCTGGGGCATAAGCATCGCGACGGCGGCCTGTCTGGCCGGTGCGGTGCTGGGGGTTAATCTCAGCCTGATGGGCCTGAGCGACCTGCGCGTCACCAGCGTGCTGGAACAGGTGGCGATGATCGACGGGGGAGACTGAGCATGAACGCCTGGCTGACGAACACCCGACTTAAATGGATTCTGTCGATCTCGCTGGTTATCAATATCTTTCTGATCGGTGCGGCCGTAGGCGCTGGTTTCGTGTTCAAGCACCATCTGCGTGATTTCCAGCGTCCGCTGGCCATGCAGAAGGCGTGGCGCGAGGCCACCGAGGGGACGACGCGCGAGGAGCGCCATCATATCTATCTACTGACCAAGGCCGCGGCATTAAGCGGTGAGGCAGACATGGCCAAGGCGCGGGCTCTGCGGGCCCAGGCGCGCGTGCTGGTATCGCAAGAGCCGTATGACGCGGCGCAGATCGCCATGTTGTCCGAACAGGCCCGCAACGCAGAGAACGACGCTCGCGGCAAGATCGAGAATACTCTGATTTTGAATATGCGGGACCTGCCCGTGCGTGAACGGACGTTCGTTCTCACCACGCTCCTGCGCGCCAGCGGCCGGTTTGACCGCTTTATCGCCAAGGACGACAAGCCGCCGGTAAAGGTGGACGCGCCGGCGCCGCAATAGCTGGATCAGCGTATCGACATAATCTCCACGCCGGCGCCGCCGACCTGGACCTCGTCGCCTATCTCCTTGCCGAGCAGGGCGCGGGCCAGCGGCGAGACGTAGGACACGCTGCCTTTTGCCGGGTCGGCTTCGTCTTCTCCCACGATCCGGAAGGTCTGTTCGCGGTCATTATCCCGCAGGATCGTGATCGTGCAGCCGAAGACGACGCGTTCCGGTGCGGTGACGGGATCGATGCGCTGGGCAGAGCCAAGGCGGGTGGTGTAGTAGCGCAGGTCACGCGTGGCGCGCGCCATGGCCGTGCGGTCTTCATTGATCTGGCCGGAGGCTTGCGCGGCGGTATAGGCGGTCTTGGCCTCGGCGAAGGCGGCTTCCAGTTGCGCCAGGCCCTCGGGCGTGACCAGATTGGGATGCGGGGAGACCGGCCGGTCGGGCAGGTTGGCCGCCGCGGCCTCAAAGTCTTCGTCTCTGGTAAAGGCTACGCTCATGGGGCGTTGTAGCACATTTGCATCGATGGGAAGCAATAAAGTCGGAAGCTGACGCCCGGCTGTCAGTGGTAGCCAGTAGTGGCCGCCGGTCGCCTGCATTGCATTCGTTTTCAAACAAAGTTATGGCTATGGCCCGCTTGACGAGGCATGGTTTTGATTGCGAAACAGTCTTCTGATGCCGTGCTTTACGACCAGGAATTCTCAGATGAATCGATTTAAATCGATCGCCGTTATTGATAAAGTTGATCGGGTGACATTCGAAAATGAGATCCGGCCCCTAAATCAGCCTGTGGTCATGAAGGGCCTTGTGTCTCACTGGCCATGTGTTGAGGCCGCAAAAAAATCGCCCGAGGCGCTTGGGGCCTATCTGAAAAAGCATGATAGTCGCAGAACCAGTCTGGTTTCCGTCTGTCCCGCTGAATTCAAAGGCCGTTTTTTTTACAATGAGAGTCTTACCGGGGTTAATTTCACTGCCATAAATGAATCGATATCCGGTCTTGTCGACTGGTTTTTGGCCCAGCCGGCTTCCCAGTGCGGTGAGGCACGCTATATCCAGGCGTTGCCGATCCCTGCGGTCGCTCCGGACATGATGGCCGGCCTCGACATGCCGCTTCTGAACACGGACGTGCAGCCCAGACTATGGCTCGGTAATACCATTTGTACCCAGACCCATCTGGACCGCCCGGAAAATATCGCGTGTCATGTCGCCGGAAAAAAGGTTTTTACGCTTTTTCCGCCTGACCAGCTACCGAACCTGTATATGGGGCCGCTCGACATGACGCCCGGCGGCGCGCTGATTAGCCTGGCCTCACTAGACGAACCGGATTTCAACGCCCACCCGCGCTTTGCCCAGGCCCTAGAAGTAGCGCAGCAGGCCCATCTGGAACCTGGGGATGCGCTCTATATACCGAGTTACTGGTGGCACCACGTCCAGACTACGGGGCCTCTCAACATGCTGGTAAACTACTGGTGGAACGACGCTCGTCCGGATGCATACCATCCTCTGGCGACGCTCTATCTGGCGGCGCTCAGCATCAAGCATCTCCCCTCCGATCAGCGCCAGTTTTGGAAAACCATGCTCGACTATTATATTTTCGACAGCGCCGGGGATCCGGTAGCCCATCTGCCTGCCTCAATCCAGGGAGCATTCAGCCAGGAGATCAGCGCCGAAAAGATGCAACTGAGCAAGCGACAGTTCAAGCAGCGTTTTCAACAAATGTTCAATCAATAGTTTGGTGTAGGCGACGCCTTAAGCCGCCTGGTCGCCGATTTGCGTGGCGGTCTGGGCGATCGGCAGGATCACGGTGCAGGTGGTACCTTCGCCGAGGACGCTGTCGACCTCGAAACGGCCATTGTGCATCTCGATCAGCGACTTAGTGAGCGCCAGGCCGAGGCCGGTGCCTTCGCGGGTCTTGGAGAACTGGTTCTCGATCTGCTCGAACGGCCTGGCCAGGCGTTCCATGTCCTTGCGGGCGATGCCGATGCCGGTATCAGCCACCGTGATATGGACATTGGTTTCGGTGGCGATGGCCGAGATGGTCAGGGTGCCGCCGGTGGGGGTGAATTTCACCGAATTGGTCAGCAGATTGAGCAGGATCTGCTTCAGGGCGCGGAAGTCGGCCGAAATTTCCGGCAGTTGCGGCAGGTGGACACGCAGCTTCAGGCCGGCGCGTTCCGCCTTTTGCCGGATCAGACGCAGGGTGTCCTCGACCACTTCTTCGATGATTACCGGTTCGAAGCGCAGGTTCAGCTTGCCGGCCTCGATCTTCGACATGTCGAGAATATCATTGATCAGGGACAGCAGGTGCTGGCCCGAACCGAGAATATCGACGGCGTATTCCTTGTAGCGCGGATGGCCGAGCGGGCCGAACATTTCCGACGACATGATTTCCGAGAAGCCGTTGATGGCATTGAGCGGTGTGCGCAGCTCGTGCGACATGTTGGCGAGGAACTCGCTCTTGGCGTGGTTGGCGGCTTCGGCGCGGATCTTGGCGATCTCGTACTTGCGCGCCAGGACCGTCTGCTGCTGGCGGCTCTGTTCCAGCTTTTCAACCAGCCCCTGCAGGGCTTCCTCGTTTTCGCGGCTCTTTTCTTCCTGCACCTTGACGGCGGTGATATCGGCGCCGGTGACGACATGGCCGCCTTCGGCCGTGCGGCTTTCCGATACCTGGATCCACCGGCCATTGTTCAACTCGGCCTCGAAGACGCCTTCGCGCGCGTCCTGGGTTGGCTGCTGGCGGCGGATGGCGATCTGCATCACCTGGTCGATCAGGTGGCGCGGTGTGCCGGGCTTGAGGAAGCGGGCATCGATATTGAAGGTCTCGCCGAAGGTCGCATTCCACATCAGCAGCCGGTTGTGGCGGTCCCACAGCACGAAGGCGTCCGACACCGAATTGATGGCGTCGCGCAGACGGGTTTCGGCGCGCTGGGCGCGGATCTGGGCGATGCGTTCCTGGCTGACATCGAGCGCCACGCCGGACAGGCGCGTGAAGCCGCCTGCCGTGCGTTCGCCGACCGACTGGCCGCGCGCATCGACCCACAGGGCCTGGCCGGTGGCCGAAGGGACGCGGAAGGACACATCGAGTGCGCCGGTGGAGCGGGCGGTTTCCAGCGCCTTTACCACATCGGCCCGTTGTTCCGGGGCGATGCGTTCGAGCACCTCATCGGTAGATGCAACGCCGCCGCCGCCCCAGCCGAGCATGACGCCGGTGACATCGGACATATAGATCAGGTTCTGGCCGATATCCCAGTCGAAGATGCCGCAGCGCGCCGATTCGACCGCCAGGCGGTAGCGCTGCTCGCTGGCCTGAAACAGACGCGCGTCTTCACGGTTCTTGCGCGCCTGGAAGAACAGCAGGAGGCCGAACAGCGCGCCGATCAGCAGCGGGCCGCCCACGAAGGTCACGGCCTTCAGCAGGCTTTGCGACGCCGAGAAAAAGCGCGGCGTGGGCGTGGCCCGGAGCAGGATCAGCGGGCTTGTGTCGGCGCTGCGCAGGGCGTCGGCGGTGCTGAGGTCGGCCTGCGCCACCGAGGCGATCTTGACGAAGCCACCTTCGGTCAGGGCGCCCTGAATGAGATGGCCGGAATCGGCGCGCGCCCGCACCTGGCTGTAGGAAACGGCCAGCGCGGTCTTGATATCCTTGCCCACCAGGGCCTCGCTGGATGCGGCAACGATCAGGCCATCAGGGCCAACCAGCGCGCTTAAGCCCCCTTTGCCATCCGGCGCCGGCAGCAGGCCGTCTGCGAGTCGCGCCACCAGGTCGGGGGCGCCGCCTGCGCCTTTCAGCACGGCGTAGGTGTGATCCGTCCGGCTGAGCTTTGAACCGGCGGTGACGATGGCGAAGGAAGCGTGAGCCTTTTGCGCCGCCTCGATCATCAGGTCGGCGTCCTCGCTGCCGGAGCGGGCGACCACCTCGCTGCCAGTCTCGCCCTCAGCGGTATTGACCAGCGCCGTGCTGGTCAGGGTGTCGCGGCCCAGTTTCAGGGCCAGTTCGGCGGCGGTGAGCGGCGCGTCGGGTTTCTGGGCCAGTTGGCCTTGCGCCGCTTCCAGCGCCAGCCGGGCCGTGCCCAGACGGCCATCGAGCCGGGCGGCATCGAGTCGGGCGGCGGTCAGCAGGGCCTGGCCCTCGGCATCCTTGCCGGCGGAGAGGCTGTTGCCCAGTTGCAGGGTTGACAGGGCCATGAAGATGACGAGGCCGAGTGTGAGAATGAGCGCGCCGATCCGGATCCAGAGCGGCATGGTAGGGGATACGGGCGAGATAATCAGGCGTGACAAGGGGGAGCGGCCGTCAGTGGCTTTCGCCCCGTCATTTCCCGGTTCCTTTTCGGGAGATGCCTTCGTTGTCCGTCCGCCGGCCAGACTTCGGGTGCGCAGGTTTTGATGCGTCTCCGCCACGGGCAGTCCTGTACAGTTTGGCCCTGATGAGCCCGGTCAGATTCGGTTGCGCCCTGATTCGGCGTAGGAGATCAGGGTAAACGCGCCGTTAACCTATTGTCGAGAGTCTTAAGGTTTTATAAACTTAAATAATTCTCCGGCCGCCAAAAGCGGTTAGCTGGCCTCGTCTTCGTCAAAGGTGCCGCTGCCGGCCGAGGTGCTGCGCTTGCGGCCGGTGGGCGGACGATGATCCTCGCTCCAGCCTTCGCGGCGCTCTTCGCCATGGTATTTCGGATCCTGCTTGCGGCGGCGGTCGGGGCCGAAATAGTTGCCGGTGGCGGTCTTGATATAGGGGCGCGGATAATCGACGATGGCGACGATCTTGCGGCGCAGTTCGATGGCCGTCACCGGCTTGCAGCAGAATTCATTGGTGCCGGCGTCGCGCGCGGCGATCACCTTGGACCGCTCCGAATGCGCGGTCAGCATGATGATGGGGACGTAGCGGTTCGGGCTGTCGGAGGAATTACGCACCAGCTTGACGAACTCGACGCCGTCCAACACCTCCATCTGGTAATCGGTGATGCAGATGTCGATTGAGTCGTGTTTCAGGCGGTGAAAGGCTTCGGTGGCGTCGCGCGCCTCGAATATCTGGGTCACGCCAAACCCGCGCAGCAGGGTTTTGACGATATTGATCATGTGGGCGTTATCGTCCACCACCAGGAACCGGACCCGTTCGAGGCTCGCCAATCGTCTCTCCCAAAACCATGCGCAAGGCGACGCCATCCGCGTCTCTTTTGCGCATTCTAGGTAAGCAATGCTTAAGAGTGGTTAATAACCATTAGCTATAACCCTGATTTTAGTCGGCGAGCGCCTTTGTCGCCAGTTCAAGGACGTTTTTCGACAGCTTTGGCGCCGCGGTAATCATTTGCAGGGCCTGGCGCATGTTCTCGCTGTAGGGCTGCGCATAGAAGCGGTAACGGCTGAGCGGTTCGACCAGACGCGCCGCGGTCATGGGGTTGAAGGCGTCGACCGCCAGGATCTGCTCGACCAGGAAGGCATAGCCGCCGCCATCAGGGGCATGGAAGACGCTCTGGTTATTGGCGAAGCCCTGCACGAGGGCGCGCCAGCGATTGGGCGTTTTGGCGTCGAAATCGGGGTGATGGCTGAGGGCCTGAACGCGCGCCAGGGTATCCGGATGCGGTGCTGCCGCCTGCAGCGAAAACCATTTGTCGATGACCAGCGGCTCATGTCTGAAGCGGGCGTAGAAGGCGTCGAGCGCGTTCTGGTAGGGCGCGCCCTGCACATGGGTAAGCGCGATGAGGCCGCCGATCATGTCGGTCATGTTGGTAGCGGCCTTGAAATGCGCCTCGGCCAGCAGGGTCAGTTCGCCCGGATTTTGGCTTAAATCAAAGCCGGCCAGCAGCAGGTCGAGCAGGGCATTGCGCAGGGCGCGGTTGCCGGCCGAGGCGGCATCGGGGCTGAAGGTATTGGCCACCGGCAGGGCATTGTAAAGGTCGCGCAGGGTGTCATGCAGGCGCAGCGAAAGGGCTGCTTTAAAGCGTTTCCGGTTATGATGCAGGAAAGCCGGATCGATCGGAGACTGGCTCTGTGCCAGGTCGGCCTCGGTCGGCAGGCCCAGGATCAGGGCCTTGAAGGCGTCATCCAGCCGGTCGTCGCGCAAGGTCGCTTCCAGCCCCTGCGCGAAGGCGTCGATCAGAGCTTCATCGGGGATTTCGTCGAGCATAATGGCCTTGGCCAGCCCTTGCGCCGCCTCCCAGCGGTTGAAGGGGTCGCTGTCGCCTTTGAAGCGGGCGAAGGCGTGCGATTGTGGCTCGTCGAGATGCAGGGTGACGGGGGCCGAGAAATGGCGCAGCGCCGAAAGCACCGGCGGCATTTCGATATTGCGGATCACCATCTCGGCCTGGGCATCGCGCAGGATGAACAGCCAGGAAACATTGTCCGGTGTGTTGAAGGGCGCCTGGGGCGCGCCGTCTTCATCCAGCACGGCCAGGCGGATCGGGATGGGCAGGGGCTTCTTTTCCGGCTGGCCGGGGGTCGGCGCCGTGACCTGGAGGCAGGTCAGGGTCAGGGTTTTGGCGGCGGCATCATAGTGCTGGGAGATGCGCACCTGCGGCGTGCCGGCCTGGGTGTACCAGTCGATCATGGCGCTGAGGTCGGCGCGCAGTTGCGGATTGTCGGCGGTGACGGCGTGGAAGCTGGCGAGAAAATCCTCCAGCGTTGCGGCGGTGCCGTCGTTGTGCTCGAAATAGTGGTCGAGCGCCTGGCGATAGACCGCCGGACCGGCCAGGGTTTTCAGCATCCCGACAATTTCCGCGCCCTTTTCATAGATGGTGGCGGTGTAGAAATTGTCGATCTTGACATAGGAAGACGGCCGCACACTGTGGGCCAGGGGGCCTGAATCTTCCGGGAACTGGCGGGCGCGTAAGGCGCGGACGTCCTTGATGCGCGCGACGGCGTGGCCGCGCATATCGGCCGAGAATCCCTGGTCGCGGAAAACGGTCAAACCCTCTTTGAGGCAGAGCTGGAACCAGTCGCGGCAGGTGACGCGGTTGCCGGACCAGTTGTGGAAATATTCGTGGGCGATGACCGACTCGATACGCTCGTAATCGGCGTCGGTGGCGGTGGTCGGGTCGGCCAGCAGCAGCGAAGCATTGAAGACGTTCAGTCCCTTGTTTTCCATGGCGCCGAAGTTGAAATCGCGCACGGCCACGATCATGAACAGGTCCAGGTCGTATTCGCGGCCATAGACCTCTTCGTCCCATTTCATCGAACGCTTGAGGGCGTCCATGGCGTAGGCGGCGCGGTCGCGCATTCCTGTATCGACATAGATTTTCAAATCCACCGTGCGGCCGGACATGGTGACAGTCGAGTCTTCGAGTACGTCCAGTTCGCCGGCCACCAGGGCGAACAGGTAGCACGGCTTGAAAAACGGATCTTCCCACAGGGCGTAGTGTTTGCCGTCCGGCAAATCGCCTTTTTCCAGCAGATTTCCGTTGGAGAGGAGGTGCGGGAAACCGGCCTTCGGCGCCTCTATGCGGACGCGGTATTTTGAGAGGCTGTCGGGGCGGTCGAGATACCAGGTGATCTTGCGGAAGCCCTCGGCTTCGCACTGGGTGCAGTAACGGCCGGAGGACATGTAAAGCCCTTCCAGCGTCTTGTTGTTCAGCGGATCGATCTCGACCTCGGTTTCCAGCACGAACTGGTCGGGGACAGAAGCGATGGTCAGGGTTTCGTCGGTGGTGGTATAGTCGACCGGCTGGCCGTCGATGGCGACGCTGATCAGCTTGAGGCGCTCGCCCATCAGGATCAGGGGAGCATCGGCTGCACCCTGCCGTTTGATCGTCAGCCGGGCCTTGACCCGCGTCGTTTCGGGCGCGAGATCGAACGCCAGTTCCGTGGCCGGAATCAGGAAGTCGGGGGCCTTGTAGTCGCTGAGTTTGATCGGCTGGGGCGTATCGGTGCGCATATTCGTTCTGTCTCGCTTGAAGTCTCAGTCCACATGGGACTCTTTTCAGAGAAGCTCAAGCGATACAATGCGATTTTTGGGTGGAAGTGGTGGAATTAAGAAGAAAGATCCAACCACGGATAAGGCACGGATGCCGCCTTGCGGCGACACGGATCAGCACGGATTTCTTTGCGTTGCGAATTTAGTGGCAAATGGTCGCAAATGACGGCTTCGCCGTCCAAAGATGGGACATCTGCGTGTCTTTCGTGATGACCATGAAATCCGTGTCTATCCGTGCAATGATCCGCAAAGCGGATCATATCCGTGCCTTATCCGCGGCCAATTCTTAATTCTATCCCGCCTGGCGGGTGGCTTTCGGGACGTCGGTCACATCGGTTTCGACATGCTGGCGCAACTGGTCGGCGCGCTTGGCCAGCGAGATCAGGTCGTCGTCCAGTTCGCTGTTGTTGCGGGCGTAATCACGCAGATCCTTGACCAGCTTGAGCAGGTGTGGCGCGGCGGCGATCAGGCGGGCCTGCATCTCGATCAGGGCCGGGTCGCGCTCATATTCGGCGCCGGGCACGCGCCAGCCGCCCCAGTCGTTTTCATCGGTGACGACGATCGGATAGGTGCCGGGGAAAGGGTGGTTGCGGCTTTCTTCTGGCGTCTGCCACTTGTTGCGGGCGCGCATCAGGCGCCAGTGCGACAGGTGGCCGTCATCCTTGCTCTTTTCGGCGCTTTCGGGTGTCAGTTCCTCGGCGGCGAAATCACGGCCCAGGCCGCAGTCATAGGTGACGCGTACCGGCTCGTCGAAACCCTTGACCCAGACGGGATTGACCTTGTCGATCACCGCCCAGGTACCGACCGGTTCGACATAGACTCTTTGGTGGCGATGAAAGGTCGCTTTGGCCATGGGACACCCTCTTGCTTATTCTTAAGCTTGTTATGCCCCTCAGCTTACGGGAAAAGTCTTAACAAATGGCGGGCGGTGTTATTATGCCGTTCGGCAATGGTGGGCGCGTTGCCAAGGCGTTGTTTCTAATGAAACTTTGTGTGTAAAAAGTTTGCGAATGAAAAAATATTAAATCAGACAATAATATTCAAGGTCTTGGATTCATTCATACTATCAATATGACCAGTTCTGTACCGAAATTTGTTATCTTGCGATGCACAAAAATCGCGCCTAATCAGGAAGGATAAAACAATAAACCGGCTTGACATCTGATCATGCGTCGTCGGAACAAACCTGACTGCAAGTCTATGTTTTTGTGACGAAAAGTGTGACGAGTGACGGCCCAACGGGTACTCTGGAACACGACTATGATCGACACCGTCCTCAACCACGTCAAGCAACATATCGGCCTGCTCGATGGCTATCTCAGTGAAGCCGTCCACGAATTCGGCAAGGCCGAGGTCATGGACAAGGTCGAGGCGCTGAAAGACAAGACTTTCGATTTCAGTGCCTTGAGTGAATCCGAAGCCGCGCATATCGCCCGCATCATGACGTGCATGTCCATGCTGTCGGTCATTTCCGAGGATGTCGGCCAGCTCGGCAAGATCGACAGTTTCGAGAGCGCCGACGGGTCAATGCAGCCGATCAGCCTGGCCAATGCCGTGGCCTCGGCGCGTCAGTCGGGCCTGGATAAGGCGGAGATCGACGCCACGCTCAGCAGCATCCTGGCCTCGCCGGTCTTTACCGCCCACCCGACGGAGATGCGCCGCGCCTCGATCGTGGAGCGCGAGACCGAAATCGCCACCCTGCTGCAAGCCTATGAAAAGGCCGCCAATGCAGGTGAGAAAAAGCAGGTGGGGGACGATCTCTACCGTGCCGTGGCGCTGTTGTGGAATACCCGCCTCAACCGCCCGGAACGCATCACGGTGCGCGACGAGATCAACAATCTGATCGGCGCGGTCAAGCGCTCGATCCTGCCGGCCCTGGTGACGCTCTATACCGAATGGGGCCGCGACATCCCGCATGAGGGACCGCTGCCGGACGTGCTCAAGCTCGGTTCGTGGATCGGCGGTGACCGCGACGGCCACCCGCATGTCGATGAGGTGACCCTGCGCTATGCCTATCGTGAACAGGCGCGCGTGGCCTTCGATTTCTACCTGGTCCATCTCGACAAGCTCGATACCGAACTGACCATGTCGGACGAGGTGACGCCGGTCAGCGATGCCCTTCAGGAACTGGCGCGCAAGTCGCTCAATACCGATATCCACCGTGTTGATGAGCCCTATCGCCGCGCCATTGCCCATATCCGGCAGCGCCTGCTGCGGACGCGCGCGGAAATCCTGGGTGAATCAGTGGGCAGCCGCGCCGGCGATACCTCGGTCGCTGCGCCGGCCTATGAAAGCTGCGCCGCCTTCCTGTTCGACCTGCGCGTGATCCGCAATTCCCTGGCCAGCAATGGCGGCCGCCGGATGATCGGTGCCACGCTCAAGACCCTGATCCGCATTGCCCGCAGTTGCGGCTTCCACCTGCTGGCGCTCGACCTGCGGCAGAATTCGGACGTGCATGAACGCGTCATCGCCGACCTGTTCACCCAGTCGTCGGAACTGATCGATTATCTCGGCATGTCAGAAAGCGAGCGCTGTTCGCTGCTCTTCGCCGAACTGGCCAATGACCGGATTTTGCGCTGGGACTATGCCAGCTATTCCGAGGAGACGCGCAAGGAACTGCGCATTGTCGATGCGGCGGCCGAGATCGTTAAAACTTTCGGGCCGGAAGCCTTTGGCGCCTATGTCATTTCCAAAGCCGGTTCGGTATCCGATATCCTGGAGCCGCTGGTGCTGCTGAAACAGGCCGGCCTGGTGCGCGGCGGACCGCAGCCGCACTGCATGATGAAGATTTCGCCCCTTTTCGAGACCATTGGCGACCTGGAGGCGGCGCCGGAAATCATGAAGAAGTGGCTGGGCAATTTCGCCGTCCGTTCGCTGATGGGGCGCCCGGCGTTGCAGGAAGTGATGCTCGGCTATTCCGATTCCAACAAGGACGGCGGCTACACCTCTTCGCGCTGGTCGTTGCACAAGGCGTCGAAGGCGATCAAGGCGGTATGCGACAAGGCCGGCGTGCAGTTGCGCCTGTTCCATGGCCGCGGCGGCAGCGTGGGGCGCGGCGGCGGGCCGGCCTTCGCGGCGATTTTGGCCCAGCCCGAAGGCACGGTCGGCGGGCAGATCCGCGTCACCGAACAGGGCGAGGTGATCGCGCGCAAGTTCGGCAATGTCGTCACCGCCCACAAGACGCTCGACAGCTTCGCGGCCGCCACCTTCCTGGCCACGGTGCCGAAGCGGGGGGCCAAGACCGCCGCCCATACGGCCGATGCGAAGCTGGAGGAAAAGTTCACGCCGCTGATGGACCAGGTTCACGCGGCCGCTTTCGATGCCTATCGCGGCCTGGTTTATGACGATCCGCATTTCCTCAACTTCTTCCGCACGGTGACGCCGGTGGACGAGGTCAGCAATCTCAAGATCGGCTCGCGCCCGGCGTCGCGCACGGCGTCGGGCAAGATCGAGGATCTGCGCGCCATTCCATGGGTTTTCGCCTGGTCGCAGACGCGCTTCATGCTGCCCGGCTGGTACGGTTTCGCCGCGGCGGTGCGCGAACTGGCGATCAGCGACGACGTGCTGAAGGAAATGATGCAGTGGGACTTTTTTGAGGTCTTCATCGCCAATATGGAAATGGCCCTGGCCAAGACCGACATGGAGATCGCCGGGCTTTATGCGGGCCTGGCCGGTGAGCCGGAAGAAGCGGCGCGCATCTATGCCAAGGTCAAATTCGAGTTTGACGATACGGTGGCGCTGATCCTGCGCCTGCGCGGCGCGCCCTATCTGCTCTCGACCCATGAGCGCCTGCGCAACCAGATCGAGCGCGCCAATCCGCTGCTGGGTTCGCTCAATCGTTTGCAGGTTTACCTGCTGGGCATCCGCCGCCACGGCAACAAGCACAAGCTGGTGCAACTGGCCATGCAACTGACGGTCAATGGCATTGCGAGCGCGCTTAGAAATACGGGATGATGTAGGCCATTGACCGTTTTTACGCTGCGCTACCGCCGCTCGGGCGGCCCCGTTCGCTGCTTGAGCGCGGCAACGGAATTGCGTACGCGCTGCGCCATACAGGGTGAACGTCGTATTGATTCCCGCGGCCGTTTCGGTTAATGTATCTACATTGGATCAACGGAGGCGGGTATGAAGGTCGCGCTGGCGAAATGGGGAAACAGCACCTCGGTGCGTATTCCCAGTGCCTATTTATCGGCGCTGAATCTGAAGGCCGCCGATACCGTGGATATGCGGCTGGAAGATGGCCGGCTGGTCATCGAGCCTGCCATTGCCGAGGATGAGGCCGATCTGGAAGACTTGCTCAGCCGCCTGACGCCGGACGTCATTCAGACCGAGGCCGATTTCGGTGCGCCCCACGGCAATGAAGCTCTATGAGCGACTATGTGCCCGATGAGGGCGATATTGTCTGGCTGGAATTCGATCCGCAGGCGGGGCATGAGCAGGCTGGCCACCGGCCGGCCGTGGTCCTGAGCCCGCGTATTTACAACGATCGCCAGAGCCTGATGCTGTGTTGTCCGATTACGACGAAGATCAAGGGCCATCCCTGGGAAGTGGTACTGGGTGGAGACGTGGCCAGCGCGATTCTGGCCGATCAGATCAAGAGCCTCGACTGGCGTGTGCGCAAGGCGCAGAAAAAAGGCGGGGTGACGCGCGAAGAACTGATCCGTGTGCGCAAGCTGGCCAAGGCGCTGATCGGTCGAAGCGTTTGATTTAGGCGCGTTTCCAGCTTGTATCCTTAGGCGCTGATGGCCTATATGACCGCTGCGGGCGCGGCATTTGTGACGCCCGCTGACATTCATTGTTGACCTGCCGGAAAACAGGGGTTATGACAACGCTGTCATGACTAAAGCTCTGGGCACAAAGGGCGGGTCACAGGTTCGGAACGAAAAGGTCTCATGTCGGCATCTTCTGGAAGTAATGGCGCGCGCCAACAGGTTTTCGTCCTTGTCGGGGGCACGGGCGATCTGGCCATGCGCATGTTGTGGCCGTCGCTGGCCATGCTGGACCAGGAAGGCTTCCTCTCCGATAACCTGCGTATCATTTCCGTGGCCCGCGAAGACTGCGGCACTGAGGTCTGTGTCGACCGCATCGGCAATGCCGTCACCAGCCGCTTCGGCGAATGGACCACGCCGGAAGCCCTCAGCCGCTTCCGCAAGCGCATCGTCCACGTCGCGCTCGACGCCGCCCATGACGACTGGGGCTCGAAGCTGAAAGCCGAGTTGGGCGATCCGGACACGCTCGACATCGTCTTCTTCCTGTCGGTGTCGCCATCGCTTTTCAAGCCGATCTGCGAGCACATTGAAAAGGCCGGTCTGAACAAGGCGCCCAACCGCGTCATCATCGAGAAGCCGATCGGCCGCGACCTGGCCACCTCGAAGGTGATCAACGATTCGGTCGCCCACGCCTTCGCCGAAGACCGCACCTTCCGCATCGACCACTATCTGGGCAAGGAAACGGTGCAGAACCTGATCGCCCTGCGCTTCGGCAATATGGTCTTCGAGCCGCTGTGGAATTCGCAGTCGATCGACCACATCCAGATCACCATTGCCGAAACGGTCGGCGTGGCGGATCGTCTCGGCTATTACGATGAATACGGCGCCATCCGCGACATGTTGCAGAACCACCTGCTGCAACTGCTCTGCCTGCTGGCCATGGAACCGCCTTCGGCCCTGACCTCGGACGCCCTGCGCGATGAAAAGGTCAAGGTGCTGCGCTCGCTGAAGGCCATTACGGCCGAAAACGTGCTGACCAATACGGCACGCGGTCAGTACGGTCCGGGTTTCGCCGACGGTCATCCGGTGGCCGGGTATGAAGCCGAGAAGGGTTCGCCCTCCAATACCGAGACCTTCGTTGCCATCAAGGCCGAGATCGCCAACTGGCGCTGGGCCGGCACGCCGATCTATATGCGCACGGGCAAATGCCTGCCATCGCGCACCACGGAAATCGTTATCCAGTTCAAGCCTTTGCCGCACTCGATCTTCGGGCCCGAGGCCCAGGCCAACCGCCTGCTGATCCGTCTCCAGCCGGAAGAAGATATTTCGCTGACCCTGATGAACAAGGCGCCGGGCCTGACCTCAGAAGGCGTGCATCTCCAGCCGCTGGATCTCAGCCTGTCGCTGATCAAGGCATTTGACGACAGCAAGGACGGCAAGCCGCCGCGCCGCCGCATCGCCTATGAGCGCCTGATCCTCGATGCGCTGAATGGCAACAACGCCCAGTTCGTGCGCCGCGACGAGGTCGAGGCCGCCTGGACCTGGGTGGACGGCATCATCAAGGCGTGGCACGACAAGGACATGAAGCCGCAGAAATATCCGGCCGGCACCTTCGGCCCGGTCAGCGCTTTCAGCCTGATTGAACGCGATAACGGACGCATGTGGAATGACTGAGGCCGCGCACAAGCTCAACGTCTCGGAAGACGTGCTGACCTGGAATGCCCACGGCAAGACCGTGACCGTGCATTGCTTCGCCAATACGCAGCGCGCCGGCACCTATATCGCCGACGCCATAGCCGACAGCCTGCGCCAGGCCATTGATGCGCGCACCAAGGCGGTCTGGATCGGTTGTGGTGGCACCACGCCGAAGCCGATCTACCAGCACCTGATCCATGCCGAACTGGACTGGTCGAAAGTGACCCTGGCCCAGGTCGATGAGCGCGTTGTGCCGGTGGATGAGGCGGCTTCCAACACGCGCATGATGCGCGAGGCGCTGGCGCCGGTGCTGGCTGACAAGGATCACACCGGGATGAAATTCCTGACACTGATCCAGGATATCGACGACCAGGCCGCCTGCGCTGAAAAGGCGGAAAAGGCCCTGCGTGATCTCAATGGCGGCGAGGCGCCGCGTTTTGATTTCGCCCTGATGGGCATGGGGCCGGATACGCACTACGCCTCGATCTTCCCGCATAATCCCATCAATGCCGAGGTCTATACCACCGAGCGGCTGGTGTTGCCGGTACAGCCGCACACCGATGGTTCTGAGCCGAAATTGCCGCGTATTACTTTGTCGGTGCCGGCGATCAATAATTCGCGCCGTATTCTTTTCTACATCACGGGACAGGCCAAGCTCGATGCGCTCAAAAGCGCGACCGAGGACACCGACCCCTATACCTCGCCGATCGGCGCGTTTATCGCGCAATGTCCGACCGACGTCGAATTCGTCTGGGCAAGTTGAGTGGGCGGGCTAAAGGACTAAATATCATGACGACACTACACCCCGTTATCGCCGAAGTGACTGCACGTATCATTGAGCGCTCAAAGGATCTGCGTAAGCAATTCATGGCGCGCGCCGACCGTTACAAGGCGAATGAACCGCGCCGCAAGAAGCTGTCGTGCGCCAATTACGCCCACGTCGTGGCCGCCTCTTCGGACAATGACAAGCTTCAGGCCGCGCTTGATTCCGTGCCCAATATCGGCATCGTGACCGCCTATAACGACATGCTGTCGGCGCACCAGCCCTATCACGACTACCCCGAAAAGCTCCGCGTCATGGCGCGTCAGTTCGGCGCCACCACGCAGGTTGCCGGTGGCGTGCCGGCCATGTGCGACGGCGTGACGCAAGGCCGTCCGGGTATGGAACTCAGCCTGTTCTCGCGCGATGTCATCGCCATGTCGACGGCCGTATCTCTGAGCCATGATGCCTTCGATGCCGCCCTGATGCTGGGTATCTGCGACAAGATCGTGCCGGGGCTGGTCATCGGTGCCCTGTCGTTTGCCCACCTGCCTATCATCTTCGTGCCCTCCGGTCCGATGGGCTCCGGTCTGCCGAACCCGGAAAAGGCCAAGGTCCGCACCCGTTATGCGCTGGGTGAGGTCGGGCGTGATGCGCTTCTGGCCGCCGAAATGGCCTCCTACCATTCGGCCGGCACCTGCACCTTCTACGGCACCGCCAATTCCAATCAGATGCTGATGGAAATGATGGGCCTGCATGTGCCGGGCGCCGCCTTCGTCCATCCGAACACGCCCTTGCGTGACGCCCTGACGCAGTGCGCCGTAGAGCGTGCGGCGAAGACCGCTGAAAACTCCAAAAATCCGCATCGCCTGGCCGATGTCATCGATGCGAAGGCGATCGTCAATGGCGTCATCGGCCTGATGGCGACGGGTGGTTCGACCAACCACGCCCTGCACCTGCCGGCCATGGCCCGCGCCGCCGGCGTGATCCTGACCTGGGAAGACATGGACAAGATTTCGTCCGTGGTGCCGCTGCTGGCGCGCGTCTATCCGAATGGCTCGGCCGATGTGAACCATTTCCACGCTGCTGGCGGCATGGGCTTTGTCATCAAGGAACTGCTGAACGCCGGCCTGATGCATGGCGATGTCCAGACCATCTGGGGACAGGGCATGGCGGATTACGCGAAGGAGCCTGTGCTGCAGAACGGCGTCGTCGTCTGGCGCGATGCGCCGGAACAGAGCCTCGACGAAAACATCCTGCGTCCGGCCTCCAATCCGTTTTCGCCGGAAGGCGGCCTGCGCGAGGTCAAGGGCAATCTCGGCACGTCGATCGCCAAGGTTTCGGCCGTCAAACTGGAACATCAGATTGTCGAGGCGCCGTGCGTGGTCTTCGACGACCAGGACGATTTCCTGGCGGCCTTCAAGGCCAAACAACTGCCGGAAGGCGATTTCATTTGCGTCGTCCGCTTCCAGGGGCCAAAAGCCAACGGAATGCCGGAACTGCACAGCCTGACGCCGTCGCTTTCCAGCATTCTCGACGCGGGCCGCAAGGTCGCTTTGGTTTCTGACGGCCGCATGTCGGGGGCATCGGGAAAGGTGCCTGCCGTTATCCACCTGACGCCGGAAGCGGTTGACGGCGGACCGATTGCAAAACTTAAGAACGGGGACGTGCTGCGCGTTGATTGCGTAGCCGGCACCATAGACTTCCTCGGAGATGCCGCCGAGTTTTCACAAAGAACAAATGCTGATCGGCCACCAGAAGCCGACGGCATGGGACGGGAACTTTTTGCGCACATGCGTCGTTCGGTAGGACCGGCCGACCAGGGTGGCGCCGTTTTTTGGTAACTATATGACAAAGCATTTCGAGGCCAGTTCGGTCACAACCTCCTTCAACCGCCCCTTACGCGGACTTGTGGGGGATATCGGCGGCACCAATGCCCGCTTCGCCATTGCGGAGCGCCGGGAAGGCAAGACCAGCCTGACGAACTTCAAGTCGCTGGAAACGGCTGAGCACAAGGACGTCTACAAGGCGCTGGCTGCCTATTTCGACATGATCGGCGGCAAGCCGGAACTGGACTATGCCTGCGTGGCCGTGGCCGGGCCGGTGAAGAACGGCCATATCAAGTTCACCAACCTCGACTGGGAAGTCGAGGAGGGGCTGCTGGCGAAAGCGACCGGCGCACGCCGCGCCAGGCTGATCAATGATTATGCCGGCCTGGCCTTTGCCTTGCCGCATCTCGAAGAGGGCGATACCAAGTGCATCGGGCCGGTGAAACAGGGTTTCGGCGATGTCCATGCCGTGATGGGGGCGGGCACCGGTTTCGGCGCTTCGGTGCTGGTGGGCGGCGAGTTCGGGCCTTACTGCCTGTCGACGGAAAGCGGCCATATCTCGTTCGCGCCGGTCAATGATTATGAGAGCGAAATCCTGCGTTTCCTGCGCAAGAAGCATGGCCGCGTGACGGTCGAAATGCTGCTGTCCGGTCCGGGCCTGGTCAATCTCTATCAGGCGATTTCCTCGATCCGCGGCGAACTGGCCGAAGACCTGACGCCGGCGCAGATCACCCACCTGGAAGGTGAGGACGCCACCGGATCGCGCTATACGGTGGAAGCCTTCCTCGACATCATGGCGTCGGTCTGCGGTGACCTGGCCCTGGCGCATGGCGCGACCTCGGGCATGTTCATCGCTGGCGGCATCGCGCCACGTCTGATCAAGCATATTGACGAACTGCGTTTCCGCGCCCGCATGGAGGCCAAGGCGCCGCTGGCGGGCATGGTGGCCGGCATTCCGTCACGCATTATCATCCATCCGTATGCGGCGCTGCTCGGTTCGGCGAATGCCTTAACCGACGTGCAGATTACGGCTTAAGAGTAGTAAGTAAGAAACCCCACCACCACCACGCCTTTCAGGCGCGGTCCCCCTCCCCACCAAAGGTAGGGAGGTATAAGAAAGCGCTTGTACCTCCCCGGCTTGCCGGGGAGGGGGACCATGAGCGCAGCGAATGGTGGTGGGGTATCTTGCTTTCCCAGAACTAAAGGAAACACCCATGTCCACGCATCCCGATGTAGAAAAATTCATGACCATGGGCCCGGTGCTGCCGGTGATGGTCATCCCGTCACTCGACCAGGCCCTGCCCCTGGCTGACGCGCTTATAGCCGGTGGCATCCGGGCGCTGGAAATCACCCTGCGCACCGATTGCGCGCTGGATGCCATCAGGCTGATCTCGAAGGAACGTCCGGAGGCCGTTGTCGGCGCCGGCACGGTGCTGACGCCGAAGGACGCTGAAAAGGCCGAGAAGGCCGGGGCCAAGTTCCTGGTTTCGCCGGGCCTGACCAAGACCCTGGCACATCAGGATGTTCTGCCGCTGCTGCCGGGCGTGGCGACCTCTTCCGAAGTGATGAAGGCGCTGGAATGGGGCTTCACCCACCTGAAGTTTTTCCCGGCTGTCCCGGCCGGCGGCGTGCCCTATCTGAAGAGCATTGGCGGTCCGCTGCCGCAGGTCAAGTTCTGCCCGACCGGCGGTATCGACGCGAAAAACGCCGCCGATTTCCTGGCGCTCGATAATGTGCTGTGCGTCGGCGGTTCGTGGGTCGCGCCGGCCAAGGCGATGAACGACGGCAATTGGGCTGAGATTACCCGCCTCGCGGCCGAAGCCGTGGCGACCTTCGGGAAAAAATAAGTGTCTGAATTGGCTTGCGTCCAACCCATTGACAAAGCTGTCATGACGGACGCAAGCTGATAAGACCAATATAATAAACAAGGGCTCGGATTCGAGTGACCCAGATCAAGGCACCTGCCGCAAAAGAGCCGTCCGTTTCCAGCGCGGTTTCCACCATCAATGACGTGGCGCGGCTGGCCGGTGTATCGATCAAGACCGTTTCGCGGGTAATGAACGATGAGCCGAATGTGCGCGAGGAAACCCGCACCAAGGTCAAGGAAGCCGCCGCCCGCCTGCATTACCGGCCGAACCTGCTGGCCCGGTCGCTTGCCGGTTCGCGCAGCTTCCTGATCGGGCTTTTGTACGATAACCCGTCCTCCAGCTATGTCATCGACCTCCAGCAGGGCGTGATCGAGCGCTGCCGCCAGAGCGGTTACCATGTGCTCAGTGAGCCGCAGGACAGCCTGGCGCCGGATATCGGCCGGGCGATCGCCTCCCTTCTGGCCACCATCCGCCTCGATGGCGTGATACTGACGCCGCCGCTGTGCGACATGGCGGTGGTGCTGGATGCGGTTGAAGCCGCGGGCGTTCCCTATGTGCGTGTCTCGCCCTCGCTGTTTCCCGGCCGCTCGGCCCTGGTGGAAATGGACGACACCCAGGCCGCCTACGAGATGACGCAGTTCCTGCTCGGCCAGGGGCATAGGGATATCGGTTTTGTGCGCGGCCACCCGGAACACGGTTCCTCGCACCGGCGCTATGATGGTTTCATCAAGGCGATGCACGAGGCGGGGGCAGAGCCGCATTCGCGCCGTATCGCGCAAGGCTTCAACAGCTTCGCTTCGGGCCTGGAAGCGGCCAAGGCGCTTTTCATGGATGCCGGCAATCTGCCGACCGCCATTTTCGCCTCCAATGATGAAATGGCCTTTGGCGTCATGGCCTATGCCCAGCAGACCGGCGTGCGGGTGCCCGATCAGGTGTCGGTGGTCGGTTTCGATGATACGCCGGGCTCGATGATCATCTGGCCGCACCTGACCACGATCCGCCAGCCGGTGACTGATCTCGCCTATGCGGCGGCCGATATGTTGCTGTCACGTGCCTCGGCCGATGAAGATGCGCCGAATTTCAGCGACACGCGCCGGGAACTGCCGTTTGAACTGGTGATGCGCGAATCGGCGAAGGCGGTTTAGGAAGTAAGAAACCCCACCACCATCCGTCTTCGCCTAAAGGCTACGCCGGACGGTGGTGGGGTATCTTGCTTTCTTTGAGGTCTAAATCAAAAAAAACCCGATGAACCACAAGGTCCATCGGGATAAAGGCCAGTGCCTTCCAAATAATGCCACATTTAAGAAGGCGCTTTAAAACCACGACAGCGAAACGGCTATGAAAAAGGGAAAGAAACCGGGCCGCATAATGGTTTTAAACACAGATCCCGATCCGCAAATTCCAGAAAAATTCGCACAGCGGGAAAACAGGGTGAGACAGTCATAGCAAATCTGACAACGCTGTCAAATAAATAATGAAAGCAAATATGTTTTTTGACGTCAAACGCTGTTTATATTGCGCTGCAACCGTTCGCGCCAAAGGGATGGTGACTTGACGGGGCTTGATAGCGCTGTCATTAAACCGGGCAGGTCCGGTCGTCACAGACAGCCAAACGGGCCGACAAAAGCAGTGACAGGTGGGCGATAACGGGCGGCTTTTTCAGACCGCACGGCCGTGCTACAGGTCAAAGAAAAAATGTTGTGGAAGAACGACCCAAGGAGCACTCCATTGTCTCATAAATCTTCGCTCAGGCCCGCCCTTCTGTTTGGCGCAGCACTCGGTGTGTTGTGTACGCTTGGTTTTAGCCTGCCGGAAGCGGCGCAGGCCAAGGCGAAAGCCGCCGCGCATAAAACCGTCAAGAAGAAGAGCGTAAAGAAAAAGGTTGTGGCCAAGGCGCCGGCCACCATTGCGGTCGATCCGGCCTGGCCGAAACTGGCCCCGGCCGGTCTGGTCGATCCGGCCACCGAGGCGAAGATCACCGACATCATGAGCAAGATGACGCTTGAGGAAAAGGTCGGCCAGACCATCCAGGCCGATATCGCCTATATCAAGCCGGAAGACCTCAAAACCTATCCGCTGGGCTCCATCCTGGCCGGCGGCAATTCCGCGCCCGGCGGTAATGAACGCGCCACGCCGGACCAGTGGCTGAAACTGGCGGATGATTACTGGCGCGCCGCGCTCGATCGCCCAACCAAGGCGCCGATTCCGTTGCTCTTCGGTATCGATGCCGTGCATGGCCATTCCAATCTCGTCGGCGCCACCATCTTCCCGCACAATGTCGGCCTGGGCGCGACGCATGATCCGGACCTGATCGAAAAGATCGGCGCCGCCACCGCCGCCGAAATGGCCGCGGCGGGTGTGGACTGGACCTTCGCCCCGACGGTCGCCGTGGCGCGTGACAAGCGCTGGGGCCGTTCTTATGAATCCTATTCGGAAAACCCCGCCGATGTCGCCGCCTATGCCGGCCGCATGGTCGAGGGGCTGCAAGGAGAGGGCGGCGGCGCCAATGGCATCCAGCCGGGCCATATCATGTCCACCGCCAAACACTTCCTCGGCGACGGCGGCACGAAGGACGGCAAGGACCAGGGCGATGCCGAGATGAGCGAGGCTGATCTGGCGCGCATCCACGGCGCCGGTTATCCTCCGGCCATTGAGGCCGGCGCCCTGTCGGTCATGATCTCGTTTTCATCCTGGAACGGCCAGAAGATGGCCGGCAATAAGCGCCTGATCACCGGCGCGTTGAAGCAGCGGATGCACTTCGATGGCTTCACCATCACCGACTGGGACGCCCACCGTCAGTTGGAAAGCTGCGCCAAGGACGATTGCCCGGAGGCGATGAACGCCGGGGTCGATATGTTCATGGCGCCGGATTCGTGGAAGCCGATGTATGAGAATACGCTGGCCGATGTGAAGGCCGGCACCATTCCGATGTCGCGTCTCGATGACGCCGTGCGCCGCATCCTGCGTGCCAAGATCAAGGGCGGGCTGTTTACGCTGGGCGCGCCGCTCGACCGGCCGCTTTCCGGCAAATGGGACCAGTTGGGCTCGCCCGAACACCGCGCCCTCGCCCGCCAGGCGGTGCGTGAATCGCTGGTGCTGATCAAGAACGAGAACCACACCCTGCCGCTCGATCCGGGCGCGCGCATCCTGGTCACCGGTTCCGGGGCCAACGATATCGGCAAGCAGTCGGGCGGCTGGACGATCACCTGGCAGGGCACCGGCAACAGTCGCGCCGATTTCCCGAATGGCGAGACCATCTATGAGGGCATTGCCGGGGCGGTGAAGCAGGCCGGGGGCGTGGCCACGCTCAGCGACAATGGGTTCTACAAGGAAAAGCCCGACGTGGCCGTGGTGGTCATCGGCGAAGATCCTTACGCCGAATTCCAGGGCGACCGCACCAATCTTGACTACCAAACCGGCGATCGCACCGACTTGGAGATGATCCACAAGCTGAAATCGGCTGGCATCAAGGTGGTCACCGTCTTTCTGTCGGGCCGCCCGCTCTGGACCAATCCGGAAATCAACGCTTCCGACGCCTTTGTCGAGGCCTGGCTGCCGGGCACCGAAGGCGGGGGCATCGCCGATGTCATCGTGGGCGACCTGAACAAGCAGCCGCGCTATGATTTCAAGGGCAAGCTGACCTTCTCGTGGCCGAAGACCGCCAATCAGGGGCCGCTCAATATCGGCACCGCCGGCTATGATCCGCTCTTCCCCTATGGCTACGGCCTGACCTACGCAGATATCGGCGATGTGCCGCAATTGTCGGAAGATTCCGGCCTGCGCAACGAAGCCGTGGTCAATGTCGATACCTATTTCGCCGCCGGCCGCGTAAAAGCACCGTGGCAATCGGCGGTGATGGATGGCCAGGGCATCACCATGGTCAGCGGTGCTTCGGTGGAAAGCGCCAGCGGCAATGTCACCCAGACGACGGTGGACGCCGACAAGCAGGAATCCGGCCGCTCGGTGGTTTTCAAGGGCAAGGGCATCGGCGCGGTGGCCATTTTCGGCTCGCCGGTCGATCTCAGCCGCCAGACTACGGGCAAGATGGCGCTGGCCGTCACCTATCGCCTCGATTCCGCCGTCTCCGGCCCGGTTATGCTGACCATGGGCAAGGACGAAAAGACCTATACCTCGCTCGATATCGGCCCGGAACTGAAAGCGCCGGTCGGGCAATGGACCACGCTCAAGGTCAAGCTGGATTGCTATCAGGCAGCCGGGCTCGACGTGTCTCAGGTCGGCGTGCCGTTCTCGCTGGCGACGACGACGCCTCTGTCGATCAGCTACAGCGAGATCAAGCTGGCTTCGGACGAGGGGGATGCTGTCTGTCCGGCGAAGTGATAAATGATCCTCCCCTGCGTAGCGGGGGAGGTGGCAGCGCGAAGCCCTTTAGGGCTGGTGTCGCTGACGGAGGGGGCGAACCGGCGGTGGAATTGCCCCCTCCGTCTCGACGCCGCTTCGCCTGACGGCTACGCTTGCTCGACACCTCCCCCGTAAACAGGGGAGGATTTTTTTAAAACAGAGCGGCGAGACTAATCGCCGCCGTTTCACCTGTTGGGATTTCGTGATTGATTCAGCCTAAAAGCTGTGTCAATTGTATGATAATATAAATCACGGGCGTCACCTGACGCGCCCAAGAGGGGAAACATGCCTGATTTAGCTTCACTGCTGCCGGCGAGCAGCTTTCTGAAGAGTCTCGATATCTGGATCGTGCTCTTTTACGCCGTCTCCATCTTCGTCCTGGCCCAGGTCGTCTCGCGCCGCAAGGCGGGCGAGGCGGTCACCTCGAACGGTTATTTCCTGGCGGGCAATACCCTGCCGTGGTGGGCCATCGGCGCCTCGCTGATCGCCGCCAATATCTCCGCCGAACAGATCATCGGGATGTCGGGATCGGGCTACAAGATCGGCCTGGCCATCGCCTCCTATGAATGGATGGCCGCCATCACCCTAATCATCGTCGGGAAATATTTCCTGCCGGTCTTCCTGCGCAATGGCGTCCAGACCATGCCGGGCTTCCTGCAGCAGCGCTTCGGGCCTTCGGTGAAATACCTGATGGCGGTTTTCTGGCTGATCCTCTACGTCTTCGTCAACCTGACCTCGATCCTGTGGCTCGGCGGCACGGCGGTGACCACCGTGACCGGCCTCGATACCCTGACCGTGCTGATCGCGCTGGGCACCTTCGCCCTGCTGTACCAGATTTCCGGCGGGCTGAAGGCTGTGGCCCTGACCGACATCGTGCAGGTGACGCTTCTGGTTCTGGGCGGGCTGATCATTGCCGGCCTGACGCTTTCCAAGATCGGCGGCGAGGCCAATATCACTGGCTTTGTCGATGGCTTCAACAAGCTGCGGACGAGCTTCCCCGATCACTTCCACATGATCCTCGACAAGTCGTCAGAGCACTACAAGGATCTGCCGGGCATTGCCGTGCTGGTCGGCGGCATGTGGATCATGAACATCTCCTACTGGGGCTTCAACCAGTACATCATTCAGCGGGCGCTTGCCGCCAAGTCGCTGCCGGAAGCCCAGAAGGGCATTGCCTTCGCCGCCTATCTGAAGCTGCTGATGCCGCTGATCGTGGTCGTGCCGGGCATGGCCGCCCTGCTCCTGGCGCCGGGACTGCCCAAGCCGGACCAGGCTTATCCGCAAATGATGACCCTGCTGCCCACCGGCCTGCTCGGTCTCGTCTTCGTAGCGTTGACGTTTGCCGTCATCTCTTCGACGGCCTCGAAGATCAATTCCATCGCCACCATCTTCACTATCGATATTGTAGCACCGCTCAAGCGAGATCTCGATGAAAAGACCCTGGTCATGGTGGGCCGTGTCGCCGCCGTCGTGGCGGTCATCATCGCCGTTATCGTCGCCAAGCCTCTGGTCGGCTCCTTCGATCAGGCGTTCCAGTATATCCAGGATTTCACTGGCTTCTTCACGCCGGGCATCGTGGTCATCTTCGCGCTGGGCATGTTCTGGAAACGCTGTTCGACGGCGGGCGCCTTCGCGGCCGTGGCCGGCGGTTTCCTGATGTCGTGCTTCTTCTATGTCGCCTCGTACCTGCACACCCATCCGGATTTCCTTGGCTTTAGTAATAATTTTATGGCGACCACCGTGCCGGACATGCCGTTCATGAACCGCGTCGGCTGGGTCTTCTGGATTGCGCTTGGCCTGTGCGTCGCCGTCTCTCTGGTGGTGCCCAACAAGCGGGAGGTCTCGACGCTCACTCTGGAAGGCGTCAGCTTCAAGACGACCCCGGTGGTCAATGCCCTGGCGATCGGCGTGATCGTGATCCTGATCGGCCTTTACTGGTACTTCTGGTGACGAAGCTCATTGGTGGTCTGCGAACCGTCACCTGCCAAGATAAGTTCTAACGTATCGTTTTCACGATACTGGGGATGCGGTGCTCGCGTACTTAAGTACGCTCCGCTTCTCGTCAGCTAACGGTTCTCGATTCACCACTGAGCTTCATCTTCCGTTCGTAGAAATAAAAACCGGCGGCGAGGGGAAACCTTCGCCGCTTTTATTTTACTGGATCGGCTTCCACGACTCGAAGACGGTCTCGCGGGCGATCTTGCCATCCTGCATCTGGAAGACATGCAGCAGGCGCAGTTCGATAACGGCGCCGATGGGGAAGGGCAGCTTGGCATAGCCCTTGCCGGTTACCCTGAACTGGACGATGCAGTCATCGACCACGCGGTCGTGCGTGGCAAAGCGATCGAGCGGCTGCATGGACAAAAGTTCGATCGATCCGAACAGGGCGCGGTAATTGTCTTCGATGGCCTCCAGCGTCTCCAGCCGTATGTCGCGGCTCGGCATATCGAGCACAATGCCCTCGGCATACAGATTCATGATCGAGGCCGGATCGGTGGCCTCGCCCTTCATATGGGCATCGACTACGGCCAGGTTGATTTCGGCGGCGGTTGGGTTCATCACGGCAGGTCTCCTTCAAATAACAATGATTAGACAGAATGACTGTCTAAATACATATAGACAGATAGACTGTCAATGTGGCAGAACGAAAAAATGAGTAACATCACCATATCCGAGGCCCGCGTCACCCTGGGCTCCCTGTTACGCAAGCCCTATGAGGTCTTGCAGGTCAAGGTCTATGCCGGACTGGCGGCGCGCGGTTTCGGCGATATTCGCCCGGCCCATTCCAGCGTGTTTCGCTATATACGGCCGGAAGGTTCACGCGTGTCGGACCTCGCCGAACTGGCGGATATGACCAAGCAGAGCATGGCCTATCTGGCGGGCAATCTGGCTGATCTCGGTTATGTCACCATTGCGCCCGACCCGACCGATGCCCGCGCCAAGCTGGTTATCCTGACAGTGCGCGGCCGTCAGGTATGGGATGCCTTGGTGGAGCTTAGTTTCGATTTGGAAGGCCAATGCGCTGCGCGGATCGGGGCGGAAAAGATGGCGCAGTTGCGGGCTATTCTTGGCGAACTGGCGGCGGCAATCGCCGATTGACCCCCTGACGTGTGCGGGCGTAAGCTACCGTCAAACAAGTCAAGGGAGGCTGTCATGATGTCGGGTGCCCGTTATGCGTTGGTAGGCGTTGCGGCTTTGGCCATTGCTTTTGCTTTTCCTGTTTGGGCTCAGGCCCCGGTGAAGACCGCCAGCGGTGCGGTATCGGGTGTGACAGCCGATGGCGTCGAAAGCTTCAAGGGCATTCCCTTTGCCGCTCCGCCGGTCGGTGACCTGCGCTGGCGGGCGCCGCAACCGGCCGCGCACTGGACCAACACCCTGAAAGCCGATCATTACGGCCATGACTGTATGCAGGAACCCTTCGGCGGGGATGCCGCGCCGCTCGGCACCGCGCCTTCCGAAGACTGCCTGGTGCTCAATGTCTGGCGGCCGGCGGGCGCCCACGGCAAGCTGCCGGTGATGGTGTGGATCTATGGCGGCGGCTTCGTCAATGGCGGCTCGTCGCCGGCGGTTTATGATGGCTCGGCCTTTGCCCGCAAGGGCGTCATCATGGTCAGCTTCAATTACCGGCTGGGCCGTTTCGGATTCTTCGGCCATCCGTCCCTGACGGCCGAAAACAAGGACGGAGGTCTGCTCGGCAATTATGGCTATATGGACCAGATCGCGGCGCTGAAATGGGTGCAGGCCAATATCGCGGCCTTTGGCGGTGATCCGGCGAATGTCACCATTTTCGGTGAATCGGCCGGCGGCGGCAGTGTCCATATGCTGATGACCTCGCCCTTAACCAAAGGGCTGTTCGCCAAGGCGATTGTCCAGTCCGGCGGCGGACGCGGCAATCTGATGGGTGAGCGCCGGCTGCACGAAGACCTGGCCAATATACCGTCCGCGGAAACGCTCGGCGTCGCCCTGGCGAAAAAGAACGGCATAGAGGGCACGGACGCCGCGGCCCTGGCGAAACTGCGTGCCCTGCCGGCGGAGGCGATTGTCGACAAGCTCAACCTCGCCAACATGGCTTCCGATACCTATGGCGGGCCGATGGTCGACGGCAAGATCGTTGCCGAAGATCCGCAGTCGGCCTATCTGGCCGGCCGCTATAACAAGGTGCCGCTGATGATCGGCGCCAACTCGGCCGATATCGGTTTTAACTTCGCCCCCACCAAGGAGGCGGCCTTTGCACCTTTCGGCAGCCATGTCGACGAGGCGAAGGCGGCCTATGACCCGATGGGCAATTTCCCGGTCGAGGTCATTCGCTACTTCATGGGTATGGATGCCATGATGATCGAGCCCGCCCGCTTCGTGGCCTCCGTGCTGGCGACGCAAGGCGTGCCGAGCTATGAATACCGCTACGCCTATGTGGCCGATTCGATGAAGGCGGAGTGGAAGACCGGCACGCCCCACGCCACGGAAATTCCCTATGTCATGGATACGGTGAAGGCCAAGTATGGCGACAAGCTGACGGCGGCGGATGCGAAGATCGCCGACCAGACCAACAGCTACTGGGCCAATTTCGCCAAAAACGGCAATCCCAATGGCGCCGGCCTGCCGGAATGGCCGCAATATGATCCAAAGGCCGATGTGCTGATGAACTTCGCGCCGGACGGCACGCCTACAGCAATCCACGATCCGTGGAAGGCGCGGCTGGATGCGACGGCGGCGACCGCGCCATAGTCTCAGAGGCGCGGGTTTCGTCAGGTCGGGTGCGTCGGATGGCCGATATAGAGGCATCTCGGCAACAGTTTTGAACGTCGTTATAAATCCGCGACGGATTGTCAGACATTTTGCGTTACAGAAACAGTTCCGCCTTCTAACGGTCGCTTTCACCCGTTATGCGGGTGGTTCGGGGATCAAACATATTTTAGGCAGCATAATGCGTTCGACCAAATTCATGACCACAGGCCTTTATGGCCTGATTCTCTCCGGCTGTGTGGCCGGGGCCTTTCCCGCAATGGCGCAGGAGACAGCGCCTGCGGCGCCCCCCGCACAGGACGCGACCCAGAATACGGCGGCAAAACCAGACGACACGCCGACAACGACCGTGACCGTCGAAGGCAAGAAGGCGCAGAACAAGATCGACCGCCAGGTCTATGACAACACCAAGGACATAGACAGCCAGACCGGCACGGCGGCGGACGCCCTGAATAAGGTGCCGTCAGTCAATGTCGACCCGACGGGCAATGTCACCCTGCGCGGCAACTCCAACGTGCAGGTCTATGTCGATGGCAAGCCGTCGGTGATGATGCAGGGCGATAACCGCGCCGGCGCCCTTCAATCCATGTCGTCCGGCGACATCGATTCCATCGAGGTCATGACCAATCCAGGCGCTGCTTTTTCCTCAGAAGGCTCCGGCGGCATCATTAACCTCGTCATGCGCAAGAACCGCAAGCCCGGCACCAGCGGCGCAATCAATGCCAATGTCGGTGATGGCCGTTATAATGCCTCGCTTAACGGAGCGCGCAACACCGGCAAATACACGATCAGCGGCGGCCTTAACGTACGCCATGATGAGCGGCCCAGCCGCGGCGGTTCGGTGATGGAAAATCTCGACGCCAATGGCGATACCCTGTTCCGCACGGACCAGTCGGGTCAGTCTGAAGGCAAGAATGACAGTGTTTCGGCCAATGCGGGGCTTGATTACAATCTCGGCGAAAAGGACACGATCGGCACCCAGATCGCCTGGTCCCGGCGGGAAATGGATAATGATAGCCAGGATACTTACGCCACCTATGACGGCGCGGGTGCCTTTCAGAGAGGCTATAGCCGCACCTCGCACAATACCGGTCCGCGCGACGATTTCAGTTTCGATCTGAACTGGAATCATATGGGCGCCCAGCCGGGAGAAAGCCTGAAAACCGACCTGCGCTTCGGACGCTCAACCGGTAACATGACAACGGACGCCACGAACCTCAACAGCGACGGAACGACCGATCAGGACAGGCGCGTCACCCAGAGCGATTTCCACAATGCCGTCTTCAGCGTCGATTATGTACGTCCGTTCGGCGAGGCCCAGATGACCACGGGCATCCAGATCAACCAGGACAATAACAGTTTCCACAATGATGCGACGGGCAATAATGCGGCGTTTTTGCGAAATGATTTCGCTTATGAGCAGCTTCTGAGTGCCGCCTATATCACCTGGCAGCAGCCGATCGGTGAGAAATGGACAGTTCAGGGCGGCCTGCGCGCCGAAGCGCTCAAGCTCGATACGGAAAACTTCGGTAATCCGGATATAACAACAGACGATACAGCCAGCCATATCGACTACACCAAGGTCAGCCCCAGCGCCTTTGCCACCTATGCCCTTAACGACAGCACCAAGCTGCGCTTCTCCTATTCGCACCGTCTGCGCCGCCCGCAGGCCCAGGACCTGAACCCGTTCAGGACCTATCGTGATGAACTGAACTACAGTCAGGGCAATCCGGATCTGAAACCGGAAGAGACCGATTCCTTCGAAGCCGGTTATGAGAAGAGCGGCAAGTTCAACTACCAGATTCGCGCCTATTATCGTCAGACCGAGCATTCGATTACCGATTACAGCACCTATCTGCCCGTCACCAATCCGGATGACACGCCGGTCCTTTTGACGACCAAACGTAATTTTGGCGGGACGAAGTCTGGCGGTCTGGAAGCCAATCTCGATGGCAAACTGACCGAAAAGCTCAGTCTGCGTGTGAATGGCAACCTGGCCTATACGCAGTTCAACGGCGCCGTTCAAACGCGGGACACAGAAGCGACCACCCTTAGCGGCCGTATCAGCTTCGATTATACCGCAACGCCCAAGGATCGTTTCCAGCTCAGCTATTTCGGCCGGGGCAAGCAATTAACCGGCCAGGGCTATACCGGCCCGTTTGGTTTCGGCAACTTCTCCTACCGCCATCAGGCGACGCCGAAGGCGGCCCTTGTCGTGACGGTTCAGGACCCGTTCCATACGGCGAAATTCACTACCGTGGTGGATACCGACCAGATTCACAGCGAATCGTCACGCAGCCTGCAAGGCACGGTCGTGATGGTCGGCCTCAGCTATACGCTGGGGGGCGCCAGCAGCAATAAGGATGGCGACGGTCAATGGAATGGCCGGCGTGGCCCCGGCGGTTGGGGCGGGCCTCCGGGTGGCGGCCCGATGTAAGAATGGAAAGGGCAGGGGCCAAACCCTGCCTTTTTCTTTGCATTTTTTCTGTAATCGATTACACATTTCGGACGATCAAAAAACGGCCGGACGGGGGGCTCTATCCGTGATGGCCCAAAATGCAGGGAATTTGTCATGGATATGTCTACGAGAAAAGGGCAGGGCTGGCTTTTCGCTACCGCTTTCGCCGCCATCACCGCCACCTCCTTCTGCTTTATTCTGCGGGCGCTGGTCATCGATAACTGGGGCGTTGATTTCGCGCTGACGGAAACGCAAAAAGGCGAACTGCTGGGCGTAGGTCTGTGGCCGTTTTCGATCACCATCGTGCTGATGTCGCTGTTCATCGATCGGATCGGTTTCCGCGTGACTTTGTGGTTCGCGGCACTCTGCCACATCATTGGGCTGGGCCTGCTTTTCACCGCCACCGGCTACTGGTCGCTCTATGCCGGCACCTTCATCATGGCGCTGGGTAATGGCGCGGTGGAAGCCGCTGCCAATCCGCTGATCGCCACCCTTTTTGCGCATGACAAATCGAAATGGCTCAATCGCCTGCACGCGGCCTGGCCGGGCGGCATGATCCTCGGTGGCCTGCTGGCGATGGGACTGGATAGCCTGGGCGGGTTCGATTGGCGGGTGAAGGTCGGGCTGATGATCATCCCGGTGCTGGTCTATACGGTGCTGCTGATCGGCCGCAAATTCCCGGTCTCCGAACGCGTCGCTTCGGGTGTGTCCTATCGCACCATGCTGGGGGAAGCTGGCTTCATTTCGGCCTTTATCCTGGCCGCCCTGATCATGCTGGAAGTCGGGCGCGTCTTCGCCCTGTCGCCGGTGGTGTCGTTTGGGGCCGCCGCGGTGCTGGCCCTGATCTACGCCTTTTTCGCCCGCTCACCGGGGCGCCCGCTGTTCATCCTGCTGGTGTTGGTGATGATGCCGCTGGCGGTCACCGAACTGTCGACCGATAGCTGGATCTCTTCGCTGATGACGCCGGAAATGAACAAACTCGGCCTCGCTGCCGGCTGGGTGCTGATCTATACCTCCGCGCTGGTCTTCGTCATCCGTATCTTCGCGGGCACATTGATCAAATGGCTCAATCCGCTGGGCGTGCTGGCCATGGCCTCGGCGCTTGCGGCGGCGGGCCTCTTCCTGATGTCGGGCGCCACGGGGCTGGCCATACTGGCGGCTGCCACTTTTTACGGCATCGGCAAGAGTTTCTTCTGGGGCACGGCGCTGGGGGTGGCCTCCGAACAGTTCCCTAAGGGCGGCGCGGTGACGCTCAACATGCTGGCCGGCGGTGGTATGCTGGCGGCGGGCATTGTCGGTTCGGTGTTGCTGGGCGCGGCGCAGGACAATTCAACCCGTGAAGGTTTGAAGCTCCATGACGCCACGCACCAGACCACGCTTTCCGAACAGTATCTGACCGAAAAGGTCAGCGTGTTCGGCCGCTACAAGGCGCTGGATGAAGCGAAGGTGGCGGGGGCATCGGATGCCGACAAGGCGGTTCTGGAAGGGCTTTCCGGCAGCGCCAAGAAGGACGCCCTGAAAGAGGTCGCCCTGCTGCCGGTCATCACCTGCCTGATTTTCCTTGGGCTGATCCTGTGGTTCCGCCGCAAGGGCGGATACAGACCGGTAGTGATCGGGGAACACTAAAAACAAATCCGAGACAATATGACGAAGCTAAGACTAGGCATGATGGGTGGCGGACCGGGCGCATTTATTGGCCCGGTTCACGGAATCGCGGCGCGGCTGGATGACCGGTTTGCCTTGAGCGCCGGCGCCTTCAGCCGCGATGCCGAAAAGAACCGGCAGGCGGGCGAAGGCTACGGTTTGCCGGCTGACCGTGTTTACGCCTCGTGGCAGGAGATGCTGGCGGCGGAAAAGGGCCGACTGGATTTGGTCACCATCGTCACGCCAAACGACACCCATTTCCCGATCGCCAAAGCCGCGCTGGAGGCGGGTTTCAATGTGTTGTGCGACAAGCCGGCGACGCTCAATCTCGAAGAGGCCCTGCGCCTGCGCGATGTGGTGCGGGCAAGCGGGAAATCTTACGGCCTGACCTATACCTATAGCGGCTATCCGCTGGTGCGCGAGGCGAAGGCATTGATCGCCGAGGGACGCATCGGCCGTGTGCGCAAGATCGTGGTGGAATACAGCCAGGGCTGGCTGTCGCAAGAGGTGCATAACAAGCAGGCTGACTGGCGGGCCGATCCGGCGCAGTCGGGCCTGGGGGGCTGTATTGCGGACATTGGCGTCCACGCCTTTCATCTCAGCGAATTTGTCAGTGGCGCGAAGGTCGAAGCCTTGAGCGCCGATCTCGGTATTGTGGTGCCCGGCCGCCGGCTGGACGACGACTGCAACGTGCTGCTGCGTTACAGTAACGGCGTGCGCGGCGTGCTGGTATCTTCGCAGATTGCCGCCGGGGACCGGAACGGTCTCAGGTTGCGGGTCTATGGTGAAACCGGCGGCATCGACTGGTCACAGGAACAGCCCAATATTCTGACGATCAACGGGCACGATCAGCCTTCGCAAATCCTCCACGCCGGCGCGCCTTATCTGACCTATGGCGCGCGGGTGCCTGCCGGGCATCCGGAAGGCTATCTCGAAGCCTTCGCCACGCTTTACCGCGATTTCGCTGATCAGATATCGACCGGCGTGCCGTCACTGGTGCCGGGCATTGAGGACGGCGTGCGCGGCATGGCCTTTATCGAGACGGCCATCCGGTCGAGCCGCAACCAGAACTGGGAGCAATTGTTATGAAAACACTCAAAGGCCCCGGTATCTTTCTGGCGCAATTCCTCGGCGACAAGTCGCCGTTCAACACGCTGGAGGGCATGGCGCAGTGGGCGGCGGGTCTTGGCTATAAGGGGCTGCAAATCCCGACCTCGTCACCGGCGATTTTCGACCTGGAAAAATGCGCGCAAAGCCAGACCTATGCCGACGAGATCATCGGGATGCTGGCGCAATACGGCCTGGTCGTCACCGAGCTTTCGACGCACCTTCAGGGCCAGTTGGTCGCTGTCCATCCGGCCTATGACACCCTGTTCGACGGCTTTGCGCCGCTCAGTCTGCATGGCAAGCCGAAAGAGCGCCAGGCGTGGGCGGTGGAGCAGGTCAAGCTGGGGGCGAAGGCTTCGCAGCGGCTGGGCCTGAAGGCGCACGCCACCTTTTCCGGCGCCCTGGCCTGGCCGTATCTCTATCCGTGGCCGCAGCGCCCGGCGGGTCTGGTTGAGGAAGCCTTCGCCGAACTGGGCCGTCGCTGGCTGCCGATCCTCAATGCCTTCGAGGACGCCGGCGTCGATTGCTGTTACGAAATCCACCCCGGCGAAGATCTGCACGATGGCGCCACATTCGAGCGCTTCCTCGGTGAGGTCGGCGGCCACAGCCGTGCCAACATCCTGTTCGATCCCAGCCATTTCGTGCTGCAACAGCTTGATTATCTGAGCTATATCGACATCTACCACGAGCGGATAAAGATGTTCCACGTCAAGGATGCCGAGTTCAATCCGAACGGCCGTTCCGGTGTCTATGGCGGTTATCAGGGCTGGGTCGACCGGCCGGGGCGGTTCCGGTCCCTGGGTGACGGCCAGGTTGATTTCAAGGGCATTTTCTCGAAGCTGGCGCAGTATGACTATGACGGCTGGGCGGTGCTGGAATGGGAATGCTGCCTGAAGCATCCGGAAGACGGCGCCCGCGAAGGCGCGCCCTTTATCTGTGACCATATCATCCGCGTCACCGAAAAGGCGTTTGACGACTTCGCCGGCAGCGGCGTATCCAAAGAGGCATTACGTCATCTGTTAGGACTCTGATATGGATCGCCGTTCGCTTTTGCTCGCCCCGCTTGCCTTGACCGCCGGAGGGGCCATGGCCCAGACCGCTGCCCCTGATACCGCAAAAGTCGTGGCCGGCTGGCCCACGCCGACCGGCACAATCGACCTGTGGCCGAAAGGTGCGCCCGGTCAGTTGCATCCGGACATGAAGGAACATGTCGAGGAAACCTCGCTTGATCCGGCCGTCAAGTTTCGGCGTGTGCAGGGCATATCGAAGCCACGCATGGCGGTCTTTCCGGCTGAGAACCCCAATGGCGGCGCCATGCTGATCATTCCCGGCGGCGGCTTCTGGTGGAACTATTTCGATCATGAAGGCTATCAACTGGCCGATTATCTCAACAAACAGGGCATTACCTGTTTCGTGCTGTTTTACCGCCTGGCCAATGACGGCTGGCAGAATGCTGCCGATGTCGGCACGATCGACGCCCAGCGCGCCATGCGCCTGATCCGGCAGAATGCGGCGCAGTATAAAATCGATCCGAAGCGCGTCGGTGTGGCGGGTTTCAGCGCCGGCGGCTTTGTGACCGCGTCGCTCGCCACCCGCCATGCGCAGGCCCTCTATGCACCGGTCGATGAGGCTGATCAACTCGACGCCCGCCCAATGATCGCCGCGCCGATCTACCCCGTCATTTCGCTTGATCCCGCCATTGCCTACGAAGGCACCGCGCCGTCGCTCTTCGGTGCGCCGGCGACCGCTGAGCAGATTGCCCGCTATGCGCCGGATCACAATGTCGATGCGCAGACCCCGCCGATGTTCTTGACCCAGGCCGAGGATGACACGACCGTGCCGGTCGCCAATTCGATCGTCATGAGGGATGCGTTGAAAGCCAGGGGAATCACTGTCGAGACCCACCTGTTCGCCAGCGGCGGGCATGGCTTCGGCATGAAGGCGGACCTTGACCGGCCCTATCACATCTGGCCGCAACTGCTGGTCAATTTCGCCCGCAGCCAGGGGCTGATGGGATAAGTTGGCTTGACATTCAGTAGTCTTGGCCAGCTTTGAAAGTGATCCACAGATTACACAGATTACGCAGATTTTTCAGTGTCTTTCTCATGTCGTTCCCAGCGCCATAACGTATGATTTTCGGCGCGAAGCGCCAGATTGCCGAGTAACACCCTGTTCCTGAATCAGTGGTAAAGTACTGAAAATCTGTGTAATCTGTGTAATCTGTGTAATCTGTGTAATCTGTGGATACTCTTATTCTTTTCCCCTCACAAAAAGGACCCTGAGCGCCGCGGCGGCGCCCAGGGTTTGGACCGTAACACAGGAGGGGATGTTACGGTTTGCGGCGGCGCCTCCGTGAGGGGGCGGATGCGCCGCGCAAAGGGTAGTCAGATCGCCCCCGCCTTCACCTGTTTCACGGCATGATCCGCCGCACGGGCCGTGAAGGCCATGAAGGTCAGGGACGGGTTGACGCAGGAGGTGGAGGCCATGGCGGACCCATCGGTGACGAAGACATTTGGCGCGTCATGAAGCTGGTTCCAGGCATTGGTGACCGAGGTGCGCGGGTCTTTCCCCATGCAGGCGCCACCCATTTCGTGGATCGAGTCGCCGGGAATGTGCGGCCTTTCCTCCGCCGAAATATTTATCAGGCCGGCGGCTTCCATCATGGCGCGGCCCTGGCGGACGCCATCGGCCATCATCTTCTTTTCGTTGTCGCGGTAGGTGACATTGAACAGGGCCTGCGGCACGCCGAAGCGATCGACCTTGGTCGGATGCAGGGTGATGGTATTGTCGAGATAGGGCAGGCATTCGCCGAAGACATTGAAGCCGACAGACCACAGGCCGTAGGTGCGCAGGCCCGCCTTCATCGACGCGCCGAAACCGACCGCGCTGGAGACGCCGCGGCTGCCGCCGCCCTGGCAGCCATAGCCGCGCAGGAAATCGGCATCGGCGTCCTGGCCATCGAGATTACGGAAGCGCGGGATATAGATGCCGGCGGGTTTGCGGCCATATTCGATCACATCGGCGTGGATGCCTTCGGGCAGGTTGCCGGAAAACAGGGTCAGCATGGGGTGGTCCATGATGTAGCGCCCCAGTTTGCCGCTTGAGTCGGCGAAGCTTTTATCACTGCCCGGAAGTTTTGAGTTGAGCAGGATCTGGTTCGAGGCCATGGCCGAGGCGCACAGAAAGACAATGCGCGAGCGATAGGTATGCGTGGTCTGGGTATTGGCGTCGATCGTCCGCACCCCGGTAACGCGCTTCGTCTTCGGATCGTATTCCAGCGAGGTCACCACCTGATCGGACAGAAGGGTCAGGTTATTGGTGGCGCGCGCGGCGGGAAGGGTGACGGCCTGGGTCGAGAAATAGGCGCCGAACGAACAGCCGCGATTGCACTGCGACCGGCTTTGGCAGCGCGACCGGCCCTGTTCCGGCTTGTCCTCGGTCATGTTGGCCGTGCGGATGTGGATGACCTTACGATCGGGCATAGCCTTTTCCAGCCGCGTCTTCAGCCAGGTTTCGGCGACATTCATCGGGTGCGGCGGCTGGAACTCGCCATCGGGCAGGTGCGGCAGGCCCTCCTTCGAACCGGCGATGCCGGCATAGGATTCGACGTAGGAATACCAGGGCGCGATGTCATCGTATCGGATGGGCCAGTCATTGCCATGACCGTCCTTGCCATTGGCCTCGAAATCCTGCGGCCCGAAACGCAAAGATACACGCCCCCAGGTGATCGACTTGCCACCGACTGTGCCGGGGCGCACCCAGCGAAATTCCGGGCCGTCCTTTATGGCATAGGGGTTCAGGCGGTCATTGTTCATGAAGCCTTTCACCGCCGTCTGGCCGGCGCCGCCATACCGCGAGGCGTAGTAATCGTCCTCCAGCAGGGCCGGCGGCGTCTGGCCGCGATAGGGCTGTTCCCACGGGCCGGTGCCCTCAAAGGGGTAGTCGGCGCTGTGCTCGACCATGCGGCCGCGATCGAGCATCAGCACTTTCATGCCCTTCTCGGTCAGTTCCTTGGCGGCCCAGCCGCCGGAAACGCCGGAGCCGATGACGATGGCGTCGAATTCGTAATCAGACATGGCTCCCCCCCTTATGATGAAAAGACACGGTTGACTTCGGAATAGGGATAGGCGCCGTCGTAACGGCCCGGCACCGGCAGGTAGACGCGCTCGACCGTGCAGCCGATTTCGGAGCTGTAATAGCCAAAGATGACCAGTTGCCGCAGATGCTCGAATGAGTCGGCTGGCGCATCCGGGAGTGTCTGATTCATGGCTGATGTCAGTATGGCGTCCTGCTGTTCAGACATGATGGCGGCGAAAGGCTTGCCGTGGGTCTTGCGAGCGGCGGCGTCTATGGCGGCAAGCCCGCCCATCACCAGGTCGCGTTCGCCGGGCCAGTACCATTCCGACAGCATCATCTCGATAAAGGCCGGCACTTCGGCGGCGATGGCACCCGGTGTATCGGTGGTGGGGATGATGCGCTCGGAGACGGCGGCGGTCAGGGCGCGCTGATCAGCGGTCATAAAGGGATTGGCAGGTGTGTAGCCGGGGTCCATGCCGGCCTGCATGGCGCGGGCGATGGGGGCGACCGCCACGCCCCCGACCATGGCGAGGATGCCGGTCAAAAGGCCGCGCCTGTCGATACGGGAATGATCGTGGGCCATGTCTATTCCTCCTGTTCCGCCAGTTTGCGCACCCAGATATTGCGGTAGGACACCGCGCTGCCGTGATCCTGAAGCGTGAAGGGCAGGGCGTCGGCGTGGGGATGATAGGTGGCCAGGGTCCGCCAGTCGGTCTTACCGAGGATTTCCTGGTGGTTCTGCGTCAGCACGCCATTATGCAGCACGGTGACGTAGGCCGGTTTCAGCAACTTGCCGGCGGCATCGAAATGCGGCCGCTCGAAGATGATGTCATAGCTCTGCCACTCGCCGGGCTTGCGGGCGGCGTTCACCAGCGGCGGCTTCCAGGCATAGATGGCCGAGGCCTGTCCATCGGCATAGGTGAGATTATCGTAGGAATCGAGCACCTGAATTTCATACTGCCCCATCAGGATGACGCCGGAATTGCCGCGCGCCTGCGAGGTGCCGGCGGGCGGCGTCGGTTCGCGGAATTCGATATGGAGCTGGATGTCGCCGAAGGCCTGTTTCGTGGTCAGGCTACCGTCGCCGTGCGGCCCTTCCCGGTGCGGCACGGTCATGGTGCCTTCGGCCAGGGTCCAGTCCGCCGGCTGGCCGTCGGCGGTGACGAAGGCATCGAGCGAGGTGCCGTCGAACAGAACGATGGCATCGGAAGGCGCATCACTTGCCGTTTTGCCGGGCGTAACAACGGGGGGATGAGGCCGCGCGGGATCATGGACGTGCCACTTGCCGCCGGGCAGCATGGGGGTGTCGGTAAAGCCGAGATCACCGGCGAAAACCGGCGAACTGAATAGCAGGCAGACTCCGAGAGTCATTAGACTCAAATGCTTCATCGTTTCCATCCCGTATTGCCAGGTCTGTGTTCAGACTCTGCGTCGTTTTTATTCCGCCGACTTGATCTTGAGGTAGTAGACCAGGGCGGCGCGTTTGGTGTCGTCCTTGACGCCGCCATAGGTCATTTTCGTGCCCGGCACGGCCTTTATCGGCGCCAGCAGGAAACTGTTCAGCGTGGTGTCATTCCAGGTCTGGCCCGACGCTTTCATGGCGGCGGAATATTTGAAAGTGGCGGAGTGGGCGCCGGCCTTCGAGCCATAGACACCGTAAAGATTAGGCCCTACGCCGTCCGCCTTGCCTTTTTCGATAGAATGGCACGCCTTGCACTGGGCAAAGGCTTTTTCGCCGGAGGAAAGCTGGGCGGCGTCAATCGCGGGGGCGGCCTGAGCGGCGAAAGGAAATGCGGCGGCGATGGCCAGATGGAGAAAAAGATGTCGGGCAAATATCGGCACTGAAGGCTCCTGCGACCTGTTCGGGACGGGCGATCATGGCGCACGATCCGCATTTTTCAAAATGGGTAACATGACTTGAAATCGATTACAATAGCATCAAGGCAAGAGAATTGTTCGCAGGTTGAGGCGTAGGGTCAAGCCTTTGGTGCGGCGGTGCTTTCGCGGATGACCAGTTCATGATCGAGCGTGATATTGACCCGTTCGGTGGTGCCGCCATCGATAATGCCGAGCAGCAATTCTACCGTCTTGCGGCCGATTTCGTGCATCGGTTGGCGCACGGTGGTGAGCGATGGCGTGGAAAAGCGCGACAGATGGACATCGTCGAAACCGGCTACGGAAATATCCGCCGGGCAGTCCAGGCCGGCGGCGCGGATGGCATGGAGCGCGCCGAAAGCCATGTCGTCGCTGAAACAGAAGAGGGCCGTCGGGCGTTTGGCCTGGGCCAGCAGTTGCTTCGTCATGTCGGCGCCGCATTCGATGGAATAGTCGCCGGTCAGGATGGTCAGGTCGTTGCTGCGGCCGTGCTGGTCGGCGCTGGCTGTGACGCCCTGCAGGCGATCGCGGCTGATCGGGCTGCGCAGGTCGCCGGTGATGACGCCGATGCGGCGGTGGCCGAGGCTGTAGAGATGGTCCATGACCTGACGGGCGGCCAGGGCGTTATCGATATGGACCGAGGAGACGCTTAAAGCATCGCTGAACTCGCAGCCATTGACGATCGGCGCCGCCGCACCCTTTTTCGCCACCAAATCGTTGAGCGAAGCGGGCAGGGTGTGGCCGAGGAAGATCATGCCGTCGGCTTCCTTGCGGCGCAGCAGGGCGGCATAGGCGTCTTCGCTGTCGCCAAAACCGACATCGCCGAGCAGAACCGTATAGCCGGCGGCCAGCGCCGCTTCCTCGACGCCGCGGATGATATGGGCGAAGAAGGCATTGGCGATATTGGGTACGGTGACGATCAGGCGCGAGGTCTTGAGCGTGCGCAGCGACTTGGCCATCTGGTTCGGCTCGTAACCCAGTTGGTCGATGGCGCCCATCACCTTTTCCAGCACGGCCGGAGAGACGTGGGCGTAATCGTTCAGCACGCGGGACACCGTGGCGGTGGAGACGCCAGCCAGCCTGGCGACGTCATTGATGGTCGACATATTCAGCCCTGAAAAGATTCTGCTGGTCCTTCAATACGGCCTTATGTGTTGCGTTGCCAAGAAAAATGCGGGCCGGCATATCGCCTTGCATGTCGGATGGATTCGCGCTGTAGTGACCGAAAGGCCGAGCAGACCGCCGGAGAGCGGGAAGCGGCATAAATGAGGGGTTGAGATGTCACGCATTCACTTAGCGGCTGCGGCAGCGGGAATAAGCCTGGCCGCCATGTTTTTCGGCATGGAAAGCGCCTGCGCGCAGGCGACCACGGAGGTCGTGGTCAAGGGGGCCTTGCGTCCGCGCCCGGTCGATGCGCCGCCGCCAATTGATGTTTTCGTCAAACGTCCGCGCATAGAGCAGGTCGCCCTGTCGCAGGACGGGTCGCAGATCGCTTTCGTCACCTGGGTCGAAAGCTACCGCGCATTGATAACCTATCGTGTGGCCGATAAGAGCAATCGGGTCGTAAAGCTCAATCCGGGTACTGTTTCCGCCATATCCTGGGCAGACGACGATCATGTGCTGATCTCGACCACGCGCACCGGTCTGCGTGGCACCTGCGAAGGCGTGGTGCAATCCAGCCGCGATGCGGCGTCAAGCCATATCAACCGGCCGGAAACCGATACGACCAAGGAGGGCGGCGCCGCTGAGGCCATGGCGCAGCTCTCACTGATGGAATCGCTGAAAACGCCAGGCTGCGTCTATTATGGCATCCGTGCCCAGACCGCCGTGACCTCGGTGAATGTGTCCGAGCGCGCCGGCACGGATCTGGGCGCGCGCCTGAGCGAATACGCCAATCTGGCCCTGGGTACGCCGGAACCTGTCATGGTGGACGGCAAGGTGCAACTGATTGGGCCCTATCTCGAACTGCGACAGCAATCGATGGGCGGACAACCCACTCAGCGCGTCTATCTGTGGCGCAGTGATCCGCAAACCGGGCTGGGCAAGCTGGTTGATGATGGCGGTGGCGATCTGGACCGGGAGCATCGCTATGTCGATGACTGGTTGCTCGACAGGCAAGGCAATATCATCGCCCGGTCGGTCTACAATTTCACCAGGGAACAGTTTACCCTAGAGCGCAAGGTCGACGGCAAGTGGAAGCCGGCGCTGATGCGCAAGATAGAAACGCGCGCTACCGCCTTCGCACCCTTCATGGCCGGGCTGGGACGCGACGGCCAGTCGATCGTGATCTTCGATGCCGAACCGGGGTCCAGCGGCGCCGACCGGCGTTTCCATTATTACGAGTTGGCGGCGGACGGCAAGCTGTCGGCGCCCCTGGAACCGGGCGACGCGACGCGCGACCGGCCGATCTTCAATCCCGAAACCGGACGGCTGGCGGGCTTTGTCCAGACTGGCGAGGCCCCGGAATACAGCCTGACCGATCCCCTTATGCGTGAACTTTACCGGAAGGCGCAGGACGCGGCGCCGGGACAGGCGGTCACGGTGGTCTCGACGGCGCGCGATCCGCACCGCATGATCATCTTCGCCCAGGGCGGCGAGGAGCCGGGCGCTTATCATTTCATCGATTTTACGACCGGCAAAACGCTGGAAATCGGTGATATCCACCCGGAAGTGCCATCGGAATGGGTCGCCTCGCAAAAGAGCGTCAGTTACAAGGCAAGCGACGGTCTGGAGATAGGCGCCCTGCTGACCCTGCCGCCGAAACCGGAGCCGAAGCGACTCCCGCTGATCGTCCTGCCGCATGACGGGCCGCAGGCGCATGACAGCCGCGGGTTTGACTGGCTGGCCCAGGTGCTGGCTTCGCGCGGCTATCTGGTGCTGCAGCCCAATTATCGCGGGTCGGATGGTGCGGGACCGGCTTTCATGGCGGCGGGCCAGGGCCAGTGGGGGCGGCGGATGCAATCCGACCTGGCCGATGGTGTCCGTTATCTGGCGGACCAGGGGCTGGCCGATCCGGCACGGGTCTGCATCATCGGCAATGGTTATGGCGGTTACGCGGCGCTGGAAGGCGCCACGATGCCGGAGACCTGGCGCTGTGCGGCTTCGCTGGGCGGCATTTCCGATATCGGCGACTATGTGAATTGGGTGAAGAGCAAGCGGTCTGTACCCGACCCGGACCAGATCGCCAGCCTGACGGCGGACCCCGTATGGCCGCGCGCCTTTTCGCCCGATCCAGGCTCTGCAGCGATCGTTACCGGCTATCTGGGCGATCCGTCCGGCTGGAGCGCCCTGTCGCCGCGCAATCAGGTAGCGGACATCAAGGCGCCTGTCCTGCTGGTGCATCAGACCGATGACCGCTCGGTGCCGGTGCGCCAGAGCAAGGTAATGCGGGATGCGCTTCAGGCCGCGGGGAAGGCGGTGACCTATACCGAACTGCCGGGCAGCGATCATGAACTGACGACCGAGGAGGCCCGGCTGGCGACGGCTGAGGCGGTGCTCAAATTCCTGCAAGCCTATAATCCGGCGAACTGATGTTTTGACGGCTGAGCGCCGTCAAAACATCAGTTCGCTTTTGTAGCTCAGACCCCGCATGGCTCGCCGCATCAGCGGCGGCGGGCGCTTGCCCTTGCCAAAAGCGAAATATTCGCTTTTGGAGTCCTGACGATTTGGCTGACAAGGAAAAAGTGATGGGCGTTACGCGCTGAATTCGGATAGATACGCGGGAAACAGTCTTGCGCACCGGAGGTTCCATGTCAGTCACGTTCTCAGCCGATTTCGATGGCGGCAATATCGAGGTTTTGGGCGGGGAAGGCAGGCAGTGGGATCTGGCGATCCGGCCGGATAATGGTTCTCACTATTACCAGTGGTTCTATTTCCGCATCGATGGCGCGGCCGGGCTGGACCTGACCCTGCGGATCACCAATGCCGGCGGCTCGGCCTATCCGGGCGGCTGGGAAAACTACCGGGCGCGCGTCAGTTCCGATAATACCGACTGGCTGTGTACCGACACCCGTTATGACAATGGCGTCCTGACCATCCGTCATACACCTGTCGGTGATACGGTCTGGTTTGCCTATTTCGCGCCCTTTGATAGCCAGCGCCATCGCGCCTTCGTGGAAAAGACGAAGACCCTGCCGGGCATGGCGCATCGCGTGCTGGGCCAGACGCTTGATGGCCGTGATCTCGATCTCTTTACGCTCGGAAATGGCGCGGCGAAGGTCTGGCTCTATGCCCGCCAGCACCCCGGCGAAACCATGGCTGAGTGGTGGATGGAAGGCGCGGTCGCCTTCCTGACCGGTGACGATACGGCGGCGGCAGCCTTGCGCGAAGCGGCCACCTTTTACATCGTGCCCAATATGAACCCGGATGGCAGCGCGCGCGGGCACCTGCGCACCAATGCCGCGGGCGTCGATCTCAACCGTGAATGGGCCGGTCCGACGCTGGAGCGCAGCCCGGAAATCCTGTCTGTTTTGCAGGCCATGACCGAAACCGGTGTTGATTTCGCCATCGATGTCCATGGTGACGAGGCGATCCCGCACGTCTTCATGGCCGGTTTCGAGGGTACGCCGTCATGGAACGAGGCCCGGGGCGCGCTTTACCAGGCCTATCTCGATCGCCTGCTGGCGCACACGCCCGATTTCCAGACCAAGTTCGGCTACGATATTCCGGCGCCGGGTGCGGCTAATCTGGCGATCTCGACCAATGCCGTGGCCGAGCGTTTCAAGGCCATCGCCATGACATTGGAAATGCCGTTCAAGGGTCACGACGATGCGCCGGAGCCTGTGCGGGCGTGGTCGATCGAGCGCTCGCGCGCGCTGGGCGAAACCTGCCTCAGGGCGCTCGCCGATATTGTTGATAGGCTCTAGTGATTGGCATTTTCCAGCGCCCGCGACACGGCATCCTGAAGGTTCATCTGGAACTTCTGGCCGGCATAGTCCTGCTGGAGCTGTTGTAACTGCGGAATATCGAGATTGATGACCGTTTCCTGGCGGATGTCACGGTTATCAGCGGTATTGAGGACGACGCTGCCGATGCGGCCGTCGCCCAGATCGTGCAGAACCACCGTGCCGCCGTTTTCGCCGGGCAGATAGAGCCCCGGTACGGAACCGCCGAGATTGATGCCCGCACCGGCGGCGCCCGCGAGTGACCCCGCGCCATCGGTGGTCTCGACAACCCCCTGATCCGTCCAGGTCAGGTGTGATTGCAGAGCCTGCTGGCCATCGACATAGGTGGTGATGATGGCGCCGAGGCCGAACTCGATACCGGTAGGTGTGCGTAGGCCGCCGACCTGTTCTTTCAGTTCTGCCTGGCTTAGGGGCGCCAAACCCGTTGTCAGGTCTTGCGGCGGCACGACGGCTTCCTGCGCCACGGCGGGCGTGGACACCAAGGTGGCAAAGAGGCTGAGAAGGATAACGCGGGTCATGAGCAGGCTCAGGGTGTGGTGGGCGGATTGCCGTTGATCATGCTGGTGATCTGATAGATCGGCGGCAGTTCGCGGGTGAAGCTGGACAGGGAGGCATCGCCCAATGGCTGGCCAAGCGGCGCCAGGGCCCAGGGGCTCCATTCCTCGTCACGATTATAAGGCACCTTAGTGGCGGATGAGGCATGGATGGCGAAGATGACGCCATTCCAGATCTGTGAAAATTCCGCATTGCTGTAGGTGCGCAGGCCCCCGGCCGGATCGCCGATCAGAACCTTGCCATTGCGCGCGCCCTTGACGACGACGAAATGGCGGTAGGCGCCGGCGGTCACCACGGCAATGGCGGGACGGTTGATCTTCACGAGCTGATCGAAGGTGAGCTTGTAGCCATCGGCCTCGAAGCCACGCGCGGCGAGATAATTTTTGATGTCGAGCAGGGAGAAGCCGACCTTGCGGATCTTTTCCTGATCACCTTTGGCATACATGGCCTTGAAGACCTCGGCCTCGGTCACCGGCATGTTGTAATGATAGTGCAGCAGAGTGGCCAGGGCGGCCGAGCCGCAGCTATAGTCATATTGCTGGCGCACAACGGTGCGGAAGGGAATGTCCTTCATACTAGTGACGGGCACGGAAAACATCATGCCGCCATCGGTCAGCATGGCCTGGGCGTGCGCCAGATGCGGCGCACCCAAGCCCAGGGCAAGGCAGGCGGCAATGAGGGGCAGGGGGTTCATGGCGGAAAACTTTACTAGGCTAGCGGCACTAGGGTAACGGCGCGCCGGTCACGACAACGCTTATGCTGCCTTGCAGATTGTTGTTATTGCCGGTGTTGGTGACAAAGTTGCCGACTCCGCTGAAGCCGGTGAGGGCATTGCCGGAGAAGTTGATGTCGCCGTTCTGAACCGTGCCGGCGATAATGGTGTTGCCGCTGTTGGTGGCGTTCAGGTTCTGGTTGGTGACGACATTGGTAACGGCCCCTTCGGCGCTGATACCATCCAGTTCATCGGGGGCAAGCGGCGCTGGCGTGTCGATGTCTGGTGGGCTGGCAGGCGGGGACGCAGCAGTTCCTTCCTGGGCAAGTGCCGGAAAAGAAAGGCTGGCCAGAAGAAGCGGTATCACAAGCAGGCCGCGCAGACTGAGGCGTAACGAGTACATGGCGCACACTTTCAAAAGAGGAGCTTGAGAACACGGTCGTAGATGCACGGTGCCGGGCGCGCCTTGTGCGCGCCCGGCCCTGGCAATGCGGTAAATTAAGGCTGACCGCCGCCGGTGAAGCTGATGTTGGCATTGGCCGACAGGGCCGTGGCCGCCTGGTTGATCGAACCGACACCCGTATTTGAACTGGCTGTCTGGACGCCGGCGAAGTTGGCATAGGAGCCGCCGCGCGCCACGATATTACCAGTCGTCAGGTCTCCGCTCTGGCCCGTATCGCCGCCGGTCAGGGTGACGCTTGAGCCGGTGACGCTGGCCGCCAGATCCTGATTTGTCAGGCTGACGGTGATGGTCGTGACGTCGGCGCTGGAATTGTTGGAATCATTGACCGAGGAGTTCGAATTGTCGTTGTAGGAATCAGCGACATTGGTCGAGCTGTTGTTATACGAATCATTCGTCGAATTATCCGAATTATCGGAATTGTCGGAGTTATCCGAATTATTCGAGTTGTCATTGCCGGAATCAGCAATGCTGGTGTTTGTCGAGTTGTTGGAATCGTCGTGTGTCGAGTTGTTCGAGTTATCGGAGTTGTCCGACATGTCGTTGCCTGAATCGGTGGTGTTTATGGAGTTGTTGGAATCGTCATGTGTCGAGTTGTTCGAATTGTCGTGTGTCGAGTTATTTGAATTGTCGTTGCCTGAATCGGCGACGCTCAGGGACGTATTGATGGAATTGTTGGAGTCGTCATGCGTCGAGTTGTTCGAGTTATCGGAGTTATCCGACATGTCGTTGCCTGAATCGGCGGTGTTGATGGAGTTGTTTGAGTTGTCGTTGGCTGAATCGGCGTAGCTCGTATTTGTAGAGTTATTCGAATTGTCATTGGCCGAATCGGCCGTGCTGGTGTTGGTCGAGTTGTTTGAGTTGTCATTGCCGGAATCGGCGACCGATACGGCGGCGGAACCGTTGTTGGCCGCGTTAGAGCCATTGTCGGCGGTATTGGTTGTATCCTGTGCCGCGGCCGACATGGCCCCGCCGATCGTCAGGGCGAGCGCAAGGGCAGATGCTGACGCGAATAATTTGATGCTTTTGCTGGTCATTTTGGTGAACCTCGAATTCATGAATTCTGAAGGACCGTCCTTCAGATCATTAAATCGGGCCACGCCGGAAAAGTTCCCTCGAAAAGTACCGCTCCGCGTATTTATTTTTCCTTATTAACCAAATACATAAGCCTATCCAATTATCGCAAAATAGTGATTTGCCTTTTGGCCCAAATTGGAATTGGCGCGCCTTAAAAACTCATGGGCGCCGCGACGACCATGCGCATGTCCGGCGCATCGCTGGTAACGCCGAACTCGAAATTATTGGTCAGGGTCATGCGATCGCTGAGCCGGTATGACCAGCCCATGAGAAGGGAGCCGACTTGCAGGCTGTTGGATTGCTGTATGGTATTGCCGATTTGGGTCTTGGTCGGGAAGATGAAGCTGTGGCTATAACCGAATGACACGGAGAAGCGGGGGTTCAGCGCCAGGCCGAAGCCTAAGCTCGCGCTGATGGCGTCACCCGGCTCGACGCGGCCGACCATGGCCCCGCCGATTTCCTTGTCGATATCGCGCGGTACATTGTGCAGATAGCTCAGGCTGCCGAAAATGACGCCCGGATCGCTGGGGTAAAGCATGGTGACGCCGCCCTCAATCGCCCAGAACCCGGACCCTGTGGCGAGGCTGGTGGCGACGCCGAATTGATCATAGCCGACATCGTAGGGGCTAAGGCCGGTGGGGGGCTTTATGCGCGCATTGGCGACGAAGATGGCGCGGCCGGGGCGGACCTCATTTAGCTGATAACGCGCCGAGAATTCGACATCGCCGATCTGTTGGCCGTCGAGTTCGGTGGTGCGGTTGATGGTCTCGTCGCGCTGGGCCAGCGTGGTGACGCGGTCATGGCGATAGACATAGGGGATGCGCGCCTCCACCTCAAGCCGGCTGGTCAGGCCATAGCGCATAGCCACAGTGGCGACCGCCGAATCGCGGTCGGCATCATTGGCCTCGATCACGCCCACCTGAATGCCGGGGACGATTTCAACGCCGCGGAAGACCAGGCGGTTGGAACTGGACCGGACATAATCCAGCGACGGTGTGAAGACGAGCTTGCCCTTCGGCGTGAGAACCCCGACATGTTCCGGCAGGGCGGCGACCTCCTCGACCTTCTTGGGCGGCGGTGCGGCCCCGACCGGCTGTTGCGGCAGGGGGTCGGGCCGCATGGGTTCGACCTGGGAGACAGTCATGGCCGGTGTGCCGGATGTGGAGGCGTCCGAACCGGACAGAGGGGCGGGCGCGGAACTGGTGTTTGGCGACAGGCTGGCATAGGGCACGGCCGTGTCGCTCCCGGCCGGGGCATCGCTGCGGCCGGCGCGGATATCGGCCAGTAGGCCATCGCGTTCCGCCCGCAGCCTGTCGATCTCCGCCTGTTGGGTGGTAAGCGTCTTCTGCTGGTCGGCAAGCTGCTTTTGCTGCGAGTCCAAGCGGCTTTCCTGCGCTTGCAGGGCCTGTTTGATCTCGGCTAGGCGCGTGTCTGTGGCCTGGTCGGCGGCCTGGACCGGACGGGCCGCTACGAGCGGGCTGGCGCCCGCCATCAGTGCCAGCAGGCAGCCGCTCAGGTGGGGCGCGTGTCTTTGGGCGTACCGCATGTACCTACTCCCCGGAAGGTTGCAGATTCGGATCGACGGCCTGCGCGCGAAATGGCCTGTGCGCAGGGGCTGGAGGTGTGGGGGGCGTTCCGGTGAACTTGGCCGAATGGATATCGACGCCATTATCGATCAGGCTGGCCAGCTTTTCCCGCGCCCGGTTGACGCGGCTTTTCAGTGTGCCGACCGGACAATTCGCCAGTTCGGCGGCCTCTTCATAGGAGCATCCCGAGGCGCCGATCAGCACAAGTGCGGCGCGGGCATCGGGCGGCAGATGGTCAAGCGCGGACAGCATATCATTATATTGCAGGCGCCATTCCTGCGACGGGGCGACGCTCAACATGGCAGCCCAGCGCCCCTCGACATCCGCGACCGTGTCGCGCTGCCGCGACAGATCATGGTAGAAACAGTTCTGCATGATTTTGCAGAGCCAGGCCTTGAGGTTGCTGCCTTCCTGGAAGCTGCCGCGATAACACCAGGCGCGCGTGAGCGTTTCCTGCACCAGGTCGTCGGCTTCGCTGCGTGATCTGACGCGCGTGGCGGCCTGAATGCGCAAGGCCGGGATCAGGGCAATGATAGCGTCGCGGAAGGTATCGGGCGAACCGTGGCTAACGGACGTGACATCGGCGGTCGTGTCACGCGTCGGCTTATCGGCCTGGTCCCTGTTCTGGCACCAGTCATTAACATCGACTCTCATTGTTCTTCCCGCGGTTTCCTGCTTTTGGAGTTTTTACGCGCACAAATACCCGCCCCAGGACGTCGGTCACCGGGTAATGATATTCGGAGCAGTCCAGAGAGTTGGATTTAAACTGGGCCGAATATTTACTTAAATTGGATAAACTTTATGTATGCGATACTGTTTCACTAAGTATAACGCGACGCGACTATGAAACTGGTAGGCTCCGCAGCGTCTGAGCGGGAGGGTGCGGCTGCGGAATAAGTTAACATACCTTAATATAACGCAGTTTCAATACAAGCGGAAGTCACTTTATTTTATCAAAAATTCAATCAAATGGGGTATTTTGTGCCGAAGTGGGATTCAGGGCGGACAAATCTGATTTTAGCCTTATATTTCGTGGAGCGAGTTTAAATTTCAGCTTCATAGTTGTTATTATAAATTGAAGTTATTTCAAAATAAGAATAGTTAAAATTGTATAAAAATGACAAATATAAAACTATTTAAGATGAAAAAATTAAGCAAATTGTAGATAAATTGTTATTTTTATATATAAATATTACTCGTGGGCGCGCTTGGTTCGGCGCGCAGGGTGGGCAGTCGCGGGCCTTGCGTCTTTAAGGACGTGGTTGATGTCGCTGAAAGCTAGAATCGTGATCACAGTACGGCGACCTATAAAACAATCGCCATTCTGGGGAAGTCGACTAAAAACAAAAACGTGATTGCGTATGTATGGCGCCTCTGATTGTGTGTTTTGGCGGTAAATTGCGTCCGCGTGGCGGGCAGGAGCTGGCCTTGAGACGTTTTATGTCCCGGAATGCAACAGCGACGGCCCATTTATGGGCATGTGTCCTGGCCTTGCTTTTTGCCGGATTTTCAGTTCCTGCCCTGGCGAAAGTGGAGTGCCCTGTTACCGAGCCTGTGCGATTCGCCGGGGTAAACTGGGAAAGCGGCGAGTTCATTACCGCCGTCATGCAGGAGATCATCGAGCGCGGTTATGGGTGTGCTACCGAGACCGTACCGGGCAATACCGTCACGCTGGAGCAGGCCCTGGCCAATGACGATATCCACATCCTGGCCGAGGAATGGGTCAGTCGCAGCGATGTGTGGAAAAAGGCAGCGGCTGTTGGCACTGTAAAAGCCATCGGTCACCCGTTTACCGAAGCGCGTGAAGGCTGGTATGTGCCGGACTATATGGTGCATGGCTCGGATGCGGCGGCGCCCGGCCTGAACAGCGTCAGCCAACTTGCCGACCCGCGCTATGTCGCCCTGTTCCGCGATCCCGAGCAGCCCGGCAAGGGCCGCTTTCTCAACTGCCCGTCCGGCTGGACGTGCGAGGGCGTCAACAGCGCCAAGCTGAAAGCCTACGGGCTGACTGGCGCCTATGTCGATTTCAGACCCGGCACCGGTCCGGCCATGGATGCGGCCATTACCGCGGCCTATGCGCAGAAACAGCCGATCCTTTTCTATTACTGGTCGCCCAGTCCGATTGCCGGCCGGCTGAAACTGGTGCAACTGAAAGAGCCGCCGTGGTCGGCCGCCTGTTGGGCCGATCTGACCAGCAGGGATGGCAAGCACACGCAAGGTTGCGCTGCGCCGCCGGCCGATGTCGCTTATGGGGTATCGACGCCTTTTGCCGAAAGGGCCCCGGTGATCACCGCGATGCTGGCGAAAGCGACCTTCCCCATCGATGACCTGAACGCCAACCTGGTGCGACGGGCCGACGGTAAGCTGACCGCGCGGGCGCAGGCGGTGTGGTTTCTGAAGGCGCATCCGGACCTGTGGCGGCAATGGGTGGATACGAACACCGCCGAACGGATTTCGACCAGTCTGGGCACGGCGGCGCCGGTGGCGAAATCGAACTTCCCGGCGCGCTGGACGCTATCAATCCGCCAGCCGGTCAATGGCGCCGTGTCCGGACTGGTGCGCGATCATGGCGAGGGATTCAGGGCTGTTGCCAATGCCGGTTTGAGCGTCATCGTGGCGCTTGATGGTCTGCTGGGCGCCATTCCGTGGTGGTTGTTGATCGCCGTTTTCATGGGGCTGGCCTGGGCGGGCACCCGGCGAATTGGCCTGACCGTGGCCATAGGCGGGTTGATGCTCGTCATGGGGCTGCTCGGCCTGTGGAGCCTGATGACCCAAACCCTGACCCTGATGCTCATTGCCAGTCTGCTGGCTGTTCTGATCGGCCTACCAGTCGGGATCGCCGCGGCAAAATCGCGCTGGATCAAGGGCCTGAGCCAGCCGGTACTCGATATCATGCAGACCCTGCCGGCCTTCGTCTATCTCATTCCGGCCCTGATGCTGTTTGGCCTCGGCAAGGTGCCGGCGATCCTGGCCACAGTCATCTACGCCCTGCCGCCGATGATCCGGCTGACGACCCTGGGCATCGAGCGCGTTGATCATGAGGTGCGCGAAGCGGGCGACTCGTTCGGTCTGACGCCATGGCAGAGGCTGTGGTGGGTGGAACTGCCGCTGGCGCGCGCGACGCTGATGGCCGGCGTCAACCAGACGATCATGCTGGCGCTTTCCATGGTCGTCGTTGCCTCGATGATCGGGGCGCGCGGCCTGGGAGAGCAGGTCTTGAACGGCATCCAAACGCTCGATGTCGGCATGGGGCTGGAGGCGGGGCTCGGTATCGTCATCCTGGCCTTTGTGCTTGATCGCATCACCCAGGGCTTTGGCGGGAAAGGGGCATCGCATGATTGAGCTGCGCCACCTCACCAAGGTTTTCGGCCGCAAGGAAAGCGCCGCCCTGGCTATGGCGGAACAGGGCGTCGGCAAGGCGGAGATTCTGGCGGCGACCGGCTGTACCCTGGCCCTGCGCGATGTCTCGCTTGATATGGCGGCGGGTGAGGTCTGCGTACTGATGGGGTTGTCCGGTTCCGGCAAATCGACCCTGGTTCGTCATATCAACCGGCTGATCGAGCCGTCGGCCGGTGATATCCGCGTCGATGGCGTGGATGTGCGGGCGCTGGAGGCCAAGGACTTGCGGGAATATCGCCGCCGCCAGGTCAGCATGGTGTTTCAGGGCTTCGGCCTGCTGCCGCATCTCGATGTTCTGGAGAATGTCGCCTTCGGCCTGATGGCGCGCGGCGAGGACCGGCAGACAGCACTTAACAAGGCGATGGAATGGATCGCGGCGGTGGGGCTGGAAGGGTATGAAAAGGCGCGGCCTGATGTGTTATCGGGCGGCATGAAGCAGCGCGTCGGGCTGGCGCGGGCCCTGGCGGTCGAGACCGGAATTCTGTTGATGGACGAGGCATTTTCGGCGCTCGATCCCCTGACCCGCGCCGACATGCAGGATCTGCTTCAGGGGCTGCAACAGCGGCTGAAGCGGACCATCGTCTTCGTCACGCATGATCTGGATGAGGCCGTGCGCCTGGGCAACCGTATCGTCATCATGAAGGACGGTGAAATCATTCAGACCGGCACACCGGAGGATATCCTTAGTCATCCGGCGAACGACTATGTCGCTCGGTTTGTGCAGATCAGGCACCGAGACTGAAGATACCGAATTCCGGCGCCGGGCTGATCCACTGCCGCTCTATCTTCCAGCCGGAGTCCGCCGCCAGCCGCGTCAGTGAGGCCGGGGTGAACTTGTGCGAATTCTCGGTATGGAAGCGCTCGCCGGCCTTGAAGGCGAAGGAATGGCCGGCGGCGGTCACGATCTGGTCCTTGCGCGAGACGAGGTGCATCTCGATGCGCTCGTAGTCCGGATTCCAGACGGCCAGGTGATCGAAGGCATCGAGATCAAAATTGCCGTCCAGTTCGCGGTTAATACGCACCAGCAGGTTTTTGTTGAATGCCGCGGTGATGCCTTTCGCATCGTCATAGGCGGCCACCAGCGTCGCTTCATCCTTGACCATATCGGCACCCAGGATCAGGCGCGCATTCGGGCCTAATAATCCGCGCACGGTGCGCAGGAAGGCGACAGCCTCGACATGGGTGAAGTTGCCGATGGTCGAGCCGGGGAAGAAGCCGATCAGCGGCCGGCCTTTCAGGGCGCTGGGAAGCTGAACATCGCTCGTAAAGTCACCGACCACGGGCGTCACCGATAGTTTCGGATAGGCGCCTTTGAGGCGCAGGGTGGCGTGACGCAGGGCATCCTCACTGATGTCGATCGGCACATAGTCGGTGATCTGCGGGCCGGCATCGATCAGCAGGCGGGTCTTTTCGCTCGCTCCGCTGCCGAATTCGACCAAGACAGAATCGGCGGGAATATCGGCCGTCAGTTCCGGGGCGATGCGGGCGAGCAGGGCCGTTTCGGTGCGGGTCGGGTAATATTCCTCCAGCCGGCAGATGGCCTCGAACAGTTCGGAGCCAGTGGCATCATAGAAATATTTCGGCGACAGGGATTTTTGGCGAGCGGACAGGCCGCGCACCACATCGGCGGCAAAGCCGTCGTCAGAAACATCGCCAGTCGTGCCGGTGGAGATATCACGTGCCAGCCGCAGGCCGGACCGCAGCCAGCGCTTTTCCGGTGCGAAGAAATTGCGGTAGGTCGGGCGCGCATGGCCGGCGGGGGTGAAGGCGGAGCCGCCGCGTAATACCATCTGGCCGCTCATGAACTTGCCATTGTATTCGCCGACCGCTCCGGCGCCGGGCAGAAAACCGGGATAGGGCAGGTAGGCGCTGCCGGTCCATTGCCAGGCAACGTCATCCACCTGTTCCAGCACGCCGTCGGCGGCCGCGGCTTCCCATTCGGCCTCGGTCGGCAGGCGCGCACCGGCCCAGCGGGCATAAGCGTCTGCCTCATAATAGCTGATGTGGGTGACCGGTGCGCCGGGCGCGATGGCTTGCAGCCCGCGCAAAGTCATTTCCTGCCAGCCATCCTCGCTTGCTTGCCAGTAGAAGGGCGCGTTCCAGCCATTGGCCTGAACCTGCGCCCAGCCATCGGAAAGCCACAGGTCCGGGCGGCTGTAGCCGCCGTCCTGCATGAAGGCCAGCCATTCGCCATTGGTGACCAGCCGGTCGCTGATCTCGAAGGGTTGCAGCCAGGTGCGGTGACGCGGGGCTTCATTATCGAAGGCGAAGGCTTCTCCTGCGTGACCGATCTCGACCAGGCCGCCGGGCCGGAGTTGGAAGCGCCCCTGCCTGCCGCCGGCATCGGCCGGGGTGCGCGGGCAATAGGCTGGTTTCAGCGGCGATTGCGCCAGCAGGTGCAGCCCGTCCATCAGGATCAGTTCCTGGTGCTGTTCTTCGTGGGCGATGCCGAGGCGGATCAGGGCTTCGGTTTCGGCCGGCAGATCAGCTTCCAGCAGGCCGCTCATGGCGTCATCGACATGGGCGCGATAGGCTAGGATATCGGCGAGCGGTGGCCGGGTCAGCAGGCCGCGTTGTGCTCTCGGCTGGCGGGGGCCGAGTGCCTCATAATAAGAATTGAACAGATAGGCATAGTCTGGATCGAACAGCTTGTAACCGGGCTGGTCCTTCAGCAGAAAGGTTTCGAAAAACCAGGTGGTGTGCGCCAGGTGCCATTTGACCGGGCTGGCGTCGGGCATGGACTGCACGACCATGTCTTCCGCCGACAGAGGTGCGATCAGGGCCAGGGTATGGGCGCGCATTTTCGTGAAGGCGCAGGCCAGAGGCCGGTGTTCGGTCGTTACGGCCGGTGTCGGGTAGTGAACGGTATCCATGCCGGGTTCCCTTGTGTTGGCGGACTATCGGGAGAAAAATGTAAGTTTTAAATGAGCAGATACGCGCTTCCTGCCCTTAAGATGGGAGGCGCGCCCAGACTCGCCAGTGCGCCGCGGTTCACTGCTGACAGGTTCTGACATACCTTGATCACGGTTTTTGATTTCCGGCTGTATTTTTATTCGGCCAGGCGTAACGATCGGCAACGCAAAAGGAGCCGCCATGAAAACCTTCGACGCCATTATCATCGGGGCCGGCCAGGCCGGTCCGTCACTGGCGGAGCGCCTGAGCCAAGCCGGGCAGACCGTCTGCGTGGTCGAACGAAAATTCTTCGGCGGCACCTGTGTCAATACTGGCTGTATGCCGACCAAGGCTTTGGTGGCCAGCGCCTATGCCGCCCATCTGGCACGGCGCGGCGCGGATTTCGGCGTGGTGACCGGCGATGTCCGCATCGATATGAAGGCCGTGGCGGCACGCGCCCACAAGGTGACTACGGATGCCCGCAGCGGTGTCGAAAACTGGCTGCGCGGCATGAAGACCGTAACGGTGATGACCGGTCACGCCCGCTTTCAGAATGCCACAACCCTCCAGATCGGTGATGAACTGATTTCCGCCCCGAAGATCTTCCTCAATGTTGGCGGCCGGGCGTCGGTGCCGCCTGTTCCCGGACTGACGGACGTGCCCTATCTGACCAACAGTTCGATCGTGACGCTCGACCGGGTGCCCGAACATCTGGTCATTCTCGGCGGCAGCTATATTGGGCTGGAATTTGCCCAGATGTATCGGCGCTTCGGGGCGCAGGTGACGGTGGTCGAAAAGGGCGCGCATCTGGTCGCCCGCGAGGATGTCGATATTTCCGAGGCGATCCGGCGGATACTGGAAGACGAGGGCATTAGTGTACGCACCGGCGTCGATATCAACGGTGTGTCGCATGGCGGTGATGGCATAACTGTGCGTTTGTCGGGTAGCGAGGTGACCGGTTCCGACCTGCTGGTGGCCACCGGCCGCCGGCCCAATACCGATGATCTCGGCCTGGATCAGACGGGTGTAAAGCTTGATGCGCGCGGCTATATAGAGGTTGGCGACGACCTCCAGACCAGCGTGCCGGGTATCTGGGCCATGGGTGACTGCAATGGCCGGGGCGCCTTCACCCACACGGCCTTCAATGACTTCGAGATCATCGCCGCCAATTTGCTCGATGGCGAAAACCGCAAGGTCAGTGATCGCATCCTCGGCTATGCCCTCTATATCGATCCGCCGCTCGGCCGGGTCGGGATGGGAGAAGCCGAGGCAGAAAAGGCCGGCCACAGGGTACTGGTCAGCACGCGGCCCATGACCCGCGTCGGCCGGGCGGTCGAGAAGGGGGAAACCAAAGGCTTCATGAAGGTGGTGGTCGATGCCGACAGCCGGAAAATCCTCGGCGCCGCCATCCTCGGCACCGGCGGCGATGAGGCCATCCACGGCGTGCTCGACATGATGAATGCCGGCGTGACCTTTGATGTGCTGCAATGGGCGGTGCCGATCCATCCCACGGTTTCCGAGCTGTGGCCCACCGTGCTGAAGGGACTAAAACCGGCATGATGTCGCCTAAGACCGGGCAACCTCGCCATGCGGCCCTGATCCTGCTGACCACCATACTGGCCTCATCCCTGTCCTTTATCGACGGCTCAGTGGTCAATGTCGGCCTGCCGGCGATCGGTGCGTCATTTGCGGCTGGCGCGGCCGACCTGCAGTGGATCATCAACGCCTACCTGTTGCCGCTGGGCGCCTTGTTGCTGCTCGGCGGTGCCGCTGGGGATCGTTTTGGCCGTCAGCGCCTTCTGGTCGTGGGCACGGCCTTGTTCGCTGTCGCTTCATTGGCTTGCGCCCTGGCGCCCAGCCTGTTCTGGCTGTTGGCGGGGCGGGCGGCTCAGGGCGTTGGCGCGGCCATTCTGTTGCCAAACAGCCTGGCAATTCTCGGCAGCACCTTCAGCGGCGAAGCCAAGGGGCGGTCGGTCGGTATCTGGGCGGCGGCAGGCGCGGTCATGGGCGCGTTGGGACCGGTGCTTGGCGGCTGGCTGATCGATACCATCGGCTGGCGGTCGATTTTTCTGATCAACCTGCCGCCGGCTCTCGGCGCCATTGGCCTGGCCCTCGTCTATATCAGGGATACGGCGTGTGGCCCGCAGACATCGGCGCTCGATGTGCCAGGTGGATTATTGGCGACGGGTAGTCTCGGCGCGATGACCTGGGGGCTGACCATCGGCACCGGACCGGCCGGCTGGACTATGGCGGCTATCATGACGACGGTTGCTGGGGCCATTCTCGCCGGGGCATTCCTTTATGTCGAGAAAGCGCGCGGCAATTCGGCGATGATGCCGCTGGCCCTGTTCGGTTCGCGGACCTTTGCCGGCCTTACATTGCTGACCCTTTTGTTGTATGGCGCGCTTGGTGCGCTGATGGTGCTGGTGCCCTACGTGCTGATCACGGCCGCCGGCTATTCGGGCACCGGAGCGGGGGCGGCGCTTTTGCCATTCGCCGCCCTGCTGGCCGTGGCGTCACCGGTGATGGGCAGCGTGGCGGAAAAGACCGGCCCGCGCTTGCCTTTAACCATCGGTCCGTTGCTGGTCGCCGCCGGTTTCGCGCTTTTGCTGCGCATCGATGAACAGGCTGGCTATTGGACGGACGTTTTTCCCGGCATCCTGGTGCTCGCCATTGGGATGGCCGGTGCCGTGGCGCCCCTGACCACGGCCGTGCTGTCATCGGTCGATGACGCCCACACCGGCTCGGCGTCGGGACTGAACAGCGCCGTAGCGCGGACGGCCGGGATGATCGCCACCGCCTTGCTGGGCGGTGTGCTCGGCGCTTCCGGCCATGACCTGATCGCCGGCTTTCGCGTTGCCATGAGCCTGTGTGCTGGCGCTTGCATTCTGGCGTCCGCCAGCGCGTTTTGCCTGGTTTCCACCCGGATGGCCAACCGGATGGAATAGGGGCCTTGCCGAAGACTTATGATCGCGCCGCCGATCCTGTCCGGATATTTATGGTCGTCGCGTTAGGATAGCCCGCCATAAAGGAGGCTGCCATGACAGACCAAAAGAAATCCAACCCGCCCTCAGGCGGCACGCCCGCGCTCGACAGCGACCGCAATACGGTGGCCATCCCCCGGCCGGCCAATGAACTGGATGGCCAGTCGGGGTTCAGGGGCCGTGTCAACGAGGAACCCGACGATGATCCGCAAAAGGCTGGCTGATTATTTAGGCAGGACGGCGGTTCGGGTAACGGTCAGTTCCGCCGAAACGGTGGCCGCAAAGCCTGGCTGGCCGCCGCCGAGACTGACCGTGTATTCGCCCGGCAGCACCTTGCGGCTGCCGTCCTGACCGACCTGCGACAGGGCGCGGGCATCAAGCGGCAGGGAAACCGTGCGGCCTTCACCGGCCTTCAGGGACACGCGCGTGAAGCCGGCCAGCACCGGATTGGCCGTATCGCCGGGCTTGGCGAGATAGAGCTGCACCACCTCGTCGCCATCCACTTTGCCGCTGTTACGCACCGTGACGCTGGCCTTTGCCGCATCGCCCGCCTTGAGGGTTTTGGCAGAGAGTGTCGGCTTGTCGTAGGTGAAGTTTGTATAGCTCAGGCCGTGACCGAAGGGATAGAGCACCAGCCCCTTGAAATAGCGGTAGGTGCGGCCCTTCATCGAATAATCCTCGAATGAGGGCAGGTCGGCGACATCGCGGTAGATGGTATAGGGCAGGCGGCCGCCGGGATTATTCTTGCCGGTGAGCGTGTTGGCGATGGCCTCGCCGCCGGCTTCGCCCGCATACCACGCCTGGAGCACGGCATCGGCGTTTTCTGACACCCACGGATCGGAAATCGCCCCGCCGGTCATATAGACGACCACCAGCTTTTTACCCGTCGCCTTGACCGCCTCAAGCATCTTTTGCTGCGCTTCGGGCAGGGCCAGCGAGGTACGGTCGCCGCCCTTGAAGCCGGGGAAGCTGACGGCCATTTCCTCGCCTTCGAGATCGGGCGACAGGCCGACAAAGGCCACCACAGTATCGCTTTGTTTCGCAGCCTCCACCGCCCCATCGATCAGGGGCGGGACCGGCGCGATCCAGTCGAGCGAAGACGCGCGATCCTCGACCGTGCGGACATAGTCGATACGGATATCGTGCGGCTTGGTGTCGGTGAATTCGTAGGCGACCGGTGCCATTGGCGGCTTGGCGCAGGCCCCGCCGCAATAGGCTTCATCACGGCCGGCAGCGGCGGAAAGTTCCGGCGTCACCACGAGCTTGCCGTCGATCCACACCTTGACATCGGGTGCCGGCTGGCCTGGGCGCGGCGTCTGCATCCGGAAACCGATCTGGTACTTGCCGGGCGCCGGCGGTGTGATTACCCCGGTCCAGCGGATACTGAAGCCGAGCGGTTTGAAGCCCTCCGGCGCCGTGCGGTAGAAGTCGAAATTGATCACCGGATCGGTGCGCGTCATCTTCGGCGTGCCGGCAAAGGTCAGGTTGTCGAAATACTCACCTTTCAGGCCATTTTCGCTGCTGCCGGCAGAGGTTTTCAGGAAGGTCGTCGGCACCGGCGTGCGCATGCCTTCGGTTAAGGGTGCGCCGGCGGCGTAAGAGACGTTGGCGGCGCTGAACGCGGTTTTCAGAGCATCGAGCGGATAGGACGGATTGACCGGCACGCCGGTATAGTTGCCTTCCAGGCTTTGCAGCAGTTGCGCATTCGGGCCGATGACGGCGATCTTCTCCGTGCCTTTCAGGGGCAGGGTATTGCCGCGATTGGACAGAAGCACCATCGATTCCTCGGCCGTTTTCAGGGCCAGGGCGCGGTGAGCGGATGAATTGATTTCGCTGGCGGGAATCTGATCATAGGCGCTGCCGTCAATCAGGCCCATGCGGATGCGCGCCGCCATCAGGCGTTCGAGTGAAACATCAAGATCGGCTTGCGTGATCAGGCCGCGCGTCACGGCTTCGGGAATGGCCTTGTAGGTGGTGCCGCAATCGAGATCGGCGCCGGCCTTGATGGCCGCCGCCGAAGCCGAAGCGGCATCGGCATATTTCTTGTGGCCGGTCACCATGTCGTCGATGGAATCGCAGTCGGTGACAATAAAACCCTTGAAGCCCCAGTCATCGCGCAGGCGATTTTGCAGCAGCGGGCTTTCGCAGGCCGGGTAGCCGTCGATAGCGTTATAGGCGCACATCAGCGAATCGGCCTTGCCATCGACAATGGCCGAGCGGAAGGCCGGCAGGTAGGTATCCTCCAGATCGAAGGGCGAGGCATCGACATTGAAGCCATGGCGCAGCGGTTCCGGCCCTGAATGGACGGCGAAGTGCTTCGGCGTCGCCACGCCCTTGTAAAGCAGGGGATTGTCGCCCTGGATGCCGTGGATGAAACTGACGGCCATATGGCCGGTAAGGAAGGGGTCTTCGCCGTAGGTTTCCTGGCCGCGGCCCCAGCGCGGATCACGGAAGATATTGATATTGGGCGACCAGTAGTTGACGCCGAAATAGCGGTCGGTGCCGGAAGGATCGCGCATCAGGGCGGCATTGTGGCTGGCGCGGCCTTCGGTGGCGATGGCGTCGCCGATCCGGCCCATCAGGGCGGTATCCCAGGTGGCGGCCAGGCCAATGGCCTGCGGATAGACGGTGGCGTCGCCGGCGCGAGCCACGCCGTGCAGGACCTCGTTCCACCAGCCATAGCGCTTGAGACCAAGGCGCGAAATTGCCGGGGCATTGTCCTGCATCTGCGCCGCTTTTTCCTCCAGCGTCATGCGCGACACTAGGTCTTTGGCGCGCACTTCCGGCGTTAGGCTTTTGTCCAGAAAGGCGCACGGGGCGGACGCACAGGCTTCCGGCGTGGCGGCGTGGACGGGCTGGGCCAGAATGAGAGCAAGGACGAATGGGGCAGCGGATGTCAGCAGAAGGCGTGGCATGAGGTTTCCTCTCTGATGGGGCGCGTCTGATGGCGCCGCTTTTGTGTTAGCGGTATCATCGAAAACGAAGAATGGTCAACCCTTGCGTAGGGTCAATGCCCCGGCGCATAGGGGAATTGCAGCGACTTGTAATAATCGAGGTCATGTTCCGGCGGCGCGATGCCGGTGGGCAGCGGCAAACCGGATTTCGACTGGAAATAAGCAATGGACGCATCACGCCACCATTTAGCTTCACGCGCCTGGATGCTAAGATTGGCCGAAACGGCGGCAAAGCGCTCAGGGTCGACATAGGGCTTCATGGCGGCCCAGGTTTGCTGCATCTGCGCTGCCTGTTTCGCGCCTATGTCGTAATCGGTGACCAGTTCGTTCCACAGGGTACGTCCGGATTTCACCTTGTAGTCCCACGGCAGATGATGGAACCACAGCAGGTAGCGTTCATCCATCCTTTTTGGATCGGCCCACTGTTTGGCGGCGGCGGGGGCGTATTGCGCCAAAGCGTCTGAGCCGGTCTTCGTGCGGTCGAAGCCGATGCCTTTCGCATCCGCCTTGGCATAGTAGCAGGGGTTCCATTCCGGGCGGGCGAGATCGCACACCCACGGGCCTGGGCCATAATGATGGCCGGTCGCCATCTGGTGCGCCAGGCCGAGCGGGGTCATATAGTTGGCGGCGGTTTCGCGCGAGGCCATCATCATATCGACCACCGGTTTAACGAAGGCGGGATCGTCGGAGAAGGTCATCTTCACCCAGTCGGTGGCGATATCGCGGCTGGAGGCGTCCGGATCCCAGGCCAGCCGGCCGAAGGCGTACCAGTCGGCCTGACTGAAATCATGGCCGGTCCAGTTACGATCATCACCGACATTGGAAACACCGGCCATGCCGGTGAGCGCGTGATGATCCAGCGCGCCGTCGATGATTTTGGCGACGGTCGAGCCCTTGCCTTCGGCATAGGTGTCGGCCTTGAGCGTCTCTTCGTAGAGCGGCCCCTGATAGACGAGGTGCGTGCCCTGGCCCAAGTATTCCTTGGTGATCTGCACCTCCAGCATTTCATTGGTCTTCGGCATGGCGCCGAACAGCGGATGGAAGGGTTCGCGCGGCTGGAAATCGATGGCGCCATTCTTGATCTGCAGAAGGACGTTATCGGCAAACTGGCCCTCGACCGGCTTGAACTCGTTATAGGCCTGCTTGGCGCGGTCATTGGCGTCGTGTTCGGAATAGACGAAGGCGCGCCACATGACGATACCGCCGTGGGGTTTCAGCGCCGCGGCCAGCATGTTGGCGCCCTGGGCATGGTTGCGGCCATAGTCGCCCGGACCGGGCTCGCCCTCGGAATTGGCTTTTACCAGAAAACCGCCGAAATCGGGGATGAGGGCATAGATTTCATCGGCCTTGGCGTTCCACCACGCCTGCACCGCGGGATCGAGCGGATCGGCGGTTTTCAGCCCGCCCAGCTCGATCGGCGCGGTCCAGCGGGCGGAGAGATAGACCTTGATGCCCCACGGCCGGAAGACCTTCGCAATGGCCTCGGTCTTTTGCAGGTAGGGGGCTGTCAGGCTGTCGGCCTTGGCGTTGACATTGTTGAGCACCACGCCGTTGACACCGATCGAGGCTTCGGCGCGGGCATAGTCGGTCAGGCGCGGATCGACCAGATCGGGCAGCCGCCACCAGTCGAAGATCGACGTGCCGGCATAGCCGCGCTCGACGGAGCCGTTGAGATTGTCCCAGTGGTCGATGACGCGGAGTTTGATTTTCGGGGCGTCGCTGATGTCGGTGAGGGCTGCGCGGGTCTGGATTTCACGCAGTAAGCGGAACGCGCCGTAAAGTGCGCCCTGGTCGGTTCTGGCGCTGATCACTGTGACCGGGTGACCATCGAGCGTTTTGGCCCCGATACGGAAACCGTCTTCGGGCAGGTTCGTGTCGCCGGTTTGCAGGACAATGGCGCCATCGACCGGCTGGCTGACGATGGGCGTATCCTGCGCCAGCAGGCCATCCAGCCCGCGTTTCAGTTCGGATTTAGCGCTGGCAAGGATTGGGGTGTCGCCGCCGATAATCGCCGTGGCGTGCGGTTTATATTGCGCGGCGTAAGCGGCCTCGACCGGGTGATAGCGCAGCCACAGATCATAGCCATCCTCTGCCAGAACTGGCGAAGCGAAAGCGGCGATGGCGAAACAGATGGCGGCAATCAGACGGCGCATGGCAAGTCCTTACAGAGTAACCTTTTCCCAGCGCGGGCAAAGCAGATGAACGACGCAGAAGGCGATGAGATACATGACCGAGGAAACGACGAAGATCGGCGTGTAGTTGCCGCCGGTGGTTTGCAGAATGATGCCGGCGAACTTGGCCATCAGCATGCCGCCGCAGGCGCCGGCCAGACCGCCGAGACCGGCCACCGTACCTGAGGCATAGTGTGGATAGAGGTCGCCCGGCATGGTGAAAAGATTGGTCGAAAAACCCTGATGGCCGGCACAGGCGAGGCCTATCAGCAGCACTGCCCACCACATGTTCGGCATGAAGGTGACCGCGGCCACGGGCAGGACGACAAAGGCCATGATCAGCATGGCGGTCTTGCGCGCCTTGTTGGGTTCCCAGCCGCGTTTCAGGTAGCTCGATGAGCGCCAGCCGCCGAAGATCGAACCGACATCGGCCAGCAGATAGATGGCGACCAGCGGCGGGCCGAATCCCGACAGCTTGACATCGAACTGCTTGGCGAAAAAGGCCGGCAGCCAGAACAGGAAGGTCCACCACACTGGGTCGATCAGGAAGCGGCCGCACATATAGGCCCAGGTCTGGCGGTAACCCAGAACTTTCCAGGGCGAGGCGCGGTCGAGCGGTTCCTCGGTCGTCGCATCCGACTCGATCCATGCCACTTCGGCGGCCGAGGCCAGTTTGTGGTCGCGCGGCTTGCGGTAGAAAATCCACCAGATGACGAGCCAGACCACCGAAAACAAGCCGGTGACGACAAAGGCGGCGCGCCAGCCCCAGGCCAGGGCGATGGCCGGCACGATGAGCGGCGTGACGATGGCGCCGACATTAGCGCCGGCATTGAGCACGCCGATGGCCAGCGCGCGTTCCTTTTTCGGAAACCAGGAATTGGCGGCGACGAGCGCTGCGGGGTAGGTGGCGGCCTCCCCCATGGCCAGGGGCAGACGCGCCAGGATCATGCCGGTGGTGGAGGTGAAGAGGGCGTGCATCATGTGCCCGGCGGTCCAGATGATCATGGCGAAGCTGTAGCCGGCCTTGGCGCCGATCTTGTCGATGATGCGGCCGGAGATCAGGAAGGCGATGCCATAAACAAGCTGGAAGTAAAAAGCCATGTCCGCATAGCCGGTTTCCGACCAGTTATATTGCGCGGACAGGCTTGGCTTGAGCACGGAAATGACCAGCCGGTCGATATAGGAAATAACCACGGCCAGGAAGAGGATGCCGCAGATAATCCAGCGGATATAGCCGGCGGGTTTTATCTGTGGCGCGGCTTCAGGCGCGGTCGTTTCCATATGCGTTTCCTGTTATGCGCGGAATTGTCCGCGTCGTTATTCAGTAGAAGCAAGAAGCCCCACCACCAACGCGCAAGGGCGCGTCGGTCCCCCTCCCCAACAAGTTGGGGAGGTATAAGGTTTTGTGTCTCCTGATCCTCCCCGCTTGTCGGGGAGGGGGACCGCGAGTGAAACGAGTGGTGGTGGGGTCTCTTGCTTTCTTTAAGTCTACCAGTTGAACATGGTGCCGTCCTGCAGACGGTTGACCGGCAGGTAGGCGCGTTTGTAGGGGTATTTGGCGGCCTTTTCCTCATCGATGTCAACACCCAGTCCCGGCGTTTCCGATGAATAGAGGAAGCCGCTTTCGAAGCGATAGCCGTGCGGGAAAACCTCGTCGGTCGCCTCGGTGTGGCGCATATATTCCTGGATGCCGAAATTGGGGATCGAGCGGTCAAAATGCAGGGCCGCGGCCATGCAGACCGGCGACAGGTCGGTGGCGCCGTGGCAGCCGGTGCGGACATTATATATGTCGGCAAAGGCGGCGATGCGGCGCAAATGGGTGATGCCGCCGGCATGGACGACCGTGGCGCGGATATAATCGATGAGCTGGTTTTGGATCAGCTCCTTGCAGTCCCAGATGGTGTTGAAGATTTCACCGACGGCCAGCGGAGTCGTGGTGTGCTGGCGGATCAGGCGGAAATTGTCCTGATTTTCAGCAACCACCGCGTCCTCCATCCAGAACGGCCTGTAGGGTTCGAGATCGCGGCCCAGCCGCCCGGCCTCGATCGGCGTCAGGCGGTGATGGACATCGTGCAGCAGGTGGACCTCGTCGCCCAGGGCCTCGCGGGCGGCGGCAAACAACTTCGGCACCACGCGCATATAGGCTTCGGTGTTCCACAGGTTCTCGGTCGGCAGATCGGCGTCGGCCGGTTCGTAGAACATCTTGTCCTTCGAGACGCCGTAGGTCGAGGCCAGGCCCGGCACGCCGCATTGCAGGCGGATGGCCTTGTAGCCCTGGGCCTTGTAATCAAGCGCCACATTGACGGTATCCTCGATGCTGGTGCCGTTGGCGTGGCCATAGACCATCACGGCCTCGCGGCTGGCGCCGCCCAGAAGTTGATAAAGCGGCAGGCCGGCCACCTTGGCCTTGATGTCCCACAGGGCCATGTCGACGGCGGCGATGGCCGACATGGTGACGGGACCGCGCCGCCAGTAGGCGCCCTTGTAAAGATATTGCCAGATGTCCTCGATGCGGTGGGCGTCGCGGCCAATCAGGCAGGGAATGACATGATCGGTCAGATAGCTGGCCACCGCCAGTTCGCGGCCGTTGAGCGTGGCATCGCCGATGCCGTAGACGCCCTGGTTCGTTTCGATCTTGAGCGTGACGAAGTTGCGGCCGGGGCAGGTGATGATGACCTTGGCCGACCGGATGACCAGGCCGCCCTGGCCATTTGCTGAGACGCCGTCGCCTGGAGCATTGTCATGAGAGTTGGCATTGGAGGTCTTGGGGGAATCCATTGGTACACTTGGCCTTTCACTCGCCCGTATCGCTTATATTGGTCATACCAATAATCTATTCCGGTCTGATGTAAACCGGGAAATGAGGACACGTTCCCATAATTAAAAGCTATGTGCCGGGAAACATATGTGTTCAGTGAAATTCCCCGACTCGGCAATCTGTAAGAAGGCGTATTCTTTTTTTGTAAGCTCGGTGGTGCACTTAAAGCGCTTCTTAAATTGAACAGATTTGACCAATGGGTGCAAATTATCTTGCGAAAGACGTGGTCTCAAAACATGAAATTGGCAAGACCATTATTTTACAGGGTCTGGACGGTGCAATTGCAAAGGTGTCTATACGATTGGCGCACTACCCTTTTTTGGGATAGCGTTCTTGGCACATTAAGGAAACCCTATGACCCGTCTGTCCCGACCTCTGGCCGCCACCATGATCGGTGCTGCGCTCTTATGGATGCCGGCCCTGGCGGCCGACATTCCGCACCTGGCGACCCAGGGCACGACGAAACAACTGATCGTCGATGGCAAGCCCTTCCTGATCCTGGGGGGCGAACTGGCCAATTCCACGGCTTCAAACCTCGATTATCTCAATACCAAATGGCCGACCCTGAAATCCGTGGGGCTGAATACAGTCATCGCCCCGGTCGAATGGGACCAGATCGAGCCGCAACCGGGCAAGTACGATTTCACCGTGCTTGACGGCATGATCAAGCAGGCCCGTCAGAACAACGTGAAGCTGGTGCTGCTGTGGTTCGGCGCGTGGAAGAACTCGATGTCGACCTATGTGCCGCCTTACGTGAAGCGCGATTACACCACCTATTCGAGAGCACAGGATGACAAGGGGCAGCCGCAGGATATCCTGTCGCCGTTCGATCCAGATACCCTGGCCGCCGATGCCCGTGCCTTTGCCGCCGTGATGGCGCATCTGAAGCAGGTGGATGCGGCGCATACCGTGGTCATGATCCAGGTGGAAAACGAGATCGGCATGTTGCCGGTGGTGCGCGATTACAGCCCGCAGGCGCAGGCCGCCTGGAACGGACCGGTGCCGGCCGAGCTGATCGCTTACCTGAAGACGCATCGGGAGACGCTGGACCCTTATGTCCGCACCCTGTGGGAGGCAAACGGCCTGAAGGACAGCGGCACCTGGGGCGAGGTTTTCGGCGGCTCCATCCAGGCGCAGGAAGTCTTCCAGGCATGGTATTTCGCCGCCTTCGCCAATGGCCTGGCAAAGGCCGGCAAGGCGCAGTATCCGCTGCCGATGTATGTCAATGCCGCCCTGATCCGGCCAGGCAAGACGCCGGGGCAGTATCCAAGCGCCGGGCCCCTGCCGCATCTGTTCGATGTCTGGAAGCCGGCGGCGCCGGATATCGATATCCTGGCCATCGACATGTATTTCCCGAACTTCATGGAATGGGCCGATAAATTCAAGCGCCCGGATAATCCCTTTTTCATTCCGGAGGCCAATCAGGCGGGCAAGCCGGAGGCCGGGGCCAATGCCTTCTACGCCATCGGCCAGCTCGATTCGATCAGCTTTTCGCCGTTCTCGATCGACAATATCAAGCCGGAAAACAGCGCCAACCTGACCGGCGCCTATGACGTGCTGGAGCAATTGTCGCCGCAGATCCTGGCGGCGCAGGGCACGGGCCGGATGCGCGGTTTTCGGCCGCGCGTGTCGTTCGATGGCGTGGTTGAGGAAACGCCGCAGTCCTTTATGCTCGGCGGTTACAAATTCACGGTCAGTTTTGTCGATCCGTGGACGCCGAAGGACAAACAGGACATCGCCGCCAACGGCGGGCTGATCATCCAAACCGGCGATGACAGCTTTATCGTCGCCGGCAAGGGCGTGGTGGTCACCTTCGAGGATGCGGCGCCGGATAAGCAGGCCGTTGGCATCGAGCAGATCGTGGAAGGGCGCTATGTGGACGGCGTGTGGAAGCCCGGCCGCTGGCTGAACGGCGATGAAAGCCATCAGGGGCGGCATCTGAAGATCAATGCCGACGGGTTTGGCATCCAGCAACTGAAACTGTACAAATTCCGCTAAGGTGCAGGGGCTTTTTGATTGAACGCGGGCATGTTAACGATCATATGATTCTGCATTCATCCTTTATTTTCCGCACAGATGTCAGATTCCAGAAAGCTTTACCGCAGGATCGCCGATTCCATCGCCGCCGAAATCGAATCGGGGCGCTACAAGCCAGGCGACCGGCTGCCGACCGAACGTGAACTGGCGTTGCAATATGGCGTCAGCCGGCCGTCCCTGCGCGAGGCGATGATCGCCCTGGAAATTCTCGGCCTGATCGAAGCCAAGCATGGCCTGGGCATTACGGTATCCAGCCAGAAGCAGCGCGCGCCGGCCTTCACCGATTCCGAGATCGGCGCTTTTGAGCTGATCGAAGCACGCCGCCTGCTGGAGGCCGAGGTCGCTGCCCTGGCCGCCACCCTGATCAGCGAGGAGCAGATCGCTGAACTGGAAGTCCTCGTGCAGAAAATGGGCGACGCCGATCCGGTGAAGGCGGAAAAAGCCGACCGCGAGTTTCATATCCTGATCGCCCAGAGCACCGGCAACGGGGCTTTGACGACCTGCGTGGAAAACCTGTGGGACTGGCGTTATCATTCGCCGCTGGCGCGTAATGTGCTGGCGCGGGCCGCCGACCTCGGCATGAACGACCGGATCGCCGAACATACCGATATCCTGACCGCGCTGAAAAACCGCTCGGTCGCGGCGGCGCGTCAGGCCATGCACGAACACATGGATCGGGTGATCGAGCACCTGTTGCGTGCCACCGAGATTGTAGCCGTCGAGAATGCGCGCAAGGCCAGCAGCGAGCGCCGCATGGCGGTGGCCACGCGTATGAAGGCGCTCAAGAAAGGGCGCTGATCAGCGCGCCAGCCATCCGCCATCCACGGGGAGTGTGATGCCGTTGACATAATCGGAGGCGGCGGAGGCGAGGAAGACGGCGGCGCCGGCCATGTCGGACGGCTGGCCCCAGCGTCCGGCGGGGATACGTTCGAGGATGGAGCGGTTGCGGGCTTCATCGGCCTGCAGGGCGGCGGTGTTGTCGGTGGCCATGTAGCCGGGCGCGATGGCGTTGACATTGACGCCTTTGGACGCCCACTCATTGGCCAGCAGCTTGGTGATGCCGGCAATGCCCGATTTTGAGGCGGTGTAGGAGGGCACGCGGATGCCGCCCTGGAACGAGAGCATCGAGGCGATATTGATGATCTTGCCGGACCCTTGCGCGATCATATGTCGGCCGCAGGCTTGCGCCAGGAAGAAGGCGCTTTTCAGGTTCAGGTCGATCACGGCGTCCCAGTCGGCTTCGGTGAAATCGACGCTGTCGGCGCGGCGGATCATGCCGGCATTGTTGACGAGAATATCAAGGCCACCAAGGTCCGACAGGGTGGTCGAGACGATGCGTTCGACCGGTTCGATCGCGGTCAGATCGGCGGCGATATGGATGGCCTTGCGGCCCAATGCCTTGGCTGCCTCGACCGTCTCGGTCTCGGTGCGGGTGGAGACGACGGCGATATCGGCACCGGCTTCTGCGAGCGCCAGGGCGATGCCGGCGCCCAGGCCCTTATTGCCGCCGGTGACGATGGCGACCTTGCCGGTCAGGTCGAAGAGAGAAGACATGGAATTTTCCTTATGCTCCTCCCTGCCTTGATGGGAAGAAGAAAGAGCGTGATGACAATCGGCTTGATTGCTCTCTTAACTTCCCCCTCTCCCTGCGAAGCGGGGAGAGGGGGAAGCCGTTTAGTGCCCCCTGCTACGCCAGTTGGCAGATATCCAGCACATTCATATCGGTATAGTCGAGGTTTTCCCCGCCCATGGCCCAGATGAAGGCATAGTTG
>NZ_FMTS01000002.1:0-23434 GCF_900100255.1 Asticcacaulis taihuensis | reverse complement strand
TGTTGAATATCACCGAAAACTGACCCATTTGGCGGCTTAATTATCATCAGGAATTGACCCATGTGAAACTCCCCTCGTTGTCGAACAGCGAGGGCCCTCGGAGTGATAGACATGGCATTATTGAGCGTCATCAGGCGCTGGGCTTTTCGGGATCGGATACCTATCCGTGAGATATGTCGGCGGACCGGTTTGTCCCGGAATACGATCCGCAAATACCTTCGGTCAGATGTTGTCGAGCCGACGTACCAGTCGGCGGCTCGTCCGACAAAGTTGGACGCTTATGCAGACAAGCTGGTCCACTGGCTGAAGATCGAATCTGGCAAGTCACGTAAGCAAAAACGGACGATCAAGCAGCTCTACGCGGACTTGGTGGTGCTGGGTTATGACGGATCGTACCCACGTGTCGCCACCTTCGCGAGGGAGTGGAAAGCCAATCGGTTGCGAGAGCAGCAGATGAGTGGGCGCGGAACATTCGTGCCTCTAGCCTTTGAAGCTGGCGAAGCCTTCCAGTTCGACTGGAGCGAGGACTGGGCGATCCTGGGTGGCGAGAAGACCAAACTCCAGGTGGCGCACTTCAAGCTATCGCACAGTCGCGCCTTCATTGTCCGGGCGTATCCACTTCAGACCCACGAGATGCTGTTCGATGCCCATGTCGAGGCCTTCCGGGTCTTAGGTGGTGTGCCGAGGCGTGGAATCTACGACAATATGCGGACCGCCGTCGACAAGGTGGGTGCGGGCAAGGCGCGGCAAGTGAACCTACGCTTCCAGGCGATGGCCAGTCATTACCTGTTCGACGCCGAGTTCTGTAATCCGGCCTCCGGCTGGGAAAAGGGACAGGTCGAGAAGAATGTCCAGGACGCCCGCCACCGTTTATGGGTGCCGATACCGAGCTTCCCGGACCTGGCGGCGCTGAATGCCTGGCTGGAAAACCGTTGTATGGCCTACTGGCAGGAAATCCCGCATGGTGAACTGCCCGGCACAATCCATGATGTCTGGGCGGAAGAGCAGCCGTACCTGATGGAGCCTTCCAGGCCGTTTGATGGCTTCGTCGAACACACAAAGCGGGTGACGCCTACCTGCCTGGTGCACATGGAGCGCAACCGTTACAGCGTGCCGGCTTCGTTCGCCAACCGTCCTGTCAGTGTGCGGGTTTACCCTACGCGGATCGTCGTCGCCGCGGAGGGACAAATCCTGTGCGAACATGAAAGGATAATCAATCGCTCCCATAGCCCGGGGCGCACGATCTACGACTGGCGCCATTATCTGGCGGTCATCCAACGCAAGCCAGGTGCGTTGCGAAACGGCGCACCGTTCCTAGAACTACCAGAGGCGTTTCGGCGCCTGCAGCATCACCTACTTAAACGCCTGGGCGGTGATCGGGAAATGGTCGAAATCCTGGCCCTGGTCCTTCAACATGACGAACAGGTCGTCTTACAGGCAGTCGAACTGGCGCTGGCCGGTGGCGTGCCGACAAAGACCCATATCCTGAATCTGCTGCATCGTCTGATCGATGGGACAACACCGCCGGACACGATAGATGCGCCTCAGGCCCTGCGGCTTACGCAAGAACCCTTGGCCAATGTTGAGCGCTACGACGCCCTGCGGATGGAGGGTCGCCATGCGTCATGATCCCGCCAGCGCGGCCATCGTCATCATGCTGCGGTCGCTGAAAATGTACGGCATGGCCCAGGCCGTCACTGAACTGACGGAGCAAGGCTCGCCTGCGTTTGAAGCCGCAATCCCTATCTTGTCCCAGTTGCTGAAGGCGGAAACCGCTGAACGCGAAGTCAGGTCCATCGCCTATCAGATCAAGTCGGCTCGTTTGCCAGCCTACAAGGACCTGTCCGCGTACGACTTCGCTTCCAGCGACATTAACGAAGCCCTTGTGCGACAGTTGCACCGCTGTGAGTTTATGGACGGCGCCCAAAACGTCGTGCTTATCGGTGGACCCGGGACCGGCAAAACGCATATCGCAACAGCCCTGGGCGTTCAGGCGGTTGAGCACCATCGCAAGAAGATCCGCTTCTTCTCCACGATCGAGTTGGTCAATCTGCTTGAACAGGAAAAAGCTCAGGGCAAAGTCGGACAGATGGCAGACCGACTTCTGAAGCTCGACATGGTGGTCCTGGATGAGCTGGGTTACCTGCCGTTTAGTGCCTCTGGTGGCGCCTTATTGTTCCACATGCTTAGCCGGCTCTACGAACAGACCAGTGTCGTCATTACGACCAATCTCAGCTTCAGTGAATGGGCCGGTGTCTTCGGCGATGCCAAGATGACCACGGCGCTGCTCGACCGGCTCACCCACCACTGCCACATACTAGAGACCGGCAACGACAGCTTCCGCTTCAAGGCCAGCACCGCAACGGCAAAATCGAGGAGGGAGAAAACTGTGACTTGACCCCACCACGACCCGCAGCGTTATACCTTAAAGGTGGGTCACTTCCTGATGAGATTCCTGGGTTAGTTCTTCGCGATAATCAACACGCTTAAATCTACCTGTTCGCAATCCCATATCAGCCTGCGCACAAGCTCGCCCCGCAGCTCTTCGTCACTACGGACGTTGATGAACGATTTCGTTTCCTCGTTCAGCGCCATTGCCTCCAATCTGGCTCTTAGCGGCTGGATATCGGCGCCCTGAGCAGCGCGGCGCCAATAAGCGATCCCGCCAATTCCATTAATTTTATCGACTAGAGACCGCTCAATTCCTTCCTGGGCGGTTGTTAAATATCGTAGGTTCACGCATTTATTTGGATTGAGGGCTGTCAGCTTTACCAAGCTTTCGATGGCCGCTCGTGCGCCAGCGCTGTTGAGCGTCAGACTTGCTCCGGTGTTTTTGACCTGAACATTGTTGATAGCCTGGCCTACAGCAGTCGCGTAATCTTCAGCCACTTCTAAGAAAAGAGTCTCGTTCGATTTTAGCTCAATCCAAGCTTTGGTACTGGCATATATTTGGTAAGCATAACCTTGCAAGCTCCCAAGAGCTTGCCGGGTAGGATCGCCTTTAATGTCCTCAAAACTCGACGCCATAACCCGATCTATAAGGAGTCACGCAACCGGTTCAAGCATTTATGTTGCCTGCATCTGAGAGGACTGTGGAGCGTAACGCGACGGAAACACTAATCGCCCCGCTTCCTGATACGTCACTTTAATAAACAACTATTGTGGAAATCTGCGCACTTGAACGGGCGTTGCGGCCGAATTTTTTGCCGAATTTGCAATCGTCAGATGGGTTAAAAAAAACTCGCGCCAAATCACGTTCAACCATATGGCGGGACAATTGTTTCATACCGTCACAATCTAATTCACGAACCCACCAAATGGCTTGTTGCTGTATCCATTTGAGCCAGGAAAGCCCTACGCCATACCGCATTATGATGCGATTTTCACTTCGCAAATTTGCTTTGCCTTATCGCTCAAGAGACTAACGCGTTCTTGCAACCAGGTCAGCTCTGCGCCCGTAATTTCATATTCGGCTGAGTACCGCGCTTCGACATAGGCGCGTTGCAATTTTGCGAAACACCGCCGCGCAAATTTGTCGTCCGGCCAGACATTGCGAAGGCGCTCATCCAGCCCTTCGGCCTGTGCCCTCAGAAAGCTAAGGCGGTGAGACTTCGGGCTGTAAAGAGTGAACACCAGCAGGATGCAGTGATAGAGTGCTTCTGTCACCTGATGAAGGGTGAAGGCGACATCCTTTGTCCATTGCTGATCGTTTTGTGCTCTGCTCAAAAGATAGCCAGAAGTTTCTAAACGCCTCTCTGCATTCGCCATCCACTGCTCATAATAGCCTTTCGCCTCCGCCTTGATCTCTTCAGAGGACAGTGCTTTTGCCTTCGCCAGCGGGTGCCCCTCGGCCTCAAACAGCATAATGCCATCACGGGCTATGTCACTGAAGAACGGCCGCCCTCTGGCCAGTTGGTCATTCACGTCCTGGAGGCTGTGAACTATAAAACTGACTGGCGTTTTCAGCTCATGGGTGAGCGTGTATTCGCGCACAAATGTATCGTCCGCCGCCGACCAGTATTCCTGTAAGTCAGTGAACTCATGACCGCTGACAACAACGAGAATGTCGTAGTCCGAGCGATAGCCTGACAGACGATCCTCGACCCAGCCGCCACGGGCGTATGAGCCGAACAAAATGACCTTCAGAATGCGGCCGGCCTTCCGCTTGTCGGAGAGCTTTGTCCTCGTCGCATTATCGAAGGTGTCGAACAGCACTTTCACCACGTGCTCAAGCTCGCGCCGTTTGATATCCGGAAGATGGTCGAGAGCGTCAGGCGACATGAAAATTCCTAAAATACTTTACCGGTATAAGACGCCCGGACTCGCTCCGCAATGGCCGGTACTGATTGTCATGTGACATGCCTGTTTCCGCCTGCACCATTCGGCAGCAGGTCGTCGAACAAAGCTACATCGCTGTCACGTGACAAAAAGCCCGGCAGTTCGCGCCTGAGCCAGGCCTCCAGTTGCGCGGCCATGGCTTCATCCCTCCGGTCGTCCAGGCGGTGCAGAACCAACGCCCCCAGCAGCACCTTGCGCCGGGTATCGCGTGCCCGTTCCTGCTTGCTCAGGCGGGCAGTCAGGGCCTTCTTCTGGGCTTCCAGTTGCGCCAGACGCTCAGCAATCGATTTGCGTGTCATGATAGCTCCTCCCGTTGCGGTATCTGAATACTACGCCGGAGAGACCGTCCGTCAAGCAAAAATACAACCATAAGAATCATTGCGGTCAAAACGCTCTCGCAAAAGTGGACAAATGCGCGGTATCATGTTGTTCTGATGGCCTGACAATGTGCGGCACACCGGGTGTGATCTAGCGAAGCGAAGAGCACACAAGGGCGCACTTACGAGTTGCAGGCAACTCAAGGCGGCCGCAGGCGCTTTAGGGAAGGGCAGGGAGGGCATGGCAATTTATCATCTGAGCATGAAGCCCATTGCCCGTGGCAGTGGCCGTAGCGCCGTGGCGGCGGCCGCCTATCGTTCCGGCACTTGCCTGACGAACGAGCGCGACGGGCTGGTACACGACTTCCGACGTAAGGGCGGCATCGAGCACACCGAGATCGTTCTGCCCGAAGGCGTGGATGCCGAATGGGCAAAGGACCGGTCTGCCCTGTGGAATGCCGCAGAGTTCGCGGAACGACGCAAGGATGCCCGTGTGGCGCGGGAGTTCGAGATTGCCCTGCCGCATGAACTGTCACCAGAGGAGCGTCTGGACCTGACCCGTGAGTTCGCTCAGGGGCTTGCCGATCGTTACAAGGTCGCTGTGGACTTCGCCATCCATTCGCCGGATGACGACACCGATGTGCGTAACCATCATGCGCACGTCATGATTACCACCCGTGAAGTGACAGAAGCCGGCTTAGGCGACAAGACGCTTCTGGAGCGGGAGAACCGCTGGCTGGCCGATAACAACCTCCCGACCTCGCACCAGCAGTTGAAGACCCTGCGTCTGGACTGGGAGGAGCTGGCCAATCTGCATCTGGTCAGGGCCGGTCATGAAGTCCGCATCGATCACCGCTCGCATCAGGATCGCGGCCTGTCACTGGAGCCGACCCGGCATATGGGTGTCCACGCGACGCAGATGGACAAACGCGGCATCGATGTCGAGCGGCAGAGGGTGGAGGCAGAAGCCGCTCGTCGGAATGCCGCCCGTATCCGGCAGAACCCGGCGGTCGTGCTCGACATGATCACCAATGAGAAAAGCGTGTTCGACAAATGGGATATGGCAAGGACGCTTCACCGCTATATCAATGACGACCCGCAAGAGTTCCAGGCGCTGCTGACAAAAGTCATGACGTCAGACCAGCTCGTGCAACTGACTGAACAAAATGCACAGACCCCGGCCAAATATTCGACACGGGAGATGGTGGATCTGGAAAGCGGCATGATCACCTCCGCGATGCGCATGAACGAGACCGGCAGCCACAAGACCGATCGTTCCCATGTCGATGCGGCGATCAGCAAGCAGACCCACGCGCTCATATGGGCCAAGCTCACCGACATGAAGGCGGAAATCTTTGAAAAGGGATTGTCGCAAGACCAGGTCGGAGAACGCATCAGGGATGTGGGCCTGAGTGCCGAACAGGTCTACGCCATCCGTTACGTGACAGCCGGCCGCCAGATCAGTGCCGTTGTCGGCTATGCCGGCGCCGGCAAGAGCACCATGCTCACGGCCGCCAGAGAGGCTTGGGAGGCGCAAGGATACAGCGTCCATGGCGCGGCACTCGCCGGCAAGGCGGCGGAGGGACTGGAGGAGTCATCCGGTATCGCCTCGCGCACCCTGGCGTCGTGGGAGCACGGCTGGAAGAAGGGCCGCGATAAACTGACATCGAAGGATGTGTTTGTCATCGATGAAGCCGGCATGATCGGTTCAAGGCAGATGGCGAAGTTTGTGGAAGAAGCAAAACAATCCGGCGCCAAGCTGGTACTGGTCGGTGACCACGAACAGCTCCAGGCGATCGGCGCCGGTGCGGCCTTCCGATCGATCGTTGAGCATGTCGGCTCAGCCGAGTTGCAGGAGGTCCGCCGGCAGCGTCAGGACTGGCAACGAGAGGCGTCCATTCTGTTCGCCTCGCATCGCACGAAGGAGGCGCTTGAGGCGTACATAAAGCATGGTGCCGTCACCATGGCCGAAACACAAGACCATGCCCGTCAGACGCTCGTCAGGGACTATGTGAAGGACATGGAGGACAATCCCAATGGGTCACGCCTCGCGATGGCGCACCGGCGGGCCGATGTCCGGCATCTCAATATTGACATCCGCATGGCCCTTCAGGAATCAGGGAAGCTTCCGGTTTCGGTGAGGCGAGCCGGAAATGCGGACACTGTCGAACAGGTCTATGACACGAACGACGGTGTCCGCACCTTCGTAAAAGGTGACCGCCTGGTGTTTCTGGAAAACAGCCGGGACATGGGCGTGAAGAACGGGATGTTGGGGACCGTGGAACGGACGGACCATGACCGGTTGTCCGTCAGGCTAGATGGTAACAAGGGCCAGGTCGAGATCGATCCGTCGAAGTACAAAGCGTTTGATCATGGATATGCCACCACCATCCACAAAACGCAGGGCGCGACCGTAGATCGATCGTTCCTCTTGGCGTCGGATACCATGGACCGGCATCTTACATATGTGGGCATGACGAGGCACAGGGACCGAGGGATTGTGTATGCCAGCCGTGATCAGTTTGTGGATCGAGACGCATTTATCAAAACCCTCAGCCGGTCGGGCGCGAAGGAGACGACTCTGGATTATCCGAGACCGGGACCGGAAGGATTTGCGATGAGGCGTGGGATAGACAGGTCCCGCGGCGATTTTGCGTGGGATGTGGGCGCATCGAGCCGGTATCTGAGGCCAAAAACGCGAGAGCGGGATTTGGAAAGGTAGCGAGCGTGAAGACCCTGAATTGAATATCTGTCTCGCTGGGTTGAAGTCGGCGTCAGAACCATTTCCTTTTCCCCAGACATCCCGAGTGGCGTGGAAATCCTCATAAATTAAGGTTGCTTGTTTGAAACGCCACACTATTTTCACTTTGAAATTCAAAGTTGTGAGCACTTTCGTTGGGATTTTGACAAGAATATTGTTATTGTTGAAAATATTCAAATTATTCAAGGTCAAATAATACTAATACCGATTAACGCTGTCATGGTATTATAATATTTCAAGCTATTTACAAATGCCTCTTCACGGTTGTATCGTTCAACGTGAAGTTCGGAGGCGGGTGAGTGGCAGAGGGGGCGGATAAAGTTTCCGACGGTGGATTGGAGTGCCTCGCATTATTGCTTGGATTTCACCAAATCAGCGCCGATATCCCGCAATTACGCCATGCCCTGGGTAAGGGCGAGCCCACGGAATCGGGTGATCTGGTCCGTCTGGCGCGTAAGCTGGGTGCGCGCGCCAAAATCGCCAAAATCGCAATAGACAAGTTGGTTGGGGCACCGCTCCCCATCGTGTGCCGAGACTATGTCGGGTCTTTCTTCATCCTCGCCCGTGTAAATGACGGCCAAGCCCTGATCCAACGCGCAGGCAAGCCGCCGGAAGCCATTAGTTACGCCCAACTATCAGAAATGTGGGGTGGCGAAGCGGTCCTGATCACCACACGGTCGGAGCTGGCCTCGCTTAGCAGGTTCGACATTACCTGGTTCATTCCAGCGCTCGTCAAATACCGTGGCCTTTTGGGAGAAGTGCTCGCGGCGTCTTTGACACTCCAGTTGTTTGCCCTGGTGACTCCATTGATATTCCAGGTCGTCATCGACAAGGTGTTGGTGCACAAAGGGCTGACCACCCTGGATGTTCTGGCCATCGGTCTTGGCTTAACGGTTGTCTTTGAAGCCGCGCTTTCCGGTCTGCGATCCAGTCTGTTCACCCATACGACCAGCCGCGTTGATGTCGAGCTCGGTGCGCGTCTCTACCGTCATGTCCTCTCCCTGCCGCTCGCTTATTTTGAAAGCCGGCGGGTAGGAGACACGATAGCACGGGTCAGAGAGCTTGATACCATCCGGGAATTCCTGACGTCGTCGTCGGTGACGCTGGTGATCGATCTCCTGTTCACAGTCGTCTTCCTCGTGGTGATGTGGTTTTATTCACCATGGCTTATGTTGATCGTGGTCATCGCCATTGTACTCTATGCGGTTACGGCCGCATTGATCACGACGCCGCTGCGTAAGCGTATCGAGGAGCGGTTTGCCCGCGGCGCGGAAAGCCAGGCTTTCATGGTCGAAAGCGTCTCCGGCATTCAGACGCTTAAAGCGGCGGCGGTCGAACCGCAGATGCAGAATCGCTGGGAGCGTTTGCTATCCGCCTACGTGACCTCCGGGTTCAAGGCGGCCCGTCTTAATATCTGGGGCGGACAGGCGATCCAACTGATTAATAAGGCCTCGACCGTTTTGATCCTGTTTATTGGCGCCAAGCTCGCGCTGACAGGCAAGATTACGGTGGGCGAACTGGTCGCGTTTAACATGCTAGCTGGCCGCGTGGCTGAGCCCGTGCTGCGACTGGCGGGCCTTTGGCAGCAATTCCAGGAAGCGCGTGTCGGCATCGATCGCCTGGGTGATATTCTCAACACCCCTACAGAAACCCAATTTTCGCCGTCCAGAGCCGCTCTGCCGCGCATCGAGGGACGGGTCGCCTTCGATGATGTGACCTTCCGTTACAAGCCGGGTGGCAAGGAAGTCATTCGCCGGGTCAGCCTTGATGTCAAACAGGGCGAAGTGCTGGGCATTGTGGGCCCGTCTGGTTCGGGCAAGTCCACGCTGACGAAGCTCGTTCAGCGCCTTTACGTCCCCGAAAGCGGCCGTGTCATGATCGATGGTGTGGATCTGGCCCAGGTTGATCCAGCGTGGTTGCGCCGGCAGGTAGGTGTGGTCCTTCAGGAAAACCTGCTCTTCAATCGCACGGTACGCGACAATATCGCGCTGGCTGACCCCTCCTTGCCGATGGAGGCTGTAATGGCCGCAGCGTCGATGGCGGGCGCGCACGACTTCATTCTTGAGCTTCCCGAAGGTTACGACACCTTGATTGAGGAGCGCGGTGCCAATTTATCAGGCGGTCAGCGTCAGCGGATCGCCATCGCGCGTGCGCTCATTACCAATCCGCGTATCCTGATCCTGGACGAAGCGACGTCGGCCCTGGATGCGGAATCTGAGGCGATTATCCAGCAGAACATGCGCTCGATAGTTCAGGGGCGTACCGTGCTGATCATCGCCCACCGTCTTTCCGCGATACGGACCGCGCATCGCATTATCACTATGGAGGCGGGCCTTATTACCGAATCGGGGACGCATGAGACCTTGATGGCGGCGGACGGTCGGTATGCGCAGTTGTGGAAGACGCAGATGCGCGGTGGGCAACCGGGAGGCCATGCATGAGCCTGGCACGTCACGTCAATGTCTTGAAGGAATCATGGAGGGCGGAAACCGAACGTCGCCGGCTGCGTGGCCACAAACTGGTGGAAACCCAGTTCCTGCCAGCAGCCCTGGAAGTCGTTGAAACGCCACCTTCCCCGCACGGGCGGGCCGTGATGTGGCTGATCATAGGTTCTGCGGTAACTGCGCTGACCTGGTCGTGCCTGGCCAAGGTGGAAATGGTCGCGGTGGCCGAGGGGCGATTAGTACCGACGGGGCGGTTGCGTTCCGTGGAAGCTCTGGAGCCCGGCCTTGTTCGTAGCATCGCGGTTCGGGAAGGCGAGCATGTTAAAGCCGGGCAGGTGCTGATCGAACTGGATCCGACCCAGGCTGGCGCCGATGCCCGAAGCGCTACCACGGAATTGACGACGGCTGGATTGACCCTGGCCCGTTCAAACGCGCTGTTGTCGTATGCGAGCGGCGGCAGTAGTGAAATCCATGCGCCGGCCGATGCCGCGCCGTCAGCGATCCAGGCGGAACGGCAAGTGGTGGCGGCCCGTATCTCGGCCTATGAAGCCAAGCGCGGGTCTATTGATGAACGCCGGATAGGGGCGGAGGCGTCTGCCCGATCGGCCAGTGCTGAAATCGTCAAGCAGGAACGCACGCTTCCCATCCTGAAAAGCCAGCTCGATGACCAGACGGTTCTGGAGGCCAAGGGCTTCGGCGCCCGGCAGAAGGTGCTGCAACTCCAGCAGCAAATCGTCACCGTCGAGCAGGACATTGTGTCGCAACGCGCTCGCCTGGATGAGGCGCGGGCGCAGGTCGCCTCCTTGAACCGCGACGCTGCCGAAATGCGTGAGCAGTTTATCACCCAGGCGGCGCAGGAGCGTAGTGAAGCCGAGGGCTTGACCGCGACGCGCGCTGATAACTTCAATAAGGCAGATCAGAAGCTGAAGCTCCAGACCCTGTCTTCCCCTGTCTCGGGGACCATTCAGTCGGTGGCGGTCACAACGCTTGGCGAAGTTGTCGAGTCCGGGAAGCCCATTGTGACCCTCGTTCCCGACGGTGAAGCGCTCGTGGTCGAGGCCCTGATGCTGAATAAGGATGTCGGCTTTGTACATGTCGGGGCGCCGGTTGTTGTGAAACTGGAGGCGTATCCGTTCACGCGTTATGGCACCATTGAAGGTACCGTGACAGAGATTTCACCGGATGCGATCGTGGATGAAAAGCGCGGTCTGGTGTTCCCTGTACGAATTAAGTTGTCACAATCGCAGTTCAAAGTTGAAGGAGTAGTTCGGCAGCTCTTCTCCGGTATGAGCGTATCGGCGGAGATCGTTACCGGTAAACGCCGCGTAATCAGCTATATTTGGTCTCCGGTTTCCAAAGCCGTGAATGAAGCGGGAAGGGAGCGCTAATGCGCATTTTTAGGCTCATGGCAATTTTCACCACGTTGCTTTGTATTTCGTCGTGTCAAAAACCAAGCATAAGTCGGGCGGGTAATGCCGGAATGCCCGGTCAGTCAAAGCAGCGCCTCTCTCTAGAGAAGCCTCCTTCCATTTTTCCTGGTGGTTTAGCTACGTCAAGTATCTGTCCCGAATATAGAGGCTCCAATGTCTCACCAAGTGATTTTGAACTCGATGCGTACCGACATCGGCTAGTAAAGGGAAGGCTACAATCGGCAATTGCGATCAATTGCGTTATTTATCTATATTCGCCCAGTAATTTAAGGCATTGGGCTGCTAAAGGAGATCCAGTTGCAGCTTTAGCAGATATTATTGTTAGCGAAAATGCTGTCGGCTTTTCGTGTGGGAACAAAGAACGAGTGAAGCATACCTTGCAAGGCGCGGTGGCTGTAAAAGTGCGCGATCCAATATCTCAAAAGGAATTGTCGAGAGTTCCGGAAATTTACAGCGTGCTCGACAACATAGATTTTTATTGTGGCGATACATTAGACCCATCTAATAGAATTGAGGCCATCGTCAACGGATTTGATGAAGAAGCTCTTTCGCCAATAAAATACCATTAAAAATAATCGAAATCGGAGATTTGTCATGGGGTTTACCGTCCAAGAAGATGGTCGTACAATAGTTTATGTGGATACTTCAACAAATACTACAGTTCATTTTGTAGTGAACGGGACCCGAAGTGTAGTTCAGTCTTGGGCCAATATGCTTAACCGTATTGCGGCATTAAGCTCATCGGTATCTCTGGCTTTAAGTGAGGTAAATGGCTACAAATTCCGTTTGACTACACAGACGGATGGCAGTTCTGCGGGAGGGTTCACTCCAACTGTTCGCAATCCAGATGGAACACCCAAGAATGTCTATGGCATCGACGGTGTCATCGCAATTAATCAGCTAAGTGAGGCTGGGGCGGTAAATTTTAACGGGAATCCTGGACGGGAGGGTTCTTGGGAAATGATGACGCTTGCGCATGAAATAATTCACACCGCATACGGGTCGCATGTTTGGCAAAGTCAAGCAACTCATGGTGAAATTGACGTTAGTTTAGCGACCAATGCAAATATAATTGCAGATCCCGGCTATCGGACAGAATTTTTGTTAGCAGCAAACCTTAGAATGGCATATAGAGGGGATGCCGATATTCAGTATACCTTGCCCGGTGAAACGCAAGTCAGGCAGGGTTATTACGCTTCATCTGCGGGCATGCCGTCCACGGTTGAGCTCTTCAATGACGGTGGACGACTCTATTATTTAGGGACCGATCCAAGCGTCAGATATTATGTTGTTAGCCAGCAAGTCTTCATGGAGCGAGCTGCAGATAAAATTCGAGCTGCGATACTTAGAAAAGCAGCGAGCAACGCAGACAATGCCGATGCCGTTGATATTTTCGTAGACGGCAAAGCGCAGGGCGAAGTTATATCAGATGAAGATATAGCTAAAGCCTTCCTCAAAACACAAGATTTTATGGCGTACGCGCAAGTTGGCTCAATCGTCGGTTCGAGCTTAGGAAACATCCTGGCAAATGGAAACGCAATTGGCGGTATTGTATATTCCTCTCTTTTCGGAGAGATTGGTGAGAGGATCGGTTCTGCGCTAGCAGGAAATCCCAACGGGAATATTGTACAGACCATTGATCAAGCTACCGGGGAGGTCGTTGCGCAAGCGAGCTTCAATCCGGAGGTTTGGGCTCGAATGAAGAGTGCTGCTTCAGGAACAATCAGTTCGATTTTGATGGCCGATTTAGCGCATGGCCTGGGATTGAATGGGTTTGCTAGTGATCTGATTGTTTCAGGATCTTCAAGTGTATTGGGCAAAGTAATTGAAAATGCGCTGAACAATACAAATTTATGGAGTGGAGTCCGCGTAGCTGAATTGACGCCATTCGGAATGGTTCAACAATTCGACTATTCTCCAGGTGTAAATCTGGCTGCCAACGCTCTTGGATCATTTCTTGGTGCGAAGCTCGGAGCGATGGTGGTGGCGCCGGAGACGCAGGCCGCAGTGGCGCTTTCGTCAATTGGGGCAGCGGTAGGCGCGTATGCGGGTATCTCGATAGGCACATCACTTCTTGGCTCATTGAGTACTTGGGGCAACGTGTTATGGCCGGGAGTTGGCTCGTTTGTTGGGTTTGTTTTAGGCGCACTAATTGGCAACCTTTTTGGAAAAAAGAAGCCTAAAATGCCAACCGCGAGCGCGGAGACAGCACTTCAGTTGCCATTTGCCAAATATGAGGTTGGCGCTTGGGTATCGGCAAACGGTAGTCTTAATTTAGTTCAGTCAATGGCCACCAGTGCACGTGATATCCTGAATGGTCTATTGCAGGAAATCACCTATGGAGATCGAAATGCAATAGTGTCGAATGTTTCGTCAGCATTGACCTCTCAGATATACGGACACTCTGGTTCTCAACTCTACGTTAAAATTAATGGAATAACTCACAATGTTAGTTCGGCAGACGATGCCGTGGAATACGGCGTTCTTTCAGCTGCACGTAATACGCAAGTTGTTGGTGGCAATCTGTTCCTAAAACGTGCGATGCTAACTTCCGGTGCGACTGATCTCACCACTTTTGCTGGTGATTTGAAGATTGCATCCGACTACAATGTGTACGGACTGAGCAAGGATGAAATTAACGCGCTATTTTCTCAGGCATACGACACTTTAGCGCCCGCGCAAAAGCAGTATTATCAGGACCATAAGGCCTTTATCGACATGATGATGGCAACTGAAGAGGGGACTCTGTCGACGGTTGATGCGAATACCTACGCCCAAAATAAGGTTACTATTGACGCGGTCATAAGCGCGCTTAGTGCGCAGGCGGCTGTTAACCCTTGGATCATTACCTTGCAAAGGGCGGGAGAGCTCAAACTTGATCAATTTGCCACCTCGGACTTCTACGGCGGTCTCGCTGGGTTTTTGGATAGTTTTGGAGTCGCTAACGTCAATAGTAAAGTCCATTTTGAAGATGTGCACGTCAATGCCGTCACCGGCGGGGGCATGCGTATTGGACTTGATAAAGTTGTCACTACGACCGATCCATATAGTGCGGCGGCGAAAGTCTATCGTCTTTATCAGGGGTTGTTGGATCGGGCTCCTGATGGTTACGGTCTGACCGACTATACGAATTACATTCAACTCGGCGAAGCAACGCTAGAGGATGTCGCGAGTTCGATCATTTCCAGCCAGGAATTTGTTAATCGGGTCGGAGCAAACCTCAGCGACTGGGATTTTGTCGTGCAATTATACGCCACAGTGCAAAACCGTGGTGCCACCAATGCGGAAATCCAAAGCTGGGTCGATACAATAAATAACGGCGCTTCCAGAGCCCAGGTTGCTATAGGCTTTACGGAATCGAACGAATACGTAAACAACTCGGCGTCGTTCATTCAGAACGGCCTCACATATACTTCGCATGCGCACCAGGATTTCTTTACCGTCTTGTCCCAGTCGATCGGATGGGATGACGAGCTGGTTATCGATCAGGTGTCCCAGGTGGGGCTGACGTCAAGTTCCGGCGTTACCAGCAATAGCAGCGATTTTGTCGATATGAGCGCGTCGGCGACAGGCGTGACCGTTAATGACTGGCGGCAAGTTTCGGTTAACGGCAGCCTGCAATGGCAATCAGGCGGCGACAATATTTTCATCGGAAGCGCCGGTAATGATACGCTGGCAGGGGGGACCGGATCCGACTGGCTGATGGGAAGTGGCGGCTACGACATCATGTGGGGGGGCGACGGCAATGACGTTCTTATCAACCCAAACGGTGGCGGCGAGCTTCACGGTGAAGCAGGCGATGACTACGTCATGGGGGGCTGGGGTTATGGTGACGATGGCAATGACACCATGGTGGGACGAGCCGGCTATGATTCGCTCGTAGGCGGGAATGGCGATGACCTGTTTCTCATGGCAAAAGACTATAGCAACAATTGGTATGTTGGAGGGCTCTGGGCGACCAATAGCGATCCCAATGGTAGTGACACGTTGAGCGCTGAACGCCTGGATGTTGGCGTCGGCTTCGACATCGACTACCGCCCAGCGGACTGGAATGGCAATTCAGATCTAACCCTGGCTGACGCGGCTTCTCGAAGCGTCAATTTGTACAATTGGGCGACCGGCCAATGGTTGTCTGTCATGAATGTCAACAGCATCGAAAATGCGACGGGTTCATTGTTCGGTGACCTGATTTACGGGACAACAGGTGACAATGTCCTTCGTGGGCTCGCCGGAAATGACACACTCTACGGCCGGGCAGGCGATGATGTTATTGAAGGCGGTGCTGGCGTCGACACTTTATATGGTGGCGCGGGAAAAGACGTGCTCAGCTATGAGAACTCCTCAGAAGGTGTTTACGTCAATATGGCGACCGGCGAAACATCTGGTGGAGACGCTGCGGGAGACGTATTCACGGAGTTCGAAAGTCTAAGAGGTTCAAACGCGTCCGATCAGTTACGAGGCGATAGCAGCACCAATGTAATCGAAGGCCTCGATGGCGATGATTGGATCATTGCTACTGCAGGTGGAACTTCTACCACCGTCACGATTCCAGATTACAATGATTGGTCCGGATATGGCGGTCCCCGCCAGATCACGTATTGGACCGGTGGTGACGTCTATAACGGCGGTTCCGGCAACGATACCGTCGATTATTCCGAAGCGACAAGTGGTGTAACAGCCTATCTGGGCAGCTACACCATAAGCAATTCCGCCAACACAGCAACTGCCGGCACCGGGTCAGCGGGTCTGGCGCAAGGCCACACCTATATCAGCATCGAAAGCATCGTCGGCTCGAACTACAACGATAGCCTGTCTGCCGGGGCGGGGGCTCAGTCTTTCGAGGGGGGGGCAGGCAACGATTTCCTTTCTGGCGGCGCGGGTGCCGATACCTATTATTTCGGTCGCGGAGATGGTTCTGATACGGTTACAGAAACCAATGCCGACAATAACACCGTAGTGCTCGGCGCGAACATCACCGTCTCCGACATGTACAATCCAACCTCAGGCGGAAGCAGCGGCTTCTTTGATGTCGGTATCCGAGGCACTAGCGATATCATCCGCTTCAGCGCCAATTTCGCGGACCTGGGCAACAACCGGCTAAAGACCATCAGCTTCAATGGCCAGAGTTCCCTGGATGTCAGCAACATCACCTATCAGCCGAGTGGCGCGACAGGCTATAATGACGCGCTCAACGGCTGGGCGGACCAGGCGGATCTGGTTCAGGGCTTTGAAGGCAATGACGTGCTCACGGGCTCCGGGACATCATCGGAGAGCAAGGGCAATATCTTCATCGGTGGCACGGGCAACGATACGCTTACCGCTTCCGTTGGTGACGACCAGTATGCTTATGATAGAGGCGACGGCATCGATACCATTACAGACAGCGGCGGCGACGATACGATTGTCTTCGGCAGCACGGTTGCGGCGGATGATGTAGTTTTCAAGGTTGTGGGCAATGATCTTTACATCGGCCTCAAGGACAAAACAAACACGGCTCTGACCGCCGATCAGGTGAGTGAGCGCATCAAGATCGTCAATGGTGGCGTTCAGTACAAAGTCGTTGATGGCAACGATCAGACGACCGTCTACTCCACGACCCTGAACACAATCGAATATGTTCAGGTCGGCGGGACAACTATGGACCTGACCAAGCTGAACATCGATTGGACAGTGCAAACTACCTGGCAATATGGCGATACTTATCCGATCGTACTGGATCTGGGCGGTGATGGTCTCAACCTGACCGCCGTCGAAGATAGTGATATTATTGTCAAGACGGCCCAGGGCGGGTTGTCGCGGCTCGGCTGGGCCTCAGCAGCAGATGCCTTCCTGGCGGTCGATCGCGATGGAGATGGTGCGATCAACAAGCTGTCGGAAATCTCGTTCGCTCAGGATAAGGAAGGCGCCACCAGCGACCTCGAAGGTCTCAAGACCTGGGATACCAATGGTGACGGTATTCTCAATGCCAGCGATGAAAACTTCGACAAGATCCTCGTCTGGCAGGACCTGAACCAAAATGGCCGCTCTACGGCCCGGGAACTGCGGACGCTGACCGAAGCCGGCATTATCGGTATCGACCTCAACGGCACGGCGACCGGCTATACGCCGGGCACCGTGATCGATAACTACGTCCAGAACACAATGAGCTTCATCTGGGCAGACGGGGCCCGGGGAGACGCCTACGACGTTGCGCTGGCCAGGCACGTGCTTGGCACGGACGGCTTATATGCCGGCGCGTACCAGGCTGAGTGGGGTGCGCGCGACGAAGATGGTACCTTAGGGCGTCTGTTGAACGATCCGGAAACGGCCGCGAAGGCTGCCCTGGTCAGCCAGCGCCGGACAGCGGTGGAAGATCTCGTTGCCAGCTACGATGAGGTCAGCCTCAAGGCGCGCGTCGATTTCACCGACACCGACGAAGTGTCGGCCGAGGTTGCCGAACGTATTGCGGAGATGAACCACAGCGAGCGTGCGGCGTGGTTGTCTGGTCAAACGACAACCGTGGACGACAAGATCCGCTTGATGAGTTCGGCGCAGACGATCGCCGTTCAGCTCGATCAGGCCGAACAGGCAACCGACGCGCTGGTAAGTACTGGTTTGGATCTGGCTAGTGAAAGCCTATCGGGTTCGGGTGCGTCCTCGTCAACCGGCGGCAACAGTAGTGCTCAAGTTCCGAGCGTGCAAGCCAATGGCGCAGGCATCACTTCCGAACTCGGCGTCCCGCTGACTGCTAGCGAACCGATCGGCGGCGTGGTAAACACGGCGGCGGCTAACGGTCTCGACAACGCCTGGTGGCGTCAGCAAACCCTCGATGTTGCCAATGGTGTGACGTCCCTGGGGGCGCTTATGGCCTCTATGTACGGACCAACGGTTACGGCGGTTGGATCGGGTCCGGAGGGCGGCATCGTTGATGATACTCTGACCCGCCAGCAGCTTATCCTGCTGCAATCCATGGCGGGTTTCGGCAGCAGCGCCGGTGGCGAGGCCGCCATTTGGCAACGCGGAACACCCAACATCGAGCAACCGCTGGCCGCGTCGAGCGGTGTACGTGGCGTGTCGCAAGATGCGGGCGCAGCTCTGGTCGCCTAAAGTAAAAGCGTTTCAGGATGTGTCGACCTATGTTGGCGCATCCTTCTTATTCTGGAGTACGATATGGCCGACGAGGCAAAGACGATCGGGGACACCCCCAAAAAGACCGTAGCGCAAGCGCTCGGTGAAATTACCTGGCTTATGACCCAATCGCCGGTTCATAAGCAGTTGTTTATCGGGGATCTGGAATGGTTCGCCATGCCGGCTATTTTGCTGGAGCAATTCCGTATCTGGAATGGCCCGAACAGTCCGGCCGCCGTTGCCTTCTGGGCTTTCGTCAATGCCGACACTGAAGCGCGTCTGGAAGCCGGTGGAAATAAGCTGCGCCCGGATGAATGGCAGAACGGCGACCGGCCCTGGCTGATCGAACTGGTTTCGCCGTTCGGCGCCGTCGATGAAATTCTGGCCGACCTGTCGGCATCGGTGTTTCGTGGCGGGCCATTCAAGTTCCATCGCATCGATGAAACCGGCCTGCGCGTTGTCTCCAGCTATTCGCCGGCGCAACCGAACTGATCATGCGCCTGTCCCTCAAAACGGCTGGCATCCTGGCTACAGTGACAATGGGCCTGGGCCTGATGGCTTTCGATTGGCCCACTCAGTTGAGTTGGCTGAAGCCAAGGCTGGCCGAGCCTTCCCCGGCAAGCTTGCAGAAGGCATACGACAAGGTTCGTCAGAAAACCTACCAGCTTAAAGGCTGGATGATGACGATCCAAAAGGACGGCTTCACAGGTCAGGTGCGCTGCCATCTCTTCTCCATGCGGACTCTTACGCAAGGGCGGATCACCTATTCGCAGAACACTCTGGGTTTCGAGTTGGATCCGAACGAGACAACGCTGAATGCCTGGTATCGCGTCGATGGGCAGCCCGCGCGACGGGCGAACGATCTCTATCCTCGCCTGGTGGCCGCACAGGTGGGCGGTGCTGACGGCAGCCTGGAAAATCCGACCGGGGGCATCGTATTGATCCCGGTCGCTGATCTTGTCGGCGCCAGCGTCGTCACGATCAGAACGAGTGAGAGGTCTGCGCCCAAGCGGTTTAACCTCAAGGGATTTGATGAAGCCCTTGCAGCGGCGCGATATAATGGGTGTTCTTCCGACGAGGCGTTCGAGCGGTACGCATGGTAAAGCCCTTTCATGTACTTTGCCTGTCGGCAATGTTGAGCGGCCTTACGACGGGTGCTTCGCAAGCAGACACACTTGTTGACGCCCTTGTCCAGGCCTATCAATCGAACCCGACTCTGCAAAGCCAACGCTACGACCTGAAGGCACTCGATGAAGCGTACGCGAGGGCGCGCGCCGGCATACGTCCGGCGGCCGAACTACAGTTCTCCGGAGAGTACGTCGGCAGCCGGGCCGGGAACACTACCCAGTCGTTGCGTTTGGTGGCGGACCCCACCGTAGGTCGCCATCTCGATACGAACCAGTCTGACGTCAGGCTGGTTGTGGAACAGTTGCTTTACAGTGGCGGCCGGGCGAGTAGCGGCATAGACGCGGCGGCGTTTCGGGTCCAGGCGGGGCGTGAGGCCCTGCGGAGCCTCGAAGGAGATTTGCTCCTACAGGTAGTCACCACCTATGCTGACGTCCTTCGGGATGAAGAAGCGTTGGATGTGCGTCTCGCCAATTTGAAATCGCTTGAGCGTCAGTTGGAAATGACTCAGGCGCGTAAGGTGGCGGGAGAAGTGACAGCGACCGACGTTGCCCAGGCCGATGCCCAGCTAGAGGCCGCACAGGCGCAGATAACCTACGCCCATGTGCAACTCCAGGCCAGTCGAGCGGCGTATGCGGCCCTGGTCGGAAAAAATCCAGGAACCTTGGAAGCTTTGCCTGATCTGCCGCTCATGCCGGCAAGTCTGGATGACGCATTTGACCGGTCGGAGGACAGTAGCCCCGAACTATCGCAGGCCCGCTTCAACGAACGGGAAAGCCAAAAGCAGATTGAGGTCGCCAAAGCGAGCAAGTCGCTCAGCGTATCAGTGCGCACCTCATACGGCGTGACCGGTGAACTCGTCCCTTATTACATCGATAATCAGGATCAGGCCTGGACGGTTACGATCAACGTCAGCAAACCCTTGTTCAGTGGCGGCGTCAACCAATCCAGCTATCGGGAAGCCCTGGATCGCAATGCCGGCGATCGTCTGCGGATCGAAGCCGCGCGCCGGCAGGTCATGCAGAATGTGATCCTGGCCTGGAATAATATCGCTGCCGCTCGCCAGAACATGTTAGTTCAGGAGCGCCAACTCAAGGCCGCGCAGCTCGCAGCACTCGGCATGAATGAGGAATTTCGTTACGGGCAGAGGTCGACGCTCGATCTATTGGTGGCCGAGCAAAATTTGCGGGATGCAGAGTTATCTCAGATCAATTCTCGCCATGACGCCTATGTCGCTGAGGCAACCCTGTTGCGGCAGATAGGCTATCTGGAGGCTCGGGCCCTTCTGGTCGGGCTGGAGCTCTATGACCCGTCGAAGAACCTGCGCGATGTCAAGGAAAAGGGCGATGTGCCCTGGGAAGGGCTTGTCGCCCGGACAGACCGCCTGGGTGTTGGTCATGTGGCAACAGTTCGGATCGATCAGCCGGCGAAAAGCCTGGATGCCCGGATGGCCTCCATCGCGTCAGCGTCTCGTTTAACGCCCGAAATTGCCACTGAAAGCCGCATTATGCCCGCGCCGGGAACAACTGGGAGTGCACAATGATCCGAGTATCAAAGCTCATAAGAAAATTAGGTTTATTGCCGGCTATCGCCGCCCTCGGCTTGATCTCATGCGCCATCGTTCCGCCGGTGGGTGCGCCCGCACCGCAATATATTTTGCGGGATGCGCTGACGTCGCCAGTGGCAGATATTGAATCTAGAGCAGAGAAGGGCAATGCCAGAGCGCAGCTCAGTTTATCCATCCTTTACCAGTATGGATTGCGCGGCAAGCCACTCAGCCTGGTTTCGGCGTCGCAGTGGCGGGGCAGGGCACTCAGGTCCACAACCACCGCCCCGATCACTCAGTACATTCCTGGAATAAATGGCAAGCCTGGGCGTACCGCGATTATCAACTTGCCGAAAAGCGATGTGCCGGGGGCAGAGGTCGCGGCTACAGATGCGTGTGCGGCGAAATTGAACTCGGGAATTCCTGATCTTCAAGCGACGACGAGTTGCGGCGGACCGGGTGTTTTTATGGAGCTGAGCCAACTGTGGGCAAGTGCTAAGATGGGTATGTGAAGTGGATCGCTTATATATCTGCAATCTGTTCTGGGGTTTCGTTACGCTCATTGGATAAAAGGGGTGGGTGGGGGATGCGGACAAAAAGTCGGATTGCCTTGGAGGTAGTTCATTTATTCCTATGCAGACAGAAAGCGAGCGGTTGAGCTTTATCTCAATGTCGGTGTCTGCGATCCCCGAGCGGTCGATAAGCCTTGTCCTTCCGGCATATAGTTGCCGCAAACTGAATTGTCTTTAGGTCCCATGCCGTGAACAGCAATGAGATACATCCAAATAACCCGCCCAATAGCGCCTTTCGGTTTGCCCCATGGCTCTGGGGTGCACTGGTCGTTGGATTTGTCTTTTATCCGTTAATTATGTCGGCGATGATGTATTCTGGTATCATCGGCCTCGTAATTATCGGATTATCACCGTTACTGTACGTCGGCGTCTTTCTCCTTGTTGCGCTGAACAAGGGGGAGGCCGAATCGAAACGACAGGCTATGACCCACGTAGCGCTCACGATAGGTGCAGCCTTAGGGATGGTGTTTTTGATCTTCGTCGGTCTCATCGCCCTGTTCATAGTCTTCATTATTTTGGGGCTTGGCGATTGGCTAAACTTAGGGGCGCACCTCGCTTGAAGCGATTTGTTTAAATATGAAAGCGGGTGATGTTTACGATCGTAGGACGTTCATACGCACACGGCTTAAATTCACCAAAAGTTGATGAAATTGGCTTCGGATTGGCACGTTTTTTGGCACACCAAATATTGTTGTTTATTATTGTGTAAAAATAAATAAATAAAATCAAAAAGATGATATTGTATCACCCGGTAGCTCGTCAGGCTCATAACCTGAAGGTCGTCAGTTCAAATCTGGCCCCCGCAACCAAAGCCATCGCACTTTCGAGTGAGGTGATTTTACCAAGTTCACCAGAAGCCACACAGACCCCCGAGGCAGATGCCGAGGGGGTTTTTGTTTGCCGGCCCCGGTCTGCAACCCACAACAGGATGTCGGCGAGGTCACCGTGAATGGCTGGTGCATGTCGACCGTTTTGTTGGCTTCACCCATACCGCCGATTGGGCGAGGGCATTTATGGATAGGCGCCATTTCTTACAAGTCGGCACTGCTCTTGCCTAGGTGCTGCAGGCCCGGCATTTGTGGGGGCAGGTCAATCAACGCCCTCCGGTTTTGGCTACACGGCCGGTCCGGAGGTTTTTTGCTCTGAACTTAACAGCACGGCCTCGTGGGCATTGGCAGGAACGGCTGTCAGGGAAACGGCCATAGCGGCCAGCGACGACAGGATATAACGTCTCCAGGTCATGAGCGTCTCCCTGATGTAAATTTACCGCGCCAGCCATCCGCCATCCACGGGGAGTATGATGCCGTTGACATAATCGGAGGCGGCGGAGGCGAGGAAGACGGCGGCGCCGGCCATGTCCGAAGGGTGGCCCCAGCGGCCGGCGGGGATGCGTTCCAGGATCGAGCGGTTGCGGGCTTCGTCGGCCTGCAGGGCGGCGGTGTTGTCGGTGGCCATGTAGCCCGGCGCGATGGCATTGACATTGACGCCCTTCGCCGCCCACTCATTGGCCAGCAGCTTGGTAATGCCGGCAATGCCCGATTTCGAGGCGGTGTAGGAGGGCACGCGGATGCCGCCCTGGAACGAGAGCATCGAGGCGATATTGATGATCTTGCCGGACCCTTGCGCGATCATATGTCGGCCGCAGGCTTGCGCCAGGAAGAAGGCGCTTTTCAGGTTCAGGTCGATCACGGCGTCCCAGTCGGCTTCGGTGAAATCGACGCTGTCGGCGCGGCGGATCATGCCGGCATTGTTGACGAGAATATCAAGGCCACCAAGGTCCGACAGGGTGGTCGA
>NZ_FMTS01000001.1 GCF_900100255.1 Asticcacaulis taihuensis | reverse complement strand
ATGAAACCTTCCGCATCGAGATGCGCAAGGACGGCAAATGGACGCCGATCCTGACGCGCAAGATCGACGCCAAGGCGCATACCTTCGCGCCGTTTCTGGCCGGTCTGGGGCGCGACGGCCAGTCCCTGCTGATCCTCGATGCCGCCGATCCCGGCGCGGACGGCCCGCGCCGCTTCCGCTATTACGAACTGGCGGCCGATGGCAAGCTGTCGGCGCCGCTCGACGAAGACGCCGCGCAGGACCGGCCGATCTTCAATCCGGAGAGCGGCGCCCTGTCCGGCTTTGCCCATGATGGCGAGATCACCACCTACACCTTCTTCGATCCTGACCTGGCGGATATCTACCGGCACGCGCTCGATACGGCGCCGGGCCAGTCCGTGCGTGTCGCTGCCATGGGCCGCGATCCGGCGCAGATGATCCTGTTCGCCCAGGGCGGTGACGATCCCGGCTCGTGGCACTATTATGACTTCGCCACCGGCAAGCGCGTCGATATCGGCAGCCAGTATCCGTCGGTGCCGGCCGAATGGGTGGCGTCGCAGCGGCAGGTCCGCTACACCGCCGCCGACGGTCTGGCGATATCGGCGCAACTGACCCTGCCGCCGCAGGGCGAAGCGAAGCACCGGGCGCTGGTCGTGCTGCCGCATGATGGCCCACTGTGGCACGACGGACGCGGTTTCAACTGGCTGGCCCAGGTATTGGCGTCGCGCGGTTATGTGGTGCTGCAACCCAATTACCGCGGCTCGGAGGGCTATGGTGCGGCACTGACCGCAGCCGGCAAGGGCCAGTGGGCCGGGCGCAGCTTGAGCGACATGGCTGATGGCGTGCGCTATCTGGCGGCCCAGGGGATAATCGATCCGAAGCGGGTCTGCATCGCCGGTGAGGGCTATGGCGGCTATGCGGCGCTCAAGGGTGCAGAAGGCGGGCCCTATCGCTGCGCCATCGCCATCAACGGCATCTCCGACCCGGCGGACTATCTGAAGACGGCGAAACAGAACGCCGTGGCTGACGAAATTGCCGCGCTCAGGGCCGATCCGCAAGCGCAGCGGGCCTTCATGGCTGATGCCCGTTCACCGGCGCTGGTGCAGGGCTATTACGGCAGCCAGACACCGGCGGCCATATCGGCGCCCTCGGTCAAAGCGCCGGTTTTGCTGGTCGCCAGTCACTACGACAAGGCCGTGCCCGCCGACCAGAGCCGGTCTCTGCGCGATCGCCTGCAAAAGGCCGGCAAGACTGCCAGCTATACCGAACTGCCCGACTGCGGCCACGACCTCGCCACCGAAGCCTGCCGCCTGCAAACCGCGCAGGCCGTGGTTGATTTCCTCGCCGCGAATAATCCGGCAAGGTAGGACCGATATCCGAGGTGAAGACACCATGTCTTGTGTCTTCACCTCGGAACGGAGTGATTAGCCGGAAATCCCGGCCCTACTGCCCGAAAGACAGGTTTTTGCTGAAGAAGGGCATCAGGTGATTCTGGAAGCGGTCGGCCACATTACTGACGTGGTTGCCGCTATAGACCTCCAGATCATTGGCAATGCCATAGCTTTCGAGCGTTTCATGCAGTTTGACCGTGTCGGTTTTCAGGCCGTCCTGGTCGCCGACATCCATCGCAATGGCGCGGTATTGCCGCAGGTTTGAGATATATTGATCTATCATGGCGAGCGGGGCATTGGCGGCCCATTTGGCGATAACGTCCGGCTGCGGCTGCCCGTCTTTCACCGGCAAATCCAGATAGAGTGGCGGGTTCTTCGGATTCGGTGACCACGCTGCCGCCGAGGCCAGGGTCGCGCGTTCGCCCCAACCCAGCTTGCTGGCCTCATCCAGGGATTTGACGGCTTCGATGGCTTTCAGCGCTTCGGCAGGTGGGGCACCGCGCGCCGACATGCAGCAGGGGCTCATGATATAGAGCGCGCCGAAGACCTCTGGATATTTCATGCCGATGCGCGTCGTGCCGTATCCGCCCATCGAGTGTCCGGCAAGGCCGCGGCTGGTACGGTTCGGTATGGTGCGGTAATGGGCATCAATATAGGCGACCAGGTCATGGGCGATGAAGCCTTCAAAATTGCCTGTGGTCGCCGAGTTCGAATACATCGAGCCATTGTGAACCGTGCGCGAGTTAGGCAATACGACAATCATGTCTTTCGCGCCATTGGCAAAAGCGCCCTCGATCGTCTGGGGCGTCTTGATTTCATTCGTCCACATTTCATTGCTGATCGAATAGCCGTGGAGGGCATAAACGACCGGATATCGCTTTTGAGGATGGCTGTTATAGTCGGGCGGCAAATAAACGATGACATCGCGGTCCGGCGATTCTCCCTCCAGATTGCCTTCCAGAGCAGCGCTGTGAACTTTTATCTTCTCAACAATCACCTTGGGGGCGCCGGCCACGACCGGGGGCACGACGGTGGGAGGAGGCGACGGTTGCTGGGCCAAGGCGGGCATGACCAAACATAATGAGGTTGCGGTTGTGGCGAGCAGGTGCCGTAATGTCCTGGATAGCATGGGGTCTCCCTTTTCATTCGCCCTGTTCGGGCCTGTTATTTTGGTAAGTCTGCGTTTTAATGCGGCGACGCGACCAAAGGTCTCTGCCTGGTCGGGGGCACGGATAAAGCGGTATCAAATTAACTCAGACATTTTATATTTGTAAAGGCGCATTTGCGCGAGGCGCATCATCGCGGGCGTCTTTTTCCGGCAGTGTTGCGGGTCAGATATAAATAAGCTTTCATATTTGGTACCTGTTGCCATATTGTGCTTTGACCGCTCAAATAAAAAAGCGGAGCCAGGTTTAGCGCCGAAAAAACAGGGATAATCGCATGGGTTCAACGAAAAATTTCGCCGTTAATCGCAGACATCTTTTGCTCGCGGGCGCGGCCACGGCGGCCTCGGGTATCTCATGCGGCCGGGCGCTGGCCCGATCAAAGACGATACCGGATTTTACAGCCCCTGTAGCCGACGGAACGCTCGAAGTTTTCGCCTTGTCCGACCGGGCCGTGCGGGTGCGCTTTGTCCCCGCCGCCAGTCTGAGACCGCCGGAAAGCGCCATACTCTTGCCGCAGGTGCAGCCGGCACAACCCCGGCTGACAAGAACGGCACAAGGACACCGTATAGCCCTGGCGCATATCCGCTGTGACTGGGATAATGCCAGCGAAACCCTGAGTTTTCATGATGCGTCCGGGAACCTGCTTTTGAGTGAAGCGCCGGGGAAAAGGCGTATCACGGCGGCTCAGGTCAGGGGGCGGTCCACGCTTGCAGTATCTCAGGCCTTTCTTTCGCCGGAGGATGAGCGGCTTTATGGCACGGGCTGTTTCCAGGACGGACACCTGAATATCCGGGGGCTTCCCAGGCGGCTGACCCAGGTGAATACCCAGATCAGCCTGCCGTTTGTCCTGTCCAGCAAGGGATATGGACTGCTGTGGCACAATACCGGCCTGAGCGAATATAACCGGCCGGACAGGGCCGTCACGCTTGAACGGTCGCAGATTGACGGCCAGGCGGAAAAGGCCAATGTCACGACAACAGGCGGCAATGCCCAGGTGACGCGCCGCATGGCCACCTATACGGGCCGTTTCGATATCGAAAAGGCCGGGCCATTCGCCTTTCAGCTCGATATCGGCCGCAAGATGGCGTCGCGCCATTATGTCGAGATCGATGGTGTCGCCTGCAGCGATTTCAGTAATCTCTGGCTGCCGCCAACGACCAGCTTCATTACCGAGCTATCAGCGGGATCACACGAGATCCGTGTGGTCGCTAACGAGACCGATGCACCCTCGATCCGCTTTGACGCCGTCACCGACCAGACCCTGTGGCAATCGCCGGTCGCCGAAGCGATTGATTATGTGGTGATAGCCGGCCCCACGGCCCCAGAGGTCATGGCTGGCTATCGCGATCTGACGGGGGGCACTCCGATGATGCCGGTGTGGGCCTATGGCTATATCCATTGCAGGGAACGGTTTCATTCCTCCAAGGAGATATTGGCAACCGCGGCGGAATTCCGGAAAAGAAAGCTCCCGGTCGATGTCATGGTTCAGGACTGGCAATACTGGGGCAAACATGGCTGGAACGCCATGCAATTCGACGAGGCGAATTATCCCGATCCCGCCGAACTGGTTCGTGATCTTCACGCCTTGAACATGCGCTTTATGCTGTCCGTCTGGTCGAAGATTTCGCGTGACACCGAACTGGGCAAGGCGTTCGCGCAGAGAGGTTACTATATTCCGGATACGGACTGGGTCGATTTCTTCAATCCGAAGGCAGCCGCCTTCTATTGGCAGAACCAAAGCCAGCGATTGGCCGCCCTGGGCATAGACGCCTGGTGGCAGGACGCCACGGAGCCGGAAAATGACGATCTCGATGGCCGCGATACGGCCGCTGGTGCGGGGGAAGGGGTGCGGCTCATCTATCCGATTCAGGTGGCGCGAACGGTTTATGAAGGTCAGAGACGCGATTATCCGCAGCGCCGGGTGATGGTATTGACACGCTCGGCCTTCATCGGTCAGCAGCGTTTCGCCGCCGCCACCTGGTCAGGCGACATTGGCAACGACTGGGAGACACTGAAGCGGCAGATTCCGGCCGGTCTCAACATGGCGGCGGCCGGGTATCCATACTGGACGGTGGACGCGGGCGGCTTCTTCCGGCCCGGCGACGGTCAATATACCGATCCGGCCTATCATGAGCGGTTTATCCGCTGGTTCCAGTACGCCACCTTCCTGCCCCTGCTGCGGGTCCATGGTTACATGACCGATACGGAGTTCTGGCGGTATGGCGAAACGGTTGAAGCCATATCAAGAAAATTCCTGGAACTGCGCTATCGGCTCCTGCCCTATACCTACAGTCTGGCGGCCGAAAGTAACCGCAAGGGGCTGCCGATCATCCGGCCGCTGGTTTTCGATTTCGGCCATGACCCGAAGGCGCTCGATGAGACGCATACCTATATGTTCGGTTCGGCCCTGCACGTGGCCCCGGTTCTGAAGCCTGATGTGGCGCGCTGGGAGGTTTATCTGCCCCAAAGCGCCGGAGGCTGGGTCGATGCGTGGAGCGGTGAAAAACGCGAGGGGGGGAGGTCGCATGAGGTTGATGCGCCGCTGTCTCAACTGCCCCTGCATTTGAAAGCCGGCGCGATCATACCGCTCGGCTCTGTGATTCAATCTACAGCGGATATCAGGCGCGAGACGCTCGATCTGCTGGTCTGTCCCGGGCAGGATGGCGCTTTTACGCTGTATGAAGATGACGGCCTGACCTACGCATACGAGCAGAAGGCCTGCAGCCGCATTGACATCTCATGGGATAATACTCGGCAGCGCTTAAGGATTGGTGCCCGTCAGGGGCAATTCAAGGGGATGCCGGCCGCGCGGCAGTTCAACATCCGCCTTGCCGGGGGCGGGAATACACTCGCGGCTCTATCTGAAGGTCGCCTGATTGCGTATCACGGCCAGGCGATAGCCGTCGATCTGTCGTAAGATAGGCCCGGCACGCCCGCGGCAGGCAGGCGTGCCGGGACAAGACTTAAGCCTTGGGTTTCAGATAACCGTGCATCCCCAGCCACCGGGCAAAGGCGTCAAACCAGCCGGTGCTCGTGGTTTCCTTCTGATACATGCCAAAGCCATGTCCGCCCTGCTCATACAGATGAAACTCAACCGGACGCTTGGCCGCGCGCCAGCTATCGATCAGGCCGAATCCATTGTTGGCGAAGAAGGGATCGTCAGACGCCAGGGCAATGAAGAGGGGCGGGGCGTCGGCCGGCACGGTGACGGCGGTCAGGGGGCCGTAAATATCGCCGATAAAGGCGGGCTTGGCGTCCTGTCCGTAAAGGGCGGTCGACAGGGTCAGCATGGCGCCGGCGGAGAAGCCGACCATGCCGATACGGTCAGGGTCGACATGCCATTCGCCGGCGCGGGCGCGGACCAGGGCGAACGCCGCGCGGGCGTCAGCGATCTGAGGCGCGAGCATCACGGACGGGTCTTGTGAAGCCGGTCGCGGCCGGGCGGCTCCCGAGAACATTTCCGTCATGGAGCGCTCAAAACCCGGCATGTCCTCGGGAGTCGGATTGAGGCGATATTTCAGCACGAAGGCCGCTACGCCCTTGTCGGCCAGGGCCTTGGCAACATCCCATCCCTCGTTTTCCATGGAAAGTGTGCGGAAACCGCCGCCAGGCGCCACAATAACAGCCGCGCCAGTCGCCTTCGCCGGATCGGGTAGAAAGGGCGTCAGGGTGGCCACCGTTACGTTCCGGGCAAACACACTGCCGTACTGGCTGTGCCAGGCTTCCTTGGCGGTGGCGCCGGGCAAGGGGCCGGTGTCGAGCGTGATAGCGCCTGGCTGTGCCGGCGTGGCGATCGGCACCATCTTGTCATCTGCCGCGTTCGCCGACGATGAGGCCAGGCATGATGCGCCGATTAAAACGGTAGCAAAACAGGCACTCGCCGCTCGTAACAGCCTGTTTATGTAAGGGCTAATTCTCAATTCCATGACATTTCCTCCAAATTTATTTATGAAAAGCACAGCCGCATGTAAAACATGGGGCAGGCTATCCGTGATTGGCCAATCGGTTTTCCGCGCTTCATTTTGTTGGTGACAAGATCACGCAAAGGTGGCACTTTTGGCGATGGTAACGCTATCATAAAATTTTAAGGATGCAAGGCGCACGGCCTGTGATCCGCAGGAGGGGGTAAGGAAGGCGGGTAAAAGGCATTGTTGGTCGGGAGTTTTGGACAATGATTTCCGTTTATAAAAATGCTTTTAATTGTCTGACAGATGCGATATTCAACCTTAAAACAGTCCGGACGGGCTTGATGGGATTGAAATGCTTTCGGTTTGTGCCCGCGCTTTAGGGCGAAGAAATACCGGTAGGTTTCATGAGGAAGCGATTGAGTGGCCCCTCACCTGTCTCAAAAAATAAGCGACGTGAGAGTCGTACAGGGAGATTAAAATGTCTTACAAATCGCGCCGCGGCGCGACAGGGTTATGGGCTGGCTTGCCAGCAGGCTTCAGGCCGGCTGCAAAGGCCAATAGTGCAAGCTCGCAAAAGGCTGAGACCCTTAAGGGGTCGGTTTCGCCAGGCGTGACGACAGGGCATGCTGACCGCTTCCAGTCCCATCCTTTCAACTGATCCGTTAAGTCTGTCCCTCGACGCCGAGCGGTTATGTCGACGTCGAGGCACAGACTTAACAGACCCTAGAGGAAAGTCATGCGTCATACGCTTCTCTGCGCCCTTGCCATCTTATCCGCCGTGCCCGCCTCAGGGGCGTTCGCCCAGGAAAAACCGGCGCCAATCGCCCTGACGCTCGACGTCAGCAAGGCGGGGCCGACGATCGATCGTCACATTTTTGGCCAGTTCGCTGAGCATCTCGGTGAGGGCATCTATGGCGGCATCTGGGTCGGCAAGGACTCGTCCATTCCTAATACGCGCGGCATTCGTAACGATGTGGTAGCGGCGCTGAAGGACTTGCATGTGCCGAACGTCCGCTGGCCGGGCGGATGTTTCGCCGACGAATATCACTGGCGCCGCGGCATCGGCCCGGAGCGCAAGCCATCTATGAACGCCAATTGGGGCGGCGTCATCGAGCCCAACACCTTTGGCACCGATGAGTTCTTTGATTTTATCGGTCAGATCGGCTCCGAAGCCTATGTTTCGGTCAATGTCGGCTCAGGCACGCCCGGCGAGGCGGCGGAGTGGATGGAATACATGACCGCCGACAAGGCCGACGGCATTGGGGCCGAGCGGGCGAAGAATGGTCATGAGGCGCCTTATAAGGTCGCGTTTGTGGGTCTTGGCAATGAAAGCTGGGATTGCGGCGGCGCGATGACGCCGGATTTCTATGTCGACCTGATGAAGCTGCACGCCCGCTTCGTGCGCAACTATAATCCGGCCCAGACCATGAGCCGCATCGCCGTTGGCCCCAGTGGCGGAGATACGCCCTATACCGAAGCCGTCATGAAGGCCTGGAAGGATCATAGCTGGGCGTGGAACATCGAAGGCCTGTCACTGCACTCCTACACAACGGGCGGCGGTTTCCCGGTGTCGCAGAATTCGGCTGATTTCGGCGAGAAGGAATATGCCGTGATGCTCAAGGACACCCTGGGTATGGAGGATCTTGTCAAGAAGCACGGCGCGATCATGGACAAGTACGACCCGGAAAAGAAGATCGCCCTGGTGGTGGACGAGTGGGGCGCCTGGTATGCGGCCACACCCGGCACCAATCCCGGCTTCCTGATGCAGCAGAATACGCAGCGCGACGCGGTCCTGGCGGCGCTCAACCTGAATATCTTCGCCCGTCACGCCGATCGTGTCCGGATGGCCAATATCGCCCAGATGATCAACGTGCTTCAGGCCATGATCATTACCGATAAGGACAAGATGCTGCTCACCCCGACCTATCATGTCTTCCACATGTATGTGCCGTTCCAGGATGCCACCTTTATTCCGGTCAACTTCGATGCCGGCAGCTATGCCTATGGCGGCGTCACCCTGCCGCGTGTCGACGCCATCGCGGCGAAGGGCAAGGACGGCAAGACCTGGGTGGCGATCACCAATATCGACCCGGAAAAGCCGGCGACCTTCGATCTGTCGGCGGCGGGGCTGAAGGCGGGCAAGGCCGTGGGGCAGACCCTTACGGCGGCCAAGATCACCAGCGCCAATACGTTTGACAAGCCGAATACCGTTTCGCCGAAGCCGGTTACGGTCAAGGCGTCTGGCGGACACTTCGCCATCACCGTGGCGCCCGCTTCGGTGACGGTTGTCTCGCTGGAACAATAAACGTCTGAGGACATGGCCTGACCGGGCCATAAGCAAGGGAAACGGCGCGATGAACAGGACGGTTTTGTGGCTGACGGCTGGTATGCTCGGTTTGCCGATCACGGCAATGGCAGCGCCTCAGCTCGATCTGTTATATGGGGATCATGCCGTTATCCAGCGTGGCCGACCGGTATCGATTACCGGCTCGGCAACGTCCGGTGAGACGGTCACCGTCAAGCTGGGAGAGAAAAGTGCTGCGGTCGTTTCTGACGGCGCAGGGCGGTTCACAGCCCGCTTTGATCCGATTTCAGCGGCGGGGCCGATTGCCCTGAGCGTCGAAAGCGCCACCGGAAAAGCCGCCTCCGAGGATGTCCGAATAGGGGATGTGTTTTTGTGCTCGGGGCAATCGAATATGGAAATGCCGGTCAGGGGCGCGCAGGATGCCTTTGGCCAGGCGTTTTCATCGGCCGATCCGGACCTGCGGCTCATGACGATCGAAAAGAAAGTCTCTTACGCGCCGGATGAGACATTCGCCCGTCCCGCCGCGTGGCAGGTGGCCGGTCCCCAGAGCGTCATGGATTTCTCGGCAAACTGCTATTACATGGCCAAAGAGCTGCGCAAAAGCGAAGGCGTGCCTATCGGCGCCATCAACAGCAGTTGGGGCGGCACCCAGATCAGTCCGTGGATGGGCGAGAGAGCGCAGGCGGCCGCAGGCCTGGGCGCGCGGTCGGAGTTGCTCAGGCTCTACAGTCACGATCCCGGCGCGGCCGCCCTGGTGGCAAACGGCATATGGGAGACCTGGTGGCGCCAGAATACCGGTGACAAGACGGGGAGTGAACCCTGGCAGCCCCAAACGCAACTGACCTGGAAGCCGGTGCCGGCGATATCCGTCTGGCAAAAGTGGAGCGATCCGGCGCTGGCCAGCTATGTCGGCATGGTCTGGTTTCGCCGTGACATTGATGTGAGCGCCGCAGATGCCGGACAGGCGGCCGTGCTTAGCCTTGGTGGGCTTGATGACCTCGGTATGGCCTGGATCAATGGCAAATCGCTGGGCAATACGGCCGATACCGGGCCAATGAAGGCTTTCACCGTGCCCAAGGGCATTCTCAAGCCCGGCCGGAATGTCATTATCGTCAATATCAACAACACCTATGCCGATGGCGGCATGAGGGGACCGGCCGATGCCATGAAGCTGGCGCTCGACAACGGCCATGCCCTGCCACTGGCCGAGGGATGGCTTTATTCGATCGCCCGGCAGACGCCTAAAAATCCGCCGCACACGCCTTGGGAAGATATGGGCGGCGCCGGTACGGCCTATAATGGCATGATCGCGCCGCTGGGTGCCTATGGCCTGAAGGGCGTGGCCTGGTATCAGGGCGAATCCGACACGGATTTTCCGGGGTATGAAAAACGGCTGAGCGCGATGGCGACGGATTGGCGCCGCCAGTTTGCGCAACCCGATCTGCCGTTCGTCATCATCGAACTGTCGGGCTATGGCCCGCCCGCCGTGACACCCGGCGAGAGCGGCTGGGCCAATGTGCGCGACGCCCAGCGCCGGATGACGGAAAATGACGGCCATGCCGCGTTTGTCTCGACGATTGATCTCGGCGACCCGCTGGATATTCACCCCGGAGAAAAGCATGAGGTCGGGCGGCGCATGGCGCGGGCCATGCGGGCCCTGGCTTATGGTGCCGCTACCCCTGCCTCCGGGCCGCGGATTGCTACCGCCACCCTGAACGGCAATGAGGTTATTGTCCGCTTCACGGATGTTACCGGTGTGCTCAATACGCGCAGCAGCCATGTGGCGATCGGCTTTGAACTCTGCGGGGATGCACCAGATACCTGCCGGTATGCGACGGGAGTTGTGGACGGGGCTAATGTTCGACTGAGCGGAGACGGCCAGCCGGTCACGCGGGTTCGATATGCCTGGGCCGATTATCCGGTTGTCAATCTGTTCGACGCGGCGCAGTTGCCGGTCAGCACCTTTGAAACCCCCGTCGCAAAGTGACACCTATGAAACCACGATCCGAACACCTGTCACGCCGCGATGTGCTGTCGGCCACGGCCGCGCTGGCCATGGCTTCATCCGTCGCCACCGCGAAACCGCCGGTAAAAAACAGCTATAACAACGCGCTGTGGTATAAACAGCCGGCCCGTTTCTGGGAGGAGGCCCTGCCGCTGGGCAATGGCCGACTGGGCGCCATGATCTTTGGCCGGGTGGCGCAGGAACGTATCCAGCTTAATGAGGATACCCTGTGGTCGGGCGGGCCTTACTCGGCGGATAATCCCGAGGCTTACGCCGCACTGCCTGAGGTTCGCCGTTTGATTGCTGAGGGGGAATATAAGGCGGCGACGGATCTCGCCAGCCAGAAGATGATGGGCCGCCCCTTGTCCCAGATGGCCTACGGCACCTTGGGGGATGTGCTGCTGACCTTTGAAGGAGCAGTAAAACCGGCGCAATATGAACGCAGGCTTGATCTGGCCACCGCCATAACGACGACCACCTATTCCAACGGCAAAGGTCATAAGGTTCGGCGTGAAGCCTTCGTATCGTCACCGGATCAGGTCGTGGTCATGCGCATGGAAGGAAAGTCACCCGACATTGGTTTCGATGTGACCTGGCGCGGCCCGCGCTCGGTCCAAATTCCCGGCCCCGTCTATGCCGGTCATGATGCCAAGTTGACGCCGCCGGTGACGACCGACTGGATAATGACGGAGCCTGCCGAACCTTTGCCGGAAGGCGTCGCGCTCGCCTCTGACGGCGCCGGGGCGATCCTGTGCACCGGGCGCAATGAAAAAGGCGACACGATACCAGCGGCGCTAACCTATGCCTTCCGGGTGAAGATTCTGTCCGATGGTCAGGTGACCTTCCAGGACGGCAGGTTACAGGTGCGCGGAGCGAAAACGGTGACCCTGTTGATTGCCGCGGCTACGAGCTTCGTGAATGACCACGACGTCACTGGTGATCCGGTGGCAAGGGTGCGGCAACAGACGGCCGCGGCCGCGCTGAAATCCTACGAGGCTCTGAAACGTACGCATCTGGCGGACTATCAACCCCTTTTCCAGACGGTTACGCTTGATCTGGGGCATGGCGCGGCCGATCTGGAACCGACAGACCAGCGGGTGCAGAAGGCCGCCACGACCGATGATCCGGGGCTCCACGCGCTCTATTTCCAATATGCACGATACCTGATGATTTCTTCATCGCGTCCGGGCACGCAGGCGGCGAACCTGCAGGGCATATGGAACGAATCCACCACGCCGCCATGGGGCAGCAAATACACTATCAACATCAACACCGAGATGAACTACTGGCCGGCCGATCCGGCGGGGCTTGGTGTTTGCGTCGAGCCGCTCATCCGGCTGGTCGAGGAACTGGCGGTGACCGGCGCGAAAACGGCCAGGGCGATGTACAATGCCCGTGGCTGGATGGCGCACCACAATACCGATATCTGGCGGGCCAGCGCGCCTATCGATGGCCCCATGTGGGGGCTGTGGCCTTGCGGCGGGGCGTGGCTGTGCAACAGCCTGTGGGATCACTACGATTACAGCCGCGAAAGCGCCTTGCCGGCACGTCTTTACCCCTTGATGAAGGGGGCCTCGCTGTTCTTCCTTGATACCCTGATCGAGGACCCGAAAGGACGCGGCCTGATCACCTCGCCGTCGCTTTCGCCTGAAAATCAGCATCCGTTCGGCTCCTCCCTGTGCGCCGGGCCGGCGATGGACCGTCAGATCATCCGCGACCTGTTTGCCCATACGATCGTCTGTGGGCAACTGACGGGCGAAGACGGTGGTTTTCTCGCTCAGTTGAAGCAGACGCACGATCGTCTGGCGCCGGACCGGATCGGTCAGGCCGGCCAGTTGCAGGAATGGCTGGAGGATTGGGATGCGGGGGCGCCGGAACAGCAGCATCGCCATGTCTCACATCTGTACGCCGTCTATCCGAGCGACCAGATCAATGTCCGCGATACGCCGGACCTGATCCGCGCCGCGGAAAAAACCCTCGCCGTTCGCGGTGATATGGCCACGGGCTGGGGCACCGCCTGGCGGCTCTGCCTGTGGGCGCGGATGGGCGAGGGCGATCACGCCTATCGCATTCTCAAGGATCTGGTGGGGCCGCAGCGCACCTATCCCAACCTATTCGACGCCCACCCACCGTTCCAGATCGACGGCAATTTCGGCGGCGCGGCCGGCATCATGGAAATGCTGCTGCAATCGTGGGGTGGCGATATCCGGGTGCTTCCGGCCCTGCCATCCGCCTGGCCGACCGGCGAAGTGCGCGGGCTCAAGGCTCGCGGCGCTTTCACGGTTGATCTGGCGTGGCGCGACGGCGCTTTGACGACCTGCATGCTTAAGGGAACGCCCGGACAGACCGCCCGCCTGATTTATCGAGACCAGAAAAAAACACTGACGCTCGGTCCTGACGGGACCGCGCGTCTGACGGTTTAACCCAGCGGTTTCCGCGAAGCCGAATTGAAATTGAAACGACGAGCGAACATGATGAAGACCATATCCGTTGAAAGTCTGCTGAAAGCCGTCCTGATCGGCAGTACGGCGTTGGGTGCGTCCTTGTTGATCGCCGCTACTGGCGCAAATGCCGCCGGGACATCGGCGGCGCTGTCAACCGAAACCTGGACCGCTGATAACGGCGATGGCAGCTACACCAATCCCATCTTCTATGACGAATTTTCCGATCCGGACGTGATTAAGGTCGGCGACTGGTTCTATCTGACCGGCACGACCATGCACACCATGCCCGGCCTGCCGGTGTTGCGATCCAAGGACCTGGTCAACTGGGAATTCCTCTCCTATGCGGTGGACAAACTCGATCTCGGCCCCGAATACCGGCTCGAAGGCGGCAATATCTACGGACGCGGTATCTGGGCGCCGAGCTTCCGTTATCATAACGGCACCTTCTATATCTTCTCCAACGTCAATGGCCGGATGACCCAGATATTTACGGCCACCGACCCGCGTGGGCCGTGGACGCACCGGGAGATGAAGCGGTCGCTGCATGATCTGTCCGTCTTGTTCGATGATGACGGGAAAGCCTATGTAGTCTGGGATTACCAGGCCATGCACATCGCGCAGCTGACCGATGACCTGACCGATATCGTGCCGGGCACGGAAAAGGTCCTGTTCGATAAGGAGGCCGGCATGGGTGAAGGCGCCCATTTTTACAAGTTTGACGGCAAATACTACATATTGAGCGCCAACTATGCCGGTCAGATGCGGATGTCGGCTGCGCGAGCGGATTCGGTTTACGGCCCCTACGAAGTCAATCGGTCGATCAGCCAGGGCGAGGACTATGGCCTGGTGCGGGGGTATCGTTTGAACGGCAAGCCACCTCCTTTTGTCCTGTCTCCGCCGGACCCATCGGCGCGTGAAAGCCTGTCGCTGCATCAGGGCGGCATTGTCCAGACGGATAAAGGTGAATGGTGGGGCATGTCGATGATGGATTCCAATTCCATCGGACGGCTTGTCAATCTGTCGCCAGTCACATGGAAGGACGGCTGGCCCTATTTCGGCTTGCCTGGAAATCTCGGCCGGACGCCCAGGACCTGGCAAAAGCCCAGGGTGGATACGCCTCAGCCCGTAAAAGTACCTTTCGAGCGGAGTGACAGCTTTGCGGAAAGTACACTCAAACCCATCTGGCAATGGAACCATGTGCCGGTCGATGGCCAATGGTCGCTGGCGGAGCGTCCAGGCTTCCTCCGGCTGCATACCCTGCCGGCCAAATCCTTCTGGGAGGCCCGCAACAGCCTGACCCAGCGCGCCATTGGCCCTGAGTCGGAACCCACGGTCTCGCTTGATGGCGCACATCTTCAGACCGGAGATACGGCGGGCCTGGCCTTGCTGAACTACCCCTATGCCTGGATCGGACTCGAGAAGACGGCGGAGGGGCTGAATCTGACCGTATTCGATCAGACCTCAGGGCAGTATACGCGCATCAAGGCGCCGGCCGCCCAGATTCTGTTGCGGGCGGACTGCGACTTCATGACGGAAAAGGCCCGCTTCAGCTACTCGGTTGACGGCAAGACCTTTACGCCCCTGGGCGATCCCTTCACCATGGTCTTTCAACTCACCACCTTCCAGGGCGTGCGCTATGCCCTGTTCAGCTTCAATGACCAGGGCAAGGCAGGCGGGTATGCGGATTTTGACCGTTTCGATCTCTATCAGAAACACCCGCATGGCACGATGACGCCGATCCCGTATAAGAGCCGCATCCAACTGACCTCACTCGGCAGCGGCAAGGGGCTGGGCGTCAAGGACAACGCACTGGCCGCTGGGGCGCCCGGCGAATTTGATGTGCTGAATATGGGGACTGGCCGGGTTGCCCTTCAGACCGGCGACCGGTTTGTCAGCGTGAACGGGGCTGGTGAGGTTTCTTTGAAAAAGGGACCGCCGGGGCCAGGTGAGACCTTTCAGTGGATCGAGACCCTGACAGGCGAACTCACCCTCATGTCCCTGGCCAATGACCGCTTCCTGCGAATTGATCCCGCGACGCTTCAGGTGATCGCCGATAGCGCCGGCCCCCTGCCGGATGGCACGGATGGGGTGAGATTCGGCTGGCATAAGGCGTCAGGAAATGGCGGCGGGGGGCGGTAACACGCCTCCTTTGCCTTTCCGAAGAAAGCAATGCCTGCGTGCGATCCTGCTTTTTCCGGAGACGGCGATGGCCGGTGAGGCACGGCGCCGGCCTTATGTATATTTCGGGCGGGATTTGGATTTTCACTCAGCTTCACGCGCATGAGGACAAGATGAGCCTTGTACGTCAATTGTCATATATGATAATTGCTGCCTTATAGAAAATTTGATGAGTTGAGTCTTACCCAATGAAAACTGTAGTCTGTGAAAAGCCTTTCGCTCTGGCCATTGAGGATCGGCCCCTGCCACAGCGCAAACCTGGCGAGGCCAAGATCCGCATCCGGCGCGTCGGTTTGTGTGGCACCGACTATCATATTTTCGCGGGTAATCAGCCATTCCTCGCCTATCCGCGCGTTATGGGACACGAACTGGCCGGAGAAGTGGCGGAAGTGGATGCAGGCTCGCCCTTGCAGGTCGGGCAGGTGGTCACCATCAATCCCTACTTGCCCTGCGGTACCTGTGTGGCGTGTCGCAAGGACAAGCCAAATTGTTGCGTTAATATTCAGGTGCTTGGCGTCCACATCGATGGCGGCATGACCGAGTTCCTCTGTGTCCCCGCTGATGCCGTGATTCCGGCGGACGGCCTTTCACTGGATCAGGCGGCAATGGTAGAATTTCTCGCCGTCGGAGCACATGCCGTCAGGCGTGGCGCGGTTACCGAACAGGACAGGGTGCTGGTCGTGGGCGCGGGCCCAATCGGCATCGGCGTGGCGCTTTTCTGCCAGTTTACCGGTGCGGCGGTGACGCTGATTGACACAAGTTCTGAGCGTCTGGATTACGCGCATCTTAAAGTCGGGATCAAACATGTGAGGGCGCTTGGAGAGGGGCTGCCTGACTTCCTTAAAGCGCAAACAAACGGCGACTTTTTTGATGTCGTGTTTGATGCGACGGGGAGTGGCCAGGCGATCGAAAAGGGTTTTTCCTATGTCGCCCACGGTGGCCGATATGTTCTGGTCAGTGTGGTGAAAAACACAATTTCCTTTTCGGACCCGGAATTCCATAAACGGGAAACCACACTCCTCGGGAGCCGCAATGCGACGAAAGAGGACTTCGATCACGTGATCTCGAAAATTCGCTCGGGCGAAATCCCCAGCCGCATTCTCAATACGCACAATTTTGATCTGACGGATACACCGGTGGTAATCAAGGAACTGATCGAGAACCAGGGCAAGGTATTAAAGGCAATCGCGAACCTGTAATTCGCTGTCTTTGCCTGAGATAAGGTCAGGTGGCTCTCTTATATTTGATTTTGCGATGCCGTGGCGGCATCAAAATACCTCTCCGTGACCGCATTTTTGCGTTTGTAAAGTCAGACAAATCGTCTTTTCAAGTTCGCTTTTCTATGGTAGCGCTATCAGAAAGACGGCTTGACCAATAATAAAGTCCGCAAAACTGCGAACAGGGAGTCCAATATGAACTATGCCCAACCGGCGCGCATTTGTCGTGGCCGCAACATTGCCTTAACCGCACTCGCCCTTGTTATGTCGGTCGTCGCACAGACGCCGGCCCAGGCGCAAAATCCACTCGACGGGCAAGGTTATCATGATCTGGCTCTGTCTCCGGAACAGCGGGCCGCCGATCTGGTCTCGCACATGACTCTGGAAGAAAAAACCGCCCAGCTCATCAATGACGCACCGGCCATACCGCGCCTGGGAATCCGCGAATATAACTGGTGGAACGAGGGGCTGCATGGTGTGGCCGCCGCCGGCAATGCCACCGTCTTCCCCCAGGCCGTGGGGCTGGCCGCTACCTTCGACACGCCGCTGATCCATCAGGTTGCCGATACGATCAGCACTGAATTTCGCGCCAAGAACCTGGAACATCTTCATCGCTTTGGCGGCTCGGACTGGTTCCGCGGGCTGACCGTCTGGTCCCCCAATATCAACATCTTCCGCGATCCGCGCTGGGGCCGGGGACAGGAGACCTATGGCGAAGATCCATACCTGACCTCGCGTATGGGCGTCGCTTTCGTCGAAGGGCTGCAGGGTAACGATCCGGTCTATTACCGTACCGTGGCCACGCCCAAGCATTATGCCGTCCACAGCGGACCTGAATCCGGCCGTCACCGGGATAATGTCAACCCCTCGCGTTACGACCTGGAAGACACCTATCTGCCTGCCTTCCGCGCCACGATCACCGAAGCCAAGGCCGGGTCGATCATGTGCGCCTACAATGCCATCGATGGCGAGCCTGCCTGCGCCAATACCGATCTGCTCGTCACGCACCTGCGCAAGGACTGGGGCTTCCAGGGCTATGTGGTTTCGGACTGCGACGCGGTGGGTGACATCTATTACAAGACCTCCCATCATTACAGCGCCACGCCCGAAGAGGGCGTCACCGCCGCCTTCAAGGCCGGCACGGATCTTATCTGCGGCAACGCCAATGAGGCCGACCACCTGACCAGCGCCGTGCGCAAGGGACTGCTGCCAGAAGCGACCCTGGATACGGCTCTGGTGCGCCTGTTCACCGCGCGCTTCAAACTGGGGCAGTTCGATCCGGCGCCAAAGGTTTTCCCGTCAATTACCGCGGCAGATTACGATACCCAGGCCAATCGCGACCTGTCACAACGCGTGGCAGAATCCGCCATGGTTCTGTTGAAGAATGAAGGCAATCTGCTCCCGCTCAAGTCCGAGCCGCGCTCGATCGCCGTGATCGGTCCGAATGCGGACTCCATCGACTCCCTGGTCGGGAATTATAATGGCGATCCGTCCCATCCCGTGACGGTTCTGGCGGGTTTGCGGGCGCGATTCCCCAATGCGGAAATACACTATGCGCAAGGGTCTGGCCTGATTGATCCGATGATGTCCGTCGTACCGGACGATGTCCTGTGCCGGGATAAGGATTGCACGGCAAAAGGCGTAAATGTCAGCCGCTTCAACTCCCACGACGTTTCGGGAACGCCGGCCGCGACCTCAACGGACACGGGCGTTCATCAGGCCTGGAGCGGCGAGCAACGCAGCGGCGCCATACGTTTTGAAGGCTATCTGACCGCGCCTGAAAGCGGCGAGTATCGCTTCCGCTATGACGCGAACGGCGGCTATCGCATCTGGGTCAATGACAAGCTGGTGGTCGATGCCTGGCGCGTCGACTGGCGGCCGTCCACAGCCACCGGCAAGGTCAGCCTTGAAGCCGGCAGCCGCAATTCCATCCGCGTGGAATCTTTCCAGCGTGAGGCGAAAGGCGACGAAAAGCTGTTATGGAGCATCCCGTCCGACACAGGTGCTCAGGCCGCCGTGGCGGCAGCTAAGGATTCGGACCTGGTCGTATTCACGGCCGGTCTGTCTCAACGCCTCGAAGGCGAAGAGATGCACGTTGATGCGGTGGGCTTCTCCGGGGGCGACCGGACGAGTATTGACCTGCCGCTCGTTCAGCAAAAGCTGCTTGAGCAGGTGAGCGCCGTCGGCAAGCCCGTTGTTCTGGTGCTTGTTAATGGAAGCGCGCTGGGTGTCAACTGGGCGGACGAACATGTGCCAGCCATTGTTGAGGCCTGGTATCCCGGCGGTCAGGGCGGTGCGGCCGTTGCTCGCCTCATCGCCGGCGATTACAGCCCGGCGGGGCGCCTGCCGATGACCTTCTACCGCTCGGTTGACCAGTTGCCGGCCTTCAATGATTACAGCATGAAGGGCAGGACTTACCGGTACTTCAAGGGTGAAGCCCTTTATCCGTTTGGCTACGGCCTGTCCTATACGCAGTTCCGGTATGCGCCGGTCAAGCTTTCCGCCAGCCGCGTGCGCGCCGACCAGGCCTTGACCGTGTCAACGCAGGTCAGCAATACCGGCGGCGTGGATAGCGACGAAGTTGTTCAGCTCTATCTCAGCCACCCTGATATTGCCAATGCGCCGATCCGCGCGCTGGAACGCTTTGAACGCATTCACCTGAAAGCCGGGGAGACCAAAACGGTCAGCTTTACGCTCGACAGCCGCGCCCTGAGCACGGTTGAGGCGGATGGCACGCGTTCGGTCAAGGCCGGTAAGGTCAATATCTGGGTTGGCGGCGGCCAGCCCGATAACCGCAAGGGGCTGGCGAAAGCCGCCGGCGCTTCCGCTACCGTCACGGTGACCTCTCACCTGACGCTGGCGCCTTAGCGCAATCCGATAAAGTGGAAACCACTTTATCGGATAAATTGCGCGACAAACAAAAGCCTGGAGCGGGCGTTTTGATTCTATCAAAATGCATCCCGCTCCAGCGCAATCCGCAATTCCGGGGTCAAAGACAGTAAAATCAAAAAACAGGGAAAGAATTGTAACTATGAAAAAGACGGATCTGTCGCGCCGCAGCGCCTTAACCAGCCTGGGTGCCCTGAGTTTTGCCATCACCGTGCCCGCCTACGCGGCCAGCGGATCTGCGATCGGTGCCACGATTGATACCGGCCGTCTCGGGGCGCCCATTTCCCCCTTCATCTATGGCGGTTTCATTGAGCACATCGCCGACCTGATCAATGACAGCCTGTGGAGCGAGGTCCTGGATGACCGCAAGTTCTACTGGCCGGTGGTCAAGCCGGAGCCTGCACCGGCTGCCGCCGGTGGCCGCCGGCGCAGCCCGGCCCGGAAGTGGCACCCGACGGGCAGTGACGAAACCGTGAGTATGGACCCCAAGGGGGCCTATGTCGGCGCGCATAGCCCCGTGATTCATCTGGACGGGGACAATGCTCTGGGTATCTTCCAGTCTGGTCTGGGACTTGGCAAACAGGCCTATACCGGTCGCGTCGTCGTGGCGGCCGATCCGGGCGTGGCAGTGACCGCGACCCTGATCTGGGGCGATGGTCCGGCCCAGCGGCAGAGCGTCAGCATTGCGACGTCTGGCGACTGGGCGACCGTGCCGCTCGCCTTCGATTGCGGGGCTGCTACCTTGGATGGCCGCCTGGAAATCACCGGTACGGGCACGGGCAGGTTCCGCATCGGCGCCGTCTCCCTGATGCCGGCCAACAATATCGCGGGATTCCGTCCGGATGTCATCGCGCGCCTGCGCGAGATGGACTGCAAGATCATGCGGATGCCCGGCGGCAACTTTATCTCCGCCTATGACTGGCACTTTACGATCGGTGACCGCGACAAGCGTCCGCCGATCCTTGATCCGGTGTGGAATTTCGCCCAGCCCAACGATGTGGGCATTGATGAACTGCTCTACATGGCGCAGCTTATCAAGGCGGAACCCTACTGGTGCATCAGCACCGGCTTCGACTCACCGCGGTCGGGCGCTGAAATTGTCGAATATATCAACGGCGCAGCCACGACCGAATGGGGCGCCAAGCGGGCGGCCAATGGTCATCCCGAACCCTGGGGTGTCAAGTATTGGGATGTCGGCAATGAGATGTATGGTCACTGGCAGATGGGACACATCGCGCCCGAACAGTATTACGTAAAGCACAATCTGTTCGTCGATGCCATGCGCGCGGTAGACCCGACCATCTATATCGCGGCGCCCGGCGGCTTTGCCGACGAGATGACGACCGGCCAGGGCATCTTTATTGAAGGCCAGCCGCAGGTCGCCATCGGTTCTGAACGCGACTGGGCCTATGGCATGTTAAAGAATTGTATGGGCCGCTTCGATGCCCTCCAGACCCATGCCTATCCACCGGAAAACAAGCACTACGACCTCTCGACCGGCAAGCTGGTCGATATTCAGCCGTCGCTCAATGAATGGTCGCGCGGCATGGCGCAGCGCATCCAGACCATGGCGGATTGCTGGGACGCTTACAAGAAAGCCTTCCCGGTGCTGAATGACGGCAAGATTAAGGTCTTCTTCGACGAATGGGCCTATCATTTTGGTGCGGACTACAAGGGATGCCTCGCCATCGCCTCCGGATTCCATGAATTTTTCCGCCACACCGATTTCATCGAAGCGGCCGGATACACCATGGCGACAGGCTGGCTCGATATTTCGCCCACGGATTCGGTCATCAGTGCCACCGGGCGGGTGTTCCAGCTTTATAACCAGCATTTCGGCGTCATCCCCGTGGCCGTCACCGGCACATCGCCCGTTCCGCCGCCGAAGTATCCGATCGGCGGCGATCAGCCGAGCGTCAATACCGGCAGCGCCACCTGGCCGGTGGATGTCTCCGCGGCGCTGACCGCCGACCGCAAGTCGCTGATTGTCTCAGTGGTCAATGCAAACGAGGCGGTTCAGACCCTCAAAATGACGATCAATGGCGTGTCTCCCGCAAAAGCGGGCCGAACCTGGCGCCTGGCCGCGCCGGGACTGGATGCGCAAAACAAGGTCGGGGCCGCCCCCCAGGTGACCATACAGGAAGGTCAGTTCAATCCGCGTGCCGGCACGCTGACCCTTCCGGCCACCAGCATTACGCTGTTTGAGTATAAACTGGCATAATCATGCAAAGTCCAGCGCGCCTGGTTTGGCCACGGCGCGCTGGCCTTGCGCTGATGCCCAATGCATAAAACCCCTTGCTTCAAACCTTTCGACTGCGTGTTTGAAGGGTTTTCATTTCATTATTATTGATTTTAGAGTACATCGGCCGGTACATCATACGACACAACAATCCATAAATGATGTCCCTGGCGTCATAAAAACGGGCGAAAATAGTCAGAACTGGTTTGAATAATTTTCGTCAATGCATTTTTAAATGACTGATAAAAAAGAAAAATTTATAGATAGTAATTATAACCGATTTTCGGTTGCGCCGATGATGGACTGGACGGACCGGCATTGCCGTGCCTTCCATCGCACTCTGACGCGTCACGCATTGCTCTATACGGAAATGGTCACCACCAAGGCGGTGATCCATGGCGACCGTGAACGTCTGCTGGGTTATAGTGAAGTTGAGCACCCCGTCGCCTTGCAGCTTGGTGGTTCAGAGCCGGATGAACTGGCTCAGTGCGCGAAAATCGCCGAGGACTGGGGCTATGAAGAGGTCAATCTGAATTGCGGCTGTCCGTCTGACCGGGTGCAATCCGGGGCGTTCGGCGCCTGCCTGATGCGTGAGCCGCAACTTGTGGCCGAGTGTATGCAGGCCATGATCGAGGCGACAGACTTGCCGGTGACCGTCAAGTGCCGCATCGGTGTCGATGACCAGGAACCGCGCGACAGCCTGTTCGCCCTTGTGGAGGCTTGCGAAAAGGCCGGTGTCACCTCATTCGCTGTCCATGCCCGCAAGGCATGGCTGAAGGGTCTGTCGCCCAAGGAAAACCGCGATGTCCCGCCGCTCGACTATGAACTGGTCTATGAGCTGAAGCGCGCCAAATCACATCTGACTATCGCCATCAATGGCGGCATCGGCACTTTGGAAGAGGCGCGGGCCCATCTGACGCACGGCGTTGACGGTGTCATGCTCGGTCGCGCCGCCTACCATGAACCGGCCCTGCTCGGCCAGGTGGATCGGCTGTTTTTTGGTGCTGAAACGGATGTGGGGCCCTTCGAGGCGCTGGATGCCTATCGCCCTTATATGGCCGGCCAACTGGCCATTGGGGTGCCTTTGTCGCACATGACGCGGCACATGCTGGGCGTGATGCATGGCCTGCCGGGGGCAAGGGCTTTCCGCCGCATCATGACGGTGGAGTCGATTGCGCCGGGGGCAGGTCTTGAGGTGCTGGACCGGGCGATTGCCGCAGTGCGCGAGGCGCTGGCGGCGGTCGAGGCGCGCCGCGAAGCTTACGAACAGATCAGGGATGCAGGATAAGGCTCGACGGCGTGGCTTCAAAGCGTGACAGCCGGCCGAGATAGCTCATGCCGAGCAGGGAGGTTGTCAGCCCGTCCTTGACGACCATGGCATCGACATTGCGCACCGTGCTTTGGCCGATCCCGACTACGCTGAGATTGACCGTTGCGGCATAGGTCTTGCCGTTGGCGGTGGTGACTTCTCGATCATAGGTCAGGCTTTTGGCGTCAAAACCGAGGCGCTGGGCATCGGCCGGGGTGAGGGCCACGACCGTGGCGCCAGTATCGACAAGGAAGCGCACGGCACGGGTATTAACCGTCGCATTGGCCCAGAAATGGCCGTCCTTCGCCTTGGGGATGGCGGTGACATGGGTATTGGTAGTTGTGTTCACGTCAATAGAGCTGGTGGCCTCGGTCGCGGCAAAATCAGCCTGGGGTGTGTGCTGGCCCAGCGACAGAACCCCTGTGCCGGCCAGGACGGCGCAGAAGACGGCGCTGCCCAAAACGATCGCTGACTTGAACATGAAACTGACACTCCGCGCCATTCCGGCCTGAAGCGACCGGAGAGTCCTTTTGACCCTTTGCGCATCCTATCCAAAGAGGGTTGCTTTATGATGAATCAAATGAAAAGGCGATATTTGTTAAAATGAGTAAACTTGAATCGCTCGCATCGACATTAAAAGACATAAAATCAATATATTATATTTATTTATAAAAATATTTTGTTCCGTGTTCGGATTAGTTCTTGCAATGGGAGAATTTTCTGACATAGTTAATTCACGACGCGACGACGACTGAGAGGGTGAAAACCCCTGCGAGCTGCGCCGCGTCTTCTGGTCCATTCATGCATTTGGAAAAGGAGACGCAACCCATGCAAGACCAAGACAAGAAGCAACACGCCATGACTTCCTTCGCCCTGTTCGGCGGGCTTTTCGGTAGTCCGCGCAGCAAGGAATCCCGCGCGGTCAGTCGTCCGCAGGACTTCAAGCCGATCAATCGGAAGTAGATAAAAGGCGATGCGCCTTTTATCGAATCCGAAATACAAAACCCCTCGTGAGCAATCACGAGGGGTTTTGTCTGAAGTTAAAAAATCTTCAGGCCGTTTGGCCAGGTTTTAATTGGCGGCCAGCTTGACGCCGGCCTTGGCCTCGGCGGCGGCCATGTTCGGGCTGGACCTGTTGACCTTCGTGGTGGCGCCCGAACCGTCGGCGCCGAACTTGGCCGACAGTTCGACCCAGTAGAGGCCGTCGGCGGCCAGGAAATTATATTTGTAATCGACCTGGTAGCTGCCGGCGCGGAATTCGCAGGCTTCGATATTGACCATCTGTTTGCCGGTGACGGCGACGACCTTGGATACGGCGGTCTTGCCGATGCCGGCGGCCAGCATACCTGCAGTGGCTTCCTGGTCATCCGTGCAGGGGGCAGCGTGGGCGGCGGCGGCCGACAGGGTCAGGATGGCGGCGGCCACGAAAAGGGTCTTCTTTATCATTTTGTTTCTCTCCTTGAGGTTCTTCAGGGTAAGACCAATGTTATACGAGAGAGGAAAACATTAAGTTAAATCAGGCGAAAAGCCTTTCTTAAGGAAGTTTAACGGCAACGGCCGTGATGCCTTGAGGTCAAACAGGCGAAGGTTAATGGCCGGCGAGCGACCAAAGAGGCACAAAAAAAGATGCGGAAAAAATCCGCATCTTTTTCATTTTCCGCAAATATGAAGGCCCAAAGCCTTCCTATTCGTTTTAGTTGGCGGCGAGCTTGACGCCGGCCTTGGTCGAGGCGGCAGCCAGGTTCGGGCTCAGGCCGCTGAACTTCATGTCGGCGACCTGACCGCCGGAGACCTTGGCGGTGCCGGTGACCCAGTACAGGCCGTCCGAACCGATGACGTTGAACTTGAATTCCGAAACCAGGGCGCCGCCGGCGGCGTCGCAGGTTTCGAGGTTGATCATCTTCTTGGTCTGCGTCGGCACGACCGGGGCGATCTTGGCGCTGGCGGCGGTGGCGATGGCCTTGCCGACCATGGTTTCCTGGCCTTCATCGCAGTCCGCGAAGGCTTGGGTGGTGACGAGGGCGAAGGAGAGAGCGAGGGCGCCGGCCAGGAGGGCCTTGGAGGTCGAGGTTTGCATTTTGCAACTTTCACGCAGGTTTTTACAACAGGGTTCTGAGGGGCCAGGAGGAGGTTCTGTCAGGCCCGTGCAAACTGTATACGACCGAAGGTTTAATATCGCGTGAATCATGCCGCAAAGCGATATGGTTAAAATTCCATTAAAAAACGGAGACACTTTTCAGTGTCTCCGTTTTATTTTTCAGCGTCCAGCCTGCGGGCCATGCAGGCTTTGGCGTGGTTTAGGCGGCGGTCAGTTCCGCCAGGAAGCGGCGGATATTCTCGCTCATCGCTTCGGTGCGCTGGGTCAACTGGTTGGCGGCGCCCAGCATTTCCGTTGACGCCTTTTCGGTATCGGCGGCCGAAGCGGAGAGTTGCGACACCGAAGACGAGGCCATCGAGGTGCCATCCGAGGCTTCGTTGACATTGCGGGCGATCTCGTTGGTGGCGTCGCCCTGCTGATGGACCGAGTCGGCGATGGAGGAGGCGATCTCGTTCATGTGCTTGATCGTTTCGCCGATGCCCTTGATGGCATTGACGCCGTTTTGCGCGGCGGCCTGGATGTCCTTGATGCGCTCGCGGATTTCGTCGGTGGCCTTGGCCGTTTGCTGGGCCAGCGACTTCACTTCCGAGGCGACGACCGCGAAGCCCTTGCCGGCTTCACCCGCACGGGCGGATTCGATCGTGGCGTTCAGGGCCAGCAGGTTGGTCTGCTGGGCGATGGCGTTGATGAGGTCGACCACTTCGCCGATCTGGTCGGCGGCACGGCTGAGTTCGGCCATGGAATCGTTGGTTCGGTCGGCTTCCGAAACGGCTTCAGCGGCGATTTCAACCGAGCGAACGGCCTGGTCGCCGATGACGCCGATTGAGGCCGACAGTTCCGTGGTGGCCGAGGCGACGTTCTGGACGTTATCGGCCGAGTTGCGGATCGAGCCCACGGCATCCTGAGAGCGGCGCTCGTTTTCCTGGGCGATGGTCAGCAGGGTGCGGCCGTTGGCGTCGAGGTCGGAGGCGGCATTGCTGAGCGCGTCGAGCATGTCCTGGGCTTCGTGGCGGAAGCGTTCGGCCAGTTCAGCCATCTGACGGGCGCGTTCCTCGCGGGTCTTGGAGGTGGCGGCCTCGATGGCCATCAGGCGTTCCTTCTCCTCGGCGTTCGACTTGAAAACATTGAGGCTGTCGACGACCGACTTCAGCTCGTCGCGGCGGGCGAGGGCGGAAATGTCGACATTCAGGTTGCCGTTGGCCAGTTCCTCGGTGGTCTTGGCAATGCGGTTGATGCCGGTAACGGTGACGCGCGAGAAGACAAAGGCGATCGCGCCGGAGACGCAGGCCATAATGACGGCGAAGATGGTCAGGAAGCTGATGCCGGCGGTCTGGGCGGCCTTGGCGTCCGTGGCGGCCTTGGTGGCGGCGGCCACATTGGCCTTGATCAACTGGTCGCTGATATCGGACATCTTGGCGTAGCCGTCATCGAACTGGGCCATCATCGGGCCGACCGAGGTGAAGTCGACATCCATGACCGAGCCGGCGAATTCGACGGCTTCCTTGTAGGTCTTCACTTCCTTGGCCAGGTCGGCGAGCAGCTTCTTCTGCGCCGGATCGGTGGCCTTGCCGCCATCGGTCTTGACGCGGGTTTCGATCTTGCCGAGATCCTCGGTGACCTTGGTGACGGTGGCCGAGGCATTGGCCGACGGGTCGGTGGCCTTCTTGGTCAGGGCGTTATAGAGCTGGCCATTGGCTTCCTTGATCGAGGACTTGATGTCGCCCAGTTCGACAACCTGCGGCAGGGCTTTGGTGTTGATATCGTCGATGGTCTTGCCCTGGCCGTTCATGACATAGATGGCGCCGAAGGCCAGTACGGCCATAAGAGCGGTGGCGACGGCGGCCGGCGCCATGAATTTTACGGTAAACGACAGGTTCGAGAGCTTGAATCCGCCGGTCGGATTAGCGGTACTGGGTTTCGTCATTTTTGGCCCCTGACAAACTTTAAATAGGATTAAGGCGTTGAATTTCTTTCAGACTGTCTCATCCATTCGTCGCGTACAGGCGCGCAAACGCCGGCCGCGACTCATGGTTAAGATGAGCCTTTGGGCCAACCTGTCAGATTAAGGTTGTTGAAATCCTAACGGCCTGTCCGGGAACACAGAAAAGACAAAAAAAGCGCGCCAACCGTTCTGATTGGCGCGCTTTTCGGATACACTGGGCTGTATTTACTGGCCGGTTTCCTTGGCAGGGCTCTTGGCAGAAGCTGCTGGCGCGGGCGCCTTGGTGGTGGCGACCTCGGCGATGATCTCCTGGGCCGACTTGCCATGGATCTGCGCCGAAACCTGCACCGGCTTCTGGGCGGCATCGGCTTGGGCCTTGGCGGACGTATTCAGGGACTGGGCGTTCAGCATGGCCACGGTCTGGCTGTCGAGCGCCTGTGCCTTGGCGTTGGCCTGCGGCGTTTCGGCGGCTGTTGCCGGCGCATCCGAAGGCCGGACGGCGTCGAGCGTGTTGGCGATGCGCGAACCACGGCCGCGGAACTGATAGAAGATGTGCGAGCCGATCTGGGCCACGCGTTCCATGGTGCTGCCCCAGCCCGGCTTGACGCCGGTGGTGTGGAAACTGGTCGAGGTGCCGACCGAGGTCATGACATAACCATTGAGCGCGGCGTCAGCCACCGTCTTGGCGCGGCGCCAGGCCCAGCTTTCAACCGGCGCGCCCATGGCGCCATTGCAGACGAAGCTGAACTGGCAGGAGGTGCGCTGGTAGGCCCCCTGATAGACGACGCCGCAGATGGTTTTGGGGTAGGCGGGGTGGCGGACGCGGTTCAGGATGACCTGGGCAACGGCACGCATTCCGTCGACGCCTTCGCCGCGCGCCTCATAATAGACGGCCTGGGTCAGGCAATCGGAATCGCTGCGGTTGGCGTTCTTGAATTTCATGGCCGCAGCGGCGCGGACCGCAGGTGCGCTCACGGTTGGGACATCCAGGGGCGAGGCGGGAGCGATATTGCTGGCCAGGACGATTTTGGCGTCAGGGAGATCGCGCTGGTTGCGGGCATCGTCGGAGATGCGCATGGCGGTCAGGTTTTGGGCGAGCAGGCTGTTATCGGTGCCCGTGCCGGCATACTGCGAAAAACGCATGGCGATATTGAGCGCGCTTTGATCGACCTTTCCGGCCGCATCGAGCGTCTGCATATCGAGCTTGCCGTCGCGTGCCGCCATCATCAGGCGGGCAGCGTCCTTCGGTGCGCTGCCGTCGTGAGCCAGGTGGCTGCCCAGGCAAGCCGCGCCGACCGACGCGCCAACCAGGAGGCCCACTGCACTCGCTGCCATGAGGGCGCGCATACGATAGCGCGCAATCGAAATGGGTATCAAGACTATCTGGTCCTCTGTGACGAGGGCGTTACGTGCCCTCCGGGAAAGCCCTGTGGTGTTAGGAATGCACGCTTAACTCAATGCAATTAACAGACCAAAGACTCACGCCAGCAGGACAGATAGGACCCGCTGGGCAGGCCGCTATCTAGGAGGCAATTGTGGCGGAAATGTGTTCGTTTTGTGCGGATGCTTGGCGGGCAACAGTTATGCTCCGAGGCTTATAAGAAAATCATGCGAATTGATTGCAGCTTAAAATCTTTTTATTGACAGGAAAAGCCAAGTAATTTTCCGATAGATTATCGGTAATATGAAATCTTTATTATTTGGAATTGCTTTATAGTCAAATTCATATTCAGAAAAGCTTAATTTAACGAAACATTAAAACACCGTCTTAACAGATTTTCGGGCGCCTTTCCGTCCGCGTAAAGATGGACCGCCAAAATAACCGGCTGGAATCCCACAAAAAATGACGCCTGTATGATGACTCCGCTGACAAGTTCTGGCGCCGTAATGCGGCAAAACGCCGTTATCGGCCGGCCGTTTGACGCGCCGCAAAACTTTTATGCGCCCCTTTCATTTTTTTTGTCTCCCCTTATGTTACGTTCATGAGCCGTTCTCCCCAAACTCCCGGTTTTTCCGACAATTCTGGCGCCTTCGTTGCCGACTTCGCCAATACGCCCGTGACCTGGGTGCCGCATAAGCCGGAACGGCCGGAAAAATCGGAAGGTGGTCGCAAATTCCGTCTTGCCGCGCCCTATGAACCGGCCGGCGATCAGCCGACCGCCATCGCCGACCTGATGGCGGGGATCAATGCCCGCGAGCACGATCAGGTGCTGCTCGGCGTTACCGGTTCCGGCAAGACCTTCACCATGGCCAAGATCATCGAGCAGACCCAGCGTCCGGCCCTGATCATGGCGCATAACAAGACCCTGGCGGCCCAGCTATACAGCGAGTTCAAGGCGTTCTTCCCGGATAATGCGGTCGAGTATTTCGTCTCCTATTATGACTATTATCAGCCGGAAGCCTATGTGCCGCGCACCGATACCTTCATCGAGAAGGACTCCTCGATCAACGAGCAGATCGACCGGATGCGCCATTCGGCTACGCGTGCCATTCTGGAACGTGACGATGTGATCGTGGTCGCTTCGGTCTCCTGTATCTATGGTATCGGGAGCGTGGAAACCTACACCGCCATGACCTTCGACCTGACGGTCGGTCAGACGATCGACGAAGGCCAGTTGCGTGCCGACCTGGTGGCCCTGCAATACAAGCGCAACGACCAGGCGTTCGAGCGCGGCACCTTCCGCCGGCGCGGCGATGTCATCGAAATCTTCCCGGCCCACTATGAAGACAGGGCCTGGCGCATCAACATGTTCGGCGACGAGATCGAGGGTATCCAGGAATTCGACCCGCTGACCGGCAAGAAGATGCAGGATCTGAAGGAGGTCCGCGTCTATGCCGCCAGCCACTATGTCACGCCGCGCCCGACGCTCAACCAGGCCGTCAACCGCATCAAGGCCGAACTGAAACAGCGGCTGGAGCAACTTCATGGCGAGGGCAAGCTGCTGGAGGCGCAACGGCTGGAGCAGCGCACCACCTTCGATCTGGAAATGATCGAAGCGACGGGCGCCTGTGCCGGCATCGAAAACTATTCGCGCTACCTGACCGGACGCGGCCCCGGCGAACCGCCGCCGACCTTCTTTGAATACATGCCGGAAAACGCCCTGCTGTTTGTCGACGAAAGCCACGTCTCGGTATCGCAGATCGGCGGTATGTATCGCGGCGACTTCGCACGTAAGTCGATCCTCGCCGAATACGGCTTCCGCCTGCCCTCCTGCATGGATAACCGTCCCCTCAAGTTCGAGGAATGGGACGCTATGCGGCCGCAGTCGATTTATGTGTCTGCCACGCCGGGCAAATGGGAGATGGAGCGCACCCAGGGCGTCTTCGCCGAGCAGGTCATTCGCCCGACCGGCCTGATCGATCCGCCGGTCGAGATCCGTCCGGTTCATAAGGACAATTTCAGCCAGGTCGATGACGTGATCGCCGAGGTACGCGAGGTGGCGAAGCAGGGCTATCGCTCGCTGGTCACTGTGCTCACCAAGAAGATGGCCGAGAACCTGACTGACTACATGCACGAGCAGGGCATCCGCGTGCGCTACATGCACTCCGATATCGATACCCTGGAGCGCATCGAGATCATCCGCGACCTGCGCCTCGGTGCTTTCGATGTGCTGGTCGGCATCAACCTTCTGCGTGAAGGCCTCGATATCCCGGAATGCGGCTTCGTCGCCATTCTCGATGCCGACAAGGAAGGCTTCCTGCGTTCGGAAACCTCATTGATCCAGACCATCGGCCGGGCGGCGCGCAATGTCGATGGCCGGGTGATCCTCTATGCCGATAAGATGACCGGGTCTATGGAGCGGGCACTGGCTGAAACCAATCGCCGCCGCGAAAAGCAACTTGCCTACAATGCCGAGCATGGCATCACGCCGGAATCGGTCAAGCGCGGCATCGCCGATATTCTGGACAGCCCGTATGAGAAGGGCGATCGCGTCCAGGTGCCGATGGGCGTGGCGGAAAAGGATGCCAAGCCGTTCCTCGGTTCCAACTTCCAGGCGACCCTGCGCGATCTCGAGGCGAAGATGCGCGAGGCCGCCGGCAATCTCGAATTCGAGACCGCCGCCCGTCTGCGCGACGAGATCAAGCGGCTCAAGACGCTCGATCTGGAATTTGCCAAGGACATGCTGGATAACGAGTAATTCTTTCATACCGGAAATGTGGAATTTTCCACTCTGAATAGCGTTATATAAGAGCAACGCCTGTGGACAAATCATGCGCTTTTGACGCATTCACGCCACATTCCCACTGGATTTTTATTTGATTTCGAGAGACCCTTCATTGTGGGCTGCCAGTGCGTGCCGGTCGATTGGCGCAATAATGGACAGTTCGGGCTGGCATTCTTCTTGCACAGCCTGACGCTTGAGACATATGGTTGTCTTTGAACACTGACTCGTGTTGCGTTTGTCAAATGGGGTTAATGAGATGCGTAGGACTAGATTGAATGTGGTGCCGCCGGTCTCCAAGGAGGTCGCTTTAGGGGCAAATCCGGCGCCTAAGGAAATCGCCCTCGGTCAGATGATCGATGGCGACAAGGTGATGAGCCTGCCTACGCCGGTCACTCACAAGGCCAATTTCCCCGAAGACATGGCGCAGGTCCGCGAAACCCGCACCCAGCGTGTCCGGCGTTTGCAGGAAGAAGCCCGCGCGCTTGCCCGCGAACAGATCGCCGAGTTTGAAGTCTTGCTCGACGCCACTGCCAAGGCGGCGCTCGAAATCGCCGATGGCGGCGAGGTCTATTCGATCGGCGCCCGCGAAATCTGCCGGCGTCTGGCAGACGAACTGCCGCGCACCCTGCAAACCCTCCAGGTCATTTCCCGGAAGCGCTAAAAGCAGCGCTAAGCATCGAATAAAATTCCCCAGGCACCGTTTATAAGACTGGTGCAAGGGATGGTTTTCCCATAGTCTTTCTCCTTCCGCGGGCGGAAAGCTGATGTGTCCTGCCCGCCGAGCGGTTGCCTTGTGCAATCCTATGAGACGGACGGGAAAGCGAAAAGATGTTCCAGGTCAATGCAGGCGTTATGAGCCGTCTCATCCTGCTGGCGGGTATGGCCTTGCTGTCAGGCTGTCACAAGAAACCGGAAACGCCGCCGCCGCCCGTGGTTGCACCGGCACCGGTTGTGGCCCCTAAACCGCCGCCGCCTCCGCCGGCACGTAAGCCAGGCCTTTGGCAGACGACCGTTTCGGAAGAAGGCAGCCCGGAAAAACCGCAGGTGCTCAAGATATGTATCGATGCGGTCACCGACCAGCACCTGGGCATCCTTGGCACTGACCTGTCAGGCGATACCTGCACCACCAAGACCTTCAGTCCGCAAGGTGAGGGCAATTGGGGCGTGCTGGCCGAATGCGCCATGGGCGCCGGTGTCGTGACCGAATATTCCGGTTCGGTCACCGGTGATTTCAACAGCCATTATGACATGACTGTCCGCTCGCAAACCACGGGCGGCAGCCAGATGAACCGGGTCACCAATTATGTGGTCAGTTCGAAGCGTCTGGGCGCCTGTGCCGCCGATCAGAAGCCGGGTGACGTGATCAATGACGGCGTCAAGATGAATCTCTTCGGCATGGCGGGCGTCGATCGCGGTGGTGCGAAAGCGCCGGCGTCGGAAACGCCGCCGCCGGATGTGGTGGATTAAGCGTTTTCCGAACTTAAGCCAGCCAGGCTTTCGGGTTCGGGATCGGGCGCTGATGCAGCAGGTGGTTGAACCCCATCACGGCGCGGCCGACCGTATAGCCCAGGCAGAACAACAGCAGTAGCAGCATGATAGTCGTGATCGCCGGTGCGGTGATATGGTTCTTCTGCACGAAGGTATAAGCAACCGCGTTCAGCAGGACCGGGCCTATGCCGTACCAGAAGGTGCGCTTCTGGAATTCGTAATGGCTCCTGATCCACTCCGGCGCCTTGTCCTCGGCGAAATTGGCCACCAGCATGGCCAGAAGCGCGGTCAGGCCAAAGGTCATGATCGTGAAGAGGATCAGTAGATAGTTGAGGTAGGCGGTCAGGCGCGGATCAGCCAGAAAGGCTTTCAGGCCGCTCAGGGTCGTCTCGGCAGGGGGCTTGGCGGTCATTGTGGTCTATTCCGGCTGGCTTTCTCTGGAGCCTAATACGGCCCGCAACATACCGCAATGCAATATTCAAATCTCGATATTCGGCACCAGCGGCGCCAGGTCGGTGACGCCGATATCCAGGCCCATCTGGCTGAGCAGGGTGGTGATTTGTCCGCGGTGGTGGGTCTGGTGGTTGAAAACGTGGCTGAGAAGCAGGCCGGCCGGTTTCGTGAAGGGCTGGCCACTGCTGTTGCGATAGCTGAGCGGCGCGGCGATATCGGCGTCGCTCAACTGATCGATAAAGCGGATATAGAGGGCGTCCAGTTCTTCGCGCACCGGCTTCAGTTCGGCAAGCGTCGGGTAAAGCAGGTCGGCCAGCACCTTTGGCTTCGGCAGGGCGTCGAGCGGCGCCAGAACCTCGCCATAGGGCTGCGGTCGGAAACGGTTGAGCCACATCAGGTCGGCGACGACCAGATGGTTCAGCGTGCCAAGGATCGAGCCGAAGAAGGCCCCGCGCGGCGCCAGCAGTTCGGCATCCGGCAGCGGTGAGATGACCGCGATCAGGCGCTGGTTCATGACGCTGTTATAGGTCGCCATCAGGCGCAGGTGATCTTTGTAGGCCAGTTCAGTCATTCTGATACACCACGCAGACGCCGGCCTGATCGGCGTCGGCCAGGGCTTCCGGTTTTGAAATGGACACCTCGACGCGGCGGACATGGGGCAGGGCCACCAGCGTACGGGCCATGTCTTCCGCCAGGGTCTCGACCAGCTTGATATGGCCGCGATCGATGAACTCACGGGCAATCTGGCCGACCAGCTCATAGTTCAGCGTATCTTTCAGGCCGTGGATAGCGTGCAGGCCGAGATCAAAAACGGCATCGATGATCAAAGGCTGGGTGCGGCCATGCTCATGGTCATAGATGCCGATAGCGGCCTCGACCCTCAGTCCTTTGACGAAGACGCGGCGGGAGGTGAGGCTCATGTTAAGTGATCCCAGGCTTCAGGGGATAACAGATCATTCAGGCTCATATCGGCGCGATGGCACCATTCACCCAGCCGGATCGGGCAGGCGGCGATATCGGCCGGACCAAGCACCACGCTGTTGGTTGGGGTTTCCTCGATCTCGAAGCGCACGCATTCGAAATCGGGCAGGTGCGCCGCCAGTATGGCGTTGAGCTTCATATAGAGCGCAGCAGAAACCGCCTCGGTGGTCGGGTCGCCTTCGATCACCAGCAGGCGCGGCAGCAGGTCCGGCTCGTGCTGGCGGAAATAGCCGATCATCGGATCATCATGGCCAAGCTGAAAGGCATGGTCCAGGCTGTCATCGACAAAGCGGTGCCAGTGGCGCTTCAGATCGGCGAAGCTGGCGGCGTAGTTGGCATTGCCCCAGCGCATGGCGCCGGCATCCCGCGCCTGCAGGCTGACCACGACAAATTCGTTATGGCCATGCGGCGTCAGGCACTTCGAATTGGCATCGAAGCGCAGGCGATGGGCCATGGAAAAGCGGCGTTTGAACTGAAGCTGCACGGAAGGGGCCTATGGAAAACTCATGCCTGCTAAATCCCATAGAGCCCCCGGAGTCAATCGCTAGGTCAGGCGCGCACGTCGAAAACCATGTTGAATGGCGTTTCGGTGGCGCGACGGAAGTGCGAGAAGCCGGCATCCATCGCCACCTTGCGCAGGCGGATTTCACCAGCCTGCGCCCCCAGGCCAAGCCCGACTTCCTGCGACAGCGAGGCCGGCGTGCAGACCATGGTGGAGGCGCCATAGAAGATGCGGCCGACCGGATTGAGGTTTTCCTTCAGCGTATCGTGGGCGAAGGGCTCGACGATCATCCAGGTGCCGTCGGGCGCCAGGGTTTCCCTGACATGCTTGCCGGCCCCGACCGGATCGCCCATATCGTGCAGGCAGTCGAACATGGCGACGAGGTCGTAGTCACGGGCCGGGAAGTCCTTGGCCGACGCCTGCTCGAAGGTGACGCGATCATCGACCCCGGCCTCTTTAGCGGCGGCCCTGGCGCGTTCGATGGAGGGGCCGTGATAATCGAAGCCGGTCAGTTTCGCGGTCGGGAACGCCTTGGCCATCAGTATGGTGGAAGCGCCATGGCCGCAGCCGACATCGGCCACCCTGGCGCCGTGTTCGAGCTTGTCTTTCAGGCCGTCGATCGCCGGAATCCACTCCTCGATCAGGTGCGCATTGTAGCCCGGCCGGAAGAAGCGTTCGGTGCCGCGGAAGAGGCACTGGCTGTGGTCGTGCCAGCCGACGCCCGCCCCGGTGCGGAAGGCTTCGGCGATCTTCGGTTCATCGAGCCAGATGGACTGCATGATTTCAAAGGCGCCGCCGAAAAAGGCGGGGCTGTCTTCATCGGCGAAGGCCATGGCCTGTTCGGGGGACAGGCTGAATGTGCTGTCCTCGTCATTATAATCGATATATTCGGCCGCGGCCTGGGCGGAAAGCCATTCGCGCAGGTAGCGTTCCTTGTAGCCGGTCTTGCGCGCCAGGCTTTCGGGCGTGACGGGCACGCCATCGGCCATGGCCTTGTAGATACCGAGCTGATCGCCCAGCAGGACAGTAGCGCCGGTGACGGCGGCGCCCAACTCGCCGACCATCCGGCCAACGAGCGCATCGAGTTTTTGAGGATCGGGTTGACGCATGACTGTGCTCCTTGTGAATGGACCACTTCGTCTATGCGCCGGAAAGGGAGTGCGGAACTTTTGCCGGAGTGTACGCCTGTCCGAAACGCGCGGCAAGCCGGCTGGGTCCGGTCCGTCAAGTTCCTGAGAGGCCCTATAATTGTAAAAATCGTACTCAGACAACGGTTGACTTACGGACAATCAACCGCGGTTCTAGGCGAAGGGTTTGCGGCGCGCCGCCGGCGCCTGTGCTCAGTTCTAGAACGCGTTTCGCCGCCATGTCTCCAAGCCGGTGACTGCTCTGGTCAACGGAGGTCAGCGGTACACGCAGATAATCGGCATAACGCAGGTTGCCGCAGCCTATGAAGGCAATATCGTGCGGAATGCGCAAACCGGCCTGCATCGCCGCGTCCATGGCGCCAATGGCTGACAGATCATTGTAGCAGAAGACGGCGTCAGGCGGTTCGCGCAAGGACAGCAATTCCTGCATGGCATGGTAGCCGGTCGCATCGCCGCTTTCTTCAAAGCGTTCACGAGTCACGACATACTCTTTGGGCAGTTCGATACCCACCGCGGCCAGGGCGCGCTGGAAGCCTTTGAGCCGGTCTGCGGTCGGACTGATGCCGCGCCCGCCAATATGGGCGATCCGTCTGCGGCCAATGCCGGCCAGATGGCGCCCCGCCACTTCACCCACCATGAGGTCATTGGTGCCGACGAAATCCATTGGCAATTTTGGAAAATGACGGTCAATGAGCACAACGGGCGTGGTGGTTTCGGTCAAAGCCTTGGGGGGGTGCGTTGACGGGCGGCAGGAAGCGACCAGCAAGACATCGACGCCGCGCGTCAAAAGGGTCTGGATTTCCTGTTCCTCGATATCTGGATCTTCTTCGGAAGACGCCAGAACCAGCACCAGACCTTCCGAACGCAGCGCCCCGGCCAGTGATCGGGCGAATTCGCCGAAGAAAGGGTGGACCAGGTCCGGCACCACCAACCCGACCGCATAGGAACGGCCACCCGCCAGGGCGCGCGCCAGCATATTGGGCTGGTAGTTCAGCTCGTCCATCCGCTTCAGAACGCGCTCACGGGTTTTCTGACCGATGTCGGTCCGGCCGCGCAATACCTTTGAGACGGTAACCGTAGAAACGCCGAGATCGCGGGCTATGTCTTTGAGCCTGACCACCATTGAGGGAACTTTTAAAGTGTGTTGAACCTGTTGATAGGTCTATTCACACGCTTCGGTAACGGCGTCCAGACGCCAGGAGCCAGAGCCAGAATTGCCTAACTGAAACGCGTGCGCGTCCACAGTGCCCAGCAGCCTGCCGCCAGCGCCACCAGCAGGATGGCGCAAAGGACCGCTACCCAGCCCCAATTCATCGCCAAAGGCGGTACAACCGCATCGGCGGCCAGCCAGGCAAACAGCCCGACAGCGGCAGTCACTATGACCCAGTCCCACCAGCGCCGGGCGCGCGGCCCCTTGGTCTCGTCGCCATTTTGCGCCCTCAGCGTTTCCTGGTAATCAAGGCCATAGCGGTCGCACTCGCGTCGCAAGGCTTCGTCGCGGCGGCTCATCTCGTTCGTGCCGGCCGACGCCGTGCTGATGGCCAGCGCCCCGAAGATCATAAGCAGCGAACCGCCGGCGACGAGGCCAAGATGTAATTTATCGGCGCCGGCCAGTTCTCCGAACACAAGCGCGCCCCAGGCCAGTCCCCATAGCTGATTGGTGTTGGACAAGGGAATGCCACGGCTAATGCCGAGATATTTGGTGGCAAATTGCTGAAACAGATCACCAATCACCCACACAAAGCCGCCCAGGAACAGCCAAAACAGCACCTGCCGGCTATGAATAAGCTGCATGGCCGAGGAATGCGAGCCGCGATCGAAAAACCAGGTCAGGGCCAGCATGGTGCCCAACTCGCCGAAGGTGAAAATGGTGACGAAGGAAAGAGGATTCATGCCGCTCAGATAGGCTTTGCGGTAAGGCACATACATGGTGCCCCACATCAGGCTGGCGCCTGCGGCCGCGGCCAGGCCACGGATCGCGTGTGGTGACGCGCCCGGATCGTGAAGCGTGCTGAAGCCCAGCATAATGGCGGCGGCGATAATGGCCAGGGTGCCGAATATCACCTTGCCGGCGGTGCGCGCGCCTGCCCCCCGCATTTCACGAAACAGCAGACAGCCCCATAACAAACCGATCAGGGAATTGGTGTTCCACAAAGGAAAGGCCGTAGCGAGGCCGACATCACGAATGGCGAATACGGTCAGGGTGTTGGCGACAGCCCATAGCGCACCCGCCAGAAGCGCCCAGACGATAAGGTGAGGTTTGCTGGCGATGTCCGAAAACACAAAGCCTGTGCCTTTCATCAGGGTCGGGAAAGTCCAGCGCGCGGCGAAGACGCCGGCCACCATACACAGAGAGATGGCGAAAGGAGAGAAACCCGCCGTGACCAGTTTGGTCGGCGCTTCCGCCGCGCCAAGCCAGGCGCCGGCCGCCAGGCCGCATAAGACGCCCAGCATGTGTTGCGGATTGGCCGCTCCCGCAGCCGTCTTTTGTGAAGACGCCATGATGGCGGTCCTTTCTTTCCCAAGTTTTTATACGGATTCAGGGGGCACGTTTCAGTGGATGAGCGCCAGGAGAAGGATGCCGCAGGCCAGAACCAGTACGGGAACCCAGAATTGAATATCGGTGAATACCGCGCGCGCTATGGACGACCTGGTCGTCTGCTGTTCGTTCATCAGTTTCCTCATTTCCTGTGGCCCGTCCGTTCTCTCAGTGGGAAGGTTTGGGCACCCACGGAACGTTACCCATTACGTAGGGTGTGTCAAGGCGTGATTAGTAACGCACAAAGAGGCTTTTGAAATTTATCACACCTTGCGAAATTAAAATACGTAAGCGATAACGTAGACAAAACCGGATAAGATCAGAGGAGACGTAATTATGGGTGCAAACGCCACACAGGCTGCCGATGACAGCCGCTATAAGGAAGGCAGGAGCGAGGACGAATTTCGTCAATATGACGCGGCGGCCGTGCCTGGCGTCGCTCAGTTTTATCGCCATAATCACGAGCAGATGACGGTTGACTATGTTCTGCGCAAGGAGGCCGAATATTTCGGCCTGACAAGGGGGCAGAAGTCGATATGGGAGGCCGCGGAATTTCTCAATGCTCTGGTCGATGAGAGCGATCCGGACACCGATCTGACCCAGACCGATCATCTTTTGCAAACCTCGGAGGCCATGCGCCGTGACGGACTGCCACGCTGGATGATCCTGACCGGCTTTCTGCACGACCTGGGCAAATGCCTTTGCCTGTGGGGTGAACCGCAATGGGGCGTGGTTGGGGATACCTATCCCGTGGGCTGCGCCTGGTCGGAGCACATTGTCTTTCACGAATATTTTGCCGGCAACCCGGATCGTAATGTGCCGGAATACCAGACCAAATATGGCATTTACGAACCCAATTGCGGTCTTGAGACTGTGCACATGTCATTCGGCCACGATGGCTATATTGCCGAGGTGATGAAGCCTTATCTGCCGGATGAAGCGCTCTATATGCTGCGCTTCCATTCCTTCTATCCCTGGCACAAGCATGGCGCTTACGATCACCTGTGCAATGACAAGGATCGCGCCATGCTGGAATGGGTGTTGAAATTCAACAAGTACGACCTGTACTCGAAAGGTCATGCCAAGCCGAATCTGGCAGAGCTAAAGCCCTATTACGACGATCTGTTCGCCGAGTTTCTGCCTGCAAAGGTTGCTTGGTAAACAACTCGCCAAATTAGGCATTATGACCTGTAAGGCCGAGTTCGATGTTTTCGATCGCAGCCAGTCGGTAATGTCCGCTTTCGATAAGGCGCCCAAGTTGCACATTTGATGTCCACCCTGTAGCGCCATAGCGGCCTTGTCGCAAACCTAAGTAAAGGCCACCGCGATGCGGTGGCCTTTCGTAGGCTTAAAGCCAGTGATCCTTACAAATAGAACTGCACCATATTCTGCAGCGAGACCGGCTTGATCTTCGGGGCATTGCCCGCGGTGCCGAACTGCTCGAAGCGGTCTTCGCAGACCTTCTGCATCAGGGCATAGGCCGGCTTGAAATAGCTGCGCGGATCGAAACCGGCCGGGTTTTCCGACATGGTCTTGCGGATACCGGCGGTGATGGCCAGGCGCAGGTCGGTATCGATATTGATCTTGCGCACGCCCATCTTGATGGCCTTTTGCAGTTCCTCGACCGGTACGCCCCAGGTCTGCGGAATGGCGCCGCCATAGGCGTTGATCTCGTCCTGCAATTCCTGCGGCACGGAAGACGAGCCGTGCATGACGAGATGGGTATTGGGCAGGCGCTTGTGGATGGCCTCGATGACGTGCATGGCCAGCACTTCGCCATCCGGCTTGCGCGTGAACTTGTAAGCGCCGTGGCTGGTGCCCATGGCGATGGCGAGCGCATCGACTCCGGTTTTGGCGACAAAATCGACGGCCTGATCCGGATCGGTCAGGAGCTGGTCATGCGACAGGACGCCCTCGGCGCCGTGGCCGTCTTCGGCTTCGCCCATGCCGGTTTCCAGCGAGCCAAGCACGCCCAGTTCGCCCTCGACCGAGACGCCGCAGGCATGGGCCATCTCGACGACCTTGCGGGTGATATCGACATTGTAGTCGTAGTCGGCCGGGGTCTTGGCATCGGCCTTCAGGGAGCCGTCCATCATCACCGAGGTGAAGCCGTGCTGGATGGCCGAGGCGCAGGTGCCCAAGGAGTTGCCATGGTCCTGGTGCATGCAGAGCGGGATTTCCGGGTAGATTTCGGCCAGCGCATTGATGATGCGCTTCAGCATCAGGTCGTTGGCATAGGCACGGGCGCCGCGCGAGGCCTGGAGGATCACCGGTGACGCGGTCTTGCGCGCCGCCTCCATGATGGCGATGCCCTGTTCCATGTTGTTGATGTTGAAGCCCGGCACGCCATAGTTATTTTCGGCGGCGTGATCGAGCAACTGACGCAAACTTATACGAGCCATTATTTTCCCTTTTTTGGCTAGTTGTGAAATGGCCCTGTGGCGGGGCCGGTAAACTGCCCGAACGGCGTGGTCTTTGACCTGTTTTGAACCGTCCGGACATAAATTTTAAATGCGACAATAGCCCTGCAACTATTGTTCCAATTACGCTTCCAGCGCGGCGACGCCCGGCAGAACCTTGCCCTCCATCCATTCGAGGAAGGCGCCCCCGGCGGTCGAGACAAACGTCATGTCGTCGGTCACGCCGGCGTGGTTCAGCGCGGCAACAGTATCGCCGCCACCGGCCACGGCGACCAGCTTACCTGATCTGGTTTGCTCCGCAGCAAATTTCGCGGCCGCGACGGTTGCGGCGTCGAACGGTGGCAATTCAAACACACCGAGCGGGCCGTTCCAGATTAGGGTCTTGGCGCCGGCCATGATCTTGCACAGTTCATCGACCGTCCTGGGGCCGGCGTCGAAAATTTTGTCGGCATCGGTGAGTGGCGAACCGATATCCTCCGTGCGGTTGGCGGCATTGGCCTTGAATTCCTGCGCCACCACGACATCGAGCGGTAGCAGGAGACGGCAGTCGGCCTCGCTGGCTGCCGCCATGATCTCAAGAGCGGTGTCCTTCAGATCCTTTTCGCACAAAGAGCCGCCGACATCGTAGCCTTGGGCAAACAGGAAGGTATTGGCCATGCCGCCGCCGATGGCGAGGTAGTCCAGCTTGCTGACCAGGTTTTTCAGCAGGTCGAGCTTGGTGGAGACCTTGGAGCCGCCGACAATGCCGAGCGTCGGGCGCTGCGGATTGCCCAGGGCGGCATCGAGCGCAGTCAGTTCGCGGCGCATGGATTCACCGGCATAGGCCGGGATCAGGTGGGCCACGCCTTCGGTGGAAGCATGGGCGCGGTGGGCGGCGGAGAAGGCGTCGTTGACATAGATATCACCGAGCGCGGCCAGTTGCCTGGCGAAGCCGGCGTCGTTCTTTTCCTCGCCGGGATGGAAGCGGACGTTTTCATAAAGCACAACCCTGGCCGGGCCGGCATAGCGCTGATCAAGACTACCGGCAAAGGCAACATCCTGGCCGAGCAGGGCGGAAAGCGCCGGGGCCACGAAGCCGAGCGACATTTCCGGTACGACCTTGCCCTTGGGGCGATCAAAGTGGGCCAGTAGGGCCACCGTGGCGCCCTTGTCGAGCAGCTTTTTAATGGTCGGCAGAGCGACCTTCAAGCGGGTGTCATCGGTGATGCGGCCATTCTCGACCGGCACGTTGAAATCGACGCGCACCAGCGCGGTCTTGCCGTTGAGGTCAGAAACGTCGTCGAGAGTCTTGAAGGTCATGGAAGGCAGATTCCTCTGGATGTGCCGTCGCCGGTATTAATTCGGCGGGTAAATGGACATTAGAAAGTAAAAAGTACCGGCGGCGCCGGTTGTCAAAAGTAAGGATTGGCCGATAACGATCAGAACCTGTGATGCGACTGAGGGTTTAACGGAAGCCCGGTTACGACAAATCCAGGTCAGGACCGAAAATAGACAAAGGACAATGGCGACAACCACATACGGGTGGTCAATATCAACATATAACCTGAGAGCAAGCATCACGAGAGTGAACATGGTCACCACACCGGCAACAAAAGCTCCGATCAGCCAGGGCAGGGCCTGGTCCTCCTTTGACAGTTGCTCTTTGATTGCCATGACCTGGTCCGTGAAGAAAAACCCCGCCGAGACGATCCGGCGGGGCTAATCTTATCAGAGGAACTTACCGAAGGCGACGGCCGTGTCGGCCATGCGCGAGGAGAAGCCCCATTCGTTGTCGTACCACGAAAGGATGCGCACCAGCTTGCCTTCGATGACCTGGGTCTGGGCCAGGGCGAAGGTCGAGGAGGCGGGCTCGTGGTTGAAGTCGTGCGAGACCAGCGGCTCGTCGGTATAGGCCAGAACACCCTTCATCGGGCCGTCAGCGGCGGCCTTGATGGCGGCGTTGATCTCTTCCTTCGTCACGTCGCGGCCGGCATTGAACACCAGGTCGACGGCCGAGACGTTCGGGGTGGGCACGCGGATCGAGGAACCGTCCAGCTTGCCCTTCAGTTCCGGCAGGACGAGGCCAACGGCCTTGGCGGCGCCGGTCGAGGTCGGGATCATGGAAAGGGCGGCGGCGCGGGCGCGATACAGATCCTTGTGCATCTGGTCGAGCGACGGCTGGTCGTTGGTGTAGGAGTGGATCGTCGTCATGTAGCCGTTGACGATGCCGCAAAGGTCATGCAGCACCTTGGCGACCGGCGCCAGGCAGTTGGTGGTGCAGGAAGCGTTGGAGATGACCAGGTCATCCTTGGTCAGGACATCGTGGTTGACGCCGTAGACGATGGTCTTGTCGGCGCCGTCGGCCGGAGCCGAGACGATGACGCGCTTGGCGCCGGCTTCCAGGTGGGCGGCGGCGGTGTCGCGCTTGGTGAAGATGCCGGTGCATTCGAAGGCGATATCGACCTTGAGATCCTTATGCGGCAGTTCGGCCGGATTGCGGATCGCCGTCACCTTGATCGGCGCATAGGTCTTGCCATTGGCGGTGATGACCAGGCTGTCGCCCTCGACGGCCACCTTGGCCGGGAACCGGCCGTGGATCGAATCGTAGCGCAGCAGGTGCGCATTGGTTTCCACCGGGCCCAGGTCGTTGATCGCAACCACTTCGATGTCCGTGCGGTTATGCTCAATGATCGAGCGCAGAACCAGACGGCCGATGCGGCCAAAACCGTTGATGGCGACACGTAAAGCCATGGGGAAATCCTTTTATGAGATAGCAGCACCAATCGCTGTAATTGCGCGGTGGTTTTTTAGCCTCAAGGCTTTGAAGTCAAGCCTTATTTCGCGCTGACCAGGATATGGTAACGTTATCACAGAAATTCCAGATCAGGGCCTTATAATCAAGGTCGTAAGCGACATTTTTATAGTCGGATTTGAAACGACTTAGCGCGCCAATATCGGCAGGACCATCAATAGTTCCAGCCCGACAATGTCTGTGCCCTCATAGCGGTTGGTGGCCGTCAGTGTGCCGCCTTGCGCTTCGGTCAGGGCGCGCGCCACCGAAAGGCCGAGGCCCGTGCCGCCGGTATCGCGGTTGCGCGAGGACTCCAGCCGGTAGAAAGGCTCGAAGACGGTTTCCAGGGCTTCGGACGGCAGGCCGGGGCCGTTATCGATGACGCGCAGTTCCGCCTTGTTGCCGCGCCGCGCCAGTTCGATGCGGCAGCCGCCGGCATAGCGTCCGGCGTTTTCGACCAGGTTGATCAGGATACGCTTCAGCGCCACGGCGTCGCCCCGGACCATGATATTATCCTCGATCCGTGCCGGGTCCATATCGCAAACGGCGCACAGATCGTCGCTCAAGGAGTCGACCAGCGCCGAGAAATCAAGCGGCCGCAGGGTCTCGTTCATCTTGTGGGCGCTGGTGAAGCTCATGGCGCTGCGGATCAGCCCATCCATGTGGGCGATGTCGTTATTCAGCTTTTCGCGCAGGGGGGCGGGGACATCCTCGATGCGCAGGCGCATCCGGGCCAGCGGCGTCTTGAGGTCGTGGGCGATGGCCGCCATCAGCATGGTGCGGCTTTCCACCTGCTTGCGGATGCGCGCCTGCATTTCATTGAGCACCTCGGCGGCGGCGCGCACCTCGCGCGGGCCGACGGAAAGCACGGGCGGCGCATTGTCCTCCACGCTCAGCTTGGAGGCAGCTTCGGAAAAGGCGATGATCGGCCGGGAGAGCCGCTGCGACAGCCACCAGGCGAGCGGCAGGATCAGCAGGGCCGTCAGGACGAAGCCGAGCAGGAGGCGCTCCTGCCAGGGGGCGATCAGTTCCCTGGGCGGGGTAATGACGCGCCAGGTGCCGTCCTTGAGTTGCCAGGCGGCGCTGAAGGCGGGATAGAAGATATCGGCGCGGGTCTCGCCGTTGAAGGTCACCACACGATTGCCGCCAAAGCCGGGATTGAAAGCACGGTCGGCGGGCGGCATATCGCTGGCCGGCCCTTCGTGCGCACCCTGTGCCTGATCCGGGCCCTGATCCAGGCGCGGGAAGTCATTGGGCGGCGCCTGCGATGTCATGACGTTCGGACCGGCGGCCGGGAAGCCGTCACGCTGAAACGCGAAGGTTCTTGGGCCGCCATCGAAGCGGCGATGCGGCTGGATATGCACGAAGACCGTATCCGTCGGCACATGCAGTTCCGCCGCCAGTTTCTGGGCAATGCCGGCCTGGAAATTATAGGTCCGCAGGGCGCGGGAATCCGTCGCGTCCGGCGCCTTGTCGATAAAGGCCGGGCGCGCGGAGACGGTGATGGCCTTCAGCCGGTGGCCGTTCTGCAGCCGGACCTCGCCGGTCTTGAGCGCGGTCACCGCCTCCGTCAGGCTGTAGCCGGAGGGCGGCGGTTCGGGCGCCTTCAGCACCACGAGCACGGGGATGACCAGTGCCAGTACCAGCACGGCGAGTGAAAGGCCCATCACCTGCCAGAAGATTGGCAGGGAGATAAGCTGTGTGCGCGAGGGGGCGGCGGACAAGGGGCTCAAAGGTGGTTCCGGTTACTTTAACGGCTTGAACATGTAGCCGATGCCGCGGATGGTTCGGATAATGTCTTCATTGGCATCGTCGCTCAGCTTCTTGCGCAGACGGGAAATCTGCACATCGATGGCGCGGTCGAAGCTGTCGGTATTGGGGCCGTGCAGGTAGTCGAGAATCTGGTCGCGGGAAAGCGCCCGACCGGGGCGATCGAGGAAGACGCGCAGCAGTTCGAATTCGGCATTGGAAAGCGCCACCTGGATGCCATCCGGGCGGACAAGCGTGCGCTTGATATTGTCGAGTTGCCAGTTGAAGAAATGCGTGATCGGCGACTTTTCTCCCCCAAAACCATTCAAGCCGTTGCGGGCTTCGCGGCGGCGCATGACGGCGCGGATGCGGGCCAGCAGTTCGCGCGGATGGAATGGCTTGGCCATGTAGTCATCGGCGCCGAGTTCGAGGCCGACGATACGGTCGATCTCTTCGCCGCGCGCCGACAGCATGATGACCGGCGGGCCACCCTGTTCGTTGATCCGCTTGCATATGCTGAGGCCGTCTTCACCCGGCATCATGTAATCAAGCACGATCAGCTGGATATCGCCGCGCGCCAGGATCTTTTCCATATCGCGGCCTTGCGCGGCCGTCTGGACCTCGAAACCATTCTGGCTCAGGAAACCGCTGATCAGTTCGCGCAGGTCGGCGTCATCATCGACGACAAGGATGCGCGTGGGGGCAGCGGTGACGGTCTGGGGCATGGCGGACTGTATGGCTGATGACATGGCGACGATACTCGTGATTGCGGGCGCTGATAAGGAAAAAGACCTGTGACCGCAATGACGCAGGCTTACGGCTTTCCGATGTCGCCGCTGTCATAATAAATCTTATTTTGGCCTGATTTCGGGCCGTGCCTGACATCGGCGGGCAATATGTCGGGCGCATTCTGACGATCTGTGAAGAGCGTTCGATATTTCGCTCTTTGATGAAATGACGAGGAGAAACAGCATGTTAAAGCCTGTTCACTGGTTGGGCCTGTCCCTGACACTCGCCGGCATATGCGCCCTGCCGGCTCTGGCGGACGGAATGGATGCCCCGAAGACCGATGGCCCGGCCAGGCCGGCCTTCAGCGATATCGATACCAATAAGGATGGCGTGATCAGTCAGGCCGAATTCGACGCTTTCCGTCCGAAAAGACCCGATGGCGATCACTGGCGCGGTCGTGAACATGACGGCCCCCGAGGCAGGGGCGGTCCCATGCCTTTCCATGGGCCTGATCTCAAACAGCTTGATACGGACAAGGATGGCAGGATCAGCCTTGAGGAATTCAGCGCGCCGATGAAGGCCCATTTTGCTCGGATGGATGCCAATAAGGATGGTTATCTCGATGAGACCGAATTGAAGGCGCCGCCCCCGCCGCCTGAAGGCGGGCCTGAGGGAGATGGTCCGCCGGTCCCACCGCCGGAAAGATAGTCCTGTAATTTCGCCGCTGGGCGGTGAAAAAGTTGCCGTGGATGGCACACCTGGCCGGAGCGAAAGCTCCGGTCTTTTTTTATGAAAAAATTCCGCAAAAATTTTTGCGACGGAAAATATCACCGCTTCCGTTTGACTGGATAACGGCACGAATGGGGACTGTTCGTTCTATCCACTCAGGAACTCAACTCATGTCACGTACACTGACGTTTGTTTCTATCATGGCGCTTGGTGCAGCCCTTGTGGGCGGCGCGCTGGCGCAGACCGCTACGGATACGACTAACCATAAGCATCACGGCCAACGCTTTGATGCACTCGATGTTAACAAGGACGGCGCGCTCGATAAGAGCGAGGCTAAAGGCCGCCTCGCCAAGACTTTTGACGAGATCGACGCCAATAAGGACGGCAAGGTAACGAAGGACGAACTCAAGGCCGGCTGGCAGGCGCATCGCGCCGAACGCCAGGCTAAAATGCTCGCCCGTATCGATACCGACAAGGACGGCAAGGTGTCGTGGGCCGAAAGCGAAGCCATGGCGAAAGCCCGCTTCGACAAGGCCGACGCCAACCATGACGGCTTCCTTGACGCCACGGAATTGTCGCAGGGCCATAAGGGCTGGCGCCATCACCGTCAGGATATGGCGCCCCAGCAGGGACGCTAAAAGGCTTCTGTAATGTCCGTATCTCCCCGGAGCGGACATGACAGATCGGAGCCGTGACAGCCGCCGCTGTCACGGCTCTTTCTTTCGAAAGAAGTTTACGCGCAAACGTGCGCGGCGCGCAGTCGCGCTTGCCGAAACAGGGCAGGTCGCCCTGTTTCGGAGGCATCAATCGGCGCCTTATGGAAAGCAGAAAATAAAAAAGCCCCGTCCGAATTCCGGACGGGGCTTTTTTATTTGTTTGTGTAACTGCTTACAGCGCGGCCTTGACCTTGGCGACGACGTTTTCAGCCGTGATGCCGAACTCCTTGTAGAGGCGGTCGGCCGGGGCCGAGGCGCCGAAGCTCGACATGCCGACGAACAGGCCGTCCTCGCCGATGAAACGTTCCCAGCCGAAGCGGGCGGCGGCTTCGACGGCGATGCGCACCGGCGCCTTGCCGATGACCTGCGCCTGGTAGGCGGCCGGTTGCGCGTCGAAGACATCCCACGACGGCGTGGAGACGACGCGGGTCGGGATGCCGTCGGCTTCCAGTTGCTTTTGGGCGGCGACGGCGATGGAGACTTCCGTGCCCGAGGCGAAGATGGTGGCACGGGCTTCACCAGAAGCGGCGACCAGTTCGTAAGCGCCCTTGGCGGAGAGATCACCCGCTTGCGTACGCACCGCCGGCACCTTCTGGCGCGACAGGACCAGCATGGACGGACCCTTGGCCTTCACCGCAGCCTTCCAGCATTCGGCGGCCTCGACCATGTCGGCCGGACGGAAGACGTGCAGGCCGGGCATGGCGCGGTAGGAGGCCAGGTGCTCGACCGGCTGGTGAGTCGGGCCGTCTTCGCCGACGCCGATCGAATCGTGCGTCATGACATGGACGACCTTGGCGCCCATCAGGGCGCCAAGGCGGATGGCCGGGCGGCTATAGTCGGAGAAGACGAAGAAGGTGCCGGCATAGGGCAGGATGCCGCCGTGCAGGGCCATGCCGTTCATCGCCGCGGCCATGCCGAATTCACGCACGCCGTAGTGGACGTAGCGGCCGGCGTAGTTGTCGATATCAAAGGCGGTCATGCCCTTGACCAGGGTATTGACCGAGCCTGTCAGGTCGGCCGAGCCGCCGATCATGGTGTCGATGGTTGGGGTAAGCGCTGCCAGCGCCTTGCCGGAGCAGGAGCGGGTGGCGTCGGCCGGCCTGGTGGCGATGGCATCGGCAATGTGAGCATCCAGCGCTTCGAAGGCGTTGGCGGGCAGGTCGCCCTTCATGACAGCGGCCAGTTCGGCGCCCTTGGGGTTTGCCTTGGCGCGGGCATCCCAGTCCTTGCGGACCTTCGTGCCCTTGCGGCCGGCGGCAAGCCACGCCTTGCTGATGTTTTCCGGCAGGGTGAAGGGCGCGGCCAGCCAGTCCATATGTTCGCGGGCGGCCCTGATCTCATCGTCCATCAGGTTATAGCCGTGGCCGTGCTTGTCGCCTTCCTTAGGGCCGGCACGGCGCGACACGGCGGTCTTGCAGGCGATCATGACCGGCTTCTGCTGCTGGGTGGCCCAGCGCAGGGCGGCGGCGATCTTCGAGTGATCGTGACCGTCAACGGCCTTCACGGCCCAGCCGGCGGCCTTGAAGCGGGCGAGCTGGTCGCCGGTTTCGGCTACGGTGGCGTAACCGTCGATGGTGACATTATTGTCGTCGAACAGGACGATCAGGTTCTTCAGCTTCAGACGGCCGGCCAGCGAAATGGCTTCGTGCGACACGCCTTCCATCAGGCAGCCGTCGCCGGCGATGACCCAGGTCCTGTGGTTGACAAGATCGTCACCGAAGCGGGCATTAAGATGGCGTTCGGCCATGGCCATGCCGACGGCGGTGGCCAGGCCCTGACCAAGCGGGCCGGTGGTGCATTCGACGCCGGGGGTATGGCCGTATTCCGGGTGACCAGCGGTGGTGGAGCCCCACTGGCGGAAATTCTCGATGTCCTTCATCGAGACCGACTTGAAGCCGGTCAGGTGAAGCAGCGAATAGAGCAGCATCGAGCCGTGGCCGGCGGAGAGCACAAAGCGGTCGCGGTCGGCCCAGTCGGGATGCTTCGGATCGTACTTCAGGAACTTGGTCCACAGGACGGTGGCGACATCGGCCATGCCCATCGGCATCCCCTGATGGCCGGATTTGGCATTATGCACCGCCTCCATCGACAGGACACGGATGGCATCCGCCATAAGAACACCGGAGGGCTTTGTTGTGGGAGCGGCTGCAACAGCGCTTGTGGACATGGGTGAGTCTCTATTAAAGTGTTAACGAGTACGGAGATTTGCCGTGCCTTTAGCCGAACTTGCCGGCTAAGTGTAGAATTTAATGCGTTTTGCGCACGATTCTTACCGGTTTTGGTCCGGAAACGGACGAATCGATAGAAAGCGCGGCGCATATCGGAGGAAAGCGGTTATGGAGCATTCTCAGAGTCATTTGGCACCGAATCAGACGGGCAGCAGCCTGAGTATCGCCGTTGATCGGCTCGACCGGGCGCTGGAGGCTCTTGAAGCGCGTGTGCGAGCGCTGCAATCCGGCGAACCGCTGCCGGAATTCACCGGCTCCGGCACCAATGACGAGTATGAGCGGGTGCTGGCCGAACTGGAAGAGGCGCGCACCTCCAATGCCGAACTGGCGGCCGCGGCTTCCGCCGCCCATGCCGCTCTGGGTGCCGCCGCCGCCAATATCCGTCAGCTTGTCAGTGGGGTGATGTAATGGGAGAGGTCACGGTCCGCGTCAACAACAAGCCCTATACGGTCGGTTGCGCCGACGGCCAGGAAGGCCGCGTGCAGGAACTGGCGCGCAAGTTTGACGAGCATGTCGAGATGGTGGTGTCGGATGTCGGTTCGATCGGCGAGGTGCGGCTGTTCCTGATGGCCGCGCTGCTGATGATCGATGAAATGCAGGACCTGCGCTTGCAACTGGACGAGGCCAATTCCGCCAATGCCCGCATGAATGCCGGTGCGCATGAAATGGAACGCAAGGCGGCCTTCGCCATAACCGACGCGGCGGCCCGGCTGGAGCGCCTGCTGGGGGCGTAAAGGAAATCGTATTCCCCCATCCTTTTGTACCTCCCCATCCTGGTGGCGGGGCGTATGAACTTACGGGCAAATCACTAAGCGGATACCGTCTCCAGAGGTGATGCGTTAATCCTCTGGAAAGGGGCGCTCACCCTCCGCGCGAAAAACGCAACCCGCGTGACTCCTTTCTGACTCAATGCCTGTGTAAAAAGTCATACTTCGGTAACTTTGGTTAAAAAATCTTACCAAAACAGGTTCCTTTTTAGCCGACTCAAGTTATCGGGTAACTATTCGTTAAGCATAGTTGTAGTCTCATAAGACCCTGGCATCGGGGATCGGAAAACTCATTCGTTCGTCCCGGACGGAGAACCGAATGGGAGAGATCATGAAAGGTTCACTGGATAACATGGCAATTCATCTTTCTGCGCCGCGCGCAACAGAATTGAAGCCGCGTATCGTCGTGTTTGGAGTGGGCGGAGCCGGGGGCAACGCCGTAAACAACATGATTGAAGCCGGCCTCGAAGGCGTGGAGTTCGTCGTCGCCAATACTGACGCCCAACAGCTCCAGTTTTCGCGCACCGAGGCGCGCATTCAGCTTGGCGTCGGTATTACCCAGGGGCTGGGCGCGGGTGCGCATCCCGAAGTCGGCATGACCGCCGCCGAAGAATCCGCCGACATGATCACCGAGCACCTCGAAGGGGCGCACATGGTGTTCATCACCGCCGGCATGGGCGGCGGCACCGGCACCGGTGCGGCCCCGATCATCGCCAAATGCGCCCGCGAGCGCGGTATCCTGACCGTCGGCGTGGTCACCAAGCCCTTCACCTTCGAGGGCCGTCACCGGATGCGCCTGGCCGATGCCGGCATTTCCGAGTTGCAGCGCTATGTCGATACCCTGATCGTCATTCCGAACCAGAACCTTTTCCGTATCGCCAATGAGCGCACCACCTTCGCCGAAGCCTTCGGCATGGCCGACCAGGTGCTGCACGCCGGCGTGCGGTCGATCACCGACCTGATGGTTCTGCCGGGCCTGATCAACCTCGATTTCGCCGACGTCCGTTCGGTCATGTCCGACATGGGCAAGGCGATGATGGGCACCGGCGAAGCCTCCGGCGAAGACCGTGCCCTGCTGGCGGCGCAGAACGCCATCCAGAACCCGCTGCTCGACGAAACCTCGCTCAAGGGCGCCAAGGCCGTGCTGGTGAACGTCACCGGCGGTCTCGACATGACCCTGCATGAAGTCGATGAAGCTGCCAATGCCATTTCTTCGGAAGTCGATCCGGAAGCCAATATCATCTTTGGTGCCGCCTTCGATCCGAACCTGGAAGGCAAGCTGCGCGTATCGGTCGTCGCCACCGGTATGGACGGCGTGGCCTTGCAAACGCCGCTGACGAACGCCAATTCGACCCCGAAAACCACTACGCCGCCGCCGACCTTCGGCCTTGGCTATGGTTCGCGCACCGAAACGCCGGCCGCTGCGCCTGTGGCGTCAGCCCCTGCACCGGCTCCTGTCCAGGCGGCAGAGGCTCGTACCGCACCCGGCGCCTCGGCACCGGTGAGACCTGTCGCTGTCCAGCCAGCCGCGCGCTCAAGCCTGTTTGAAGAGCGTCCGACGCAGCCGACCATCACGCCGGCGGCTGCGCCCGCTCAGGCCCCGGTCCAGTCACAGGAACCGCGCGTCATCAGCCGGATCGTCGATCCGATGGTTGAAGATGAGGAAGCACCGGCCGTTTCAGCGCCGGCTCCCGCCCCGCGCCCTGCTGTGACACCGCAGATCCAGCGCCCGAACCCTTACGCCCATACTGCCGCCCCGCGCCCCAGCCAGCCGGCCCCCGCGCCGCGTCTGAACACCGAAGACGAAGGCCGTGAATCCTTCTGGCGCGGCCTGTTCCCGCAACGCCAGAGCGCTCCGGCCGCGCCGGTGGCCCAATCCGCGCCTGTCCAGGACGAAGCCGATCGCTATGTGCCCGGCCAGGCTCAGGCCAAGACGAATCTCAATCCGGCCACGCGCTCGGAAGTCCAGCCGTCGATGGATACGGAGGACGATCTGGAAATCCCTTCTTTCTTAAGGCGCCTCGCTAATTAAAAGCTTGTTAAGCAAGGCGTTACAAACGGAAATAGAAGTTCGTTTGTGAACGGGCGTCAAAAATGAGATATCGAATGCGGGCCAGAAATGCGCCCGCATTTTTTTTGCGCCGGATTTTATGTACGCGGGGGCGGCAAGAAGGTGAGCGTCATGTTACCTGATCAGAACGAACAGACCCTGGCCCATGCGGCCATCATCGCCGGCATCGGCGTGCATACGGGCGTGCCTGTGCGTATGGTCGTGCGTTCGGCGCCTGCCGGCGCCGGTGTCGTGTTCGTGCGCTCCGATATCACCGACCGCGATAACCGCGTCCCGGCCTTGGCCCACAATGTCACCAAGACGACCCTGGGCACCGTCATCACCAATGCCGCCGGCGTTTCCGTCTCGACCATCGAACACGTCATGGCCGCGTTCGCCGCCCTGAGCATCGATAACGTCATTGTTGAACTGGATGGTCCGGAAGTGCCGATCATGGATGGCTCGGCCCTGCCGTTCGTGCAACTGCTCGACCAGGCCGGTTTCCGCCGCCAGGCCGTGCCGCAACAGGTCATCGAGATTCTGAAGCCGGTCGAGGTCATCGAAGGCGACAAGCGCGCTTCGCTTAAGCCGGCCGACCAGTTTGAAGTCCGTTTTGAAATTGACTTTCCTGGCACCCCCATCGGCCACCAGGTCGTTGATCTCGCCATCACCGAGCAGTCCTTCCGTGACGAGTTGTCGGCGGCGCGCACCTTCGGCTTCCTCGAAGGCGTCGAAGCCCTGCGCAAGGCCGGCTTGGCCCGCGGTGGTTCGCTGGATAATGCCATTGTCATCGACGGCGACGTGATCCTCAATGAAGGCGGCCTGCGCTTCGCCGACGAATTCGTCCGCCACAAGGCCCTCGATGCCATCGGCGACCTGTATGTGCTGGGTATGCCCATTCTTGGCAGGTTTGAAGGAATCCGCGCCGGTCACGGCCTTAATAATGCCTTGGTCCGTGCCCTATTGTCGCGTCCGGATGCCTACCGCATCGTCACCCGCGGCGCGGCTCTGGCGGATGTCGGCTGACTGGTTAATTACGGTTGGCGCGCGCGCTGCGCTCGTGTAGATGTATCCTCGAACAAAGATTTTACGGCCGGTCGAACGGCTGTCATCAAGAGGATGAATAGGTTGAGCGTTGTGGGGCTTCTCAAGAAATCGGCCATAGTTATCCTGCTGGCCAGTGTCTCCGTAGCCGGTCTGACCGCCTGCGCCGGCAAGGGACCGAAAGAGCATCTGGTCTATGAGGAGCGTCCGGTGGAACTGCTCTACCAGACCGGTATGCAGAAGCTGGACGAAAAGAGCTGGTCCGACGCCGTCACCTATTTCGAGGAAGTCCAGCGCCAGCATCCCTATTCCGAATGGTCGCGCCGCGCCATCGTGATGACCATCTATGCCAATTACCAAGCCGATAAATATGCTGAGGCGACCACCGCCGCCGACCAGTTCATCAAGCTCTATCCGGGCAGCGAACTGACGCCCTATGCCTATTACATGAAGGCGATCTGCGCCTTTGAACAGATCGTCGATGTCGGCCGCGACCAGGGCTATACCGATAGCGCCAAGGCCCTGCTGACCGATGTGGTGCGCCGCTATCCGGACAGCGAATACGCCAAGGACGCGCGTATCAAGCTCGACATGGTGCAGGATCAGTTGGCCGGCAAGGAAATGGATGTCGGCCGCTGGTATCTGAACGACAACCAGCCGCTGGCCGCCATTGGCCGCTTCAAGACCGTGGCCAGCGATTACCAGACCACCAGCCATACGCCGGAAGCGCTTTATCGCCTGGTCGAAGCCAATGAAATGATGGGCCTGCACGATGAAGCGACGCGTGACGCCGCCGTGCTGGGCTATAATTATCCGGGCGACCGCTGGTATTCGGCGGCCTACAAGCTCCTGAAGGAAAAGGGCGCCACGCCGGCCGTTGCCCCCGATCCGAAGGGCAAGAAGGGACCGGAGGCGCCGGACCTGAAAAAGAAAAAAAGCTGGCTGAGTTTCTGGAAGTTCAATTAAGACGAAATATCTGAGTTCTTGAATTGTTCTCATTTGTGTGATTGTATGGGGCGGCTGCCGGTGAATCGGCAGTCGCCTTCTTGATTCGGTGCCCGATGCTGACACGTTTGACGATTGCCGATGTGGTCCTGGTTGACCGGCTGGAACTGGATATCCGGCAGGGCCTTAGCGTGCTGACCGGGGAAACCGGCGCGGGCAAGTCGATTCTGCTCGATTCTCTGGGCCTGGCCACGGGGGCGCGCGCCGATAGCGGCCTGATCCGCGCCGGCGCGCCGCAGGCGTCGGTGACGGCGGAATTCGAGATTGCGGCAACCCACCCTTTGTATGATTTCCTCGAAGACAAGGGGCTGGCCCTGGAGCCGGGTGAGGCCCTGCTGCTGCGCCGCGTGGTCGGCCGCGATGGCCGTTCCAAGGCGTTCGTCAATGATCAGCCGGTCAGTGTGGCGGTGCTCAAGGCGCTGGGCGACAGCCTGCTGGAGGTCCACGGCCAGCATGAAACGGTGGGCCTGCTCGATGCCCGCTCGCACCTGGGGATGCTGGATAGTTATGGTGCCTGTGGGCCGGAACTGGCGAAGGTTTCCGATAGCTGGAAGGCGCTGAAGGCGATCCGCGACGAACACCGCGATCTGATGAAACGCGCCAGCGCTGATAAGGCCGAACTGGAAACCCTGACCCTGCGTTTGCAGGAACTGGACCGGCTCAATCCGCAGCCTGATGAAGAGGCGACCCTGGCCTCGGAGCGCGCCCTGCTGGGGGCTGGCGAACGGGCGCTAGAGGATATCAGCGAGGCACGCAGTGCCGTGGGCGGCGAGCAGTTGTCGCAGCGGCTGGTCAAGGCGTTCCGGGCGCTCGATCATGCCCGCACACGCGCCATGCAGGCCGGGGCTACTTCGGAAGATTCGGTGCTGGCGCGGCTGACGGCGGCGGCCGATGCGCTCGATCGCACCCTGATTGCCGCCGATGAGGCCCTGGCCCTGATGGATCAGGCGGCGGATAGCCTCGATGTCGAGCCGGGGCAGCTTGATCGCGTCGAGGAGCGTCTGTTTGCCCTGCGCGCCATGGCCCGCAAGCTTGGCGTGCTGGTGGAAGACCTGCCGAAAGAACGCACACGCATTGCCGCCAGCCTGAACCAGATCGAGGATCTGGATGCGCATTTAAGCCGCCTGACCATCGCCATGCACGCGGCGCAGAAGACCTTCCATGCCGCTGTCGAGGCTCTGCGCGCCAAACGCGGACAGGCCGGCGAGGCGCTGGCGGCGGCGGTGATGAGCGAGCTGGTGCCGCTCAAGCTCGACAAGGCGCGTTTCCGTGTCGCCCTGCGGCCGCTGGAGCCGGAGCGCTATGGCCAGACCGGCGGCGATGTGGTCGAATTTGAAGTCAAGACCAATCCGGGCGCGGAATGGGGTGGTCTAGGCGCCATTGCCTCCGGCGGGGAACTGGCGCGTTTTGCCCTGGCCCTGAAGGCGGCGCTGGCGTCTCGCGGCGGTGAAGATACCATCGGACCCGTGATGATCTTCGATGAAGTCGATCAGGGCGTCGGCGGCGCAGTGGCCGATGCCGTGGGCTTGCGGCTCAAGCGCCTGGCGCAGAACCAGCAGGTGATCGTGGTGACACACTCGCCGCAGGTCGCGGCGCGCGGCGATCAGCACCTCAAGGTCTCCAAGGCCGAGCATAATGACAGCGTGCGCTCGACCGTAACCGTGCTGGAGCCCGATGCCGCGCTGGAGGAACTGGCACGGATGCTTTCCGGCGCCGAGATCACGCCGGAAGCCCGCGCGGCCGCCATTCGACTTAAGGCCCCGGAAGGCGTATAATAGCCGGGCTCTTTTGAAAGAGCGCCAGGAGGCGGCCATGCTCAGGTTTATCCGCGAGATTATCCTGCTTGTCGTTCATTTTGCCTACAGCGCCTTGCTGACTGTGGGCATCTGCGTCGGTGTCACCCTGCATACCTATGGCCTGCAATACCGCTTCACGCCGGAGTTCGCCGGCAAACTGCACAGCTATATCAATTTCGGCCTGGTGGTCGGTGCGCTCTATTGCCTGATCATCCTCTGCTATCTGCTTACGCGGCGCAGCCTGGAAACACGCGGGGATGAACCGTGGAACAATACTGACAATCTGGGGTGAGTGTGGCAGTAGAAAGGGCGAAACGACCAGAGGCCCTTCATGACTATCGACGACGCCCGCGCCCGCCATGCCGAGCTTGCCACGCAGATCAGGCATCACCGCGACCTGTATTATAACCAGGAAACGCCGGAACTGACCGATGCGGACTATGACGCTCTGGAAGCCGAGCTGCGGGCGCTGGAAGCCGATTTTCCCGAATTGAAAACGCCGGACAGCCCGACCCAGACCGTCGGCGGCGTGGCCTCGGCCAAGTTCTCGCCGGTTCAGCATGGCGTGCCCATGCTGTCGCTGGATAATGCCTTCACTGCCGAAGATGTGACCGATTTCGAGGACCGTATCCGCCGGTTTCTGCGCCTGCCGGAAGACGAGGTGATCTCCTTCGCCGCCGAGCCCAAGATCGACGGCGTGTCGTGCAGCCTGCTCTATGTGAAGGGCGAACTGGTGCGCGCCGCCACGCGCGGCGATGGCCGCACCGGCGAGGATATCACCGAAAATGCCAAAACCATCAAGGATGTGCCGCATCATTTGAACGGCGCCGGCTTCCCCGACCGCATCGAAATCCGTGGTGAGGTCTATATGCCGTTGATGGAATTCGCCGAGATGAACGCCCGCGCCATCGAGGAAGGCACCAAGACCTTCGCCAACCCGCGCAATTCGGCCTCCGGCGCACTGCGTCAGCTTGATGCCAGCATTACGGCCGCGCGCCCTTTGCGCTTCTTCGCCTATGCGTGGGGGGAGGTCAGCGACGAAAACTTTGTCACCACCCAATCCGACGCGCTGGAAAAATTCCGCGAATGGGGCTTCCAGGTCAATCCCAACTCACGGCGCGTCGAGGGGGCAAAAGGTTTGCTGGAAGTCTACGATCATATCGGCAAGGAACGCTCCGGGCTCGGCTACGATATCGATGGCGTGGTCTATAAGGTCGATCGGCTGGATTGGCAGCGCCGTCTGGGCTTTGTGTCGCGTTCGCCGCGCTGGGCCATCGCCCACAAGTTCCCGGCGCAGCAGGCGCTGACCCGCCTTCAGGCCGTCGATATCCAGGTCGGCCGGATGGGTACGCTCACTCCGGTGGCGCGGCTGGAGCCCATCAATGTCGGCGGGGTGGTGGTCACCAATGTCACCCTGCATAATGCCGACGAGATCGAGCGCAAGGATATCCATATCGGCGACATGGTCCGCGTCCAGCGCGCCGGTGATGTCATCCCGCAGATCGTCGGCGTGGAGCTGAACGAACGGCCGGCGAATGCCCCGAAATACGAGTTCCCTACCGTCTGTCCGTGCCCGTTGAAAACCGAGGTGGTGCGCGAAACCAATGCCAAGGGCGAGGAAGGCGTGGCGCGCAAGTGTTCCGGCGACCAGGCCTGTCCGCACCAGCGCATCGAATACCTGAAATATGTCGTCAGCCGCCGTGTGCTCGATATCGAGGGGCTCGGCGAAAGCAATATCGAAATATTTCACCGCGCCGGAATCCTCAGCGAACCGGCCGATATCTTCCGCCTGCATGAACGGGCCGATCAGGTCCGTGCCGCCGTGCTGGAAGAGCGCAAGCGCCAGTCGGCCCTGCGTCAGGAAAAGAAGGGCGAAAGCTCCGCCAAGGCCCTGTCGGACTCTGATCGTGCCTTCGCCGGTATCGATAAGCTGTTCGATAATATCGAGGCGCGACGCGATCTGCCGCTGGACCGTTTTATCGCCGCGCTGGGCATCAAGCATATCGGCGAAACCACCGCCCGCCTGTTGGCCAGGGCCTATGGCAGCGAGCGTCATTTCCATGAGGTGATGGTGGCGGCGGCCGGCGGTGACGAAGTAGCCCGCGAAGGCATTTCGCACCAGGACCAGATCGGTCCGGTGGTCGCCGGTGCTCTGGTCAGCTATTTCGCCCATCCCTATCAGCGCGAGATTTACGAGCGCTTCCTTAAGCAGTTAAAAGTGCAGGATGCCGAGGCCGTGGCCGGCGATCATGCCGTCAGCGGCAAGACGGTCGTCTTTACCGGTTCGCTGGAACGCTTTACGCGCGACGAGGCCAAGGCGCAGGCCGAGCGCCTCGGCGCCAAGGTGGCCGGTTCAGTCTCGGCCAAGACGGATTATCTGGTGGCCGGCCCCGGCGCGGGCTCCAAGCTGAAAAAGGCCGCCGAACTGGGCGTCACCACGCTCACCGAGGACGAGTGGCTGGCGATGATAGGGGAAGACTGATGAGTGGCGATATATCTCAGATTTTCAGCACGGGAATAGCGCTGATAGGTGGCTTGGGCTTAGGCTCTTTGCTCACAACCTATCTGAAAGACAGGTTTGATCGTAAGCACTTCAAATATCGGGAAAAGTTGAACGTCTATGCCGGATATCTGGAGGCGTTACAGAATAGTGTCATCAACACTAATGAGGAAACCAAGCAGAAGGTTTCTATTGGCAATTAAGTAATGAGGCTGATCTCTCCAAGGAAAATTGATGAGATTGCCTACGAGTTTTACAAGAAGGATCGCGTGCAAGATTTTACGTCACTGCGTGACGAGATCGTGCATGAAATGAAACGCGATCTGGATCGCTCTATTTGACGTGAGCCAACAATAATTCCCCTCTCCCCACATAGTGGGGAGAGGACGAGAGCCGAACGTAGTGAAGGCGATCGGGTGAGGGGCATTTCTCAGGCGGCTACAAGCCCCTCACCCGACAATCTGCGGCTTCGCCTTGCTTGTCGTCGGCACCGGCCGCCCGGCTCTCCCCATGGTCATGGGGAGAGGGGAGAAGGATACTACAACGGCTTACATGCCTCGATAAGCCAGCCGCGTACTTCGTCGGAAACCAGCGGGCTGAGCAACGCCACGCAGCGCGCGTGGTAGCTATCCATATAGGCGCGCTCGGCGGGGGTGAGCAGCGACACATCGATCAGGTTGCGGTCGATCGGCGCCCAGGTCAGGTTCTCGAAGCGGTGCATCGGGCGTTCGCCACCGGCGGGGATTTCCGCCTCGGTGACATATTGCAGGTTCTCGATTCGGATGCCGTATTCGCCCGCCTTGTAGAAGCCCGGCTCATTGGAAACGATCATGCCGGTTTGCAGGGCGTAACGGTTCAAGGCCTTGGCGATGCGTTGCGGGCCTTCGTGGACGCCGAGATAGACGCCGACGCCATGACCCGTGCCGTGGTCGTAGTCAAAGCCCTCGGCCCACAGGAACTGGCGCGCCAGGGCGTCGAGATGCGTGCCGGTGGTGCCGGCGGGGAACTTCACGGTGGCCAGGGCAATATGGCCTTTCAACACCAGGGTGAACATGCGTTTGTGTTCGGCGGTTGGCGCGCCCATGGCCACGGTGCGGGTCACATCGGTGGTGCCATCGAGAAACTGGGCGCCGGAATCGACCAGCAGCAGGTTGCCTTTCGCCGTCTTGAGATCGCTCGACACATTGACCTTGTAATGCGGCAGCGCGCCATGCGGGCCGAAGCCGGAAATGGTGTCGAACGACAGGTCGCGGATATCCGTTCCTTCGTTCTTTGGGCCGGCCTTGCGGATCTGTTCCAGCTTTTGCGCCACCTCGATCTCGGTCGGGAGGGTGTCCTGCGCCTCGGTGGCGACCCAGTAGAGGAAGGTGGTGAGGAGTGCGCCATCGCGGATATGGGCGGCGGTGGTGCCGGCGATCTCGACATCGTTCTTGCAGGCGCGTGGCAAAAGGCAGGGATCATCGGCGGTCAGGGGGGCGGCGCCGGCGGTCTTTATAGCCTCCAGCCAGTAGGCCGAGGAGAGATTGGCGTCGATCAGCACATTTTGACCGGCGAAGGCTTTCAGGCTTTTGGTCACGTCCTGCGGGCCGGCAACGCTGACCTCATTGCCCAGCCATTCGAGCAGGCCGTCGCTGATCTTGGCGGGCTCGATGAAGAGGTCGGCGGAACCATCGCTTTTCAGGATGGCCTGGCCGAGCGGCAGGGGCGAGCGGATGACATCGCCGCCGCGGATATTGAACAGCCAGGCCAGCGACGACGGCGCGGTGATCAGGGCGGCGGCGATGCCGTTGGCTTTCAGGGTAGCGGCCAGGTGCGCGCGTTTATCGGCGGAGGCGACACCGGCATATTCGAGCGGCTGCGGCACGATCAGGGCCATGGGCTGCGCCGGGCGGGCACTTCCCCAGGCGAGGTCAAGCGGATTGGGCGAAACGGATTTCAGCGTCACGCCCGCGCCGTCGGCGGCGGCCTGCAGGGCATGGAGGCTGAACGGGCTGATGAGGGCCGCATCATAACCAATGACCGATCCGCGCGGCGCTTTCGCCACCGTATCGGCCAGCGAACTGGCATTGAAATCCTCGACCGAGAAGACCGACGGATCGGTCTGTTCGCGCGATTGCAGGGTATAACGGCCATCGGCGAAGAGGATGGCGCGGTCCATGAAGATAATCGCCGCGCCGGCCGAGCCGGTAAAGCCGGAGACCCAGGCCAGGCGCTCATTGGCGTCCGGCAGGTATTCGTTCTGGTGCTCATCCTCGTGGGGGACGATAAAGCCGTCCAGACCCATCTTCCGCATTTCGACACGCAGGGCAGCCACATTGGCCACGCCCTGCGACGGCTGGGTGGTGACATCGAAGTGCTGGAAGTGAGCGGTATCGGCGGTCATGGTCGGGCCTCTTCATCTGATGCCCCTATATAGACCGCCGCCGCGTCGTTTCAAATGATCTTAAAGCCTACTCAAGCTGAATCTTGGTGATGTAATAGGGCTTGTAGGCATCGGCGCCGCCCTGAATGAAGATGTCCTCGATCATCTTGTCATCGGCGCCGATATCCTTCAGCGGCACCTCGGCGACTTCCCAGGTCTTCACTTTTGGCGCGATGGCATAGTTGGATTCGATGGCCACGCCGCCGGGCGCCTTGACCTTGACCATCAGTTGCTGGCCGCCATCAGTTCCGCCATTGATATAGAAGGTCAGCTTGGTATAGCCCTTGGTCGAAATAGCCGAATGGTGCAGGTCCAGCGCCGACCACGGCGTGCCCTCGACCTTGATCGGCTTGACCTGGCCGGCGGGCACGGACATTTGCAGGGTGACGCCCCAGCTCCAGTTCTGCCAGTCGTTTTTCAGCTCATCGTCATAGATGACCATGGGGGCTGGCTTGGCTTCCTGCGCCAGGGCAGGGACGGCCGCCAGCAGGGCGGCGGACGCAAGTGTGGCGGTGATGATTTTTTGCATGAACATTGGCGCTCTCCCGGTAAAACCCATTTGGCGGGTTTCTTTTATTTGATTTATTTATTTTGCCGGAAAATCATACAATTTCAAGCGCGGTGGGAAATGATCCGTGAACTGTGGTTTTTGAGCAAATATGCTCCCCTGTAGCGAAGAGTACGGGGGAGGTGGCAGCGCGAGGCTCGAAGAGCCGGTGTCGCTGACGGAGGGGGCTATGTGATGTGAGGGGCAGGCCCCCTCCGTCGCGGACAAGCCGCGCCACCTCCCCCGCTTCGCAGGGGAGGAGAGAGTCAGACCTTCTGCATCACCAGGGTACACCAGGCATCACGATGGATGCGGCGGACGGTGCGGAAGCCCTTGCTGTGATAGGCCGCTTTCACGAAGCGTTCCTGGGTGCGCAGGAGGCCCGACAGGATGACCAGGCCCTTCGGCTTCAAGGCGCCACGGATGGCCATGGACAGGCCGACCAGCGGACGGGCCAGGATATTGGCGAAGACTAGGTCATAGGGGGCATCGGAACGCACCAGGCGGTGATCGAGCCCATTGGCATAGACAAAGCGCGCATGGCATTTGTTGAGCTTGGCGTTTTCGTTCGAGATGCGGACCGAAACCGGATCGATATCGGTGCCGACGGCGACACGTGTGCCGGTCTTGGCGGCGGCGATGGCCAGCACGCCGGTGCCGGCGCCGACATCGAGCACGCGGTCAAAGCGCTTCGATTTCAGCAGGTCGTTATAGGCGATCAGGCAGCCTACCGTGGTGCCGTGGTGGCCGGTGCCGAAGGCAGCACCGGCCTCGATACGCAGGTTGACCGTGTTATCCGGCGCGCGGCCGCGATCATGGATGCCGTAGACGAAGAAGCGCCCGGCGCGTACCGGCGGCAGGCCGGACAGCGCCATGGCCAGCCAGTCGGCATCGGCCAGTTGATCGGCGGTGACGGTCAGCTCCGGAAAGCCGGCCAGGACTTCCTGAAGGCGGGCGTCTTCTTCCTCGGTGGTCGGGAAGGCGTCGATGCGCCAGATATTGCGGTCTTCATCCTCTTCCAGGATCGAATAGGTGGCGCCTTCCAGCAAAACGTCGCCATCAATGGCTTCGGCGGCGCTTTCCGAGACTAGACGGGGGCCACGGGCGATGATTTGCTGCGGATTATAGGTCATATTGCTCTGCGTTAAGATTAGGAATAGGCTTTATTTGATTTGAACAGCCGATTCGGGTAACTTCATTCCAATGCGCGCTGGGTGCGCACTCCTGAACGGGGCATTTAAGGACAGACGATGGCGAGAGCTACCACAAAATCAACGACTGGTGAAAATAAAGACATCCCGGCCGACGCCGGCGTGAAGAAGACCCTGGCGCGCAAGGCGCCGGTGGAAAAGGCCGCGGCCCCCATCCAAAAGACTGTAAAGCCGGCCGCCAAGAAGGCCGTTGCCGCCGCGAAAGCCGCGCCGGCCAAGGCGGCCGCCGCCACCAAGACGGCCGCGACCAAGACCGCCGCTGCTGCGAAGGCCGCGCCGAAGAAGGCGGCTGCCGCCACCAAATCGATGGTTGCCGATGTGAAGAAGCCGGTGGTTGCCGAAGCGAAAAAGGTCGAGAAGAAGGCTGAAGCCGCCGTCAAGACCGTGAAGACGGCCGCTACCGCTGCCAAGGCGAAGGCTGTCAAGGCGGTTGCCGCCGCGCCGGCCAAGGCCAAACCGGCCGCCAAGAAGACCGCCAGCGAAACCAAGGCCAAGGTTGCCAAGGCTGTCGAAACTGTGAAGGCCGCTGCCGCCGAAGCCAAGGCCGATGTGGCTGAAAAGGTCGCCGATCTGAAGGCCGCTGCCGAACCGGCGGTCAAGGACGCGGCCGCCAAGGTCGAAGCCGCTGTCGATGCTGCCAAGGACAAGATCGACGATGCTGTTGAAGCGGCCAAGCCGATGATCGATGATCTCGCCAAAAAGGCCGATGACGTCACCGCCTCGGTGACACAAAAGGCCAGTGATTTCGCCTCCAGCACGGCCACCGCCGCCAAGAAGAAGCCCGGCTTCTGGGCTCGTCTCTTTGGCGCCAAGTAGCAGGGTCGCAAGCCTTTATTGGCGCTGCACCCGTAATTTTGAAGTTACCCCGTCAGTATCTCTGGCGGGGTTTCTTTTTGGCTCCAACTCCTCGCTCACTTTCCCCTCTCCCCATAAAATGGGGAGAGGGGAAAGTGAGCCAAACGAAGTGAGGGCGACCGGGTGAGGGGCCTTTTGCAATCGGGCACAGCCCCTCACCCGACAATCTAAGGCTTTGGCTACGCCTTCGCCTTGCTTGTCGTCCTCTCCCCATTTATGGGGAGAGGGGGAAGGCTAAGTATTTACGACTGTCTTCGGCGGGGTTTCTTTTTGCCTAAGGTAAGCGCATATGCAGGGCATGTCCCTGATCAATGCCCTCTACAGCCGCTTCGAGCGGATGATCGATCCGTTTGGTCCTCATGAAGACGGTCCGCCGCCCGATAAGCTGCTGCCCTTCTTCTGGCAGTTTCTCAAACAGGCGTGGCCGCTGTTCCTGGCCATACTGATCGCCGGCTTTCTCTATACGATCACCGAGGTGGCGGTCTTCCGCTTCATGGCGGATATCGTCGATTACCTGACCCACACCAGGCCCGCTGACCTCTGGCGCGCGCATGGCCATGACTTTATCCGCATGGCGGTGATCATAGGCATCGCCTGGCCGCTGATTGGCTTTATCCATTCTTTGTTCCTGCGTCAGGCGATCACCAGCAACTTTCCCAACCTGATCCGCTGGCAATCGCACCGCCATGTGGTGCGACAATCGATCGGTTTCTTCACCAATGACTATGCCGGCCGCGTCGCCTCAAAGGTGGTCGAAACGGCGTCTGCCGTGCGCAATACCCTGACGACCCTGTGCGATACCCTGCTGTACGTCGTCATCTATTTCGGCAGCGCCATCGTGCTGTTCTTTCAGGCCGACTGGCGGCTGGTGATCCCGCTGGTGGTGTGGAGTGTCGTCTACGGCCTCGTCTGCGCCTTTTTCGTGCCGAAGCTTGGCGTTGCGGCTAGCGAAGGGGCGGAGGCACGTTCGGCTCTTGTCGGGCGCATTGTCGATACCTACACCAATATCCAGACCGTCAAGCTCTTCGCCGGCACGCGCCATGAGGACGACTATGTACGCGAAGGCCTGCTGACCAACAGCCGCAAGTGGCAGGTGCAGGAACGGCTGATCACGGGGCTGGATAACAGCACGGCCGTCATCAACGCCCTGCTGCTGATCATCATGGCGGCGCTGGCCATCTGGCTGTGGAGCCAGGGCCTGATCACAGTCGGCGCCATCGCCCTGATCGGCGCCCTGACGCAGCGGCTGATCAGCATGTCGAACTGGGTGATGTTCCAGGTTACCAGCCTGTTCGAGAATATCGGCTCGGTGCAGAACGGCATCGAGACCATTTCGCGGCCGCATATGGTGGTGGACGTGGAAGCGGCGCCGGCGCTGGAAGTGCGCCAGGGCGAAATCCGCTTTGAGCATGTCGGCTTCGCTTACGGCGACCTGCCGGCAATACAGGATTTTAGCCTGACCATCGCGCCGGGGGAAAAGATCGGGCTGGTCGGGCCTTCCGGCGCCGGCAAGTCGACCCTCGTCAACCTGTTCCTGCGGCTGTACGACCTGAAAAGCGGGCATATCCTGATCGATGGCCAGGATATCGCCGGGGTCAATCAGGAGAGTTTGCGCGCCCATATCGGCATGGTGACGCAGGATACCTCGCTGCTGCACCGCTCGATCCGCGATAATATCGCCTATGGCTCACCGGGCGCCTCGCAGGCCGAGATAGACCGGGCGGCGGCGCGCGCTCATGCGGCGGGCTTTATCCCCGATCTCAATGATGGCCAGGGGCGCAGCGGCTATGACGCCCATGTTGGTGAGAGGGGCGTCAAACTCTCCGGCGGGCAGCGTCAGCGCATCGCCATCGCCCGCGTGTTGCTGAAGAATGCGCCGATCCTGGTGCTCGATGAAGCCACCTCGGCGCTCGATTCCGAGGTCGAGGCGGCGATCCAGGAAAGCCTGTTGGAACTGATGCAGGGCAAGACGGTCATCGCCATCGCGCACCGGCTCTCGACCATCGCCCGCATGGACCGCCTGGTGGTGATCGATGGTGGCCGCATTATCGAGACCGGCACGCATGACGAACTGGTGCGCTCGGGCGGGCTCTATGCGCGGCTGTGGGCGCGGCAGACGGGCGGGTTTTTGGCGGAGACGGTTTGACCTGAACCGCACTCTGGCGATAGCGGTAGCGTGAGAGGGCAAAGAATATCTGTGTAATCTGTGGATACCTCTTCTTGCCAGCGCCGGAACGCGCACGAAGGTTTGTTTTTTGATCCACAGATTACACAGATGTTCATGGCAATTACACGCTACCGCTATCGGTAGGAGCCCGTATTATTCTTATACCTCCCCGGCTATGCCGGGGAGGGGGACCGGCCGGCGAAGCGTCTTCAGCGAAGCCGGATGGTGGTGGGGCTTCTGGCTTCACTTAAGAAAGTAAGAAACCCCACCACCATTTCGCCTTTGGCTCATGGTCCCCCTCCCCACCAAAGGTGGGGAGGTACAAGGATTGACTCGAAAATATACCCCGTTACGCATAAAGTCGTTGCGCTTTGACCCTTGCGGACATAACGGATAGGCGCACGTTTTTTGCCGGTTATGGAGGGCGTTATGGGGTTGTTAGACTGGTTGTCCGGTTCGAAGAAAAAGCGACGGATCACCGCCACCAGCTTTACGCCGGAACTGGAAACCACCTCCGCCATTCAAGCCGGCCCATCCGATCCGACACCTCCCACGGAGCCCCCCAAGATGTCCAAAACCACCCGCACCGAAACCGATACCTTTGGCCCGATCGAGGTCGACAACTCGAAGTACTGGGGTGCCCAGGCCCAGCGCTCGCTCGGCAATTTCAAGATCGGCTGGGAAAAGCAGCCGCTGCCGATCGTGCGCGCCCTCGGCATCGTCAAGCGCGCCGCCGCCGAAACCAATATGGCGCTCGGCAAGCTCGACCCCGCCATCGGCCAGGCCATCATCACCGCCGCCAACGAGGTCATGGAAGGCAAGCTCGACGAGCACTTCCCGCTGGTCGTCTGGCAGACCGGTTCCGGCACCCAGTCGAACATGAACGCCAACGAGGTGATCTCGAACCGCGCCATCGAGATCCTGGGCGGCGAGATGGGCACCAAGAAGCCGGTCCACCCCAATGACCACGTCAATATGTCGCAGTCGTCGAACGACACCTATCCGACCGCCATGCACGTCGCCTGCGCCGAAGAGATCGTTCACCGTCTGCTGCCGGCGCTGCAAACCCTGCGCAATGCCCTGAATGACAAGGCCGAGGCCTGGAAGGACATCATCAAGATCGGCCGCACCCATACGCAGGACGCGACGCCGCTGACCCTCGGTCAGGAATTCGGCGGCTATACCCGGCAACTGACCAACGGCATCGAGCGCATCCAGCAGACCCTGCCGAAGCTGATGCAACTGGCCCAGGGCGGCACCGCCGTCGGCACCGGCCTGAATGCGCCCATCGGTTTTGCCGAAGGCGTGGCCGAGAAGATCGCTTCGATCACCGGCCTCGGCTTCACCACGGCGCCGAACAAGTTCGAGGCTCTGGCCGCCCACGACGCCATGGTCTTCTCGCACGGCGCCATCAATACGGTGGCGGCCTCGCTGTTCAAGATCGCCAACGATATCCGCTTCCTTGGTTCCGGCCCGCGTTCGGGCTTGGGCGAACTGGCCCTGCCGGAAAACGAGCCGGGCTCATCGATCATGCCGGGCAAGGTCAACCCGACCCAGTGCGAAGCGATGACGCAGGTCTGCGTGCAGATCTTCGGCAATAACGCCGCCCTGACCTTTGCCGGGTCGCAGGGCCACTTCGAACTGAACGTCTTCAATCCGGTGATGGCCTATAACTTCCTGCAAAGCGTGCGCCTGCTGGCCGATGCAGCCATTTCCTTCACCGACAACTGCGTGGTTGGCATCGAGCCGCGCCTCGACAATATCAAACGCGGCCTGGAAAACTCGCTGATGCTGGTGACGGCGCTCAATGGCAAGCTGGGCTATGACGCCTGCGCCAAGATCGCCAAGACCGCCCACAAGAACGGCACCACCCTGCGCGAGGAAGCCGTCGGTGGCGGCTACCTGACCAATGAGGAGTTCGACCAGTTCGTCCGTCCGGAAAACATGGTCCATCCGGGTTGATCTTGCGGGCGGCTTCAACTGCCATTCAGGCAAAGAAATAGGCGCGGGAGCTGGGCTCTCCGCGCCTTATTTACGCTTGATTACAGTAGCGCCTAGATGTGACCGACGCTGAGAAGGGCGGCCAGCATGAACAGGGTAAAGGCGGCCAGGCCGGATACGGCGGGGATAGAGAGGGACATGATCTGTTTCCTTATCTGAGGGGGAGGGGCTTACAGGCCGACGGTGGCCAGGGCGATCACCATGAACAGGGTGAAGGCAGCGAGGGCGGAGGCGGTGGCGAGGGGTACATAGGTATTGGTCATGGGAGTGATCCTTTCGGGAGGGTTTAGAACTGGCCGATGGTGAGCAGGGCGGCGATCATGAAGAGCGTGCCGGCGGCAAGGGCGGTGGCGGTGTAGAGTTGGGCAGTCATCGCTAAAATCTCCTGTGTGTTTGCTGCGATGACCCTCATATGCGCCTTCAACGTGCATAGTTCAAATTAATACCATGTCATGAATGAGATGTAATAATCGAACAAATTCAACATGTTAAAATTACAAAACGTTAATATTTGAAATTCTTTGTGCGGCGCAACAAGAGTTATGCGTGTGGTTGCGCGGGTTGGGAAAATTTCCGAAAATCAGGCGGTAATTTCGGATAAAATGTGTGCGACAGGCTGTCGCACTTGGACTTATTTTATGAGTGCCAACGAGGCTGATTTCCCTCTAGGCGGGGGCTAAGCGCCGTGAAGATGACGGAATGGCGCATATCCAAGGGGGCATCCACCTCTCCCCATTGTCATGGGGAGAGGGGGAAGGAACTGGTTTCACGGCGGATAAAGGATTTGCCATTCGAGCGGGTGTTACGTTCCTGTGCGGCCTGAAGCCATCGCTGGCGTCGGTTTAGCGGTGGCGTGGTGGCTATGTCAGGCGAGGGGGCGTCATCCGGCACGGTTGGCGCCACGTCCACGGGCTCGGCCATTGGCTGCCGGCCGGATTTGACCGGGGGCGTTTTCCATAGCTGGCTGAGCAGCCGGTCAATCACCATCAGCGTGCCGGCGGCGCGCATGATATCAGGCAGGGTTTGCGGCGCGGGCGTGGCGTCAAGCGCGGAGATCAGGCGTTCGGCGCGGCGGCGCACGTCGGGGCGGTGTGGGTGCGCCTGTGTCTGTGTGTGTGTCTGTGTCATGGGCATAGCCTATCCCATGGCTGGAATATGGGGATAAGTTGCCTGAGTGCGGGCCTCGTGGCCTAAGGGCGTAAAGAAGAAGCGAATCCACAGATTGCACAGATGGACACAGATTAAGAAAGGAAGGGGATTGGTTTGCCTGGTTTTCCGGTGTGCCGGGACCAGCCTGTTTTGAGCGCTTCGCGCCTTTTAAGCGTCTGAACATAAGCGCGGACTTCCGGGGAAATTCTGTCTTCCTTAATCTGTGCTCATCTGTGCAATCTGTGGATTCCCCTTCTTAAACGGAACCTCATTGCAGACTGTCGGCCAGAACGGTTTAATGCCCGATGTGCATTTCGCCGGAGCCGACCACCTTGGTGACCACAGCGCCGGTGGCCTTCATGATGCTGACATCGCCGGAGCCGTTGGTATCGACATTGACGGTGTTGGTGATGCCGCCATAGCTGACATCGCCGGAGCCTGAACCGCGCAGCACAAAGGCCGGTATCTGCCCGCCGGCGATCGACACGTCGCCGGAGCCGGAAATATCGAGATTGACCGGGCCGCCGACGCGCTGGACGGCGATGTCGCTGGAGCCGTTATTGACGACGCTCAAGCCGCCCATGATATCGCCGAGCGTCAGGTCGCCGGAGCCATTGAGCTGGACCTTCAGCGCGCCGCTGCGCTTGATGCTGACATCGCCGGCGCCCTGATTTTGCAGGGCGGTCGTGCTGCTCTGCTCGACATTGAAATTGCCGGAACCGGTCAGGACGGCCTGGAGATTGCGCACCGTACCGAGATTGATGTCACCGGAGCCCATATTGTCGACGATGCTGTCGCCGGCGCTGGCGACCGAGATCCGGCCGGGGCCGCTGTTGATGATATTGAGCGGTCCGGCCACGGGTTCGATGGCCCATTCGCCGCCGCCGTTCATGATGAAATCCAGGCTCTTGCTGGGCGAGACACGGCCGAATGTATAGGCCGAATCCTTGACCACGGCATTGGCCGGCACGCGGACAAAGACCAGCGGCAGGTCGGAGACATTGACCAGGCCGATGCCGGCGATATGGACCTTGCCGTTGCGGCTCGATACCTGGTCATCGTCATTGACATTGATGCGGAAGCTGAAATTCGGCTGGCGGCCGGAGCTTAAGTGGCCATTGAGCACGGTGGTGGAACCGCGCTGCGAAACCATCAGGGTCGGCACTTTCACGCTGCCGTAACGGACGCGGATATCGATATCGCTGCGGTCTTCCGGCGTGACGACGACGCGGGCGACCATGTCGCGCAGTTCGATCTGCGGGCCATCGCTCAGGAGGCGCAACTGGGCGGCGGCGCCGGTGGCGACCAGCAGGGCCATCAGACTGGCCGCACCTATGGCCGGGTAAATGATCTGGGTACGCATACTCTAACCTCCAAAGGCTGCGGCGTTTGGCCCATTCACTGTCGCGGAATAAGAAGCGCCAGAACAGGGCCGTTGCGGTGAGCCGAAGCCGGAAAATATCGATCAGTAGCGATCGAACTTGACGCTAAAGTGAAGGAAGCCCCCCCTGAAATCAAATTAAAAGGGGTTCATGAATGAGATGTAACCGGCTAAGCGACATTTTTTGCGCGCTTGGGTATGCGCTTAGGCGCCGCGCGGGCTTGCCTCGCACTGTGCTCAAGAAGCGAAGCGTTAGCACGCGTCAAGGCGGGCGCGCAGTCGCGCTTGCCAAACTTCAGAAGAAATTTGGCGGGAAGCGCTCAAGCGGCGCCTACACGCTGTGAATGCGGCGGTAAATTGTGCTGCGGTGGATACCAAGATGGCGGGCGGCGGCGCTGACATTGCCGCCGTGGGCTTCCAGCGCCTGGCGGATGCTGGAGAGTTCGATATCTTCCAGGCTCTGCTGCGGGGCTGTGCTCAAGGCTGGCCCCAGGCTTTCGCCTTCGAACTGGGCGAAGAATTCGCGGCCGTCCTGCGCCTTCAGGCGGCCGGACGCCAGATGCGCGGCATTGGTGTCGAAAATCTCCTCGACATGGAGCTGGTCGAGGCCGTCCCAGGTGCGGCCCACCAGGGACAGGCCGCGCCGGTTGGCGGCCACCACTATGCCGTCTTTCAGCACCAGTATGCCTTCGCGGGCGGCGCCGAGCAGGTTTGGGTCGGTCTGGAAGCGCAGGGTGCGGCAGCCATCGAAACCGTTGCGAAACAGGCGGTGCTCAATCTGCTCCACCGCCATGCGCACCATGCCGAGCACATGGCCGCTCTGCTGGCTGGCCGGCACCGATATATCGAGCACGCCGATGGTGGCGCCGCGCGGATCGATGATCGGCGTGGCCGAACACGTCAAAACCTGATGGCTCTGGAAATAGTGCTCGCCGCCATTGACCACCACGGCGCGGCGTTCGGCCAGGGCGGTGCCGATGGCATTGGTGCCCGTGCCATCCTCGCTCCATAATATGCCGGGGCGCAGGGCCACCTGCGCGGCCTTGTCGGCAAAGCCGGGATCGCCGACGGCATCGAGGATTTCGCCCCTGGCATTGGTCAGGATGACGATGCCGGAAATTTCGCGGGCTTCGGAATAGAGGGCATCCAGTTCGGGGCGCGAAATGCGGCGCAGGGCCTCGTGCTTTTCATGCAGCAGGCGGATTTCAGAGGCGCTGGGCGCATCGATGGCCGGAGGTGCGCGTTCGTCCAGCCCCATGTCGGCGCAGCGTATCCACGAGCGCAGGATGGAATGGCCGATCTGATCGACAGGCAGGCCCTTGCGCGCGAAGAAGACCTCGCGGGCTTTCTGGATTTGTAATGGGTCGGCAGCGCTCAACTCTACTCCCTGTCTTTAGGGAAAGAAGATGCCTTTTGGCGGCAATAGGCAAGACCAAACTGCGTTTTCACGTCCGTTTTGATCCGAAACGCGCCGGCGGTGTCGCAATCTGCGACAGGCGGCAAAATCCTGTCGTGCGGCGCGACACACCCTCCGAAATGCGATCCAAAACCGGGTCTGAGCGGCCATCCATCGCTGTATCGCGCTTGTTGCTGCACCGCACAGGCGCGCAGCCTCGGTTCATAACCACCGAACAGGCAAGGAGACTGAACATGACCAAATTCGAACGCATTATCGAGGCCGGCGCGCCTTTCAAGACCCGTTACGGCAACTATATCGGCGGCCAGTGGATCGAGCCGGTCAAGGGCCGCTACATGGACAACACCTCGCCGGTTAATGGCCGCAAGATCTGCGAAGTGCCGCGCTCTTCGGCTGAGGATATCGAACTGGCACTTGACGCTGCGCATCGCGCCCGGCACGGCTGGGGCCGCACCTCGGTCACCGAACGCTCCAACATCCTGCTCCAGATCGCCCAGCGTATCGAGGACAACCTGCCCCTGATCGCCGAGGCCGAGACCTGGGACAACGGCAAGCCCCTGCGCGAAACCACGGCGGCCGATATCCCCCTGGCCATCGACCATTTCCGCTATTTCGCCGGCTGCATCCGGGCGCAGGAAGGCTCGATCGGCGAACTGGACAATGACACCGTGGCCTATCATTTCCATGAACCCCTCGGCGTGGTCGGCCAGATCATTCCGTGGAACTTCCCGATCCTGATGGCGGCCTGGAAGCTGGCCCCGGCGCTGGCCGCCGGCAACTGCGTGGTGCTCAAGCCCGCCGAACAGACCCCGGCCTCGATCCTCGTGGTCGCTGAGTTGATCCATGACCTGCTGCCGCCGGGCGTGCTCAATATCGTCTCCGGCACCGGTATCGAAGCCGGCGCGCCGCTCGCTCGCAGTCCGCGCATCGCCAAAATCGCCTTCACCGGCTCGACCGCGGTGGGCAAGGAGATCATGCGCTATGCCGCCGACAACGTCACCAACATCACGCTGGAACTGGGCGGCAAGTCGCCGAACATCTTCTTCGCCGACGTGATGGCGGAGGACGACGCCTTCCTTGACAAGGCCATGGAAGGCTTCGCCTTCTTCGCGCTGAACCAGGGCGAGGTCTGCACCTGTCCGTCGCGCGCCCTGGTGCAGGAATCGATCTATGACCGCTTCATGGAACGCGCCATCAAGCGCGTCGAGGCCATTGCCCAGGGCGATCCGCTCGATGTCGGCACCATGATCGGCGCCCAGGCCAGCCAGCAGCAGTATGACAAGATCCTGAAATATCTGGAGATCGGCCGCAATGAAGGCGCGAAGGTGCTGACCGGCGGCGAGGCCAGCCGTCTGGGCGGCGACCTTGATAACGGGTTCTACATCAAGCCGACCATCTTCGAGGGCCACAACAAAATGCGCGTCTTCCAGGAGGAAATCTTCGGCCCGGTGGTTTCGGTCACCACCTTCAAGACGGTGGAAGAGGCCATCGAGATCGCCAATGACACGGTCTATGGCCTGGGCGCCGGCGTCTGGTCGCGTGACATGAACATGGCCTATCGCGCCGGCCGAGGTATTGAGGCCGGCCGTGTGTGGACCAACTGTTACCACGCCTATCCGGCAGGGGCGGCCTTCGGCGGCTACAAGCAATCGGGCATCGGCCGCGAAACGCACAAGATGATGCTGGACCACTATCAGCAGACCAAGAACCTGCTGGTCTCCTACGCGCCGGGCAAACTTGGCTTCTTCTGATCCACAGTACGTCCTCTGCCGCCTGATGCCCCTCAGGCGGCATGATGGCGCCCGCCGCGTCAACCTCCCCTGACTTCACCCCGGCGGGCGCCGCCTTTGCCTGAGAACTGAAGCCCGCTTTCTGAACAGAAGGCGGGCGCTTTTATTCCGGCATAGGCGCGCGTCGGTGTGCCATATGGAAATATCTGCACCGCTGCGGTGGCAAAGCACCAGTGGGCACCCCATTTTCGGAGCTGCCAATCCTTACGACCGTCCCTCAGGGAGATATTTCCATGGCCATCAAAGACATTTTGCCGGACAAGCTCGGCTTTGGCGCCGCTCCGCTTGGCAACATGTTCCGCGACATTCCGGAAGAGGAGGCCCTGGCAACCGTGGAAGCCGCCTGGAATGACGGCATCCGCTATTATGATAATGCCCCCTTCTACGGCGCCGGCCTGGCGGAAATCCGCATGGGCGAGGCCCTGAAGGACAAGCCGCGCGACCAGTATGTGATCTCGACCAAGGTGGGCCGGGTGATCCTCGATGAACTTGAGGACGTCAGCGCCCGCGAACAGGGCGAAAAGGCGGGCGTCTTCCAGCACGGCCGCGCCAACCGGATCGTCAATGACTATTCGGCCGACGCCACCATGCGCTCCATCGAAGACAGCCTGAAGCGTTTGAAGACCGATCATATCGAGATCGCCTTCGTCCATGACCTGGCGCAGGACTTCTGGGGCGACCGCTGGCTGGAGAAGTTCGAGGAAGCGCGGAATGGCGCTTTCAAAGCGCTTGATCGCCTGCGTGATGAGGGCGTGATCAAGGCGTGGGGGCTGGGCGTCAACAAGGTGGAACCGATCGAACTCCTGATGGAACTGGAAGAGCCGCGTCCGGACGCCAGCCTGCTGGCCGGGCGCTATACCCTGCTGGATCACGATCGGGCGCTTCAGCGTGTCATGCCGAAGGCTCTCGAGAAAGGCATGAGCATCGTGGTCGGCGGTCCCTATAGTTCCGGCGCCTTGGTGGGCGGTCTGAATTTCGAATATGCGCCGGCCACGTCCGCCATTCTTGACAAGGTGGCGCGCATTAAGGCGATCGCTGATCGTCACGGCGTGAGCATGAAAGCAGCGGGGCTGCAGTTTTCGCTCGCCAATCCGGCGGTGGCGGCCGTCATTCCAGGCGCCAGCCGCCCCGGCCGCATCGCGGAGGATCGGGCCGCATTGACCGAGACGGTGCCGGCGGATTTCTGGCGGGAACTGCGTGAAGACGGTCTGGTCAATCGGCAGGCGCCGCTGCCCGGCGGACTTTAAGAGGTAAGAGGGCGCCCTCACTATTCCTTAAACGCGTCGATCTTGTCCTTGTGCGCCTGTAGGGTCGGCAGGGTGTTGGTGGCGAAGGTCTGCAGGGCTGCGTCCTTGCCGTTCTTCGAATAGTCGTCGAACAGGCTGACCGCTTCCGAATGGGCGCTCTGCTGGATATCGACATAGGCCTTATCAAAATCGGTGCCGGTCTTGGTGGCCAGGTCGTCCAGCTTCTTCTGGTGATCGTCGTCGAGCGCGGCCGGTGGGGTCAGGCCGGAGGTGGCGGCGACGGCGGTTTCAAACTTTTTACCGGCGGCGGTGTGATCCTTGATCATCATTTTGGCGAAGGCCAGGACATCGGCATTTTTAGAGGTCTTCACCGCCAGTTCACTGGTCTTGATCTCGAACATATTGGCGATCGCCGCCTTGGTGACGAAATCCTGCGTCTTGTTGGCGTCCATGTCGGCGCCGATGCTGCTGACCGCCGCCGAGGCGTCGGCGACCACGCTGGTGGTGGTGTCCTCGACCTTGTCGGTGGTGGTCTTGCTGCAGGCGGCCAGGCCGCCGATGGACATTACGAAGATTGCGCCACAGGCAGCGGCAGCGCGAAGATGGCTAGAACGGGACATGATGGAGTTCCTCAGCTTGAGTTTGGATATCCGGAAGCTAGGGCAGGGCGCATAAATTTGCCCCGCGACTTCACGCATCCGTGACAAAAATTCCATAAGGACAATTTTCCTGGCCACACTCTTCCCCTCGCCACGCGAAGCGCCTATATTGAGGGTGTCGGGTTTCGGCCCTACTATGGGGATAAACGCCCACGTAATAAGCGAACTGGACCCGGGTGCGATTCCCGGCGGCTCCACCATTTACCTCCCAGGCTTAGGGACTATGGGGCCGATCAGCATCGACAGGCGTGTAAAGGTGAAGCTTTCCCTCAGTGTGAGGCTCTGTGATCGCCTCATTTTATAACTGCGAACGATAACTTCGCTTCGGATCAAGCTCTTGCTGCGTAATGCGGCGGATCTAATCCACCTAAACTCCTAGGAACTAAGCCTCCTAGGCGGGGCCCGGCAGCCGCCTTGCAACAGAAGGCTGCCACTCGCGCCTGCTCAGTCACGGCGCTTCCAATTGGCGCCTTGCAACAGAAGGCTGCCACCTGCCCGCCACCTTATCAAAAACGACATGAGCATTGTCTTGATGCCGTCACCCGTATCTGTATTAGTGGCCTTTACCAAAACTAATAATCAGCTATCGAAGGGCCAGGGATCATGGGGTTGAAAACAGCGTTTTTCATTATGGCTACGGCGGTTTTTGCCATGCCGGCAACGGCGGCGCCCCCTGATCCCGCCGCTTCATTTCCCGCCAAAATGCAAGCCTTTGCGCTATATGGCGATAGCGCCATTCCCAATTCAAAGCCCGGCCCCGACAATGAGACCGGCGCAGACACGGGTTGGATACAGAAGGTTTCCCACCCCGCAATTCAGGTTTATCTGCCAGCCAAGGTGAAGGCCACGGGGGCGAGCGTTCTCATCATCCCCGGTGGCGGATATGCGGGGTTGACCTTCGAATATGAAGGCGTGGAGCAGGCAAAATATTTCGTGGATCATGGCATTGCCGCCTTTGTCTTGAAATACCGGTTGCCGAGTGATCTGACGATGGCGGATAAATCCATCGGGCCGCTTCAGGACGCGCAGCAAGGGCTGCGGTTTATCCGGCTGCACGCCGGCCAGTGGAATCTTGATCCGGCGCGTGTGGGCGTCGTCGGTTATTCCGCGGGCGGACATGTCGCGTCGACACTGGCGACACATTTCCAGAAGTCCTATATCGCCAATCCTGAGCATGTCAGTCTGCGTCCCGACTTTCAGGTGCTTGTCTATCCTGTTATCAGCATGGATGCGAAGATTACGCATATGGATTCGCGCAATGCGCTTCTGGGGCCTTCGCCCTCCGACGCGCTGGTGAAGGATTTTTCCAACGACCAACAGGTGACGCGCGAAACGCCGCCGGCTTTGATCCTTCACGCCGCCGACGACCAATTGGTGGATATCGACAACAGTATCGCTTATCTCGAAGCGCTTCGCCATGCGGGCGTACCGGTTGAAGCGCGGTTTTTTGAGAAAGGCCAGCATGGCTTGTTTCTAATGCCGCGTGATCGCTGGCAATGGGCAATCATCGATTGGCTGACGTCGGACGGCTGGTTAAGTCCGCGCCCTAAGACGCCCGCAGATTGACGAAGAACTGCTCGGCATGCCGGGTCAGTTCGCCTGACTGCGCAGCCAGGGACTGAGCGGATTCATCCACTGATTCAGTGGCCATCTGGGTTTGTTTGACGGCGCTGTTCAGGCTGACAATGTGCTCCGACAGGCTGGACGAGGCGTCCGACACATGCTGAATGCTGAGGCGATCTCGTTGGTGGCCGTGCTCTGTTCCTCGACGGCGGCGGCGATAGAGGTGTTGGAAGCTTCGACATCGGTGATCGCATTGACGATATCGCCGATCGAGGCGACGGCGCGATCTGTCGATCCTCTGATCTCCTTGATATGCTGAGAGATTTCGGTGGTGGCGCGGGCGGTCTGATCGGCCAGGGCCTTGACCTCTGTGGCGACCACGGCGAAGCCCTTGCCGGCGTCACCGGCGCGGGCAGCCTCGATGGTGGCGTTGAGAGCCAGCAGGTTGGTCTGCGAGGCAATGCCCTGGATCATGCCCAGGATATCGCCGATCTTGTCGACCGCGCCCGAAAGCTGGCTGACCTCGGTGCTGGAGGTTTCCGCCATATGGACCACGGACCGAATGCCGGCCGAGGCGCCGCTGATCTGGCTGCTGATTTCCTGGATCGACTTGGTCAGTTCCTCGGCGGCGGCGGCCACCGATTGGGAATCCATTGAGGCGCGGCTGGCGACATCGGCCACGGTTTCAGAGGTCGACTGCGCGCTGTCGGCCACCTGGCCCAGGTCACGCGAGGTCGATTGCAGGCTGGACGACCGTTCCGAGACCTGACTGACAATGGTTTCGAATTCGCCGCGGAACTGATCGATCGCGGTTTCCGTTCTGCGTGCCTTCTCCAGTATGGCGCCTTCGCTGGCGGCCTGGTAGGTGGAAATGGCGATATCGAGATCGAGAAAAACCGCCTTGTTAACGGCGATCAGCGCTCTGGTCAGGGTTTTCGGCTTGAAACGATAGGTGGCGGTCAGGGTGGCCGTCAGCTCATCGAGCACGAACTGGTAGCCGGCGATATACCATTTGGGTTCCAGCCCGATGCGGTGATGCGTCTGACCGATGCGCAGGGCGTTGTCGAAATAGTCCTGGCTGAGCCGCTGGTGAACAGCATGTGCCAGTGGCGGCTCTGGGCGCCCTGCAGGCGGCTTTCGTGCGTCCCGATCATCGCCGCCAGATGCGGTTCGCGCGTAATGTGGGCATAGAAGGCGGTCAGGATGCGGGGCAGGGCGGGCGCGATGCGGGGCCATATCTGTCGCAACAGGGCGGTGTCCTCAGGCGTAATCCGAGCGAAATCAAGGCGATGCTGATAGATGTCGTCATTAGCCATTGCGAGGTACTCCTTACTTTAACGTTTTTTATAAAAACGCTGATATTTGAGTTGTATTTACTCAACCAATGGTTAACCAAAAGTTGTGGAGGGATAAAATCCGTATGAAAGATGTGGATATGGCTTTTTTGCCGCTTCACGGCAATTTGCGGTTTTGTTTTCAGACGGTCATGCTAAGGCTGAACGCAGCGCACAATACGAGTTTTGCAGAGGCCCCGAACGCATGTCCGAAGATCAGATGATCATCGACCAGATGGATTACGCCAACCTGACCCAGAACGCCCTGCGCGGCGTGATCAAGCAGGGGCTGCTGCGGGCCGCCTCGGTGGAAGGTCTGCCAGGCGAGCATCATTTCTACATCACCTTCCTGACCAAGGCGCCCGGCGTTTCGATCCCGGCCGACCTGCTAGCGCGCTATCCCTACGACATCACAATAGTCTTGCAGCACCAGTTCCGCGACCTGCGCGTCACCGATGACTTCTTCCGTGTCACCCTGACGTTTGGCGGCGCGCCCAAGATCCTGACCGTGCCCTATAACGCCATCACCCGTTTCCACGATCCGCACGCGCAATTCATGCTGGAGTTCGAGGTCGATGATCCGGCGGCCTTGTCTCAGGATCTGGGCCAGGATATCGACGAGAGCGAGGAAATCGGCGACATCGTCACCGAACTGGCGCCGCCGGCGGACCGCCCCAAAAAGGACGCCGCAGCTTCTGAGCCCGATGGGGACGCTCCCAAGATCGTCTCGCTGGACCAGTTCCGCAAGAAATAAGCGGGCAAACCGAAAAAGACGCTACGCCTGTCACCAGAATCGCCTAAATTCGCATAACAGACGAATGCGCGTTCCGGGATTGAATCGAAGATGGCTTTTCGGGGTATCGTTCACAGATTTGGACCAAAGAGCAAAACGGCGGCCTTGCTGCTGGCCCTGGGTCTGGTTTGTGCCGCCGCCGGCCCGGCGGTTACCCAGTCCACGCCGCCCACCGCCGATGTCAAGCCCGCTGCACCGGAAACCGTGCCGCCAGCCGCTACGTCTGCCAGCCCGCCGGGCCTTGATCTCAAGCCCTATGTGCCGGCGCCGGCTTCCGAGGCGGCGTCTTCCAGCGCCACAGCATCGGTCAGGCCGCGCCCGAAACCGAAGCCCGTTGCACCACCGGCTCCGCCCGTGCCCGCGCCGGCGGTTCCGGCGAATGGTCCCATCGGTTACCAGACAACCGTTCCCGGCGCCGTGGTGAAACCGGCCGCGCCGATGGTAGCAGCCTCCGCCCTGCCGCCGCGCACGGCCGCGACGCCGATCAGCGCGGAGGACATTGAAACCTTTACCGACTCCGTGGTGCGCACCCTGATGCAGCGCGATCATGTGCTGGGCGCTACGGTGGCCGTCGTTCAGGGCAATACGCCGCTGCTGCTCAAGGGGTATGGCTATGACCGCCTGGCGCCCTTGCGTCGGGTCGATCCCAACAGTTCACTGTTCCGCATCGGCTCGGTGACCAAGACCTTTACCTGGATCGTGGCCCGTCAGGAACTGGAAGCCGGCCGCATCCAGATGGACTCATCGATCGGCAACTACCTGCCGGCCGATGTCTACAGCGAGGACCGCCGCTTCAAGCCGATCACCCTGCGTGAACTGATGGATCACACCAGCGGCTATGAGGACACCAGCCTTGGCCACCTGTTCCAGCTCAATGGCTCGCGCCTGATCGGCGCGGACAGCTATTTCCGCGTTCACCGGCCAAAGCGCGTGCGCCAGCCGGGTGAATTTTCCGCCTATTCCAATTTCGGCGCGGCCTTGGCGGCCCGCGCCCTGCAACAGACGGCGCGGGCGAAGGACGTGCCCACCCTGATGGAAACCCGCATTTTCCAGCCGCTCGGCATGAGCCACACCTCCTTGCGCGAGCCCTACAATTCGCAGGGGCTCGATCTGGAAGACCTGCCGACACCGTTATCGGCCGAACTGACGCAGGACCTTTCCGATGGTTTTGTCTGGGATGGCGCCACCTATGAGGCGCAGCCCTTCGAGCACGCCATTCCGCTCTCCGGTGCGCTCGGCGCTTCCTCGACCGCTCAGGACATGGCGCGGCTGATGGCCATGATGCTCGGCAATGGCCAGATCGACGGCATTCAGCTTTTCAATGCCGATTCCGCCAGTGCCTTCCGCCAGCCCCTGCTGAAAATGCCGGAAGGCTATAATGGCTGGGCGTCGGGCCTGATGATCCGCCAGGCGCCGGCGGGCTTCACCACCTATGGTCATGGCGGCGCGACCCTGTGGTTCAATGCCAATATGGTGATCGTGCCGGAAATGAACCTCGGCATCTTCATCGCCGCCAATACCCAGACCGGTGCGGCCCTGACCGCCAGCTATCCGAACCTGCTGCTCGATCATCTGAGCGGCGATACGGTCAAGCCGCCGCTGATGCCCTCTCCGGCCAATGCCTATGCCCAGCATCGTGACTATTATCGGGCAATCGCCGGACAGTATGTCTCGACCCGCCGGGCTTATGGCGGTCTGGAAGGGGCCGTCACCCGCCTGCTCAATACGGTTGACGTTACGGTCGATGGCGATGGCCGGCTGATCTTGGATACGCAGAATGGTCTGTCCGCCTTTGTACCGGCCTCGGCTACGGGGTTCTTCACACCGCAGGATGCGGAGGATTCCGGTCCGGCATCGGCGACCGGCGGGCTGCATTTCCTGTTCAATGCCAACGGCACGCACGTTTCCGGCTTCGAGACGGCCAGCAATGTGGCGCGCTATGAACGTGTCGGCTGGTGGTATAATCCGTCGGTCGTGACCCTGCTGACAGCGATCATGATCGCCACCTGCATCTTTGTCTGGATTATGCTGGCCAAGGGACCGGGGCGCAATGAGCACCCGACCGAGGAACAGGGGCGCGCCACGGTCATTTCGGCCTGCCTGTCGCTGCTGTGGCTGGCGGCCATCTTCGTCTTCCACACCTGGCATGAGGCCCTGGCCGATAATCCCGGCAGCCTGTTCACCCACTGGCCGGCCGGGCAGGTGCGCCTGGCCTCGGCGCTGGCCTTCGTGGCCATGCTCGGCACCCTTTATCAGGTGGCGACCTATTACCTCGTCTACAGCGGCCGCGGGCGCTACGGCGACGACTGGCCGACCTGGCAGAAGGTGGCGCACGGCCTGATGCTGCTCTACTGGCTGTTCTATATCTTCATCCTGACCATCTGGGGGGCGCTGGAGCCGTGGAGCTGGTAGCAGTCATAATTGAAATCTGATGGCGGTGGTCCAATGCTGACGCCATGGATGGAAGCCCGACCGAAAAACCAAAATTGTTGCCGAAAGAACGGCGGTCACGAAAAGCCGACCGCCGGGCGAAGCAGCGCGCCGCCAATGCCATGCGCGCGGAGAAGATGCGCATAGCGCGCCTGGCCGATACCGCCATCAAGCCGGTTCCGTCTCACCCACCGGCGCTGAACATCGCCTGCTCCGGCTGGTTTTACTGGGACTGGCGCGGCAAGTTCTACCCGACCCAGATGCCGACGAAAGACTGGTTTTCCTACTATATGGACCACTTCGATACGGTCGAGCTGAACGCGCCCTTTTATGCCTGGCCGACGGTCAATACGGTCAAAACCTTGCTCAGACAGGCCCAGGGGCGGGAGTTCGTCTATACCGTCAAGGCGTGCGAACTTATCACCCATATCCGCCGGTTCGAGGATGTGCAGGGCCTTATCGAGGACTTCGGCTATATCGCTGATCTGCTCGGCGAACGCATGGGCTGTTTCCTGTTCCAGTTTCCGGCCAGTTTCCACTATGCGCCGGAAAGGCTTGAGCGGATCGTGTCTCAGCTCGATCACAGCCGGCGCAATGTCGTCGAGTTCCGCCATGAAAGCTGGTGGAACGAAGCGGTCTATGCCGCTTTTCGTGCCAATGACGTCATCTTCTGTTCGTGCAGCGGGCCGAAACTGCCGGATGACATGATCCGCACGGCCGACGATGTCTATATCCGCTTTCATGGTCCGGAGAAGTGGTATCGTTACGACTATTCCGATGCCGAACTCGCCGATTGGGCAGAGCGCATAAAGGCCAGCGGCGCCAAACGCATCTGGGCCTATTTCAATAACGATTACGACGCCAATGCGATCCGCAATGCCCAGACTTTGACGCGGCTGCTTAAGGCGGAAGATTCGTAATTGAAGTCATATCCAAAATCCTCCCTTCTTGGAGGGGAGGGGGACCGCGAAGCGGTGGAGGGGTAACAACCTGCGTTGGCCTTCGTGGCCTTACCCCTCCGCCGCGGACTTCGCCGCGTCACCTCCCCTCCAAGAGGGGAGGACTTTAATAATGTCGTCATACCTGATGCTTGAGCGCGTAGACCCGGATATGAATCTGCTCGCGGTCTCCGGGATGACGTTCGACGAGCAGGCGGGCCACCTGGCTGTCATCGTGGAAGACAAAGCCCTTGATGGCGTCGAGCAGGGCCTTGGCGAGATTGTCCAGGTCCATCCAGGGCGGATCGCCAATATGCTCCATACGGATTTCGACGGCGTAATCGCCCCAGGCGGCGCGCGACCCCCGCCATTCCTTGCGGAAGAATTCATAGACCAGGGGCTTGTAATATTTCGCCTGGGTGGTCAAGCCGTCGATCATGATCTCGATGCCGTCCGTTGTTTCCCGCGCCCGGACCTTGCCTGACGTAATCCACTCCGTCACGGGATCACCCGCGCCGGCACGGCGATGTCGCAGATGGCAAAGTCCGCGCCTTTCACCGCGCGGACCTGATCGGCCAGGGATTTGAAGGCCGCGCTGTCGGTTTTCAGTATCTCAATGCGCGGCGCCCTGGCCATATCCGCCAGCACCTGGACATGGATCATCGAATCCGGATGCGCGGGTGGCTCACCGGCGGCCAGGGATTGCAGCACCTCGCCACCGGCAATCACCTGTCCGAACAGGGTATATTCGTGGTCCAGGCGCTGGGTAGGCGCCAGCATGAAATATATTTCCGAATTGGCGGAATCGACCGGCGCATCATCGCGGCCCATGCCCATCGTGCCGGTGCAGTGTGTGGCCCAGGCATGGACCGCCTGGTCGGGATTGGCGCTCATGCGGCTTTCATCGACCGAGATATAGGGCAAGGCCCCCATAAAGCCTTCATTGAGCCCCGCCGGGCGCGCCACCACGGTATGCGGCATGGCGGCATTCAGGCGAAAGCGGAATTCCGGATTGAGATTGGGTAGTTCGGTCTTGCCGCTGTCGTGATTGTTCGGATTGCCGGTCTGGGCCACGAAGCCCGGAATGACGCGGTGGAACAGGAGGCCATCATAGGTGCCCCGCCGGGCCAGCAGCTTGACGCGCTCGACGGCCTGCGGCGCCATTTCCGGGTGCAGTTCGACATATATCCGACCCTTTTCGGTATCGATGACCAGCACATTCTGCGGATCGGCCGTCCGCCAATCGGATTCCGCCGCCTGAAGCGGGGACGCCAGAAAGGCGGCCGTTAGCAGAAGGGCCGTGCGGATCATTCGGTGATCACATCCAGCTTCGCCAGTCCGCGCACACCGGGGACCACGCGCCAATCGGGCGGGCTGTCATCGACTTTGCGCAGGTGCGGGAAGCGTTGCAGCAGTTTCAGGATCGCCGTCTGGCCTTCGATTCGGGCCAGGGGCGCGCCGACGCAGATATGGGCGCCGGCGCCGAACGACAGGTGCGGATTGGGCCGGCGCGTAATATCGAAGCGGTGCGGATCATCGATGCGATCCTCGTCGCGGTTGGCCGAAATCAGGCTGACAACCAGGGCATCGCCCTTGTGGTAGGGGCAGCCGCCGGCCTTGCCATCCGCCTTGGCGAAGCGTGCCGAGAACGAGATCGGCGGCTCATAGCGCAGGATTTCCTCGACCGCGCCGGTGATCAGCTTCGGATCAGCGAGGATGGCTTGACGCGCCTCATCGTGGGTCAGCAACAGGTAGATGCCGTTGCCGATCAGGTCGGCCGTGGTCAGGTGGCCGGCCACCAGCAGGGCGAACAGGTTGAACAGGATTTCGTTGTCGTCGATCGGTGCGCCATTGGCCTGCGCCGCCAGCAGGTCGCTGACCAGATCATCCTGGGGTGCAGCGCGGCGGGCCTCCATCAGTTCCTTGAAGTGGCTTAAGATTCCGCGGCGGCCATCAAGCGCCAGTTTTTCCTGTTCGGCGGACTTGGTCGGGTCGAAAGCCAGTTGCCCGGCCTCGGTCCAGACCTTGAGCGACTCGAACATCTCCGGCGGCGATCCAAGGATCGTCCCCAGCACCTGGATAGGGATGCGGGCGGCATAATCATTGACGGCATCGAAGGTTTCGCGGCCGGCCAGGGCATCTATCTGCGCATCGATGATCTGCGCCACCAGCCCTTGCGCGCCGGCGGCACGTTTCAGGAAGGCCTCGGCGACGATACCGCGCACGCGGCCGTGGTCCGGATCATCGAGCGTCAGCATGGAATCGTGCTTGCCGAATTCGGCAGCCATGGCGGCATTCAGCCGGCGGACATTGGCGATGACCGGATTTTCAGGCGCCGCGTCATCGAAATTGCGCGACAGCGAGCGGTCCATCAGGCTTTCGCGGCCGACGCCATAGGCGCTGATCAGCATAGCAGGGATCATGCCGTCGTGCTCGACCGGGCGCTCACGGCGCTGCGGATCGAAAAGCGCGTGTGGATCGGCGCGCATGGCCGGGTTCAGTTCGGAATATTCAAACAGCAGGAAGCGGGGAGGGGCAGGTTGTCTCGCGCCAGGATCTTGTGAATCGGGCATCAGGTTCTCCGTTGCCTCCGCGAGCGACGTACCCCCCGGTACCGTCTTCGCAGGTGCAAACCTCTTCCTTATGCCCGCTCAACGAAGCTGTCTATGACCTTTTTATCACCCGAGGTCTCAAAATTAACGATAAGCTTGTTGCCCTCGATCTCGACGATCAGGCCGTAGCCGAACTTCATGTGAAAGACGCGCTCGCCCAGTTTGAAATTCTTGGCGGAAGGCTTGGCCGGCGCGGGCTGGCGATGCGGGGTCGGTCGGGCCTTGGGCTCCAGCCGGCTCATATCGACGCCGGCCAGATCGCCACCATAGGCAGGCTTTTCTTTCTTGGTGTAGTTCGGCTCATAGCCAGCCCTGTCCCAGCGGCTTTGCTGTGATTGCCAGCCCTGCGAGGCATAGCCGGTCTGCGAGGTGGCCTCGACATTATCGATTGGCAGTTCATCGACGAAGCGCGACGGAATCTGGTTGGTCCAGCGGCCATAGACCTGGCGGTTGGCGACAAAGCTGATGCGCGCCTGTTCGCGGGCGCGCGTGATCCCGACATAGGCGAGGCGGCGCTCTTCCTCCAGCGACTTCAGCCCACCTTCATCCATGGAGCGCTGAGACGGGAAGATGCCTTCCTCCCAGCCGGGCAGGTAGACGACCGGGAATTCCAGTCCCTTGGCAGCGTGGAGCGTCATCAGGCGCACACTGTCGCCGCCATTGTCGCGCTCCAGGTCCATGACCAGCGACACATGCTCCAGGAAGGCCGACAGATCGTCAAAGGCGGCCATGGAGTCGCCCAACTCTTTCAGGTTATCGAGCCGCGTCTGGCCGGAGGTCTTGTCGGCACGCTGCATGTCGTAATAGCCGCTGTCGGTCAGGATGGTGTCGAGCAGGACATTGGCCTGCATATCCTTGCTCAAATCCAGCCAGCGCGTGAAATCGCGCATGAAGCCGACCAGCGGCGTCTTGGCGCGCGCCGGCAGTTCGTCGGTCTGGATCAGGTCGCGCACGGCGGTCATCACCGAAACACCGGCCAGCCGCGCCTGTTGCAGCAGTTTTTGCACCGTGGCGTCGCCGATGCCGCGCTTGGGCACATTGATGATGCGCTCGAAGGCCAGGTCGTCGTCGGGCGACTGGATCAGGCGCAGGTAAGCGATGGCGTCGCGGATTTCGGCGCGCTCGAAGAAGCGCGGGCCGCCGACCACCGTATAGGGGATTTGCAGCATGACGAAGCGCTCTTCAAAGGCGCGCATCTGGAAGGAGGCGCGCACCAGCACCGCCATGTCCGACCATTTGCGCGGATTGGCGTCGCGGGTGCCCTTATGCAGGCGCTCCATGTCCTCGGCGACGAACTGGGCCTCGGCGGCGCCATCCCACAGCCCTTGGACCTGGACCTTCTCGCCGCCTTCCTGATCGGTGAACAGTGTCTTGCCGAGGCGGGCGGTGTTGGCCTTGATCAGGCCGGCGGCCGCGGCGAGGATGTGCCGGGTCGAGCGGTAATTGCGCTCCAGACGGATGACCTTCGCGCCGGGATAGTCGCGCTCGAATTTCAGGATATTGTCGACCTCGGCGCCGCGCCAGCCATAGATCGACTGGTCGTCATCGCCGACGCAGCACAGGTTGCGGGAGGCTGGCGTCAGGAGGCGCAGCCAGAGATACTGCGCCACGTTGGTATCCTGATATTCGTCGACAAGCACATATTTGAACTTGCGGTGATAGGTTTCCAGAATGTCTGGATGTCTGGTCAGGATGTCGAGATTGTGCAGCAGCAGGTCGCCGAAATCGCAGGCATTGAGGATGCGCAGGCGGTCCTGATACATCTGGTAGAGCTTGACGCCGCGATTACCGGCGAATTCGCTGCCCTCCCCGCCTTTCACCTTGTCCGGCGTCAGGCCTTTGTTCTTCCACTGGTCGATATGCCAGGCGAAGGATTTGGGCGTGTAGCGCTTCTGATCGATGTTTTCCTGCTCGAAGATCGCCTTCAGCAGACGGACCTGATCGTCGTCATCCAGGATATTGAAGCTCGATTTCAGCCCCACCAGTTCGGCATGGCGGCGCAAAATTTGCGCGGCGATCGAGTGGAAGGTGCCAAGGTTTTGCAGCCCCTCGGCCGAGGCGCCGATCAGCTTCTGCGCCCGTTCGCGCATTTCGCGCGCCGCTTTATTGGTGAAGGTGACGCAGAGGATTTCCCACGGCCGGGCCAGACCTTGCGCCAGAATATGGGCGATACGCGTGGTTAGCACGCGCGTCTTGCCGGTGCCGGCGCCGGCCAGAACCAGGACCGGCCCCTGCACGGTGCGGACAGCCGCCTCCTGCTCCGGGTTGAGGCCGGTGAAAAAATCGGGGTGGGCGGCAGCCATCTGGCTGATGCTTTGTACGTTTGGGGGCGATGTGGTCATGCCCCTCAGTTAATCGCAGTTGCGGGCCGCGCCAAGTGCGAAATGGCCATGATCACCGGAATTGGCACAAAAAGTGAACGCGTGGTCAGCAATCCCATAACCCGGCTTTGACATATCCGGGCTGCGGATGCCTCATTTAACGTAACCTTGTTATTCCCCGGAGTTTAAAAATACCGCCGTTCTCAACTTTTCCGCGATACGGAAGTGAGGTTTGGCGGTTTCTCAGCCTTCGGAAGATTTTTTGCGCCGCGCCGCGCCGCCCTTGTTTTGCACATAGGCGAGGGCCGACAAACGGCAGAAGGAAGCCAGCAGGCTCTCCCCGCGCTTGGAGTCAAGCTCGGCTATCAGGGCGGCCAGGCTGATTCGACGGTCCTTCGAGATTGTCTCCAGAACCGCCCAAAATTCGGGCTCCAGGGCGACCGATGTGGCATGGCCGGCGAGGTTTACGGAACGTTTTTTTAGACCAGGCATTGTTTTCCTCCGATTTCATGAAGACATGCCTCCGCTTGGTGTGAAACGCCTGATGGGCCTCCGGCTTTCACTGGGGTCAGTTTATTCATGATGACCTCTGGTATTATTTAACCTCACGCTGGTGAGTGAAGTTAATCTGGGGTCTTTTATTGAATGTCGTCAACCTTTTTTATTGTCAGCCTCGGTTGTGAGGCGTTTCTGTCCAAGTTTTTGTGCATCTCTTTTTTGCCTTAGCTTTTCCTGTTTTCTAACAGTGGTTGAAATGCCGTACACAATACGATTTTCCTCGGCTTTGCTTTTTTCGTCTTGTTTTTTCTTGGCTTTTCTAACCTTGTTGAGGTTGATCAGGTCGGCCATGGGCATAGGGCTCCGGTAAAGACATGTTAAAATCTGGCATTCGGATATCTCCAATTACCGTACCGTACTGTTCGGTTACTTGAGACTTTAATTCGCAAACTCAAGTAAACGAGGTGGGTGGGCCGTAGTCTTCGTGCGCATTTTGAAGCGTTTTCAAGGTTTTCGTACTGCGGGTGCGAAGGCTATCAGTCTCGTTTAAGTATATGCCTCATCAGGTGCGGAGTCCATCGCACGGTTCTGTGATCACAGGTAACCGGGTGCGCGCGGAAGGCTAGCCGTGGCGATCTTTTAAGTGACGGAAATTTAAGATGACGTTCGCGCACAGGCGGGCATACTGCACCCGGTATTTTTCCAGCCCGGAGGCGCTTTCGTGACGCTGCTGCTCAACATCCTGTGGTTCATTTTCGGTGGCTTTATATCGGGCTGCCTGTGGCTTTTCGGCGGGCTGGTCCTGGCCTGCACCATAGTGGGCCTGCCCTGGGCTTTCGCCGCCTGGCGGATCGCCGGCTTTGTTTTCTGGCCTTTTGGGCGTCAGATCGTCGATCGGGAAGCTCATACCGGCGAAAGCGACCTTGGCACGGGGTGCCTGGGCGTTTTCCTGAATGTCATCTGGTTCGTGTTCGCCGGCTGGTATATCGCCCTGTCGCATGTGCTGGTGGCCATTGCCGAGGCGGTGACCATCATCGGGATTCCCTTCGCCTTCAAGGACATCCAACTGGCACAACTGGCCCTGGCGCCGATCGGCAAGATGGTGGTCGACAAGCCCTAGCCCGCGCTAGTCGAGAAGGATTTCTCTAAGCTTGAGTTCCTTCTCGTGTTCCTCGGCAGCCTTGGCGGCAGCCAGCCGCTCGGCCTCCTGAGCGCGCTCCTTGAGCACGGCCAAGGCCCGCCAGACCGAGGACACCTCGTCCTGACCGTCGGTTTCTTCTATGACCTGATCATATTCGCCCTTGGAAGTCCGGATGATGGCCGAAGCCAGGTTGCGCAGGGGGGCGGTGATGAAATGCGACACGATCCATAGTGACATGGCCATGATAATGGCGATGCCGATCAGGGCGGTGAGCAGGAAATCGCTGGCGCGACGTTTGTTGAAATGGTCGGCCTCGGCTTTGGCGGCGGCCAGATCCTTGCGGGTCTTCTGCACCAGGGTTTCGACCTGGGTCTGAAAGCCGATGCGGTCGGCGCGGTTGCTGGTGCTCAGGGCTTCGGCGCCTTTAATATCGCCGCGCCTGGCCAGTTCGATCACATGCCGGCGCAGGCTGATAAAGCCCGTTGCCTGGGCGGCGAGGGAATCGATCTGCGCCTTTTCGGCCGGTGCCGCATCGACCTGCCACTGGTGGATGAAGCTTTCCATCTCATTGAGATCGGCGGCCATATTGCTGAGGAAGCCGTCGCGCTGCTTGTCATCGACCGCGATATAGATGCCGCGTGTCTCCATGACGACATTGCTGATCAGGTGGTTGAAGCGTTCGCCGCGCCAGGTGCTGTCATAGGCGTGGTCATAGTCCTTCATCATGCGATTGTAGTCGCTGATGGTCAGGAGGCCAAGGCCGGTAACGGTAAACGCCATCAGGGCGAAACAGCCGACCAGGATCAGAATCCGCGCGCGAATAGACACGACAACCCCTCCGTAATCTGCCGCTTTTCGCGGCCTTGTCAGGGGATGCCGCAGGCGCCGCCGGCCTGAGACTCTCCCCTAAACCTAAAGGAATACACAGATTTTAAAGAAGCGCTACTGATTATAGAAGTACTATTGGCCAATCGAAGTGTTGCGCTTAAGTTTGGGGCTAAGCAGATGAATGACGGCAAAAGCCACCAGATAGGTGAAGGCGGCAATCATGAAGATGATCGAATAGTTATGCGTCTTGTCGAGGATGTAGCCGACGAATTTCGACATGAACATGCCGCCGACGGCGCCGGCCATGCCGCCAATGCCGATGACGGAGGCAACGGCGGAGCGCGGCAGCAGGTCTGACGGCAGGGTATAGAGATTGGCCGAAAAGGCCTGGTGAGCGGCGGCGGCCACGCCGATGATCAGCACGGCGACCCACAGGTTGCTGGTGCCCTGGGCCAGCAGGACCGGCAGGACGCACAGGGCGCAGATGAGCAGGGTCACCTTGCGCGCCACATTCACCGAGATGCCGCGCTTGATCAGGGTGGAGGACAGCCAACCGCCGGCCACTGAGCCGACATCGGACAGCAGATAGACGGCAATGACCGGCGGTCCGAAGGATTTAAGATCGAGACCGTAGTTTTTCTGGAAGAAATCCGGCAGCCAGAACAGCCACAGCCACCAGATGGGATCGATGAAGAACTTGCCGAGCGCAAAGACCCAGGTTTCCTTCACGAACAGCAGTTTGAACCACGGCACCTTATCGACATGATCGGCGGGATCGCTCTGGATCAGAGCCAGTTCGGCAGCATTGACCTTGGCGTGTTCGGTCGGGCGGCGGTACATCATCCACCAGACCACGGCCCAGATCAGGCTGAGCGCGCCGGTGACATAGAAGGCGCCGCGCCAGCCCCAGTCGAGGCCCGGCAGATTGAGGGGGCCGAAACCGAAATTGAGGCTGACGGCGGAAAGCGCGATCATCGGCACGATCAAAGGTGCGATAATGGCGCCGATATTGGAGCCGGCATTGAAGATGCCGGTGGCCAGGGCCCGTTCGCGCTGCGGGAACCATTCGGTCACCGCTTTCAGGCTGGACGGGAAACTGCCCGATTCGCCGATGCCGAGCGCGACGCGCGCCAGGGTGAATTGCAGGCCGGAGGTCACCGCGCCAGTGAACATATGGGCCAGTGTCCAGACCGAGAAGGCGAGGGTATAGCCGATGCGTGCGCCGATTTTATCGAGGATGCGTCCCCAGGCAAGGAAGCCCAGGGCATAGGCGGCCTGGAACCAGAACACGACGTCGGCATAGCCTTCTTCGGTCCAGCCCATTTCGGCGGAAAGCGGCCCTTTCAGGACGCCGATCATCTGGCGGTGGACATAGTTGATGGCGATGGCCGCCAGCAGCAGGCCGCAGATTGTCCAGCGGTAGTGGCTTGGTTTCTGAGCGCCGGATGAGGGCGGAGCGCTGGCAGGCGTCATGGCATATCCCTGTATTCTTTACTTAACTTATGCCTTCAATAGGCGCGAATGTGACACCGGTGTCAATATGTACGTCGAATAAAATCAAGCGCGCCGGTCGCTTAAGCCTTTTTGTTCGCTGGCCCTGGCTTGCGAAAATGGCGGAAATCTTATACGGTATGTATATAAATCATATATAGATCGTTTGATGGGCATTCTGAAGATAGACGACGACCTCCATGAGGAGGTGCGCAAGGCGGGCAGCGTCATGTGCCGGTCGATCAATGCACAGGCGGAATTCTGGATTCGCATCGGCATGATCGCCGAGGCCAATCCCGGCCTGACCTTCAATGAGATTATCCGCCAACAGTTCCGCAGCGCGGGTGTTCGCATAGATGGGTTGGCGCATGATCAAGACGCCTGAGGAAATGCGGCTGATGGCGCAAAGCGGCCGACTGCTGGCCGAGGTGTTCCATATGCTCGACCGGCAAATCCTGATCGGGCGGTCGACACTCGGTATCAATGATCAGGTTGAGCGCTTTATCGTCGATGAGCTGAAGGCGCGTCCGGCCAGCAAGGGGCAGTACGGCTTTGCCTATGTACTGAATAGTTCGATCAATCAGGTGATTTGCCACGGTGTGCCGTCGGCCGAGGATGTGCTGAAGGACGGCGATATCGTCAATCTCGACATTACGTTGGAAAAGGACGGTTTCATCGCCGATTCCAGCAAGACCTATCTGATCGGCAATGTATCTGTGGCAGCGAAGCGGCTGGTGCGCGTGACGCAGGAGGCCATGTGGAAGGGTATTCGTACCGTGCGTCCTGGGGCCACGCTGGGCGATATCGGTCATGCCATCGAAAAATACGCCAAGGCGCATGGCTACAGCGTAGTGCGGGATTTCTGCGGCCATGGCATCGGCCGGGACATGCACGAGGAGCCGAGTATCCTGCATTTCGGCCGCGCCGGCACTGGCCAGACCCTGAAAGAGGGGATGACCTTCACGATCGAGCCCATGCTCAACCAGGGCAGCGCGAAGACGATGACTCTGGACGACGACTGGACGGTGGTGACGCGCGACGGCAAGCTGTCGGCGCAGTGGGAGCATACCGTGGCGGTGACCGTCACGGGCGTGGAGGTACTGACGCTCCGGCAGGACGAAACGGCTTAAGAAGCCATTCTTTCTAAAGACCTTGCTCTCTTGGGGGGAGCGGGGCAGCCGGTGCGAGGGGCTTACCCCTCCGTCTCGACGCGCTTCGCCTGACGGCAGCGCTTGCTCGCCACCTCCCCTCCAAGAGGGGAGGAGCTTTCGCTTTAAGACGCCGGTTTTAGCACCAGCAGGGTGACGCCCTGGCGCGGCAGGTCGAAGGTCAGGCGGCCGTCCTTTATGGCTATAGGTGCGTCTGGCTTAAGCTCGGCGGCGGCTTGTAAGGCGGCATATTGCGCATTGTCCGGCGCCAGTGGCGTCCCCATGGTCTGGTAGGCGGCAAAGCTGTTGGCGTGGTCCTTGTCGACGCGGTAGCGCGTTACGATCGCCCCTTTTTTGAAAGATGCCGGCAAGTGGTTCAGCGCCAGCGATACTGCGGCATCAGGCCCGGCGACATCGTCGTCGTGATAGTGCCAGACGAGAACGGTCACGGTGTCGCCATCACGGGCTGCCGTGACACCTACGTCAGTTTTGGCATCAGCATCGCCGCGCACGCTGTCCGAAAGCACCGTATCCAGCGGCGTTTCATGATCCGATGTGGCCGCCAGATGCTGGCCCTTCATTTGGGCAAACAGGCGGAAGACATTGAGCACCGGCAGGTCGATGCCATTGCTGGCCAGTTGGCGGAAGCCTGCGAAATAGCGCTGGTCCTCGAATTCGAACGCCCAGCTCAGGGCGCCTTCCAGCCTGACGCCACGGCGCCGGGCCAGTTCGGCGACGCGCGGAAAGGTGGCGGCGGTATAGCTCGAATACATGGTGCCGTTGCGGTAGGCATTGGCTGGTCCCTGGCAGGCGGCGCAGCCTTCGGGATCGAACTCGCCGATGATGATCGGCTTGTCCTTGAAAGCAGGGGATGCGGCGATGGCGCGAAATTCGTGATCAGCGGCCTTGAGTTGGGTTGCAAGTCCCATGCGCACATGACCATCAACAAATTCAGGCCCACCCTTGGCATGGAAGGACAGGAAGTCTGTCGGCGTCCCGGTCTTTTCCATGTGATCCATGAAGGCGGCCATAAAGTCGTCATTGGCGCCGGCCATGTCAGGGCCGCCGACGCGGGCCTCGGGCAGGGCGCGACGCACAGCTTTGACACTCACCTCATGTAGTTTGAAGAATTCCTCGCGGGTGCCGCCCCAGTAATATTGCGGCAGGTTGGCTTCGTTCCAGGTTTCCCAGTACCAGCTCGCCACCTCCTCATGGCCGTAACGCTCGACGCAGTGTTTCACCCACTGGTAGACCAGTTCCTCCCACTTGCCGTAATCCTTTGGCGGATAGGCCCAGCCGGTGCGCAAGTTTCCGCTGCCGGGCCGCCAGTTATGCTGGTAAGGTTCCGGCTGCGTCGACAGGGCTTCGGGCATGAAGCCGATCTCGACATAGGGTTTGACGCCACGTGCCAGATAGGTGTCGAAAATGCGGTCGATGATCGTCCAGTTATAGACCGGATGGCCTTGGGCGTCCTCGGTATAGGCGTTGGTTGAGCCCCATTTCAGAGCGGGCGTGCCATCACCGGAAGTCAGCAGATTATGGGCGCGGAAATAGACCTGGCCGGGTGAAAGGGCGCCCAATTCGCCGATCAGTTGGCGGCCGTCCTTCATGGTGGCATAGTTGGGCTCATCGGCGCCGAAAAAGCGCCAGATCGGCTCGACGGGGCCGGTGGTCTTCGCAGCATCGACCTCGATCTTTACCGGGAAGCTGTCGGCAGATGCGGAAACGGCCGCGCTCATGAAAAGCGCGGCCGTCAACAAGGCGGTTTTGAAAAGCGACATCGGCGAGTTCCTTGGAATAACCGCCGTTGCGGTATTAGTGGTTGTCTCTCGGCAGACCGCGCGTTTGTGCGATGTGCTGGAACTCGATGGCGTCTTCCAGACAGGCGCCGGTGTCCATCTGGCCGACGGTACGGCGCTGCATGGCCTGCCAAGGTGTCTGGCTTTCCGGATACTTGTAGCCGCAGGCGGCTTCCAGCTTTGCACGGCGATCAGCCAGTTCCTCATCCGAGATGAGCACATTGACGGTGCCCTTGTTCAGATCGACGCGGACACGATCGCCGGTGACCAGCAGGGCGAGATTGCCGCCCGCCGCCGCTTCCGGCGAGGCGTTCAGGATCGAGGGCGAACCCGAGGTGCCGGACTGGCGGCCGTCACCGATACAGGCCAGGCTATGGATACCCTTTTTGATCAGGTAGGTCGGGCAGCGCATGTTGACGACTTCGGCCGCGCCCGGATAGCCGATCGGGCCGGCGCCGCGCATGAACAGGATGCAGTGTTCGTCGATATTGAGTGCCGGATCGTCGATGCGGTGGTGGTAATCTTCAGGGCCGTCGAAGACGATGGCGCGGCCCTCGAAAGCTTCCGGATCGTTCGGGTTCGACAGATAGCGCTGGCGGAATTCTGGCGAGATCACCGACACCTTCATGATGGCCGACGTGAACAGGTTGCCGGAAAGGACGCGGAAACCGGCGCGTTCCTTCAGCGGCTGACCGTAAGGCTTGATGACCTTTTCGTCTTCGATGGCCGCATTCCCGCAGTTCTCGCCGATCGTTTTCCCGTTGGCGGTGATCGCATTTTCATGGATCAGGCCCTGGTTCATCAGTTGCTTCACGACGGCAGGCACGCCGCCGGCATGGTGATAATCCTCGCCGAGATACTCGCCGGCCGGCATCAGATTGACCAGCAGAGGCACTTCCTCGCCATAGGTCTGCCATTCCTCGACCTTGAGATCGACGCCGATATGGCGGGCCAGGGCGTTGAGGTGGATCGGCGCGTTTGTGCTGCCGCCGATGGCGGAGTTGACGCGAATGGCGTTGATGAAGGCTTCCTTGGTCAGAATGTCTGAGGGTTTCAGGTCTTCATGGACCATGCCGACAATGCGCTTGCCTGTAAGGTAAGACATTTCCTGGCGGTCGCGGTGCGGCGCCGGGATGGCGGCGGAATAGGGGAGTTGCATCCCCAGGGCTTCGGCCAGCGAGTTCATGGTCGTGGCCGTGCCCATGGTGTTGCAGTAGCCAGTGGATGGCGCGGACGACGCCACAAGCTTGATAAAGCCCTGATAGTCGATCTCGCCGGCGGCCAGCAGTTCGCGCGCCTTCCAGACAATGGTGCCGGAGCCAGTGCGCTCGCCCTTGTACCAGCCATTGAGCATGGGGCCGACGGAGAGGGCAATGGCCGGAATATTGACCGTGGCGGCGGCCATCAGGCAGGCCGGGGTGGTCTTGTCGCAGCCGATGGTCAGCACGACGCCATCGAGCGGGTAGCCGTAGAGCACTTCCACCAGGCCGATATAGGCCAGGTTGCGGTCAAGGCCGGCGGTGGGGCGCTTGCCGGTTTCCTGGATCGGGTGAACCGGGAATTCCAGCGGAATACCGCCCGCCTCGATGATGCCGGCTCGGATACGATCGGCCAGCACCATGTGGTGGCGGTTACAAGGAGACAGGTCCGACCCCGTCTGGGCAATGCCAATGATCGGCTTGCCCGATTGCAGTTCCTCCAGCGACAGACCGAAGTTCATGTAGCGTTCGAGGTACAGCGCCGTCATGTCCGGGTTCGACGGATTGTCGAACCAGGCGCGCGAACGGAGCTTAGGCGTGGCGGAGTCGGACATAGGGACGGCTTACTTTACTGTGTAGAAGTGTTGAACGGTGGTTTGGGTATAGGTCTGGCCCGGATCGATGCGCGTGGTCGGGAAGGCCGGATGGTTCGGGCTGTCCGGATAGCGCTGGGCTTCAAAGGCGATGGCCTGATACTTGGTCAGCGACTGGCCGCCCTTGCCGACGATCTTGCCGTCAAGGAAATTGCCCGTATACATCTGGATGCCGGGTTCGGTGGTCGAGATGGTCATGCCGCGGCCGGAGGTCTTGTCTTCCAGGGTGACGGCCAGTTTCGGGGTCGGGGTCACGCCGCCGCGGATGATGTAGTTGTGGTCGATGCCGCCATTGGCCAGGGTGATCTGCGGGTCGGACATCTTGACGCGGTCGGTGACCACGGCCGGAGAGGTGAAGTCGAACGGCGTGCCCTTGACCGGCATTTCCTTGCCCGTCGGGATCAGAGCCTTGTCGACCGGCAGGATGGCGTCGGATTCGATCTTAAGCTCGGCATCGGTAGCCAGGCGCTTGGCGGGGATGCCACCCAGGTTATAGAGGCCGTGGTTGGTCAGGTTGATGACGGTCGGCTTGTCGGTCGTGGCTTTGTAGCTGATGGCGACGTCATTGTTTTCGTTCAGCGTATAGGTGACTTCGGCCACCACGGTGCCGGGGAAGCCTTCGTCGCCGTCCGGCGAGGTCAGGGTAAAGGTGACCGAGGCGGAATCGGCCCCTTGCGTCACGTCCTTGATGGCCCAGTTGTGCTTGTCCCAGCCCTTGGGGCCGCCGTGCAGGGTGTTGGTCTTGTCGTTCAGCGGCAGGGTGTAGGTCTTGCCGTCAAGCGTAAACTTGCCGCCGGCGATGCGGTTGGCGTAACGGCCGACCGTGACATTGGTATAGTTCGGGGTTTTTTCGTAACCTTCGATCGAATCGTAGCCGATGATGATATCGGCCGGGGTGCCGGCCTTGTCTGGCACCATCAGGCTCTGCATGGCGGCGCCGTAGGTGATCAGCTTGAGGGTGATGCCCTTGGTGTTCTTAAGGGTGACGCTTTCCACCGCCGTGCCGTCGGACAGCTTGCCGAAATCGCCGCGGGTGGCGGTGACGCCGGCCGTGGCCGTCGCCGCGCTGTCCTTGCTGGCGGGCTTGCTGCACGCGTTCAGACTGAGCATGGCGCCCAGGCTCAGGGCGCTCAGGCTGGCGACCAGCACCATCTTTTTCGTAACTGACATTCGGGACATCCTCTCTGAAACCGTTTTGTGACGCCTTGGGGCGCCGGTTGTTCATTCCTGCAGGGCGGGCGTCCATTGCGGACGTGCGCTTATGATTATCGTGCCCTGTCATATCGCCTGGACATTAGTCGGACAATAAAAAAAGCATATATCGTACAAAATTAAGCACAAAAACCATCAAATCTGCCGCGCGGACAGAGGGATTGCGCGCGTCGCCACTCTCTTTTAAGGGTGAAACGTTTTTTGCGTATCTTCGTGCGCCATGCGGATCAGTGATTCCATGCACCAGCGCGCGCCGCCGGCGTCGCGGCGTTCGATCGCCTCGAAAACGCGTTCATGGTCGGGCACAGGGTCGCGGGTCAGGGCGTTACGACGGGCCTTGTAGCGTGTGGTCCAGGAAACGGCGGCTTCAATCGAGCTTGAAAGCGAGGCCAGGGCTTCGTTGCCGGTGGCCTGGATCAGGGCGTGATGGAATTCAAGATCTGCCCGGCGGCCCGTCTCGGTTTGCAGGGTGTCGCGCTTCATGATTTCCAGCGCCGCCCGCATGGTTTCGACCTGTTCGTCGGTGCGGCGGATGGCGGCCAGTTCGGCGGCGGCCGGCTCGGTGATCAGGCGCAACTCGAACAGGGCCTTGATGAAATCCTGGCTCGGTTCGGTCTCGAACATCCAGCCGAGCACTTCCGGGTCGAGCAGGTTCCAGCGCTCGCGTTCCGTGACGCGGGTGCCGGTCTTGGGGCGGCTTTCGACCATGCCCTTGGCGGCCAGGATACGAATCGCTTCCCGGTAGGCCGAACGCGAGATATCGAGCTTGGAGCTCGATTCGATTTCATTGGGCAGGATCTCGCCGGACTTGAACGTGCCGCGCAGGATATCGACGCCCAGCCGGTGCGCCAGAGCGCCATGCAGGCGGCCCTGATACATGGTATGGCCGTGCGTGGCGAGGTTATGGGCTTCGCCGCGAAGAGGGCGGGGGCTGCTGATCTTCAACCGGCTGCCTGTAGACCGTTCGTCCTGCGGCATGTTCGATATAGGTTTCCTCATGATTCACACATGACATTGAATTGTCTGTTTGACAAAGTGAATTTACAAGCTAAGTAGCGGCTGTTATTGGTTATTTGTCTGAGTTAATGGCGGGTGAGGCATCGAACACACCCGCAAAAGGAGGAAATCGTTATGACCTTGCGCCTAATACAGATTGTTACCCAGGAAGGCGAACGCCGCGTTCTGGCGGGGCAGGACGACGGTTCTGCGCGGGCCATCAATGGCGTCACCTCCACCTATGAACTGGCACGCAAAGCGATCGCCGCCAAAAAATCGCTGGATGCGCAGGTCGCAGTTCAAGGGCTCGGCGAGGAGGTCGATGTCGCCCTGGCGCTTTCCGAAGGACGCGTGCTGGCGCCGATCGATCATCCGGATGCCGCCCACCTGCATGTCACCGGCACCGGCCTGACCCACCTGGGTTCGGCGGAAGGCCGTGACAAGATGCACAAGGCCGCGGCGGCTGCGGAGACACAGACCGATTCCATGCGCATGTTCCTGATGGGTGTGAAGGACGGCAAGCCGGAAGCGGGCAAGGTCGGCGCCCAGCCGGAATGGTTCTACAAGGGCAATGGCACACAACTGGTTGGCCCCGGCGCTGAGCTGCAATCGCCCTCTTTTGCAGAAGACGGTGGCGAGGAGCCGGAAATGGCCGGCATCTACGTTATCGGCGATGACGGTGCGCCCTACCGTATCGGCTATGCCCTGGCCAACGAGTTTTCCGACCACGTCACCGAGAAGCAGAACTATCTGTGGCTGGCCCATTCCAAGCTGCGCCCGGCCTCGCTCGGCGTTGAAATCCTGACCGGCGAACTGCCGAAGGACGTGCGCGGTACCTCGCGCATCTGGCGCGGCAATGAGGTGATCTGGGAAAAGCCGTTCATTTCCGGCGAGGACAACATGTCCCACACCTTCGCCAATCTGGAGCACCACCACTTCAAGTACGACCTGTTCCGCCAGCCGGGCGATGTCCATGTCCACTGCTTCGGCACGGCCACGGCGTCGTTCGCCGATGGCGTCCAGACGAAGGACGGCGACGTGTTCGAAATCACCGCCGCGCCCTATGCCTACGGCCTGCGCAATCCGCTGATCACGCGCGCCGAGGAGAAGGTCGCCGTAAACGTACTATAAGATGCGTTAGCTCGAACAACAAAGCCGCCGGAGCAATCCGGTGGTTTTTTTATTATGCTGGTGGATTATGTTTTTCGATAAAGGCAATAATCGTCTTGTACATGTCTGTTCGAGCGGCTTCGTTGGTCTGCCAATGATCCTCATGCTCATAAGGCTGGAAGGTTACGTCTTTGCCGGCTGCTTTCAAGGCTTTCGCCATATTGGCGCTTTGTGAAAACTCGACCACGGTGTCGTCCTTTCCGTGAACAATCAGCACCGGGATGTTGCATTTATCGACATGTTTGATCGGCGAAATCTCATCGAGCGTTTTTTCATCACCCAGAAAGCGTTGCAGATAGCGATAAGATGCCGGCACATACATGGCGTCAGCCGGTCGTTTGCTGTCGAGGAATTCGCGGATATCGGATATGCCCGACACATCGACCGCGCAGTTGTAGACGCCGGTATCGAGCGTGGCGCCTGCCAGGGCTGCATAGCCACCATAAGAGGCACCGCTGATACAAACACGTTTTAGATCTATAATGCTCTGGCTGGCAAGATAACGAACACCGTCTGACAGATCAGTCTGCATCTTCCGTCCCCACTGGCCGTAACCTGCTTCGGTAAACTTGATGCCATAGCCTTCTGATCCTCTGAAATTGGGCTGCAAAACGGCATAACCACGCGAGGCATAGGCCTGGACTTCTGAGTCGAAACCTACCCCATCCCGTGCCTGTGGGCCGCCATGCGGATGAACGACCAAAGGCAGGTTTTTTGCCTCTCGATTGGGGGGCAGGGTAAGATAGGCTTCTATCTGCGTACCATCGGCCGCCTTGTAGGTAATTTCGGACTTGCTGGTTATCCATTCGATTGGAATGTCGGGGTAGGCATAGCCGATTGTCACCACTTCGCCAGTACGAAAATCAATGTAATAGTAGGTGCCCGCGTCGTCTGATCCTTCGCTGTATAGGATCACCTGAAGGGGATTGATCCCCCTTTCGATTATGACGAACCGGTAGCCTTCCATGGCCTTTTCGGTCTTTTTGACAATGTCCTGATCAACCGGAGCGAAGTAGTTGTAATGGGACCAGCCATCATATGTCCGGATGCCGTTCAAGCGGAAGGTTATAGGGTCAAAGGTTGGGGTTTCGTTGACAGCGCTTTTGACAAGCGGCGCCGAAAGTTTGCCATCGGGCGCCATTTCATAATACATGCCTTCGCCGTCGTCCGTCGGCATGAAGACAACCAATGCCTTACCGTCTCGACCGAGGCCAGCCACATAGGGGCGGTCAATGTCGCATTTCAGGCTGTATATCTCCGTCCAGCCGCCGGTATTGTATTCGATGCTGTAGGTTTTTGACTTGTCGGAATAGATTGTGCGGGCGACGAGATCACCCTGCGGCGTCATAATCCAGCTTCGGGTGCCAACGGTCCCCCGATCCATGACCGAAGCACCGCTGCCATCCAGATTGAAGCGGTAGAGATAGTGCGCGTCATCCTCGAACCCTGTTTTGTAACTCGACGCTGTGATCTGCGCCTTACCCTTGTAATTGATAACGTTGACGTTACCCGTCACAAAGCTCTCAAAGCCCGGCAGGTCCGCAAAGAGCGTATTTATAGCCGGGGTGGCAATATTATAGACGCTAACGATGGTGAAGGTCTGTCTTCCGCCGGCGAAGCGTTCCATTTTCCCGGTCGCGAAGGTCGCTACGGACAGGTGGCTGTCGTCTATCCATGATAGAGAAGATACTTTCGCTACGCCGATATTGAATGCCTGACTCTGCTTGATGTCCAGGTCATGTTCGATGATAAATTTGACGCCCCCCTTTTCCTGTAGATAGGCAATCTTGCGACCATTGGGGGACAGGCAGACATTTCGGATATTTTCCGCCTTGGCCCAGTCTTCTGGCTTAGGCGCAGGCGGCAGAGTGGAGGCCAGCGCGGGAGCATTCGCTCCAACCATGGTCGTAAGAGTTGCGGCACCAGCGCCTGCCAGCAAATGCCGGCGGTTGAATGAAATAGTCATGGCAGCCTCTATTCAAGTCGCCGGATTATGTTTTTCGATAAAGGCCAATGCCGCCTTCATCATTTCGATGCGTGACGAGCCGACGGTTTCCCAGTGATCCTGGCCCTTATAGGTGACGAATTCGACCGGCTTGCCGGCATGTTTCAGAGCACTTTCCATGCGCCGGCTCTGGTCGATCGGCACCACGGTATCATCGGTGCCGTGGATCAGCAGGATCGGGCAGGAGGCTCTGGCTGCCTGTTTGACCGGAGAAATTTCATCATAGGTATGCGGATCCCCCATGAACTGCTTCCAGTAGAGGACGCTGGAACTGCTGCGGCTGTCGGTTTTTTCGGCCACAAAACTGATAAAACTTTTCGGATCGCTGACGCCGGCGATGGATACGGCGCAGTTATAGATGCCGGGATTGAGCGTGGCACCGCCAAGGGCCGCATAGCCGCCATAGGAGGCGCCCATGATCGCCACGCGCTTCGGATCGACCATGCCCTTCTTGACCAGGTAGCGTACGCCATCTGAGAGATCGGTCTGCATCTTGCGGCCGAACTCCCCATGCCCGGCATTGGCAAAGCTGCTGCTGTAACCGCCGGAGCCGCGGAAATTGGGTTGCAGCACCGCATAGCCGCGCGAGGCGAGGGCCTCCGTCTGCCAGTCGAAGCCGATGAAGTCGCGCGCCTGCGGGCCGCCGTGCGGCAGGACGATCAGCGGCAGGTCTTTCGCCGGCTTGCCGTGCGGCAGGGTGAGGTAGCCGGGGATTTCCAGCCCGTCAGCCGCCTTGTAGGTGATGGCGGTCTTCTCGGTGATCCATTCGACCGGGAGATCTTCGTAATTCTGGCTGAGCACCTGAAGCGCGCCGGTTGAGAGATCGGCGAAATAATAGGTGCCGGCGTCCTCGGCGTTTTCGCCGTACAGGATCATCTTGCGCGGGTCTTCGGCAAATTCGACGATGGCGGTCCGGTAGTCATCGCCCATCAGTTCCGGCAGGGCATCGGCTATCTTTTTCAGCAGGGGGTCGGTGTAGTCATAACCCACCCAGTCGTCATGATGGGAAAAGCCGGCGAGGCGGCGGGTCACCGGATGGTAGAGGGGTGAGGTGCTGATATAGTCGCTGGTATCGAGCGAAGGCCCCAGCACCCCTTCGGCGGAAATCTCGTGATATTCGCCCTTGGCCTCACCCTTGCTGAAATAGACCACGACGGAGGCGCAGTCGCGGCCCAGGCCCTCCAGCGAGGGATAGTCGAGCGCTTCCTTCATCCGGTGGATGACCTTGAAGTTCTCCATCTTGCCGCGCGGGGCCATATTGTAATAGAGCCGCCATTCCTTGCGCATGTCGTCGAATTCGGAATAGGCGACCAGATAGCCATCGGGCGCGACGACATATCCTTCCGTATCGCGCGACGATTCATAGGCCAGCTTGCCGCGTCCGGCATCCAGGGAGAATTGATAGAGGCAGTAGTTGTATTCGCCCTGCATACGGTAATTCGCCGCCATCAGTTGGTAGACGCCGTCGATCTTGACGCGATAGACCGGCCCCATGACGATGCCGTAAAAATCATCCTCCTTATCAAACAGGGTACGCAGCTTGACCGTGCGCAGATCGAGCACGCGCGCCAGGCTCAGTTCCTGTTTACTGCCGGTGAACTGGGGCAGGGAGGTGGTCTGCGAATCGACGATGACAACGTGATCGTTACTGCCCCAGAACAGGTTGCGGATCTTCGCTGGCCCCAGGCGAATGCTTTTGCCGGTGGGTTCGGCGACATCGAAATAGATCAGCATCTTGTCATCGCCGGTCTGACTGATGACGGCGACGCGCTTGCCATCGGGCGACAGGGCGATGTTATCGACCTGCGGCGTGGCGGCATAGACCTCGATCGGCGGCGGCCCGCTGGAAGCCGGCGCAGCCTTGTCATCGGCCCGCGCGGTGAGCGGCAGACAGCCGAGTGCGGATACGGCGCCGGAAAGCCGCAAAAGGGAACGGCGGTCTAGTTTCAATGTCATGGAACCCCCCACAGGTTTTGTCCGGAGAAATGGTATCTCTTTCCCGTCAGGGGCGCAAGCGGGGCTGAAGACTTATCCCGGTTGTTTGAACTGGTTGCGGAACCAGGTCGATTGCCGTTTGGCGTAGTTGCGCGTCTTTTGCCGGGCCAGGGTCAGGGCGTCTTCCAGCGTCGTTTCGTCTTTCAGACAGGCCACAAACTCCATCAGGCCCAGCACGCGCATGATCGGCCAGTCTGGCTCAAGGCCCTTGTCCATCAGGGCGCGGACCTCATCGAGCGCACCGTGATCGAGCATGATCCGGAGGCGGCGGTCGCAGCGTTCGTAAAGCCAGGCGCGGTCGGGATGGAGGATGTCGAGCCTGTAGGTCTCCGGCGCCAGTTCCGGCACGGTATGGGTCTGCCACCAGGTCAGTGACCGGCCGGTTTGCAGCCAGACCTCGTAAGCGCGGGAAAGGCGCTGCTGGTCATTGGCCATGATGCGCGCCTCGGCCTGTGGGTCATGCGTTTTAAGCAGGGCGCGCAGTTTGTCCTCGCCCATTTCGTCATAGGCCGCCCGTGCTTCGCTGCGCACGCCCTCGTCAATATCCGGGATTTCCGCCAGGCCGTGAACCAGGGCGTTGAAATAGAGACCGGTGCCGCCGACAATGCACAGGGGCGGACCGCCGCTCAGCGCTTCGGTGATGAAGGGGCGGGCAGCACGCAGCCAGTCGCCGGTGGACCAGAGTGTGCGGCCATCGAGATGGCCATACAGCCGGTGTGGCGCGCGGGCCTCTTCCGCCGCGTCCGGCCGGGCGGTGAGTGTCGGCACATCGGCATAGAGCTGCATCGAGTCGGCATTGAGAATGATACCGCCCGTCTTTTCCGCCCAAGCCAGCGCCTTTGCGGACTTGCCCGAAGCGGTCGGGCCGGCCAGCAGGTAAAGAGGCGCGTCATTTTGCATCATGCAGGCTTTTGGACTTTAACTGGCGGCGCTTAGAGCCTATGTGGAACGCGATTTCTACAACCAAGCTTCCCTGAAAGATAGTCCATGACTGACAAGGAAACCGTCCTGGCCGCGCTGAATACCGTCATCGATCCGGTGAGCGGTCAGGGTCTTAGCGATGCCGGTCTGGTGCGCGGCCTGATCGTTTCCCCGGAGCGCGTCGGTTTCATGCTGGAAGTACCGCAGGATCTGGTGACGCAATATGACCCGGTGCGGCTGGCGGCCGAAAAATGCCTGGCTGGCCTTGAGGGCGTAACCAAGGCGCAGGTGGTGCTGACGACCGAACTGGCCCCCAATCCGCAGCCGCAAAAGCAGCCCTCCGCCAAGCTTTCCGAACGCGCAGTGGAAGACAGCCGCCCCAAGGCGCCAGTGGCCAGCGTGCGGCCGCATCATGTGAAGAAGGTAATCGTCGTCGGTTCCGGCAAGGGCGGGGTCGGCAAGTCGACCGTGTCGCTGGGGCTGGCCATTGGCCTGTCGCAGCTTGGTTTACGCGTCGGCTATCTCGATGCCGATATCTACGGCCCTTCGGCGCCGGTCATGCTGGGCCTGCGCCAGCCACCGGAATTTGGCGCGGACAAGCTGATGGTACCGCTGGAAGCCTATGGCCTGAAGGTCAATTCGGTGGGTTTCCTGGTTGATCCCGATCAGGCGATGATCTGGCGCGGGCCGATGGCCTCGCAGGCCCTGACGCAATTGCTGACGCAGAGCCGCTGGGGCACGGCGGAAGCGCCGCTCGACGTGCTGGTGGTCGATCTGCCGCCGGGCACCGGCGATGTGCAGTTGACCCTGACCCAGAAAACCCTGATCGACGGGGCGGTGGTGGTCTCGACGCCGCAGGAAATGGCCTTGGCCGATGCCCGCCGCGCCGTCACCCTGTTCGGCAAGACGGCCATTCCGGTGCTGGGTGTGGTCGAGAACATGGCCTATCTGGTGGCGCCGGATGGCTCGGAAATGGAGATTTTCGGCCGGGGCGGCGCGAAAGGCATGGCCGAAGTGCTGAACGTGCCTTTCCTGGGTGAGGTGCCGCTTGACCCCGCCATGCGCAAGGGCTGCGATGAAGGCAAGCCGGTGACGGCGCTGGCGCCGCAGAGCGATATAGCGACGCGGTTCAAGAATATCGCAGAGCGGGTTTTGAAAGCGTTGAAGTGATGCCCCGCCTGAATTGTTCACCCTCTGAATAGTGAGTGTTGTTATGAGTGAAATGCCGCCGTGCCCCAAATGCCAGTCCACCTATGTATACGAAGATGGGGCACTTCTGATCTGCCCGGAATGCGCCCATGAATGGCCGCGCACCGCTGACGGTGCGGCGGAAGCTGCGGATGAGGGCGGCCTCGTGGTCCGCGATGCGAATGGCGCGGTGTTGCAGGATGGCGATACGGTCACCCTCATCAAGGATCTGAAGCTGAAAGGCTCCTCGGATGTCATCAAGGTCGGCACCAAGGTCAGGAATATCCGCCTGGTCGACAGCGATCATAATATTGATTGCAAGGTGCCCGGTATCGGGGCGATGGGACTGAAATCGGAATTCGTAAAGAAGGTCACTGATTAGGGGGCGCCGCACATTCTTGAGCCATGTGATCTTGCACCGCAGCATACCGTAACCATATCAGCAACTGATACGCTTACGGAGTTGCCGCATGTCCCTCAATACCCTGTTTTCGCCCTTCACCCTGAAAAACCTGACCCTGCAAAACCGCATCGTCATGGCGCCGATGACGCGGAACTTCTCGCCGGGCGGTGTGCCGAACCAGGCGGTGGCCGATTATTATGAGCGTCGCGCCGAAAACAATGTCGGGCTGATCCTGACCGAAGGCACGGTTATCGAGCGTCCGGCCTCCAAGAACGAAGCCAATATCCCCAATATCTACGGCGAAGCGCTGGATGGCTGGGCCAGGGTCGTCGAGGCCGTTCATGCCAAGGGCGGCAAGATTGCGCCGCAGATCTGGCATACGGGCGCGGCGTTCGGCAACAATCCCGATTATCGTCCGACGCCGATGGATTCCCCTTCCGGCATCGGTGTGAATGGCGGCACGGTCGGTGCGCCGATGAGCGAGGCCGATATCGCCGACGCAATCGCCGCCTTTGGCCGCGCGGCGGGCGATGCGAAGCGGATAGGGTTTGACGCCATCGAACTGCATGGCGCGCATGGCTACCTGATCGACGAATTCTTCTGGGACGGCACCAACAAGCGCAGCGATAAATGGGGCGGCGCTACGGTGGGCGAACGCACGCGTTTTGCGGTCGAGGTGGTCAAGGCGGCGCGGGCCGCGGTCGGTCCGGATTTCCCGGTCATCATTCGTTTGTCGCAGTTCAAGTCGCCGGTCTATGACGCCAAGGTCGCCAAAACGCCGGACGAAATGGAGGAGTGGCTGACGCCGCTACTGGATGCCGGCGTTGATATCCTGCACTGCTCGCAACGTCGTTTCTGGGAGCCGGAGTTCGAGGGCAGTGACCTGAATTTTGCCGGCTGGGCCAAGAAGATCACCGGCGCGCCGACGATTACGGTCGGCTCGGTCGGGCTGTCAGGCGAGTTCATCGCGGCTTTCGGCGGCGAGGTGTCGCAACCGGCCTCGATCGATGGGCTGCTGAAGCGGCTCGATGCCGGCGAATTTGATCTGGTGGCCGTTGGGCGCGCGCTTCTGGCCGATCCGGAATGGGTGGAAAAGATCCGCGCCGGCCGCGGCACGGAAGCGAAGGGCTTTGAACGCGCGCTTCTCGGATCGCTCGTCTAACGGCGTTCTTTCACATTGCCAGCCGCGCCGATCCGGCGTATCCAGTCTGCGATAATTCTCTGAAATTGCAAACTGGAAATGCCGATCGGCGCGGAGGTGGCTATGCGTTCTGTAAAGCGTCTGTCAGTTTTATGCGTAATGGCCGGGGTGGGCGTGGGGCTTGGCCCGGTTGAGGCGGCGGCGCCCGTCAAGCAAGTCGTTACCGGTCCGGTGGCGCGCTACTGGGTGGATACCGCCACGACCAGCGGCATGTCACTCGGCGGCGGCAAGCCTTCCATGAGTTCGATCATGGGCATGATGGGCGGCGGGGATAATGTCCATCACAGCCTTTACTTACGGCTGGGTTCCAGTCAGGCAGCCAGCGGTGCCGCGGCGGCCGATCACCTGCCGCCGGCCGGTTTGGGCACCGGTAATCTGCCGCTGCGCTATACGCCGGGCACGCCGGTCAAGCGCGACTATGCGCCGGGCGAGACGACCGATCACGAAACGCCCAAGGGCAAGATACTGATCTTCTGGGGCTGTGGCGCACACGCCCCGGCCGGCCAGCCGCTGGTGATCGATCTGGCGAAGATTGCCGATCCGACGCAGCGTCAGACCATGGCGCTGTCCATGTTCAAGCCGATCGCGCTCGATGCGGTGCATCCGCCGTCGCCAACGACAGCCAAGACCTATGGCGAATGGCCCAACAGCCAGAGCGCAAAGGACGTTAAAGGATCGCTCGCCGGCGCCCATACGGTGAAGGGCAATTACAGCCCGCAGATCGATTTCACCCTGAGCCAGGCGCAGGACTTCATGGACCCGATCGACGTCACCGGCAATGCGACCGACGCCACGGGCGCCACGCGCCTGACCTGGACCGCCATTCCCGGAGCGAAGGGGATCGTCGCCACGGCCATGGGCGGCGGCCAGCAAAATGGCGAGACGGTGATGGTGATGTGGACATCGGCCCAGGTGCAGACCGGCTGGATGGGCATGGCGCCGGACTATCTGACGCCGAACGATATCGACCGTCTGCTGGGCAACAAGGCGCTTTTGCCGGGCGAGACCACCACCTGCACCGTGCCGGCCGAGGTAGGGCAGAACGTGCAAGGGGCGATCTACGGCATTACGGCCTATGGCGGGGAGGCCAATTTCAGCTATCCGCCGCGCCCGGCCGATCCGAAAACGCCGTGGAACATCGCCTGGGAAACCAAGGTGCGTTACAAGACCTCAACCGGCGGGATGCTGGGCCAGGATATGGCCGGTATGATGGGCGGCAATCAGGGGGATGACAGCGCGCCGGCCGGTGACAAGAAAAAGAAGAAAAAGGGCTTCGGCCTGGGCGATATGCTCAAGGCCGGTGCGGGGATTCCTTAGAAAGTGAGATGCCCCACCACCGCATCTAGCGCTTCGCGCGTCGTGCGGTCCCCCTCCCCAGTAAACTGGGGAGGTAGAAGCATAGAAAATTCTCGTACCTCCCCATCTTTGATGGGGAGGGGGACCGCGCCCGTCTTCGGGCGTGGTGGTGGGGCGTCTTACTTTTTCACCCGATCATAGACGCGCAGGGTAAAATCGTGGTCATCGTTTTCGGTCTTCGAGAACGACTCCTCCGAGGTCACCTGCCACACCGCCGGATCGATGGGGGGGAAGTGCGCATCGCCCTCGACATCGGCATGGACATGGCTGACATAGAGCCGGTCGGCCTTGGGCAGGGTCTGTTCATAGACATTGGCCCCGCCGATCACGCAGATTTCGTCAGCCCCGTCATCGGCGGCGTGTTCGCGGGCAATATCGAGCGCTTCCATCAGGCTGGTGCAGATGATACCGCCCTCAGCCTCCATGCGGGGATCGCGGCTAAGGACGATGTTCAGCCGGCCGGGCAGGGGCTTTTTCGGCAGCGAGTCCCAGGTGGTCGAGCCCATGATGATCGGCTTGAACTGGGTGATTTCCTTGAAACGCTTCAGGTCGGAGCGCAGGTGCCACGGCAGGCCGCCGTCACGCCCGATCACGCCGTTGTCGCTCATGGCAACGACAAGCGCCAGTATGACTTTTCCGATCATACGGCGACAGGCGCCTTCAGTGCGCCGTGCGACTGGTAGTTTTCGATGGTGAAATCGGCATAGTCAAAGCCGAACAGGTCGGTTTTCGGGGCCATTTTCAAGGTCGGGAAGTCGAACGGCGTGCGTTCCAGTTGGGTCTTCGCCTGCTCCATATGGTTGGTGTAGAGGTGGACATCGCCGAAGCTATGGACGAAATCACCCGCCTCTAAGCCGACCGCCTGCGCCACCATATGGGTCAGCAGGGCATAGGAAGCGATATTGAACGGCACGCCCAGGAATATATCCGCCGAGCGCTGGTAAAGCTGGCAGGACAGCTTGCCATCTGCCACAAAGAACTGGAACAGGCAGTGGCAGGGCGGCAGGGCCATATCGTCGACCTCGGCCGGGTTCCAGGCGGAAATGACATGGCGGCGCGAAAAGGGATTGGTCTTGAGGTTCTCGACGAGGTTTTTCATCTGGTCGATGACACGGCCATCCGGCGCCGCCCAGGAACGCCACTGCTTGCCATAGACGGGGCCCAGGTCGCCGTTTTCATCGGCCCATTCGTCCCAGATGGTGACGCCGTGATCGTGGAGATATTTGACATTGGTATCGCCGCGCAGGAACCACAAAAGCTCCACCGCAATCGACTTGAAATGCACCTTCTTGGTGGTCAGGAGCGGGAAGCCTTTGGAGAGGTCGAAACGGATCTGCCGGCCGAACAGCCCCAGTGTGCCGGTGCCGGTGCGGTCGGCCCGCGCCACGCCGTTCTCCATGATATCACGGACAAGATTGAGATACTGGTATTCGGGGTGATCAAACATGGGCACTTCCACGACGACTTGACTGCTTTCCTCTTCTCCGCCCCTGCGAAGCGGGGGAGGGGGACCACCGCACTCAAACAGCGAAGCGGTAGTGCCGCCACCCCGAATGGGGTGGAGGGGGCTTCCTTAATAGCCTAAAACAAGCATTCTTGTACGATTCTTTTGCGAGTTCTCCCCATGCCACTGCTCGTTTATCATGACCGCGATTGTGATCTCTCCGTCATTCGCGCGTGCAAGGTGCTGGTGATCGGCTATGGATCTCAGGGCCGCACTCAGGCGCTGAATGCCCGCGATTCCGGCGTGACGCAGATCAGGGTGGCGCTGAAACCGGACTCGAAGACCCGTGCCAAAGCCGAGGCCGACGGTTTTGAGGTGGTGACGGTAGCCGAAGGTGTGCAGTGGGCCGATGTGCTGATCGTCCTGACCTCGGACGAAGCGCACCAGAAACTCTTTGCCGACGAGATCAATCCGCACCTGCGCGCCGGTCAGGCGCTGATATTCGCGCATGGGCTTTCCTGTAATTTCGGACTGGTGACACCGCCCGCCGATGTCGATGTGCTGCTGGTCTCGCCCAAGGGCATCGGGCCGCGCATCCGTGATATCTATGTGGCGGGCGAGGGTGTCTTCTGCCTGTTCGCCGTCCAGCAGGATGCGACCGGACACGCGAAAGCGCTGGGGCTGTCGTTTGCCGCGGCGCTGGGTTGCGGCCGCAAGGGCATTCTGGAAACCACCATGAAGGACGAGTGCGAGAGCGATCTTTTCGGTGAGCAGGTTGTGCTGTGCGGCGGCACGCGCAATCTGGTGACCGAAGGGTTCCAGACCCTGGTCGATGCGGGTTATCCGCCGGAGGTGGCGTGGTTCGAGACCTGTTATGAACTGAAGCTGGTGGTCGACCTGCTGTGGGAGCTCGGCATGTCCGGCGGTTTCGAAAAAATCAGTAATACGGCGGAATACGGCGCCTACCTGACCGGTCCGCGCATTATCAACGAAACCAGCAAGCAGGCCATGCAGGCTGTGCTGAAAGATGTGCAGTCGGGCGATTTCGTGCGGCAACTGATGGCCGACTATAATGCCGGCAGCCCGGACCTGCTTGGCCGCCGCGCGGCCCTGAAAGACAACCGGCTCGATGCGACCAAGCGTTATCTTGATGGCGTGGCGAAGGCGGCGAATGACGGCTGACGCGCACCCGCAGAAACGCGCCGATATTCAGGGCCTGCGCGGGATTGCCGTGCTGGCCGTGGTGCTGTTTCATATCAGTCATGCCGCCTTGCCCGGCGGGTTTGCCGGCGTCGATATCTTCTTTGTCATTTCGGGTTATCTGATCACGCAAATTCTGCTGAGGGATATGGAGGCGGGCGCCTTTCGCCTGCGCGATTTTTACCAGAGGCGTGTGCGGCGGTTGTTCCCGGCGCTGTTTGCGGTGCTGGCCTTCACTCTGGTGGCCGGGCTGATCATCCTGCCGCCCAAGCTGCTGAGCGAACTGGTCTATAGCCAATTTTTCACCACGCTGTTCCTGTCGAACTTCGCCTTTGCCCGGTTGGCGGATTATTTCGACGCATCGGCCAGTCTGAAACCGTTGCTGCATACCTGGTCGCTGGGTGTCGAGGAACAGTTTTACCTCGTTTTCCCGCTGCTTCTGCTGGCCTTGCGGCGGTTTGCGAGGCGCTTTCTGTGGCCAGTATTGGCGGCCCTGGCCCTGGTATCGCTGATCGCAGCCCAGATAACGACGCGACCGGAGGCAGCCTTCTACCTGCCAATGACCCGCGCCTTTGAACTGCTGATCGGGGCTCTGACCGTCTGGGCGCAGGATCGCTTTATCCTGGGTGACAAAATAAAGCGGCTCTTGTCAGTGCTGGGCATTTTTCTGCTCGTCGCCAGCCTGATTTTTCTCAATGATCGCGTGCCATTTCCCTGCCTGTGGGCCTTGCCGCCTTGCCTGGGGGCGGCGTTGTTGCTGCTGACCGCCGATGGCTGGGGCAACAGACTGATAGCTGCGCCGCCCCTGGTCTGGACCGGTGATATGTCCTATTCTCTCTATCTCTGGCACTGGCCGCTTCTGGTTTTCGCACGGATCGTCCTTGGCGAGGCGTGGTGGATCGCGCTTGCGGCGGTGATCGCGGCCTTCGTTTTCGCCGCTCTGTCGCGTCGCTATATCGAGCGGCCGTTTCTGGAAAAACGCCCGCGCCGGCTGTGGCTATGGGCGGGCCTTGCCATGACGATCTCGATTGTCAGTGCCCTGCTGGTTTTTGGCGCCAAGGGAATGCCGCAGCGTTTCAATGCCGCCGAACGCGCCGCCTTTGCTGCTGCTGACGACTTCAGCCCGGATCGAAAACGCTGCCATATCGCCCAGAATGCGCGCCGGGACTATCGGGACACCTGTGTGCTTGGCGGTGCCGTGCCATCGGTGGCCGTGTGGGGGGATAGCGAGGGCGTCGAATTAGCCAGAGCGCTGGCGGATCAGGGCGAGGATGTGCGCCAGATTACTGCTTCGGCCTGTCCGCCAAGTGTCGGTTATACCATCGCCTATAACCGCGCCTGTCGCGATCATAATGCCGATATGCTGCTGCACCTGAAATCCGATCCGAACATCAGAACGGTGATCCTGGCGGTCAATTATCGCCGCTATGACGCGGAAAACAGCGCCGCCATGATGGGCGGGCTGGAACTAAGTGCACTCGATCTTCAGGCCGCCGGCAAACGGGTCGTGCTGCTCTATCCGGTGCCGGTTTATGACTTCGACCCGCCGTCACAGGTGGGGCTGGCCCTGCGGTTGGGACGTGATCCTTCAAGTGTCGGCATGTCGCGCGCGCAGTACGACCGCGAAAACGGCCAGACGATTGCCGCGCTCGATGCTTTCTCCCAGAGCCACAATCTGGCGACCTTACGGCCTTCGGATGTGCTGTGTGATGCGCAGCGTTGCCGGGTGTACGATCCGGCGGCCGGTGTGCTCTATTTTAATGGCCAGCATTTGAGCATGGCCGGGGCGAGACGGCTTACCAGCCCAATTCCGCTTCCCCACGCAGAATAGATTCGACTTCCGGTGTGTGCTTGCGCGCGGCATTATCGTGCAGGATCAGGGGCGGCAGGAGGCGCAGGGGCGCCTTGCCCAGTCGCTGGGCGCGGACGAGAACGCGTTTGGCCTCCTTGCCGACGAAGGGCTGGATCGGACGGATAACGAATGATCCGCACTTTTTAGACAGGCCGCCTAAAATATCCGCCAGCCGGTCGGCGCGATGAATAAAGACGATATGGCCCTGATCGACGACGGCGCTTTGGGCAAAATCGAGCCAGGCGTTCAGGCCGTCATCGGCGATCCAGGCCGGACGCTTGGCCTCGTGCGGCGCGCGCAGGGTAGCGGGGTCGTCGAAATAGGGGGGGTTGGAGAAGACGAGATCAAAGCGGGGAGGGTGTTTTGCCCCCTCCGGCGGGACTTCGCCCGCCACCTCCCCCGCTAACGCAGGGGAGGATAGGGGGGCTTTGTACCCCTGGCCGATATCGCCTTCGATGATCGTCACGTCGGAGAGATCGTTGAGGCGAATGTTTTTGCGGGCCAGGGCGGCATAGTCCGGTTCGCGCTCGATGCCGGTCAGGGCCAGCGCCGGGCGGCGCATTTTCAGTGACAGAAGCGCGCCGCCGACGCCGCAGCCCAGTTCAAGCGCGGTCTTGACCTTTGGCAGGCTGGCGCAGGCCGTCGCCAGCAGGGCGCCATCCATGCCGATGCGATAACCGGTCTTCGGCTGCATCAATTTGACGCGGCCGCCGAGCAGATGGGTCGCGGTTGTTTTTATGTCGGATTGCAGACTTATTTCTGCTAAGTGTCCAGTCATATTCCAGATCGTTTTCTGATCGTTTTTGCGCCACAGTCGCGCAAACTGTCACACGGAAAGTGGCTAAATAGTATCGCGGCCCATTGCCTGCGCGGTCAAGGCGGTTTATGGCCTAAAGGTTAAAGTTCAGGAGTATCAGCTTTGGATTCGGCCAATATCGACACTGTGCGCCCCGCACCGGAGGCGGTTCAGACCACGGCAAAACCGGACGTGAAAGCGCTGGTCAGCCTGTGCGATCCGGACATGGTCGATATCAATGCCCTGATCACCGAGCGGATGCAGTCCGAAGTGGCGGTGATTCCGGCCCTGGCGGCGCACCTGATCGCGGCCGGCGGCAAGCGTCTGCGCCCGCTTCTGTGCGTGGCGGCGGCACGCCTGTGCGGCACCGGAAATACGCATCATTACAATCTTTCCGCGGCGGTCGAGTTCATCCATACCGCCACGCTCCTGCATGACGATGTGGTCGATTCCTCGCAACTGCGTCGCGGCAAGGTGGCCGCGCACCTGATCTGGGGCGCGCCGTCCTCCGTTCTGGTCGGTGATTTCCTGTTCGCCCGCGCCTTTGAGCTGATGGTCGAGACGGGCTCTTTGCGCGCCCTCGATATCCTGTCGAAAGCCTCGGCAGTGATTACGCAGGGCGAAGTGCTGCAACTGATGAAGGCGTTCGACCTCAATCTCAGCCAAGCCGACTATATCGAGATCATTTCGTCGAAGACGGCCGCCCTTTTCGCCGCGGCCTCGGAAAGCGGCGCCGTGGCTTCGGGCGCTTCGGAAGAAAAGATCCAGGCGCTGTACGATTACGGCATGAATCTCGGCCTCGCCTTCCAGATCCAGGACGATATCCTCGATTACCAGGGGTCGGCCGCCGATCTCGGCAAGAATGCGGGCGACGATTTCGCCGAGGGCAAGGCCACCCTGCCGCTGATCCTGGCCATGCAGGCCACGCCGGCGGAAGCGGCCTTCTGGGATCGTGTGATCGGCAGGCGTGAGCAGGCAGATGGCGATTTCCAGCGGGCTCAGGGGCTGATGGTTTCTTCCGGTGCGCTGGATGCGGCCCGCTCCGTGGCGCGCACCTATGCCGACAAGGCGCGCGCATCGCTTGAAATATTCGAGGCCGGCCCGTGGCGGAGCGCTTTGGAAAATCTCGCCGTCTACAGCGTCGAACGCCAAACCTAGAATGATGGCCTGAACCGCTCTTGTCAGACGCCGCACTCCATCCGCACAAGGCCCGCTTCTACGAGCTGGATATCCTGCGCGGCGTGGCGGCCCTGGTGGTGGTGTTTTTCCACTACAAGCACTTCCTGCTGATCAGCGATGCGGCCGGTTTTGACTATGCCCATATGCCGCTGAGCGCCATTTTCATGCCGCTCTATCTCTATGGCCAGTTCTTTGTGGAACTGTTCTTCGCCATATCGGGCTATGTCTTTTTCTGGCTCTATGCCGAAGCGATTGCCAGCCGGCATACCGGCGCGTGGGCATTTTTCGTGGCGCGGTTCAGCCGCCTCTATCCGCTCTATATCGTGACCCTTCTGGTCGTGGTGGCGCTTCAGGCGCTTTATCCGGGCGATGACTTCATCTACCGCCAGGACACCCCGTTGAATTTCGTGCTGAACCTCTTCATGGTGCAGCAATGGGTGCCCTATGCGGTGCAGTCCTTTAACGGGCCGGCCTGGTCGATCTCGGTCGAGGTCTTTCTCTACGCGCTGTTTTTCCTCATCTGCTTTTTCGGCTGGAACCGGCCCTGGGTGCTTGGCGGGCTGTTTGTGGCCGGGGCGATCCTGCGGCTGATGAGCGATCCGACGGTCGATTTCGTGCGCGGCGTGCCGAGCTTCTTTCAGGGCGGGCTGATCTATTATGCGGTCCAGTTATTGAGCCGGCATGAAACCTGGCGACGGCGGGTGATGCTGTGGCTATGTGTGATCCTGCCGGTGGCCTGGATTATCAGCTATGTGCGTGGCTTTCGGCCGGTCAATGTGCTGATGGAGCCGGGCCTTATGGGCACCTGGCTGAGCGTGCCGGTATTTCTTTATGTCGTCCTGCCGCTGAGCCTGCTGGCCCTGGGGTTGATGCAGGGGCACTGGCGGGTGAAGTGGTTGAGCCGGGACAGCCTGCACCGCATTTCCTGGATCGGCGACATCAGCTATTCGGTCTATCTGATCCATTTTCCGCTGCAACTGACGATCATGCTGGGGCTGTCGGGCCTGTCTCCGGCCGTGAGACTGGCCCTGTTCGGTTCGCCCTTAAGTCTGCTGATCTTCATGGCGCTGGCCAGCGGATTGGGGTGGCTCAGTTTCCACTATCTCGAAATGCCGGCGCGGCGATATCTCACCAAACGCTTGCGGCCCTTACTGGCGCCAAGCCCGGCAGTGCGGTAAAAACAGGTCATCTTACAGAGGAGCAAGATCATGGCGGATTCTACAGGTGCTTTTGTCGGGCAGGCCACCCAGCCGGAAATATTGCTCTATGGCCGCGCCAATCGCCACGGCATCGTGGCCGGTGCCACCGGCACCGGCAAGACGATCACGCTCCAGATCCTGGCCCAGGCCTTTTCCGATGCCGGCGTGCCGGTCTTCGCCGCCGATATCAAGGGCGACCTGTCGGGCATTTCGCAGCCAGGCCAGTTTAATGACAAGGTGCTGGACCGCGCCAAATCCATGAACCTCGATCTCCAGCCCGCCGCCGCGCCGGTCATCTTCTGGGATCTGTACGGTCAGAAGGGCCATCCGATCCGCGCCACCATTTCCGAGATGGGGCCGCTGCTGCTGGCGCGCCTGCTGGAACTGAATGACGTACAGGAGGGCGTTTTGAATATCGCCTTCGCCGTAGCGGACAAAGAGGGCCTGCTGTTGCTCGATCTCAACGATCTGCGCGCCATGCTCAACCATATTTCGGATAATGCCAAGGACCTGAGCCAGACCTACGGCCAGATTTCCCCGACCACCGTGGCCACCATCCTGCGCAACCTGCTGACCCTGGAAAACCAGGGCGCGGCCCATTTCTTTGGCGAACCGGCCCTGCGCCTGGAAGACCTGATGCGGACGAATATTTCCGGCAAGGGCTATGTCAATATTCTGGCCTCCGATCGGCTGATGCAGAATCCGAAGCTCTATTCGACCTTCCTGCTGTGGCTGATGTCGGAACTGTTCGAGGAACTGCCGGAAGTCGGCGATCCGGAAAAGCCGCGTCTCGTCTTCTTCTTCGACGAGGCGCACCTGCTGTTTAATGAGGCGTCACCGGCCCTGCTGCAAAAGATCGAGCAGGTCGTCCGCCTGATCCGTTCCAAGGGCGTCGGCATCTATTTCATCACCCAGAATCCGGCCGATATCCCCGATACGGTGCTGGGGCAGCTCGGTAACCGTGTCCAGCACGCCCTGCGCGCCTACACGCCTTCCGAACAGAAGGGCCTGAAGGCGGCGGCGGATTCCTTCCGCGAGAATCCGGCCTTCAAGACGATCGAAGTGCTCCAGCAACTGGGCACGGGTGAGGCACTGGTGTCGCTGCTCGACATCAAGGGCATCCCCAATATCTGCGACCGGGCGATGATCCGTCCGCCGGCCTCGCGCATGGGACCGGCCAGCGATGCCGAGCGCGCCGATATCATGGCCAAGTCGCCGGTGGCGGGGGTTTACGATACGGTGAAAGACCGTGAGTCGGCCTATGAAATCCTGAGCGCGAAGCTTGCCCAGGCGCAGGCGGATGCGCCGCCGCCTCCGCCTTCCGCCGCTGAAAAGGAAGCCGCCAAGGCTGCTGCGCAACAGGCCAAACTGGAAGAGCGTGAGCGGCTGGCTGAGCAGAAGGCGAAGGAAAAGGCCGCGGCCCAGATGACCAAGACGGTGACGTCGGTCGCCGTGCCGATCATTCGTTCGATCGGCATTGCCATCGCCGGTTCGCTGATTCGCGGCATGATGGGGAATGCCAAGCGGCGGTAGGGGCGGTTTTGCCCCCTCCGCCGGCGACTTCGCGCCGGCACCTCTCCCGTACGCTTCGCTACAGGGGAGGATCGGAGTTTATCTTCCTCCCCTGCGAAGCGGGGGAGGTGGCGAGCCTGTCGAGCCGGAGGGGGCATTATGCGTGAAGGCGCGAAAATCAAATTGGCGCGTCATTTTCGCAGGCAGATGACTCACGCCGAAGTCCTGTTGTGGCTAGGATTGAAGGGGCATTCGCGTGATGGTTTCTCTTTCCGCAAACAGCATCCGGTAGGGCCGTTTATCGCGGATTTTTACTGTGCAAAAGCCAAGCTTGTCATTGAAGTTGATGGTCAGATACACGAGCGCCATGACCATCCGCAGCGCGATGTCATGCGCGATCAGTGGTTTGCGGAAAGAGGGATCGAAACCATGCGAATACCGGCGGCCGATATAATGGCGGATGCGCATGATGTCGGCGATGGGATTGTGCGGTATGTTCGGGATAAACTGAAAAGCTAGTCGTGCCCCCTCCGTCACGGACTTCGCCGTGACACCTCCCCCGCAAGCAGGGGAGGATCATTAAAGATCAAACATATCCAAGGTTCGCCAGTTCAGGTGCTGGCCTGAGTCGACGCAGATCATCTGGCCAGTGACGCTTGGCGCGCTGAGCAGGTAGATCACGGCTGCCGCCACCTCTTCCGGCGAGGTCGGCTTTTGCAGCAGGGTCGAGCGGGCCTCGCGGGCGAAGTCGGCCTCGCTCTGGTGGATCGATTTGAGCGTCGGGCCCGGCCCCACCGCATTGACGCGGATATGAGGCGCCAGTGCCTGGGCGAGGGTACGTGTGGCGTGCCACAGGCCGGCCTTGGACATGCTGTAGCTGAAGAAGGGCGGGGAGGGCTTCAAGACCCGCTGGTCGATCATATTGATGATCGAGGCGCCTTCGCGGATATCGCTCTGCGCGGCAAATGCCTGGGAGAGCAGAACCGGCGCCAGCAGATTGGTGTCCATGTGCATCTGCCAGCTATCCAAGGTCAGGCTGCGGGCGCGATCATCGGCGAAGACGGAGGCGTTGTTGACAAGGACATCGATCGGGCCCAGCGCTTCACGGGCCCTGTCGATCAGGCCGGCGACACTGGCCACATCGCTGAGATCGCCCTGAATGGCGTAGGCCTTTACGCCCAGTGTTTCCAGTTCGCGGACAAGCGCCAGGGCGTCATCACGCGATTGGCCATAATGGACGCCGATATCATAACCGGCATTGGCCAGGGCAATGGCGATGGCGCGGCCGATCCGCTTGGCGGCGCCGGTGACTAAGGCTGTCCTTTGAAGGACCCGTTTAGTCAACGCGGCCGAAGTCGATGATGTTCATGACGGCCATAAAGATAAGGAACAGGCCGAGGATCGAGATGGCGAGCATGGACAGACTCCGCAAATGAATGGTTTTTGATAACCGGCTTGCGTGCCGGAGACAAGGGGGCAAGCGCCCGCCAATCAAGTTTAATCACGCTGACATAAACGATATTTAATCAGACAGATTGTCGTTGCCGTCTTGCATCGGTGCCCCGATGCCGCCATCGTATATTCATGGAAGACTGGAAACGCGTTGTAGAACCCTATTCACGGCCGCTGTTTTTTGCCTATTCCCGGGCGACACGCGGCAAGACGCTCGGCGTACGCGGCCTGGTGGTCAATCCGAAGGGCGAGGTGCTGCTGATCGAGCATACCTATCTCGAAGGCTGGTGGCTGCCGGGCGGCGGGGTGGATGCCGGCGAGACGGCGCATCAGGCTGTGGCGCGCGAACTGCGCGAAGAGGCCGGCGTCAATCCGCTGGAGCAACCCAGGCTGTTGTCGGTGCATAGCAATGAGCGGTTCTTCCCCGGTGATCATGTCCTGCTGTTTCGCGTCGACCGGTATGAAGACGTGCCGATGACCTCACACGCCGAGATCAAGAATGTCGGCTTTTTCGCGCTCGATGCCCTGCCGGATAATATCAACGAAGGATCATTGCGGCGGATTCAGGAAGCGTTGATGGGCTTTCCTGCGGACCCGCTCTGGTGATTATTCCGCTGGTGTCGTCGGGCGCACGGCGACTGAACGCACATAGTTGGTCAGTTTGACATAGTTGGCGCGGCTGAAGACCGGGGCATGGTTTTCCAGCGCCCTGATCAGGTTGCGCGCCCAGATGCGTGACGGCTTCTCATAATAGTAGTGCGCCAGGGCGGCGATGCCGAGAGAGATGGCGACCGAGACGAACACCCAGGTCATTTTCGACAGGCCGAGATCGGCGCCCCAGACCGGCAGCGATTTGAAGATGATCTTCTGCACCAGGTCATGCACCAGATAGAGGGCGAACGAGACCAGGCCGAGCCAGTAGATGACGCGGTTTTGCAGCAGGCGGGCGATCACGCCTTCGTCGTGGCTCAGGCTCATGATCAGGCCGGCGAAGACGGCGATCAGCCAGACATCGTTCGATTTGTAGCACAGCAGAAAAAGCGCCAGCGGCAGGAACAGACCGGCGGCGCGCGCCGGCACGAGATCCTTGAAGCGGAAGGCAACGAGGCCGATATAGAAACCCGCCAGACAGCGCAGGGTGGTGCCCGGCGCATAGGAATGGACGACATCGAGCCTGCCGATGCCCCTATGAGGATGATGAGTCATCCACTGTGGGCCATAGGCCACGGCGATCAGTATGCCAAAGGCGGCCACCACGCCCAGCAGGGCATAGCGGCGCGGCAGCCACAGGGCGAGCAGAATACTGACCGGAAACAGCAGATAGGCCGCCCATTCGGTGCTGATCGACCAGGAGGGCGGCACGATCGAATAGGCCAGGCCCCAGACGTGGCTCATGGTGATATTGAAGGGCAGGGCGCGCAGGACATTATCATCGAAGCGGTAGGTGTCGCTCAGCACGGTGGTGATCATCACGGCGGTGATGACCGTCATCAGGATATAGAGCGGATAGATGCGCGCCAGGCGCAGCAGCAGGAATGTCTTGAAATTCTTCAGGTCGAAGCCGTGCTCGAACAGGCCGCCATAGGTCATGGCCATGACGAAGCCGCTGAGGATAAAGAACAGGTCGACCGCCATATAGCCGTGGCTGACGAACGGACGCACCGCCATAGGAAAGGCGTGCAGGCCATTGGCATGGAAGAAGACCACATACAGGGCTGCGATGCCGCGCAGGCCCGTGAGGGCGCGGATTTCACGCGATTTCGGCGCAGGCGTCAGGGAAGCGGCGGGCGTCATTGAGTCTCGATGGCGGAGGTAATGCCCCCATATAGGGCAATGCGCGCCATACACCAAATCACAATCACGGATGCGTGATTGCCGGATTGTTTCAGTTGCGGCCTATGCTGCCGGAAACCTGTGTGATTTTGCGTCAGGCTTCCCATATATTGGCTGCGATTCATGCTAAGCATACATAATAATGACCCCAGACGCCGAAGACCCCGAAATCACTATCGAAGCGCCGGACGCCCGGCTGATCGGCGCGGCCCTGATCCGGCGTGAGGCGGCCCTGGCGCCGGATAAGCCAGGTGTCTACCGGATGCTGGGCCATGATGGCGAAGTGCTTTATGTCGGCAAGGCGAAATCGCTGAAAAAGCGCGTGCTGCAATATGCGCAAGGTAGATTTCATACCCAGCGCATCGCCCGCATGGTGGCCCTGACCCACGAAATGGTGCTGCTGCGTACCGATACCGAGGGCGAGGCCCTGCTGCTGGAAGCGCGGCTGATCAAGGCGCTGAAGCCGCGTTACAATGTGCTGCTGCGTGACGACAAGATGTTCGCCGAGATTCTGGTGCGCAAAGACCACGAGGCGGCGCAGATCACCAAGCACCGCGGCGCCCATACCATTCCGGGTGACTATTACGGCCCGTTCGCCTCGACGTCAGCGGTCAATCATACGCTCGATACGCTGCAAAAAGCCTTCCTCCTGCGCACCTGCACCGACAGCGTCTATGCTTCGCGCACCCGGCCCTGCATGTTGCACCAGATCAAGCGGTGCAGCGCACCCTGTACAGGCGTTATCAGCCTGGCCGATTACAGCGACCTGGCGCGGCAGGCACATGACTTCCTGAAAGGCAAGAGCCGGTCGGTGATCGACCGGCTGTCGAAGGAGATGATGCAGGCTTCGGACGAGATGGATTTCGAGCGCGCCGCTCATCTGCGCGACCGGGTGCGGGCGCTGAACCATGTGTCATTGTCCTCCTCGGTCGATCTGCGCGAGGAAGAAGCCGATGTCTTCGCCGTATTCAACGAAGGCGGCGCGGCCTGTGTCCAGGTCGTCTTCTATCGTGCCGGCCAGAACTGGGGCGACCGCGCCTATTTTCCACGTGTCGACCAGGAAGATGATGCCGGCAGCATTCTCGATGCGTTTCTGGGGCAGTTCTATCAGGATCGCCAGGTGCCGCGCCTGATCCTGGTGTCGCACGATTTGCATGAAGCCGATCTGATGATGGAGGCGTTAAGCCTTAAAGCCGAACGCAAGGTTCAGGTGCTGCGGCCCCAGCGCGGGGACAAGTGCGAGGTGGTGCAGCACGCGCTTAATAATGCCCGCGCCGCGCTTGGCCGCCGGCTGGCGGAAAGCAGCGCGCAATCGAAGCTTCTGCAAGGGGTCTGCGAAGCCTTTGGGCTGGACGCGCCGCCCATGCGGATCGAGGTTTATGACAACTCTCACCTGGGCGGCACCCATGCGGTCGGTGGCATGGTGGTGGCCGGGCCGGAAGGCTTCCTGAAAGGCCAGTACCGCAAGTTCACCATTCGTGATCTTGATACCAGGCCGGGTGATGATTACGCGATGATGGCGGAGGTCTTCCGGCGGCGCTTCATGCGCCTGATCAAGGAAAAGGATCTGCCCGAAGGCGAGAAGAATTTTGGCCGGCCGGACCTGGTGCTGGTGGATGGCGGACAGGGGCAGCTTGATGCCGTACTGGCGGTCATGAGCGAACTGGGGCTGGAGGATATTCCGATCGTCGGCGTGGCAAAGGGGCCGGACCGCGATGCCGGCATGGAACGCTTCTTCATGCCCGGACGTTTGCCCTTCATGATGGAGCCGAAATCACCGGTGCTCTATTATTTGCAGCGCCTGCGCGACGAGGCCCACCGTTACGCTATCGGTGCCAACCGCCAGAAGCGCGATGCCGCCATTACCAAAAATCCGCTCGATGAGATCGAAGGCATCGGCCCGCGCAAGAAGCGCGCCCTGCTGGCGGCCTTTGGTTCCGGCCGCGAGGTCGGGCGTGCCACGGTCGATGAGCTGATGAAGATCGAAGGCATTAGTGCCGCCCTGGCGCAGAAGATCCATGATTTCTTTCATGGTGGGTGAGTTGAGCGTATGAAGCGGCCCGCGAATGGAAGCTATTATTCGGTAGTATGTGCCAGCTTCCGACAGTGAAAAATTACCGGATGCTGTCGTTCAGGCGAATCAATCCTATAGCTAAAAGTCTAAAAAACGCGCTTAATTGTAATATCAATAAATTTAATAATATTACAATTTTGGGCTGTGGCAGTGTTTCACGCGTCGGTATTGTTGCATAATTGCAAATCACACATAAAAATGTGCATTGGTCTTTTTCCATAATTGACGGTTTCAAGGCTGAGTGTTACCGCTAACGTACCAAAACCGGACCGGGGTGGAAAAGCCATATCCGGAAAGGCAACTAGGCTGATCGCGGCCATTAAAAACAGTCGCGGCGATAATGATAGGTTTGGAGAAGGAAGCGCCGGAATTTTCATTACGGCATAAAATGGGGCTATAGCGTTTAGCGATCAAATTTGATACTGACAACGTTGTCGGGGAAAATTGAACGGGTTGCAGGACTTTATAGGCTCGTGTCAGGTCTCGATTAGTAAGCGTTAGTAGGGTGGGGGCGTGTCCGTTGGGGGCGCAGCTTCCCACGAAAATTTCCACCGGATGCCGGATAAGCTGGTGTCGCGGGCCGGAAAAACGCGTCTGCCTTCAGGTGATCGTTTGCGAACGAAGCCCGTAGGCTGACGCGCTGTCTGTCATAAAAACCAAAGTTGGGAGGACTACATGACAAGTAGAGTAAATAGGAAACGCGCCGGTAGGGTGTTGCGTACAGCGTTCCTGGGTGGCGTTTCGACGCTGGCCATTTGCGCCATCGCCGCGCCTTCGTTTGCACAGGACGCAGCTCAGGACGCCGCCCCGGCGGCAGCGCCGGCAGATGATTCAACCGTGATTGTCGTCACCGGTATTCGCGGTTCGCTGCAGCGTTCGATGAACATCAAGAAGAACGCCGACGGTGTGGTCGACGGTATCTCGGCTGAAGACGTTGGCAAATACCCCGATACCAACCTGGCTGACTCGCTGCAGCGCGTCACCGGCGTGTCGATCAACCGCGTCAACGGCGAAGGCCAGCAGATCACGGTTCGCGGTTTCGGTCCCGGCTATAACATGACGACCGTTGACGGCCGCATCATGCCGGCCTCGACCATCGGCGTCATTGGCGGCGGTCAGGGCGCTGACAGCAATCAGGGCAATACCCGCGCCTTCGATTTCAGCAATATCGCATCGGATGGCGTTTCGGCCGTTCAGGTCTACAAGACCGGCCGCGCCGACCTCAATTCCGGCGGCATCGGCGCCACGATCAATATCGCCACCCTGCAGCCGCTCGTCCATTCGGGCTCGAAGGGCAGCTTCACGGTCAAGGCTCTGACCACGGACAATCCTGGTCTCGGCACGGTTCTGAAGAAGAAGAGCGTCACACCGGAAATCTCCGGCGCCTATCAGTGGACCAATGACAGCAGCAATTTCGGCATCGCCCTGTTTGGTTCGTATCAGGAAAAGACCGGTTCGACGCGTTCGGACACCGTTAACTCCTGGAACGTCCAGACCTATGCAAAATGGCTGACGACCGGCCAGGCGCCTGCGGCGGCCAATATCACCAACGCACCGACCGACATGAATCAGTTGATCGCCGTGCCGACCGACAGCCGTCTGACCTATGCGGAAAATTCGCTGAAGCGTTCCAATGCCGCCGTCACCCTGCGCTGGAATCCGACCGAAGATCTGACCGTCACGGCCAACAGCTTCTACACGCATCTGGAAGCCGAGGAAGCCCGCTCCGAGCTGACCAACTGGTTCTCGCGCAGCCCTTATGCGGCCATTACGTTTGACGATAACCCGATCATCAAGTCGGCGATTTCGGCAACCGACACGATCCCGACCGGTAAGGACCAGGGCTACGAAAATGAACTGCGTGCCGTGGAATCCACGATCCAGTCAACGGGCCTGAACGTGAAGTGGCATCCGAACGACAGCTGGACACTGTCGGCCGATCTGTCGGCCTCCAAGTCCAGCTCGGGCGGCAATAATCCGGACGGCTCGTCGTCTGACACCGTCAGCGCGGCCCAGACCTATGTGAAATCGAACACCACCACCTTTGGTGAACTGGCGGCGCCTATTCAAAATGTGGTGCTAGATCCGACCAAGTCGGTGACCGGTAAGCAGGACATCGCCTCCATCGCTTCGGGTTACAGCAATCAGTTCTTCTCAAGACAGACCGACGATCTCGAGCAGGCGAAGTTTGATGCCACCTATCAGATCAACGACAGCAACAAGCTGAGCTTCGGCGTCGACGCCTACAAGAACGTCAACGAATCCGAGTTCACCGGCTATCAGGCGCAGTTCGGTGACTGGGGCGGTCTCAACCCCGGTGACCTGCAGAAGTACGGCACCCAGGATATCAAGGCATTCTGTCTGTCCTGCCAGTTCACTTCGGTTGACATGCCGACGGCAGATGGTACGGCTTACCGCTTTAACGCTGTCGATGCCTATAACGGTCTGAAAGCCTATTATGGCAGCGGTGCAGCGTTCCAGAACGTTGTCACCAACGGCGTAACCGGTAATGCCAAGGCCAATACGCCAAACCTCAACGGCTTCGCTCATAACGAAGTCGAGGAAAAGGTCAACGCGGCCTACGTGCAGTACTCGCTGAAGACTGAAGTCCTGTCGCGTCCGTTGAAGATCCTGGGTGGCGTTCGTTTCGAGGACACCAATGTCAAGGTGACGGCTTACCAGAACATCCCGACCGGCCTGCGCTGGGATCAGAAGAACAACTTCTCGGTTGTTCAGGGCACCAGCGTCCAGCCCTATGCCGTGGAATCGCACTACAGCAACTGGCTGCCGAGCCTCGACATGGCCTGGAACGTGACGGATGACTTCATCGCGCGTATGTCGGCCTCCATGACCGATGCTCGTGCGCAATACAGCCAGATGTACGCCACGACCAGCGTCGGTGCGCCGGGCGATGCCAGCTATAATGGCGGTATCTACCGGGCCTCTTCCGGTAACCCGGCTCTGAAGCCGCTGGTATCGAAAAACTTCGATCTGTCGGCTGAATGGTACTACGGCAAGAACAGCTATGTCTCGCTGGGTTATTACCGCAAGGCCGTGCAGAACTTCGTTGGTAACGGCACGACCAACACCACCTTGTTCGGCATAACCGATCCGGCTTCCGGTAAGGCGGGCACGCGTTCGGGGGCTGCGGTCGCTGCCCTTCAAAGCATCGGTGCAAGCACCAACACCAATAATCTGTCTGCCATGACGATCCTTATCGATCAGGCCGGCGGGGACGTGGCGACGGCGCTGAACGAGTGGAACACCAATACCGCGCCGGACGGACACGTTTCTGTGGATACGGATGCGCTGTCGGTCTATCTGTGGGCCAACCCGAACTGGAAGGTCGTCAGCAACAGCGCCGATCCTCTGGCGACGTTCGTCCTTTCGCAACCAGTCAATAACCACACGGCCAATATTGACGGTTTCGAATTCGCCATCCAGCACTTCTTCGGTGACACCGGCTTCGGTATCGCCGCCAGCGGCACCACGGTTAACGGTGACGTGGCTCTGGACGACGGTGCCGATCCGCTCGGCAGCAACCAGTTCGCTCTGGAAGGTCTCAGCAATACCTACAACATCACGGGTATCTACGAGAAGTATGGCTTCGAAGGCCGGATCGTCTATAACTGGCGCGACAAGTATCTGGCTCAGGCCAATGCCTCGCAAAACGGTGGTCGTTATGTCGCGGCCTTCGGTCAGTGGGATGCGACTCTGAACTACGAACTGCGCCCGAACCTCATGCTGACGTTCGAGGCCCTGAACATCAACCGCGAACATGTGGTGCAATATATCCGCGTGCCGACCGATGTTGTCATGTATCAGGAACTCGATACACGTTACGACGTGGGTATTCGTTACAAGTTCTAAACCAGATATCGGTTTAACTTGAGGGGAAGGCCGCATAACAATGCGGCCTTCCTTTTTTTACAGACGGTCAAGTGAACAGGGACGGGCATATGAATGCGCAGATGATAAAAAAGGTGGTGATCGCCGGCGGCGGAACCGCGGGATGGTGCGCGGCCGCTGCCCTGTCACGCCTGCTTGGTTCGGTGCTGGATATCACGCTGATTGAATCGGCCGATATCGGTATTGTCGGGGTCGGTGAATCGACCATCCCCACCGTGCGGGCCTTTCACCATCTGATTGGCGTGGACGAACAGGCGTTCATGAGGGAGACGAATGCGACCTTTAAACTGGGTATCGATTTTGAAAACTGGGCGCGACAGGGCGACCGGTACTTCCACTCTTTCGGCACGCTCGGCAAGTCGCCCTGGATGGCGCATTTCTACAATATCTGGCTTGAGGCCCGCTCAAAAGGGCTTGGCGGATCGCTGGATGATTACAGCCTGGAAACGAAAGCGGCGATGGCCGGGAAGTTTCAGCTCCATAAGAACCTGTCCATCAATTATGCCTATCATCTCGATGCCGTCCTCTATGGCCAATATCTGCGCAAGCTGAGCGAAGAGGCCGGTGTCAAGCGGCAGGAAGGGCAGATTGTCAGCGTGCAGCAGGACGCCGGCACAGGCTTTATCGCCTCGGTCACCCTGGCGAGCGGGGAAGTGATCGAAGGTGACCTGTTCATAGATTGCACCGGATTCCGCGGCCTGCTGATCGAGGAAACGCTGAAAACGGGCTATGAGGACTGGAGCCATTGGATCCGCACCGACCGGGCCCTGGCGGTGCAGACTGAATCGGCGGGCGCCCCCTTGCCCTATACCAAGGTCGTGGCCCATACCGCCGGCTGGCGCTGGCGTATTCCGCTGCAAACCCGCGTCGGCAATGGCCTGGTCTATTCGGGCGCCCATATGTCGGACGACGAGGCGCACGCGCTGCTGACGAAAAGCCTGGATGCGCCGATGGTGAACACGCCTCGCGTGATCAAATACAAGACCGGCCGGCGCCGGAAAATATGGAACAAGAACTGCGTGGCCATGGGACTTTCCAGTGGCTTTATCGAACCGCTGGAATCGACCAGCATCCACCTGTTCCAGAAATCGATCCTGAACCTGATTCAGAATTTCCCGTTCTTCGGCATCACGGATGCGCTGGTGGCGCGCTATAATGAGCTGTCGGACCGGGAAGCCGAGTATGCGCGGGACTTTGTCATTCTGCATTACAAGCTGACCGAGCGCACCGACAGCCCGTTCTGGCCGGAAAACGCGGAGATGACCGTGCCTGACTCCTTGCAGAGCCGCATCGATCTCTTCCGCGAGTCCGGCATGGCTTACCAGGAGCCGGGGGAACTGTTCCGGACGGATTCCTGGGCGCAGGTCATGCTGGGGCAACGGCTGGAGCCGCAGGGGTGGCATCGTCTGGGCGCGCTCATGAATCCGGCCGAAATGAACCAGGTGTTTGACGGCCTGAAGGCGACGGTTGATAACACCGTGGCCAATATGATGCCGCAAGACGCCTTCCTGAAACAGTATTGCCCGACCGCTATAGCTTAAATGGACCTGACGATTATGGAAAACAGTAAACCCGTGCTTCTCGACAATATCGAGCATCACGATCTGCGTGTCATGACCGGTCATGCCGCCGGCTTTGGTGACGCCATTAACCAGGTCCGCGTGTATCCGAACGAGTTTGCCGAGGTCCAGCGGGAATATCCCATCTTCTTCCGCCGTGACGCGGAAGGGACTTTTTACGCCATCGCCCTGTTGGGTTTTGATCGTGACGAAAACCTGTTTCTCGACAGCCAAGACTGGAACGCTCGCTATGTACCGGCCGAGCAGGCGCGCGGTCCCTTCCTGCTGGGTTTTCGTGAAGGCAGCGATGGTGAAGGGCCGATGATGCTGATGGAGCCTGGGCATCCCCGTCTCAGCCGCAGCGAGGGGGAGCCGCTGTTCAAACCGCACGGTGGCAATGCGCCGGTTCTGGAGCATTATCTTCAGGTTCTGCGCACGCTGCACGGTGGACTGGGCCTGAACGATGATGTTTTTGCTGCCTGGCTTGAGGCGGGGTTGGTGGCGCCGGTCAAGGTTGATGTTCGTATCGATGATGACTTGGGATATGAAATTCCAGACCTGTTCTCCATCAGCGGTGAGACCCTGGCGGGGCTGGATGGTGCCGCACTGGCCGGTCTGAATGCGCGCGGTTATCTGGCCATGGCTTTTTATGTGCTGACCTCACTCGGCAATATGCCGCACCTGATCGCTCTCAAAAACCGCAAGCTACAGGGCGCCTAACGGATATGTCGGGCGTTACGGCCAAAACCCGGATCATCACCGGCATCGTGCCGGATCGGATACCCTATGACGACCTGATGGCCGCCCAGGCCCCGGTTATCATGAAGGGCGTGGCGCGGGACTGGCCGCTGGTGCAGGCGGGGCTCGCCTCTGCACAGGCTGCCATGGATTACCTGAGGCGGTTCTATCAGGGGCGGCCGGTGACATTGTTTGTCGCCGAACCTGAACAGGCGGGGCGATTTGCCTACAATGAAGACGTCACCGGCTTCAATTTCCAGGGCGGGCGGAGTGACCTCAATGAGGCGCTTGATCGGATTGCCGAACATATGGGCGATCCTAATCCGCCGTCTTTTTACATCGGTTCGACTGATCTCGACCTGTTCCTGCCGGGCTTGCGAGCGCATGACGAACTGGTGCTCAACCACCCGATGTTTGACGCCAATCCGCCGCTGGCCAGTATCTGGATCGGCAACCGCACCACGGCCACGGCGCATTACGACATGTCGCACAATCTGGCGGTCTGCGTAGCGGGTAAGCGGCGCTTTACCCTGTTTCCGCCGAACCAGGTGGCCAATCTCTACCCCGGTCCGCTGGAGCCGACGCCCGGCGGGCAGGTGATCAGCATGGTCGATTTCAATAATCCGGATTTCGAGCGCTACCCGCGTTTCCGGGAGGCCGTGGCGGCGGGACAGGTGGCCGAGTTGGAACCCGGTGACGTGCTGTTCTATCCCGCCCTGTGGTGGCATCATGTCGAGGCGCTGGAACCCTTCAATATCCTCATCAATTACTGGTGGAACACCTCACCCGCCTTCATGGACACGCCGCAGAATACCCTGTTGCACGCGCTGCTGTCTTTGCGCGACAGGCCGCAGGCGGAAAAGGATGCCTGGCGTGACCTGTTCGACTACTATGTTTTCGGTCCCTCCGATCGCGCCGGCGCGCATTTGCCCGAACATGCCCGCGGCAATCTGGGGCCGATGGATGAGATGAAGGCCCGCCGTCTGCGGGCCCTGCTGCTCAATAAACTGAACCGGTAACGGGCTGGACTAGCTGGTTGACAGTCTCGTCTGAAGGGATATGTTACCGCTATCATAAAAATAAACAGGGAAGTATCATGCGTCATCTGAACAGGCTTATGCTGACGGTCGCTACCGGTGTCATGTTATCGGTAGCCGCCCAGGCCGAACCGTTGCATCTGAACGACAAAGGCTATTTCGAGACGCGCGGCGTCAATGTGCTGGTCTTTGCCAATGGCGCCAACAGCCTGTTTAATGATGCCAAGATCGCCGGGGTCGAGCTTATCCAGCAGGGCGTGCGCACGGCTACTAATGGCGATGTCCGCCTGATGCCGACGCCGGGCCAGTGGGACGAGATGGGGCTGGTGAAGGACCGGCAGGTGGATCAGGCAACGGGCGTTGTCACCACCACGATCAGCTATCCGAAATATGATTTCACCTATCAGGTGCGCGTTGAGCCGAAAGGCGAGGGCGTGGCCTTGAGCGTGATCCTCGACAAACCCCTGCCGGAAGCCCTGATTGGCAGGGCCGGGCTAAACATGGAGTTCCTGCCGGCCGCCTATTTCCACAAGAGCTATCTCGCCGATGGTGTGGCGGGGACGTTCCCGCTTTATCCTTCGGGCCCGATGAAGAGCCTGGGCGAGGGCGTGCCGATGTCGCGCCTCTTGCCGCAGACCGAGCCGTTGCCGCTGGCGCACGGCAAGAGTTTTGTGCTGGCGCCGGAAGATCCGGCGCGCCGGGTGGCGTTGACCTCCGACAGCGATATCGCCCTTTATGACGGCCGCAACCAGGCGCAGAACGGCTGGTATGTCGTGCGCTCGCTTCTGCCGGCCGGAAAAGTCGGTGAGGTGGTTTCCTGGACCCTGACCGCCAATTCGGTGGCCGGCTGGGTGCGGCCACCGATGATCGCCCATTCGCAACTGGGCTACGCGCCGCAGCAGGCCAAGAAGGCCGTCATCGAACTCGATCCGAACGATAAGCCTGCCGCCGAGGCGCGTCTGCTTGAGGTGGGGGCGGATGGCAGCTTCACGCCGGTATTGACCGCCGAGGCCAAGCCCTGGGGGCACTATCTGCGCTATGATTACCGCACCTTCGATTTCTCCAGCGTCACCAGGCCGGGCCTGTATGTCATCGAATATGAAGGCCAGCGCACCAGTCCGTTCCGTATCGCGCCGGATATCTACGCCACGGCCTGGGAGCCGACGCTCGATGTCTATCTGCCGGTGGCGATGGACCATATGAAGGTCAATGAGGCTTATCGGGTCTGGCACGGTGACAGCCACCGCGACGACGCCATGCAGGCGCCGCCGGGGGATGATCATATCGATCTTTACGCCTCCAAGCCGGGAAGCACGGACACAAAATACAAGCCCTATGAGCATATTCCGGGACTGAATGTCGGCGGCTGGTTTGATGCCGGCGATTTCGACATCCGCACCCAGACTCATTATGCCGTGGTGCGGTCTCTGGTGCAGAGCTGGGAAAAGTTCGGCCTCACGCGCGACGATACCCTGATCGATCATCAGCGCCGTTACGTCGATATCCATGTGCCGGATGGCAAGCCCGACCTGTTGCAGCAGATCCAGCACGGCACGCTGCAACTGGTGGCGCAGTTCGATGCCGTGGGCCATGCCATCAATGGCATTGTCGAGCCGGACGTGGCGGAATACCCGCACCTCGGCGATGCCGTGACCAAGACTGACGGCTTGATCTATGATCCGTCCCTGGCGCGTGACGAGGTGAAGGATGGCAAGAGCGGGATGCCCGACGATCGCTGGGCCTTCACCAATACCACCTCGGCACTGAATTACGGCTCGATCGCGGCGCTGGCCGCCGCCAGCCGCGCGCTGAAAGACTTCGACGATCCACTGGCTGACAAGTCATTGGCGATCGCCAAACGGATCTGGGCCGAGGAACACAGCCATGCGCCGAACCTCTATCATCACGGCAATACCACAGGTGGCGACCTGGTTGAAGAAGAGCTTTCCGCCGCCGTCGAACTGCTGATCACCACGAAAGAGCCGCAATACGCCAAACGGATCGAGGCCCTGTGGCCGGAGGTCAACAAGACCTTCAGCGCCAATGCCGCGACCCTGGCCCAGGCGCTGCCGCTGATGCCGAAAGCCTTCAAAGCCAAGGTCCGGCCGACGGTTGTGGCCTTGAAGGCTGAGGCCGATAAGCTGGCCACGGCCAATCCGTTCGGTGTGCCGATCACCGAAGGTGGCTGGGCCGGCGGTGGCACGGTGGTCGAATACGGCCTGACAGCCGCGGCGCTGAACCGGGAATTTCCCGACATTGTCGGCACGGATGCGGTCTATCAGGCGCTGGATTACATTTACGGCACGCATCCGGGCTCGAACGTATCGTTTGTGTCCGGCGTCGGCACCGTTTCAAAGGAAGTGGCCTATGGCAATAATCGCGCCGATTTCAGCTTCATCGCTGGCGGCGTGGTGCCGGGCGTGCTGGTGCTCAAGCCTGACTTCCCTGAAAACAAAGAGGACTGGCCGTTCTTCTGGGGCGAAAATGAATATGTTATCAATGTTGGCGCCGCCTATATCGAACTGGTCAATGAGGCCAATGTGCGGGTGAAACGCTAATCCGTCTCACAAACGCCCTTTGATAAGGGGGGGGCGGGGTCGATTGTCACAATTTGTGAACATAAGATGTCAGGCGTGTGTCAGAATGGTTTTCGCTCATGACAGCGAAAGAGGGCGTGGCGGCTTGTCCGGATTCACGGCATGGACTCAATGACATGTCTGAAAGGCCAGGGGAAGCGTAATAAGGCCATTGATCCGTAGGCGGAGGAAGGTCTGAAAGTGCCTTTTTACGCAGCGTTTTTGGGGCGTCGAATTGAGTCGCCACAGCCAAAGGTTAACGCCATAGTGCCGGTGCTGAACCTGCTGCCACCGTCACATATGGATGAAACCCATGTCCCTGAATGCAGATTTGATGTTTGAAAAAGCCGACATTTCACAATCCCTTATAGATCGCCTCGGACTGCCGCATAATGTCTGGTCGCTGGTGCTCGATGAAGCCCTGGAAAATGCCTGGTTTTTGGATACCAATTATGAAATCCACCAGCAGTCCATCCATCCCGATGTCCGGCCCGTGGTCGAACAGGCGGTGAAGGCCAAGACGCCACCCGCCCGCAGCGAACTCCCTTATCGGCACTACGCCTGAGAAAGTAACGCCGCCGTCTCGTAACAGACAGCGGCGTTTCTGTATCAGTCGAGACTGCGTGTCGCCTGGACTTCGGCGTCGCCGCCGTGAGCCAGGGCCTTGCGGATGCCGGCGCCATAGGCCGGGTCGATCCGGTCGAAGTGCGTCAGGGCACGCTCAATGATGAACTGCGGCACGCCCTTCATCGAGCCGGCAATGCTCGCACAGGTGCGCTGCTTTTCACCGTCCGAGAACAGATTGAAAAGCGCACGCGGTTGGCTGTAGTCATCATTGCCGTCGCGGTGGTTATAGCGGTCGGCATCACCCGAAATCTTCAGCGGTGGTTCCCTGTATTCCGGCGCTTCCTTCGGCCCGCCGAAGCTGTTGGGCTCATAATAGGCATCCGGATTGCCGCCGAATTGCGCGAAGAAGCGCATCTGACCATCGGCGTGATAGGTATTGACCGGACATTTCGGCGCATTGACCGGCAGGGCCTCGTAGTGAGTCCCTAAGCGATAACGGTGGGCGTCGGCATAGGAGAAGATGCGCGCCTGCAAAACCTTGTCCGGTGAAAAGCCGATACCCGGCACAATGTTCGACGGCGAATAGGCGGCCTGCTCGACCTCGTTGAAATAGTTGTCCGGATTGCGGTTCAGCTCCATGACCCCGACCGGAATCAGCGGGTAATCGCCGTGCGGCCATACCTTGGTGAGGTCGAAGGGGTTATAGAGCGTGGTTTCGGCCTCCAGTTCCGGCATGACCTGCACGAACAAGTCCCAGCGCGGGAAGTCGCCGGCTTCAATCGCGCCGAACAGGGCTTCCTGGTAGCTTTCGCGCGTCTTGCCGATCAGTTTGGCGGCCTCTTCATTGGTCAGGTTCACCTTTCCCTTGTGGGGCTTGAAGTGGAACTTGACCCAGAAACGCTCATTGACGGCATTGATGAACGAATAGGTATGCGAGCCGTAGCCGTTCATGTGCATGGGCGAGACGGGAATGCCGCGGTCCGACATCAGGATGGTGACCTGGTGCAGAGCCTCAGGGCTCAGCGACCAGTAATCCCACATGGCGGTGGGCGACCGCAGGTGCGTCTTCGGGTGGCGCTTCTGGGTGTGGATGAAGTCCGGGAACTTGTACGGATCGCGGATGAAGAAGACCGGTGTGTTGTTGCCGACCAGATCCCAGTTGCCTTCCTCGGTATAGAACTTCACCGAAAAGCCGCGCACGTCGCGTTCGGCGTCGGCGGCGCCCAGCTCGCCGGCGACGGTCGAGAAACGGGTGATCAGCGGGGTCTGCTTGCCAACGCGGGCGAAGAGGGCGGCGCGGGTATATCGCGTGATGTCATGGGTTACGGTGAAGGTGCCGTGTGCGCCCCAGCCCTTGGCGTGGACGACGCGTTCCGGGATGCGTTCGCGGTTCTGGTGGGCCAGCTTTTCGATAAGCTGGTAATCCTGGAGCAGCACGGGGCCGCGTGGACCGGCGGTCAGGCTGTTCTGGTTATCGACGACCGGCGCGCCGGCCGTAGTCGTCTGGTGAAACGGGCATTTGGGGGCTTGTTCTGACACGCGGGCATCTCCTTTGGTTTGGGTGCCATCAGTGTGCGCCGCGCGTCAGAACAAATAAAATCAGTAATTTTTGATTTTTGGATAAGGTAATTTTATTCGATTGGTTTCAGGGCGAAGCCATCATCCTTGGCGACGATCTGGCCGGTGCCGGGGAAGGGGAAATGGGGCGCGAAAATGGTTTCGCCGTTTTTGGCCAGAACAGTCAGTTCGACGCGGCGGGTGGTTTCACCGGCCGGTTTGTCGGCGTCGTAGCCCATGGGCCATTCGGGTTTGGCCAGAGAGACCACGACGCTGTGCGCCATGTCGCCGATATCGAGCAGTTTCGCGTCACCTGAGGTGATCTCATAGCCGGTATGGCCGGGGGTATGGCCTTTCAGAATAACGGACGTGATACCGGGAAGGACTTCTGCGCCGCCGGCGAAGGTCTGTATCTGCGGCGTGATGGCGGTCACGAAATCCGCCTGTTGCGGATTGGCTTTCACGGAGGCCCATTCGGCATCTGTCAGGCGCACCACGGCTTTCGGGAAGGCGGGTTTGCCCTCAGCGGTCAGCAGGCCGCCAATATGGTCCGGGTGGCTGTGGGTGATCAGCACATCGGTGACCTGATCGGGTGTCACGCCGGCCTTGGCCAGGCTCTGCATCAGTACGCCGTGCGCTTTCGGTCCCATACCGGTATCGATCAGCACCAGATGATCGCCAGCCTTCACCAGCAGGGCATCGATCGACAGGGTGATATGATCGGTCGGCTGGCCGGCGGCTTTCAGCACGACGGCTACGTCTTCGGGCGTCTGTCCTTGGCCGATGACACTGTTGTCATTAGGCACGACATTTGTCAGGTCACGCAGGCTCCAGGCTTGGTAAGTGCCGATCCTGAAAGCGTGCGCGTCCGGCGTAATCTGAGCATCGTCCGGCTTGGGGCCGGCCTGGGCACAGGCGGGCAGGATCAAGGCGAGGGCGGTGAGAGCGACAGTATGAAGGCGCATGGCGGATTCCTTGATTGCGATCATATTCTATCCCGTCTCTTACGCTAATTATGAAAAAAAGCGATATGGTTGCGTGAAACGGCGCGTGGCAAATCGCTTGTGAAAAATAGTTTCATGTGTAATTTTCTTATAATAACAAGAGGAAACGATCATGCCGGAGACAATCATCATTGCGGGCGCGGCCCGCACGCCCATGGGCGGTTTTCAGGGCGATTTCGCGGCCGTGACCGCGCCAGAACTGGGGGCTGCGGCAATCCGCGCCGTGCTGAACGGACAGGTGCCTGACGAGGTGATCATGGGTTGCGTGCTGCCGGCGGGGCAGGGACAGGCGCCGGCGCGCCAGGCGGCCTTGGGTGCGGGCCTGCCGGTATCGGTGCCGGCCACCACGGTCAACAAGATGTGCGGCTCCGGGATGAAGGCGGTGATGCTGGCCTGCGACGCCATCGCGGCGGGCTCGGCGGGTATGGTTGTGGCCGGCGGCATGGAAAGCATGTCCAATGCGCCCTATCTGCTGCCTAAGGCGCGTGCCGGGATGCGGATGGGGCATGGCGAGGTCAAGGACCATATGTTCCTCGATGGCCTGGAAGATGCCTATGACAAGGGCCGCCTGATGGGCTCTTTCGCCGACGAAGCGGCCACGCACTATCAGTTCACCCGCCAGATGCAGGACGACTATGCCCTGGCCTCGCTCGACCGCGCCCTGAAAGCGGATTTTAGCGCCGAGATCACGCCGGTGGAGACGAAGGCGGGCCTGATCACGGCCGATGAGCAGCCGGCCAAGGCGCGACCGGAAAAGATACCGACCCTGAAACCGGCCTTTACCAAGGATGGCACGGTGACGGCGGCTAATTCGAGTTCGATCTCAGATGGCGCGGCGGCGCTGCTGCTGGCCCGCGCCTCGATGGCGGAGGCCAGGGGGCTGGCGCCCATCGCCCGCATTGTCGGTCATGCCAGCCATGCCGAGGAACCAAAATGGTTCAGCCGGGCGCCGGTGGGGGCGGTCCGCAAGTTGCTGGACAAGATCGGCTGGGGCATTGGAGATGTCGACCTGTTCGAGGTCAATGAAGCCTTCGCCGTGGTGGCGCTGATCGCCATGCACGATCTCGGCATTCCGCATGACAAATTGAATGTCCATGGCGGGGCCTGCGCGCTGGGCCACCCGATCGGGGCTTCGGGCGCGCGCATCCTCGTGACTTTGATCAACGCCCTCAAACAGCGCGGGCTGAAACGCGGTGTGGCCGCTGTCTGCATCGGTGGCGGCGAGGCAACGGCGGTGGCGGTGGAGATAGTTTAAGATTTTGAATCCACAGATTGCACAGATTAGCACAGATTAAGAAAGGAAGAGGATTAAGGGGAGAAACGGACGTGTTCGTCCACTACTTAGAGATTAAGGAATGTGCGGGAACTGACTTACTCTTGAGCGCTTTGCGCTCTTTAAGATAAGGCGTCCTGCACTGACCAGGAAATCAGGAGATGAACCCCACTTAATCCCTTTCCTTTCTTAATCTGTGCTAATCTGTGCAATCTGTGGATTTAACTTATGGAAAGACCACCAGATATCCGTCGCCCGACGATATAGGTTCGCCTTCCAGGCCTTCAAATTTCAGCGCATCATGGGGCTGGAGCGCATAGCGCTGGCCATTGGCGGTGACGATCATCGGCTTTGTGGCCACCAGAAACACCAGATCCGACGGCAGGATGACGCCGGATGTGATATGCCGGACTTCGGCGCGCGCGTGGCCGCGGCGGGTCATGACATTGAGGTCGATCACCGGCAGGAGCGGCGCGGCTTCGACAGGGGTTTCACCCGCGAAGGCGGAACTGTCACCGGCATCAAGCACGTGGCGGCCATCGGGCATATCCAGCCGCATCCGGCCGCTGAGGACGGTCAAATGGCGGTCGATGCCCTCGAAGCGCGAAAAGGGGCCGGGTTCGGTGACCTCGGCCATGCTGATCCGCCAGTGAAAATTCTCCAGCCCTGCGCCTTCCGGGAAGACGGCGATTTCGCGCGTCACCCCGCCGCCGTTTTTCCAGGGCTGGGGGACACGTTGCAAGGCAGGGAGATGGGTAATCACAGGACAGGCTCACTTAAAGACTGGGGAGGTCTAAGCCCTTTTCGCGTGCGCAATCAATAGCGATTTCGTAACCGGCATCGGCATGACGCATGACGCCGGTGGCAGGATCGTTCCACAGTACGCGCGCCAGCCGCCTGTCGGCCTCTTCCGTGCCATCGCAGACAATGACCATGCCGGAATGCTGCGAATAGCCCATGCCGACCCCGCCGCCGTGGTGCAAAGATACCCAGGTGGCGCCGGAAGCCGTATTGAGCAGCGCGTTGAGCAGTGGCCAGTCGGAAACGGCGTCGGAGCCGTCCTTCATCGCCTCGGTCTCACGGTTGGGCGAGGCGACAGAGCCTGAATCGAGATGGTCACGGCCGATGACGACCGGCGCCTTCAGTTCGCCCTTGCGGACCATTTCGTTGAAGGCCAGGCCGAGGCGATGGCGATCACCGAGACCAACCCAGCAGATGCGCGCCGGCAGGCCCTGGAAGGCGATTCGTTCGCGCGCCATGTCGAGCCAGTTATGCAGGTGTTTATTGTCGGGCAGCAGTTCCTTGACCTTGGCGTCGGTCTTGTAAATGTCCTCCGGATCGCCCGAAAGTGCCACCCAGCGGAACGGGCCGATGCCGCGGCAGAACAGCGGACGGATATAGGCGGGCACGAAGCCGGGGAAATCGAAGGCATTGGTCACACCCTCATCAAAGGCGACCTGACGGATATTATTGCCGTAATCGACGGTCGGCACGCCGGCCGCCTGGAAATCGAGCATGGCCCGGACGTGCTGCGCCATAGACGCCTTGGCGGCCTTCGCCACGGACTGTGGATCGCGCTCGCGCCTGTCGAGCCATTCCTCGACCGTCCAGCCGGAGGGCAGATAGCCATTGACCGGATCGTGGGCCGAGGTCTGGTCGGTCAGCAGGTCCGGGCGGACACCACGGCGGTAAAGCTCCGGCAGGATATCGGCCGCGTTGCCGAGCAGGCCGACCGAAATCGGCTTTTCCGCCTTTTTGATCATTTCCAGCGCTTCGTCGATGGTATCGGCGCGGTAATCGAGATAGCGGGTGCGCAGGCGCATATCGATGCGCGAGGCCTGACACTCGATGGCGAGGCACGAGGCGCCGGCCATCACCGCCGCCAGGGGCTGGGCGCCGCCCATGCCGCCGAGACCGGCGGTCAGCAGCCACTTGCCCTTGAGATCGCCCTTATAATGCTGGCGGCCCATCTCCACGAAGGTCTCGTAGGTGCCCTGAACGATACCCTGCGTGCCGATATAGATCCACGAGCCGGCGGTCATTTGGCCGTACATCATCAGGCCCTTGCGGTCGAGTTCGTGGAAGTGTTCCCAGTTGGCCCAGTGCGGCACCAGATTGGAATTGGCCAGCAGGACGCGCGGGGCGTTTTCGTGGGTCTCGAAGACGCCAACCGGCTTGCCCGACTGGATCAGCAGGGTCTGGTTGGCTTCCAGGCGCTTCAAGGTCTCGACGATGCGGTCATAGCTTTCCCAGTCGCGTGCTGCCCGGCCGATACCGCCATAGACGACCAGTTCTTCCGGACGTTCGGCGACATCCGGATGCAGGTTGTTCATCAGCATCCGCAGGGGGGCTTCGGTTAGCCAGGATTTGGCGGAGAGGGTCGTGCCGGTGGCCGGCTTAATGATGCGGGAATTATCGAGACGGGTCATGGGTGGCTCATCCTTCTATAAATCTCCCCCTCTTGGAGGGGGAGGTGGCGCGCAGCGCCGGAGGGGGTAACTCTGTCGGGGGCATTTACCCCCTCTTGAAAATTGCTGAACGCAATTTCCAAGCTCCCCCTCCAAGAGGGGGAGATCGATTGTGTCTATTCCACCGTCGGCAGGTTTATGTTCGCCGCCTTGATGACAGCACCGGAACGGACAAGCTCAATGGCCAGGGCCATATCCGGATGGAAATGGCGGTCGTGATCGAGCGCGGGCACAGACGAGCGGGTCAGGGTGCGGACGCGTTCCAGCGCCTCGGACGAGGTGAGGGGGGCGTGGAAATCGCAGCCTTGGGCGGCGGCCAGCAGTTCGATACCGATGACGGCAAAGGCGTTCTCGGCCATTTCCATCAGGCGGCGCGCGCCATGGGCGGCCATGGAGACGTGGTCTTCCTGGTTGGCCGAGGTCGGGATGGAATCAACGCTGGCCGGATAGGCTTTCTGCTTGTTTTCGGAAATCAGTGCGGCGGCGGTCACCTGCGGGATCATGAAGCCGGAATTGAGGCCGGGCTTTGGAGTCAGGAAGGCCGGTAGGCCCGACAGCGCCGGATCGACCAGCATGGCGATACGCCGCTCGGCAATCGAGCCGATCTCGCAGATCGCCAGCGCGATCATGTCGGCGGCGAAGGCCACCGGCTCGGCATGGAAATTGCCGCCAGACAGGGCTTCATCCGCCGTGCCGTCGCGATCAGTAAAAATCAGCGGATTGTCGGTGACGCCATTGGCCTCGGTTTCCAGCGTGGCAGCCGCTTGGCGTAAAACATCGAGCGCGGCGCCCATAACCTGGGGCTGGCAGCGCAGGCAATAGGGGTCCTGGACGCGCGCGTCGCCTTTCAGGTGGGAAGCGCGGATGCTTGAACCGCTCATCAGTTCGCGCAAGGTGTGGGCGGTATCGATCTGGCCGCGATGGCGGCGCAGGGTGTGGATGCGCGGATCAAACGGGGCATCCGAACCCTTGGCGGCCTCGGTTGAGAGCGCGCCGGTGATCAGCGCCGTCTGCATCAGCACCTCGGCTTCGAACAGGCCGGCCAGCGCATTGGCGGTCGAGAATTGCGTGCCGTTGAGCAGGGCCAGGCCTTCCTTCGGGCCGGGATCGAGGGGCTTCAGGCCGGCATCTGTCAGGGCCTGCAGGGCGGGCTTGCGCACCCCGGCGGCTTCGATTTCACCAACGCCCAGCATGGCGGCGGCCATATGCGACAGCGGCGCCAGATCGCCGGAAGCCCCCACCGATCCCTGGCACGGGATGACTGGTATCAGATCGTGGGCCAGCAGGGCTTCCATCAGTTCGAGCGTCTCGACCCGGATGCCGGAAGCGCCCTGTGACAGCGAGGCCAGTTTCAGCGCCAGCATCAGGCGGACCACGGGTTTCGGCGACGGCGCACCGACACCGGCAGCATGAGAGAGGATGATATTGCGCTGGAGCGTCGCCAGATCGGCGTCATCGATGCGCGTCGAGGCCAGCTTGCCGAAACCGGTATTGATGCCATAGACCGGCTCGCCCTTGGCCAGGATGCGGGTGATGGCCGAGGCGCTCTCGGCGACGTGCGGCAGGCAGGCGGGATCGAGCGAGAACGCTTCGCCGCGATAGATCGCGCGCCAGTGCGCCAGGGTGACGGAGCCGGGAGTGAGGATCATATAGTTTGACCTTGGAATACGCGGGAATGGAGGGGCGAGGCGCCAATGAAATAGACGAGGTCGGCCGGTTCGGCGCAGTCCCAGATGGCGAGGTCGCATGACTTGCCGGCCTCCAAGGTGCCGATTTCGTGCGACAGGCCGAGCGCTTGCGCAGCATTGGTGGTGACGCCGGCCAGGCATTCATCGATTGTCAGGCGGAAGCAGGTGGCAGCCATGTTCATTGCCATCAGGATCGAAGTCAGCGGCGAGGTGCCGGGATTGCAGTCGGTGGCGATGGCCATGGGGACGTTTTCGGCGCGCAAACCTTCGATCGGCGGCAGATAAGTCTCGCGCATGAAGTAGAAGGCGCCGGGCAGGAGGGTGGCCACCGTGCCGGCGTCGCGCATGGCCTCGATACCATCTGCGTCAAGATGTTCGAGGTGGTCGGCGGACAGGGCGCCATAACGTGCCGCCAGGGCTGCGCCGTGCAGGTTGGAGAGCTGTTCGGCGTGCAGCTTGACGCGCAGGCCATGCGCTTGGGCGGCCTGGAAGACGCGCTCCGTCTGAGCCGGCGAGAAGCCGATGCCCTCGCAGAAGACATCAACCGCCGAGGCCAGGCCTACCACGGCCGGGATCATCTCGTGGCAGACGGCATCGATATAGGCGTCTGGCCGGTCCTTGTATTCCGGCGGCAGGGCGTGGGCGCCGAGCAGCGTGGTCATGACCCGCACCGGGCGCCGGCGTTCCAGGGCTTTCGCGGCGCGCAGCATTTTCAGCTCATCTTCGAGAGTCAGGCCGTAGCCGGACTTGATTTCGATGGTGCTGACGCCGGAAGCGATCAAGGCATCCAGCCGGGGCAGGGCGGCGGTGATCAGTTCGTCTTCGGAGGCGGCGCGAGTGGCGGTGACGGTCGAGAGGATGCCGCCGCCGGCACGGGCGATCTCCTCATAGGTGGCACCATCGAGCCGCAGCTTGAACTCATGGGCGCGGTTGCCGGCGAAGACCAAATGGGTATGGCAATCGATCAGGCCGGGGGTCACCAGTCGCCTGCCCAGATCGATGGTCGGGGCGTCGAAATCCGTCGCGGGCCCGGCATATACGACGCGCCCGTTTTTTGCGGCGATCATGCCCTTGTCGATCAGCGGCTGACCGGCGCGGGCCAGCAGGCGGCAATTTGTCCAGACCGTATCGCATTGCATGGCTTCTCAGACTCGCCTAATATGTCTATACATAATTCATAATGTATAGACATATTGAGCGCAAGGCACATGTCATCACTTTGGTTTGAAAAAGCGCTGCTCAAGTCCGGCTGGCAGTCCAATGTGTTGCTGACCATCGGAAATGGCCGGATTACGAGCATTGAAACCAACACGATGCCTCAGGGAGAGCGCCACGCGATTGGGGTGCCGGGAATGCCCAACCTGCACAGCCACGCCTTCCAGCGCGTTATCGCCGGCCTGACGGAACGGCGGACCTCGGAACAAGACAGCTTCTGGTCATGGCGCGAGCAGATGTATAAATTCCAGGCGCGGATCGGGCCGGATGAGCTGCAAACTATCGCCGCACTGGCCTATATGGAGATGCTGGAGGGCGGATTTACCCGTGTCGGCGAATTCCATTATCTGCATCATGATTTTGACGGCCGGCCCTTTGCCGATCCGGCGGAGATGGGCGGGCGTATCCTGGCGGCGGCCGAGGCCACGGGCATCGGCCTGACGCTTCTGCCGGTTTTTTATGCCCATTCCGGTTTTGGTGGCTTGCCGCCGACGCCGGGGCAGGTGCGCTTCATCCACGATCTCGATGGTTTCCAGCGGCTGCTCGATGCCAGTCACGGACATGCCGCACGTCTGGATGATGCGGTGGTTGGCATAGCGCCGCACAGCTTGCGTGCCGTCACACCGGAAGAACTGACGGCCTTGATCCCGCTGGCGCCGCGCGCGCCGATTCATATTCATATCGCCGAGCAGGTGAAGGAGGTCGAGGACTGCCTGGCTCATACGGGGCAAAGGCCGGTGGAATGGCTGCTCGACCATGCACCGGTCAATGATCAGTGGTGCCTGGTCCATGCCACGCACATGACACCGGAGGAAACGACGTGCCTGGCCAAATCCGGCGCCATAGCCGGCCTGTGCCCAATTACAGAGGCCAATCTGGGGGATGGTGTTTTTCCGGCGCGCGACTATCTGAAGCAGGGTGGGCGCTTCGGCATTGGCTCGGATTCCAATGTGCTGATCAGCGCCGCCGAGGAGCTGCGCCTGCTCGAATATGGCCAGCGCCTGATCCACTGTGAACGCAATGTGCTGGCCAATTCTTCATGTGGAGAAAGCCTCTATATCCGCGCGCTCGATGGCGCGCAGGCGCTTGGCGTTCAATCAGGAATCGCTATCGGCCAGCCGGCGGATATCGTCAGTCTGGAGTGCGACCTGGACAGCTTCGTTTTCGCCTCGGCGCGGTCACCGATCGATTGCGTCTGGCGCTTTGGCCGCAAACAGGTAGAGGGCGGCCGCCATATCAAACGCGCCGCCGTTCTTGCCGATTATCGCAAGCTGATGCAAAGACTGGCCTCATGAAGCCGCTTCACCAAAAAATTCGTGACGATATCGAGAACCAGATCCGCTCAGGCGCACTGAAGCCTGGCGACCGCATTCCGTTCGAGCACGAACTGATGGCGCAATATTCCGTCTCGCGTATGACGGTCAACAAGGCGCTGACGCCTCTGGATGAAGGCGGTCTGATTGAACGCCGCAAGCGCGCGGGTACGTTTGTGCGCCTGCCGCGGCTGGATTCGACCGTGCTCGATATTCCCGATATTCAGCATGAGATCACGGCGCGCGGGGAAGTCTACCGATTTGAGCTGCTGTCCTATGCCCTTCATAAGGCTAACAGCGACGAGGAACGGGAACTGGCCGGAAGCGGCAAGGTTCTGGCGCTGACCGGCCTGCATTTCGCCTCGGCCAAGCCGCTGGCCTTTGAGCGCCGGCTGATCAATCTCGAAGCGGTGCCGCAGGCCGAAAGTGTTGATTTCACCCGTCAGTCGCCGGGGCATTGGCTGCTTGGCGTCGTGCCCTGGACGCATGTGGAGAACCAGATCAGCGCCCAGCCGGCGGAAGGGCAGACCGCCCTCCATCTGCGGCTGGATGAGGGCACGGCCTGTCTGGTGGTCGACCGCAGGACATGGCGCGGGACGGAACGCATCACCACGGTCCGGCAGGTCTTCGATGGCGGCGCCTACCGGCTGATCGCCAGCTTCGACCAGAGATAATATGCCATAACTTTGATCCATTCGGATGGCAGGTCATATTGCATTAACCGGCATATTGAATAGTCTGCCGGTGCTGGGTACAGGAGTATTGAAATGCGGTCTGTCATTACGGGGTCGATATGTCTGGCCATGCTGGCCCTGGCAGTTCCCGCCCATGCCACGTTAGGCGGTAAGGCGGCCAGCATCGAGACCGATCGGGCGCGGCTCAATGCCCGCATAGCTTCGCGGCTCGATCAGGCGACCTACAGCGTGCATGAAATGACCCTTGAGAGCGGCACGACGGCACGCGAATTCATCCGGCCGGACGGTACGGTTTTTGCGGTAAGCTGGCAGGGACCGCAGCGGCCGAACCTCAAACAGCTTTTCGGTGACAGCTATTTCAACCGCTTCCAGGCGGACAACAAAGCCAATCCGCGCATCCGTATGCGACGGGGCCTGGCTTCGAGCCACAGCGATTTCGTGGTGCGCACCGGCGGCCACAGCGGCGCCTTCTGGGGCTTTGCCTATCTGCCGCAGACGGCACCCGGCGGCTTCCCGGTCCAGGCCCTGCAGGGAGGCGCCCAATGAAGCCGCATATTTTCCTGGTCGGGTTCCTGCTCCTGCTCGCCGCCTGTGGCGGCGGAGGGGGCGGTGGCGGTTCGTCTAGTGGGGGCGGCTCATTCAGCAGTTCCAGCAGTTCGTCGTCTTCGTCTTCGTCTTCCAGCAGCGTAACCCTTGCCAATTACACCACCGTCTCGGTTGATCCGGGACCGACGGGCGTGGCGGGCAATGTCAATATCGGCTTCGTGACGGTGAAGATCTGTGCGCCGGGCACCGCCACCTGCCAGACCATCGATCACATCATCATGGATACCGGCTCGGTGGGGCTGCGTATCGAAAACGAAGCCCTGAGCACGGCCATGCGCGCCGCCCTGCCGCACACCACGACCGGCGGCAAGGGCGTCGGTGAATGTTACCAGTATGTCGATGGCTATGTTTTCGGCTCGGTGCGGACGGCGGATTTCACTATCGGCGGCGAATCCGTGAGCAACATGCCCATGCTGGTGATCGGCGATACCGGCGACTATGCCAATGTGCCGACGGATTGTTCATCGGGCGGCGGCACCAGCCACGACACCATCGCCGATTTTGGCGCCAATGGCATTATCGGCATCGGCATGGGCGTCAGCGATTGCGGCAGCTATTGCGCCGGCACGACGAACAACGGCTATTATTACACCTGTGTTTCGGCCACCTGCACGGGCACGATACTGGCCACCTCGTCTCAGGTGCCCAATCCGGTGGCGCGCATGACTGTCAATAATAACGGCACGGTGATCGACCTGCCGGCGGTGGCGCATCCCGGTGTGGTCGGCCTGACCGGCAAGCTCTATTTTGGCATAGGCACCCAGACCAATAACCAGTTGGGCAGCCAGACCATACTGACCGCCAACAATTACGGCCTGATCACGGCGACCTACAAGGGCGTCGGCCTGACCCAGAGCTTTATCGACAGCGGCACCAATTTCTATGGCTTCAGCGACAGCGCCATTACCGGCTGCACCGGCGACCTGGCCGGCTTCTACTGTCCGACCTCGTCGCTTGATCTGAGCGCCAGTCTGACGGGCAGTAACGGCGCCAGCAAGGTGGTCAATTTCACCCTCGACAACACCGACCAACTGGTCCAGGGGCCGAACTATGTCCTGCCCGGCCTGGGCGGCGATCCGAACGGGTTCGACAATCTCCAGCCCTACAGCAACAGCTTTGATTTCGGCCTGCCGTTCTTTTATGGCCGCAAGGTTTATACGGCGATCGCCGGACGCAATGCCGGCGGCACGCTTGGTCCCTATGTCGCTTTCTAAGGGATATCGTGCGTGACGGCTTATGAAGATGTCTATTACGACAGCCATGACCTGCGGGTGAAGCTGTATGCCCGTGATTATGGTGGTCAGGGTATGCCGGTTATCTGTATGCACGGCCTGTCGCGCAATTCAGCCGATTTCGAGGTGATTGCGCCGCGCCTGGCAGAACGCTATCGGGTGATCGCGGTCGATCAGCGCGGCCGCGGTCGGTCGGACTGGGATGCGGAACCGGCCAACTATACGCCGGCGCTTTATGTGCAGGATATGTTCAAGCTGATGGGCGATCTCGGCATTGCCCGCGCGGCTCTGATCGGCACCTCGATGGGCGGCATCATGGCGATGATCATGGGCATGATCGCCCCGCAGGCGGTGATCGGCATGGTGATCAACGATGTGGGGCCGGAGATCGACGTGGCGGGGCTTGAGCGCATCAAGTCCTATGTCGGCAAGTCGCCGCCGATCCGCTCCTGGGCCGATGCCGCGGCGCGGGCCAAACAGACCAATGATGTCGCCTTTCCGGATTATACGGAGGACGACTGGCTGGCTTTCGCGCGCCGGACCTATCACGAACAGAACGGCGTTCCGGTGTCCGCCTACGATCCGGGCATTTCCGGCGCTTTCGATCCGGATGGGCCTGTGGTGGCGCCGCCGGATATGTGGGGCATCTGGGAGGCGCTGAAAGAGATACCGGTGCTGGGTGTGCGCGGGGAACTGTCCGATCTTTTATCGGAAGCGACCTTCGGCAAGATGCTGGAGACACATCCGGGGATGCGCGCCGTAACGGTCGCCAATCGCGGCCATGCGCCGATGCTGGATGAACCGGAAGCCGTGACGGCGATTGAGGCGTTTCTGGCGGATTTGGCTGAGTTGGAAAAGTAAAAAGCAAGAAGCCCCACCACCCCGCCTCAAGAGAGGCGCGGTCCCCCTCCCCATCAGAGATGGGGAGGTATAAATTAGGTGCATCCTTTTCTTATACCTCCCCGACTTGTCGGGGAGGGGGACCATTGCGAAGCAATGGTGGTGGGGTTCCTTGCTTAATAATCCTTTGAATACCTGACACTCGCGCCCGTGCCGGCATTTCCTGTGGTCGAGAGGATACTCAGACTGCGCGACAGGGCGACCTCAAGCTGGGTGGCGGTGAAGCCCTTGGCGTCGGTGACAATCTCGACATAGACATTATTGGTCAGGTATTTGCCCGCCGCCACCGATGTGCCGCGGCCGGTGGTGGTATCGGCGCCGACCACGCGCAGGCGGTCGATGCCGGTAGCCGAACGCAGGGCGCCGAGCGGATTGAGGTAGTCGGTGCCGCCGTTCAGGCCATTGACCGCCGAGGCCAGTTGCAGGGCTTCGGTGGGCGAGATATTGGCGACGCTTTCGCCGAAGAGCATCCGCGACAGGATTTCATCCTGCGGCAGGGCCGGTGTGGAGGAGAAGGCGATGGACGGACGCTGGGCCGAGCCGGTCACCTTGATGATGCCGGTGACATCCTGAACATCGGCGCTGGCGGTCAGGTTGATTTCGGGATCAGCCACCGGGCCGCCATCAAAGGTGATGGTGCCGGTATCGATGTCGAAGGAGCGGCCGGCGAAGGTATAGTTGCCGCGTACTACCTTCATGTCGCCGACGATGCGCGGGTCTTTCGTTGTGCCGGTGACGCGCAGGCGCGCCGACCATTCCGATTCCAGGCCCATGCCGGAGACGAAGATCTGGTTATCGGCGCGGGCGCGGATATCGAGCCGCCAGAAGGCCGGCAGAGCGATGGCCGACTGGGTGATCGCCTCCTCGCCCTTGCGACGGACGCCATCCAGCACCGCCACCTCGGCCGCGGCCTGTTTGACAATAACATATCTGAGCAGGGGCAGGCGCAAATCGCCCCTGATCAGCCCCCCGTCGGCTTCGCTGTTGGTGACATCGATCGTGCCGGAAACGGTGGAGTTGATCGCATCGCTGCGGGCCAGGCGGGCATTATTCATCTCGACATGGATCAGCATGGGGAATTTTTGTGCGGCGGCCAGGCTGACCCAGCCATTGCCGGTGACCGTGCCGTCTCCAGCGCGGCCCGTGAAGCTGGTCAGTTCCAGGCGATCACTGGTGAAGCGGCCATCCAGCGCGATATTGGTGATGCGTGTGCCGATGCTTTCATTGTCATAGGTCAGGCTGGTGGCCTTGACCACACCGTTGAGGCGCGGGGCATTGAGTTGGCCGGAAATATCGGCCGCCAGAGCTACGGCACCGGAGAGCTGCTGGCGCGGCAGGCCGGCGAGCGAGAAGGGCATCCCGGCAGGGCCATTATAGCGCACCCCCCCGCTGATACCGCCGCTGTTGATATCGGCGATCCAGTCGCCGCCATTGGCGGGCGTGAGTGCCAGTTGCGCGCGGCCGACCACGCTGCCGCTCTGCCGAATGAGGGCATGGACATAGTTATTGGCCGGGCTGCGATCGGGATTAAGCTGGGCGTCGAGCACGATATCGACCGGCGTGGAGACCACGGCGGCGCTGGCGCGTGAGAAGTGGCTGATCTTGAGATTGGCGCGGGCGGTCGGGAAGCTGTTGCCGGTCTGGGAGAAGTCGATGGCGCCATCGGCTGTGCCGGTCAGGCCCAGATCCTTTTGCACCATATTGGCCAGGCTGAGATCGAGATTGTTGAGGCGGGCCTGCGCCTTCAGGTTTTCGCCGAAGCGACCGGAGAGGTCGATATTTCCTTCCGACATCACCACCTTGACCGGCTGGAGCACCCAGTCGGTGCCGCTTTTGCGGATGACCGCCGGATGATTGAGCTTGAAGGGAATATCATTGGCCGCCCCTTTTGCCGCGAAGGTGTAGGTATCAGGCGCGATAGTGCCATTTACGGCGAGATTGAACGGCACATCCTTTTTGCCGGTGGCGACGGCCTGGATGGTGCCGCGCTCGCCGGTCATAGCAATTTTGGCGCGGCCGGTGGCCAGCACGAAATCCTGGTAGCGCATGTCGGCCATCTGGACATCGGCATTTAGCGACATCTGGTCATGCAGCACAATATTGGCCGCGACGAGGGTGCGGCCGACATAGATCTTTACGTCGCCCGGCACGGTGACGGCATTGCCGGTGGCATTGATCGCCAGGGCCTGGTCGCCATTCTGCGCCGAGAGAAGCGCGGTGCCCTTGAGGCCGGAACCGCTGATCGCCAGTGTGCCGGTGAAAGGGCCGGCATCGCTTTGGGTCAGCAGGCCCGAGGCATCTACACCCGCGAAAGTCGCCTTGTGGATATCGATGCGCAGGGGCTTTCCCTCGGTAATGATCAGGGCATCGGCGTCGAACGGGCCGTAGGCGCTGCCGCCATCGGCCAGGAGGGTAAAACCCTGCGGCGTGCTGGAAAGCCTGGCCGTGACATCGACCATCTGGACACCCAGGCCCGGATTGGCGGCGTGGATGACCGCGTTGGGGTGGTCAAGCGTGCCGGATGCCACGGCATCGAGCGGGCCATATTGGGTCGAATTGGCCCTGGCGTTCAGCGAGATGGTGCCGTTAGGAGCCAGCGAACCGGAAGCTGAAATCAGGGTGAAGTCGGGTGCCTTGCCGCTGAGATTGCGCAAGGTCACCACACCCTGTTCGCTATAGGCATAGGCGCCGCTCAGTTTGGCATTGCCGCCGAGAAAGCCTTTCAAACCGTTTTCCAGCTTTGTCGTCTGGGCATTGGCGGTGCCGGCGACGCTGACGCGGCCCTTGTTCAACCTGACATCGGCGACGGTCGAGACATTGACCGTGCCAACGCCTTCGACCGCGTAATTATTGAGATTGGCTTTCACCTTGGCCAGGAACAGATTGTCCTTCAGATTGCCGGTGATCGTGCCCGTGGCCTTGATGCGATCGGAATTGATCCGGATGGTGTTGCTGGTCAGCTTGCCGTCATTCAGGCGGACCTCGCCATCGAGCTTCAGGTGCGTTAGCAACGGATCGACCTGGTCGGCGATGCCTGTCAGGGAGATCAGTTGCGCATTGATGGGCAGGATCACGCCGTCATCGGTGATGCGGCTCTTGCCCCTGGCGGTAAGCCCATCGAGCTTAATGCCGGCCAGATCGAAGCGTTTGGCGGCCAGATCATAATCGATGCGGGGGCTGTCGAAATTGCCATCGACAACCAGATCGGCGCGCAGGTCGGAAGCCGTGAAATCCTTGCCGAGCACATCCGGCTTGAGCAATCGGGCATGAAACTCCAGCTTGCGGAAATGGTTATGGCCCAAGTCGACCGTGCCCCTGGCGTCGACGCGCAGGGCGTCGGTATAGAGGGCCAGCACATTGTCAAACACCCGGTCCTTCATCTTCGAGGTCAGGTCGATCATGACCGCCGGCTTGAAAAGGGCAGCCGTATCGCCGGCCAGGACCAGATCGGGGTGTGTGGCGCCGGTGATATGGAAGGTCCCGCTCTGCGCCGTGACATTGAGATTCAGCAGGTTATCAGGCCCGAAATCGGCAATGGCGCGGCCATTCCATTGTTTCCAGGTCCCCTTTCCGCCAATATCGGCGGTAAAGGCCTTGTCGAAACCGAGCATTTTAGCCGCTACGCCATCGGCCGGGGCGTCGAGATTGGCTTTGATATCGAGTTCGTTCTTATCCGGCGCGGCATCGATCAGCACCTGGGCATGATCACCCTTTTCGCTGATGGCGGCGGCGTCGATCTTCAATCGCTTGTGGCGCAGATGGGCCTGGCCATTGAACGCGATCGTATGCGCTTCCCCCAGCACGGGCGCATCAAGCACCAGTGCGTCGACCTTCAGGCGGTTGATGTCGATATTGAGGTCCGGCAGCAGCGGGCCATTGTTCTTCGGTGTTTCGCTGGGATTGAGCACCGGCTGGCGCAGGACTTCTATCCTGGGTGTCGAGAAATCGCGGATATCGACGTGCTTGTTGAGATAGCCGAAAGGCCGCCAGTCGAGGTGAATGGCCGGGCTCTGGATAAAGACGCCCTTGAGGTCTTTCACCTTGACGTCGTGCAGGGTCATTTCACCATAGAGCGAGCCGTCGATCTCACCAATCTCGATCTGCAAGCCGGAATTGAGCTTGATGCCGGTGGCGAATTCGACCAGCAGGCGGCGACCCGGCGGGGTATTTAGCGCGGTCAGCGCCGCCACCAGCAACACCGCCAGGCCTATGACAAACAGCGCGATATAGCGTGATACTTTCCACCAGTTGATGCGCCTCAGGTCAAAACCGGTGCGCGCCTTGACGGTCTCCACGACCTCTTCGGTAACGGTTTCCACGCGATCCTTCAGGTGAAGGTCGTCATTGTGGAGTGGCGCGGGCTGCGACAACGCCTCCGGTGTTTCCACCGGTTCCACGGGCGGTTTTGGTTGTCTCGGTTTGCGCGCCATTAGAATGCTTGCCCAATGCCGACATAGAGCGCGATCTGCGGCTCGCCGTTGGACTTGTCGCGGTTGACCGGTGTAGCCACATCGATGCGGATCGGTCCGAAATTGGTATAGAGCCGCGCGCCGATACCGAAGCCGACGCGCAGGTCGGAGAAGGACGGCGTGGTCGAGGCATAGGACTGGCCGATATCGATAAACGGCACGATGCCGATATCGCCCATGCGGTAACGGTATTCGACCGAAGCTTCGAACAGGCTCAAGCCCCCCGTGGCGGTGCCGGTGGCATCATGCGGGCCGAGCTGCTGATAGCTGTAACCGCGCACGCTGCCGCCGCCGCCGGCATAGAGGCGGCGTGACGGGGGTATCTTGTCCAGTTCGCCGCCATAGATGACACCCAGGCGGCTGCGCGCGGCTATGACCGCCTTGTTACCCATCGGATAGTAATAGCTGGCGTCAAACACGGTGCGGATGCTGGCCCCGCCGCCTGACAGCGAAATCAGCGGCGTTACCTCGGCGCTGGCGCGATAGCCGGTGGCGGGGTTGAGCAGGCTGTCGGACCGGTCATAGGCCAGCTTGGTCGGCAGGGCGGCGATATAGTAGTTATCGGCGGCGTCGCTGAAATTGACCACCCCGTCGGTGGCTTCGCGCGAGGCGGCCAGGTCGAAGCCATAGGACCAGGTCCAGACCTTCTGCCACAAAGGCGTCGAGACACGCGCCACGGAGCCGGCCACATTGAAGGTATAGGCTTCGTAGCTGTCATAAATATTGTGCGTCAGGGCCGAGGAAAGCTGGAAAGTGCGGTCACGTTTTTTGGCGTTGGAGCGGCGGAAGGTGGTGGTCAGGCCCTGCTCCTGTGTGCCCAGTGCCGCGGTGATGATCAGGGCGCCTTCGGGCGGGAACTTGTTGCGGTTCTGCCAGGAAGCGGTGGCGGTGACGCCTTCGCCGGTATTGTAGCCGAATTCACCGGCGATCGTCCGATAGGGGCCGCGCTGCTGGTGGACGAGCAGGTCAACATATTCCGAGCCGTCAGCGGCGAAGATGCCGGTGGCCACGGGTTCGACCGCCACGGAGCGGAACAGGCCGGTCGAGACCAGGGCCTCGCGCAGGTCATCAACCTTGCGATTGTCGTAAAGGTCGCCCTTCTCGAAGCGAGTGAGGGCGGCGACGTGATCGGCGCTGAAGGCTTCCTTGCCATCGGATTTGAAGCCGCCGAAGCGCGCGCGGTGGCCGGTATCGACCTTCAGCGTATAGTCACCGGTCAGTTTGGCGCCATCGAGCAGGATATCGCGCTCGCCGACCTTGACGAACGGGTAACCGGATTGTTGCAGGACCACGCTGACGTTGGCCTCGGCTGCCAGCACATGGGTGGCGATGATCTGCTCGCCGGGTTGAAGCGGCAGGGCATTGCGGATCAGGTCGGGCGGCAGGGTCGGCTGGGCATCGGCCATGATCAGGCCGAAGTGATAGGCCGGGCCGGGTGTAACGACGATATGGGCCTGGACCGGGCCGCCCGCCTCGCTCGGTTGGGCGAGGCTGGTGGTGACAGTGCCGTCGTAATAGCCTTGTGATTTCAGCAGACGCAGGATCAGGGCTTCGTCTTCGGTGGCGCGGGCGCGCACCTGGGCGACATTGGCGGCCTTGCCCTTGCCGTTCATCAGGGCCGACAGGGGTTTGAATTCATCGTTCAGGTGGATGTCATGCAGGCCGTCGACCACGGTGACATAGCGGATTTCCGGGAGGGCCTCTTCGGTGGCGGCCATCTGGTTCGGCTGGACATCATAGCCTTCCAGCGCCGGCAAGGGGGCATCCAGTTCCGGATCATCGGTGGCGGTGACCTCAGGCAGGGTGTCTGGGGTCGCCTCAGGCGTGGGTTCCGCTGGTGGGGCGGTCGTTGCCTCGATCGGGGGCAGGGCGGCGTTGAAATCGTCATCCGTAATGATCGGGGCGTCCTGCGGATTGTCGGGCAGGGGCGGCGCTTCTTCCTGGGCCGGCTTGACCGCCGGTACTTCGACTGCTGTCGTTTCCTGGGCCATTTCCTGGGCCTGAACAGCCGTCGCTAAAAGCCCCAGACCCAGCATGACTGGGCCGGCGGTCAAGGCGAAACGGGTCGTGGGGGTAGGAATAATCGGGCCCTCGAAATATGCGGCAAGGGAATGCCGCGCGCGATCTTTACGTCTCGTGCGTTAAATTTGCACAAAAAATCGATGTGGAAAGTGCGTGGCGATTCGCATTTTGACCCGCCTGTGCGAATTAGACCGCAAGGGCCGGAGTTTTGCGGGCGCAGCCTTCATCTAAACAGGAATTCACACGCCTTTTGGGAAGGAAAATGCTATGCTTGATCTTATGCCAGATACCGCCACATCGGTGACGCTAGACCCGCGCTGGGACACCCTCACGCGCCGCGAAGCCGGTGACTTTTTCTACAGCGTCAAAACGACCGGCGTCTACTGCCGGCCGGATTGCGCGTCGCGTTTGCCCAGGCCGGAAAATGTCGGCTTTTATGCCACCTGCGAGGCGGCTGAGATGGCGGGCTTTCGCGCCTGCAAGCGCTGCCGACCGCGTGAAGACAGTGTGCGGACTAAACAGGCCGAAATGATCGCCGATATCTGCCGGTTTATCGAAGGGGCGGAAGAAACGCCTCCGCTTGCGGATATGGCGGCGCGGGCAGGGCTGAGCCCGCACCATTTCCACCGTCGCTTCAAGGCGGTCACCGGCCTGACGCCGAAAGCCTATGCCGATGCGCACCGGGCAGAAAAGGTGCGTGAAGGCTTGACCGCCGGCGAGGCGGTGACCGCGGCGCTTTATGAGGCAGGCTACGGCTCCTCAAGCCGGTTTTATGAACGCTCGGATGCGATCCTTGGCATGACGCCGAAAGCCTTCCAGACGGGCGGGGCGGGCGATATCCGTTTTGCTGTCGGCCAGTGTTCGCTGGGCGCGGTGCTGGTGGCGCAATCGGACAAGGGCATCTGCGCGATTACGCTGGGTGACGATGCTGGGGCGTTGGTACGCGATCTTCAGGATCGCTTTCCCAAGGCCAATCTGATCGGGGCGGATGCCGCGTTCGAGCAGACCGTGGCACGGGTGGTCGGCCTGATCGATCAGGGGCAAATGCTGGACCTGCCGCTGGATATTCGCGGAACCGCCTTCCAACAACGCGTCTGGCAGGCCCTGCGCGCCATTCCGGCCGGAGAAACGCGCTCCTATGCCGAGGTGGCGCAGATGATCGGCGCCCCGGCCGCTGTGCGCGCGGTGGCCGGCGCCTGCGCCGCCAATGCCCTGGCCATTGCCATTCCCTGCCACCGCGTGGTGCGAACCGACGGCGCATTATCCGGCTATCGCTGGGGTGTGGATCGTAAGCGCGCGCTTTTGCTGAAGGAGGGCCAAAATGTTTGAAGCCGATCTCTTCTCTGATCAGATATTCGACGAATGGCAGACCATCGGGCGCGATCTCGATGAGCGCGGTTTCGCGGTCCTGCCGGGGCTGATCGCGCCGCAAGCCTGCCAGGCGCTGGCTGGGCTTTACGAACAGCCGGTCTTCCGCAGCCAGGTCCATATGGCGCGGCATGGCTTCGGACGCGGTGAGTACAAATATTTCGCCTATCCGCTGCCGGACAAGGTGGCGGACCTGCGTGCACGGCTTTATTCGCAACTCGTGCCGATCGCCAACCGATGGCAGGAACGCATGGGGCTGGAGGTGCGATTTCCAGCCGCGCATGAAGATTTCCTGGCGCGCTGTCATGCCGCCGGGCAAACGCGCCCGACGCCGCTTCTGCTGCAATATGGCGCGGACGATTACAACTGCCTGCACCAGGATCTCTATGGCGAGCACGTCTTTCCGTTACAGGTGGCCATCCTGTTGTCGCGGCCGGAGGAGGATTTCACCGGCGGCGAATTTGTCCTGACCGAGCAGCGCCCGCGAATGCAGTCCGTGCCATCGGTGGTGCCGCTCCAGCAGGGCGATGCGGTGATCTTCGCCGTGTCGCAACGGCCGGTTTCGGGGACGCGCGGCAGTTATCGCGTCACCATGCGCCACGGCGTATCGCGGGTCAGGTCAGGGCGGCGGCATGCGCTGGGTATCATTTTCCATGACGCAGCCTGATCTGTTTGGAGAGGCATTCGAGCGCGAAGGCGTGGCGATCCTGCGCGGCTTTGCCCTGGCAGATGATATGGCCCTGGTGGCAGCTATTAAGGCGGTGGCGGCCGCCGCGCCGTTTCGGCATATGATTGTGCCGGGCGGCGGCCGCATGTCGGTGGCCATGACCAATGCCGGGATCGGCTGGGTGGCGGATACCAAGGGCTATCGTTATGATCGTCTGGACCCGTTGAGCGGAGAACCGTGGCCGGATATGCCGTCAGTGTTTCTTGATCTGGCGCACCGGGCGGCGGCGGTCGCGGGGTTTGATTTCACGCCCGATGGCTGCCTGATCAACCGCTATGAACCTGGCGCGAAGATGGGGCTACATCAGGATATCAATGAAGGCGATTACTCGGCGCCGATCGTGTCGGTGTCCTTGGGCCTGCCAGCAACTTTCCAATTTGGCGGATTGAAACGCAGCGATCCGGTGGAGAAGATTACGCTCCATCATGGTGATGTCGTGGTCTGGGGCGGCCCGGCGCGCAAGGCGTTTCATGGTGTATTGACGCTGAGGGCAGGACACCATCCCATAGGTGGGCATCGTTACAATCTGACGTTTCGGAAGGCGCTGTAGTTGATCGTCCCCTGCGAAGCGGGGGAGGTGGCGCGGCGAAGGCCGCGACAGAGGGGGCAATCGTTAGAGGATCGCCCCCTCCGTCTCGACGCGCTACGCTTGCTCGACACCTCCCCCGCTCCGCAGGGGAGGATCAAGATTAACCTGCCTTTGCCTTCTTCGCTGGCGTCTTCTTTGCAGCCGGCTTTTTCGCGGCCGTGGTCTTGGCAGCCGGTTTCTTGGCAGCGGCCTTCTTTGCCGGCGCTTTCTTGGCCTGGGTGGCGGGACCGCCCTTGGCGTTGATCAGCTCTATGGCCTGCTCAAGCGTCACCGTCTCCGGTGTCACGTCCTTGGGCAGGGTGGCATTGACCTTGCCGCACTTGATGTAGGGGCCATAGCGCCCGGCCATGACCGAGATCTTGTCGCCGCCTTCGCCGAACGTGCCCAACTCTTTAAGCGGCGCGGCGGCCGCGCCACGGCCCTTGCCGCCACCACCGGCACGCTTTTCAGCGATCAGGTCAACGGCGCGATTGAGGCCGACCTCGAAGATTTCATCGAAGCTCGACAGGTTGGCATAGGTGCCGCCGGTTTCCACGAAGGGACCAAAGCGGCCGAGACCCGCCTTGATCGGCGTCTTGTCTTCCGGATGGATGCCAACGGTGCGCGGCAAGGATAGCAGTTTCAGCGCCCGTTCGAGATCGATGGTCGCGGCCGGCCAGGCCTTTGGCAGGCTAGAGCGCGGCGGCTTGTCCTCTTTCGATTCCGCTTCGCCCAACTGCACATAGGGACCGAAGCGGCCGATCTTGAGCGCCACCGTCTTGCCGGTTTCGGGATCAACACCCAGTTCGCGGTCACCTGAGGCGCCGTTTTCCGCGCCTTCCGCGTCAGGCGAACCCACGGGGCGGGTAAACTTGCATTCCGGATAGTTGGAACAGCCGATAAAGGCGCCGAACCGCGAGGTTTTCAAGGAAAGCTGGCCATTGCCGCAGACCGGGCAGGCGCGCGGATTAGAACCATCGCCCTTGTCGGGGAAGATGAGCGGCCCCAGAGACTCGTTCAGCGCGTCCAGAACCTGGGTGGTGCGCAGTTCGGTCATGCCTTCGGCGGCGGCGTGGAAATCCTTCCAGAAATCGGCCAGCAGCGTCTTGTAGTTCAGTTCGCCGGCGGAAACGAGATCGAGCTTTTCTTCCAGGTCGGCGGTGAAATCGTACTGGACATAGCGATGGAAGAACTGATCCAGGAAGGCGGTGACCAGGCGGCCCTTGTCTTCCGGGATGAAGCGGTTCTTGTCCATGCGGACATAGGCGCGATCGCGCAGCACGGTCAGGATGGAGGCGTAAGTGCTGGGGCGGCCGATGCCGAGTTCTTCCAGCTTCTTGACCAGAGTGGCTTCCGAATAACGCGGGGGCGGTTCGGTGAAGTGCTGGTCGGCCTTAGACGTATGCACATCGGCGATCGTGCCGGCCTGGACCATCGGCAGACGGCCGCCGTCTTCGTCACCATCATCGTCCTTGCCTTCTTCATAGACGGCCATGAAGCCATCGAAAGTCACGACCTGGCCGGTGGCGCGCAGGGAGGTCTGCTTGTCGGCGGTGAACAGGTTGATCGTGGTGTTCTCGACGCGCGCCTGCTCCATCTGCGAGGCCAGGGTACGCTTCCAGATCAGTTCATAAAGACGTGCCTGATCGCCTTCGAGGCGCAGGGTTTCAGGGCGGCGGAAGGCGGAGGTGGGGCGTATGGCTTCGTGGGCTTCCTGGGCGTTCTTGGCCTTGGCCTTGTAGAGACGCGGGCTTTCCGGCACATAAGGCGCGCCGTAACGCTCGCCGATCACCTTGCGCATCTCGTTGATGGCGCCCGGCTCGACATAGACGCCGTCGGTCCGCATATAGGTGATGAGACCAACGGTCTCACCGCCGATATCGACGCCCTCATAGAGCTTTTGCGCAGTCTGCATGGTGCGCGAGGCGCTGAAACCCAGTTTGCGCGCGGCTTCCTGTTGCAGGGTCGAGGTGGTGAAGGGCGGCGGCGGTGACTTCTTGCCGGGCTTCTGGTCGACCTCCGTAATAGTGAACTGCGAGCGCTTCACCAGGTCGCGGGCCGCAAAGGCCGCCGTTTCATTCGGCAGGTCGAACTTACCCAGGCGCTTGCCGTTATAGGTGAACAGCTTGGCATTGAAGGGGGGCGAATTGGCCGAGACCTCGGCATCGACCGTCCAGTATTCCTCGGTCTTGAATTTTTCGATCTCGATTTCGCGATCAACGACGATTTTCAGCGCCACCGATTGCACGCGGCCGGCCGAGCGGGCGCCGGGCAGCTTGCGCCAAAGCACCGGCGACAGGGTGAAGCCGACGAGATAATCGAGCGCCCGGCGGGCGAGATAGGCATCGACCAGTTCCATATCGATGTCGCGCGGCGAGGCCATGGCGGTCTGGACGGCGGACTGGGTGATGGCGTTGAAGGTGACGCGCTGGACCTGCTTGTCCTTCATCAGGCCCTTTTTCTTGTTGAGCACTTCCAGAACGTGCCACGAGATTGCTTCCCCTTCCCGATCCGGGTCGGTGGCGAGGATAACGCGGTCGGACGTCTTGATGGCGTCGGCGATATCGTTGAGTCGTTTCGAGGATTTCGGATCGACCTCCCAGGTCATGGCGAAGTCATCGTCCGGTCTGACTGATCCATCCTTCGACGGCAGGTCGCGGATGTGGCCAAAGCTGGCCAGAACGGTGAAACCCTTGCCAAGATACTTGTTGATGGTCTTGGCCTTGGCCGGGCTTTCTACGATAACAACGGTCATAAAATCTCTTGTCAGGCGAAAATCGCGTCCGCGAAGGAACGTGCGGACAAAGGAATGGGGACGACAAACGCAGCCCTTAGATCATGCGCCGCGCCGATTAATCAAGTGTCGCGGCCGGCCGGATGCTCAAGGAACAGGCGGCATACATGCTGAGCGAATTGTTTTCTGTCAACGCTAATAAAATATTTCAAAGCACAATCTAAAATTGTTAGTTTTTTAAATGCAATCGATGATACATATTAACCATGTAATCGCGGGGAGTATTTACATGTCCACGACCTCAGATAATAGCCTGGTTCATCAACAAAGCGATGTGCTGGAATATATCAATGAAATCGCCCAGGAACTGGCGCAGATGGCCGAACGTGCCGGTTGCGTCGCGCTGGGGCATGATCTTAGACGGGCGCTGATGATGGCGCATGGCTCCGGGGATATTTCGTCAAATGAGGGAAATATCTCAAGCAGCCTTGACGGCGAACGCAGTTAGGAATGGCTGTAAAAACCACCATCACTGACCGTAAACCGTCCGGCCACTTCCAGTTCGCTGAGCGCGGCCAGGCCGATCCAGGTCTGCGCGCCGCATAAGCGCAGCAGGTCGTCACGGTGGACCGGCGTTTCGCTGACCAGATCGAGCAAACTGCGGCTGACGCGGGCGATATCATCCTCACTTTGTGGCGGGAGGGTGATTTCCGGCAAGGCGGAGTCGGGTTCACTGGCTTCGGGGGCATTGAAGCCCATCTGGGCTTCCAGAACGCGGATGATATCCTCGGCGCCTTCGCACAGGTTGGCGCCCTGGCGCAGCAGGTCATTGGTGCCGCGGCAGCGCGGATCAAGCGGTGAACCGGGGACGGCAAAGACCTCGCGGTTCTGTTCGGCGGCCAGGCGGGCGGTGATCAGCGACCCGGAGCGCAGTTCGGCTTCAACCACGACAGTGCCGAGCGACAGGCCGGAAATGATGCGGTTGCGGCGGGGAAAGTCCGAAGCCGTGGCGCGGTGGCCGACCGGGCTTTCCGATACCAGCAGGCCGTGGGCGCGGATCTGTTCGTACAGACCGCGATTATCCGGCGGATAGATATCGTCCACACCGCCACCCAGGACGCCGATCGTGCCGGTTTTCACTGACATCTCATGGGCGCGGGTATCGACGCCGCGCGCCAGTCCGGAAATGACGTGAAAACCGGCCTCACCGAGGTCATGGGCCAGGGTCTGAGCGATCTTCTGGCCTGCGGCGGAGGCATTACGCGCCCCGACAATGCCGATGGCCTTCTGGCGCGGCTTGAGCGGCCCCAGGGTCCACAAAACCGGCGGGGCGGCGTCGATCTGTTTCAGCAGGGCGGGGTAATCGGCATCGCCCAACACGATCAGCCGCGCGCCGGCCGCATCGGCACGGGCCAGTTCCTCGTCCAGTTTGGCGAGCGGATAGGGCGTCAGCGAGCCGCCGGTACGCCTGACCACATGCGGCAGTTCTTCCAGCGCCCTGATGGCGGTGCCGAAACGCTGCATCAACTGGGCGAAATTGACCGGGCCAATGCGCTGGGTACGCGCCAGACGCAGGCGGGCGATGCGCTCAGGTTCATCAGCGGCCGCCGCGATACGGTCAAATCCCATGGTTGTGGTCCTTCAATAATCGCGCGACGCTAACAGGCTTTTCAGGGTGGCTCAAGAGAAGAAGGGTATCCACAGATTACACAGATTGCACAGATTATCAGGACGTTTCCGGCCGATTCAGTGAATGCCTTCATAGTGGAATAGCGCTTCGCACCACAGGTTATCGGCGGTAAGAGAGAACTAATAAAATCTGTGCAATCTGTGTAATCTGTGGATCACTTCTTGTAATGACCAGTGCTGCTAAGCACTGAACCGCTTACTTTTTCACCGTCGCTTCAATAGCCGCTTCGGCCACCGGCGCCATAAGCGCATAGGCTTCGTCATTCGGGTGGATGCCGTCGGAGGTATATTCGGCCTTCAGCAGGCCCTTGCCGTCGCGCAGGATCGGGCCATAATCGATCAGGCCGTAACCATGCGCCTGACAGAAACCGGACAGCCAGGCGTTGAGCCAGGCCACGCGTTCCGGCTTGCGGTCCGAGAGCATGGTCACCGCATTGGGTGTGTAGTTATTGACCGGCATCAGCAGGGTGAAGATAGGTTTGATGTGATTGGCCTCGGCGATTTCGGCCATGGCGGTGTAGTTGGCCACGATCTGGGCTTCGGTCTCGACCTGTAGTGCCCCCTGGATATCGTTGATGCCGGCCAGGATCACCACGGCCTTCGGTTTCAACGCCACCACATCGGCATGGAAGCGCACCAGCATTTGCGGGCTGACCTGTCCGCCGATGCCGCGATTGATATAGGGTTTGCCGGGGAAGAACTTGGCCAGGTTCCAGCGGTCGGTGATCGAATCGCCGATAAAAACCACGCGCTGTTCATTCGCCGCCGGGGCTGGCAGGGCGGCATTCTGCGCGGCATAGATATATTGCTCGCCGAAGTCCTCGCCCATCTTGGCGACGATGCCTGCACGGTAGGGCCCAAGCCACGGCCCCCAGTCCTTCTCGACCGCCGGCTGGCGCGGGGAAGAACTCTGGTAATCCTCGGCAAGGGCGGCCGGGGCGAGGACTAGGAGCAAGACGGGCAGCAGATAGCGCATCATTTCTTATAGATGTCCGGATCGTATCTTTCCATCAGGGTGTCCGGCCTTAAAGGCGCATGAAAGCCAAACTTTTCATAGAGGCCGTGCTTGTCGCTGGTGGCCAGAGTAAAGCGCCGCAACCCTACCAGGTCCGGATGGGCGAACACCTGCTCCAGCAGACGGGTGGCGTAGCCATTGCCGCGATATTCCGGCACCACAAACACATCGACCAGATTGGCAAAGGTGGCGCAGTCCGTAATCACGCGGGCGAAGGCAATCTGCTCGCCCGCCAGAAGGCTGGCAAAACAAAGGGCATTCCGCATCGCCCTGTCAAACAGATCGCGCGGAATGCCCTCAGCCCACGATGACTCAGCGTTGAGGAAACGATAGACGGCATCGAAATCGATCTTCGCCGTGTCTGTCGTCACCTCGAAACGCAGGCCCATTACTTGCCTCTGACGTCCAGAGTCTGGGCATCGAGATGCACAGTGACGGTCTGGACGATATCGTCTGCCGAGGTCGCCAGCATCACCTTGTAATCGCCGGCGGCGATGTTCCAGGTCTTGCTGGCGGAGTCGTAGGTGGCCAGCAGGCGCGGATCAACCGTGACGGAAACACTTTGGCTTTCACCCGGTGCGACCTCGACCTTCTGGAAGGCGCCGAGGCGTTTCGGCGCTTCCCAACCGGTGCCGGAGACGTAGATCTGCGCCACTTCCTTGCCGGCCACCCCGCCGGTGTTCTTCACCGAGAAGCTGGCCTTCACGCCTTTGCCCTCGGCGGCGGCTGTCAGGTCTGACAGGGCGAAGGTGGTGTAGGAGAGGCCGTGGCCGAACGGGAAGAGCGGCTTATAGCCCTTCTTGTCGAACCACTTGTAACCGACGGCCGCGCCTTCGATGTTGTAATTGCTCATCGGATGCGAGTCGGAATCGAGCTTGGGATCGCCTTCCAGCACCGGGCGCGGCAACTGGTCGAGCGAGGCCGGGAAGGTGGCCGGCAGGTGACCGGATGGATTGACCTCGCCGGTCAGGACACGGGCAATGGCTTCGCCACCGTTTGAGCCGGGATACCAGGCTTCGATAACGGCGCCGACCTTGGAAAGCCATGGCATGACGACCGGGCCGCCGGTTTCCAGCACCACCACGGTTTTCTTGTTGGCCTTGGCCACGGCCGAGATCAGGGCGTCCTGATTGTTCGGCAGGTTCAGGTCCGGCACATCGAAGCCTTCGCCGGTCCATTGCTCGCCAAAGACGATGACGACATCGGCCTTTTTCGCCGCCGCGGCGGCAGCCTTCACGTCCTTGCCGTCGACATAGGTGACGGCGGCGGTAGTGCGGGCCTGAATCCCCTTCATCGGCGAGGACGGATACCAGGTCTTAGGCCCTGGGAAGCCCTTGCCATATTCATCCGCCACCGGCGAGCCGCCCTTCGGATAGACCTGGGACGAACCGCCGCCCGACAGCACGCCGACATCGGCATGGGCGCCAACGATCAGGATTGACTTCGCCGTCTTGCTGAGCGGCAGGAGACCCGGCGTGTTCTTCAGCAGGACCATGCCTTCTTCGGAGTCGGTCTGGCTGACCTTGCCGTTCTTCTCAAAGTCGATGGTCGTCGCCTGGTCGCCCTTGACCGGCGTATCGAACAGGCCAACCTCGAACATGGCCCACAGGATGCGCTTAGCCATGTCGTTGGCGCGTTCCTGAGAGACATAGCCGTTATTGACGGCTTCACGCAGGGCGCCGTGGAAATAGGGCGAGCGGTCGAAGGCCCAGCCGGATTGCTGGTCAAGGCCGGCATTGGCAGCCTGGGTGGTGGAGTGCGTCGCGCCCCAGTCCGACATGACATAGCCCTTGAAACCCCAGTCGGTCTTCAGCACCTGGTTCAGCAGCCAGTCGTTTTCGCAGGCATAGTGACCGTTGACGCGGTTATAGGAGCACATGACCGAGCCGGGATTGCCGGTTTCATAGGCGATCTGGAAGCCGAGCAGGTCGGATTCGCGCGCCGCCTTGTCCTCGATCTGGTGATCCATCTGGTTGCGGTTGGTTTCCTGGTCGTTGAAGGCGTAGTGCTTCAGGGTCGAGATGACGTGGTTCGACTGTATACCCTTGATCTCATGACCGGTAATGATGCCCGCCAGAAGCGGGTCTTCGCCGCCATATTCGAAATTGCGACCGTTGCGCGGTTCACGCATCAGGTTCATGCCGCCGGCGAGCTGGACATTGAAGCCGGAGAGGAAGGCTTCATTGCCGATCATGGCGCCGCCGGCTTCGGCGACTTCGGGGTTCCAGGTGGCGGCGGTATTGATACCGGAGGGCAGGGCAGTGCGGCCGCGCGGCAGATCGGCGGTGCGGGCCGCTTCAGGCACGGTCTGGGTGGCGACGCCGACGCCGGCGTCGGTCTGCCACTGGTTGGGGATGCCGAGGCGTTCGATGCCGGGCACGAAGCCGGCGGAGTAGGGCAGGCCCTCCTTGGGGAAGACGTAGTTCTTGATCGGGGTGATCGACCATTTGGCATCGGTCGAGAAATAGCCGAAGGTCAGTTGCAGCTTTTCCGCCAGGGTCATCTCCTTAAGGATCAGTTCGGCGCGGGCTTCCGCGCTCAGACTGGTATCCATCCAGGGGCGATCGGCCGGCACATCGGTGCGGACGGTCGGCGCAGGTGGCGGGGCGTTGGTGGTTTGCGCGTGTGCGGCGGTGGTGAGGGCGAAGGCGCCGATAAGAGCCGTGGTCGCCAGCAAACGGAGGCCGAAACGGGCCTTAATTTGTGAAGTCATAAGAGGTATCTCCCAAGATGTGAACGCAGGGCGCCTTTGCCGGCACCGCATATTTATTGCGACCGAAAACCGGTCGGACTGGCTTGGGATGTTTATAGACGAAAACAGCGCTGTCAAAAGCGAAAAAACAGGCTCTGCAAAAGGAAGTGGGCTGATAACGTTTGCAGTAACAAGGCTCTTTTTACGGAATGTTGCGCGGGAGGAATTTCGGATCGTAACCGGGGCCGAAATCGAGCAGGAAAACCGGCCCCAGTGCCACGGTCTGGGCGCCGGTCGCCAGTTGCACGCTGACGCCCAGCGTGCCGGCGGGGTAGTCCCGGTCGGCGGTAGCGGTGACATAATGCAGCCGCCAGTCGGGGGTCAGGGTCAGGGTTTGCTCGCCGATACGGGTGTAGGGCGCGGCGGCCTGCTGCACTACGGCGGGAACAGACGCGCTGCCCGGCGTGACCGTCCGGCCCCAGAAGGCCAGCAGGACGACATCGCCCTTTTTGACCGCCTTTGAATTGGATATGCCCGCCTGGATATCCCACGGATTGGCGCCCTTGCCGGCCGAGGTAACCTGCAGGGCCGCGCCGCCGCGCACGGTGGTATCCTTGACAAGTTCGTGCTTTTCGCCGGTGCCGAAAATGCCCCACTGATCGGCGGCGGGATGATTGACCATGCGGCTGGCGATATCGGGCGCGGCGATTGCGGTTAAGGGCAGGGCGGCCAGAAAGGCAGCGGTGGCGACAACGGTAATCGGGCGTTTCATCAGGCGGCTCCCAACGGTTATATATTGTTTTTTTGCCCGTCTATGTCTGATGAAAAGCCGACGCGACGTCAAGACTCTATCCGGGGCTTGCGTGTGCCGAGAAAATAATACAGTCTGTAAACTGAAATAACGGGGATGACCGGATGAACCAGACAAAACCTGCAACGGCCCCGGCCATGGAACCGAAGGACGTGCAGCGAATCATCATTGGCCTGATGGCGGTGCTGTTGCTGGCGGCGCTTGACCAGACCATTGTTTCGACCGCCCTGCCGACGATCGGGCGCGAGCTGGGTGATGTGCAGCATCTGCCGTGGATGGTCACGGCCTACCTGCTGTCGTCGACGGTGGTGACGCCGCTCTATGGCAAGCTGGCCGATATTATCGGCCGGCGCACGACCCTGCTGATGGCCATCGGCATCTTCCTGTTCGGCTCACTGCTGTGCAGCCTGTCGCCCAACATGTATGTGCTGATCGCCGCGCGCGCGGTGCAGGGCCTGGGCGGCGGCGGGCTAATGTCGCTGGTCCAGACCGTGATTTCCGATATCGTCACGGCGAAGGAGCGCGGCCGGATTCAGGGCGTCTTCGCGGCGGTTTTCACCGCTTCCAGCCTGGGCGGCCCGATCCTCGGTGGCGTGCTGTCCGAACACCTGGGTTGGCAGTCGATCTTCTGGGTCAATTTGCCGGTTGGGGCTGTGGCGCTGTGGATCGTCTCGCGCGGCCTGATGAAACTGCCGCGATATGAACGCCCGCACCGCATTGACTGGCTGGGCGCGGTCCTGATGGCGGCGGCGGCCATTATCCTTCTGCTGGCCATCAATACGCGCGGTGCGGCCGTGATGGGTGTGCCGCTGTGGGCCGTCTATATCGTTTCGGCGGCCTTCTGGGGGCTGTTCGCCTTACGCTTGCGCACCGCCGCCGAACCGCTGATCCCGACCGGCATCCTCAAGGACGGCGTCATCGTGCGCGCCATACTGGTCTCCACCCTGAGCATGGGGGCGCTGATGTCGGTCAGCGCCTATAACCCGCTCTATGTGCAACTGATCTACCATATGGGCGCCACCCAGGCCGGCATGGTGATGACGCCGCTGGCGCTAGGGGTTGTCGGCGGGTCAATCCTGTCGGGCCAGATGATGGCACGCGGCAAGGGTACGGGTTACAAGCTCATGCCGATGATCGGCCTGTTTGCGGGCGCGGTGATTTATGCGGGCATGGCCGTGATTGGTGACCGGCTGAATCTCTGGGCCTATATCGGTGGGCTTTTCTTCGCCAATGCGGCGGTCGGCTCGACCTTCCCAGTGGCGACCGTCGTGGTGCAGAACGCCGTCGAGCGTCACGAAATGGGCACGGCTACGGGCGTGATGAACTTCTTCCGCTCCCTGGGCGGTGCGCTGCTGGTAGCGGTCTTCGGCGCGATCCTGTTCGGTGAACTCTATGCCCTGTTCGGTGGCAGCTTCAATGGCGCCCTGTCCGCGGATGCACTGAGCCGCGTCAGCGATCCGGCGCGCATTTACAAGCCGATCTTTACGGGCGCGGCGGTATCTATGGGGCTGGCCTTTCTGGCGCTGTGGTCGATGCAGGAACGCCCGCTGCGCTCGCGCGAGATGCCGGTCTCCAAAGCCGCGGAAGAAGCGACCGGCGAAACGCTCAGCGACGCGGATTTTTCCTAAGACCTTGCGGTCTTAGAGTCTTTTCAGCTCAAGCGCCGCATGGCTCCTCGCGTAAGCTCGGACGGGCGGTCGCCCTTGCCAACGGCTATTTAATCGCCGTTGGAAACACGCGTGAGGGTAATCGCCTTTTTCGGACAGGCCGCGACGCACAATCCGCAGGCCCGGCAGGCATCGGCATTGACCGCGAAGGATTGCTTCCAGCCATTGATAAAGCCCTTTACCTTCGCCAGGGGGCCGAGGCCCTTGCGATCTTCCGGCGGCAGGATATCCAGTTCAAACACTTCATAAGGGCAGATGACGACGCAATCGGCCTTGCCTTCGCAGCGCGCCCGATCGATCACGGGAGCGAAAATGCCAGGCGCCTGTTTACAGGCGCCATCCGTTTTTGAGGGAGCTTCAGCCATTTTACGCAGCATCTTTATGGAAAATTTATAAGCCCTTAATTGTTTTTGACTACGCTCAGGGGCAGTAGTGTACCTTATAGTCTGGCGGCAAAAAGCCCCAGCTATTTCTGAGCAGAAAGTTCATTCATGCACGCGGGGGCGGCATCTTTCAGTAAGTCTGGCTATAGTAAATCAGGCAGCCAGGGCGCGCGCGATGTCCGAAACCTGGCCAATCTCGGCGAAACGGCATCGACCAGCCGGGTTCTCAACCTCTCGCAGATATTCGCCACCAGCGGCCGCACCGAAGGCTATGCGGGCAATCCGTTCTTTCGCAATTCCCAGCTTAACAAGGCCCTGCTGGTCAAGCACACCTTGCGGCCGGCCGAGCGCGATCTGTTCGCCCACCCGCGCCGGACGGCCACCAAGATCATCCTGCCTTTCGATGCAAGCGATCTGCGCCTGGGGGGGCGATCGATCTTCGTCAACCAGTCCGGCTTCGTCAATTTCACCCGCTCGTATTTCAGTGACGAAAACCTGGCCAGCAATCCGGACCTCCAGATACTCCAGCATCTGGACGGAATTCCGTCGCTCGATCCCTTCCTGGTGCGCGAGCATCTGGCCCGTTTCGGTTTTAATCCCGATCCCTGTTACCTGAAAATTTCATCGCATGATCTCTGCGAAATGGTGGGCTTTGCCAACGCGGAAATCGAGCACCTGGTCATGACGGCTTTTGGCGCCGGCATGGAAGCCGCAGCAATAAAGCTGACCTCAAAAATCCTGGCCAATAATCTCGACAGCGACCTCGATCCGCTCAAGCAGACCTTCCGTATGAGCGACGGTGATTTCGCCGAGGGCATGTTCTCATGGCGCGGATTTCTATATTTCAAATGGCGCCAGTCGCACCTTCAGGCTGATATCAAGCAGGTGGTTGACGGCTTGCAGACCTACCGCACCATAGGGCCGATCGATACCGCGACGCGCGATTACCTGGCAGAGGTGAGGCCGCGACTGGCCAGGAAGATCATCACCGCCATCGTTTCAACCCGCAAGACGCTGAAGGTCTATGACGAGGCCTATCTGGCGCTGACGCAAGGGGCTGACCCGGCGCCTTTCCGCAAGTTCCTGCTCGCCGGCCCGAAGATGTTCTTCGAACTGGGCGAAAGCATCGGCATCCTCAGTCATATCGGCTCGTTCTGGGATTACCGCATGGGCGCGCGCATGGCGCACATGCGGCTGACGCCGCAGGAATTCGCCGACATTCTTGTCGATTTTGAGGACAGCCTACTGAATGTCGAGGCCGCGACGCCGCCCGTCCTTCCCGTGGCCGCGACCCTGCTTTGAGCGAAGGTTCTTGAGTTCGCCGGCATGGCGGCCTATATAAGCCATGGCGGGTCTTGCTGTGGCTCGCGTGGCGATCACTATTCCTTCTGACCTTAATCACTTAGAACGGGGACTGGCTCTGATCTGGACCGTGGTCCTAGTTACCTGGTTCCCACCTGACTAGTCAGGTCTGAGAGGATTTAAACGCATCGACACGGCTCTTATGGCGCCGCCACCCTGCCTGACTTTCAACCGTGCTTTTTTATGCCGGGTCTGGTAAGAGTTAACAGCAAGCCGGAGAACTGACTATGCTGATGGCCGACCAGAAGCCGTTGCTGCGCAACGAAATGAAGCGCCGCCGCGCCGCTTTTGCCTTAAGTTCTCCGTTGGCGGGGGACATGCTGGCCGAGATCGCTGAGGCACATCTCGATGAGCACCGCGCATGGCCTGACAGAGACGCCATCATCGCCGGCTACTGGCCCATCCAGAGCGAGATCAATCCATTCCCGCTTCTGCAAATTTTCGAGGAACGCGGCTATGCGCTGGCCTTACCTTGTCTGGTGGGGGAAGGGGACGGCTTTCGCATGATTTTCCGCCGGTTCAGCCTGGGCGATCATCTGGTCAGCGGGCCATTCGATATCCATCAGCCGGCGGATGAGGCTGACGAAATTGCGCCGGATGTCGTGTTCATGCCCTTGCTGGCCTTCGATGGTCAGGGCTGGCGGCTGGGCTATGGCGGTGGTTATTACGATCGCGTGCTGGCGCGGTTGCGCGCCCAGAAGGACGTAAAAGGCTACGGGGTCGCTTTTTCGGGGCAGCAACTTGCCGAAATACCGTTTGAGGTGCATGATCAGCCGCTTGACGGTATATTTACCGATCAGGGCGTCATTCAGGTGCGCTCCAAGGTGTAGTTCCCGCCGTAGCGGAACTTAGAAACTGGACTTTTAATGCGCTTTGCTTTTTTTGGTGATGTGGTGGGCCGCGCCGGACGCGACGGCCTTACCGAACACCTGCCACGACTAAGGCGTGAGCTTGACCTCGAATTCGTTATTATCAACGCGGAAAACGCCTCGGCCGGTTTCGGCCTGTCGGAAAATTCGGCGCGTCAGCTCTTTGATGCCGGCGCCGACTGCCTGACGCTGGGCAACCATTCGTGGGACCAGAAAGAGGCCCTGACCTATATTGTCCGCGAGCCGCGCCTGATCCGGCCGATCAACTATCCGCCTCTGGCCGATGCGCCGGGGCGGGGGGCCAATCTGTTTGAAACGCAGTCCGGCAAGCGTATCCTGGTGATGAATGTGCTGGGCCTGGTGCATATGGCCTCAATGGATGATCCGTTTGGCGCGGTGGATAAGCAACTGGATGCCTGTCCGCTAGGGCTGGCGGCCGATGCCATCGTGGTGGACATGCACTGCGAGGCGACGTCCGAGAAAATGGCCATGGGGCATTTCTGCGATGGCCGCGCCACGCTCGTGGTCGGCACCCACACCCATGTGCCGACGGCCGACGCGCAGATTCTGCCCAACGGCACGGCCTACCAGACGGATGCCGGCGCCTGTGCCGATTATGACAGCGTGATCGGCATGGACAAGGAAGAGCCACTGCGCCGGTTTACCACGCGGATCGGCAAGGAACGCTATCGTCCGGCATCGGGCCCGGCCACGGTCTGCGGCGTTTATGTCGAGAGCGATGACCGCACAGGACTGGCCACGCGCATCGAACCCATCCGCATCGGCGGCAGGCTTTCGCAAAGCTTGCCTAAAGCGCTGGTTTCGGTTTAGAAACCGGCATCTTTTCCGCTCAGGCGCCGCGGGGGCTTGCCTCGCATCGGCTCGGGCGGGCACTTGCCCTTGTCAAACGTCAGGGACGTTTGGAGGCATTACATATGACATTGAGGACCCATGGCCGGCCATAGTAAATTCAAGAACATCATGCATAAGAAGGGCCGCGCCGACGCCGCGCGCTCTAAGCTCTTCTCCAAGCTGTCGCGCGATATCACCATCGCCGCCAAGATGGGTATGCCGGACCCGGCCATGAATTCGCGTCTGCGTCTGGCGGTTTCGATGGCCAAGGCCGAATCGATGCCGAAGGACAACATCGAACGCGCCATCAAGAAGGGCGCCTCCGGTGAAGCCGACAATATGGAAGAGATCCGCTACGAAGGCCGCGGCCCTGGCGGCATCGGCCTGATCGTCGAGGCCCTGACCGACAACCGCAACCGCACCGCCGGCAATGTCCGTAGCTATTTCACCAAGTTCGGCGGCCAGATGGGGGATACCAATAGTGTCGCCTTCATGTTCGACCGCCTGGGCGAGATCAAGTATCCGCTGACGGCCGGAGACGCTGACAAGATTTTTGAAGCGGCCATCGAGGCCGGCGCCGCCGATGTCGAGACCGATCCGGGTGATGGCGACGAGGACGAGGGCGGCCACACCATCTACACCGCCTTTGAAGACCTGAATGAAGTGGCGGAAGCTGTCTCCAAGATTCTGGGCGACCCGAAGTCGACCGGTTTCGTCTGGAAGCCGCAGGCCACGACGCCGATCACCGGCGATCCGGTGCGTACCCTGATGAAGCTGATCGACGCCCTGAACGACGATGACGACGTGCAGAATGTCTACGGCAATTTCGAAATCTCGGACGAGGATTACGAAGCGCTGGGCTAATGCACGGTTGCGTCTTTATCGCTTGCTTATAAAAGCGTGGCGGTTGGGTAACTCCCGTTATTTCAATTGTGTTTTCGCGCCGATTCAAGCCTTTGCTTGAGCCGGAAAGTGTGCGACTATGCCCCGTTAACCATCTTTAATGCCATGGTCGGGGGATGCGATGAAGGCGTCACGTTTAGTTCTTACAGGTCTGGCACTGGGGGCGGGATTGGCAACCTCCGCCTGCGTCACCACGCCTGAGCCGAGAGCCATCAATACGGCGCGTGCCGATGAAGCCTGCCGGGCGGATTTTACCGGCCAGGCGCCGGAGATCATGACCTATGATCCCTATACGCACGTCGAAACCCGCGTGACGCGGACCAGCGACCTGCCGGTCATGTCGTCCAATGCCACCCGCAATTCGGTCGGTCTCGATCCCTATGCCCAGAACCCGCGTGATGGCAGCTATGTTTGTACGCGGCGCGGCGCCTATGGCGTTGATTTCGTGCGCGGCGGCCCCAATCCGGTCATAGTGGGGGCGGTCGCCGGCGCGGTGGTCGGCAGCGTGGTGACGAATAATTCCAAGGGCGCGCAGCAGGGGGCGGTGATTGGCGCCACCATGGGGTCCAGCCTGAATGCCGGCGATTCCAATGCCATTTCTCTGGGCGCGGCGACTGGTGCCCTGATCGGTGGCGCAAACGGTGATACGAATGATGCGGCGGCCGGCGCCGTTGCCGGTGCGGTACTTGGTCTCCAGGCCAAGGACAAGCAGGAAGGCGGCTGGCACTGGGGCCGTCATCATGATGACGGCGATGATAACTGACCGCTAAAATCAGCCATTTGAAAAGGCCCCGATATCGATCGGGGCTTTTTTCGTTTCGGCATTAGGTAATAAAAAAGCCGGACCAGGTGGTCCGGCTTTTGGTTTAGTTGATCCGCGGGATTGGCGGCACCGGGTTCGGAACGGCCGGTGCATCGCGGCGCGGAGAGGGATTGCGCGGCGGCGGGGCGCCCTGGCTCGATTCCGGATTATCCGGTGAATTGGGACCGGCCACATTGGAGCTCGCCATGCGATAGGGCGGGCGCGGCAGGTAGGTATCGAACAGCGGCATAAAGGTGCCGGCGTTTACCGAATAGAGGTTGTTCTCATTGCTGTAGAGCTCCTGGGACAGCCATTCCTTGCCATCGGCCAGTGCCAGGTTGGTATCGTCATCCTCGAACGGATACTGGTCGCCGCTGTTGATTTCGGCATTGGCGCTCTTAGTATAGGTATCGCAGCGCTGGCTCCAGGCGGGATCGGCCGGTTTTTGCGTGCATATCGACTTCAGTGCGCGGTAGGAAGCTTCCTCGATGACCGGATCGACCTTACCTGTGTCTGCCGGCAGGCGCAGCTTCTGATAATCCTGGCACTGCTGCCAGGAAACGGCGGTCACCTGGGTCATGTTGCGGCTGCATCCGGCCTTGATCAGTTCGCTGTAGGAACGATCATCAAAGGTGCGTTCCTTGTTCAGCGTCTTGAAGGTGGTGGCGTGGAAGCGGCTGCATACCGCGCCGGCGTGGCCGTCGGACGGCGAATCCGCACAGGCTTCGCTCAGCAGGTCGTAAATGCTCCAGTCGACGCCACCGCCGGGAATGCCAAAGGCGGCCTGCTGGTGCCAGGGCGTGCAGTTGCGGAATTCCGGCGGCACATCGCCCCAGCTCAGATCCTCGCAGCGCTCGGTTTCGATGTGGTTATTGACGGCGCGCAGCACGGCGCCCGGCTTTTTCAGGATCGCCGCCGTGCGTACCAGCCGGATATGATTGTTGCCGACATAGGCTGTGCCGCGCTCCAGATTGATACCCACCTCATCGGCGAAGATGTAGTTGTTGAGGATGCGGACACGCTCCAGATTGCTGGTGATGGCGTGATCGGAATAGAACAGCGAGTTGGAGACCAGGGCCTCGCCGACGCCATCGAGATAGAGGCCATTGCCATAGAACAGGGTCTTCGTCTGGTCGATGGTGATGATGCTGCGGTTGGTTTCCAGGCTGAGATCGATCGCCTTGGCGTTTTCACCCCGCTCGAAGCCCTGCCAATCACCCAGTTGCAGCACGGTAACGCCCAGCAGGCGGCTGTCATTGGTAATGTCGCCGCGGATGCCGTTATAGGTGCTGGCGACGCGGCTGTTATAGATATAGAGGGCCGCGTGGTTGATCTCCAGCGCGGCATCTTCCGTGCGGGCGATCAGGTTGGTGTCCGACATGTTGAAGCGGCCGGCCTCGATGGCCACGGCGGAGCGTTCGCCATCATAGCGCAGATTGGCGTTTTCCAGGGTGAATTCACCGCCTGAAGCCGAGATGCAGGACTGGCTGGCGCCGCGCGTCGACATCAGGGTCAGGTTACGGACGATGACCATGTCGGCGGTCGGCTCGACGCGGATGCAGTTTTCGCCCTGGGGTGCCTTCAGGACCAGCGGGTGACTGTCGTAGCCCGGTCCGGTTTCTGGCTGGATGATGATGGATTTGCGCAGGCGCAGGCTGACTTCGCAGACACTGTAATTGGCATAGGCTTCCGGCAGGTCGGCGGCGCCCAGGCCATTGGAGGTGCGCCAGCCGCGCGAGCCGCGCAGATAAAGCGTGCTGCCGGAGGGCAGGCGGGCCAGCAGGCGATCGAGCGCGTAGGGGCCCTCGCTGCAATCGAAATGGGCGACCGTGCCGTTGCGGAAGCGGCGGCTCCAGTCGTCATAGCCGTAACCATAACCATAGCCGTCATAACGCCGCTGCGAACGGCAGGTGCGCAGTTCGGGATCGAGCAGGACGCCGAAGCACGGACGGATGGTCGCATTGACGCGGGCGGCGACATTGGAACCGGCCACGGCACCTTGCGGAGCGGACAGCGACATGACGGCGGTCACGACCAGGATCGCCAGGCTCAGCACAAGGCCCTGCCCCTTTTGCGAATGTAACTGACGGTCCTTACGCATCCACATCTTCGTTTTCCTTAAACCACTGCCCCGGCAGGGCGGGCAGCGCGTATTAATTTTCAGGCGTACGCGATACTTGCGCCAGCACGGCTTGCAGGCGGCCGGCGGAGGGCTTGAAGCCGGCCAGCGCCGCATCAAGCTGCATGACGACAGACTCGGCCTTGTTCTGGTCGGCCACACCCTTCATGCCCAGGTCGAAATAGGTCGACATGGCGTAGCGGGCTTCGGGCGAACCCTGGCTTTCGGCCTTCTGATACCAGTAGAAGGCGCGGGCATAATCGACCTCGACCCCGACGCCTTCGGAATACATGACGGCCAGGACGAGCTGCGAACGGGAATCGCCGTTCACGGCCGCCAACTGAATGGCGCGGACACGATCGAGATAGGTCAGGCGCTCGCCGCCCGGCATTCCGATCATCGACCGCAGGCCGTCAATCGTCTGTTTCGGCACGTCCTTCGGCTCGAAACAGGCGACATTGAGCAGGTTCAGGTAATCGAGCGCGCGCACCACATGGATGAAGGGCAGTTCTTCCATGCGCGACAATGCGTAGGAGGCGGCGTCATCCGGACGGCTTTCATCCGAATGCGGCACGCCGCCCTGCGGGGCTTCGGGCGGATAGAATTCATAGGGCGCCACCCAGCGGCGGGCCTTGGATTCGACGAAGGAGGAGTATTTGGCGCGGGTAGGCGCCGATTTCTCGAAATCCTTCAGAAGAACATAGGCCCCGACATCACCGGTTTCCGACGCCTTATAGTTATACAGATAGGCATCGACATCCGAGCGTTCGAACAGGGTGCGGACGTTCGACATGCCGTAATTGCGGCCGCGCATCATGGCGCGGATGGCCTGCGGATTATCGGCCGGCTCGCCCATGGGGCCATACTGATCGTCGTACAACCGGCCAAGCGTGCGGAAACCATCGGCGCCCAGGGTGGATTGGATGTAGATGACGCGGTCGCGCACCTTGTCGCGCTCGCCGGAATCCATCATCGACAGCTCGTTATCGAGCATCCGATAGGCACGCTCACGCTCGAAGGCGCGGCACTTGTCGTAACGCGAGGCCAGGACGCCGCCGCGCGGGTCCATGGCGCGGCTGGCCGGGGCGTATCCCTGCTGGTTGGCCAGGGCCATGACCAGCCAGACCGAGGATTCGATATGGTCTTCGAGGTTTTTATCCGAAGCATCGAGTGCCGCGTAGCGGTTGGCCAGTTCGAGCTGGGCAAAGAAATCATTGCTGAAGGCGAGGTGGCGATAATAGCGGATTTCGCGTTCCTGGCCGTTGAACCCTTGAGTCTGGAAGGGATCGGGCGGGCGCGGGCAGGCATAGGTGCCGTCGATGCCGACCTTGCGGTTGAACCACCGCCAGTCACGCATGTCGCAGCCGGAGAGGGACATGCTGACGCACAGGCCCACCATCAGCGTCACCCCCGCACGGGCGAGCGCCTTCCGGCCTTTAAAGACCCCGCCGGTGCGCCCATTTGAGGCTGACCGGGTTGATCTTGCCTGATCACATTCTGACATCAGTCATCGCTCCGACAAAGTCGGCATAAATATGGTTAATACATCTTTTGTAAGGATTACGAAGAGTGTCAAGCTTTGGCCCCCCAATGCAGCTAGTGACTGACTTAATCTTGTCGAGCGTTGCCGGATTGTCGCGCCAAAATCGCGCGGAACCCCCTCATAACCCATACCCCACTTGCACCTGTACGCGCGCATAGTCATCATGCGTCAAAAGCGGTGTCTTGGCCAGAAAAAAGTGTTAATAAGCTCCAGCCCGCGCCGATTTCGCGTTTTGCGCGCCAAAGCCCGCAAACCCCGTCCCGAAATGCCCGCGTCAGGGGAAAAATCAGGAGACAATATTGAGTTATATGGTTAACGAGGCTTTGGCAATGATGTCCAAAGGCGAAAAATATCAAGAAGTTATAAGGGACGCGGTGGCCGTGCTGGACGGGGAGCCGGATGTCGTGGCGCGCATGGCGACCGTGGTTTCCCTGCTCGATCAGGCCTTCGATTCCTGGTTCTGGACCGGCTTCTATGTCGTGGATAAGGTTAAGAAAACCGCCGGGATCGATGAACTGGTGGTGGGGCCATATAACGGCACCCTGGGGTGTCTGCGCATCGCTTTTGGGCGGGGTGTCTGTGGCGCCGCGGCGGCCACCGGCCAGACCCAGGTGGTGCCCGATGTCCATGCTTTCGCGGATCATATCGCCTGCGATTCGCGCTCCAATTCCGAGATCGTCGTGCCGGTGTTCGATGCGTCCGGCGACCTGATCGCGGTGTTCGATTCCGACTCGGAAAGCTTCAGCACCTACGATGAAGAAGACGCGGAAAATTTAGAGAAGCTGATGAAGGCGGTGTTTGCTTAGTCTGTTTCGGGTAATTCGCGGATTTCAACGATTCCGCCGGCTTCGTAAACCGGATTACCGGCCAAAAGGGTTTGTGCGGCGGCAAGGCTGTCGGCTTCGATACGAATAAAGCCGGTCAGGTGGGCGGTAATCGAAGAAGCAGCGCCGTTCTTGCGAAATGCGGCGCCGCTGCCGATAGCGCTGCCGCCGCGCAAATGGCCGCCGCGCGCCAAACCGTCAAGATAGGCCGGCCAGCCGCTTGTTTGGTTCGGCGTTTCGTTCGGTGTATCGTGCATTAAAAAGATGAAATCGGCCATTTCCAAGTCCCTTTGCAAGGCTGCATCTAATTATTGCGCTTTTGCGCCTAAGCCGCTAAACGACAGCATCCTTAAAAACGCATTCTTTTGAGAAGGGCGCAAGCTCCCCATGGCGCAACAATATATCTTCCAGATGCAGGGCCTGACCAAGCATTACCCCGGTGGTAAGAAGGTCTTCGAGAACATCTGGCTCTCCTTCTATTCCGACGCCAAGATCGGCGTCGTCGGCGTCAACGGTTCGGGTAAATCGACCCTGCTGAAGATAATGGCCGGCATCGACAAGGAATTCTCCGGTGAGGCCAAGGCCGCCGAAGGCACCAAGATGGGCTATCTGGAGCAGGAGCCGCATCTCGACGAGACCAAGACCGTCTGGGAAAACGTCATCGACTGGTGTGAGGAAAAGAAGACGTTCGACCGCTTCAACAAGGTGGCCGAACTGATGGGCGAGGAATATTCCGACGAGCTCATGGAAGAAATGAACGCACTGCAGGAAAAGATCGACGCCGGCGATCTGTGGGACATCGACAGCCGCATCGAAATGGCCATGGACGCCCTGCGCTGCCCGCCCAACGATTCCGGCGTCACCAAGCTCTCCGGCGGTGAAAAGCGCCGCGTCGCGCTGGCCCGCCTGCTGCTTTCCAAGCCTGACATGCTGCTGCTGGATGAGCCGACCAACCACCTCGATGCGGAATCGGTGGCCTGGCTCCAGCACCACCTGGAAAACTTCCCCGGCTGCGTCATCCTCGTCACCCACGATCGTTACTTCCTCGACCAGGTGACCAAGTGGACCCTCGAACTCGACCGCGGCAAGGGTGTGCCCTATGAAGGCAACTACTCCGGCTGGCTGGAGCAGAAGCAGAAGCGTGTCGTGCAGGAGCAGTCGGAATCCGAAGCCCGCCAGCGCGCCCTCACCAAGGAACTGGAATGGGTGCGTTCCGGCGCCAAGGCCCGTCAGGCCAAGTCCAAGGCCCGTCTGGCCGCCTATGAGGACATGGTGCGCGAACAGGAAAATTCGCGTCAGGCCCAGACCTTCGCCACCATCCAGATCCCGCCCGGCCCGCGCCTCGGCAATGTCGTTCTGGAAGTCACTGATCTGGAAAAGGAATATGGCGACAAGGTGCTCTTCAAGGGCCTGACCTTCCGCCTGCCGCCCAACGGCATTGTCGGCGTCATCGGCCCGAACGGCGCCGGCAAGTCGACCCTGTTCAAGCTGATCACCGGCCAGGAAAAGCCGGATGCCGGCACGATCAAGCTCGGCGAAACCGTCAAGCTGGCCTATGTCGATCAGTCGCGCGACGACCTCGACCCGAACCATACCGTCTGGCAGGCCATTTCCGGCGGCACCGACATCATGGTGGTCGGCAAGAAGGAAATCAATTCCCGCGCCTATGTCGGCGGCTTCAACTTCAAGGGCGGCGACCAGCAGAAGAAGGTTGGCCTGCTCTCTGGTGGTGAGCGCAACCGCGTCCACCTGGCCAAGACCCTGGCCGCCGGCGGCAATGTCATCCTGCTCGACGAACCGACCAACGACCTGGATATCGAAACGCTTCAGGCCCTCGAAGAGGCGCTTGAAGAATTCGCCGGCTGCGCCGTGGTCATCTCCCACGACCGCTGGTTCCTCGATCGCCTGGCCACGCACATCCTGGCCTTCGAAGGCGACAGCCATGTAGAATGGTTCGAGGGCAACTTCGAAATGTACGAGGAAGACAAGAAGCGTCGTCTCGGCACGGATAGCTTGATCCCCCACCGGATCAAGTTCCAGAAATTTAGTCGCTAGTCTCGTTCCGGAGGGCTGCAAACCGCCGTCTTCCTGCGCGCCCTTGCTCGTGTACAAGAGTACACGTCGCGGCGGGTGCTCGAAAGCCAACCGTTTTCGCCTCACCGGAACGGCCTAGCCCACAGCATAAAAGAAAAGCGCCGACGTTTCCGCCGGCGCTTTTCTTATTAATCCTTGAACGCGTTATTGAGCCGGGTCCGGCTCGGTATTCGACGGCGCGGTGGTATTGGCGGGGTTGCTGGTCGCGTTATCGACCGCATTGCCCACGGCGGCCGGGGCCTTTTCGATACGGGTGATCGTCCGGTCGACCGTATTGGTGTGGGTGGATTCGATCGGGCCATAGGTTGTGAAGTACCAGATGCCGCCGATTACTGCGGCCAGGATGACCAGGGCCAGGATGATCAGCCCGGCATTGCTGCTGTTATTGACCTGGGCCGGCGGCTGGGAATTATTGATGGTTACCATATCGCACTCTCTCTTCGTCTGCGTGTCGGGGAATGACAGGGACAAAATAACGGCATATGTGCAAAAGCGCGGTAGGGGCCTTAAAGCAACCAGGTAAGAATGGTGTCATCGAAAGAGATTATCCCCGCGCCGCCCTGTCGTCGGTAAAACCAGATTGCATTCTTATGTCGTCGTAAGTGCAAAAAAAGCGCCGGCTCATGCGGACCGGCGCCTTGGGCAGGGTTGATGTCAGCTCTTAATTATCGCTGGCGTCGTCGCCGTTATCCACCGTACCAGAGCCGGAGATCGTGGTGTCGATCTTGGCCGGCTTGGTGGCCAGGTCGACATTACCAGAGCCGGAAATGTCGATCTTTGCATTGCCGGTGGCATGGATAGTGGCATCGCCGGAACCATTGACGCTGACATCGGCGTCCTTGGTCTCCAGAGCCGCCAGATCGGCGCTGCCGCTGCCGGAGACGTTCAGTTTCAGGGCCTGGGTGCGGCCCACGGCATGGACCGAACCGGACCCGGCGATGCTGATATCGATCGACGGTTGGTCATAGCCGCGCAGGTCGAGATCGCCGCTGCCGGTCATTTCGAAGCGCTTCACGTTCGGCGCGGTGACGGTAATGCGGGCGCCCTGGTGGCTGGTGCGGGCCTCGAAGCCATCCTTACCCCAGGTGAAATTGACGCTTTCGCGGTGTTCGGGACCATCGGCGATCGACAGGCGGCCATTATCGAGCGTGATGCGGTTGACGAGCGACTGCGGGCCGGTGATGGTGACCGAAGCGGCCGGGCCCTGCGTATAGACGACATCGGCGGGCAGATCGACGGCCAGCAGGTCGCCGCCGGTCCAGGCAATTGTCTTGCTGGTGCTCGGTTCCGGCTTGCCGGCCTCGCCCTTGCCTATGCGCAGATGGTCGCCATCCTTGATCAGGCCGATATTCCAGCCCTTGGTGCCGACTTCGTTGGAGACCAGGGCGGCGGCCCCGGCCAGGCAAACCAGCGCCACCAGGAAGGCGCCGCCGGAGAAGAGAAACAGTTTGCGGATCATGAGAGCTTCTCCTTAAGCTTCGAGGGCGGGCTTGAGTACGCGGTAGTGCAGGCGCGCATACCAGACGAGGCCGTTAACGAGCCAGATGGTCAGGGCCAGGGTGATGGCGCCGATCGTGGCCGCCAGGGCCATGACGCCGAAGCCGCCCAGAAGCGCCGCTGCGATCCCGCCGGGCAGTCCCATGAAGGGACCGGCGGCGAATAGCACGCCGCCGCCAATAAAGGCGCCAATGGCCGCGGCGAAAATGCCGATCAGGGTGCCGATCACGCCGCCGGCCAGCGGCAGCAGGATCAGGATGTCGATGGCGCCCAGGCCCAGTATGCCGATGATGGCGGAACTCGCATTGGAGGGCGTCTTGGCTTCATCCCAGCTCTTGACGCCGGCTTCAGCGCGCAGTTCGCGGGCGAGGCGATCCGGGTCGCCCAGGGCCTCGGCCACTTCGGATTCGGCGCGGCCGGCCTCGGCGGCGTCCTTGAAGTGGGCCTCGTAGTCGGCCATGATTTCCTTGAGGGTGGCAGGCGGCAGGCCCTTCAGACCCTTGCACAGCCGGTCCAGAAATTCGATACGGGTCATGGCTTTAAGCCTCTTCTAAAGGAGCAGGGGTGGCGGGGAGCGGCTCAAGCAGGGCATCGACAGCGCTGGCGAAGCCGCGCCATTCGTCGCGCTGGGCTTCGAGCGCGGCGCGGCCGGCATCGGTGAGCTTGTAATATTTGCGCGAAGGACCGGCCGGCGATTCCACCATATAGGTAGCGACCAGGCCGTCGGTCTGCATCCGCCGCATAAGCGGGTAGATCGTGCCCTCTCCCATGCCGATGGCATCGGAGAGATGGCTGGCAATCTCATAGGCGTAGCTCTCGTTACGCGCCAGCACTGCCAGCACGCACAGGCCAAGCACACCTTTTTTCAATTGGATATCAATGGTTTCAGGCATCTCTGTTTCCTTTGAGGCGCTGGGTGTCGCAACCGGGGAGGCGGCGGCTTGATCATTGAATATGACAAGCTACCTGTTGATGCAAGGTATATATCATTAAATAGTAGTAAGGTTCTCTGGCGCACAAAAAAACGCCGACGGGGCGGCGATTTTAAAAGGCTATGACGAGAAAGGATTACGGCTTATAGAAAACAAAACCCGCGCCACAGGCGATCAGGGTGAAGCCCACTGCCGTCTGCCATTTCAACGGCTCACCGAGATAGACGGCCGAGAAGATGACGAAGACTGACAGGGTGATGACTTCCTGGATGGTCTTGAGCTGTGCCGCGGAAAAGGTGCCGTAGCCGATGCGGTTGGCCGGCACTTGGAAGCAGTATTCGAAAAAGGCGATCCCCCAGCTCACCAGAATGACCACCCATAGCTTTTCCATCTTGAACTTGAGATGGCCATACCAGGCCAGGGTCATGAAGAGATTTGAGCAGACCAGCAGGCCAATGGTGGCGAAGGCGGGAGAGATCTTGAACACGGCAAACTCCGGAAGACAGATCGTCCTGTTTCCGGTTAGCCGCGTAAAAGGTCAATAGGCCGATCAGGCAATATTGAAGCGCTGGGCGTCGCGCAGGGCATTGTCCGCCATGGCGCGCAGGCCGGGATGCTCCGGTTTCAGGGCCGAGAGGTCGGCAAAAACCTTGTGCGCCTTGCGGTACAGCGGGCCGGCTTCTTCAAAGGCGCCCTGCATCTCGCGCGCCTGGGCCAGGCGGGCCACCGTAATGGCCAGGGTTGAACGGACGCCGACATCATCCGGCCGCAGATAGGCTTCGGTCTCGTGCAGGCGGCTCAGTTCCTCGAAGGCATCGCCGGCGGCCTTGGCATCGCCGGCCTTTAGCTTGAGATCGGCATAGGGCGCGAGCAGTTCGGCGCGGATGGCCGGATCGCTGATCACGCCAAGCGCGCGGGCGATGACGGCGGGCTGGCGGACGATATCGCCGGCCATCTGGTAGCGGCGCGCGAGGTAGAGATGAATATTGGCGTCATTCGGATCGAGTTCCGAGACATGCTCGTAAGCGGCCATGGCCTTGCTGTCGTCACGGCCCATATGCAGGGCGCCGGAGACGCGCCACAATTCGGCGGCGGCGGCGTGATTGCCGGCCTCGGCCAGGGCGTCCGCCTGAGCGGCGAGGGCGGCGGCGGCGGCGGACAGATCGCCGGAGGCGATGAGCTGGAAGGCTTTCTGGCTGGCCGGGGACTTATCGTAATAGAGGTGCGATATCCGCGCGCTCAGTTCGTCAGCGGCAATGGCGCGGGTGGAATCCGGCCAGACAGACAAAGCAGTACGGGCCGCCTGGCGGATTTCGGCCTCGTCATCATGTGCTGCCGGTGGTGATTCTGGGGGTAATTCTACTGGGGGCGCGGGCACGACATCAGGGACGATCTCGGCAGCGGGCGTGGCAATGGTTTCGGCCACGGCCTCGACAGGGTGAACCATCGCTTCCGGCTGCGGCTCGCTTTGTGGTGCGAACCGCATGGCCGAACTGATCACGGCGTTGATATCGCCTTGCGGAGCATGGGTAACTACATCCGGCGTTTCGGCCAGCAGGGCGGCGGCCAGCGGATCATGTTCGGCCTCCGCCGGCAGGACTATATCCGGGCGGATCGGCACGATTTCGGCCGTGGGTGTGTGGATGTGCAGGCCGTGCGTCTCGGAAAGGGCGGCTGTGGCATCGAAGGCAGGGACTTCGCCAGGGGCCTGGAGTGGGGCTTGGGTAGGGGCTTCGATGGCAGCTTCGACTGGTGCTTCCGGCATGCGCGTCATGAAGCTGTCGGAGGCGTTATCGGAAAAGGCGCCATGATCGCTGAAAATGGCCGGTTCGAGCGACTGGACCTCAAGAGACGGCGCAGCGGCAACGGTTTCCAAATGATCGCCGGAAAGACCAAGGGTGGCGACATTCTGCGCATTGAAGCGCAGATTGCCCCGGCTCTCACTATTCCGGCTTTCATTGGCGCGCGTCGCGGTCTGGAGATCGACGGCGGGCGCGGCGGCCAGTTCGATTTCGGCAGGCACGGGCTTATGGTGCGCCTTACGGGCCGGTCGGGCGCTGCTAAGCAGGTTGATGATCAGGCCGATGACGCCGATCAGCAGCACCACCACGCCAACGGCCAGGGCGCCGGCCCAGGTGGCGGTGCCGCGGGCCCAGATGATCCAGTCTTCCGGGAAGGGGGTGCGCACGGGCGCCTGGCCCTTGTAGAGCGCGAAAGCCGCCAGGGCGACAGCCAGGGCGATCAGCACGAAAAAGCCCGCCGGATTGCTCCGGCGTGTCCCGCTTACGGCACCCATTGTCGGATTCGAACTGCTCATACGGCCCCCGCAACGCTCATCTTCATAAAACATTAACCCCAGCTTTGGCTTTATGGCAACGGTAACTTCCAAAACCTGTGCCAAAAGGCGAATTAAGCGGCTTTTCGCGGCAGTCTTGCAACTTTCCGGCCAATCGGGGCTGAGAGGCTTGCGCGAGTCAGTCGTTGCAGATACAAGCGAACATATGAAGAACGTTGTGCGCATATTGGGCCTTGATCCGGGACTGAGACGTCTGGGGTGGGGGCTGATCGATGTCGAGGGCGCACGACTCTCGTGGGTGGCGCATGGCGTCATTGAGCCGCCGACCGATCTCGATCTGGCAGTGCGTCTGCTGTACCTTTTCGAGAGCCTGGGGGCGGTGATTGCCGAATGGACGCCTGACGAAGCGGCCATCGAGGAGACCTTTGTCAATATGAACCCGTCATCGACGCTCAAGCTCGGTCACGCCCGCGCCGCCGCCATGCTGGCACCGGCCAGGGCAGGGTTGCCGGTGGCGGAATATGCCGCGCTGGATATCAAGAAATCGGTGGTGGGGGCCGGCAAGGCCGACAAGGACCAGGTCTTGTTCATGATCAAGCGCCTTCTCCCCAAGGCGGATGCCGCCATGAAGGCCGACGCCGCCGATGCCCTGGCCTGCGCCATTACCCATGCACACAAGCGCAAGATGAACACTCTGAAAAGGATGCTCGCGTGATCGGTCGTCTGCGCGGTCTGCTGCTGGAAACCACCGAGGAGGAGGCGTTGATCGAATGCGCCGGCGTCGGCTATATCGTGCGCTGCGGCGTACGGACGATCGCCGCCCTGCCGGAGATCGGCGCGGAGGTGATCGTGCATATCGACAGCCAGACGCGCGAGGACGGCACACGGCTCTATGGCTTCCTCAACAAGGATGAGCGCAAGGCTTTTGAAGCCTTGCAAAGCGTGCAGGGCGTGGGGCCCAAGGCGGCCCTGGCCGTGCTCGACGTACTGACGCCGCAGCAACTGGCCCAGGCCGTGGCGCACGAGGACAAGACGGCGGTGGCGCGCGCCTCCGGCGTGGGGCCAAAGCTGGCGCAGCGCATCGTGATCGAGCTGAAGGGGAAGGTGCTGACCAATGCCGAGTTCGGCCCGGTGATCCATGCACCGGCGGGCGTGGTCGTCAAAACTACGGTCAATGGCGAGGCGGTGGCCGGACTGATGGGGCTGGGCGTGGCTGAGCAAAATGCCCGGCTGGCGGTGGAAACGGCGGTGGCGCAATTGGGGGCTGATGCTGAATTGCCGGCCGTGATACGGGCGGCCTTGAAGGCTTTGGGTAAGTAAGATGGCGCGTATTGTATCCGGCGAATCCGACAATGATTACGAGGAGCGGGCGCAGGATCGCGCCCTGCGCCCGCAGACCTTTGACGATTTCGTCGGGCAGGCGCCGCTCAAGGCCAATCTGAAGGTCTTCGTGGCCGCCGCCGCCCAGCGCAAGGAGGCGCTGGACCATGTGCTGTTCTACGGGCCGCCGGGCCTGGGCAAGACGACCTTGGCGCAGATCGTGGCGCGCGAATTGGGGGTCGGCTTTCGCGCAACCTCCGGGCCGGTGCTGGCCAAGGCGGGCGACCTGGCGGCAATTCTCTCTAATCTTGAGCCGAATGATGTCCTGTTCATTGACGAAATCCACCGGCTCAACCCGGCGGTCGAGGAAATCCTCTATCCGGCGATGGAAGATTATGTGCTCGACCTGATCATCGGTGACGGGCCGGCGGCGCGCACCGTGCGCATCGATCTGGCGCCCTTTACCCTGGTCGGCGCCACGACACGGGCCGGGCTGCTGTCCACGCCATTGCGTGACCGTTTCGGCATTCCGCTGCGGCTGGAATTTTATACACCTGAGGAACTGGTGCGTGTGGTCATGGGAGCCGGTCGTAAGATGGGGACGCCCCTCTCCGAGGATGGCGCCCTGGAGATCGCCTCGCGGTCGCGCGGCACGCCGCGTGTGGCCGGGCGTCTGCTGCGGCGCGTGCGCGATTTCGCCCATGCCGAAGGGGCGGAGATCATCGATAAAAAGGCGGCATCGAAAGCCTTGGCACGGCTGGAGGTCGATCCGGTGGGGCTGGATCATTCCGATCGCCGCTACCTCAAGGCGCTGATTGAAAATTATGGCGGCGGGCCTGTGGGGCTGGAGACGTTATCAGCCGCCATCGCCGAGGCACGCGACGCCGTGGAGGACATGATCGAGCCTTATCTGCTTCAGCAGGGCTTTATCCAGCGGACCCAGCGCGGACGCACGGCCTGTGCGCGGGCCTATCTCCACCTGGGGCTGACGCCGCCGGCTTCCCCCCCCATTGCGCCGGACCTGTTCGACGGTTAGTTTCAAATTCCTCCATTTTGTGTATAATGGAGGAAAGGAGGCCGTCATGCCCTTGAACATCAAGAACGACCGGGCGCACGACCTGGCTCGGCAAATTCAGCAAAAGACCGGCGAAAGCCTGACCACGGCAGTGATCGTGGCGCTTGAAGAACGCCTGCGTCGCGTGGCGCCCGAAGAGGACAAGGCGGCCCGGCTCGCTCGCATCAACGAGATCATCGACCGTGCCGCCAGCTATCAGGTGCTTGACAATCGCACGCCCGAAGAAATTATCGGATACGACGAAAACGGCCTGCCCTCGTGACGGGATTGGCAATCGACACGTCGGCGCTCGTGGCTATACTGACTAAAGAACCGGAAGGTGCGGTTTTTAAAGCGGTCATGCTCAATTGCAGTCAGCTTGTGATGAGTGCGGCGAGTCTTTTGGAGGCCCGCATGGTTCTGTACGGGCGTCATCCGGCATTGCCCGGCGAATTGGATGCTCTGTTGGTGGAAATGGGTATCACAATCGAACCCGTCACCGCCACGCAATCCGATATCGCTTTCGAGGTTTTTCGGCGCTACGGCAAGGGCACCGGCCACAAGGCAGGGCTGAATTTCGGCGATTGCTTCGCCTATGCCCTTGCCATCGAGCGTAATACGCCGCTACTGTTCAAGGGTGACGACTTCGTCCATACGGATGTCAAGTCCTTTGAGATGTAACCTTAGCGCGCATGGCCCCGTATAATATCAGTGAATGGCAGGCCCTTATGCGCAGCGCGCAGGCCGGTGATGCCGCGGCATACCGTTCCCTGCTGGAAGCCCTGAGACCCTGGCTGGTGGCCTATTTCCGGCGGCGCCTGATGGGCAGCGATGGTGAAGATTTAGTACAGATGACGCTTTTAAGCTTGCATGAGAAACGCAACACCTATGATTCCGGCTCGCCCTTCCTGCCGTGGATCGCGGCGGTGGCGCGCCACAAGCTGATCGATTTTGTCCGCAAGAGCGGTCGCCATATCCATGTCGAACTGAACGAGGAACTGGGCCTGGAGGACGGGATGCAGCCCGACCTGGCGGCACGTGATGTGGCGGTACTGCTGGCGCAGTTGCCGAAGGACCAGGCGCGGATCATCAAGCTGCACAAGCTGGATGGCCTGAGCGTCGAGGAGGTGGCGGGGCAGACGGGAAAGAGCGCTTCGGCGGTCAAGGTCACCGTCCATCGCGGACTGAAAAAGCTGCAATCGCTTGTCGGCATCAAGGGAGGCGTCAATGAGTGATATAATTGACAGTCTGACCGATGGCCTGAAGCCCGTGAAACCGTTGCGCAGCTGGCCGTTGTGGCTTGGGGCGCTGGCCGGCCTGATCGTGGCCGTGCTTTACATCTGGTTTTTCTATGGACCGCGCCCGGAACTGACGGCGCTGATGGGCGGCGAATGGCCGCGCAGCCATATGCCGGTCGTGAAGCCGCTGATGTTCCTGGCGCTTGGGATCAGCGCCCTTCTGGGAGCGTCCGGCCTGGTCCGTCCGGAAGGGCGGCCGAAACTGCGCTATCTGATGCCGGTACTGATCATCGGCGCGATTGTGTTCGGCGCCCTGTTGGTCGAATTTCAGCATGATGGCTGGGCAGGCACCATGGTCAATCTCAGCGACGGCGTACTGATCTGTTATATGACCATCCTGTGCGGCGGTATGGCCGGCCTGATCGTGCTGTGGCGCCTGTGGCTCAGGCGGTCGGCGACCTCGCATCCGTTGAGCCTCGGCGCCCTGAGCGGTCTGGCCACGGCCTCGCTGATGGCGGCGACCTATGCCCTGCATTGCCAGGGGGATGCCCCGGTCTATCTGCTGCTGGTCTACGGCATGGCCGTGGCAATCCTTACCGGAATTGCGGCATTGCTGGGTGGGAAACTTCTGCGCTGGTAGCTAATGAGCATATAGCCATGCCAGAATGGCTATGAAGATGCAGGTCATCCCCACAAAAGTCAGGAGTATTGACATCAGTAATCTTCCCATTATCAGCCGGTCTTCATCAGGGCTTCGCGGATCGGCAGGAAGCGGTCATTGAAGGGCAGGATACCGGCGCCGCGCGCGGCTGCATCGACGGCCAGATCGGCGCGCATGACGGGCGGAAGCGTCTTGATACGGCCCTGATAGGCGGCGAATTTCCGGTTCAGGCGGATGCAGAGCTGTTCGATATAGGCCGCGGGCAGGCGGCCGCCGATAAAATGGGCTTCCGGATTGATGGCGCAACTCATGACCAGGAAGGGCTCGAACAGCTTGTCGGCGGCGCGATCGAGCCAGGCGTCCACGCGGGCCTTGGCGGAATCGCCCAAGGATTCCAGGTCTTCGGGCGTGGAGGCATTGATGCCGGCCTTGCGCAGGTAATCGTAAAGCGAATAGAGCGAGACCATGTCTTCCAGGGTTTGCGGTTGACCGTTTTCATCGGTCACCGGCAGAAAACCGATCTCGCCCGAACGGCCGTCGGCGCCGCGATAATAGTGCCCGTCTATCACCAGTCCGCCGCCCAGGCCGGCGCTGATAATGGTGTAGATAAAGCTGCGATGCCTCAGGCCATGGCCGAACTGCATTTCACCGATCGACGCGGCGGCGGCGTCGTTTTCGACATAAACCGGCACGGGCAGAACCTCGGCGAACAGGGCGGCGACGTCGATTTCCGACCAGATGTGGTAGGCGTCGGGGCGATTGGCTACGGGCACCCGACCGAGATCGTCAGGGATGCCGATACCAATGCCGATCAGGCGGTCCATGTCGATGGCCTTGTCTGCCACGATCTTATCGACCTCGGCCTTGAAGAAGGCGACGACCTCATCGGGCATGGCGAAGTGGACCTCACGGCAGACGCGGGCGCGTACATTGCCGACGAAATCGAGCGCCACGATGGCGATATGGTCGCGGTCGATATTAAGGCCTATGGAGAAGGCGCCATCCGGATTGACCACCAGTTTGGTGGCTGGCTGGCCACGGCCGCCCAACTGGCGACCGGCCTTCAGGATCATGCCCTCATTGAGCAGGCGCTTGGTGATATTGGCAATGGCCGGGGCGGTGAGGCCGGTCAGTTCGGTGATATCGGCGCGGGTAATCGGGCCCCCGGCGGCGCGTATGGCCTGAAGGGTGACGCGCTGATTGTGGTCGCCTGCGCGCTCTAAATTGGTGCCGGAAAGTGAATCGCCGAGCGCGTGTCCCCTGGGCTCCAGTCGGACCGTGCCCACCTGTTCATCCCCGCCCCTTTGATCCGCACCCATAAGCAACCCCTCCGGGGTAAGTATATTGTCTTTCCCGTGTTGATATTCCGCCACGGGCTTGTTCTTTTATCGCGCCTTGTCTGACGCTTGATTTAGGCGCCCTGCGGTTATTCGCTCAACCAGCAGGCGTTCTGATTCACTTTTATTCTATAAGGCTTATCGTTTAAAATTGTAAGATCAATCTTGAGGGCCAGACATCAGGTTTCGTCAGGGAACGAAGGGGCCGCCGGACGCTTGGGGACTGGCCCGGCCGTTCTTTTCGCCCGTCAAATTCATGGCCGCGAACTTTTCACATACGTCCGGATCGCCTGAGGCAAACACGCTAATTTTCGAAATAGCTTTCATAGATCGCTTCATCGACCAGGTTGAGATTGGCCTGGAAGATATCGATGAACTCATGCAGGCCGGTCGAAATGATATGGCTGGTGTCGGAGGTGCGGATCGTCCGGCAAAGGGTTGCCATTTCACGGGCCGCCTTGCTGTCACCGTTCCCGTTCGTCAGGGTTTTCAGCGCCGCTTCGGCGTCTTCCAGGCAGAACTGCACCGAGCGCGGGAAGGCTTTCGAGAACAGCAGGAACTGGGTCACGTCCCTATAATTGATGGTGTGAAACTGCTGACGGTACATTTCCAGCGCATTGACCGATTTGAGCACAGCGCCCCACTGGACGGCGTCATAGGCGCTGTCCTTCCAGACATCGTTATGCGGTAGCAGCAGGAAGTATTTGACATCCAGCAGGCGGGCGGTTTTGTCGGCGCGTTCCAGCATCTGGCCCATATGGGCGAACTGCCAGCCCATGTCGCGGCTCATGGTGTTGTGCATCAGGCCGGTGAACAGGTGCCCAGACTGGCGGATTTCGCGGTAATAGTCCTGAAGGTCGGCCACTGAGCGCTTACGGCTCTGGCTCTGGGTCAGGTGATAGATTTCGTTGATCTTTTCCCACATCTCAACCGGAATGACCTCGCGCACCGTGCGTGCGTTTTCGCGGGCGCGGAAGATGGATTGCAGGATGGAGTTGGGGTTCTTCTGGTCGAACGTCATGAACCTGACCACGGCCCGCTCGTCGGCCTGGGTGTAGCGCTGGTTGAAATCTTCGTCGTCCCCGGAAGTGGCGATCAGCGGATACCACTGCGCCGCGTTCTGATCGAGGGCGAGATCGAGCATCAGGTGTGTGTTGACGTCGATGAAGCGCGCCACGCAATCGGCGCGTTCGAGGTAACGGGCCATCCAGTAGATGGAGTTGGCGACACGGCTCAGCATATCAGTTCGCCTCCCCTTCGTCTTCCAGCACCCAGGTATCCTTCGAGCCGCCGCCTTGGCTGGAATTGACCACCAGAGAGCCCTTCTTGAGGGCCACGCGGGTCAGGCCGCCGGGCAGGGTGAATATCTCCTCGCCATAAAGCGAATAGGGGCGAAAATCGACGTGACGGCCTTCGATGCTGTTGCCGATCAGGGTGGGTGCGCGCGAAAGCGAAAGCGTTGGCTGGGCGATATAGTCGCGCGGCCTGGCCTTGATCAGGGCGGCAAATTCCTTCTGCTCGGCCTTGGTGGATTTGGGGCCGATCAGCATTCCGTAGCCGCCGGAGAGATTGACCGCCTTGACCACCAGCTTGTCGAGATTGGCCAGCACATATTCGCGCTCCTTATCGTCCTCGCAGATATAGGTCGGCACATTGTTGGCGATGGCATCCTCGCCGAGATAGTATTTGATGATCTTCGGCACATAGGCATAGATCGCCTTGTCGTCGGCAATGCCGGTGCCGGGCGCATTGGCCAGCGCCACATTGCCCTTACGATAGGCGTTCATGATGCCGGGCACACCGAGCAGCGACTCCTTGCGGAAAATCTGCGGGTCAATGAACTCGTCATCGATGCGGCGGTAGATGACGTCGACGCGCTTCAGGCCGGCGGTCGTCCGCATATAGACCTTGTCGTCCTCGACCACGAGATCCGACCCTTGCGCCAGCGGTACGCCCATCTGCTGGGCCAGATAGGCGTGCTCGAAATAGGCGGAGTTATAGATGCCGGGGGTCAGGACAATGATATTGGGATCGTCACGACCATCCGGCGCGATGTGCTTCAGCGTCTTGTACAGATGATCACCGTAATCCGACACCGGGCGGATTTTCAGGGTATGGAAAGCCGCCGGCATGATCCGTTTCAACACGGCGCGATTTTCCAGCACATAGGAAATACCGGAGGGGCAGCGCAGATTGTCTTCCAGCACATAGAACTCGCCGTCGCCGTCACGCACGAAATCGGTGCCGGAAATATGCGTCCACACGCCCTTGGGCGGCTTCAAACCCTCGCAGGGCTTGAGATAACAGGCCGAGGAGAAGATCAGCTCGGACGGAATGACCTTGTCCTTGAGGATTTTCTGATCGTTATAGATGTCCTGGATGAAGAGATTCAATGCCGTGATGCGCTGGGCTATGCCCCGTTCGAGCTTCGCCCAGTCGGCGCCGGAGACCATGCGCGGAATGATGTCGAAGGGCAGGATCTTCTCGGTGCCCTTCTTGTCGCCATAGACATTGAAGGTATTGCCAGACTGGTAAAGGATGTCCTCGGCCAGTTTCTGCCGGCGCTTCAGTTCGGCGCGCGAGAGGGTGTCCAGTTGTTCGACCAGCGGATGGGCGCTGAGGTGGGCCATGCCATCCGATGCGAACAGTTCGTCGTAAAAGCCGTCGGTCTTGTAGGTCTCTAGCGCCACAGTCTGATCCGGTAATATATCGCCTCAGGACCAGATACGCGGGCATGAGGCAGGGCGTTTACTTATCCAAAAACCTCATTCATCGTGACCTGGACCCGCAGGGTTTCTTTGCCGCCGCCGCGGTAGATGGTGCCCGCCGTGGGGGTCGCATCCAGGTAGTTTCGGCCGCAGGCAACGCGGATATGATCCTGTGTCACCAGAATGCCGTTAGTGGGATCGAAGCCGCGCCAGCCGAGATAGGGGATATAGATTTCCACCCAGGCGTGGCTGGCGTCGGACTGCATCTTGTTTTCGTAGTCGGCGCCAGTGAAGACGTAGCCGACGCGATAGCGCGCGGGGATGCCGAGCAGGCGCGCCAGGCAGATGAACAGGTTTGCGAAATCCTGGCAGACGCCTTCGCGCGAGGCATAGACATCGAACGGTGTCGTCTTCAGCGAGGTTGAGCCCGGCACATAACGGAAATCGCGGTAGATGGTCTGGTTGATGTCGTTCAGCGTGTCCATCAGATGGCGGCCGTTACGCTCAGCGAAGCTCATCGCATAGACCAGCAGTTCGGAAATCTGGGTTTCCGGCAGTTCGGGCGAGCGCAGATATGGCTCCATCATCACCTGTTGCCACGGCATCAGGGAGAGCGGGATGAAATGCTGGCGCTTTTCCGGTGACAGATCGTCAGCGGACCGGCCATAGATCTTGACCAGCGAGCGGCAGGAAATGGTCAGCTTTTTGTAGGGCTTGATGATGCTGTAATGAATGGTCTGGTTGCCGAAGACATCCTCGAAACGCATATCCTCGCCCTCGGCGGAGATACTGAGGGTGGAATTGACCACCTCCTGCAGCGCATCCTCCATCGGCATCAGGCGGAAGCTGTGCGTCGAGTGCTCGACCTCCTGCTCGTAGGTATATTCGGTCGAGTGGATGACGTCGTACAGCCGGTAGGTGAGGGGCGAGCCGTCCGGCGCGTGGGTCAGGGAGCGCGCGTTGAGGATATTGTGCTGCACCGACTTCATCTGTTGCAGGGATTGCAGGATGGAGAGCTGCTGGGCCTGGGCCTGCTGATCGGCGAACAGGTTGGGCTGTATGCTGCGTGACCCTTGCAGGTGGCCTTCCTGCTCATGCACCGGCTGCTGCGCCGGGGCGGTCTTGCCGTCCTTCTTGTTGGTCCACACCAGGGCGCCGCGGCGGGCAATGATCAGTTGCCCCTTCTGCATCGGCTTCCAGTCGCCTTCACGGAAGGGGGAGGAGCAAAAGACCAGACCGGTGCGGAAGGTATCGCGCGGATTATTGAGCGCGAAGGAGGCTGAGTCCGAATGATAGCCGCGCTCGCCGTGCGGCGGGGTCAGGCGGCCGTAGTACAGATGGCTTTCCGACTGGGAGCCGTAGAAAGCGGCCACGCTGGTGCCGTCGGAGATCACCATGTCGGCGCTGCCCATGTCGTCCAGTTGCAGGAACCAGCTCAGAAGCACCTGATGGTCGATATCGGCAAGCGTCCGCGCGCCATAGTCCTGCACCTTGCCGAGCAGAAAGCAGAAGGCCAACTCCGAATCCGTGCGGCCCATGGGCTCCAGGAAGATCGACTTGTTGAAATGCAGCTTCTGCATGGCAGTCTTGTCGAGATCGCCATTATGCATGAACACCCAGTCCTGGCCGGCAAAGCTGCGCGAGAACGGCTGGGTTTCGAGATGGGTATAGCCGGAAGCGGCGCCGCGTACCTTGCAGAAGAAGACGGTGGAGCGGAAGCTGTCCCAGTCGTGCATGGCGCCATGCAGGGACTTGGTATCGCGCGCGGAAGGGTCTTTCGCCACGATGGCGGCCTTGGTATCGCCCGGATACCAGGTCAGGCCCCAGCCCAGTGTGTGCTCGCCCTTCACGCCCGCCTTGCGGAACTTGAGGTCGATCGCCGGCGAACTCAAACCGTCGAAACTGAAAGCCAGGATGTCACTCGAAATCGCGCTCAAAGAAATTGCTTCCCATGCTGCCCCAGTGAAAAAGCGTCTTTTTCACGCATTGTTGCATTGCAACTAGACTTTTTTAATTTGCGGCTGTCTAGTCCCTAAAGACTTGTAGATGACACTTTTTTTGCGATTCCGTAACGCTTTTGGCTCAGTCGCCGCCGGGCTCGCGCCATCGGGCGCGGCGGGCGGTCGCCCTTGCCGAAGACTGTTCGTCTTCGGAGTCTGATTGGAGACCTTGTTCGATGAGTATTCTGGCTGCGCTGCATCATGTTTCGGATTATCGCTACGATCGTCCGATCAGTCTCGGTCCCCAGGTTATTCGTCTTCGTCCCGCGCCGCACACATGGGCGCATGTGCAGTCCTATGCGCTGAAGGTCGAGCCGGCCAACCACTTCATCAACTGGCAGCAGGACCCCTTCGGCAACTGGCTGGCGCGCATCGTCTTTCCGGAAAAGACCTCGTCATTCAAGGTGACGGTCGATCTGGTGCTGGAGATCAAGGTCTTCAATCCGTTCGATTTTTTCCTCGAAGATTCGGCGACGAAGTTCCCCTTCAAATACGATGAGGCCCTGAAGGACGAACTGGCGCCCTATCTGGAGATCAAGGACCGCGATCCGGTTCTGATGGACTATGTTGCGTCGATTTCGGATGAACCAATAGGCACGGTCGATTTCCTGGTCGCTTTCAACCAGAAGCTCAATGCCGACCTGAATTACACCCTGCGCATGGAAGCCGGTGTGCAGACCCCGGCCCAGACGCTCAATCTGTTGCAGGGCTCCTGCCGCGACATGGCCTGGCTGGCCTGCCAGGTGCTGCGCCACAAGGGGCTGGCGACGCGTTTCGTCTCCGGCTACTCGATCCAGCTCAAGGCCGATGTCGAGTCACTGGACGGACCTTCCGGTGTCTCGGAAGATGTTACCGACCTGCATGCCTGGTATGAGGTCTATCTGCCGGGCGCCGGCTGGATTGGGCTCGACGCTACCTCCGGCATGTTCACCGGTGAGGGGCATATTCCGCTGTGCTGCGCGCCGAATCCGACTTCGGCGGCGCCGATCACCGGCGCTCACGAAAAGGCGGAATCGACCTTCGCCCACGAGATGAGCGTGACGCGCATCTATGAAAGCCGCCGCGTCACCCGGCCCTATTCGGAGGCCGAATGGGCGGATATCGATGCGCTGGGCGGCAAGGTCGATGCGAAGCTGGAAGCGCAGGATGTGCGCCTGACCATGGGCGGCGAGCCGACCTTCGTGTCGCTCGATGACCGCCTCGGTGACGAGTGGCATTTTTCGGCGCTTTCCGACACCAAGAAGAAGCTGGGCTATGACCTGTTCCAGCGGCTAGCCGGGCGCTTTGCCAATGGCGCTTTGGCCCAACACGCGCAGGGCAAGTGGTATCCGGGGGAAATCCTGCCGCGCTGGGCGATGAATATGTACTGGCGTCATGACGGCCAGCCGATCTGGCTCGATCCGGCGCTATTGGCTGATCCTGAGACCAAGGGTAATGCCAAACCGGAATTGGCGGGCGAATTTCTCGGCAAGCTGGCGGCTGTGCTGGGCGTGGGTGATGATTACGTCCTGCCCGCTTACGAGGATATTCCCTACCTGCTCTGGAAGGAGCAGCGCATCCCGCTGGAGGGGGAAATGCTCAAGGCGGATGTGTTTGAGGCCGCCGAACGCAAGCGCCTGCAGGCCAAACTGGATGAGAATGTCGGCAAGCCCACCGGCTATGTCCTGCCTCTGGCTTTTTCGGCCAAGACGGATAGCTGGATCAGCAATCGCTGGAAATTTCGTGCCGAGAAGATGATGCTGATACCGGGTGATTCACCGGTTGGCCTGCGCCTGCCGTTGGGTGCGCTGCCGTTTGTCGATCAGGCGCTGGTGGATGAGCATCTCTTCCCGCCGCGCTCGCCCTTTGCCGAGATGGAACCGCTGGCGGATACCAGGAAGGCGGTCGATTCTTACGGGGAAACTCTCTCTTCTCCTCCCCTGCAAAGCGGGGGAGGGGGACCACGAAGTGGTGGAGGGGGCTTGCCACGCCAAAAGGCCCCCTCCGCCTCGACAGGCTCGGCACCTCCCCCGCTTCGCCAAGAGGTTCGCAAGGGAGGAGAAATTGATCCAAACGGCCTGATCCGCTCGGCCATCTGCGCCGAGGTGCGTCAGGGCAAGCTGTTCCTGTTCCTGCCGCCGCTGACCTATATCGAGCACTATCTCGACCTGATTCACGCTATCGAAGCCGTGGCATCAGTGCTGAAAACCCCGGTGGTGATCGAAGGCTATTCGCCGCCGCGTGATCACCGTGTGGAAAGCATGTCGGTCACGCCCGATCCGGGGGTGATCGAGGTCAATATCCAGCCGGCGAAGTCCTGGCCGGAACTGAAGGACATCATTACCACCGTCTATGAAGAAGCCACCCAGGCCCGTCTGGTCGCCGACAAGTTCATGATCGATGGCAAGCGTGTCGGCACCGGCGGCGGCAATCATATCGTCATGGGGGCAATGAGGCCGGAAGACTCGCCTTTCCTGCGCCGGCCGGACGTGCTGGCTTCTATGATCCGCTTCTGGCAGAACCATCCGAGCTTAAGCTATCTGTTTTCCGGCCTCTATATCGGGCCGACCTCACAGGCGCCGCGCATCGACGAGGCGCGCCACGAAAGTCTCTATGAACTGGAAATCGCGCTCAAGTCCATCCCGGCCGGCGGGGAGGTCTCGCCCTGGCTGGTCGATCGTCTGTTGCGCAACCTGCTGGTCGACCTGACGGGCAACACCCACCGCGCCGAATTCTGCATAGACAAGCTTTATTCGCCGGACAGTGACCGCGGGCGGCTGGGGCTGCTGGAAATGCGCGGCTTCGAGATGAGCCCGCATCCGCAGATGAACCTGATACAGGCCCTGCTGATCCGGGCTTTGGTCGCCGCCTTCTGGCAAAAGCCTTATACCGCGCCACTGGTGCGCTGGGGCACGCAACTGCACGACCGCTTCATGCTCGGCCACTATGTCCACGAAGACATGATGGAAGTGCTGGGCTATTTGCGCGGCAGCGGTTTCAATTTCTCGCCGGACTGGTTCATTCCGTTCTTCGATTTCCGTTTCCCGACAGTCGGCACTGTGCAGATCGGCGACATTACGCTGGAACTGAAAAACGCGCTGGAGCCTTGGCCGGTCATGGGCGAGGAACAGAGCGGCGGCGGCACGTCGCGCGGGGTGGACTCATCGGTCGAGCGCATGGAAATCCGGCTGAAGGGCGCGGTGTCCTCGCAGCATGTCGTGACCTGCAACGGCCTGCGTCTGCCGCTTTCGGCGACGCGAGATGGCAATATCCAGGTGGCCGGCATTCGCTATAAGGCGTGGAATCCGTGGTCGTCCCTGCATCCTAACCTGCCGATCAATACGCCGCTGAAATTCGATGTGCTCGATACCCGGCTGCAACGGTCGCTCGGCGGCTGCAAATACCACGTCATGCACCCCGGTGGGCGCAATTACGATACCTTGCCGCTCAACGAAAACGAGGCCGAAGGCCGCCGTCTGTCGCGCTTCGAGGCTCCGACCCATACCGCTGGCAAGGTGAAGATCCCGCCACTGGTCATTAATCCAGACTATCCGCATACGCTTGATCTGAGGTGGAAGCCCTAAGCCAGCGACCAGGTTTGCAGCCGCTCCTGCACTTCGCGCAGGTGTTTGGGTGACCAGTTTTCCGAGACGCGGCGCAGCTTGTCGCGGGCGGTTTCGCGGCCACGGCGCACGGCCTGGGCGTACCAGAAATAGGCGTGCTCGCGGCTGTGGGCCTCGCCGGAACTGCCGAAATAGCTATCACCGACGCGCTCCAGCGCCTCGGTGTCGCCTTTCAGGGCCGCCTGGCGATAAAGCTGAGCGGCCCTGACTGGTTCCGGCTTGCCCTTGAAACCCAACAGATAGAGATCGCCCAGGTGTTTCATGGCGCCGGCATGACCGCCTTGTGCGGCGGCTTCAAAATAGTCTGCCGCCCGGTCGAGGTCGGCCGTGATGCCCATGCCGTAGCGATACTGGTAGCCGGCATAGAACAGGGCGTCGATATTGCCTTCTGCCGCCTGCCGCATATGCAGCTTCCACGCTGTGTGATAGGCGCGGTCGGCCTTGTCGGCGAAACCGGCCCCCTTATGATGACGGTTATGGATTTCCGCCATCTTGAGCCAGGCGTAGCCGCTGCCTTTGTGTGCTTCGCGGCGGTAAATATCGAGCGCCCGCTGTATGAAATGACGCGCCCGGCCGGGATCATGCCAGGCGCCGCCCGTGCCTTTTTCGAGCATGTCGGCGCAATCGATACACGCTTTGGCATTGCCTTTGTGCGCCTTGCGCCATGCCAGAAGGTAGGGCGTGGGTTTGCGGGAAAACTGGAGGGGCTCCGGCCACAGGTCGCGGATCGCCAAAACCAGGGTGACCACAAGCACAAGTATCATCCCGGCATAGAAAAGCGTCGGGTTGATGCCGTCAAACACACCGTGGCTGAAGGGATAGGACATGCGGCAGGCTAGACACCTCGATCGGTAAATTTCGATGGACTTATTTCGCGCCAGACATAAAAAATCTCTAAACAGTCGGCGGTCTCAGTTTTGCCGCAAGGCGACGGCTTAGTGTCGGGATTGACATATTTGGGAGGGTAATATGCGTAAAATGATACTGATGACCACGATGGCTGGTCTTTTCATCTCAGGTATCGCAACGGCCCAGACGGCGGTGCCGCAAGCCTTACCCTATGACCGGGCGCCGTGGTGGATGAAGGAAAGCGTCATCACCCAGACCGGTTACGTTTTCACCGAAATCCCGGCCAATCGCGCCAATTTTTCCGCCACCTTCCTGACCGTGGCCGATACCGCCGAAAAGGCGCAGAACCTGGCCATTGCCCAGACGAAGGGCCTCAATCAGGCGCTCGACAAGCTCGGCAAGGACAAGGTGCGGATCAGCACCAGCTTCTCCATGCGCGCCCTTTATGAGCAGTACCGCGACAAGAACGGCAACCGCATCGAAGATCAGCGCGGCGATAAGATCGAGAAATATCAGGTGTCGCTGAATCTGGCGGTCGAAGTGCGCGATACGGCCCTGCTGGAACGGGCCTACGCCCTGGTTCTGGCAGCGGCGCCCACTTCCTCCACACCGATCAATTTCAATCTCCAGCCGGATAACGAGACCAATACCTGGCTCTATACTGAAGCGGTGAAAGATGCCCATACGCGCGCCATGCAATCGGCGACGGCGGCGGGTGGCAAGCTTGGCGGCATCAAGGTGATCGACCCAACCGGCCGGGCGTGTGAGACGGATATTCTGGCGCGGGCACCGGATAGTGCCTGGGATAATACGCAAGCGCAGGCCGTTGCCTACGAAAGGTCTGCACCACCACCACCGCCTATGGTAGCCCCTGCTGCCATGGCCGATATGGGAGGATATGTGCCGGGTTCCGCCGAATATCTCGAAGCCAAGGCCCTGCAAAACCCGTTTATCCAGACGCCGCCGCTGCAAAGACTGGAGGCGAAAGCCTGTGTGGTCTATGGCCTGAACTGATGCCTTGAAATAGACGTGTTGCGACGCAATATAAGACTCGGTTTCAGATGAAAGCGGGGCCATCATGTCTTTCGAGCAGACCGCGACGGGATCGCAAGCCGAGCGCCTGACCGCCGCCTATGACCAGACCGTTCTGGTCCTTCAGGGCGGCGGCGCGCTCGGCGCCTACCAGGCCGGGGCTTATGAGGTTCTGCATGAAAACGGCGTCGAGCCCGATTGGCTGGCCGGCATTTCTATCGGCGCCGTCAATGCCGCCATCATCGCCGGCAATGCACCGGAAAACCGCATTTCCCACCTGCGCCAGTTCTGGAAGGATATCGCCACCGTCATGCCGGGCGAAAGCCTGGCCCGCGCGCACGATATCAGCGACTTCACCTTCCGGCAGATGAGTGGATTTCTGGGCCTGATAGCCGGTGTGCAGAATTTCTACCGGCCATGGTTTCTGCCGCCCTGGTTCAACACACCGGGCACGCCGGAAGCGACCAGCTTCTACGATACGGCGCCCTTGCGCGAAAGCCTGGAGCGTCATGTCGATTTCGACCGCATCAATTCAGGGCCCATGCGCCTGAGTCTTGGGGCGGTCCATATCAAGACCGGCAATTTCGCCTATTTCGACAGCCGCGACCGCCGCATCGGCCCGGAACATGTCATGGCCAGCGCCGCCTTGCCGCCAGGGTTTCCGGCCGTCCATATCGATGGCGAAGCCTACTGGGACGGCGGGCTGGTCTCTAACACGCCGCTGTCCTATGTGCTCGATGCCGGGGTGGCGAAGGACACGCTGATCTTCCAGATCGACCTGTTCAGCGCCGAGGGGCCTGAGCCGGCCACCATGGACGAGGTGCAGGAGCGGATGAAGGACATCACCTATTCCAGCCGCACGCGCCTGAACACCGACGCCTTCCTGGAAAAGTACCGCCTGCGCCAGGCGGTGCGCGAACTGGCGAAATATGTGCCGGCAGACGTACTGGAAAGCCTGTGCGGCAGCGATGAGCCGACTGATCTCTACAGCGGCCGGGTCAGCCTGGTCCATATCATCAACCGGGCCAACCGCCGCGAGATCCAGTCAAAGGACTATGAATTCTGGCGTGCCTCACTGGAGGAGCACTGGCATGATGGCCGTCATGACGCCGGGATCGCCGTGGCCGAAACAAGCTGGCGGACCTTCAGCGATCCTGATGCGGGGCTGGCGATTTACGACTATATCCGGCCAGAATCGCACAGAAAGCGCGTCAAGCTGTGGCCGTGATGCCGCAGGTGCGTGGCAATGATGTTGCGATGCGATAATGTTGCTCGCTCCATACTGGCAGAATTTGGTTTGAGGCGCCATATACTGGCCATAACGAACGGCGAGATACGTCATGAAACCTTACCCTCTTATCGGCCTTGCGGCCCTGCTGGTCTTCTCTACGCCGGTGCTGGCGCAGACCTCCGGCGTCCTGCCGCCGCAAGCCGTTGCCGATCAGAATATAAAGGCCGAAACAGCCGATATCGCCACGCTGCAAATTCAGGCGCAGGCCGGTGATGTGAGCGCCCAGGTGCAACTGGCCGACGATTATTTCACCGGCAATGGCATAGGGCAGGACTATGCCAAGGCGTTCGACTGGTACAAAAAGGCGGCCAATGCCGGCAATCCGGAAGCGCAGACCGAACTGGGCCTGATGTACGCCAAGGGCTATGATGTCACACCGGTCGATTACAAGGAAGCCCTCCACTGGACGCGTATCGCGGCCGAGCAGGGCTATGTCGGGGCGCAGTATAATCTGGGCGTCGCTTATGATAATGGCCTGGGCGTCGAAGCTGACCTGAAGACCGCCTTCGACTGGTATCTGAAGGCGGCGAAGCAGGGTTACGATATCGCCCAGTTCAATGTCGCCACCATGTTCGAGGCGGGGCAGGGCGTGCTCCAGGATCTCGCCTCGGCGCGTGACTGGTATCAAAAGGCCGCCGACCAGGGCAATGCGCCGGCGCGTTACAATCTCGGCAACATGTACCTGGCCGGACACGGCGTTGCTAAGGATACGGCCAAGGGGCTGGGGCTGGTGGAAGCCTCGGCGAAACAGGGCTTTCCCCTGGCGCAGAGTCGTATGGCGGGGCTTTATTATGCCGGCGAAAGCGTGCCTCAGGACAGGGTGAAAGCCTATGCCTGGGCGCTTCTGGCGGCGGGTGACGGCGATCCGGACGGTGAGAGCCTGATGAAGACCATGGACGGCAGCCACCTGCTGAACGAGGCCGATATGCGCCAGGCATCGGCCCTGGCCGATACCTACGCCTCGGCGCAGTAAGCCTTACTCAATTCCGTTATTGTCGTCTGTTTAGGAAGGGTATCTAAGTCGGCAACCTGTCGCCTACACTGGCCCACAGCGCGGCTGTTGAGGCCGCGTTCTGATCCGGTACGGGAATTCTGGAGCGCAATTCATCGTTGAATTTACCATCGACACGGAGGCTAATCGAAAACCCGTCAGTGGCATCCGCGCCATGGAACTGATTTACGGTATCGAACCAAGCGCTGTATGATTTAACATACTGCCGCTCTCCGGTACTGTGATTCATGACGAAAAATGGCTTTGTCAGGGTGGGGCGGAACCAGATAAATTCATGCGATAATTCGGTTTTGTCGTGGTCCCTGTGCGGTGTGACCGCCCGACCGTTGAAATCGTACATGATTAAAATGCGGCCGATACTTTTGAAGGGCAGGGTGCGGACAAATTCCATAACCTCAGGGAAGTGTTCAGCGTGTTCTGAAGGCGCCCAGACTTCGGCCTTATCGAGGTCAAAATAGTTGGCGGCAGGGCTGGTGTTTACTGCCAGCTCGATCATCCTGGAACCAGGCAGACGATCATCCAGCAGTTTCAAAGTGTAGGGGCCCGTCCAGAAGGCGGTGTCGTCCGACCGAGGCGCCAGGCGCTCACGGAGACCTGTTTCCAGGCTCTTGAGATGATCGACATCAATATAGTCATCAAAAGATTTGTAACTGGGATAAGTAATTCGCGGATCAGTATAGGCATTTTTGACCGTGTCATGGGCCTGCTCGATCAATTTTTTGTCACGAATAGCTCGAAATTTTTCCTTAATAGGATGAAGCCTTGCGCTCAGCCGGACAGTTTTGCGGATTTTGTCCAGAACTTGATTCATGGTGCCCCCAGTCTAATGCATGCCGGCCGAAGCAGACTACCTGCGCGGCTAACTGCTTGCCAACAATAAGCACTTATGGGTTGAAAGTGCAAGTTTGTGACGCTTCGGTACGTAAGGGGAAGATGCCGGTCGTTCGCCACTAGACAGCGGCAAAAAATAAGGGCCACGGATTACCCGAAGGCCCTGTATTTAACTGCGAAGATGGTGGGCGCTACAGGGATTGAACCTGTGACCCCTACCATGTCAAGGTAGTGCTCTCCCGCTGAGCTAAGCGCCCATCTTCGCAAGGCCGGTGAACCGGAGCCGGGTGTATAGCCAAGCCCTTGCCGCTTAGCAAGCGCCGAAATCCCTTTTTTCGGGGAAAAGTGAAAAACCGGCTTTAAGCCGCGATCAGGCGCTCGACCTCGGTTACGATTTCGCGCAGATGCACGGGCTTTTCCAGCACCTTGGCGTTGGGAGACGCCTTCTGGGCATTGAGCGCCACGGCGGCGAAGCCGGTGATGAACATGATCTTGAGATCAGGCTGCAACTGGGCGGCGCGCTTGGCTACCTCGATACCATCGGCGCCGGGCATGACGATATCGGTCAGCAGCAGATCATAGGGGCCCTGATCGAGCGCCAGGATAGCGGTATCGCCGTCAGGGCAACTTACCACCTCATAGCCGGCGCGCTGCAGGGCGCGCGACAGGAAGCTACGGACGGAATCCTCATCTTCGGCAAGGAGAATCTTCTTCATCGGATCGGTCATGTAAAAACCCCAAGGCGCCTTATCATATGCGCCTTGGCGCAGAAGTCACCATGTTTGCAGGTGGAATGTAAATTAGGGGTGAAGACGTGGCAGGAATGTCCTACTAAAGTGCTAATATGAGCGATCTCCTCACGACACCCTGGCACCTTGTACACAGTCCCGATCATGCACCGGTCGTGGTCAGGCCGCGCAAGGCCAGCCGGCTGGTCTACAGCCTGCCGCACAGCGGACGCTATTACCCGCAAAGCTTTATCGCCGAGGCCCGGCAGACCCCGCAGGGCCTGCGCGTCAGCGAAGATGCTTTTGTCGATGACCTGGTGGGGATCACGCCGGAACTCGGCGTCTATGGCCTGACCAGCCGGTATGCGCGCGCCTTTTGCGACGTCAATCGCAATGCGCTGGAACTCGATGCCCGGCTGATACGCGGCGAACTGCCCAAGGCGGCGCTTGCCTTGAGCGCGCGCGTCAAGGCCGGTTTCGGCGTGATCGCCCGCCGCCTGAGCGCGGAAGAGGACATTTATCGCCAGCCGCTCGATATGGAAGAGGTCAATCGCCGGCTCGACCTGATCCACCGGCCTTATCATGAGGCGCTGAAAGGATTGCTGGCGGAAGCGCGCCGAACCGGTCCCGCCATACTGATCGACTGGCACTCCATGCCAAGCGCCGCCCTCAATCAGTTTCGCAATGGCGAACAAAAGCCGGATATCGTGCTGGGGAACCGCCATGGCGAAACCTGTTCCGAAAGTCTGGTCCGGCGCGTCAGTGGCGTCCTGGAAGGGGCGGGACTGCGTGTCGGGCTCAACAAACCCTTCGCTGGCGGCTATATTGTCGAAACCTACGGCCGGCCCGCTGCGGGAATCGAAGCCCTGCAGATCGAGATCAACCGTGCCATCTATATGGATGAAGGGCGGCTGGAACCGCACGCCGGCGCCATCCGTCTACGGACGGTTTTCCAGACACTGACGGATACGCTCAAACACCTGTAGGTAACGGGTTTGTGATGGCGCCGGTTTCTGTTTGCAGCCAAAAAAAAGGCCGCGCTCTACGGCGCGGCCAAGTTTACAGGGAGGAAACGCCCAGGAAGGGCATCAGCGCCAGGAAGGCGCCGAACAGGTTGAATTTAGTTTGCGGTGCGAAAGAATACAAGTCGAAATGTAACATAATATGATCACATATCGTTACAATTCGAGATGGGGCCGGGTTTTGCGCGTGAGGCAATGCCTCAATAGCCGCCCTGCACATTGTGCGGTGCGGTATTTTTTTCCTTGATCTGGACCTCTGCGGCGATGGGACGCGGCGGGGTCGGGTAGGGATGCTCTTCCAGCAATTCGCGCAGTTGCCGCAGGCCCCGCGCCGATTGCGAGCGCGACTGTCGCCAGCCGAGCAGGGCGACGGCGCCTATGCTGGCGAGGGCAAGATAGATCGGTCCCCACAGCCAGGCGGTGGCGGCCAGCGAGAAATAGTAGGCCCGCACACCTTGCGAGAAGCTGGTCATCGCCGGTTCGAGCACATTGGTAATGGCGTTGGTGAACTTGGCGGCCGTATCGACGTCCATGTTTTCCGGCAGGGAGCCCATGGCGGCGGCACAATAATTCATCTGGCGCAGGGCCCATATAAAATCGAGCAGGCCGCGCGACAGGCAGATGAGCACCAGGGCCATCTTGATCTGGAAAAGCTGGGTGGAGGAGACATCGAGGCCGAGGGTTGTCAGCGACTTCAGCGGCAGGTGTCCGCCGAAGAGGACGCCGGCGACCGCGGCGATCAGCAGCAGGTTGGCCGATGAAAAATTGGTGGCCGAATTGACCGCGTGCGCCATCAGGTTGGAATCGTAGAGCTTGACCTCGCGCACGGTCATTTCGCGCATCCACGCCCGGCGCACCACGCTCAGATCCTTGGTGATCAGGCCCCGGCTTTTGGATATCCGCCGCAGGAAGGGCTCATAACCCAGCCAGCAGAACATGAAGATGACAAGGCCGGCTATATCGAGCGGGCTGTCCTGCGCGGCGCGTACCAGGGTATTCAGAATGGACATCGGGATGCCTGTAAAGCGAAGATGTGGCTTTTGACGACACTTTATAAGTGTCTTTGCCGGACTTCGTCATGTGATTCGTCAGAAAGATTGGTGAATTTACTTTTCTTCGCTTGTGCGAACAGGGGGCAGCGCTTATGAAAGCGCACCTTTTTGGCTCCAAATCAAAGTCACGCAATGAATATTGATAAAATCTCCGTTGGTCCGAACGCGCCGTGGGACGTCCACGCGGTCATCGAAATCCCGCAGGGCGGTATGCCGGTGAAGTACGAGATGGACAAGGATTCCGGCGCCCTGTTCGTCGATCGCTTCCTGTACACCTCAATGTATTATCCGGGCAATTACGGTTTCATCCCGCACACCCTGGCCGATGACGGCGATCCCTGCGACGTGATGGTGGTCGGCCCGACGCCGGTTTATCCCGGCGTGGTCATTCGCGTGCGCCCGATCGGCGCCCTGATCATGGAAGATGAGGCCGGCCGCGACGAGAAGATCCTGGCTGTCCCGGTCGACAAGCTGCATCCCTACTATACCAATGTGCAGAGCTATCGCCAGATGCCGTCCATCCTGATCGACCAGATCACGCACTTTTTCGCGCACTACAAGGATCTGGAAAAGAACAAGATGACCAATGTCATCGGCTGGGTCGAGCCGGAAGCGGCGGCGCAACTGATCCGTGATGGTCAGGAACGCCTGGCCCAGAAGATTGGCTAAACCCTTTAAAGTCTGCCCGATGTGAAGGCCGCCGTGTTCGCCGGACATGGCGGCCTTTTGCTGCCGGAGGCGGTAAAGCGGGTTTGCAGTATTTTGCAATATGCGCCTGGATTTGCAGATTGTGGCCTGCGGGAGACGGTTCCGGCGGAATTTGCGCAGGCGGGCGCGGATTATGGCCAGGGATTCGGTTTTCAGGCGATTTTCAGGCGTATAATTGCCGCATTTTCGCCTTTTTTGTTACGAGATGTCATGGTCATGACGGGAAAAAATCTCATAATGTAGAATTTTTCCATGAATGTTACCGCTATCTTGAAATAAATTCGTTATTACACGCGACTAATTGGAATTTCTCTCGCAGGTAATGCAATTATTCGATGTATTACAAAAGGATGACAGTGCCGTGGCGGAAAGCGGTAACCGGCTGCAAGGCTGGTTTTAGTCACAATCTTTCGCTATATCGGGGGCAATTAAGCGTATGCGTTGTGTACGGCCTGGATGTGTCGTGTGTGTTTCAGCATCCTCTGTTCCGGCCTGGTTTGAGTTTGTGTTCACCTATGTCCAAAAAGAAAATGATGTCAAATTCCTCCCCGGATGTGGCCTCGCGTCTTTATGCCCTCGCTGTCGCCCGCGACACGGCGAACCTGGTTGACGTGGATGCCGCCCTTGCCCTGGCGCGCGCCTCGACGCGCACCCTGATGGCGCTGTCACCGCAGGCGGCCATGCTGATGCGCAGTTTCGCCCAGGAAGAGATCGATCGGCTTTCCATGGAATGCACCGAAGAAGCCCAGGGCTCGATAGCCCTGATCCAGGATGCACTCGGCATGATGTGAGATAAGCGCGGCCGCTCTGTGAAGCCGCGTTTTCCGGTCAGTTAGTCCGTCTGATCGTCGATTTCGGCTTTGGGGCCGTTTTTCAGGACCGATTCGATCGCGTTCTTGGCGGACGCCTTGGAGCTGTAACCTTCGGTCCACCAGATACTCTCCCCATTATAGGTGAAGTAGGCAACGAATTCGCCGGCCTTGTTCTTGCGGATTTCGAACTTGTGAGCCATGACGCAACTCCCTTTTATTGCGGATTATGGATGCGTATTTCGCGCCTAAGGGGAAGTCTTGTCAAGGTATTATCGCGCCTGTTTGAGGCCCAAATACCACATCAGCCCTAAGAAGGCACCCTTGATGAAGGGCAGGGCCAGAAGGGTCAGCAGGCCGATAGAGCCGACCAGCACCGGCACCAGAACCTGCACCGGATAGGCGTAGAAAAAGCCGAACATGAAGGCAGGCGCAATCACCAGATGGCCGATAAGAATCATGGTGATATAGGCCGGGCCGTCATCGGTAGGGTACAGGCTGAGCGGCGTCTGGCAATTCGGGCAGGCATCGACCACCTTCAGGTAGCCGCGAAAGGCGGACGCCTTGCCGCAGCAAGGGCATTTTCGCTGCAAGCCGCGCAGCAGGGCCTTGCCGATACCAACGCCGTCTCTCATAGTATAACCTCGTCTGTTTCAGGGTCTTATAATGGGGTATGGCGCCCCCGATTGCCATGCGCTATGCTGACGCAGCGACTATAGGCTATTCGCCGGGTGGAAAAAACACTTGCACATCATATAAAGATATCTTTATATGATTATATGGCTGATGATTACACGTCCAAGATCCGGTTCAATACGCTCCTCGAAGCCCTGAAGGCTGCGGGTGAGCCAACGCGCCTGCGCCTGCTGCGCCTGCTGGCGCGCGAAGAGCTGTCGGTGATGGAACTGGTGTCTATTCTCGACCAGAGCCAGCCGCGCATCTCGCGCCATCTCAAGCTGATGAGCGAAGCCGGGCTGATCGAACGGTTCCCTGACGGCGCCTGGGTCTTTTACCGCCTGTCGTCCGCGCCGTCCATCCGGCCGCTGGTCGATGTCATTCTGGCTTCGCTGGACGATGCCTATGGCGAAGACCTGCAACAGCTCGAAGGGGTCCGCAGTCACCGGCGCAAATCGGCGGAAGGCTATTTCGAGACCATCGCGCCGAAATGGGATGAAATCCGCAGCCACTATGTAGCCGAGGCGGATGTCGAAGCCGAGATCCTGCGGCTGGCTGCCCGCCAGCCCTATGCGCACCTGGTTGATCTGGGCACCGGCTCCGGACGTATGCTGACGCTTCTGGGCGGCGATGCGAAGACAGCCATCGGCCTGGATCTGTCGCAGCACATGCTCAATGTGGCGCGGGCGCGTTCACATGATGCCGGGCTGGAAACCATCGATTTCCGCCATGGCGATATCTACGAAACCCGATTGCCGGCGGCTTCGGCTGATTTCGTGGTGGTCCATCAGGTGCTGCACTTCCTGGCTGATCCCGGCCGGGCGATCGCCGAAGCCGCGCGGCTGCTGAAACCCGGAGGGCGTCTGCTGATTGCCGACTTCGCGCACCACGATCTCGAAATCATGCGCGAGCAATATCAGCACCGCCGGCTGGGTATGCTGGACGAGGACATGGACCACTGGTTCGAAACCGCCGGTCTCAAGCTGGATGTCACCCGTTCGCTGCCGCCGAAAGAGGCTGGCCTGACCGTCAAGATCTGGCTCGCCATCAAGAGCTGACCCCTGAATTTGCCTGAACAGGCACACACTGAGAATTTCCCGATATGAGCCCCTCGCTGAATCCCAATCTGAAATCCGATCTCGCTCCCATTGCGCGTTCGCTCGCCGCTGGCGGGCAGAACCTGAAAGTGTCGTTTGAATTCTTCCCGCCGAAGACGGAAGAAATGGAAACGACCCTGTGGGAGTCGATCCGCCGCCTGGCGCCGCTCAATCCTGAGTTTGTCTCCGTCACCTACGGCGCCGGCGGCTCGACGCGCGAACGGACCCACCGTACGGTGAAGCGCATTCTCGATGAGACGCACCTGAAGCCGGCCGCACACTTAACTTGCGTCGATGCCTCGCGTGAGGAGGTCGACGAGGTGATCCGTGCCTATTGGGAGGCCGGCGTGCGCCACATCGTTTCCCTGCGCGGTGATCCGCCCTCAGGTTTTGGTGATTACAAGCCCCGCAATGACGGCTACCAGAACGCTACCGAACTGACGGCCGCCATCAAGCGGATCGGCGATTTTGAGGTCAGCGTCGGGGTCTATCCTGAGAAACACCCGCAGTCGCCGTCGCTCGCCTTCGATCTCGATGTCCTGCGCCAGAAGGTCGATGCCGGGGCGACGCGCGGTATCAGCCAGTTCTTCTTCGAGCCGGCCACCTTCCTGCGTTTCCGTGATGCTGTGGCCGATGCGGGGATCAAAATCGACCTGACGCCGGGCATTATGCCGGTGACTAACTTCAAGGGGCTGCGCCGCATGGCTGCCGCCTGTGAGGCCGCTATTCCCGACTGGCTGGGCGAACTGTTCGAGGGGCTGGATGAAGATGCTGATACGCGCAAGCTGCTGGCCTCGGCCGTGGCGGTAGAACTGTGTCTGGGCCTGGAACGCGAAGGTGTAGAGAACTTCCACTTTTACACGCTGAACCGAGCCGACCTGGTCTTTGCCATCGGCCGGATACTGGGATTGAAGGCGGTCTCAGCGTGATTATCTCAAGTAAGCCCCCCCACCACCACTTCGCCTTTGGCTCGTGGTCCCCCTCCCCAACAAGTTGGGGAGGTACATTTTTCTTGAACCTCCCCGGCTATGCCGGGGAGGGGGACCGCACGAACCGCGAAGCGGCGAGATGTGGTGGTGGGGTTTCTTGCTTCCTTTACACAGGAATACAGTAATGAACCGTATCGAACGCATTGCTGCGCTAAAGCAGTCCGCCAAGGAGCGCATCCTGATTCTGGATGGTTCGTGGGGCGTAATGATCCAGCGCCGGGGGCTGGACGAGGCAGATTTCCTTGGCGAGCGCTTCAAGGGCCATAAGGGCCAGATGAAGGGCAATAACGATATCCTGTGCCTGACCCGGCCGGATATCATTGCCGACCTGCATAACCAGTATTATGCGGCGGGTGCCGATATTTCCGAAACCAATACCTTCTCGGCGACCACCATCGCGCAGGACGACTATCACCTCGACCTGCAGGCGGTCATCGATATCAACCGCGAAGGCGCGAAGATCGCCCGCAAGGTGGCCGATGAATGGACGGCGAAGGAGCCTAACAAGCCGCGTTTTGTCGCCGGTTCCATCGGGCCGCTCAACAAGATGCTGTCCATGTCGTCGGACGTGAACGATCCGGGTGCGCGCCTGGTGACTTTCGATCAGGTCTATCAGGCGTATCGTGAGCAGGTGGCGGCGCTTTATGAAGGCGGGGTTGATCTCTACCTGATCGAGACCATCACAGACACGCTGAACTGCAAGGCGGCGATCAAGGCTATTCTTGATCTTGAGGATGAAGGCCAGGAAGCCCTGCCGATCTGGATTTCCGGCACCATCACCGACCGTTCCGGCCGCACGCTTTCGGGCCAGACCGCCGAAGCCTTCTGGAACAGCGTGCGCCACGCCAAGCCGTTCGCTGTTGGGTTCAATTGCGCGCTGGGCGCCGACCTGATGCGTCCGCATATCGCCGAACTGGCGCGCGTGGCCGATTGTCTGGTTGCCGCCTATCCTAATGCCGGCCTGCCGAATGCGATGGGCCAGTATGACGAGCAGCCGCACGAAACGGCCCACGAACTGCACGAATGGGCCAAGGATGGTATTGTCAATATTCTGGGCGGCTGTTGCGGCACCACGCCGGATCACATAAAGCATGTGGCTGATGAAGTCAGCGGCATCACGCCGCGCCAGATACCCGAACGCCCCAAGGCCCTCAGGCTGGCGGGCCTTGAGCCTTTCGAACTGACATGAAAACGACCATCCTTTTCGGCGGCACCAGCCGCGAGCGCCTCGTCTCCGTAGCCTCGGCCCAGGCCCTGACCACGGCCTTGCCGCAAGCTGACCTGTGGTTTTGGGATCTGGACGGCACGGTGCATATAACGTCGCAGGAACGGCTATTGGGTCACGAAAAGCCGTTCGAGGTGCCGTTCAAGGCCGATGGCGCCACGCTCGGCACTGTGGCTGAGGCGCTCGATACCGCAGCGGCCGAGGATCGCGTCCTGGTGCTGGGCCTGCATGGCGGCACGGCGGAAAACGGCCAGTTCCAGGTTTTGGCCGAGGCGCGCGGCGTGCCCTTTACCGGCTCCGGCTCGGCGGCCTCGCACCTGGCGTTCGACAAAACGGCGGCCAAACTGTTCGCCGGCCTGGCGGGTGTGCATTCGCCTTCCAGCGTGACGCTGGATGAGGCCGATGAGGCGCTGGCCCACTATGGCCGCCTGATTGCCAAACCGGCGCAGGAAGGCTCAAGCTACGGCCTGATCTACGTCAATTCCTCGCAGGATATCGCCGCCGTGAAGCGCGAATCCGCCAGCATGGCCTATCTTATCGAGCCCTTTATCACCGGCCCGGAAGCGACCTGCGGCGTGCTGGAGCAGGCCGATGGTTCAGTGATCGCCCTGCCGCCTGTCGAGATCGTGCCGGGCGATGGCGCCTTCGACTATGCCGGGAAGTATCTGAAATCAACGACGCAGGAAATCTGCCCGGCACGCTTCGATCCCGCCATCAATGCCGAACTGCAACGCCTGGCGGTCAAGGCGCACAAGGCGATGTCTTGCCGGGGATATTCGCGGTCTGATTTCATCGTCTCTGATAAAGGCCCGATCTATCTGGAAACCAATACCCTGCCGGGCCTGACCAAGGCCTCGCTCTATCCGAAATCGCTGAAGGCGCAGGGCATCGAGTTTATCGATTTCCTGCATGGTCAGATCGACCTGGCGATCCGGAAGGTGGTCAAGTAGCTATGAGCGCCTGGGGCCCCGGACCGTTCGACAATGACGACGCCGCAGACCTGATGATGGAACTGGAAGATGTGCCGTCATGGGAAAGTGTCCGCTTCGTTTTCAATGCGATTCTGGCCAATGAAGACTATGCCGAACTGGCCGAAGGCGCGCGGGCCTGGGCGGCGGCGGCCTTGTTGACCGTGGCAACCGGCAAGAGCGATGTGTCTGCGCAGGATTATCTGATGATCCTTGAGGCGATGGGACCGCCGCCCGCCGATCTCACCGGCCTGGCGCGGGCGGCACTCAGGCGCATCTCGACCGGCGATTCCGAAATTCGTGAGCTGTATCTGGACCACGGCTCTTATAATACATGGCTCGGTCTGCTCCGGGCGACTGATGAGGCTTTGACTTGACCCCCACCTTTATCAATATCGGCGAACGCACCAACGTCACTGGTTCGGCCAAATTCAAGAAGCTGATCGTCGAGGGCAACTATACCGAGGCGCTCGCGGTGGCGCGCCAACAGGTCGAGGCGGGGGCGCAGATCATCGACGTCAATATGGACGAAGGGCTGCTCGATAGCCAAAAAGCCATGACGACCTTCCTGAACCTGATGGCGGCCGAGCCCGATATCGCTCGCGTGCCGGTGATGATCGATTCGTCCAAATGGGAGGTGATCGAGGCCGGGCTGAAATGCGTGCAAGGCAAGGCGATCGTCAATTCGATCTCGATGAAGGAGGGCGTCGATATCTTCAAGGCCCACGCCCGTGCCTGTATGCGTTATGGCGCGGCGGTGGTGGTCATGGCCTTCGATGAGGCCGGCCAGGCCGATACCGCCGAGCGCAAGATCGAGATATGCACGCGCGCCTATCATATTCTGGTTGATGAGGTCGGTTTCCCGCCGGAAGATATCATCTTCGATCCGAACATCTTCGCGGTGGCGACCGGTATTGACGAGCATAACAATTACGCCGTCGATTTCATCGAGGGCACCCGCGCCATCAAGCAGACCCTGCCCTATGCGCGGGTTTCGGGCGGCGTGTCGAACGTCTCCTTCTCCTTCCGCGGCAATGAACCGGTGCGCCGGGCGATCCACTCGGTCTTCCTCTACCACGCCATCCAGGCGGGTATGGACATGGGCATCGTCAATGCCGGCGACCTGCCGGTCTATGACGATATCGATGCCGAACTGCGTCAGGCGGTCGAAGACGTTATCCTTAACCGGCCACAGCGTCATAATGTCAGCAATACCGAATACCTCGTTGATCTGGCCCCCAAGTACAAGGGCGAAAAAGGCCAGGTGCAGGTGGCTAATCTGGCCTGGCGTGAAGGCACGGTAGCCGAGCGCCTGAAACACGCCCTGGTGCATGGCATCACCGAATATATCGACGCCGATACGGAAGAGGCGCGGAAAGCGGCTGCGCGGCCGCTGCACGTCATCGAAGGGCCGCTGATGGCCGGCATGAACGTGGTCGGCGACCTGTTCGGCGCCGGCAAGATGTTCCTGCCGCAGGTGGTGAAATCCGCCCGCGTGATGAAACAGTCCGTCGCCTATCTCATGCCCTATATGGAGGCTGAGAAGGAGGCGCATGTCGCCGCCGGGGGCGCCTATCAGGCGGCCGGGAAGGTGCTGATGGCGACCGTCAAGGGCGATGTCCACGATATCGGCAAGAACATCGTCGGCGTCGTGCTTCAGTGCAACAATTACGAGGTCATCGATCTCGGCGTCATGGTGCCGGCGGATCGCATCCTGGCTGAGGCAAAGGCGCACAATGTCGATATGATCGGCCTTTCGGGCCTGATCACGCCGTCACTGGATGAGATGGTCTTCGTGGCGCGCGAGATGCAGCGTCAGGGCTTCGATATTCCGCTGCTGATCGGCGGGGCGACCACTTCCAAGACGCATACGGCGGTCAAGATCGAACCGGGCTATGCCAATAACCAGGTGGTCTATGTACTCGACGCCTCGCGCGCGGTCGGCGTGGTGTCGAACCTGCTGGGCGATGAAAAAGAGACCTTCAAGGCCGAGACCAAGGCGGATTATGAGAAGGTGCGCCTGGCCTATGGCAAGGGTAATTCGCAGCCGCGGTCGTCGCTGGAAGAGGCGCGAGCCAATAAATTCAAAATCGATTTCACCGCTGAACCGCCTGTCGCGCCGTCTTTCCTGGGACTGAAGACCTTCTCGCCTTACGATCTGCATGACCTGGCCGACCATATCGACTGGACGCCCTTCTTCGCCACCTGGGAACTGGCGGGCAAGTTCCCGGCCATCCTGGAGGATGAGATTGTCGGCGAGGCGGCGACCAGCCTCTACAAGGATGCGCGCGAAATGCTGGCGAAAATCCTTGAAGAGAAGTGGTTCGAGGCGCGCGGCACGATCGGTTTCTGGCCGGCCAACGCTACCGAGGACGACGATATCGAGGTCTATGAGGACGAGAGCCGCTCAAAGGTCATCGCGCGCTTCCAGACCCTGCGTCAGCAGATGAAAAAGACCCGCGAAGGCCAGTCGAATACCGCCCTGTCGGATTTCATCGCCCCGAAAGGGACGCCCGACTGGATCGGCGGCTTCGCCGTCACCGCCGGTCATGGGGAAATGGAGATCGCCAGGGCCTTCAAGGCCAAGGGGGACGACTACAACGCCATCCTGTCTACCGCTCTCGCGGACCGTCTGGCCGAAGCCTTTGCTGAAGCGCTGCACAAGAAGGTGCGCCGCGAGCTGTGGGGTTATGCAGCGGATGAAAAGCTGTCGGTCGAGGACCTGATCGCCGAGAAGTATAAAGGCATTCGTCCGGCGCCGGGTTATCCCGCCCAGCCCGACCACACCGAGAAATGGACGCTGTTTGACCTGCTCGATGCCCGTGCGCGCACCGGCATGGAACTGACGGAGAGCCTGGCCATGACGCCGCCGGCTTCGGTTTCGGGGCTCTACTTCGCCCATCCGAAGGCGCACTATTTCGGTGTCGGCAAGATCGAGAAGGACCAGGTGGCGGACTATGCCCGCCGCAAGGGCTGGGCGGTCGATGAGGCCGAGCGCTGGCTGTCGCCGATCTTGAATTACGTTCCTCAATTAGGGCTTTAGTTACGTAGCCTCAGTCACCCGGGCCTTGGTTACGCCGGCTGGATAGTGGGCGTCGGCCTGGGCAACTGTGGCTTGCGCTGACGCAGGCCTAGCAGTGTCTTACGCAGCCAGCTTTGGGCGTGAGAGTCGACATAGTGGAAAAGTGCTGTTGCCCTGATCTTGTCCGGGTCGCAGGGTTCATTGGCGTGAATCGAACGACAGCCCCAGAAGAAGTAGACGTTGCCGGGAATCATGCGGACCTTTTCAGGCTTTATACGGCCGGATTGCACGCCTTTGCGCAAAAGCATTTGAGACACGGGGTTATCGAGCAGAATCTTGTCGATGAGGTTGCCAAGATAGGTCTTGCGTATAGGGCGCGTATTCGGGAACAAGATCAGGTCGCCGGGTTGCCCCTCGTTCGGGATCAGAATGGGTACTAAAATGGTCAGCACATAGGAATCGTAATGAAAGACGTAGGCGTTTTGCTCGCCGGTACGGCCGGCAAGGCAACGCAGAATATTGTAAAATGCGACCGGCGGCGCAGGTTGGCGCGTGCCGATACTATAAATCTGCCGGCAAAGGGATTGGAAATTCGGGTAACGCGCCAATTCCTGGAGGTATGTGCCTTCCACCTCGGCAGATGAAAAAGCGATATACTCCCCTCCGGTTCTCTCCACGGCTTCGGCGATGAATTGGCGCAAATCGGTCAAGGCGTCTGCTGAAATGCAGTTTTCAGCCACACCAAAGCCACGGCTGTCCATATCACTCACTATGGTGCCAATTGTCTCGGAAGACAAAGCGGGAAAGATATCCATTGAGACACCGATCAGGAAAACGATTAAACCGAGTCGAGATTAGGTGCGTTGCAGCATAATTGCAATGGAGTAGGTTACAATTTTACCGGTGATCGGTATGAAGTGGTCAGTTGACTTTCTTTTTCGGTGTGTTCGTCCAGCCGAGGCGATATCCGAGACCTTCCGACCAGCTACGCTTCTCGACATGGTTCGGATCGGGCGGTTGTTGCGTCGCGTAGGTGGTTTCGGCGTCCGTGGCCGGTGTGTCGGTCTTCGGTACGGCGGGCAGGGCGCGCGAGGCCGTGGCGCGGCGGGCCAGGGTATTGGTGGCCAGAGGGCCATCGCCATCGACCGGCGCCGTGGAAGCGGTCAGGACCGGTTTCGGCCTTTCGTTGTAATCATGCGGGCCGCCGGAATTGAGCGCCAGGGCGATGGCGTCCAGTTCATCCTCTGTGGCCATCTCGGCAAACAGGTTAGGGTGGCCTGAAAGACGCACGGCGGCGTGTTCGCAATCGCCCGGCAACTGCCAGTTGGCGTAGGCCATGGCGGCTTCCTTTGTGGGGGCGGCGCGAGTGGCGGCCCACTCATTGTATCCGAAGTCACGGACCTCTTCGGCCTTTTTGTGCTGGGCCTCGTCCTTGCCCTTGCCGGAGAGGGTGAGCGCCGCCTCATAGGCGCGCAGATAGGACATACCGATCATCTGGATCTGATCATCGACCGGCATGACGGAATCGACCAGTTCGGCCACTTCCATATTGCCGGAGAGTACGCCATGGCACCAGGCCACGCGCAGAAAGTCGTCCTTGGGGGCATCATCGAGATTGGGCGCGTGCAGGCTGCCGTCGGCATTGCGGCCGGTCACGGCCGGATCGGTCGCGGCGGGGATCGCCGGTTTGGCGGTTGTCTTTTTCGCCGTTGTTCGTGTGGCGGCCGGGCGCCTTTTAACGGCGGCATCCGCCGGCAGGGCAGCGGACACGGCGAAGGCGCAAACGGACAGGGAAAGAACAGACGATTTCAGCAGGCGCAAATTCGGCTCCGACGGCGGTTAGGGTTGGTCTGAACCCTGAATATATTGCGGCAAAAGCGCACATGGCTTCTGCCGGAAGGCTAATCTATACAGCAAGTAAGGCATAAAATCGCCATTAGGTATGTTTTTTTGCGAGTCTTACAGAAACTTAAGCACATCTTGCGCCGTATTTAAGCTAAGATCGCTCTCCATAATCAGTGGGTAATGATGTCGTTCTGGAAAAACCTGGCTCAGTTGGCGGTGCGTAAATTCGATGCCGCCGAATGCACCGAATGCCCAAAGGGGCCGCCGGGCGCCGATCCGGCGTTTGCTACGGCGGTGACGGCGCTGGGCGCCAAGCTTGCCATGGCCGATGGCCTGGCGCACGATGTCGAGCAGACCGCTTTCCTGCATGTCTTCCAGCCTGATGAAAAGGCGATGCGCGATGTCATGCGCCTCTATGACCTGGCGCGTCAGACCAGCCTGGGTTTTGAATCCTATGCCCGCCGCCTGGCCAAACGCTACAGCAATTGCCCGCAGATACTGGAGGATGTGCTGGAAGGGCTTTTTCATATCGCCGTTTCCGATGGCCACCTCAGCCATCAGGAAGAGACCTACCTGGAGACCGTGGCCGAGCTTTTCGGCATCAAGGCGCCGGCCTATCGCCGCATCCGCGCCGGCTATGTGCCGCTGGGAGAGGATGATCCCTATTATGTCCTGGGGCTGCAACCCGATGCTTCGGACGACGATATCCGCGTGGCCAGGCGCGCCCGACTCAACGATTTCCACCCGGATCGCATCCGCGCGCGCGGCCTGCCGATCGATTTCGAGACCCTGTATACGCAGAAGACCGCCCTTATCAATTCGGCTTATGACCAGATTGTGAAGGAGCGGGCGCTTCTGGCTTGAGTTCGCTTAACTGGCGATATTTGCGGGATTTTTATGCTGCGGGACGGTAAGAGACGGCCCTGAAGTGTCAAGAAAGCCTTAATAATTTCGTCATGAAACGTTTCTGGAGGTTGACGCGAGACTTATTCGTGCCAATCTTTACCCGTAAGAGACGCGTATTGTCTCAGTGTTTGGAGTTTTGCCTTCATGACCAAGCGTGATGCTGCCTTCATCCGTTTCGCCCGCAGCTATAAGCCCTGGGGAGAGGTCCGTCGCAAGAACCTGATCGCCCGCGTTGTTACCAGCGTGGCGATGACGCTTCTGGGACTCGCGGTTGTGGCCGGACTGGCTGTATTGGCGATCTTCGCAGCCTCAGTAGCCGTTGTCGGCGCGGCGGTTATCGGCGTCATGGGGCTGACGGCTTTCCTGACGCGCAGACAGGCGAAGGTGCGCATTCATGCCGAGGACGGCAAGGGCGTTTATGAAGCGCGCAAAACCGGTTCGACCTGGACCGTCTACTAAGCCTGTCCCTATGAGATTTCAAAAACGCCGCTGTCTCACGATGGCGGCGTTTTTATTTGGCCAGATGCGGGATTGCCGTTAAGACCAGCATATGATCGAAACCCCATCCCCCAATTTCAACGAACGCAAGGGACCGCCGGACATGGTGGTTCTCCATTATACGGGCATGAAGAGCGGCGAGGCAGCACTAGCGCGTATGTGTGATCCGGAAGCCAAGGTTTCGGCGCACTATATGGTCGAGGAAGATGGCCGAATTTTCCGTCTGGTCCACGAAGAGCGCCGGGCCTGGCACGCCGGGATCAGTTATTGGAAGGGAGAGACTGATATCAATGGCTGTTCCATTGGTATCGAAATCGTCAATCCCGGCCATGAGTTTGGCTATCGTGACTTCCCCATGGCGCAGATCGACGCCGTGATCGGCTTGCTGGATGGCATCCGCGAGCGCTGGGAAATCCCGGATCACCGCATTCTGGGCCATTCCGATGTCGCGCCGGAGCGGAAGCAAGATCCGGGTGAGCGCTTTCCGTGGGCCGAATTGGCGGCGCATGGTCATGGCCTTTGGGTGACGCCGGATATGCCGCCAGCCAATCCGTCTACTGGACAAACCGCCATGGGGCCGCCGCTGGGCGAAGGGGATACCGGCCTGGGCGTCTTTTCGCTGCAATCGGCGCTCGGCAAACTGGGCTATAATATCCTCGCCGGCGGGCCCTATGATGACGAGACGGCGACCATTGTCACCGCCTTTCAGCGCCATTGGGTGCCGGAACAGATCGGCACGGATTTGCAGGGGCGGGCCGACGCGAAACTGCGCGTCACCCTGATGGCTCTTCTGCGCCATATTGCTTTGATGGAGGTTTAGATGACCGGTCAACGTATCATTCTGGCCATTGCCGCCCTTTGGGGATTGGCGGGCGTGATCATGCTGGCGGCGGGTTCGCATCCGCCACAAACCGGCAGCCTGGCCATCGGCGGCCAATTCCTGCTGTTCCATGCGGCGGCCGTGATCGGTATTTTGTCGACAGCGCTGGTCTCCGGCTGGCGCCGTGCCCTGCCTATGGCGCTGATGCTGACCGGTAGCGGTGTGTTCGCCTTCGAGATTGTCATTCATGCGACCACCGGCGTGGTCCTGCCGGGACTGGCGCCGATCGGTGGCGGCATCGCCATCCTCGGCTGGCTGGCGCTCGTCATTGCGCCATTGATCGAACCCAAGAACTAAACTAGAAGACCTGCGGGCCAGATGACCGGGTGATCGCGGGACGTCCTTCGGGGCGCCTGAGGAAAGTCCGGGCTCCACGGTAATAGGACGGCGGGTAACACCCGCCGGGGGTGACCCCAGAGACAGCGCCACAGAGAGCAGACCGCCTCAGCCTGCTGAGGTAAGGGTGAAAGGGTGCGGTAAGAGCGCACCGCGTTCCCGGTAACGGGGACGGCATGGCAAGCCTCGTCCGGAGCAAGACCAAATAGGAACGGCGCGCCTTTGGTGACAAGGGCAGGGCATTACCGCCCCGGACCGTTCGGGTAGGTTGCGTGAGCCGTCCAGTAATGGCCGGCCAAGAGGAATGATCGCCAAGGGGAGTAATCCCTGAACAGAACCCGGCTTACAGGTCATCTGGCCCTTTTCCCTAAGTTGGGCATAACGGCGTTTTAAATATCTGTTAAGTATAATCGCCTACAACTCACGGTGTTGCAATGCGGCCGCTCGTCCTTACGGGATGATCGGTCGCATTTATGATTCCAGTATCCCCGTAGCGTACAGGCGTAAGTATAAATGTTTTTGCTTTGTTCTATACTTATCCACTATTGGGCATTTTTATGCTCTGAATCCTCATTTGGTGTCAGTCAGAGTCATTGCATCCCACTTAATCCCATGTTAACCCTATATTCGTCCCGAAACGACCCGGCCGGGAGGGCTGGCCTGGGGTTTCGGCGGACAGGGAGCAGGCTAAAACGGTCTGAGGCGGGTGCGTGTTTCTCTCGACCCATGAGAAGCAACTGGATTCCAAGCGGCGCCTTCTGGTCCCGCAGGATTTCCGCGCCGCCGCACTGGCGCCCCATGAGGGTGTCGAGCCGTTTGAAGGGGTCTATTGTTTTGCTGCGATCAACGCCGCGTGTCTCGAATGCGGCGGGGCCGCTTTCTTTGCCATGTACCGCGACGTGATCAACGAGTATCCGCCCATGTCTCCGACCCGCACCGCTATGCAGCGCCGCTTCTATGCCTCGATGCACCGCCTGAGCTTCGATACGGCTGGCCGTATCACCCTGCCGGAAAAGCTGTGCGAACAGTTCGGCCTGAGCGGCGATGTGGTCATTGCCGGCCTGGGGGAAAGCTTCCAGATCTGGGCGCCGCTAGCCTATGCCGATTATGCTGCCGAACAGGACCGGCTGGTCGAGGCCGCTTTTGCCAAACGGGAGGCGCTGATATGAGCCAGCAGGTTCATGCCTCTGTCCTGTTGCCCGAAGTGCTGGCCGCGCTGGGGGATGTCTCCGGCAAGCTGGTGGTGGATGGCACCTTTGGCGCTGGCGGCTATTCGCGCGCCATACTGGAGCGCGGTGCGCATGTTATCGCCTTTGACCGTGATGCCCGCGTCAGGCCCTATGTCGACGTACTCAAGGCCGATTACCCTGACCGCTTCCAGTGGGTGAACCGCTGTTTTTCCGAGATGAAGGAAGGGCTGGCCGAGCTGGGGCATGAGGCGTGCGACGCCATCGTGCTCGATATCGGCGTGTCTTCCATGCAGCTTGACGAGGCCGAGCGCGGCTTCTCCTTCATGCGCGATGGCCCGCTCGACATGCGCATGAGCGTTGATGGCCGCAGCGCCGCCGATATCGTCAACGAAGACGACAAAGACGAGATCGCCCACATCATCTGGCTTTATGGCGAGGAGCATAAATCGCGCGGTATCGCCGCCGCCATCGTCAAGCGGCGCGAGGCGCAGACATTCGAACGGACGCTGGACCTGGCCGAAGTGGTTGAGCGCGCCCTGGGCGGTCGTCGCGGCGCGCCGGTTCATCCGGCCACGCGCACCTTCCAGGCTCTGCGCATCGCCGTCAATGACGAGCTGGGCGAACTGGAACGCGCGCTGGAAGTGGCCGAAACCCTGCTGAAAACCGACGGCGTCCTGGCCGTGGTGACCTTCCATTCGCTGGAAGACCGTATCGTCAAGAATTTCTTCAACGAGCGCGCCGGCAAGGTCTCTTCCGGCTCGCGCTATTCGCCGCAAAAGATCGAGGCGCGCCAGCCAATCTATACGCTGGTGACGCCCAAGGCCGTGCAGGCGTCCAAGGCTGAAATCGCCACCAATCCGCGCGCACGGTCGGCCAAGCTGCGCGCCGTGCGCCGCACGTCCGCGCCTCTTGTCCAGATACCTCTCCGTCAGAAGGTCCGATCATGAACGGTTTGATGCGACTGTTTGAGCAACGCGTCCGCGGTATCCGCCTGATCGAACTGGTTGGCGGCGTGCTGATGTTCGGCCTGATCTTCTGGGTGTGCCTCAGCAAGGCGAAGGAGGGCGAGGACATCCGCCGCATGAACGATCTCGACCGCCAGATCGCCGCCGAGCAGGCGGCCGTCGACGGCCTCAAGATCCAGGTGGCGCAACTGGAGCGCCCCGGCCGGCTGGAGCAACTGGCGGTTCAGTATCTGGGCATGAAGCCGACCGATCCGAACCATGAGGCGCGCCTGGAATCGCTGGCGGAAATTTCCCGCACCGGCTCGCGTCCGGTTTCGCAAGCGCCCGCCGCAGTGCCCGCATCGCCTATGCCCGTACCCGCGCCTGCGGCAAGCACGGGTGATGATCTTATAACCGTGGCGCCAACCCGTAAGGCACCGGAAGTCGCCGTCTCGGCCAGCGGCCGGACAGGAGGGCGCTGATGGGTATCTCGATCATCGAATCCACGCAGTCCGGCTTCCAGTGGGTAGCGGATCGTGTCTGGAAAGTTGAGCACGCCTTCGAGCGCGCCAATGCCTCCGGCGTCAAGGCGTCGAGCGCGCGGATGCGCATCTTCTGCATCCTGGTCGGCATGACCGTCGCCTATGTCTGCCTGGCGGGTTTCGCCGCGCGGGGCTCATTGCAGGGGCGCGGGCAGATCGCCGCCCTGACCGGCGAACCCAACGCACGGGCGCAACTCGTTGACCGCAACGGGCAGTTGCTGGCCACGGATGTCAATGATTACAGCCTGTTCGTCGATCCTAACGACATGACCGGCGATGACCGAAGCCTTGTGCGCCGTGCCCTGCTGCAAATCTTTCCGGACCTGCCGCGCGATCAGATCGACAAGCCGTTCAAGATGAATCGCCGGCTGCTGCTGACCAATAATATCAAGGCGGCCAAGCGCGATGAAATCCTCAACTATGGCCTGCCGGGCATTAGTTTCGAGGCCGTGCGCGTGCGCGATTATCCGCTGGCCAATACGGGGTCGGCCTATATCGGCATGACCCAGCGCGGCGGCGAGGGTATGTCCGGCGCGGAAAAGGCCATGCAGGACCAGATTGCCGCCAATGCCGCGACCGACCAGCCGGTGACGCTCGCCATGGACCTGCGCATCCAGGGGGCGCTGGAGAATGAAATGCGCGCCATGGCTGTGGCGCAGCGGGCGCAGAGCGCGATCGGCATCGTCACAAATGTGCGTACCGGCGAGGTGCTGGCCCTGGCGAGCTGGCCGGATTTCGATCTCAACCGGCCGGGCGCCTTCAGTGATGCCGAAAAGCGCAACCATGCCGCTGTCGATCGCTACGAACTGGGCTCCATTTTCAAGGTTATTTCGATCTCGGTGGGCCTCGATACCGGCACGACCTCGCTCGCTTCCGTCTATGATGGCCGCCAGCCGCTGAAACTCGGCAACCGCCTGATCCACGACGAACATGCCTCCAGCGAACTGCTGAGCCTGACCGACGTCTTCATCAAGTCGTCCAATATCGGCACCTCACGGGTGGCGCTCGATGTCGGGGCCACGGCCATGACGCGCTATTACGAGGCGCTGGGGCTGTTCCGCTCCGCCGATATCGAACTGACCGAACCGGCTTCGCCCCTGCTGCCAAGCCGCTGGTCCGACAGTTCGCTGGCCTCTTCGGCCTTCGGGCAGGGCATGGCCATAACGCCGCTTTCGTTCATCGAGGCCGCCAATGCCACGCTCAACGGCGGTTATCTGCGTCCGCTGACGATAAAGAAATATGACGGCCATTCGCCCCTGCCGGGCACGCAGGTCTTCTCGGCCGCTACCTCGCGCACCATGCTGGAGCTGATGCGGCAGAACGTTCTAAAGGGCACCGGCACCCGCGCGAATGCGCCGGGCCTGCGCGTCGGCGGCAAGACCGGCACGGCGCAGAAACCGGGCAATGGCCGCTATACCAGCGAGGATGTGTCGTCCTTCCTGGCGGTCTTCCCGGTCGACGGACCTGTGGATGGAGACAGATATAGTGTTCTGGTCACCTTCGACTCGCCGCAAGGTGCGCCTGAAAGCGGCGGCTCACGCATGGGCGGCCCGGTGGCGGCGCCCGTGGCGGGCCATGTGATCGAACGCATCGCGCCGTTTGTCGGCGTGGCGCGCAAGGAAGACAAGTTCACCGGACCGGGATGGGACAAGGCGCCCGTTGCCGCCGAAGATGTAACCGGAGACCACTGATGACAGCCCTGCGTCTGTCCGACATCTTGCGGCGCGACCTCGATAACGATCCTGTCGTTACGGGCGTGACCGCCGACAGCCGCAAGGTGGGGGAGGGCGTGTTATTCTGCGCCCTGCCGGGCAGCGCCGCCGATGGCCGCCAGTTCATTCCGCAGGCGATCAAACAGGGTGCGGCCGCTATCCTGGCGCCGGAAGGCACGGCAGCCGAGGGTTCGGTAGTGGTCAATGTGTCCGATGTCCGCCGCGCCTATGCCCTGGCGGCCAAGGCGTTTTACGGCACCCAGCCTAAAACCTGCGTCGCCATTACCGGCACCAATGGCAAGACCAGCGTGGCCACCTTCTGCCGGCAGATTTTCGCCTCTTTGGGCCATGCATCGGCCAGCATGGGCACGCTGGGGGTTGTCACGCAAAGCCCGGACGGTACGGAAACCGCCATCACCGGTCCCGGCCTGACGACGCCGGATGCCGCCGACCTGGCCCGCCACCTGGCCGAACTGGCGCAGGGCGGCATTACCCACCTGGCGCTCGAAGCCTCTTCGCATGGCATCGACCAGCGCCGGCTCGACGGTGTATCGCTTTCGGCCGCCGGTTTCACCAACCTGACCCAGGATCACCTCGACTACCACGCCACCATGGACGCCTACCGGACGGCCAAGCTGCGCCTGTTCGAGCAACTCCTGCCGCGTGGCAAGACGGCGGTATTGAATGCCGATTCCGACGCCTATAACGCCTTTGCCGCCATGTCGATCATGTCGGGCCTGAATGTGATGAGCGTCGGTGAGCGGTCGTCGCATCTGTGCCTGACCGGGCGTGACCTGACCGTCGACGGCCAGATCCTCTATCTCGAATATCACGGCAAGACGTACGAGACCAAGCTGCCGCTGGCCGGCCTGTTCCAGGCGTCCAATGCCCTGGTCGCCGCCGGGCTGGCCATTGCCGCCGGTGAGGACGCCGGCCGGGTGATCGAGGCTCTGTCGAAGCTGCAAGGCGCGCGCGGCCGTCTGGAACGCGTCGGCACCAAGGACAATGGTGCGGAGGTCTATGTCGATTATGCCCATACGCCCGACGGTCTGGAAACCGTGCTGCAGGCCCTGCGCCCGCATACCAAGGGCAAGCTGGTCTGTGTCTTTGGCTGCGGCGGTGACCGCGACCGCGGCAAGCGGCCGAAAATGGGCGCCATAGCCCAGAAACTGGCCGATCGCGCCATCGTCACCGACGATAACCCGCGTTCGGAAGACCCCGCGGCCATCCGTGCCGAGGTTCTGGCCGGTATGGGCAAGAGCGCCATCGAGATCAGCGACCGCAGGGCGGCCATCTTCGAGGCCGTGGCAGGGTTGAAAACCGGCGATGTGCTGGTGGTGGCCGGCAAGGGCCATGAGCAGGGACAGATCGTGGCGGGCACTGTCCTGCCGTTCGATGATGCCAGCGTGGTGCGCGAGGCCCTGAAGGCATAAGCCCCGTTCAGCGGCCATTCATTCTCCGCAATGCAATCTCCCCCTGAAACGTCGTTATGTCAGGCTTGATCCGGGCCGGTATATGGCGCTATCAAGAGACGGGCATTTCAGGGGCGGGTTATGAAACACCTTACAGGATTGATCGGGCTGGCCGTCACGGCGGTGTTTGTACCGCTGACCGGGCACACGCAGAGCACGCCGCCGGTGCTGGTGCATGAGGCGCAGTTCGGCACAGTGCATGAAGTATTGGGCGACGAAATCGCCATAGCTTCCCTGCGTGCGAACTGCCCGGCGAAATTCCAGCCACTGGCCGATGGTCCCTGTTTCGACAAGGTGACGCTGAAGCCTGCCAGCCTGGGGCCGACCCGCGTGCTTACCGTCCTCAAGCCGGGGCAGGGCGACTGGGTATCCGGCGTTTATGGCCGTGATTTCCGGCTCTATGACTTGTTTCCGGTCGCCGAAGGACTTCATGCCGAGGCGCTGCCGTTTGAAACCTCCGGCGTCGCCGTGCCGCGCGATTGTTTTTCGCTGGCCGGTGAACCGGTGGGCTATGCCATCGAACACCGCAAGACCGGCGATGTGGCGGTCGAGCACCAGACGGTGGTCTGCGGCGGCGGGCCGCGCCAGCCAACCGGTCCCTATACGCCGGAAGGCCCCCCGCTGACACCGGGCAATAATGGCGTCTGGCACGTCACGGAGAGCCAGCGCGTCGAAGGTTCCATGCGCTATCTGGCGACGCCAGGCACCTGCGATCCGCAATATAGTGTCAAGACAACCTGGTGCGCCCAGCCGGCCATCACCTGGATGCAAAACAATCCCGATGAGAAGGAACTCGACCTCGTGGCTGCGCGTCATGCGGTTAGTACCGGCGATGTGCTGACCAAGGCCGAGACCGACCAATGGGTGTTGAAACGAAAGGGCAGCAACAAGTTCAAGGCCGACAGCCGGTGGATCGACAAGTCCTTCATGACTTCGGTCGATGGCTGTGCGCCGGTCGAGGCGATCGGCTGGTGGGTGACCGGCCGGCCCGATGGCCTCTATATCACCGAAAAGGCGCTGAATCGCTGCGGCGCGCCCCTGGCGCCGGTGCCGACCGAAATCTGGGAAACCTATGGCGATGATTATTTCATCGTCGATTGCGGGCACGACTGGAGAAATGGCCGTCCGCGCGACAAGGCGGACAAAAACCAGGGCGATCAGGCCGCCGAATGTTTCGACCGCGCCGGCGATTATCTGCGCCATATCGGCCGCAACAATGCCATCGTCGTGGTGCTGAACGAACGCGCCCGTGTGGATGATCACCTCTATTCCGGCAGCTATATCAGCTATGATGTCGCCGAGGTGACGCTGAATAAGGACAGGAGCCTGTCGGCACGCCGGCTCGACTCGTTCGATCCGTCGGGGGTTTATATGAACAATTGTACGCAACTCAACGATGGGCCGCCAGAATCGAAAGGCTTCGTCATTGTCCGCTCTATGGGCGTTAGCTGGGCCAGGGCCTATCGCTGGATGAGCTGTCCGGTATATTGAGGGCCTACAGCCCTATATGCCTCTCAATAAATCAGTCTTGGAAAAGACTTTGTAAGGCACCGTTAATACACTCGTGCTTGCCTAAATCCCTGAGTCGGGTTCAATGGCGTTTTCCTTTGCTGCGCGTGTGACCTATGGCCGATACCCCTCTCTGGACCTTCGATGAACTGGCCAAGGCCACCGGCGGGACACTGACCGGCATAGGCGAGGGGGCTTCACGTGCCGCTACGGGCGTCAATTTCGATAGCCGCGCGCTCCAGCCGGGCGATGTGTTTCTGGCGCTGAAAGGCGTGCGTGACGGCCATGATTTCGTGCCGCAGGCGTTCCAGTCGGGCGCCGCGATTGCCGTTACGCGCCGGCCCATCGAGGGGGGGGCATGCCTGCTGGTGCCGGACGTGCAGAAGGCACTGGAAGACATGGCTGTCTTCGCCCGCGACCGTGCGGTGAAGGCCAGGCGCGGCGCGGTGACCGGCAGTGTCGGCAAGACCAGCGTGACGCAGATGGTCATGCAGGGCTTAAGCCTGGCGGGCCGGGCGCATTCGGCGATCAAGAGCTTCAACAACCATATCGGCGTCCCCCTGACCCTGGCGCGTATGCCGGCTGATACCGAGCGGGCCGTCTTCGAGATCGGCATGAACCATGCCGACGAGATCACGCCCCTGTCGGAATTCGTGGCGCCTCACGCGGTGATCATCACCACGGTCGGTGGCGCCCATACCGAAAACTTCCCCGATGGCGATGCCGGCGTGGCACGAGCAAAAGCCGAGATTTTCGACGGCCTGCTGCCCGGTGGCCTGGCTATACTCAATGCCGATAACCAATGGTTCGATTTCCTCAGCCAGCAGGCGCGCGGGGCGGGCGCCCTGATCGCCGCCTTCGGCGAACACAATGGCGTCGATGCGCAACTGATAGAGCATCGCGTCAATGGCGACCGGGCTTCGGTGGCGGCGCGCTTCCACGGCCGCGACATCATTTTCAGCCTGGCCCATACCGGCAGGCACCAGGCGATCAATGCCCTGGCCACCCTGCTGATGCTGGAAGCGCTCGATGTCGATCTCGATACCTCGCTTCTGGCGCTGGAAAGCTTCGCAGCACTTGATGGCCGCGGCAAGGTGACCAGAAAGGCGTTCAAAGGCGGTGAGATTACCCTGATCGACGAAAGTTATAACGCCAATCCGGTTTCCATGCGCGCCACCCTGGAATCTCTGGGGACGCAGCCCAAGTCCGCCGATTCACGAAAAATTGTCGTCCTGACCGACATGCTCGAACTGGGCACCGAAGAGGCAGCGCTCCATGCCGGACTGGCGGCGGTAATCGAGGCACAGGATATCGACAAGGTATATCTGGCAGGCCCTTTGATGAAAAACCTGTGGAACGCCTTACCGCTGCCCTTGCGCGGGGCGTATGCTGAAACCGCCGCCGAACTGTCGCCTCGCCTGATTGAGGGCTTGCAAGGGGGGGATGTGGTTATGGTAAAGGGCTCGAACGGTTCGAAAGCCGGACTGATTGCCAAGACTCTCCTGGCTCTCGACGAATAAAGGTCATCTATGTTCTACCTGCTGTACGAGCATGTCACCAGCCTGCACCAGCACTGGCCCCTGATCAATCTGATGAAATATCAGACGGTGCGCATCTTCCTGGCCATGATCACGGCCATGATCGTTGCCGTCGCCATGGGAAGCCGTTTCATCCGCTGGATGCGCGCCCGCCAGGGCAAGGGACAGCCGATCCGCGAGGATGGCCCTTCCACCCACCTGCTGACAAAAAAGGGCACGCCGACCATGGGCGGGCTGATGATCCTGGCGGGGATTGCCGTCGCCACCGTCCTGTGGGTCGATCCGCATTCGGCGGCCGCCTGGGTGGTCTTCGGCGTTACCATGGCCTATGGCCTGCTGGGCTTTATTGACGACTATGCCAAGGTGACCAAACAGACCTCCGCCGGCCTGACCTCGATCCAGAAGCTGATCGCCCAGATCGCCATTGCTGTCGGTGCCGTGCTGGTGCTGATGTACTATTCACCGCAACCGGCCGATGCCCCGCAACTGGCCACGTCTCTGGTCGTGCCGGTGTTCAAGAATTTCATCTTCAATCTCGGCTATTTTTATGTTGTTTTCGGCGCGGTGGTGATCGTCGGCGCGTCGAATGCCGTCAACCTGACGGATGGGCTCGATGGCCTCGCCATCGTTCCCGTGATGATCGCGGCGGGCGCCTTTACCCTAATCGCCTATCTCGTCGGTAACGCCAAGTTCGCCGAATACCTGATCATCCATTTCGTGCCGGGGGCCGGTGAGGTGGCGGTACTGCTGGCGGCCATTATCGGCGGCGGTATGGGCTTTTTGTGGTATAACGCACCGCCCGCCAAGATCTTCATGGGCGATACGGGGTCGCTGGCGCTCGGCGGCGGTCTTGGCACCGTGGCCGTGGCCCTGAAGCACGAGATCGTTCTGGCCATCATTGGCGGCCTTTTCGTCATGGAAGCCCTGTCGGTGATGATCCAGGTCGGTTATTTCAAGCTGACCAAGAAGCGCGTTTTCCTGATGGCGCCGATCCACCACCATTTCGAGAAGCTCGGCTGGGCGGAATCGACCGTCGTGATCCGCTTCTGGATCGTGGCGGCCATGCTGGCCATGGTCGGCCTGGCGACTCTCAAGCTAAGGTAAGTGTTATGATCCCGGTAAAAGGCTTTGAGGGCAAGCAGGTCGCCATATTCGGACTGGGGCGGTCGGGGCTTTCGGCGGCGCGCGCGCTGAAGGCCGGTGGTGCCCTGCCGATACTGTGGGATGACAAGCCGTCGAACCTGCTGCCGGCCACGAAGGAAGGTTTCACGGTCGAGAACCTGAAGACCGCCGACTGGTCGCAATTTGCCGCGCTGGTGCTGTCTCCCGGCGTGCCGCTGACCCACCCGACGCCGCACTGGACGGTGGACATGGCCCATGCCGCGCATGTGCCGGTCATGGGCGATATCGAACTGTTTGCCCGCACGCTCGCCTGTCTGCCGGCGCACAAGCGCCCGCGCACGGTGGCCATTACCGGCACCAATGGCAAATCGACCACCACGGCCCTGATCGGCCATATCCTGAAGTCGGCCGGGAAGGATGTTCATGTCGGTGGCAATATCGGCGTCGGTGTTCTCGACCTGCCAGACATGCACGCCGGCGCGATTTATGTCATCGAGACCTCGTCCTATCAGTTGGACCTGACCTTAAGCTTCTCGCCGGATGTGTCGGTGCTGATGAATATCACGCCCGATCACCTTGACCGTCACGGCGGCATGGAAGGCTATATCAAGGCCAAGCGCCGCATCTTCATGGCGCAAGGCTCGAAACAGACGGCAGTGATTGGCGCTGATGACGACTATACCTCCGCGATTATCAGCGATATGCGCGTTAATTCGCCGGTGAAACTGGTCTCGATTTCGGCCCGCCGGACGCTCGGCCACGGCGTCTATGCGCTGAACGGCGTGCTCTATGACGGCACCAATGTCCGTGCCCGCCAGGTGATCGACCTAAAGGCGGTACGGACGCTCACGGGCCGTCATAACTGGCAGAATGCGGCGGCCGCCTATTCGGCGTGCAAGGCCCTGGGGCTGGAAATGGACGAGATCGTCACGGGGATGCGTACCTTCCCTGGTCTGGCGCACCGGATGCAGGAGATTGGCCGCATCGGTCATGTCCGTTTTATCAACGATTCCAAGGCGACCAATGCCGATGCGGCGCGTCAGGCCATGTCGTCGTTTGACAAGTTCTACTGGATCGCCGGCGGCGTGGCCAAGGCGGGCGGCATCGAAGACCTGCGCGACCTGTTCCCCCGCATCAAGCACGCCTATCTGATCGGCGAGGCGGCGGAGCTGTTCGAGGTGACGATCGGCAAGTCAGCGCCCTGCACACAGTCGCGTCTTCTGTTCACGGCCGTGGCGCAAGCCTATACCGAGGCGGAAAAGACAGGGCGCGAAGAGATCGTGCTGTTCTCGCCGGCCTGCGCTTCGTTCGACCAGTTTACCGATTTCGAGGCGCGCGGCGATGCGTTCCGCGATGCCGTCAGCGAGATCAAGCTGGGCGTGACCGGCGAGAAGGTTTGAGGTTTCAGGGCTATTCTTAAGATTCTCTTACGAATAGCAGCCTGACTTAAGACGATCTTAACCACGATTTGGTGAATCCTGTGGTTTCAGTCCACACATCAAACCGTCCAAGGTTCGTCCATGGCTCACGCTTACGCCCATCCGTTCACGCGCACCGATCGCTCGCCGACCGCCATCTGGTGGTGGACGCTGGACCGTGTCACCCTGACCCTGGCGCTGATCCTGCTGGTTCTGGGCTTTTTCTTCTCGTTTTCGTCATCGCCGGTGGCGGCGCCGCATACCAGCCATTACGATACCTTTTATTACACCAAGCGCCATTTCGTTTTCGCCCTGCTGACGGCGGCGGTGATGATCATGGTATCCATGCTGTCGCTGAAGGGGGTAAAGCGCGTGAGTGTGCTGGCCTATGGCGGCGCCATCTCGATCATGGCCATGCTGCCGCTGATCGGCCATGCCGCCAAGGGCGGCCGGCGCTGGCTGGAACTGGGGCCCGTGGCGCTCCAGCCGTCGGAATTCCTCAAGCCGGCCCTGATCGTGTTGATCGCATGGATGTTCTGCGAAGGCCAGAAAGGCAAGGGCGTGCCGGGCGTGACCGTCGCCTTCTGTCTCTATGCCCTGGCCATCGGACTGCTGCTGATCCAGCCCGATGTCGGGCAGTCAATCCTGATCACCATTGCTTTCGGGGCCTGTTTCTTCATTTCGGGCGTGCCGTTTCGCTGGATCATCGGGATGCTGGGCGCGGCCGGCACCGGCCTGGTGGGGCTGTTCTTCATCCAGCCGCACTTTCGTAACCGCATCATGGGCTTCATTTCGCCGGACGCCGATTCCGGCTTCCAGGTGGCCCGTGCCAAGGCGGCCATCGCCAATGGCGGCCTGTTCGGCGTCGGGCTCAATGAAGGCACGATGAAGCGCCTGATTCCCGACCTGCATACAGATTTCATCTATTCGGTGGTGGCGGAAGAATACGGCCTGTGGCTGATCCTGATCATTATCGGCATTTTCGCCTTCATCATCATCCGCGGCCTGCTCAAGGCCATGGCGATGCAGGATCCTTTCCGTCAGATCGCCACCTCCGGACTTTACATCATGCTGGGTATGCAGGTGCTGATCAATGTGTCGGTCAATCTCGGCCTGATTCCCCCCAAGGGCATGACCCTGCCGTTTATTTCCTACGGCGGCTCGTCCATGCTGGCCATGGGGCTGACGCTCGGCTTCATTTTGGCTTTAACACGCCGGCGCCAGGAAGAAATACCGCAGGACGATCCGACAAAATGGTAAATACAGGCCAGAAACGATTTAGTTTTTTATTCAGAACCCGCTATGGTGATTTCCAGATTTGAGTACGCCGGTTCCGGGGACTAGATGGCCACCGCTAAAAAAGCCAAACCGAGACGCAAAGCGTCTTCCTTTTCCGAAAAGCCTTTGGCCGTTGTGGCGGCAGGTGGCACCGGCGGGCATATGTTTCCCGCCGAAGCGCTGGCCCGCGAACTGAATGAACGGGGCTGGGATGTGGTCCTAGCCTCGGATAAGCGCGGCGCGGCCTTTGCGGCCAATTTCCCCGCCATTGAACGCCTCTCCCTGGATGCGGCCACCTTCAAAAAAAGCGATCCGATCGGCATGGCGCGGGCGGCCATCAAGATCGGCCTGGGCATCATGCAGGCGCGGAAAGCCTTCAAGCGCCTTAAGCCCTGGGCGGTGATCGGCTTTGGTGGTTATCCGTCCTATCCGGCCCTGATGGCGGCGCTTGGGCGCAAGGATATCACGCTCATCCATGAGCAGAATTCAGTGCTTGGCCGTTCAAACCGCCAGTTGGTGAAGCAGGTGGACGCCGTGGCCTGTGCCTTTCCGGTTTTGCGCATGGCGCCGGCGGAGATGGAAGGCCGGGTGCAGGTGGTCGGAAACCCGGTGCGGCCGGATATTAGGGCGCTCTACGATGCACCTTACCCCCCTATCGATCCAACCATCCGCATCCTGGTGACGGGCGGATCGCAGGGCGCGAAGATATTGTCCGAAACCGTGCCGCAAGCCCTGGCCCTGCTGCCGGTTTCCCTGCGCATCAATCTGCATGTCGAGCAGCAGACCCGCGCCGACCAGATCGACATGGCGACGAAAATCTACCGGGACGCCGAGATCGATGCCGAGGTGGCGCCGTTCTTTATCGATATGGCCGAACGCCTGGGCCGGGCGCATATCGTCATCGGCCGGGCCGGAGCTTCTACCGTCTGTGAACTGGCGGTGGCCGGAAAGCCCTCCATCCTCATTCCGCTCAAGATCGCCGCCGACGACCACCAGACCTATAATGCCGAGGTGCTGAAAGCCGCCAAGGCCGCTGTGGTCATCCGCGAAGACGATGTGACGGCGGAAAAGCTGTGCAGCGAAATCCGCACCCTGATCGAAGGCGCGGCGCTCTTGCCGATGCGCGCAGGCGCGGCGAAATCGGTGGCGCGCCCCGATGCGGCCAGATTGCTGGCTGATCTTGTCGAGCGTACTGTAAAACGAATCAAGGGATAGAACGCGATGGAAAAGGCACTCGGCGTCGGTTTCATGCAAAGGGTGCTGTTCGTCATCCTCGCCATCGCGGCCGCCCTGCTGGTCTTCAAACTGCTGGGCCTGTGGCTGCTGATCTTTGGGGCCATCGTTATCGCCACCGTCCTGCGCGCCCTGGCGGAGCCGCTGATCAAATACACGCCGCTCAACGATACCTTTGCCGTACTGACCGTGCTGGTGCTGGTCCTGGCCTTTATCTCCGTGACCTTCGCCCTGTTCGGATATGAGCTGGTTTCGCAGACGCATAACCTGACCGAACAATTGCCTGCAGCCTGGGCCGCCTTGCAAAAGCGACTGGTGTCACTGGGACTGAATGACGAGGTGCAGAAACAGATGCAGAGCCTAGGACAGCAGGCCGGCGGCGTGGCCTCGAAGCTGCCCAGCATCGCCGGCAATGTTTTTGGCGCCCTGGCCAACCTGCTGGTGGCGACCATTGCCGGCATCATTCTGGCCATCAACCCCGGCAAGTACCGCGATGGCGTGGTTTTCCTGATTGCTGATCAGCACAAGGAAAAGGTACGTGACGCCATGAATGTGGCGGGCCATGCCCTGCGGCTGTGGTTCGTCGGCCAGTTCATTTCCATGGTGCTGGTGGGAACGCTCACTGGCATTGGCTTGTCCGTACTTGGGGTGCCCTCGGCCCTGGCGCTAGGCCTTGTGTCCGGCCTGGCGCAGTTCGTGCCGATTGTCGGTCCCGTGGTCTCCGCCGGTCCGGGGCTGCTGCTGGCGGCGGTTTCCGGCTGGCAGACCTTCATCTGGGCACTGGTCATCTATGTCGGCGTGTCGCAACTGGAGAGCAACTTCATCACACCGATGGTCCAGCGCAGCATCGCTTCCATTCCGGTGATCGTGACCCTGTTCGCGGTGATTGGCTTCGCCGGCCTGCTGGGGCCGATGGGCGTGCTGTTCGCCATGCCGCTGACGGTGATCATCTATACCCTCATTCGTCGGCTCTATACGGGCGAGGACGTGACGCAGGGAAAGGGCGAAAAGCCGTTCCAGGGGATGCTAAAGCCAAAGGCCGATAAAGCTTCGTGACAGCCTGACCGTGATGGTCTAAAGCCGAATCCCACCTCAATTCTGTCTGCGAAAACTGCCCATGACCATCCACTCCAAACGCCCGACGCCTTTCGATCTCGGCCCCGTCCATTTTGTCGGCATTGGCGGCATCGGCATGAGCGGCATCGCCGAGATCATGATCAAGATCGGCTACAAGGTGCAGGGCTCGGACGCCAAGGCATCGGCCAATACCGAGCGCCTCCAGAAGCTGGGCGCCGAAATCTTCATCGGTCATGAAGCGGCGCACGTCTCGGAAGGGGTCTGCGCCCTGGTCTATTCGACCGCGGTGAAGCAGGATAACCCCGAAATGGTGGAAGCACGCCGCCGCCGCATCCCTCTGGTGCGTCGCGCCGAAATGCTGGCCGAACTGATGCGACTGCAATTCTCCATCGCGGTAGGCGGCACCCACGGCAAGACGACGACCACCTCCATGGTGGCGGCCCTGCTCGATGCCGGCGGCAAAGACCCCACGGTCGTCAATGGCGGTATCATCAACAATTACGGCACCAATGCCAAGGTGGGCGACGGCGACTGGATCGTGGTCGAGGCCGATGAGTCCGACGGCTCCTTTCTGCGCCTCAAATCGACCCTGGCCATCGTCACCAATATCGACGCCGAGCATCTCGATCACTGGGGTGACTTCGAGGCTGTGAAGAAGGGCTTTGTCGATTTCGTCGAAAACATCCCGTTCTATGGTTTCGCCGCCGTCTGCATCGACCATCCGGAAGTGCAGGCCCTGGCCGCCAAGATCGATAACCGCCGGCTGATCCCTTACGGTGTCAGCCCGCAGGCCGAGGTGCGCTGCGCCAATATCGAATTTGGCCCGGAAGGCGCCGTCTTCGACGTGACCTTCTCGCCTTCTGGTGTGGAGCCCTTCACCTGGGCCGGGCTGAAGCTGCCGATGACCGGCAACCACAATGTCTCCAACGCTACGGCCGCCATCGCCATCGCCCGTGAACTGGGCATAGGTGAAGACGCCATCCGCAAGGGCCTGGCCGGCTTCGGCGGGGTCAAGCGCCGCTTCACGACCACCGGTGTGGTCGATGGCATCCGCGTGATCGACGACTATGGCCACCATCCGGTCGAGATCGCCGCCGTGCTCAAGGCCGCGCGCCAGGTGACTACGGGTCGCGTCATTGCCGTGGTCCAGCCGCACCGCTATACGCGCCTGCGCGACCTGATGAACGAGTTCTCCTCCTGCTTCCATGACGCCGACATGGTGATCGTGGCGGATGTCTATTCGGCGGGCGAACAGCCGATCGAAGGCGTCGATAAGGCGCATCTGGTGGAAGGTTTGCACCGCTTCGGCCACCGCCATGCCGTGGCGCTCGATACGCCAGCGCATCTGGCCGGTCTGGTGGCGGCGGAAGCCAAGCCGGGTGATCTGGTGGTCTGCCTCGGCGCCGGCGATATTACCCAGTGGGCCTATGCGTTGCCTGCGCAATTGGAACCGCTGAAAGCATGAGCCACGACTCCCACGCCTGGATCGCCGACCTGCCACCGGTGCGCGGTAAGATCATGACCCGCGCGGCGCTGGCGCCCTTCACCTGGTTCCGCGTCGGCGGACCGGCGGATGTCATCTTCCTGCCGGAAGATGCCGCTGATCTCAGCGAATTCCTGAAGAACCTCGATCCGGGTATCCCCGTCCTGACCATCGGCGTCGGTTCCAACCTGCTGGTGCGCGATGGCGGCATTGAGGGGGTGGTTATTCGTCTCGGTCGCAATTTCGCCGATGTCATTCCGCGTGGCGATGCCCGTATTGAGGCCGGCGCGGCGGCGCTGGATGCCAATGTTGCCAAGGTGGCCGCGCACAATGGCATTGCCGGACTGGAATTCTATCGCGGCGTGCCGGGCACCATCGGCGGCGCCCTGACCATGAATGCCGGCTGCTATGGTTCGGAAACCAAGGACGTACTGGTCGAGGCCTATGCCATTACCCGCGCCGGCGAACGCGTCACCATTTCCAATGCTGATATGGGCTTCCGCTATCGTCATTCCGAACCGGAAGGCGTCATCTATACCGGCGCGCTGTTCCAGGGGACGCCGGACGATGCGGCGGCGGTCACCGAACGCATGGAAGCGATCACGGCCCGCCGCGAGCAGACCCAGCCGATCCGTGAAAAGACCGGCGGCTCGACCTTCAAGAACCCCGAAGGCAAGAGCGCCTGGCAGTGTGTCGATGAAGCCGGCTGGCGCGGCAAGCTGTTCGGTGCCGCCAAGTTCTCGGAACTGCATTCCAATTTCATGATCAATACGGGCGATGCCACGGCGGCCGAACTGGAAGGTCTGGGCGAGGCCGTCCGCGCCGATGTCATGACCAAGCTGGGTATAGACCTGCAATGGGAAATCAAGCGGATCGGTAAGCCGGTATAAGTCTTTCTCCTCCCTTGCGAGCCTCTTGGCGAAGTGGCAACTTCATTGTGAGGGAGGTGGAGGGCGAACTCATGTCGGAGGGGGCATTTCTATGGGGGAAGCCCCCTCCGTCAGCGACACCAGCCCTCACGGGCTTCGCGCTGACACCTCCCCCGCTTCGCCAAGAGGCTCGCAAGGGAGGAGAAGTAAGGTCAAGTTTTCCCAAGTCTGGAGGAGAAACATCATGAAGGTCGGGTTTATCGGTTTGGGCAGTATGGGGGCAGCGATTGCGCCCAATCTGGTCAGGGCAGGGCACGAGGTCTCCGTATGGAACCGTTCGCCGGAAAAGGCTGATCCGCTGGTCGCCGGTGGTGCCATCCGCGCGGCCACGCCCGCCGATGCCAGCCGGGGCGACGCCGTCTTCACCATGCTGGCCGATGATGCGGCGGTTGAAGGCGTTTCGGAAGCCATCCTCGCCAGCCTGCCGGCCGGCGGTGTCCATATCTCCCTCAGCACCATCAGCGTGGCCCTTGCTGATAAACTGACCGAGGCTCATGCCGCCAGAGGACAGCACTACGTTTCGGCGCCCGTGTTTGGACGTCCGCCGGTAGCCGCCGAAGGCAAGCTGTTTATCGCCGCGGCCGGCACGCCGGAAGCCATCGCCAAGGCCATGCCGCTGCTGGACGTCATCGGCCAAAGGGTGCAGGTCTTCGGTGACAAACCCTCAGCCGCCAATCTCGTCAAGCTGGCGGGCAATTTCCTGATCGTCAATGTCACAGAAGCGCTGGGTGAGGCTATGGCGCTTGTCGCCAAGGGCGGGGTCGAAAAGGCTGATCTGCTGGATTTCCTGACCTCAACCCTGTTCGGCGCGCCGATCTATAAAAATTATGGCGCCCTGATCGTCTCGGAAAAATTCGAGCCCGCCGGTTTCGCGGCGGTGCTGGCCGCCAAGGACATGCGACTGGCAGGCGAAGCGGCGGATAGTTTGGGTGTTTCCATGCCGCTCAATGACCTGTTGCGGGCCCGCCTGGGCCGGCTGGTGGAGGGCGGCGAAGGTCATCTCGATCTGACCGGCCTGTCCCTGCTGGCGGCGCGGGATGCCGGGCTGAAATGACCTTGCTCAGCCGCACCACCCATGGACCGCTGGTCATGGGCATCATTAACGTGACGCCCGACAGCTTTTCCGATGGCGGCGCCTATGATCCCGTGGCCCAGGCGCGGAGGCTGATCGCGGAAGGCGCCGATGTGCTCGATATCGGCGGGGAATCGACCCGGCCGGGGGCAGAGCCGGTCAGCGCCGAAGCGGAAATTGCCCGTGTGTTGCCGGTTATCTCTGCCATCGCCGCTGAATGGCCGGGCGCGATCAGTATCGATACACTCAAACCCCAGGTGGCGCGCGCCGCTTTTCAGGCTGGGGCTACCGTCTGGAACGATGTCACGGCCTTGTCTCACACGCCTGAGAGCCTTGAAGTCGCGGCGGAACTGGGTGGCGATATTATCCTGATGCACATGCAGGGCGAACCGCGCACCATGCAGGCCGCGCCGCATTATGACGATGTGGTGGGCGAGGTGGAAGCCTGGCTGCTGGCGCGCGCCGAGGCCGCCATGCAGGCCGGTGTGGCGCGTGGCCGTATCTGGCTCGATCCCGGCATTGGGTTCGGCAAGACGCTCGATCATAACCTGGCCCTGATCCGCGCCGCGGACCGGCTGGCATCGCATGGCTTTCCGCTGCTGATGGCGGCCTCGCGCAAGCGCTTTATCGCCGCTTTGGAAGAGCGGGAAGGGGCGGTCGCCGCCGCTGCCCAGCAGCGCATCGGCGGCACCCTGGCGGTGCATTTGCACGCCATTGCCAATGGCGTTAAAATGGTGCGAGTCCATGATGTGCTTGCCATGAGGCAGGCCATGCGGGTATGGAGCGCGCTCCAAGGAGCCTGAAACTTGAGCTATCGCACGCGCGCCATCATCTATCTCATCCTGCTGCCGATCTGCCTGATCGGCGCGCTGGGCGATACTGCGCCGCTGGCCTTTTCCTTCGCCTTCCTTGGCATCGCCATCTCGCAGTTCTTCTTCCTGTGCCCGCGCTGCGGCAAGCATGTCGATACGAAGGGCGCCGATCGCGGTAATTTCTTCTATGGCGTCTTCGAGCCGCACGAAACCGACTGCCCGCGCTGCGGGCGCTCGCGTGAGAATGTCTGGCCGCTGCAATATGTGGTCAAACGCGAACCCTGGGATGGCATCCGCCAGGACGAGGTTTAAACATCTGCCCGGTTCGCTCGCCGTCGATAGCGGTAGCGCGAAATTGCCCTAAATATCTGTGTAATCTGTGTAATCTGTGGATCAAAACAAACCTCTGCGCGCGCTCTGGCGTCGTCAGGAAGGACGTCCACAGATGACGCAGATATGCCTTATAAGCACATGCTACCGCTATCGCCGGTGGACGGGCGAGGCGCTTCCGCTTCGCGGCGATGTCATGGGCGATTACGCAGCTTCTGCACCAGCATCAGCACGGCGATGGCGATAAACAGCGCGCCGCAGATCAGCAGAAACGGATCGTGAAGCATCTTGTCGATCATGAGGGCCTGTATACGTCGAAGGCGCCGAGAAAAACCGGGTTTTCGATCACCGAGCCGCAGCTCAGCATGTATTGCCCCGGTGGTTGCAGGTTGAAGGCCGCCGGCACCAGCGGCAGGAACAGTTCCTGACCGGATTTTTTGCCGACCAGCGACAGAACAAAGCCTTCCGAACGATTGGCGCGGATCAGTTGTCCCGCCAAAATCTCATAGCTGGTCATCTCGTCATTGGCGTCAATCTGATTGAGGCGGACAAGGATCAGCGTCCCGCGCATGGCGCGCAGGATCGGATGACCGTTATCGGCAAAGGCCTCCGGTTCCAGTTCTATCCACCGATCGGACTCGCTCAATTGTCGCCTTCCGTAAAATCAGAAAAGGCTTCGACAAAGGCAAAGCGCGGCACGGCGCCTTTTTCGGTCATGACCGTCTCGGTGAACATGGACAACGGCCGCACCCACAGGCGGGCCTCACCGGCGGTCTGGCCGAGCGGCGCATAAAGCACCAGGTCTTCCTCGGTTTCCGAATCGGTAACGGTGCCGAAGACGCGATAGAGCTTGTTTTTATAGTGGCGATAGGTGCCGCGCGGAATGGCGCTTTTGTAAAACGAGGTTGTCAGGGGCATCCACCCCTCCTATTTGAGAGCTCAAGCGCCGCATGGCTCGCCGCATCAGCGGCGGCGGGCGGTCGCCCTTGCCGGCCGGGGAATCGGCCGGAAGTTGGTTCCATCTATGAGCCTATTCGGCCATTAAGGACAAGTATGCAGCGTGTTTTAATCATCGCCGGTTCCGATTCATCGGGCGGCGCCGGCATCCAGGCCGATATCAAGGCGGTGACCTGCCTGGGCGGCTATGCCATGACGGCGATCACCGCCCTGACCGTGCAGAATACGCTGGGTGTATCCGACGTGATGGCGGTGCCGCCCGCCCTTATCACCGCCCAGGCGAAAGCCTGCCTCGATGATATCGGCGCCGACGCGATCAAGACCGGGATGCTGGCTGATATCGCCGTCATGGAAGCGGTGTCGCTGGTGATCGAGGGTGCGAAGGTCTTCACAGTCATCGATCCGGTGATGGTGGCCAAAGGCGGCCATGCCCTGATGAACCATCATGCGGTCGACGCCATGAAGGCTCTGATGCTGCCCCTGGCCGACCTTTTGACGCCCAATGCCCCGGAAGCGGCGGCGCTGACCGGTCTCAAGGTCGAGACCGAGGACGGCATGCGCAAGGCGGGCGAGGCCCTGTTGGCCATGGGCGCAAAGAACGTGCTGATCAAGGGCGGCCATATTGATACGCCCGATGTCGTCGACCTGCTGATCACGCGTCAGGGTGAGCATCGTTTTACCTCCGAACGCATCGATACCCGGCATACGCATGGCACGGGCTGTACACTTGCCTCGGCTTGCGCGGCCCTGACGCGCGACGCCCGGCCGCTTGAGGAAACGGTCGGGCTGGCGAGGGATTATGTCGGCGGGGCGATCCTGATGGCCCCCGGCCTGGGTCAGGGCCATGGGCCGCTGCGCCATAACTGGCTGCTTTGAGTTCCAAAACGCAAGGCGTTTTGGCAAGGCCAAGGGCCGCCCGAGCTTTTGCGAGGCGCCTGCGCGGCCTCTGAGCGCCTTTAACGCCTGTTGTTATCGTGGCCTTGAACGCGGACCTTCCCTGACAGAATATCGAGCTTGGTGTTCAGAGTATTGATCTCCGGCTGGCTCAGGCCACGGCCAGAGCGCTCATACTGACGCTTCAGCGAAACAATGCTGTTCAGGGAGGTGGTGAGGCGGCTGCCTTCCGCACGGCTGATGCGGCCCGAATGTTTGCCGTCTGCGAGGCGGTCCTTGATATCCTGAATGCGGGCCTCGATCTTGCGACCGGCTTCGACGCCGTATTGGGCATGGGCCGCCGCGGCGGGGGCGTGACCTTGCGGCGCGGCCTGGGCGGAAAGGGCCATTGTGCTCAGGCCGGCGCTCATGACGATCATGGCGATCAGGGCTTTAGCGGATGTGGATGCGGTTTTCATGGTCGTGTTCCTTTTTGAGTGCCTCGCTGGTCTTCAGCGATGGCCCCAATCTAGTCCTGCGAAACTGAGGCGCACCTGAACAGGATGCTTCAGGCGGTATTCATGTAAGGGGCTGGTTTTGGCCGGAATTGAAGGCGCTGGGGTTTTGGTCGTGAATTTGTAAGGGCTGGCGAAGGCGGCAATGTGTCGGGTTTGATATATTCGGTCGGCAAAGGAGGGGGCGGTTAGGATGGAAAATAATTAATTTTCGCAATAAGTTAAGTTTAGACAGCCAAAGGGCGCAGAACCGGAGTTTTGCGCCCTGAGGGATGAGACGGATTTAAGTGTTAGCCGCGGCGATTGTCGAAATCGTGCTTTTCGTAACGGATCTGGCCTTGCAGACGGTCGAGGCGATTGTCGAGCAGGCTGATTTCGTTGACACTCAGGCCGCGGCCCGAACGCTCGAAGCTGCGCTTTTGTGAAGAAATCAGGTTCAGTTCGTTATTCAGGCGGCGGCCTTCGCGGTAGCTGATCTGGCCGGTGCGTCGGCCCTGGTCGATACGGGCATCCAGTCGGGCGATGCGGTTGTTCAGTTGCGCCGAGGCGCGGTCATCGCGGTGGTTCCAACCAGAGCCGCGATGGTCGGTGACAACCACGACATGCGCCGGGCGGGCGCTGGCGATGGCGGGGGCGGAAAGAGTGGTCAGGGCGGCAGCAGCGGCGGCCAGGGTGATCAGGGTCTTTTTCATCGTCTTTCTCCGTATTGTGTTTTCGCTGTTCCATCAGCGATGACCCATATAAACACGCGGCCCCTGAGCCTGACCTGAACGACGCGGTTCATATTCGGTTCATGGCGGAAGAAAATTATCCACGAAATCAGAATGATAAATTTCAGGCGCCACAAAGAGCCTAAGGCGCAAGGCGGAAAAATGCGATTTTGTTCGGTCACGCACATTGTTAAGGGAGGATAGCCGCCCCGACCAAAAAAAGGCTTGCCCTGACAGGCTCGAAAGCGCAAAGAGCGGTTCAAATCTGCCGCATTCGAGGGGCCCGCATGTCGACCTTTTCCGCCAACAAACCTGCTCGCGCACCTGAGCGTCCGTGGTTTTCGTCGGGCCCGACCAGCAAGCGTCCGGGCTGGAGTGTGCAGGCGCTTTCGGGCGCGCCGGTGGGCCGCTCGAACCGCTCTAAGGTGACGGTAGGCCGGCTTAACCAGGCCATCGATCTGACGCGCTCGATCCTTCAAATACCCGCTGATTATCAGGTGCTGGTCATGCCGGCTTCGGATACCGGCGCCTTCGAAGCCGCCATGTGGAACCTGCTGGGCCAGCACAAGGTGCAGCTTCTGGCGTTTGAAAGCTTCGGCCAGTTGTGGGCCGATGACGCGGTGACCCATCTGAAGCTCGATTGCGAGGTTCTGAGCGCGCTCTATGGCCAGTTGCCGGACCTGTCGAAGATCGACCCTGAGGCCGATCTGGTCTTCCCATGGAACGGCACGACGTCTGGCGTGCGCGTGCCCAATTCGGATTTCCTGAATGACCATAAGGGGCTGGTGCTGTGTGACGCCACTTCCGCGGCCTTTTGCATGGAACTGCCCTGGGAAAAACTCGATGTCGCCACCTTCTCCTTTCAGAAGGCGCTGGGCGGTGAGGCCGGCTTTGGTGTGCTGGTGCTGTCGCCCAAGGCCCTGGACCGCCTTAATAGCTGGGAGTCCGGCCGGCCGATCCCCAAGGTGCTGCGCCTGAAGGCCAAGGGGCCAAATAATACTCAAGTAGCGGATATGAAGGTCATTGGCGGCGACGCCATCAACACCTATTCCTTCCTGGTGATCGAGGACTATCTCGATGCCCTGCGCTGGGCGTCGCTGGAAGGCGGTCTTGAAGGACTGATCAACCGCTGCAATCATAATTTCAATGTTCTGCGCGAATGGGTCGAAGCGACACCGTGGATCGATTTCGTCGCCGAAGTTCCGGAGACGCGCTCGACCACGTCGGTGTGCCTGAAGTTCGTCGATCCGGCGGTGCAGTCGCAACCGGCCGAGGTGCAGGCGAAACTGGCCGCGAAAATGGCTTCCCTGCTTGAGATCGAGGGCGTGGCTTTTGATATCAACGGCTATCGCGCCGCGCCTCCGGGGCTGCGTATCTGGTGCGGCTGCACGGTCGAGGCGGATGATATCGATTCCCTGCTGCCCTGGCTGGAATGGGCCTATGCCGAGGCGCTGACCGCATTGGAAGTGGCGTAATTCTCAATTTCCGAAGGCCTTTTGGCCTGAGGCAAGGGCAAGCGCCCGCCGCGCATGTTTGCGCGAGCCATGCGGCATTTGAGCTAAAATAATGGGTTACAAGCCCTGATTCATCCTCTATAGGGTGCCACCGGCTAACACGCGCATGGCCCGAAAAACGATCTATGCCTGCGCTGCAATATTCTGTGACCGGAGCAATCATCTTGGCAAACGTAACCGTAATTGGCGCTCAGTGGGGCGACGAGGGCAAGGGCAAGCTTGTCGACTGGCTCTCAAATCGCGCCGATGTCGTCGTGCGTTTCCAGGGCGGCCACAATGCCGGCCATACGCTGGTTGTTGATGGCAAGGTCTACAAGCTCTCCCTGCTGCCCTCCGGCGTCGTTCAGGGCAAACTGTCGATCGTCGGCAATGGCGTGGTCATCGATCCGTGGGCGCTGTTTGATGAAATCGCGCGAGTCGAGGCGCAAGGTTTGAGCATCACGCCTGACCTGCTGGTGATCGCCGACAATGCCTGCCTGATTCTGCCGATCCATTCCGAACTCGACCTGGCGCGCGAAGCGGCTGCCGGCGCCGGCAAGATTGGCACCACGGGCCGCGGCATTGGCCCGGCCTACGAAGACAAGGTGGGGCGCCGCGCCATCCGAGTAGCTGACCTGGCCGATTTTGACGCGCTGGACGCCAAGATCGACCGTCTGCTGGCCCATCATAACCCGTTGCGGGCCGGCCTGGGGCTCGCTCCGGTCGATGTCGCCGCCCTGACCGAAAAGCTCAAGGCCATCGCGCCGCGCCTGCTGTCGCACGTCAAGCCGGCCTGGTATGTGCTCGACAAAGCCAAGACTGAAGGCAAGCGCATCCTGTTCGAGGGCGCGCAAGGGGCACTGCTCGATATCGACCACGGCACCTATCCGTTTGTCACCTCGTCCAACACGGTGGCCGGCCAGGCGGCCGCCGGTTCCGGCATGGGGCCGAAGAGCGTTGGTTATGTGCTGGGCATCCTGAAAGCCTATACCACCCGCGTTGGTTCCGGCCCGTTCCCGACCGAGTTGTTCGACGAGATCGGCCAGGGCATCGCCACGCGCGGTCATGAATTCGGCACGGTCACCGGCCGCGCCCGCCGCGTCGGCTGGCTGGATGCGGTTCTGGCGCGGCAGTCCATCGCCATCAACGGCATCGATGGCATCGCGCTCACCAAGCTCGACATCCTCGACGGCATCGAAACCATCAAGGTCTGCGTCGGCTACAAGGTGGGCGATCAGGTGCTCGATTATCTGCCGGCCGGTTTCAAGGACCAGCAGGGCATTGAGCCGGTTTATGAGGAACTGGAAGGCTGGAGCGAGAGCACGCAAGGCGCACGTTCGTGGAAAGACCTGCCGGGCAACGCCGTAAAATATGTGCGCCGCATCGAGGAACTGATCGGCGCACCGGTGGCGTTGCTTTCCACGTCGCCTGAGCGAGAAGACACCATCCTCATGCGTGATCCGTTCCAGGACTGACGGCAGGGTGGTGGCTTCCGGAAACGGAAAAAAGTGCGAGAAGACACCATTCTCATGCGTGATCCGTTCCAGGACTAGGCGATGCGCGTTGCTTTTTTAAATTCGCTTGAATTTTGCAGCGCCATAAAATCTATTTTTACTAATCGGGCATAGGATTGCGGCACAATATCAGCAGAGTGTCCTCGTGTTTTCGCTCGATCCCAAACTGGAAGCCAAACTGAAACCGCATCTGAAGCGGGTATTGGTGCTGGAAGGCAATCCGGCCTATGCCCGCATCCTGATGGATATGCTGCGCGTGCTGGGGGCCGAAAAGGTCCAGGTCGAAACGGATGACCGCCGCGCCACCCTGATCTGCCAGGATTTCGATCCGCAGATTATTTTCTGCGATCTCAAGGGACCGAATATCGAAGGCGCGTCCTTCGTGACCGGGCTGCGCCGTTCGGACATGAAGTGTCGCAAGGTTCCGGTGATCATGATGGCGCCGAACGACCTGCCGGAAATCCTGAAGCAGGCACGCGATTGCGGCAGCGACGAGATCATGAAGAAGCCGTTTGCTTCAGGTGACCTGCTGCAGCGTCTGGACCACGTCGTTACCAAGTCGCGGCCTTGGATCGAAGCGGTAATGTATGTTGGACCTGACCGCCGGCGCTTCAATTCCGGCTTCGGCGGGGCGACGACGCGGCCGCCGGAGAATATGTCGGACGGCATGAAGCGCCTGGAGCAGAGTGTGCGTATCCTGCGCGCCGCCGCCGATCAGTTTGATAATGACCGCAAACAGGCCAGGCGCGCCATCACGGCCCAGCTTGAAGTTCTGGTGCCGGCCTGCAAGGCGATCACAGACCCGAAGTTCAAGGCCGCCGTAACGGAAGTCTTCACCGCTTACAAGTCGAATGAAATGACAGGCGAGATGCTCAAGGCGCCGGTGGCGGCCCTAGCCAAGCTGTTCCGCATAGACGACGCCAAAAAAGAAAACGCGGCATAATGCCCGCGGTCATTTATGACTGCGGGCATTACCTTTGTTCAAGCTCAATCGCCGCAGGGGCTTTACGCGCAAACATGCGCGGCGGGCGCTTGCCCTTGCCAGGTTGTATCCAACCTGGAGTTATATTCATCAGGCCGTGACCGGTGTGGCCGCCTGCGACGCCGCGACCATGGCCTTTTGCAGCTTTTCGAAGGCGCGGACCTCGATCTGGCGGACGCGTTCGCGCGAGACGCCAAAACGTTCGGCCAGGTCTTCCAGCGTGGTCGGCGAATCCTTGAGGCGGCGCTCGGTCAGGATTTCCTTTTCACGGTCGTTCAGTTCGCCCATGGCGGCCTGAAGCAGGTCCATGCGCTGGCCGTATTCCTCGTTGTCGGCGAGCACGGTTTCCTGCGACTGCTGGGTGTCATCGACCAGCCAGTCCTGCCATTCCGACTCGCCTTCGGCGGCGCGTAAGGGCGCGTTCAGCGACGAATCGGCCGAGGACATGCGGCGGTTCATGCTGACGACATCGGCCTCTGAGACGCCAAGTTTGGTGGCGATCTGCTCGACATGTTCGTGGCGCAGGTCGCCGTCCTCCAAGGCCGAGATTTCCGATTTCACCTTGCGCAGGTTGAAGAACAGCTTCTTCTGGGCGGCGGTGGTGCCCATCTTGACCAGGGACCACGAGCGCAGGACATATTCCTGAATAGATGCCTTGATCCACCACATGGCGTAGGTGGCCAGGCGGAAGCCGCGATCGGGGTCGAACTTCTTGACCGCCTGCATAAGGCCGACATTGCCTTCGGAAATGACTTCGCCTACCGGCAGGCCATAGCCGCGATAACCCATGGCAATCTTGGCGACGAGGCGCAGGTGCGAGGTGACCAGCTTGTGGGCGGCCTTGGGGTCCTGATGCTCGGTCCAGCGCTTGGCCAGCATGAACTCTTCATCCTTTGCCAGCATGGGGAACTTGCGAATTTCCGACAGATAGCGATTGAGGCCGCCGTCCGGCGTCAGGGCCGGCAGGCTGGCACCGTCACGGGTGGCGAGGTTCGAGGAGGAGGAGGTCAGGGCAAGAGAACTCATCGGCGCATCGCTTTCTGTAGAATTTTCTGTTTCTGGTCGGGATTCTGACGAACGGTCAGAAAAAGGAAGTGTGTCGGACATGAGACCCGCGCCTTGTCAGTGAGGGGGAGCACAGACGAAGGGGATATCCTGCCCGACAACTGCGCCTAGATTTAGGAAGCCTTTCGGCGAAAAAAAGACCCATAAACTGCGAAATCGCAAAAAAATGGCATCAAGCTGCGAATTTGTTGCAGAAAGGTATCACAGGCGGCGGTGTTACATGATCACACTTAGGTGAGTGCAGTGCAGTATTATAGCTCAAGCGCCGCGACGACCAAGTGGTCGTTAGGCTCGCCCGAAACGTCGGGCGGGAGCCGGTCGGCTCCTTTTCATTTTTAATACATATCCGCCAGGGCATCGGCGAGTTCCTGCATGTCGTCGGGCAGGGGGGCTTTGAATTTCAACTTCTGGCCGGTGATCGGATGGATGAAGCCGAGAAGGCCGGCGTGGAGCGCCTGGCGGTTGAAATCCAGCTCCTTTAGAATGGCCTGAACTTCCTTTGCCGGCGCACCGGAACCATAGACCGGATCGCCGAGGCAGGGGCAGCCGAGATGGGCCATATGGACGCGGATCTGGTGGGTGCGGCCGGTCTCCAGCCGGCAGGTCAGAAGCGCGGCTAAAGGCTTGGTGTCGCCGTAGACTTCTTCCAACTGGTAATGAGTAATGGCCTCGCGGCCGCCGGCGCGCAGCACGGCCATTTTCTTGCGGTCATGGTGCGAGCGGCCGATTCGCGTGGTCACAGTGCCGGACATGTAGCGCGGGGCGCCGCGGACGATCGCCTTGTATTCCCGGTCGATATCGTGGCGCGAGAACAACTCGCTCAGGGCGCGGTGCGCGATATCCGATTTCGCCGCGACGAGGATGCCGGAGGTATCCTTGTCGAGCCGGTGGACAATACCAGGCCGCAGCACGCCGCCAATGCCGGACAGGGTGTCGCCGCAATGAAAAAGCAGGGCGTTGACCAGGGTGCCGTCGCGCGTGCCGGGCGCCGGATGCGCCGCCATGCCGACGGGCTTGTTGACCACGATCAGGTGCTCGTCCTCGAACAGAATATCGAGTGGGATGTCCTGAGGCTCGGGCTTAGCGGCGACGGGGGCGGGGATGCTGAGCACATAGGTGCCGGCGCGCGCCTTGTGCTTGCCGTCGGCAATCACCTTGCCGTCGATGCTCAGGCGGCCTTCGGCGATCAGGGCCTGCAGGCGGGCGCGGGAAAGGTCGGTGAAATGACCGGCCAGCACGCGATCCAGCCGCTCGCCCGATTCGCCGGTCTCGATATCCGCAGTCAGGGTCTGGCTGTCACCGGCCTCATCATCGGGGGAGAGATCATCGTCATCAATGTCGTCAGGCGTGCTGGTCATGGATACTTGTGGCCGTCAAAAAGTAAGAAACCCCACCACCATCCGTATTCGCGCAAAGGGTTGCGCCGGACGGTCCCCCTCCCCAGTAAACTGAGGAGGTGTAAAACAAAAACACCGGAACCGTCAGGCTCCGGTGTTTTGCATATCCGTCAAGAACGGCAGCGAAACCTATTCGATGTCTTCGTTGATCAGGCCGATCTTGAGATAGCCGTTTTGCTGCAGTTCGTTGATCACCTTGACGAAGTCGGCATAGGTGATGTCCTTGTCGCCACGAACCAGAACACGCTGTTCGCTGAGCGGGGTGTTCGGGTCGGTGACGCGCAGGGCGGCAGCCACGTCGCCGATCAGGCGGTCCATGCTGGTCTTTTGTGGCCCGATATAGATGTCATCAGGGCCCATGATCGAGATGAACACCGGGTCCGGGCGCTTTTCATTCGTCGGGGGCGCCTTGGCAGGCGGCAGGTCGAGCTTGATCGACACCGTGGCGGCCGGGATGGACACCATGAAGATGATGAGCAGGACGAGCATGACGTCGACGAAAGGCGTGACGTTGATGTCCGAATTCTGTGCGATGGTATACCGGCTACCGCCGCCGCCGCCGAGCTTTGCGCCCATAGTCTAACTCCCTTTGTGCCACCGCAGGCGAACAGCCCGCAGGGGAAGAACATTATGCCATCGGCTCAGCGACCGCGCATCGAATGCGCCGCCTTTTGCCGGTCGGAAGCGATTTAGGACAACTCCCGGACAAAAGTAAAGCCTGAAAGGCATTCAAACCGGCCCATCATTAAGAATATTTCATCTCCGGCGTCTCTTGCGGAAGCCAAAACGCTGGAAATTACGAAGCGGCCGGCGTTATCCCAAATCATGGGAGGCGCTATTCGATGTCTTCGTTGATCAGGCCGATCTTAAGGTAGCCGTTTTGCTGGAGCCGGTTGATCACCTGGACGAAGTCGGCATAGGCAATGTCTTTGTCGCCGCGCACCAGTATGCGTTGTTCGCTTAGCGGGGTATCCGGGTCTGAAATGTGCAGGGCAGCGGCCACGTCGCCGATCAGATTTGCCATGCTGGTCTTCCGGGCGCCAATGTAGATATCGCCTGGCCCCATGACCGAAATAAAAACCGGGTCAGGGCGTTTGGGGCCGGCCTGCGGTTGGGGCGGCGGCAGGTCAAGCTTGATCGAGACGGTGGCCGCGGGAATCGACACCATGAAGATGATCAGCAGCACCAGCATGACATCGACAAACGGCGTGACATTGATATCGGCATTCTGCGCGATGGTGTAGCGGCTGCTACCGCCGGTTCCGATTTTGATGGCCATGACTATCTCTCCTTTTGGCATTGCGTGGCCATAATTTATGCTTTACATTATACTTTGTAAAGCAAGGTATGTGAAAAAATGCGTACGGACGGATAGGCAAAAAAAGCGGCCCTGCCGGAGCGGAGCCGCTTTCTCGGAAAAAAAAGGAGAGGAGTCTTACCTATGCGTCAGGCGCATAAAGCGTTCCTGAAGGGCGATATCGGTTTTGAACACGCCGGTAAAGCGGGTGGTGACCGTAGTGACGTTCTTGTGGTGGACGCCACGGGTGCTCATGCACTGATGCTCCGCGTCGATCATCACCGCTACGCCGAGCGGCGCCAGCGATTCCTCGATGGCGTCGGCCACCTGCTTGGTCATGGTTTCCTGGGTTTGCAGGCGCTTGGCGAAAATTTCGACGACGCGGGCGATCTTGGAGATGCCGACGACCTTGGAGGTCGGCATGTAGGCGACCCATGCCTTACCGAGGAAGGGCGCCATATGGTGTTCGCAGTGCGATTCGACGTCGATCTCGCGCAGCATGACCATGTCGTCATAGCCCTGCACGTCCTCGAAGGTGCGCGACAGCTCCTTTTTCGGGTCGGCCTGGTAGCCCTGGAACCATTCCTCATAGGCGTCGACCACGCGCTTGGGCGTATCGATCAGGCCCTCGCGTTCGGGATCGTCACCGGCCCAGGCGAGCAGTGTCTTCACAGCCTTCATGGCTTCCTCGCGCGATGGGCGGTTGGTGAAGGTGACGATGCTCTTGGGCTTGGAGGTGTTGAGCAGGCTGTTTTCAGCGGAGGTCAGGTTCGACACAGGATCAAGGCTATCCATTATAAATACAGTTCCCCGAGGGCCGAGTGGCGCCGGAACGACGGTTCCGGAATGACGCGTGACATCCCTCATTTGGCCTTATGTTTGAAGCTTTCGCCAGACGATGGCAGCAGCCGAAACACGCAGCAGGCAGTCCCTTATACTACACCTCCGCCGAAATTGGATCATTCCGGCCGAGATTTTCCGTGGTGCAAAGGTTCGCCGGTGTCTATATGGGAGGGAGCCCTTTGATTACAACCGAAAATCTGCACAAAACACTGATGACACTGCACATACACGATACGCTGAGCGGCCAGAAGGTGCCGTTTGAACCGACAAATCCCGATCGCGTGACGATGTATGTCTGTGGGCCGACCGTTTATAACTATGCTCATATCGGCAATGCGCGGCCGGTCGTTGTGTTTGATGTGCTTTTCCGCCTGCTGCGCCATCTCTATGGCGAGGATAAGGTTGTCTATGCGCGCAACATCACGGACGTGGATGACAAGATCAACAAGAAGGCGATCGACGAAGGCGTCGATATCTCCGTCATCACCAACAAGTTCGCCGACATTTATAATGCCGACATGGCAGCGCTGAACGCCCTGCCGCCGACCTATCAGCCACGCGCCACGGAGCACATGCCGGACATGGTGGCGATGATCGAGGATTTGATTGCGCGGGGCGCGGCTTACGTGACGGATGACGGGGAAGTTCTGTTTCGCGTGGCTGAATATGATGCCGGTTCGGGGCGCTATGGCAAGCTGGCCAAGCGCTCACTGGACGACATGATCGCCGGCGCGCGCGTTGAGGTGGCGGAAAACAAGGACAATGCCGCCGATTTCGTGCTGTGGAAGCCGTCCAAACCGGGTGAGCCGGTCTGGCCGGGGCCGCCCAATCCTTCTACTGGAAAACCTTTGCCGGGGCGCCCGGGCTGGCATATCGAATGCTCGGCGATGAGCGAGGCGGTTTTGCAGTTGCCGATCGATATTCACGGCGGCGGCCAGGATCTGATCTTCCCGCATCATACCAATGAGATTGCGCAATCCTGTGCCGCGCATGGCCATTCTGATCCGGCGGCCTATGCCAAATACTGGATGCACAACGGTTTCCTCGATTTTTCCGGCGAGAAGATGTCCAAGAGCCTTGGTAATGTTGTGCTGGTGCATGACCTGATCAAGGATTATCCGGGGGAGGTTATCCGCTGGGCGTTGCTGAGCGGACATTATCGTTCGCCGCTCAACTGGACGCCGGAACTGCTGGAACAGAGTCGTAAGGAAATAGACAGTTTGTATCAGCTTATGCGCGATGTGAAAGCGCGTAATTTTCATATCGTCAGCGATTACCGGACGCTTGAAGTTGAAGCAAATAATCTTGCTGAGGGTGTTATTGCTGAGCTCCGAGATGATTTGAATACTCCGGAAGCCAAAAGGCTTTTATTTGCGCTGCGAGATTCGCTTCGTGGAGAGTTTCGTTGGGCGGATGAAGGCAATGATCGAGAGGTGCCGACAAGTATTATCTTGCGAGCGCTTCAAATTGTATCTGGTGTGTTCGGCATTCTCCAGCAAGACCCCGAAGCTTGGTTCAGGGGCGGGGCTTCCGACGATCTGACCGCTCAGGTCGAGGCCCTGCTGGTCGAGCGCGCCACGGCCCGTGCGGCGAAGAACTGGCCGGAATCGGACCGCATCCGCGACGCGCTCAATGCGCTCAATGTCGAGGTCATGGACGGCCCCAATGGCGCGACCTGGAAAGTGAAGGGCAAGTAATGGCGCTTAAGATCGAGAAACGCGTCGGTATCGCCGCACCGATTGATGATGTCTATGAGGTCATCGCCGATATCAATGCCTGGCCGGAATGGAGCCCTATCCACAAAAAGGCCGAAGGCGACCTGCATTTTGGCGCGCCGGTGCATCTGGAAGAATATTTCGAAGGGCTGGGCACCTGGGAAACAAATGGCGTGATCGCCGACTGGACGCCGCTGTCGCACATCCATATCTCGGTGCCGAAGCCCTTCTATGCCGGCAGCCTGATCCGCTATTTCGAATTCGATGCGCTGTCGGAATATGGCAGCAGTTTCTCGATCGGTGCCCTTTTCAACGGTTTTCTGTCTGAGCGTGAGGGAAAAGCCTACCGTGAACATATCCGCACCGGTTTTGCCGCTTTCGGCGAGGCGCTGAAGGCGCGGGCCGAGGCGAGATACGCCGCTAATCCGCACGCCTCCTCGGTTGTTGTGCCGCCGGTGCCGAAGGAAGACCCGCTGCACAAGCCCCGGCCGAAATGGCTCAACACCCATTTCTGGGGCAAGAAGAAATAAGCTTGCCTTATCCCAGTTCCGGCCCCATCTGGTAGCCATGATCGACGACCTCTATTCCCGCGAAATCCTGCGCCGCACGACTCAGTTGCAGCACGTCGGTCATCTGGCGCATCCGCAGGCTGTGGCCGACAAGGTGGCGAAACTGTGCGGCAGCACCATCCATGTGGAACTCAACATGGAGGGCAACGTGGTGACGGATTTTGCCCAGCAGGTCCAGGCGTGCGCCTTGGGGCAGGCCAGCGCGGCGATCTTGAGCCAACATGTCATCGGCGCCACGGGTGATGAGGTACTGGCGGCACGTGATGCATTGCGCGCTCTACTCAAGGGTGAGCCGGCAATTTTCCCGGAGCGCTTTGCAGATTTGCAAATTCTTGAATCCGTAAAGGATTTCCCCGCACGCCACGCTTCGACGCTTCTGGCCTTCGAGGCAACCAGTGCGGCTATTTCATCACTGAAATAAACTAAAACTGGTATGGGCTTGCTTATGGCTTGCCAACCGGGGCGAATGTCTTTTCAATATACGGGACGAGGGGGCTTGTCGCGGGGGTTGACGCCGTCAGGCTTTTTCTTCATTCGGTTGCGCATGACCGCTCTTTATGAACGTTCCGTGCGCGCGGCCTTGCGGGCTTACAAGCTCACACTGTCGCCCTATATCGGTCAGGCGTGCCGCTTTCGGCCCACCTGTTCCGAATATATGGCCGAAGCCTTGATAACACACGGACCCGTCAGAGGTTCGTGGCTGGGTATAAAGCGTATCTGTCGTTGCCGTCCGGGGGGAGGCACCGGCTATGATCCGGTTCCGGGAAGGGAAACATAGAGCGCATCCCGAAAAGTGTGACGCACTTTTCGGATTAAGGTGCGCGTCAAAGACAGAGCGCATCCCGAAAGTGTGACGCACTTTTCGGACTTAGATGCGCGTGAGGGTAAAGAGTAAGGTCAGTGTGTTTTTGATGGCACACGGCGCCGGATTTGGTGTGGCTTTTAAAAGGCAACATCGAATTCTTATTTAAATTATTGCGCGATGAAGCCCGCCGTAAGGGCTACAGGTCGCCAGCTAAAAGTGACTAAGATGATGATAGACTTGACGTTCCCCGATGGCGCCGTTCGCAGCTTTGATAAGGGGACCACCGGCAGGGCCATTGCCGAAAGCCTGTCAAAATCACTGGCGAAGAAGGCAGTCCTTATCAAACTCGACGGAGAGTTATTGGACTTGGATCGACCGCTTGAAGAGGGGGGGGCATTGGAAATCTTGACGCGCGACGCCCCTGAGGCGCTCGAAGTGATCCGTCACGACACGGCCCATATCCTGGCTGAGGCGGTGCAGGAACTGTTTCCGGGTACGCAGGTGACCATCGGCCCATCGATCGAAGACGGCTTCTATTACGATTTTGCCCGCGATGAGCCGTTCTCGACGGACGACTTCGCCAAAATCGAAGCCAAGATGAAGGAAATCGTCGACCGCGACGAAAAGATCGTGCGCGAGGTCTGGGACCGCGACGACGCCATCAAACATTTTGAAGGTATCGGCGAATCTTACAAAGCTGAGATCATCCGTGACCTGCCGGGCACCGAAACGATTACCGTGTATCGTCACGGCGACGCCTGGAAGGACCTGTGCCGCGGGCCGCACCTGCCGTCGTCGAAATTCATCGGCAAGGCGTTCAAGCTGACCAAGCTGGCCGGCGCTTACTGGCGGGGTGACCACAACAACGCCCAGCTCCAGCGTATATATGGCACTGCCTGGGCCACGGAAGCCGATCTCGAAGCCTATATCCACCGCATCGAGGAAGCCGAGAAGCGTGATCACCGTAAGCTCGGCCGCGCCATGGACCTCTTTCACATGCAGGAAGAAGGCCGCGGCATGGTCTTCTGGCATCCCAAGGGCTGGCAGCTCTGGCGCACGCTGGAAGCCTATATGCGTCGCCGCCTTGATGCGGCCGGCTATGTCGAGGTCAAGACGCCGCAGGTGCTCGACCGCACCTTCTGGGAGAAGTCGGGCCACTGGGAAAAGTATCGCCCGAATATGTTCGTCTGCGAGACGGTCGAAGGCGAGACCCTGTCGCTCAAGCCGATGAACTGCCCCGGCCACGTCCAGATATTCAAGGTCGGCCTGCGTTCCTACAAGGAACTGCCCATGCGCATGGCCGAATTCGGCGCCTGCCACCGCTACGAGCCGTCCGGTTCGCTGCACGGCCTGATGCGCGTGCGTGGCTTCACCCAGGACGACGCCCACATCTTCTGCCGCGAGGACCAGATCGTCGAGGAAACGGAGAAGTTCGTTCGCCTGACCAAGATGATCCACGCCGATCTGGGCATGGAAACCGCCTATATCAACCTGGCGACGCGCCCGGAAACGCGCGCGGGTTCGGATGAATTCTGGGACAAGGCCGAGGGTATGCTGGCCGAGGCCGCCCGCGCCGCCGGCGTCGAACCGGTGATCGCGGAAGGTGACGGGGCCTTCTATGCGCCGAAGCTCGACTTTATCGTCAAGGATGCCATCGGTCGTGAGTGGACTTGCGGCACGCTTCAGCTTGATTATGTGCTGCCGGAACGCCTGGAAGCCGAATATGTGGCGGAAGACGGCTCACGCCAGCGTCCGGTCATGCTTCACCGCGCCATCCTGGGCTCATTCGAGCGCTTTATCGGCATCATGATCGAAAACTATGCCGGCCGCTTCCCGCTGTGGCTGGCTCCGGTCCAGGTCGTGGTCGCGCCGATCACTTCTGACGCCAATCCCTATGCTGAGAGCGTTGTCGAGGCGTTGCGCAAGGCCGGTCTGCGCGTCGAAGCGGATCTGCGCAACGAGAAGATCAACTACAAGGTCCGTGAGCACTCGCTGGCCAAGGTGCCGGTGATCGCCGTTGTCGGCCGCAAGGAAGCCGAAACCGGCGAGGTGGCCCTGCGCTTCCTCGGTTCCGAAGGCCAGACCATCCTCAGCATCACTGATGCTGTGAAGAAGCTGGCTGAAGACGCCACGCCGCCTGATCTAAAGGAAGCCTGATGACCGCACTGCCGCCGTCCATCATCGAAATGCTTAAAGAGCGCAAGCTGGCCACCAGCGAAGCGCAGTACTTCATGCAGCATAACGAGATCGCACCTTGTGACGACAAGGACGGCATCACGGTCATCATGGTCGTTTTTCATACCGGCCGTGTGCTTTTTGACAGCATTAATCGGGTGCTCAACGACCCATGTGTCAAGCAGTTCATACTGATTGACAACGGCAGTTCGGAGAAGGTGGAACACTGGCTGCGTGATCTAAAGGAAGAGTACGACCATGTCCTGCTGATCCAGGGGCAGGGCAATATCGGTTTCGCCAAGGGGGCCAATCTGGGGGCGCATATTGCCACCCAGCCCTGGCTGGTTTTCCTCAATCCGGATGCGCTGCTGCAACCGGAATGCCCGCGCAAGCTGGTCATGGCCGCGAATGCCCGGAAAAAACTGACGCCCGACGGTCCCTGCATTGTCGGCGCCCGCCTGCTCAACCCGGACCTGACCGAACAGCGTGGTGCACGGCGCGGTGAGGTGACACCATTCACCACCCTGGTTTCGCTGCTGCAACTGCACAAATATGTGCCGGCCTGGCGCAAGTACGAAATTCACCAGGAGGATCAGCCCCTGCCGGAAGCGCCGGTGCCGGTGCCGACCATTTCTGGCGCCTGTTTCGCGGTGTCGCGTTCGGATTTCAGCCGACTGAAGGGTTTCGACAGTAACTTCTTCCTACATGTCGAAGATGTGGACCTGTGCTGGCGGGCGCGCGACATGGGCGGAACTGTACTTTTTCACCCGACCGCCGAGGTGGTCCACGAAGGCCATACCTCGCGGGTAGAACCGGTGTTCGTTGAGCGCAACAAGGGTAATGGCCTGATCTATTATTTCAATAAGCGGGCCAAGGGCAAGGGCTTCTGGCGCATGGCCTATGTGCGCTTTTTGGCACCGCTGATCATCGCAACTTCGATAGGGCGGTCGCTATTCCGTCCCCGGATGAAAGCCGACGAAGAATAGCACAAAAGGCTATATCCTGGATATAATCCTGGCCGGTATGCCAGCCAGGATGACCCCGGGAGGGACGTCGCGCGTAACGACGGCATTGGCGCCGATAACGGAACCGGCGCCTATCTTAATCGATCCTAAAATGACCGCCCCGGCATAAATGATTACGTTGTTGTCTATGATAGGCGCTCCCATGCAATCAGCCGTTTTGCGGCCCAATGTGACGTTCTGATAGACGGTTACATCATCGCCCAGGCAGGCATCTTCACTAATAACGATCCCGATGGGGTGCGGCAAATGCAGATTTTTGCCAATTTTGGCGTTTGGTGAAATCATGAGCCCCGCACCGATAATGTAACGACGCCAGAGATAACGAGCCAGAAATCGGAAAGGCAGACCTTTTTCTTCTATGTTTTTACAAAAATACAGGGTGGATATGACTCGATACTCTGGGTTGGATATCCATTTACGGAGCATGGAGAGTCTTTGCTAGCTGAATGTACAGGATTAAAACATGGCTAAAAACGGGAGCAGGGCTCATTCGGGCGGGTTATCGTATAGCGTCAGCGCCTGGTCGTGGCCATTGTAATTATGTCCTTTAACCTGGGTAACGGCATGTGGCATCAGACCTTGCGCCGCCGCCTCGGCCTGGAAAGCTTTTTCAAATTGTGATTCCACGAACAGAGGCCGGCCTTCGCGCAGGGCCCGAACGGCGCCCTTCACATCATCATTAAGCAACTGGGTCTTTGTGCCCATGGCGAAGACGAAACTGGGTTCGGAATAGCCTATGATGGCCACCGGGCCAGGCGTACGCAGGTCATGACGCGGATCAAGATGATTGGAGACCAGCGCGGCTTCCAGTTGCTTGGAAATCCAGAGAGGCTTGAGCTGAGCCAGTTCGCTGACAAAGCTGAGGTGGGCCAGTATGCCAGCGGCCAGGATGAAGGCAAACCCGGTACGCTGGCGGTTGATCCACATCAGCCAGCCGCCAAGGCTCCCAAGAACGCCAGCGGACAGGATAACAGCGATCATGAAGACGAAGGCGGCGCCATTGCCATAAAGCGTGTATCCGGCAATGGCGAGCGCGCTTAAGGTCAGGCCGCCAACGATGCCCAGGGCTACATTGACGATCCGCGCCCACAGCTTCAGCGGGAGGTCGAGCGACAGGGCGCACAGCCAAGCCAGGGCCGCGAAGGTCGGCAGGGTATAGTGCGGCAGCTTGGTGGGGGAGAGTTCGAAGATCAGAAAGGCCGGCACAAACCAGGCGATGGCGAAGCGGATGGCGGCTTCATGGCGTCGGGAAATCGCCGTCTGCAGGGCGCCGCCCAGAAACCAGGCCGCGGGGAACATGGTCACCGGTAAAAGCGCCAGATGATAACCGGGCCACATGAAATGGCCTTCCGAACCGCCTTTCAGCTTGTCAGCGAAATCCTTGCCGACTGCGCCGACCCAGAACTGGCCATCGGTGGTGACTGTAATCGCCATGATCCACGGGCCGCAGATCAGGGCGACGAGAATCAGCCCCCAGCCCCAGCCGAGGTTACGCGCCCAGCGGATGCGGCGATCCAGCGCCCACAGGGTGAACAGGGTGGTGGCCAGCATCATCGGGCCGATGATGAACTTGATCATGATACTGCCGGCCAGGCCCAGCCAGAAGATCAGCTTGACCCACGGCATCTTGGGGCGCGGATCGTCCTTACCGAGATCGCGTGTTCGCAGGTAAATCTGCGCCAGCGCCGCCATCATCAGGGTAATGAAGCCGCACTGCACGGCGTCGGTCTTGGCGATGAAGGCTTCGGTCGACAGCATGAAGGTGACGGCAAAAATAATGCCGGCCTTGGTGCCGACGCGCGTGCCAAAAGCGTAAGAGGCGCCCCAGGCGCAGGCGAAGGCGGCCAGCGCCGCCCCAAGGATCGACGGCCAGCGGAAGGCCAGCACATCGCGTTTGGCTACACTGGAGGTCAGCTTGACCGTCGCCACCTGAAGCCAGTGAATGCCGACCGGCTTCTTGTAGCGCGGCACATCCTGGACATTGATATTGATGTAGTCGTGCGTCTCGATCATCTGGGCCGAGGCCTGGATGAAGCGCGATTCATCGCGGTCGAGCGGCGGCATCATCATAGCGCAGGGCAGGGCCACGGCGATGGCCAGCAGGGCGGCGATCAGTGGTCCGCGCCGCCCTTTGGAGACCAGTTGGGCGAAGTGTGACTGCAGGAACTGCAACAGATTTTGTGTGGTCGCCGATATCGAACCCATTGCGGTCCCTATTTACGCTTAAATATAAACCGTCTATGAGGCATAAAACCCGATGGGTTTCAATCCTTTGTCCCCCCACTACAGCGAGCCGCTCGGATCATGCCTTTAATTGTTTCAGCCGTCGTGCCCGTCTATAATGAGGAAGGGGCGGCCGTACAAGTCGCCAGGGAAATCGAGACGGCTTTCACGGCGACCTTCGGGGCGGATGGTTTCGAGATTATCTTTGTCGATGACCGCAGTTCGGATGATACCCACGCGCGCCTTGTGGCGGCGCAAGGCGACATTCCGTCGCTGCGCGTGCTGCGCCATGAAAACAATGTCGGTAAGAGCGGCGCCATGCGCACCGGCATCTTGGCTGCCAGGGCGCCGTTGGTTGTAACTCTCGATGGTGACGGCCAGAATCCGGCCGCCGATGCGGCCCGCATGTCGCAGATCCTGCGCGATGCACCGGAAACCGTCGGCATGGTGGCCGGACAGCGCCGTAACCGTCAGGATACGTCATCCAAGCGCGTGGCCTCGCGCTGGGCCAACCGCATCCGCAAGGCGATGCTCAATGACAAGGCCGACGATACCGGCTGCGGCCTGAAGGCCTTGCGTAGAGAGGTCTTCTTGCGCCTGCCCTATTTCGACCAGATGCACCGCTACCTGCCGTCACTGGTGACGCGGGAAGGCTTTGAAATCTTATTCGAGCCGGTGGATGATCGCCTGCGTACCACAGGTCAGTCCAAATATACCAATATCGGACGTTTAGCTGTAGCGCTTTCCGACCTCCCCGGTGTAATGTGGTTAAACAGTCGTTTACGCCAGCCCGGCAAGGTGACCGAAAGCGAGCGATAGGCGACGGCTCAGGAGCGGGTTTTTCATGGCTATCGATCGTGATCTTATCGCCAAGGAAGCGGCCATCGGCATGTACGACCAGCAGCCTGCTGATAATCATCAAAGGGGGTTCAGCTTGATTACCGCGTTTCCGCTACTCGTCATACCCTTCATTGTCTACAACATCCTGGCCCTGTTCTCGCTCGGCGGCAGCGATGAAGCGGCCTATAATGCCGTGACGCAGGTGCTTTTCAACCTGCCCATGCCTTCCACCGGCACGCACTGGTCGGTCAATGTCGGCGATGTGATCCTGTTCGGCGCGCTGATCTGCCTCTTCTTCGAACTGCTGAAATCGACCAAGTCGGACAAGGTGGCCATCGTCAATCACTCGCTGTCGATGGTTCTGTTCATTGTCTGCCTGGTGGAATTCCTGCTGTTTCGGCCGTTCGCTACCTCGGCCTTTTTCCTGCTGACCTTCATGACGCTGATGGACGTGCTGGCCGGCTTTATCGTGACGGCGGTTTCGGCCCGCAAGGATATCGACTTCGGGCATTGAGCCTGGAGTTTTTGGATCGTAAACCCGCCTGTGATGCCGGCGGGTTTTCGTTATCCAAACACTGCAAAAATGAGTGTCACAGCGAAAATATCGAAGGCGCGCGTGGCGTAGCGCGTCCAGACCGGACGGGTTTTATGGGCTTTGACAAGAGACAGCACGCAAGGCTCCAAGGTAAAGGAACCTGATCGGCTGCAATAAGTGTGCCGCGAATTTTCTGTTAGAGCACTTTCCGAAAAGTGTGACGCACTTTTGGCTTCGCCGAACTACGTTTCGGATTAAAAAGTGCGTAAAAGCAAAAAATTAGAGCGCCGATCTGACCCAATCAGATCGGAAAACGCTCTATATTTCAGTCTTTGTCACGCGGCCGGGCGCCGGTCTGCGGTCATTCGGGCCGGAATATTCCGACTTGAGATAGGTCGATTTTGCCCGATCGAGCGTTTCCGGCCCACCGCGCAGGCCGCGCTTTTCGCCGCCGCTCAAAAGCTGGGCGGCATAGCTGGCGTCATTCGCGTCTGTTGAGGCTTTCCGCTTCCGGTACGGCGCTTCCTTCGCCCCCTGGTCAATGACGGGGCCGACAGGTACGGGCAGGTTATTGGGAGGCAGATTTCCGCTCATGTCCGCCACTATAACCCGTATGCGTTAAAACATTAGAAAACGGGGCGGCTACCGCTCAGATAGCCGCCCGATCCTGTTATCCCTTTTGGGCCAGACGGTCGATCTGTGCCTTCATGGCTTCCATCTGTTCGCGCAGTTCGCGGACCTGGTCGGTTTCCGGCTTTGCGCTTTCAGGCGCTGGCTCGGCGGCAGGGGCTGCCTGGCCCGCCGCACCCGTATTGGCAAACGAGAAGGGTGAGAACATACGCATGGCGCGGTCGAACATAGCCAGGTTTTGCGACACCTGCTCGTCGAAGAACCCGATGCCCGGCGCGGCCCCAAAGGCTTGCGAAAACTGCGAGCGGAAGCGCTCCTGCTGCTTGGCGAAGCCATCCAGCGACATCTCCAGATAGGTGGGCAGCAGGTTCTGCATACTATCACCGTAAAAACCAATGAGCTGGCGCAGGAACTGGATCGGCAGCAGGTTCTGGCCGCGGCTCTCTTCTTCAAAAATGATCTGGGCCAGGACGCCACGGGTAATGTCATCACCGGACTTGGCATCGAAGACCACGAAATCGACGCCTTCCCGTACCATGTCGGACAGGTTGTCCAGCGTCACATATGAACTGGTGGCCGTATTGTATAAACGCCGATTGGCGTATTTCTTGATGATGACGCGGTCGCCCTCACCACGCTTTGCCCGTGTCTTTGTTTCGGCCATCTGAGCAGTTTCTCCTGTACTCTATCCTTGAGATTAGTGCGCCCGATTGATCGGGTCTGCGTTTATTTCGCACCTACAACATAAGCGCTTTTTTGCCTTTGCGTAAAGAGGCGGTATGAAAATGGCGCAAATCCTTTCTTTTCAAGGCTTTCATTATTGTGTCCTGCGCAATTTCCATGCAAGTCCTATTGCGGGTGATGCTGCGCACAAAAAGTTGAATAGATGGCGGCGGCCGGACCGGATTTTGGACGTGACGCGCGCATCACGATAGGGCACGAATGCCGTCATAAACTGAAACCAGTGTTCAGGCGCAAGGATAACGGCGTAACTTGATTTCGCCCCTCAGGTGGCTTAAGTCGCGGTTACACAAGTCTTTTTTGGTGTATACAGTCTACAAGGGAAGTCCGGAATGTCCGTCAATGAAGTCGTTATCGTCTCCGCCGCCCGCACACCGGTGGGTTCCTTCCTCGGCAGTTTAGGTGCCGTGCCGGCACATGACCTGGGCGCCCATGCCATCAAGGCGGCCGTTGAGCGGGCCGGCTTGCAGGCTTCCGACGTCAACGAAGTCATTCTCGGCCAGGTGCTTCAGGCGGCCCAAGGCCAGGGGCCGGCGCGCCAGGCTTCGGTAAAGGCTGGCATTCCTTACGATTCCCCCGCCTGGTCGATCAATCAGATCTGCGGTTCTGGCCTGCGCGCTGTGGCCCTGGGCGCTCAACAGGTGGCGCTTGGTGACAGCGCCATCGTCGTGGCCGGTGGTCAGGAAAGCATGTCCATGGCTACCCACGCCGCCTATATCCGTGCCGGCCAGAAGATGGGCGACCTCTCTATGGTCGATACCATGATCAAGGACGGCCTGTGGGATGCCTTCAACAACTACCACATGGGCACCACCGCCGAAAACATCGCCACCAAGTTCGGCATCAGCCGCCAGGAGCAGGATGAGTTCGCGGTCGCCTCGCAGAACAAGGCCGAGGCCGCCCAGAAGGCCGGCAAATTCGATGCTGAAATCGCCCCCTACATCATCAAGGGCCGCAAGGGCGATGTGGTGTTCGACAAGGACGAGTTCATCCGTCACGGCGTAACCATCGACGGCATTTCCGGCCTGCGTCCGGCCTTCTCCAAGGAAGGCACTGTCACCGCCGCCAACGCCTCCGGCCTGAACGATGGCGCGGCCGCCGTGGTGCTGATGTCGCGCGCCGAGGCTGACAAGCGCGGTCTGAAGCCGCTGGCCCGTATCGTCTCATCGGGCATTTCCGGCGTCGATCCGGCGATCATGGGCACCGGTCCGATCCAGGCCGTGCAGAAGGCGCTCAAGAAGGCCAACTGGTCGATTGGTGATCTCGACCTGATCGAGGCCAATGAAGCCTTTGCCGCCCAGGCCATCAGCGTCAACCGCGAACTTGGCTGGGATCTCAGCAAGGTCAACGTCAATGGTGGCGCCATCGCCATCGGCCATCCGATCGGGGCTTCCGGCGCCCGTATCCTGACCACCCTGCTGTTTGAAATGCAGCGTTCGGGCGCGAAAAAGGGCGTGGCCACACTGTGCATAGGCGGTGGTATGGGCGTCGCCCTCTGCGTCGAGGCCTAAGCTCGCTCCGCCGGGCTGCAAATCGTCATCTTTCATGCTTCCGGTGCTCACGTACTCAAGTACGCTGCGCTCCGGGTCATGAAAGCTAACCATTTTCGCCTCGTCGGCCCGGCTTATGCCACGGCGCAGATGTTGTGAGGCTAAAAGTTTTTCGAGGGAGAATATCTATGAGCAGAGTTGCACTGGTTACCGGTGGTACGCGCGGTATTGGCAAGGCCATTGTCAAGCGCCTGAAAGATGCCGGCCTGACGGTCGCTGCCGGTTATGCCGGTAATGAGGAAAACGCCAAGCGCGTGGCTGAGGAGCTGGGCGTTTTCATCGTTAAGGGCAGCGTCGATAACTTCTATGACTGTAAGCGCTGTGCCCAGGAAGTCGAGGCCGCCCTGGGGCCGATCGAGGTGCTGGTCAATAATGCCGGCATCACGCGTGACGGCTTCTTCCATAAAATGTCGCTGGAGCAGTGGCAGGAAGTCATCCACACCAATATGGACAGCGTCTTTAACATGACGCGTCAGGTGATCGAAGGGATGCGCGAGCGCGGTTACGGCCGTATCATCAATATCTCCTCGATCAACGGTCAGAAAGGCCAGGCCGGCCAGACCAACTATTCCGCCGCCAAGGCCGGCATGATCGGCTTCACCAAGGCGCTGGCGATGGAATCGGCCAATAAGGGCATCACGGTCAACTGTGTGGCGCCGGGCTATACCTCGACCGAAATGGTCTCGGCGATTGCCCCTGCCGTGCTCGAAAAGATCGTGGCTGGCATTCCGGTCGGCCGTCTCGGCACGCCGGAAGAAGTCGCCGAAATCTGCGCCTTCCTGGCTTCGGACATGGCCAGCTTCATCACGGGGGCCACTATCGCCGTCAATGGCGGCCAACACATGCTCTAAGTCTACTCTGGTGGGCTGCAAAACGCCGTCGTTTTGCGCGCTCTTGCTCGTGTACAAGCGTACACGTCGCGGCGAGTGCTCAAACGCCAGCATTTTTCGCCTCACCAGAGCGACTTAGCCTGCATATAATTAAGAGGCGCGGGGTAGTGGTGTCCGCGCCTTTTTTGCGCCCGCATTGAGGCGGTCTAAATTGGTTTGGCGTCTTAAATCTGCCCAAGTCGGCCGGTAAGTCTTCGCCCAATGAACAAGACCCTGGCACATCCTCTGGCCCGATCTCTGGCACAGTTTCTGGCCGCATTGATGCTCCTGTTCTGCCTGGCGGAAGCAGGGACAGCACTGGCCGACGGACCGCGCTCGCTCAAGGAAGCCATGTTCGGCAAGAAGGCCGATGACAACCGTTCCGCCAGCCGCCCGCCTGTGGCGCATTTCACCTCCGAAGACGGCCAAGGCTTTATCCTCGATGAATCCGGCAGCCGCAGCCTGATGCGCTTCGACGGCGATGATGAGGTCTGGTTGCTGACGCCGACTCAAGGGCCGAAAGGCGATGTCATCTACAAGAACGATGTCGGTGAATCCGTCCTGAAATCGACCCGCTGGGGCGGCATGATCCTGTTCAGCGATGACCGGCCGATGGGCGATCCCGTCGCCGTCACCGGCAAGGCCGATGCCTTTACGCCGGGGCGTATGTCGCCCAGCCTGCTGTTCCAGTCCCTGGTCCATGCCAGCCGCCGCGTCAGTCTGGCGGTCGGCCGCACCATCGGTTTCGATGCCCCCGATGTGACGCCGGGCGCTGATTTTCTCTATGCCGATGCCGCCGGCGTGGCCGCCGAAGCCCTCGTCCAGGCTTCCCAGCAGCCGCGCGGCAAGCAGATCATGGCGCCCTTGCGCGGGGTGCAGTTCATCGAAGGCCGTCCGCCCAGCGCCACCGTACAAAACGGCGTGCTGGTGCTCAAACTTGATGTCTCGCGCGGCGACTGGAGCGGCCGTCCGTCTTCGCGCCGCATCCTCAATGTCGTTGTGACCTCGGTTCCGGTCGGCAGCACGGCCAGACGCTAGTTTGTAATTTGGCTCCCCGGTGCTATGTTATGGCAGGGGGACGAAATGAAAACTTACAGCTATTTCCGGTTTATTCTCGCTATCTTCGGGATCGCGATTATTGGCATTCTTGCAGCCTGGCTGGTTTATGGCCTGACCTTGGCTAAGATTCCTGCAATTGTTTTGCTGGTCTTTTTTGCAATTCAGGTGATCGGGTTATTTTGGCTGGTCCCGCGCTATCTCTGTCCAAAATGTGGAACAGACTTGTTTCCGAACTGGCTTATACAAAGACAACTTCCTGGGCCTAAAGCGTGTCGCAACTGCGGGCATTTCCCATGGAAACTGTAGCTCTGTATTTTAATAAAGTTGTCGCTTCATTGGCGAACGACGCTGGAGCAGTCTTTTTTGCATTATGTGTCGCACTTTATTTCTCTTCTGCATATTATGTCTTGAGAGTACCAGACATACTGATGGCCAACAGGTCAAATGGACGTATCAGCGGTGCTCTCGCTCACATGCTGATCAAGACGGTTATCTTTTTGGTTTTCGTCGTAGGCGCTTTAGTGATTTTGTTCTCAGGTGTATTCCAATACCCTTAGAACTGGTCCTTCGCCCGGCGCAATTCGCCGAATTTCGCGGCCTGAGCGGCAAAATCCTTTTCCTGTAGCGGATAGACCAGGAACGGATTGGTTGCCTTTTCCTCGGCCACGGTCGAAGGCACGGTCGCTTCGCCGCGTTCGCGCATGACCCGAATTTTCGCGCCACGTTCCGAGAGGGCGAGGTCTGCCCCCAGACTCTCGGCGAATTTCAGATTGGACAGCGTATATTCATGGGCGCTGTAGAGGATGGTGTCGTCCGGAAGCTCGGCAATACGTTTCAGCGCGCCCCACATCTGCTCCTGTGTGCCCTCGAACAGGCGCCCGCAGCCGAGGGGAAAGATCGTATCCGCCACGAAAGCCTGACCGCCGGAGCGATCATAATAGCCGATATGGCCAAGCGTATGACCGCCGAGATCGATCACCTCCAGCACGGTTTCGCCGAGCCGGAAGACAACGCCGGGTGTCAGCACATGATCGAGCGGTGCGATCCGCGTCACTTCATGCGGGCCGTAAATCTCAGCATCATAGCGCTTTTTCAACAGGGCATTGCCGCCGGCGTGATCCGGGTGCCAATGGGTATTGAGGATATAGTCGAGCCGGTTCAGCCCCAGCGCGGACAGCCTTTCCGTGATGGCGCGCGGCTCAGGCGCATCGATGATGGCCACCCGACCTGACGCCTCATCCTGAAGGATAAAGCCGTAATTGTCCTGCAATGCGGGGAAGATATCGACCTTTAGGCCCATCTTAGGAGTCGCCCTGATAAACTGGATGTTCTAACCTATATAGGACTTGCCAGAGCCAAAGGAACCCCGTTGCGTCGTCCGGTCGAAGATCTCAACCGCTTTTACCAGTCGCCAGAAGGCGCTGCGGCCAGGCGCCTGATCGATCGCAAACTGGGTGAAGCCTGGCCGGATGTGCGGGGGCTGGATGTACTCGGCATCGGTTACTGCACGCCCTATCTTGACCGGTTCAACGAAGCCCGGCGCGTGCTTTCGGCCATGCCCGCCTCGCAAGGCGCGGAAATCTGGCCGGCCGATATGCGCGTCCGCTCGGTTCTGGTCGAAGAGGAGGCCCTGCCGTTTCCGACGGCCCTTTTCGACCGCATCCTGATGGTCCACGCGCTGGAAGAATCGCCTGTTCCCCAAGGGCTGCTGCTGGAAGCCTCGCGCCTGTTGGCGCCCAATGGCCGGCTGATCCTGGGCGTGGCGGCACGGGGCGGCTTCTGGGCTCATGCGGAAAAAACCCCCTTTGGCTATGGGCAGCCCTATAGCCGTATGCAGCTTGAAGCCGCGCTGCGTGATGCCGAACTGGAACCACTCGCCTGGTCCTATGCGCTTTATGCCCCGCCTTTCAGTCCTTTCCTGCGCTGGTCGGGGGCGTTGGAAAATATTCTGCCGCGCATGTGGCCGATCACCGGCGGGCTGATCCTGATGGAGGCGGGGCGTCGGCCGTTCATCGCCCATACCGCGCGACCGCAGAAGTCGATCCTGCAGGAGTTGCGGGGTGTGCTGACTCCGGCACAGCAGCCGGTGCCGACCTCACGCGATCATGCGCCAGTCACGCGTGAGCTGGCTTGACCCTCGGTCAGATTCTGCGCCATAGGGAAAGCATGAAACACCTGATCATTATGCGCCACGGCAAGGCGGAAAAAGACGCCGAATCCGGTGAGGATTTCGACCGAACGCTGGCGGATCGTGGCCAGGCAGAGGCCAAAAGCGTCGCTGAGGCGCTGAAAGCCTATGGTTTGAAGCCCGATTTTGCCCTGGTTTCCAGCGCGGCGCGCACACGGGGCACGTTTGAGGCCGTGAAGGCCGTGATGGGCGATATTCCGGCGCTCGTCTCGAAGGACTTCTATAATGCCGGCTCCGAAGCGCTGCGGCGTGCCATAGAGGCGCATGAGGACGATGGCCAGTGCGTGCTGGTGGTAGGGCATAATCCGGGCGTGCAGTATCTGGTGGCTGAGTATCTGTTTGAAGGCGCGGCAGGACCGGAGATTACCGACAAGGTGCGCGGCAATTACCCCACTGCAACGGCCGCGGTGTTCGAGGTCGATGCCGCCGGACGGCCGATCTATGATGGACTGTATTTAGCCAAATGATCTACGGTCTTGCCACTCGCGCCCTGCATATTTTGCCGCCCGAAGACGCGCATAGCCTGACTATCCTGCTGCTCAAGGCTGGCTTGGGACCGGTATCGCGCCTGAATACGCCGCAACTGGCCGTTGATGTGCCCTATGAAGGCGGCACCTTGCGCTTCCCTAACTGTATCGGACTGGCGGCCGGCTTCGATAAAAATGCTGACGTGCCGCTGGCCATGGTGCGCGCCGGTTTCGGGTTTGCCGAATGCGGTACGGTCACGCCCCTGCCGCAGGACGGCAATCCGAAGCCGCGACTGTTCCGGCTGAGTGAAGACCAGGCGGTGATCAACCGTATGGGCTTTAACAACAAGGGACTCGACGTCTTCCTGCGTCATCTGGAGCATATCAATGCGCACCGGAAGGGCGCGGTGATCGGGCTCAATATCGGCGCCAACAAGGACGCCACCGACCGCATGGCCGATTATGTCACCGGGCTGAAACGCCTGTGGGGCCAAGGTAGTTACTTCACTATCAATATTTCTTCGCCCAATACGCCGGGGCTGCGCGCGCTTCAGGGCAAGTCCTATCTCGATGACCTGCTGGGCCAGATGGCGGAAACCCGTGCGGCGCTGGTGAAGGTCTCCGGCAGCAACTGCCCGATCTTCCTCAAGATCGCGCCAGACCTGACCGAGGCGGAAATCGCCGATACGGTGACCTCGACGCTCGATCACAGGCTGGATGGACTGATCGTTTCCAACACTACCCTGTCGCGCGATGGGTTGGTTTCCGCGCTGGCGGTGGAATCTGGCGGCCTGTCGGGTGCGCCCCTGTTTGAATTATCGACGCGGGCACTGAAGACGGCGCGGGCAGCTTCCGCCGGCAAGCTGACCCTGATCGGCGCCGGCGGTGTCTCGAACGGCGCGCAAGCCTATGCCAAGATCAGGGCCGGGGCTTCGCTGGTCCAGCTTTATTCGGCACTGGTCTATACGGGGCCACGCCTCGCTGACAGGATCCGCCGCGATCTGGTTCTGCGCCTCAAAGCGGACGGTTTCCGCTCGCTCACAGAAGCGGTCGGCACCGACGCTTAAGTCTCGACCTCGTTGGCCGTGAGCCGGGCCAGTGCGCAGACGAATAAGGCCCAGATCAGCGAATTCTGCGACAGGATAAAGCTTTCCGACAGGATGAGGAAGCTGAACAGCAGCAGGATCAGCACCGAAAAGAAGCCGTCCTTCACGCGGGCAAAGCGGAAGAGCGCGCAGAAGACGCCGATCGCCAGAACGGCGCCGAACAGGATTATGCCGACCCAGCCCAACTGGATCAGCAAGTCGAGCCAGCCATTATGCGCCGAAGGCACATCCCAATGGGTTTCGGCGCGTACCACCGAGGCGGGCACCGAGGTCGGGGTCCAGAACGCCTTATAACCATAACCCAGCCAGGGGTGCTTGTCAGACAGGCGCATCAGCGAGGCCCAGATTTCGGTGCGGCCGGTCAGGGTCGGATCCTTGCCGAGCAATTTGAAGATCATATCGGGGGCGATATAGAACAGGGCGCCCCCGATCAGGGCCGCCGTTGCCGCTAGCCAGGTGAAGAGGATGCTGCGCACGCCGCCGCGCTGCAGGGCCGTCAGCACAGGGAATGCGCCGGTGCTGGCCAGACAGGCGAGCAGAGAGGTCTTGGAGCGCGACAGGACCACCAACAGGAAGATCGTCACCGCCAGTCCGATCCATGCCTTGCGGCGTTCGGGCGCGATATAGGCGGAGGCGCAGGACGCGATGAAGCCCAGAACCATCATGGCCGCCATCTGGTTCTTTTCGTACCACAGGCCCTTCCAGGCGCCGGCATTGATATCGTCATGGATGCCGAGATGCGGCACAAAGAGGCAGACAAAATAGCTGCCGGCTGCCAGGATGGCGAAGCTGAATGCGATGATCTGCACCAAATCTTCGCCCTTATAGCGGGCGGCGAGATAGAGGCCGAACAATGAGGTTACGGCCACGGCGATGGTGCGCCGGATTGTGATGTCCGTCGCGATCGACCAGTAGCTGGAGGCAAAGCACAGCCCCACCAGCAGGCCGGTCATGAACAGGGCCGGCAGGATGCGCATCAGGCGGGTAACACGAAAGCCGATGAGCAGCAGTGTCACGGCATAAACGGGCAGCCACATCACCCGCAGGATGGCGGAATCGCTTTCGGCCGCGGCGGCATCAAGCGTTTGCGGCGCGAACAGCGGCCCGATCAGGGCATTTGAGAACATCAGGAGGCAGAAGATGGTCAGCGCCACTTCGGCGTAGAGGATCGCCTTTGCCAGGCCCGCCGCAGCTTCTGGTTGGTCGAGGGACTGGCTTGTCAGACGAGAAGACGAAACGGACATAAGACCTAGTGGCGATCAGGGAAACCTGACCGCCACTTCTAGTCGATAAGTCTCAACATAGACTTTAAAACGGCGAATATTTTTCCATCAGAGCCTGAGCGGCGGGCGGCTTCTGCATATTGGTGATGTCGCCGCGACCGCCGTAGGAGATGCGCGCCTCGGCCAGTTGCGTGTGCTTGATGGCGTTGGTCGAGGAAATATCTTCCGGGCGGGCGATGCCGGAAACGGTCAGGACGCGGACTTCGCGGTTGGTGCGAACCTCCTGCGTGCCCTGGATGATCAGGTTGCCGTTAGGCAGGACGCCGGTGACGATGGCGGCGACGGTGACGGAAATTTTTTCCGCCCGCTTGACCGAGCCGGCCCCGGTCGAACTGGAATCGCTCGAATTGCCGAGCGCCTTGGCCGGATTGTAGGCACCAGGGAGAATCTTGCCGAGCGAGGATTCCAGCCCGAACACGGAAGGCGTGGCGGCATTGAAATCGTTGGTGCGCGAGCGATCGGTGGCGTTGCTGGTCTGGGCGCTGTCATTGATATCGACCTGGACGGTGACGATATCGCCAACGGCGCGGGCGCGCTGGTCATTAAAGAAGGTGCGGGCGCCGACACGCCACAGCGAATTGCTGGAGGCCGGCGTATTGTTGGCCTGCGGATAGGCAATGGCCTGTTCGGAAGGCACCAGGGCGGAGGGATAGGCCATCGGGGTCAGGTTGGGGCCGTTGACAGCTTCGCGGACGGAGCCGCACCCGCTGAGGACGACTAGACCGGCGAGCAGGGCGGGAGCGGCAAGTAGGAGTCTGGACATAGGGGAGCCTTCAGGACTTAACGCCCAAAATTAACGGGAAGAGAGGAATGTTTGATTGCGGATCTGGGTGGCAGCCTGGCCGGAAACGGCGCGGCCGGGGCCGGTGACCACGGCGTCGATCATCTTCTTCGACGACGGGTTCTGCACCTGGATGACATCGCCAATCGCGCCGTCCTTTTGCGCCGGACCGGAGAGGGTGAGGCTGAGGCCATTCTGCGTCCAGGTGACGGAAACCATTTCCGAACGCTTTACGGCAACCGGACCGCTCAGGGCCGGTTGTCCCCAGTTCGCCGGGCTTTGCGTGCCGGTGATGGTGGCCAGTTGCTGGGCATTGCCAGATACGTTTCCTGAACTGGTTTCCGGACCGGCAGCCACAATGATGCGACGCAGGCCGCGGGCATTGTCCCAGTAGGCGCCATTGCGCGCGGCGATCGACTGGACGATGGCGGCATCGAGCACGGCAGTGGAGCCCTGGCGGTAGCCGAGCAGAACGTCCGACGCCTGGCCGGCATTGTCGAACACGTCGCCGAGCGTGATGCGGCCGTCGCCATCGGTGACGCTGGATTTCAACACCAGCGGAGCGGGCGAGGTCTGGGCATTTGCGAGGGCGGGAACTGCCAGCAAAATCACGGAAAGGGCGGCTAAAACTTTCATTTACTTACGCCCTCGCCAGTTGGCTGGTGGTTTGCAGCATTTCATCGGCCGTGGTGATGACCTTGGAGTTCATCTCATAGGCGCGCTGGGCCACGATCAGGGCGGTGATTTCCGAAACGGCGTCGACGTTCGACGATTCCGTATAGCCCTGCAGCAGGGTGCCGAAGCCGGTATCGCCCGGCGTCGAAACGTTCGGTGCGCCCGAGGCGCCGCTTTCGAGGAAGAGATTATCGCCCTGGGCATCGAGGCCGGCCGGATTGGCGAAGGTCGCCAGTTGCAACTGGCCGACGACGGTAGGGGCCGTTACGCCGGCCGTGGTGACGGAAACCTCGCCGGCTTTGGAGATGCTGACACCTGTCGTGCCCTGAGGAATGGTGATGCTGGGCTGAACGAGATAGCCGTCCGTGGTGACAAGACGGCCTTGGTCATCGAGCGAGAAATTACCGGCACGGGTATAGGCGGTTTCGCCGGAAGGGAGCTGAATCTGGAAATAGCCCTTGCCCTGGATCATGACGTCGTAATCATTGCCCGTCTGGGTGGCGCTGCCATCTTCCATGATACGGTAAACGCTGCCGGTCTTTACACCGGAACCGACCTGAATACCGGTAGGGACAACTGTGCCGGCATCGGAAGACTGCGCGCCCATCCGCTCGACATTCTGGTAGAGCAGGTCCTGGAACTCGGCCCGCTGCTTCTTGAAGCCGATCGTGTTCATGTTGGCGATGTTGTTGGAGATGACTTCAACATTCATCTGCTGGGCGGACATGCCCGTCGTGGCGGTTCTTAAGGCTCTCATTTACGCGATTCCTTATGCGACCTTGCCGAGGCGCTCGACGGCGCTGCGGTTCAGTTGGCTGTTCTGGTCGACGATGTTGGCGAGGGTCGTGTAGGCGCGGTTGATGCGCACCAGATTGGTGATCTCGGTCATCGGATTGACATTCGATGCCTCCAGAAAACCCTGGCGGACGGCGGCATCGGTGGCGGGAATCGCCGCGGCATTACTGGTCAGGCTGTAGGTACTGTCGCCATTTTTCGACAGGTCGCTCATATTGGCAATGCGAACGACGCTTATCTTGCCGACGCGCTCGGCCTGGCCCTGATAGCTCTGCGTGATGATGCCGTCGGCCGAAATGACCGGCTCGCCCTTCTTCGGGTCGAGCGTGATCGGGCCGCCGTCGCCCTGGACGACGTAGCCCTGGGCGGTCACCAATGTGCCATCGCCGGTCATGGAAAAAGCGCCATCGCGGGTATAAACCGTCTGGCCATTCTTACCGGTTACGGTGAAAAAGGTGCCTTCGCCATTGAGCGCCAGGTCGAGCGGTGCGCCGGTCTGGTTCATCGTGCCCTGGGTGAAGTTGCGCCCGACGCCATTGTCATAGGCAAAATTGGCCGGTGTGCGGATGGGGGCGTTGACGGCCGGGGCTCCCGGCTCGGCATTGACCAGCAATTCCTCGAACTTGTAGCCCGTGGTATTCATGTTGGCGAGATTATTGGCGCTGATATCCAGTTCCCGTTGCAGGGTGATCTGGCGCGACAAGGCGACGTAGTTGGCATTATCCATGTCAGCGGCTCCCGATTAAAGGTTCAAATTCAGGGTCTTACCGGAAAACGTCGCCGATCCTCAGATGCGCCGTTAACCATGTTTTTGTAAGATGCAAACGCCGTGCCACGGATGGTTAATTTTGCCAAAGCCTTGTTTTAAAAGGAAGTTGACGGTTTGCGCCGAATCCCGACACATGGAAGGGCGGCAAAAAGTGCCGTGCGGGGCGCAGATAACAAGCAATCGTTAACCATGTTTGGCGATAGTGATCTTAACACTTGAAGGCGGGTGCTTAAGGTTTGTTTAAGAGTTGGGCCTAGACTTCGGCTTTCAGCTCGGCTGCGTATTTACGGCGCGTATTTTTGATGGGTGGGCGGTTTGGCCAAGAAAGAGAAGAAGCCTAAGGACGCGGAGGCCCCGCCGGTGGATGGCGCCGAAGGTGGCGAAGGCGAGGCCGCGCCCAAGAAGAAATTCCCCCTGCTGATCGTCATTATCGCTGCGGCTGTGCTGCTGCTGGGTGGTGGCGGGGCGGCGGCCTATTTCCTTTTCCTGGCGCCCAAGCCGCCGGCGGACGCCGCAAAGGCGGGCGAGCATGGCAAGGATGAAAAAGCCGGTCATGGTGAGAAAAAGGACGCCAAGAAGGACAAAAAGAAGGAAGGGGGCGAGCACGGCGGCGGAGCCGATGCCAAGCTCGATCCGGCTACCCAGCCTGTGCCTTCGGAAGGCCCTAACGGTACGACCTATCTCTCCCTGCCGAACATGGTGGCCAATATCCAGTCGCCGGACGGCCGCGCCAGCTATCTGAAGCTCAAGCTGACCCTGGAATGTCCGGATGACGAGACTGTTGACGCTCTGACCGAGAACATGCCGCGCATCAATGACGTGATGCAGGGTTTCCTGCGCGAACTGCGACCAGAAGACCTGAGCGGTTCGCAGGGGAATTACCAGTTGCGCCTGGAAATCCTGCGTCGGATCAATCTGGTTCTGGCGCCGCACAAGATCAATGCCGTTCTAATTGAAGAAATGTTGATTACCTAATGGCCGAGGAAGTCGATCAGGAAGCCATGATGGCGGCTTGGGAGGCGGAACTCGCCGCCGAAGCCGAAGCCGCTTCCGGGGGATCAGGTGGTGGTGGCGGCGGCGATGGTGACGCCGGCGGCGACCTTGCGGCCGAATGGGAAGCCATGGTTGGCGGCGGCGGCATGGGAGAGCGCTTCAATGTGCCTTCCGGCGCCGAACGCATCCTCAACCAGGATGAAATCGACAGCCTGCTCGGCTTCGACCTTTCGGAAGACGACTATAATGAACGCTCGGGCATCCGGGCGATCATCAATTCGGCCATGGTGTCCTACGAACGCCTGCCGATGCTCGAAATCGTCTTCGACCGGTTGGTGCGGCTGATGACGACGAGCTTGCGCAACTTCACCTCCGATAACGTTGAAGTGTCGCTCGACAACATCTCCTCGATCCGTTTCGGCGATTATCTGAACTCGATCCCCCTGCCGGCGATCCTGGCGGTCTTCCGCGCTGAGGAACTGGATAATTATGGTCTGCTGACGGTTGATTCCAACCTGATCTATTCGATCGTCGACGTGCTGCTGGGCGGACGTCGCGGCACGGCGGCGCTGCGCATCGAAGGCCGGCCCTATACCACGATCGAACGTGTGCTGGTGCAGCGGATGGTCGAGGTGATCCTCAATGACGCCAAGGCGGCCTTCGAGCCGCTGACGCCGGTTAATTTCAATCTCGACCGGCTGGAGACCAATCCGCGCTTCGCCGCCATCGCCCGTCCGGCCAATGCGGCGATCCTCGTCAAGCTGCGCATCGACATGGAAGATCGCGGCGGACGCGTCGAACTGCTGCTGCCCTATGCCACGCTGGAACCGATCCGCAAGATGCTGCTCCAGCAGTTCATGGGGGAAAAGTTCGGCCGCGACAATATCTGGGAAAGCCACCTGGCGACCGAAATCTGGACCACCCAGATGGAAGTTCGCGCCGTGCTCGATGAGCAGCAGATGCCGCTTTCCAAGGTGCTTAACCTGGAGGTGGGCGAAACCCTCATCCTCAACGCCAATGCGGAATCGCCGGTGCAGATCAAGTGCGGCGCCATCCCGCTGACGACGGGGCGGATGGGCCGCAAGGGCCATTCGATCGCCGTGCGGGTGGATTCACCGCTCGCCTCGGCGGCCAAGCGCCGGCTGATGCAGGTGAAGAAGTAGGGTGCCGCAATGAGCCTGACGAACATTATCATGGATGGGGTCCTGATGGCGCTGCTGGTGGCGGCGCTGGTGTTCGGTATGCGTCTCGACAAGCGTCTGAAAGCTCTGCGCGCCGCCCATGAGGGCTTCGCCAAGGCGGTGCATGATCTCGATGATGCGGCTATCCGTGCTCATGCCTCGCTGAAGGAACTGCGTGGCAATGCCGATGAATCGCAGGATTTGCTGCACGGCCGCATCCTGGCGGCGCGCGATGTGCTGCAAAAGCTCGACATGCAGGTGACGCGCGCCGAACGGGTTCAGGCCGAACTGGACAAGGGGCTTGTCAGTTATGAAGCCATCCGCAGCCAGGCCGTGACCCGTCCGGCCGCAAACGAGGTCATTCGCCCGGCGCATCATGAGGCCGAAGCGGTGGCGCGGCCGCGTGATCGCTCGGCCTTCATGAACGAGGTGCGGCCAGATCGGACGCCCTATGTGCGGACCGGCCGCAGCCTGTTGCCGGATATCGAGCCGGAAGATGAGAGCGAAATCATCGATAAGGTTCAGATGTCCGAACTGGTGGTCGCCAATCTCAACGAAATGATCCGCACGCTCAACCTGCCTGCCCGGCAGGCCGCTTCCGTTGAGGACGACCTGTTCACCAGGGACGCGGCCAGAGACACGGCCAGGGACTTCGCCAAGGATGCGGCAGATGACAAGACGATGACCGTGGAAGCGCCGAAAGGCCGTCCGCGTCAGTTCCATATCAAGAGATAGTATTTATTAGATGGCCTTACCCCGTTTCCTGCCGCTTATCGCCGTTGCTGCCGGTGGTGTGCTTGCCCTCAAGGCGATCACCAGCCTGGAAGTGATGCCGGACGTATTCCATGCCGCCTCTGCCTTTGCCGCCGATGGCAAAAAGGCGGAAAAGCCGGCGGCCAAGACAGTTGCGCCGAAAGCGAACGGCAAGGGCGAGGTTGATCGCGCCGATGACCCGACCCAGAGCTACGGCGTCGATCCGGCCCTGATGGCGGCGGATGCGGCCTCCCAGGGCAAGGACGCGGCGGCCACCGCGCCGATGACGCCGATCTGTGCTACCTCTGTAAACGATCTGGCCAAGCAGGCGGGCATTTCACCCAATGAACTGAATATCCTGCAAAGCCTCGGCCAGCGCCGGGCCCAGCTTGACCAGCGTGAGCAGCAGCTCAATTCGCGGGCCCAATTGATCGAGGCCGCCGATTCCAAGCTCGACGCCCGCATCACGCAACTGGCCGACCTGAAAACGCAGATCCAGGGGCTGCTCGACCAGGCCACCAAGGTGCAGGATGACGACACCACGCGTCTGGTTGCCGTCTATTCCGCCATGAAGCCGAAGGATGCCGCCGCCGCCATGACCATTATGAGCGACGATGTCCGTCTGCCGATCGCCTCGAAGATGAAGGACCGGGCACTGGCGGCTATTCTCGGTGCCATGTCGGCCGATGCTGCCAAGGATATGACGGAAAAGCTGGCCAAGCGGATGCAGCGTGCCGATGGCCTTCAGCAGCAGCTCAATAAGACCACGGCCGGCGGGCCGGCGGCGCCGGGACCAGCGGCGGCCAAGCCCACAACGCCTGCGAAAAAGGGTTAAGGGTATCCACAGATTACGCAGATTGCACAGATTTTCAGACTCTTATCGAGATTGATTTCACTGTGAGGCAAGGCTTTTGCGCAGAGCGCCAGTCTTTAGCGGTAATACCTTTGCTGTAAGCTGGCCACCGCGGCACTGAAAAATCTGCGTAATCTGCGTAATCTGCGTAATCTGTGGATTTCTTATTCTTTTCTGTTGTAGCAGATGCCCACAAAAAAGCCTTCCCGATGCGAACGGGAAGGCTTTTTTGTTCTAAGGGCTGTTGGCTCAGATCGGCATCCGCATGATTTCCTGGTAGGCGTTGATCACCTGGTCGCGGATGGCGATGACGGTTTGCAGGCTGGTTTCGGCGCTGGAAACGGCGGTGACGGCATCGATCAGTTCCGCCTTGCCCTGCGACTGCTGCACCATCATGTTTTCGGCGCCCTGGGTCGCCTTCATCGTGTGTTCGAGTGCACCCTGCAGCATCTTGCCGAAATCGGGCGCCGAGGTGGCGCCGGCGTCATTGCTGCTTTCCTTGGCGGCATTCTGCGCCTGTTTGACGGCGGCGCCATAGGCGCGGGCGGCGGATAAGGGGTCCATGGTCTACGCCTTATTTTTCAAGAATATCGAGGGTTTTCTGGGTCATGGCGCGGGCTGTCTCGATCACGTTGAGGTTGGCCTCATAAGACCGCTGGGCCTCGCGCATGTCCATGGTTTCGATCAACGGATTGACGTTCGGCTTCTTGACATAGCCGCTGGCATCGGCCGCCGGATGGGTGGGGTCATATTCCTGCTGGAAGGCGCTCATGTCCTGCACCACATTCGCCAGCTTGACGCCGGTGGCGCCATCAACGGGCGCCGAGGTGAACACCGGCGTCTGGCGGCGGTAAGGATCGGCGCCGGGCGTGCGTCCGGTCGAATCGGAGTTGGCGATGTTTTCGGCGATAACACGCATCCGCGCCTGCTGCGCCTTCAGCGCGCTGGCGGCGACCGCCATGGTCTGGCTCGATTGAGGGGGCTTGTCGTTATTGATCATCGCTTACTCCTACTTTCCAGGGGACTTATTTGCCGGGGGCTTTGGCGGCCATGCGCAGCATGGACATGGACTTTTCGTAGAAGGACACCGCCGCCTGGAACTGCATCCGGCTCTCGGCCATTTTGAGCATCTGTTCTTCGAGGACTACGCTGTTGCCGTCCATGGTGGTTTCCGAATCGAGCGAGACGATTTCCTTTGCCCGCGTGGCGCCGCCGTCCGGTGACGGCAGGTGCATGGCGTTGGTCATGGTCATGCCCAGGCCATTGGCCGCTTCGTCCTGTCCGGCCATCAGCTTGCCGAAATCCTGGCCCATCAGATCGCGCGGCTTGAAGCCGGGGGTCGAGGCATTGGCGACGTTTTGGGCCACAACCTTCTGGCGGTCATTCAGCCAACTCATGCGCGATTGCAGCGCGTTCAGGAAGCCTATGCCCTGATTAGCCGTGTTTGTCGTCATGCTCAGGCCTTTCCGAAATCCAGCGACTCAACCTAATGAAGGTTATGCCACAGTTACGGGGCAAATTATGCCCACCTTTTGGTTAATGAAGGCTTTAAGTAAACGCCGCGTTAACCCTGGTGGGGGCAAAAGGATGCAATGAGTCTGGTAGAAATCCTGCGGGCCTTTTTCGGCCTGTCCATCGTTATCGGGCTGATTCTCGGCCTGGCCTATGTGCTGCGCCGCTATGCGCCGGCGCTGATGGCGAAGCTGCAGGCGCAGCGCGGTACGAAGCGGCTGGAGGTGATCGAGACGCTCGTGCTTGACCCCGCCCGCCGGCTGGTTCTGGTGCGGCTCGATAAGACCGAACGCCTGATCCTGCTGGGGGAAGGGCGCGAACTCGATGCGCCCGGCTCTGTTTCCGTGAAGCCTGTGCCTGTTTCCTCAAAAGCGCCTCTGGACCCCAATGATGACCTGTTCTGACGCGCCTGTTTCCGAGGCTGAACCAAAGGGCCGCAAACCCTTAGGGCCGAAAACGATGAACTTCATCGTGCTGGTGGTGTTTATCCTTGGCTTCACCATGATGATCATGCCGTACAGCGCCCTGGCGCAGTCGGTGAATGTCGATCTCGGCAAGGGCGGCAGTTTAAGCGCCCGCGTGGTGCAACTGATCGGCCTGATGACAGTGCTTTCGCTTGCGCCGTCGATCGTCATCATGACGACCTCGTTCATACGCATCGTGGTGGTGCTGTCCCTGTTGCGGACGGCGCTCGGTTTGCAGCAGAGCCCGCCCAATGCAGTGATCATTTCGCTCGCCCTGTTCCTTTCGGCCATAGTCATGGCGCCGACCTATGAGGCGGCCTACAGTCAGGGCATCCGGCCGCTGATGGATCAGGAAATGGAGTTGCCGCAGGCTTTTGACGCCGCCAGCCAGCCGGTGAAAGCCTTCATGCTGGCCCAGGTCGACCAGAAGGATCTGGGCCTGTTCGTCGGCCTCTCAAAACTCGAAATGCCGGCTGACAAGATGGACCTGCCGGTGCGCGTTGTAACCCCGGCCTTCATGATTTCGGAACTGAAAAAGGCGTTCGAGATCGGCTTCATGCTGTTCGTGCCGTTCCTGGTGATTGACCTCGTCGTCGCCTCGGTGCTGATGTCCATGGGCATGATGATGCTGCCCCCGGTGGTGATATCCCTGCCGTTCAAGCTGATCTTCTTTGTGTTGGTCGATGGCTGGCACCTGGTCGCCGGCTCGCTGGTTCAGAGCTTCCATCCTGTGGCGACAGGCGGTGGATAAAGAAAAAGGGAGGCTGCCTATAGCAACCTCCCTCTTGGTTTAGCGCTTGCTGATATCGATAAATGGCACAGCGCCGCCGGTCGTGGTGGGCAGCTTGCCATCCCACTTTTCGATGGCGCGCAACTGCACCACCTCCGGAGACGAGGCGATCGATTGCGCCAGCAGGCGGTTCGATTCCGCCTGGCCGCGCGCCTGTTCGATCAGGGCGTCGGCCTGGGCCTTGGCCACGGCCACCTGCGCCTGGGCGGCGGAAGCGTCGGCATCGGCTTTGGTCTTGGCCTGAATCGAATCGAGGATCACCTGCGGGTATCGGATGGTGCCGATCCAGTCGAGCTGGCTGATATTGACGCCTTGCGCCTCCCATTTGCGGTTGACGCGCGCCAGGGCCTTCTGGATCACCTGCTGGCGGCCGCCGCGATATAGGTACTCGACGCTGACCAGTTCGGTTTCCGCCGCGATGCTTGAGCGCACATCGTTACGGATCGGCCCTTCAAAGAGCTGGTCAAAGGTCAGGCGATAGCGCGTATAAAGCGCCGGCGCTTTCGACGGATCGATGCGCATGACCAACTGGACATCGGCCGTCATCGGCAGGGCGTTGTTGTCCGAGAAGGTGACCTCCTCGTTTTCCGGGCCGCGCTCGTCCTGTTCGCGCGTATAGGTATAGGTGCGCTGGATGACCGGGAACTCGGCAATGCGCTCGCCTGGCAGATTCAGATGCCAGCCCGAGGGCAGCGGCGTCTTGTCGACGCCGGCATTGGGGCCGAGCGTACGAATCTTGACGCCGACATTGCCCGGCTGGATGGTCTGGCCGCACGAAACCAGCGACACCAGCAGCAAGACGGTCGCCGCCCCGGCGGGGATCAGCACTTTCCAACGGCCCGGCAGGGCAATACCGGTGCGGAGATTGTTTGTATTCATGTGTTTGTTTCAAGGGCTGCGGCCATTACGAACGCGGCTCAGGTCCCCCGACCTTTCATAAGTTGAGTTAATCTATAAACAGAACAAGCGAAATGCGCGCTCTCGGATTTGAGAGTGACTATAGTCTTGGTTTCGGGGAGGGCTTGATCGCGTAAGAGCAAATATGGGCTGGTGCCGAGATTTCGACGAATGGCCGCGCATTAAACTTGCGGCTATGCCTGACTTAACTGACGATCATTTTCCTTCATTTGAATCACGTCCCCCAAATCTTGGGGACCTGCATATATTACAGGTTTGTCGAATTTCCTTAAAGCGAAACACGACATCGATCACGCCGATGTGACTTTGTGGACGGAAGTGCGCGGTCGGATTACGCTGCCTTGCCCTTTGGCGCATTCGCCGCCGCTTTGGCAGCGGCATCATCCCGTTCGCGGAATTTCTTCTTCATGCCGGTAACCCAGCCGGCAAAGCTGTCGGTGGCGGCGGTCGAGGCGGCGAAATCCTTGGCGCTCAATGTGCCGCCGTCAAGCGGGGCCAGCGCCACGCGGATGGCATCGGAGGAGGCCGCCGTATCGGAAAACTTGCCGTAGCGCGTCGACAGGCGGGTCAGGGACGGCTGGTCCTTTTGCAGGCTGTAGGCGATGGCGGCGCGCAGCAGGCGGCCTTCGTCGGCCAGGGTCAGCGGCGCATCGCTCTTCCAGCGGTCACCGAGGCGCTTTTCGAGAATCGCGCCGGCGTGGGCATAGTCCTGCTTGTTCCAGAAGATATCGGCGCGGATATCCTGCGCGTCCGGCGAATTGTCATTGCCCAGCACGTCCAGCGCCTTGTCGGGTTCGTTCAGTTCATTGAGCGCGCGCGCTTCCAGAACACGACGCTCGGCCATCACCGATTTGGGCAGCAGGGTCGTGCGCGTGTTCCACAGGGCGGCCAGCGCCTTTTGCGGATTATGGTCCATCAGGTAAATGGCGGCGAGGTCGGCGGCCACCGTGGATTTTGCCACGCCATCCAGGCGGTGGCTGACCTGGTATTCCAGTAGGTCGGCAGCCTGATCGAGCAGATCGACGTCGACGAGGCGGCGCACGATCCGGCGTACCATTTCATCGCCGTCAGACCCAATGGGCGTCAGTTCCTTGAAATCGTTGAACAGGCCAAGCGCTTCGACCGGTTGCAGGCCGTCGGCCATGCCGCCGAGGAACAGGCCGCGGAACGCCTGGTTGAGCGTCGCCTGGATCTGGATCGACTGCGGATCATTCATGAAGGTCTGGCCGCCGCTCTTGAGCACCATCAGGGCCTCGCGGTAGCGGCCTTCGCTGAGATAGATGCTGCCCATGTCATTGATCAGCTTCATCTCGGTGTCGCCGCCGCGCCAGCGAAAGCGCAGGGAATCGAGCGTGGCCAGGGTATCGGCCGAAGTCGCCTTTTTCAGATCATAGCTCAGCATGGCGGCGTGCATGGCGGCCGGAGCAGCGATACTGTCATCCGTGGCGCGCGCCACCGCCTGGTAGACCTTCAGCGCGCGCGCCTTGTCGCCCTGGGCCTCGATGATCTGGGCGTCTATCAGGTACGCATGAAGCTTTTGCAGCGGCGTGACCGCCTGGGCGAGGCTGTAGCCGATCATGGCTTCAGCGGTGGCCAGGTCGTTCAGTTGCAGGGCGGAATAGGCATAGGCCGAGCCGATCTTGACGCGCCACTCCGGCGGAAACTGATCGAGCGCCTTGAGGCCGAACTTGAAGTCCTTGACGGCATCGGCGTGGTGGCCGGACTGCATTTCGCCATAGCCGGCCCACAGGCGCGAGGCGGGGTCGTTGACGAGTTGCGAAGAGGACAGGTCGCCGGTGGCATCGGCATAGCGGCCGGACAACATGCGCGCGACGACGCGCAAGCCCCGCACCTGCGGATTATCCTGGGCGCGCGGACTTTCCTTGATCAGCAGATCGAGGACGCCTTGCGCCTCGAAGTTGAGATTCTGCCCGACCAGGAACCGCGCCAAAGCCAGGCGCGCCTTGGTGGCCGCCGCGGGGCCAAGGCTGGCCTCGTCTGCGGCGGCGGCCTGAAGCGCATTATAGCGGACGAGGAAGCCTTCGGCCGGCGCGGCGGACCAGTCGGCATTCATCAGGCCAGGGTAAAGGGCGTTCTTGTAGGCCAGGGTCGGATCGCTGGGCGACGCGTTGGGATCGAACGTCGAAAGCGTCAGGCCGCCCGGCCGCGATATCTCGACCAGATCGCCGGAGACATCGACCTTGACATCCGGCGTCATATGCACGATCGCCGCGCCCTGTGCGGTCGAGGCCAGGGTGGCTTCCAGCACGGTACGGGCGGTGGTCAGGTTTTTCACCGGGCCGCGCGCCGGGACCACCGCCATGCGGTCGCCGACGCTGGGGTCACGAATCCAGGCGATGCGGGTGGCGCCCGCCAGGTTGATGTTCAGTCCCGGTACGCCCGCGCTGTCGTCACGGATGACGCTGGCCTCGACCGCCTTGTTATCCAGCGGCCGGCCACCCAGCCGGACGCGCCACACCAGCCCGTCATTGATGGCGGACAGGGCGCCGATGGTCGGGGCCTTGAGGCGCAGGGCCGTGAAGCCGTCATTGCGCGTCCACTGGGCATCCTGGACGATGGCGCCGTCCTTCAGCTCCGGCGGCAGGCGCAGGTCGACCTCGGAATCGAAGACGATCCATACCGATTCGCCGCGCCGGAAAACGGCGCTGGCGACGGGGCCTTCAAACGGGAAGGCGATATCCTTGCCGCCATCAATGGCCTCGACTTCCAGCGCCACGACCGGCACCTTGGCCGCCTTGTTGACACGGGCGTCATTCGGCGTGGCGGGTTTGGTCTCTTCGCCCCTGATGACGTCCTGGAGGTTGACTGTGACCTGGCCGTCCTTCTTGCCATCGTCGGGCTTGGCGTTGTCTTCGGCTGCCGGATCGATCTGGACGAAGACGGCGCCATCCTCCCGGCCGAAATGGGTCTCGAAACCGTCATTGACCGTGAGCCACAGTTCGCTGGCGCGGGCGTCGGACTTGAGATCGATGCCCTTGATACCGACCGGTGGATTTGAGCGGATATCGCCAAGGTCCGGCTTCTTCTGGCCCGGCAGGCGAATAACCACCTGGCCCTTCTCACGGCGAACCGAAGCGCGGCTGCCGATCGCGCCGTAGATTTCGATGCGGCCGGAGGACTTGTTGCGGCCGACGCGGATGTCGATATCCGAACGCGGCGCCACCTGGGGCGGGGCGATGGTATCCCCCAGCGCCAGGGTGGCCATGCCCATGCACAGGGTGGCGGCAAAGATGGCGGTGGTGCGCAGGGCGGCCTGGCGAGAGGATTGGGGCGGTGACGGTGCGTCGAGCAAAACGCGCGCACGCTCAAGCGCCGGCTCAGGTGAGGGCGCGCTGCCGGCAGGTCCGGCATTCGTTGCAGACGGTCTACGGTCTCGACTCATTACCCGTTAACTTGCCTGAACGGGGTTTAACCATAGTTAATGCCGCGATAATTTTCCCTGTCGTTTCGGGCTTTAAGGTGAGCGAGAATCTCATCATAGGTTAAGGGCAAATTAACCGTTCGCGCGGCAAATATTGCCGGGTTGTGTTGTGATTTAACGGATAAAACGAATGTCGGGTGCCGAGGTTCTGGGAATTGGGCGTGATGCTATCTGGCTGACCATCCAGCTATGCCTGCCGATCCTGCTGGTCGGGCTGGTCGTGGGCGTGGTGATCGGCCTCTTTCAGGCCCTGACGCAGATTCAGGAAGCTACGCTGATCTATGCGCCGAAGATCATTTCGGTCTTTCTGGCCCTGCTGCTGCTCCTGCCCCTGATGGGATCGCTGCTGGCCACATTCATGCACGAAATCATCAACAAGATCGCGGCCATCTAGGCCATGCTTCTGTTGCAGGCCGTACAACTGCGCTCCAGTCTTCCGGATACAGGCGGTGATGATCTCACCTCCTTCTTCGGTACGTCGGCGCAGTTATGGGTCGTGGGGCTGATCTTTATCCGCCTGGCCAGCATTGTTCTGCTGGTGCCGGGACTGGGTGATCCGGCCGTGCCGCCGCGCCTGCGCCTGTGTTTCGCATTGCTGCTGGCCATGATGATCACGCCGATCGTTGGGCCCTATATTCCCGCCATGCCGCCGACCTTGGGCGCCCTGACCGGCATTGTCCTGCACGAAACCATCATCGGCCTCATGCTGGGCAGCCTGATGCGTGTCCTGCTGTTCACCCTGGTGACGACAGGGGAAATCCTGTCGTTGCAAACCACGCTTTCATTTGCTCAGACCGCCAACCCGACCGAAGCGCAATCGAGCACCAGCCTCGGCGCTTTTCTGGCCATTTTTGGCCTGGTGATGATCTGGGTGACCAACACCCACCATCTGTTCATCCGCGCCATGGTCGATTCTTACCAGATATTCTCTCCAGCCAAGACCGTCATGATCGGCGATGCTGGCACCCTGATGGTCAAGACTCTGGGCGAAAGCTTTGTTCTGGCGCTTCAGCTTTCAGCGCCGGTGATTGTGTTCGCCCTGGTCTTCAATATCGCCACCGGTTTTATCGGGCGCATGATGCCCAACTTCCCCATCTTCTTTGCCGCCACGCCGGTCAGCGTCCTTGCGGGCCTGGCCTTGCTGGCCCTCTCCCTCGGCACCATCGGCATGGTCTTCATCGACCATTACCAGCAGTATCTTGGGGTGTTCCTGAAGGGAGCCCGCAGTGGCTGACGAAGCGGACGGCGAAGATAAAACAGAAGAGGCGTCCGGGCGGAAACTCCAGCAGGCGCGGGACAAGGGCGATGTCGCCAAGTCCGGCGACCTGCCGCAAGCCCTATCCCTGATCGGTGCCTGCGCCATAGTGGTCATGAAAGGCCCCGAACTGGCGCAGACCCTGACCGGCGACCTGCTGCCCTTCCTGGCGCATCCGGAGCAGTTGCTGGGGTCGCTCGAAGGCGACGGCGGCATTGGCATTGCCCGCGCCGTGGTTATGGATATCATTCCCATCCTGCTGATGGTCATGGGCGCCTCGATGGCGCTCGGTGTTTTTGGCAATGTCATGCAGACCGGCCTGATGTTCACGCCCTCGAAACTGGCGCCGGATTTCAGCAAGCTAAACCCGATGAACGGCCTGAAAAAGCTGTTCGGCGTTGACGCGCTCATCCAGTTCGGCAAGACCCTGCTCAAGCTGACCATCACCGGCATGATCGTCTGGATGGTGGTGAAGAACCGCCTGACCGACATCCTGGCCCTGACCGCCGCTTCGCCGATGCTGATCCTGCCCTATGTGCATGAGGCGGTCATCGCCCTGGCGATCGCCGTCTGCATTTTTCTGTTCGTCGAGGGCGTGGCCGATTTTGCCCTGCAGAAGTTCCGCTTCCTGCAACGCATGAAGATGTCGAAACAGGAGCAAAAGGAAGAATACAAGCAGACCGAAGGCGATCCGCACATCAAGGCCAAGCTGCGCCAGTTGCGCATGGAAAAAAGCCGCCGGCGCATGATGTCCAATGTGAAAAATGCCACGGTCGTGGTCACCAACCCGACCCACTATGCCGTGGCCCTGCAATACGAAATGGGCGAGATGGCGGCCCCGGTCTGCGTCGCCAAGGGCATGGATAATGTGGCGCTGAAAATCCGCGAGGAGGCCGGCAAGCACAATGTGCCGATCATCGAAGATCCGCCCCTGGCGCGCGCCCTGTTCGCCAGCATGGAGGTGGATGACGTGATCCCCGAACAGCACTTTGCCGCCGTCGCCAAGCTGATCAGCTTCGTCATGGCAAAGAAGAAGCGTGCCTTTTAAGGTCAGTGCCTTGAAAACGCATGGTTTTGTTAACCTGCGCACGGAATGCAAAATGGTCTAGTATTCAGGAAGTGATTCGCTTGCGTAACAGGCGTATCAGCATCCGCATTTCGTGTAGAGAGGTTGTCTCTTGTCCGCAGCGCCTATTGCCCCGCCGGTATCCGCACCGGAAAACACCGCGACCTCGCTGATCAGCCGGCTGCGTGATCTCGTCAACCCTCTGACGGCGGGCATTGTCGCCGTGATCGTGGTCTGCGCCTGCGTCGCGGTGTGGCTGGTATCCGGACATCTGCCGGTCGGCATCGTGCTGGGCATCCTGATCGCGGCGGTAGCGGGCGTGGCCCTGCTGGGCATGTTCGCCTTTACGGGCGAGACGGATATTTTGAGCGGTGAAGGCTTCCGGGCCGCAGATATCGTGGGCGCCCTGAGCGAGCCGGCCGCGGTGGCGGCTTTCGACGGCCATGTGCTGGCGGTCAATCCGGCCTGGAGCGATGCCGGCGGGGGCACGAAACGCCTGCCGCAGGGCGAACATGCGCCCGCGCTTTTCGTCGCCCTGCGCGAAGCCAAGGCACAAGGCACCGGTCGCGCCCTGGTCCGGCTCGGCGGCTTTGATTACGAAATGGTGGTGTCGCGCCTCGGCGAAGACCTGGTGCTGGTGCGCGCGGCCTCCCAGGGCGTGCTTGGTAATGGCCTCATGCTGAAACACGAAAATCCGCCGGCTGTGCAGGATGACGCCTTCCTGCCGGAGGTGACGGAAACCCACAAGGCCGACCTGCCGGAGGCCGTGATGGACGCCTTCGCCGAAGCGGCCCCTTTCGGCGCCGCGCTGGTGATGGGGGATGACCTCTTCGCGGCCCGCATCAAGGATTTCAACACGGTCTTCGCCGCCCTGACCGAACAGGTGCCGGACAAGCTGGTGGGCATGGCCTTTGGCGATCTGGTCACGGAAAATTCCCGCGCCGCCCTGATTGAAAAAATGGCGACGCATAAAAGCGGTCCGTTCGATATCGTCCTGAACGTCAAGTCCGAACGCGCATTGCAGATCTATGTCAGCCACGTCTCCGGTGGCTACAGCCTCTATCTGTTCGATGTCTCCGAACAGAAGAAGCTGGAACAGACGCTCGTCCAGTCGCAGAAGATGCAGGCCATCGGCCAGGTCGCTGGTGGCATGGCGCACGATTTCAACAATCTGCTCACCGGGTTCAAGTTCCGTAACGATCAGTTGCTGCTCAATCACCCGCTGGGTGATCCCTCCTATGAAGACCTGAACGGCATCCGTCAGATTATTGCCCGTGCCGAGGATCTGGTGCGCAACCTGCTGGCGTTTGCCCGTAAGCAGACGGTCAAGCGCGTCACGCTCAATGTCGGCGAAATGGTCTCGGAAGCCGAGGTTCTGCTGCGCCGTCTGGTACGCGAGGACGTCAAGCTGGAGACCGAATATGGCCGCAACCTGCCCAATGTCCATGTCGACAAGGGGCAGATGGAAATGGTCATGATGAACCTTGTGGTCAATGCGCGCGATGCCATGCGCGCCCAAGGCGGTGGCAAGGTCAATATCCGCGCCGCCAGCCAGACCCAGGACGAGGCGAAGGACTATGGCTGGCCGGAAGCGCCGGCACAAGGCGCCGCCCTGATCGAGGTCTCCGATACCGGCCCCGGTATCCCGCCGGAAATCCTGGCCCAGGTGTTCGAGCCCTTCTTCACCACCAAGCCGCTGGGCGAGGGAACGGGCCTGGGGCTTTCGACCGTCCACGGCATTATCGCCCAGGCCGGTGGCCATATCCAGATCGTCTCGCCGCCGGGCAAGGGGGCGACCTTCCGCATCTTCCTGCCGGTGTGGATCGAAGCTGAAAAGCCTGAGGCCGACGCGAAGCCCGAACCCGCCGCCAAGCCGGTGCCGAAGGATTTGTCGGGTGTCGGCCGTATCCTGTTTGTCGAGGACGAGCAGATCGTGCGCGGCATTGCGGCACACCTGCTGCGTCAGCGCGGTTACGAGGTGCTGGAAGCCGAGGACGGCGAGGAAGCCCTGGCGATCATCGAGGCCGAGGAGGGCCGTTTCGACCTGCTGATCTCGGATGTCATCATGCCCGGCATGGACGGCCCGTCGATGCTGAAACTGGCGCGCCCGATCCTGGGCGATGTGCCGGTAATGTTCATTTCCGGCTATGCCGAATCGGAATTCTCCGACCTTCTGGAAGCCGAACAGAATATCTCCTTCCTGCCCAAACCGCTGGATATCAAGACCCTGGCGGAGCGGGTGAAAGAGCAGTTGGCAGCTTAAATCTCCTTCCTACGAAGTGGGGAGCCGGGCGACCGGTGCCGGGGACCGCGAAGCGGTGCAGGGGCGCCCCTCCGTCATCTCGCTATGAGGCTCGATGCCACCTCCCCACGCAGGGCGTAGGGAGGAGATTTCTAAGGCGCATCGATACAGGCCCTGGCGCCGCCTATGGCAATGGTCTGGGTGCCGCCCTTCCAGGTAACGATCAACTGACCGGTCAGCGGACGTACCGTCTGGCCGGGCGCGGCATCCTTGATATCGTAGGACTCGACCACGGACAGTTTGTTCGCGGCATCGACAAAGCTGCGGACGCTGTGGATGCTGTCCGAGCCGCCGGAGGTCATGGTAATCTTGGTGAGCCGGCCATTGATGCGAATATAGCCCATGGCGCCGCCCTGCAGGGAATCCTCTATCAGGATATATGAGGGGCTGGGACCGGCGCGGGCGATTTTGGTGATGCAGCCGGTCAGGTCGGCGCCATCGCCTAGCTGAAGCGGGCTTATAGTGAAGGCAGCGGCCGCCTTTTCTTCCGGTGTCGGCTTGTGGCAGGCGCCTAGCACCACCAGCAAAACAACAGGCCAAAGCGTCTTTGTCATGAGAAGTCCCGCGCGGATTTGCGCAAGGCTATCATGGCGATTTGTAAGCAAACAATGCGAGGGTCAGCGCGCCGCTATCACTTCGAGATGCGCAATCAGGCGATCGCGTTCCGATGTCAGGCCCTTGTAATCAAGCTGGGCCGGCGTATAGGCGCGCAACTGGCTGATCAGGGCCTGGGCCAGCTCAGCGGCATTGGGTTGCGCCTCCATGGCTTTTAGCGGATCGAGATAGATGCGGATGGTGAAGATGATATCGCCGCTTTCCGGCAACCGTCGCAGGGTCTGGCGTTCCAGCCGGAAAAACAGACTATCGATCTTTTCCTCGCCGAATTTCCACTGCCCGGCGGAATGCGGGTGATGCAGCACATCGTCGGCGTGCAGTGACCAGTTCCAGCGCATGACGGGCTGTTCCGGTCGCAGGTTATCGAACATGCGCTCGATGATATTGGCATTGCGGGTGTCGCGGCCGAAATCCGGCACCGGGGCATGTATATCCTGCAGGGCCTTGCCGAACTTTTCATGCAGCCGCCAGGAGGAGGGGAAGCAGAGATGCGCCGCTGCCAGTCGCCAGCCATTGTCACCCCGGCGCATCAGCACCAGGTCTTCCTGCACGAGTCCGCCGGCGATCAATAGAGGCGGATAGGGGGTATCCAGCCGGACGCGGCGGAAGGCGGGAATGATGTCGATTTGCGGCCCCAGACGCTGATAGACATCTGGAAAGCGTTCAGGCAGATGATCGGCCAGCAGGGTCAGGACTTCGGCTTGCGCCGCTTCGGTGCCGGGCTCGGCGACAAAGATTTTCTCCGGCACCCGCTCGGCCAGACGATCCTTTTCATCGAGATAGGGCAGCAATTTGTCATCGACATCGATCCAGCCCGCCGGATCGAGCGGCTTGACGCCGATGGTGAAGAGCTTGTGGGAACCGTCGTAGGGCGTGTGCATAAGCTGGTTCTAGCATGGGAAATGCAGAAAGTAAGATGCCCCACCACCACATCTCCCTTTCGGTCGTGCGGTCCCCCTCCCCACCGGAGGTGGGGAGGTACAAGAATAAGAGTTCCTCCCCGCTTGTCGGGGAGCCGGGCGGCCGGTGCCGGGGGCCGCGCCCGAAGGGCAGGGTGGTGGGGTTTCTGGCTTAAGTCGGCCCAAAGAAAAATCCGGTTCGGATTTCTCCAAACCGGATTTCCAAACTCTGACAAGTGACCGCAGCGGGGCGGCCCCGCCTTACTTCTTGAGGAAGCCGGCGAACTTGTTGTTGAAGCGCGAGACGCGGCCGCCGCGGTCGAGCAGGGTGCCCGTGCCGCCAGTCCAGGCCGGATGGGTGCGCGGATCGATGTCGAGGTTCAGCACGGCGTCTTCCTTGCCGTAGGTCGAACGGGTGCGGTAGGTCGAACCGTCGGTCAGGGTGACGGTGATCCAGTGATAGTCGGGGTGACCTTCTTTTTTCATCGATCTGTTCCTTTATACGTCCGGCCAGCAGCGTGCGGACGCCATAAAAAGTGTGAGGCATGAGTGCCGAAGGTGCGGCTCATACAGGAAGCTTCCTTGCGAGGCAAGTCCTGACTGTATAAAGCTCAGGTTCATGGCTGATTCAATTCCCGCACAGACAGATACCGCCGAAGGTCGCCCGGGCACGGGCGCCGAACTGGTCGCCGATATTCGCCAGGCCGCCGGTACGCGCGGCAAGACGCGCAATCTGCGCCCGCTGGCGCGGCTCATTCCCTATTTGTGGAAGCAAAAGGCCATCGGCGCGGCCATGATACTCTTCCTGCTGCTGTCGGCGGCGGCGACGCCGTCCATGACCTTTGTGGCCAAGAAGCTAATCGATGAAGGCTTCGGTTCGCGCAATATCGCCGTACTGAACCAGTGGTTTCTCGTGCTGGGCGCCGTGGCCCTGGTCATGGCTATAGCCACCGCCCTGCGCTACTACTGCATCACCCGCATGGGGGAGCGCGTGGTGGCGGACCTGCGCGAGGATGTCTTTGCCCATATCCTCAAGCTCGATCCGGGCTATTTCCTGAAGATCCGAACCGGTGAGGTGATTTCGCGCCTGACTGCCGATATCCAGATCATCGAAACCCTGGTGGCTTCGTCCATTTCCATCGCCTTGCGCAACCTGCTGACCTTCCTCGCCGGGCTGGTGATGATGAGCTTTGTCAGCCCGAAACTGACCCTGATGGTCTTCTGCACCTTCCCTTTCGTCCTGGTGCCGCTGATCGTCTTCGGCCGCCAGGTCGGCAAGGCGACGCGCGAGACGCAGGACCGGTTCGCCCGCGCGGTGGGCTTTGCCACCGAATCGCTTGATGCGCTGGAGACCGTCCAGGCCTTTGTGCGCGAAGCCTTTACTCGCAAGCGGTTTGATGAAGCGGTCGAGGAAACCTACCGCACCTCCGTTGGGCGCATGGCCACCCGCGCCACCATGACCGCCATGGTCATCACGCTCGTCTTTGGCGGCATTGCCTTCGTGCTGTGGCTGGGCGCGCAGGACGTGCTGCACGGCCGGATGTCGAACGGCACCCTGGTTCAGTTCGTCATGCTGGCGATTCTCACCGGCGGTTCGGTGGCCAATCTCAATGAAACCTGGGGCGACGTTCAGAAGGCGGCCGGCGCCATGATGCGCATTGACGAATTGCTGGAGTCGCAGCCCACCATCACCGTGCCGGAAACGCCGGTGGGGCTGCCTGTGCCGGCGCGCGGCGAGATACGCTTCCAAGATATCTCCTTCGCCTATCCCTCACGGCCGGACCAGATTGTGCTCGATGGTTTTTCACTGATCGTGCAGCCGGGCGAGACGGTGGCACTGGTCGGGCCTTCCGGCGCCGGCAAATCAACAGTCTTCAAGCTGCTGCTGCGCTATTATGACTATGCGAGCGGACGTATCGAGATCGATGGTGTCGATATTCGCGCGGCCGACCCTAAGGCTGTGCGCGAACGTTTGTCACTCGTGGCTCAGGACACCGCGCTGTTTTCCGGCTCGGCCGAAGACAATATCCGCTTTGGCCGTGAAAATGCCAGCGATACCGAGGTGCGCGTGGCGGCGGACAAGGCCCAGGCCCGCGCCTTTATCGAGGCCCTGCCGGAGGGCTTTAAACAGCCGCTGGGCGAACGCGCCAAGTCCCTCTCCGGTGGCCAGAAGCAGCGCCTGTCCATCGCCCGCGCCCTGGTGCGCCAGGCGCCGATCCTGCTGCTCGACGAAGCGACCTCCGCGCTTGATGCCGAAAACGAGCGCCTGGTGCAAATGGCGCTGAATGAAGCGATGAGCGAACGGACGACGCTCGTCATTGCCCACCGGCTGGCCACCGTACTCAAGGCCGACAGGATCGTGGTGATGGACGCCGGTCGTGTGGTCGATGTCGGCACACATGACGAACTGGTATCCCGCGGTGGCCTTTATGCGCGTCTGGCGCAGTTGCAGTTCAACAGCTAAGCTAACCATTTCAATCATTTAACTTGCTATCACGGCGTGCTTCCGCCTGTGAATAAAAACGTGATAGCGATACCAATTGATAATACTGAACGTATAGTATATATATTGTCTATCATTCAGACCCCGCCGTGCTTGAGGCATCGGGCCTGAGCCCGTCAGATGGAAGGTCTGAAACGAATGTCATCTTTTGCGAGTGCGGCCTCCGTGCCGGCTGAAGCTATGCCTGCGCCAAGGCCCAGGGTCTGGTTCATTTCTAACCTGACGCGTGGTTTTGGGCTCGAACTGGTGCGACAGGTTCTGGCGCGCGGTGATCAGGTGGTAGTTACTGCGCCCAATATCGACAAGGTGATGGAGGCGTTCCCCGATGGCGATGCCGGACTGCTGGCCCTGTCGCTCGATCTCGCCGATGCCGGCCAAGTGCAGTATGCCGTGGATCAGGCCGTGGCGCATTTCGGCCGTATCGATCTGTTGATCAATAATGCCAGCATGGGGGTTCTGGGCGCCATTGAAGAGGTTTCCGATGCGGAAGTGCTTCAGGCGGTCGAAGGCAATCTGCTGGGCGTGGTGCGCATGACGCGCGCCGTCCTGCCGCAAATGCGCCGGCAGAGATCAGGCCAGATCGTCAATATGTCGACCTTTGCCACCACGGGCGAGGGGCCGGGCTGGGGCGTTTACGCGGCCACCAAGTCGGCCATCGATGGGCTTTCTGAGGTGCTGGCCGAGGAGGTCGGGCCGCTTGGTATTGGCGTCACCTTGCTGGAGCCAGTGCCCTTCCGGTCGGATTTCATGATCGATTCGCTGATCGTGGGCCAGCGGGTGATCGACGACTATTACGACACTTCCGGCCGGACGCGCCGGCGCCAGGGCGTACCGCTCGGCAATCCCGCCTGGTATCCGCTGGCCGGCGTCAGTTCGGTGATCGAGGCACTGACGGCGGAAAAACCGCCCCTGCGTCTGGTCCTGGGCCACAAGGGCTATTACAAGGCGTTGAAAAAGCTTGAAAGCCTGCGCCAGGAACATATGGCCTGGCACGATGTCTCTCTGGCAATGGACCATGTTCTGTGACGATACCCGTGGCGAATGAACCGAAACGCAAGCCTGGCCGTCCGCGCAGCCAGGCGGTGGAGGCGGCGGTGCTTCAGGCCACGATCGACCTGCTGATAGAGGTGGGGCTCAAGGATATGACCATGGACGCCATCGCGGCGCGCGCCGGCGTCAGTAAGGCCACCCTCTATAAATGGTGGCCGAGCAAGCTCCACCTGGGGCTGGATGCCTTGCTGAGCCGCGGCAAGGTGCAGGCAATGGTCCCGGATACCGGTTCGGCGGTCGAAGATTTCGTCCTGAATGCCCAGGGTATTTCACGTTTCTATACCGATCCGAAGATCGGCCCGTGCATCATGCAGCTTTGGGGGGAGTGTCTGAACTCGCCGGACCTGCTGGCGCTTTACCGGGAGCGGTTCCTCAGTCGGCGCCGTGCCGGCCTGCATATCATTCATGAACGCGGCGTGGCGCGCGGTGATATCGACGGCCGCTATGGCGTCGAACTGGCGCTGGATATCATCTATGGGCCGCTGATCATGCGGCTCCTGACCGGGCATGGCCTGGTCAATGACCATGAGGTCGAGCAACTCATCCGAGCCTCGTTTGCCGGCCTGATTCCGCGTTAAATCCATTCGACTGAAATTATTCATCCAAATGGTTGACTAATTTATTGCGCTCATATATTCAACTAAATGGGTGAATAAATGAACGACGATGATCTGTCACGCATACTGAAGGCCGTTGGCGATACAACGCGACGGCACATCCTCACGCTTCTTGTTCAGGAAGGGGCGATGAGAGTGACCGCCCTCGCCGCGCATTTCGACATGTCTCTCAATGCCGTCTCCAAACATATCAAGGTGCTGGAGGAGGCCGGGCTTGTCACTCGCCAGACCTTGGGCCGCGAGCATTTCCTCACCGCGGCGCTCGAACCTTTGCGGCTGACTGAGGGCTGGTTCGGGCAACTGAAGTCGATCTGGGACCTGCGCCTGGCTGCGCTGGAAAACATACTCTTACCTAAGGAGAAGCCTGATGAGTGAGCTTGAATTGACCGTAAACCGTACCATTGCCGCCCCGCGCGAGACCGTATTCAATGCCTGGCTGTCGCCCGAGACCCTGGCGAAATTCATGCGCACGGCCGCTGATGGCGTGGAAGCCGCCCATGTCACGACCGATCCGGTCAAGGGTGGACGCTTCAGAATCGTGATGGTGACGCCGGAGCGCGAAATCCCGCATTCCGGCACCTATCTGGAAGTCTCGCCTCATTCGCGGCTGTCCTTCACTTGGGAGTCACCGCATTCGCTGGATGACAGCGTGGTGACAATCGATTTCGCCGAGTCGGCGCCAGACCAGACCGAAATTACCCTGAAGCAGGTGAAATTCCGCAGCGAAGAGGCGTGCGACGGCCATATCAAGGGCTGGACGGCGATCCTGGGCTATCTGGCGGATAGCCTGGTGCTCGCCTAGTTTCGCCCCCTGCCGGCAAGCGCAGCATCTATATATTGATGATGACCTTGCCGGCCGGTTTGCCTATGACGGCAGCATGGGCGGCGGTAACGTCTTCCAGTCCAAAACGGCGCGGATCGAGGCGCGGGACGATCTGTCCGGCATCGGCGAGCCGGGCGATGTCGCGCAGGATATCGCCATGATGTTTGCGGCCCTTGCCTGTAAGCAGGGGCAGCAGGGTGAAGACCGCCGAATAGGTGGCGGCCCGCAGGGAAAGCGGCGCCAGATTATGCGCCTCGCGCCCCAGGGCGCTGGTGACGTGGCCGCGCACCTTGACGGCTTCGAAGGCCATATCGATGGCCGGGCCGCCGACGGTATCATAGACGATATCGAAGCCTTCGCCGCCCGTATGTTGCGCCACCAGGTCAGCGACCGGCATATCGCGGTCAATCGGCGTGGCGCCGATCGAGGCCAGGTAATCGAAGTCCTTTCGGGAGGCCGTGGCAAAGACCTTGGCGCCTAATGCCAGGGCGATTTGCACCGTCACATGGCCGACACCCCCGGCACCGCCCAGAACCAGAACCGTCTGGCCGGGCTGGAGGCGGGCGTGATCCACCAGCCCTTCCCAGGCCGTAATGACCACCAGAGGCAGTGCAGCGGCCTGACGAAAATCAAGGGCGGCAGGCTTTAATGCTAGGAAATCCGCATCGACGGCGGCATATTCCGCCTGGGAGCCCTGAAGGCCGCCAATGCCCGTGGCCATGCCGTAAACCTCATCACCGGGTTTGAAAGCGGTAACGCCTTCGCCGACGGTTTCCACCACGCCGGCCAGATCCATGCCGAGCACGGCGGGCAGGGGTTGTCGCGCGTGGGCCGCCACGCCGGCGCGTATCTTGGTATCGAGCGGATTGACGCCGCTGGCGATGATGCGCACGCGCACCTCTCCGGCTTTCGGTTCGGGCATGGGCAGATCGGCAAGGGTGAAATCAGCCTGGGCGGCGGTGAGGAGGGCAGCGCGCATGACAGTATCCTTTCGTGATTGCCGGCATCTTAATTCATGCAAATTTGATTTAAAATCATTATCGATGCATATTTACCATGCATAAATATTTGAGGCCTCATGGACTGGAGCGACCTGAAAATCTTTCTGGCGATTGCGCGCGCCGGCACGCTTGGCGCGGCCGCGCGGCAAATCGGCCAAACCCAGCCGACCCTGGGGCGCCGTTTGCGGGCGCTGGAAGGGGCTTTGGGGCAGAGCCTCTTCCAGCGCACATCCGGCGGATTTGTGCTGACCGATGAAGGCCAGGCCGTGCTGGTTCATGCCGAGCGGATGGAGGAGGAGGTGCTGGGCATCGCGCGCCAGGTCAACGGCCAGCCGGATCGCCTGAGCGGCTTTCTGCGTTTGTCGGCTTCGGAATGGTTTGGCACCTATGTGCTGACGCCGGTTCTGGCCGAATTCAGCCGCCAGCATCCTGACGTGACGATCGAACTGGTAACCGATACGCGGCTTTACAGCCTGTCGCGGCGCGAAGCCGACCTGGTTTTCCGTATCGGCGCTTTTGATGAACCCGATATCAGGCAGCGCCGCCTGCTGGTCCAGACCTATGGCGTCTACAAAAAAGCGGGCAGCGATCACTGGGATATGGGGCTGATCCTGATGGATACGGCCCTGGATCACCTGCCGGATGTCGGCTGGCTAAAGGCGAAGCGGCCGAATGCGCCAGTCGTATTCCGCAGCAACAACCGCGAGGCCCAGGCGCACATGTGCCGAATGGGTGCCGGACTTGCGGTCCTGCCTTGCCGCCTCGCGGCGCAGATCGGCGGGCTGGAACCGGTTGACCTGGGCGAGGTGCCGCCACCGCGAAACCTGTATTTTGGTTATCACCGCGACCTGGGGAAACTGGCGCGGCTTCGGGCTTTGGTACAGCTTGTCACCGAGCGCTTAGGGGATTAGCCGGCGAAAGCATTGGTCGGCAGCCCCTTATGGCCGCGCAGCAGCGCTTTCGGAATTTCCCACAGGGTGCCGGCGTGCGGATCATCGGCATCGACCGGGGGCTGGGCGGCGGAGGTGACGAACAGGCGGTCGAGATCCGCGCCGGCGAAGGTCAGGCTGGTCACCTGTTTCGCCGGGATCATGATGTCGAAATCGAGCTGGCCGTCAGGCTTATAGCGGCTGATGCGGCTGCCGCCGTAGTGCGCCACCCAGACGCCGTCATCGGCGTCAGTTGTGATGCCGTCCGGCAAACCGACGCCTTCGGCGAATTTTGTGAAAACGCGCCGGTTGGAAAGTGACCCGTCAGCCAATATATCGAAGGCATAGACGAAGCTTTCGCTGGTTTCGTTGTGGTAAAGCGTCCGGCCGTCCTTCGAGAAGGCCGGGCCATTGGTGCAGAGATAGGGCGCATCGACCTCATGGACGCTTAGATCGGGATCGATGCGATAGAAGGCGGCGGTCTTTTCCTTGAACGGCATGTGCATGGTGCCGGTCCACAGGCGGCCTTTGGCATCCACCTTGGCGTCGTTCAGGCGATTGTCGGCCTTGTCCGCCTCGATAGTGAACAGCGGCGTCAGGGTGAAGGGATCGAGCGTCAGGGCATGGACCGTGCGCAGGATGGCGACCAGGAAGCCGCCTGATTTACGCAGAACGATCCAGTCGATCAGGTCGGGCATGTCCCAGCTTTGCGCGCTGTTATCGGCCAGGCGCAGAGCGTTCAGCTTTTTGCCGCGGATATCGACCCAGTAGACGGTATTATCGGCGGCGGACCACAGCGGGCCTTCGCCGAGAATAGCCCCACCATGTGAGCGGGCAATCGGCGTGTCTTCGGCATGTGCCAGGGTGGGGAGGGCAAAGGCGGGCAGGGCGAAGGCGGCCGCACCGGCGGCCAAAGCAAAACGGCGGGTGATTCCCATGGTATCCTCTCTGTTTTCAGGGAGTAACCTTCGGAAATCATCCGCCGTCAAGTCATTTCATTTGTAATATCAATGGGCTATTTGGCCAGGTGCAGCTTTTCAAGCAGCAGCGGATAGAGTTCCAGATTGCCGCAGATCAGGTCGCCGGTGAGAAGCGGACTGCGCTCGTCATTGTCGATCGAGCCGAACTTGCCGCCGGCTTCATGGATGAACAGCAGGCCGGCCGCCATGTCCCAGGGCTTCAGGCCGCGTTCCCAGAAGGCGTCAAGCTGACCCGCCGCCACCCAGGCCAGGTCGAGCGAGGCAGCTCCGTTGCGGCGGATGCCGACCGTACGCTGCATGATCTGGTGCAGTTCCTTGAGCGCCTGGGCGTGGCCCGCCTTGCCGATGAAGGGCAGGCCGGTGCCGATCAGGGCATCATCGAGGGTCTTGCGGCCGGAAACACGCAGACGGCGGTCGTTATGATAGGCGCCCTTGCCCTTTTCGGCCCAGTAGAGATCGTTGGTCACCGGATTGAAGGTGACGCCGGCGACGATTTCGTTTTCACGCTCCAAGGCGATGGTGCAGGCGAAGTGCGGGATGCCGTGCATGAAGTTGGTGGTGCCGTCGATGGGGTCGACGATCCAGCGGTGGGTCTTGTCGGTGCCGATAACCTCGCCGGATTCTTCACCCAGGAAACCGTAACCGGGGCGGACGCGCAGAAGTTCTTCCTTGAGGGCGGCCTCGACGCGCTTGTCGGCGGCGGTAACGAAATCACCGGGGCCCTTTTTCGAGACCTGCAATTCGGTGATTTCGCCGAAATCGCGGGCCACGCCTTTGCAGGCCTTGCGCACGGCGCCGACCATAACCTGGATGAGAGAAGATTGTAGTACGGTCACCATGGGGCGGGCCTTTTAAACGAGGATTTACAATTTAATCTCCTCCCCATTTCACAAATGGGGAGGTGGCGCGGCGCTCGCCCTCTTGGGCGAAGTCCGTGACGGAGGGGCGATGACGCCGAATTCAAAAAGCCCCCTCCGTCAGCGACACCAGCCCTCCGGGCTTCGCGCTGGCCACCTCCCCCGCTTCGCAGGGGAGGATCAAGGGGCATAAATCCGTATTAATCAGCGCGCTTCATATATTCGCCGGTTTCGGTCGAGACGACGATGCGTTCGCCCACGCCCATGAACGGCGGGATCATGACGCGCATACCATTGGAAGCCTTGGCGGGCTTGTAGGAGGAGGAGGCGGTCTGACCCTTGATGGTCGGCTCGGTTTCCATCACTTCCAGAACGACGGTGTCCGGCAGTGTCATGCCGATGGCGCGTTCTTCGTGGAACTCGATGGTGACGATCATGCCGTCGTGCAGATACTGCACTTGATCTTCGCCGACCCAGTCCTTTGAGAGGCTGATCTGCTCGTAATTGTTCTGGTCCATGAAAACGAGCATATCGCCGTCTTCATAGAGATAGGAGTGCTCGCGCTGTTCGAGCGTCACGCGCTCGACGGTTTCTTCCGAACGCAGGCGTTCATTGAGCTTGGTGCCGGTGATCAGGTTCTTCAGCTCGACCTGGGCGAAGGCGCCGCCCTTGCCGGGCTTTACGTGTTCGGTCTTGACCACGGTCCACAGACCGTTCTGATATTCGAGCACCTGACCGGGCTTGATCTGGTTGGCGTTGATTTTCGGCATGGATACAACTTGTCAAAGAAGGATTTGAGTTGGCGGCGTTCCTACTCGGTATGGCGCGCAAAGGCAAGGGGGCTAAGAGTTGACGATTTTGTCGACAACGTTATTGGCAACCACTTTTAAAATTGTAGCGCGTTCACCAAAATTATAATTAAATCGCACGTTTCTATAGTCACTTAGCTCCTCTTCGGTCATCTCTTCTCCCATACAATAGCGCCACCAATTTACAGTCCACGCGTCTTCATAAGTGCCATTAGCGTCTTTTTGAAAATTGAAATATTGTGAGACCGTTAAAAATTTTAATTTACCCGTTTTGGCTTGAACAAAAAGATCAGAATCTAGAGCTTTAAAAATACAAAGGCCAATTATGAGCGGGTATGGTCTAAAAGTTGTTCCTCCTGTATAATTTATACATATTGCTATATTGGTAACAATTTTTTCTATTGTTCTTAAGCTAAGGTTTTTTTCTTCGGCAATTTGATCTATATATGATTTTGATTTTCTAAAATATTCAAATTCTTCGTTATTTAATTCTAAATTTTCTATCAGATTCGTTGTGAACTTTTTAATTGTGCTTGTGTGTTCATGATCGTTATTGTCTACAAGTGAGATATTAATGCTGATAAATTTTTGCAAATAAATCTTTGCATCTATATCTGCACCGTAGGCGGCTTTAACGGAGGATTGGAGGGCGCCCATATGAACACCAAGAATGAAGTGAACATTGTCAACCTGGAAAAAATGCTTCATCCTTTCTAGAACGCTTAAAGCAAAATCCGGTCGACATCTATCTAGTTCATCTATTATAAAAATAAGTGGCTTTATTTGTGTTTTATCGCCATAAGATTTTCTTATTATTTCAGAAATTTTAGATAGAGATGTTTTGAATTCCTCTACGGTTTCTTTTTTCGCTTCCTGTTCGGTAATCATTTCTCCGATATATTTATCTTCTAAAGTGCTTAACTCCTCACCAATATCTTCGGCCACATTTTCAAATTCTTTTCCGTCTAAAATGCCCGCTGTTGCCGCTTTGATGCCTACCTTCAACGCGCTTCTAAGTACAATTTTCGCCGCACTGACAGCTTTTTTCTGAAATGAACGAGCTTCGCTCGAATGTGTTTTCGATTTTATCAGACTAAAGATTTCTCCTGCGATCGGAAGAAATGCATCCTCGTGATAATCATTCTCAAAAGCGTCGAAATAGATAACAGGAAAATCGGCTTGTCGTAGGTGGCCAGCAAGCATTTTAAGAAACGTGGTTTTGCCGGAACCCCATTGGGCGTCTAGTGCAAGTACTAAGGGGTCTGAAACGCTATCAAGAAGGTTTGTAATGCCTTGACCAATTTTTTTTCTTTCAAAGATGTCATACCGGGGCAGAAACCCATCATTTTCGCCGATTACCAACTGGGGAGGAAAAATTCGCATTTTTTAATCCATCGATTGAGCTTACTCAAATCTAGGTAGCAATGAACGAACAATTCTGCTAATAAAATTTTATATAATCATATAAAGATATCTTTATATCTTTATTGACTCGATCCCGATCATGAAGTAGTCGTATCTGTGACTGAGGTCTGCGGAGGCGTTTTGCGCATCCGGAGCTAAGAGGGAAGCCGGTGCAAATCCGGCGCTGTTCCCGCAACTGTGAGCATGGAGTTTCCAAACGGAATGACCACTGGGTGACAGCCTGGGAAGGTCGTTTGGAAGCGGTGATATGTGAGCCAGGAGACCTGCCCCAGTTCTCATATTCACCACGGGCGGGGGTTCCGGTGGGCGCATAGACATCGTGCGGCCCCGCGCGTCTGTTCTCTTGCGTTCAATAAACCCTTGCTCCCTGTTTTCGGGATCAAGACATGACCATCATCCAAACCGCCAATCTCGGGTTTCCGCGCATCGGCAAACGGCGCGAACTGAAGACCGCGCTCGAATCCTTCTGGTCCGGCAAGAGTGACGAATCTGCCCTGCGTGAAACGGCCGCGGCCTTGCGCGCACGTAACTGGCAGCGCCAGAAGGACCTCGGCACCGATATCCTGCCGTCCAATGACTTCTCGCTCTATGACCACCTGCTCGATACGGCATTCATGGTCGGCGCCGTTCCTGAAACCCACAGGGGCGCGTCCGATCTCGACACCTATTTCCGCATGGCGCGCGGCGCGGGCGAGGTATCGGCCTGCGGGCACAATCATTCGGGTGTCACGGCGCTGGAAATGACCAAGTGGTTCAATACCAACTATCATGTCCTCTTAAGCGAACTGAAGCCGAGCCAGACCTTCGAATTGGCGCATAACAAGCCTCTGGCTGAGTACGTTGAAGCGAAGGCGCTCGGCCACCAGACGCGTCCGGTGCTGGTCGGGCCGGTTACCTTCCTGGCCCTGTCCAAGCCGGCGATCGGTGGCTTCAATACGCTTAGCCTCTTGCCGCGCCTGCTGCCAGTCTATGCCGAGGTGCTGCATTCGCTGCAAGATGCGGGCGCTGACTGGGTGCAGATCGATGAGCCGGTGCTGGCGAATGCGCCGGGTGGCCAGATCGCCCTGGCCCTGACCGAGGCCTATGCCCATCTGGTACGCGAAGTGCCGGGCCTCAAGCTGATGCTGACCAGCTATTTTGATGTCCATGACGCCAATCTCGACCTGGCCTTTTCGCTGCCGGTGGCGGGCGTCCACGTCGACCTGACCGTCCGTCCGGATGTTCTGGAAAAGCTGCCGTCGCTGGCAGGCGATAAGACGGTTTCGCTCGGCGTGATCGATGGCCGCAATATCTGGAAGGCCGACCTGAACGCCCTGCTGGCGCGCCTGAAACCGGTGGTGAGCCAGCTTGGCCGGGTGATCCTGGCGCCATCCTGTTCGCTATTGCATGTGCCGATCGATCTGGCGCAGGAGGACAAGCTTGATAGCGACCTGAAATCGTGGCTGGCCTTTGCCGAGCAGAAGCTTGAAGAACTGGCCATCCTGAAATCGGCGCTTTCCGGTGAAGATGTCAGCGCGCAACTGGCGGAAAATGCCGCTGCCATTGCCGCGCGCAAGACCTCCCCGCGCATCCACAATCCGGCGGTGACCGAGCGTGTAGCCAACCTGACCCCGCCGATGTCGGAGCGTCAAAGCCCGTTCGCCGAGCGCATTCTGAAGCAGCGAAAGCGTCTGAACCTGCCGCTTTACCCGACCACGACAATCGGGTCTTTTCCGCAGACGGCCGAGGTGCGCGCCGCCCGGCTGCAGCATGGCAAGGGACAGCTCGGCGACGCCGATTATGATGCCTTCCTGAAGCTTGAGACCGAAAAGGCGATCCGCTGGCAGGAAGAGATCGGGCTCGATGTGCTGGTGCATGGCGAGTTCGAGCGCAATGACATGGTGCAGTATTTCGCCGAGCAGCTTGAGGGCTACGCCTTTACGCAACATGGCTGGGTGCAGTCCTATGGCTCGCGCTATGTCCGTCCGCCGGTCATCTTCGGCGACGTGTCGCGGCCAAAGCCGATGACGGTCGACTGGGCGGCCTATGCGCAATCCCTGACCGACAAGGTGGTGAAGGGGATGCTGACCGGCCCGGTGACCATGCTCCAGTGGGCTTTTGTGCGCGATGACTTGCCGCGCGGAACGGTGTGCCGCCAGATTGCCCTGGCCATCCGCGACGAGGTGCTCGATCTCGAAGCCGCCGGCATCCGCATCATCCAGATCGACGAGGCCGCCTTCCGCGAGGGGCTGCCGATCGATCCGGCGGGGTGGCCGGCCTATCTCGACTGGGCGGTGGACTGTTTCCGCATCGCCGCGGCTGGCGTAGCGGACGAGACCCAGATCCATACCCATATGTGCTATTCCGAGTTCAATGATATCATCCGGGCCATCGCCGCCATGGATGCCGACGTCATCTCGATCGAGACCTCTCGTTCGAACATGGAACTGCTGGAGGCCTTTATCGACTTCAAATATCCGAACGAGGTCGGGCCGGGCCTCTATGACATCCACAGCCCGCGCGTGCCGGAAACCGAGGAGATGGTGCGGTTGCTGGCCAGGGCGGCGCAGCGCCTGAAACCGGAACAGATCTGGGTCAATCCCGACTGCGGCCTCAAGACGCGCGGCTGGGCGGAGACAAGGCCGGCGTTGGAACGTCTGGTTGAGGCGGCTAAGACCATGCGCGCCAACCAGCCTGTGTGGGTGTAGATCATTAAAAGAAGGAATCCACAGATTGCACAGATTAAGAGAGCGCTACCGCGCTGAATCAAGCCACCACACGGCAAACTATGCGCCGTTAAGATTCTGAAAAATCTGCGTAATCTGTGTAATCTGTGGATTCCCTTAAAAAGCCTGACCAAGACACAGGTGGACGCGATGACCGCGCGACGTTAAGCTGTCACGGAATAGGGGAGGGCATCATGAAATCGAAGATCGTAGCGGCGAGTCTGGCGGTGATCGCGCTTAGCGCCTGTTCACCGCGTGGTCCATCTGAGACGCCGGCCTCATCTGAAGCGGCTGTCTCCAGCCTGGCGCCGGCCGACTATACGTCTCTTGCCACTGTCATGACCTGCGACTGGCCGGTCAAGAAGACCGACACCGCCGAAAGCCTGCTGGCCACTTACAAGAGCTATGCGCAGGTGACCGATATTCCCGGCGCCGAGGGCATCATGCAAAAGGGTGTGGTGCTCTATGGCAATGATCCACGCCGGCGGGTCGAGGTCTTTTTCTACGACGATGCTCTGACCGAGGTATCAACCGTGCTGATCCGCGGTGACTCGCAATGGTCCGGGCCTAAGGGGCTGCATCTCGGCAGCACCCTTGCCGATGTTGAGGGGGCTAATGAAAAACCGTTCAAACTCAGCGGATTTGACTGGGATTACGGCGGTTATGTCAGTGACTTCAATCGCGGCAAACTGGCCAAGATCAAGGGTAATTGTATTTTTGGGGTGCGTCTGGGGTTGCCGGAAAATGGAGGACCGGTGGCGGCTTCCATAGAAGGCGAAAGGACGCTGGTGTCATCCGATGCGGTGGTTGTCGCCGCGAGGCCGGTGGTGCAGGAATTATCTGTCGGCTGGCCGAAGCCTGAGGCGCCGACAGAGGATGATACCGATCAATAGGACAGCAGGCCGGCCGCCAGCACCAGGCCGGCGACAAAGAAAAAGCCCAGGGCCGCAAAGGCGACCGTATATTTGAGTTTGTAATCCATTCATGGCCCCCGCCAGTTCGGGCGCACAATGCCATGTTTCCTGAAATTGCCAAGTTACAACCCTGTCAGGTTGCAGAAATGGCCGCGATCAGCGCTTTTACACCCGCCGCCGCACCGGCCGGATGGTTCCATACCGCGCCGCTGACAGCGATAAAGTCCGCGCCGGCGCGGGCGACCTCTCCGGCATTTTCCGCCGTTATGCCGCCGATGGCGACGCAGGGAATTTCAACCATTTCCTGCCAGATGGTCAGGGTTTCCAGATCAGCCATGTGCTCGACTGTCTTGGTCGTGGTCGGGTAGAAGGCGCCGAAAGCGACGTAATCCGCCCCGGCCTCGGCCGCGTCCATGGCCAGGTCACGGCTGTTATGGCAAGTGACGCCAATCATGGCCTCCTTGCCCAGCAGGGCGCGGGCCTCCTTCAGCGGCATGTCCGACTGGCCGATATGGGCGCCATCGAGCTTCAATGACTTCACCAGTTGCACGCGATCGTTCATCAGCACGGCGACGCCCCGGCTCTGCGCGATCGGGGCGATGACTTTTGTCACCGCGATCAGATCATAGTCATTGATATCCTTCAGGCGGATTTGCAGGGCCGCGACATCGCCGGCATCGAGCGCCGCTTCCAACTCGCGCGCGAAAGCCTCCACGTCCGGGATGACTGGTGGCGTGATGAGATAGAGGCGGGCCTGGTGCGTGATTTGGGTCATGCGGGGTGGTTTGCCTGAAATGCCTGGCGAGGGCAAGATCGAAGACACAAGGAAATCCTAAGGGCCGCGGCTTATCGTGCGCTTACATGGGGGGCGGCCTTCCGCATTGTCCCCTGCCGTTGGCAGCCTAGAATGACGCCTCACAGACCGCCGGAAAATTCCGGCAGGCAGACTATGAACGAACCAGGAGATTTCCGATGGCCTTGACCCAAATGACATTAATGACAGGGGCGGCTATTTTGTTGGCAGCCGCTGCGCCAGCGGCAATGGCGCAAACGCCATATCAGAGCCAGACGGCTTCGCAATATGATGGCTACTGCTATGTCAAGAAGGGATCAAACACCACCGGTACGGTGGTAGGCGCCGTTGCCGGCGGTGCTCTGGGCAGCCAGGTCTCCAAGAATGAAAAGGGCCTTGGTACGATTGCCGGTGCGGTACTGGGGGGCGTTATCGGCAATCAGGTCGACAAGCGTAACGACACCTGCCTGAATGGCGAATACTATTCCTACCAAAACGGGTCTTATTCGCCGGGCTACGCGCCGGACGACTACAATATCGTTTATTACAAGTCACGCCCGGACAGTAAAATGTATAGTGTCGTCTATTATGATGCCGAGCGTCATACCAGCCCGGCCTATGGCTACAATTCGAACAACGGCTATAATTCCGGCAACGGTTATAACAACGGCCAACACGGCAATAACGGGCAGTACGGCAGCGGCAACGCCTATAATGATGCCCGAAATGGCACGCAGGGCTGGCGGGATACGGCCGGGTCATGGCATACCGGCCGTCCCGCAGCCTTTGGCTGGAAGGACAGTCGGGGACGCTGGCATGAGGGTCAGCTTCAGACCTATGGCTACAAGGATCGCGGTGGCGCCTGGCATGAAACCGGCGCGCCGAGCTACGGGTACAACAACAACTAATCCCCTCGAAAAAACCCTCCGGATTTCCGGAGGTTTTTTTTACGGGAGAGATGTGCGAATGACTTGCAATTGAATTGGCAGCGTGTTATTTGAGACGCATTCGCATTGTCATTCAGCCTGAGTTTGCCGTGTACGTCTGTAACTGTAACGCCATCCGCGAACGTGACGCCCATGCCGCCATCGAGTCGGGCGCCTGCACGGTCAAGGCGGTTTTCGATCACTGCCAGACGCGCCCGCAATGCGCCAAGTGCGTCTGCGATATCCGCGAGATGATCGACAACGCCCAGATCACCATGTCCATGGCTGCGGAATAGGTTTTAAATTCCGCTATTTATATGTGCGACTAAATCCTATTGTCATTCGCACAAGCTTTTGTTTTAATTTAAAAATGTCTTCACAGCGGTGATTTGCCGCGATAGGATGCGTGCTGATCAATCCGCAGGCAGGAGCGCGCCATGAAGGGCCAACCCGAAATCATCAAGCTGTTGAACAAGGTGCTCACCAATGAGCTGACCGCCGTCAACCAGTACTTCCTGCACGCCCGCATGATCGAAAACTGGGGCATGTATCACCTCGGCCGCATCGTCTATAAAGAGTCGATCGAGGAGATGAAGCACGCCGATCTGCTGATCAAGCGCATCCTGTTCCTCGATGGCCTGCCAAACCTGCAGGACCTGAACAAGCTGAAGATCGGTGAAAACATCACAGAGTGCCTGACGGCCGACCTGGCCGTTGAAACCGGTGGCCACGCCACCCTGGTGGCCGGTGTCAAATACTGCGATGACCACATGGACTATGTCAGCCGCGAACTGCTGCGCCGCATCCTGGAAGACACCGAGCACCATATCGACTTCCTGGAAACCCAGCTCGGCCTGATCAAGCTGATGGGCGAGGCCAACTATATCCAAAGCGCCATGAAGGAAATCGAGGGCGAGGGTTAACAAACCCCTAAATGAGCTTTGACCTTTTCGGGCGAACCTCCTAACGTGCCGCAGCAAATCGCATTGTAAAGTGAGCGGACGGGTCTTTTGAGCGTTTATAATCGCAGAGCGTTTACCAGGCTGGGTTTAGCCGGCGTGTTCGCGCTGGGCGGCTCAGGGCTTGCGGCCTGCGGACGCAAGCGAGACGACGATGTGGTGATAGACCCCGATGCCGATACGGCCACGCCCATAGATCCCAAGCTGGCGGCGCAGGAAGGCACGCTGGAGTGGGCGGTCAGCGGCAACTGGCGCAATGCGGTCGACAAGGGACGGGACAAGTACCGTCATCCCGTCGAGATGCTGACCTTCTTCGAGATCAAGCCGAAGGACACGGTGATCGATATGTGGCCGGGCGCCGGCTATATGACCGAAATCCTGGCGCCCTACCTGAACAAGGGCAAGGGACAGTATATCGCGGCCCTGATCGAGGCCGGGCCGGTGCCCGAAGAGGCGGCCGCTTCCCTTGAGGCGAAGTACCGGGCGCATTTCGACGCCGACAAGAAGCGTTACGGCGAATTAACCTACGCCGCCTTTGGCGAGACCAGCGGTCCTTTGGCCGAAGCCGACAGCGTCGATTGCGTCCTGTTCCTGCTGGTTATCCATGACTGGATTGCCAAGGGCATCGCTGAAAAGGCTTTCGCGGATGCCTTTGCCGCGCTGAGGCCCGGCGGCATTCTGGGAGTCGAGCAGCACCGCGCCGATATCGGCAATGTGCAGGACCCCGGCGCTACCACCGGCTATGTTCAGGAACCTCTGGTCAAGCAGATGGCGGCGGAGGCCGGATTCCAGTTCGTGGCCGAAAGCGAGATGAATGCCAACCCCAAGGACGACAAGGATCATCCGTTTGGCGTCTGGACTTTGCCGCCTCAGAGATTGACAGCGCCCCGCGGACAGGCGCCTAATCCGGAATTCGACGGCAGCCTGTACGAATCGATTGGCGAAAGCGACCGCATGACGCTGAAGTTCAGGAAGCCGCAGTAACGCCGTAACTATGGGGAAGTTATAACCGTGAGCCGTATCGCCGCCCTTTCGACCAGCGCACCGCTGATGTTCACGCCGGAATCGCGCGTGCCCGAAGGCGGGGTGGGTGAATGGTATCGCGGCGCCGGGGGCTTGCGTCTGCGGCTGGGCTTCTGGCAGCCGGTGAGGCCGGCGCGCGGCACTGTGTTCATTTCGCCAGGACGTTCCGAACCAATTGAAAAATATTACGAAATCATCCGCGATCTGATGGCGCGCGATTTCTGCGTGGTGGCGCATGACTGGCGCGGGCAGGGGCTTTCTGCCCGGCTGTTGCCCGACCGCCTGAAATGCCATGCCCGTTCGGCGGACGAGTTCCTTGACGATTATCAGCGCCTGCTCGATACCTTCGAGAACCGGGCGCCCCGCCCCTGGCTGATGCTGGGGCATTCGATGGGTGCGGCGCTCAATCTCGCTACCCTGACCAAGGGGGAGCAGCGCATTTCCGGCGCCTTCTTCACCAACCCGATGCTGCGGGTCAAAACCGGCAAGCATTCGCTGTGGTCGGTCAATTTCCAGGTCAACTGGCAGGTCAATCATGGGCGCGGCACGGACTATGTGCCGGAATTGTTCGATGATCCGTTCATGCACACCTTCGAGGAAGATGCCCTGACCCACGACCGCGAGCGTTACGCGGTGTGGCACGAGCAGTTGTTCGCCTGTCCGCATCTCGCGGTGGGGTCCCCGACCTGGGGCTGGCTGCAATTTGCGCTGAAACTGGGCGAGGGGCTTCTGCTCGATAAGGCCAAGGTGCTGAAAAAGCTCAAGCTTCCGATCAGCATTGTGTGTTCGGGTGATGACCATGTTATCAATAAGCAGCCGTCCAAAACCTTCGCCAAGAGGCTGGGCAAGGGGCAATATCTGGAGATCGCCGGCGCCGAGCACGAGGTGCTGATCGAGATCGATGACTATCGTCGCCAGGCAATGGCCGAGTTCGATGAACTGGCGGATTTTGCGGCGCCCCGCGGCATCAGCCATCATATGCATGTACAGGATAATCATGTTGGCGTCGGCATGGGCCTGATGGCCGCCGATGTCGCCGAGGTGGCTTCGGAATTGCCGGAAGGCATTTCGCCGGAAAGCCTGATCGCGGAAGAAGAGATCCTGCCGGACGTGCCCGATCCGGAAGGCCAAAAAAGCGCTTAATTGGCCGCCCGTTTGAGGTGCATCAAAGCCTGGTCGAGCAAGGCTTGCGACCCGGCAGCGATCACTTGACCAGCCTCAGGCCCGACAGGCGCGCCTTGCCAGTTACTGACCGCGCCGCCGGCATTTTCGATCACCGGAATGATGGCTTCGATATCCCAGGGCTTGAGGCCGGTTTCGAGCGCGATATCCATCGTACCGGCCGCCACCATGGCGAAGGCGTAGGCGTCGCAGCCATAGCGGACCAGTTTTGTGGCCTGGCGCAGAGCGGTATAGGCGGCGACTTCCTCACCGGCATAGAGGTGCGGATCGGTGGTGCCGATCACCGCGTTGGCGAGGTCCGGGCAGGTGCGCACGGCTAATGATGTGCTGCCTTGCGGGGTCACAAGACGCGAGCCGAGCGGCGAGCCGAGATAGACTTCCTGAAGCACCGGTTGGGCGATCAGGCCGAGCACGGGACGGCCCTGGTGACGCAGGCCGATCAGGGTCGTCCATAAGGGCAGGCCGGAAATGAAGGCGCGAGTGCCATCGACCGGATCGAGTACCCAGACATAGTCGGCATCGGCGTTTTCGCTGCCATATTCTTCACCGATAATGCCGTGAGCGGGATAGTGCTGGTTGATCAGGGCGCGGATGGCGCGTTCGGCGCCCTTGTCGGCCTCGGTCACCGGGTCGAAATGGATATCGGCGCGGCTGGCATTGCCCTTGTTGATTTCGCTTAAGTCCCGGTGGCGGAACAGGGGCACGGCAACGGTGGCCGCGGCAGCGGCCAGGTCGAGCGCGAAGGCTTCGAGGACGGCGAAATCGGGGGTGCTTTCTGACATGAAACCCGCATAGCCTGAGCAGCCATGCGGGTCCAGATGTTTGTGCGGGTATCCCAGGAGAAGAAAGAAACCCCACCACCACGCGCTGAAGAAGCGCGCGGTCCCCCTCCCCATCAAAGATGGGGAGGTACGAGGCAGATGCACTCCAAAATTCTTCATGAATTTTGGCAAGCGCGACCGCGCGCCCGAGCCGTTGCGAGGTAACCTCTTACGAAAAAATCAAGCCGTGTAAGCCGAAGGCTTACGCGGCCTGTTCGTTGTCACCATTGAGCGACTTCGCCAGATCCAGCAGACGGCGACGCGGGCGCTCCGACAGGCGGTAATAGGCCTGGATGAGATCGAGCGTTTCCTTGCGCGAGAACACTTCGATGCCTTCGTTGTTAACGGCGGCCACTTCGGTCTTGTCGTCGGACAGGCCGTCATAGAAATAGTTGATCGGTGTTTCCAGCGCCTTGGCGAGCTGGAACAGGCGGGCGGCCGAGATGCGGTTGGCGCCGCATTCGTACTTCTGGATTTGCTGGAAGCGGATGCCGACCGCCAGCGCGAGTTGTTGTTGCGTCAAACCGAGCAGACGGCGGCGGCGACGCAGACGCTTACCCAGGTGCAGATCGATATCGGTGGCCATGATTGGAACCCCTAAACAGACGAGTGGCGCTGTCTCAGAGTGAAACAGCTCGCCTTATAGGTTTCACAACTCGTGCCACACGTTTAAACAGGGGTGTATACGCACCGGGGAAGGGAAATACAGACTATGGCGTTGCGGCGGCGCAATCGCCGGAGAGCCTGCGCTGGTAAGCATCGACAAGCGCGGCATAGGGCGGGACAAAGGCATTTGCTGCCAGTTGCTTGCCATCGCTCATGGTTTCGGCCTGGGCTACCCGAACCTCAAAATGCAGATGGATGGTGGTATATTGCTGGACGCCATTGGAGACGCCCAGATTGTTCGAGACCAGTCCCAGCTTCTGGCCGCGCACCACATGGTCGCCGACCGCCACCTGGACCGAAGCCTTTTGCATGTGCAGATAGCGGTAAATCCGGTGGGGTGTCGCATTGCCGGTGATGGCGACCGTATAGGAGCCCACCTGCGTCACGGTGCCGTCTTCCGCCGCTATGGCCCAGTACAGGTTGGCCTTGCAGGTCGAGGGCCTTATATCCTGGCCCTGATGGCCGCTGCCGCTAGCGCATACCGGGTTAGTCCAGCTTCGCGCCTCGCAGAAATTGTCATGCCAGGGATAGGCATAGTTTTTCGCGTCGCACTGGCTGCCATGGTTGCTGGCGCTGGTGGTGGGATAGTGATCCCCGCCGGGGCTGTAGACCTGCGAATTGGCATAGGCCACGCTCTGTATAGGGAAGCAGATGCCCGGCGCCCAGTTGCTGACCTCGGAATAGCCGCTGCCCGAACCGGCGACCAGTTTGGTCGGGTCGTCATGTGGGAAGTCGGTCAACGCGGCTTCGGAAGCCGAGTCTGAGGCAGATTCACTCGTCTCTGACAGATCAGTACTGGCCTCGGCTGAAACGTCAGCCTCGGAGGTCGGGGCCGAAGCTTCGGCGCCGGATGATGATGGCTCGGCCGTTTGCGTGAAGCGGTCGCAGCCGGCCAGGATGAAGAGCACGGCGGCCAGGGTGGGCTGAAGAATGGTCCGGGTTTGCATGGATCAGCCCCCCTTCGTCAGATCGCGGAAGCTCTTGGTGAGCTGATCCACCAGGCTGCCGGTCTGGTTGGCGTTTGCCCTGAACCGTTCGGCTTCCGCCTGTGCCCTGGCGCCCAGGCCGACATCGTCAAACTGCGTAATGACCGTTTTCAGGTAGCCGTCCGTCTTGCATTCCGGCGCCGCGGCATCATCGCAACTGACATCGAGGGAGTAGACCATGCCGTAGCGGCTGAAGGTCGCCGTCCAGCCGTCTTCCATTTGGGTGATGCGAATATCTTCCGCCACGTCCTTAAGCCGGGTAATCGGTCGCCGGGACACGGCGCCCGCGGGGGCCGGCAGGAAGGTGCGATTGCCATAAGCCGTGATATGGACGCCCTTCGCCTGCGGCAGGTCGAGGGCATAGGCGTCGCCAAAGCTCATCAGTTTGGCCTTTGCCGTGTCCAGCACGCCCTCACGCGGCAGCAGCACCGGCAACTCGGTCTTGTCGAGTTCGGATTTGACGAGGCGCGCCACGACGCCGGGGCCCTGGCGGCTGGCCCTGACACGGGCAAGCCGATCGAGGACGGCCTGCCACTGGACCGGAGCCGGGGGCAGGGGGCGGCGCTGGAGGATAGCCGGCGGGCTACTGTTCCCTTGCAGTGTCTGTGCCTCAGCCGGGCCCGTACTGGCGGCAACCACCACCGCCATGCCCAAAATCCAGATTGAACGAGATTTCACCATAATCCGAAGCCCCCCACAGGCCATGACAGGCGGCCACGCCGCGTATCGATATTAACCTTAATAAATAACAGTGAAATGTCAAAATATATAGAGGGAGGATTCAGGCGCCGACTTTACGGCCGCTCCGATGCAAAACAGGCTCGCATGTCATGCGCGCCTGTTGAAGAAAAGTTGGCTTATAGGCCCGGCCTACTGGCCAGTGAAGACTTCACCGGCGAAAGCGCTTTGCAGCATGGCCATCTGGTTCATGACCGGATTGACCGCAATCTTTTCGGCCTCGCCATCGATGAACATGCGCTTGTCCATGTGCGAGATGCGCTCATAAAGGCGGTTGGAGCGGTCGAGCAGGTTGAGCAGACCGCCAGGCAGGGTCTGGGGTTTTTCCGCGCCTTCCGCATTGAGGGCGGCGATGCGATATTTTTCGTCGCAGGCATCCTGGGCCGGCATATCGCCTTCACGCACGGCGCGCTGCACCAGCAGCCATGAGGCAATCTGCATCAGGCGGGTGGTCAGGCGCATACTTTCGCCGGCATAGAGCAGGGCGTCCTCACGCGGCAGCAGGCGGGAGTCGCGGCGGCCGTCGCCATCGAGATAGGTGGCTGTTTCTTCGACCAGCGCCATGCCTTCCTTGAAGGTGCGATCGAACAGATCGGAGGAGGCGAAATCGCGCACGATACTGACGCGGGCGTTGGAGGCGGTGCTGTCGGACATATACTGTAAGCCTTATGCTGAAATCGGGTCGGCGAAGGTCTGTTCTGACCTGCGTAAATCCGGAGGCGCCTGGCCTGCCGAACGTACCGTCATTGAAACCTGCCTCAGGCACTGCAACGCTTGTGCCATTCAGCCGGGACGCATGACGGTTATTAATCGTTAGTTATCCTTAAAAGAGAATAAAGCATCGGCGGCGGAACGGCGGTTTTTTTTACGCTCCAGCGCCGTGGTCGCCCGGCTGATCTCGTCCTGCAGCATTTCTATGCGCGCTTCGAGATCCTCTACGCTGTAAGGGTCCAGGTCTTCGCGGACCAGGCCGTGCAACGGTCCGGCGTTCTGCCGGGCCAGGGGTTCATTGTCATCCTGTATCGCCATGCTTATCTATCCCGTATGGACATCAGGCTGCGTTCCGCGCCATCCTCCGCTCACAGATGAAACGCCTCTTGCGCGAAGAAATCAAGGAAAACGAATCAGTCATGAAAGCCATTTCGGTCCGCGGCGACGGCCAAAACCCGTCAGACTTATACCTGAATGAAACACAAAGGCCGGATGTGGCGCCCGGACATGTGCTGATCCGGACCGCCTTCGCCGGCGTGAACCGGCCGGATGTCCTTCAAAGGAAAGGCAGTTATCCGCCACCGCCGGGTGCCTCGCCGATTCTGGGGCTGGAAGTCTCGGGTGTGATCGAAACTATCCGCCCGCCTGTGAATTTCGGGGACGATATCGGCTGGAAAGTTGGGGATGAAATCTGCGCATTGGTTAATGGCGGTGGCTATGCGGAATATGTCTCGGTCGATATCCGCCACCTGCTGCCGGTGCCGCGCGGGCTCAGCCTGGCGGAGGCCGCGTCCCTGCCGGAGAATATCCTGACCGTCTACGCCAACCTGATGGAACATGGCGCGCTGAAAGCGGGCGAGACCGTACTGGTGCATGGCGGCAATTCCGGCATCGGCGCCATGACGATCCAGATGGGTAAAGCGTTTGGGGCGAAGGTCATAGCCACGGCGCGCGGGGCCGACAAATGCGCTTTTGCGCAGGCGATGGGGGCAGACCTGGTGATCGACAGCGACGCGGAAGACTTCGTGGCGGCGGTCAAGGCAGCGGGCGGTGCCGATGTAGTGCTTGATATTGTCGCCGGCGATTTCTTCGCCAAAAATCTGGCCTGCCTGAACATGGGCGGGCGCATCGTGCAGGTTGGTTTCGGCAAGGACGCGGTGGTCGAGGTCGATCTGCGCCGCATCATGGCGAAACAGGCGATTGTTACGGGCTCCATGTTGCGGCCGCGCTCGCCGGATGAAAAAGCGCGACTTACGGCCAAGGTGCATGAACGCGTCTGGCCGCTGATCGAGAGCGGAGCTATCCGGCCCATTCTGACGGCTGAATTTGATTTCGCAGAGGCTGATAAGGCTCACGCATGGATCGAGAAGGGCGATCACAAGGGCAAGGTTGTGCTGCGCGTTTCGTCATGATATAGAAATATGAACAATGTTCATATTTGTGGTGTGCTTATGAAGAAATGGATGATCTGGCTGGGGCTGACGGTTGTGATTATAGCCGGCGCGGCCTTCGGCGTCGCCAAGGTGTTCGATCCGCATGACGCCTGCCGCAACAGCGGCGGCAAGTGGGTGGAGACGCACTGCGAGTATTGAATAAGGGCCGGCTTTAATCATCGTCCTGAAGCGAGGGATGCTATTGAAAGAAAGTGGAAGGTATGATGTGGTATTCTGATTAGTGGGGAAATTGGGGGGATAAAATGATACGGCGTCACCTGCTTCTGGCATCGGCTGCCTTACTGATGACCAATGCGCTTGCGGCAACGCGTCGCGCTCATGCGGATGCCGCAGCAATGCCGCCCAAGCCCGAATTCTTCACACGCGACATGTTCATGAGTCCGCCGCAGTTATCGCCGGACAGAACACATCTGGCGTGGGTAGAGGACAACCGGATCATTGTTCATGACCTCCTCACCCATTCGGAAAAAGCCCTTGAGGCCGGGACACACAAGTTCAACGTGCTGCAGTGGGTAGGTAACGACTATCTGGTTGTCTATCTGAAGGACGACAAGATTCAGAAAAGCACAAACTGGCTCAGGGTCATCGACTATTCTCCGGCTGTCATAACTAAAGACGCCAAATTTCTGCGTCTTCTGTTCTCGCCCGAGGGCCATCCCGTCGGCGCGGGCGATCTGGCGCCGATCGGCGGCTTCGTTGAAGGGGCAGCCCCCTATGCTGTCACGCTGAGCCAGACGTTCAGCCAGCATCTGGACATTGCCACTGGCAAGATCACATCCGGTGAACATCTTTTACCGGCCGATTATCATTTCATCGACCGGCAGGGCCGTGAGCGCGTGGCCGTGCAAATAATGGATGGGAAGATAAGCTACGGCTCTACTTCCCTGATTTTCCACTACCGGGTTGAGCCAGGAGCGCCTCAGCAGGTCCTGCGCCTCCCTGAGCAGGATAAGGTCTATTACATCAACTTCAACTACTGCGAATACGATAACGCGATTTACTGGACGGAGTTCGACTATTCGAAAAGCCTCTGTTCGATGTACCGCTTTGATATTGCCACAAGCCAGAAGTCGCTTTATCGCAGCGGACCAAACAAGGATATGGACCTTACCTTTGATAAGTTCGGTCATATTGTCGGCATCAGCACGATCACCGACCGGATCCATACAGAATGGATCGATCCGTTTCATCTTAAGATCATCAGCGCGGTCGAAAAACTGTTCCCCGATTCCTTTGTCGATATTGCCGACATGACGGAAGATCAAAAGGGCGTTGTTTTCCTGGTTTCGGCTCCGGAGGCACCAGACAGCTATTACTATTACAGCGCCGAGACCCACGACCTTGTGCGTATCGGCGGAAACTATCCGGAACTGGACGGCCAGACGCTGGCGCCCATGACCTATATCACCTACAAGGCGCGCGATGGCCTGGACATTCCCGCTTATGTGACCAAACGCAAGGATACGCCGGCCCACGCGCCTTTGATTGTTTTCCCTCACGGCGGGCCGGCTTCGCGTGATATTTATTATTTCGATTACCAGGCGCAGTATCTGGCTTCGAAAGGTTATGTCATCCTCCAGCCACAGTATCGCGGTTCGAGCGGCTTCGGAGATGCGTTTGAACGCGCCGGGAATATTCATCTGGACCTGATGACGACCGATCTTGAAGATGGCGTGCGTTTTCTGGCCACCCAGGGCATGATCGATCCGCGGAAGGTGTGTGTCGCGGGATGGTCATGGGGCGGGTATCTTGCCGAAGCGGCTCTGGCCTTTACACCTGATACCTATGCCTGCGGTATCGCTGGCGCCGGCGTTTCGGATCTCTTCAGTTCGCTCCGCGACGACGATGATGTCTGGTGGGGAGGCTACGGCAGGGAATACTGGCGCGCCGTCATTGGCAATCCAGGGCGGGATGCGGACAAGATCCACGCAACTTCACCTATCGAACATGTCAACGCTATCCGTGCGCCTCTGCTTCTGATCCACGGTGACTCTGATGACAACGTAAATGTGTCTCACAGCCGAAAGATGAATGCGGCGATGAAGGCCGCGGGGAAGGATGTGACCTACATCGAGGTCAAATCCATGCGACATGGGCCCAACGATGCGGAGCAGCGGTTGATGGCTTTGAACGCCATGGACGATTTCATCGCCAAATCATTTGCGAAAAAAGCGTGACGAAGCCGTCCACTCTGACATCTAAACCCTTATCATCAGCACCGCCAGGCGCAGCCGGTAGTCGCGGCCATCATGGAACCAGTCGAGCGCGCGGATGGCGGCTTCGAGTTCCGGCTGGCGGACATTATTGAGCCGGATATCGGCATAGGCGCCATCTTCATCGACCGAGACGGCAATGGACAGCCAGTGGATATCGCCTTCCAGTGCCGCCTCTTTCAAAAAGGCTTCGATCGTGCCGAACAGCAGGTAAGGCACCGGCGGACGTTCGCCGGTCTCCACCTGGCGCAGGTAGCGGCCAGTGAGGATCTGCCAGGGACCATCCGCCCTTTTGATAATCTGGCGCGTGACCTGGCCGGGATTGTGCCGCCCCCAGAAGGCGCTGAGCAGCAGGGGGAGGGCACCCTCGCGGAAGAGGGAGAGGCCGTCATCCGCCGCATAGGTTTCGCTGATGCGCAGATCCTCGGTCAGGGCCAGGTCGATGGTCAGCGAGCGGCCGGTACTCTGAACGCGGATCGCGGGGTAGAGACCATCGACCAGCCACCAGTCGCCGCGCCGTTCGGGAGTCAGGTCGAAGGCCGAAAACAGCGGCGTCAGATCGATGTGGGGCACGGGCAGGTCGCTCATGGCCAGTTACATAGGCATGTTTCCGCGCCTCTGCCAGAGGATGTGTCAAACAGGCTTCCCTTTGGCTTAAAATCGCTCTATACCATCATCCACAACACCCGCGCCCGGCCGAAAAGGCCGGGCGTAGCCATTTCTGGACGGTCGTAACGACCGCTCAACACAAGGATAAACACATGTCCGATATCCTGATGCCGAAGGCGACCGCCGTCTGGCTCGTCGATAACACCTCGCTGGCCTTCGACCAGATCGCCGAGTTCTGCGGCCTGCATCCGCTTGAAGTCAAGGGCATTGCCGATGGTGAAGTGGCGCGCGATATCCGCGGCGCCGACCCGATCGCCAACGGCCAGTTGACCCGCGAGGAACTGACCCGTGCCGAGGAAAACCCGAAGTACCGCATGAAGGCCCTGGTGTCGCGCCACGCCGAACTGCTGAAGCCTTCGAAGAAGGCGCCGCGCTATACGCCGGTATCGCGCCGTCAGGATCGCCCGGACGCCATCCTGTGGTTCGTCAAGAATCACCCGGAAATCACCGATGCGCAAATCTCCAAGCTGCTCGGCACCACCAAGTCGACCATCGAACAAGTCCGTGCGCGCACCCACTGGAACTCGGCCAATATCAAGCCGGTTGATCCGGTGACGCTCGGCCTGATCGGCCAGATCGAACTTGACGCCGCAGTGCGCAAGGGTGCCGAAGCCAAGCGCAAGCAGGCCGAGAAGCTCGGCATTCCGCTCGATGATCCGTCGCTGAAGCCGGCTGTCACCGTTCAGCCTGCCTTCGAGGAAGAGGAAGACAGCCCCTACGGCAAGAAGTCCGACCTGTCGGTCGAGGACGTCTTCGGCGTCGGCGGCGGCAAGCGCTCCGAACCGGAAGAAGACGAGGACTTTTAAAGCGCTCAAGTGCCGCGAGGCTCGCCGCATCAGCGGCGGCGGGCGGTCGCCCTTGCCAAACGCGAAAGCGTTTGGAGGTCATAGCCTTATAAAGAAAGCCCGCCGGATTATCCGGCGGGCTTTTGAGTTTCAGGCAGGGAACGCTTGGAAGCTACAGTCAGGAAGAAATCTCCAAATCGTCTTTGATTTGGCAAGGGCGAGGCCCGCCGCCGCTGATGCGGTGAACCTGCGCGGCCTATGAGCGCTTTAAGTCTTGATATCGAGCAGGCTGCCCAGCATCTCGTCGGCGGTTTTGATGACGCTGATATTGGCCTTGAAAGCGTTGCGCGAGTCGATCTGATCAACCAGGTCGCTCAGGATATCCTGGCCATTGGTGGCATTACGGGCCGTGTTCGCGGCGGCTTTATCAAAGCGCTGCGTGGCGGAGATGATCCCGGCTGTGGCTGTACTGATCGCGGACATATCCACAGTATGCGCGTCAAAGTTTAAGGCGAATTTTAAAGATGCGGTTAACCGGGGTTAACCCATGAAGCCCAGATTAGCGGTGGCGAAGTTGCCGATATTGGGTAGGACCGATGTTATTTCCGAGCCCGACAGTCCGAACCACCTGCCAAGGGTGGCTGCCATCTGATCTACCGCTGTCGATGGTAAAAGACGCCCCTGACCGACCTGGTCGTCGGTTTCCAGTGAAATATGCGGGGCTGTCCCGTAAAACTGGCCGCCCTTGACCGCCCCTCCGATAACGAAGTGGTGCGAGCCCCAGCCATGATCGGAACCATCGCCATTATAGGCCAGGGTACGGCCAAAATCCGAGGCCGTGAAGGTGGTGACCTTATTGGCGACGCCCAGTTCAACCGTGGCATTGTAGAAAGAGGTTATGGCTGAATTGAAGGTGGCCATCAACTTGGGGTGGTTCGTCATCAGGCCGTCGTGATTGTCAAAGCCGCCTATAGAAACGAAGAATACCTGGCGCTTGGTGCCGAGCGCGTTGCGAGCGGCGATCAGCCTGGCCACGATCTCGAACTGCTTAGCGAAATCATTGGTCTGATCGAAATGAGTTGTCAGTGTAACCGGATCGAGTGCGGCATTTACGATGGCTTCCATATCCATAGACCGCTTGGTCACTACATTGAAGGCGTTTTCCATGACGTGGGAGCGTGGCTCGGTAATCAACTGCTTCAGCAGGGTGGAGGTCTCGGATGAGCCGAAAACCCAGCCTTTGGCTGGCCAGATAGGGACCGCACCATCCGTGCTTATCTGGTATTGGAGGGTATCGTTGCCAGAAACGAAAACGGCATTGCCGGACGCTGATATGCAGGTCATCAGGCTCTGGCCATTGGAAGCCATGGCCAGATCGCCCATACGTCCCCCCCATCCGACCGTCGCACCTTCGGAGCCAAGCGACTGCCAGATGGATGACTGATCATTATGTGAGAAGAGTTTGGGGGGCTGGGGGTAGGCCTTGCTGTTACTTTGGTATTGCGCCAGGGTGAGCGGCACAACCAGCGGCCCCACATTGAGCTGGATGGCGGCATGACCCGTATTGAACAGGGACGCCACACCGGTGAGTTCTGGTGCCAGGGCGTATCGGATGTCATTGGTCAGGGTCTGAGGTGTCAGGGTGGTCAGAACCGTGCCGTCCAGTTCGCTGTGGCCCAGCGCAACGCCCCCGCGCTGGCGGCCCGATGCGCCACCGCGAATGGCGCTGTAAAGATCATAATTCGGCAGGTCATAGGGAATGACCGTATTGGCGTAATCATTGCCGCCGTAAAAGAAGCAACAGACAATAGCCTTGTAATCGGTGGCGTCCATGGCCGCCGCTTCTCCCACGCTTGCCAAATTAAGAGCTATGGGAGCGGCGGCGCCCAGACCCGCTATGGCGGCGGCGCGTTTCATGAAAGCGCGGCGGTTGAGGTCGGGAATTCGGTTATTGTACAATGTGAATTCCTATTTCTGGATCAGATATTCGGGGCAGGACATCAGCAGCAGGATGCAGTTACAGATGCGGTCACGCTTGTTGAAGTCGGTACTGCTGGCATCGATCGGATGGACGTCAATCGCCGCCTTGATTAAAGCGATTGTGGCGGGTGAAACCTGATTGGCGCTTAAATGCAGGTTCATCCAGTCAAGAAGAGCCTGTGAATTACTGATATTGGGCATCATCGCCGTGTAGTCCGGCTTTACGTCGCCATAGCCATCCTGCATGACCGACGTGAAGAAGTTAATAAAGCCTGCAACTGTCGTTTCATTGTGAAGCTGGAATTCCGGCGCCACATCGCCATTTGCCGCGATGGCCGTCTGAGGCGGCACATATCCAGGCCGGAAGAAATTGAAAACTGACGGCGATCGCAGAGGGCTCTGGCCAATACCCCAACCAGAGCCGGACAGGTCATAGATTTCCCACTTACCGTTTGTGCTGTAGACATCGAACGTGCGAGCGAACTGCGCCAGACGGATCATGGGTTCACGAAGCTTGCCGGCCGTGTTGTTGGTCGGCAGGGTGCGGGCTTCGTCATCGAGCAGGATGGCCCGCCAGACGGCTTTCAGGTCGCCCCGCACACCGGAGCCGTTATCATTGAACTTGGCGGCGACGCGCGACACATAGGCCGGAGAAGGGTTGGAAGTGACCAGCCGCTGGATCATTTGCCGGCCGAAGAAGGGGCCGACATTGGGGTGATTGAACAGGGTGTCCAGCGCAATCTTCAAGGCGTCCGGTCCCGGTGTATTGGCCGGTATAGTGACGCCAAGAAACTTGACTTCCAGCATCGAATGGTTGTCGGCATTGAAGGCCATTGGCGACGTGGCGAACTCAGTCGAAGGCACGTCGTAATCCAGCCAACTGACATTGGTCCAGGTGACCTTTGACCAGTCCCAGTCATAACCGGTAAAGACGCGCGCCAGATTGCTGATATCTGACTGTGTGTAGGTCTCTTTCTTGTTGCCAAGAAGGTCGGTCTTAGGGGTGCCGTCAATATTGAGTTCGTACAGCCCGATAGTGAAAAGCTGCATGACCTCGCGGGCATAGTTTTCATCCGGTTCACGGCCCGTGGCAGGGTCTTCCTTGAGGTTTCCGGCGGTATTCAGAAAGGCGCCAACGGCCGGCGTCAGCGTGATCTGTTCGAGCAGGGTGCGAAAATTGCCGAACACATGGGCATTAAGCGTATCCCAATATCCGGCAATGACATAGGAAGGCCACCAGCCGCCGAACGGGTTGAGGGAGGCCACCATCATTTCAGAGACAGCCAAGGCGCAACGTTTGCGCAATTGATCCGTATCGGTCATCAAGGCGTGCCAGATCATGAAATCGCCTGGCGATGAACCGAAATAGTTGCCATCGGAGGTCGGTATATTGTGGCCCTGGGCATTCATCCAGGCGACACCCGTCTGATTGGCGGGCGTATCGAATTGGGCTGTCAGCCAGCCATCATATCCCTTGGCATTGAGGGCGGCCAGATCGCTGTCCTTGAAGGCGAATTGCGCTTGCAGCAGGAAGCGGGCGGCATCAGCCGGGGCGTAGTTGTAATTGACCGGCGTGGGCGTGGTGCCGCCGCCTGTGCTGCCTCCGCCACTCCCCCCTCCTCCGCCGCCGCAGGCGGCAAGTGCTACAGACAGAGCGCCGAGCAGACCGAGGCCGGGCAGGGGTGAACTTTGAACGCTATCGGCCGCCGGAACCGCTTGCGGCGAAACAACAGGTTCATCTCGGTTTTCTGGGTGTGCGACTGGGCGCGTATCCTGGAATTCCACGTCTTTACCCTCGCCAAGATGCTGTAACTGTTTCAGGTGCGAAACAAAGCTATGTTGGCCAGTTATTAACGTTTTCCTAAATGGGGGAACCGCGTTCTCCGAAAAACAGAATCGTGATCTGGAACCCGCCTGCGATCCCTTGGGCACAGGCGGTTTCGTGGTTGCCTATGCGCGTAAGGCCGCGCCGATCTTGCCGGCAGCCGCGATAATCTTGGCGCTTATCGCTTCGATCTCCGGCTCGGTCAGGGTCTTGTCAGTCGGGGTGATGGTGACCTCAACCGCCAGGGATTTCTGGCCCTCAGGCACGCCTGCGCCGGTATAGACGTCGAACACCTGCGCATCGCCGATCAGCACCTTGTCGGCGCCCTTGATGGCACGGACGAGATCGCCGGCAGCGGCCTCGGCCGGCAGCAGGAAGGCGAAGTCGCGGGTCAACGGCATCAGGTTGGAAATGGTCAGCGCACCCTTCGACTTGCCGGACTTCGCCTTGGGCGATGGCAGCAGGTCGAGGCGGATTTCGAAGCCAACATGTGCGCCATCGAGATTCAGCGCCTTCAGCACGGCCGGATGCAGTTCACCGAACTCGGCGACGATCTGCTTCGGGCCGAGTTGCAGGCGGGCCGAACGGCCGGGGTGCCACCAACCATTGTTGTTGCCCTGGACCAGTTGCAGCGAAGCGACCGGCGCACCCATGGCTTCGAGCAGCTCCATCAGGTCGCCCTTGAGCGCGAACAGGGCGTCTTCACCACGGGCTTGCCAGTGGCGCGACTTGTCCGGCGCCTTGATGGCCGTGATGGTGGTCTTCTGGTCGTTCGGTTCCAGGCCCTGATAGATGGGCCCGATCTCGAACAACTGCACACCATCGAACCCGCGGGCGGCGTTGCGGCCGGCGGCTTCCAGCAGGTTGGGCAGGCCTGATGGCCGCATACAGTTCAGTTCCGAGGCGATCGGGTTGGCGAGAACGAGCGTGTCGTCACCGCCACCGAACAGCTTTGCCCAATCCTGACGCATGAACGACCAGGTGACGGCTTCCGAATAGCCGAAGGCCGCCAGCGCGCGGCGGGCCGTGCGGGCCTTGGCCTGCTGACCGGTCAGCACGCCGCCGGGGCGCAGGCCCACAACGGGCAGCGGCGTGGCGGGGATATTATTGAAGCCGTAGATGCGGGCCACTTCCTCGACCAGATCGGCCTTGCCGTCGACATCGCGGCGCCATGACGGCACGGTCACAATCCAGGGCGTGCCTTTGGTGACGCCAAAGCCGAGCGCGGTCAGGATCTCGGCGATCTTGTCGGTCGGTATATTCAGCCCAGTCAGTTGCCCCACATAGGCCGGATCGAAGCTCACATCGGCGCGACCTGCGACCGGTGCGCCGGCTTCCACGACCTCGGAGGCTTCACCGCCGCACAGATCGAGGATCAGTTTGGTTGCCAGTTCGAGACCCGGACGGGTCGATTGCGGATCGACGCCGCGTGCGAAACGATACTGCGCATCGGAATTGAGGCTTAAGCTGCGGCCGGTCTGGGCGATGCGGATGGGATCGAACCAGGCGGATTCGAGGAAGACCTCGGTGGTGGTTTCGTTGACACCGGTGCTTTCGCCGCCCATGACGCCGCCCAGGCCGATCGGGCGCTGACCATCGGCATCGGCGATGACGCACATGTCCGGGCCGATGTCATAGGTCTTGCCGTCGAGCGCGATGAGCTGCTCGTCGTGCGCGCCATTGTGATGGCCAAGGCGGGCCTGGATCGCCGTGCCGGAGAGCTTGGCGACATCATAGACGTGCAGCGGGCGGGCGCGGTCATAGGACAGATAGTTGGTGATATCGACCAGGGTCGAGATCGGCTTCAGGCCGATGGCCTTGAGCTTGTCCTGTAACCATTTGGGCGACGGGCCATTTTTCACGCCGCGGATGACGCGGCCGGTGAAATGGCGGCAGCCGTCGCCATCGACCGTGACGGTGATCGGCGAGGGGAAGGTGCCGGGAACGGTCGCGATGGTGGTCTCGGTGAAGGTGCCAAGGCCGGTGGCGGCGAGATCACGGGCGATGCCGTGGACGCCCAGCCAGTCGGGACGGTTGGGGGTAACTTCGAAATCGATGACCGGTTCGGCGCCGAAGACCTCGGCGGCCGGCGTGCCGACGGCAAGGCTATCGGGCAGGTCGAGGATGCCGTCGGCATCACTGTCGATTTCCAGCTCGGCACCGGAGCACATCATGCCGTTGGAAACGACGCCGCGCACCGGTTTTTCGACCAGGGTGACACCGAGGCCGGGCACATAAGCGCCGATCGGGGCATAGATGGTGGTCATGCCGGCGCGGGCATTGGGCGCGCCGCAGACGATTTCCTTGCGGCCGTCGATGGTATCGACCTGGAGCACCTGGAGCTTGTCGGCATTGGGGTGGCGCGCGGCTTCGACGACCTTGGCTACGGAGAAGGGCGTCAGCGCCTTGGCGGGATCGTGGATGTTTTCGACTTCGAGACCGGCCATGGTCATGGCGGCGGCCACCTCATCGATGGTGGCGTCGGTCTTGAGGTGGTCTTTGAGCCAGGAGAGCGAGAATTTCATGTGTGTGAACTTCGTTCGAGAAAATTTCAAATCGGGTTGGCCCCCTCCGGCGGGACTTCGCCCGCCACCTCCCCCGTTTCACAGGGGAGGAGAAGGAAGGTTCGACCATCTTCTCCTCCCTTGCGAGCTTCTTTGCGAAGCGGGGGAGGTGGCGAGCTTGTCTCGCCGGAGGGGGCCTCTTTGTTACGAGAGCCCGGAAGCTGAGTTCGGCGCGGCAAAACCGCTAAAACCATAGTGGCCCAGCCAGCGCGTATCGGCGGCGAACATGTCGCGCAGGTCCGGCACGCCGTATTTCAGCATGGTCAGGCGATCGACGCCCATGCCCCAGGCAAAGCCCTGATATTCGTCCGGATCGACGCCGCAGGCGCGCAGTACGTTCGGATGGACCATGCCGCAGCCGAGGATTTCCAGCCATGAATCGCCGGTGCCGACCTTGAGCTCGCCCTTTTCCCACGAGCAGCGCACATCCATTTCCGCCGAAGGCTCGGTGAAGGGGAAGTGGTGCGGGCGGAACTGGGTGGTGACGCTGTCGGTTTCGAAGAAACGCGAAATGAAGGTTTCCAGCACCCATTTCAGATGGCCCATGTGCGCGGTCTTGTCGATCACCAGGCCCTCGATCTGGTGGAACATCGGCGTGTGGGTCTGGTCTGAATCACAACGGAAAACGCGTCCCGGCACGATCAGGCGGAAGGGCGGCTTGCCGGAGATCATCGAGCGGATTTGGACAGGCGAGGTGTGGGTGCGCAGAAGCTTGCGCACACCATTCTCATCTGGATTAAAGAAGAAGGTATCGTGCATTTCGCGCGCCGGATGCTTTTCCGGGAAGTTCAGCGCGGTGAAGTTATGGAAGTCGTCCTCGATGTCCGGACCTTCGGCGACTTCGAAACCCATGTCAGCAAAGATGGCGATCATCTCGTCCATGACCTGAAGCGTCGGGTGGACGCCGCCTTTCGGGCGCGGCGCCGAGGGCAGGGATAGGTCGATGCGTTCCCTGGCCAGGCGCTCGGCCAGATGGGCGGCTTCGAGCACGTCCTTGCGCGCTTCGAGGCTGGCGGAGATGGCGTCACGCACGGCATTGATGGCCGCGCCAGTGGTTTTGCGCTCTTCCGGCGGCAGGGAACCCAGGGTCTTGAGCAGGCCGGAAATGCGGCCGGTCTTGCCCAGGGCCGAGACGCGGACAACGTCAAGGGCGGCCAGGTCAGCAGCGGCGGCAATCTCGCCTTCGATTTCGGTCTGGAGGTCGGTATAGGCGGTCATGGTCTTGTCTTTGAGCAGGGGATGCGAGTGTTTAGGCGAAAGACGCTGCGGACGCAATTAAAGTAAGCAAGAAACCCCACCACCACTGCGCTTCGCTTGCGGTCCCACTCCCCGCTTGCCGGGGAGGGGGACCGCGCCATTCTTTATGGCGTGGTGGTGGGGTATCTTGCTTCGGGAAACAAAAAACCCCGCGACCGGTAATGGTGCGGGGTTCTTTTAGTCAGGACCGATCTGCGATCAACCCAGAGCCGCGCGCACCTTTTCAGCGACGGCCTTAAAGCCGTCGGCGTCGTGCATGGCGATATCGGACAGAACCTTACGGTCCATGTCGATGCCGGCCACGTTCAGGCCGTGGATGAATTGCGAATAGGTGAAGCCTTCCAGGCGGGCAGCGGCATTGATGCGCTGAATCCACAGGGCGCGGAAGTTACGCTTGTTGACCTTGCGGTCACGGTAAGCGTACTGGCCGGCCTTGTCGACGGCCGCCTTGGCGGTGCGGATGGTGTTCTTGCGACGGCCATAGAAACCCTTGGCGAGCTTCAAAACCTTCTTGTGCTTGGCGTGGGAAGTTACGCCTCTTTTAACGCGAGCCATTGTTCACAGTCTCCTTAGGCGTAGGGCATGTAGGATTTGATCTTGATGATGTCCGGCTTGGACATCACTTCAGTACCCCGGTTTTGGCGGATGTACTTCGCGTTGTGCGAGATCAAACGGTGACGCTTGCCGGCGACGCCGGCCTTCACCTTGCCAGAGGCAGTGATGCGGAAGCGCTTCTTGGCGCCCGACTTGGTCTTCAGCTTGGGCATTTCATGTACGGCTGGATTAAAGCCGCCCTCTATAAGGATTAAGACCCGCCAAGGCATGCCTTTTGGCCCGTCGGGTCGGTAGGAAGGCGGAGCACTACAGGAAATGGCCTGCAAGTGCAAGCGGAGTCTTTATTTCTTCTCCGCCGCGATAACCTTCTGGATCGCTTCGGCGCAGGGCTTTGTGACCTGGAACTTCGCCGTCGCCATCTGTGCGGCATTGAAATGGATGAAGCCGTGGCCATTGGTCGGCATCCAGCCATAGAAGCTGGAAATACGCGCGATCAAGTCATTCGGCGTTGGTTGCGAGATGTCGGCGCCGGCATCATAGGGCCGGAAGACCGCGCCGGTTTCCCGGTTCATCCACAACACATCCCACAGTTCTGTCTGATAGACATTCAGCAGCAGGCGGTTGAAGCTGTCCGTCCGCCAGGTGACTTCACCGGCGCAGACCTGATAGCTGAGGTTGTCGGTGGCATTGAAGAACGACCAGCCGGGCTGGAGGCCGTAGCGCGACTTGATGCGCTCCAGACGCTGACCCAACCGGCGGTCCTGGTTGGGCGATTGCAGGATGATCAGCCAGCAGGAGGCGTCTTCACCCAGCGTGGCGGTCGCCACCCGGTTATAGCGTTCCAGAAGGCTGCGCAGTTCATCATGATCGGCGGCCAGGCGGCGGTCATTCGGCAGGAAGTGGAAGCGCGTCAGGTTCCAGCCCTCGGCCTCGCGCAGCAGGTGGCCGACAGGCTGGGTATTGGCGTGAAATCGCCGCCAGTCGGCCTGAAAAACCACTTTATCCATGCGCTTTCCGCTTCTGATACTTGCCGAGTTGCAGGGCCAGCAGGGCCGCGGGCAGGGTGGTCACCGCCCCCATCCACACGGAGGCATCCGGCCCGAACAGGCTGAAGACATAGCCGGCGATCATCGGGCCGGTGATGCGGGCGATGGCGCCGGTCGACATGTTGAGGCCCAGCATGGCGCCCTGCTTGTCCGGCGAGGTCGACAGCGAGATAATGGCGCAGATCGAGGAGAAGATCACCGCCTGGCCGAGCGCCCCCAGCATGATGATAGGGGTGATCAGCCAGCCGATATGGTTCATGCCCTGGAGCACAAAACTCAATCCGAAGACGAACAGCCCCGCGGCCAGCACCTTACTTTCACCATAGCGGCGGGTGAGCGGCCGCATGAAGACCATCTGCATCAGGGCGGCGGCGATACCGAGTGGCAGGAAGATAGCGCCGATCTCCTTCGGCCCCCAGTGAAAGCGCGCCTCCGCCCACAGGCCGAAGGTCGATTCCAGACCGGCGAAAGCCATCATGTAGCAGAGTGTGGAGAGAATCAGGCGCACGAGGACCGGGCTTTGCAGGGCCTCCTGCGCGGTCTTCAGGATGTGCGGTTGCGCGGCCTCAACCTTGGTGCGGCGCTCGCGGCTTTCGCGGATGAACAACATGACGCCCAGGCAGGCGAGCGCCGACAGAAGCGCGGCGCCCATCAGGGGCAGGCGGAACTGGTTGCCGCCGGCGGCGGTCTCGTGGCTCAGTATGCCGCCGATGAAGGGGCCGATAATGAAGCCCAGCGAGAAGGCGCCGCCGATCAGACTCATTCGACCGGAACGTTTTTCCGGCGGTGACACATCCGACACATAGCCCTGGATGGTGGAGATATTGCCGGAACTGAGCCCGCTGAAGAAGCGGATCAGGATGGCGATCCAGATATTTGGTGAAAAGGCCAGCAAGACATAGAAGAGAACACTGAGCGCCGTGGTGATGATCAGGATCGGCTTGCGGCCGATGCGGTCGGAAAGCCTTCCGAAATAGGGTTCGGCGAAGAACTGGCCGAGCGAATAGGTGGTGAACATCAGAGTCACCTGCCACGCCTGCGCCTCCAGGCTCTGGGCGAAGAAGGGCATCAGCGGCACGACGATGCCGAACCCGACCAGATTGACGAACACCACAGCGAACATGGCGGCCAGGGGGCCATTCTCGTTCAGAAAGGCGCGCACCTTGCCCAGCAGGCGGCCACGGAAAAAGGTGCGCGTATCGCGCTCATCTTCTTTGGCGTCTTCCTCGGCGGGGCGCAGGTCATCCGGTTCGGACAGTAGGGACTCGTCCGTGGACGCAATGCGGGTATCGGGTTTGGCCATGACGGCGGTTATAAATGATTTGCCATCGATTGCGACAGTTTCTTTATCGCAACTGCGTGAAGTTCCTGCTGCCGGAAATGGGCCGGTTAAGGTATATGCAGAGGCGGGGAGGCGGCTTACAGGAGCCGGTCCATGCAACTTCATCTCGGTCGTCTGTTCGACCATGTCCATCTGCGCGTCGCTGACATGGCGGCCAGCGAACGTTTTTATCGCGCGGTGATCGGCGCGGTTAATCCGGATGTCGCCTTTCGCAAAACGCCGCATTCCTTTTCGGCGGACGAGCTTTATATCAGCGCGGCCGACGGGCCGGTATCGCATGTCCATATTGCCTTTCAGGCAAAGGACGAGGCCGCCGTGAAGCGTTTTTACGAAGCCGGACTGGCGGCCGGGGGGCGTGATAATGGCGCGCCGGGCCTGCGTGATTACCATCCCGGCTATTACGGTGCCTTTCTTCTCGATCCGGATGGTCACAATGTCGAGGCGGTCTTCCACGGAGCCGCCAAACGATCCGCGCTATCAGTGGTGATCACCGCCGATTTCCCGGCTTGACTCTGCAATTTTGTTCTTGTTATGTTCTGTTTATGGCGCAGAATGCTGACATGAAGGAGCTAGACCCCCGCTGGCGCGATGGCGGCGACCTGCGCTGGCTCTATCTCGACATGAACAGCTACTTCGCCAGTTGCGCCCAGCAGGACGAGCCGGCGATCCGCAACCGCCCCGTAATCGTGGTGCCGGTGATGTCGGATTACACCTGCGCCATAGCGGCCAGCAAGGAAGCCAAGGCGCTGGGCGTCAAGACGGGCACGCAGGTGAAGGAGGCGCGGGAGCGCATCCCCGGCCTGGTTATTCGTGAGGCGCGGCCCGATCGCTATGTCGACCTGCATAACCAGATACTGGCGCAGATCGATCATGTCATCCCGGTCGAGAAGGTCTGCTCGATCGACGAGGTGGCGTGCCGGCTGATGGGGCCGCAGCAACTGGAGGCGCCGGCGCGGGCCCTGGGGCATCGCATCCAGCGGCGCATTCTGGAAAATGTCGGCGAATGCCTGACCGCCTCCATCGGTATCGCCCCGTCGCGCCTGCTGGCCAAGACGGCGGCCGATATGAAAAAACCGCTGGGCCTGACCGTGCTGCGCCAGGATGAATTGCCCGGCGCGCTGCTGGAGCTGGAGATTGATGAGTTTGCCGGCATTGGGCGTTCGATGAAGGCGCGGCTGAATGCGGCCGGGGTTGAGACCGTCCGGCAATTATGGGAGTTGTCGCCATCGCGGATGCGTCAGATATGGCGTGGCATCATGGGGGAAAACTTCTGGTATGCGCTGCACGGCACCGATCCACTGGAGATAGAGACACATCGCGCCAGCATCACTCATGGTCACGTCCTGGCGCAGGAGCTGAGGCCGGCGGAACATGCGCGAGGCGTGGCTCGGCGGCTGACGGCCAAGTGCGGCTCGCGGCTGCGGCGCATGGGTTATAAATGCGGGGGCTTACATCTTTACCTGCGCGGCGCTGGCGGCGAGCGGCTGGAGGCGGCCACCCGCTTTGCCGTGACGTCGGACAGTTTTCGGATGCTCGAAGCCTCAGACGATCTTTGGGCGCAGTGTGCGCGCAGGCTGAAGGCGCCGCGCGTAAAGCAGATCGTCGTCACCTGCCTGCATCTGATCGAGGCCGGGGCCAAGCCCGACCTGTTCGGCTGGACACCGGACGGCGAGGAGGATGGCCGCCATATGAGCCTGTTGTCGGCACTGGATGCGCTCAATCAAAAGTTTGGCAAGGATGCGATAACGATTGGACCACGCACGAAGATGCACGGTTTTGTCGGCGCCAAGATCGCCTTCAACCGCATCCCCGAACAGCCGGAATTCTGGGAGTAGGCAGGGAAACCGCCAAATGACGCAACGATCCTGACAAATTGGTCCGGCGCGCAAGAAGCGGAGGGACTCCGTCCCCATCTCATGGCATATCGCCGCCATAATCTTCAGGAGTTTTGCCATGCCCTTATCCAGCCTTGCCAAACTGATTGGACTGGCGGCGATCTGGGGCGGGTCGTTCCTGTTCATGCGCATCGCCGCGCCAGTGCTGGGGCCTGTCCTGCTGATCCAGTTGCGCGTGGCGCTGGCGGCGGTTTTCCTGCTTGGCCTGGCTTTTCTCTCGAAGAAAAAGCTCGATCTCAAATCCGACTGGAGGCACTTTCTGATCCTCGGCCTGTTCAATACGGCCATACCCTTCCTGTTGTTCGCCTGGGCGGCCAAGAGCCTGCCGGCCTCGCTGATGTCGGTCCTTAACGCCACCACGCCGATCTGGGGCGCGGTCCTTGGCGCAATCTGGCTGCGTAACCGCCTGTCGGTGAAAACCATTGCCGGCCTGAGCCTGGGCATCACAGGCGTAGCGGTTCTGGTCGGGCTTGACGGCGGCCATTTATCACCTACGGCCCTGCTGGGTGTCGGTGCCGGTCTGATAGCCGCGGCCTGTTATGCCATAGCCGCGCTTTATTCCAAGGTGGCGAAAAGCGTTGATGCCTTTTCCAATGCTCACGGCAGCATGTGGGCCGCCACGCTGATGGTGGCCCCGGCCACGCCGTTCTTTCCGGCGGCTTCGGCAGCCAATATCTGGGTGGTCATCTGTGTCCTGATGCTCGGAATCCTGTGCAGCGGCATCGCCTATGTGCTTTATTTCAAGCTGATCGACGAAATCGGCGCCGCGCCGGCCACGACCGTCACCTTCCTGGTGCCGGTGTTCGGTGTCCTGTGGGGTAGCCTGATCCTGCATGAACATGTCGGCTGGATCAGCGTCATCGGCGGATTGCTGATCATTACCGGCACCGCCCTGATCACCGGTTTCTCGCCGTCGGTGCTGATGAAGCGCCGGGTCGCTACGGCAGAATGATCACGAAGGTCTTCAAGACCGGCTCAATTACCTGCCACTGTCCCTGGTAGCCATTGCGGAAAACGATGTGGTCTCCGGCTTTCAGAGTCACCGGTGGTTGGCCATCTTCCGTCACGATCGCATGACCTTCGAGGATCGTGCAGTATTCCCATTCGTCATAAGAAACCCGCCACGTGCCCGCTGTGGCGGCCCAGTAACCGGCATAGGTCTTGTCATCTGGTGTGGTTTCGAGCAGCCAGGTCGTGAAGCGCGGATCGCCGGCGATGACACGCTCAGGCTTTGGGCGCTCGTGTTCCGGTGTGACGGTCGAGCGGTCGAATTTGATGAACTGGGACATTAAGGGCCGCGAAGCTTAAGAAAGGAAGGGAATCCACAGATTGCACAGATTAACACAGATTAGGAGCGCGCGCTTCGCTTCCCGTGGCCGTCGTCAGCAGCAGACAGATTCCGGCGCGCAGCGCCATCTGTGTAATCTGTGGATTCCTATAAGTAGTTAGACACATGAACCGGCCCTGTACGGTAAAGCACGCAACAAAAAAGCCCCGCTTGCGCAGGGCTTCTTGTGATTGATCCGGCAGCCTATTTCGGCGCCAAAATCATGATCATCTGCTTGCCTTCCATCTTCGGTTCGTATTCAACCTTAGTGGTGGGCTCGAAATCGGCTTTTACCTTTTGCAGCAGTTTCATGCCGAGTTCGGGGTGGGCCATTTCGCGGCCGCGGAAGCGGAGCGTCACCTTGACCTTGTCGCCTTCTTCGAAGAAGCGCGTCATGGCCTTGGCCTTCACCTCATAATCGTGGATATCGATATTGGGGCGAAGCTTGATTTCCTTGATTTCAACGACCTTCTGCTTCTTGCGCGCCTCGGCCTTCTTCTTCTGTTCCTGAAAACGGTACTTGCCGTAATCGAGGATCTTGCAGACGGGCGGGTCAGCGGTAGGAGAGACTTCGACAAGATCGAGACCGGCTTCTTCGGCGGCTTCCAGAGCGGCGGAGGTCGGCATGATGCCTTGCTTTTCGCCGGCTGCGTCGATCAACAGTACGCGGGGAACCTTGATCTCATTGTTGATGCGGGGGCCGTCTTTGGGAGGCGGGGCTTGAATTGGACGACGAATAGGTCGTTCTCCTTGAGTCTGTTAAAACGAATTGCGCGGATTATGGCGAAACAGGGGGTTTGTTTCAATCCCCTATGCACTGGAAAGGTTAAATAGCCGCTTATATTTTCGGGAATTCGGTCTTCTGCGGCCGTTCAGGCGCGAAACCTATGTAAGCAGCGAGCGGTAAATATCAAGGGTGCGCTGGCACATCAGCGGCAGGCCGTATTGTTCCCTGACACGCTCGCGCCCCTGATGCCCCATCTCGAAACGGTCTTCTTCCGGCAGGGTAATGGCGGTTTTCATGGCGTCGGCCCAGGCATGGGCATCGCCCGGTTTCACCAGCCAGCCGGTTTCACCGGGCAATACGGTTTCAACGGTTGCCCCATGATTGGCGGCAAGAGGCGGGCGCTGCATGGCCTGGGGCTCCACCGCCGTTCGGCCGAAAGCTTCCGGCTCCAGCGAAGGCGCCAAGGCATAATGACAGGCGGTATAGGCCGAAGGCATGTCATCGCAGTGGCCCACCAGCTTGATGCGTTCCTCAAGGCCGTACTTGTGGATGCTGTCCTTGAGTGTCTTAGTGTATTCGCTGCGGCCCTGGTCATCGCCCACCATGATGATCATGAAGTTGTCGATATCCTCATGGCGCAGCATGTTGGCGGCTTCGACGACCAGCGCCTGGCCCTTCCATTTTGTCAGGCGGCCTGCCAGCAGGAACCGGATGCGGCCGTCACCGGACAGCACGCCCCATGATTCTTCCATCTTCATGATCTTGCGCACATCGAAGGCTTCGGGGTCGAAACGCTTCATATCGATGCCGCGCGGAATGCTGATCACCTTGTCGGGAGACAGGCCGGCATAGGTTTTCAGGATGTGGGCGCGGGTGAAATCCGAATTGGCGATGATCATGTCAGCGCGCGTCATCTGGCTGTTGTACCAGCGCTTCAGGCCCGATCTGGCGTTATAGATGCCGGCATAGGTGGCGACGCTGCGTATGCCCTCGGCCTTCGCAGCGCCGATGGCGGCCATGGCCGGGGCGCGCGAACGGACATGGACGATATCGACCTTTTCAGCCCGGATCAGCCGGCGGAGCGTGCTTTTGTTTTGCCACTGGACGAACGGGTTCTTGCTGTGGACCGGCATGTGAATGACGGTCGCGCCTTTTTTCAGCAGGCGTTCCTCCAGCCGTCCGCCTTTTGTGGCCACCATCGAGCGCCCGCCTGCCGCGATGATCGCCTCGCTGATATCGACCACGGTCTGCTCGACGCCGCCGGTATCAAGCTCGGGAACGACCTGCAAAACAGTGGCGGTAAAGGTGGGTTTGGGCATCAAGACTCTTGTGGGAGGAAGGCGGCTCGGCTAAGCCATTTTATCATAACGTAAATTTCAGCGAAAAAGTGGCAACCGCTTTTAAATCACCAAAGCGGCCGTCATAGGAATGATGCGCATGGATATACCTTTCGTTCAAGAGCCTGCCGAATGGCTGGATACGCCACAGGGCGACCGCCTCGCTTATCGGCGGGTGCGGGGGGAGGGGGCAACCCTTTTGTGGCTGGGCGGTTTTCTGTCCGACATGACCGGCAGCAAGGTGACGCGACTGACGGCCGAGGCCAGGGCGCGAGGGTGGAATTTTCTCTGTTTCGATTATTTTGCCCACGGCGAGACCGGTGGGGACTTCGCCGAAGCGCGGGTGGGGCGCTGGCGGGAAAACGCCCTGGCGGTCCTTGTTCACCTGACCGAAGGACCGGTGGTGGCCATAGGCTCTTCCATGGGCGGGCATATGCTCTCCCTGCTGATGAAGGCGCGGCCGGAGCGCATAAAGGCGGCGGGTTTCCTGGCGCCGGCCGCCGATTTTGCCACGGCGCTGATACTACCCTCCCTGTCGCCGGAGGATCGGCGCCAGCTTGAGGTGTCCGGTGTCTGGATGATGCCGGGATATGACCGGCCGGTGCCCCTGTCGCAGGCATTTTTCGAGGAGGCGAAGGCGCATGAAGTGCTGAATGGCCCGATCGCTTTTGACGGCCCGTTGCGTATCCTGCACGGCATGAAAGACGATGTCGTGCCGTGGCGCCACGGCCTGCGTCTACTGGAAACAGTCACCACGCCGGATGCTCATATCCACCTGATCAAGGACGGCGATCATCGCCTGTCACGCCCGCAGGATCTGGATCTGCTGGTCGACATGGTGGCGGAACTGCTGCTTTTGTCAAAAGGGTAAAAATTGACATTTTTCACCTAATGTGTCATTTTGGGTTAAATTGGTGGAGGTGTGTCATGGTTCCCGGGGGAAATGTTTTACGACCCAAGAGCGGCGATACATTACGCGTTTGGCAAATTGCCGATGAAATCACGAAAGATCAGAGCCGGAAGGCAGTTCGTCGTGAAGTCCTGAAACACGCGATGGAAGAAGGCATCCAGGAGCGCACCGCCAGCCGGCAATACAACGATTGGCGGCGCGATTATGAATATCAGAAAGTTCAGCACACGACGGGCAATGGCGTACACGAAGCGCCGGCTGCCCCCCTGCATCTTCATCTGCAAATCGGCGCGGATGGCCGCATTCTGATCCCCGCCGAAATGCGCCGCGCCATGAGGATCGATGAGAGCGGCAGGCTGAATGCCGAACTGGTTGATGGCGAGTTGCGCCTTTTCAGTCCGGCCGTGGCGCTTGAAAAACTGCAAACCCTTTTTGCGCCATTGCGTGAGGCGCCGTCGCTGGTTGATGAACTGCTGGCGGAACGCCGTGCAGAAGCCGCGCGGGAATGAGCGCTATTCTTGACGCCTCCGCCATCCTGGCCTTGCTTCTGAAAGAGCCCGGCAGCGAAATGGTCGCTACCTGGTTGGGAGAGGCCGCGATCAGTTCCGTCAACATGGCGGAAGTCTATTCCAAATGCGCCGATCGTGGCCTTGATCCAAGTGATGTCAAAGGTCTGTTTGCCGGATTAGGCGTGGAAGTTCTGTCGTTCAGTGATCGACATGCAATGGTCACTGGTCAGTTGCGGGCGCAGACGCGATCACAGGGACTGTCGCTGGGCGATCGTGCCTGCCTGGCTACGGGTATGGTGGAAAAACGACGAGTGATCACCGCTGATCGTGTGTGGCTGACCCTGGGCCTTGATATCGAGATCACTTCAATTCGCTGAGCCCAGCCGTGCCTTCAGATGCTCGCCAACCCTGAGGGCATTGGCGACCGTCGTGAGTGTCGGGTTGACCGACGAACTGGAGACAAAGAAGGACGTGTCGACAACATAGAGGTTGTCGAGATCGTGGGCTTTGCAGTTGATATCGAGCACACTGGTCGACGGGTCTCTACCGAAGCGCAGGGTGCCGCACTGGTGCGCCGTGCCGTATAGCGGCAACAGCGAATCGATCTGGAAATGCGGCTCGAACAGGGTGTGCTGGCGTAAGCTAAAGCTTTGCAAAGCCTTTTCCAGCTTTTGCGTCAGGCGCAAATGGGCCGGCAGGTTGTTCGGCGTGTAGGTCAGCCGGATCTGGCCGGTTTCGGTGACGGTGACGCGGTTTTCCTCGCGCGGCAGGTCTTCGGTCATGGTCAGGAAGGCGACCATGTGACGGGCGATGTCGTCGCTGAGGAAGTCGGGGATCAGGGCCGGCGGCAGGATGTCGGATATCTGGCCTTCCAGGGTCTGGCCGGACATGTATTCGAGCAACTGAATCTGCCCCATCGGGTAGGGGTAGTCCTTTTCGCCAAAATAGAAATCATTGACCGCGAAGGTCTTGGGGAAGGTCGAATCGAAGCGTTCGGCCATGATCGAAATCACCGCCGAGGTGGTGTGGAACATGTAGTTGCGCCCCACCAGGCCGGAACTGTTGGCCAGGCCATTCGGGTGCGCGGCCGTCGCCGATTGCAGAAGGATGGCGGCGCTGTTGGCGGCGCCGGCGGCCAGGGCATAGAGATCACCAGTGAAGGTCTGAAGGGCGCCGTCATCAGTTTCGGTGACCACGCCGGTGACCGCCTTGTCGTGCGCCTCTATGTGCTTCACCCTGTGGCCGGTCAGGATCGTGACATTCGGCAGGTTTCGGATCGGATCGATAACGATGCTGCGGGCATCGCTCTTGGCCTTGAGCAGGCAGGGATAGCCGCCGCAGGTGGTGCAGCGGACGCAGTGCGAGGTCAGTGGGTGGGCATCATCGCGGTTAATGCCGAGCGGCAGGGGCGAGGGATGCCAGCCGAGATCCTGGAAATGTTGCTTCAGCTTCGCCACGCCAGGATCGTCGATGAGCGGCGGATAGGGAAAGGGCGGATCTTCGGGCTGATCGTTCGGATCGATGCCGCGTTCGCCATGGACGCGCCACAGGGCCTCGGCCTTTTCATACCAGGGTGCGAAGTCCGCGTAGCTTAGTGGCCAGGCCGGAGACAGGCCGTCACTGTGCTCTACTGCCTCGAAGTCGCGCTTTTTCATCCGCATCAGGGCGGCGCCGTAGAAGGTGGTGTTGCCGCCGACCCAGTAGTTGGTATTGGGTGTGAAAGACTTGTTGGTCTTGTCGAGCCACTGTTCGCTTGTTCGGTAGCGGTGATCGACGAAGACGGCTTTCGAGTCCCAGTTCTGTGGTTCGACCGGCAGTTCCTGACCGCGTTCCAGGATCAGGATCTGCTTGCCGGTATTGGCCAGCGCATAGGCAAGTGTGCCGCCGCCGGCACCGGAACCAATGATGATCAGGTCATAATGCTCGGATTCGGTCTGTAATGCTTCGGGCATAAACTATACGCTTCCTGTGCTCTTGGCTTGCTTTCTGGTGAGAGCAATAATGGCGCTCAGGGGTATGAAAATAACAGATAGCAGAATGGCAATGCCTTCTAACAGTTGGAAATGTGTATGTTCTATATTGCTAATGCAGAATACTTTTTGGGAGCCCTTAACAATATACATAAATTCCGGATGAGAGCAGGGAATGGAGATTGAGTTCATCTCCAAATATTTTTCATAACTGAAAAAGCACAATATGCTTATTAAGCAGAGTAAAAAGCCCAAAATGGCTATACGATTCAGAATCCCGCGCATTGTTACTCTTCTATCTGATATTTTCGGGCGCCCCAGCGGATCAGCGGCGTGATCAGGCCATCGGGCATGTAGGTCATCAGGAAGACGGCCAGTTTATTGGTCCAGCCCGTGACGATGACCTCACGTCCGGCCTCGTTGGCGCGGATAGCGGCCTCCACCACGGCCTCGGCGGTCTGGACGAAACGGGCTGGATGGGTCTTGAGCACCGCGTCCATGCCGTTTGAATGCTGAAATTCGGATTCGGTCGAGCCGGGGCAGAGGGCGGTGACCTTGACACCCCTGCCGGCTACCTCGGCGGCCAGGGAACGCGAGAATTTCAACATATAGGCCTTGGCCGCCGGATAGAGGGTATGGCCGGAAGCGCCCGGTGAAAAAGCAACCATCGAAGACACATTGATGATCCGCCCGAAGCCCTGCGCCAGCATGTGATCGAGTAGTTCGCGCGCCAGCAGGGTCGGGGCTGCCACACAGACCTCAATGAAATCAAGCTGCTGCTTCGCCGTGGTGGCGGCGAAGGTATGGGCCAGGGAGTAACCGGCATTATTGATCAGGCCGTCGGGGCGGAGGTTCATCTCTTTGATACGCGTCAATAAGCCATTTACCTGCGCGCGATCGCTGAGATCGGCGTCCAGACAGGTGATTTCGATGTCATGCGCCACGCGAAGTTCGGCGGCCAGGGCCTCCAACCGGTCGAGACGGCGGGCCACGAGGATCAGATTGATGCCGCGCCGGGCGTAGGACCGGGCGAACTGGGCACCGATACCCGAAGAGGCGCCGGTGATGAGGTAGGTTTTTGCCGGCAATGGCTTGCTCCGTGAGTCGGTTCTGACGCTATTCCTTTTTGCCGGTTTGTATAGAGGCCAGGATCGCGCTCAATCCGTCCCGATATGTCGGATACTGCGGCCGCCAGCCGAGTTCGGCCTTGGCGCGGGCATTGGAGACGCGCTTGTTATCGTTATAGAAGCGCAGCATCTTGCCGCTTAAGGTCGGATCGTCCCAGGCGATGACCGGCGGCAGGGGCAGACCGCTCAGGGCCGCGGCATATTCAAGCACCGTATCGGCGGGCGCCGGTTCATCGTCGCAGAGATTATAGATGCCGCCGGGCCTGGGGTGCGCCAGGCTGGCTATCAGGGCGGTGGCGCAGTCGTCATGATGCAGGCGGGAAAAGACATGGCCGGGCTTATGGATGCGTCGGGCCGTTCCGTCCCTCAAGCGTTCGATGACATTGCGGCCAGGACCGTAAAGCCCCGGCAGACGGAAGATATGCGCGCCGACGCTGAGCCACTGGCTTTCGGCCAGAACGCGACGCCGCCCTTCCGCCGAGGTCGGCAGAAGCAAAGAATCCTCAAACACCCAGCCGCCGCCGCGATCCCCATAGACGCCGGTGGTGGAGAGATAGCCGACCCATTTGCCGGACAGATCGAAATCGGAGAGTGTAGCAAAGGCCGGACAGCCGGTATCGTCCGGCGCCGGGGTGATCAAGATGCCGGCGGTATTTTCGAGCGCTTCCGCCAAAGGGGCGAAGGCGGTGGGATCAATGGCTGTAAGGCCCTGCGCGGTGAGTTCACTGCGCTTCTCCGGCGAGCGGGCCGTGGCAACGATATCATAGCCGGCGCGAGTGGCATCGGCAAAGGCGGCGCCGATAAAACCGTACCCGAAAATCAGCAGCCTGGGTTTCAAGGGGCGTCTGAGGCGAAAGCCGAAGCGGAAGCTTGCGCGGCCTGATGCACGGCATTCAGCTTGTCACGCTGGGCGCGCTCTTCGGCCTGCTTCTTGCGGCGGGCATCGCGCTCCTTCACCATGCGGTAATAGTCGGGAATCTCGATGGCGTGCCCAAACGGCGCGGGCGATCTTTGCCCCAGGCCCTGCGGCCAGACGAAACTCAGCGCGATCATCAGGAGCGCGATCAGGGCGGCGGCGGGGTAGAAAATTCTGGGGTTCATGCCCGGCTTTATAGGCAATTTGCCGCAGTGACACCAGTCTCTTTTATTGGCCATAATTCTGGTGCGCCGGCCCCTTGTGTGGTGCGAATGTCACACCATATCGGAGCCATCGGGTTGTTGCCTTTTGAGGGACAACCGGAAATTCATCCGCCGGAATGGGGACCTTAAAGACATGAATATCGAAAAATATTCCGAGAAAACACAAAAGCTTATCCAAAGCGCGCAAGGAATCGCACAGGCACGCAACCATCAGTATTTCACGCCGGTCCATGTGCTGAAAGCGCTGACCGAAGACAAAGACTCGCTGTCGAGCCAGTTGATCCAGTTGGCCGGCGGCCGCGCCGATGCCTTTGCCGCCTCGATCGATCTGGCCCTGGGCAAATTACCCGCCGTCACGGGCGCAGGTCAACTCTATATGGCCAACGAAACCGCCAAGCTGTTCAATGACGCTGAGGCCGAAGCCAACAAGGCCGGCGATAGCTTCGTCACCGCCGATCGCCTGCTGATCGCCGCCGCCGACAACAAGGAAGGCGCGGAAGCCCTGAAAGCCGCCGGTATTTCGCTCGGCAAGCTGAAAGACGCGCAGGCGGCGTTCCGCAAGGGCAAGCCGGCCGACAGCGCGTCGGCCGAAGCCGGCTTTGACGCGCTCAAGAAATATGCCCGTGACCTGACCCAGGCGGCGCTCGATGGCAAGATCGATCCGGTCATCGGCCGCGACGAGGAAATCCGGCGGACGATTCAGGTTCTGGCCCGCCGCACCAAGAACAATCCGGTGCTGATCGGTGAACCGGGCGTCGGCAAGACCGCCATCGTCGAAGGCCTGGCGCAGCGCATCGTTAATGGCGATGTGCCGGAATCCCTGAAGGACAAGAAGCTGCTGTCGCTCGACATGGGCGCCCTGATCGCCGGGGCCAAATACCGCGGCGAATTTGAGGAACGCCTCAAGGCCGTGCTCAATGAGGTGACGCAGGCCGAGGGCCAGATCGTGCTGTTTATTGACGAAATGCACACGCTTGTCGGCGCCGGCAAATCCGATGGCGCCATGGATGCCTCGAACCTGCTCAAGCCCGCCCTGGCGCGTGGCGAACTGCACTGCGTCGGCGCCACCACGCTCGATGAGTACCGCAAACACGTCGAGAAAGACCCGGCGCTCGCCCGTCGCTTCCAGCCGGTGTTTGTCACTGAGCCGACAGTGGAGGACACCATCTCGATCCTGCGCGGCCTGAAGGAAAAGTACGAGGTGCACCATGGCGTGCGCATTTCCGACTCGGCCATCGTGTCGGCGGCGACCCTGTCCAACCGCTATATCGCTGACCGTTTCCTGCCCGACAAGGCCATCGACCTGATCGATGAGGCGGCCTCACGCGTCCGCATGGCGGTTGATTCCAAGCCGGAAGAACTGGACGAACTGGACCGCCGGATCGTGCAGCTCAAGATCGAGCGCGAGGCCCTGCAAAAGGAAACCGACGCCGGCTCAAAGACGCGCTTGGAAAAGCTTTCCGAGGAACTGGAGGAGCTTGAAGAAAAATCCCTGGCCCTGACCACGCGCTGGAAGGCGGAAAAGGACAAGGTCGGTTCAGCCGCGCGGTCACGCGAAGCCCTGGATCGTGCGCGTATCGACCTGGCCAATGCCCAGCGCGCCGGTGACCTGCAAAAGGCCTCCGAGATCATGTACGGTATCATTCCGGCGCTGGAAAAGGCGCTGGAGCGCGAGGAAAATGCGCCACAGGGCGAGGAATCGCCGCTGACGCCGGAAGTGGTCGATTCGACCCAGATCGCGCAGGTGGTGTCGCGCTGGACCGGCATTCCGGTTGACAAGATGCTGGAAGGCGAGCGTGACAAGCTGCTGCGCATGGAAGATGTGTTGCGCGGCCGTGTCGTCGGTCAGGATGAAGCCCTGACCGCCGTGGCCGATGCGGTGCGCCGGGCGCGGGCGGGTCTGAAAGACCCCAACCGACCGATCGGTTCGTTCCTCTTCCTGGGGCCTACGGGTGTCGGCAAGACCGAGTTGAACAAGGCTTTGGCCGAATTCCTGTTCGACGACGAGACGGCGATTACCCGCCTCGACATGTCGGAATATATGGAGAAGCACTCCGTCTCGCGCATGATCGGCGCGCCTCCGGGCTATGTCGGTTATGACGAAGGCGGGGCGCTGACTGAAGCCGTGCGCCGCCGGCCGTATCAGGTCGTGCTGTTCGACGAGGTCGAAAAGGCGCACCCGGACGTGTTCAATATCCTGTTGCAGGTGCTGGATGACGGCCGCCTGACCGACGGACAGGGGCGTGTGGTCGATTTCCGCAACACCCTGATCGTCATGACCTCGAACCTCGGTTCGGACGTGCTGGTCAATATGGAGCCGGATGGGGATATCGAGGTGGTGCGTCCGCTGGTGCTGAATGCGGTGCGCAAGCATTTCCGGCCGGAATTCCTCAACCGGATCGATGAGATGATCCTGTTCCATCGCCTCGACCGGGCGCACATGCACGATATCGTCCGCATCCAGCTCAAGGGGCTGGAAAAGCTTCTGGCCGACCGGGAAATGACGCTGAGCATAGACGATGCGGCGCTGAATTATCTGGCGGACAAGGGCTATGACCCGGCCTATGGCGCCCGCCCGCTGAAGCGGGTGATCCAGAAGCTGCTGGTCGATGAGATCGCCCGCAAGATCCTCAGCGGCGAGGTGACTGACGGTGAGGTCATCCATGTCGGTTTCGACGGGGAGCACCTGACGATCGGCAAGCCTACCGTCAATTAACGGGGCGTGGGGCCTGTGGCCCTACAAACCTTGCCTTATTCACTAAAAAAGCCTCGTCCAATAGGACGGGGCTTTTTTAGTGAAAGAGAGAAGTCTTAGGGCCCCAAGAAACGTTCTTTGGCCCCAAACCCCATAACTTTTTTGGAGGTCTGCTGGCAGTCCCTAGGGGAGTCGAACCCCTCTTTTCAGGTTGAAAACCTGACGTCCTAACCGATAGACGAAGGGACCGCATCGGCAGAGGCGGTTCTTTGACCGATCCGGAGGAATCGGTCAAGCCCCGGAGAATTTTTTACACAGGTGATTTAGTCGCGGAGCAGTTCGTTGATACCGGTCTTTGAGCGGGTCTGGGCATCGACGCGCTTGACGATGACCGCGCAGTAGAGGCTGGGCGAGGCCGCGTTGGAACCCGCGCTCGCCGAAGGCATCGAGCCAGCCACGACCACTGAATAGGGCGGTACTTCGCCATAGGTGACTTCACCGGTGGCGCGGTCGACGATGCGGGTCGATTTGCCGATATAAACGCCCATGCCGAGCACCGAGCCTTCGCGGATGATGCAGCCCTCGACCACTTCCGAACGTGCGCCGATGAAGCAGTTGTCTTCAATAATGGTGGGGGAGGCCTGCAATGGCTCCAGCACGCCGCCGATGCCGACGCCGCCCGACAGGTGGACGTTCTTGCCGATCTGGGCGCAGGAACCGACCGTGGCCCAGGCATCGACCATGGTGCCTTCATCGACATAGGCGCCGATATTGACGAAGGACGGCATCAGCACGACGTTCTTGCCGATAAAGGCGCCGGCGCGGACAATGGCGCCCGGCACGGCGCGGAAACCGGCCTCGGTGAAATCCTTCACGTTCCACTTGGCGAACTTGTTCGGCACCTTGTCCCAGAAGGGGCCGATCGGCGCCTGCTCGAAGAGGCCGCGGCCGGTGTGCATCAGTTCATTGCCATTGAGGCGGAAGGACAGGAGCACAGCCTTTTTCAGCCAGTCATGCGTGATCCACTGGCCGTCCTTCTTTTCGGCGACACGGAAACGGCCGCTGTCGATCAGATCGATGGCGCCCATGACGGCCTGGCGATAGGCCCCCTGATAGGTGGGCGACAGGGTGTCGCGGACCTCCCAGGCGGCTTCGATATCATCCTTGAAGGCGGCGAGGTCGGACATGGCTGTGCTCATCTGATGAGTGGGAAAAAGATGGCTAGGCCATAGGCCGCAAGCGCCGGAGGATCAAGCCCTAATTCGCTTGAAAATCACTCAGAAAGGCTTTCAGGGAGGGGCTGCGGAAATCGACGTGCGGATCGGTATTGACGGTCGCTTTAGGCCCGACAAGGACGGTTTTCATACCCAGGTGATGCGCGGGCTTGAGGTTCTTCGGGCTGTCCTCGAAGAAGGCGGATGTGCCGGGATGAACGGCATGGACGGCCATCATCTTCTCAAAAGTTTGCAGGGCCGGCTTGGGAATCCAGTCGGCATGTTCGAGATGGAAGATCCCGTGGAACAGGTCGGCCATCTGCATGTGGTCGAGCAGGCGGATGGCGTGGCGCTCGTCGCCATTGGTAAAGACCAGCTTGCGGCCGGGCAGGGCGTGGATTAGGCCGTTCAAATCGGGATCGGGCGCCAGGGTATCGAGCGAGACATCGTGGACTTCGTTCAGGAATACATACGGGTCGATATTGTGATAGGCGACCAGTCCGGCGAGCGTGGTGCCGTGCTCATGGAGATACTGGTCACGCAGGATCGCGGCTTCCGCCGGGGCCAGGCCGGTCTGACGGACCATGAAAGCGGCCATCTTTTCCTCGACCTGCGACATGATATTGGCTTCATGCGGGTAAAGGGTCTGGTCGAGATCGAAGATCCAGGTGTCGACGTGGGCGAGGGCGGGGTGCATGTCACAGACCTCCAAATCGCGCCTGCGATTTGGCAAGCGCGACTGCGCGCCCGAGCCGTTGCGAGGAAAGCCTGCGTGGCGACTGAACGCAAAAAGAAAAGCTGATTACGCCGACTTTCAGTCAGCGGTAATCAATGTACCGGCGCCGTGTTCGGTGAACAGTTCGACCAGCATGGCGTGCGGGCGGCGGCCATCGAGGATAACCACAGCCTCGACGCCGGATTCCACCGCCATGATGGCGGTTTCCAGCTTGGGGATCATGCCGCCGACGGCGACGCCCGATTCAATCAGGCCCTTCGCTTCCGAAATGGTCATCTGGCGGATCAAGTTCTTGTTCTCATCGAGCACGCCGGCGATATCGGTCAGCAGCAACATGCGCTTGGCATTGAGCTTGCCGGCGACGGCGCCCGCCACGGTATCGGCATTGATATTGAAGGTGTGGCCGTCTTCCGACACGCCGATCGGGGCGATGACCGGCACATAGTCATGGTTCGGATCGTCGATCAGGGTGCGGATCAGTTTGTCGTCGACCGTCTTTGGTTCGCCGACGAAGCCGAGATCGACGACCTGCTCGATCATCGAATCCGGATCTTTCTTGATGCGCGTGGCCTTCTCGACCGTGATTAGGCCGGCATCCTTACCGGAAAGACCGACGCCGCGGACATCGGCCTCGCGGCCCGCCTGGGTGATCCAGTTGGCGATCTCCTTGTTGACCGCGCCCGAAAGCACCATTTCGGCGATTTCCATGGTGGCGTCGTCCGTTACGCGCAGGCCGTCGATGAAGGTCGATTTGACCCCGGCGCGGCCGAGCATCGAGGAAATCTGCGGCCCGCCGCCGTGGACGACCACCGGATGGATACCCAGCAGCTTCAGAAGCACGATATCGGAGGCGAAGATCTTAGCCGTTTCAGCCTCGCCCATGGCATGGCCGCCGTACTTGATCGTCACGATCTCACGGTCGTAGATCTGGATATAGGGCAGGGCTTCGGCCAGTTGCTTGGCGGTGGCCCAGCCACGTTCTTCAGCGGAGTCGATTTCGGTCTGGATGATCATAGGTCAGCATTTCAGAGAAAAGTGGACGCCACTTTTCTCGCCCGAAATGCGACAAAAGAGAGCACCCGCGCCATACAGGATACATGTGTCGCTGTCATGAATTTTTTCAGCTTACGCCGGTTTTCACTTAGGCTTTCTGGACGAAAACCGCGTGGCGGTCAGCGTGTCGGAGACGGCGCAGGTTTTGGAATCGATGAAATTCAGCGCCCGCATATGGGTGCGAACCGCCGATTCCGGCAAGCTGGATGTGGCGCCCTTGGGATAGACGATCCAGATCGGCGCGTGCGGCAGGCGCTGCGTGACCTCGGCCAGGCCGGCATTGAGGTCGGCCGGGGTCAGGGCCACGACGATGGACAGGGCGGCACAGGCCGGATCGGTGGTGACCGCATTGATCAGGGCGTCATTGAGCGGCCCGTCACCAATCTGCCCCCAGACAAGCGCCCTGTGGCCGGCATCAACGCCCAGCTTCTGCGCCAGGGAAGGCGGCTCGGTTGTCAGCTTTTTCAGCCACTTTGCCGCCTGACCTTCCGGCAGGGCCAGGGCATAGGCCAGGCCGTTATGCTCAAACAGCAGTTCGTGATTGACCACGCGCGGGTCTTTCAGTTCGGCAATGGGCAAAGTCTTTTTGAACGCACCGCGTAAGGTTAGTTCGCGGCTCTCCAGCAGGGCGTGGGCGTGATGGCTGTCGTGCCCGACCCGTACTTCGCTTTCAGCTTCCAGACCCATGACGGCACCTCTTTCGGGGGCAGAATATCACGTCTGGCCGGAGGCGCAATTATAGCCGGCTTACAGCGAAACTTCACAGGTCTGCATGATTTCCAGGCGCAGTTCCGGAATACCGAAGCCGGTTTCCGACGAAGTGGCCAGCACGACCGGGTGGGCCGCCGGGCGCTTTTTGATGGCGTTCTGCGTGGCCTCGATTACCTTCGCCAGTTCCGCCGGCTTGATCTTGTCGGCCTTGGTCAGAACGATCTGGTAACTGACGGCGGCCTTATCCAGCGCATCCATCGGCTCGTTATCGACCTCTTTCAGACCATGGCGCGAATCGATCAGCAAGTAGGCGCGCTTGAGGTTCGGACGGCCGCGCAGATAATCACGGCCCAGGTTCTGGAACTTCTTGACCGTGGTCTTGGAGGCGCGTGCCCAGCCATAGCCTGGCAGGTCGACCATGTGCATGGCGTCATTGAGCAGGAAAAAGTTCAGTTCGCGCGTACGGCCCGGCTCGTTTGAGGCGCGGGCCAGGTATTTCTGGCCGACCAGGGCATTGATCAGTGACGACTTGCCGACATTGGAGCGGCCGGCGAAGGCGACTTCCGGCAGCTCGTCGGGCGGCAGTTGCGCCACGGATACGGCGCCCATGACGAAAGAGACCGGGCGGGCGAAAAGCACCCGCGCGGCCTCTAATGCCTCGGCGTATTGCTCTTCTTCGCTCACGCCGCTTTCTTGCCCTTGTTCATCATCTCGCCGAGCTTCTGGAAGCCGGTATCGATCGGGTTCGACACCTTGAGGCGGTGCATGATGGAATATTGCTGCAGGATGGTCAGGATGTTGGACCAGATCCAGTAGATGATCAGTCCGACAGCGACGTGGGCCATGAAGAAGGTCAGCATGAGCGGCATGAAGGCCATCATCTTCTTCTGCATCGGATCGACGCCGGTCATGGGCGTCATCTGCTGGCTCAGCCACATCGAGCAGCCATAAAGGATGGCGACGACGCCGATATGCAGCGGACCGGCAAGGATAGTGCCGATCAGCGGCACGGTGGCCGGGTCGAACGGCAGCAGGCCGAAGAGGTTGATGATGGTGGTGGAATCGGGCGCCGACAGGTCGTTGATCCAGCCGAAGAAGGGAGCGTGGCGCATTTCGATGGCCAGTTGCAGCACCTTGTACAGCGACCAGAAGACCGGGATTTGCAGCAGCATGGGCAGGCAGCCGCCAAGGCCGGCCATCGGATTGACCTTTTCCTCCTGATAGAGGGCCATGGTCGCTTCCTGCTGCTTCTGCATGTCGTCCGGGAAGCGCTTCTTGATGGCGTCAAGCTTCGGCTTCAGGCGATCCTGCACCTGGCGCATCTTGGTCATCGATTCGTAGGAACGATGGGCCAGCGGATAGAAGACGACCTTGACGATAACGGTCAGGGCCAGGATGGCGAAGCCGAAATTGCCGAGGAAGGCATAGAGCTTATCGAGCAGCCAGTACATCGGGTAGGTGATGATGGAGAGCATCCCCCAGTCCACGGCCCAATGGAAGCGCGGGATGTGCAGGCTGTCTTCATAGGCTTGAAGCTGGGTATTCTGCTTGGCGCCGGCAAAAACGTGCGATTGCGCCTTCCAGGTCTGGCCAGGGGCGACGGTGACCGGGGCGTCAACATAGCCGCTGCGGAACACCGGCACGCCGTCGGTGACGATCGCCTTGGCGGTATAGGAAACGGCCTGGGTCTGGTTGGGGATGACGGCCGCCATCCAGTACTTGTCGGTGATCCCATACCAGCCGCCGACCGAATCCTGGCTTTCCAGTGCCTTGCCGTCCTTGGGCTTGGCCATATCCTTGTATTTCAGAGAGGCCGTGCGGTAATCGCCGAGCTTCGGCTTGTCCATGGTCTTGGAATAGGTGGCGATGGCGCCTTCGTGGACCACGGCGTTCTTGCCGGCATCGGCGGGCATACCGCTGCGCATGACGACCGAGAACGGCTGGAAGCTGACCGGTGCGGCACCGGTATTGGTCACCGCGTCATCCTCGGTGATCATGTAATTGGCGTCGATGCTCAGGGTGCGGGTAAAGGTCAGGCCCGTTCCGTTATCATAGCTGAGCACAACCGGATGGCCAGGGCTGAGCACGCTGCCGCCCGTCTGGGTCCAGACAGTGTTGTTGTCCGGCATTCCGGGGACGTTCTGAGCGAAATAGGCCGATTGCACATAGTAGGCATTCTTCGCGCCGGCAGGGGTCAGCAGTTCTACCGGATCGTTCTTCTTTTCGACCGTCTGGTCGTACTTGATCATGTATAGGTCATCGAGCAGCGCACCTTTCAGGGCAATCGAGCCCTTTAGCGAAGGCGTGCTGATCGTGATGCGCGGCGAGGTGGCCAGGGCCTGCTCGCGGGTGAGCGTGGTCGAGACGCCGCCAAGCGGCAGGCCCTTGGCCGCGGCACTTGAAGACGCGGCGGCGGCGACCTGCATGGCGGCTTCACGCTTCTTCTGTTGCGGCCCAAAGACGAAGAACTGATAGATTGCCAGCACGGCCATGCTGATAACCAGGAAATAGATCATATTCTTGTTGTCGGTCGTGTTATTCATCGAACAGTCTTTGTTTCCTGGGAAGAGTCTTCGGGTTTTGGGGCCTTAGGGCGGGCCACTGGCTTCGCAGCGAGCCTTATCAGGGCGGCTTTGACATCGTCAAGTAAAGCCTGCCAGTCACGCGAAACCGTGTCGGCGCGGGCGATCAGCACATAATCGTGCCCTGGCAGGCCAAATTGCGGAATCATCTGTTCAGCGGCTTCGCGCAAACGGCGCTTGCAGCGATTGCGCACCACGGCATTGCCGACTTTTTTCGTGCAGGTGAAGCCGACCTTGATAGCCTCATCTTCGCGCGGCTTTGCCTGCACGACCACGCCGGGGCGGGCCTGCCAGGCGGCCTTCGAGACGGCCACGAACTCTGCGCGGATTTTGAGACGAGGGATCATGCGTGCTTAAAATGATAAGCCAGGCCGGAAATACAAGAAGAGTCCTTAAGCGACTTAAGGACTCTTCTCAAAATCACAGCAGTACGAAGACGCTATTAAGCGGTCAGGCGCTTGCGGCCCTTGGCGCGGCGGCGGGCGACGATCTTCTGGCCGTTCTTGGTGGCCATGCGGGTGCGGTAGCCGTGGCGGCGCTTGCGCACGAGGCGGCTCGGCTGATAGGTACGTTTCGTTCCCATAGGGGGCTCCGATTGGTTCAGGCGGGCCCTGTGGAGGGCCGGAATTGCGTAAAGAGGCGCGTGGATAGTCCAGCCACACAGCCTTGTCAATAATATTTGGCTCGATTCCGCGAAAATGCGTCTGTCATGCGGAAATTCTGCTATATATACAACGAAGCAGTATCAGGATCAAAGGTTTACGTGTTCGATCAGGGCAAATCAGGCGGTAATTACCTGAGGCCGGACAGGCCCCGCAAACCGGTCAGGCGGGCCGGGTTCTATGCCGAGCGCCTGAGCCATGCCGCACGCCTGATCGCTGCCTTTTCAGTAAAATACGGTGTGCTGGGTTTTCAACTGGCTCGGAAGTTCGTCTTCAGCCTGTCGGGACAACTGTTGATCCTGACCGCCCTCTTCATCGCCATCGTCGAGGCGGTGATCGTCATTCCGTCGCTGGCCTCCGACCATGAGCGCTGGTTGCTCGATCGCGTGCGCCAGGCCGAACTGGTGTCGCAATCGATCGACGTGGCGCAAAATAACGCCGTCTCCAAGGAAGTCTCCAACCAGCTTCGCCGCAGTGCCGGCGTGCTGTACCTGGCGGTTGAGATCAATGGCGAAAGCTACCGGCTTTATGATTCGCGCGTCGGCGTGCCGGAAGAGGTGCTGGATCTGCGCCTGTCGCACAAGAACCTGTGGCATGACATTCTCTATCTGTGGGCGCCATGGAATACCTTCATGGGACGCTCCGACCGCCTGATCCATGTGGTGGCGCAGCCCAAGGTGCGCGGCGGCCAGGAAATCGAAATCGTCGTCAGGGCGGAACCGCTCAAGACCTATCTGAAGTCCAGCCTCGGCAGCATGTTGCGGGTATCTTTAAGCATCTCGTTCCTGGCCGGTTTCCTGGTCTTTATCGGCCTGTCGGTCTTTATCGTGCGGCCGATTCGGCAACTGACCAAGAGCATTGTCCGCTTCAAGTCCAATCCGGAAGACGCCACCGCGGCGCCCCGGCCTTCCGGCCGGCCGGACGAGATCGGCCAGATCGAACGCGAAATGGCCTCGATGCAGGAAGAGGTGCGCCAGGCCCTGCGCTCGCGGGCGCGTCTGGCGGCGCTGGGGCAGGCGGTTTCCAAGATCAATCACGACCTGCGCAACATGCTGACGGCGGCGCAGATGGCTTCCGACCGCCTGGCCAATTCCGCTGACCCGACCGTGGCCAAGGCCCTGCCGCGACTGGAACGGGCGCTCGACAGGGCGGTATCACTGGCGCAGAACGTCCTGACATATGGCAAGTCGGACGAGCAGACACCGCAGATCCAGATTGTCCGGCTTAAAGAGTTGGCCGAAGCTGCCGCCGAAGACGCCGGTCTGGCGCCAGAGGGGGTGCGCTTTGTCTCGCGCGTGGCCAAGGGGTTCAACCTGGAGGTCGATCCGGAGCAACTGCACCGCATTCTGGTCAATCTGATGCGCAATGCCCGTCAGGCCATCGAATTGCAGCCGAACCGCAAGGTGCGCGGGCGCGTCACCCTGACCGCGATCAAGACCAGCGAAGAGGTCCTGCTGATCGTTTCGGACAATGGCCCCGGCATTCCGGAAAAGCTGCGTGAAAAGCTGTTCCAGCCCTTTACCTCCAGCTCGACGCCGGGCGGCTCCGGCCTTGGCCTTGCCATTGGCCGCGAACTGGCGCAACTGCATGGCGGCGATGTCCGTCTGGTCAGCACGGGCACGGACGGCACAACCTTTGAAGTGCGCCTGCCGCTGAAACCCTGAACGCAGCCATGAGGAAATAGCGTGGAATTTGAGGAACTGCTGGAACTGGCGCGGGACAGCTATGTCGGTCAGTTTGTCGATTTTGTCGATAAACAGTCGGCGCTGTTCGAGCAGGGTGCGGCCGAGGTCAAGCTCCAGATTTCCGGCGACAGCGAGTTCTACCGCAACTATTTCTGCGCCGATTTCGCCTCGAATGACGATGACGGCCATGTGGTCGAGCTGGCGCCGGACGAGGAGGTCACCTTCGATCCGGTCGAGGTGTCGCTGGGTGAGATGGATATGACGGTCACCCGGCTGGTGTGGAACGATGTCACGGTCACGTCCAATGACCGCACCCTGCTGGCCAGTGACTTCGCCGAATGGTTCGAGACCTGGTTCGATCCGGAAGAAACAACCTTCGATCCGGATACGCGCTTTTCCGCCTGTATCCACTCATTGAAGGTCGATTCCGCGCAGGTGACGGTCGATTTCGGCACCGCGCCGGTGACGGCCCTGGCAGACCTTTTGATGCGGTTTGAAAGCCTGGGCTGCCGGTCTCTGACGGTTAGCTGAGCAATCGCTCTATATAGTCCGGCACCACCTGCGTGGCTGGTCCCAGTATCTTTTTATCGAAGAGGCTGTGGCCGAGCGATGGCTCCAGATTGAGCTCAACCGTATGGGCGCCGGCGTGTTTGGCCGCCGAGACGAAGCCCGCCGCCGGATAGACATTGCCGGAGGTGCCGATGGAGAGGAACAGGTCGCAGGCATCCAGTGCGCGCTCGATACGATCCATCTCCAGGGGCATTTCGCCAAACCAGACGATATGCGGGCGCAGATCCAACTCGACGGGGATATCGCTATGCCAGTCCTGTACCGCGCCGGTGACGATATGGCGGGCTTTCAGCAACTCGCCGTGCATATGCAGAGGTGGCGTAGCGCCTGCCGCCCTATGCGCGCGGTCATGCAGGTCATCGACATTCTGTGTCACCACCAGCACCTCATGGGCGGGATCAGCGGCCAGCCGCGCCAGGGCGTGATGGGCAGCATTGGGTTGGACCTCGGCCAGTTGCCGGCGACGCTGGTTGTAGAAATCCTGCACCAGGGCCGGATTGGCGGCAAAGCCTTCCGGCGTTGCCACGGCCTCGACCCGGTGCCCGCACCACAGGCCATCCGAGGCCCGAAAGGTCGGTACGCCCGATTCCGCTGAAATGCCCGCACCAGTAAGAATGACGATCCTGCTCATGCCGCAGGTTAGATATCGCCCCGCGGCCAAGTCAAATTCTATTTAAAAAGAGAACCTAATGGAGATTTTACACGACTGATGCACCTGATGAAGACATCGCTTTGGCCATCATGCCGCCCGCTCAAGGGAGAGAGAAATGGAAGGCCACGCTGAATTTGATCGTGAACAGGCCCTGGCCGATTATCTCGGCTTCCTGCTGCGCCAGTACAGGGCGGGCCTTATCGATCCTGATGACTATTACGCAAGGCTGCTGCTGGTGCTTGACGCCTGGGATAATCACGCGATCAATTTGCAGGCCCTGACCGCTTTCAAGGCGCCGTGAAGCTTACGGCCTGGCATCGCCCCTGATCACCACGCCCTCGCGACGCGGATCGCTGCCGCCGTTGAACGAGCCATCTGGCTGGCGCAGGATGCCGTTCAGGCCGGATTCCTCGCCGGCGAGGGGTGACAGCCTGTAGCCTATACCAGTCAGGCCATTCCAGACCGCTGGCTCCATGCGCGTTTGTTCGATGCGGATAGTATCGCCGCGCGCCACCACGATCGGGAGGTTGATGGCGTCCTGCATGGAGAGATTCCAGTCGAGAATGCCGATCAGGGTTTTCAGATTATAGGCCAGGATAGCCGAGCCGCCGGGCGAACCTACCGCCGCGATGACTTTTTTGCCCGTTGAATCAAAAACGATCACCGGCGCCATGGAGGACCGCGGGTGCTTGCCCGGCGCCACGCTGTTGGCCACCGGCAGGCCGTCCATCGTCTGTGGGCTGAACGAGAAATCGGTCAACTGGTTATTGAGGAAGAAACCGCCGACCATCCGGCCGGTGCCGAAGAAGCTCTCGACCGTGGTGGTCATGCTCAGCACATTGCCGTAGGTGTCGCGGATGACGAAATGGGTGGTGCCGCCGGGTTCAAGTGTGCGGTCCATGGCGACCTTCATTGCCAGGTCACCCGCCTTGGGTGCGGCATTGACCGTGCCAATATTGATCAGCGACGAGCGGGCCTTGAGATAATCCGGATTGAGATAGGCGTCCTGCTGGGAAGTGAAGAGAGCCGTATCGGCTTCGTACTGGTCGCGGTCGGCATACATCAGGCGCTCGGCCTCGATGACGACCTGCCACGAGCGCGGATCATGCACACCCCATTGGGCCAGCGGCTGGGATTCGGCGATCTTCAGCCCCTGCAACAGGGCGATGCCGCCGGAAGGGGCATTGTTCGAGCAGACAATATAGACGTGATAGGTGATGCAGACCGGCCGGCCGGCATATCCGCCGGCGGTGGCATAAGGTGCGGTGGTGGTGACCTTGACCCTATAAGCGGCCAGATCGTTCAGGTTCATGCCGCCGGGCAAGGGGACTTCGTGGGTCTTGGCGACGATGGCCTCGGCGATCGGCCCCTTGCGGAAGACCTCGCTGCGATGGCTGGCGAAGGCGCGCAGGGTCTCGGCATAGGCCGGGTTTTTGATCATGTCGCCGGTCTTGCGGTAGCCGCCCTGGCCGTCACCGAGATAGGCGATGAAATCCGGCGTGTGCTTTTCGGCGAAATCGGCGTTTTGCAGATAGTTGCCAAGGCGTTTTGTCACGGTGAAGCCATTATCAGCCAGGGCAGTGGCCGGGACGAACAGGCTGGCCCACTCCTGATTGCCGTGATCCTTTTGCGCCTGGTCGAGCAGGAACATGGCGCCGGGCACGCCGGTGGCGCGGCCGGAAACAACCGCATCTTTAAACGCCAGCGGCTGGCCATCGGCGCCCAGGAACATATCGGGTGAGGCGGCGGCCGGCGCGGTTTCGCGGCCGTTATAATCGCTGATCTTTCCGGTTTTGGCGTCATACCACAGCATGAAAGCGCCGCCACCCAGGCCGGAGCTTTGCGGCTCGACCAGACCCAGCACCGTCTGGACCGCCACGGCGGCATCGGCGGCCGTACCGCCACGCCTGAGCACATCCATTCCCGCCTGGGCTGCTTCCGGTTCGGCGGCGACCACAATGGGCACGATGCGCGGGGGTTCAGGCGCGGGGGAAGTGGCGCACCCCGTCAGGACCAGCCCTGTTGCCACAATGACGAGCGATTTCAGGGACGGGTAACGCATGACGGTTTTCCTTTAGGCGGCACAGGTAGGCGGCTTGGCTGGCTCTATATAGGACTGTGACGCCTGCCGGGGAGGGCGATCAACAAAAAATCATCAATTCGGTGGAAAAAGTATCGATCCGGCCTTGCCTTATCGAAACCGTTCAACTAAATGTCCGCCCTCGCTGTCAGGCATCGCCCGGACAGACATGAATGCGCAGGCACTCGTAGCTCAGCTGGATAGAGCATCAGACTACGAATCTGAGGGTCGGGCGTTCGAATCGCTCCGAGTGCGCCATTCAAACAAAAGAGCCTCCCTTCGGGGAGGCTTTTTTGTTTGAATATTGCTTCAAGTGGTTCGAACGACGGAGTTCGTGGCCGGCCCGAAAGGGCGGCCGACGCCGCAGGCGCCCCGAAGGGGTAAGCGTTGTTAAAACAACGCGCATCAATCGCTCCGAGTGCGCCATTCCACAAACAGCCTCCCTTTCGGGAGGCTTTTTTGTTTCCTCTATTCCGGCTTCTTCCATAGACGGTTGTCGAAGGGCACAGGGCGGTAGGCGTGGCGCTTCGCCAGCTTTTCCCGCCAGAAGCCCTTATAATCGGCAATGGTCTGGACCTCGACAGCCTCATGGTCGTGCAGCAGACCCATCTCGAAATAGGTATCGAGATTGGCCAGATCGGGCTGGGGCAGTCTGTCATCCAGGCACGCCTGCCACATATCGGCATAGAGCCCTTCCAGATGCGTCACCAGTTTAGAGGTGTCGAACAGGGTGCTGGTCAGGCGATTGGCCAGCAGATGTTCGCGCCAAGCCTTTATATCTCCCTTCCCACGGCCGATCGCCACGGCACGGTCGATATAGTCCTGGGCCGTTGTGCAGATGAGTTCGTCGGGCAGGCCGGCAGCTCTGACCAGTGAGCCGCAGACGCGCGAGGCAAAGGTACGGCCCGAAAGCGTCAGCACCGGCACGCCCATCCACAGGGCATCCGAGCAGGTGGTGTGGGCGCCATAGGGCGTGGTGTCGAGGAACAGGTCCGCCAGTTGATAACGCGCCAGGTGATGAGGGTTGGCCTTCTTGTCGGCGAAGACAATGCGGGCCGGATCGATGCCCTTGCTTTCGGCATAGGCTTTCAGGCGGCCGTGCGAGGCTTCGGCGCCGGAGAGCAGCCACAGCACTGAATTAGGCACGCGGCTGAGGATTTCCAGCCAGCGGTCGAAGGTGAAGCGTGTGATCTTGTGCGTGCCGTTAAAACAGCAAAATACGAAGGCATCTTCCGGCAGGCCGACCTCGGCGCGGGTCGGCACTTCTTGGGCGACGATGCGCAGGCGGTTGTTCGGCTGGTAACAGGGCAGGCGGGTGACGGCTTCGGAATAGTATATTTCGTCGCCTTCGGGAATGATCCAGTCATCGGCGATGATATAGTGGTGGTAAGGGCTGCCGAGTGAACCGGGGAAGCCCAGCCAGTTGACGATCACCGGCGCCGGGCGCAGGGCCAGCAACTTGGTGCGGCCGTCGCGGGTATAGCCGTTGACGTCGATCAGGATCTGGATGCCGTCATCGGCGATGCGGCGGGCGGCGGTGACATCGTCCATGCTGGTGATATCGATGAAGTGATCCGAGGTTTCCTTGTAGTGGTTGTGGATCGGATCATTGGAGGGGATGCCGCAATAATAGGCGAAGACCTCGACCTTGGAGCGGTCGTGCAGGCCCAATACCTCATACATCAGGTGGCCGATGGCGTGTTCGCGCAGGTCGGACGACAGGTAGCCGATACGGATCGGTTTGTCTTTCTGGTTGTTTTTCGCTGACCAATGATTGGTGATGATATCACCCACCGGTACGCCGACATCCTTGAGATTATAGTGATAGCTCAGGGCCAACTGGAAGATGGGGTCGTCGGTGTAGGCGTCGATCGACAGCGGCGAAATGCCGGTCAGCAGGTGCTCGCGTGTCATGTTCTCGAACGGAATGACGATCGGCCAGGCGCACTGGCGCTGACGCAGGGCGATGAAGTGCTGCATGGCCTCGCGCTGATGCGGATCGATCTCCAGGCTGATGCGCAGGGCGGTTTCGGCCGGCTCGTCCTGGTGGGCGCCTTCCAGCACGCGGGCAGCCTGATTGAGCGCCATGGTCTTGTGCTTGAGGGCCGAGCCGGTGATCTGGCCGAGCCGGCCGGCCAGGCCGTTCCAGGTCAGAACGGCCTTCGCGTTATCGCCCAGCCCCTCATAGATGCGGCCCAGATTGATATAGACGCTGTGGAAATCAGGATTGACCTCCAGGGCGCGCTCCATGACCTCACGCGCCCGGTTAAGGTCGCGATGATCGGTCAGGATGACGCCCAGGTTGAAAAGCAGCGCGTAGAGCAGGGGGTGGTCCGGGTTCTGAGCCACGAATGTCTCGTAGAGCGCCACAGCGGCCGCGGCATGGCCGCCGGCCTTCAGGGCTTCCGCCGACTGGATGAGTTCCATAACGCTCATGCCGGGGGCGGCGGGCGCGATATGTGCGGTGTCGGGCATGGATGCGTATTCCCTGATTCGTTACACGTCACAGAGTAGTCGGCGTTAACCTTTTGTCAAAGGCGGCGACTCGTGGCACCTCGCGGGGACGAGTGCATTTGAATTGAAGGGGATATTGTGAAGAAGATACTGGTTACCGGCGGCGCGGGATTTTTGGGGTCGCACCTGTGCGAGCGGCTGCTTGAACGCGGCGACGATGTGGTATGCGCCGATAACTTCTTCACCGGCCAGCGGCGCAATATCGCGCACCTGATGAGCAATCCCTATTTCGAAGTGCTGCGCCACGACATTACCTTCCCGCTCTATGTCGAGGTCGATGAAATCTACAACCTGGCCTGTCCGGCCTCGCCAGTGCATTACCAGTTCGATCCTGTCCAGACGACCAAGACCAGCGTCATCGGCGCCATCAACATGCTGGGCCTGGCCAAGCGCACCAAGGCGAAGATCCTCCAGGCATCGACCAGTGAAATCTACGGCGATCCGGAAGTCCATCCCCAGACGGAGGGCTACTGGGGGCGTGTCAATGTACAGGGGCCGCGCGCCTGCTACGACGAGGGCAAACGCTGCGCCGAAACCCTGTTCTTTGACTATCATCGCCAGCACAAACTGAAGATAAAGGTCATGCGCATCTTCAATACCTACGGCCCGCGGATGCACCCCAATGACGGCCGGGTGGTCTCCAACTTCATCGTCCAGGCCCTGCGTGGCGAGCCCATCACGCTCTATGGTTCCGGCGAACAGACGCGCAGCTTCTGCTATGTCGACGATCTGATCGACGGCATGATCCGCCTGATGGACAGCCCCGATGACGTGACCGGGCCGGTCAATATCGGTAATCCGGTGGAATTCACCATGCGCGAACTGGCCGAAAAAGTCATTTTGCTCACCGGTGCAGGGAGCGAACTGGTCAACCGGCCGCTGCCGGCGGATGATCCCCGCCAGCGCCAGCCGGATATTTCCCTGGCCAGATCCGTGCTCGGCTGGCAGCCGTCCGTTCCGCTAGAAGACGGGCTGGCGCGGACTATTAACTATTTCCGTGAGGTTCTGGCCCTGTAGGGAAGGGCGTCACCCCTATACCGCAAGGGTTGTATTTCGTGTCCACTTGTAAAAATTAATCGAAAGTTTACCGTACCAATTAATAAGTGAGTCGTATTTCTGGCGGGATCAAGGGGCGAAAAAGTCGTGTCATCCATCTCTGGGCTGTCCGCAGCACAAATCTCCAAGCTTAGCGTATCCTTTGTTCAGAACCTGACGACGGATCAGCTCCAGGAATTAAAGACGACGCAGATCAGCGCGCTGTCGACTTCGGGCGTTGCGGTCCTTTCGACCACCCAGATCGGTGCGCTCAGTACCACGCAGCTCAAGGCGCTGACCGGCAATCAGGTCAAGGCGCTTACCACTGACCAGATTACCTTCCTGGCGACGGGGCAGGTCGCCTTTACCAGTTCCCAGCTTTCGGTCCTGCTGACCGCCCAGCTCGAAGCCTTCTCGACGACCGCCATCGCGGCGCTGGACACGACCCAGCTTTCCGGCCTGACCGCCTCCGAAATCAGCCACCTGACAACCGATCAGTTTGCGGCCCTGACCTCCACCCAGGTCGGCAAGTTTTCGACCGCCCAGATTCGCGGCCTGACGACGGACGAGGTCGCTTCGCTGACGACCACGCAACTGGGCGGCCTGACCACGGCGCAACTTGGTGCCTTCACGGCGTCGGCGATTGGCGCTCTGACCTCGACCTCCGTGCTGGCCCTGACGACCACCCAGGTCCAGGGCTTCAGCACGGCCGCCATCGCCTCGATCAGCACGACCCAGTTCGGCGACATCGCCACCACCCTGCTGGGGGAATTGAGCGCCACCCAGCTCAAGTCGGTCACGGCCACCAATCTGAACAGCCTTGAGACCACGGCGATCGCTGCGCTGGATACCACCTTGCTGGCCGGCCTAGCCGTCAACCAGATCGCGGGCCTGAACGCGACCTCTATCGGTGCCCTGACCACTACCCAGGCGTCGGGTCTTGCCAACACGCAATTGGCGGCCATCACCACGGCGGGCCTGACCGGCCTGACGACCACCAATGTGGCAGCCCTGACCACCACTCAGGCAGGGGCTCTGACGGCTGTGCAGTTCGGTTCGCTGTCGACGGATCAGATCGGCGCCCTGACCACGGACCAAGTCAACGGGCTGACGGCCGCCGCGATCGGCGCCCTGAAATCGACCCAGGCGTCCGGCCTGACGACGACCCAGCTTTCGGCGCTCGATACCACGCACCTCCAGGCCCTGAATGTCACCCTTCTGGGTGCGCTTGACGCCACCCAGGTCGATTCGCTGACCGAAACCCAGGTTGCCAACCTCAAGACGACGCAGCTCAATGCCTTGAGCGCCGCCGCCATTACCGACCTGTCGACCACCGATGTCGGCGCCCTGACCACAGGGCAGCTTTCGGGGCTCAATGCCACCCAGGTCGAACGCCTGACCTCTACCCAGGTCGGTTCTCTGACGTCCACACAGCTTGGCGCTATCTCGCCGGCGGCGCTGGCAACCTTCTCGACCGACGATATCGGCGCCCTTTCGACCACGCAACTGGCGGGCGTCACGGCCGCCCAGGTGACAAAGCTGACGACCGGCCAGTTGTCGAACCTGACCTCGACACAATTCGCCGCAATCACCTCTACTGCGCTGGCCGGGCTGACGGCCCTGCAACTGAAGGGCATCGCCACGGATACAGTGGCCGCGCTCGGCACCGATCAGTTGAACGCCCTGACCAATGTGGCGATCGGCGGCATTACGGCCGACCAATCCGGCAGCCTGACGACGACCCAGATCAGCGGCCTGAGCGAAACCAAGCTGGCGGCTTTCAGCGCGACAGCCATCGGCGGCCTGACCACGACCTCCGTCGATACGCTCTCGGATACCCAGATCGGCAAGCTGTCATCGGCGCAGATCGCGGCACTCGGCGCCACCAATTTCGCGGTGCTCGACACGACTTCGCTCGGCGTCCTCAGCGTGGCACAACTGGGCGGCGTCAGTTCGGCGCAACTGGGCGCCCTGACCTCGACCCAGGCCGGCGCCCTGAGTTCCACCCAGCTTAACGCCCTGACCACGGCCGCCCTCAAAGGTTTGACGGCCGACCAGGCCGCCGCGATCACCTCAACCGGCCTGTCGGGGCTTGCGGTGACCCGCATAGGCGCGATCGGCACGGCGGCGGTTGCAGCCCTGACCACGACGACCCTGACCGGCCTGACGGCGACCCAGGCGCTGGGCCTGACATCAAGCCAGGTGGGCAGCCTGTCGACCACGCAGGCGGCTTCGCTTTCCACTGACCAACTCAACAAGCTGACGACGGCGGCGGTGGCCGGCCTGAACGCCACGTTGACGGCTTCGCTGACCACCACGCAGGTCGGTGGCCTGGCGACAACTGTCCTGTCAGCCTTGTCTACCGCTTCTGTCGCGGCGCTCGATGAGACACAGATCGCCACGCTGAATACTTCGCAGATTCAGTCCCTCAAGACCGCGCAACTGAACGCCCTGACGGCGACGACCCTGGGCGGCCTGACCACGACGGAACTGGACGGCCTGACAACCACCCAGGTGGCCGGCCTCTCGGTGGCGCAACTGGCCAATTTCGACACCACCAATATCGCCAATCTCGAAACCACCCAATTGAAGGGACTGACGGCGGCGCAACTGGGATCGTTCACGACTGATCAGCTCGGTGCCCTGACGACGGATCAGCTCAACAGCCTGACCGCGACCGCCTTGGGCGCCCTCAAGACCACCCAGGTCACGGGGCTGACGACCACGCAGCTTTCCGGTCTCGATTCCACGCATCTGCAGGCGCTGAGCGTTGCTGTGGTGCATTCACTCGATTTCGGGCAGGTGGACTCGCTGACCTCGACTCAGATGGCGCAGCTCAAGACGACGCAGCTCAATGCTATCGACACCTTCAGTGCCCTGGATACGAGCGACCTTGGCAGCCTGACAACGACCCAGATCGGCGGGCTTAACGCCACCCAGATCGGCAGCCTGTCGTTCCTCAATCTGGCGGCGTGGGATTCGACGCAATTTTCCGCCATCGCGCCGGCGGCGATACCGTCTCTGGACCTTTTCACCATCACCAGCCAGCTTAGCGGCCTGACCTCGACGCAGGTCTCGAAGCTCTCGACCACGGCGCTCTTCACACTGGATGAGACACAATATGCTGCGCTGTCCACAACCGCTCTGGGCGGCCTGAGTTCGGCTCAGGTCAACGCGCTCGGCGCCATCGCTTTTGGCGAGCAGAATTCCACTCAGTTGAACGCGCTGTCCGCGAATGCCGTCGCCGGGATTAACGGCAGCCAGATATTCTTCCTGGAGACCAACAGCACCGGCGTGCTGGCCGGGCTCGATGCAGCCAAAATTTCGCGCCTGAATACGGATGCTGTCGGCTCGCTCACCTCCGACCAGTTGAATGCGCTATCGACGACACAGGTGCAGGCTTTCACGGCCTCCCAAATCGGCGCGATTTCGGCGTTCGACCTGGGAAGCCTTTCCACGACCAGCCTGACCTCGCTCAGCGTCGCCCAACTGGCGGGCGTGACCTCTACCCAACTGCCGAGTCTCACCTCCACCCAGGTTGGTGCTCTGGCCTCAACCCAGTTGAACGCCCTCACCACGGCGGCGCTCAAGACTCTAACGGCTGATCAGGCATCGGCGATCAGTTCCACTGAACTCTCCGGTCTGGCCGTCACCCGCATTGGCGCACTCAGCACGCTTGCGGTGACAGCCCTGACGACGACGGCCCTGACCGGCCTGAGTTCGACCCAGGCGCTGGGTCTGACATCGAGCCAAGTCGCCAGCCTGTCGACCGATCAGATCGCCTCGCTTTCCACCGACCAACTCAACAAGCTGACGACGGCGGCGGTGGCTGGCCTGAATGCCACCCTGACGGCGGCCCTGACCACCACCCAGGTCGGCGGGCTGGCCACCACCATCCTCGCGGCCCTCTCGACCGCCTCCATCGCGGCGCTTGATGAAACCCAGATCGCCACGCTCAATACCTCGCAGGTTCAGGCGCTGAAAACGGCGCAATTGAATGCCCTGTCGGCAACCGCGATCGGCGGCCTGACGTCCACAGAACTCGACGGCCTGACGACCTCGCAGATCGCCGGGCTTTCGACCGGCCAGATCGCCAATCTCGACACGACCAATATCGCCAACCTGGAAACAACCCAGCTTCCGGGCCTGACGGCGGCGCAACTGGGTTCGTTCTCGACCGACCAGTTGGGCGCCCTGACCACGGACCAGCTCAACAGCCTGACGGCAGCTACCTTCGGCGCGCTGAAATCGACCCAGGCTGCCGGCCTGACGACGACGCAACTGGCCGGTCTCGACACCACACGCCTGCAGGCGCTGAACGCTACCGTGCTCGGCGCCCTGGATTCGACGCAGGTTGACGCCCTGACCTCTACCCAGGTAGGGCTGCTCAAGACGAGCCAGCTCAACGCCATCAGCGGCACGGCCTTCGTCGAACTGACCACGACGGATGTCGGCGCCCTGACCACCACGCAACTGGCCGGGCTGAACGCCACCTCCGTCGAGCGCCTGACCTCCACCCAGGTGGGGACGCTGACCTCGGACCAACTGGGCGCCCTGGCACCGGCGACAATTTCCACCTTCTCGGCCGATGATATCGCCGCGCTTTCAACCACCCAACTGGCGGGTATCACCTCGGCCCAGGTCGGCAAGCTGACGACGACCGAACTGTCGAACCTGACCTCGACCCAGTTCGCCGCGCTCAGTTCGACGGCACTGGCCGGCCTGACCTCTTCGCAGGTCAAGGGGATAACGACCGAAGCTATCACCGCGCTCGGTACGGACCAGCTTAACAGCATCGGCACGCCGGCCTTCATCGGCATCACCTCCAGCCAGGTGGCCAACCTGACCACGACGCAGGTCTCCGGCCTGTCGGAAACCAAGATCGCCGGCCTCTCGGCCACGGCGGTCAGCGGCTTCACCACGACCGAGATCGATGCCCTGACCACGACCCAGATCGGCAAGCTCAGCGCCGTTCAGGTCGGCGCGCTGGGCGCCGATAATCTGGCTCAGTTCTCGACCACCAACCTGGCCCTCCTGACGGCGGCGCAATTGACCGGCGTGACCTCCAGCCAAGTGTCGGCGCTCAGTTCCACCCAGGTCGGTGCGCTGTCCTCCACGCAGCTCAATTCGCTGACCACCCTCGCGCTCAAGTCGCTGACGGCGGACCAGGCGGCGGCGATCAGCAGCACCGAGCTTTCCGGCCCGGCGGTGACCCGCATCGGGGCTCTGACCACGTCGGCGGTGACGGCCCTGACGACGACGGCCCTGACCGGCCTGACTTCGACCCAGGCGATCGGCCTGACCGCATCGCAGGTCACCAACCTGACCACTGATCAGGTCGCCGCTCTCTCAACCGATCAGCTCAACAAGCTGACGGTGGCGGCGGTGGGCGGGCTCAACGCCACCCTGGCGGAAGCCCTGACCACCACCCAGATCAGCGGCCTGGCCAATACGGTTCTTGGCGCCCTGACCACTGGGGCGGTGGCCGCGCTCGATGAAACCCAGGTCGCCAGCCTGACAGCCGGCCAGGTGCCCGCCCTCAAGGCAGCGCAACTGAACGCTCTGACGTCCACCGCCCTCGGCGGCCTGGAAACGACGGATGTTGCCGCCCTGACCACGGCCCAGATTTCCGGCATCAGCTCGACCCAGGTCGGCAACCTGACCTCGACCCAGTTCGCCACCTTGCTATCCACGCAACTGGCGGCCCTGACCACGGCCAGCATCGGCGTGCTCGATGAAACCAAGCTGGGCGCGCTCGATACCACGCAACTGGCGGGCCTTGGCGCCATCCAGGTCGCTGCCCTGACCTCGACGGCCTTTGCCGGCCTGAATACGACGCAACTGGGCGGCCTGACCACGGCCCAGGTGGCGGGTATCACCTCGTCCGACTTGGTGGCGCTTGATACGACGCAACTGGCTGGTCTGGGGGCCACTCAACTGGGCGCCATCTCGACGCGCACTCTGGCGGGCCTAACGGAAACCATTATCGGCAATCTGACGACGACCCAGGTCGGGGGCCTCACACAGACTCAGATCGGTGTCCTGACGGATACGGCGCTGAATGGTCTGACGACGACCCAGGTCAGCAGCCTGACCACGACGCAACTGTCCGGCCTGAAGTCATCGCAACTGGCTGGCCTGACGACTGACCAGATTGCGGGCCTCGACGGCACCCAGTTCGGTTCGCTGAGCAATGCGGTGATCGCCGGGCTGAATGAGACCCAGTCCAACAGCCTGACCACGACCCAGGTCAACGGCCTGTCGACCACGCAACTGGCGGGCCTGAACACGACGGTCTTCGGCTCTCTGTCAACCATTGTTGTGGGGGCGCTGACAACCACCCAGATCGGTGTCCTGACGGCGGCGGAACTCAAGTCGATGAGCACTGTGCAGCTAGGCGCCGCGGACGAGACACAACTGTCATCGCTGACGACGACGGCCCTGACCGGCCTGACCTCTACCCAGTTGTCGGCCCTGACGACGACGCAGTTGACGCTGTTCTCGACCTCGCAGATCGGGGCCCTGACGACATCGGCCATTGCCGGCCTGACCACAGATCAGATACCGACACTCAGCACGACACAGATCGGCGGGATCACGGCTATTCAGTTGGCGGCTTTCTCGGCCGAGCAACTCGAAGCCCTGACCGACGAGCAACAGGGATACCTGTAGGTTCGACTGAGCAGATGCAAATAAAAATGGCGGCTGGAATATCCAGCCGCCATTTTTTCTGTTTGGTTTGAAACCTATTCGCCGCGAGCGACCTGATCGAGCGTTTTGGCTGGCGTGATGGCCTGGGGATCGATGAAGCAGTGGATGATCGCCGGCTTGCCTGAGGCTTGGGCCCGCTTAAAGGCCGGGACGAATTCCGCCGTGGTGCGGACAGTCTCGCCATGGCCGCCGAAGGCTTTGGCGTAAGCGGCGAAGTCCGGGTTCTTCAGGTCGGTGCCGACGACGCGGTGCGGGTAGTTTTTTTCCTGGTGCATGCGGATGGTGCCGTACATGCCGTTGTCGATGATCAGGACGATGACCGGAATATCGTATTGCACGGCCGTGGCGAATTCATTGCCGTGCATCAGGAAACAGCCGTCGCCGGCGAAGACGACGACCGTCCTGTCCGGACACTGGCGCTTGGCCATGACGCCAGCCGGTACGCTGTAACCGACGCTGCCGGAGGTGGGGGCGATCTGGGTGCGCGGTTGGGTATGGCGCCAGTAGCGGTGCAGCCAGATGGCGTAGTTGCCGGCGCCGTTGCAGGTGATAGTGTCGGCGGGCAGGTTTTCCCGCAACCATACCATGACCTCGCCGTACTGGAAGTCGCCGGGGATCTTCGCCGGCGTGGTGGTCCACATCAGGAAATCCATATGGGCGTTTTCGGTCTCTTCGCCCCAGACAACGCGCTCGGGCGTCTTGAGATAGCCCAGGGATTGCGCGAAGGCATCCGCCGCGCAGACGATGCCCAACGTCGGCTGGTAGACCTTGCCGATTTCGCCAGCGTCCGGGAAGATGTGAACCATGGTCTGCTTGGGTGTCGGGATATCGATCAGGGTATAGCTGGAGGAGGGCACCTCGGCCATGCGCGCCCCCAGCAGGATCAGCAGGTCTGCGTCTTTTACGCGCTGGCTGAGCTTGGGGTTCTGGCCGAAACCAAGATCGCCGGCATAGGAGGGGTGATCGGCGGGAAAAAGCGCCGAACGGCGGAATTCGGTAGCGACCGGAATGCGAAAGCGCGTGGCGAAATCGGCAATGGCTTCGCAGCCTTCATAACTCCAGTTGCTGCCGCCCAGGATAATCAGTGGCCGCTTGGCGGCGGCAAGCAAGGCATCGAATTGCTGGAAGACATCGATCGACAGTTCCGGCCTGGCAAAAGCGAGCGCCGGTGCGTCGGCCACGTCTTCCATGTCGGTCAGCACGTCTTCCGGCAGGGAGATGACCACGGGACCGGGGCGGCCCTGCATGGCGATGCGGAAAGCACGGGCAACAATTTCGGGAATGCGCTTTGCGTCAGTGATCTCGACCACCCATTTGGCCACGCTGCCGAAGACCTGCTGATAGTCCATTTCCTGGAAGGCGCCGCGACCAAGCATGGCGCGCTCGACCTGGCCGATGAACAGGATCATCGGCGTCGAGTCGTGCTGAGCGATATGGACGCCGTGGGCCGCGTTGGTGGCGCCGGGGCCGCGCGTGACGAAGCAGACGCCGGGGCGGGCGGTCAGCTTGCCATAGGCCTCGGCCATGATCGCCGCGCCGCCTTCATGACGGCAGATCAGAACGTCGATATCGGCATCATGCATGGCGTCGAGCGCCGCCAGATAGCTTTCGCCGGGCACGCAGGTGACGCGATCGACGCCTTGAATCAATAGTTGATCAACAAGTATCTGGCCGCCGTTACGGTGGGTCATTTGGAGGTCCATTGGGCTTGCCCGCTGCCGAGCATAGGGGAGGGAGAGGCGGCGGACATACGTTCGCCATTGATGACGATGGGCGAGGCGACGCCTGAGACCTTGGAGCCATCGGCGGCGGTCAGGTCGAGTTTCAGGCCGCGATGGATGATCTGCGGATCGTTGAAGACGTCTTCGATGCGGTTGATCGGTCCGGCGGGCACACCGGCGGTTTCCAGCGCTTCAAGCCATTGGCTGCGGGTCTTTTGCACCAGAAAGGGCTCAAGCTCGGCCTGCAAAGCGAGACGCACGCCGACGCGCTGCGCATTGGTGGCATAGTCCGTATTGGCGGCGATATCGGTGGCGCCAAGCGCGGCGCAGAATTTCTGGAACTGGCCGTCATTGCCGACCGCGACGATGATATGGCCGTCCGCCACCCTGAACACCTGATAAGGCGCAATATTGGGATGGGCATTGCCGAGGCGCGAGGGCGACTTGCCAGAGACGAGATAGTTGCTGGCCTGGTTGGCGAGGATCGCGGTGGCGGTATCGAACAGCGACATGTCGATATGGCAGCCTTCACCGCTGATCTCACGGCCACGCACGGCGGCCAGGATAGCGGTCGAGGTATAGACGCCGGTGAAGATATCGACCACGGCGACACCGACCTTCTGCGGTTCACGTTCGGGCTCGCCGGTGATGTCCATCAGGCCGCTCATGCCCTGGATAATGTAGTCGTAGCCGGCGCGGGCGGCGTAGGGGCCATCCTGACCGAAGCCGGTGATCGAAGCGTAAATCAATCGTTGATTAATCTGCTTCAGCGATTCGTAATCAAGGCCGTATTTCTTCAGGCCGCCGACCTTGAAGTTTTCGATCAGGATATCAGCTTCCGCGGCCAGTTGGCGGATGACGGCCTGGCCTTCGGGCATCTCGAAAGCAATGGCAACCGAGGACTTACCGCGATTGGTGGCATGGAAATAGGCCGCGCCCCAGGCATTGCCGGCGGCATCGGTCACGAACGGCGGCCCCCAGGTGCGGGTATCGTCACCAACCTCCGGGCGCTCGATCTTGATGACCTCGGCGCCCAGATCGGCCAGCAACTGTCCGCACCACGGACCGGCCAGGATGCGGGCGAGTTCGAGGACTCTCAGGCCGGCGAGGGGTTTGGTGTGCGGCTTCATGCGGCAAGACACACGGAAGAAAGCAAGAAACCCCACCACCACATCTCACGCTTCGCGTTCGTGCGGTCCCCCTCCCCAACGAGTTGGGGAGGTATAAGAAAATCATACCTCCCCGGCTTTGCCGGGGAGGGGGACCGCGCCTCTCTTGAGGCGTGGTGGTGGGGTATCTCGCTTTTCATCAAAAGAACGCCGGCAATCCCGTTTGCGCCCGACCAAGGATCAGGGCGTGGACGTCGTGCGTGCCTTCGTAGGTGTTGACGGTTTCCAGGTTCTGCGCATGGCGCATGACATGGAACTCCTCGTGGATGCCGTTGCCACCATGCATATCACGCGCCTGACGGGCGATGTCGAGGGCCTTTCCGCAGTTATTGCGCTTGATCAGAGAGATCATTTCCGGCTGCATTTTGCCGGCGTCGAACAATTGCCCGACGCGCAAAGCGGCTTGCAGACCAAGCGTAATCTCGGTCTGCATATCGGCCAGCTTCTTCTGGAAGAGCTGCATCTGGGCCAGCGGCTTGCCGAACTGCTTGCGATCGAGGCCATATTGGCGGGCGCGGTGCCAGCAATCCTCGGCGGCGCCCATGGCGCCCCAGGCGATGCCGTAACGGGCGCGGTTCAGGCAGCCGAACGGTCCCTTGAGGCCCGATGCATTCGGCAGGAGCGCGTCTTCACCGACCTCGACGCCATCCATGACAATCTCGCCGGTGATCGAGGCGCGAAGCGACAGCTTGCCGTGGATTTTCGGCGCGCTTAAGCCCTTCATGCCCTTTTCCAGCACGAAGCCGCGGATGACGCCATCGAGCTTGGCCCACACCACAAAGACATCGGCGATGGGCGAGTTGGAAATCCACATCTTGGTGCCAGTGAGGCGGTAGCCGCCATCTATTTTCTCGGCGCGGGTGGTCATCGAGCCGGGATCGGAGCCGGCATCAGGCTCGGTCAGGCCAAAGCAGCCAACCCATTCACCGGAAGCCAGCTTTGGCAAATACTTCATCCGCTGGTCTTCCGAGCCATAGGCATAGATCGGATACATGACCAGCGACGACTGAACGCTCATCATCGAGCGGTAGCCGCTATCGACGCGCTCGACCTCGCGGGCGATCAGGCCATAGGCGACGTAGGACGCGCCGGCGCCGCCATATTGTTCCGGCAAGGTGGCGCCCAGCAGGCCGAGTTCGCCCATCTCGTTGAAGATGGCGCGGTCGGTATGTTCCTCGCCATAGGCCTTAAGCACACGCGGCATCAGCGAGCCTTGCGCATAGTCGCGCGCGGCTTCCATGATCATGCGTTCGTCGTCACTCAGTTGTTCGACGAGCAAAAGCGGATCATCCCATTGAAAATCAGACATCAAACACCACGCCCTGGGCCAGCGGCAGGGTGCTGCCGAAATTGATGGTGTTGGTGGTGCGGCGCATATAGGCGCGCCAGGCGTCGGAACCCGATTCACGACCGCCGCCGGTTTCCTTTTCGCCACCGAAGGCGCCGCCGATTTCAGCGCCGGAGGTGCCGATATTGACATTGGCGATGCCGCAATCCGACCCGGCGGCCGACATGAAGAGTTCGGCTTCTCGGATATCGTTGGTGAAGATTGACGACGACAGGCCGGCGCCGACATCGTTCTGCATGGCGATGGCGTCCTTCACGTCGGAATAACGCAGGACGTAGAGGATCGGCGCGAAGGTTTCACGCAGGACGGGACCTTCGTGCTTGGCCATTTCAACGATCGCCGGGCGGACATAATAGCTGTTGTCGCCGCTGACCGTGACGCGCTCGCCGCCGGTGACCACGCCGCCGGCCGCCTTGGCTTCCGACAGCGCCTTTTCAAAGCCATCGAAGGCCAGCTTGTCGATCAGCGGGCCGACCAGGGTGCCGTCTTCCATCGGATTGCCGATCTTGACCGAGGCATAGGCCTTCTTCAGGCGCGGGACGAGGGTGTCATAGACGCTGTCATGGACGAACAGGCGACGCAGGGTGGTGCAGCGCTGGCCGGCCGTGCCCATGGCGGCGAAGGCGACGCCGCGCAGGGTCAGGTCGAGGTCGGCGGTCGGCGCGACGATGGCGGCGTTGTTACCGCCGAGTTCGAGGATCGAACGGGCGAAGCGGGCGGCCAGCTTGGGGCCGACGGCGCGGCCCATGGCGGTCGAGCCGGTGGCGGAGATCAGGGCGACCTTCTCGTGATCGACCAGCACTTCGCCGATCTCGCGGGCGCCGATGATCAGGGCTGAAAGGCCGGCCGGGGCGTCATAGCCTTCATCGACATAGCGCTTGAGGGCACGCTCAAACAGCGCGTGGGTGGCGAGGCCGGTGAGCGGCGACTTTTCCGACGGCTTCCAGACGATCGAGTCGCCGCAGACCAGGGCGAGGGCCGCGTTCCAAGCCCAGACGGCGACCGGGAAGTTGAAAGCCGAAATGATGCCGACGACGCCGAGCGGCTGCCAGGTTTCCATCATGCGGTGGCTTGAGCGCTCGGTGGCGATGGTCAGGCCGTAAAGCTGGCGGGAGAGACCGACGGCGAAATCGCAGATGTCGATCATTTCCTGCACTTCGCCGAGACCTTCCGAGGTCACCTTGCCGACTTCGATGGAGACCAGCTTGCCGAGTTCGGCCTTGTGGGCGCGCAGTTCCTCACCGAAGATGCGGACCAGTTCGCCACGCTTCGGGGCAGGGATAACACGCCAGTCGAGGAACGCCTTGTGGGCGGCGTCGATGGCTTTCTTGGCGTCGGCGGCCGAGGTCTCGACGACATTGGCGATGACCTCGCCTGTGACCGGTGAGGTAACGGCCAGCGTACCGCCGGTATAGGTCTTGGCTGCGACGCCGAGGGTCTTCAGAAGTGCGGAGACATCTTCCGCAAAGCGTGTGGTTTCGGTGATCATGTTCGGTTCCTTAGAAACGTGAATCCGTGAGGTGCGCCGCCTGAGCGCCGACCTCGTAAAAAACTTCCTTGAGCGCCCGCATCTTCGCCTCGGCGGGCGTGGTGACGGGCAGGGGCAGATCGCCTTCGCCCTTTTCGCCGGCGATCAGTTCGGCCAGGGTGCGGCCCATGACCGTGCCCGGCGCGATGCCGCGGCCATTATAGCCGCTGATTCCGATGACGTTCGGCGCGAATTTGTGGAAACGCGGCAGGTTGTCGTCGGTCATGCCGATCTGGCCGTACCATTCGGCCTCGAAGGCGACATTGCCAATTTGGGGGAAAATCTTGTGCAAAGCCCGCAAAGCCCAGTCGCGGTGAATGGCTTCGCCCACGCCCTTCAACGCGCCGACGCTGCCGAAGATCAGGCGGCCATGGATATCCATACGGAAGGAGGACAGGACTTCTTTCGTATCCCACACGCCTTCCTTGCCGGGCAGGATGGTCGCGCGGATATCCTCTGGCAACGGCACGGTGGCGAAGTTGAAATAGGGCAGGTGGACCTGTTCGCGCCGGATAATTTCCCATGGCCCGCTGGTATAGGCGTCGGTGGCCATGATCACCCAGTCGGCGATGACCGAGCCCTGCGGTGTCTTCACGCGCCATTGCGCACCTTCGGCTGTCACCTCCAGCGCGGGCGAGCCGGTGTAGATGGTCGCGCCTTCTTTAAGCGCCGCCTTGGCCAGACCACGCACATAGGCCAGCGGCTGAATGGTGCCGGCGCGCAGGTCGAGCAGGGCACCGGTATAGGCATTGGAGCCGACCTTCTCGGCCGTCTCTTCGGCGGAGAGCAAACGCACCGGGGCGCCACGCAGCCGCCACTGCGTTTCGCGCTGTTGCAACTCTTCAAGCCCCACCTGACCGACGCCGCAATGCAGGGTGCCATGCTTTTGAAGCTGGCATTCGATTCGGTATTGATCGACGATCTCGAAAACGACCGAAGGCGCATCGCCTAGCAGCTTCAGCAGGCGGTCGCCGTGGACCTCACCCAGCACGTTCGGCAGTTCATCGGGCATGACCCACATGCCGGCATTGACCAGCCCGACATTACGCCCGGCACCGCCGAAACCGATCTCTTTGGCCTCAAGAACGATCGAAGCTACGCCTTTTTTCGCCAGGTGCAGCGCCGCCGAATTGCCAGTATAGCCGCCGCCGATGATACAGACGCTAGTGCGTATTTCGGCAGCCAACGTGGCCGTTTCCGGAGCGGCCGGTGCAGTGGTTTCCCAGAGACCGTGTGTTTTGGTATTGGCACTTATAGACTTGGGCATGTCATTCCATATCTGTATGGACAACTGGTTTATACGCGCTAATATGGGGCTTATCCATTGCCATTTCGGCAATATGTCATTCTCATTTGGAATGAAGTCTGATGTTGGCACCACGCCGCTTTCTGCCGCCTACCGCTCACCTGCAGGCCTTCGAAGCCGCGGCGCGCACCGGCAGCATTACGGCGGCGGCGCGCGAACTGGCCCTGACCCAGAGCGCGGTCAGCCGCCAGATCAAGGCACTGGAGGACCAGCTTGAGGTTGAGTTGTTCCACCGTGAGCGCCAGACCATCCGCCTGACTCCCGGCGGCGAAGCCTATGCCCGCGAAATCCGCGACGCGCTGAAAAAGATCAGTACGGCGTCGCTCAATCTGCGCGCCAATCCCTTCGGCGGCTCGCTCAACCTCGCCGTTTTGCCGACCTTCGGCGCCCGCTGGCTGGCGCCGCGCCTGCCGGGATTCCTCAGTCAAAATCCCGGCACCACGCTCAACCTGATCACCCGTTTGACCGCCTTCGATTTCCGTCAGGAAGCGATGGACGCCGCCATCCACCACGGAACCGGTGATTGGCCGGGGGCAGAGACCCTGCTGTTGCGTGAAGAATATGTCGTGCCGGCGTGTAGTCCCGCGCTGCTGGAGCGCTACAGGTTCGAGACCCCGGCTGATATCCGTAAGGCGCCACTGCTGCACATTACCACGCGGCCGGATGCCTGGGAGCGCTGGTTGCGCCAGAACGACGCTCCGGCCGAACATGTTCAGGGTATGCTGTTCGACCAGTTCGCCACCATGGCCCAGATGGCGCGGGCCGGTCTGGGCGTGGCCCTGTTGCCGGACTTCCTGATCGAGGAGGAACTGCGCACCGGCCAATTGGTGCGGGCACTCGATTTGCCCATGAAAAATGCCGAAGCCTATTATCTCGTCTGGCCGGAAGACCGCGCCGACCATCCACCGCTGGTCGCCTTCCGCGACTGGCTTGTCACCGAAACTATCGCCGATAACGGACAATAAGATGCAAAACCTGACCGCGCACGACCTGATCGAACGTCTGCCCTATGCCAGGCTGACGGCGCAATTGCCAAAGCTGTTGAAGGGCGAGACGAGGTCGCCGCAGCGCCATGTCCATACGATCAGTAATTCCGGCGAACCCGACGCCACCCTGCTGATGATGCCAGCCTGGAGTCAGGGTATGGGCGGGGTGAAGGTGGTCAATGTCACGCCTGGTAATGCGCGCCGCCACCTGCCGGCGGTGACGGCCAGCTACCTGCTGTTCGATGCCATTACCGGCGAACATATGGCGCTGCTTGACGGCGGCGAACTGACGGCGCGGCGCACGGCGGCGGTGGCGGCCATTGCGGCAGATCGGCTGGCTGTGGATGGTGCGAAGCACCTGCTGCTGGTCGGTTCAGGCCGGATCGCCTCGGAACTGGCCTTTGCCTACCGGGCGGTGCGCGCCATCGAGACGGTCCAGGTTTTCAGCCCGACCGCCGCCAATGCCGAGAAACTGGTCGCGGCGCTTAAGGCCGGCGGCTTCCACGCCGAGGTCTGCACCGATCTGGCAGCCGGAGTGGCAAAAGCCGATATCATCGCCTGTGCCACGCTTTCGACCGAACCGCTGATCAGGGGAGAATGGCTGCGTTCGGGTCAGCATGTGGCCCTGATCGGCGGCTATCTGAAGGATATGCGCGAGGCCGATGACGCGACCATTACGCGCGCCGACATCTGGGTTGATACTTTTGCCGCCCTGAGCGAAGCCGGTGACCTGACCCAGCCCATAGCCACCGGTTTGCTGCATCATGAAATGATCAAGGGCACCTTGCAGACGTTATGCGCCGGTGAGGTTGTGTCTGACCGTGAAGGCCGTATCACCCTGTTCAAGAGCGTGGGCGATGCCGCGCAGGATCTGGCGGCGGCGAGCTTGGCTGTAGGGTAGGAAAGGGGAACCGCAGATTACGCAGATTTGCGGGCGCTACCGCGCCCTTTTTATAATCATGACGGACTGCCGCGAGTTGCCTGCGTTATTAAGCACAGTAGATAACGCGTATACAGAGGGCGCGGTAGCGCCCGCAAATCTGCGTAATCTGTGGATCAACTTTGACTTTCTTACCAACGTGGATCGGCCTCGTGTGGCGGGATCTGCATGTCGTGCAGCAGCAGAGCCACATGTTCGCTGTCGTGGCCCTTGCGGCCCAAAATGACCGAACGCCTTACCTTGGGCGGCGTCAGACCGGCCTCGCTCAATACGCTGGCAATGCGATGATCGAATTCGTCGCGCAAAGCCGCCTTGCAGATGGAGATGCCATCCGCCAGCAGGGCATTATCGACCTCGTCCATGATGAACAGCTCATCGACGAAGTGGGACATGAAGTCCATGCTCTTGACCAGGCGCTGATGGCTGACACAGGAGGCATCACCCAGGCGAATCATCCAGTCGCGGGCGAAATCGACGTGATAGGCGACGTCTCCGGCGCACTTGGCGGCGATGTCGGCCATGGCCTTGTCGGATGAGCCCTTGAGCGCTTCCAGGAACAGAAGCTGATAGTTGGAAAACAGGAACTGCCGCGCCAAGGTCTGGGCGAAATCGCCATTCGGCTGCTCGACCAGAAGGCAATTATGGAAATCGTGGGTATCGCGGCGGAAGGCCAGGGTATCGGCGTCGCGGCCCTGCGGGTCATGCCGGGCAGCCAGTTCCAGCCAGAAGGTGGCCTGGCCGACGAGATCGAGCGCCAGGCTGGAGAGGCCGAGATCGACCTCCAGGCTGGGGGCGTGGCCGCACCAGGCACTCAGACGCTGGCCGAGAATGAGGGCATCATCGCCCAGGCGCAGCGCATATTCAAAAACGGCATTGTCGGTTTGAGGGGCGGGCTTCGTTTTTGTGCTGGTTTTCATAGCGTTTTGTTCCCTGTATCCTTTTTCATCGAGGGTGGGGCTAATGCGTTTCGACGCCAGTGACAAAAAATGCTGCACCGTGGCAGGATGCAGCATTTTCACTCTGTGTGGCGAGGGGCGCCGCCCGGTTTACGCACGCTGTCTGGGTGTGGCTTGGAGTCGAGGTGGTACTCGGATCCTGGCGGAGGCGCGGAGGCGTAAACATGGTGCTGTCTGTGGCGTTTTCTCTTGTTATTGAAAATACAATACAAAAAACCCGACGCAGGGTCAATTTCAAATACTGACATTTATGTCAAATTTGGAAAATTAACGACAGGTCGGGATATTCTGTCGTATAGTGCGGCGCAATCGGAAATTATGCCGCGCAATTCACTCCGCGGTAGAATTAAGCGAGTCATGCAGGGCATCTAGCAGGCTGTTCGAGCCAGGCTGATCGGCGGTCAGTTCCCAGATCATGACGCCGGCGCCGCTCTGCCGGGCCAGTTCGGCCTTCAGCCGGATGGTCGGGCGGCCATTATAAGTGACGTAATCGCAACCGGCGCACGCCTTGCCGAGGATATCGCTTTCGGCGACCGTATCGCCATATTCCGCCAGCAGGCCCTTGTAATCGTGGAAGCCGAGTTTGTAGCTGCCGAAGGCATGGCCATAAAACGGCACGCCCAACACCAACTGGCTCTTTTTCACGCCGCGCGCCTGCCAGACGGCGATGTCGTGTTTCGCCATGTCCAGGGTGGCGTGCTCATCGCCTGGCGTGCCCCATGAAGGGCCAACAGCATCATAGGACATGATGTTCACATAATCGAAATACGGCACGGACGAGACCGGCACCATGCCGCCTTCGGCCGAAGCGGTGGCGCAGGTGAGCAGCTTGCCGCGTTTCTTCAGTTCGGCGCTCAAGGCCTGGACAAAGGGCGTGTATTCTCCGGCCTTATCGATGGCCGTCAGCACATCCCATTCGAGGTCGACATCGATGCCATCGAGGCCGGTGTCATCGAGAAACTTTATGAGATTGGCCACGGTGACAGCGCGGTTTTCCTGCCTGAGCAGGGTGGGCCATTCGCCGGAGCATTTCGGAATGATGCCACCGCCGAGGGAGATCAGCACCTTGACGCCGGCAATGTGGGCGCGGTCGATCACCGCCTGTACATCGGCGACCGGTAGGGCGCCATGTCCTTCGGTATCCATGCAGGCCATCAGGTCGCCATTGACGATCAGTCCCTGCGGATCCGGGTTGACGAAAGACAGGTTGATATGGGTCACCTTCGTCAGGTCGATGGTATCCATATAGGGCAGCATGGGGCCCTTGAAGGCTGGCAGGTAACCGATAATCACCGGCTTTGGCGCGGGTTTCGCAACGACTGGCGTGGCGATCAGGGCCGCAGAGGCTATCAGCGCGATGAGCGGTTTCATGATGTTTCCCTCCATTTTCGGAGAGGGTGACCTACCTATTGGTCATAAGCAACAAGACCAATTTTATTTTTCCCATCCGTTGAGATGCTGTCACCAACTGGCTATTGTAGCTGCAGATATTCTCCGGACGAGGTGCGCCGTACCCGGTTACGACAAGACGACGCCACACCGGAGTCGAACCATGTCTAAAAATCCAAAATTGTGGGCGATTGTCGCCATACTCATCGCCATAGTCTCGGTGCAACTTGGCGCCACGCTGAGCAAGCATGTCTTCCCGCTGGTGGGCTCCGAAGGCACCACGGCGCTGCGCCAGTTCTTCGCCACCGTCTCCCTGTTGATCGTCTTCCAGCCGTGGCGTGGTGGGCCGGAGCGCAAGCACTGGCCGGTGCTGGCGCTGTATGGCGCCATACTCGGCGTCATGAACCTGGTCTTTTATGCTTCGATCGCCCGCATTCCGCTCGGCATCGCCGTGGCACTGGAATTTTCCGGTCCGCTCACCGTGGCGATTCTGGGGTCACGCAAATGGAGCGATTTTATCTGGGTGGCCTGTGCCGTAGCGGGGTTGCTGATCTTGCTGCCTTGGCAAGGTTTGGGGGGAGAAGGCAGCACGGCACTTGATCTGCTGGGCGTGGTCTATGCCCTGATCGCCGGCGTGCTGTGGGGACTGTATATCATTGTCGGTCAAAAGGTCGGTGATCGGGTACACGGAGGCAAGGCCGTGGCGCTTGGCATGGCCTTTTCGACCATCTTCACCGTGCCGATCGGCGTGGCCTTTGCCGGTGCTTCGCTTCTGTCGCCGACCATACTGTTTTATGGCGTCGGCATCGGTATCCTGGCGAGCGCCATTCCCTACGCGCTGGAAATGATCGCGCTGAAAGCCATGCCCGCCAAGACCTTTGGCCTGATGATGAGCCTGGAGCCAGCGGTCGCCGCTCTGCTGGGGCTTGTTATCCTGCATGAGCTTCTGACGCCGCTGCAATGGCTGGCGGTGGCGCTGGTTATTATCGCTTCAGCGGGATCGAGTCTTACGGCAAAGCGTGGATCGAACGATGCGACGGCTTAAAAGACCAAGGATTCACGAACCACGAATGGACACGAATAAACACGAATAGGCGATACGAACATTCGTGTTTATTCGTGTCCATTCGTGGTTCCAAACCTTTAGGCGGTGACGATAAAGCCTTCTTCCACGCGTACCGGCCATGGCGTCAGCGACTGCCCAGCGCACGGGCCACCAACGCACTGGCCGGAGGAGATGCGGAACAGGGCGCCATGCCAGCTACAGGAAATCAGGTCGGCCTGGGGCGTCAGGTAGTCGTCCAGTTCCTGCGCCAGGGGTAGGCCGGCGTGTGGGCAGCGATCGACATAGCCGTAATAGTCATCGGCTTTACGTACCACGAAGCCATGAAAATGCGCCTCGCCGATTTCCAGCACGAAGTTGCGCGCCGTGTCAGGCGCGATGAGATCCTTTGGCCCCAGTTTTACGCCGGCGGGGGTGGCGTAGACGCGTAAACTCATCTGGTATTGAAATCGACCGTATCGGCATCGGGCTGGTGCGCCGGATGGGCGCGCGAAAAGGCCGGGTGCTCGTCGCAGCGCTCGTTCACCGCCCGGATATTCGGGTAAGGATCAAGACTGACCCCAAAGCGCTGCGCGGAAAAAACCTGCGGCACCAGGAAACAATCGGCCAGGGTCGGGCGCTCGCCGAAGCAATAACCGCCGCCATGCCGGCCGATGAGGGTTTCAAGGGCCGTAAATCCCTCGGCGATCCAGCCCTTGGCCCACATCTTCGTCTGGGCCTCGTCGGCGTTCCAGTCCTTTTTCAGTTCGCGCAGCACCCGCAGATTGTTGAGCGGGTGGATATCGCAGGCGATCAGGCCCGCCATGGCGCGGACCACAGCACGGTCGGCGGCGGCGCGCGGCAGAAGCGGCGGTTCCGGGCAGGTTTCCTCCAGCCATTCGATGATCGCCAAGCTTTGCGTCAGGACATGGCCGCCGATATCTAGCGCCGGCACCAGACCTTGCGGATTGAGCGCCTTGTAACTATCGAGATGCTGGGCATTGGTGCGCAGGTCATGACTGTCCTGTTTGTAGTCCAGTCCCTTGAGATTGAGCGCAATGCGAACGCGATAGGCGGCGCTGGAGCGCCAGTAATCATGCAATTTGAGCATCCTCGCCTGCTTTCTCTATCTGGCTCTTATCCGGCGGGTAAAATGCGCCCGCGGCAGTCTCCGAAACCGATGCGGACAAAGCCGTCGGCTTCGGCATATGCCCTCAAGATAAGCGCATCACCGTCTTCAAGGAAGCTGCGTGTTTCATTTGACGGCAAAGTCACGGGTTTTTTACCGCCTTCGGACAGTTCCAGCAGGCTGCCGGCGCTGTCTGGGGCAGGGCCTGAAATGGTGCCGGTGCCCAGCAGGTCGCCGGTTTGCAGATTGCAGCCATTACTGGCGTGATGGGTAAGGAGCTGCGACGGGGTCCAGTACATATGGCGCGCCTCGCTACGGCTGAGGGCAAACGGCGGCAGGTTTTGCGCGCGCATTCCGGCGGTTTCTATCAATACTTCCAGCGAGAGCTTCAGCGCGCCGGCCGCCTGATCGGCTGCATCCCACAGATAGGGCAGGGGTTTTGGATCGCCTTCGGGCCGTGGCGCCTGCGCCAACCGGAAAGGCGCCAGGGCTTCCGGCGTGATGATCCATGGTGAGATCGTGGTCATGAAGTTCTTGGCCAGGAAAGGGCCGAGCGGCTGGTATTCCCACGCCTGGAAATCGCGCGCCGACCAGTCATTGAGCAGGCAGTAGCCGGCGATATGATCGGCGGCTTGAGCAATATCGATGGGCTGGCCGAGATCGTTGCCTGGGCCTATCCAGATGCCGAGTTCAAGTTCGAAATCGAGCCGCTTGCTGGGGCCAAAAGATGGGGCTTCAGCATCGGGCGCCTTGGTCTGCCCTTTCGGGCGGATGACAGGCGCACCGGAGGGGCGGATGGATGAAGCACGGCCGTGATAGCCGATCGGCACATGCTTGTAGTTGGGTAGCAGGGGATTGTCCGGCCGGAACAGCTTGCCGACGGTTACCGCGTGATGGATGCCGGCATAGAAGTCGGTATAGTCGCCGATGCGCGTCGGCAGGTGCAGGGTGCAGTCAGCGGCGGCATGAAGATAGGGCTCGGCGGCTTCGCGGTACTGTGGATCGCTGAGCAGGTTTGACAGTTGCTGGCGCACGGACTTGCGCAGGGCCGGCGTGGCCAGAACGGCTTCCATGGTTGGGCTATCCAGCCTCAGGCCAGCGGCGACAAGCGCCTGCCATTCGATGATATGGTCGCCGATGGCCGTACCTGGACGCGGCGCCTCATTTGCCGGCGAGAACAGGCCGAGCGGCAGGTTCTGGACGGGGAAGTCCGCATGATCATTGGCGTTGGCGACCCATGAGGTCAGTTTTGGATCGTGGGTTGCGTCTATCATTCTGGCTTCAGTGTTTGTGGTGCGTGAGATTTAGGTGATCCACAGATTACACAGATTATGCGGGCGCTACCGCGCCCTTTCCGCGTTTGTGCCGGACTACTGAGAAAAAAATGCACATGTGACGCTTCGCGTCGCTATAGCGCTATATTTAGTTCAGACACCGAGGGCGCGGTAGCGCCCGCATAATCTGTGTAATCTGTGGATAAACCTTCTTTACTTTGGCGATTTAGCCTTTTTGAAATTGTCCCAGCACTGGTCATAGTCGCGTTGCAGCAGCGGCGTTTCCATGGCGAAGGTCGTCGGAATAAAGGGCAGGCGGCTCTCAAACATAAAGGCCATTGTTCCTTCAATCTTGTGCGGTTTGAGATCGGCCGCGATGGCGGCCTCATAGCTCGCCTTGTCCGGGCCGTGGCCGTTCATGCAGTTGTGCAGGCTTGCGCCGCCGGGCGCGAAGCCCTCGGCTTTGGCGTCGTAGGCGCCGGTGATCAGGCCCATGAATTCGCTCATGATATTGCGGTGGAACCACGGCGGGCGGAAGGTATGTTCGGCCACCATCCAGCGCGGCGGGAAGATGACGAAATCGGCATTGGCCGTGCCGGGTGTTTCCGATGGCGAGGTCAGTACAGTGAAGATCGACGGATCGGGATGGTCGAAACTGACGGTATTGATCGTGTTGAAGCGCCGCAGGTCGTAGCGATACGGCGCCAGATTGCCATGCCAGGCCACGACATCGAGCGGTGAATGATCAAGTTTTGCGGTCCAAAGCCGGCCGCAGAACTTCTGTATGAGCTCGTAATCGCCATCGATATCCTCGAAGGCAGCGACTGGTGTTTCAAAGTCGCGCGTATTGGCCAGGCCGTTGGCGCCTATCGGTCCGAGGTCGGGCAGGCGGAACGGATGACCGTGGTTTTCCAGTACGTAGCCGGTCGCGTGCCCATCGGGCAGAGCGACACGGAACTTCACGCCGCGCGGAATGACGGCGATCTGCAAAGGTTCGATTTTCAGTACGCCCATTTCGGTAAAGATCACCAACCGGCCGGATTGCGGCACGATCAGCCATTCGCCATCGGCATCAAAAAAAGCGCGGTTCATCGAGCGGTTGGCGGCGTAGAGCCAGACGGTGACGCCGGTTTGGGCGGCTGGGTCGCCATTGGCGGCGTAGGCAGTCAGGCCGTCGATGAAATCGGCCGGTTTGTCAGGCGCAGTCAGCGGCAACCAGCGCAGGCGGTTAGGCGTCGGCGGTGCGAAGGTGGGGGCATCGCGGTAAAGGGTGAACGGTGCGTGGCTGGCTGAGGGGCGCAGGCGGTAGAGCCAGGCACGGCGGTTCTCAGCGCGCGGCGCAGTGAAGGCCGAGCCGGAAAGTTGCTCGGCATAGAGGCCGAAAGGCACCTGTTGCGGTGAATTCTGGCCCACCGGCAGGGCAGCGGGCACCGCCTCGGTGGAGAAATGATTGCCGAAGCCGGTCATGTATGCAGGGTTATCCGTCATTGTTGTTTCCCTGTAAAAGCAAGAAACCCCACCACCATCCGTCTTCGCCTGAAGGCTTCGCCGGACGGTCCCCCTCCCCATCGGAGATGGGGAGGTACAAGAGGTTACGCCACTTTAATGACCCCGCGCCGTATCTGATCCAGCTCAATCGACTCAAACAGCGCCTGGAAATTGCCGTTGCCGAAGCCCTGATTGCCCTTGCGTTGGATAACCTCGAAGAAGATCGGCCCAAAGGTATTCTCGGTGAATATCTGCAACAATATGCCTTCTTCGCCGACATTACCATCGATCAGGATACGGTTGGCTTTCAGGCGCTCCAGATCCTCGCCATGGCCGGGCACGCGTTTATCGACGAGGTCGTAATAGGTCTCGATCGTGTCCTGCAATTTCACGCCACGGGCGCGCAGTTTCTCAACGGTTTCATAGATATTGTTCGTGGTGAGCGCGATGTGCTGGATGCCTTCGCCATTATATTGGCGCAGGAATTCCTCGATCTGGCTTGTGTCGTCCTGGCTCTCGTTGAGAGGTATGCGCAGCTTGCCATCCGGCGCGATCATCGCCTGTGAGAACAGGCCCGTCGCCTGGCCCTTGATATCGAAATATTTCTGCTCCTCGAAGCCGAAAACCTGGGCATAAAAGCTTGACCAGGTGCGCATCTGGCCACGCGCCACATTGTGCGTCAGGTGGTCGAGCACCTGGAAGCCGACACTGTTCAGGTGCTCGTCATCCGCGGCGCCGGGCACGGCGTCCCAGTCAGCGTAAATATCATGATCGACGAGATAGAGCAGCGAGCCGCCGATGCCCTTCAACGCGAAACTGCCTTTGCCAAGTGCGCCTTGTGACGCATCGGCCGCCTGCGCGCCGTTCTGCAAGGCCAGTTCATAGGCGGCTTTCGCATCGGTGACGCGGAAGGCCATGCCGTTGGCCGAAGGGCCGTGATGCGTGGCGAAATCTAGCGCCTGCTGGCTGGCGGCGGTATTCAGCAGGAAGTTGATCGTGCCCTGCTTGTAGCGGACAATATCGCGCGTCTTATGGCGCGAGGCGGCGACAAAGCCCAGCATTTCCAGTTGCGCCGCCATGGCGGCTGTATCCGGGCCGGTGAATTCGACAAACTCAAAACCATTGAGACCTAAAGGATTAGCAGTCATTTTATTCTCCTTTGCTCAGGGACGGGGCTAAGGCCGCGGCGAAACGCGGCAGGTTTTCAGAGGTCAGGCCGGCGATGTTCATGCGGCCGTTTTCGATCATGTAGATGCCATCTCGGACGCGAAGCTCAGTGACGGCCTCCCGGCTGAGCGGGAGCAGGGCGAACATGCCGGTCTGCTGCGCCACCGAGGCGAGTTGCGGCACGGCTCGCGCCAGTTCCGCACGCATGGCGTTCAGGCGGGCGCGCATGGTGGTGAGTTCGGCCTGCCAGCTTGCGGTCAGTTCGGGTGATTCCAGAATGGTGCGAACCACAGACGCGCCGTGATCGGGAGGCATGGACCACATGGACCGGCCGACCTTCATGCAGGTAGCGCGGGCACGTAGCGCCGCTTGCGCGTGGCTGCCCCTGATCCACAGGGCGCCGAGGCGCTCGCGGTAGAGGCCGAAATTCTTGGAGCACGAGGCGGTAATCAGCGCTTCAGGTACAATGTCGAGCAGGGCGCGCATATTGGCGGCGTCCTCTTCCAGGCCGTGACCCAGGCCCTGATAGGCGATATCGACCAGCGGCAGCAGGCCCTTGCGCGCGCAGAGATCGGCGATGGCGCGCCACTGATCGGTCGTGAAACCGGCCCCGGTCGGGTTGTGGCAGCAGGCGTGCAGCAGCAAAACGTCACCGGTGCGGGCCGTTTCGAGTGCGCTCATCATTTCGTCGAACAGGATAGTCTGCGTTGCCTGGTCAAAGAACGGATGCTCCAGCACTGTAAGGCCGGCCGAGCGCATCAGGCCGTAGTGATTGACCCAACTCGGCGTGCCGACCCAGATACGGGCATCCGGGTTGGCGCGGGCGATCAGTTCGGCCGCCAGGCGTAAAGCGCCGGTCCCGCCTGGCGTCTGCATTCCGCAATAACGATCATCGGCGGCGCGCGCGGCACCCAGTACAATCGGCGCCAGCAGCGAGACAAACCGTGCATCGCCTTCGGCCGCCACATAAGCCTTGGTGGTCTGGGCCTCGGCAACGATCCGCTCGGCCTGACGTACGGCCTGCATCACCGGCGTGCGCCCCTTTTCATCGCCATAAACGCCGATGCCGAGGTCGATCTTGCCATCGCGCGGATCACTGCGCAGTTGGCGCAACAGAGTCAGCATGGCATCGAGCGGCTGGTCGTCCAGCGCGTCAAAGAGCCGGGTTTGGGTCGGGCAGGCCAGGGCGTCGGCGGTCATGGCGGATCTCACAGATATAGTATCTTGTGAAACTATGCCTGTTGCCGCGTCGTGGCAATCGTTTTTTTGACCTGTTTCAGTCCCCGGTTTTCACGAGCCCGTGAGAGTGGATTTTTTGCCGGTGCCGATAAAGACCATGACCGCAAAGAAAATGATCTGGATGGCGGTAAGGAGCGAGCCGATACCGACCACCGGTTCTGCCCAGGCCGCCCGGATCTGCGCGCCCCATATGCCGGGTATGAAGATCACCAGGCCGATGACGGCGATCGCGTAGTGGATTAGGGTGGTTTTGCGCGATAGCTGGGGGTGGCTATTATAGAACAGGCCGGCCAGGAACATCAGGACGCCGCCGACAAGATTCAGGTGCGCGTGGGTCGGCATCTGGGTGAAATCATGCGTGCCGCCCATATACATGCCGAGCGTGATACCGATGCACAGGAAAACAACGCTGGTACGGAGAAAAATATTACCGTTCATGACATCCCCCTTATGGGGCCCCTGTGGGCCCTGCTTTTTGGATGCGCATAGTTAACGTAACGGTGATATTTCTGCAAGTTGTGTGTTCGGGGTGATTGTCAGACGCCATATTCCGGCGCAGGGTAGCGCTAACGCCCATCAGAGGCGGATAAGGAGATGAGCCCCATGAAGCCTGTTGCTGCCCTGTGTTCTGCCGTTCTGTGTTCCGCCGCTCTGGCGTTTGCTGCTTTTTCCGCGCATGCCCAGACCGGTTTCGATGTCGCCATTACCGTTGATGACCTGCCGGCGCATGGCAGTGTGCCGCCGGGCGTTAGCCGTATCGATGTGGCGCGCGATTACCTGGCGGCGCTGAAGGCGCACAATGTCCCGGCCGTCTATGGTTTCGTCAATGCCGTGGCGCTGGAGCGCGAACCGGGCAGCGGGACGGCGCTCGACATGTGGCGCGCCGCCGGCTATCCCCTGGGCAACCACACCTACAGCCATATGAATATCAATTCCGGCTCGCTGGAGGCTTTCGAGGCCGACCTGGAAAAAGGCGAACCGGCCATCCGCGACCGCATGAAGGGTGAAGACTGGCGCTACCTGCGCTTTCCTTATCTGAGTGCCGGTGACGACGCTCATCATGCCGGGATTATCGCCTATCTGAAAGCGCACAAGTACAAGATCGCCGATGTCTCGATCAGTTTCAATGACTGGGCCTATACCGAGACCTATGCGCGCTGCATGGCCAAGGGCGATTCAGAAGCCATTGAGAGCATGAAGATTCAATATATGCAGGGGGTGAAGGCGTCGATCGCGCGCTCTCTGATGGCCTCGCAGAAGGTCTATGGCCGCCAGATTTCGCACGTCCTGCTGATCCACGAAGGTGCCTTCACCGCCCTGATGCTGCCGGAAGTGCTGACTGCCTTTGAAGAAGAGGGCGCGCATTTCGTGACGCTCGACCAGGCGCAGAGCGATCCGGCCTACAGCGCGGCGAGTGCGCACCAGGGCGAGGGGCTGCTGATCGAGCGCACGGCGAAGGAAAAGGGCATAGACCTGTGGAGCGACGCCCCGCCCGACGTCGATATCAGCAATCTCGACGGGATGTGCCGCTAAAACGCTTCGGAGATGATCTCGCTGTCACCGGAGAACCAGGCGCGTTTCATACCCTGTGAGCGAAAGGGCGCGATGACCTCGCCGTTGCGATTCAACGCAATCAGGCCGCCCTCGCCGTCCATATCGACGATCTGTTGCAGCACTGTATCGGCTGAATCACTTAGCGTTTGCCCGCCCGCGTGGCGGAAGGCCAGTTGCGCTGAGGCATTGACGCGCATGAAGTATTCGCCCTGGCCGGTGCAGGAAACGGCGGTCTGGCCATCGGCCCAGGTGCCGGCGCCGATGATGGGCGTATCGCCGACGCGGCCGGCCATCTTGCCGAAAACACCGGCGGTCGAGGTGGCCGAGGCGAGGTTGCCGTGTGAGTCAAGGCAGACGCAGCCGACCGTGCCGTGCGCCAATGTGCCGGGCGGATGGTTGGATTCAAACCGGCCGGCGCGGGTGAAATAGTCCGCTTCATCGGCGATCGGCGCAAAGCCCTGCTCGTTGGCGAAGAGCGCTGCGCCATCACCAGCCAGCATGACGTGCGGTGTCTTTTCCATGACGGCACGGGCGACCAGAATAGGATTGGCGAAGCCCTGCAGAGCGGTGACCGACCCGCAAGTCTGGTCGGCGCCGTTCATCAGGCTGGCGTCCAGTTCATAGTGGCCGGCCTGGTTGGGCGAAGCGCCTCGGCCGGCGACATAGAGCCCGGAATCTTCCAGTTTGCGCACCGTTTCTGTGACGACATCCAGCGCTTTTGCTCCGGCTCTCAGGGAGAGGCGGGCGGCTTCGGCGATCTCGCGCATATTGGCGATCTCGGCACTGTAGTCGCGGCCTTTTTTGGCGCCAGCGCCACCGTGGAGGGCAAAAGCGATCATGGGAATCTCCGTTACGTTTGTAACCGGCTATGACGCTATGCGATGAGGGATGCAAGAAAGAAAAAGGAATCCACAGATAAGCCAGATAAGCACAGATTTCATGGTCACGATGCGAGCCGGAGCATGGAATCTGTTCCTTGGCGCGAAGCGCCTTTTCTATCTGTGCTTATCTGGCTTATCTGTGGATCAAACCTTTCTTAATCCGCCGCGTGGGTGACCGGCCCCTGAACGAGTGTCTTGCGGCACAGCCAGACGAACGGCACCAGCAGCAGGATGATGATCGACGAGATACGGAACAGGTCGACGGTCGCCAGCAGAAATGCCTGACTGGAGACCTGCCGCATGATGACACCAATGCCTTGGGCCGTTGTCAGACCATGTTCGCTCGCCTGATTGAGAGCGTTCGTCATTGCATCGCTCAGGCCACCTCCGCCTCCGCCCGGATTTCCGGGGCCGCCCATTACCTCGGCCAGGCGCGTCTGATGCTGGGTCTCGCTGCGTTCCCACAGGGTGGTGACCAGCGAGGCGGCGAAGGAACCGGCGATGATACGGGCGAAATTAGATAGGCCGGAAGCCGCCGGCACGCGCTGGGGCGGGATGCCATTCAGTCCGATACTAATGAACGAGATGAAGAACATGCTCATGGCCGCGCCCATGACCAGCATCGGCAGGGTCAGTACAAAGAAGCTGGCGTCGGTGGTGAAAAGTGAGCGCATATAGAAGGACAGGGCGAACAGCAGCAGGGACACTGAGCCAAGGATACGGGCGTCGTATTTATTCAGCAGGCGCGCGGCAAATGGCGTCATGATCACGGCCACGGCGCCGGAAGGGGCGGCCGCGAGCCCGGCCCAGGTGGCAATATAGCCCATATTTGTTTGCAGCCACAGGGGCATCAGCAGGTTGGCGCCGAAGAAGATGGCATAGGCGATGCACAGGATGAGGGTGCCGAAGGCGAAGTTGCGTGTCTTGAAGAAGGACAGATCCACCATCGGGTTCTTGTCGTTCAGTTCCCAGATCACCCAGGCGATAAAGCCGATGATGGCGATGATGGTTTCGACCACGATGGCCGGCGAATTAAACCAGTCGGCCTCCTTGCCGGTATCGAGCATGACCTGTAGTGCGCCGACCCAGACAACCAGCAGGGCAAAGCCGGTGCGGTCGATCGGCCGCTGGAAGGTCGGGGTTTCGCGGTCAGACATGCCACGCCAGCAGAAGAAGGCGCAGAAGGCCCCTACCGGCACATTGATGAAGAAGATCCACGGCCAGGTCATGTTGTCGGATATCCAGCCACCGAAAATCGGGCCGCAGATCGGCGCCACCAGCGTGGTCATCGACCAGATGGCCAGGGCCGTGCCGCGCTTGTTGGGCGGGAAGATCATCATCAGCAGGGCTTGCGAACCGGGGATCATAGGCCCGGAAACCGCGCCCTGCAGGATGCGGAAGAAGATCAGGGAATTGATGTCCCAGGCCACGCCGCACAGAAAGGAGGCGATGGTGAACAGGACAACGGCGGCGGTAAAGGTCTTGACCACGCCGTAACGGCCCATCAGCCAGCCGGTGAGGGGCACGGAAATGCCGTTGGCCACGGCGAAAGACGTAATGACCCAGGTGCCCTGCGAGGTTGACACGCCGAGGTCGCCGGCGATGGTCGGGATCGAGACGTTGGCGATGGTCGAATCCAGCACCTGCATGAAGGTGCCGAGCGCCAGGGCGATGGCGGTCAGGGCCAGCAGGCCGCCGGTCATGGGGGCAGGAGCGGTATTGACAGAAGTGGAGGAGGACATGGAGCCTCTAAAAGAAAGGAGCCCCTCACCCCAACCCTCTCCCCGTAAACGGGGCGAGGGGGCTTGACGGTGTTTTAACCCCCTCTCCCTGCGAGAGCGGGGAGAGGGTTGGGGTGAGGGGCATTAAACCGTAAATTGGCAACCGCAGTTATTTATTGGACGTATCGATCTTCGCGCTCATCGACAGGCCGACGCGCAAGGGATGCGCCTTCAGTTCCTTCGGGTCGAGATCGATGCGGACGGGCAGGCGCTGGACCACCTTGATCCAGTTGCCGGAGGCGTTCTGTGCCGGGATCAGTGAGAAGGCTGAGCCGGTGCCGCCGGAAATGCCGCGGACCGTGCCGTGATAGGTGACCGACTTGCCGTAAAGATCGGAGTGCAGTTCCACAACCTGTCCCGGAATGACCTTGCGCAACTGGCCTTCCTTGAAATTGGCGTCGACATAGGCGCGGGCGATCGGCACGACGGTCATCAGCGGGGTGCCGACGGCGACCTGCTGACCGACCTGGACTGCCTTTTTGGAAACGATACCGTCTGTGGGGGCGCGGACTATGGTGCGCTCCAGCGCCAGGTTGGCGGCGTCAAGCCTGGCCTGCGCGGCGAGGACTTCCGGGTTTTGCGCGGCATCGACGCCGGCGAACTGGGCGGCATTGGTGGCGCGCTGGCCGCCGGCGGCCTTGACGCCGGCCAGGGCCTGTGCGCGCGCCGCTTGCGCCGCATTCAGCGCGGCCTGGGCCTGTGTGAAGGCGTTCTGCGCCGTGGTCAGTTCTTCCTGCGATACCGCGCCCGACTGTGCCAGATTCTGGCGGCGGGTCAGTTCGGTTTTGGCATTGCTGAGATTGGCCTGGGCGGCGGCGATCTGGGCATCAGCACTTGCGACATCGGCCTGGCGGGCGCCCAACTGGCCGGCCAGGGCCTCGTCGCTGGCATAGAAGCCCTGGACGTGGCGCTGGGCCTGGGCAAGCGCCGCCTGTCCTTGCGCAACTGCGATTTTGGCATCGGAATCGTCTATGGTCAGCAGGACATCGCCGGCCTTGACAGCTTGCGTTTCGGAAACCGCGATGCTGGCCACCGGACCGGCGACGAGCGCGTTGACCTGGGCCGTATCGGTCCCGACATAGGCGTTGTCGGTCGAGACGTAGTGCGAGGCGACGAGGCCATAATAGGCGCCATAGGCGACGGCGCCGACAGCGACGGCGATGCCGAGATAGGTAAGCAGGCGCTTGCGTTTGGCATTGCCGGCGGCCTGCGAGGGGGCGATGGGGGTGGACTGAATTTTATCAGCCGTTTGTGCGGTATCGGGCATGTGCGGATCTCTGTGTTAAGAGCTTAATTTTGAGCGATGTTTTGGGTGTTGTAAGCCCCGCCGAGGGACTTGATCAGGGCGACATCGAGCGTCATGGCACGGCTCTTCAGGTCGGCAACGGTCCGGCGCTGGCTGATCAGGCTTTGCTCGGCCACCAGCAGGGAGGTGTAGTCGGACAGGCCGCCATCATAGCGCAGTTTGCTGAGGCGATATGCCTCTTCATAAGCCGCCAGCGCCTGTTCGGAATTATCGAGCCGGGCCTGCAGCGCCTTCTGGCTGGTCAGGGTGTCGGCGACCTGCTGCATGGCTTGCAAAACGTCCTGATTATAGGAGGCAATGGCCAGGGCATGTTCGCTTTCGGCCGATTTCAGGTTGGCTTTCAGCGCGCCGCCGTCGAACAGCGGCAGGCTGAGGGCCGGGCCGACCTGGCCAATATCGGAGCCGGATGAGAACAGCTTGTCGAGCCCCAGAGACTGGAAGCCGGCAAACGCAGCGATATTGATATTGGGGTAGAAGGCGGCGTGGGCCTGCTTGATGTGGGCCGAAGCGGCTTCGGCACGCCAGCGGGCGGCGATGATATCCGGACGGCGGCCGATCAGATCGAGATTGATCTGCGTGGGCACATTGCCGAAAGCCTGGGTATCGAGCGACAGGGCGGGGCGCTCCAGCGTATTGGCGAAGTCGGGCGAGGCGCCGGTCAGCATGGCGATCAGGTGCCTGTTCAGGTCGATCTGCTCGTCAAGCGCGGCCAGATCAGCACGGGCGGCAAAGACGCCGGCCTGAGCCTGGGCATCCTGCGCCTTGTTGCTGACGCCGTTATTGAGCTTGTCCTGCACCAGTCTGGCGCTGTCGCTGCGGATGCCGACGGCGCGCTCGGCCAGGTCGCGTTCCTGGTAGAGGCGGTCGAGATCGACATAGGCGGTGGCGATGGCTGTCGAAAGCACCAGACGGGCCTGGGCGGCGTCGGCTTCAGCGGCTTGTTCGTTGGAACTGGCGGCGGCGATGGCGGCGCGGTTGCGGCCCCAGAAATCAAGTTCCCAGTTGAAGCTCAGGGTCGTCTGGCCGTAATCGGTATAGCCTTGCGGGATATAGGCTTTCGGGAAGAGGTAGTTATAGCTCTGCTTCGCCTCGTAAGCCGTGGCATCAAGGCCGACCTGCGGGCGATTCGACGCCCTGTATTGTGAAACGGCGGCCTGGGCCTGGTTGAGGCGGGCTTCTGCGATAGCGAGGGAAGGCGAGTTGTTGAATGCCTGGTTCATCAGGCGCTGGAGCTGCGGATCGCCGAGGCTCTTCCACCACACCTGCTCGCTTATCGTATTGATGGGGTTGACCTTCTTGGCCTGACTGGGCTCAGATGCGAAAGGCGCGCTTTGCGGAATTGTGGTGCAGGCGCTTAAGGTCGTAGCGGCCAGAAGGGCCGCCACTAAAAGGCGGCGGCGCGGCATTTGGGCGGAGGGCGTGTTATGTGTCATTATATTAAGTCTCATAAGGGCGGACTCTTGAAACAACCGTACGGTATGGTCATTTGCGCTGGACATATAGTCCGGCAAGATGTATCTGTCAACTGACCATACCGTACGGTTTAGGAATTATTTTGCGATGCAGAACGAAAAAGTGCAAGAGTTGAAAACCTGCGAATCCAAAGGGCGCATGAGCAGCGAAGACCGCCGTGAAGCCATTCTCGATGTGGCGACGGATATCTTCCTGTCAGAAGGCTATGCCAGCGCGTCGATGTCGACCATCGCGGCGAAACTGGGCGGTTCGAAGGGCACGCTCTATAACTATTTCAAGAGCAAGGAAGAGCTGTTCGCGGCCTATGTGCAGCGCAGTTGCATTTTCCACCGCGGTGAGATCGCTGACCTGCTGCTGGAAGATGGCGATGCCCGCACGGTACTGACTGCCTTCGCCAGGGGATACTTACGCGCCTTCACGGCGGAACCGGCCCTGCAGAATTGGCGTGTCATCTCCGCCGAAAGCCACAAGTCGCCCGAAATCGGCCGGCTGTTCTATGAAAGCGGCCCGCTCGCCGGTGCGCGCATCCTGGCGGCCTATATCGAAAAGGCCGTGGCGCGCGGGGCCCTGGTCGTACCCGATATTATGGTGGCCGCGCACCATTTTACCTCGTTGATTCACGGCCGCATGATCAAGGCGCGCCTGCTCAACTATATTCCGGCGCCAAGCGATGAAGAGATAGCCGCCGAGGTCGAGGCCGCGATGTTCGTCTTTTTCGCCGCTTACGGGCCTAAAGACTGACCACCTGATCGGCCAGGACGCGCGGGCCTTCGCGGTGACTGATCAGGATCAGGCCCTGTGGCCGCTCCGCCAGCCGACGCGACAGTTTTTTGACCACCCGGGCTTCGGTGGCGAGATCAAGCCCTTCGGTCGGTTCATCCAGAATCAGAATTGGCGCGTCCCGCAGCAGGGCGCGCGCCAGGGCCAGGCGCTTGCGTTCGCCGCCGGAAAGCGTGATCCCGCCATCACCGATCCAGGTATCGAGTCCTTTCGGCAGGACCGTTATGCGGTCTGTCAGGCAGGCGGTATCGAGGGCCTCCAGCATCAGCTTCTCCTGATCGGTGCGACTCAGGGCTTTCAATGAGGCGTCACTGACCGCCATCAGCAGGTTTTCACGGATCGTGCCGGTCAGAAGCGCAGCGTCCTGCGGGCAGTGAGCGAACAGGCCAGGCGCGCCGCCTGCGCCTCTGAGGCCGATCAGGGTCTCAATGGCGCGCGTCTTGCCGCTGCCCGAAGGGCCATCTATACGCAGGCGCAAGCTACGGTCAGGTGCAAAGGTCTGGCCGCCTATGGACACAGTTACCTGCGTGTCGGTTTTTTCCACCTGCGGCTGATCGTGGATTTCCGCCAGCCGGCCGTATGCCTGGTCGACGCCCGATTTCTGGCTCAGAGCGCGCGTCAGGATTGTGGCCGATTCAAAGCCCATGCTGCCGGCCAGCAGGGCCAGGGCCATATGGGCGAGGGGCTGCCTCAGGCTGGCCATGGCGATGCCAGCCAGGCACAGGCCGGTCAGGGCGGTGGTAACGGCACTGCTTACGGCTTCCTTGCCAATCGTGTGGGTTTTGGCTGTGAACAGTCTTGCTTCCAGATCCTGCAATTCCGTCAGAAGAGACCTGCGCATGTCATAGGCCCGGATATCCGGCAGCAGCGTCATCAGAGAGAAAAAACGCGCCTTTAGATCGCCCATGGCGGCCGCCTCGGACAGGTCATCGGCCGGACGGCGGTGGATGCGCAGACTGGCGGCTACGGTGCCGGCCAGGAAAACCAGCAGGACCAGCGCGGCCCAAGGCGAGGCGATGGCCGTCAATACGAGCGCCGTGAGGATGCCGGCGCCCCCGGCCCAGGGCGCGCTGCGCATGACCAGCGCGTTTTCGAGCGTGGTCACATCCTGGATAAAGCGACTGGAAGCCTCGCCACGGCTCAGGCGCAGGGTGGTTTGCGGATCGCCGGCCAGGACGCGGCCGAGCAAAGCCGGTCGCAACTCGGCCATGGCGCGCAGGGCCGCCGAGTGGCCGGTGTAGCGTTCGCCATAACGCAGCACCGTGCGGGCTATGGCGAAGAAACGGATCGCCGCGCTCGGCAGCAGATAGTTGAAACCCTGCGCCGCCAAGACGCCGGCGGCGCCCGCCACGGCCGCGCCGGTCAGGAACCAGCCGGAAATCCCCAGCAGCATGACGGCCGAGACGCTGACCCCGGCGGCGAAAAGAGTTGTCAGCAAGAGGCGTGTGCTGAACCGCTCGATCAGCTTTTTGAAATAATCATCGAAGCTCATGTCAGTTCCACCACCTGATCGGCCAGGGCGCACAGTTTCGGCGAATGGCTGGAAAGGATCACGGTCCGCCCTCTGAAGAGGACAGGCAGTTGCGCGATCAGATCGGCTTCGGCTCCTGCATCCAGATCGGCGGTCGGCTCGTCAAGCAGCAGGATCGGCGAATCTTTCAGCCAGGCCCGCGCCAGGCCGATGCGCCGCCGTTCGCCACCCGAAAGGCCGGAACCGCGTTCATTGAGAAGGCCGGTGCGCGCTTCGGACACAGATTCAAGTCCGAACGATTCAATCGCCTGCCGCAGTTCGTTATCGTCGGCGGCGCGGTTGGCGACGCGGAGATTATCGGCCAGGGTGCCGGCCAGGATTGGCGGCGCCTGGGAGACCCAGGCGATGCTCTCGCCGATATCGGTCAGCGGCTGGCCGTCGATCGTGACGGTACCGGCGACCAGATGACCTTGCCCCAGCAGCAGACGCAAAAGCGTGGTTTTCCCCGAACCGGTCGGTCCTTTGAGAGCAATGATCTGCCCCGGTGCGGCGGTGAAGCTGACGGGACCGATCCGAAAGCCGGGATCATCGGCAAAGCCGCAGACGACCGCATGATAGCGGATTTCCGCGGCGGCGGTCAGCCGTGCGGCGGGTGTGCTTTCCGGCTGGACCTCGATCGCCATCAGCCTCTCAGTCGCCGCCATCGCGGTCTGCTGGTCGTGATAGGCGGCAGCCAGGCGGCGCATGGGGGCATAGACTTCCGGTGCCAGGGCGAGCACGAAGAAGGCGGCGGCGAAGGTCAGGGTTTCCGGCACCCTGAAAGGCAGTTCACCCAGCAGGTAGAAGCCGCAATAGATGGCGATCAGGGCCACGCTGAGGGCGCTGAAAAATTCCAGCACGGCCGAGGTGACGAAGGCAATCTTGAGGACGCTGAGCGTTCGTTCGGCGACCTCATGGGCGGCGCGGCCGACGGTGTGTACCTGCCTGGGGCCGGCCTCGAAGCTCAGGATCAGCGGCAGGGCGCGGATGCGATCGACAAACAGATTGGACAGGCGCGACAGGGCGTCGAGCTGGCGCTTTGATTCTCCGGCGCTGGTCAGGCCGAGAACGGCCATCATTGCGACAAACGGTAGCAGGGTGAGCAGCAGGATGCCGGCGCTTATGGGACTGGCTAAAGCCATCAGGGCGATGAAAACCAGCGGCAGGATACGCGCCTGGAAATCGCTCTGGCGAAAACGGGCATAATAGCCTTCAAGGGCTTCGGTATCTTCGAACAGGGCATTCAGCCGGGTCTGATGGCGGCCGGAATCGATATGACCGCCAAGCGCCTTCGCCATGATATCGAGCCGAATAGCGCTGATGATCCGCCGGGCCGATTGCATGGCAAGTTTTTGATTTACAACATTTAACACGGCGCGTGTGGCAAGGGAGAAAATAGTCACGGCCGTGGGGAGGGCGAGGTTGCCGAGGCTGACCGACCTGCCGAACAGTCCGCTGACCATGTGGCTCAGGCCCCAGGCGAAACCGGCGATGCAGGCGCCTTCCAGCAGGCCCAGACCGTGCATGAGGCGCAAGGATCCGGCGTCCGTTTTCCCCCAAATCCGCAATTGGTGACGGAAAAGCTTCGCAGAGCCTTCCGCAGGAGGTGCGGCATCCGGGTGCGACATCTTGGTTATTGTGCGGCGCAAGAATAAGCCTTAAAGTTTATATGGGTTTAGCAATGCTTCTTCTCCCGAAGGTTGAAATTAAGCGTTGCTAAGGGCTGTTTTTGAGTGTCTTCTCACCGGAGACGCGAAGTTTTTTGGGGAGAAGTCTTAATGGACCTCAGTACCGTAGAACTCTCAAGGCTGCAATTCGCCTTGACCGCTATGTACCACTTTCTGTTCGTTCCGCTGACCTTGGGTCTCAGCTTCATGCTGGTGATCATGGAAAGCGTCTATGTCCTTACGCGCAAGGAGGTTTGGCGCACCATCACCCGCTTCTGGGGGCTTTTGTTCGGCATCAACTTTGTCCTGGGTGTGGCAACGGGTCTCACCATGGAATTCGAGTTCGGCATGAACTGGTCCTATTACTCGCACTATGTCGGCGACATTTTCGGCGCGCCGCTGGCGATAGAGGGGCTGATGGCCTTCTTCCTCGAAGCCACCTTCGTCGGGCTGATGTTCTTCGGCTGGGAAAAGCTCTCCCGGCCGGCGCATCTGATGGTGACGTTTCTCGTGGCGCTCGGGACCAACCTGTCGGCGCTGTGGATTCTGATTGCCAATGGCTGGATGCAGCACCCCACTGGCGCCGAGTTCAATCCAGCCACCATGCGCATGGAAGTCACCAACTTTATCGATGTGCTGTTCAATCCGGTGGCGCAGGCCAAGTTTGTCCATACGGTCAGCGCCGGCTATGTGCTGGCGGCGGTTTTCGTGATGGGGGTTTCGGCCATCTATCTGTGGAATAACAAATGGACCAGCATCGCCAAGCGTTCCATGGCGGTGGCTGCGGCCTTCGGCCTAGCCTCGTCGCTGTCGGTCGTCGTGCTGGGGGATGAGTCGGGCTACGCGCTCACCGATAACCAGAAGATGAAGTTGGCCGCTCTGGAATCGATGTGGCACACGGAAAAGGCGCCCGCCGGGATTTCAGTCTTCGGTATTCCCAATGTGAAAGAACAGCGCACCGATTTCGATATCAAGATCCCCTACGTGCTGGGCCTTATCGCCACGCGCAGCGTCGATACGCCGGTCGTGGGTATCCTCGACCTGACCGACAAGGCGGAAATGCGCATCCGTTCCGGCATCATCGCCTATGACGGCGTCGAAAAACTGAAGGTCAATGCCGACGATATGGACGCCCGCGCGCTGTTTGAGGCGCACAAGGCTGACCTGGGTTACGCGCTCCTGCTCAAGAAGTATGTGCCCGATCCGCGCATGGCGACCAATGAGATGATCGTCAAGGCCTCGCTCGACACCATTCCCAATGTGCCGGTGATGTTCTGGACCTTCCGCCTGATGGCCGGACTGGGTTTCGCCTTCATCGCCCTGTTCGCCATCGCCTTCCTGATGGTGACCTTCGAGAAGCACAATAACCGCCTGTTTCTGCTGGTCTGCATGATTGCCATTCCCTTCCCGTGGATCGCCATTGAAGCGGGGTGGGTACTGGCGGAAATCGGCCGCCAACCCTGGGCGGTGGATGGCGTGCTGCCGACCTTCATGGGCGCCTCGTCGCTCAGCAAGGGGCAGATATGGGCGACCATCATAGGCTTCACCCTGGTCTATGCCATCATGGCTGTGATCGAGGTCAGGCTGATGATCCGCGCCATCAACAAAGGCCCGTATGAAAGCAAGCTTGGCCGGATGCACGACGATCCTGAAGTCAGCACCACGGACGATCCGGCCCTGCCGGTTGTCGGTCCCGCTGAATAATCCCCGCCCGATCTAAAGGAATAAACTAATGGAACTTCCTATCGACTATATGACCCTGAGGGTTATCTGGTGGGGCCTTGTCGGCGTGCTGCTGATCGGCTTCGCCATCATGGACGGCTTCGACATGGGGGTGGCGGCCCTGTTGCCCTTCGTCGCCAAAAACGACTCCGAACGCCGCGCCGTCATCAATACGGTGGGCGCTACCTGGGAAGGCAACCAGGTGTGGTTCATCCTCGGCGGCGGCGCCGTCTTCGCGGCATGGCCCTTTGTTTATGCTGTCAGCTTCTCCGGCTTTTACCTTGCCATGTTCCTGGTGCTGACCGCACTGATCCTGCGGCCGGTCGGCTTCAAATACCGCTCCAAGCGTCCGGGCAAGGCGTGGCGCCGCAACTGGGACTGGGCGCTGTTTGCCGGTGGCTTTATCCCGGCGCTGGTCTTCGGCGTGGCGATGGGCAATGTTCTGCAAGGGGCGCCCTTCAGCTTCGACAGCGACCTGCGCGCCACCTACCACGATATGTTCCTGGGCGGTCTGCTCGGCCTGTTCACGCCCTTCACCCTGCTGTGCGGCCTTGTCTCCGCGGCCATGCTTGTCCTGCAGGGTTCGACCTGGCTCGGCCTCAAGCTGGAAAAAGGCATTGTCCGTGACCGGGCCCTGCGCTTCGGCTTTTTCGCCGCCCTGGCCGTGATCGTGCTGTTTGCTGCCGGCTACGTCTTTGTTCGCTTCTCCGGCCTCGGCTTCAGCGTCGTTGATGCCGTCAATCCGGCCGGCGCCTCCAACCCGACCCGTGCGGAAGTGGTGCCGATGGCCGGCGCCTGGCTGGCCAATTACAGCAAGTATCCCTGGATGTGGGCAGCGCCTGCGCTCGGCTTTGTCGGTCCGGTGGTCGCCATCTTCGGCCAGCGCCTGCGCAGCGACTGGCTGGCCTTTGGCGGCTCGTCCCTGGCGATAGTCGGCATCATTGGCACGGTTGGTTGCTCGATGTTCCCGATCATCCTGCCGAGCACGGTGGATAAGCATTCCAGCCTGCTGGTCTGGACCGCCTCCAGCTCGCACCTGACCCTGTTCATCATGCTGCTGGTGACGCTGGTATTTCTGCCGATCGTGCTGCTGTACACCGCCTGGGTTTACAAGGTGCTGTTCGGCCGGATCAGCACGGAGCACCTGAAGACCAACCCGGATTTGTATTAAGCAAGGCTGGGGAGGCGCGCCTCCCCAGGCCCCTCAGAAGGACACAGCTATGTGGTATTTTTCATGGATATTGGGTGTCGGCCTGGCCGTCGCCGTCGGTATTCTCAACGGCATCTGGTATGAATTTCATACGACAGACGACCCGGACGCCGAAGATCCGTACATCGAATAACGCATTTCAGGCGCGGTTTTCCCCTGCCGCACCTGACCCGGAGCCGACCTGATCCGTCAGGTCGGCTTTTTTATTCCCGAAGCGAATTGACCAGATTAAACACCATGGTCTTGGCCTCGTCGTCGTGGCCGCCCTGGGCCAGGCCGTAAAGCGTCTGCATCACTTCTTCGGCGACCGGGGCGACATGCGCCTGGTTGACGACCTCGAAAATACCCGGCAGCAGCAGGCGGCGCACTTCATTGTCATCGACCAGCGCTTCGGTGATCTTCTCGCCCTCACGAAGGCCGGTGAAGGTGATCCTGATGTCCTTCTCCGGACGCAGGCCGTAAAGCTTGATCATGCGGGTGGCGAGATCATGAATCTTTACCGGCGTACCCATTTCCAGTATATAAAGCCCGGAATGTTCCGGCGTTCCGGCATTGGTCATGGCAGCGGTCAGCACCAGTTGCACCGCCTCGAAAATGGTCATGAAATAGCGTTCGACGTCGCGGTCGGTGAGGGTGATCGGCCCCCCGCGCTCGATCTGCGACTTGAACAGCGGCACGACCGAACCAGTCGAGCCCAGCACATTGCCGAAGCGTACGACGCACGCCTGATGGGTATCTGAAATCTGCGTGCGGATCAGGTGCTCGGCCAGCCGCTTGGTGGCGCCCATCAGCGAAGATGGCGCCACGGCCTTGTCCGACGAGATCAATACCAGTTGCTTGACGCCGGCGGCCTTGGCGGCGTCGATGACATATTGCGTGCCCAGCACATTGGTCAGCACGCTTTCGCTGGGGTTCAACTCCACCATCGGCACATGCTTGAGCGCGGCGGCATGGAAGATGACATCGGGCTTCTGCTGCGCCACCACGGCGGCGATCCGTTCCTTGCGCCGGACGCTGCACAGGAAGGGGCGGGCGCGTTCGCTGCCGGGAAATTCCAGCTTGATGGCGCGGTCGATTTCGTAAAGCGCCAGTTCGGAGTGATCGATCAGGCTGACATGGGCGGCGCCCAGAGCCAGCACCTGCTTGCAGATTTCCGAACCGATGGAGCCGCCCGCACCGGTCACCAGTATGCGTTTACCGGCGTAGAAATTTTTCAGGCCGTCCGTATCCAGTTTGACCTGCGGCCGGTGCAAAAGCACCTTGAAAGAGGCGGGATCGCTCGGTTCCGGCAGCGGCAGGGCGCCGTTCTTCTTTCCGAAAGCCGCCACGCGTGCCAGAAAACGTAGCAGTCGATAATTGGACAGACTCATGGGTATTCCGGCAGGCTGGCGATAATAGAAGAACGTATTGAGCGTGTTATGGGGCTTTTAGCAAGGGCGAAGCACCCGTGTAACGCTATTTTTTGCAACCCGACGCCATCTATGGTGTAAAGATAGGCTATGATCGATATTCTCTTTTTTGGCCGTGTGGCGGACAGCCTGGGCAAGCGCCGTCTGGCGATGGCCTTGCCGCCGGAAGGCTTGAGCCTGTTTGCCCTGCGCCTGCGGCTTTTTGACGGCGAAGGCGATGGACGGTTGCGCATGAGCGTCAATCAGGTAGTGGTGACGGACGACCGGCCCCTGCATGATGGCGATGAGGTGGCCTTTTTCTCGGTATTTTCCGGAGGCTGATCATGGAAATGGAGGTTCGCCTGTTGCCGGCGGGATTTGATCCGGCGGCGGTTCACGGCGATTTTCTGGCGCGATTCGGTACGCTCGGAGCGGTTACGGCCTTTACCGGCGTGGTGCGCGAAGCGGCAAAAGGAGCGGCGGTCGATTATCTCTATCTCGACTGGTATCCCGGTATGACCGAGACGTCGATCCAGGCCATCGCCGATGCGGCGGCCGAGCGGTTCGACATTCGCGCCCTCAGCATTCATCATCGCTGCGGTGAAGTACGGGCCGGCGAACCGGTGGTTTTCGTGGCCGCGGCCAGCGTGCACCGGCGGGCGGCTTTTGAAGCGGTGGACTACATGATGGACCGGCTGAAATCCGAAGCGGCCTTGTGGAAGCGCGAGGTCGGGCCACAGACCGACCGCTGGGTGGAGCCGACAACGGGCGATGCCGATGATCTGAAACGCTGGAGTGATAAATGAGTGACCTGTCCCATCTGGACCAAGAGGGCCGCGCCCGCATGGTCGATGTCTCCGACAAGGCGGTCACAGCGCGGACGGCCGTGGCGCGCGGGCGTCTGGTCTGCGCGGCGGAAACCGTGGCGCTGGTAAGGGAGAACCGGACGCCGAAAGGGGCGGTGATCTCCACTGCCGAACTGGCCGGGATCATGGCCGCCAAGCAGACCGCGAACCTGATCCCGCTCTGTCATCCGTTACCGCTCAGCAAGGCGGCCGTGCGGATTGCCATCAATGATGACCTGCCGGGTTTCGATATCGAGGCCGAGGTCCGCACCACAGGCCAGACCGGTGTGGAGATGGAGGCGCTGACAGCCGCCAGCATAGCCGCGCTTACGCTTTACGACATGCTCAAGGCGGTGGATAAGGCCATGCGGATCGAAGGCATCGAAGTCACCGCCAAGAGCGGCGGCAAGTCGGACTGGCCGCAGACGGTCATAACGTGAAAATGGCGCGGCATTTATGTGCCGCGCCACGTCCTTTTAGAACAGCCTGGCTTGCAAACCGATCCAAAGCCTGCGTCCGGTCTGGCCATAGCCGCCCGCGGTCTGGTAGCGGGTATCACCGGCATTTTCGATGCGGCCATAGAGACTTAAGGCATCATTCAGGGCGTAATCAGCGCGCAGGTCAGCCAGGTCATAGGCTTTCAGCATCCCCGTAAAGGCCGTGTCGAGACCTTCACCCACATGGCGCAGACCGAGGCCCAAATTCAGCTTGTCTGTGGCTGTCCAGGTCAGATCGATACTGCCCATCTGGTCCGGGCGGCGCGGCAACAAGCCACCATTGCCGTCACGGGCGTGCAGGAAGCTGTAATTGCCGCGCAGGCGCAGGGTGTCCGTGAGGTCTTTTGATAGTTCCAGTTCGACGCCGCGGGTTTCAGTGCGTCCGATATTGCCATAGCAACCGTAGGGCTGATCGGAACGGCAGCCGTCATAGACGAAGTCGATCTGATCGCGCACCGAACGGGTAAACAGACTGACACTCAACAGGCCGCCGTCGAAGCCGTAATCGACACCACCATCGAGCGTGATGGATTTTTCCTCGATCAGCGAGGCCGTGCCGTAATCGCTGTAGAGCTGATAAAGGCTGGGCACCTTGACGCCCTGGCCGGCGCTGGCATGGAAGCGCAGATGATTACCCAGCGGCGCATTGACGGTCACCTGGGCGATGTCATTGGCACCGAAGGACGAGGCATCGTCATGGCGGGCACTCAGGGCCACGTCGAGCGGGCCGAAATCGTGCGTCACCTGGCCATAGACGCTGGCAAGCGTTGAAGCCGCCCTGAGCGGCACGGGGTTGGGGTCCCAACTCGCCGGATAGGCCACGCGCATGGTGTCGCGTTCATAGCTCAGGCCGCCGAGCAGGCGGGTGGCCTCGCTGAGGCGGTAGCTGATGTGATAATCGGCCGCTTCGATATGGCCATTGGCGACGAAATTCGGCGTATGATCGGGATTGTAATTGTCGCTGTCATTATCGGTGACGCTGACCGAAAGGACCTGTTCGCCTCTCGTGAAGCGATGGGTTAGAGCTATAACCGACAGGGTGGTGTCGTTTTTGCCGAAATCGCCGGTATCGGTGAAATCATAGGGCGGCTGAGGGTTGTAGCCATCGAAATCGGTGCGGCTGTGGCTGGTGGTCGAGAAAGCCTGAAGACTTAGGGCTTCGTTGAAATCATAGCGGAGCTTGCCATTTAGCGTGGTCTGGGTGAAGCCATCCTTTTCCGTGCCGCCGGCGAAAGCCGATACGCCGCGATCGTTGTAGGTGCTGCCCGACAGACGCCAGGTCAGGCCGCCCATTTTGCCGCCGATGCCGGCGCGGGCCGAGCCATATTGATCAAAGCCTTCGACGCGCAGATCGCCTTCCAGCGGTCGGGTCGGGGTGCGTGAGGTGAGGCTGACCACGCCGCCCATGGCGCCGGAGCCCCACAGGGTGGAGAGCGGCCCGCGCAGGACTTCGATACGCGACGCGTCGTCCGTGCTGACCAGGCCGAGATTGGTGCCGCCGCCGACCTGCGACGGATCGTTCAGGCGCACGCCATCCAGCATATAGAGGGTGTGATCGGCGCCGGCACCACGAATCGAGGCGGTGGTTGCCGAACCGGGGCCGCCATTGCGGGCGAGGCTGAGGTCGGTGGTGCGCGTCATAAGGTCGGCGACGAACAGTGACTGGTACGACTTGATGTCGACATCGGTCAGGACATCGACGCTCTGGCCGACTTTCGAGACAGGCAGGGTTTCGCGGGTGATGGAGACGATCACCTCGGTCGGGGCTTCGTCGGCATGGGCGAAGCCAGGCAGGGCCAACAGGGCGGTGGAGAGGATGAGGGCGGTTTTGCGATGACGCATGTAGCGGTCTTTCGGTCAGAAACGAAAGCCATAAACGCGCATGACGAAGCCCGCGCCGGTTACGGCTCACAAGGTATCGTCTCTCGGTCTTTTCAGACGCCATCACGCTTATCTGAAAAGTAGTAATCCACTTTTCGGCATGAGGCTTTGAATTTCCGCTCGCGCTGCACTTCCCGGCCACGCAAAGGACGACAGCCAAGGCAGGTCTCCTGACTTGCGCCTCGAACGCGGACGACGTCTTCCCGGTCATGACCAGTGACATATGTCGCTCGCTCGGCGCTTACAGTTGCGGGGACAGTCTGGGGTTCGCACCCAATTCCCTATTATCCCGCGGGTTTGACGCGCGGGCACCATTGGCACAGGGTCGCACTAGGGCGTTTGCTGCGGCGCGTCAAGTTATTCGTCGGCGAGGTCATTTCTTTGCCGCATATTCGTCAGGCGTCAGGGTTTGCAGCGAAAGCGCGTGAACAGGGCCGGCCAGTTCCTCCGCCAGGGTGGTATTGATCAGGCGTTGGCGGGCCACCCGGTTCAGTCCCTCAAAGTGCGCCGAGACCACAAGCACGGAAAAATGACTCTCGCCCCCTTCACGCGCGCCCGCATGTCCACTATGTTTGGCGCTGTCGTCATGAATCTCCAATTGCTGCGGGGCGAGAGCCTGGTTGAGCTTCGCCTTCAGGCGGTCGGCTATGATTCCCATATTCTGCCTCACTTCTTGGGTATGGAACGGATGTCAGCGTCTTTTAAGATTTAAGGATCATATTTCAAGATATGAGCGAAGGATTTAAGTACAAGCCGCGTCTCGGCATGGATATGCGTATTCGCCCGCCGAAGGAAGGCGAAGAAAAAACACGTCGTGCCGAAGACGACGTGCTGCACCTCAAGCCGGGTGAAAAACCGTGCGAATGGCCGGAGTGCCATAAGGCTGCCACGGCCAAGGCGCCGAAGTCGCGCGAAATGATGAACGAGCACTATAATTTCTGCATGGCTCATGCGGCCGAATACAACAAGAACTGGAACTTCTTCGCCGGCATGAGTGAAGGCGAGGCCCGCCGCCACCGCGAAGCCATCGCCACCGGTGACCGCCCGACGTGGGCTTTCCGCGCCTCGCGCGTCAGCCGGGAAGCGGCGAACTTTGCCACCAAGGGCACCAAGGCCGGTGGTTTCTACGATCCGCACAGTGTTTTTGGCGCAGGCGCAGCCCCGATGAAGGAAAAGGGTGTGCAGTCCGAACGCCAGTACGGCAAGATCGAACGCGGTGCTTTTGCCGATCTCGATCTCGAAGTCGGCGCCACGGCTGAACAAATTCGTGTCCGCTACACCGAAATGCTCAAGCGCTGCCACCCGGATAACAATGGTGGCGATCGCTCGGCCGAGGACAAGCTGCAACGCGTGATCAAGGCGTACAAGATCCTGAAAAAAATGTCCCTGGCCTGAAAACCGGGGTCTTTGGCCGTGTAGTGCGTTGGCTGCGCTAGGCTGTATAAGCATACAGCCGTCGCTTGCCGCCTGCTACTCGACTCAAATCTACCGGTTTTCTCTGTTAGGGACTTACAAACTGCTGAAAAACGGATCGTCCGCCATATCCCCGCCCGGTTTGCGGAACAGATGAACGTGCAGCCGACGACGCAGGGTAAAGCCCAGGCTTTCATATAGCCCGATGGCCACCGTATTTTCCGGCAGGACATTCAGAAATGGCACGCGACCATCGGCGACGATGCGCTTGCCCAGAATCGATGTCAGCCGTCGGGCATGGCCACGCCCCTGGAAATCCGGATGGACGCAGATGGCACTGATCTCGGTGAAATCCGCCGGCTTCATGCGTTCACCGGCCATGGCCGCCAGCCGACCGTCTTCAAATACGCCGATATAGCTGCCCATCTCGATGGTGCGCGTGCCGAATGGCCCCGGTTTCGTCAGGGTGGTCAGGGCGATCATTTCATCGACATTTTCAGGCGTCAATGGCTGGGCATCATCCGCCGTATCCATCGGTTTGAAATTGAAGGCGGCCATTTGCAGGATAGGGAAATGCACCAGCAGGTCCAGGCCCTCCAGTGTTTCCAGTTCTTCCGGCGCCCATAGCACAGCCGTGTCACCCTCAGCCATCCGGTCGGCGAGCACGGGCAGGGCGTCGGGCGTCTCAACGGCGGCGAAAGGGGAAATATCCGCCGGATAGCGCCGCACAGGACCATCGCCGATGGCCAGATGGGAATGGCGGCCGGTGAGGGCTGACCAGGCGGGATTGTCGAGTTCAGTGATTTTCATGGAGGGCATCTAGCAGAAAAGAGATGCGGCTGCTGCCGGAATCTTGCGCTATAAATGCGTATGAAGACGCTCATGAACACAATTCTGAAAGGCGGCTGCCAGTGTGGCGCCATCCGTTTTGAAGTGACCGGACCGTTGCCGGATGCCTCCATCTGTCACTGCCGGATGTGTCAGAAGGCGTTCGGCAATGTCTTCGCGCCGTTGGTTTCGGTGCGCGGCACCGATTTCCGCTGGACGAAAGCCGAGCCGAAGCGCTTTGCCTCGTCCAACCTGGTCAATCGCGGTTTCTGCCCGCAGTGCGGTACGCCTCTGACCTATGAGGCACCCGACGGCATGGCGGTGTCCATCGGCGCCTTCGATCATCCGGAAACGCTGGAACCGCATATCCAGTATGGCATGGAGGGGCGGATCGGCTGGCTCGATCATGTCAATGACTGGCCGGGCAAGACGACGATGGAAGATATCGAAGCCGCGCCGTTTCTCGACAAGCTGGTCAGCCGTCAGTATCCGGATGAGCCATAAGTAAAAAACTTCGCATGGCGCGAAATTACGGGTTGTTTCCTGATCTCTAAAGTCTTAGCTGAAACCCGTACACCCTTGCCGCCGAAAGCCTGATTATATGTCCGCCGAGCTTGAATATCCCGATCCGCTGCTGTCCCATGTCCCCGATAAAAAGGTCAATGTCCGTGACGTGTTCGGCATTGATATCGACATGCAGGTGCCGGCCTTCACGCACCGCGATCCGCATGTGCCGGATATAGACACAGCCTACCGGTTCGATCCGCAGACGACCCAGGCCATCTGCGCCGGTTTCGCCTTCGATCGCCGCGTCATGGTGCAGGGTTTTCACGGCACCGGTAAATCGACACATATCGAGCAGATCGCCGCGCGCCTGAACTGGCCGCTGGTCCGCGTCAACCTCGACAGCCACGTTTCGCGGATCGATTTGATCGGCAAGGACGCCATCGTGCTGAAGGACGGCCAGCAGGTCACCGAGTTCAAGGAAGGCACCCTGCCGTGGGCCCTGCAGCGTCCGGTCGCGCTGGTGTTCGATGAATATGACGCCGGCCGCCCGGACGTGATGTTCGTCATCCAGCGCGTGCTGGAAGCGCAAGGGCGCCTGACCCTGCTCGACCAGAACAAGGTCATCAAGCCGAACCCGTTCTTCCGCCTGTTCGCCACCACCAATACGATTGGTCTGGGGGATACCACCGGCCTTTATCACGGCACCCAGCAGATCAACCAGGGCCAGATGGACCGCTGGTCGCTGGTCACTACGCTCAACTATCTCAGCCACGAGGCCGAGGTCGAGATCGTGCTGGCCAAGGTGCCGGAATTCAATACGCCGGAGAAGAAGGGCGTGATCGACGCCATGGTGCGCGTGGCGGATATGTCGCGCTCTGCCTTCGCCAATGGCGATATCTCCACGGTCATGTCGCCGCGGACGGTCATTACCTGGGCGCAAAACACCCTGATCTTCAACAATGATCCGGAACTGGCCTTCCGCCTGTCCTTCCTCAACAAGAGCGACGAACTGGAGCGTCATACTCTGGCGGAATTCTACCAGCGCGCCTTTGGCACCGATGTGAAGGAAAGCGCCCTGAAGGTGAAAGTGATCTAACCTTATCCTCCCCTGCTTGCGGCAACGCCGTTGCGGGGGGGGTGGCGAGCTTGTCGAGCCGGAGGGGGTGCTTCCCCTGCCGTCTGTCGCCCCCTCCGTCACGGACAAGCCGTGACACCTCCCCCGCAAGCAGGGGAGGATGAAGAGTAAACGCCTCCATGGCCCAAAAGCCGACCATCCTGTCCGAACCGTTCAAGAAGGCGCTGGTGCATTCCACCCGAGCGCTTGCGGAGGATTCCGAACTGGAGGTGGTCTTCGGTTCGGACGGCCCGCGCATCGATGGCAATAAGCTGATCCTGCCGCATCCGCCGCGCGATCTGGCGCCGAAACTGGCCCAGCGTGTGCGCGGCCAGGCTGACCGGCTGGCCCTGAAGCGCGCGCATCACGACGAGGCCCTCCATGCTCGCGCCCGGCCGCGCGATGATTTGAGCGCTGATGCTTTTGACGCCCTAGAAGAAGCCCGGCTGGAAGCGATCGGCGCCCGGGCCATGATGGGAGTGCGCAGCAATCTGCTGGCCGCGCAGGAAGGTGACCTTGAACGCTCCGGCCTCTATCGCAAGGAAGACAAGGCCGAGATCGGCCTGCCGGAAATCCTTGGCCTGATGGCGCGTGAAGCCGTCACTGGCGATCCGATCCCGCAATCCGTGCAGCGCGTGGTCAATCTGCTGCGTGCCGAGATCGAGGAAAAGACCGGCGACGGGCTGGAAAAGTTGGCCGCTCTGATTCATGACCAGAAGGCGTTCAATAAACAGGCGCGTCATATCCTGACCGCGCTCGACCTGAAGGATGACAGCCAGGACGCCGAGGACGAGAAGGACGAAGGCGAGGAGGGCGAGAGCGAAGGCGACAGCCCCAAGGAAGACGCCCCCGAAAAGGACGATCAGGACGACAGCCAGTCGCAGCCGGATCAGCCGGAGGAACAGACCGGCCAGGACCAGCCGCAGGAGGGCGAGGACGACTACACCCAGATGCAGGGCGACCCGCAGATGGCTTCGGAATCTTCGACCGACGAGACTCCCGACGGAGAAGCCGGCGAGGCTGAGCGCCGCGAAAATGATCAGCCTGAGACCAATGTCAAAAAGGACTACGAGGTCTATACCAGGCAGTTCGACGAGATCATCACGGCCGAGGAGTTGTGCGATCCGGAAGAACTGGAGCGTCTGCGCGGCTTCCTGAACGCACAACTGGCTAATATGGCGTCGGTCGTGTCGCGCCTCGCCAACCGCCTGCAAAGGAAGCTGCTGGCCCAGCAGAGCCGTTCCTGGTCATTCGATCTCGAAGAAGGCGTGCTCGATGCTTCCAAGCTGACGCGCGTGATTACCGATCCGTCCGCGCCGCTCAGCTTCAAGCAGGAAAAGGACACCGAGTTCCGCGACACGGTCGTCACCCTCCTGCTCGATAATTCCGGCTCGATGCGCGGCCGGCCGATCATGGTGGCCGCCATCTGCGCCGATGTGCTGGCGCGGACGCTTGAGCGCTGTGGCGTCAAGGTCGAGATTCTGGGCTTCACCACTAAGGCCTGGAAGGGCGGCCTGTCACGCGAGGCCTGGGTGCGGGCGGGCAAGCCGGCCAATCCGGGGCGGCTAAATGACCTGCGCCACATTATCTATAAGGCGGCGGATAATCCCTGGCGCCGGACCCACAAGAACCTCGGTTTGATGATGCGTGAAGGGCTGCTTAAGGAAAATATCGATGGCGAGGCCCTGCAATGGGCCTATTCGCGCCTGGTCAACCGGCCGGAGCAACGCAAGATCCTGATGGTTATTTCCGATGGCGCGCCAGTCGATGACTCGACCCTGAGCGTCAACAGTGGGCACTATCTCGAAAATCATCTGCGCAAGGTCATCAACGATATCGAGACGGCTCCCAAAACGTCTGGAAGACATGTCGAACTGGTGGCCATAGGCATCGGCCATGACGTGACGCGCTACTACAAGCGCGCCCTGACCCTGATCGATGTCGAGCATCTGGCGGGCGGGCTGATGGACAAGCTGACCGAACTGTTCGAAGAGACCAAATGAATCGTGCTTTTGGCGCATTACGTCGCAGTCTGCGCTTGCTGGTACGAGGTGTGCCAGCGGCGCTTGCCGGCTAGTACTGCATCCAAAATCCCGGCCATTTGACCGCCAGAGTTTGTACCTCCCCGCTTGTTGGGGAGGGGGACCATCCGGCGAAGCTTCTTCAGCGAAGCCGGATGGTGGTGGGGCTTCTTACTTTCCTGTATGAGTGGTTTATGCGCGCCATTTTCCTGATTGCCCTTCTTGCTACCTCGGCTCATGCCGAGCCCTTGCCCTATCTGCAAAAACCGACGGTCAGCTTCCGCGCACTGAAAGGCAGCGACCCAAAGCCGGTCAATCCGAAGGTCCGCTATGTCGGTGGTTATGAACTGGTTGCAAAAGGCACCTCCGAACTGGTGGGCCTGTCCGACCTGCATGTCACGCCCGATGGTGACAGGTTAAAGGTCGAGGCGGTCAGCGATTTTGGCATCATGGCGCGGTTCGAACTGACGCCGGATGGCAAGGGCGGTTATTTCGACAGTCCTTTGGAAATCGATCCTCTACTCGATCCGCAAGGCCGGCGCCTGACCGACAAGAATGAAGCTGATGCAGAAGGGCTAACGACCGATCCGGTGAGCGGGAACCGCTATGTTTCGTTCGAAGGCCATCAAAGGGTAATGATATTCGCGCACGACCTATTGTACCGGCCAGGCGAGGTGGTGCCGCTCGGCGGACTGCCGGTTTTTCCGTTTAACCAGGGCATGGAGGCCGTCACCTATATCCAGGACCCGAAAGGGGATGCCCTTTTGATCGGTGTCGAAGCGGGAGGCTTCTGGCGCTGTGGTCTGGCCCTGAATACCTGCATGGAAATCCACGGTCCCGCTACGCCTGGCTTTCTCTATATGATGACCTCGCTGGCCGTCGTCGATTACGGCGATCCACGCCGCGATCACGATATACTTGGCCTCTATCGCTATTATGACCCCATCACCGGCCCGCGCAATGTGCTGCGCCTGCTGCATCTGGAAGGCGACACGCTCACCGTCGTCAGTAATCTGGTCAAGATCACGCCGCCCCTGCCGGTCGATAATTTCGAAGGTGTTTCAGCGATCAAGACCGCGACCGGCTACCGCATCTTTCTGGTCAGCGACAGCGTGAAGGCAGATGGCATGTCCAAACTGCTGATCTTCGACTGGATGCCCTGATGCTGACTATTCTGGCGCCAGCCGCGGCTTCATGCCAGTTGCTGATGGGGCTGCTCATCTGGCGGCGGACGCAATTGCCCGGACGAGGCGAACTAGCCCTCAGCCTCCTGTCAGGTGCGGCCTATTTCCTTCATGCCGCCTTTCCGGAGGCCCTGCGTTTTCTGCTGCCCGTCGTTCTGGCGGCACCTTTGGCGTGCAATCGCGCCATTCGTGCCGGATTTGAAGCGCCGCGGCGCCATCCCTGGATGGAGATAGCGTTGCTGGTCCTGTTGCTGGCGTCAGGACTCGCGGTGCGGGCGGGCTCCCCAGCCTGGACAGGCGCTGTGTCGAACCTGCTCAGTTTGGGGCTATTTCTGGAATTGCCGATCATTGTATGGCGTGGTCTGCCGGATGATCTGGTCGTGGCTCGGCGGAATGTCCGCTTCTGGGCTCTGGGGTTCTCCGCCCTGACAGGCGCCGCCGTGGCCCTGGCCTCGACCCTGGGTGGCGCCATATGGGCTGTGCCGGCTGCCGCGGCCCTGACCTGCCTGCTGATCTTTGCGGCCGTCGCCTTTGGTGGCGACCTGACGGTTACAACTCTTGCCCGGCAGTCACCGCTCGACAACCGTGAACAACAGGTGCTGCGCCGTCTGCGTCAGGTCATAGGCGAGGTCTATACTGATCCGGCCCTGACCTTGTCGAGCCTGGCCCGCCGGCTGGATGTGCCTGAGCACCGCCTGCGCCGGGTTATCCATCTGGGCGAAGGCCAGCGCAATTTCAGCACCTGGCTGAATGGCTATCGTATCGACGCGTTTAAGGCACGGATCGATGAGGATGACACCATATTGGCCCTTGCCCTGGCGGTCGGCTACAATTCGCTGTCGGCTTTCAATCGCGCATTCAAGGCGGTTGAAGGCGTGACGCCGAGCGCCTTCCGGGCGGCGCGGAAAGCAAACACGAAGGCGATGAGGGTGCCGACGCCAGAGACGCCAAGCGCGACATAGGGCGAGGGCGCAAGGGTGGCTGCCGCAACCGAAGCCAGGGCGCCGATCAGACCGGTCATGCGGAAGGCGTGTTCGGCGGGATTCAGCCACAGGCGCCAGCGCGAGGGGAGCAAGGTGCGGACCATGTCCCATGCCCCGAAGGTCAGCAGGCTGCCGGCGATCGAATAGACGAGGGTGAGCGGCCAGTTAAGCCGTTCGGTGAACTGCGACAGGGCGACCAGACCGACGCCCAGAATAAAGACCCCAATGGCGGGTACCAGATCGGCCGTCCGTCGTCCATTGTCCCTGAGCTTTAAGGCGCGCATCCCGGCCCAGAGGTTGTAGCTGATGATAAGGCTGGCGCCCATGAGGTCCAGCTTGCCGCGGAAAATAAAGGCACCGATCAGGGCAGTGGAGACGCACAGAATGGCCAGGGTCAGGGTTATTCGTCCTGTCATCCTGTGAACTTTATCCCCTTTCGGGCGGGACAGTATAAGCAGGCCGGCCAAAATGGCGAGCGAGCCTGTAGTGATATGGGCGATGATATTGAGTGTATGAAAATCGGGCATGAGACCTCCTGTTGAGGCAGGTGTCATGACGCGGATTGAGGCCGGGATTCCGGTTGATTTCTGAAATTGGTCGGTCTTACGCCGTCTTGCAGGCAACAAAAAACCCGGCGCAGCGGCCGGGTCTTTCGTGTGTTCGCTATCCGCAGGGATTAAGCGGCGGTTTCGGCCAGCTTGTCCTTGATCTGCTTCTTCAGGCGACGGGCGCGGATCGACAGGTTGGCGTCGTCGGCCTTGACGATGAAGGCGTCCAGGCCGCCCTTGAAGTCGAGCGTGCGCAGGGCAGCGTTCGAGATCTTCAGGCGGAACGAAGCGCCGAGCGCGTCGGATTGCAGGTTGATCTGGCGCAAGCTGGGCAGGAAGCGGCGCTTGGTCTTGATGTTCGAGTGGCTGACGCTGTGGCCGACCATAGGACCGACACCGGTCAGTTCGCAACGACGCGACATGGTATTTACCTTCGATTAAAACGAATATGTGAGCACGTCCGGACGCCTGTCCATCGCGCGAGAGGCGGTTCTATAGGCAAATGAGGCGGGCAGGTCAAGGGTAAAACGGCATTTTTTGCCGTTCTGCATTCCTTGTGAGGCTTGTAAAAAAGCCTCCCGGTGGGAACCGGGAGGCTTTTTCATTTTAAAACCCTAAAAGGCTTAGGCAGCCTTGGTCAGGTTCTTGTTGAGGATGGCCACGGCCGAGTCGCGGTCGATCTTTTCGATGGCCGCCACTTCGCGGGCCATGCGGTCGAGGGCCGATTCATAGAGCTGGCGCTCGGAGTAGGATTGTTCAGGCTGGCTGTCGGAACGATAGAGATCGCGGACGACCTCGGCCAGCGAGACCAGGCAGCCGGAATTGATCTTGGCTTCATATTCCTGGGCGCGGCGCGACCACATGGTGCGCTTGATGCGGGCGCGGCCCTTGAGAGTGACCAGGGCCTGCGACATGATGGCTTCATGGGCGAGGTGACGCAGACCGGCAACCTTGGCCTTCTTGGTGGGGACGCGCAGGGTCATCTTTTCATGGTCGAAGGTAACCACGTACACTTCCAGAGTGTAGCCAGCCACTTCCTGGGTCTCGATCGCCGCAACCTGGCCCACGCCGTGGGCAGGATAGACGACCTTGTCGCCTACGGTAAAATCATGACGGGAAAGGGTGAGGGTGTCGGACATGGCGAACCTTTCGAGAGGTTGGGGCAAACCGGCGGACAATCGGGTCTCATAGGCGTCAAGGCGTCTCGCTCCAGCAAACCGGGGAGGGGCTGAAGGTGGTACGCGAGCGCACAAAATCATCCTCAGGAGAGCCCTCATGGGGATGATGGATGTGCGCTATTTCTCAACTAAGACAAGGTTGTCATCCGACCTGCGTCGATGGTGCATTAAAAACCCACGCTGAGCGCAGGTTTGAACGCCTAAAACAAACGAAGATTTGCGCGGATCGTGTGGTCTGGGTTTATCCCATCAGGGACAGAAGAAGGCCGTGCGACTCTTGCAATATGACATCTATATCACAAATTTACGGCGAAATAAAGGGCGGGTGCGTTAGCGCTCACACAGGCCGCCACAGGAGCAGCAGCGTAGCGCAGAGAAGCGTCGCTTGAAAGCCCGCGGCAAGATAAACCTTGTGAATAAAGGCTTTTTTGCTGCTCTTGTGGCGAAAAACCTGTGTGCCAATTACGGCGCCCGGCCACCCGCCGAGCCAGCAGAGGGTCAAAAGCGTGCGTTCGGAACTGCGTTTTTCTCGCGTAACGGCGTTTCTTTTATCAAGCCGCCAAGCGTGCCATGTCACAAGATTGATAAGCGCGCCATAAAGCAGAAGCGCCGGCCAAAATGGCAAGCGGCTTACTTGCCATCTCCGGGCTTTTCCGAGAAGTACTTCTCGAACTTGCCCGTTTCGCGCTCATAGTCTTCGCGGTCGGCCGGCGGGGTGCCCTTTTCCGAGATATTGGGCCAGACGGCGGCGTACTTGGTATTGATCTCCAGCCACTTGGTGCCTTCGTCCTCGGTGTCGGGCTTGATGGCATCGACGGGGCATTCGGGCTCGCAGACGCCGCAATCGATGCATTCGTCCGGATTGATGACCAGGAAGTTCTCGCCTTCGTAGAAGCAATCGACCGGACAGACTTCCACGCAGTCCATGAACTTGCACTTCACGCAAGGGTCCATAACGATGTAGGTCATAGTCAAAAGCCTCGATTACAAACTAGGAATGTGTGCGTCATGCTCAGATAAGGCCGCTGTGTCAAGAGTCAGGGGCGATGCGAAACCCGATTTGTTCTAATTCGAGGCATTAGTATCCGTGTCAGCCGCCGCGGAGGCTTGTCGGTAAAGGCTTTGGGCCTCCGTTGCCGGGCCGCGGCGCTCGCCGGCATCCTGCACGATAATGTCGAACAAGCGGGTGCCGATGGCGAAGATGAGGCGGTCGCCGGGCCTGACGGAGGCGGAAGCTTTTTCGATACGCGTCATCTTGCCGAAACGCTCCAGCCGGATATGGCCGCTTTCGCAGGCCCTGGCCGAGAGGGCGCGGGTCTTGAAGAAGCGCGCGCGCCACAGCCATACGTCAAGCCGGACTGAAGAAGTTTCTATCTGCATGACCTGAATATTGGGGTGCGGTGCCTGCATGTCAAACGGGCTCTTGTGATCAGGCGATCCTCCGTTATAGTCCTGTAATCGATATCAATGCTCCGTGCGAGAGAGCAGATTGGGAGAAGACCATGAAGATCAGCAGACTAATGATGGCCGTATCGTGCCTGTCCCTGGTGGCGGGGGCGGCGCTGGCTGAGCCAAACCTGAAGCTTAATGACAAGGGATATTTCGAGGCGCCGGGGCTTAACGTCACGGTCTTTGCCGACATCTACCCGGATGGGCACCAGACCGGCGTCACCGTTATTCAGCATGGCGTGCGCGTGGCGGCCAATGGCGACCTGCGGTTGGAGCCCTCTCCCGGCCAGTGGTCACCCATGCCGGCGGGGGATGGCAAGCCGGTGGTCGATGCCGCGACAAACAGCGTTTCTCAGGTGCTTCATTATCCGGACGAGACGAAGAACCGCAAAGGCTTCAATCCGATCGACTATCCGGACCTGAATTTCAGCTATCATGTCCGTGTCACGCCGCTGGAAGGTAACGCCTTCCGAGTGTCGGTCGATCTCGACAAGCCGCTGCCGTCCACTTGGGAAGGCAAGGTCGGTTTCAATTTTGAGCTGTTCCCGACCGATCTTTTCGGCAAGTCGTGGCTGATGGATCAGCAGAGTGGTATTTTCCCGCGCCAGGCCAATGGTGGCATGGAAAATGATCACGGCCAGACTATCACCGCGCCCCTCGCTGAGGGCAAGAGCCTGACCGTGGCGCCCGAAAGCCCACTCCAGCGTATGACGATCCGGAGCCAGACCGGCGAACTGGAACTGATCGATGGCCGTGGCAATTTCAACAATGGCTGGTACATTGTCCGCGAAATCACCAAGCCGGGCGCCACAAAGGACGCCATCACCTGGACGATCACGCCGAATGTCGATCCAGACTGGCGTTATACGCCCGTGGTGCAGGTCAGCCAGGTCGGCTACCGGCCGGAACAGGCCAAGACCATTGTCATCGAGCAGGACAAGCGCGATACTCAGGCCGATCCGCTGGTTCTTTATCGTATGACCGCGAACGGACGCGAGGAGGTGGCGCGCTATACGCCGAAGCCCTGGGGGCAGTTCCTGCGCTACAATTACCTGACCGCCGATCTGAGCGCTGTGAAAGACCCTGGCATGTACGAACTGGAATATCGCGGCGACGCGACCGGTGTGTTCCGTATCTCCGATGATGTGTATGACCGGCATGTCTGGCAGCCGACCCTGGAATACTTCCTGCCGGTCCAGATGTGCCATATGCTGGTGAAGGAGAAGTACCGCACCTGGCACGGCCTCGATCACGAGGACGATGTCCGCATGGCGCCGATCAATTTCAATCACTTTGATGGCTATTTGCAGGGCGGCTCGACACTGACGAAATACCAGCCGGGCGAGCATGTGCCGGGGCTCAATGCCGGCGGTTGGCACGATGCCGGCGATTACGACCTGCGCGTCGAAAGCCAGATGGGGACGGTGTGGCTGCTGGCGAAGATGGTCGAGGAATTCGGCCTGAATTACGACGCCACCACGATCGACGAGGCGAAAAAGGTTACTGAAATCCATCAACCGGATGGTCAGAACGACGCCCTCCAGCAGATAGAACATGGCCTGCTGTCAGTCCTGGGCGGCTACAAGGCGCTGGGCCGCACCTATCGCGGTATTATCGAGCCGACGCTTGAGCAATATACCCTGCTCGGCGATATCTCGACCCAAACCGACAATCTCGACTACGATCCGGCGCTGAAACCGGGTGAGCGCACGGCCAGGACTTCATCCATTCCCGACGACCGTTATGTCTTCACCGAGGATAACCCCAACCGCGAACTGACGACGGCGGCGCAACTGGCGACGGCGGCACGAGTGCTGACACCGACCAATCCGAAAATGGCCGCCGATGCTTTGGCGGCGGCGCGGGATCTTTATGATAAAGCCTATGATCGCGCCACGGATTTGCAGGCGAAGGTCTTTGTCCTGTCCGAACTGGCGCAGACGACGCATGATTCCGCGGTTATGAAGCGGCTGATCGGGCTAAAGCCGGAAATCGTCGCCCATATCGACCAGACCGGCACTGTGCTGGCTTCGGCCATGCCGCTGATCAGGGACAAGGCGTTCAAACATGACGTCGGGGAGGCGGTGAAAACCTGGCAGGCCAAGCTCACCGACGAAGCCACGAAGACGCCCTATGGTGTGCCCTATGTGCCCTATATCTGGGGCGCCGGCTGGGATATCCAGAGGTTCGGCGTCGACCAGTATTTCGTTCACAAGGCCTGGCCGCAATACACGCCGGACACCTTACAGATGGAGGCGTTGAACTTCGTGCTGGGCGTCCATCCGGGTGAAAATACCGAGTCTTTTGCTTCAGGCGTCGGGGCAAAATCGGCCACTACCGCCTATGGCGCTAACCGCGCCGACTGGTCTTACATCCCTGGCGGCGTCATTTCCGGCACGGCCCTGATCCGGCCAGACCTGCCGGAACTGAAAAAATGGCCCTATTTCTGGCAGCAGACGGAATATGTCATGGGCGGTGGTGAGACCAATTATATGTTCCTGGTTTTGGCGGCAGCGCAGAAGCATTAACTGTCACAGGCTTGTCACGCGGTATGCGCATAAGCGGACTCCCAAATGGAGACCTGCCTATGCGCCCGCTGATCGCCTTGCTTGCCCTGTTTGCCGCCACTTCTGCCGTTGCCGAACCACGTCTGATCGCGGCGCTGGATATTGATGCCTCGCGGCATGACCTCGCGGTTCAAACGGCTGGTACACTGGAAGACGGCGTGTCGGGCAATATTCTCGGCGGGCTTGGTTCCGGTCTGGCCTGGGCCGGTGAGGATACCTTCCTGATGCTCCCGGATCGCGGGCCGAACGCCACGCCCTATGACGCTTCCGTCGATAACACCACGCGCTATTATAATCGTTTCCATAGCTTCCGTTTCCAGCGTGAGCCAGCGAGTACCGACCTGCCGTTTACGATCAGGGCAACGCTGGAGGCCACGACCCTGCTGTGGAGCCCTAAGTCGCTTGCCTATAAGGGCGAGGCGCCGGCGCTTAATGCCGCTGACCGTTTCTACTTCAATGGCCGCTCTGACCAGTTCGATGCGGCAAAGGGCTCGACCAATCCGGATAATGCCCGTTTCGATCCGGAAGGCATCCGCGTCTCGGCCGATGGCAAGAGCGTCTTCATTTCCGACGAATACGGCCCCTATCTGTACCAGTTCGACCGCGCTACGGGCCAGCGCCTGAAGAGCTTTGCCCTGCCGGCCAAATTCGCTGCCGCGCATCTGTCCTTGAAAGGTGACGAGGAAATCGCCGGCAATGCCAGCGGCCGGGTCGCCAACAAGGGCATGGAAGGCCTGGCGATCACCCCGGACGGTCGGACCCTGGTCGGTATCATGCAAAGCCCGCTGGCACAGGATGGCGGTACCAAGGCATCCTATGTGCGCCTTGTCACGGTCGATATCGTCACCGGCGTCACGCATGAATACGCCTATGGCCTGAGCAATATCGGCACGGTGGAAAAGCCGAAGTATGCAGGCATCAGCGAGATCGTGGCGGTCAATGACCACCAGTTCCTGGTCGATGAGCGCGACGGCAAGGGCCGCGGAGGCGTCGGTGAGCCGAGTTTCAAGAATTTGTTCCTGATCGATCTCGACGGGGCATCCGATGTCAGCGGTTTGAGCGGCGCGGAGGCACTGGCCGGTAAGGCGGTAACCAAGACCGTTTTCCTCGATATGGTCGCCGGTCTGAAAGCCAGCGGCGTGGCCGGCGATACCATTCCGGAAAAGATCGAGGATGTCAGTTTTGGCCCGGACGTAACCCTGAATGGCGTGGCTATCCATACGCTTTGGATCGCCAGTGACAACGACTTCCTGAGCACGATCGATGGCAAGCCCAATCCGAACAGTGTCTATGTGTTCGGCTTCAGCGATGCCGACCTGCCGGGCTACGTGCCGCAAGTTCTGGCGAGGTAGCTAAATCTGCGTAAGGCTAAAGAATTTCACGTCTCAGATTGTTGGCAAGAGACCAGGCTTTTGATCTCAGACTATTGAGTTGCTCGTTTTCTTCAATTGGCAATTTTCCATCCTGGCTCAGGATAAGATCATTTAACGATCCCATTCCGCCAAACATGCTCAGAAATTGTTGGAGGCCATAAGCGTCCGACTTTTCGATATTATCAGCCGCCTGTTTCAGGCGTGCTGCCCAAGTGTTTATGCCCTGTTCAAAAAGCAATCTTTCCAGACCGCGTAAAGCCTCCAGCAATTCAGCTACATCGGGATGCAGCATGATCAGTCCTGTCCGACCTTTTCGGCCAGCCGGGCGCGCAGGTCGGCGAAGGGCGAGTAGGGATTAACCGCTGGTTCCTTGCGAGACTGATCCATGTGCGGCCGTTCCGGACGTAGCCCGCCTTGCGGCTTGCCCTTGCGCGGCGGCTTTTGTCCGGTGGCTTGATCACCTTGCGGCTTGCGGTCCGAACGTGGTCTGTGCGGTTTTTCGCGCGGCGGACGGGGCTCGAAAGACTTCTGCCGCCAGCCGAGCAAATGGACTTCACGCGTTTCGGTCACGGGCGGCATTTCGGCTGCGACTTCGGGCGCTACAGGCAGGGATTCAACAGCCGGTTCAACGGTAGCCTCAACCACCCCTTCAGCCTCCGCGACGTCAGTGATTTCGACCGCTTCGGACGCTACAGCAGGTGTTTCCGCCGTGGCCTTACCCTTGCGGCGCCGGCGGCGCTTCTTGCCTTCGGTCGCGGCTTCACCTGCAATCGGCGCAACCGCGACCGTTTCGGTGACGGTCATCGGCTCGACCTTTACCAGGCCCAGGGCCTGCATCAGCTTGTCGCGCTGCTTGTCTCCCAAAGCCAGCACGGCGAAGGCATCTTCCCGCACATAGGTGGCGCCCTTCTGCCACTGACCGTGGTTCATGATCTTGTCGAGCTGCGACAGGGTCTTGAGCGCCACCGCGCCATAATCTTCCAACAGCAACTGGCCGCGCAGGCTGTGCTTACGCTGGGGATGGTCGGCGGGATTTTCTCCCTTGCCGAAGGCTTGCAAAAGTGGACGCAGCTTCGGGCTCTGGATATCCGGCAGGAACCAGGCGTAGCGGTGGCCGGCAATGCCAAGCGCTTTAAGGGCTGTCTTATCTTCCGGCGTCAGCTTCAGGCTCTCGTCACGGAACATGACGCCGCCATTTTCATAGAGGCGGAAGGCGATGGCGCGGACATTGGCCGAGGCGCTTTCGTCGTCGGCAATCTGCTTCATCTTGTAGAGGCTCTTGAGGCCCGATTGCGCGCTCTGGCGGACATAATCGGTCAGACGCTTAAGCGCGCGTTCGGCTAGAACCGGATGATCCGGCGCGTCGATCAGCTTCAGGCGTGGATTGAACCAGTCCGAAGGCTCGATGCGAGCCACGGGTTCCTTTTGCCACAGCACATCGTGGTTGCGGATATGGAAGGTCTTAGAGGCGCTTTGCGCCAGATCGCGCAGGCGATCAAGCAGCAGGGGCTTGACGGCACGGTTGGCGGCCTGACGCAGAGCCTTGTCAGCAACCACGCTTTCGCTGCTGGAAGGCTGGAAACTCAGGCCCTTGACCTCGCCAACGACGTGGCCTTCGATGATCACCTGGCCTTCGGGCGTGACTTCCGGACGCGGGGCTTCTTCGGCATCGAGCGCCTTCAAAAGCGCGCTGGTGCGGGCATCGATAAAGCGCTGCATCAGGGCTTCGTGCAACTTATCTGATAGCCGTTCTTCGAGATCGCGCGTGGCGTCGCGCCAGTGTTCGGTGCGCGCCAGCCACACGCCGCGGTTGGCAATGTAGGAGAGGGTGCGCACACCGGAGAGGCGTGACGACAGGGTATCGATATCGCCCTCCATGTGGTCGAGATCGCGCCGGGCGCCTTCGAACCACTCTTCGGCGATGAAGCCGCCGGGGCTGAGGCGTGACCAGAACAGGTGCGATACCAATTTCAGGTGCTCGTCGAAACCGATTTTGCGGAAATCGGGCAACTGGCAGGCTTCCCACAATACGCGCAGGGATACCGGATTTTTGATCTTGGCGGCGATCTCTTCATCCTGCGCCAGGGCGCGCAGCGACTTTTCGTCCAGCGCCTCCTTGGCCAGATGCAGGCCGATGACGTGCGAGGGCTCGGTCAGGCTTTTCAGCAGATTTTCTAGCGTCGAGAAATCAAGCTTGTGGTTGCGCCACTGGGCGGCATCGAGCGGTGTGAAGATATGATTCTCGACCGCATGGACCAGGTCTTCGTCCAGTTCGTGGCACTCGCCGGTCACGCCAAACGTTCCGTCATTCATATGGCGGCCGGCGCGGCCGGCGATCTGACCGATCTCCTGCGCCGTCAGGTGGCGGGTGTGCTTGCCGTCAAACTTGGAAAGACCCGAAAAGGCGACATGCTGGATGTCCATGTTCAGGCCCATACCGATGGCGTCGGTGGCCACCAGGAAGTCGACCTCGCCTTTTTGAAATAATTCGACCTGCGCATTGCGGGTCTTGGGGCTCAGGCTGCCCATCACCACCGCCGCGCCGCCGCGCTGGCGGCGGATCAGTTCGGCAATGGCGTAGACCTTCTCGGTCGAGAACGCGACAATGGCCGTGCGCTTGGGCAGGCGGGTCAGCTTCTTCGGGCCGGAATAGGTCAGCGAAGACAGACGCTCGCGCATCATGATCTCGGCGCCGGGAAAGAGGCGATGGAACAGCGGCGCGAAGGTCTTGGCGCCGAGGAACAGCGTCTCGAAGCGGCCGCGGGCGTGCAGCAGGCGATCGGTGAAGACGTAGCCGCGCTCGGTATCGCCGCAGAGCTGGATTTCATCGACGCACAGGAAGTCGACCTGACGCTCCAGTGGCATGGCCTCGACCGTGCAGATGAAATAGGCGGGCAGACGCGGAATGATCTTTTCCTCGCCGGTGATCAGGGCCACGGCATTGACGCCCTTGATCGCCACCACGCGCTCGTAGATTTCGCGCGCCAGCAGGCGCAGGGGCAGGCCCATCATGCCGGAGGCATAGCCGCACATGCGCTCGATGGCGTAGTGGGTCTTGCCGGTATTGGTGGGACCGAGCACGGCCATCAGCTTGGCGTCGCTGACGGCGTGAATGAGGGAGCGGGGGTGGTGGGGGGCGATCTCTGACACGGTGCATAAATAGGCGCGCAGCCGTCATTTGGAAAGCGCTAATCACAAATCTGAACGAGGTGTTACCGGATTGCTGAACGACCTGGAAACAAACCGTGTCCGAATCACTGACATTGGCCGATACCCGTTCTGTTCCCTACCAGATATGGTATCCGTAAATCCATTTAACCATATGCGGTGCGCCGTGGATAAAAAGGCGACAAAAGTATCTTGGCCTTGCGCCTCACGGGGCGGGGCGTGTAAAGAGGCGAAGCGTGGCTCCTTAGCTCAGCCGGATAGAGCAAGGCTTTCCTAAAGCAGAGGTCGGGGGTTCGAGTCCCTCAGGAGTCGCCAGTCCTTTCCAGTCGTTCCAGTTCCGCGCCGATCTGCTCGATGGTGAAGGGCTTCTTGACCAGCCGCGTGCCGGCATCCAGCTTGCCGTTATGGACAATGGCGTCCTGCGCATAGCCCGTCATGAACAGGACATGCAGGTCTTTTTGGTGCGCCAGGGCTTCATCCGCCAGTTCCCGGCCACTGCGTCCGGGCATAAGGACATCCGTCAGGAGTATATCGATCCGCGTGCCTTCCTCGAAGATATCGAGCGCCTGATCGGCGTTTTCGGCGCTTAAAACGTCATAGCCCAGGTCGGTCAGGGCCTCGCAAACGAAGTCACGCACGCCGGCCTCGTCATCGACGACGAGCACGATCTTGTCACGCCGCCCATGTTCTGCACGGACGATGCGATCGGCCACCGGTACATCCGAGACTTCCAGTGATCGCGGCAGATAGAGGCTCACCGTGGTGCCGCGGCCGACCTCGCTGGACAGGCTGACATGCCCGCCGGACTGCTTGACGAAGCCATGAACCTGGCTGAGCCCGAGGCCGGTGCCGAGGCCCACAGGTTTTGTCGTAAAAAAGGGCTCGAAAACCTGTGACAGGATTTCCGGCGACATACCGGTTCCGGTATCGGTGACCGAGACCATGACATAGTCGCCGGGCGTCACATCGTCTCCGGCCTCCGCATGGCTTTGATCGAGCCGGGCATTGGCGCACTCGATCAGCAGTTTACCCCCCTCAGGCATGGCATCGCGTGCATTGACCGTTAGATTGATGACAGCGGTTTCAAATTGGCTGGTGTCCACGTTCGCGCGCCACAGTCCGGGCGCGCGAAGGGTTTCAATACTGATGGCGTCACCCAGTGTGCGGCGCAGGATATCTGACAGATCTGCGATCGACCGGCCGATATCCGTCGCCTTGGGGTCGAGCGGCTGGCGGCGGGAGAAGGCCAGCAGCCGCTGGGTCAGGGCGGCCGCCCGCCTGGCGGCTTCCTGTGAGCCGCTGACAAAGCGCAGCATTTTGGGGTCGGCGTCGGGATAGCGGCGGATGAACAGGTCCAGATTGCCGATGATCACGGCGAGCATGTTGTTGAAATCGTGGGCAATGCCGCCCGTCAGGCGGCCCAGCGCCTCCATTTTCTGGCTTTGACGCAGGGCGGCTTCTGCACGTTCGCGTTCCTCCATGACCTCGCGCAGGCGCCGGTTGCCGCGGGCCAGGGCACGGGTATCGAAGGCCATGATGGTCAGCATCGACAGGCCGGCGACCAGGAGCAGGGCGGCACCGGCATACCGCGCGAGCCGCAGTTCCAGGGGTTCGCTGCGTTGCTTCAGGATGACCGTGCCCAGCACGACACCCTTTTCCGCCACGGGCACGCGCACGGTAAAGCCATCGCTGGTCCGCAGCTCATTGCGGCCATTCAGGAGCGCGATGGTCTCGCCGTAATGGGCGACTGGTATCCCCTTGTCGTCGAGAACGATCAGAGCCTCGATTTCCGGATTGGCACGAATGGCCGTCGTGATCTGCGAGACGGTCGCCTGATCGCCGAAGGCCAGGGCGCCTGATAGCGAATCCGCGACTATACTGGCCTGAACGCGCGCGGCCTGAATAACCTGTCTTTGGTGCAGATTCTCAGAGTAGAGCCCGGCGGCCACGCTGGCCAGAACCAGTACCGTCAGTCCCAGGCCCACGAAGGCGGTCCGGTGGTGGTCGATAACCTGCATCATCCGGTTGGAAACGCGCTTCATTGCGGACCTCCGGAGACATCCCTGACCGACACGGCCATGGCGAGCAGTTTCGAGCTGATCTTCAGATGGCTTTCGCTGGCTGCTGCCAGATCGACACGGAAGCGGACATGGCCCTGCTGGTTGACAAAGTCGATCATGCCTTGCGCCTGGCTGTTTTGCGAGACCGTCAGGACCGGCGCGCCTTTCAGGGCTTTCAGGGCGGAGGCGACGCTTTGATCCCCTGAGCCGCCAAGATAGGCCACCGCGCAACCAGAGTCCGTGCTCACCACCGGCAGGCGCAGAATGCGAAACGGACGGCCGTTATAACCCTGGCCGGCTATGGCCCTGTCGAGTACATCGCCAAACGGGTCGGCTCCGACGATGCAAAGAGTCAGATTATCACCGGGGGGATCAGGCCAGGTAACGAAGGGGGCGAATTTATACAGGTATGTCGCCTTGACCGCTGTTTCCAGGTCGGCCGTGGGCTGGCTGGCGGCCGCGCCGCCTGTCAGCAACAGGGCGATTATCGCCGTGAAAAGATTCTGAAGCGTTTTAGGCACGCATCTCATCCTAGAGACCGTAGCGCAGTCTGACAGAAACGGAGCGCGGAACATAACGTACCGGCGCGGTAGACGGATCGTAAGCCTCAAGATGCTGTTCATGCAAGAGGTTCAGTCCTTCAAGCGACAGGGCCAGCCGGTCGGTCAATCGCCAACTCATGGTCGCATCGGCCTCGGTATAGGCGGGAACCGGTGCATTATCCACCTCGCCGACCGTGCGCAGGACGATATTGAGGTCCATCGCCGGGGATATGGCCCATTGCGAACCGATCTGCGCCTGATAGGCGGGGTCCTGGCCTTGGACGGCCAGACCGGTTAGGTCGTTGAAGCCGGGTTTGAGCCGGAAGTGTTTGTGCAGCAGGTTGAAACTGGCGCTGAGCCGCCAGCCGGGCATGACATCATACTTGCCCCATCCCTCGATCCCGTAGGTCTCGCCTTCGCCGCCATTTTCCAGCATAAGCGGGAAGATGGTGGCCGGATAGGTGTCGGTGCGCAGGTCGTCATACTGATTATAGAAGGCCGAGAGCGAGACTGACAGCCGGTCCAGTGGCTGGGCGCGCCAGCCAAGCTCCCAGGCCGTGACCTTTTCCGAGGAAAAGTCCGGGGAAGGCTGCAGGAAAATTGGATGGGTCAATTCTCGCTCGATGCGGTTCGGCGTTCGCGCCGCTCGGGAAACTGCGCCCCAGATCAATGATCCGTCATCGCGCTGCCAGGCCAGTCTCACATTCGGCAGCCATTCTGTGCCGGAATAGCTGTTATATTCCGCCTTCAGGCCCATGGTCAGCGTCAGGTCGGGGCGCAGGGCCATCTCATCCTGGGCAAAGAGAGAGCCCAGCGAAATGGTCGTCTTCGGGTGCAGGAATTTGAAATCATTGAATGATTTAAAATTTTCCCACCAGTACCGGAATTCACCGCCCCAGATGATATTGTGATGCGGGCCGGCGCGGAAATTATGCTGAGCTGAGACGACAATACTGTCCCGGCTTTCGTAAAGCGTGGCCTCGTCGCGGACATCGCGGCTGATCACCGCATTGACATTCACACCGCCGCCGTCGCTAAGATCGTGGCTCCAGATCAGCCGGCCCAATGTGCCCTTGAAGGTGGCTGTATTGCCGGCCACCTGATTGTTGTAGGTCATCACGGCAGCAGTCAGTTTGTCCTTTTCCCAGTCGCCGGTCAGGCTCAGCGATCCAAAGGCGCCGTGGAAGGCGTCGTCGGTCGTGTCGTTCGGGTCAAACGGCTTCGTGCGGTCGATGTCAAAGCTGTCGGCCAGCACTTTAAAGCCGATATGGTCGGAAACTCTGCCGCCGTATCGCAGGCTGGCGGCGCGCTGGAAGCTGCCGGTCGAGACATCAGCGTAAAACCCCTGTGTCTGCGCGCCCGGCTTCGTAATGACATTGACGACGCCATTGACGGCATTGGCGCCCCACATGGTGCCGCCGGGGCCAGCTATGACCTCGACCCGGTCGATATTGGCCAGGTTGACGTCAATCTGCTGCCACAGATTGCCGCCGCCGATCGGTTCATAGACGCTGCGGCCATTGATCATGATCAGAAGCTTGTTAGCCGTTTCCGGCGAATTGAAGCCGCGGGCCGTAACGGTCCAGCTATAGGCGTTGAGCCGCGCCACTTCCAGGTTTGGCGCCAGGCGCAGCACCTCTGGCAGGCTGACGGCCCCCGATCGCCGGATATCGTCGGCGGTGATAATGAATATGGAAGCTGCGACCGAACCCAGGGCCTGGGGATGCTTGGCGGCCGACGTAATCTGGATATTCGCGAGTTCGTCGATAGACAATCGCTGAAGGTCTTCAACAGACGGATTACTGCCTGGGTCAAAGGGTTGGGCATCTGCCTGATTTGTTACCGCGCCTATTAAAAGCGCCGCGCATACCATTACAATGCGCCTATTCATGACAGATTGCCCTGATCTCACAACATGCCCCGATTTCGACTTTCTGCGTTCGATAGGTATGTAAGAGGGCAATTAAAGTAAGGATTCGATAGGTTTGGCGGTATTTGCGCATAATCTGCGGATATTGCGGCGGCCCTTGGCGACGGATTTGTCAGATGGAAGCCGGGCGAATTTTTAATGCCCGCCGCAGGGTTTCAGCCGGCTTTTGCGTATAGGGTTTACGTTCACACCGCTTCCTGGCCATGCCGCGCAACAGCTCCTTCATATATCTGATCACGGTCACCGTCCTGCTGGCCGGTTTTGCCGTCCTGGCCGCGCTTTTCGGCTATATCAGCGTCGATTCCTGGTACTATATGTTGTTGGCCCAGGCTTTGCGCCATGGCCAGGGATGCAGCCTGCACGGTGAATACAGCGCCGTCTATCCGTGCGGTTATCCGGCGCTCCTGGCCCTGACCGCGCCCGTAGCTTCCCCGGCTGTGATGATGATCAGCAGCAAGGTGACCAATCTTATCCTGCTTGCGGCCAGTTTCTGGTTTATCCTGAAAGCCTCGCGTCATGTCTTCATGGCGGCACTGATCGTGCTCAATCCGGTTACCCTGATCATCGGCATGTATACCTGGTCGGAAAACCTGTGGCTGTTCTGTTTTTGCGGGGTGGTTTTCGCCCTGTCATGGATTCACGCCGATCACCGCAAATGGGGGCCTTACCTCCTGCTGACGGGTTTCCTGATCCTTGGCTGTTCGGCGCGCTATATCTTCGGACCGTTCGCCTTCCTGCTGTTCCTGTGTGTGTGGCCGGCATTCGGTCGGCAGTTGGCGCTGCGGGTATTTCCTTCTTTCTGCATTGCCGGCCTGGTTTTTATCATCTGGCAGGTTTTCAATCACGAACTGACCGGCTTTGCGACCGGTATGCCGCGTGTGCCGGCGCCGGAAGCCCCCCTGCTGCTGGTGCGGCAATTCCTGATCGCGCTCGGCGTCAATGGGCTGGGCGTGGTGATTGCGGCCCTTCTGCTGACGGGTATTTCCGTTCGCCAGCTTTCGCGGGTGCAGGGCGGTGAGGGCGCACGGCCGGCGGCGTTGTTTATGACCCTGGCGGGGCTGAGCTTTCTGGTTCTCGCCTTTACTTTGCGCCTGCGCACTCAGTTTGACCCCTATAACACACGTACCATCGGTTATGGCATTGTGCTGGTCGTGGCCGGTCTGGTCGGGCTGATTGTTCACGTCCGTAAACAGGCAGGCATGGCGCGGCCGGTTATCCTGTGGCCGGTTCTGGCCATGTGTGCCGCCGCCCTGTTTTCCCTGGCCTATGCCGATAACGGGGCGCTGATTCAGTCGATCACGGATTGCTTAGATGACTTCCAGTTCCCCGCGACTTCACTTGCGATGCTCAAAAGCGCCGGCCCTCCGGCCGATACGGTCGTGTATTTTCAACTGCCCGTGCCGGGGATGGATTCCGCCAATGTCGACAATATCGGCGAGATCTATTACGGGCCGGATGTTACCCTTCTGACGCCGGCGCAGGGCGAAGACGGTTTGCCGGAAACCCCCGCCGCCTTGCTGCATCAACTGGACGGCCTGGCGGATCAGCGCTGCTATTTCGATTTCACACCCTTCGCCACGGCAGCGGATTTCCAGACCTATCTCGACAGTTCGACCCTGATCGACCGTCGGCTGATAAAGGGATCCTGGCAGGCTGTCGAACGTTCCGATCTTGAACCGCACATGCGTACCTGGCTCGCCGCTGTTTTCCAGCCGGGGCGCCTGATTCCCTGTCGCGCCATACTTGACCGGCCGCAAAGCCGGCAGGTTCTCTTCCCAAGCCATACCGGATAAGTCTGATGCCCGCGCAAAAGCCGATTTTTTATGATCCCACCGGGCGCCGCAAGAAGGCGTCCTTCTTTGGGGTTATCAGCCTGATCGTCATGGCGGTGATCCTGTTCGTCGGCCTTGTGGCGTCGATCCTGATGGTGCCGGTGCCGGAAGGGCTCGACCTGCATATGGAATATCCGAGACCCTCGGCATCGAAAATGGTGCTGAACCGCGCCGCGCCGCGTCACCGGCCGCTCAGTGTGCGCGGTGGGGCGGCCAGGGTACAGCAGACCCTTGCCAGTTTTTATGTCACGGGGGATGATGCCTCGCTGGTTTCCCTGCAAAAACACGTCAATAATCTGGATATGGTTATTCCCGGCCTCGCCTATGTCGGCGGCGCGGACAACCGCTTCATCTATCTGGCGGACGACAGGTTCACCCAGACAATCCAGAACGCCCAGCATCGTCCGTCCGTGCTGATCATGGTTCAGAACATCACCGGCGGCCAGTGGCAGGGCGCCAATACGGCGCGGCTTCTGGCCAATCCTTCCGCGCGGCTGAAACTGATCGGCCAGATGCTCGACATGGTCCGCCGCGAAAAGGCCCAGGGCGTGGTGCTTGATTTTGAAACCCTGCCGGATACGTCCCTGCGCAATTACCTGACCTTTGTCAGGCAGGCCCGGGCCGCCTTTGCGACAAAGGGCTACCTGCTGACCCTGACGGCGCCGGTCGACAATCCCGTATGGAACCTGAAGGCTTTTTCCGGCGCCGCCGACAAGCTGTTCCTGATGATCTACGACCAGCATTCCATGGTCGACCCGGCTGGTGCCATCGCCGCGCAGGGCTGGTTCAATGATCGCCTGAACCAGGCGCTGAAAAGCGTGCGGACCGACAAGGCCATCGTCTGTATCGGCAATTATGGCTACGACTGGTACAAACAGCCCAACGGCCAGTTAAAGGCCGATCCGACGACCGTTGCCGAGGCCTGGCGCATCGCCCGCGAATCCGATGCGCCGATCCAGTTCGACCCGGCGACCGGAAATGCCTATTTCTTTTATGATGAGGAAGGGCTGCACCACGAGGTCTGGCTGCTGGATGGCGTTAGCGCATGGAACCAGTTGCTCACCATCGCCGATTCCAATGTGTCGGGCGTTGGATTGTGGCGGCTTGGTTCGGAAGACCCGGCCATCTGGCAGGCTTTCAGCACCTACCAGACCAATGCCCTGCCTGAACTCAACAGGCTGACCGCCCTGGGCGACAACCAGGTCTATGGCAATGGCGAGGTGGTCCATATCGAGGATACACCCCAGACCGGCCGCCGTGTTGTGACCTATGACAAGGCGCGCGTGGCGCAGAATGAAGCCTACCAGTCGCTGCCGACACCGTTCGTGGTCCGCCGCACTGGTTATAGGCCCGGCAAGCTGGCCCTGACCTTCGATGATGGTCCGGACGGCAACTGGACGCCGCAGATCCTGAAAATCCTGGAGCAGGAGAAGGTGCCCGCCACCTTCTTCGTCATCGGGGAAAAGGCGATCGCTCATCCGGCCCTGCTGCGCCAGATGGTGCGTGATGGCGACGATATCGGCAATCACTCCTATACCCATCCGGACATGTCGAAGATTGCCGAATGGCAGATCCGTTTCGAGTTGAACTCGACCCAGCGCGTGGTCGAAGCCTATACCGGCCGCTCGATGCGGCTGCTGCGCGCGCCTTACTTTGGCGACGCCGAACCGACGACCAATGACGAACTGGTGCCGGCCCTGGTGGCGCAGAAACTGGGCTATACCGATATCGGCCTGCACGTCGATTCCGAGGACTGGACGAGGCCCGGCGTCGACAAAATCATTCAGAACACCCTGGATGGCGTGCATGATGGCGTGGCCAGCGAACAATCGGCCACCTGCAAGACCTCTCCGGACGATTGCCGCTCCGGCCAGATCATCCTGATGCACGATTCCGGCGGCGAACGCAGCCAGACCCTCAAGGCCCTGCCGGTCATTATCCGCAAGCTGAAGGCGGAGGGCTACCAGTTCGTCCCGGTCGGTGATCTGGTCGGTCTGTCACGCGATCAGGTCATGCCGCAACTGAGCGGCCAGGACCTGCTGGAAGTGCGTTTTGATGTTGGCATATTCATGTTCATGGCCTGGATGGCGGCGGCGCTGAAATGGCTTTTCGTCATCGCCATCGTGCTGGGGATCGGCCGGGCGCTCATTCTTTCCGGGCTGGCTATTTATGCCGAGTTCAGCAATCACATGCAGCCGCCGGGTGACGACAAGCCGGAAGAGGCGGGGGCGGTGGCGGCCTTTGTGAATAACAGTTTCGTCAGTGTGCTGATCCCCGCCTATAACGAGGCGCGGGTGATCGAAAATTCTGTGCGGCGTGTGCTGGCCAGCGTTGGGGTGGCCCTGGAGGTCATCGTCATCGATGATGGTTCCAGGGACGAGACAAGCGCCATTGTGAGCCAGGCTTTCGCGGATGACAGGCGTGTGCGTCTGATCACCCAGGCCAATGCCGGCAAGGCGAATGCAGTCAATAACGGCATTGCCGCCTCCAGGGGGGACATCATCATCGCGCTGGATGCCGATACCCAGTTCGAGCCCGAAACCATCGCGCGGCTGGTGCGCTGGTTTACGCGGCCGGAGATCGGCGCCGTGGCCGGCAATGCCAAGGTCGGCAACCGCTTCAATTGGGTGACGCGCTGGCAGGCGGTGGAATATGTCACCTCGCAAAACCTCGAACGCAGCGCGCTCGCCATGTTCGGCGCCATGATGGTGGTGCCGGGTGCGGTCGGGGCGTGGCGGCGCTCTGCATTAGCGGACGTCGGCAACTATCCACACAATACCCTGGCAGAGGACCAGGATCTGACTATCGCTATTCAGAGGAAAGGCTGGAAAGTAGCCTATGATCAGGACGCCGTGGCCTGGACCGAGGCGCCGGAAAGCTTCGGCGCTCTGATGAAGCAGCGCTTCCGCTGGGCCTTCGGCACCCTGCAATGCCTGTGGAAGCACCGCGGCATTTATCGGACCGGCCAACCGAAAGGTCTGGCCTGGATCGGTTTGCCGCAAGCCTGGCTGTTCCAGATTGTCTTTTCAGTAATTTCACCGCTGATCGACTTCGCCCTGGTCGTCAATATCATTGCCACCATCGTGCAGGTGTCGCAGCACGGCTGGGCGCAAACCAGCGGCGATCTTTGGCGAATGCTTGCCTACTGGCTGACCTTCCTGGCCATCGATGCGCTCTGCGGCGGTATCGCCTACTGGCTGGAACCGCGCGAAAAACGCTATCCCGTCTTTTGGCTGTTGTCGCAGCGCTTCGTCTATCGCCAGATCATGTACTATGTCGTGCTCAAGGCGCTGATGTCGGCCGGGCGTGGTTTGTATGTCGGCTGGGGCAAGCTGGAACGCAGCGGCCGGCTGGATGCGGCGGCGGACACTACCTCCCGCCGCGCCTGATCCAGTCATCGACCTGCTGCGACAGGATGTCGAGCGGCAAGGGGCCGTTTTTCAGGATTTCGTCGTGGAAGTCGCGCAGGTCGAATTTCGGACCCAAACCGGCCTCGGCTTTCGCGCGCAATTGCCGGATGCGGATTTCGCCGATCTTGTAGCCCAGGGCCTGGCCGGGCCAGCCAATATAGCGATCGACCTCATTCTGAATGGCGCGATCGCTCAGTCCGGTATTGTCACGCAGGCAGGCGACGGCCTGGTCACGGCTCCAGCCCATGGTGTGCATACCGGTATCAATGACCAGCCGGCAGGCGCGCCACATCTCCAGCGACAGGCGGCCGAAGTCCTCGTAAGGGTTGCGGTACATGCCCATCTCGACGCCGAGATGTTCGGAATAAAGCGCCCAGCCCTCGACAAAGGCATTGATGTCGTCGCGGCGGCGGAACTTCGGCAGGGCATCGTTTTCCTGCGCCAAAGCGATTTGCAGGTGATGGCCGGGCAGGCCCTCATGCAGGGTCCAGGCGGTCAGGCCCGAGGTCGGGCTCTGGTCGAGGTGATCGGTATTGATGACCACCGTGCCGGGCAGGCCCTGCGCCAGGCTGGCGGGGTTATAGCCGGAAGACGAGCTTTTGAGCTGCGGATCGACCTCATGCACCGTGACCGGCTGACGCGGCAGGTGGTGGAAATAGATCGGCAGCAGGCCCTGGACGCGGATCAGCACAGCGCTGACTTTAGCGTAATAGTCTTCCGGGCTTTCGGCGATGAACTGCGGATCGGTGCGGATAAAGGTCTGGAATTTGGCGAAGCTGCCCTTGAAACCGCTGGCCTTGATATCGGCATCCATCTCGGCGCGGATGCGCTTCATTTCGCTGAGGCCCAGTGCGTGGATGGCCTCCGGCGTCATGTCGGTCGAAGCGTTGCGGTGGATCAGGTACTGGTAATAGGCCTTGCCATCGGGCAGGTCGCCGATGGCGATGCTGTCCGGTGCCTTCGGCACATATTCGGTTTTGAAGAAGGCGACGAGCGCGTCTTCCGCCGGGCGCACCTGGGTGGCAATGATCTGCATACCCTCGGCGACCAGTTCAGCACGGATCTCGGTCGGAATGGTGTCCGGCAGGTTTTTCAGCGGGTTCAGCAGGCTGTGCTCGGCCACGGGCTGGGCCGCGTGCTTTTCCATCACCGCCAGCGCCTTGCCGGCCACCAGTTTCGGCCGCATGAAGCCGGTGGCGATGCCGCGCTTCATATTGTCGGTTTCGGTGGCGTAATAGGCGGGCAGGGCCTTCAGCTTGGCGATCCAGGCGCGGGCCTCGGGTTCGGTGCGCAGGACCACACCGGCGGCGGCATAGTCGGGCACGGTATAGAAGCCGTCGCCGGTATTGAAAGGCAGGCGAGCCTCATCGAAGCGCAGACCGTCGAGTTCAAGCTGGAGGCGATCCCTGATTAGGGCCTGGTTCAGCGCCTGATCCGGGCAAAAGCTGTTGGCCGGGATGGCGGTCAGGCGAGTCATCAGGCCATTCAGTGCCTTGCCATAGGCTTTCAGGGTCGAAACGCTGTCATCCGGCCATTGCGCCAATGCCGCCAGATTGCCGCTGCCGCTTTCGCGGATCGGATCGCGCGACGCCGACAGGGCTTCAAAATCAGCCACGAGGGTGATCATCTTTTGGTCGGATGCGCTGGCACAGGCCGCCACAGGCGTGGTGGGGGCGGCGTGCGCGAGGCCGCCATTAAGAAGAAGCATGGCTAATGTCAGCGAAACAGGGCGGATCATATAAATCTCCTACTGGCCGTAATAAGGGCCCTTGCCGCCCTCGGTGATGAAACGGTCGATGCGGGCTTCGAGCACCGGCAGGGGCACGGAGCCCAAATCGAGCACGGTGTCGTGGAACTGGCGGATATCGAACTTGTCGCCCAGCGCTGCCTCGGCCTTGTGGCGCGCCTTCCAGATGGTCATCTCGCCGATATAGTAGGAAAGCGCCTGGCCCGGCGTATTGATATAGCGGTCGGTCTCGGTGGTGATCTCGTGTTCGGACAGGGCCGTATTATCGCGCAGGAAGGCCAGGGCCTGGTCGCGGGTCCAGCCCTTGGCGTGCATGCCGGTATCGACCACCAGCCGGCAGGCGCGCCACATCTGGTAGGTCAGCATACCGAAGCGGTCATAGGGGGTATGGTACATGCCCATCTCGACGCCCAGACGCTCGGCATAAAGCGCCCAGCCTTCGCCATAGGCCGAGATATAGGTCGACTGGCGAAATTCCGGCAGGTTCTTGTTTTCAAGGGCCAGCGGCATCTGCCAGGCATGGCCGGGCGCGCCTTCATGCAGCACCAGTGCCGGCAGGGTGTAGAGCGGGCGTGATTTCAGGTCAAAGGTATTGAGGATCAGTACGCCGGGGCCGCCATTGCCGCCGGTATTATAGGGCGCAATGGCGTCGGGCGTCGGCACCACGGCGAAGCGCATCCGCGGCATCCGGCCGAAATACTGCGCTGCCTTGCCATCGAACTCTTTCGATATCCAGGCGCCGCGATCCAGAAATGCCTGTGGCGAGGTGACATAGAACTGCGGATCGGTGCGCAGGAACTGGTTGAAGTCCTGGAGCGTGCCCTTGAAACCGACCTTGTCCATGACGGCCTGCATTTCGACACGGATCTTGGCCACTTCATCAAGGCCGATCTGGTGGATCTGGTCGGGCGTCATATCCAGGGTGACATATTCGCGGATCAGCGACTGGTAATAGGCCTTGCCGTCGGGCAGGTCATAGGCGGCGATGGTCTTGCGCGCGCCGGGGATATATTCTGCGCGCAGGAAGGTGAGCAGGGTCTTGTGTGCCGGGATGACGCTGTCGGATATGGCGTCCACAGCCAATTTTTTCAGTTCCGCCTGCTTTTCCGCCGGGATCGAGGCCGGCATGTCGAGAAACGGCGTATAGAAGACGGTCTGTTCCGGCGTCTTGTTCTCAAAAGCAATGGCAACCGAGGAATCGCGGCCCTGCAGCGAGACCTGCGAGGGCGTGAAACCACGCTTCAGGCCGGCGCGCATATTGTCGATGTTCTGGCCGAAATAACGCGGCACGTCATTGAGATAGGCGATATAGTTGCGATAGTCCTGCTCGGTGCGCATCGGTTTGCGCGCGGCATAGCTCAGGCCGCTCCAGAAACCGAAGCTCATTTCATAGCCGCGGAATTTCTGCCGTGAGGCCAGGGTTTCGATCTGGTTGCGGTAGACCGTGTAATTGACCTGCTGGTCGGGCGAGAGTGTCTTGGGATCGATTCTGTCCAGTTGCGCCAGAACATTCGTCCAGTAGGTCAGCTTGGCGTCCTGTGCGGTTTTCGACACATCCGGAAAATGCGACCGGATGGCGTCCTCGCCACTGTCGTCGTCATTATCGCCGGTCAGGGCTTTGCGCCATTTCCACTCTGTCTGCCAGAGCGTCTCGAAGGCGGCATCACCAGAAGACGTCATGGCCGGCGCAGCAGCGAAGGCGGGCATGATCGGCAGCGTGCTCATTACCCCTGACAGAATGGTGCCAAGCATGGCCGCCTTCAGCAAATGCCGCATATTACCGTCTCCCTCAGATTATAAAGTTTTACGGTATACGGTATAATTTATTTTGACAATCCCGCCGGTCAGAGACTTAAATCACGATAGCGGTAACAGGCCGGGTAGATTCATCGTGACGACGGACATAATATTTGTTCAGATAACGTATGATCCTATTGCACGACCACTTTGTACATTGTATACGATATAATGTTTGATGCGAAAATTCGTGGAGTAATGATATGACAATCGATTGGCGGGGTGTGTTTCCGGCCGTAACGACGCAATTCAAAGAAGACCTCTCAATCGATTATGCCGATACGCAGCGCGTCGTCGATGATCTGATCCGGGACGGCGTCACCGGAATCATCGCCATGGGCACCTGCGGCGAGAACAACTCGCTCACCGCCGAGGAAAAGCGTCTGCTTCTCAAGGCCATTGTCGAGGTTGTCGCCGGCCGCGTTCCGGTCGTCACCGGTGTCTCCGAACTGACCACGCCCCTGGCCATCGCCTGGGTCAAGGATGCTGAAAAGCTCGGCGCCAATGGCCTGATGCTGCTGCCGGCCATGGTCTATGTGCCCAAGACCGCCGAACTGGTCGAGCATTTCACCCAGGTCGCCAATGCCACGACACTGCCGATCATGCTCTATAATAACCCGACCGCCTATCGCGTCGCCATCACCAACGAGGCCCTTGAGGCGCTTCGTCCTGTGAAGAACATCGTCGCTGTTAAGGAATCGACCGCCGACACCCGCCGCTTCACCGACATGATCAATGCCTTCGGTGACCGTTATATCGTCTTCGCCGGCCTCGATGACGTGGCTTTCGAAGGTCTGCTGCTGGGCGCGCAAGGCTGGGTCTCGGGCTTGACCTCGGCCTTCCCGCACGAATCTGTCATGCTGGTCAAGGCGCTGGAAGCGGGCGATATCGCTACCGCCCGCGAAATCTACCGCTGGTTCCTGCCGCTGCTGCACCTCGATGCCGAGCACGATCTGGTCCAATCGATCAAGCTGGCCGAACAGATCATGGGCCGCGGTTCGGAACGCGTGCGTATGCCGCGTATGCCGCTGACCGGCGCTCGTCGCGCTGAGGTCACCGCCATGGTCGAAAAGGCTGCGGCTACGCGCCCAAGCCTCAAGATCACCAAGGCCGCGTGATATCCCTTCTCCCCGTTTACGGGGAGAAGGTGGCCTGATAAGGCCGGATGAGGGGCTTATCAGTAGTTGCCCCTCACCCCAACCCTCTCCCCGCATACGGGGAGAGGGGGCTTTTTTGAGTTAGGGTTTCCCATGCGCCACACCTTTTTCTGCATCGATGGCCACACGGCCGGCAACCCAGTCCGTCTCGTCGCCGGTGGCGCGCCTCTGCTCAAGGGCAGCAATATGTCCGAGCGGCGGCAGGATTTCCTGGAACGGTTCGACTGGATTCGTACCGGCCTGTGTTTTGAGCCGCGTGGCCATGACATGATGTCCGGCGGCTTCCTCTATCCGCCGACCCAAGCTGATACCGATGCTGGCATCCTGTTCATCGAAACCTCCGGCTGCCTGCCGATGTGCGGCCACGGCACCATCGGCATGGTGACCTTTGCGCTGGAAAACGGCCTGGTAACCCCGCGCACGCCGGGCAAGCTGAAGCTGGAAGTGCCCGCGGGCGTGATCAATATCGACTACACAACGAGCGGCAATAAGGTGACTTCGGTGAAGATCACCAATGTGCCGGCCTATCTGGCCGCCACAGGTATCGAGATCGACGTGCCGGATTTGGGTAAATTGACCCTCGATGTTTCCTATGGTGGCAACTATTACGCCATCATCGAGCCAACCGCCGACGGCCCATATACCGGCCTTGATGACCTGGGCGCCGCCCGTATTATCGAACTTAGCCGCGTCATCCGCCAACTGGTGCGCGAAAAGTATGAGCCAGTCCATCCGGTCGATCCCACGATCCGCGGCGTCAGTCACATCCTGTGGGCCGACAAGCCCAAGAGTGAAAACGCCGACGGCCGTAATGCCGTCTTCTACGGCGAGCGCGCCATCGACCGTTCGCCCTGCGGCACCGGCACTTCCGCGCGCCTTGCGCACCTTCATGCCAAGGGTAAATTGAAAAAGGGCGATCGCTTCGTCCACGAAAGCTACATTTGCAGCCAGTTCATCGGCCGTGTCGAAGACGAGGTCATGCTGGGCGACCAGAAGGCGATCATTCCGTCGATCGAAGGTTCCGCCATCTCGACCGGTTTCAACAACATCTGGATCGACCGCGAAGACGCCTTCTGGGCGGGTTTCCAGGTCGTTTAATCCAGCAGGGCTATGATGTCCCTGTAGAGCTGTTTGGGGATGCTGACCGTGCCGCTGGCCTCGCTGCGGGCACGGGCCTCGTAGCGGCGTTGCGAGGGGAGGCGGGCGCCTTGGTCGACAATGGCTTCGAACAGCTTTTCGGCGCGGGCGCTGTGCAGGTCCGCCGACGGCCCCATGAACACCTGCGGATCGATGGCGATGACCAGTTCGCCGTGATAGGGCGTGGCGCCGGCGCCTTTGTCGAAAGCCTGCGACTCCAGGCTCAACAGGTCGCCGATCAGCGGGCCGGCCATCAGTTCGATCATGGCCGAAAGCGCCGAGCCCTTGTGGCCGCCGAAGGTTAGCATGGCACCATTCATGGCTTCGGTCGGGTCGGTGGTGGGGTGACCTTCGGTATCGACGGCCCAGCCTTCGGGTATCACTTTGCCGGCACGGCGGTGCAGTTCGATCTCGCCGCGCGCGGCGGCGCTGGTGGCAAAGTCGAAAACAAACGGGTTTTGCCCTGGACGCGGCCAGGCAAAGGCCAGCGGATTGGTGCCGAAGACGCCCTTTGTGCCGCCAAAAGGCGCGACCCAGGAATGGCTTGGCGTCAGCGCCAGACCGACCAGCCCCTGTGCGGCGATAGCCTCGACCTCAGGCCACAGGGCCGAAAAGTGGTAGCAGTGATTAATGGCCAGCGCGGCAATGCCTTGTTTGCGGGCTTTTTCCGCCAAAATCGGCAGACCGGTTTCAAACGACAGCAGCGAATAGGCGCCCTTCGCGTCGACGCGCACCAGACCGGGCGCAGCGTCGTGCACTTCGGGCAGGGCATCGGGCGACACCTTGCCGCTTTTCAGGGTGTGAGTGCAGACCAGCAGGCGGTAGAGGCCATGCGAATGGCATTCGTCGCGCTGCCCTTTCCAGATGTTGCGGGCGATGGCGCCGGCGTGTTCGGGCGAGAAGCCGTTTCTTTCCAGAACATTGAGGCTTAAGGCCAGGGCTTCGTCCAGCGACAGGGTTTGTTCAGTCATCGTCTATTTTACTCTCAATAGCACTGCACCATGTTTCGGTACGGCATAGGCATAGCCTTCGTCGGCAGGGTGATCGCTGTGGGCCCACAGGTCGCGGACGGTCGTTCCTTTCACCTTGATATCGGCCCAGTTGCCGCTGATGAGGGTGTTTTCGTCGCCACGATTGAACAGGGCCACGGCGGTCGAACCATCGGCCAGTTTCTTGGTCCACACCTCGGTCGTGCCGTCTTTTTTTGCCGGCAGGCCTTGGGCGCCCAGTGTATCCTGGTCGATGGCGATGACTTCCTTGTTGGTCAGCAGCGACAGGGTTTCCGGCGTCATGTGACGGACATCATTGCCCAGCACCAGCGGCGCCGACAGCATGGCCCAAAGGGTCATGTGTGTGCGGTATTCGTCCTGGCTCATGCCGCCATTGCCGATCTCCAGCATGTCGGGATCGTTCCAGCCGTTCGGGCCGGTATGATTGGCCACACCATTTTTGTCGAAGCCGATCTTGGCCATGACGTCGTATTTGTCCTCGATATCGCCGGTGGTGCGCCACAGGTGGCCTCCGACCTGGCGCGCCCAGGAACCAACATCGAAGCGGCCGTATTCGCACAGGGAGTAGACAATATCGCGGTCCGTGGCGTTCAGCGCCTCGCCCATCTCCTGATAGGTGGCGTATACGGTCTCGGCTGTCGAATAGAAGGCCTCGCCGGAACACAGATCGTATTTCAGGTAGTCTATTCCCCAGGCGGCGAAGGTGTCGGCGTCTTGCTTGATATGGCCGTAAGAGCCGTTATAGCCGGCACAGGTCTTCGGCCCCGGCGAGGAATAGATGCCGAGCTTAAGACCGCGGGCATGAACGTAATCGGCCAACGCCTTCATGTCGGGGAAGTTCTTGTTCGGATGGAGCGCGCCTTGCGCGTCGCGCTCGCCTTGCCAGCCGTCATCGATATTGACGTACACGTAGCCCGCGTCACGCAGGCCGGATGAGACCAGGGCGTTGGCGATCTCGCGGATCGTCTGGTCGTTGATATCGGTGGCGAACTTGTTCCACGAACTCCAGCCCATCGGCGGGGTAGGGGCCAGGGGCTTCTGCGTCACCACGCGTTTAGCGGGCAGGGCAAAGGTCGGGAAATCGAGCGCCTTCAGTTCCGAACGCTTGCCCTTGTGGGCGGTGAGGTCGAAATCCTGGTACCAGACCTTGCCGGTCATGCGCACCGATTTGCCCTCCGACTTGACGACAATGTCGGTCATGGTGACGCGCGGATTGCCGTTGTAGAGCTTGAAGACGAGATTATCGCCATCAGCATGCAGGTCGGTGAGCGGCAGGTCGCCATACCATTTCGACGTCACCTTGCCGGAGAGCTTGCCCTTCTTTTCCTCGATCACCAGGCGTGTAAAGCCGGGGTAATCGGGCGAGGAATCGAACACCCAGCCGCCATTGGGGATTTCGGCGATTGCACCGGAGGCCAGCAACAGGCCGCTCAAAATGGTTGTCGTCAACAGTTTGCGCATAACGGGAATCCCTGAATTAACGGCTTGTCCGGCTTTCGGTATATAGTATACATCATGACGGGTATCACAAGAATGGCAAGAGGGCAGAATGAAAATGCGGGTGCAAACGGGCTTTTTAGTTTTGGGTCTGGCCGTTTATTCGGTATCCGCCTCTGCCGCGCCGACCGTGGCCGATTATCAGCGCTCGCTCAACCTGCGCAATGACTGGTCGGGCCTGACCGAGAATATCGCTGAGCCCGCGCAGTGGATCGAAGGCACGCACCGCTTCATCTATCGCAAGACCGTTCCGGGCGGCTTCCAGTTCGTCATGATGGACGCCGATACGAAGGCGAAATCCCCGGCTTTTGATCAGGACCGTCTGGCGGCATCTTTAAGCAAGGCGCTGGGCGAGACCTATAGCGGCCTGCACCTGCCCTTTACCGAGCCGATGACCTCTGTCAGCTTTACCGATGGCGACAAGGGACTGGTGACCTGGCTCGATGAGGACGAAGCCTGGTCCTGCACCCTGACCGACTATGTGTGCGCCCGTGTGCCGGAAAGCGCCGGCCAGCCGCGCGGTTTTGGCGTGGTGCGCGACCTGACCATTCCCGCCGACAATTCGCCGAAGCCCTCGCCGGATGGCAAGTGGATAGCCTTCGTGCAGGGCTTCAATGTGGTGGTCAAACCCGCGGCCGGCGGCGCGATGACCGTGCTGAGCACTGACGGCTCCGAGGGCGAGTTCTACGATCCGCAGTCGATCGTCTGGTCGCCGGATTCGCAAAAGCTGGCCGCCTATCGCGTACGCCCCGGTTTTGCCCGCCACGTCACGCGCGTCATCTCCTCGCCCGAAGGCGAGATCGAGCCGAAACTGGCGACCCAGCTATACCCTAAGCCGGGCGATGCGGTCGATATCGACCGGCCGGTGCTGTTCGATGTGGTGGCTAAAAAGCAGATAAATGTGCCGTTCGATCTGTTTCCCAATCCCTACACCATGTCGAATATCAACTGGCGGGCGGATTCCTCGGCCATTACCTTTGAGTACGACCAGCGCGGACATCAGGCCTATCGCCTGATCGAGGCCAGTGCCAAGACAGGCGTGGCGCGCATCGTCGCCGAAGATCATGCCGATACCTTCGTCAATATCGAGCGGCGCTACAGCCACGATGTCGGGGGCTTAGGCAAAGAACTGATCTGGATGTCGGAGCGCGATGGCTGGAACCACCTCTATCTCTACGACCAGACCACCGGGAAGGTGAAGACCCAGATCACCAGGGGCGACTGGATCGTGCGCAAGGTGCTGAAGGTCGATGACCAGAAGCGTCAGATCTGGTTTGCCGCCAGTGGCATCTATCCCGGCAAGGACCCGTATTTCCAGCACGTCTTCCGCGTCGATTTCGATGGCAGGCACCTGACGCCGATCACCACGACCGACGCCTGGCACGATGTCAGCTTCTCCAGCGACATGGCCTATTATGTCGATACATACTCCCGCATTGACCTGCCCAATATCGCCGAACTGCACAGCAATGATGGCGCGCTGGTCACCGAGGTCGAACACGGCGATATCACTAAATTGCTCGCCGCCGGCTTCAAGGCGCCGGAGGTTTTCACTGCCAAGGGCCGCGACGGCAAGACCGATATCTGGGGCATCATCGTGCGGCCGCGCAACTTCGACCCCAATAAAAAATACCCGGTGATCGAGAACATCTATGCCGGGCCGCATGACAATTTCGTGCCCAAGACCTTTTGGCCGTTCGGCCTGCATTCGGGTGGCGACAAGGTGGTGGGGATGCAGGCCCAGGCCGATCTCGGCTTCATCGTTGTGCAGATCGATGGCATGGGCACGATGAACCGCTCCAAGGCCTTCCATGACGTGGCGTGGAAGAATGTCGGCGATTCCGGCTTTCCCGACCGCATTCTGTGGCACAAGGCCGTGGCGGCGAAATATCCGTGGTACGACATCAGCCGCATTGGCATCTATGGCGGTTCGGCCGGCGGGCAAAGCTCGCTGGGTGCGCTGGAATTCCATCCGGATTTCTACAAGGCCGCGGTCGCCTATGCCGGCTGCTATGACAACCGCATGGACAAGATAAGCTGGAACGAGGAATGGATGGGCTGGCCGGTCGACGACGCATACAGCAAATCCTCCGGCGTCGATAATGCCTGGCGGCTGCAGGGCCATATCCTGATGATTGTCGGCGAGCAGGACACGAACGTCGATCCGTCCTCGACGCTTCAGGTGGCGAATGCCCTGATCAAGGCGCGCAAGGATTTCGATCTGATCGTGGCGCCCAATCAGGGCCATGGTGCCCTGCGCAATGTCGGCGATTTCAGCTACGGCCTGCGCCGCCAGTATGATTACTTCGTGCGCTATCTGCGGGACGAGCCGACGCCCGACTGGAACGCGCTGCCGGAAACGGCGCCGAAAGCACCTTAATCCGTCACAAAATCGTATAATTTATATTTGACGGACAATTGGATCGGTGTTTTACATGGATATCGATCCCATTCCATCCAAGGCCTGTTATGACCCGTCGCACCATCTCCGCTTTCCGCCGCTGTTCGAGCCTGCTGGTTCTGGCTGCGGCCCTGACAATGAGTGGTGTCGCCCTGCCGGTCATGGCGCAAACTGCCCCGGCAGTGCAGTCGTGGAACAGCCCTGATGCGCAGATTTCGGTTTTTGAGACGCCGGACTTCATGCTGTCGCTGCAGGAAACCTCGCAGACCTTGGTCTCTCTGGCGCCGAAGGCGGCGAAGGATGGTTTCGATTTCGCCCCGGCCAATCGCTTTACCCAGCGCCTGGGCGATGGCGCCTATCGTATCGGTGATCTCGACCTGCGCCTGCGGGCCGTGGGGAGCGAGGCATGGAGCGACTATTCAACCGCCTATAAGCGCGCCAAGGTCAAGCCGCTGAAGGTGAATGGGGCTTTGGCCGCCGCAGATATCACACCGTCTCTGGGTGCCGGTTTTCCGCTCAAGGTGACGCGCACCTGGTCGGTCGTCGCTGGCAAGCTGGTCTTGCGTTATACCCTGACCAATCCGGGCAAGACCGCGATCGAGATCGGCGCCCTGGGGCTGCCGATGGTGTTTGATAATATCATTACCGGCCGTCACCTCGATGATGCTCACGAAACCGCCTCGTTTTATGACCCCTATGTCGGCCGGGATGCCGGCTATCTCCAGGTCAATCGCCTGAATGGCGCCGGGCCGTCGCTCCTGGTCCTGCCGGAAAAGAACACACCGTTCGAGCTCTACAAGCCAATCCTCAACCAGCGCAACGCCGACAAGTCGCTGAAGATCTACAACGATCCCGAACCGCGCAACATGACCTTCGAGGGCTTTTACGACTGGATGGTCGCTTCGAAGGGTTTCGCCGATACCGACTGGAAGGGTATTCAGCAGTGGAATGAACCGACCGCGCTTGTGCTGAAAGCCGGCGAGAGCCGCACCATCGGTGTGCGCTTCGTCCTGTCGCCGTCCATCCGCGAAATCGAGACCACCCTGATGCAGAACGGTCGTCCGGTGGTGGTGGGGCTGCCAGGCTATGTGCTGCCGGCCGATACCGATGCCGAGCTGTTCGTCCATTCCGCGCAGGCGGTGAAGTCGGTCAGCATCTTCCCGGAAGGCGCGCTTGAGGTCGGTGCTTCGCAGAGGGCCAAGGACGGCTGGGTTAAATACGCCGTCACCGGTAAAATCGACGGCCGCGCCCGTATGGCCATCACCTATGCCGATGGTTCGGTGCAGACCGTGCATTATCTTGTCACCAAGCCGGAACTTGAGGTGGTGGCCGATATGGGCCATTTCCTGACAACGAAGCAGTGGTACGAAAATCCGTCCGATCCCTTCAAACGCAGCCCGTCGATCATGGGCTATGACCGTGATGAGAGCCACATCATCACCCAGGACAACCGTGTCTGGGTGGCGGGCCTGAGCGACGAGGGCGGGGCGGGTTCGTGGCTGGCCACCATCATGAAGCAACTCGACAATCCGGTGCCCGAAGAGGTCGCCAAGTTCGAGCAGTTTGCCGACACCACCCTGTGGGGCCAGATTCAGACGCCGGACGGGCCTGACAAGTACGGCGTGCGCAAGTCGGTCATGTTCTACGATCCGAAGACCATGCCGGAAGGCACCTACGATCCGAAGCTGAACTGGAACACCTGGTCGGCCTGGGACCGCGAGGGCGCCGCCGATCTCGGCCGCTCCTACAACTATCCGCACGTCGCCGCCGCCTGGTGGACGCTGTATCGCCTTGGCCGCTATCATGACGGCCTGACGACCAAGGAAACCTGGCAGACCTACCTGACGCGCGCTGCCGAAACCACCAAGGCGATGATGACCAAGGCGCCTTACTATACCCAGTTCGGCCAGATGGAGGGCGATGTCTTCGTCTATATCCTCCAGGACCTCAAGCGCGAGGGCTATACGGACGAGGCCGCCGAGATCGAGACGATGATGAAGGGCCGCGCCGACATCTGGAAGACGCTGAAATATCCGTTTGGCTCGGAAATGCCGTGGGATTCGACCGGCCAGGCCGAGGTCTATATGTGGTCGCGCTATTTCGGTGACGAAAAGGCGGCCGATGTGACGCGCGAGGTCATTCTGGCCTACGACCCGACGATCCCGCACTGGGGCTATAATGGCTCGGCCCGCCGCTTCTGGGACTTCCTCTATGCCGGCAAGCAGTCGCGCATCGAGCGTCAGTTGCATCACTATGGCTCGTCGCTCAATGCCGTGCCGCTGTTTGACGCCTATCGCGCTAATCCGTCCGACTTCCAGCTCCTGCGCGTGGCCTATGGCGGCCTGATGGGCTCGCTGACCAATATCGATTCCGAGGGCTTCGGCGCGGCGGCCTTCCACTCCTTCCCGGACGCCATGCACTGGGACGGTATGAATGGCGACTACGGTATGAGCTTCTATGGCCATGCCGTCAGCGCCGCCGCCTATCTGGTCGATCACCCGACCTTTGGCTGGGCGGGCTTCGGTGGCAATGTCAGCCAGACGGGCGGCGTTATAACGCTCACGCCGACCGACAGCGCCCGTGCTCGCCTCTTCATCGCGCCGGCGGGCCTGTGGCTCACCCTCGATGCCGGCAAATTCACCGCCGCCACCTATTACCCTAAGACGGGCGCGGTGACGGTCAGCCTGGCGCCGGCGGACATACATACGCCGAAAGCCTATCTCAACGTCAAGACCACGACCGCCACCGGCAAACCCTACATGGCGAATGCTCAAACCGAACGCGGTGCCTATGTCATTCAACTCGGTGCAAATGCAACGACTATTGAACTGACGCCAAAAGCCAACTAACACTCATCAGGCCACGATCCGTCCGGATCGTGGCCAATTATATTTTTGGGAAACACAATGGGATTATTTGGACCACTGAAGCCGCTGAGGCGCGCGGAAGAAGACGGCAAGACGCTGGCCAAGACGCTGAGCTGGCCGCACCTGATGGCGCTGGGGATTGGCGGCATCATCGGCACCGGCATCTATACCCTGACCGGCGTCGGCGCGGGTCTGGCCGGGCCGGGCGTTATTGTCTCGTTTGCCCTGTGCGGCATTGTCTGCGCCTGCGCGGCCCTGTGTTACACCGAAATGTCGACCCTGATCCCGACGGCCGGTTCCGCCTATACCTACAGCTATTCCAGTATGGGCGAGATTGTGGCCTGGGTCGTTGGCTGGGCGCTGATCCTGGAATATTCGCTGGCCTGTTCGACGGTGGCCGTCGGCTGGTCGGCCCACTTGGTCGGCTGGCTGGAGGAGGGCATTGGTCTGCACCTGCCGGCCTTCCTGCTTAGCGGCCCCTATGCCGGCGGACTGGTCAATCTGCCCGCCGTCGTCGTGTCCCTGGCCGTCATGGGGCTGCTGCTGATCGGCGCCCGTGAAAGCGCCACGCTCAATATCATTCTCGTCATTGTCAAGATCGTGGCACTCGGCGCCTTTGTCGTTCTGGGTTTTCCCGCCATCCAGGCCGGTCACTACGATCCGTTCATGCCCTTTGGTTTCCTGGCGCATGAGGTCGGCGGCGAAAAGCTCGGCGTCATGGCTGCAGCGGCTATCGTGTTCTTCGCCTTCTTCGGCTTCGATGCCGTTTCGACCTCGGCCGAAGAAGCCAAGAACCCTGGCCGCGACCTGACCATCGGCATCCTGGGTTCCATGGGTGTCTCGACGCTGATCTACATGCTGGTGGCCGCTGTCGCCGTTGGGGCTGTCGGTTATCAGGATATCGCCGCGTCGGGCGAACCGCTGCCGCACGTCCTGCGCACACTTGGCCAGCCCTTGGTGGCCTCGCTGGTTGGCGGCGCCGCTATCGTAGCCCTTCCATCGGTCATCCTTGTCATGATGTACGGCCAGAGCCGCATCTTCTTCGTCATGGCGCGTGACGGTCTGCTGCCGCAAGCCGTGGCCAAGGTCAATGCCAAGGGCGCACCGGCCCTGATCACCCTCCTGACCGGTATCTTTGTTGCCATCTTCGCCGGCTTTATCCCCTTGAAGCAGATCGCCGAGCTGTCCAATGCCGGCACCCTGATCGCCTTCGTGGCTGTGGCGCTTTCGATGATCATCCTGCGCCGGAAACTGCCGGACATGCAGCGAACCTTCAAGACGCCGCTCTACTGGCTGGTTGGCCTGATCACCATTGGGGGCTGCATCTTTATCTTTTCCAGCCTGCCGATCCAGAGTCAGCTTTTCACGTTGATCTGGATGGCCATCGGTCTGGTCTTCTACTTCTCGTTCGGCCGGTGGAACAGCCGCCTGCGCAAGGAAGCCAAGGCAACGCCCGCCGAATAGGGCAGGCGCCGCAAAATAAAAGGCCCCGGAGCGATCCGGGGCCTTTTTAATTGATTACTGAGAAATCTTAAGCGCTGGCCGCTGTTTTTTCCGTTTCGAACTGCTTGCGCAGGTCTTCCAGCGTCATGGCGATATGCTGGCGCATCAGGGCCGAGACCTCTTCCGACTTGCCGGTAGCCCACAGTTCAAACAGGGCCAGGTGTTCATTGTGGGCGCGGTCGTCGCGGCCCGCCGGTTCCAGGTGCTTGCCGACATAGCGTTCCGAGATGATATTCAGGCGCTCAATGATCTGGACGGTAATCTGGCGATGCAGCGGATAAACGAGCGACATATGGAAGGCACGGTTGAGCTTGCCCACCTGGGTCTTATCGCCACTGGCGGCAACATCAAGCGCATCGAGCGCGGCGCGGGCGGCTTTCCGGTCGGCGTCCGTAGCCACTTTTGCGGCTTCACCCACGGCTTCGGGTTCGAGTTTCAGGCGCAGGGCGAAGACCTCTTCGACCTCGTCGGCGTTCAGTGGCCGGACGAAGAAGCCGCGATTGGCGTGGGAGAGAAGCAGGCCCTCCTGCTCCAGGCGGGCGAGGGCCTCGCGCAGTGGAATCTTGCTGACGCCCAGCTCGGCGGCCAGGGCGTCCTGGCGGATGGCCGTATCGGTGGGCAGCTTGCCGGAAATGATGCGGTCACGGACCAGGGAAAAGATCTGTTCGGAGAGGGTTTGAACCACAATGGTCATGAAAGTTTCCCGGAGGGCGACAGGGTTCACGTGAGTCCTGCGCTGTTTTTATATAGTATACACTAGACACCAGTCTGGCGCCATGACAAGGGCGCAACCGGTGTCAGGGATTAAATTCTGACATTTTCGTAATCTTGAGGCATTTGCGTAAGCTCTGGTGGCGGAAGGCGCGGGTTCGGCCGTCAGGGTCTTCTGTCAGGTTTTCTTTTTGTGACCTATGGATTGTGAAAACTATATATCGTATACGATATTTGGTGATCTGTAGTGATGTGGATGAATAAGGTCGATGACGGTGCCCCAAGATAACGCACTTAAGAAGAGTTTGGTCATTGGTGGCGGCGTGGTCGGCTTGAATATCGCCCTGGCGCTTCAGGCACAGGGATTTCACGTCACCTTGTGTGACAGCGGCAGCCGGGACTCGGCCTCTTACGGCAATGCCGGTCATATCGCCACCGAGCAGGCCGAGCCGCTCGCCTCGATGGCGACGGTAAAATCCGCCTGGCGGCGCTGGTTCATGCGTGGCGGCGCGCTGTCCCTGCCGCCGCAAGGTTTTTTTGCCTGGCTGCCGTTTTCGCTGCGCCTGTTGGCCGCGGCGCAACCCAAGCGTTTCGCGCAGGGCAAGGTGGCCCTGAAAAGTCTTCTGGCCCAAGCCATGCCCGCCTGGCAACGGCGGGTGGCGGATATCGGGGTGCCGGACCTGCTCTGCGAAGATGGTCATTTTGTCGTCTGGGAAACGCCGGAAAGCGCCGCCAGGGGCTTAAGCTCGTGGTCTGCCGCGGATACCGGAACGGCCACTCTGCGACCAGTGACCGATGACGAGATGTCGCAATTGTCGGCGCTGACGCAAAAGAAAATCCACGGGGCGATTCGCTTTATCGGCACGGCGCAGATCGCCGACACTCGCCGGATGCTGGAGACTTTGGGCGAACGGTTCATCGAGCGCGGCGGCCGGTATCTGTTTGAACGCGTCGAGAAAATGATTATCCGCAAGGGCAGCGCCTGGGCGGTGCTGAGCGGGGGCGAACAACTGACCGCTGATACGGTTGTGATTGCGGCGGGTATCGGCTCCAAACCCCTGCTGGAAGGTCTTGGCGAATCCGTGCCGATGATCGCCGAGCGCGGCTATCATATCCAGACGCCGGATCACGGCTGGCCGAAGGGCTTTCCGCCGGTGGTCTTCGAGGATCGCTCGATGATCGTGACGGGCTTTGAGCATGGCCTCCGCGCGGCCAGCTTTGTCGAGTTCAACCAGGTGGATGCCGCGCCGGACCCGCGCAAGTGGACGCGCTTGCGCAAGCATGTTGGTGATCTTGGCTTGCCGTTCAAAGGTGAAGGTGGAGAATGGATCGGTACTCGCCCGACCCTGCCGGATTACCTGCCGGCGATCGGCCGCTCGGACCGGGCCGATAATCTCTTTTATGCCTTCGGGCACCAGCATCTCGGCTTGACGCTCGGGGCGGTGACCGGCGAAATCGTCGCCGATATGCTCAAAAGCGGCCGTGCGCCGGAGGCCTTCGGGCTGGAACGTTTTAAGTAAGGAAGATTGCAATGATCGGTTCATCCACCCCCGAAGCCGAACTGGCGAAACTATCGGTCTATGCTCACCAGGCGCCGGCCATCACTATCGCCGAACGCCTGGCGCGCATCGAGAAGGCACGTAAGCTGACCCGCAACATGGGCGCCGATGCGCTTCTGGTCGGGGCAGGGGCCAGCCTCAACTATTTCGCCGGCGTTCCCTGGGGCGCTTCGGAGCGCCTGGTCAGTATGCTGATCCCCGTGACGGGCGACCCATTGATGATCTGTCCGTTCTTCGAGCTGGGTTCACTCGAAGCCGATATGAAGATCACCGCTGAGTTCCGCCTGTGGCAGGAGCATGAAAGTCCGCACGCCCTGATCGGCCAGGCCATGAGCGACTGGGGCGCCACGGTCATCGCTGTCGATCCGGCCATGTCGTTCGAGATGGTCAGCCGCCTGGGCCGCGAGACCGGGCTGGACATCAAGGAGGCCTCGTCCGTCATCAATGGCTGCCGCATGTACAAGTCAGCGGCGGAACTGGCCCTGATGCAGCAGGCCAAGGACATGACCATCCTTGTGCATAAGGCCGTGGCACGGATGCTTTACGAAGGCATCACCACGAAAGAGGTCAATAATTTCATCGAGGCGGCGCACCGCAAGCTGGGGGCTTCGGGTAACTCCTTCGTCATTACCCAGTTCGGCCGTGGCACAGCCTTCCCGCATGGCCTGCCGGGCGAGCAGCGCCTGAAGGAGGGCGATCTGGTGCTGGTCGATACCGGCTGCTACGTGCAGGGTTATACCTCGGACATCACCCGCACCTATATCTTCGGTCAGCCGAAACCGGACTATCAGCGCATCTGGGACATCGAGAAGGAAGCCCAGGCCGCCGCCTTTGCGCGCGTCGAGGTTGGTCTACCGTGCGAGGCGGTCGATTATGCCGCCCGCGCCGTTCTGGAAAAACATGGCCTGGGGCCGGATTACAACCTGCCGGGTACGCCGCACCGCACGGGCCACGGCATCGGCCTCAGTATACATGAACCGGCCTTCCTCGTACGTGGCGACACAACGCCGCTGGCGCCGGGCATGTGCTTCTCCAATGAGCCGATGATCGTGGTGCCCGATACCTTCGGCGTCCGCCTGGAAGACCACATGTACGTCACGGAAAACGGCGCGAAGTGGTTCACCGAACCGCAGGAAGCCATCAATAGGGTTTAAAGCGGGCCATTTGCCACGGGTTCTCCGAAATCCGGCACACCGTCCGCCGTATAATGGATCGGCTGGACGCGGGTGTGGCGGTTCGGATCGAACAGGGGATCGCCCTGAATGTCCTTATAGTCGCGGGCGTGATAGACCAGCATGTCGCGCCCGTTTTCATCGACCGTGAAGCTGTTGTGGCCGGGACCCCAGACGTTATGGGCTGGAGAACTTTTGAATACCGGCTCCGGTGATTTTACCCACGAGGCCGGGTCCATGATGTCGGCGTCGTCGTGCGCCGTCAGCAGACCCATGCAGTAATGGTAATCAGTAGCGGCGGCCGAATAGGTCAGGAACAGACGGCCGTTGCGTGCCAAAAGGGCGGGGCCTTCATTGACCTTGAAGCCGATGGTTTCCCAGTCATAGGTGGGGACCGTCAGGCGGGCCGGTTTTGCGGCAAGGGTAATCGGCGTGGCCAGCGGCGCCAGGTAAAGATTGCTGTTGGTGTCGATCCCTGGTTCATGCTGCGCCCAGCACAGATAGCGTACGCCGCGATGGACGAAGGTCGTGGAATCGAGGGTGAAGCTATCCCACGGCGTTTCAAGCTGGCCGGTCAGGGACCATTTGCCGGTTAGCGGGTTGGTATCCGTGCAGGAAAGCACATAGGTACGGATATGGAACTTGTCGTCGCCATTTCCGGCAGCGAAATAGATGTGCCACTGGCCGTCGAAATGATGCAGTTCCGGCGCCCAGATATAGCCGGCCATCCGGCCGCTTTCGGGGCGACGCCAGACCACAGCCTCTTCCGCTGTTGACAGTCCGGCCAGGGTACGGGCGCGGCGGATGGCCAGCCGGTCATATTCGGGCACCGAGGCCATCATGTAGTAATAACCGTCATCATGTTTGAAAACTTGCGGGTCGGCGCGTTGCAGGACCAGTGGATTGACGATCTTTGAGGGGCGCTCAGCGGCCTGCGCAAGAATAGGAGACATCAGACCGGCACCTGCGGATGTGGTTAGAAAGTGACGACGGCTAAAGACGGGCATTGCGGACTCTGGGAAACTGGGAAGGAGTAAATGTCAGACAATTGCGCTTACACCGTGAAAAGACATCTTGTCAAACTGACGCCTCGATAACATGGGCCTGTATCTTTGCGGCGATCGCGCCATGACCATGTTTTTCGGCCAGCGCAGCGGTGACATAATCCGTCGCGGCTTCAGGGTTTCCGTCGGCGGCCTCGATTTCATTACACAGAAGGGTGCCTTGGCAATAGGCAGTGGCCACATGACGCGGGGATGGCGCGCGGCTGATTTCGGTCCGGGTGTCTATAGCCACGCCAGAGAAGCCCGCAGCCTTAAGTTCACTGCGTATCAGTGCCGTATCGTGGTAGCCATGTGGCGTGCGGACCAGGAAACGCGGCGGATCGGCCGGCAGGAGCCGCGCGAGGGCGTTAGTCACCTCGTCGGCAAACACATTCGTCTCGATGCGATCCCAGACGCTGAACAGGAAATGCCCGCCGGGTTTTAGCACGCGCCGGGCTTCGCGGTAAGCCTGTGTGCGATCCGGAAAGAACATGGCGCCGAACTGGCAGAAGGCGAGATCGAAGCTTTCGTCTGCAAACGGCAGCGCCATGGCGTCGGCCTGTTGCCATTGGATGCGCTTATCCGGCGGTTGCCGTGAAGCCGCGTAATCGAGCATCGGCGGGTTCAGGTCGGTGACGATATAGGAGGTGTCGGGCGGCAATTGCGGCGCCAGGGCACGCGTGACGGCCCCGGTGCCGGCGGCGATTTCCAGAACCGCATCCGGTTTCAGGGCGGCCGCGCGCCGGGCCATATCGTCGGCATAGAGCTGGAAGATCAGCGGCACCATGTGACGGTCGTAGTTTTCCGGCACCGAGCCCGCGAATACCTTGTCTGAGTCCCGCATGATTACGCCCGCTCTCCGGCATCAGCCGCTAGCGAGTGTACTACGCTCCAACCTTACGAGAAACAGTCATCTTTTGCCTTGCCGCTTTCATCCAGACTGATGTGGGCGGTGTTCATGCGGGCGGGGTGCATATAATAAACATCGGCCGGAATGCGATGATCCCAGCGGTAGACCTCTGACAGGAGGGCATAGAATTCCGGATCGTGGGCCTTGAAGTCATCTGCATTGAGCACAGTCAGGGTGTCGGTGATGTACGCCTTGTTGGAATTGAACCAGAACTGCGTGCCCTCGGCCCAGTATTCATCAAGCGTATTGGCCATGTAGGCGCCCTGCCACAGGCGCTTTTCCCTGGCATGGGCATAGGCCGCTTCCACGCGCGCCTCAAGCGCCGGATCGGCCGTGCGGATAGCTTCGAAAATGCTGTGCGAGAACTCGTGAACGAGGATGTTCTCGCCATAATAACGGGTGCCGGGCACACCCATGATGTTTTCCGCCGCCCCTGTGGTATAGGTGCCGCCCATGCCGCGGGCACGCTGCGCCCAATAATCGCGGTCCGTTTGCAAACCTATGGTCTTGGCATAGTCGCGCACATCGCATTTCGACAGGCGCGGATCATCGATGGCCGGCTTTTTCCAGTCGCTTTGTTCGGGAATATCAGTCGTCGTTTCGTCGATCGCCATAATGCCGACGCGGGCACCATTGCGGATCAACTGGTTACGGATATCCGGGCGTTCGGAAAGCATGTAGAGCACAATATCGCGCGCCACCAGGATACCGGCGTCGGGGACATTCTTCGAGCCGATGATCGGTATGCCGCCGGCATCGGCATATTTCTGGTAAAACGGATCGAGGTCCAGCCAGACTGGTGGGCGGGTGATAAGGCGGGCGTCGAAGGACGGGATTTCCGCCTTCGCCATGACGGCGCGCTCGGCCTCGGTCGCCAACGCAAAGCCAGACGACAAGGACAAGGCGATTGCAGAAGCAGCAAAAATCCCCCGCTTCATGCTACTTCTCGTCTGCATAAGGGCCCTTGCCGCCTTCGGCGATAAAGCGATCGACGCGGGCTTCAAGGACGGGCAGCGGGACCGAACCCAGTTGCAGGACGGCGTCGTGGAACTGGCGCAGATCGAACTTTTCACCCAAAGCGGCTTCGGCCTTATGGCGCGCTTTCCAGATGGCCATTTCGCCCAGATAGTAGCTGAGCGCCTGGCCCGGCCAGGCGATATAGCGGTCCACTTCCGTCGTCACTTCGTGCTTGGACAGGGCGGTATTTTCCAACAGGTAGTTCTGGGCCTGTTCGCGGGTCCAGCCCTTGGCGTGGATGCCGGTGTCGACCACCAGGCGGCAGGCGCGCCACATCTGGTAGCTCAACATGCCGTAGGTCTCATAAGGCGTGTGGTACATGCCCATCTCGACGCCCAGACGTTCGGAATAGAGCGCCCAGCCTTCGCCATAGGCCGAGATATAGGTGAACTGGCGGAACGGCGGCAGGTCAGTGTTTTCGGCGGCCAGCGGCATCTGGAAGGCGTGGCCCGGCGCCGATTCATGCAGGGTCAGGGCCGGCAGCGAATAGAGCGGGCGCGACGGCAGGTTCCAGGTATTGACGAGATAGACGCCGGGGCCGCCGCGACCGCCGGTATAGAAGGGCGCGATATCATCTGGTACGGGAATAATCCCGAAGCGCGAACGGGGAAGCCGGCCGAAATACTGCGACGCCTTGCCGTCGAACTCCTTGGCGGTCCACGCGGCGCGGTCGAGCAGGGCTTGTGGCGTGGTCACGTAGAACTGCGGATCGGTGCGCAGGAAATCGTTGAAGGCCGGCAAATCACCCTTGAAGCCGACCTGATCTTTGATCGCCAGCATTTCCGCCTTGATCTTGGCCACTTCGTCGAGGCCGATCTGGTGGATCTGTTCCGGCGTCATGTCGACCGTGGCATATTCGCGCACCTGAGACTGGTAGAAAGCCTTGCCGTTGGGCAGGTCGTAGGCGGCGATCGACTTGGCGGCGCCGGGAATATATTCCTCGCGCATGAATTTCAGCAGGGTCTTGTGCGCCGGCAGGACCGATTTGGTGATGGCGTCGGCGGCCAGCTTTTTCAGTTCGGCCTGCTTGTCGGCGGGAATGGTGGCCGGCAGCGACTTGAACGGCGTGTAGTAGATATTATCCTCAACCGACTTGGCGTCGGTCACGCTGGTGATGGTGGCGTCACGGCCCTGGAGCGAAATCTGCGGCAGGGTGAAGCCGCGCTTCAGGCCGGCGCGCATATTGTCGGTATTGTCCTTGAAGTAGCGCGGCATGTCGTTGAGCTGCGCGATATAGTTGCGATAATCGCTTTCGCTGTGGAACGTACCGCGCGCCATACCGGCCAGGTCGCCCCAGAAGGAGGTGTCGCCGCTTAAGGGGCGCTGATAGACCTTGAATTGCTGGTCGGCGATCAGGGTTTCGATCTGGAAGCGGTAAACCTGATAGTCCTCGGCATCCTTCGGGGAAAGCGCCTTGACGTCGATAGCATCGAGTTGCTTCAGCGTGTCCTGCCAGCGGGCCAACTTGGCAGTTTGAGCCTTTTCGGAAACGTCGGGCAGGTGCGCCGCCACTTCACCGGATGGGCTGTCCTCATTGGCGGCTTCCTGCTGGCTGCGCCAGTCCCATTCGCTCTTATATATGGACTCAAACTTCTGGTCCGTCGCCGTATCGGCCAGGGCCGGCAGGGCGGAAAGCGAGGTCAGGATGACGGTAAGGGCGGTGGCGTGCAGCAGGGCTTTCATCGGCGATGACCTCACATTTATATGTATTGCCAGACAATTGTATACAGTATAATCGTTGGGGCGCAACTACCGGATTCACATAACGAGGCTATGAAATGACCCGCCCGATACTGCCAGATATGACCACCCTTGATCGCCGTTTTCTGCTGAGAGGCGCCGCGGCCGGCAGCCTTCTGGCCTCAATCGGTGGTGTGGCCAATGCCAGGGAAGCCGGCATAACCGTGCCTTCGGTGGCGCAACCGGTGCCGATGGAAAATGTGCGTCTTTTATCGTCGCCTTTCAATGACGCGGTCGAGGCCAATATCAAATACCTGATGTTCCTGTCGCCGGACCGTTTCCTGCACAACTATCACAAGTTCGCCGGGCTTCCCGTCAAGGGCGAGATCTATGGTGGCTGGGAATCCGACACCATCGCCGGCGAGGGGCTGGGCCACTATTTGAGCGCCCTGTCGCTGATGTACGCCCAGACCGGCAATGTCGAATGCCTGAACCGCGTTACCTATATTGTCAATGAACTGGCGAAGGTGCAGGCGGCGCAGGGCGACGGCTATACCGGCGCCATCATGCGTAAGCGCAAAGACGGTACGCTGGTTGACGGCAAGGAAATTTTCCCGGAAATCATGGCGGGCGATATCCGTTCGGCCGGTTTCGACCTCAATGGCGCCTGGTCGCCTTATTACAGCCTGCACAAGCTGTTCGCCGGCTTGCTGGATGCCGACAAATACTGCGGCAACAAGAAAGCTATCGACGTGGCGGTCGGCTTCGGCGGTTATATTGAAAAGGTCTTCGCCGCGCTCGATGACGAGCAGACGCAGAAGATGCTCAACTGCGAATATGGCGGGCTCAACGAATCCTTTGCCGAACTTTACATGCGCACCAATGATCCGCGCTGGCTGAAGCTGTCGCAGCGCATCTATGACAAGAAGGTGCTCGATCCGCTGAAGGCCGGCGAGGACAAGCTGGCCAATTTCCACGCCAATACCCAGATCCCCAAGCTGATCGCGCTGGCGCGCTTGCACGAAATTACTGGCGATGCCTCGGATGCCAAGGCGGCCAGCTTCTTCTGGCAGCGCGTGACCCAGCACCACAGCTTCGTCATCGGCGGCAATGCCGACCGCGAGTACTTCTTCGAGCCGGACACCATTGCCACCCACATCACCGAGCAGACCTGCGAAAGCTGCAACAGCTACAACATGCTGAAGCTGACGCGCCATCTCTATAGCTGGTCGCCGGACGCCAGCTATTTCGATTATTATGAGCGCGCCCATCTCAACCACATCCTGGCGCAGCAGAATCCGAAGACCGGTATGTTCGCCTATATGATGCCGCTGATGTCGGGTACGGCACGCGAGTTTTCCTCGCCGGAAAATGACTTCTGGTGCTGTGTGCTGACCGGTATCGAGAGCCATTCCAAGCACGGCGACAGCATCTACTGGCAGTCGGATGACACGCTGTTCGTCAATCTCTATATCCCCTCAACCCTGAACTGGGCGGCGCAAAAGGCGGCGTTCCAGCTCGACACCAAATATCCCTATGACGGCCATATCGCCTTCAAGGTGACCCAGCTCGCGGGCGCGAAGACTTTCACCTTGGCTCTGCGTATTCCCGCCTGGGCGGCAAATTCGAAGATCCTGGTCAATGGCAAGCCGGCCCTGGCGACATCAGCCAAGGGCTATGCCCTGGTCCGCCGCAAGTGGCGCGCCGGCGATGTGGTCACGCTCGACCTGCCGCTCGATCTGCGCTTTGAACATACGGCGGGCGATGAGAAGGTCGTGGCCCTCTTGCGCGGCCCGATGGTGCTGACTGTCGATCTCGGCGCCGCCGAAGACAAGTGGGAAGGCGATGCGCCGGCGCTCGTCGGCGCCGACCTGCTGGCCGGCATCACGCCGGTCTCGGTCGAGCAGGCAGTGTACAAGACTAACGGCATCGGCCGTCCGGGCGACATGACCTTCAAGCCGTTCTATGCCCAGTGGGAACGCCGCAACGCGACCTATTTCAGCAAGTATAACGACGCCGAATGGGCCGAGGCGCAGGTGGCCTACAAGGCCGAACAGGCGCGCCTGAAGGACGAAGCGGCGCGTTCGGTCGATGTCATGCACCTCGGTGAGATGCAGCCCGAACGCGACCACAATCTGAAATCGGAAATCTCCTATCCGGTCATCTATCGTGGTCGTCAGGGCCGTGACGCCCGCACGCTCGGATTCTTCTCGTTCGAGATGAATACCCAGCGTGACGGTAAGGATGTGGGCCCGCTGATCCTGCAGGCGACCTATTGGGGTTCGGAAAACAACCGCGTGTTCGACATCCTGGTCGATGGCGTGGCCATCGCCCACGAACGCCTGACCGGACGACAGCCCGGCGCCTGGATCGATGTCGACTACCCGATCCCGCTGGAACTGACCAAGGGCAAGGCGAAGGTGACGATCAAGTTCGATCCGAAGGAAGGCAAGACCGCTGGCCCTGTCTTCGGGGTGAAGTTGTTCACTGCCGCCGCTGCCGGGACTACCGCTTAAACAAAAATCCCGCCATCCGAAGATGGCGGGATTTTTTTCAGACTTCACCTTTCCGCGAGGCGAGAATGCAAAGCAGTGTGATGACCGACGCCGCCAGCAGGTAGTAACCGACATAGGCCAGGCCATAATGGCCCTGGAGCCAGGTGGCGGCATAGGGCGCCAGCGATGCGCCGACAATGCCCGCCAGGTTGAAGGTCATCGACGCGCCGGTATAGCGGACGCTGGTGGGGAAGGGGGCCGCCAGGGCCGTGCCGATCGGGGCATAGGTCATGCCCATCAGCGCCATGGCGATCACCGCGAACAGGAGGATGCCGGTCTCGCTGCCGCCCAGCAGAACCGGCAGGAGGAAGGAAAAGGCGCCGATCAGGACGGTGGTGCCGATCAGTACGGCGCGACGGCCGAAGCGCTCGGACAGCTTGCCCGACAGGGGAATGAAAATGCCGAACGAGATCGAGCTGAAAATCTGGATCGCCAACGCATCGAGGAACGGAATATGCCGGACCTTGACATTATAGGACATCAGGTAAGCGGTGGCGATATAGAACAGCACGAAGGTCACCATTGCGACGAAGGTGCCGAGAAACAGGCTGCGCTTGTGGCTGCGGAAAATTTCGGCCAGCGGCACCTTGACGCGTTCCTCGGTCTCGACAGCCTTCTGGAATTCCGGCGTTTCTGTGATCGAAAGCCGCATCCACAGACCAACCGCGATCAGCAGGATCGAGGAAATGAAGGGGATGCGCCAGCCCCAGCTCAGCAGATCGTCCTGCGAGATAAAGTGCAGCAGTACCCAGAATATGCCGGAAGACAGGAACAGCCCGACCGGGGCGCCCAGTTGCGGGAACATGCCGTACCACGAGCGCTTGCCCTCCGGCGCGTTCTCGGTGGCCAGCAGGACCGCACCACCCCATTCACCGCCGAGACCGAAGCCCTGACCGAAGCGGCAGAGCGACAGCAGCAGGGGCGCGAAGACACCGATCTGTTTGAAGCCAGGCAGGAGGCCGATCACTATGGTGGAAATACCCATGGTCAGCAGGGCCGCCACAAGTGTCGCCTTACGGCCGATACGGTCACCGAAATGACCAAAGACCATGGCACCGATCGGCCGGGCAAAAAAGGCGATCGAGAAGGTGGCGAAGGATTGCAGCATCGCCGAGGTCGGGTCGCTGGACGGGAAGAACAGGGTGGGGAAGACCAGTACCGCCGCCGTGGCATAGACGTAAAAGTCGAAAAACTCGATGGTCGTGCCGGCCAGGCTGGCGATCAGCACCTTGAACGGCGAATTAAGCGGCTTTGGATGGTTTGTCATTTTCTGAGGTTTCCCTTTGTTATTCTGCGCTCTAGCGCATTTTTGACGGTAGGGAAACCCCATTACGGCGGTCAGGCTAAGCCCTTGCGCAGGAAGGCACGGATGCGGGCCGTCAGTTCCGGCGTCAGCGGACCGAGCGAGCCCTTGTCGCCGGCTGCCAGATGCGCCAGCGGATCCTCGCCGCCGGTGAAGACGTAATAGTCGAAAAGCGTCTTCCACAGCGCCTGATGGCCTTCGGGCATGTCGCGGAGGGCCAGTATGGCGTGGAACAGGGCCTCGTAGCCGCCGGCCGCGGCCTTTGGTGCGTCGTCCCACCAGTAATTGACCAGCACATTGAAGCGCGACAGCGAATGGACCTGGTGCCACCAGCCGTAAGGGATGTAGATGGCGTCGCCGGCTTCCAGTTCGGCGGTCAGCATGGTCTTTTGCGCTTCGGCAAACTGCGGGTAACGCTCCAGGTCAGGGTTTTCGACATCGACCATGCTGACCGGCACGCCGCCAATGGTGCGGTCGAACGGGCCGGGATAGAGGTTGGTCAGTTGCTCCGGCGGGAACAGATGAAAGCGGCGTCGCCCCGCCACCACGCAGGCGATATTGTGGTTCAGGTCGTAATGGGCGCGCGTAACGGTCTGGTTGCCGATCCAGATGCGCGGTTCGACTTCAGGCAACAGATCGAGCCGGTTTTCATCGGCGAAGCCCGGCATATGTGTCTTGATTGGCACGGACTGCACGTAAATGGATTGCGGATTCTCATCGGTGCGCGCCGCCATCAGCCGGTCGAGCGCCATGGCGATCGGCGCCGGGCCATGACGAAAATTCTCGCTGCGGGTATTGGCGCCATAAAAGAAATTGCCGCGAATCTCCGGCGCCCCCAGATAAACGCCGGCCAGTTCGCCATTGTCGTGTTTTTTCAGATAATCGACCAGAGCTTCGTCAGATTGCTGCCCCAAATTGACCACCGGCCATGCGCTGATCGCGCCTTTTAATACGGCCGGCGTATTGCGGGGGCGAATGTCAGTGACGAAATCTTCCGGCGTTACGGATGCGAATATGGCGATGGTGGACATGGTAACCTGAAAAGGGAGACGCGACATCTGAATTCGCTATCGGCGAGACGGTGGGCGAGACAGCTCATGATAGTGCTTTCCTTTGTGGCGCAAAGCGTAAACGCAGCCACAAACATGACAAAAAAGTCTCACATGGCGAAAATCGGACAATTTCGTATACTTTATGTAACGCAATCGTATAATTTATAATTGACGCTTTGTAAAAGTAGTGATTGTTTTCTTCCTGCGTCAAATGCGGCGGTTCTGCGGAATGCAGCTCGTGTAACGGGTAATTTGTTTGGCGCTTGCAAAAGGGATTCACAATGAAAATAAACAAGAGAGCGCTGATTATGACCGGGGTCGCTCTGACAGCCCTCGGTTCCGCACTGGCGATCACGCCGGCATTCGCGCAGGATGCGGCACCTGCGGCAGATGACGCGCAGGCCACAACGGTCGTTGTTACCGGCACGCGTATCCGCCGTCCCAACCTGAAAAGCGCTTCACCGATCACCACGGTAGACACCAAGGAAGTCAAGCTGCAGGGCGCTATCGCCGTCGATTCCTTCCTGAAGTCTCTGCCGCAGATCGAAGCCGGCAACAATGAAAACCAGTCGAACAATTCCGATGGTACGGCGGGCGTCAACCTGCGCAGCCTAGGCGGCAACCGTTCGCTGGTCCTGATCGACGGCCAGCGCTTCCTCCCGACGCTCGGTGTCGACCTCAATTTCATTCCGTCATCGCTCGTGGAGCGCACGGATGTTCTCACCGGTGGCGCCTCATCGGTTTACGGTTCGGACGCCATGTCCGGCGTCGTCAACTTCATCATGCGCAAGCGCCTGAATGGTATCAAGTTCGATTCGCAGTACAGCATTTATCAACACACCAACGACGACGATTATCTGCGTGGCATCCAGGAAGCCAAGGGCATCACCCCGGCCAAGAAAAATGTCTGGGATGGTCAGAAGTACGATTTCAACATTTCGTTCGGCTCCAACCTCGAAGATGGCAAGGGTAATGTCACAGGCTATTTCGGCTATCGTAAAATGGAAGCTGTACGCCAAGACGCACGCGATTATTCGAACTGCGCGCTCGAATTTGATGATCCAGATGGTTCGACTTTCCGCTGCGGTGGCTCCAGTTCACACGCTTTTGGCCGCTTCCGTCCTCTGACGATCACAATGGATGACGGTACGGTCATCGATTCTCCGGGCAAGAATACGGACTATGCCAACTCAAAGGACGGCTCGAAGACCTGGGTTCCCAACGATCCGTCGTTCAATTACAACTATGCGCCGGACAACTATACCCTTCGTAATTCCGAGCGTTACAATGCCGGCTTCTTCGCCAACTACAAGGTCAACGAGCATGTTGAAGCCTATGGAAGCTTCATGTTCATGGACGACCACTCTGTCAGTCAGGTTGCGCCTTCGGCCATCTGGGCCGGCCGCGCCTTTGACGTCAACTGCGATAACCCCTTCCTGAGCGCGCAACAAGGCGCCATTCTCTGCGGTGCCGCCTATGGTACGGACGCGGTCGCGCAGACCCAGGTCGTCTATCGCGCCGCCACTGGGCCTGGTCGTCGCAACGACATGCGTCACACGGACTACCGTCTGGCCGGCGGCTTCCGCGGCGCCATAAACGATACCTGGAGCTATGACGCCAGTTATATGTACGCCACCACAATCGGTCAGTTCAACTACCAGAACGACATCAATCAGGACTTGGCGGCGCAGGCTCTGATGGCGGTGATGGATAACGGTACACCGGTCTGTATCGACCAGTCGAAGGGCTGTAAGCCGATCGACGTTTTCAGCGCCAACGGCCCTTCGGCGGAAGGTCTTGAATTCATCTATGCGCCGACCTTCACGCGTAATGAACAAAGCATCAATGTCTTCAACGCCTTCGTCAGCGGAGACCTGGGCAAGTACGGCATCACCTCGCCTTGGGCGGATGATGGCGTCGCTATCGTCCTCGGTGTTGAAAGCCGCAAGGAAGCCATTGACGAGAAGCGGGACCAGACACAGTTGGATGCCGAAATTCCCGAGGCACATGGCAAGATCTGGGCCGACGAATACTTCACCGAAGTGGAAGTGCCGATTGTCAGCAACAAACCGGGCATCAAGTCTCTGAATGCCTCGCTTGGTTACCGCAGCTCTACCTATAATTCGGAATCCCCGACGGCCAAGGGCGAGGAAAAGAAGACCGAAACCTATAAGATCGAAGGCCGTTATGCCCCCACGAGCGATATCCTGTTCCGCGCCAGCTACAACAAGGCCATGCGCGCCGCCAATGTCAGCGAACTGTTTGCGTCACAGCAGGTCGGTAACGTCGGCCTGATCGATCCCTGCGCCGGCCCGACCCCGGCCAAGTCCCAGGCAGAATGTGCCCGCACCGGTGTTACCGCAGCCTGGTATGGCCATATCGAACCTACGCCGGCCGATGTTGGTTCCGGTCTCGGCGGTGGTAATCCTGACCTCAACCCGGAAGAAGCCAAGACGACGACCTATGGCCTGGTCTTCACGCCGCGCGGCCTGCCGCTCGCTGTCAGCCTGGACTACTACAAGATTCGTATCGAAGGTTATATCGGCACGGTCGATCCTCAGGTTGCCGTCAGCCAGTGCGTCAATACCGGCGATCCGTTCTACTGCGGCCTGATCGTGCGTAATCCGGTCACAGGCGCGTTGTTTGGTTACAACAAGGCGCTGGGTGGCTATGTCATCAACACCAACATCAACACCGGTTTCCTGGAAACCACGGGTGTGGACGTCAGTGCGACCTACAGCCTGGAAACGGCACAGGTATTCGGCCACGATTACGGCAGCCTCAACTTCTCGCTGGTCGGCACCTACCTGAACTCGCTGGAAACCGAAGTACTTCCGGGCCTCGGCTCCTATGACTGCACCGGCCTGTTCGGCGGCGCCTGTGGTCAGCCCAAGCCAAAGTGGAGGCACAATCTGCGCACCACCTGGGCGGTTCCAGGTGATCGCGTCTGGGCGCCGACCACGGTTTCGGTCAACTGGCGCTACTTCGGCAAGGCCGAACTGGCTACCAATACCGACGACCAGTACTTGACCGGCACAAAGTCGACCCGCAATGCCGAGATCGAAGCCTATAACTATATCGATCTGGCCATGACAAAGAACCTGCCGCATGGCCTCGTACTGCGTGCCGGTGTCAACAACCTGTTCGACAAGGATCCGCCGGCCATCATGGGTGGCCTGTTGGTCCAGAACGGCAACGGCAATACCTACCCCAGCACCTATGATCCGCTGGGCCGGATGTTCTTCCTCGGTCTGTCGACCTCTTTCTAAAAGGGTAATTATCTGAGCGTACCCAGGGGGCGTTGTTGGTTCAGGCCGGCGACGCCCTTTTTTTGACCACAAGGAGCCCTCCATGCCTGTCCGTTTTGACCGTCGCGCCTTTCTCATGGGCTCTACAGTAGCCGCCATAGCCGCCCCTGCCTTTGCCGGAGAGGCGCAGGCCGGGCCAAAACTGATAGCGTCGGGTGATGCACCGGTAACCGGCCACGCAAAACTGGCCGAATTCGATGGCTGGACGGTCTATGAGGATCAGAGCCGGCGCGATGGCGTCATCACCTTCGTCAGGGGCGATCAGGCATTGGTTTTGTCGAAGCGGCTGGAAGCCTGTTTCGACGATATCGAGCCTAAATATCTTGGGCTTTCCCTGAAGGATATCTGCCTCGCTGATGCCGACCTGCTGGCCGACAAGCTGCTGGCTGCTGGCGACGATCCCGATCCCGAAGCTGTGCGCCGCGCGGCCCCGCCGGCGGGCTGGAACTATACGCAGGAGGGGCTTTATACCCGTCTGGCCTGGACCAATTTCGTAGGCACTCGCCAACAGGGCGATACCATGCCGGTCTTCCCAAACGGCCGCACGCGCGGTTACCGTCCGGAGCACGCCTTTCCAAAATTGCAAGGCGATGATATGGCGAAAAAGCGCTGGGAGGGCCTACTCGGCGGCTGGCTGCCGGCGATCCACAAGATCATCGAGGTATCACCGACGCGTTATTACGACCTGCTGGTCTTCGCCGATGTTAAGGCGCCCGATGCCCTGCTGGTCCAGACCTGGCACCGCACTATCCAGTATGATAACGGCCAACCGGTGAAAACGGCCTTTGGCTATTCCTACGCGCCATATCCGCCGCGCCGGAAAGAGCCGACGACGGCCGAATTCTATCAGGCGCTGTTTGATTTCGCCGCCTACTGGCAGAACGAGGTCAGGGACCAATGCGCCCTGACCGTCCCCGACAAGGCTTTGGGCGATATGGTCAGCCACGCCTTCGTCAAGGAACTGATGACGCGGCCGCAAGGCGTCTATCCGAAATATGGTGTGGTCGACCGCGACTATTTCGGTCCGGAATATGACGGCTTCCAGGATATCCTGACGTCGTCGCTCTATGCCAATCTCGAATGGGGCCGCTTCAATCAGGCAAGGGCAGTGCTCGACAACTATTTCAACGAATTCACCGCGCCCGATGGCATGATCAATATGCGCGGGCCGGAAACCCCGCAGTTCGGGCTGACTCTTAGCCTGCTGGCGCGTTATTTCGCCTATACCGGCGATGTGGAGACCTTACGCAAGCACGCCGGCAAGATCGCCAACACCGCGGCCATCCTGACCGAAATGCACGATCTCAGCCTGAAGAAGCCGGCCGACGACGCCGGTTTCGGCCTGATCGATGGCTGGAGCGAATCCGATGCCTGCCTGCATCCCGATCCGACCCTGTGGTGGAAGCCGTACTGGAATAACTCGGCCTTCGCCGTGCGTGGCTGGCGCGACATTGCTCGTGTCTGGCCGGTGATCGCGCCCGAGCAAGTGGCGCTGGCGGCCGACTGGAACCGCCGGGCCGATCAGCTTCAGGCGCAACTGGTGAAAACCCTGCGCGCCAATGTCCGCAATGATCTGACGCCGCCTTATGTCGCCGTCCTGCCGGGTGCGAAACTGACCCACCGCGAAGCCTATGCCGAGGCACGAGAGAAAAAGCAGCGCACGGAGCAAGGCTGGGCGCATCGCGTCTATGCCGAAATGCTGCACGCCGATGTCTTGCCGGACGACTTGGCGCAGACCGTGATTGACGGTGTGCGCGGCCATGGCGGCACCTGCATCGGCGTGGTCGCCAATATCGCGCCGGCCAACGAAACGCACCGCGACCAGTTGGGTTTTATCTCTTACGGTTATGCCCAGCAGTTATTACGCTCTGGTCGCATTGAAGAATATCTGCTGTTCCTGCATTCGCACCGTTATCATTCGCATACGCCTGGCACCTGGGTGGCGGGCGAAGTGACAGGTATCGATGGCGATCTGCCGCTCTATTGCATTCCGGCACAGCTCACCATTCCGAAACTGGTTCGCTGGATGCTGGTCTTCGAGGCGTCGGACAGCGAGACGCTTTATCTCGGCCGTGCCATTCCGCGCGAGTGGTTCGCCTCTGGCCAGCCGATCCGTATTGAGGGTGCGCCGACCCGCTGGGGCAGGGTTGACCTGGCCCTGCAGGGCGGTGGCGAAAAGGTATCCGGCAAGGTGACATTCCATGGTGAAGAGCGGCCGGATGAGGTGGAACTCAGCCTGCGCCTGCCGAAGGACATGAAGGTGAAAAGCATCAGGATCGGCGGCAAAACGGTGAAGCTGGCTGGCGATATAGTCACCTTCAAACCGGGCAGGGCGGCGGAACTCTCCATAGAGGTCAGTCTTGCCAAACCGATCCTGACCGCCTAAATCAACCGGACAGCCACCCGACAGGATAAACCGACACATGTGATTTCACCGCTCAGAGACAAACGCCCTTTGTTGACCTCCGAGGAAATCCATATCCATGTCTGTTATCCTGTCCGACCTGTCGTGGTCGATCGACGGCCGCAATCTGTTTTCCCAACTCAACCTGAGCTTTGGCATTGAGCGCACCGGACTTGTCGGCCGCAATGGCACCGGCAAGACGACCTTGCTCAATCTTATCTCCGGCGCCTTGCCGCTCCAGGCGGGGCACATTTCTGTCACCGGTTCGTTGGGCGTCCTGAGCCAGAAGGTTCTGACCAGCCCGGCGGAAACCGTGGCTGATCTGTTCGGCGTGACCGAGGCGCTGGCGATCCTGCATCGCGCCGAAGCCGGCGAGGCCACGGCCGCGGATTTTGAGAGCGCCGACTGGACCCTGGAAGCGCGGATGACTGTTGCGCTGGCCCGTGTCGGGCTCAATGTCCTGCCGGAGACCCGGCTGCCCACGCTCTCCGGCGGCCAGCAAACCCGCGCCGGTCTGGCGGCGCTGGTTTTTTCCGCGCCAGACTTTTTGCTGCTCGATGAACCGACCAATAATCTCGACCGGGAAGGGCGGCGCGCTGTGCTCGACCTGCTGGTCGGTTGGCGGAAGGGCGCGATTGTCGTCAGCCACGACCGCGAATTGCTGGAGGCCATGGACGCCATTGTCGAACTGACCTCGCTTGGCGCCACGCGTTATGGCGGCAACTGGAGCCATTATCGCGCCCGCAAGGCACTGGAACTGGCAGCGGTTGAGGCCAATCTCGCTGATGCCGAAAAGCGCATTAGCGATACTGCCCGTGCCGCGCAGGCCGCTACAGAACGCAAGGCACGCAAGGATAGCACAGGAAAGAAGAGGGCCGCCAAGGGGGATGCGCCGCGTATACTGCTCGGGGCCCTGAAGAGCCGCAGTGAAAATACAAGCGGTGAGCAGGCCCGCCTGGCAGAACGTCAGCGCACAGAAGCGATGATGGCGGTAACCAAAGCGCGAGAGCGAATCGAAATCCTCCAGCCGTTGTCGGTTCCCATGCCGTCTACCGGCTTGCGTGCTGGTCGCACGGTATTGCAAATCAATGATGTGATAGTGGGGTATGAGGATCAGCCGGTTCTTCGGGATTTTTCCCTGACCCTGATTGGACCGGAACGTGTGGCCATTATCGGGGCGAACGGATCGGGCAAAACGACCCTGCTTAAGTTGATCACGGGCGGCCTCAAGCCGTGGGCAGGATCTGTGCGTGTGACGGACAGTCTGGCCCTGCTGGATCAGTCGCTGAGCCTGCTTGATCCCGCCCGGTCGATCCGTGAAAATTTCCATCGTCTTCATCCGCAGGTCGATGAAAATGCCTGTCGTGCGGCGCTGGCACGGTTCATGTTCCGGGCTGATGCGGCGCTACAGATCGTTTCCAGCCTCAGCGGTGGACAAATGCTGCGCGCCGGACTGGCCTGCGTGCTGGGCGGAGCGGTACTACCAGATCTGCTGATCCTTGATGAGCCGACCAATCATCTCGATATCGACTCGATAGAGGCGGTAGAGGCCGGATTGCGGGCTTACGATGGTGCGCTCTTAGTGGTCAGCCACGACGAACCATTTCTGAAAGCGATCAATATCGGACGCAGGATAGTTTTCTGACTTCAGGCAACTCCACAGGATAACAATTTCGTTTTTGACCTGTTTTCAGCAAAGAAAGGAAGATTTTACTTAAGGGGTCGTGGCAAGCTGACAAAAAAGCCGACACAGGGAGTGCGGTCAGATGCCGGATAAAACGCGTCTTCAGCTTTATATACCCAAGCCGCAGGCACGGCCGGGGGAACCCGTCAATTTCGATGGCCTGGTGGTGCCCGAAGCCGGATCGGTGCGCCGGCCTGACCCGCTCGGCTGCGAGGCGGACATGCGCGACATGCCGTTTTCGCTGGTACGGGTGCTCGATGAAGGTGGCCACGCGGTCGGGCCCTGGGCGCCGGATGTTTCGCCAGATCTGCTGCGCAAGGGGCTGCGCGCCATGCTCCAGACGCGCCTGTTCGATGACAAGCTGTTCCGCCTGCAACGCCAGGGCAAGACGAGCTTCTACATGAAATCGACCGGCGAGGAGGCCATCGGCGCGGCGCAATCCCTGATGCTGGGGCAGGGGGACATGTGTTTCCCGACCTACCGCGTCCTGAGCTGGCTGATGGCGCGCGACTATCCGCTGATAAACCTGGTCAACCAGCTCTTTTCCAATGAAAAAGATCCGCTGAAGGGGCGTCAGCTTCCGGTGCTTTATTCGGCGCGGGATTACGGCTTCTATTCGCTGTCCGGCAATCTCGGCAGCCGTTTCGGCCATGCCGTCGGCTGGGCCATGGCCTCGGCCTACAGGAATGACGACAAGATCGCGCTGGGCTATGTTGGCGAAGGCACGACCGCTGAGGGCGATTTCCACGAAGCCCTGACCTTTGCCGGCGTCTACCACGCGCCGGCGATTTTGTGTGTCACCAATAACCAGTGGGCGATCTCGACCTTCGCCGGCATCGCCAACCCGCGCGATACCACCTTCGCCGCCAAAGCCATAGGCTACGGCATTCCGGGCCTGCGCGTCGATGGCAACGATTTCCTGGCCGTCTGCGCCGCTACCCAATGGGCGGCGGAACGCGCCCATGCCAACCTCGGTTCGACCCTGATCGAGTTCTTCACCTATCGTGCGGCCGGCCATTCGACCAGCGACGACCCGACCAAGTACCGGCCGGTCGACGAACCGGTCCACTGGCCGCTGGGCGATCCTATCGTGCGACTGAAGACACATCTGATCACCATCGGTGAATGGGACGAAGCGCGTCATGACGCCCTGACCGCCGAACTGACGGAAGAGATCAATGCCGCTGTCCGCGAGGGTGAGGCGGTGGGCACGCTTGGCAAATCCAAGCCGCCGGTGGCCGAGATGTTCGAGGGCGTCTTCAAGGAACCGGACTGGCGCGTGATCGAGCAACGCAAAGAGCTGGGGATATAAAACATGGCCAGCATGAACATGATCCAGGCGCTCAATAATGCGCTCGATATCACCCTCGCCAGCGATCCGGATACCCTGATCTTCGGCGAGGATGTCGGCTATTTTGGCGGGGTATTCCGTGTCACCGACAAGCTCCAGGAAAAGCACGGGCTGACGCGCTGCTTCGATGCGCCGATCAGCGAAGGCGGCATCATTGCCGCCGCCATCGGTATGGGCGCCTATGGTCTGCGGCCGGTGGTGGAGATCCAGTTCGCCGACTACATCCTGCCGGCCTATGATCAACTCGTTTCCGAGGCGGCGCGCCTGCGTTACCGGTCGGGCGGCGAATTCTGGGCGCCGCTGACCGTGCGTTCGCCCTATGGCGGCGGCATCTTCGGCGGCCAGACGCACAGTCAGTCGCCGGAAGCGATCTTCGCCCATATCACCGGCCTCAAAACGGTCATTCCGTCCAATCCGTACGACGCCAAAGGACTTTTGATCGCGGCCATAGAATGCGACGACCCGGTCGTTTTCCTGGAGCCGAAGCGCATCTATAACGGCCCCTTCGATGGCCGTCCCGATCAGGCGATGAAGACCTGGGCGGGCCATAAGGATGCCGAGGTGCCGGAAGGCCATTATACGGTGCCGCTCGGCAAGGCGGCGATAACCCGACCGGGCAGCGAGGTAACGGTCCTCGCCTACGGCACCATGGTGCATGTGGCGCTCTCGGCCATAGAAGAAAGCGGCCTTGACGCCGAACTGATCGACCTGCGCTCCATCGTACCGCTCGATATCGACACCATAGTGGCCTCGGTGAAGAAGACCGGACGCTGTGTTATTGTCCACGAAGCTTCGCGCTTCAGCGGTTTTGGCGCCGAGCTTTCGGCCCTGATCCAGGAGCGCTGCTTCTATCACCTGAAGGCGCCGATCGGCCGGGTCTGCGGTTGGGACACGCCATATCCTCACGCTTTTGAATGGGACTATTTCCCCGGACCCGCCCGAATCATAAGGGCACTCAACTCTGCCATGGAGAACTGAAGTATGGGCCTCTATCTTTTCCGTCTGCCCGATGTCGGCGAAGGCGTGGCCGAGGCTGAAATCGGCGCCTGGTATGTCAAGGCCGGCGATGTCGTACAGGAAGATGCGCCGCTGGTCGATATGCTGACCGACAAGGCGTCGGTCGAGATCACCTCGCCGGTCACCGGTACGGTTTTGGCTATCCATGGCGAGACCGGTGATTTCGCGCCGGTCGGCTCTGTGCTGGTTGAACTGGACGTGGCAGGCTATGGCGAAGCCGCATCTGCCGGGGCGGCAAAGCCGGAGGCGCTGCCGGAACCGGCCGAAAAGCCTGTCCCCACCGCCTCGAAACCTGCGCCTCTGGCGGCGCCAGCCACACGCCACCGCGCCAACGAGATGGGGGTTCCCCTGTCGTCTGTGATCGGTACGGGGCCGGAAGGGCGCGTCCTGCCCGAAGATCTGGACGCCTATGCCGAGCCGGAAATCGCCCCGGTCACATCCGATGGCGTGACCGAAGTCCGCATTGTCGGCCTGCGCCGCAAGATCGCCGAAAAAATGCAGGCATCCAAACGCAATATCCCGCATTTCGCCTATGTCGAGGAATTCGACATGACCAATCTGGAAGCCTTGCGCAAGGAACTGAATGAGGCGCGGAGCGCCAACCAGCCAAAGCTGACCCTGCTGCCTTTCTTTATGCAGGCGGTGGTGAAGCTGCGGCCGGAATTCCCCAATGTCAATGCGCGCTACGACGATGAGGCAGGTATCCTGCGCACCTATGATGCCGTCCACATCGGCATTGCCACCCAGACGGCGAACGGCCTGGTGGTGCCTGTGGTCCGCCATATTGAAAGCTTGGATATCTGGGGCTGTGCCCGCGAACTGGCACGCGTGACCCAGGCCGCGCGTGACGGCACGGCCAGCCGCGAGACCTTAAGCGGTTCGACCATTACCCTGACGAGCCTGGGCACGCTTGGCGGCATAGCGGCGACGCCGGTGATCAATGCGCCGGAGGTGGCGATCCTGGGGCCTAACAAGCTGGTGGAACGGCCGGTAGTGAAGGATGGCCAAGTGGTAATCCGCACCCTGATGAACCTGTCGTCGTCCTTCGATCATCGGATCATCGACGGCTTCGATGCAGCCTCCTACGTCCAGCGCCTGAAGCGGCTGATCGAAAAACCGGCCCTGCTGTTCATTCCTTAAAACAAGTCGCCGTTCAGGTAATCGCCGAGGGCGCCGTCATTATTACGTGCCGGATCATGGTTGACTGAGCACAGTACACCCTTCGCCGATGCCCATGTGGATTCAAATTGAAATAAATTGGACTGATTCAGTAGTCTGATATATTTTTGAAATTGAATTTACAGGTGGCGGACAACGGGAACTCAGTGCCTATGGCGGCGGATAATCAGAAGCTCTATCAGAATATCATTGCTGCCCTTCAGGCAGACATTTCTGCGGGACGATTCCGCGAAGGCGACCGCCTGCCGCCGGAACGGGTTCTGGTTGAGCGTTTCCAGGTCAGCCGCCTGACCATCCGCGAAGCCATGATCGGTATGGAAATCCTGGGTCTGGTTGCTGCCCGCCGCGGATCGGGTGTCTATGTCACGGCGCCGCCGGCAAATGGGCTGGAGACCAGCGAACTGGACATCGGCGCCTTCGAACTGACGGCGGCCAGGCGTGTGGTCGAGGGCGAAACAGCGGCTATCGCGGCCACCATGGCCACGGATGAGGAAATCGCAGAACTTGAGACGATTCTCAATCGGATGATCGACGAGAATAATGCCGGCGAGACCCTGACGCATGATGAAGCGGCAGACCGCGAATTCCATCTTGGTATCGCCAGCGCCACGCAGAACGATGCCCTGTATTTAGTGGTCAAGACCCTTTGGGAGGTGCGCGAGCGCTCGCCATTGGCGATGGAAATGCTGCGGCGCTCGCGTTCGGCCGGGGTCAAGCCGCAGATCGATGATCATCGCGCCATTGTCGATGCTATTGCCGCGCGCGATCCCGACGCCGCACGCAACGCGATGCGCGATCACCTGGGGCGGGTTATCGAGAACCTGCTGGTTGTGACTGAAACGGATGCGATCAATCGCGTCCGTGATGAAACAGCTCGTCTGCGCGGACGGGCCGGCCTGGGGAGATAAACTGTCGTTCTGCAAGAATTGCAGCTTGTTTCGCTATTGCGCCCCGTGTATATTGATCAGATAACTTTGTCAGACCAAACTAGCCAAGTCCATATCCATGCAATTGAATAAAATCACCAGCGAGCCAGTCCATTCCAGTTCGGCGATTATCCGGGCGGCGCGCGTTATCGTTACTTCACCCGGGCGCAATTTCGTCACTCTGAAGATCGAGACCGACCAGGGCGTCTACGGCATTGGCGATGCCACGCTGAACGGCCGTGAACTGTCGGTCGTCTCCTATCTCGAAGATCACGTCATCCCCAACCTGATCGGTAAGGACGCTCAGCGCATCGAGGATATCTGGCAGTTTCTTTATCGTGGCGCCTACTGGCGGCGGGGGCCGGTGACCATGTCGGCGATCGCGGCAGTCGATACCGCGCTGTGGGACATCAAGGCCAAGCTGGCCGGGATGCCGCTTTATCAACTGCTCGGCGGCCGTTCACGTGATGGGGTGCTGGTCTATGGTCACGCCAACGGCTCCGATATCGAACATACGGTCGATGAGGTGGGGCGCTATATGAGCCTTGGCTACAAGGCGATCCGGGCGCAATCGGGCATTCCCGGCGTCAAGGGGGCTTATGGTGTTGGACGTGGCGACATGTATTACGAGCCCGCCGATGGCACCTTGCCGACCGAGACCCTGTGGAACACCAGTTCCTATCTTAATTTCGCTCCGAAGCTGTTTGAAAAACTGCGTGATGTTCATGGCTTTGACATCGAACTGCTGCACGATGTTCACCACCGCCTGACGCCGATCGAGGCCGGCCGTCTCGGCAAGGATCTCGAACCCTACCGCTTGTTCTGGATGGAAGATGCGACGCCGGCCGAAAATCAGGAAGCGTTCAAACTGATCCGTCAGCATACCACCACGCCGTTGGCTGTCGGCGAGATATTCAATACCATCTGGGACTGCAAGGATCTGATCCAGAACCAGTTGATCGACTATATCCGCACGACGGTTGTCCATGCCGGCGGTATCACGCACCTGCGCCGCATTGCCGACCTGGCGTCTATGTATCAGGTGCGCACCGGTTCGCATGGGGCCACTGATTTGTCTCCGGTGTGCATGGGGGCGGCCCTGCATTTCGATACCTGGGTGCCCAATTTCGGCATTCAGGAATATATGCGCCATACGCCGGAAACGGACGCGGTCTTCCCGCACGATTACCGCTTCGACGATGGCTACCTCAAGGTTGGCGACACGCCGGGCCATGGGGTCGATATCGATGAAGCCCTTGCGGCGAAATACCCCTACCAGCCCATGCAACTGCCCGTGGCGCGTCTTCAGGACGGGACGATGTGGAACTGGTAGGGCACAAAGCGCGCCACAGCCGATAAAAGGCTTTGGCGCGTCGGGGGTTCTTGTCTAGTATGCGGCGTAATTACGCATTTCTTTAAGGCAGGACCAGCATGACCGGCGAAAACGTCAACCCGATCCCCAATCTCCTGACCGGTGTGCGCCTGGTATTCGGTGTCGTTATCTTCGTGTTGCTGGCCGGCATGGCGGGCGGTATCCCGTTCCTCAACGCCCAGTCGGACATGTTGTTCGGGATGCAGCGCTGGAGCGTTTATGTCTTTATCATCGCCGCCCTGACTGATTTGTTCGATGGCATACTGGCGCGCAAGCTGCACGCCGAAAGCCAGTTGGGGGCCATTCTCGACCCGATCGCCGACAAGATCCTGGTGTGCGGCACTATCTTGGGCGTTTTCGCCATCCATTCGGGTGATCCGTGGTTCGCCCTGCCGGCGGCCTTCATTCTGTTCCGTGAATTCGCCGTCAGTGCCTTGCGCGAAACAGCGGCGGCCAAGGGCGTCAAGGTGCCGGTTAGCTTCCTCGGCAAGGTCAAGACGACTATCCAGCTTATCGCGTTGGGCGTTTTGCTGTTCGCCGATGCCTGGTCGGCCTTCGGTTTGCAACCGGACGGCTCGACGGCCGTGTTGATGACCGGTTATGCGCTGGTGTGGATCGCAGCGATCATTTCGCTGTGGACGGGCATTGCCTACTTCATTGCCGCCTGGAAAGACCTGTAAGCCTTGCCACTGTTCGGAAGCGGACAATTTCCAAGGCGCGGCTTTAACACAACAGATCGCAACGGCAACCTATGTTACGCCGATTTAATTAGACCTTTATCAAAAACTTATAGATGTTGCCATCATCGTGCATTGCGCACCTAAAAGTGGTAATATGTCCTTAGCTCTATCAACTCTGATTTATGAATGGCGACGGTATTTGGCGGCCGTAATCGCCTTGGCCGTTGCCGGGCTGCTCGTACTTGCCATGACGGGTATGTTCATGGGCATGGCCCTGTCCTTCACCGCTACGGTCGACAAGTCACCGGCCCAGATAATGATCCTGCCGCCGCAGGCAGAAGGACTTTTTGGCGATTCCGGCCAGCCGCGCCGCATGATTCCGATGGTATATGAGCATCCGGGGGTGGCCGAGGTCCAGCCGATGATCATGAACTGGGCCATGTGGTCGAACTTTCCCAAGGATGGCCAACCGGCTAAAGGCGACGGTGTGCGTGTCGTCGTCGTCGATCCGGTCAAGGGTGCGGTTACCTTGCCCAGCGATTTTTCTGACGCGACCATTGAGGCTCTGAAAGAACCGTTCGCCGTCATTCTCGATCGCACGAGCCTCGGTAAGCTGGGTGTCCAGGTGGGTGACAAGGCCAAGATGAACGGCCGCACCGTAACTGTGGCCGGCGTGGTTGATGGGTATCCCAATATGTTCAATACCCAGGTGTTCACCTCTTATCAGACGGCGAAGCTGATCTATGTCGCCGATGATGGTCCACGCGTCGGCCCGTTGTTGGTCAAGCTGAAAGATCCGACGCGGGCCAAACAGGTGGCGGCCGAACTGAATGTCCTGGGGGCCGGCCAGTTCAAGGCCTGGACGCGTGAGGAATTATCCAAGAGTTCGCAAATGGGGATGATGAAGGAAGGCGGTATTGCCATTATGATTGGGTTTATGGCGCTGGTCGGGGTCTTTATCGGCATCGTCATCACCTGGCAGACCCTCCAGGGCGCGATCCTTGCCAATATCAAGGAGTTTGCAAGCTTGCGCGCCCTGGGCGTATCGATGGGAGAGCTGCGGCTTATCATTATTGAATTGAGCTTCTGGGTTGGCGTGGCGGGTCTCATCCTGACGGTTATCCTGGTCAGCGGCGTAGCCATGCTGGCCAAGGTGGGCGGTGTGCCGATGGATTTCCCGCTGTTCCTCGATATTCCCGTCGCCATTATGCTGATGGTTATTGCCATACTGTCGGGCCTGTTTTCGCTCGGCATCCTCAAAAAGAGCCAACCCGCGGACCTGCTAAGATGACCGGTAAACTCGCACTGAATGCCAAGGGCCTGTCCAAGGGCTACAAGATCGGCAAACTGAAGCAGCAAGTCCTGAAGGGCGTTGACTTCACTGCCTATCACGGCCAGGTCACCATGGTGATGGGGCCATCGGGCTCCGGCAAATCGACCCTCATTGCTGCGCTTTCGGGGCTGATGAAGCCTGACGAAGGCGAGGTTATGGCTTTGGGCGAAAATCTGTGGAAGAAGAAGCGCGGCAAGATCGACAGGTTCCGCCTCGATCATTGCGGGTTCATCTTCCAGGGCTTCAACCTGTTCCCGTCGCTGAACGCCACCCAGCAGGTCGAACAGGTGCTGAAGTACCAGAAGGTGAAAAAGTCCGAAGCACATCGCCGCGCTGTTGAGGTCCTCGACGCAGTTGGGCTCAAGCATCGCCTGAAGCAAAAGCCGGCGGAGCTTTCCGGCGGGGAAAAGCAGCGCGTCGCCATCGCCCGGGCGCTTTCCAAAATGCCTTCGCTGATCTTCGCCGACGAACCGACCTCGGCGCTCGATTCGGTCAGCGGTCAGGTGGTTATCAAGCTGCTGCATCAGGCTGCCAAAGAGCGAGGCGCAGCCGTGGTGGTTGTGACCCACGATCCGCGCCTTGAAGCCTATGCCGACCGCGTCATTCACATGGAAGACGGCAAGATCCTGAGCGACACCATGATCTCCGGACCGCCCGTCATCGTTTAAGAATATGAAAAACAGAGAAATGCATATGTCTCGTAAATTCGCCGCCTCCACCGCTATCACCTTGATTGTCATGACGCTGGGCGGACTTTCGCTCACCGCCTGTCAGAAACCAGGGACACCCGGCGGCAGCAAGGCCGCCGAGGTCAAGGCGCCACCAAGCCCTTACGCTGCCATCGCCGCCGGCAAGGTCGATGTCGATGGCGGCGTGGTCGAAGTCGCCGCCCGCCGCGCCGGCATCGTCGAGCAGGTCTATGTCCAGGAAGGCGACCTCGTCACCAAGGGCCAGATTCTGGCCCGTCAGGAAGATGAAGATACGCTGTTGGCGGTTAATAACGCCCGTGCTTCGGTCAACCAGGCGCAGTCGGCCCTGGCCCTGACACAGGTCCAGATTCGCACGGCCCAGCGCGAATATGACCGTCTGGAAAAACTGGCTCCGACCAATTTCGTGGCCCAGCAGAAACTGGATCAGGCGCGTGATGCCATCGACAGCGCCCGCGCAACCCTGGAAGCCCAGCAGGCCGCTGTGGCAGTGGCGCGCTCGCAACTGGCCCAGGCGGAATATCAGCAGGACCTGACCATTATCCGCGCGCCGATGGATGGCAAGATTATCCGCCGTTATGCCAACCCCGGCGCGGGCGCATCGACCCTGAACGTGTCGACCATGTTCGACCTTGAGCCGGCCATCCCGCATATCATCCGCTCGGAAATCGTCGAAAGTTCGATCCCCGATGTCAAGGTGGGCCAGGAAGCTGAAATCATTCCGGAAGCCGATCCGTCAAAAATCTATACGGGTAAAGTCATGCGCATCGCCGCTACCTTCGGCGCCCGCAAGCTGAAATCCGACGGCGGCAACGAGGCCAGCGATGAACGCGTGGTCGAGGTGGTGGTTTCGGCCGACAACACGCCCTTCCTGATCGGCCAGCGTGTTCTGGTCAAGTTCATGAAGCCGGGCGAGAAGGCTGGTATCAAGCGCGAAGAGCCGAAGCCCGCCACGCCGGCCAAGACCTAAATTTTAATAGTTCGACGGTATAGAGAAGGGGTGAAACCCTTCTCTTTTGCCATTCCGCGCAGCCATTATGCGTCCGATGTCCAGCCCAGGGCCGGCGGCGCCAGCCTCGATGTGCTGCGTTTTCTGGCGGCCAGCTTTATCCTGCTGTTCCACTATGGCAGCACGGCGCCGGTCGATCTGGCCACCCTGTTCCCGATCTTTAAGCAGGGGTGGCTGGCGACGGACTTTTTCCTGTTCCTCTCCGGCTATATCCTGTCGCGCGCCTATGGTCAGAGGCTGGTAACCTCGCACATGCGCCGCACGCACTTTTTTCTGCGTCGTTTCGCACGTTTATGGCCGTCGCATATCCTGGTCTTGCTGGCGTTCGGCGCTTTTGTCATGGCCTCCACGGCGGTCGGTTTTGCTCCCAACCATGCCGAAAAGTATGGCGCCGCAGATTTCTTTGCCCAGGCCTTCTTGGTTCACGGCTGGGGCATGATGCACGCGGAATCGTGGAACACCCCGACCTGGACCCTGTCGGTCCTGCTGGTGTGCTACGCCTTGTTTAGCCTCTATATTCCCTATCTCTACAAACGCGGCCTGGCGGTAATGATCGGCCTGTCGGTCGTTGTTCTCCTAGCCGCGCATGGCCTGGCATTAACGCTTGCGCACCACGCTTTTGTCGATTTACCCTTTAGCTGGGCGCTTCTGCGCGCCATTCCGCTGTTCCTGCTCGGCAATCTGATCGAGCGCATGACGGCCGGGTTCAGGGTGTCGAAAACGGTTTTCTGGATCAGTCTTGCCGGTGCATTCGCGGCCATCAGCGGCCTGTGCCTCCTGCCGCGCAATGCTGCGATCGACAGTCTTATTCTTGTCCTGCTTGGGAGTGTTCTGGCGGTTTCGGGTGGCGTCACCTTTCACGAGAATATCGTCACTCACCGGATGGGCCGCGCCTCTTTCGCGCTCTTCCTGACCCATTCTCTGGTCGGGGCCGTGTGGTTTGGGATCAGTCCGAAACTGATCGCGCATTTCGCACTGAATGCACCGATGCAATGGGTATTGTGGGGAGCCGGCGTTTTGGCGGCCGTTACCGTAGCCTTCCTGTTCGATGCCGTGGTGGACAAGCCGCTCAGCCAGTGGGTGTCAAAACTTTCCTTCGTCAAGGGCGGTATCTAAACGCAGAAAATACCGCTAAACTCATATCGGTCGGAGGTGGGCCGGTCGGAGGTGGCATGAAGAAACTGGCGCGGATTATCGCAGGTGGTGGACTGCTGGCTGGACTCATCGGGCTTTTGCTGCAATTCGCCCTGACAATTCCGGCCTCTATGGCGGCGGGCCGCAATTTCGGATTGTCGATCCTGTTCTATTTTTCGTTTTTTACCATTCTGTCCAATATCGCCGCCGTTATCAGCCATGCGGCGCAGTTGCTGCCGGCAAGCATGATGGCCTATTTTCACCGGCGCAGCACGGGCGGTGCGATCACCACGCTCATGGTGGTGGTGGGTATTGTCTATCATTTCATCTTGTCGCCGCTGTGGTCGCCGCAAGGGCTGTTTCTGGCCTGTGACGTGATCCTGCACTACATCACGCCGGGCCTGATGGCCGCCTGGTGGCTGGCCAGCGCCAATGGCAAGGCACGCTTCAAGACCCTGCTGTGGTGGCTGCTGCCGCCGGCGGTCTATCTCGTCTTTGTCTATATCCGCTGGGCCTTCGTGCATGAAGTGCCGTATCCGTTCCTCGATCCGGCCCTGACGCGGCAGGAACTCATCAGCGGCATCACCGGCATTGTCGTGCTGTTTCTGATTACCGGGCCGGTTGTGGTGATTACCGACAAGATCGCAGGCTGGCTGAAACGCCAATACGGCTGATGTTACACAGCATCCAGGCCGATGTCGAAATTCGGCACCGAATGGGTGAGGGCGCCCACCGAAATGACATCCACGCCGGTTTCGGCGATCTGGCGTACCGTTTCCATATTGACGCCGCCGGAGGCTTCCAGGATGGCTTTGCCGCCCGCCAGCTTTACCGCCTCGGCATACATGTCGAGTGAGAAATTATCGAGCAGCAATACATCCGGGCCATAGGGCAGGGCCTGTTTGAGCTGGGCGATGCTGTCGACTTCGATCTCGATCTTCATGGTGTGGCCGACACTGGCCTTGGCGCGCTCCATGGCCGGGCCGACGCCGCCGCAGATGGCGATATGGTTGTCCTTGATCAGGATGGCGTCATCCAGGCCGTAGCGATGGCTGTAGCCGCCGCCACATTTCACCGCGTGCTTTTGCAGGCCGCGCAGGCCAGGCGTGGTCTTGCGGGTGCAGACGATACGGCTTTTCAGGCCGTCTATGGCGGCAACGTATTTCGCGGTCAGCGAGGCGACGCCGGAAAGGTGGCAAAGCAGGTTGAGTGCCACCCGCTCACCGGCCAGAATGGCGCGGGCATTGCCTTCGATGCGGGCGATGACATCACCTTTTTTCACGGCGCTGCCATCAGGTAACACGGTCTCGAAGCGGACCTGCGGGTCCATCAGGCTCATGGCCAGGCGCGCGCAGTCTATGCCGGCGGAAATGCCGGCGCCGCGCGCGCGGAATTCGGCCTTGAAGCGTGCCTTGGGCGGTATGACCGCCGAGGCCGTAACATCGCCGGCTAATCCTAAGTCTTCCTTCAGGGCGTCGCGGATGATCGGCTCGATCAGGAGGTCAGGCAATCCGGTGAGGTACATGTACTCAACTCCCCATGTGTCTTATTCTGGACTTTGGCCCAGTTTGTGAAGGTCCGTGCGCCGACCGCTTCGGTTTGCGGATAGTCGCTGCGGTAATGAGAACCGCGACTCTCGCGCCGATGCAAGGCGCAAGTTGCAATCAGGCGCGCGCTGACCAGAGCCAGGGCGCCGTGGGCGCGTTTGTCGAGGTCAGTGATCAGGTCGAGCAACCGGATTAGGCCAGCCTCATTGCGTACCACGCCGGCATCCCGCGCCATACCGTCACGCAAGGCTTTCAGATCGGATTCAGTCAGACTTGGTGGCAGGACAGGGACAAGGGCATGAGCCGTATCCGGCGTGAAATCACCGCCCAGTCCGGCAATGGCTGCCTTGCCGACACGCTCACCAAAGGCGGCGGCTTCGAGCAGGCTGTTCGAGGCCAGGCGATTGGCGCCATGAACGCCGGTGCAGGCGCATTCGCCAACAGCAAAAAGGCCGGGCAGTGTGGTCTGGCCAAAGATATCGGTTTTGATGCCGCCCATATGATAGTGCGCGGCGGGGGCCACCGGCATCGGCTGAATGCGCGGATCGACGCCTTGGCTCATGCACGAGGCAAATACGGTCGGGAACTCGGCCGGGAAGTGTTCGCCGATAGCCGTACGCGCATCAAGGAAGGCGCCGCCGCTTTGGTCTGCCTTGTGAACGGCGCGGGCGACGATATCGCGCGGGGCCAGTTCGCCGTCCGGGTGGTCATCGAAAACGAAACGATGGCCGTTCTGGTCGATCAGGGTGGCGCCTTCGCCGCGTAGAGCTTCGGTGGCCAAAGGCGCCGGGTCGAGGCCGAATTTCAGGGCGGTCGGGTGGAACTGGACGAATTCCGGATCGGCGATTTCGGCGCCGGCCAGTGCCGCCATGGCGATGCCTTCGCCGCGCAGGTTGGCCGGATTGGTGGTGACGGCGAACAGGCCGCCGGAGCCGCCGCTGGCCAGGATCACGACCGGTGCGAAGACCTCAACCAGCCTGTCGGTGTGCTGCACCAGGGCGCCGATCACCACGCCGTTCGCTGACTTGATCAGGCCGAGCGCGTGGGCGCGTTCCCAGATGTCGATATGCGAGGCATTGAGCGCCCGGTGTACGACGGCCTCGAGTATGGCCTTGCCAGCGAGATCGCCACCGACGCGGGCTACGCGGGCCAGGCCGTGGGCGGCTTCGCGGTTGAGTACGAAGGAGCCGTCCGTCTTGTGATCGAAGGGCGCGCCCATCGCTTTCAGGCGATGTACGGTTTGCGGGCCGGCTTCGGTCAGGGTTTTGGCGGCCAGTTCATCCACGATGCCTGCGCCGGCATTGATGGTGTCGAGCGCGTGGGCTTTTGGGGAGTCTTCAGGAGAAAGGGCGGCGGCAATTCCGCCCTGCGCCCAGGCCGACGAACAGGCCACACCAAGCGCCACGGGCGCCAGCACCAGTGTCTTACGGGGGGCGGTATTTAGCGCCACGCTCAGGCCGGCCAGTCCGGCACCGATGACCAGCGGACCGTTATGGATATAGGTTTCAGTAGGCATTTAAGCGCCTTTATGATGGGGCGTAAAGTCGGTGATAAATCTAAATCCTCCCCTCTTGGAGGGGAGGGGGACCGCGTAGCGGTGGAGGGGTAAATACCGGCATTAGCGTATTTGGTCTTTACCCCTCCGCCTTGACGCGCTTCGCTTGCTCGGCACCTCCCCTCCAAGAGGGGAGGAACTGAAAAGCAGCACTCATATCATTACGCCCTAACTGATCATCTCGACATCGACGTGGTGCCTGGCCTTGACCATGTCATAGCGGGCGGGTGTTTTCAGCGGCGGCATGTCGATCATGCGCTGAACGGCCAGCGCCGCGCGCGGGATCAATTCGGGATCGACGGTCACCTCGTACTGGTGATAGCGCAGGCTGTCATAGATACCCTGCAGTGTGATGCGCTTCATATGCGGGCACAGGTTGCAGGGGCGCAGGAATTCGACGCCTGGCGCCTCGGCGGTGACATTATCGGCCATAGAGCATTCGGTGATCAGCACCACCTGCTTCGGCTTGTTGTGCGTAACGTAATCGGCCATGGCCGTGGTCGAGCCTGTGAAATCCGAGGCGGCGATAACCTCCGGCGGGCATTCCGGATGCGCCAGCACGACGACGCCGGGATGGGCGGCGCGGACATCGGCGATATCCTGCGCATCAAAGCGCTCATGGACTTCACAGGCGCCGGCCCAGGCGATGATCTTGATGTGCGTCTGGCGCGCCACATTCCTCGCCAGGAACTGGTCCGGCAGCATGATGACCGTATCGACGCCCCACTCGGCGGCGATATGCTCGACGACCTGCACGGCATTGGCCGAAGTGCAGCAGATGTCGGTTTCGGCCTTCACATCGGCCGTGGTGTTGACATAGGTGACGACCGGCAGGCCGGGATATTTCTGCTTTATCAGGCGCACCTGCTCGCCGGTGATCGAAGAGGCCAGTGAGCAGCCGGCCCGCAGGTCGGGGATCAGCACGGTCTTTTGCGGCGCCAGGATCTTGGAAGTCTCGGCCATGAAGTGAACACCGCCCTGGACGATGATATCGGCCGAGGATTTGGCGGCTTCGCGCGCAAGGCCGAGACTGTCACCGACATAATCACCCACGCCATGGAAAATATCCGGCGTCATGTAGTTGTGCGCCAGGATGACCGCATTCATTTCAGCCTTGAGGCGGTTGATCGCGTGGATCAGCGGGGCCTGCAACTGCCACTCAAGCGGCGAGACCTTATCCTTCAGACGGGCATAGATATCCGCGGTCTCGGCTTCGATCGCCGGTGTGAATTCCAGATGGGCAGCCGTGTCGGCCATCGTTTCTCTCCAGATGACTTATGCTCATTTTCAGCATAAGGTATGCATAAAATAGTCCGATCGCCGCATATTGCAACCTGTTTGCGTATACGGGCTATCACGTTTTATGACAATTCCACTTTTGCCAGAGGCCAGTGAAATATGCTTTCTGGGGAAAATACGACTAGACGCCTTTCCCTCATTGTATCTTTATGGCGGTATTCTCATATGTGAGCCATCACATCAAAGCCCTATCTGAGGAGATAAATCATGAGCGAAGCCGGCGTTGATAACAGCAAAAAAGTGGGTCTGGAACTGTCCAAGGTTCTGGCTGATACCTTCACGATTTACCAGAAGACCCACGGGTATCACTGGAATGTGGTCGGTCCGAATTTCCGCGGCCTGCACCTGCTGCTGGAAGAGCAATATAACGAGATCTGGACATCGATCGACGAGATTGCCGAGCGTATCCGTGCCTTGGGGCAGACCGCGCCGATGGGGTCCGACGCCTTCGGCAACCTGACCTCGATCAAGGATGGCGATCCGGCGGCTTCGGCTCAGGACATGCTGAAAGACCTCGCCAAGGATCACGCCACGGTCGTCGCCACGCTGAAAGCGGCGGTGAAAGCGTCCGAGGATGCCGGCGATGTTTCGACCGCCGATCTCTGCACCACGCGGCTGACGGCGCATGAAAAGCACCTGTGGATGATCAAGGCATCGCTTCAGGGTTAGCATCATCGATCACGGTTTCGTGATAATTTGATTGGACAATGTTCAAAAGTCATGGTGTTCTTCCGTTCAAAGGGGGAATGACATGGCTTTTTCTATCAAACATCCGTGGTGTAAGAGCGTATGCCTGTTGGTGTTTCTCTATCTGTTTGCGGCCCTCCTGACCCTGAAGGGCGGAGACGGCGCGCTTTATCCGGCGCGAACAGATGCTGTACCCATCTATATCGTCAACAATGGTTTCCACACGGATATCGCCCTGCCGGCCGGGGCGGTCATGTCCAGGGGCGGGCTCCTCGCCGATGCCGCCAGGCAATCGGGCGCGGATGTCAGGGAAGGCAAATGGCTGGTCTATGGATGGGGAGATGCCGGCTTCTTTACTGCGCAGGGGCTGTCTGTCGGTCGCGCGCTTGACGGCCTGCGAGCCCTGTTCAGGCCTGGTAATCCGTCTGTCATTCGTATTTTTGGCGTCTCCGCGCGACCCGACCAGGCCTTCGTTGAAAACATCGCCTCGCGTGCCGTGCTGACACCTGAAGGCTTTGAAGCCATGGTGCGCCATATGGAGGCATCTTTCGTGGTGGAAAATGGCGCCCCGGTCGTGGCCGCCTTGTCGGCGGATGACGTCTTCTTTGTCAGCCGGGAGCATTTCTCTATTCTCCGTGTGTGCAACAACTGGACCGCCGATCAACTGGCGGCGGCGGGGCTGCCGACTGCGCCCCTGCTGGATGGCAACGCGATTTTGCTGGGCCTGGACCTGAAGTTGCGCGCCGGTATTCATCCGGCTGATTGAATGCTTGTAAGAAACAGGCGGGGAAACTCTTGAAGCTGTCGGTATTTTCGCCCACAAGACGGCATGGTTTTTATCACGCCCCGCCTTTCCGTGCCTGACGAGGAACTGCACGAAAGCTTCGTGCGGTCGTCGGGCGCTGGTGGGCAGAATGTCAACAAGGTGGCCACCGCCGTCGAACTGCGCTTCTCGATCACCAATAACTGGACCCTGCCATATGACGTCAAGCAGAGGCTGACAAAGCTTGGCGGCCGGCGGGTGACGCAGGAGGGCGAACTGGTGCTGTTTGTCCAGACGCACCGCACCCAGGAGATGAACCGCAAGGCGGCCCTGGCGCGCTTCGTCGAACTGGTGCAGAAGGCCGCCGCGCCGCCACCGCCGCCGCGTATCGCCACCAAACCGACCAAGGGGGCGGTGCGGCGACGCCTGGAGGGCAAGGCCATTCGCTCCACCGTCAAATCCAATCGCAAACGGCCGGAAGACACCGATGAGTTATAGCATTCGCGCCTCCACCCTGGCCGATGAAGCGGGCATTCGCGCGGTCTATCGCGCGGCGGCTCGTCAGGGCGGTGGGCTTCTGCGCCGCGAGGATGAGATTACGAATGGCTACATACGGCACAATCTCGAAAACAGCCTGCGCATCGGCCTTTCGCTGGTGGCGCAAGCCGATGATGGCCGCATACTGGCGGAAATCCACGCCTGGCCATCTGAAACCCGCCAACTGGGCCACTGCCTGACCAACCTGACCGTGGCGGTTGACCCCGCTGCCCAGGGGCGCGGCATCGGGCGGGCTCTGTTCGTGCATCTGATCGCGTCTGCGAAGGCCAATCCTAAATTCCGCATCATCGAGCTGTACTGCCGCGAGGATAACCGGCGGGCGATCGAACTTTACCAGTCGATGGGCTTTGTCTTCGAAGGACGGCTGAGGGGCAGGGTCTGGCAGGGCGATGGCAGGCCCTATCTCGATGACCTGCTTATGGCGCTTTATTTAACAGCGGACGCATAAGTAATTGTTTGCGCAGGACCAGCCAGCCGACTGTATAGACGGCGATCAGCGCCACAAGCACCAGAAAGCGGATGTCGGTGTGATAGATGCGGTCTATCAGACGCGCGCCGACACCAACCAGACTGGAAAACAGGCATAGCGCCCAGACGCGAAGGGCCAGCCGCCAGTGAGAACTGTCGCGGCGTTGGAGCCAGATCTGGTACAGGTGCTCCTTGTGCGGCTTGAGGACGTTTTGCCCCTTGCGTGTCCGTACGATCAGGGTCAGGACCACATCGACCAGCAAGGGCGCCAGCAGGAAGCCGCCGAACCACACCGATCCCACGCCGTAAGCCTTGACAACAAGTGTCGCCCCGCCGATCAGCGCGCCGGCAAACATCGAACCGGCGTCGCCCTGGAAGGCTTTGGCCTTTTGCGGCTTACCTGGCGGCAGGTTGAACGGGGCAAAGCCGAGATGCGCGCCGGCCACGCATACGCAGATCAGCAGCACCACACCGAGATAGGCGCCGAAGAGGCTTAAAGGGGCCATCAGCAGGATCAGGCCGGCGAAGACCAGCATGGCGATGGTCTGGGCGCCGATCGCCAGACCATTGGAGCCGTCCATGAAATTGATCGTGTTGAGCGTCAGGATCAGCCAGGTGGCACTACCCAAAAGGCCGATCACGGGCGGCACCTGCACAATCACACCGGGACCGAAATCAAGCGCCGTCACCCGATAAAAGTACGCAAAAACCAGGCACAGGCCAATCTGGAAGGCCAGCCGCCAGCTCGCCGGCAGGTCGGCGACATCGTCAACCGCGCCGCAAATGCCCATCAGGCTGGCGAAACCGAAGAGAATCAGACCATCGCGCCAGCTTCCCGGAATGGCATGGCCATAAAAACTGATGGTGAGGCCGATGACCAGGGCCGAGGCCGCCATAATAGCCAGGCCGCCGCTGGTGGGGGTGGGATCGGAATGGGCGCCGCGTTCGCGCGGAAGATCGACCGGACCGCCCTTCATCACCAGGATGCTGAGCAGGGCGCTGACAAATGCCGAAGCGGCCAGGGCGCCCAGCAGCAGTCCCGGCGGAATCAGCCATGTTATCTGCCAGAAACCCGTCATTTGCGCCTTGCTTGCCTTGTTTTTCTGGGCAGGGCAAGCGCAAGTTTATTTTGCGCCGGCTTGCACACATCTTATACGGTATAAACAGAAAAGGCGCGGCCGGATATCCAGCCGCGCCTTCGGGTTTTCAATTCAGGCCAGCCTATTTCAGGCTGGCACAGAAACGTTGAATCCGCGAGCAGGCTTCGGTGAGTACGGCTTCCGACGTGGCGTAGGAGATGCGGAAGAAGGGCGACAGGCCGAAAGCGGCGCCATGAACCACGGCCACTTCCTCGGTTTGAAGCAGTTCACCGGCGAAATCTTCATCGCTGGTGATGACCTTGCCGGAAGGCGCGGTCTTGCCGATACAACCGGCGATCGACGGATAGACGTAGAAGGCGCCTTCCGGATTCGGGCAGGTGATGCCCTTCGCATTGTTCAGCATGGCGACGACGAGGTCACGGCGCTTCTGGAAGGCGGCCGCGCGCGGGGCGATAAAGTCCTGCGTCCCGTTCAGCGCCTCGACGGCCGCCCACTGGGCGATCGAGCACGGATTGGAGGTCGATTGCGAGATGATCTTCGACATCGCCTTGATCAGCGGCTCTGGGCCGGCGCAGTAACCGATGCGCCAGCCGGTCATCGAATAGGCTTTCGAGACGCCGTTCATGGTCAGGGTGCGGTCATAGAGTTCCGGCACGACCTGAGCGATTGTGGCATATTCCATACCGTCGAACAGCAGGTGCTCGTACATGTCGTCGGTCAGAATCCAGACCTGCGGATGACGCTTCAGCACCTCGCCCAGGGCCTTCAGGTCAGCGGCGGTATAGACGGCGCCGGTCGGGTTGGAGGGCGAATTGAGGATCAGCCACTTGGTCTTCGGCGTGATGGCGGCTTCCAGGGTTTCCGGCGTCAGCTTGAAACCGGTTTCCATGCCTGCCACCGCGAAGACGGGGGTGCCGCCGGCCAGCAGTACCATGTCGGGGTAGGAGACCCAGTAGGGCGCGGGCACGATCACTTCGTCGCCAGCATTCAGAGAGGCCATGAAGGCGTTATAGATGACCGGCTTGCCGCCGGGCGACACCGAAACCTGGGTGGTCTTGTAGTCCAGGCCGTTTTCACGCTTGAACTTGGCCACGATGGCGGCCTTCAATTCCGGAATGCCGTCGACGTCGGTATAACGGGTTTCGCCACGCTTGATCGCCTTGATGGCGGCGTCGCAGATGTTTTCAGGGGTGTCGAAGTCCGGTTCGCCGGCGCCCAGCGAAATCACCTTCTTGCCCTGGCGGGCCAGTTCACGCGCCTTGGCGGTGACGGCGAGGGTCGGGGAGGGTTTCACGCGCTTCAGCGTATCGGATTCGGAGAAATCGGCCATGGGGGTGCTCACAGGTGGAAGGCGGTTCCCGGAAGCGGAACCGAGGGAAAAATGCAGGCCCCTCTTTACTCGCACGCGTTCATTTGTCCAACTGTCATCATCCATCATTAGAGAATTTCTTTCCGGGTTTTGTCTGAATTTTGAGAACTGTAGGGCTTTGGCCGCCGAACCGGTTTCAACTGTTTCTAAAAACGCGGTTTTGCAGCTTATTTACTTGCCCGAAGCATAGCTTTGCAGACATACAGCGTGCAATGCACACTCGACTACAACATTTATGGCGACGCGTTACAGGTCTGTTCCTTCATATGGACGCCAAGGCCGTGCGCGCCCTGTGGGGCAGCCTGGTCCTGCTCGCCCTGGTCGTGGCGGTTTTCCTGATCGGCAAATCGGCGTGGGGCCAGGAAATTCTCAAGAGCCTCGAAATGTGGATGGAGCAGTACCGCAATTCACCGATGGCCGTGGTCATTGTCATTGTGGTCTTCTGCGTGTCCGCCCTGTTCGGCGCGCCGCAGTTCGTGCTGATCGCCGCCTGCGTGGTGGCCTTCGGCCCCTGGTGGGGCGGGTTTTATAGCTGGATTGCCACGGTGCTTTCGGCGGTCATGACCTTCTACATGGGGCGGTTCGCCGGCGCCGGCGTCATGAAGCGGCTGGGCGGCAACCATGTCGGCCGCCTGTCGGAATATATCGGCCGCAATGCCTTTTCGGCTTCCTTCATCGTCCGCAATATTCCCTCGGCGCCCTTCATCGTTGTCAATATGGCCTTTGGCACCTCGCGGGCACCATTCCTGCCCTTTATTACCGGGTGCGCGCTCGGCATTATTCCGAAGACCGCTTTGGTGGCCATGTTTGGATCGTCCTTCGCATCTGTGAAGGGCGGCGACTGGAAGATGGCGCTTCTGATGGCTGTTATTGCAATCGCCTGGCTCGGCCTCATGCTGGTGGCGCGCAAGGTGTATGAGGCGGCCAAGAACCGCCAGCAGGCCACGGACTGAATGGCGGGAAAGAGTCGTTTTTATATACGTATGCGCTGGAAAATGGCGCAGGCCGGCAGGGCGCAAATTCCTGAAGCGAACCAGATGACATTTTATGTGATCGCGCGGCTGTTTCCATACAGGTTTTTCATTGAAAACAGATGGTTAACTATTTCGCTTGTAGGGTGAAACTATCTTTTTTTTCAACCCCCTTGAAATATGATTCCAATAAGGGCAAGTGAGAATTTTCCGGGAGTGAAAACCTGATGATTCAAGGCAATCTGGCCTTGTTCCACAGCCGCTGCACGGATTGCCCCCAAAATGCCTTCCTTACACCTTACGGGGTTCGCCCCACTGTAAAAACCGGCCTCGCCAAGAGCCAACTTAAAGAACCAAGGTAGTTTATCTCAATGCTCAAGTCCTTCTTCGGCGGATTTTCCAACGACATCGCCATCGACCTTGGCACGGCCAATACGCTGATCTACATGAAGGGCCGCGGGATCGTGCTTAACGAGCCGTCGGTCGTGGCGCTGCGTAATGTCGGTGGTCGCAAGCTGGTTCACGCCGTCGGGATCGAAGCCAAGCAGATGCTGGGCCGTACGCCGGGCCACATGGAAGCCATTCGCCCGATGCGCGATGGCGTCATCGCCGACTTCGAAGTCGCCGAGGAAATGATCAAGTATTTCATCCGCAAGGTGCATAATCGCAAGGGTTTCGTGAATCCCAAGGTTATCGTCTGCGTGCCTTCGGGCGCCACGGCGGTGGAACGCCGCGCGATCAACGATTCCTGCCTCAATGCCTCGGCTCGCCGCGTCGGCCTGCTCGATGAGCCCATGGCCGCCGCCATCGGCGCCGGCCTGCCGATCCACGAGCCGACCGGTTCGATGGTCGTCGATATCGGCGGCGGCACCACGGAAGTGGCCGTGCTTTCCCTGTCGGGTATCGTCTATTCCAAGTCTGTCCGCGTCGGCGGCGACAAGATGGACGAGGCGATCACCAACTTCATGCGCCGAAATCACAACCTGCTGATCGGCGAAACCACCGCCGAGCGCATAAAGAAGGACATCGGTACCGCCCGCGTACCGCATGACGGCGAGGGCCTGGCGATCGATGTCAAGGGCCGCGACCTGATGCAGGGCGTGCCGCGCGAAGTGCGTATCTCGGAGCGCCAGGCGGCGGAAGCCCTGGCCGAACCGGTGGCGCAGATCATCGACGCCGTGAAGGTGGCCCTGGAAGCCACCCCGCCGGAACTGGCGGCCGATATCGCCGACAAGGGCATCATGCTGACCGGCGGCGGCGCTTTGCTGCGCGGCCTGGATATCGAAATCCGCGACCAGACCGGCCTGCCGGTCTCCGTCGCCGAAGACCCGCTGTCCTGCGTGGCTATCGGCTGCGGCCGCGTGCTTGAACATCCGCGCTGGATGAAGGGCATCCTTGACGCCACCATGTCTTGAGGACAGCGTCATAATTTGGCGGCGATCTCTTGATAAATATATTGCCGCTTCGGCTTTAAGGAATTTTGTAGCGTGGCCTACGGGGACAAGACGGGACACTTCGAACATCTGAAACTGCCTATGACCTGGGCAGTCATGGGTGTGGTCGCGCTGGTGTGCGTCGTAGCGGCCCTGCTGTTCCTGGGAGACCGCCGCGAAGAGGTCGATTCCTCTGGTTATGCCAACCGCGCCGGTTTCGACACCGTGGCCGGCTTCCCAGATAAGGTTCTGGCCTATCCGGTTCACAAGATCGGCGACGGCACCAACTGGTTCGATGATTATTTCTTCGCCATCCGCGAAAACCGCAAGCTCAAGATGAAGGTCGCCGAGCTGACGCAGTACCGCGACCTGTATATCGAAGAAAAAGACATCAATACCCGTTATGAACGCCTGCTCAACCTGCGCACGGAGCCGCCGGTCGAGACGGTGACGGCGCGCTCGGTCGCCGTATCGCGCGGCCCTTTCGCCAATAACCGCCTGATCGATGCCGGCTCCAACAAGAAGATTTCCTTTGGCAATCCGGTCATTACCGATCAGGGGCTTGTGGGCCGTGTAGTCGGCGTGTCGCCCGATGTCAGCCGCGTCCTGATGGTGACCGACGTGACAAGCCATGTGCCGGTGATGATCCTGCGGTCCGACGCCCGCGCCATGATGAGCGGTGACGGCGGCGGCTATCCCAAGCTCGATTTTGTTCGCGGCAAGGACAGTGTCAAGGTCGGTGACCAGATCCTGTCATCGGGCGATGGCGGGGTCTTCCCGCGCGGTCTGCCGGTCGGCGAGGCGGTCAAGGGCGTCGATAACGTCTGGCGCGTCCGGCTCTATTCCAACCGCTCGGCGATCGATTTCGTGAAGGTGCTGCTGTTCAAGGACTTCTCGCAATTGCCCAATGCCGATACCATCCTGCGCGCGCCGCCGGTCAGTGATGTGCTGCCGCCGCCCGCCCTGCCGGCGGTGCAGTCCGCGTCCTCTTCGGCAACGGCCACGTCGTCCTCCGCCGCAGCCAGCAGCGCCACGACTGTAAAGCCGGTGATCGGGGCGACTACCAGCGCTGCCGCTACATCGGTCGTAGCGAAACCGAAGCCGAAACCGGTCATTCCTAAGCCGGCAGCGACCGCCTCGTCGTCTGCAGCCGCTTCCCGGCCGGCGGCTTCCTCCGCAGCCGCGCCAGTAACGCCGGAATTGAAACCCTATGTGCCGCCCTCGACGCCGGCGGCCGATCCCTCAGGACAAAACTGATGAAGATGCCGGGCATGTTGGGGCCCAGAAAGCGTCCGTTCGGCGGCACGGTGATCAATCGCGGCGTCCGGGCCAGCATGGCTTCCAAGGTTATTACGCCCTGGGACTGGATTCTGGCACCGGCCCTGATGAGCGTGGCCCTGACCATTGTCCTCGCCACGGCCTTCCAGCCTTTTGGCTTCTATTTGCCTGAGCCGGTGTCGCCCTTCATCCTGGCCTTCGCCTGGCCGCTGATCCGGCCCTCTTACATCGCCCCCTTTGTCCTGGGTGGGCTTGGTTTCTTTCTCGACTTCTTCTGGGGGGCGCCGCTCGGCTTCTGGACGTTCAGCCTCGTGCTGGTTTATGGCGTGCTGGCCCTTGCGCGGACCTACCTGATCGGCCAGGAATGGATTGTACTGTTCGGTCTGTTCCTCCTGACGGAATTCATCTTTTTCAGCCTGTGCGTCCTGCTGACCTTTATCGATACCGGTGCGGTGGCCCGCCTGTGGGGCGTGGTCGAGCAGGCATTCGCCACCACATTGATGTTTCCGTTCGTACTGATCCTGCTGGAAAAGTACCTCCATTCCGACGTCCGGTTCATGTGAGCGGGGTGAAAGATGGCTGAACCTTCACTTGTCTTTACCGATGTAAATGAACGCCAGGGCATGTTCACCCGGCGCATCTTCCTGATGGGCGGGCTGGTGGCGTTCGGCATGTTTGCGCTCACCGGTCGGCTGGCGCACTTACAGATCGTACAGGGCGGCAAGTACAAGAAGCTGTCGGCCGCCAATCAGTACAATTTCCGGTTGATAACGCCACCGCGCGGCAATATCTATGACCGCAACGGCAAGCTGATAGCCGGCAATCGGCCGTCCTTCCGTGTCATGATCGAGACCAACGAGGTCAAGAACATTGACGACACGCTCGATCAGGTCTCCTACGTCCTGCCGCAGACCCTTGCCAGCCGCCGCCGTATTTTGCGCGACATTAATCAGAACCAGCGCTCGGTGCCGACCATTATCGCCGGCGACCTGAGCTGGGAGGATTTCTCCAAGGTCAGTCTTTACGCCAACGATATTCCCGGCGTCGTGGCCGATATGGATGAAATGCGCGCCTATTATTACGGCGGTGCCTTCTCGCATGTCGTCGGCTATGTCTCGAAGGTGAACCAGAAGGATCTCGACAACGAAAAGAACGCCTCGGAAACCGATTTTAACCTCCTGCACCACCCCAGTTTCCGCATCGGCAAGACCGGCATCGAACGGGCCTTCGACAAGGACCTGCGCGGCGTGGCCGGCGGCAAAAAGGTCGAGGTCGATGCACGCGGCAAGGTGGTGGCTCAGGACGACGAAGGCTCGATCGAACCCGTTCCCGGCAAGGACATCGTCCTGACGCTCGATGCGGATATCCAGCAGCGCGCCATCGAGGTCTTCGGCCAGGATTCCGGTTCCTGCGTCATGATGGATATCCATACCGGCGAGGTCCTGTGCATGACCTCAAGCCCCGGTTTCGATCCCAACCTGTTCGTTTCGGGTATTTCCAGCGACGCCTACAAGCTTCTGCACGATTATGATCGCGTGCCCCTGCTCGACAAGGCGCTGTCCGGCACCTATCCGCCGGGTTCGACCTTCAAGACCCTGGTGGCGTTGGCGGCACTCGAAAACGGCTACGATCCCAAGACGACCCACACCTGCAATGGTGTGTTTCCGTTCGGCAATCACGTTTTCCACTGTGACTCGCATCACGGCACGCTGGACCTGCACGGCGCTATCGTCACCTCGTGCGATGTCTATTTCTATCAGTGCGCCCTGTCGGTGGGGCCGGATAAGATCGCTGCCCTGGCGCGGAAATTCGGCCTGGGGCAGATTTTCGATATCGGCATAGAAGGGCAAAAGGCGGGGGTTGTTCCCGATACGGCCTGGAAACGGGCCTATTTCGATGGCAGCAAGCCCTGGCGTCCCAAGGATCCTAAATGGCAGCCGGGCGAAACACCTTCCATGGGCATCGGGCAGGGCTTTACCAATGTGAATGCCCTGCAAAACTGCGTGGCGGTGTCACGGCTGGCGAATGGGCGCAAGGCCGTCCTGCCGCGCCTGGTCAAGTCCGTGGGGGGGAAGCCCTATAAAGAAACCGAATTTGAAGACCTGGCCGCCGATCCGAATCACATTGCCTTCGTCCGGGCCGCCATGGCTGATGTGGTGACCAGCGGTACGGCCGCGGGCTTTGCCAAGCTCGACCTGGGGCCGATCATGATGGCGGGCAAGACCGGCACGGCGCAATCGCATACCATCAAATCCGGTTCGCGGGCGACCCTGCATCTGGAATGGGAAAAGCGCGACCACGCCTGGTTCGTGGCCTTCGCCCCGGCCGATGCGCCCAAATACGCGATGAGCGTTATCGTGCAGCACGGTGGCTGGGGGTCTTCGTCGGCCGCACCCAAGGCGCGCGAAATCATGCGCATGGCCTTGCTGAAAGACCCTGAAATCCAGAAACGCATTATCGGGGTCAACCCGGCGGACCTGGTCGACAAACCCCTCAGCGATGTGCCGCTGCCTGAAGACGATGCTGGCGCAGCTCCCCCGCCACCCGATACCTTGCCGACAAGCACTTAGGTCATTCCATGGTCGATTCCGCCCTCTCACGTCCCGGACAACGCGATCGTTATGAAAGCAAGATCGCCCAGATCGACTGGCTGTTCGTCGGACTTCTATGCTGTCTGACCGGCATCGGCATCCTGCTGCTTTATAGCGTCGGCGGCATGAAGTGGGATCCGTGGGCCTATAAGCAACTGATCTTCTTCTGCGTCTGCCTGGTGATGATGTGCGCTTTGGCACTGGTCGACCTGCGCATCTGGCTGATGGGGGCCTACTGGTTTTACGGGGGCTCGCTGCTGCTGCTGATCGCGGTCGAGGCGGTGGGTGATGTGCGCATGGGGGCCCAGCGCTGGCTTAGCCTGGGGCCGCTTTCTTTCCAGCCGTCCGAATTCATGAAACTGGCCATTGTGCTCGCCCTGGCGCGCTTTTATCACGAATGCTCGGCCAAGGACGCTAATCTCTCCTGGAAGCTGCTGATCCCCGCCGCCATGATCGGCGTGCCGGCAACGCTCGTCATGCACCAGCCCGATCTCGGCACCGCCGTGCTGATCTCACTGACCGGCGCGTCGGTGATGATCCTGGCCGGCCTGAACTGGAAGATCATCGCGGCGGCGGCCGTGGGCGCGGTGATTACCGTACCGCTGGCCTTCCAGTACGTGCTGCATGATTACCAGAAGAAACGCATCCTGACCTTCCTCAATCCCGAAGGCGATCCGTCCGGTGACGGTTACCATATCCTGCAATCGAAAATCGCCATGGGCTCCGGCGGCCTGCTGGGCAAGGGGCTGGGCCTCGGCTCGCAAAGCCAGCTCAACTTTTTGCCGGAAAAGCACACGGACTTCATCATGGCGGCGGTCTGCGAGGAACTGGGCTTTGCGGGTGGCTTCGTTATCTTCCTGCTCTATGCCCTGATCATCCTGATGGCCCTGCGCATGGCCTCGCTGTCGCACTCGCACTTCGGGCGGCTGGCGGCGGCAGGGGCCACGGCCACCTTCGCGCTCTATGTGCTGATCAATGGCGCCATGGTCATGGGCCTGTTCCCGGTGGTCGGCGTGCCCATGCCACTGGTCTCCTATGGCGGCTCTGCCATGCTGATGGTGATGACCGGCTTCGGCCTGGTGCTGGGCGTCAAGGTCCACCGTTATCAGGAACTGCCGAGGCAGGCGTCTATTTTTCAAAGGTTTGAATAGGCGTTGACCAAAGCACCGCTTTAACAAGTCAGAAACCCCACTACCACATCTCGCCGCTGCGCGGGCTCGTGCGGTCCCCCTCCCCGACAAGCGGGGAGGAGCAGGTGAAGCGCCTTTGTTCTTGTTCCTCCCCGCTTGTCGGGGAGGGGGGACCATAAAGCGAAGCGAAGATGGTGGTGGGGTGTCTTACTTCACTCCACGCTGATTTCTTATGCCGTGCGCTCTATCCTGCACTCATGACGACGAACGAACCTCCAGTCACGAAAACGGAAAGCCGACGCTCGCTGTGGGTGGCGATCGTGCTGTTCGTGATTATCGGTCTGGTGATCGCCGTTATCCTGATCGCGCCGTCAGGATCGCATGACAAACCCGGCGCGGATAATAACAACAAACCGGCCGCCGCCGACCCCACGGCCAACGGCGCCATGACCGGCCGGACAACGCCGGTCGTTCCTTAGCTTAAAGCGACCAAAGCCTCATCGGCGGCCGCCACCAGACCTTCGAGGATACCAGGGTCACTCGACGAGTGACCGGCCTTTTTCACCAGGTTGAAGCGGGCTTCGGGCCAGGCTTTTTTCAGGTCCCAGGCGGTGGCCATAGGCGTCACCACATCGTAGCGGCCCTGTACGATCCAGCCGGGGATATGGCGGATGCGACCGATATTCTCCAGCACCCAGTTCTCATTCTCGAAAAAACCGCCATTTTTGAAATACCAGCTTTCGATCCGCGCAAAGGCGAGCGCGAAGGCCGGATCGGAGAATTTCGACGCCACTTCGGACGGCCCGTCGATGGAGAGGGTGTCGCCTTCCCAGCCGCTCCAGGCCAGGGCGCAGCGCACGCTTTCGGCGCGATCCGGGCCATTCAGCCGCTTGATATAGGCGGAGAGCAGGTCACCGCGTTCGCCCTCGGGGATGGGCGCGACGAATTTTTCCCATATATCCGGATAGAGATGGCTGGCGCCTTCCTGATAGAACCAGTCCAGTTCCGATTTGCGCACCAGGAAGATGCCGCGCAGGATCAGGCCGCTGACACGTTCCGGATGGGTGAGGGCATAGGCGAGAGAGAGGGTTGAGCCCCAGGAACCGCCGAAGACGACCCATTTCTCGATGCCCAGCTTCTGGCGCAGGGCTTCCATGTCGGCGACCAGATGCCAGGTGGTGTTGTCTTCGAGCGAAATGTCTTCCGAAGCGTGCGGCGTCGATTTTCCGCAGCCGCGCTGATCGAACAGGATAATGCGGTAGCCGTCCGGATTGAAGTAGCCGCGCAGGTTGGGCGAGGTGCCGCCGCCGGGACCGCCATGCACCACCACGACCGGCAGGCCCTGGGGATTGCCGCTCTGCTCATAATATATCTTGTGTTTGCCGCCGGTCGGCATATGACCGCTGTCATAGGGCTCGATATCAGGATAAAGGCCGCGCACCGGCGCGCTTTTCTTGGGAATCACAGAGTCAGTCATAATCTTGAGTTTAAATGGGCAAATTGTTGGATATCACTAAGACGTAAAATGCCCGCGCTCACAACCCCTTTCCCTCTGACGACACTGCGCCGGCAGGCCATATTCTACGCCCTGGCCTATGCCGGCACTGGCGCGTCCCTGCCTTTCATGCCGCTGTGGCTGAAGACTCATGGCATGACGGCCGGGCAGATTGGCATCATACTGGCCGCGCCTTTGCTGCTGCGAGCGCTGACCGGGCCGGTCAGTGGCCTGTGGGCCGACGGTTTCAGGCTCTACCGCACACCGCTGGTGTGGCTGGCCTGTTTGGGGGCGCTGTTCTACGCCCTGATGGCGACGGGCGGATGGCTGCCGGGACTGCGCTTTCCGCTTTATCTGGCGCTCTACACCCTGGCGTTCAGTTGCATGACCAGCCTGGCACCGCTCAATGATGCCATGACCATGCAATTGTCACGGCTGGAAAATTTCGCCTACGCCATTCCGCGCGCGGTCGGCTCCAGTTCATTTATCGTCACCAATATCGTTCTGGGTTTCCTGCTGGTGATCTGGCCGACAGACCTGATCCTTGTCTGGCTGGTGGTGGCGGCCATTCTGACAGCGCTGGGCGGCCGTTATCTGCTGGCCGGTCTTGAACGCCCCGGACATGCGCCGCTGGAGTCTGCTGGGGACGGATTCGCGCGTCTGAAAGTCCTGATGCGCGATGAAGGCTTCCTGTGGCTGCTGGCGGCTATCGGCTGCCTGCAGGCGTCGCACAGTTTCTACTACGCCTTTTCGACCATCATCTGGAAGGAACGCGGTTTCTCATCAAGCACCTGCGGCTATCTGTGGGCGGTCGGTGTGGTGGCTGAGGTGGTCTTCATGTGGCGGGGCGAGGGGATCAGGCGAAAGGCTGGTCCGTGGCGGATGCTGGTCGTCGCCGGGATTTTCGCGGTGGCGCGCTGGGGGCTGATGGCCTTTTCGCCGCCGTTGTGGGCGCTTTATCCGTTGCAATGCCTGCACGCCCTGTCGTTCGCCGCAACCTATCTAGCCGGTCTGGAACTGGTGCAGCGCCTGAGCCCGAAAGGCTATGAAAGCCTGGGCCAGACGGTCAATGCCGCCTATGCCAATGGTGTCATGATGGGGCTGGGCACGATCGTTTCCGGTGCCATTTACGTGGCCTTTGCCGCTAAAGGTTACGGCGTAATGGCGGGCGTGGCCGGGTTGGGATTATGTGCCGCCGCGTGGCTTTACAGCCAGCGGGCGCGGCTGATGGCGGTGAGGGATTAGCCCCACAATTCCGGCCTGGGCGGATGCAGGATGGAGCCGGTTATCTCCAGCCCGTGCTCTCGGTCGCGCGCCAGCAGAAGCGGGCCGTCGAGATCGACGAATTCGGCCCCTTGCGCCACCAGCATGGCCGGGGCCATCGAAAGTGAGGTCGCCACCATGCAGCCGACCATGAGGCCAAGCCCGGCCTCGATGGCCGCGGTTTTGAGCGCCAGGGCCTCGGTCAGACCGCCGGTCTTGTCGAGCTTGATATTGATATGGCTGTAGAGCCGCGCGCAGCGGTCCAGTTCGGCGCGGGTATGCAGGCTCTCATCGGCGCACAAGGGCACGGGAGATGAATAGCCCAGCAACTGCTCGTCTTCCGAAACTTTCAGTGGCTGTTCGATCAGTTTGACATCTAGCTTCTGCATCTCCGGCGCCATGCGCACAAGGTCATCGAAATTCAAACCCTCATTGCCATCGACGATAAGGCGCGATTTCGGCGCGTTGGCCCGTACCGCCTCGATGCGGTCGAGATCGTCCGGCCCGCCGATCTTGAGCTTGAGCAGGGGACGGCGGGCATTGGCGGCGGCCTGCACTCCCATGGCTTCGGGCGTGTCGAGGCTTAAGGTATAGGCGGTTTTCAGCGGATCGAGGCGTTTCAGACCGGCGGCGCGCCAGGCCGGAATGCCGGTCAGTTTGGCGTTCAGATCCCACAGGGCGCAATCTATGACATTGCGCGCCGCGCCGGCCGGGAGAAGGTCATGCAGGTCGCTGAAACTTAAACCGGCCTCAATACGACTGCGCACAGCCTCGATATCGGCCACGGATTGCGCGATACTTTCGCCATAACGGGCATAGGGCACGGCCTCGCCGCGGCCGACACAGCCCTGGTCTTCCAGTTCGACATAGAGGACTTGCGCTTCGGTCTTCGAGCCGCGCGCAATGGTGAACCGCCCGGCGATCGGGAAGGTCTCTTCGCGGAGAACAAGTCTCATATCAAATCGCTGAGCGCGGCATCAAGCAGCAGATAGGCACGGCCGGAATCGCTGCCCAGAACCTCGTTCAGTTCTCGGATCGCATCCTTGGCAAGCAAGCCCATATTGATCTGCTGGTCATAGGCGGTGGCGAAATCATTGGCCTGTTGCCGCAGGGGCGCATCGGCCAGCAGCCGCCGACTGAGGCGGCGGATAGCGGCGGGGGCGACACGGCGGACGACTAGGCGAGCCCCTTCATTGTCCTCGGCCATAATGGCGCCGATGACTTCTTCGATCCGGGCGCGGCCGAGCAGTGCCGCGGCATCTATTCCCATGGCGCTGACCTCGGCGACCATCACATCATCCAGGCTGTCGAATTCCGGATCGGGCGGGGGTTCTACCGCTGCCTGGGGTGCGGTTGCCGCTGGCTCCGGCGTCTTGTCGCGGCCTTCCATACCGCCGAGCAGTTCACGCCAGGACCAGCCATCCTGAACGGCGCGGGCCGGGCGGGCTTCACGTTGCGGCGCAGGCGCGGCCGCCGCCCGTTCCGACGCCGGCACACTCAACGGCAGGAGACGCGCGCGGGTAACGGAAGGTTGCACTGGGGCAGGCGCTGGTGCCGGGGCAGGTGGTTCGGGTGATCTGCGGGGCGCGGCCGGGCGACCAAAATCGCGTTCGCGTGCGACCGGTTCGTTGCTCTGGGACTGATCGCCGGATATGACGCCCATCAAACGCACGGCCTCGGTCAGCATGTCGTAATTGCGCTTGACCCGTTCCTGGAAGGCATTGTCGACAGCCTCGGTTTCCTGTGACGCCTTGCGGGCGGCTTCCAGCATGGCATTGATGCCGTCTTCGACACTCTGACGAATTTCGACGATGCGCGCCTGGGCAATGGTGGGCAACTGGTCGGCGCCGGTGGCCAGGTCGTTCAGCGCCTCATTGACCTCGGCAATGGTCTGGCGGGTGTGGGCGAAGCTGGCATCCAGTTTTTGTGCCGTCTGGTCACCGGCCTCACCGATCAGGTCAGCCGATTCCTCGATCAGGCGACGAGCGGCGGCGAAGCGCGTATCAAAGACCTCGTCGGCCTTCTTGCTGGCCTCGAAGATCGATTCATTGAGCCGATCCACACGCATCTGCGCAGTTTGCGACGCCTGATCGGCGGCGCGTTTGGCGTCTTCGGCCGAGGTGTTGAGCTGTTCCAGCGCCTTGCGGGTCTCCTCGACCAGATCGTCACGGGCGTCGGCCGCCATCAGCGAGATATTGGAGAGGGTGGCGTGGATGCGGGTCTCGAAGGCCGTGCGCTCGTTCTCGGCGGCACCCTGAACGGCCTGGAAATGCTCCTGGGCCGAAACAACAATATCGCGCAGCACGTCGATGCCGCGTGCCGAGGTTTCGCCCAGATCGATCGTGGCGACACGGGTGATCGAAAGCGCCTCGGTCAGTTGGGCGCGTTGGTTTTCGATATGGACGGCGAAATCCTCCTGATCGGCACGCAGGGAAAGGGCAGCCGAAACCAGTTCGGCGCGTTGCTGGGACAGCCCCTCCTCGACACTGCGCACCTGGTCGACGACGCCTGAACCGGCGGTTTCCAGGCGCACGGTCTGGCGATCGAGGTCTTCGGCGGCGGTGCGGGCGATATCGGCCACATCGGCCGAGGCCGTGACCACGGCGCTGGTGGAAGCGGCCAGGCTGGCCTCGGCTTCGCGCAACTGCGTCTGGGCCAGGTCGGAGGCATCGGCCACCATGCGCGCCTGACGGTCAACGGCTTCGATAATGCCGCTCGACTGTACGCTCAGCGACTGGCTGAGCGCGCCCATGGATTCGCGTTCATGGGCCAGGGATTGGGTAACGTTTTGTGCCGCCGCGCGGGCATTGGTCGCGGCCTCGGTCAGGCGGTCGGTTTCGGCCTTCAGTTGCGCGCTCAGTTCGGTGACATCGGCATGGGCGAGACGGACGGCGCGAACGGCATGATCGACCTGTTCACGCAGGGCGGCCACCAGATCACCGGTTTGGGCGGCGGCGGAAGCAGCCGGCGCCATCAGGGTATCGGCCAGTTGCGCGGCGCGGTCGGCCTGGCGCGACAGGATGGCGGCATTGCGCAGGGCAAAGGCAGTGGCGAAGATCAGGCCGGTGGGGAAGAGGGCCAGGAAAACCAGCACAACGATCTTGAAAGGTTCATAGGCCAGGGCCGCCAGGTCGGTCTGGGCGCCCAGGGCGAAGGCGGCCAGGCCGCAGGCCCACAGCAGGCTGGCGAAGGTGGCCAGCCCCCACAGCAGAATGGACGAAGGCGCCGCTTTTCGGGCCACGCTTTCCGGCTTGACCTTCTGTGCGCTGACGGAACGGCTGGATTGCGCGGGTGTCTTGTGCATCCTGACCGGCGGCGTGGTTTCGGGGGGCGGTTTCAGTTCGGCCCTGAGTTCGGGAATATCCAGAATGGCTCTGATAGGTGCCGGTTCCGGCGTGGGTTTGTCTTCGGCGCTTAATTCCGGCTCTGGCGCTGGCATGGCTTCCGGGCTGGCCTCCGGAATAGGTTCAGGACGGGTATCGGTCGCCACATGCGTCGGGTTATCGAAGGGCGCTTCGAGAATATCGTTCATCTCTCCCACCTCTCCAGCCTCGGAGCTTTTCGCCACAAGCTCCGCCGGTCCGGCCACGGCTTCCGGCTCATCGAAAAGCGGCCGCAATTTGGAACGGCCGAAAATGGTTTTCGGCTCGGAGGGGGGAAGCGGGGAGCGGGGTGGTTTCATTCACAGTATCCTGAGGCCAGTTTTACATGAACCGATCTTCTTCAGCCATGCGGCGCATTTCCAGGAGAGAGGCGGGTTCTCCCGGCAGGAGAAAGCTACGTCAACTTACGCTTTTCGCAAAGCTTTTTGTCACGTTTGCGCCGAATCAGCTTTGACGGGAAGCGTCGTCTTTTGCGGGCGTGCTATCCGGCAGTCCGGTATTATTGGGCGCCGCCGCGGAAGGCGGGTCATGTGGCGGGGCTCCGGCCGAGCCGCCAAAGTGCAGAAGCGCCGCCGATATCAGTACGGCGACCAGTCCGCTCAGCAGATTAAACAACCAGGACACGGGAGGAGACCTTCGGATTTATAGTAGCCGGTAACGCATATGCCTTTAGACGGCGGGCAGACAAATTATTGGCAGTAACCATGACGTGAAACGCGCCAGAGGGCAATCAGGCGAGCAATCAGGCGGCGGCAATTATCCCCGCCTGCGGTAAACGGGTCACGCCGCCTGGTCCTTGAGATGAGGATCAGGGCCATAGGCATTTTCGCCTTCATCGCCCGGTTTCAGGGCCAGGAAGAACAGCAGGCTCCAGCAGGCAAGATTGGCCAGTACGCCAAGCAGGGTCATCAGCCACAGCATGATGACGGGGATGAAACCGCCCATAGCGAGCGAAAGAACGGCCAGGATGGCCTGCGGTGCCAGTCCCCACAGCCACCGTGCCCCGCGTCCGGTATCATGCAGCCGCTTGACCAGCAGGCACACGAGCGGCCAGGCGAGCAAGAGCCAGCAGAGGCTCAGGATTATCGGCCCGTCAAGCGAAGGCACAGTGCCGAGCGCAAAGCCTATAACCACCATGACCAGCATGGCGATGGCGATACCAGAGAAGAATTGCGTGCCGCTGATGCGGCCCTTTGGCGAAAGGAGGAATTGGATCATGGCGGATTCCCGGCGTACGGGGCAGGCTATGCCCGGCAGAACGACCTGTAAAGTGGTTGTCGCTGATCCGCGTTTATTCTACACCTGCGCATCTTCCGGAGGCTTAATGGATTTTCCATCCGTCGAAATCAGGCACGATATTGGTCCCGATGAGGTGGCGGCACACCTGGCCGGGCGTGATGTGCCGGTTATCCTCAAGGGATTGGTCAGTGCGTGGCCGGCCGTGGAACGGGCACGACGATCGCCGGGAGAAATGATCGACTACCTGAAGGCGTGCGATGCCGGCAGGCTCGCCGAAACCTTTCGCCAGGCGCCGGGCGGCGACGGCAAATATTTCTATGATGAGGGTTCTGCCGGCTTCAATTTCCAGCGCGCGGCCATTCCCCTGAAAATGACGCTTGACCGCCTGAATGAGCTGAGGGGGCAGGCGGGCGCGGAGCGCATCTATATCCAGTCGGCGCCGCTGAAGGATTACATGCCGCGTTTCAAGGCAGAGAATCCATTGAATATACCGGGGGCGGAGCCGCGCATCTGGGTTGGCAATCGCGCCGTGACCCAGACCCATTTCGATATCAACTACAACCTGGTCTGCATGGTGGCCGGACGTAAGCGCTTTGTGCTGTTTCCGCCTGACCAGACGAAGAACCTCTATATGGGGCCACTGGAAGCAACGATTTCAGGCGTGCCGACCTCGATGGCGTCGCTGGAAAAACCGGATTTTGACGCCCATCCGCGTTTCCGCGAAGCGCTGGCCAACGCTATGGTCGCCAACCTGGAGCCGGGGGATGGTCTCTATGTGCCCTATATGTGGTGGCATCATGTCTCTTCCAGCGAGGACCTGAATGTTCAGGTCAATTACTGGTGGAATACGGCGGGCGCGGAAATGGGCGCGCCGATGCTGGTGCTGATGCTGGCCATGCTGGGCCTGCGCGACTTGCCGGCGGACCAGAACAAAGCATGGCAGGCGATGTTCGATCATCTGGTTTTCAGCGGGGAGGCAGGCGGGCACCTGCCACCGGAGATGCGTGGCATTCTGGGCGATATGGCGCCGGACCAGCGCCTGATGATCCGCCGCGCTATCGGCCGCAATTTGCAGGATTAAAAAACATCGATCGGCGCAGGCGGCGGCCGAAGGGGATCAGGGCCATGCTTGTTCGCCCCTTTGTCACCGGGACGAAACGTCAAATTCAAGCCTATGCCCAGACTGGCAATCTTAACCAGGCCGTCGATGATTTTGACCGTTGTTTCCGCACCTTCCGGCAGGGTCATATAGAGCCGCGCCAGGTCAGCCGCCAGATCGACCGGGATGTCGATGATGAGCAATAAGGCCAGCCAGGCCGGCCAACTCAGGTCATGAAGCCTTTTGGAGGCCAGACAGAAAAGAGTGTAGATCAGTGCCAGTTGCAGAGCGGCATTAATACCGAAATCAAAGAGAGTGGCGACATGCCCTTCCTCGTCGATTTTAAGTTCGTCACCGATGATAAGGCCGAGGAAAACGCCCATGAAGACGGCAGCCAGGATCAGGCCGTAAACGAAGTATTGCAGACGACTGATCCGCCCCTTAGGCGAAAGCCATTGCTGGATGGGTATAAAAAATTTTGGTTTTTGCATGTCAGCCCCCCTGATTATTGCGGTTTTAGGTTTGGTCCGGCGAAGGACCATAGATGTTTTCCTCTGGCTGCCCAGGCCAGACCGACAGGGCAATGCCCAGTATCAGGACTGCCAGATTGCCGAGAAAGGCGATGAAGTTGACCATATCGGTCAGGCCGGCGGCTTCGATGGCGTCGCTGCCGATGCTGCTGATCAGGCCAGGGATAAAACCGGCGAACAGGATCAGGCCCAGCCAGGCCGACAGGCCGACATCATGCAGGCGTGTGGCGCACAGACAGAAAAGGGCAAAATAAAGAAGGACCGTCAGCACCATGGTCAGCCAGTTCAGCGGCTGGTCCAGTCTGGCGGCCCATTCGTCGCTCAGGGCATCCGGCAAAATGGCGATACCGAACCAGATGACGAAGATCAATACCTGGCAGGCCCAGAAGTTCAGCACGAATTGCAGGCGGTTAATACGGCCGCGCGGCGAGAACATGGCGTTGGCGCCGACAAGAATATGATGTTTGGCCATAAAGGCGTAGCCCCGATTACACGCCGTAAATGATCACAAAAGGCGTGATCTGTAAATCAGCCTTTGTGACGCTCCCGCAGGATATCCAAAACGTTTTCAAGCTTGGTGTCGCGCGCCATCAGCAGCACCGACAGGTGATAAAGCAGGTCGGCGGCTTCATTGTGCAGTTCATCAAGATCGCCGGCGCGTCCGGCAAGTGCTGTTTCCAGACCTTCCTCGCCAACCTTCTGGGCAATCTTGGCCACGCCTTTGTGCATCAGGCGGGCGGTGTAGCTGTCGGCCGGCGGCGCCTTGGCGCGGTCCTGCACCACATGCGCCAGGTGGCCCATGAAGCCGATGCCGGGCGCGTCTTCGTGGCCGAAGCAGGAGGTCGTTTTCGTGTGGCAGGTCGGTCCGTTCGGACGGGCATAGACGAGCAGGGCGTCCTCGTCGCAATCGGTCAGGATGCGGTCGAGTTCTAGCGTGTCGCCGGAGGTCTCGCCCTTCTTCCACAGGCGGTTCTTCGAGCGCGACCAGAAGGTGACGAGCCCGCCCTGCAGGGTGGCTTTCAGGGCTTCGACGTTCATATAGCCGAGCAGAAGCACCTGGAGGGTGTCAGCGTCCTGCACTACAGCAGGCACGAGGCCGCCGCCCTTGGCGAAGTCGATTTGGTCGATATCGGCGACGGTGAGCGGATTGGGCAGTTTGTGGGCTTCGGGCATATCAGATCCGTACGGCAATTCCGGCGGCGCGAAGATCACGCTTCAGGTCCGGTATGGCAATGATTTTCTTGTGGAACACGCTGGCGGCAAGCGCTCCGGACACATCGGCCTGCTCGAAGACGGCCTCGAAATGCTCGGGCGCACCGGCGCCGCCGGACGCCACCAGCGGTATATCTATCAGATCACGAACCAGCCGTAACTGTTTGATATCATAGCCCTTACGCACGCCGTCCTGATTCATGCAGTTAAGAACGATTTCGCCAGCACCGCGGGTCTTCGCTTCGACGACCCAGTCAAGCGTGCGGCGACCCACCTGACGAATTTTGTCCGGATCGCCGGAATACTGGTGGACATAGTAATCGTTGTCCATTTCGCGGCTGTCGATGCCGACGACCACGCACTGCGAGCCGGCCATTTCGGCCAGTTCGTTGATCAGGTCCGGACGCTCCAGGGCGGGCGAATTGATCGACACCTTGTCGGCGCCGCTGTTCAGGCACATCACCGCCTGTTCGGCTGAACGGATGCCACCCGCCACGCAGAACGGAATATCGAGCGCACGGGCGATATCACGCACCCAGTTGTAATCAACTGTGCGGCCTTCAGCGGAGGCGGTTATGTCATACAGCACCAGTTCATCGGCGCCTTCGTCACGATAACGCAGGGCCATGTCGACGGCGTCACCGAGGATTTCATGGCCGACAAACTGCACGCCCTTGACGACCTTGCCGTCCTTGACATCGAGGCAGGGGATAATGCGTCTAGCCAACATTTAGAGCAGCCTTTAAGTCGATGATACCTTCGTAGATGGCTTTGCCGACAATGGCGCCATGGACACCCAGGGCCTTCAAATCATAAAGGTCTTCCACGGATTTCACGCCGCCGGAGGCCTGTATTTCGAGATCGGGGCGCTTTTTGCGCAGGGCCTTCATCAGGTCCATGTTCGGGCCCATCAGCATCCCGTCGCGCGATACATCAGTAACCAGAATGCGCTGGGCCACGCCGAAGGGATAATAGTCGAGCACGTCCCACAGCGAAATGCCGGAACCTTCGACCCAGCCATGCAGGGCGGCATCGAAATCGCCATCTTTCGTTGGGAGCACATCGAGCGCCAGCGTAATGCGGTCCTTGCCGAAATCGCGCAGCCAGCCGCGCACCTCTTCCGGATTTTTTACTGCCGCCGAGCCGACCACGACGGCCGAAACGCCCTGGTCAAGCAGGGTTTGGACGTGTTCGCGGGTACGTACGCCGCCGCCAGTCTGGATCTTAGCGCGCGAAGCCTTGGCCAGTTGACCGATCAGTTCATGTTGTTGCGGGGAGCCGGCCTTGGCGCCGTCGAGATCGACGATATGGACCCATTGCGCGAATTCTTCATTGAACAGGGCCAGGCGCTTGAACGGGTCGGAATCGTATTTCGTCACGGCGTCGAAGCGGCCCTGCGCCAGACGGACGCATTCACCGTTGATCAGGTCGATGGCGGGGTAAAGGATCATAGGCTTACAAAATTCTTCAAAATCTGGGCGCCGACGGCGGAGGAGCGTTCGGGGTGAAACTGGCAGCCGAACACATTGCCCTTGCGCACCATGGCGGCAAACGGTTGGCCATAGGTGCTGGTCGCCAGTGTGTACTTATTGACCGGACAGACATAGCTGTGGACGAAATAAGCGAAGTCCCCATTTGTCACGCCAGCGGTCAGCGGATCGGCTTTAAGAACTTCCAATTGGTTCCAGCCCATATGCGGTACGACCATATCCGGCGTGGCGGTCATTTTGGTCACGCGACCGGGGATCAGGCCGAGGCACGAGACATCGCCTTCTTCGGAACCTTCAAACAGCAGTTGCTGGCCGAGGCAGACGCCGAGCAGGGGCACTTTCAGGCCGCGAATGGTATCGAACAGACCCAGCTCATGGATGCGCGCCATGGCAAAGCCCGCCGCGCCGACGCCGGGCAGGACGACCTTGCTGGCGGCCGCGATCTCCGCCGGATCGGAACTGAGGCGGGCTTCTGCGCCCAGACGTTCCAGCGCGAAGAGAACGGAGGCGGTGTTCGCGCAGCCTATTTCTATAACAATGATTTCAGTGCCGTTGCCGGTCATTTCAAAATCCAACAAACTAATGGGTCCAGGGTCCGTGACCCTGGTCAAGCGAGCATCCCCTTGGTGGAGGGCAGGGCATCGCCTTCGATGCGCGTCGCCTGGCGCAGGGCACGACCGAGCGCCTTGAAACAAGCTTCCGTCTTGTGGTGATCATTGCCGCCACTGACTTCGACATGGATTGATGCCCCCAGGGTTTCCGACAGCGAGCGGAAGGCGTGCGCCGTCATCTCAGTCTGATAATCACCGATATGGGTGGACTGGAACTCGCCCTTGAAGACGCAGAATGGCCGGCCGCCCAGATCAATCGAGACCTTGGCCTCCGTTTCATCCATCGGCAGCACAAAGCCGAAGCGCGCCATGCCGACGCGATCACCGAGGGCGATTTTCAGCGCCTGACCGAAGGCCAGCATACAGTCTTCCACCGTGTGGTGAGCGTCGATTTCAAGGTCGCCCTCGCAGGCCAGTTGCAGCGAGAAGCCGCCGTGCGTCGCCACCTGGTCGAGCATGTGATCGAAGAAACCGACGCCGGTATGGACCTTGACCGGCTTGGGCTGGTCGAGATTGACCTGCACCGAGATCTTGGTTTCTTTGGTGTCGCGCAGGATTTCGCCGACGCGCGGGGCCTTGTCCGCCGGGGCCACATCGAGCGCGCGCAGGATGCGGTTATTGGTGGCAACATCCCCAAGGGCCAACAGCAGGCCGGTTGGCGTCACTTGCGGGCTCAGGCCCAGTCGTTTGAGCGCCGTCTGGGTTTGCAGCAGGGCCTTGGGACGCAACAGCATGAAGGGGCCATCATTGAGGTCGAAACTCTCAAGTTGCTTCGATCGTGACAGCGCTTCGCGCACGCGGGCCTGTTCGGTTCGGATCAGATCGACGCGCGATTGCAGGGTCAGCGCCCGCGATGGCGAAAGAGCTGCCTCGGCGGCGCGCACGCTTGGCGTCGGCAGGGGGTGCGGTTCGCAGAATTTCAGCAGGCCCTGAAGGGTCTTGGTATTGGCGATCAGAGCGCCGACGCGGGCACCGGCCATGCCGAAGAGATAGGACAGGCTTTTCAGCACCACCACATTGGGCTCGACGGTGGCCAGTTCGACCATGGAGGTGGCCGTGCAGGCGTCGAAATAGCTTTCGTCGATCACCAGCAGAGTGGGGAAAAGATCGACCGCCAGGGCGCGCGCGGCGGTAATATCCCACGCCTTGCCATCGGTCTGACGCGGATTGTGGACCAGGCAGAAGCCGCCCCCCTTGGCATAGGGACCGTTTTCCGGCGGCTTGCGGATGGTCAGATTGTAGACCCCGCACAGGTCTTCGAGATAATGGTCGGCACCGGCCCACAGGAACTCGTGGCCGTGGACGCGTAGGCGACGCATCAGAATTTCCATGCCGTGCGAGGCGCCACGCGTCACCATCAATTGGTGCGCCTCGACGCCGTAATAATCGGCCATGCGTTCGCGCAACGGTTCCAGCGACGGCGGCAGGGATTCCAGTCCGGAACCGGAAGCGTTCAGGGAAGAGAAGGGCGAATTAAACATGGGACAATGCCTTTTTTGGGGCTTGGCCGGAAAGTAAGATGCCCCACCACCCCGCGCTAAGAGGCGCGCGGTCCCCCTCCCCATCGGAGATGGGGAGGTATGATAGGATATATTTTCTTATACCTCCCCGACTTGTCGGGGAGGGGGACCATGAGCGTAGCGAAATGGTGGTGGGGGTTCTTACTTTAAACATCTCAAATCTCCAGCCTGAAATCCGCCGCAAGTGCGTGGGCTTCGAGACCTTCGAGGCGGGCGAGGCGGGCGGCGGCGGGCGCGATGGCGGCGGCGCCTTCGCGGGTCGCCTTCTGGACGACAAAGCTGGTCAGGAAAGACCGGACGGTGATGCCATCCCAGGCGCGGGCGGCGCCATCGGTCGGCAGGACGTGGCTGGGGCCGGCGGCATAGTCGCCGAAGGTTTCCGCCGCATAGGTGCCGGCGAAGATGGTGCCGGCGGCGGTCAGTTGCGGGATCAGGGCGTCGACATCGGCGACCTGGATCGCCAGGTGTTCCGGGCCGTAGAGATTGGAAACCTCGGCGGCTTCTTCGAGCGATGACACGACGAACAGGCGGGCCTGTTCCAGCGAGGCGCGGGCAATGGTTTCGCGCGGCAGGCGCGACACCTGCACCTCGACTTCGGCATCGATCTTCGCGGTGATATCGGCGGACAGGGCGACGAGGATGACCTGGGCATCAGCGTCGTGCTCGGCCTGTGATAACAGGTCGGCAGCCACCAGTTTCACATGGGCGGTGTCGTCGGCGATGACCAGCAGTTCCGAAGGGCCGGCCGGCATGTCGATGGCGAGGCCGGAGACGCGTTCGGTGGCCAGGCGCTTGGCCTCGGCGACATATTTGTTGCCAGGGCCGAACAGCTTGTCGGCAGGGGGGCTATTATCAAAAGCGCCGAGCGCCAGACCGGCAATGGCGTGCGCGCCACCAACCAGCCACATGTCTGCTAATCCGGAAGCGGCCGCCGTGGCGATCATCATGGGGTGGATTGAGCCATCGCGCGCCGGCGGCATGACGCAGACGCGGTTGGGCACACCGGCCACGAGCGCGGGCACGGCGGTCATGATCAGGGTCGAGAACAGTGGCGCGGTGCCGCCCGGAATATAGAGACCGGCGGTGGTGATCGGGCGATAGACGCGTTGCAGGCTTAAGCCCGGCTTTGGCGCAATCAGGGGGCCATTGGTCGGCAGTTCGGCTTGCTGGAAGGCGCGGACGTTTTCGACCGCCAGCTCCATGGCGGCCAGGTCTTCGGCGGCCAGGCTTGAGCGTGCGGCATCGACCGTGGCGCTGTCGAGCTTCACATAACGCGGGGCGTGGCCATCGAGCTTGACCGACCAGTCGGAGACGGCGGCGAAGCCGCGCGCATCTACGTCGTCAAAGATAGTGCGCACGGTCTCGACCACGCGCGCATCGCGGCGGTTTTCCGGCCGGGCCAGGGCTGCCTTGCGTTCGGCGGCGTTCAGATTTTTCCAGACAAAGGTCTTCATGTTTTTCACCAAAGAAAGCAAGAAACCCCACCACCATCTTCACTGCGTTCGATGGTCCCCCTCCCCGAACAAGTCGGGGAGGTACAAGAGAATTGCCTCTTTTTATACCTCCCCATCTTCGATGGGGAGGGGGACCGCGCCGCTCTTGCGGCGTGGTGGTGGGGTTTCTTACTTTTCTATTTCATCATCTTTTCAATAGGCAGGACCAGGATCGCCGAGGCGCCGGCCGCTTTCAGCTTGTCCAGGGTGTCCCAGAACACGTTTTCCTGGCAGACCGCATGGACGGCGACCGTGTCCTCGCGTCCGGCCAGTTGCATGATCGTCGGGGCATCGGCGCCGGGGATCATGCGGATGATCTCGTCAAGATGCGTCTTCGGGGCGTTCATCATGACGTACTTGGCGCCGGTGGAGGCGGTCACGCCATCGAAGCGGCGCAGCAGCATGTCATAGGTATGGGCCAGTTCCGAGGGCGGGGCATGTGGCGCCTTGATCAGCACGGCCTCGGATTTCAGCACCAGATCGGTCGCCTTCATGCCGTTGGCTTCGAGGGTCGCGCCGGTCGAGACCAGATCGCAGATGGCGTGAGCGATCTTCATGCGCGGGGCCACTTCGACGGCGCCGCGCATTTCAACTATCTCGGCCGTGACGCCATTATCCTTCAACCATTTGCCCAGAATATTGGGGTAGGAGGTAGCGATACGCTTGCCTTCCAGCCATTGCGGACCGGTGTAATCGACATCGTTCGGCACAGCGACTTTCAGCGTGCAGGAACCAAAGCCCAGGCGCTGGACGATCATCTCTTCCAGATCGCGGTCCGGAAAGTGCTCGGCCAGGACATTGTAGCCGACGATGCCCAGTTCGGCGACGCCATCGGCCACGAAGGTGGGGATGTCATCATCACGCACGCGCAGCAGGTCGATTGGCTGGTTCTCAATGCGATACAGCAGTTCGTTGGCGCCCTTGAGGATGCGCAGGCCCGCGCCGGAAATCAGCTCGCCGGAGCGATCCGCCAAACGGCCGGATTTTTGAACAGCAATGCGTAAACGACGATCAGTCATAATGGTCTTCTTCTTATACCTCCCCATCTTGATGGGGAGGGGGACTGCCCCGCGCTTGCGGCGGGGTGGTGGGGTTCTTACTTCGTCTTCATCCGGTCCAGCACGCGCCGGTAACCCTGATGCGGCATTTCTCGGAGGAACCGCGCCACACGGGTGACGGTGGTGGTGCTGGCGCCGGTGCGCTCGGAAATCTCGCGGTACGACAACTGGCCTTCATCGAGCAGGCGCGCCACCTTGAAGCGCTCGGCGAAGGCCCGCATTTCGGAAGGCGTGCACAGGTCATCGAGAAAGGCTTTCACCTCCTCGATCGTTTCCAGGCCAAGCAGCGCTTCGGCGAGCGCATCGGAGTCCTGCTTGCTGATTTTGGTATCGATAGCCATCTGTATCACTGTGGTAGTGTGTTAGCGTGCTAATACAACAAGGCAGATAGGGACGCAAGCGGAAATGCGAGAATTTGTTGTTATTTAAACGCGAGCTTGCTGCCAGTAAGCTTTAGCCGCTGATAAAAAGTCCTGAGCGGCTTGCTGTGAGGCGAATGCTGATTTTGGGATCATAATTGCGCAACTACGATTTGTGAAAAAGAAAATCGTGCGTTTGCTCTGGTCAACAGCGTGGAGGGCAGACCAAGGTACGGTTACAATCGCCAGTGGAGAAGATTTGGTTACGGCTTCTTCGGTTATGCTTAAGGCATGGCTGACTTTTGGCATTTTGCCTGTTGTGAACTGTATGATGCCGACAAAATAGGCTCCGAACGGAATCAGCACGTAAATAGTAACAAATGAAAAAATGGACATTGTGATTATGTCCCACACATCCACTTTGAAGTGGTGCATTGAAGCTGTTATCAGCATGAGCAGCAGAGTATAAGCGCAGGTCCATAGAAAGCGAGGCAGCCTGAGAAGGTTGCGGCGTAAATATACCGCAAAGAAGCTGTTATATGTGGCTGCTGAAATACGGTAACCAGTGATCGTCAGATTATCATTGCTCATGTCGCAGTTCTGCGATGATGTCGTGTCTGCGTCAATCGCTAAACCGTTCCTTCGCTGCCAATCCCAAACCGCTGGCGACGGAGGAGAAGCGGTCGCCATAGTTCATCTGCGCCGCCGGGAACGCGGCCTGCATAGCCGCTTCAAAGCCGGGCAGGGCGGTCGAGCCGCCGGTCATGAACAGGGTCTGGATCGCCTCTGGCGCCAGACCGCCTCGTTCGATGACGGTTTCCAGCGCCATGGCTACCACCTTACTGACTTCCTTTTCAACGCTGGCCGCTAGGGTGTCGCGGCTGATCTCCAGTTGCCACTCGGGATCGATAGCAGTGAAAAAAACGGTCGTCATCTCGGCATCGGATAATGCGATCTTGGCCTTCTCAATCCGGTTGGCGATATCGTGTCCGGCCTGCCGCTCGATGACCTCCAGCAGGCGCGCCGTTTTTTCGCGTTCGCCTGAGAGATAGTGAGTCTGGCGCAGGCTCGTCATGGCCTTCTGTGTATAGAGGAAGTTGATCAGGTGCCAGGTGGCCAGTTGCACATAGGGCTGGCTCGACATCTCATTGCCGTTCTTTAAGCGCCCGCGATAGCCGAGGTCGCGCATGGCGGTATCGAGGCTGAGGCGGGTATCGAAATCGGTGCCGCCGATGTGAACGCCGGCATTGGCCAAAATATCCCGCTTGCCCGCGCCCAGCCGCAGCACCGAGAAATCGGACGTGCCGCCGCCGATATCGACCACCAGCACGATCTCTTCGCCCATCAACTCTTGCGCATAGTCGCGTGCCGCCGCCAGGGGTTCGTATTCAAAGCTGATGTTTTTGAACCCTCGCGCTTCGGCAATGCCGCGCAATTCGGCCTCGGCACGGGCATCGGCCTCCGGATCGCCATCGACAAAATGGACCGGACGGCCGAGTACCACATCCTCAATGGTCTCGCCGGCAAAGGCTTCGGCGCGCTGTTTCAGTTCGGCGATGTAGAGGCCGATGATGGCGCGGAAATCCTTGCGGCCGGTGCCGATCTGCGTGGTCTCGCCAATCAGGCGCGAGCCGAGGATCGATTTCAGCGCCCGCATCAGCCGGCCTTCGTAACCATCGAGATATTGCGCGATCGCCTCGCGGCCAATAGTCGTCTGGTCGGTCTCGAAATTGAAGAAGATGGCCGAGGGCAGGGTGACCGCCTCGCCCTCGATCGGGACCAGTTGCAGCCGGTCGCCTTTGCCAACGCAGACAGCAGAATTGGACGTACCGAAATCGATACCGCAATAGATGGACATGGGCGCGACCTTTGGGGAGAAGGGCCGGGCTGTTTAAACGCCCTTGGTGATAAAGGCCATAGGGAAGTTTAAGAAATCAAGAAATCCCACCACCACGCCGCAAGAGCGGCGCGGTCCCCCTCCCCAGTCAAACTGGGGAGGTATAAGAGAGGCGGTTAAATCTCGATCAGCACGTCAGGCAGTTCATTCGGATTATCCTCACCCGGGGGAAAGTGTGCCGCCAGGGCCGTGCCGCATTTCTCCACCGCGGCCTCGAAGCCGCCGGTCAGGTCGCCGTCTTTCACATGCTTAAGCAGGGTGGCAACGGTCTCATTCCACAGGGTCTTGTCGACCTTGGCATAGATGCCGGCATCGGCGATGACATCGACGAAATGTTCTTCCAGTGCGCAGAAGATCATAACGCCGGTTTGCGCCTGGGTGAGGTGCAGGCCGCGGGCATAGAACTGTTCCATCGCCTTCTGGTGGGCCTTGCGGTTGCGCGTGGCTTTAGGTGTCAGAATCAGCTTCAGGCCGGTAAATCGGATCAGCGAATAGATGACGGCGAAGACGATGACCTGAAGGAAGCCGTAGCTGATCAGGACTTCCCAGTCGGCGAAATCGCCGCTGACGCCAAGGCCGTTCCAGCCGAAGATGCGGGTCAGCAAAGGCTCCAGCCATTCATGCGGCAAGGTGCCGAAAGTGGCCAGCAGCAGGGGGGCGATAAAGGCCGCGACGGCCGCCCAGCCGAGCGGGGTTTCGCCGTAATCGAGCGCCTTGGACTTGATGACGCAGGTGATTTCGCCGGAGGTTTTTTCCTCGGCCTTTGAGATAGCCGCATTGATGCGGGCATGGTCGATTTTCAAGGTCATGTTACCAGCTTCCCGAACTGCCGCCGCCGCCGAAGGAGCCGCCGCCACCGCTGAAACCACCGCCGCCACCGCCCCAGTCGCCGCCGCCACGACCGCCGCCGAAGCCGCCGCCCAGGATATTGCCGAGCAGGAACCACGGTAGCCAGCCGCGCGAGAACATGATGACGATGATGATAATGAAGATAATCAGGGGGAAGGGAATGCCACCCCTGCGGTCATTGCCGGTATCGGCCGCCGTCTGGGCCTCTTGTGCCTTCTGGATGGCGACCTGGCGATCCTGCGCCAGTTGGGCAATGATCTGGTCGGTGCCGGCCACAATGCCGGCCTCGTAGTTACCCGCCTTGAACTGCGGCAGGATGGCGCGCTGGATGATCAGCGACGACAGGGCGTCGGTCATCACCGGTTCGAGGCCGTAGCCGACCTCGATGCGGACCTTGCGCTCATTGGGCGCCACGATCAGCAGGATACCGTTGTCCTTGTAGGTCTGGCCGTTGCTGGCCGCGGGGCCACCCGCCTTCTGGCCGATACCCCAGTGCCGGCCAAGCTGATAGCCATAATCGGCGATGTCATAGCCCTGCAGATCCGGCACGGTGACGATAACAACCTGGTCGGTGGTGGCGTCTTCCAGCCCCTTGAGCTTGGCGGTCAGGTCGGCCTTGGTGGCGTCGGAGAGCAGATGGGCGTCATCGACGACGCGCTGATTGTTCAGGTCGGGATATTTGGGTTCGGCAAAGGCCGAGGTGCCAAACACCGCCAGAGTGAGCGCAATAAAGGCCACCCAGAAGGGTTTCAGTAAACGGTTCATTCCGGATGGCCTTGCTGGCGGTTAGTTCGAGGCTGAGGCAGCGGGCGCGGCCGGCTTGTCGAAGCTGACGACCGGGGCGGTTTCGGCGCCGGCCTGAGCGGTGAAGAGTTCCATCGGCTTGCTGGAGCCATATAGGGTCTTCGCCCAGATCACGCTCGGGAAGGTGCGGAGGCTCAGGTTATAAGCCGTTGCGGCGGCATTATAGTCGCGGCGGGCCACGGTGATGCGGTTGTTGACGCCCTCGATCTGGCTTTGCAGGGTCAGGAAGTTCTCATTGGCCTTCAGGTTCGGATACTGCTCCTGAATGACCATCAGGCGGCCGAGCGCCGAGGACAGACCGTCCTGCGACTGCTGGAACTGTTTGAACTTGGCCGGATCATTGATTGTCGAGGCATCGACTGTCACCGAGGTTGCCTTGGCGCGGGCCTCGACCACGGCGGTGAGCGTGCCTTCTTCGTGGGCGGCGGCACCCTTGACGGTGGCGACGAGGTTGGGGATCAGGTCGGCGCGGTTCTGATAGGCGTTCTGGACATCGGCCCAGGATTGCTTGGCCTGCTCTTCCTTGGTGGGGATATTATTGACCCCACAGCCCACCAGGCTCAGCGCAAGACCGGCAGCCGCGACAAGACCGAAAATACGCGAAAATTTCATAGAAGGCGCTCCTTTGTTGCCCTATGCGCGGGGAGCAGCCAAACGCGCCCCCAACGCCGTCCTTATGTGGTTCTTCTTAACCCAATTTAAAGGGGGCTGGAAGAGGGCGTGGAAAATGCCGCACACTTCCGATCGCAGAGCGGGCGAGACAACCGGCAAAATCTCATCTATCCTTATCCGGTTACCGAGGGGGACTATCATGAAATCTGTAATCTTATCCGCAGCCTGTGCTCTGTTTGTGCTGGGAGGCGTGCCGCTGCACGCGCTTGCCGGCGATGCCCAGTCAGCGAAAATCGACGACCTGACCAAAAAAGCCGAGGCCGGCGATATACGGGCCATGGATGAACTGGGGGAAGCCTATTATCGCGGCACGGGCGTGCAGGCGGATTATGACCTGGCCTTCAAGTGGCTGGACAAGGCCGCGGCGACCGGTGACGCTCAGGCGCAGGTCGATCTGGGCGATCTCTATGTCACGGGCAGCGGCGTACCCGAAGACGCTGACATGGCGATGAAGCTCTACCGGCAGGCGGCCGCGCTGAACAACGCCGATGGGCAATACAGCGTCGGCTGGATGTACGAAAACGGCAAGAGCGTCGCAAAGGACGAGACCGAAGCGGCGCGCTGGTACAAACTGGCGGCGGACCAGAACTTCATCTTCGCCATCAATAATCTGGGAGACCTCTACTATGGCGGGCGTGGCGTGAAGCAGGACTATGCCGAAGCCATGGCGCTTTATCAGAAATCCGCCGATCTCGGCAGCGGTTATGGCTATGATGCGCTCGGCGATATGTACGATGACGGGCAGGGCGTGGCGAAGGACCCCGCCAAGGCGCTGGACAACTATAAAAAGGCCGCCGAGCTTGGCAATTGCAGCGGGCTTTACGCCATGGGGCGTGTTTTTGAAAAAGGCCTGAACGGTCAGGCGCAGGATCTGGCTCAGGCGCGTCAGTGGTATCAGAAGGCGGCCGACAAGACCTGCGAATATGGCCAATTGGCGATCGGCCGCTTCTATGACGAAGGCATCGGTATGGAAAGTGATGCGGGGGAGGCTTTTAAATATTATGCGCTTGCCGCCATGCAGGGCAACAGTATCGGCCAGTTGAAACTGGGCAGCAGCTACTTCTATGGCGATTTCCTGCCGCGTGACTATGGTCAGGCGTTTAAGTGGTATCAGATGGCAGCGGACCAGGCTTATGCGCCGGGGCAGTACAAGATCGGTTACATGTACGCCAAGGGTTATGGTGTCACCGCGGACTACACCCAGGCGCTGAAGTGGCTCAGACTCTCGGCGGCGCAGGGCGATGACGAAGGAGAGTACCAGCTTGGCGTCATGTATGAAAATGCCTTTGGCGTACCCATGGACCGCAAGACGGCCCTGATGTGGTATCTACTGTCAGCGGGGCAGGAGAATGAAGACGCCAAAAAGGCGGCGGATAGCCTGAAAACGCAGATGTCGGGATCCGATGTGCGCGCCGCGCAAGCCATGGCGGCGGATTTCAAGTCCGTAAAGACCGACTAGCGGTTTTTCAGTTTTTCCGTCTCGCCCTTTAGCACCTCGATGGTCTGGGTCAGATAACGATCGATGATTTCCAGTTGCTCAGGCGTATACTCGCCGGACATTTGCTTCATGGCAGCGCTGAGCGAGCCATAGATCGGCCCCAGAATTTCGCCGATCTTTTCCGGCTGGCGAATACGGACCAGCAGGCTGCGGCGGTCGTCCGGATTGGCCTCGCGGCGGGCGTAACCGGCTTTTTCCAGCCGATCGACTATGCCGGTAATGGCGCCCGTGGTGAGACCCGTGGCCTGCGCCAGTTGGCCAGGTGTCGCCACTTCCAGATCATTCAGCACCCCCAGGCAGCGGCTTTCGGCCGCGCTCATATTGAGGCGGCGGGCCACGGTTTCATGGAAGGTGATGACGGCCGTGGCCAGCTCGCGCCCCAGATTGCGGTTTGCATTTATCTTAGACATAAGATATTTATATATGAGATAAATGATAAGGGAAAGGCAAAAACATGCCTGATGCAGCGAAAAAATCGTGGTTCCATAAAGCCTTGCCGGCGATAACGCTTATGCTGATGGCGCCCTTGATCGCGGAGGTGCTGCCGGGCGCCACGCGGGTGAGCGCGCTGATGGGTTTTCCGGCTATCTTCCTCATGGAAGTGCTCATCTGGGGCACGGGCGCGGTGCTGGCGCGTTACTGCGTGCGCCGGTTCCGGCTGGGCTGGGTCAACCTGATCCTGCTCGCCCTGGCCCTGGCGGTGGCGGAAGAGTGCCTGATCCAGCAGACCTCCTTCGCCTCCCTGGTGGTGCAGATCAAGGGCGTGGAATATGGCCGGGCGTTTGGCTTCAACTATGTCTATTTCACCTGGGCCATGTTGTATGAGGCGATTTTTGTGGTCTGCGTACCGGTGGCGCTGTGCGAGATGCTGTATCCGACCCGCAAGGATGAGCCATGGCTCAACATGTGGGGCATAATTCCGCTGGTGATCCTGTTTGTGCCGGCGTCATTTGCCGCCTGGTACGGCTGGAATATCATCGCGCGGGCCAACAGCTTCCACTTGCCGCCCTATTACCTGCCGCAAAACCTGGCGATTATTTCGGCGGCGGCGATCCTTGTCCTGATCGGCCTGGCGATCGGACCGTTGCGGCGCGTACTGGCAGCGCCGGCAAAACCGGCGAACCCGCCGCATCCGCTGTTGCTGGCCGCGCTCGGTGCGGCCACGGCGGGGGGCATCTTCGCCATCGAGGTGCTGGCCTTTGGCGCCGCGCCGCAAGTGCCGACCTTTGTGCCGGTCGCGGTGGGCATCGGTCTGGGATTGCTGATCATGGCCCTGGTGCCGCGCTGGATGGCTTCGCCGAAATGGACGATGGCGCACCTGATCGCCATGACCTTTTCGATCACCTGGGGGAATTTCGCTTTCCTGTTCATAGGTTTCGGCGGCGGCGTCGATCTCTATGGCAAGATCGCTCTCGATATGATTGGTGTCTTGCTGATGATCTGGCTGGCCATTCACGCCTTGCGCAAAAAGGTATAGGCTGGTGGAATGATCCGCCGCCTGATCCGTTCGCTTCTGACATGGCCCGACTTCAAAGGCTGGGGGTTATGCCTGCTGATAGGCGGCCTGACCCTGGCCTTCATCTCTGTGGTGGCCGGTCTCACCGGCTTGCTTCACTGGCAGCCGCGCACGACCGGCTGGCCCCTGCGTTTGCTGAGCGTTTTGCTGGTGCCAGCTTTCAGCGAGGAAGTGGTTTTCCGGGGTCTGCTGGTGCCCGATCAGGGGGAAACAAGGCGGCCGGCCCTGTGGATCGGGGCGGCCGTGCTCATCTTTGTAGCGTGGCATGTGATTGAAGCGCTTTTCATCTTGCCGGGCGCGCATCTGTTCCTGAAGCCGGCATTTCTGACCTGCGCGGGCGTGCTCGGCCTGGGATGCGCGTTGATGCGTTACCGTACCGGATCGATATGGCCCGCCGTCATCCTGCATTGCCTGTTGGTCTGGGCCTGGCAGGTGGGATTCGGCGGGCCGGATATCCGACAGTTACTGGCTTAAGCCGCGCACATCTCCATCTGCGACATGGGCATCAGCATGACATAGTCGGTCAGCCCATCCAGTTCGGAGGGGATCTCGCGGGCAATCTTGAAGCCGCTGCGCAGGCAGAAATTGACCGCCGGATCGTGGTCCTTGTGAATGCACATGACGATGTCATGCGCCGGGGCAAAGTGCGCCTGGGCTGCGCGGATCAGGGCTTTGCCGAGGCCGAAGCCGCGAAAATCGGGCAGGACGCACAGCTTGGTGATCCAGATGCGGGTGCCTTCGAGGTGGGCGGAGCAGAAGCCGACATCGACGCGGCCGGCGCGGATCACGAAGAAGACGTGGCCGCGCTGCATGATGTCGTCTTCCAGCTTGTCCGGGTCGAAAGCCTGACTGACCATGGAATCGATCTGATCAGGTGGAATGCTGGCGCGGTAGGATTTCGGCCAGACCTGCATGGCGATATCGCGCACGATATCGAGTTCGGAAACGGAGATAGGGCGGGTTTGCGGCGTGAGGGTCATGGTGTGGCTCCATGGCTATCAGGGTGAGAGCAATATTATGAGCGGATGGCTCGTCCTCAGATCGATTGTCGGTTTACTCGGTAATTCTTGCAGAAATAGGGCAGGTATTATTACGTCTCGGTTTTATGTGTCTTTTTCTGTTTTAACACTGACCGGGCGCTCGCCTTAATAAAGCGTTAGGAGAGGTTAACACAGATGATTCGCCCGCGTAAGTTGTTAAATGAGTGGTAACAGGCTTGTTACAACGAAAAAATTCTCTTTTTTTGCGGGTATAGATAATAAAGGGTAAAGATTAGCGTGTGACCAGCGCTGTCATTCTTCTGCGAATATTAAAGCGTGCGCTGCATCACATAATCGGTAAATTCGTACGGTCCCATCTGCACAGGCACTTCCGCTTCAACCTGAAAGCCCGAACGCAGGTAATAGTTTATCGCCGGTGTATTGTCCTTGTTGACATAGAGCGCCAGTTCGTTCGCCGTGAAATGATCAAGCGCCGCCTCGATCAGGGCCTTGCCGAGACCCAGCCCGCGAAACTCATCACGGACATACAGCTTTTTCAGCCACAGGCGGTCGCCATCAACATAGGCAGAGGCATAGCCCACATCCATCTCATTGACGCGCACGATCCAGAAGACGTGCCCGTGCTCAACCATTTCCCGTTCGAGATTGTCGGTTGCGTAAAGTACGGCCAGCATGGCATCGACCCGATCGGGACCGATGATGTTACGGTAACATTTCGGCCAGATGATCAGGGCCAGTTCGCGTACGATTTCCAGTTCATCCACGTCAATGCGACGTATCCGGACGGTCCGGGCCATAGTTTTCCCCACAAAATCCAAGGCATTTCCAGCCCTTAGGCAGAGACTATGTGGCACAATTCCAGAAACACCAAGAAAAATAATACTGTAATCAAACAGTCTATTTCGTGGACTTTAAGCCCACCACGCGGCCCGGCATTCCGGCAGCGTCGAAATAATGTTCATCGCCCACATTCTGGCCTTCCAGAATGGTAACAAAACCATTGGCGGCCGGCGCAGAGCGGGTCACCTGCGGCGTGCTGCCGATGGTCTGAGGACCGTTGACCAGCGCTTCATCGATGACGCGGCCCTTGAGCGGGCCTTTGGAGGGCAGGTTAAAACCCAGGATGTGGGCCAGTGTCGGGGTGATATCGGCATTGGAGATCGGGGCCGCATCGGCATAACCGGCCTTGAAGTCCGGACCGATGGCGGCCATGAAGTTGCGCGTATTGGCGCGGGTGAAGCCGCCGTGATTGCCCTGGCCCTGCTGGAGATTGGTGTCATTGATCATGACCGAGCACAGTTCGGGCTGCTTCCAAGTTTTCAGGCATGAGGGCAGGACGTAATCAGCGAAACCGACATAGATGGCTGGGCGCGGCGTCAGGGCCGATCCGCGCAGGCCCACCGCGCTCATGGGTAGAGCGCCGGGGATCGGGCCCAATTCGTCATCGACGAACAAGGCCGCCACATAGTCCTGCTGCGTCAGGGCGGCTATGATCTTCGGCGCCAGGGCCTTCGCCTTGGCCGGATCGAGATAGAGCAGTTCCGAACCGCCGGAGCCGACCGCCAGCACGTCAGGATGATCGAGATCGCCGCCCAGTGCCGAGTAATTGTGCGGATGCTCACCGTTTTCCAGTCGGATTGGCGACTTGTAGGCATCGATCAGTGGCAGGTTCAGCGCCCGGCTCAGGTCGATGGCCAGGAAGCCCTCCGGCAGGAAGCCCTTCACTGTATCGTCCGGATAGGATTGCTTCACCGCCCAGGAGGTCTTCGACTGGCGGGCTATGGTCGAGAAACCATGATCGGCGGTGACGAAGATGTCGGTATTGTCGTAGACACCGAGTTCTTTCAGCTTGTCGATCAAAGCTTGCAGGTTATCGGACGCATTGCGCACGGCGGCCAGTGAGGTCGGGCCGTTGATGCCGGGCGAGAGTTTGTTCAGGCTATCGCCGGTATTGTGCTGGGTGCCGTCCGGGTCGCGCGACCAGTAAACCAGGGCGAAGGGCTGACCACTGGCCACAAAGCGCGGCAGGACGACCTTGGTGGTCACGTCGACGAACCATTGCTGCTGATAGATATTGGCCACCTGTACGCCGGGCAGGTTATAGGCACCGGGGGACTGGTTGAGGCCGCGGTCGCGCGCCTCGGTTTCCAGCCCGGCATCCTTGATCGCCTGCATGATCTCAGGTGCGACCGGAATGGGGTGCCCCTTCTCCCAGCGCGTACCGGTCGAGTCGTCGATAAAGATGGTGCTGGCGCCATCGGCGGCGCTGATATCCTGGATCAGGACCGGGCCTTCCTTGCCGATGGCCGCCGTCTGGCAATGGTTCTGACGGGCCAGGGCCAGCAGGCTCATCTCATTGAGATAGTTGTTACCGTCATAAAGGCCATTGGCTTCCTTGAGGATCGCGTCGTTTTCCATGAAGTGAACGGCGCCGGGCTCGTATTTCAATGCCGGCAGGCGCAGGGAATTCGACCATTCGCCGGTATCGCCTATGCCGTGGCCGGTGGCGATGGCCGAGGCATTGGTGGTGGTGACGGTGGGGTAGAGCGAATGCGAATTGCGGAAATCGACGCCGTTTTTCTGGATATTGGCCAGGGTCGGGGCCGTATCGTGATTGACGATGCCGTAGCGCAGGCCATCGGCCACAAAGATGATCACATTGCGCGGCTTGTCGGCGGCGTGAGCCATGCTGCTGATTGCGATGAAGCCAAGAACAGCCAGGCAGACATTGCGGGCAAAACGGCGGGACTTAATCATGGCGGGCTCCTCATAAAACGCTACCGCGTCATAGAACCGTAACCGTGACACTTTGATGTGGAAAGTCCTCTGGTAGCCAAAAAAAGCGTCCGGGAGGGAGGGCATTTCCCGGACGCTTAAGGGCGCCGCCATAGGGCGAAGCGGCACCGAATGATCTTATACGCGCCAGGGGTGCGGCCGGATCAGGCGGCAAACGGCAGGTTGAGCGCCTCGGCCACCGCCTGGTAGGTGATGCGACCGCCGGCGATATTCAGACCCGCCTTGAGGTGCGGATCGGCGGCCAGGGCGGCCGAAATACCCATGCGCGCCATCTTCACCACAAAGGGCAGGGTGGCGTTGTTGAGCGCCAGCGTCGAGGTACGCGCCACGGCGCCCGGCATGTTGGCGACGCAATAATGGACAATACCGTCGACCATGAAGATCGGGTCCTGGTGCGTGGTCGGGTGCGAGGTCTCGAAACAGCCGCCCTGATCGATGGCGATATCGACCAGCACCGCGCCGGGCTTCATGGTCTTGAGCTGAGCCTTTGACACCAGCTTGGGCGCGGCCGCACCGGGGATCAGCACCGCCCCGATCACCAGGTCGGCTTCTTTCAGCGCCTCGGCCAGCGCGGCTTTCGAGGAATAGGCCGTCTTGACCCGGCCGTGGAACATCTGATCGATCTCAATCAGCTTGTGGGCGTTGATATCGAAAATCGTCACATCCGCCGACAGCCCCACCGCCATCTGCGCCGCATTGACGCCGGAAACGCCGCCGCCGATGATCACGACCTTCGCCGGCGCCACGCCGGGCACACCACCCAGCAGGACGCCACGGCCGCCAAAAGCCTTGTGCAGATAGGTGGCGCCGACATGGACCGAAATCCGTCCGGCGACCTCTGACATGGGGCGCAACAGGGGCAGGCCGCCTTGTGGTTCGGTCACGGTCTCATAGGCGATGCAGGTGGCGCCGGAAGCCATCAGGGCCTCGGCCTGGGGCTTGTCGGCAGCCAGGTGCAGATATGTAAAAAGCGTCTGATCGGCTCTCAGACGCTTGCATTCGTTCAGTTGCGGTTCCTTGACCTTGACGATGAGTTCGGCGACGTCAAACGCCTCTTCGGCGGTCATGACGATCTTTGCCCCCGCTGCGCGATAGTCTTCGTCGGAAAAGCCGATGCCGGCCCCGGCTTGCGTTTCGACAAACACCTCATGGCTCTGGTGGGTCAGTTCGGCCACCGAACCGGGGACGAGCCCGACGCGGTATTCGTGGTTCTTGATTTCTCTGGGGACACTGATCTTCATGCTTTCGCTCCCGGTTCCTGTGGTCTTATTTTAGTTTCACTTGTCGTCTATTATGATCCTGTTGAAACGGCATTTTTTTGAAATTTTGTACGTTGATCTGGCAAGTTAGAGGATATATTCTCAATTTCATGGCCAACAGCGATAAATTTTCCGATCTTGATTCCTTCGACCGCGAACTGATCAAGGTCCTGCGCAACGATGCCCGCGCCACCTCCGCCGATCTGGGCGAAGCGGTAGGGCTTTCCCCCTCAGCCGCCCACCGCCGGGTGAAGATCCTGGAACAGAAAGGCGTCATCACCGGCTATCGCGCCGTGATCGCCGAAAACGTCCAGGGCAAGCAGGGGACCGTGTTCGTGCATGTCACGCTCACTGACCAGCGCCGCGAGACCTTCGAAAAGTTCGAGCGCGCGGCCCTGGCCTGCGCCGCCATCGAGGAATGCCACCTGATGTCGGGCGAGGCCGATTATCTGCTGAAAATCGTGCTGCGGGAATCCTTGAGCTATGAGGATGTCCACCGCGATGTGCTTTCGATCATGCCGGGCGTGTCCAAGCTGGCCTCCAGCTTCTCCATCCGCACCGTGAAGATGGGCTAATTTGACGCGTCATCCTCGCTGATCGCCTGAACCACGTCGGCGCGGTCTGCCGGCGGGATTTTGTCGGCGGCATTCAGCAGCATGTCCTGCGCCACCATCTGGGCCTGGTTGCTCTTTTCACGCAGGGCCTCGAAGCGCTTCTGGGCCTCGGCGCGGTTATAATGCGGGCTGGCAATATAGTGTTTCAACTCGCGCCGCGCCTTGCGCACCTCGGTCAGGCGGGCACGCAGCACCGGCCGGGCCTCCGCTAGGCTGGCCTTGACGGCGGCCTGGGTCTGGGGCGGCATTTGCGCGATCTTTTCCTCAGTCAGGATGACGGGTGCGGCCTCATGCCGGGCCATGCGCGACTTGATGAACAGGCCGGCCAGAACCGCGCCCTGAAGGACATTTAAGGCGAGCAAAACAGCGATCAGGGCGCCGGTTTTCCAGTTTTTCATCCTAGCCTCCCAGTCCGGCCATCAGGGCGACGCCCGCGACATCGAGCGACTCGCCGGCGGCAATGCCGATGCCCAGACCCAGCGCCGCGCATCCGGCCAGGGCGGCCAGCTTGTAGCCAATGGCGTATTGCCAGTCGGTAAAGGCGCGCCGCAGGTTTTCCATGGCCACGATATGCCAGGGCTTTTCCTGCGGATGGCTCAGAGCGGTCTGGATCAGGCGGGCGGGCATATCCGGTGCGGGCGGATCGATTTCCCACTTTTGCAGCAGGGATTTCAGTTCGGGGTCAAGCGGGTCTGTCATGGGGTCAGTCTCTGCTTCAGGCCCTTCTTTCCGCGGAAGAGAAGGGCTTCGAGGGCGCTGGTGGTGATGTTCATGATGCGGGCGGCTTCGGCCTGCGAGAACTCTTCGTAATAGACGAGGGTGAGCGCCATCTGCTGCGTGGCCGGCAGGGCGGACATGGCCTGTCTGATGCGGCGGGTTTCGTCGGCCTTGATGCGCAGGTCCTCGCCGGTCGGGGCCGTGTCACGCAGGGCTTCGGCATGGTCATCGAGGTTTTCCGCCGGGGTTTTGCGGCGGCGCAGGCGATCGAGCGCGGCATTGGTGACGATGCGATAGAACCAGGTGCCGAAAGCGCTGCGGGCGGGATCGAAGGCGGCGGCTTTCTGCCAGACCTTGGAAATCGCTTCCTGGGCCACCTCTTCGGCGTCCTCGCGGCTGTGCAGCAGGCGGAAGGCGATGGCATAGGCACGCGTCAGGTGACGGCCAGCCAACTGACGAAAGGCCGCGCTGTCGGCACGCGCCACCTGGGTCATCAGTTGTTCGTCTGTCAGGAGGGTCGTCATCTGTATCGTAAACGGCCCGCCATCCGCCATGTCGAGAAAAACTCTCACCGCTCTACGCCTGTCTCTCCATCTGTTCAAGCTTCCGTACACTGATACGAGAAGCGGGAGCAGAATCCTGCGTTGGTCATTCGGCAAAGAAAAACCTCCGGGATGCCTGATCCCGGAGGTTTTTTCTGCGGTGCCGCTCGAACCTGGCGCCTTCAGAATTCTTCTGTTTAAAGTCTACTGGACGGTTTCCATCACGTCCTGTCGCTGGAGGGTCTTGATGCGTTCAATTTCCTCTTTCAGCTTGAGCTTCTTTCGCTTGAGTTCCTTTAGGTATAGAGAGTCCACGGAGGGGCTTCGTTCTTCGCGGGCAATGATGGATTTGAGGGATTGATGACGGTGGTCGAGTTCACGAACTCTCGCTTCAATGCTCATACGGCAGTATCCTTCAGTCTCTCTGTCCGGACCCCATGTCCGGGCTACTCAGGGAACACCCGTATGCCGGCAATGTGGAATCACAATCCGTTACATCCGATCACGGTAATGAGAGAATTATAGTATAGGATGTGTTAAGCAGTTTTACGCATGACAAATGATAAAATGAAACCCAATCAACGTCTTATTGTCGCCATAAGCGGCGCTTCCGGAGCGGTTTACGGTATCCGCGCGCTGGAAATGCTGAAAGCCGCGGGCATAGAGTCGCACCTGGTGGTGTCCAAGGCGGCGGCCCTGTCGCTGGAGGCCGAAACCGATCTTTCGCTGGGCGATGTGCAGGCGTTGGCGGATGTGGTCTACAAGCCGGCGGATATCGGGGCAGCCATCGCTTCGGGGTCTTTCCGTACGCTCGGCATGTTGATTGCGCCGTGTTCGGTGAAAACGCTAGGCGAGATTACCACGGGGGTCACCTCTTCCCTGGTCAGCCGGGCGGCCGATGTCTGCCTGAAAGAGCGCCGCCGGCTGGTGCTGATGGTGCGGGAAAGCCCGCTGCATCTCGGCCATCTGCGGTCAATGGCGGCGGTAACCGAGATGGGCGCCATTGTCGCGCCGCCCATGCCGGCCTTCTATACCAAACCGAAAAGCCTCGATGACATGGTGCGTCAAAGCGTGGCGCGCAGCCTGGCCCTGTTCGATATCGATGTGCCGATGACGCGCTGGGGCGAGGATATCAGCCTCAATGACTGAAGATGTGTGGTCATGGGTTGTGGCCGCATATGGCGCGCCGGGCGTGGCCGAACAGTGCCTGGAATTGCAGGATGCGCATGACCAGAATGTCCCGTTGCTGCTATGGGCCGCCTGGGCCGCCACGCATGGCCCCGTCAGTGATGTCATGGCGTCTCAAGCTGCCGGGATGGCGCGGGCGTGGTCCGAAGAGGTCATTGTGCCTCTGCGCCGTGTGCGGCGACGGTTGAAGCAGCCTCTTTCGGATGGGGATACGGGGTCTCGTCTTGCCCTGCGGGAGCAGGCGAAGGCGATGGAATTACAGGCGGAGAAGGTTCTGCTGGAGCAGTTGGCGGCCTTGAGTGGTGCGGGCGATCGCCGGTCGGATGATCTTATGCCGGCTGTCATGCTGGATGCCTTGCTTAATGTCGCCTCAGCCTGGTCGGACGACTATCCGGCGGAAAAGCTGGCGCGATTGACGCAGACCCTTTCAGACTGGCAAAAATTGCGCTATAAAGACTGAAAGCGGCGGCTTTTTATGCCCTCTTTTGTCCTTTAGCTTCAACCCCTTAAGCCTGAGAGGAGTCGGCGGCTCATGCACGACGACAGCAATATCCGGACCTTGCGCGGAAAAGACAATCTGCATCTGGTCAAATCGGATGAGCAGACTGGCAAAGGCGATTCGGACAAAGACATCGAGCGCCGGATTGCGCAACGCCTGGAAGGCGAGCACAGCTATATCGGCCTCGTGCCGGAAGAGGCACGGGCTCAAGCCGATGATCTGGAACCGCGCGTGCGCGAACTGCCGATCGATGGCGAGGTTGTAGCCCTGCGTAACGAATGCGCCCTGCTGAAGCAGGAACACAAGGATCTGGATGACTCGATCAGCGCACTGGAAATCGTGCCCCTGCCGGATCAGATATTGATTGCGCGCCTCAAGCGCAAGAAACTGGCCCTGCGCGACCAGATCGCCAAGATCGAAGACAAGATTCGTCCGGATATTATCGCCTGATAAAGGAAAAGCCCCGCAGAGGAGCTTCTCTGTGTGTATTTGCAGGTGACCTTTAAGCCGCCAAGGCTTCTTCCGATTTGGCGCCGATAAAGGTGCCCTTCATTTGCAGATCGCTGTCCATCCAGACGATATCGGCGCGCTGGCCGATCACCAGTGAACCGCGCGAAGTGCCCAGACCCAGGAAATGCGCTGGCGCCGTGGCGGCCATAATAGCGGCCTCACCTGGCGTGCGGCCCAGATGGTTGACCGTGTTGCGCACGGCCGTGGCCATATCGAGATCCGACCCGGCGAGCGTCCCGTCAGGGCCGACGCAGACGCCATCGCGCACGATGATGGTCTGGCCGTTGAGCACGAAGGTCTTGGTATCCGAACCGACCGTCGGCATGGCATCGGTCACCAGCATGAAGCGGTCGAGCGGTCGGGTGCGCATGGCGATGCGCAGGGCGGCCCAGTCGACGTGGTGGCCATCAGCAATGATGCCGGTATAGCTGGTCTGGTCTTCCAGCGCGGCACCGACCACGCCCGGCGCGCGATGCGTAAAGGGCGACATGGCATTGAACAGGTGGGTAAAGCCGGTGATCCCGGCTTTCAGCGCCTCGACCGTGGTTTCATAGGTGGCGTTGGTATGGCCGGCGGCCAGGATAACACCCGCCTGCGCCAGTTCGGCGATATCTTCCGGCGTGCAGTTTTCCGGCGCAAGCGTCACCATCGTCTTGCCGCGCTTCAGGCTCTTGAGCAGAGCCTTCGACTCGGCGTCGAGTGTACGGAACATCTCCGGATTATGGATGCCCTTGCGCTGTGTCGAGATAAACGGCCCCTCGATATGGATGCCGAGTACGCCGGGCACACCCTGGGCGATGGCGTCTTCGGTGGCGCGCATGGCGGCATCGATCACGCTCAGTTCGTCGCTGATCAGGGTGGGCATGAAGGCGGTGGTGCCGTAAGTGCGATGCGCCCTGCCGATAGCGGCGATACCGGCGGCATTGGTCTCGTCATTGAACAGGACGCCACCGCCGCCATTGACCTGGGTGTCGATAAAGCCCGGCAGCAGATAGCCGCCGCCGGCATCGATGATCTCTCCGGCGGGCGCATGATCGCCGATCGCCGTGATGGTTTCGCCTTCACAGGTCAGGGTGCCGGTGATCAGCCGAGCATCTGGCGTGGCGATCCGGGCATTGATAAAGCTGGTCTGGCTCATACGGTTTTCGTGACCTTGTTGAGGTGAGGTGGGGTGTCGGGATCGAGGCCGCGGGCCACGGACAGGCTATTGGCCAGGCAGTAGAAGCTCTGGATTTGCAGGATCGGTTCGAGCGCCGGATGGCTGGCCAGGGCGGGCAGGGGCGTGGTGCCGCTAACGGCTTCGACATTGGCCAGCAGGACCGAGGCGCCGCGCGATGCGAATTCCTGCGCGGCTTCACGCACGCCGTCGCCGGCCACGTCCGAGGTGGCGAAGCCGATGATCGGGAAGCCGTCATTAATAATGGCCATCGGGCCGTGCTTGACCTCGGCCGATGAGAAGGCCTCGGCGTGCAGGGCGCAGGTTTCCTTTAGCTTGAGCGCCGCTTCCTGGGCAACGGCGAAGCCGTAACCACGGCCGATGACGAACAGATTGCGCGCCGATTGCAGAACCGGCAGGGCGGGGGACCAGTCGAGCGACCAGGCGGCATTCAGTTGCGCCGGCAGATCACGCAGACCGTCGGTCAGGGCTTCATCACCCGACCAGGCGGCGACGATGGCGGCCAGGCCACCGAGCGAGGCGATATAGGACTTGGTGGCGGCCACCGATTTTTCCGGTCCGGCGCACAGCGGCAGCAATTCGTCGGCCAAGGCGGCCAGCGGCGAGGTCTCGTCATTGACCAGGGCCACGACATAGGCGCCGGCCTTGCGGTGGGCTTCCACAGTCGCCAGCAGGTCCGGCGAACGGCCTGACTGAGAAATGGCGATGCACAGCGAGTCTTCGGCCACGACCGGTGCGGCATAAATAGAGGAAACCGACATGGCGGCGGTGGAGGTCGGGACGCCCAGATAAGTCTCGATCAGGTACTTGCCGTAGGTCGCGGCGTGATCGGAGGAGCCGCGCGCCACGGTGGTGACCGAGCGCGGCGCATTGGCCTTCAGGTGCGCGCCGAGGCGGGCGAGCGCGGCCTTGTTGTGGGACAGGAAACGCTGGACGGCCGCGCCGCCTTCGGCGGCTTCGGAGAACATCAACGTCTTTTTGGCGTCGAGCGGTGCATGGGCAAGGGGTGGGGAGGGCATCATTATTCCTTGGGGTATCAGCTTATATCGTTGAGTTCCGCGACCACGTCGTAGGCGTCTCCGCGATAATAGGACTGGGTGAATTCGGCGGCGCGGCCATCCTGCAGGAAGCCGCGGCGTTCGATGAAGAGGCCCGGATCGCCGGGCTTGACGCCGAGGCGCTCGGCCTGTTCCGGCAGGAAGGCGACGGCGCGCAGGCGTTGCAGGGCGCGCACCGGGCGGTGGCCGGTCTTTTCCAGCGCGTCATAGAGCGAACTGGTGACGGCTTCCGGCGAGGCCAGGCAATAGCCGGGGATGGTCGAGTATTCGAGCGCCATGGTGGTGTTGTCGGCATAGCGGACACGGTGGAAGCGGTAGACAAGGGCGCCGGGCGACAGGCCCAGCGAAAGGGATTCTTCCGGAGTCACCGCGCCGGCGGATTTCGACACCCATTCCGAATGCGGCTTGCGGCCGCGCGAGATCATGTCTTCCGAAAAGGAGCTGAGCTTGGAGAAGCTCTTTTCGACGCGTGAGGCCACAAAGGTACCGGCGCCGCGACGGCGGGTCAGCAGCCCTTCGGATACCAGGCCGTCGATCGCCTTGCGCACGGTGATGCGTGACACATCGAATTCCTCGGCCAGGTCGCGTTCCGGCGGAATGGCGTCATCCTGATGCAGTTGCCGGCTCTGGATGGCGTCTCGCAGGGCGCGCTGCAATTGCAGGTACAAGGGTGCGGGGTCATCCTTGGCCAGGCGGCCTATGGTTTCGGCAAACGACATGTCAGGCACTTTCGCGGCTGCGTAGGTTTTGGAGCGGGAAGGCGCGTTCATCAGGCATTCCCCCTGGTGGTCAGGATAGATTTCAGGTGCGCCACTGACCGGGCATCGGTATCGCGCATATTGGCACTGACATAGCCGAGCGCGAAGGCGCGGCTGTCGTGCGGCGGGATCGGGGCATTGCACGAGGCATGGATAGCGGAGACACCGGCATCGAGGATGGGGCCGACGTTCTCCGCCGTAATACCCTTGCCAGCGAGAATCTCTATCCGGCCCGCCGCCTGCGCAACAAGTGCCGCCAGACCTTCCACGCCCTCTGCGGCCGTCTGGCCGCCGCCGGAGGTCAGGAGGGTGTCGATGCCCAGAGATATGGCGATTTCCAGCGCGGCGGACAGGTCCGGCACCAGATCGAAACCGCGATGCATGGCGACGGCCAGGCCGTGCGCCTTGGCATGAACCACCAGGCCCTTGAGGGCTGCTTCATCGAGCGCGCCGGAGGTCAGGTTGGCGCCGAGTACAACCCCTTCAAGCCCGCATGAGGCAGCGGCCACGATATCACTGTGCATGATGTGCAGTTCTTCCGCCGTATAGGTAAAATCACCGGCGCGCGGCCGGATCATGGCCCGCGTCGGGCAGCCGCATTCGCCCCCCAGTTTCATGAGGCCAACCGAAGGTGTCAGGCCGCCTTCGGAAAGGGCGGCCACCAGTTCGACACGATCGGCGCCGCTATCGACGGCCGTGCGCAGGCCCGCTGCCGTATCGACCACGACTTCCAGGAGACGGTTGGTAACGGAGTGAGACATGTCGTGCATTATGCAGTCACCGTTTGGGGCAGCCCGTTGCTGACGCCGTGGGCCATCAGGAGCCCGCCTTCCAGGGCATCGTGCTCCGCTTCGGCCAGCAGGGCGCGGGCCTGCGGATTAATCCATGGCTGGAGAATAGGCGCCATGCCGCCGACCAGGCAGACCTTTGTCGCGCCAATGGCGTGCAGGCGGTTGATATAACGCGCCAGGTCATCCGCCGAATGTTGCACCAGAGCGGTGGCCACGGGATCGCCGGCATTGGCGAACGACATGACCATAGGTGCCAGCGTGCCGTAGTCGCGCGGCTTGGCGGTTGTGACCCAATGGACAATTTCAGAAGCGTGACCACCGAAATGCCGGATCACGGCGCGGGTGAAATCGGTATCGGGCGCCAGGCCATCTTGGCCTTCGAGCGCGGCGCGGATGGCTGAGCGGCCGAGATCGGCAGCGGAACCGTTATCGCAGACCTCAAAGCCCCAGCCGCCGATCTGGGTGCCCTTTTGCCCGACCCAGGCATAGGCATTGCTGCCGGTGCCGGAAATCAGAATGCCGCCATCACGACCGGAAAAGGCGCCAAGGCAAGCGGTATGGGCGTCAGAGGAGGCGTCACAGCGGCCGAAGCGCGGGCCGGCCTTGATCGTGCGCTCGGCATCTTCGGCGGAGGCAATGCCGGCGAGGCCGAGACCGATGCTGATCTTGTCCCAGTCACCGGAGGTGCGTCCGGCCTGGACCAGCACATGGTCGAGCGTACCCAGTATGTTGGCCCATACCATGTTCAGTCCCAGGCGAATATTGGCGGGACCGCCCTCGGCCTCGCCCAGCAGATCGCCGGCGGCGTTGCGCACACGGACGCGGCATTTGGTGCCGCCGCCGTCAACACCGGCGAAAAGCTGCAAGCGGGGATCAGAATTTGTCATAAGAGGCAACATAGCATGACTGGCGTTGAGAGACTCGTCAGGTTTTGGTGAGGGGGCGGCTTTTCAGACGTCCGTCGGTGCGTCCACAGGTATTGCCGTGGCCTTGCCCTTGCGCCCGGCAATGACGCCAAATATCAGGATATAGACATAACAAGGGACCATCAGACACAGGAAGACGAGCTGGAAGCCGTACTGGTCCTTGAGATGGGCGAAGAGCTGCGGAATGACCGCACCGCCGATAATGCCCATGACCAGGAAGGCGGCTCCGAACTCGGTGAGTTTGCCCAGGCCGCGGATGCCTAACGGGAAGATGGCCGGCCACATCATGGCGTTGGCGAAGCCGAGTGCAAAGACGAAGGCGACGGAGACATAGTCCTTCGTAAGGTACGCGCCGATGCTGAACAGGATGCCGAGCACGGCCGAGAAGGTTAGGTAGCGTTCCTGGCTGACAAAGCGCGGAATGGCGATCAGTCCGCAGATATAGCCGATCAACATGCCGACCATGGTGTAGCTGGTGAAGAAGATGGTCTTGTCGATCGGCAGATGGAAGCCGTTGCCATAGGTGCCGACGGCATCACCGGCCATGACCTCGACGCCGACATAGAAGAATATGGCCAGGAAACCGAAGAACATCTGCGGCAGCGCGGCCCAGAAGCCCTTGCCGGTGCCGGGATTGGCGTCGTCGCTGATATTGGGCAGGGGCGATTTGTAGACAAGTAAGGCGATCACCGCCAGGAAAGCGCCCATGACCAGATAGGGCAGATGGATGCGGGCAGCGAAGGCATTGAGCAGCAGTTCGCGGGCGGCCGTGGTGGGGGCGGCATCCACCTGGGCCTGCATCTGGCCGATGCCGTTGAGGATCAGGGTGCCGATGACGAAGGGCGCGGCGGCGCCAGCCAGCTTGTTGAAGATGCCCAGGAGTGCGATGCGCTGCGCGCCCGATTCAATGGGGCCAAGCACCGAGATATAGGGGTTCGACGCCGTTTGCAGCAGGGAGAGGCCGGCACCGATGATGAACAGAGAAACGAGCGTCGGCGGGAACATCCGCATGGAGGCGAACTGGCCGAAGCCGGCGGCGCCCACCGCCATCAGCAGAAGGCCGAGCGCCATACCGGCCTTCATGCCGGTCTTGCGCAGGATAAAGGCCGAGGGCAGGGCGAGAAAGAAATAGGAGAGATAGAAGACCGACGGCACCAGGAAGGCTTCGACATCGCTCAAGGAGAAGGCCAGCTTGGAGAAGGTGATCAACGGGCCGTTCAGCCAGGTGACGAAGCCGAAGATGGCAAACAGACCGCAGAACATCAGCACCGCGCCCCAGGGGGTTTTCTCAGGTACGTTTGCGGCGGATGGGCTTCCCGATGTCGGCATGATGTTGTCTCCCCTATAATACCAATTCCTTTAAGTGGTATGGCTGAATTGAATCCAAAATGCAATCGGTCTTCACAAAAATTTGCCATAACTCGTAAATTATACGGAAAATGTGCGATTTTTCAAAAATTATAATACAAAATATGCGATAAATTTGTAACATTTCCGACGCAAGCGCAGCCCAATTTAATATCTGTGCGATTCTAAGTTGACAGTTTTGAGGGACCGGAGATAGCACTTGTGCAGCGTCAGGTATTTTATTGGTGTCATTTGGTATTGTAATGGCTTCCAATTCGGGCCTGTCCAATGAGAAATGCGGCAGTATCAGAATTTAGGGGTTCGCCCTGCCGCGGGCGGCACACTGCATAATAGGGAAGCTACACAGATGAAATTCAAACGTCATATTCTCATGACCAGCGCGGCGGCTACGCTGGCGATTGGTCTTTCCATGGGCGTCCATGCCTATGCCCAGGATTCGGCGGATGGCGCCACGCCGGCTGATGATACAACCGTCGTCGTCACCGGTATCCGCAAGTCGCTGCAATCGGCGCTCAAGCAGAAGCGCAATGCCGATCGCGTGTCGGAAATCATCACGGCTGAAGACATCGGCAAGTTCCCGGACAAGAACGTCGCCGACTCACTGTCGCGCGCCACGGGCGTCAATGTCGTCACCGGTACGGCGGCCGCCGGCGGTTTCGGCGAAAACGAGCACATCTCGATCCGCGGTACCGATCCGAACCTGAACCTGACCCTGCTCGACGGCCATAACATGGCGACCGGTGACTGGTTCGTGCTCGACCAGACGTCCGGCAGCCGTTCGTTCAACTACACCATGCTGCCCTCGGAAGTGGTCGGCACCATTGAAGTGATCAAGGCCTCGTCGGCGGACGTGATCGAAGGCGGCATCGGCGGCACGGTCGATGTCCATGTGCGCAAGCCGCTGGACCTGCCGGCCAATACCATTGCCGCCTCGGCGCAGGGTATGTATTCGACACTGGCCGACAAGTGGAACCCGAATGTTTCGGGCATGTATAGCTGGAAGAACGATTCCCGTACCTTCGGCATTCTGTTTGGCGCCTTCTATGAAAAGCGCGCTTTCCGTCGTGACGGCCAGGAAATCCTCGGCTTTACAGCCACGCCGAACTTCGCCGGCACGGGTCAGACCAAATATATTCCGTCCCTGATCGGTTCGGCCTATTTCACCCAGGAACGTATCCGCCAGGGCGGGAACTTCATGGCTCAGTGGAAGCCGTCCGACAAACTCGAAATCGACTTTTCGGGCCTCTACACCAAATTGCAGGCCGATAACGAAAACCACAACTTCATGATGTGGGGCTCCAAGCTTTCGGCCGTGACCCCTGACGCCTATACCGTCAGCGGCGATTACGTTACCTCGGCAAGCTGGGCGGCCGCGCCGGGCCTGAACGCCATTGTGCAGGATGATATCTTCCGCAAGGCGCACTCCAGCACCTATGACCTGAATGTCGACTTCACCTACAAGGCGACCGACGCCCTGACCATCACCGGTCAGGCCGGCTACACCCACGGCGAAGGCGTGACCGACGATACCGCCGCCTGGGAAACCTATTGGGACAATACCGCCGTCAGCTACCAGCTCGGCAACCCGGTCACGACCGTTCACTACGGCCTGCCGTCCGATCCGACCTCGGCCGCCTATCTGAACAATAAGTATAGCTGGTCCTGGGGCGGCACCATCTCGGCGCCGGATGAAGAATCATACGCCAAGCTCGATGCCGAGTATGACTTTGCCGATGGCGTGCTGAAGACCCTGAAGTTCGGTGTTCGCGCCACCGACCATACCCGCGAACTGAACTACCTGGCCTATGCCTGGCCCGGTAACAGCGCCGGCACGGCCAATCTCGCCTCGGTCTTCGACGGCGGTGTTACGCCTTCGAACTACGCGCATGACCTCGGCCCAATTCCCGGTTACTCCTACGCCAGCGCCGATGCCGTTTATAACTACCTCGACACGCACAATGGCGGCCGTACCTTCGCCTTCTATGCGCCGCAAAGCTTCGCGGTCAGCGAAAAGACGAGCGCGGCCTATGTGATGGCCAAGCTCGGCGGTGAAAAGTGGCGGGCTGATGTCGGCGTCCGTGCGGTCGAGACCAAGGAAGAATCGACCCAGTATTCGGCCAATGCCCCGACGATTACTGTCTCCAACATCTTCGGAAACTGGGGCGCGGTGGTCACCGAAAACGACTATACCGACATCCTGCCCAGCGCCAACTTCACCTACCACGTCAGCGATAATCTGTTGTTGCGTGCCGGTGCCGCAAAGGTCATGACGCGTCCGGCCTATTCGCAACTGGCCGGCTACTTCTACCTGGTCGATGCCACCTATACCGGCGGCGCCGGCGGCAATCCGAACCTCGATCCGTACCGCGCCTGGCAATACAATCTGGCGGCGGAATATTATTACGGCGCGGATTCTCTGGTGTCATTCGGTGTCTTCGATCTGGATATCGGCAACTACATCACCCAGGAGCAGTTCACGCAGTTCTATACCACGCAGCAGACGCCTCAGGGACATGACTTCCTGATGACCGGCCCCGCCAACGGCGGCAAGGCAACCAGCAAGGGGTATGAGTTTAGCTGGCAACAGCCGCTGGCCGATACCGGCGCCGGCTTCATCTTCAACTACACCTATGCCGATTCCAAGGACAAGAGCGGCCAGGCGATTGATGGCAGCTCCAAGCATACCTATAACGCCACCGTCTACTACGAAAACGAGAAGTTCAGCGGCCGCCTGGCCTATAACTTCCGCTCGAAGTTCAAGTCCGGTATCGATCGCGGTTCGGCCATGTGGCAGGACGATTACGGCACGCTCGATGGTTCTTTCAGCTATAACCTGACCGAGAATGTCGCCCTGACCCTGGATGCCCAGAATATCGCCCACGAAAAGCTCTACTACTTCGTCGGCGATCCGAGCATCCCGCGCGCCTACTATGACAACGGCCAGTCCTGGTACGTTGGCGCGCGCATCAAGTACTAAGAAGCCAAGCGGGAGCGGTTCACGCTGCTCCCGCACCTGTTTCCTCCTGAGAGCAAGCTTCCTTAGCGGGGCTTGCTCTTTTTTATGAAGCAGGCAACCTGCGCGATACATCAGGAGAAAACCATGCCATTCGCTTTTCGCAAGGGACTGATCATTTCGGCCTGTTTCGCGGCATTGGCCGCCGCGCCCACCTGGGCGACGCCGGCCCTGACACCAATGCCAGCGCAGATGACCTTGGGGGAAGGAGCTTTTTCGCTCAGCGATGCGACGAAAATCCATGTCCCGGCGGGCGATGCCGAACTGATGAGTGTCGCCACCTGGCTGCGCGATACCTTGAAAGAAACACGAGGCCTGACACTGGAAATCAGTGAAGCCGCGCCGGCCCAAGGCGAACAAGCCATCCGGCTCAACCGTATCCAGACCCTGGTGGCGGAAGACAATGAAGCCTATCATCTGAGCGTCTCAAATGAGGGCGTGACGATCGGTGCCGTCAATCGCGCCGGTGCTTTCTACGGCGCGGTGACCCTGTGGCAACTGGCGACGCCTGATGCCGCCAAAGGGGCAGTGACCTTACCCGCCGTCAGTATTTTCGACACGCCGCGTTTCAGGTGGCGCGGTCTGATGATCGATTCCGTTCGCCATTTCCAATCGGTGGAAGAGATCAAACGGATTATCGACGGCATGGCTTCGCAGAAGTTGAACGTCCTGCAATGGCACCTGACTGATGATCAGGGCTGGCGGCTGGAGATCAGGGCCTATCCCGATCTGACGGGCAAAACCGCCTTCCGTCAGGAAGCCGGTGCGGCGGGTATGGACAGGCAGGGCAAGCCTTTGATGTATGGCGGCTTCTATACGCAGGATCAGGCGCGCGATATCGTGGCCTATGCGCTAGCACGCAATATCACCGTGGTGCCGGAAATCGACGTGCCGGGCCATGCCACAGCCGCCATCACCGCTTATCCGGAACTGGGAACGGAAGGCACGCCACCAAAGCAGGGCCTGTCGGACTGGGGCGTCTATCCCAATCTGTATAACGTCAAGGACAGCACCTTTACCTTTATCGATACGGTGCTTGACGAGGTGATGGATATCTTCCCCAGTGAATATATCCATGTCGGCGGTGATGAAGCGATCAAGCCGCAATGGGAGGCCAGTCCAGAAATTCAGGCGAAGATGAAAGCGCTTGGCCTGAAGAATGAGATGGAATTGCAAAGCTGGTTCATTGGCCGGGTGGGCCAGCACCTGACGGAAAAGGGCCGCCGCCTGATCGGCTGGGATGAGATCCTTGAAGGCGGCATCGCGCCAGATGCCACGGTCATGAGCTGGCGCGGTATCGATGGCGCCGTGGCGGCGGCGAAGCTCGGCCATGATACGGTACTGTCGCCGGCGCCGGTGCTCTATCTCAATCACCGTCAGAGCGGATCATCTGACGAGCCGCCAGGGCGTGGCCAGATCATTACCCTGAAAGATGCCTATGAGTTCAATCCGGCGCCGGACGAGATCGCACCTGAAGCACGAAGGCATATTCTCGGCCTCCAGGGCAATATCTGGACCGAACACGCCCGCACCGATGAGCGCGTCGAGCGCCAGGTGTTTCCGCGCATGGTGGCCTTCGCTGAAATCGGCTGGAGTGCGCCTGATGTGCGGTCGTGGCAGGGCTTCACGGAGCGTTTGCCGGCTGACCTCAACCGGTTGGCCGCATTGGGCATTCGCTACGATCAGGCGCCATTCGATGCGCAATTGTCGCTGACTTCGGCGGGGGCGGCGAAAGTGACGGCTACCTTGAACAAGGTTCTGGAGCTGGGCGAGGTGCATTACGCCACCGGCGGTGATGCGCCCACGGCCAAATCCCCGGTTTATACTGAACCGCTTAACCTGCCGCTCGGCACGAAACTGACGACCCAGACCTTTCTGAACGGCCAGCCGCTGGGACAGCCCAAGAGCTATCTGCTGACCCGGCCGTTGCTGGAAACACGCGTCAGTCAGCAACTGGAAACCTGTGCCGGCAAGCTGGTGCTAAATCTCGAAGACGACAGCACGGATTTCAAGGGCGACCGGGCAATGATCCTGATGGATATCCTCAATCCCTGCTGGATATGGCGCAAGGCCGATACTTCAAAGGGCTTTGAAATCATAGTCCATATCGCCGATTTCCCGTTCAACTTCCAGCTTGGCAATCATCCCGATCCGGTGAAGGTGGATACACCGACCACGCTGGAGGGCGAGTTCAATATCCATCTCGACACCTGCGAAGGTCCGCTTGTGGCAGCCCTGCCGATTGGTAAGGCTATCAGACACGGCGGGCTTGTGGAATTGCGTGGGCAAGTGCCAGCCGTGGCAGGTTTACACGATCTCTGCCTGACCTTCGCGCAAAAGGCGCCGCCGGTTCAGTGGGCATTGAAGGATATCCGCTTCAGCCCGAAATAGGCGCCTCATATCCCAGCGCTTCAATCACAGGTCCGATCCGATCCATGTAGGGGGCGAAATAGCGGGCATAAGGCTTCCAGCGACCTATCGAACGGTCATTGAGCGGTTTTGACACCTGCGCATAGGAAGGCGTGGGGGCGTGACGCGGGTTGGCATGGAAGCGCAGGGTCGCTTCATGGAAGCCAAGGCCGATATGGCCCAGCACACGCAGGGTATGGCCTTTCTGGTCGGCGATGAAATCCTCGTATTTCAGGTCGAGCGTCGGTTGCCCCAGAGCGGTGTCATAGTGCGTATTGAGATCGTGCATCGCCACCATATGGGTGATGATCGTCTCCAGCCGGTAACCTGAATTGTAGCCATGCGTGAGGTTATGCGAGAGCATGGAGATGGCAACATCAAGCGGATGGCGTATCACGCGGATGACGGTCGCCTGCGGGAAGGCCAGCCGGATCAGTGGCAGGTGGACGTCATTAAGCGGCATCTTGTCGGTGAAGAAACGCTTGTTTTCGTCCAGGAGGCCGTAGGTTTCCGCACGGCCGAGATAATAGTCACGCAGCAGGCCGGGAATATGGCGGAAGTCGGCGGCAACGGTCTGCGCCAGGGCTTGCGGAAACGACTGGTCGCCGGGCAGCAGGCCGGCAACCAGTTTCTGCCATTCATGGACAAATGGCAGTTCCCCGCCTGCGCTCACATCGGGATGGCTGCTGAGCATCTGCTCGATCAGGGTGGTGCCTGAGCGGGGGAAGCCGAGAATGAAGATTGGTTGCGGCCGGTCCGGCCGCACGGTCGCTTTCGGAAGCCGCAGCATCGTATCTGCCGTGAAGGTGGTTTTCAGCGCGGCAAATTCAGCCGTTACTTTCGCCGCGTCATAACGCACGCCCATGTCCTGGGCCAGACGTGCCTTAGCTATGACAAAACCCTGCATGGCTTCATCATGGCGGCCCAGCTTGTCGAGTAATACCGCGCGTTCCAGCAGGGCCGGGGCGCCTGGCTTATCGTTCGACAGGTCAATCAGTTCCAGCGCCTGCTGCGGCTGGTCGGCATTGCGCAGGTAGAGCGCGCGCAAAAGAGTGAAATCTTCACCGGTCTTTTTTCCCAGTGCTTCGGCGCGCTCCAGCCAGATATAGGCATCGGCCATGTCGCGTCTGGCCTCATGGGCGCGGGAAATATGCGCCATGATCTGCGCTGAATCCGGCTGAAGGCGATGGGCCTCCATGAGCGCCAGCAAGGCTTCATCAATCCGGCCCTGGTTGTAAAAGGACAGGCCGAGATTAACGAGGATCTGCGGATGTGGGCCGGCCAGTTCGAGAGCGCGGCGATTGTGATATTCGGCGGCGGGCAGGTCGTCCTTTTCACCGAGAATAACAGCCAGTTGCAAGTGTGCCTGCGGGTCTTCAGGCCGGGCGATCAGGGCGGCGCGGGCGGCGGTCTCGGTCTCGGCTTTTCGTCCCTGAGAATGCAACAGGTGCGTCAGGTCATTCAGTGCCCACTCGCTGGCCGGATCGTAAGCGATAGCCTGCCGCATGGTGGTTTCGGCGGCTCGAAAATCCTTGCGGGCGGACTGGATAACCGCCTTTAGCTCCAGTGCGTCGCCATCGTCTGGCGCTTCATTCAGACGCATCCCGCACAGACTGAGCGCACCGGAAAAATCACCGGCCTGAAATGCCTGTCGGCCCTTTAGCACAAGCGGATGGGGCGATGCGGTCAAGAGAACTCCATGCGGCACTAGCCTGCAACCTGTAGGCAGATTCTCCTTTTTTCTCAAGGGCGGCTCGCCATTCCCTTTTAGTTTGAGATGTAAAGGTATTCCGGCTCAACTAAACTGAAATGACGGTGGCCGGTCGGTGATATCGAACCCGAAGGCTGGATTGGGCTTATCCGACATCACGAATACCAGTTCGCCGCCCTGCATCAACTCGGCATGGCTGATCCATGACCGCGACCAGGGACGGCCCTGCCAGGTGACGCTTTCGATATAGGGTTTCGTTTCCGTGCCCTCGGCGCGAATGGTCAGCGTGCGCCCCGCCGGCAGGTGAACGCGCGCCTGTGGAAACAGCGGCGAGCCAAACACATAGACTCCGCCGACCGGATCGACCGGATAAAAGCCCAGCGCAGACAGGATATACCAGGCGCTCATCTGGCCGCAGTCCTCATTGCCAGCCATGCCGTCCGGCGCGGCGCGATACTGGGTTTTCAGAATCTCGCGGATGCGTGCCTGGGTTTTGTAATGCGCGCCGCAATAGGCATAAAGATAGGCGATGTGGTGACTGGGTTCATTGCCATGGACATATTGCCCTATCATGCCGGTCATATCGGGCGGGGCGTCGGGCGGCAGGTCGGAGGGCGCGTTGAACAGGGCATCGAGCTTGGCCTCGAAGGCCGCGTCTCCACCGAACAGGCCGATATGGCCGTAGAGATCGTGCTGGTTCAGGAAGGTCGCCTGCCAGGCATTGCTTTCGGTATAGTCCCACCAGCGCTTGGAGTCGTGGCCCATGCTGCGCGGATCGAAGGGCAGGGCCCACTGGCCACTCATCAGGCGCGGGCGGCAGAACTGCGTTTTCGAGTCGAAGACATTGCGGTAATTGCGCGAGCGTTCCCTTAAAATAGCCGCGCTCATATAGTCGCCGGCGGCCTGGGCCATGTGCGACATGGCCCAGTCGTCATAGGCATATTCCAGCGTCTTGGAGACGGATTCACCCTCAAGGTCGCACGGGATGTAGCCAAAGCCGCGGTAGGCGTTCAGGCCGGGTGTATTGCGGCCAAAAGCCAACTGGCGATAAAGCGCCCAGGCGCGTTTGGCATCGACGGGCAGACCCTTGTGAATAGCCTCGGCGATGACCACGGCCGAATGCCAGCCGATCATGCAGAAGGTCTCCACACCTTGCAGGGGCCAGATCACCGGGCCGGACGGGCTTTGTTCGCCCTGTTCGATCAGGTTCTGCGCGAAGGCGGCGGCGTGTGGCGGATCGATGATCGTCAGCAGGGGGTGCAGAGCGCGGTAGGTGTCCCACAGGCTGTAGGTGCTGAAATTGGCCTTGCCCGGTTCAAGCTGGTGTACCTGCTTGTCCATGCCGCGGTATCGGCCGTCGGCATCGCAGAACAGGGTGGGCGCCAGTTGGGCATGATAGAGCGCGGTGTAGAAGGCGGTGCGCTGGCCGATATCCTCGGTGGTGATCTCGATGGGCGACAGATGCGTGTCCCATTGCGCGGCAGCCTGGCCGGACATGGCCTCGAAATCGAAGCCCAGCCCATCCTCATCCAGGTTTTTCAGAGCGCCGGCGATGTCGACCGCCGATAGCCCGACCTTGACCAGAAGCGGTCCTTTTAACCCGTGTCCGAAATGCAGAGCCACCTTCAGCGATTGGCCCTGATAGGTGGTGGCGCCGGTGATCTCGGTGTCGTCCTTGTAGAAGGTCATCGACGCCGCCGGCTGCGACAGCTTCATGGCGAAGTGGATATAACGTCCCTGCGCCCACTGCCGGACCTGGCGTGAACCGACCAGCACCTGATTTTCGCGGAGCTCGATAGAGGAAGCGATGATCTTTGTGGCGCTGCCGTCGTAATTGCGGAAGCCGTGCGCCCAATCGATCAAAAGGTGGGCGTCCTTGCCTTCGGGAAAGGTGTAGCGATGCAGGCCGGCACGCGCCGAGGCGGTCAGTTCGGCGCGGATGCCGCTTTCCGGCAGGACAAGGCTGTAATAGCCGGGGCGGGAGTGTTCCTGATCGTGGCTCATCGCCGTGCGGTAACTGCCTTCAGGATCAGCGAGCGTCCCCGGCTTGATACGTACCTCGCCAATGGCCGGCACCACCAGCAGGTCGAGCATATCGGAAGCGCCGGTGCCGGAGAGGTGGGTGTGCGAGAAACCCAGCAGAGTCTTGTCGTCGTAATAATAGCCCGAGCAGGCATCCCAGCGGGCATTATCGGTATCTGGTGAGAGCTGGATCATGCCGAAGGGCACACTGGCGCCTGGATAGACATGGCCATGGCCGCCGGTACCGATCATCGGATTGACGAACTGGCTGTAGCCCACTGTTTGCGCGGCGGCCAGGCGAGGCATGGCCACGGCGAGACCGGAAGCGGCGGCGGAAGCCAGTAATGAACGACGCGACAGCATTAATCCCCCGAAAGCGCACTTACATCAGTTTCGACTTGCGGCGGGTAATGTCAAGCACCAGTTCGCCAAACAGGGTATTGGCCCAGGCGAACCACGGCCGGGTAAACTTCGTCGGGTCGTCCTTATGGAAGCTTTCGTGCATGAAGCCGGTATCGGCGGTGGTGGCTTTCAGGGTGTTGATCGAGGCAGTGATCTCCACTTCATCGTCGCTGGTCAGGGCGCGCATGATCAGCGACATTGGCCAGATCATGTCCATGCCTATATGCGGCCCGCCAATGCCTTCCGCCGCCCTGCCCTTGAAAAAGTAGGGATTGGCGTCGCTCCAGACGGCGGCGCGGGTGGTCTGATAGAGCGGATCGGTCTTCTCGCAGATATCGAGATAGGGCAGCCCCAGCAGGCTCGGCACATTGGCGTCATCCATGAACAGCGTATTGCCGAAACCGTCGGCCTCATAGGCCCAGACGATTGTGCCGTCCGGGAGACGGTGCTTGCCATATTGCGCGGCGGCCGTGCCGATTTCGTTGGCCAGGTCGCTGCATTCGGCGCGGAAGGTGGCATCGAAACCGAGGCCGGACATTTCGGCCAGTTGGCGCAGGGAAACGGCGGCGAACAGGTTAGACGGGATCAGGAAGGGCAGGACGCAGGCGTCATCCGAAGGCCTGAAGCCGGAATGGATCAGCCCGACCTTCTTCGTCGGCGCGCCATAGCCATTCAGCGGCATCATTTCGTTCGAGGAGGTCGCCTTGCGCATAAAGCGATAGGGACCGGGATCGGTTTTGCGCTGTTGAGTTTTGAAAGTGGTCACAACCGTCTGCATCGCCTGGCGCCATTCGGCATCGAAGGGCGCGGTATCGCCAGTGGCCTTCCAGTAGCCGTGCGCCAGGCGGATGGGATAACAGAGAGAGTCTATCTCCCACTTGCGCTCGGCGACGCCCGGTTTCATCTCGGTATCGTCTTCTTGAGACCACTCCAGGTTCGATTTCGCCGCCGGATCGCGCATGAAGGCGTTGGCGTAAGGGTCGATCAGGATGCAGCGTGCCTGCCTGCCGATCAGCCCCTGGAACAACTGGGTCAGGGCCTTGTCCCTGGAGGCATAGGGCAGGTAGGGCCAAACCTGGGCGGAGGAATCACGCAGCCATATGGCGTCGATATCGCCGGTGATGATGAAGGTATCCGGTTTCCCGTTAATGACCGATGTGGTGACGGTGGTGTCGAGCGTATTTGGGAAGCAGGTTTCAAACAGAGCGGCGAGTGACTTGTCCTTCAGTTTCTTTTTCGTCTGGGTGATGACCTGCTCGATGGCCGGGCTGACGAACTTGCGCTCACCGATCGGCGGCCGGCCGGACCTTGCAGTATCGGCCTTCGCGCCACCAGAGGCCATAATAGCGGCCAGGGTTACGAGCATTTCACGCTTGCTGAGTTTCACGTCGTACCCCTGATATCGATTTCATTCCTGTCATAGTGGCAAAGGATGACAGGCGGGTAAAGGCGTTTAGCGCAGATGGGGCTTCTTAGCCTCCAATATCGACTGTGCTGCTGCAACGGCCGTCGAAAAACAGGCTTGCAGCAGATAGCCGCCGGTCGGGGCTTCCCAGTCGAGCATTTCGCCGATCGCATAGACATCTGGCAGGGCCTTCAGTTCGAAATCTGGCGCCAGGGCTTCAAACCTGATGCCGCCGGCTGAGGAAATGGCGCGATCCAGGCCTTGCGCGCCAGTCAGCCGCACGGTCACCGTCTTGAAGTCGGCGCCTGGCTTTTCATGCACCAGGGCAATGGCTGCCGGCGACAGGTTGAGCGCCTTGCGCAACCGGTTGCTTAAAGAGTCCTTAGGTGAGGCACGTTTCAGCTTGTTGATCGCCTGGTCGGCGGACAGATCGGGACGCAGGTCTATGACCAGATCGGCGTGTCCGTCTTTCGCAATGGCATCGCGCAAAGCGGCGCTAAGGGCATAGATGGCGCCGCCTTCGACGCCAGTGCGCGTCAGCATCAGCTCGCCCTTCACCTCACGGCCGGCGAATTTCACGGCGACATTTTTCAGCGGTTCACCGGCGAATTTGTCGGCGAAATGCGCGCTCCATGTCGTCTGGAAACCGACATTGGCTGGCTGGAAAGGCGCTATCTCAACGCCCTTTTCCGCCAGCAGGCCGGTCCAGCCGCCATCGCCGCCAAGCTTCGGCCAACTTGCCCCGCCCAACGCCAATATGGTGGCTGCCGAAGTTACCCGCACATCGTCATTGAACAACAGCGCTCCGTCCTGCCATCCGCGCCACTCATGCCGGGTATGCAGAACCACGCCCTGCGCCTCTAGCCGTTTCAGCCAGGCGCGCAGCAGGGGGGACGCCTTCATGGCTTTCGGAAATATACGCCCCGATGTGCCGATGAAGGTCTCCGCACCCAGCCCGTCGGCCCAGGCGCGCAGGTCTTTCGGCGTAAAGGCTTCCAGTGCTGGTTTCAGCAGGGGCGCGCGCTTGCCGTAGCGAGTGACGAAGCGATCAAACGGCTCGGAATGGGTCAGGTTCAACCCACCACGTCCGGCCATCAGGAACTTGCGCGCCACCGAAGGCATACGGTCATAGATTTCCACATGCCTTCCGGCGGCGCTTAAAATCTCGGCGGCCATCAGCCCGGCCGGGCCGGCGCCAATAATGATAATCGGGTCTTTCATAGGGGCGCTCATACGCTTTTACGGCGTCAGGCGCCATGCTTACCCGATGTCGCCATGATTTTATCCATAAGACGCGCTCATTGAATCCTTATGCGCAAAACTCAATTCTGATCTTACGTGGCGCCTGATGCCACCTAATCTGAGAAGGACAAATGACATGAAGCGCCTCGCACTGTTTACCGTTATCGCCATCCTGCCGATCCTGGCCGCCTGCCATACCATCCAAGGGGCCGGCAAGGACGTGACCGCTGTTGGCAAGGGCATGGAAAGCGCCGCCAGCAACTGATTGCCCACGATGTTATCAAAGGCCCATGGCGCTGGCGTCATGGGCCTTTTCCTGTTTGCGGCGGGACATATTTCCCGTAAATTCGCCGCAATTGCGAGTCAGGCTCGCAAGCTGTTAAATCTGAGGAATCCACCATGAAACGTTTCGCCCTGATCGCTGTTATTGCCCTTCTGCCGGTGCTGTCCGCCTGTCACACCATCCAAGGCGTCGGCAAGGATATCACCGCCGTCGGCAAGGGCATGGAAGACGCGACCCACTGATCATGAACCGCCGCGCTTTTCTGTCTGGATTTTCAGGCATGGTCCTCTCTGGGCCAGCCCTGGCCACGCCAGATAAGTGCGGCGCTTTTCTCAAGGCTGCGCATGAGCAGACCCGCCATTCCGTAACCTATGATAGCGCCTACACGCGCATTCCCTATCCTATGGGAGATGTACCCCAAAACAGGGGGGTGTGCAGCGATGTGGTAATCCGTGCCTATCGCGCCATAGGGGGCGACCTTCAGCAGCAGGTACATGAGGATATGGCGGCGCATTTCAGCCTGTACCCGAAAGACTGGGGTCTGTCGCACCCTGACCGCAACATTGACCACCGTCGCGTGCCTAACCTGCGCGTGTTCCTGAGGCGCTATGGCCGGTCCCTGCCTATGACGCATAATCCGGCAGATTATGTGGCGGGTGATTTGGTTACTTATCGTCTGCCGGGCAACTACCCTCACATCGCTATTGTCAGCGATGAACGGGCTCTCGAAGACAGGCGACGGCCATTGATAATCCACAATATCGGCTGGGGACCAAAGCAGGAAGACAGTCTCTTCGGCGCTGAAATCACCGGCCATTACCGTTATGGTGTTTAAAAGCCATAGCCACTATACTGGCCCGGTATTTTCAGGCGCAGTTTCATGACTATCAGACGCTTTATACTCTGGCTGGGTGAAAGGCTGATCGAGTGGCAGTTGGCGATTGCGCTGTTGCTGGCGGTGAAATTTCTGCTGCCGGTATCTTCCGAAAGCTATGCCGATTTTCCCGCCTTTGCTGTCGGGATGCGCGAAACCTTGGGCAACAGTCTCGCCGATGCCGCCTTCATGACGCAGAATTTCATGAACGGCGACTGGGGGCTTTACTGGGCCAATGCCTGGCGCGCGGCCGGCTGGATCATTGGGCTGCATATCTACTTGCAGGGGATATATCTATTTACCTCGCTGCTGGCGCGGCGGGTCGCGCCCGATTATCCGGTGCGCGGCAGTCTGATCGCCTGGGTGGTCAGTTTTGCCGTACTGTGTGGTCTCTATTATCACTACCGCGATCCAGGCAGCCTGCGGCTGGCCTTATGTCTGCTGGTTGGCGGCGGCCTAGTCGTAGCCTCCAGCGCCGCCTTTGGTTTGCTGTTCACCACTCCGGTGCGTTCAGTACCGAGCCGGTCATATTCGCCCCTGCCGCGCGGGCCGATCCTTGACGAGGCGCCGCCGGACCTGCCAGGCAAGCTTCAAGCCGATCTGCCGGCCGTGGCCGCGCCCCAGCCGTCAGTGTTCCGCCGCGAACGCCTCTATTTCAGCGATTAAGGCGGTCTTCCGCTCCTCGCTCAGGAAAGAGCCGGTTATCGAGTTGCGCGCCAGCGTCAGGCAATCCTCGCGGTCGATCAGGCCGCAGCGGGTCAAGCTGAGGAAATTGTCGTTCACATAGCCGCCGAAATAGGCCGGATCGTCGGAATTGATCGTGGCGCGCAGACCCTTTGCCAGCATGTCGGGGATCGGGTGGTCGTTCAGGTCTTTTACCACGCAGAGCTTGTGATTGGAGAGCGGACAGACCGTCAAGGTCATGCCTTCACGCACAATATGTGCTACCAAAACAGGATCTTCCAGCGAGCGGTTGCCGTGGTCGATGCGGTCGATGTGCAGGATATCCAGCGCCTCATAAACATAGGCCGGCGGGCCTTCTTCGCCGGCGTGGGCGCAGAGTTTGAGGCCCAGTTCGCGCGCCTTGGCGAAGACATTAGTGAATTTCGACGGCGGATGACCGACCTCGGAACTATCCAGCCCAACGCCTATGATCTTATCGAGATATGGCACGGCCATGGCCAGGCTCTCGAAGGCGGCCTCCTCGGAGAGATGACGCAGGAAGCTGTGGATCAGCGAGACCGACAAGCCTAACGCCTCGGCATCCTTCGCCGCGCGGTTCAGGCCCTCGATGACATAGGCGTAGGGAATGCCGCGATCGGTGTGGGTCTGCGGATCGAAGAAGATTTCGGCATGGCGGACATTATCGGCGGCCGCCCTTTTAAAATAGGCCATGGCCAGATCATAGAAGTCTTCTTCGGTGCGCAGGACATTGGCGCCCTGATAATAGATATCCAGAAAATCCTGGAGGTTGGAGAAGTCATAGGCGGCGCGCAGAGCCTCGATCGACGCGTAGGGCAGGTCTATGCCGTTGCGCTGTGCCAGATCGAACATCAGCTCCGGCTCCAGCGAGCCTTCGATATGCAGGTGCAGTTCGGCCTTGGGCAGGCCGGCAACAAAGGCATCAAGTGAGGTGTCGGGCACGTAATCCTCCTTCAGAGGCTTTATTCTAGCCGGGTCTGCGCGGTTTTTCCAGTTGCCGCAGGTCAAGGCCCTTGGTTTCGGTGCCGTATTTAACAAATAAACCAAGGGTGACGACGATCGGCACGATGATCATGCCCGCGGCGATCCCCAGTGGCGGCACCAGGGCGGTAATGCTGAGCGTCTGGGCCAGCACGCCGCCGCCTTTGGTGCAGGCGGCAATCCAGCCGGTGGCGCGTCCGCGGATTGCCAGGGGGTAGCTCTCCGAGGCGTAGGGCAGTAGAATGGCCAGAATGCCATTGGAGCCAATGATCAGCAGGGCGATCGGCAGAACCGGACTCCCCCCCTTGCCGGTCTCTAACAGCAGCACCCAGATCAGCCCGGCGAGCGTAATGGTCACCATGGTGGTGAAGGCCCATTTGGTGCTCCACTGGCTGTAGATCCAGGTGCAGACAAAAACGGTCGGGAAGGCGATCAGCGAGGATTCGGCCAGCAGTTTCGATGACAGGGCCATGGAATAGCCTTTGGCCACCAGGTCATTGGGCAGCCATAGCAAAAGGCCGAAATTGATCAGGCCCCAGGCCAGCGCCGCGATGGTCAGTGCCGCCGTTTTACCGATCAGGCCGGGCGTCCAGAGCTTGGGCTCGGTGCCGTCGTGCTTTGAATGATGGTGCGCAAAAGTGTCATCGGTGTCCTCTTCATTGGCGCCCAGTTTGTGGCTGACCGTACCGAACCGCGCCATGATCTTGTGCGCCTCCTCATCACGCCCGCGCGATAGGAGGAACTTGGCCGATTCGGGGATCAGCCCGCCCATCAGGATGAGGATGAGGCCGGTCGGCAGATTGATCAGCCACAGGATGCGCCAACTGAATGTCGGCACCAGCAGGTAGGAAAAGCCCGAGGCCGCGAAATAGCCGCCGACCGCCCCCAGGCCGCCGACCAGCACCAGCGCCCAGCCGCGATGGCGCGACGGCATGGTTTCAGCCAGCAGGGCATAGGTGACCGGCAACATGCCGCCGGCGCCGGCGCCCATCAGGAAGCACATGATCTCGTTCCACAACAGGCTCGGCATGGCGCCGCAGATCGAGGTGCCGACGAAGACCACAGCAGACAGGAGGATCGAGGCCTTACGGCCGTAGATGTCGGCGATGATGCCCCACAGGATCGAGCCGGTGACCGTGCCGATCAGGGCGAAGAAGGGCACAAGCGAGGCTTCCGCCTTGCTGACGCCGTACTCTTTGATCAGGCCTGGCATGACGAAACCGAGAGAGGCGGGCTTCATGACGTCGATAATTAGGGCCACGACCAGAACCAGCATCAGCAGGGCGTGAGCGGGACCAAGCTTCGCATCCTCCGGCGCGGCAACCGCAATACGCGCGGCGGATTTCACCTGCGCGTCGACACCTTTCGGCAGCAGGCCGTAGGCGGCGATACCAATGCCCGCGACAATCAGGAACATGCCGAACAACATGCCATTGTCCATCGGCATTCCGGCCAGGGCGAAGCCCATGTCCTTGCCCATCCAGAACATCGGCAGATGCAGCAAAACGCCGATAGTGACACATGCACAGCCGAGTCCGAACGCCCACACACCGCGTCTGTCGAGAAATACCTTGGCGTCCATATGCCTCTTGCCCCGAATTGTTTTCTTTAAGGCATACGCAGAAATTTGCCGAAATAAAGCTTTAAATTCATAAGCTTCGCAAAAATCGCCAACATTAAATTGTTGCTACGTTGGTACGTTCAAGGCTTTGCCGGGGTTTGCGGCCCATGCGCCATATATTCCGACGGCACATGGTGGCCCCGCCGCACCAGCTTTTCCGTCATGATTGTGGTTTTCATGACAAAGGCCGAGACCATAAAGGCGGTCGCGCAACCGGCGAGAAGCGGCAGCAGGGTATTGAACTGCTGAGTCACTTCCAGGGCAAACAGCACCGAGGCGAAGAGGGCGCGCGAGGCGCCGGCAAAGCAGGCGGCCATGCCGACCAGTCCGGCCATGCGCAGGTCAAGGCCCAGCGAAGGCAATGCCGCCTCGAACACCTGAGCCGTCAAAACGCCCAGCCCGCCGCCGATGGTGAAGATGGGGGCGAGCGTGCCACCCGATGTGCCGCTGCCGAGCGCGATTGACCAGGCGATGAATTTCAGCAGGCAGAAGGTAAGCAAGGCGATGCCGAGGAAGTTGCCGCTTAAGATTCGGTCGATATTGTCGTAACCGACCCCCATAACGCGCGGTTCCCACAGGCCGACCAGCCCGACGATCAGACCGCCGATGGCCGGCCACCACATCCAGTGGATCGGCAGGCGCTCGAACAGGTCCTCGATCAGGTAGGTCGATTTGGCAATTATGACCGCGAACAGGCCCATGATGACGCCCAGGGCAGCGTAGCCGATCAGGGCGGCGGGGGAGGCTGGGGCGAAGATGGCGATATGGAACAACAGGTCGGTGCCGAACAGGAAGGGCCGCAGCATGATGGCGCTCAAGGCCGCCAGGGCGATGGGGATAAAGGAGCGAGGTCGGAACTCGAAGACCAGCAGTTCGATAGCCAGCAGGATGGCGGAAAAGGGTGTGCCGAAGATGGCGGTCATACCCGCCGCGGCGCCGGCGGCCAGCAGGGTTTTGCGTTCATGCGCCGTAACGTGGATGACCTGACCGAGCAAGGAGCCGAGCGCGCCGCCGGTGGCGATGATCGGACCTTCCGCGCCGAAGGGGCCGCCGGTGCCGATGGCGATGGCAGCGGACAGCGGCTTGAGGAAGGTCATGCGCACCGGAATGCGGCTGTCATTGGTCAGGATCTGCTCCATCGCTTCCGGAATGCCGTGGCCGCGAATGGCCTTGGCGCCAAAGCGCGCCATCAGGCCAACGATCAGCGAGCCGATCACCGGCACGGCAATCACGAACAGGCCGAGATGATGCCCGGCGGGCGAGACAAGATCAAAACCCACACGCTGATAAAAGGCCAGGTTGGTGATCAGGCCGATCAGCGCCATCAGGCCGCGTGCGATCGGCGTCATGATGAGGGCCAGACCGATGCATAAAGCGCCGACCAGCAGGCTGCGGCGATCAAGCGCACGAGGATGGCGCTCGACATCGGCCTTTTCCAGAACCGGACCGAGCCCCAGCGAGATCGGCAGGCCCGGCGTGGTGGAGGCGTTCTTTATTTCGTGGTCACTCATCAGGGGTACTCTTGTCTTCAAAGAAGAAGCGGGCGGGGTGTTCGTTCAGGTGCGCCGCTTCAATAAGCGCATTCAGGCCACCGGCCAGTTTTTCCAGGGTCGGCGGCGGCAGGGTGGCGACCGCCTGCATCAGCTTTTCGTGGGCACTGACCGGGCTGGCAGTGAGTACGGCTTGGCCGGCCTCCGTCAGGTAAAGCTCGACGCGGCGGCCGTCGGCGGCGGCGCGCACCCGGCGGATCAGACCGCGGGTTTCCAGGCGGGTGACGATTTCGGACACCGTACTCTGGTGGGTAAAGGTCGCGGCGGCCAGTTCATTGACCGACAGGCCCTCATGCGCCTGGATGCGCTTTAGCACCAGCAGTTGCGCGGCGGTGAGGCCGGTCGCCTGTTCGCTGTGCGTGGCCGATTGGCGCAGGGCCTGGACGATGCGCCGCAGGGAATCCATGACGATTTGTGGATCGGTGGGTGGGGACATAGATATATCGGCTCCAATGTATTGGCCCCCATATACTTTGATAATCCCCTTGTCTAGGCCCTTGCGCTGAGGAGGGCGGTCAGACGGGCGGTCAGGAAGTCAGCAACGCGGCGGATGCGGGCGTTGGTGCGCACCTCTTCGTGCATGACCAGCCAGACGGGCAGGGCAGGCAGGGGCATGCCGAGGTCGATTTTTTCAAGGTTTGGCTGCGCATCGGCCAGCAGGCATTGCGCGAACCCTATCCCTGCTCCGGCCAGCAACAGGTGCCAGCACACCATCTGGTCGTCGGTTCGCACCGGGAACTGGTGGCGTGTCACCGGATAGCCCATCGCGGCATAGCCTTTTATAATATCGTCAGCACGGTCGAAACCGATGACGTCGTGGCCGAGGAGTTCCGGCATGGTCTGCGGCCGGCCCTTGCGTGCCAGATAGTCCCTGGTAGCATAAACCCCCAGGGGCGTTTCGCCGAGCCTGCGGGCGATCAGGGCGTTCTGTGTCGGGTCAAACATGCGCAGAGCGATATCGGCATCGCGGCGCAGCAGGTTTTGCGAAGCATCTGACGCCACAATCTCGACCTGGATCAGCGGTTCTTCGCGCCTGAGGTCGGCGATAAGCGGCGGCAGAATCAGGTTGGACACCACTACCGAAGCGGTGAGGCGCACCGTGCCCGAAAGAGTTTCGGCCTTGCCCTGAGCCTTGAGGGCCAAGGCTTCGGCGGCGCGACCCATTGCGCGGGCGTCATCGATCAGGCCAAGCGCGGCCTCGGTGGGCTCAAGCCCCCTGACCGAGCGCCGGAACAGGGGTGTGCCGATGGCGGTTTCCAGTTCCCTGACATGGCGGCTCAGCGTCGGCTGGGTGGCGCCGATCCGCGAGGCGGCGGCCGACAGCGATCCGGTATCGATAACGGCAAGAAAGGCGCGAAGCAGGGTCCAGTCGAGCACTTTAATCCATCCAAAATTGAATAATTATGATCAGATTATAGGTAATTTATATGCGTAGTTAAATGAAATAAATCTCGTCCTGTTAATGCAAGGAGAGATGACATGAAGACGGTTCTGGTTCTGGGCGCCAATGGCGGCGTCGGCAAGGTGGTGGCGAAGGCGTTTCTTGACAAGGGCTGGCGTGTATTGGGTCTAGTGCGTGCCGGCAAGGCAACCGGAGAGGGAATTGTCCCGATCCATGCCGATCTGTTCGATGCAAGCGCGGTAGCAAGGGCCACAGGCCCGGTCGATCTGGTGTTCAATGGCCTCAACGTGCCCTATCCGGTCTGGGCGGAAAAGGCCCTGCCGACCTATACCGCGGCGGCCGATATCTGCGAGGCGCTGAATGCCCGCCAGATCTATCCTGGCAGCGTCTATAATTTCGGCTCCTCCATGCCGCCGATCCTGACCCCGCAGACGCCCTTCGCGGCCGATACGCTGAAAGGCCGTATCCGGGTCTCGATCGAGGGGTTGTTCCGCGAACGCGCCGAAGCGGGCCGCCTGCGCACCATCGTCATCCGTGCCGGTGATTTCTTCGGTAGTGAGGCGCCCAATAGCTGGATGGGGGCGCTGGTGGCCAAAGACCTCGGCAAGGGTAAGATCGTGACACCCGGTAAAAAGACAACCGTCCACGCCTGGGCCTTCCTGCCCGATTTGGCGGCTACGGTGGTAAAACTGGCGGAGGTCGAAGCCACGCTTGGCGCCTATGAGGTGTTCCACTTCGAGAGCCAAAATGTTTCGGCGAAACGGCTGGCGGACGCGGCGCGCATGGCCCTGAGCCGCAAGGTTGCGGTGGGCCATATGCCGCGCGTCCTGTTTTCGCTGATCGCCATGTTTGATCCCTTCATGCGGGCGGCGCTGGAAATGCTGTACCTGTGGGATGTGCCGCACGCGCTGGAAGACCCGCGCCTAGCCGAGGTGATCGGCGAGTTGCCGCACACGCCGCTCAGTGAAGCCATGAAGACTTTGCTTTGAAACCGACGGCGCCCTGCCTATATAGGGCGCATGACCTCCCGCATTGCACAACTGACCTACGCCATCGGCGATATCCACGGCTATGACGATCTCTTTGAGCGAATGATCGATCATATCCGGGCTGATGCGGAAGGGCTGGGGGAGCGGCCGCGTATTGTCCTGCTGGGGGATTATGTCGATCGCGGACCGGCCTCGCGCCAGGTGCTGGATCGGGTTGGGCGCCTGCTGGCGGCGGATTGGTGCGATGTGGTGGCGCTGATGGGCAATCACGAAGAGGCGCTGCTGCGCTTCCTTGATGAGCCTGAGTTTGGCGATACGTGGCGCGACTGGGGCGGAGCGGCCACGCTTGATTCCTACGGCGTGGTCATGCCCTACATGGCGCGGTCCATGGAAATCTGGGACGAGGTCAGCCGCCGGTTCGCGGCCAAGGTTGACCCGGCGCATCTGGAGATGCTGCGGGCCATGCCGTCCTCCTTCCAGGCGGGCGATTATCTGTTCGTCCACGCCGGGGTCGATCCGGACAGGCCGCTGGCAGAACAGGACAGCGCCACCTTCATGTATATTCGCGGACGGTTCCTGAGGGCGGATCAGGCGTGTGACTATGTGGTTGTTCACGGCCATTCGCCGCACAAGGTGCCGGCCAATACGCGCTGGCGGATCGGGATCGATACCGGCGTCTATTATAGCGGCGTACTGACGGCAATGCGGCTGCGTGGCGAAGAGCGCGAACTGATTCAGGTGCAACAGGAGATGGATTTGGATCGTGCTCCACCGGTGTTCTTTTAGATAAATTAAAGGCCGGGATTGCTCCCGGCCTTTATTATTTTAGCCTTCACCAGCCAGGGCTGTATCGAGCGTCTTGCCATCGGTGGCCCAGAGGTTGCCGATATGCAGCGCCACCGGGTCAGGGAAGATGTAGGTCTCGTTGGCAGCGATCCCCTTGACGATCTGTTCGGCGGCATGTTCCGGCGTGGCCTTGACCATCGGGATATCCTTCGCCAGGTCGGTATCGATCGGGCCGGGATAGATGCCGAGCACTTTGATACCGGAGCCTTTGAGCGTGACGCGCAGGGTCTGGGTCAGGGATTGAAGGGCCGCCTTCGAGGCGGAATAGCCGGCGAGGCCCGGCGCCGAAGTCAGGCCGACCACGCTGATCACATTGGCGATGGTGCCGGACTTGCGCGCCTCAAAAACTGGCGTGAAGGCGCGGATGACACGCAGGGTGCCGTAATAGTTCGTATCCATGTCGCCATTGATCAACTCGATCGGGCTTTCGATGAAGTTGGCGAAGACGGCGGTGCCGGCATTATTGAGCAGGATGTCGGTATCGGCGGCGGCCTTCACAGCAGCATCGACCGACGCCTGGTCGGTAATATCGAGTTGCAGCGGCACAACGCGGGAATCGCCAAAATCGGGCAGCGACTCCAGCCGGCGGGCACCGGCGTAAATCTTCTTTACATCGGTCTTGATCAGTTCGCGGACGGTGGCGGCGCCGATGCCGCGGTTTGCGCCGGAAACGAGGACAACTTGATTAGCATAGGACATGACGAACTTCCTTTTGAAAGAGCCGTCGAATCCGGCGGCCGAGAAATGTAAACTGATCTGTTTACATCGCCATAGGTAAACAGATCGGTTTACATTGTCAAGCGGACATGATAGAAAATTTCTCAAGGAGATTTCGCCATGGCCGGCACCGCCACCCCCACCAAAAAGCAGGAGATCATTGCCCAGGCCTATGATGCCTTCTATGACGGCGGCTTTCATGCCACCGGCATCGACACGGTCATGGCCAATAGCGGCATTTCCAAGCGCACCCTCTATAAGTATTTTCCCTCGAAGGAAGACCTGATCGAGGCGGTGCTGGACCAGTATGGCGAGGACACCGATACCTATCTCTTCAAGCCGGCCTTGGCGCGCAGCGATGATCCCCGGGAGCAGATACTGGCCCTGTTCGATGTCCGCCGCGAGATGATGGAAGCATCCTGCCGGGGATGCCTGGCCATGAAGGCCGGGCAGGAATATATCGGCAAGCATGAGGGTATTGCCGCGCGCGGCCGGGCGGCTTCGGAATATGTCGAAGGCCGGTTCGTCGAACTGTGCCAGAAGGCCGGCCTTGTAAATCCGCTGGACACCGGGCGGCAGATCGGGCTGCTGTTCCAGGGCGCGGCCATGACCGCCCAGATGCAGCAGAAACCATCGGTTTTCGAGACGGCCAAAAAGGCGGTTCATATCCTGCTTGCGGCCTGATCGGCCTTCGCCATAAAAGAGGGCATGAACACCGTTCCTTCGCTTCTCGGCAAAAGACCCGAACGCACCCTGCCGGTGGCGGCCCTGCTGATCGCGGCGGCCGGTATGCTCGATGCTTTCACCTATGCCGGCTATGGCGGTGTCTTCGCCAATGCCATGACTGGCAATATTGTGCTGATGGTGGTTCGGATGGCCGAGGGGGAAGGGCGCCTGGTCCTGCCGTTCGCGGCGCCGATCGCCGCCTATATCTGCGGCGTCGCGGTGGCACAGGTGCTGAAGGAAAAACCGTTGGCCGGGCTTCTGCCATCGCAGGCACGTTTCTCGCTCGGCCTGGAGATTGTCTTTCTGGTCGTTGTCGCCTTCCTGCCTAAAAGCGTGCCCGACATGCTGGTGGTAACCGGTATCGCCTTCGTGGCGGCGCTCCAGGCGTCAGCCTTCTACCGCCTGGGCGAATTTGCCTACACATCCGTGACCACCAGCGCCAATCTGCGCCATTTCGCCAGCGCCACCATTGCCTGGCTGATCTATGGTGAAGGACGGGAGAGGCGTCGGGAATCGCTGTTCTTCCTGTGCCTGTGCATCTGCTTCATCGGTGGTGCGCTGTTGGGCGCGGTGGCGACCCTGACGTGGGGCCATGCGGCGGTCTGGTTGCCGGTCGGTCTGCTCAGCGTGGCCTTTGCGCTTTGCCTGCCGTGGACGAAAGGAATCCGCGAGATGTTGGGCGAAGACAAATAGCGACAGGATATTGATCTTAAAGCGCATCCCAAAAAGTGTGACGCACTTTTTGGATTAAGATGCGCGTTAAAACAAAAGCTTGGATCGCCGACCTAATTCATTCAGATCGACGCTCCAGGCGCGAATTGTCTTCACAAGGCCACCTTGCCGGCCTAGTGTGAACCGGTATGCGTCGTGAGCCAGCATGTCCTTATCCAATCCGCACCTGAGTGATTACATCCTGGGAAAGGTCGTCAAGCGGCCGGTCCTGCGCGGCGTGGCCCTGGTCAAGCGTCATTTGCAAGGCTCGGAAGTGTGGTTCATCGTGCTGGCCGGCGGCATCGGCCTGCTCGCCGGTGTCATGGCGGCCCTGCTGGGGCATTTCGCCCATATGCTGCAATCCATTCTGTATGGCTTTTCGCCGGACCTGCGCCTGAGCGCCCTGCCGAATATCGAGCCCTGGCACCTGATCGCCCTGCCGCTCGGCGGCGCGGCCTTGGGGCTGGTGCGATTCATATTTCCCCGCCGCACCCGTCAGCCGATCGACGTGGTCGAGGCCAATGCGCTTTATGGCGGCCGCATTCCGCTGCGCGACAGTCTGATCGTGTCGTTTCAGACCTTCCTGTCCAACGGCTTCGGCGCCTCGGTCGGGCTGGAAGCGGCCTATGCCCAGTTGGGCGGCGGCATCGCCTCCAAGATCGGCCAGTGGCTTGATCTCAAGCGGGTTTCCCTGCGCACACTCGTGGGGGCGGGGGCCGGATCGGCGATCGGCGCGGCCTTTGGCGCGCCTTTGGCCGGCGCGTTTTACGCCTTTGAACTGGTGCTTGGCGGCTATACCGTGGCGGCGCTGGCCCCGGTGGCGGCCGCCTCGCTGATGGCGGTGCTCGCAGCGCAACTGATGAATATCGAGCCCTTCGTCATCGCTTCGACCGTCGGGCAAACCATCGAGATCAGCGGTTACCTGCTCTATGCCGTTCTGGGCGCGTTGTGCGCGGGGGTGGGCATAGCCATCATCCGGCTGGTGGCCAGCGTGGAGGCCGTGGTGCGCAAGCTGCCGATCGGCGATATCTGGCGGCCGATGATCGGCGGGCTGTTTCTCATGCCGGTGGCCTGGGCCGCGCCTCAGGCCCTGAGTTCTGGACACGGTGCCATGCACCTCTATATGGCGCAACAGGCAGCGGTGCTGACCCTACTGGCGGTTTTCGCCCTGAAACTGTGCGCCTCGGTTATTTCGTTAGCCTTCGGCTTTCGCGGCGGTCTGTTCTTTGCCTCGCTATTTCTGGGGTCGTTATTGGGCGCGGCCTTTGCCCAGATCGTCAACCAGATCTATCCAGCGGCTGACCTCGATATCCTCAATGCCTCGCTGGTCGGCATGGCGGCACTGGCCGTGGCCGTGGTCGGCGGGCCGATGACCATGTCGCTGATGGTGCTGGAGGTGACGCACGACTTCAACCTGACGGCGGCGGTGGTGACCGCGGCGCTGTGTTCGAGCGCTATCATCCGCGAGCGGTTTGGTTATTCCTTCTCGACCTGGCGCCTGCACCTGCGCGGCGAAACGGTGCGCAATGCTCGCGATATCGGCTGGGTGAAGGCCCTGACAGCGCAAAGCCTGATGCGCAAGAACCATACGACCCTGCCGGATAGCCTCAGCGTGGCGGCCATGCGCGAGCAGGTGCCGTTGGGCTCGACGTCGCGTGTCCTGCTGATTGATAACAAGGGCGATTACCGTGGCATCGTCCTCACCGCCGAGGCGTGGATCGAAAATCAGGAGACGCTTACCCCCTTGCGTGAACTGGCCCGCCAGACCGAGGTCTATGTCCGGCCGGACATGGATATTTCAGCCATCATGCGCGTCTTCGAGCATTTCGGTGTCGATGACCTGGCGGTGGTGAATGAGGACCACAAACTCCTGGGTCTGCTGACGGAAAAGTATGTCAACCGCCGTTATGTTGAAGAACTGGAGCGCTCACAGCGCGAGTTCTTTGGCGAGATGTGATCAGAACAGCGAGCCCTGCATGGGCGCCACGGGTGTTTCCGCCTGGAGCCGGAGCGATACGGAGGCCGTCAGATCGACCGGCTTGCGACGCAGCCAGTTATCCCATTGGTCCGGGGCCAGTATAACCGGTTCGCGGTCATGGATGGGGACCATATCATGGCCGGCATTGCGGGTCAGCAGGGTGAAACTCCAGATTTCACCCTCCGTCAGGTTTGCACAGTCCCAGAGGCCGGCAAAAGCCAGGGGCTGGTTGTCAGCGCGCGTGAGGCACCATTTGCGGCGAGTATTTTTCTCGCCGGACCATTCATAGAAACAATCGGCCGGCACAACGGCGTGACGGTATTTCCAGGCCCCCTGGAAGACACGCTTTTCCGTTACCGTATCCAGCCTTGCATTGAAGGTGGTGGCTTTCCAGTCCTTCAATGCGCCGGAATACCAGTGCGGTATCAGTCCGAAACGCGCCAGTATGACTTCCAGCCGGCCGCTTTCCGGGTTTTCGATCACGATCGGCGCGCCGCCGGTCGGCACCACCCTTGACGGCTGGCCAAATTCTACCTGATCAGGCGCATCCGGCAGGTGCAGGGTATTTTTCAGATAGTTGAGATAGAGGGCGGCCTCAAATTGTCCGCACATAGGTTGCCTCCCGTATGTGCGGACAATTCTGGCCCCCCGCGCCCCCCGGTGCAAGCTCCAATCGGAGCGGTGCCTCCTGAATAGCGAAGTCTTTAATTCATATACGCTTTGGGTGGATGGAAATGCCGGCGCATCCGGGCATTCAGTTCGGCGTGCTTGGAATCGCAGTAGCGCGTGATGAACCGTTCGAAAACATAATCCAGGCCATCGACCAGTTCATGATCCCCGGTTTGGAGCGCCAGGCATTTCAGTTCCTCCAGGCGTTCAAGAACCTCCATACATGTTTCGTCATGTGTCAGTGGTTCTGGAAAAGGCTTTTTCCCTGACTCGACCCTGCTGGACATGTCCGCCTCTGAAACGCTACGCATCAGGCTAAGACAATCACAGTCATCTGTGTCGCGCTATCACGAGAATTCGTGATCCGGCAGGCTCAGGGATGAACAATACCTTCGGCGATGGCCTTTACCACTGCCGTTACGCGGCTGTGGGCGCCCAGCTTGGCAAAGACATGGCGCATATGTGTATCGACCGTATTGCGGCTGATACCCAGGATAATGGCGATTTCCGCATCGGTCTTGCCGGAGGCCACCCAACTGAGGATTTCGGCTTCCTTAGGCGTTACTCCCGTGGCGGGACGGTACGGTGAGGGCGGGCGGGCATTCAGCCGCTTATAGCTGAGATAAAACTGCGCTGTGAGGGCGCCGATCAGGTCCAGATTGGCCTGGGTGCGCGCATGGGTGGCATCCTGTTTTTCCGCCGAGGCCAGGCCCAGGCTGGCCATCAATCCGTTGCGGCCCCAGATCGGTGTCGATACCCCATTATGCAGCCCCCCCTCGCGCGCCACATTGTAAAGGCGCGTCTGGGCCGGTTTGTACTGAGAGCGTTTTTCATGTGTTTCCCAGTCCAGGCTGCCGGTCCGGACCTTAAGCGCCTGCATCACCGGATCATAGGAATCGCAGTTGTTTTCCTTGTAGAAATCACGCAGTTCTTCGGGGAAATTGTGCAGGACGCCGCGGCCATGCACGCGCTGCGGCAGGTCCGGATCATCGATCACCCACAGGCTGATGCGATCATAACCATGCTGCGCCACGGCCTTTTTCAGCAGGCGAAACAGATCGGCATCCTCCGTCACCTGCCGGGTGTCGGTGATAAAATCCTCAAACTGATAGCGCTGTTCAGAATCAAACATGGAGCCAAATCTCATCAAGCGGCTCTTTATTAACATGGCGCCGCGAAACGGGCGCGCAAATTCGCAACAGCGTTACGGACAGATATGCCCCTGTGTCAATCCGGTCACCACGGCCGAGACCCGGTTGGTGGCGTCAAGCTTGCGGAAGATGCTGCGCAGGTGGGTATCGACCGTATTGCGGCTGATGCCCAGGATGACGGCAATCTCTTCGTCCGTTTTCCCGGCGGCAATCCATGTCAGAACTTCCGTCTCCCTGGGCGAGAGGCTGAACGTCGGCGCCGGGCGGGCGTAAAGCCGGCGGTAGGACAGATAAAACTGCGTACACAGGGCATTGATCAGATCGAGATGGGCGTATGCGCCGTCATTCGGTGTGGAGGCCGCTAGCCCGACTCCGCCTACAGCCTTCAGCGCCCGCATGGGCACGGCTATGCCATTGTTCAGGCCCGCATCGACGGCTTCGTTCATGAAACGGGTCTGGGCCGGCGTATAGGTGGAAGTGGCTTTCAGGTTTTCCCAAGTGAAGCCGGAAGAGTGCGTAAGGGCTGCGTGGAGCACCGGATCGAGACGGGCATAGTCCTTTTCCAGATAGGTTTTTTGCCAGTCATCCGGATAGGTGTTGAAGATGTTCGGCCGCTGATGAGATTTTGGCAGCAGCGGATCGTGAGCGATCGAAAAAATCATCTGGTCATAGCCATATTGGCTGACGCTGCGTTGCAGGTGCGCGAACAGGGCCTCGCCCGTCTGGGCGGCCTGGGTATCCCTGACAAAATCCTCGAACAGGTAGCGCTGGGTACGGTCAAACATGGAGGCGGTCTTTATTTCGCCCTTATTACCACAAAGCCGGACCCGAGGTCGCGTAAATTATGTTAGCGCTGTCATTATGGTGGAACGCAGATAGGGCACGATCTCCGTCTCGAACCACGGATTGCGCTTTAGCCATATCTGGTTGCGAGGGGAGGGATGGACGAGCGGCAGGTAGCCGTCATCAATATAGTCCCGCCAGGCGCGGACGGTGTCCCCCAGTGTGGCCTTGCGGCGAGAGCCGAGGTAATGGGCCTGCGCGTATGCGCCGATGAGCAGGGTCAGTTTGATATCGGGCAGGGTGGCGCGCACGCGCTCATGCCACAGCGGTGCGCATTCCGGGCGCGGGGGATTGTCGCCGCCTTTACCTCGGCCAGGATAGCAGAAGCCCATCGGCATGATGGCGAACAGGCTTTCGTCATAGAACTGCGCCGGCGTCACGCCCAGCCAGTCGCGCAGACGATCACCTGACGCGTCATTGAAAGGGATACCCGACATATGTACCTTCAGGCCGGGCGCCTGACCGATAATCCGTATTTTCGCGCGTGGATCGCCGGCCTGAACCACCGGCCTTGGTCCCAATAGCAGGTGTGTGGCGCATACTGTGCAGGCGGCAATATCATTGAGGAGCGGTGTCACGCCCCCTGGCTATCCGCCGGACGCATCAGCGACATGCCCATATCCGAATCCATCCAGGTATCCTTGTCGTGGACAATGGCTTGGGCCGGCATCATCTGCGTGGCCGTCGCCATGCCGGACGCCTTGCGTACCGCCGTGCCTATGGCCATGAACTCGATCAGGCCCTGGCCGATCTCGATGATGTAGGTCTTCACCCCCACAACCTCCTCGGCGCCGATGGAATCGGCCTCCGCCTTCAGGCGATCGAGCGCATGTTCGCGGGCGTCATGCACCAGTGAGGTCAGTTCGCTGATCTCCCCCTTGGCAAAGGATTTGAGCGCCGAGAATATACCGCCGACCAGGCCCAGCGAATAGATCGAGGTCGACATCAAAAGCTTCATCGGCGCGTAGCCAAGGCTTGCCATCGACCACAGTTCCTCGCCGGTCAGGTCGGAGGTGACCACATGATCACTATCGAGGCCCGGATGATGTGCCGCCGTGCCGGTCATGACCATTTCATGCGTGCCCATCCACGGCAGGATGGTGGTGCGGATGCCCAGCACCGCATTGGCACCATCGGCCCGCGCTGCCGCAGTGATGCGGTCCAGCGCCTTGTGGCGGGTCTTGTTGAAGACGTCGGAATATTCCGAAATCTCGCCGCGGCCCAGTTGCTTGAGCGCGCCGATAAAGCCGCCACCAATCCCCATGGAATAGGCGATATTGCCGAAGACATGCTGGATCGGCCGGTAACCGGCATCCATATGGCACCACAGTTCCTGAGCATTGCCCGCAGTGGTGAAGAAGTCGCCGCCCCCGCTTTTCGAGAAGACGCAACTGCCGACAAACAGAAATTCCGTATTGCCGGAAAAGGCGCGCAGGTCACCGGAAACGCCGGCGACGCCTGAAGCGCCGTGATTTTGCGCCTCCTTGGCCATGCGGGCGAAGGCGTGCATCCGTCCGTCTTGGATGGCCTGGGTGACCTGCGGGATTTCACCGCCCAGGATATTGTTCAGCCCGGCGCCCAGCGAACCGAGAAAGCCCATGGAATTGACGCTGTTGCCCACCACAAGCTCGCCGGCCGAATAGCCCTTGAGCGCCATGCAGTAGATTTCATTGCCCGACAGTCCGGTAACTTTTGCCATAACCGCGTTCCTTGCTTTGCATCTGGAAGGGCAAGGGTGGCGGCTTTTCACGCGAAAAGTCAACGGTCGCCGACGCTTTTCGGCTTATCTGGGATTTATATTCGGGAGTGATGTCCACAACTGCAACATTACGCCTAAAAGATCAGGCTCGCTGAATTTACAGGAGGCGGGTATGCAAATCTATAACGACCACCATAATGTTCGCGCGAACACCGCTCACGCCGAAATGGACGCCGTGGCGTGGATCGGCCTTGGGTTGTCTTTGCTCGGCCTGGCGGCCTTCGGCGCCTATACAGCCTTCTTCCTGGCTGGCTTTATAAACGATCTAGTGGCTTAAATCTGGGCCACCTGAAGTTCGATCTCACCGGCCAGTCTTTGTTCATCGGCGCGGGCAATATCGCCCAGCGTGATGACGCCGACCAGGCGCTTGCTGTCATTCAGCACCGCCAGGCGCCGGATCTGCTCGCGTTTCATCACATCGGCGGCTTCGCGCAGGTCGTCATCCTCGAAACAGTAGACAATGGTTTCCGACATGACATCGCTCAGATGTGTATCCGGTCCCATGCCTGCGGCCACGGCGCGAATGACGATATCGCGGTCCGTCACCGCGCCCTTCAATTTGACGCCATCGCCGACCGGCAGGTAGCCGAAATCGCCATCGCGCATCATTTCCGCCGCCTGCCGCAGGGTGGTCTGCGGGCTGGCGATGTGAAAATCGGTACTCATGATATCCTTGACGTGCATCTTTTCCTCCTGTGGTTGACGGACGAAAATCCGTCGGTTCAGCAACGTCGCCCCCGGCCGGTATGAGGCGGGTTGCGTTCCCACTCACGCGACGGGTTGCGATCCTCGAAATCGCGCTCCGAAGTGGCGCTGTAGCCGCGCGGCTGGCGCGGATCGCTGCGATCGTCCTCGTGTCCATAATCGCGTTCGTCCGGACGTGAGGCGCGATAACCGTAATCGTCGTCACGGAAACGGGAATTGCCATAGGAGCCGCGGTCACGGTCGTATTCGCTGCCGTTGCGCTGTTCGTTGCGCCAGTCATCATTTGGGCGCCACTCATGCGCACCACTGCGATAGGCGGTTTCGCGCCACTGCCGGTCACGCCAATTGTTCTGGAAGCGCCGGTCGTCGGGATGGCGGCGTTCATCATCCCGATTGTCGACGCGGACGTTTGCCTGCCAGCCATTTTGCCGGTCGTTCAGGTCATCCCGATCGCGTTCAGCGCGGTTGCCGTCATAATGCCCCCGGTCGTCCTCATGCCAGCGACGGTCGTCCAGTCGGGCGCCGGAATAGCCGCGTTCATGACTGAGATAGCGGCGGTCCACCTCGTTCATCGGATCGCCATAACCATCGTCCGGGCGGCGATTGGCGCCATGCCCCATCTGGACATAGCGGCTGCCGGCCGAGCGATTGCCACCGGAGCGGCTAAAGGACTGATAGGCCCGGCTGTCGTCATTATAGTGCGAATAGTCGGAATGGGTGTAATTGCGGTCTGCGGCCGTTTCGCCGCGCCAGTTCTCGCGGCCGCCATCCTTGTCTTCCCAGCCCTTTTCGCGTTTTTGGGCCCGGGCCGAAGATTGCGAACGCTCGATATCCTGCGTATCCGCCGCATGAAAATGCCTGTGTTCGTCCCGGTCCCGGCTTTCCTGGTGCGTGGCATGATTCCGTTCATTATCCATATCATTGTCGCGCTGAATGCGTGCCGCGGCGCCTTTTTTGATCTTGCTGGCGCCTTTGTCCTGTGATGTTTGGGAAGATCCGGTCGTGGCCATGGATATCTCCTGGGTATGTGAGAAACTGCGGACCAGAAAGGTCAACGCTTTGATTTTTTGTCATTTTTAAATGACATCTGGCCATACTCTACGCGCCTCTCCGTAAGGTTATTATGCCGATACCCCGGAGGCCGTATAAAATGTCCATAAAGCGTTTGAGGGGGTGGATTTTTACAATCAGGCTGATATTACTCAGACAATAAACGGGAGCGAGACCATGAACCTGACCACCAGCCGCCGCAGCCTGATGTACGGCCTGATTGCCGGAACCGGCGCCTTGCCTTTTTTGGCGTCTGCCAAAGAGTCCCACGCCGCGCCGGGGGCGGCACTGGCGCCACGGCCGCCGATGGGCTGGAATAGCTGGAACAGTTTCGCCACTACCATCAACGAGGCCCAGGCGCTGGAAACAGCACAAATCATGGCCGACAAGCTGAAACCGCACGGCTATACGGTCTTTACCATCGATATTCAGTGGTACGAGCCCGGCGCCACCAGCTACACCTATGCCGCCAAACCGGTCCCGACCATGGACGGCTATGGCCGCCTGTTGCCGGCGCCGAACCGTTTTCCCTCGGCGACGGATGGCAAAGGCTTCAAGGCCATTGCCGATCAGGTTCACGCCCTGGGCCTGCAATTCGGCATTCATCTGATGCGCGGTATACCGCGTCTGGCGGTCGAGCAGAACCTGCCGGTATTTGGTACCCAATTCCATGCGCGGGATATTGCCAATATGGAAAGCATCTGCCCCTGGAACCCGGATATGTACGGCGTCGATATGACGAAGCCGGGTGCGCAAGCCTATTATGACAGCGTGTTCACCCTCTATGCCTCCTGGGGCGTCGATTTCGTCAAGATGGACGACATGAGCCGGCCTTATGACGCGCACGCGCCGGAAATCGAGGCGGCGCATGCAGCCATTGTCAAGACCGGCCGGCCGATCATCCTAAGCCTGTCGCCTGGCGAAACGCCGGTGCCGCGTGCCGCTCATGTGCGGAAATACGCCCAGATGTGGCGGATCAGCGATGATTTCTGGGACGAGTGGCCGCTGCTTGAGGCGCAGTTCACGCGGCTGGAAAACTGGAACGAACACCGCACGATCGGCGGCTGGCCGGATGCCGACATGCTGCCATTGGGGCGGCTGGCGCTTGGCAACCGCGACACCAAGTTCACCCCGGCGGAGCAGAAGACGCTGATGACCCTGTGGTCGATTGCGCGTTCGCCGCTGATCATGGGCGGCGATCTGCGTCACCTCGATCAACCGACGCTCGATCTCCTGACAAACGATGAGGTGATTGCCGTCAACCAGTCGAGCCATGACAACCAGCCGCATTTCCTGGCCGATGGCCGGCGTGTCTGGACGGCACGGGCCGAAAATGGCGATCATTACCTGGCACTGTTCAATACTACGCCCGATGACGCCGAACTGAGCTTCGACCTGGGCATATTGGGACGCAAAAGCGCGAAGGTGCGCGATCTGTGGGCACGTACCGACCTGGATAAGGTCAGCGGGCGTTTCACGGCCCGTATTCCGACTCACGGGGCGGGGCTCTGGCGCTTGAGTTAGAGCCGGCAGCCGCGCGTGCCGATATGCAGGGTTTCCGCGAATTCGGCGGGCCCCAGAGGGGCGGCGAGGGCGGCAGCCATGAAGCGGGTGTGGATATCGGGAAAGGACATGACGCCCTGCTCGAAGCTGATCAGGTTGGCGCGGACGAAAATCCCCAGTTCGAATACGTCGATATCCTCACGGCGCCGCATACGCAGGGCGATCAGCTCGATGATATCGAGCGGGATATCGTCAGGATGATCCTCCAGCCGGAAGGCCACAAGAAGAGCGGCCATCTGGGCCCTGGTGATCTGGGTTTCATCTGCGGTAATCATGCGCTGGCTCCTTGCCGGAAGCGTCGCAAACTGCGCATCAGAGAGCCATATGTTTTTCCGGTGCAGATTGTGAGCGTCGTATGATCCGGCGCGGTATTTTTAACCTGGCCTTTAATCTTATCTGCACATCGTGCTTCAGGGAGATGACCCGATGCATGACCGCCTGACACGACTTGAAAACATCACGGAAGTCCTGGCGGCTTCGCGGCTGGCGGTATCTGGTGGCGTGACACAGGATGAACTGGCCATGGATGCCGCCCTGGCCGACCTTTTATTCGAGAAGAAGGCGGCGCTGGAGGTCCAGAAGGAAGCCTGTCCCGACAAGTCATTCGACTCGCGGGCCTATAACGACTTGCTGATGGCGGTGGCCGAGACGGTAGCCGGCATACGCGGTTTCGAGTTCAAGTACGACGTACGATTAATGTCGTAAAGATCTGAAAATTTAAATCTATTTACCCGCTGATAAAGTGATCTATCCGTGTGCGGCGCGCGCGGGAGGGCTGACAGGCATTTGCTGTTTCATGCCGGCCAGCATTTCGCTGACAAGCTGAGACAGGCCGTATGCGGCGCGCCAGCCCCAGTCCTGCCGGGCCTGGCTGTCATCGAGCGAGTTCGGCCAGGCGGCGGCTATGGCCTGACGATAATCGGGCGCGTAGTCGATGCGGAAGCCCGGTGACTGGCGGCCAATTTCGGCGGCGATCTCGGCCGGCGAGAAGCTGACCCCGGCAATGTTGTAACTGCCGCGCTCTGCGATGGCTTCGGGCGGCGCTTCCATCAGCTCGATCGTGGCGCGCACGGCATCATCCATGTACATCATTGGCAGGGTTTCATTCGCATCAAGGAAACAGGTGTAAGGCTCGCCCGCTACCGCCGCGCGGAAGATATCGATGGCGTAATCGGTGGTGCCGCCGCCTGGCGGGGTCTTGTAAGAAATCAGGCCGGGATAGCGCAGGCTGCGCACATCAACGCCGTGGGTTTCATGATACCAGCGACACCAGCCTTCGCCGGCCTGCTTGGAGATGCCGTAGACGGTTTCCGGTTCGATAATGGTCTTCTGCGGCGTAAGATCGGCCGGCGTGGTCGAACCGAATACGGCAATGGAACTGGGCCAGAAGAGGCGCAAGTTAAATTCCTTCGCCAGTTCAAGCACATTGAGCAGACTGCTCATATTCAGGTTCCAGGCCCACAGGGGTTTCTTTTCCCCCGTGGCGGAAAGCGCGGCGGCGAGATGATAGACCTGGGTGATATCGTGTTCGGTCACGACGCGGCGCAGGGCGTCTGCATCGGTGGCGTCGAGGATTTCGTGCTTGAGAGGCCCCGATTTCGCCGGCACGATATCACTGGTGACGATCTGGGCCGCGCCATACTTTTCCGCAAGCGCCATGGCCAGTTCGCTGCCGAGCTGGCCATTTGCGCCGATAATCAGGATTTTGCTCATCGGATCAGCCCCAGTTCGCGGCCGGCGGTGGCGAAGGCAGCCAGCGCCTGGTCCAGTTCCTCATCCGTATGGGCAGCGCTGATCTGGACGCGGATGCGCGCCTTTTCCTTCGGCACGACGGGATAAAAGAAGCCGACCGCATAGACGCCCAGTTCGAGCAGGCGGGCGGAAAGTTTCTGAGCCGTTTCAGCTTCGTGAGTCATGACCGGAATGATCGGGTGCTCACCGGGCTTGAGTTCAAAACCCAGCTCGGTCATGCCCTTGCGGAAACGGGCCGCATTCTGTTCCAGGCGGTCACGCAGGGTGGTGTCGCGTTCCAGCAGGTCGAGCACGGCCAGGGTGGCGCCGACGATCATGGGCGCGACCGTATTGGAGAAGAGGTACGGGCGCGAGCGCTGGCGCAGCAACTCGACCACCTCACGGCGCGCGGCGGTAAAGCCACCTGACGCGCCGCCGAGCGCCTTGCCGAGCGTGCCAGTGATGATGTCAACCTTGCCGAAGATGCCGCGCAACTCATGAGTGCCGCGCCCGCGGGCGCCGATAAAACCGGACGCATGACTGTCATCGACGCCGAGCAGAACGCCGTAACGGTCGCATAGGGCGCGAATCTCATCCAGTCGGGCAATGATGCCGTCCATGGAAAAGACGCCATCGGTAAAGACCAGCTTATGACGCGCGCCGGCGGCGTCCGCTTCCTGGAGGCAGCGCTCCAGATCGGCCATGTCATTATTCTTGTAACGGTAGCGCCGGGCTTTCGACAGACGAATGCCGTCAATGATTGATGCGTGGTTAAGTTCATCGCTGATAACGGCATCCGCATCGGTCAGCAAGGTCTCGAACAGGCCGCCATTGGCGTCAAATGCCGAACCGTAAAGAATGACGTCTTCGGTCCCCAGGAAGCGCGCCAGCCGCTGCTCCAGTTCCTTGTGCCGGTCCTGGGTGCCGCAGATGAAGCGCACGGAACTCAGGCCAAAACCGCGTTCGTCCAGTGCCTTGTGGGCCGCTGCGATAACCGCCGGGTGCGAGGACAGGCCGAGATAGTTGTTGGCGCACATATTGATCAACTGTTGACCATCGGCCAGGCGCACCAGTGCGCCCTGCGGGGTGGCGATCACCCGCTCGGACTTGAACAGCCCTTCCTGCCGTGTGGTGGCGAGCGCGGCTTTTACGTCTTCATAAAAGGCATCCGTGCGATTCGGGGACTGGCTCGACATGAAAACCTCTTTGGGCTAGGGTAACCGTTAAATCGAACATTGTGCAATATATCGATCTTGAATCCGCTATAACGGATAATTTGAAAAAGAACAATACGAATGTCCAACCCCGCCATTGAAGGCCCGCCCGCCATAGGCGCCACATTGCAGGCCCTGCGCCAGGGGCAGAAACTGTCGCTCGATGAACTGTCGAAGCGAGCAGGGGTTTCCAAGTCGATGCTGTCCCAGATCGAGCGCAATACTACCAATCCGACCGTCGCCGTGCTGTGGCGATTGTCCAATGCGCTGGGGGTCTCGATCACCGACTTTCTGGCCAGCGGCCGGCCGGAACGGGCTGCGCCGCTGATTTCGGTGGTGGCGGTTCATGCCACGCCGTCTCTGATCAATCCGGATGGTCAGAGCGAGTTGCGAATCCTGGGGCCGATCGAACTGGCCGGAAAGTTTGAATGGTATGAACTGATCATCCAGCCGGGTGGGTCTTTGACTTCTGAAGCGCATGAGCCAGGCGCGCGCGAGCATCTGTCCGTCCTGTCCGGTTCTGCTGTTGTGCGGGCCGGTGCCGAAGAGACGAAGCTGCGGCAGGGGGAGACGGCGCGCTATGCCGTGGATGTGCCCCATGCCATTTCAAATCCCGGCAAGTCGGTGGCGACCATGCTGCTGGTGGTTGCTCATCCCGATTAGGTCGATAGTCCGCGGTGTGACTCGATTTTTAAGGGAATCCACAGATTGCACAGATTGGCACAGATTTTTTCAGTGCTTTCGCAGCGATCTCGCGTAATAGAGCCTGAATTCGGCGCGAAGTGCCAGTCTGTCACGACAAGGCTCTTGCTGAAAAGTTACAGGTCATGCGCGGCACAATCTGTGTAATCTGTGGATTCCCTTATCCTTTAAGATCTTGAGCCGCGCGTAGCGGCTAAAGTGATTTCACCCTAACTATAGCGCGCTATCGACAGGTCCGTCGTGTCAATTTCCGGTTTTACACCGCTAATCATATCGGCCAGTACTCGTGCCGAGCCGCAGGACATGGTCCAGCCGAGCGTGCCATGGCCGGTATTGAGCCAGAAATTGTCATAGCCCGTCCGGCCGATCACCGGTGTGCCGTCGGGCGTCATCGGGCGCAGGCCGCACCAGAATTTCGCCTGTGACTGGTCGCCCGCGCCGGCGAAGAGATCCTCGACCGAGTGGGTGAGGGTAGCCTGGCGGGCCGGGGGCAGATCCATATTGAAACGAGCGATCTCGGCCATGCCGCCGATGCGGATACGGTCGCCCAGACGGGTGATGGCCACCTTGTAGGTTTCGTCCATGACGGTCGAAACGGGGGCGCGGGCCTCATTGATGATCGGTACGGTGATCGAATAGCCCTTGACCGGATAGACCGGCAGGTCGAGGCCCAGCGGCTTCACCAGTTTCGGCGTATAGCTGCCCAGCGCCCCGATAAAGACGTCGGCCGTATAGGTGCCCTGGTCGGTTTCAACGGCGGTGATCTGACGCCCGTCATGCCTCAGGCCGCGAATATCGACATTATATATGAAGCGCACGCCGGCGGTCTCAGCGAGGGCGGCCAGGGCGGTGGTGAACTTGTGGCAGTCGCCCGTTTCGTCATTGGGCAGGCGCAAACCACCGACAATCCGGCTGGCGTCGATACCGGGTTCGGTGCGGGCGCAGCCGGCCGCGTCCAGTATCTCGAACGGTACGCCGCCGGCCTTCAGCACCTCGACATCCTTGCCAATATTGTCGAGCTGCTTCTGACTGCGAAAGACCTCCAGTGTGCCTTGTGTGCGCTGGTCGTACTGGATGCCGGTTTCGGCCCGCAAGGCGATCAGGCAGTCGCGCGAATATTCGGCGACCCGCACCATGCGGCCCTTGTTGCGCGTATAGCGGGCCTTCGTGCAGTTGCGCAGCATGGAGAGCATCCAGCGCACCGTGGCCGGGTCTATGGTCGGGCGCACGATCAGTGGGGCGTGTTCCATGAAGAGCCACTTCAGCGCCTTTTGCGGGATGCCGGGGGCCGCCCAGGGCGAAGAATAGCCGGGCGAGACCTCGCCGGCATTGGCAAAGCTGGTTTCGAGCCCGGCGCCGGACTGGCGGTCGAGCACCGTGACTTCATGGCCCGCCTTGGCCAGATACCAGGCGGTGGTGACGCCGATCACGCCGGCCCCGAGGATGAGGATTTTCATGTGTGGCCCCGATATTCGCGGTAGAAGCGACGGCCCAGCGCCGTCAGGATTTCGTAGGAAATGGTGCCGGCATCGGCGGCAATGGTATCGATCGACTGATGCGGGCCGATCAGCTCGACGAAATCGCCCTCGGCCAGCGTACCTTCCGGCAGATCGGTGATATCGACCATCAAACTGTCCATAGATATCCGCCCGACGATCGGCAGGCGGATGTCACCATGCCAGGCCGCGCCACGCGGGCTTAAGGACCGCGGCAGGCCATCGGCATAACCGGCGCCGAGGGTCGCCAGCCGCATGTCGTGCGTGGCGGTATGGGCGCCGCCATAACCGATCCGTGTGCCGGTGGGTACGGTACGGGTTTGAATGACGGCCGCATGCAGGCTGACGACGGCCTGCATCGGGTTTGGGCCGGCGTCATTGGGCGCGCCGCCGTATAGCGCAATGCCTGGGCGTGTCAGATGTTGCAGAAATCCGTCACCGAGAAACAGGCCGCCGGAATTGGCGAGGCTGACCGGCAGGCCGGGGAAAAGCGCGCTGATGTTACGCATATGGGCCAGATGGTCGGCATTGGCAATATTTTCCGGCGTGTCGGCGCAGGCGAGATGGCTCATTATAAAGCGTATATCTAGCGCTTTCAGGGTATCCGGCGCTGCAGCTAGGGCGCGGGCCTCTTCCGATGAAAGGCCAAGCCGCGCCATGCCGGTATCGAATTGCACCACTGCGGGCAGGCGCTGCCCGCGAGTCTTCGCCAAATCAGCCCAGCGTGCGATCTGACGCAGTGAATTAAGCACCGGAATGATGTTCTGGTCGGCGCAGCTCGCCTCGCAGTCTTCGGGCAGGCCATTGAGCACATAAAGTGCGGCATCGGCGGGGAGGCTTGGTCGCAGGGTAAAGGCTTCGCACGCCTGGGCAACGAAAAAATGAAGGCAGCCCGCGTCATAAAGGGCGGTGGCTACCTGAAAGGCGCCCAGTCCGTAGGCATCGGCCTTGACCACGGCGCCCGTAAGGGCCTGCCCGCTACGCGCTGACAATTGTGTGTAATTGGCGACGAGGGCGGCCAGGTCGATGACGAGGTAGCCGCCAGTCCCTGCGGCGCGGGCGCGTGTTTCAGGTGAGGTCTGCATTTGATCGGTCCGGGGAGCGGTAAGTGACAGCTTAGGCCATAGGGTGGGGGATAGGCTGCCAGACTATCGGGGAAACTCCGAAAACGATGCGGCATTCTCGAAGATTTGTCGAACAGGCGCAAAAATCTTGCACATTCGCTAGGACGGTACAATGCAACCGGCTGCCGCCGTGTGTCGGCTGATGCTGAATACCACTTTAACGCGCCGACAATGCCGCGAACGCGCGTCTTTTCTCAGCGCCGACCGTTATGTGGGAGGGGCAAGGGGGAAAATGACGAGTCGAAAATCCCTTATAACGCCGTTTTTGGGAGCGCTAACATATCGGGTACGTGTCCGGGGGTTGCAGTTACGGTACAAATTTCGCCTTAAAGGCGTTTTTTGCGAACGGACAGCCGCGGCAACGAATTTTTTTTGACCATGCGGCAAATTTTTTTTGCGCCCCCTTTGCAACATTAACTATCGGACATGTTTGAACTTTTGCTTCACAGTTTGGTAAGGGCTGGGTTTTAGAGGTCACGGTGGCGTGAAAAGTCTGTAACTGACACCTTGACGTTTAAGGCGTAGCCGGATCATTTAGGCCCAAACCGCTTGGGTCACGGGTGTAACAGCCTGTAACAAAGAGGTCGCCTTTTGAGCCGCTTTGGTTCATACTGGCAGAGTTTGTGCCCTGGCACAGCGTGATACGGACGTCAGATTTCGTACGGGCTATGTCGGGACACGGGGACTCGTTGGGGCCTGGGGCTTGCGCCTGAGGTCTTTTGCGCGTCTGTTGTTTTTAACATGGGGTAAACGCTTCCCCTTTAGTCCTTGGTCAACCCTTCGGTGGGTGAAGTCCATATTCAGGAATTGGCGAAAAATGCTCGAACACAAGAAATCTAATCCGCTCATTGCTCTGCTTGGCGCTGCCGCCCTGCTGATGAGCGCTCCCGCCATGGCCGCCACGGCCGCGGCCCCCACCTCGGCCGCCGCTTCGGTCGCCGCCCCGACGGACACGGCCGCTCCGGCCGCCGACGAAGCCACGACGGAAGACAGCTCGTCGACCGCCGCCGCGCCGCACGCCGCCAATGTCGATTTCGTCTCCATGTTCATGGGCGCGACGGTTGTCGTTAAGCTCGTCATGACCCTGCTGGCCATCTGCTCGGTCATTTCCTGGGTTCTGCTGATCATGAAGCTGATGGACTTCTCGTCGCTGAACCGCGTCACCACGAACTATCTCGAAGCCTATCGTGGCGCCCGTTCGATCGCCGACATCAACCGCATCTCGGTTTCGGACGAGTTCGCCGGTAACCCGCTGGCCGACATGGCCGCCGTGGCAACCGAAGAAGTCCAGCTCTCGAAGCAAGCCGGTCTGTCGATCTCGGGCGAGCATCGTGACAGCGTTCTGCACCGCGCCCAGGCTTCGGTTGCTGCTGTTCAGGCCGGTCTGGCCAAGCGCCTGTCGGGCGGTCTGTCCTTCCTGGCCTCGGTCGGTTCGACCTCGCCCTTCATCGGTCTGTTCGGTACCGTTTACGGCATCATGAACTCCTTCATCTCGATCGCCCAGTCGCACACGACCAACCTGGCCGTCGTTGCTCCGGGTATCGCTGAAGCTCTTATGGCTACCGGCCTCGGCCTGATCGCCGCTATCCCGGCCGTTGTCATGTACAACATCTTCAACACCTCCATCTCCAACTATGGCATCCGTTCGGAACAATTCGTCTCCGAACTGATCAATTCCCTGTCGCGTCAACTCGACAAAGGGGCGTAACTGATATGGGAGCCAAGCTATCAGGTGGTGGCGGCTCGAAGTTTCACGTCGAAGCCAACAGCGAAATCAACGTTACGCCGTTCGTCGACGTCATGCTGGTTCTGCTTATTATCTTCATGGTGGCGGCACCGCTCGCCACTGTGTCGGTAGAAGTGAAGCTGCCCCCGGCGATCGCCAAGCCGATCGCCAACCCGCCGAAGCCGGTCTACATCTCGCTGCAAAAAAGCGGCAATGTGTATGTCGGCAACGAACTATCGTCGCTCGATACCCTTGGGGATGATCTCAAGAAGGCAATCGGTGCACGTAACCCCGATGAAGAGCGTATTTTCATCCGTTGTGACAAAGGCACCCGCTACGCTGAGTTCATGAAGGTGATGAACAAGCTGCAGGACAATGGTTTCTACAGCGTCGCCCTTCAGGGTGAAGACGACGCAAAGTAAGAGGGTCTTAATTTATGGAAGAAACACCCCATAGGAAACGGGACCCGATTCTTGATCCGCCAGAGAAGAAGTCTTCGGCCTCTCTCTGGGTCGGTCTTGGCGTCGCCGCCGCGCTGCACTTAGGTGTCGCGTACTACTTCCTCCAGGCGAAATTTGAGCTGAAGGCGGAAAAGTTTACGGATGAGAAGGTGAACGTCGACCTGGTCGCGCCGCCGCCTCCTCCACCTCCGCCTCCGCCTCCACCTCCGCCACCCAAGGCGCCGCCGCCTCCCGTGGTTCAGCCGCGTGAAGCGCCGCCTCAGCCGAACATCACGCCGCCACCGCCGATCCCCGTGCCGCCTGTTCCGCAGGAAAAGCGCGTGGAATACAAGGAGCCGCCGGCGCAGATGAACACCGGTACGCCGCCGCCAGTGACCCCGCCAGGGCCTCACTATGTGGCCGGTAAGTGGAGCTATCCGAGCGGTGACGTTCTGGCCGATCTGTATCCGGATCGCGCTCTGAACGACGAAGTTGAAGGTACGGTCACGATCGACTGCGCGATCAATGCATCGGGCCGCGTGACCTCCTGCGACGTGGTGAACGAAAGCCCGAAGGGTTATGGGTTTGCCGCAGCTACGGTCAAGGCGTTCATCAAGTACGCCAAGGTTGACCCCTCTTCGGTTGGTGGTCAGTTGCGTGACGGTGACCGTCGGAAGTTCACCTATAAGTGGACGTTGCCGGGCTGATTACCGCCCAGGCTCAAGAACCAGGAAACACCCCGGATTTATCCGGGGTGTTTTTTTGTGCCTGTCGTGGCGAATTGATGTGGCTTTGACGCTTGCGTCAAATTTGAAACGGGAGTACCTTTTTACCAGAGCAAGAAAAGTAAATCCTATATACTCGTTGATGCAGGTGCGTACAGCATTGTGTCGGTGATGTTTTTGCCGGGCGGGGCTGTAATCCCTTCTGCGTGGTTTTTGTAATCATGGAGGAGATTTATTATGACAGAGGCTGTTCACAGCTTTCATTCGCCCATATTTGACACCCCAAGATCAAAAAAGCTGCCACCTTCCTTCTACTGGGGCATATTGTTTGCTGTTATTCTGCATCTGGCCCTGTTGTATTATTTCTTCAACCAGACCTTCACCACGGCCATAGTCGAAAACTCGCCAGAGCCGCCGCCTGCGATCGTGGAGATTTACAAGCCGCCCCTGCCGCCACCGCCGCCTGATCCGGCACCGGCACCCAGGAATGTCATTGTGGCGCATCCCCCTGTCGCTGAAGCGCCCCCGACGGTCCCGACCGTGCCGCTTGATCCGCAGGTGACGGCCAAGCCCGACGAGGGCACAAAGACGCCGCCAATCATTAGCGCCGCATCCGGCGACTCGTCTTCAACAGCCGCCGCCAGTCCCTATGTAAAGGCGCGCTGGACGCGGTTCCCGGATGCGAATGCCCTGGGGCAATACTATCCATCGCGCGCGGCGGATAATGAGGTCGAAGGGACGGCCACTGTCGAATGCACGGTGCTCGACAAGGCAGGCCGCGTTCACTGTACGGCCTTGTCTGAAAGCCCCGGAAATTACGGCTTCGGCCCGGCCACGGTCCGGATGGTCCAGGATAAGGGCCGGGTCGATACCAGCCAGGGCGATGTGAAAATCGGATCCGTGCTGCGTACCACCGTCAAGTGGCAACTGAACTAAGGTGTGAGATCTGTAGAGACGCCCCGGACATGTGTCCGGGGCGTTTTTTCATGCGCAAACACATGTTCTTTTTATCTGCCACAGGTTAGGGTGGTCAAAAGTGACACTGGTGACATGACATCTGAGGGAGAGACCATGAGGCGTTATCTGAAACTGTCCGTGCTGGGGCTGGCGCTTTTAGGGGGCGGCGCCCTGACAGGCTGCGAAACCAATCAGACGCTGGGGCGGTCGCAATTTTTGCTGGTGGATGACGCGGCCCTGGAACAAAGCGCGCTGGCGGCCTGGCAGGAGCAACTCAAGACGGCGAAGATTTCAAAAGATCCGACGCTGAACAAGCGCATCCAGACGGTGGGGGCGCGGATTGCCGCGGCATCCGGCCTGGGCGCGACCGGCTGGGAATATGTGCTGTTTGATGATCCTCAGCCCAATGCCTTCGTCATTCCGGGCAAGAAGGTCGGCATCAATACCGGCCTGTTCAAGGTGGTGAAGACGGACGACCAACTGGCGGCGGTGATCGGCCACGAAACGGCGCACGTTCTCGGCAAGCACGCGGCCGAACGCGCCTCGCAGCAGATGGCGGCGCAAGGGGCGTTACAGGTGGCGACAGGGGCCACCAAGGGCAATGTGCAGAAGGCGATCGCCAGCTATGGCGGCCTTGGGGCGCAGGTCGGTATCCTGCTGCCCTATTCCCGCAAGCATGAATCCGAAGCCGACCGTATTGGTGTTGATCTGATGGCCAAGGCCGGTTATCGGCCCAGCGCCGCCATCGAGGTGTGGCAGAATATGATGGCGCAGAATTCGGGCGCGCCGCCGGAATTCCTGTCGACCCACCCCTCTGACAAAACGCGCATCAAGGACTTGCAGGACTATATCGCGGCCAAGGGATATAAGTAGGGACGTGCTGCCCTGACCTGAATCTTGTATAAAACGCATATAAGGGCTTGATTGAGGGGCCGGGCCATATTAGAGGATGGCCCCTCGCGTTAGCGTGCCGCCTTAGCTCACTTGGTAGAGCGCCAGATTGTGGCTCTGGAGGTAGCCGGTTCGAAACCTGCAGGCGGTACCATCGCGTTTTTCCCACGCATCTTCAGGCGCTGGTCGGATAATTCCCTGAAATGTCAGATTGCCGCATGGCTTCCACGGGCGGAATCGCGTAGGTCGTCCTCATGACGCAATTGCCCTCCCGATCAGTCATTGTTGTTGGCGGCGGTATTACCGGCCTGACGACCGCGGTTGCCTTGCAGGCCAGTGGTCACAAGGTGACGCTGATTGCCCGCGATGCACCGGAAGATACGGCTTCAGGCGTGGCGGCGGGGATGATCGCGCCGGCTATGGAGGCCATGAACGAGCCCGATCCGGCCTTCAGTTACCAGCGTCTCAGAAATGCGCAGCAAGCTTGGCGCGAAGGGATAGAATTGTGGCCACCGAGACTGCGCTTCTTATGGCAGTTTGCTCAAGAAGAGGGCCATTCATATTTTATATGGCCCGAAAACGAAGGGGATGGGCCGCCCGATAGACTCGTGATGACAGGCGCGGAATTGCAAGTCGTTTCGGCGGAGACGCGAAAGTGGTTAAATTTGCAGCCGGAACTACAGATTCTGCGCGTAATGGACGACGGGCGGGTGCCGGCTTTACATCTATTGAAAGAATTTGAAGCTCATTTCTTGGTTTCGGGCGGGAACTTAATACGTGGCGAAGTCTATGGGGTCGAAGCCAAACGTGTCCGTGTCCGACATGGCGGCTGGGTAAACGCCGACCAAGTCGTGATTGCAGCAGGTTACGGCGCGTATGGGCTGCGGCATCCTGTGCCCGTGCTGAAAAAACTAAGTCCAATCAAAGGGCACTTGCTTGATCTATCGCAGATTACCAATCCGGTCGTTTTGCGAAGTACTAAAGGCTATTTGGTCGGTGGCAGTACAGGCGGCGCGTTTGGCGCCACCATGCAGGCCGGACGGGCGGACCTCGATATTGAGCCGGCCGTGGTCGCTGATCTCAAAGGCCGCGCAAAGACCCTGTTTCCCGACCTCGAACTGGACAAGGCCGTGCCGCGCACCGGTATTCGCGCCTCCACGCCGGACGGCTGGCCGCTGATCGGCCGCGACCCGGCGTCTGGCGTTCTGGTCGCCACGGGGATGCGGCGCAATGGTTATGTCTTTGCGCCTATGGCAGCTAAGATCATTCTGGCCCTGGTCGAGGGCCGGGAAAGCCCGGACGGCGGAATCTACAGGCCGGACCGCTTTCGCAATCCGGAAAATTAACACACGTTAAGCGCATATTAACCACGCGACCGGCAAAATCTGCCGGTCCGCAATGGGTGTGTTGATGCGTAGCTATATTCCTCAAACGGTTGATCCGAACATATTGAGCCAGATGGCGGACCAGATGAGCCGCGGTGTCAGCAACACCGCGCGTCAGGCCGGGACCGGCGTCATGGGCGCCTTGCAGCGCGCGGCCGATGCCACCGGCGTGGATTTCAACTACCTGGTCAAGACGGCGACGCGGGAAAGTTCGCTGAACCCCAATGCCAAGGCGCCGACCTCGTCGGCGGCGGGGCTGTTCCAGTTCATCGAGCAGACCTGGCTGGGGGTTGTTAAAAATCACGGCGCCAAACACGGCTACGGTGCCTATGCCGATCAGATCAGCAAGGGGCGCGACGGCCTCTATCACGTCAGTAACCCGGTGGCGCGCAGGCAGGTGCTCGGCCTGCGTTATGACGCCAATGCCAGTGCCGTCATGGGGGCGGAACTCACCGCCGGTCATGCCGCCTATCTCAAAGGACGTATTGGCCGCGACCCGACTCAGGGCGAACTCTATGCCGCGCACTTTTTGGGGCCCGATGGCGCCGCCAGCCTGATCAGCGCCAGCCAGAGCCGGCCCAATGCCATTGCCGCCAATCTGTTTCCGGCGGCGGCGCGGGCCAACCGCAGTATTTTCTACAGGAATGGCCACGCGCTCAATGTCACGGATGTGGTCGCCAATCTGACGCGCACCGGCGGCGCATCGACCGTCACCGTCCGTCCGCTGGACCCGATCGAGGACAATGCCCCCGGCAATACTCTGCTGGCTGCCCGCTGGGACAAGGTCAAGGCCGATCAGGCGATCATGAACATGGTCTTCGGCAGCGACGGCCAGCAGAGTATGCTGTTTGCCACGCAACTGATGTCGGCCTTCGGTCCCGGCGAAGAAGGCGATGGCGACAATAAGCCCGGCGACAGTTCGGGCGGTTTCGACAAAGCCTTCGGGAATCTGATGGGGTAAACCGGGCTCTCAATGGATTGCTGTTTTGTAATTTGACTTTGTGACGAAACAGTTCGTCACATATGAGACAATACAGAACAGCAACCCTGGTGGGAGATGGTCATGAAAAAGCTTCGGCTGATATTCGGCACGGCAATGGCGACGGTATGGCTGTGTGGCGGCGCCTTGGCGCAGGATCACACGGTCGATCTCAAGGGGATCGACAGTTCGGTCAAGGCCGGCGATGACTTCTATAAGTACGCCAATGGTGCGTGGATTGCGGCGACCGAAATCCCGGCCGACAAGTCGTCCTATGGTCCCGGCGCTGTTCTGGTCGAAAAGACCAATGACGAGGTCAAGGCGCTGATCCAGAATGCCGCGGCCGCAGCATCAGCCAGCGAAGGCCAGCGCAAGGTGGGCGATTACTATGCCGCCTTCATGGATGAAGACGGCATCGACGCCAAGGGGCTGGCGCCGCTTAAAGGCGATTTCGACGCCATCAACGCCATCCATGACACGGCCTCGCTCTCGGCCTATCTCGGCAGCCAGCTTCGCGCTGATGTCGACGCGCTGAACGCCACCGACATGTACACGGATCACGTGCTCGGCATGTGGGTGCAGCAGGGGTTCGAAGACCCGGACCACAATATGCCCTATCTGATGCAGGGCGGGCTGGGGATGCCGGACCGCGACTATTATCTCGAAGACTCGGCGGAAATGACTGGCCTGCGCAAGCAATACCAGGCGCATATCTTCTCGACCCTGACCCGCGCCGGTATCACAGATGCCGAAACGAAGGCGGCACAGATCATGGCGCTGGAAACAGCAATCGCCAGAACCCATACCACGCGTGTCGACTCGATCGACGTGCACAAGGCGAACAATCCATGGAAGTCGTCCGATTTCGCCACCAAGGCGCCGGGCATGGACTGGGTGGCCTATTTCAAGGCGGCGGGGCTTGAAGGACAAAAGGATTTTATCATCTGGCAGCCTTCGGCGGTCACCGGCGTGGCGGCCCTGGTCAAAAGCCAGCCGCTGTCGGTCTGGAAGGACTACCTGACCTTCCGCACCATCGAGCATTACACATCGGTGCTGCCAAAGGATTATTATACTGATTATTTTGCCTTCTTCGGTACGGCCATGACCGGCACGCCCAAGCCGCGTGACCGCTGGAAGCGGGCAATCAGCGCCACCAATGGCGCGCTGGGCGAGGTCGTCGGCCAGATGTATGTCGAACGCTATTTCCCACCGGAAGCCAAGGCGAAGATCAATGCCATGGTCGACCAAGAACTGGCCGCCTATCATACGCGCATCGAGAACATCACCTGGATGTCGCCGGAAACGCGGCAGAAGGCGCTGGCCAAGCTGGCAACACTTAAGGTCGGGGTCGGCTATCCGGACAAGTGGGCCGACTACTCAGCGCTGAAGGTCGATCGCGCCGATCCGGTCGGCAATATGAAACGCGCCGAAATGTTCAATTATCAGCTCAACCTTGCCAAGCTCGGCAAGGCGCCCGATCGCGGCACATGGGTGATGACGCCGCAGACGGTCAATGCCGTCAACCTGCCGATGATGAATTCACTGAACTTCCCGGCGGCCATACTGCAGGCGCCCTATTTCGATCCGCAGGCCGATGCCGCCTATAATTTCGGGGCGATCGGCGCCACCATCGGCCATGAGATCAGCCACAGTTTCGACGACCAGGGGGCCATGTTCGATGCGCAAGGGCGTCTGGCCAACTGGTGGACACCGGAGGACCTGGCGCACTTCCAGTCGGCCGGCGCAGCGCTGGCCACGCAGTATGACGCCTATTGCCCGTTTGAGGGCGTCTGCCTGAATGGCAAGCAGGTCTTGAGCGAAAACATCGCCGATGTGGCGGGGCTTTCGGCGGCACATGACGCCTATCTGCTGTCGCTCGGTGGCAAGCCTGATGTGGTCAAGGACGGCATGACCGGCGAGCAGCGCTTCTTCCTGGCGTTCGCGCAGAGCTGGCGCGCCAAGGACCGCGAGGCGGCATTAAAGCAGCAGATCCTGACCGATGGCCACGCGCCGGACGAATATCGCGGCGATACGGTGCGTAATCTCGATGCCTGGTATGCGGCGTTCGATGTCAAGCCGGGCGATAAGATGTATCTGCCGCCGGAGAAACGTGTTCAGGTCTGGTAGGGACGGGGGCTGGTCCAGCTTTAAGCAAGCGCACGGACCAGGGCTTCCCGGTTAAGCGGCATAAGCAATGCGCGGACGCCCAGTTCGCTCAGGGCTTCGGCCTGCAGGCCATCCGGCAGCAGGGCGATAATATTGAGATGGGCGTCGGCTTGTGTGGCGCGCAGGCTCTCAAGCCAGGCCGCCAACTTTTCGCGGTTGGCGGCGTCTTCCAGCGCCTCGAAAGGGCCGGTGCTGATCAGGCAGGCATCGACCGGCGCTTTCCTGGCCAGGGTCAGGGCGCGCTCGCGCGTGGTCGATGTCAGGCATTTGTGGCCCTGATGCTCCAGCACATCGCGCAATTGCGCCGCGCGCAGGCTGTCATTGGCGATCAGCAGAATGCGCAGGGAATGGTCGGGTGCAGTTTCATCGACTTCCGGCTCGGCCGGGCGCGGCGGCGCCTTGGCGTGCCTGTCGAAAGGCAGATCGAGCCAGAATTTAGAGCCGACATCGAGCGTGCTTTCCGCGCCGGTGCGGCCGCCCATGAGTTCGCTCAAGGAACGCGACAGGCTGAGGCCCAGACCGGCGCCCGAATGACCGGAGGAGGTCCGCAAGATACGGCTGTGCGGGGCGAAGGCCAGGGCCAGTTCATCCTCGCTGAGGCCCGGACCGGAATCGACCACTTCGATACGCAGATAGCCTTCGGGCAGATGGAGCAGTTTTAGTTCGACCCGGCCCTGCTGGGTATAAAGCAGGGCATTGCTCAGCAGATGGGCCAGGATTTGTTCGACGCGGTGTTCATCGCCGCGAACGGCGCCCTCCGTCGGCAGGCCCTGCATATTGCAGGTAATAGCCAGGCCCCTGGTGCGGGCCAGATCGGCGAACTGCGCCATCAGGCGCTCTGCGAGCAACTCGATATCCAGCGGTTGCAGGTCAATCTCAATCTGGCCGGCGGCGGCGGTATCGTTATCCAGCGTGGTGACCAGTATGGTTTGCAGATGGGTAATTTCGGCGAGGGCGGCGTCAACATACTGACGCGGCGCCGGGGCCCGCGTCAGGTGGGTAAGGCCCTGCAGCAGGTTCTGCTCGACACCTTTCAGGCCGCTCTGCACCTCGCGTGACAGGGTTTCCATCAGGGCCACCCTGGCTTCATTGAGGGCTTCGGTGTCGGCACGGATGGCTTCGCGTTCCAGCGCGGCATCGAGCTGGGCGTTCTCCAGCAGGTAATGTTCCTGCATGTGGCGGTTGAGGATAAAGGCCATGGCCAGGGCCAGGGCCATGCCGCCGATCATTGGCTGAGCCAATGTGCCGGAAGAATCGAGATGATAGAGGGCAAAAACCGGCCCGGCCGCCGCGAGCGGCCCCAGGGTCAGCAGGAAAAGCAGGACCGGCGCGCTGAAAAAGATGATGCCCACCGCCGCGCCGGCGCAGAGCAGAAGCAGGGTGGCCGTATGGGGACCGGCGCCGATGCTGAGCGATATGGCCAGAAGGGTCAGGGTCCATAGCCCGCCCGCCAGCCACTGCCGCCATAGGCGTTCGCGGATAAGGGCGCGGCGGATGGCGGCATCCGGCACGGGCACCGGCGTCATGCGGCGCGCCGTCTGGCCCTTCATGATCATGAAGACCGTCCAGTTGATGATGAACAGAAGCATGAACAGGCCCGTCAGCCACACGGGCAGGGCGACCTGTGTCGTCCACAGGAACAATGGCAGCCCCATGCCGAAGAAGCCGAGCGCGTAAGGCGCCAGCCGCCACTGCGCGATCAGGCCGTAATCGAGCACGACGGAATCGCGTGAGGCTCCGCGTGGAAGCGGGGCCGGCGTGCGAGACAGGTTAGGGTTGAACGCGTTCATGCGGCCGAGTGTAACAGGTGTTCGTTGCCGCCCGGTTACCTTTGGGAGCGGGATGTAAATTTTTGATGTGGTTTTGTGAAAGGCGGAGCGCGTTTGATTCCCTTGCCGGAAACGGAGGGGGCGCCGTCAGGGCGAGCTTTTCGCCTTATTTATCATGGTAAACAGGGCGGCAACCGTGCGGATAAAGGTTTCATTAGGATTCCGGCGCGACACTGTATTTTCAAGCCTTTCGCAAGGATTCGCCTTATGACCGCCGGTAATATTCTCACTCAGCGCGCCAGTCTGTCCGACCTGGATATCCAGCGCCTGGTCCGCAGCGAAAACGCCGATGATCGCGCGGTCGCCACGCACAAGATCTGCCGGGTCATGGAGCGCGGCGGTTTGTCGGAAGGGGACCGCCGGGCCGCGCAGGAAATCATCCGTATGCTGGCTCAGGACGCCGCCGAACTGGTGCGCCGCGCGCTGGCCGTAACCCTGCGCACGTCCGAGCTTTTGCCGCACGATGTCGCCCTGAAACTGGCGCAGGACGTAATCACCGTATCGGTGCCGGTCCTGACCCATTCGCCGCTTTTTACCGATGAAGACCTGGCCGATATTATCCGTTCGGGCGGGCCGGTGCGCCAGATCGCCATCGCCAAGCGTGAGACGCTGTCGGAGGTCGTTACGTTGTCCCTGGCCGATAATGGCGTCGAGGAAGCCGTTGTGATCGCCTGCGCCAATGACAATGCCCGGTTTTCCGAAGGCGGCATGAACCGGGTCATGGACCGCTTCGGCACGTCGGAAGTGCTGCACAGCGTCCTGGTCAATCGCAAGACCCTGCCGGTTTCCATCAGCGAACGCCTCGTCAATGTCGTCAGCGCGGCCCTGCGTGAGCAACTGATTTCGCAGCACGCGATTTCACCGGAAACGGCTGTTGAAATAGTCAACGCCACGCAGGAGCGTGCCACGGTAGACATGGCAGACCAGGCCGGCGCCAGCTTTGATCCGCAGGGACTGGCGCATCATCTGATGATCTCCGGCCGCCTGACGCCATCGCTGATGTTGCGGGCGCTGGCGCGGGGGCATATCAGCTTCTTTGAGCACGCCTTGGCCGAGCTTTCGGGGGTGCCGCATGAGCGCACCTGGCTGATGGTGCATGACGCCGGCGCCCTGGGCCTGCGCGCCATCTATGATCGTGCCGGCCTGCCGGCACGCATGTTCCAGACCTTCCGCATGGCGGTCGAGACCTTTCATATGCTCCAGGCCGAAGCCGGTCATCTCGATCCGGTCCGGATGCAGGAGCGCCTGATCGAACGCTTCCTGACCCAGGTGCCTTTTGCGCCGCGTGAAGACCTGATCTATCTTTATGAGCGTCTTGACCGCGACAGCAAGGGACGCCGTTGGCAGCGTGCGGCGGAAACCGCCGGCGATGGGCTGACACGCACAGCCGCCTGATCTTAAATGATTTTCAATTACGGTTTGGCGCCGGAGGTTTAGCTTCCGGCGTCTTCCGTTACAGCAGGTGTCGGTGACCTGGGTGACATCAGGGCGGCGGTGCGCATACTGGCGTGGGTGACACCGGCGAGGCGCGCCACGGCCATCTGGCGGTAGTTGTCGAACCCCTGAACCATACAGGCACCGGCGGACACCTTGGCCGCGGCGGCAAGGGCGCCGAGATAGTCGCGCAGATTGTCCTCGTCGCGTTTCGCGCCGTCATATTCGACGCAGACGCCCGACAGGCCGCATTTCGCCAGACCGGCAATCACCTTGCGGTCAGGGCTGACGGAGCCGACAACGGTCATGCAGAAGGGTTTGATCAGGGACACAATTTCCAGCACCCGGTGCGGCGGCACGCCATCCAGGCCGCGAACCTCGAACAGGACTTTCAGGCCCATTTCCATGGCGGCCTTCTGGACCTCCTGGGTGATCCTCTGTCGCGCCCGGGCCGAGGCGAAGGTCGAAAAGGCGGCGGGCACCACCATCATCATTTTGCGCTGTTCAGGGGTGCGCAGTTTCAGCAGTTTCAGGCCCTGGTCGATATTCAGAATATCGACCATTTCGCGCAGGCCCCAGTCGAGATTGGCCAGGGCCTTGCGGTCGAGCAGGGTATTGTCGAGGTTTTCCATCACCAGCGATTCGAGGCGATGGCCGATCAGGACCATCTTCTTCATCTCGAACAGGGGCTCGATCGAACTGGCGACCTTGAGATTGCGGCCGGCATGGGAAAGGCTGGTGGCGACGATCAGCGGCCGCTGTCCGGCGGATGAGCCGCCGTCAGCTTTTGAGTCGTCACCGGAAAAACCATGACGGGCCTTGATCGGGGCGCTTTCGGCATCGCCGGATGGAAAATAGGTAGCGAGATCGATCTTTTTCAGCGAAAGACGGTCAACATCCTCCGCGAGAACATCATAAAGCGGAATTTCCAGAGCCGACATGTCGCCGACGAAGAAACCGCAGAGTTCGCGCCAGGTCTCGGCCATGAAGAGGGCGGCCTTGCGGGAGCCGGATTCAGGCAACATGCCGAGCCAGCAATCCTCATTGATCGGGATGCACCAGTTGGGTTCAGGATGGGCGCGCTCAAAGGCCAGCTTCAGGTGATCGAAAACCTGCTCGCGCTTGTCTTCCCACTTGGCCCCTAAGCGAACAATCAGGGTGTCTAGCTTCAGAAGGAAGGTGTGGCCATTGATATCGACATGGGTTTCCCTCAGGCGCTCGATGATTTCGACCGCGTCATCATGCTCGATAATAAGCGCCTCGCGTCTGCCGGACATCGGCATGGCGGCAGGGCTGGCACTGGCCAACTCGGATATCGGTGCCCTGGGGGTTTCCTGAGACGTATCGGACATGGATGTCCTTTTTATGGGTACACTGAACAGAAACCTATCCTAGCGGCTGTCAATTGAGACAACCTTAATACCGCCCACATTTTTCAAACATAACGTTATTATCTTAACTTGCGGTTGAGCTGCCGGTGTCATGTCCTGGTTATTAAGCAAGTCTTCACCCTGTTTTGTCATACTCCGTTCACCACGATTCTATCCGTTTCAGGTCTTTCCACGCCCTTGTCCGCCCAGCCGCTCGCCATTTTATCGGAAACCAGGCCTGGCTCGCAGCAACTGAGCGTAGCGCGGCCGGAAGGGCCTGTGCGGCATGATTTCCGTAATGCTGGGCTCGCCCTGGCCGCGCGGCCAGCGTTGTGTGAAACCCATGAGGCGGCTGAGCTTTCACCTAGTGACCTGATCCGCTCAGACGAGGATCTGGTGGTGCGTCTGTGCCGGATGCCGGTCGGTCTGGCGGCGCCTTTACTCCGCGCCTCGCTGCCGGCCCTGACGCCGCAGGCGCTTCTGGCCCTGATCGCGGCGAGTGGAGAAGCGCACCATCGCCTGATCGCCGCGCGTCCCGGCCTTGACTGGAAGGTGATCAAGGCCCTGATCCGCACGAACAATGACAGGGTAATGGCGGCGCTTATCCGTAATCCGGCCCTGTCATTCGATGAGGAAGACCAGCTTTCCTTTGCGAGACGCGCATCTGAAAATCCCGACATCCGCGCCGCCATCCTGGCGCATGAGGGTCTGCCCGTCGCCAAGTCGCAGCTTCGCCTGAGCTATGGCAACGGACAGGCGCACGGCAATCTCAAACTGATTGCCCTGGTGCGGGGCGGAGAGGCGGCGGGTTTCGTGCGCGAACTGGCCCGGCGTCTGAAGCTTGACACGGTTGGCCTGGGCCGGGTTCTGGCGTCGGAATCGGCCGTGCCGCTGGCCCTGGCCTGTTGCGCCGCTGGTTTCGATCGCGCTGTATTCCTGCACATCCTGGCGGTCTGGCAGGCCGCCTATGAGGCGGCACCGCAAATGACGGAGGGGCAGAGGCCCCTGGTCCTGTCGATTTTCGGTCTGTCAGCCACCGAGGCGCGCCGCAGGTTAGCCGTACTGATCGATCAGGCGCTCTGATTTGCTTAGACTTATCGGCTAAAACCGGCTTAGATAGGCGCAAATTCACCGTCACAACGGCCCGGATGTCACTTCGCCTCGATTTCACCGCCTCAGACCGCCCCGAAGCGCAGGAAGCCTGCGCGCGTTTAAAGGCGCGATACGGCGCCGCCGCCAATCCGGATGTGGTCGTGGCGCTGGGCGGTGACGGTTTCCTGTTACAGACCGTGCATAAATATCTCAAGGCGCAGATACCGATCTTCGGCATGAACCGCGGCAGTGTCGGCTTCCTGCTCAACGATTATGCCGAAGACAACCTGCTGGAGCGTATCCTCAAGAGCGAAAGCACCCTGATCAGTCCGCTCAGCATGACCGCGCGCACCCGTGCCGGCACCGAGCATACGGCGCTGGCCTTCAATGAGGTGTCGCTGCTGCGCATGTCGCACCAGGGGGCCAAGCTGCGTATCCTGATCGACGGCAAGGTGCGGCTGGACGAACTGATCTGCGACGGCATCATGGTGGCGACGCCGGCCGGTTCCACCGCCTATAACCTGTCGGCGCACGGGCCGATCATCCCCCTGACCGCCAAGGCCCTGGCCCTGACGCCGATCAGCGCCTTCCGCCCCCGGCGCTGGCGCGGCGCCATCCTGCCGCACACGGCGAAGGTGCGGATCGAGGCCCTGGAGGTCGAGAAGCGCCCGATCAGCGCGGCGGCCGATACCTATGACGTGCGCGATGTCATCAGCGTCGATATCGCCGAGGCGGAAGACCTGAAGGCGACCCTGCTGTTCGATGCCGGCAACGGCTATGACGAGCGTGTGCTGGCCGAGCAGTTCGTCAGCTAAACCTTTATGCCGGCTTTGAGCGCGGCTTCTGCCAGGGCGCGGACCTGGGCTTCGCAGAGGCCGTCCAGATTGGCATTGAAGACGGTGTCCGGCGTCTCGATTATCCGTCCCTTGCTCATCCGCAGAACCCGGTCCGCCAGCCGTTCGACCTCATAGGCGTCATGACTGACATAGAGAACGGGCAGGCCGGTATCGCGCGAAAGCGACGCGATCATCGGCACGATTTCGGCCCTGGCCTCGCCGTCGAGGCTGGACAGGGGTTCATCCATCAGCAGAATTTCGGGCGCGCTCATAAGGGTGCGCGCCAGGGCGACGCGCTGGCGTTCGCCGCCCGAGAGTTTGTGCACTGATCGAGAGAGCAGGGGGGGCAGTTTCAGGCGGTCGACCAGCCCGTCGAAATCGATGGTGTGGCCGCCGTTTCTTTTCAGGGCAAAATCGAGATTGCCGCGCACCGAAATATGCGGCAGCAGAGAGGCTTCCTGAAAAACATAACCGATGCGACGTTTATGAACGGGCACGAACCCTTGTCCGTCCTGCCAGATATCCGTGCCAATTTTTACATGGCCTTCGAGCCGGGTCAGGCCGGCAATGGCGCGCAGCAAGGTCGTCTTGCCGGAGCCGGATGGTCCCCAGATCGCGGTGACGCCCTGTGCCGGAACGGAAAAGCTGGCATCCAGGCCAAAACTGCCGGTCATGCCTTTGAGTGAAACCTCAATCATGCCTTTGGCTCCAGCGGCGGTCAATCAGCAGCAGAGAGAGCAGGACAATAAAGGCGAAAATCAGCAGACCGCCCGCCAGCCGGTGCGCATTGGGCCAGTCGAGTTGCTCGACCAGTTGCCAGATGCGGATGGAGACCACCTCGGTCTTGCCGGGAATGGCGCCGCCGATCATCAGCACCACGCCGAATTCACCGACCGTATGGGCAAAGACGAGCAGGGCGGCCGTCAGGAAGCCCTTGCGCGCCATCGGCAGGGCCACGGTGAAAAAGGTATCGAGCGGTGTTGCGCGGAGGGTGGCGGCGACATCGAAAGGGCGCTGGCCCAGGCTTTCAAAGGCGTTGCGGATCGGTTGGATGGCGAAGGGCAGGGAGTAGATGATCGAGCCGATCACCAGCCCGGCGAAGGAGAAGTTCAGGGTGCGGATGCCAAACGGATGCAGCAGGTCCATCAGCGGGCTTTTCGGCCCCATGGCGACCAGCAGGTAGAAGCCCAGCACTGTAGGGGGCAGCACGATCGGCAGGGCGACAACGGCGGTGACGATATCCTTGAATAAACTACGGTTGCGCGATAGCCACCAGCCGATCGGCGTGGCGATCACCAGCAGGGACAGTGTGGTGACCGTTGCGAGCAGAACGGTAACATGAAGGGCGCTGGCAAGATCCGTCATGGCGCCTTTCAGTGAACCGCGTAGCCGTAGGATTTGATGATCTTAACCGCTTCCGGGCTTTTCAGGAAGGCGATATAGGCTTTGGCTGCTGGATCATTGGCGCCGGGCGCGAGCAGGATGGCCTGCTGGTCGATTAGCGTATAGAAGGCGGCTGGCACGTTCCAGCGCGAGCCCTTGTTTTGCTTATAGACCTGTGACAAGGCCACGAAGCCCAGTTCGGCCGAGCCGCTGTCGATAAAGCCATAGGTCTGGGCGATGGAACTGCCCCTGACGATCTTCGGCGACAGGGCATCGTAAAGCCCGAGTTTCTTCATGGTCTCGACCGCCGCCAGGCCATAGGGCGCGGCCGCCGGATCGGCGATGGCGATATGCTGGAAATTCCCTTTTTTCAGGACGGCGCCCTTGTTATCGACCAAACCGGGCGTGGCGCTCCACAGGGCCAGGGTGCCGTAGGCGTAGACAAAACGGCTGCCCTTGACACCCAGGTTTTCAGCTTCGAGTCTGGTCGGGCGCTCGGCATCGGCGCTCAGGAAGACCTCAAACGGCGCGCCCTGCTGGATCTGGCTGTAAAAGGCGCCGGAAGAGCCAAAGCTCATGACGACGTGATCGCCGGTTTTCTTTTCAAAAGCGGCGGCGATCTCCTTGGCCGGTTCGGTGAAATTGGCGGCCACGGCCACCTGAACATCACCGGCTAAGGCGGGCGTGCCAAGAGGCAGGCACAAGGCCGTCAGATAGACAAGCCGGAAGAGAATGGTTCTGGTAAACATCGGGCTGTCCAAAACGAAGCAAAACAAGGCCCGATGATCGTCTGATCACCGGGCCTTTGCAAGTCTCAGGCTTGATTAAAAGCCGAACTGGCTGCGGACGGCGAAGGCCGTGTAATCCTGGCCGATTGGGTCGCCGGCGGCATTGAGGCGTTTGACCTCGACGCTCTGGCCCTGGAAGAGGAAGCGGACCGTGGGTGTAAGCTGCCAGTTGAGACCCAGCGAGGTGATATCCTGCTGACCGCCCCGGATACGATCGGCGGCGAGCGCGGCCTGGTCATGATAGTTCAGGTCTAGCGTCGAATAGCGCGCCACCAGTTCGAAGGCGCCCCAGTGACCGGAGGCCGGATCGAAATTGGCCGCGGGCGTAACGCCATCAAAGGCCGCCGTCTGGGTATTGTACTTGCGGCTTTCGCCGGTCAGCACCCAGCCGCCTTCGACATACCAGCCGGTAAATTTCGGGTTGGTGACGCCGGTCGCGGCATTCAGGCGTTCGATACGGTAATCAAAGGCTTCGCTTTGCAGGAAGAGGCTCTTGTACTGGGCGCCGAATTCAAGACCGGTAACAGAGGCCGAATCCGCATTGATGGCGCCGCTGTCGACCAGGCGGGTAGCATCGACGCGCAGTTCCGGACGCTCACGCAACTGAACCGGATAGCGGGTCGCCGCCGCGGCGCCGGTATCGGCGGGATTGATAATGCCGGAATAGTTCAGGCCGACATGGATCAGCGCATCCTTAGTTTTAACCGGTGTGCCGGCGATGCGGGCCGCTATGCCCAGTTGCTCGTCATTATTGACGGTGTTGAAGCCGCTGGCCGCCGTATTGAGCGATGACATGGTGTTGCCGGTAACAGCAAACGACCACAGGTAGCGATCCCTGGCATTGAAGGCGGCGATGCTCATGCGTGTGTCGCCGGCGCTGACATTACGGGCCATTTCGGCGGCGGCCGGACGTTCGAGGAAGGCAGAGCCGCCTTGCGAACCGGCATCGGCCAGGCCGACACTGGGAGCGAATTCGCCGACGCGGAACTTGGCCGACTTGAAGCCGGAATACTGGACCCAGGCTTCGTGGACGCGGCCGACATCCTCGGCGCCGGCGCCGCCGAAGTCGAACGTCAGGTTATAATCGAAATCGCTGAACATCTTGCCGTTGAAGATGACGCGGGCGCGGCGGATATTGGTGCCGCTGTTGAGGTCGCGAGCCGTGACGGCGGCGGGCAGGTTGCTGTCCTGATTGTAGGTGGCGGCATCGGCCTGGAACAGACCCTTGATGTTGAAGGTGAAGGCGCCGTCGCTGGAGGCCAGCATCGGCGAACCGTTCTTGAGCGTTGCGGTGACGGCAGGCGCGACCGGCTTAGCTGGCGCTGCGGCCACGGACGGGGCGGGCGCAATCGGTGCCGCGACCGGCGCATTATATTGCGTGGCAATCTGCGATTTCAGGGCATTGAGCTGCGCCTGCTGGGCATCGATCTGCGCCTGCATGGCGTCGATTTTCGCCTGAACATCCGGCGGCACCTGCTGGGCCAGGGCCGGAACGGCAAAGGTCAGGGCCATCAGGCTGGCGGCGGCGATAAAGGTCCGGTGTGTCCGGCGGAAGGGGGTACGCATAGAGGAGGCTCCGTTGAAACTGTTATGGACCATAGTGTTATTTGGTTAATTGCATCTTGCGGGGGAAAATGCGTGTCTGAAAAACCCCGAATGAGTGACCATTATGATACGGTTTGACATGCCCTGCGCTCTCTATAGGGGATGCAGGGGGCTTCGGCATTAAAGGCCGTTAAGCGTTCAGCCCAGACTTTTAGGGTGTGTGATTGATAAATTTGAGCCAGCGGAAAGGGGGCGTCCGTCTTTGCGACGCCGCGGGCTGAATAAATTAGGTAACGGGCGGGACATGCATTGACTGAGACCCTGCCCAAACCGCCAAAACCCTACCCAAATTGATGGAAACCGGTTAAAGGGGCGCAGGATTTTCAGGAACACTTGTCATGGCCATAGCGCAAAGCGATCTTCAGGCCCGCATAGAAGCGGCCTTTCCGGAAGCGGAAATCACCATTACCGACCTGGCCGGTGACGGCGATCACTACCGGGCGCGTATCGTATCGGATGCCTTCAATGGCTTGCCGCGCGTGCGTCAGCACCAACTGGTTAACAAGGCACTGGCGGACCTGCTGAGCGGTCCGCTCCATGCCCTGGCGCTGGAAACTGTGGCGAAGGGCTGATTATTCCGGTTTACGTGACCAGGTGTAGGTGCCTTTGCCGCCTTCGAGGCCGAGCGACAGGGTATCGCCGTCCACCCTATAGTCCGCAACGGAATTGGCATTGAGTTCCCATTTGGTGTCCAGGCCCGGTGTCAGGCAGGCCATGCGGGTCATGGCCAGCGGCCCGAAGGTCAGGTGGCCGTGGGTGCCGTCGGTCGGGGTCATTTCCCAGATGGCAGTGGCGCGGTTGCAATCGACCTTCATGGCCGCTCGCCCGCCGCTCAGGAAGGTCAGTTCGTATTTGTCGGGCGCGTCGGGTTTCACCGGCGCCGCCCCCGCATCATTCGGCTGGAACTGCACCAGTTGCCAGGTGCCAACCAGGGTTTTTGGCGGCTCTCCTGAAGTGGCTGCAGGGGCGCCCGCATCGACCGAAGCCTGCGGCGCATCCGTGGCGCAGGCGGTCAGGGCAAGGGTGGTGACAAGGCCAGCGGTAATCAGAAATCCGGTACGAACGATCATGGAGCGGCGCCTTCTGCTGAAGCGATGAGCCCGATGGACCGGGCGGCTTCACCTTACCGCAGATCGCGCGGTTGGGGAAGGTGGGGCGGGCGGCTCGCTTTTACAGGGATGGTGACGGATCGCGTTTCAGGCGGCGCAGGCAGAAGGTGGAACGTGCGTGGCGTATACCGGGAAATTTCAGCAGGCGCTTGCGCAGGAAGCCTTCATAGTCCTCGGTATTCTCGACTGCGGCAATGATGACATAGTCATATTCGCCGGTGGTGAGATAGGCGTCGGTCACTTCCGGCAGTTGTGCCAGATGGCGGGAAAAGGTCTCGATCTTTTCGTCATCGTGCTGATCGAGATTGACCTCGACGATCACAGATAAAGGGCGGCCGATCTTTTCAGGATCGAGCAGGGCGACATAGCCGGCGATCACGCCCGATTCCTCCAGCCGCTTGATGCGTGACCAGCAGGGGGTCTGGGACAGGCCCACCTTATCCGCCACTTCCTGCGTGGTCAGATGGGCGTCGGCGCGCAGCAGGCGCAGGATTTTGCGATCGATTTCATCCAGGGAATGGCCGGCTTTATTCTTGTTCATTGCGTCTTTTTGCCCTGCAGCAAAATATTTTTCTTTGTTTGCTCATTATCGCAGATAGTTTCACCCGTGCCAATCTCTTTGTGGCGATAGTTCGGAAACACTTTCTCCTGAAACGCGCCTAGTCTCTAACGCAACTATATAAGACAGGGACACCGCCATGTACGCTCATGCGACGCCAGCGGAAACAGACGTGCCGGATTATGGCCGCCGGGGCTCTCCGCTCGGCGCCGGCTCCGGTCATGGCCCGGGAACGGACCTGACAGGCAAACATGCCTTTCGCCGGAACCAGCGCGCTAGGCGGCGGGCTGGTCTCCAGGCTCCCCAATCTTCCACATAATGCCACACACCCAATGCCTGAGTTCAAGGAAACAAAAGATGTTTGACCATCCCGATTACGACGCCCACGAAAAAGTCCTCATGGTGGAGGATGCCGCCTCCGGCCTGAAGGCGATTATCGCCGTCCATTCCACCGCCTTGGGTGCGGCGGCCGGCGGTTGCCGCCTGTGGGCCTATGACAGCGGCGTGGCCGCGCTGGGTGATGCGCTGCGCCTGTCACGCGGGATGAGCTACAAGAACGCCATGGCCAATCTGCCGATGGGCGGGGGCAAGGCAGTTATTCTGGGTCCGGTTCTCCCAGATCGTCGGGAAGCCGTTCTGGAAGCTTTTGGGCGTGCAGTCGATAGCCTCGATGGCCAGTATATCACCGCCGAGGATGTCGGGGTCTCGGTGGCCGACATGAAGATCGTGGCGCGCACCACCGGTTATGTGTCGGGGCTTGATGCGGCCATCGGCAAGTCCGGCGGCGATCCTTCGCCCTTCACAGCGCGCGGCGTGCGTGTCGGCATCGAAGCCGCGGTCAAGTCCAGGCTGGGGCGTTCGGACCTGGCAGGTATCCGTGTGGCTGTGCAGGGGCTTGGGCATGTCGGCAGCTATCTGTGCGAGGAACTGTTCAACTTGGGCGCCAGGCTGGTGGTGGCCGATATTAACGCCGAACGTGTCAGCGAAATGCGCGATCGCTTCAGGGCTGAAAGCGTGCCGGTGAAGGATATCCTTTTGCAGGCGGTCGATGTCGTGGCGCCCTGCGCGCTCGGCGGCGCGATCAGCGAGGATGTGGTCCGGCAGCTTCAGGCCACCATCGTGGCGGGCGCAGCCAACAATCAACTATTGACGCCGCAGGCCGGGGTGATCCTTGGGGAGCGCGGTATTCTCTATGCGCCGGATTATGTGATCAATGCCGGCGGCATCATCATGGTGGCGGGTGAAATCTCCGGCCATAATGACGAAGCGCATATCCAGGCGCAGGTTGATGCCATTGGCCCGCGCCTGGCGGATATTTTCGCCAGGGCAAAAAGCGCGAATGTGATCACAAATGTGGTTGCCGATTCGATGGCGCGGGATAAGATCGCCGCGGCAAAGGCCAGGACCAAAGTGACCGAGGCCGCTTAACTCCACGATTGTGAGGCACCTGATGCGCGAGATTTCCCACTTCATAAACGGCAAGTCTGTAACAGGCGCGTCAGGTCGTTTCGGCGATATTTACGATCCCAATACCGGCCAGATCCAGGCGCGCGTGGCCCTGGCCACGGCCGCCGAGATCGATGATGCGGTACAAAAGGCTGCGAAGGCGCAAGCTGGATGGGCGGCAATGAACCCGCAGCGACGGGCGCGGGTGATGTTTACCTTCAAGGCGCTGATCGAGCAGAATATGGAGGAACTGGCGCATCTGCTGTCCTCCGAACACGGCAAGGTCATCGCCGATGCGAAGGGCGATATCCAGCGCGGGCTTGAGGTTGTGGAATTCGCCTGCGGCATTCCGCATCTGCTGAAGGGCGATTATACCGAAGGCGCCGGGCCGGGCATCGATGTCTATTCGATGCGCCAGCCTCTGGGCGTGGTGGCCGGCATCACGCCGTTCAACTTCCCGGCCATGATCCCGCTGTGGATGTCGGCCGTGGCCCTGGCCTGCGGCAATGCTTTTATCCTCAAGCCTTCGGAAAAAGACCCGTCCGTACCGGTGCGTCTTGGCGAGCTGCTGATCGAGGCTGGGCTGCCCGAAGGCGTGTTCCAGGTTGTCCATGGCGATAAGGTGGCGGTCGATGCCCTGATCACCCATCCGGATATCAGGGCCGTGTCGTTCGTCGGCTCGTCGGATATCGCCCAGTATATCTATGCCACGGGTGCTTCGCACGGCAAGCGCGTTCAGGCGATGGGCGGCGCCAAGAACCACGGCATCATCATGCCGGATGCCGATCTCGATCAGGTGGTGAAGGATATTGTCGGCGCGGCCTATGGTTCGGCTGGCGAGCGCTGCATGGCCCTGCCGGTGGCGGTGCCGGTGGGCCAAAAGACGGCGGATGCCTTTATCGAGCGGATGATTGACGCCGCGCGGGGGCTGAAGGTGGGCATTTCTACCGATGCCGAAGCACATTATGGGCCGGTGATTTCCGCCGCCCACAAGGCCAAGGTGGAAAACTATATCCGGATGGGTGTCGATGAGGGAGCGGAATTGCTGCTCGATGGCCGGGGGCTGAAATTGCAGGGTCATGAAGAGGGGTTCTTTATCGGGCCGACCCTGTTCGATCACGTCAAACCGAACATGCGGACCTATCGGGAGGAAATCTTTGGGCCGGTGCTTCAGGTGGTGCGCGCCGAAAGCCTGGAAGAGGCGGCAGCCTTGCCGTCCCAACATGACTACGGCAATGGCGTGGCCATCTTTACGCGCAACGGCCTGGCGGCGCGTGAGTTCGCGGCGAAGGTCAATGTCGGCATGGTGGGCATCAATGTGCCGATCCCGGTGCCGGTGGCCTATCATAGCTTCGGCGGCTGGAAGCGCTCAGCCTTCGGCGACATGAACCAGTATGGCGAGGATGGTGTGCGATTCTACACCAAGGTCAAGACGGTCACTCAGCGCTGGCCGGACGGCGATATTGGCGACCAGGCGTTTGTTATTCCGACGATGAGTTAAGTCATGAAGTATGACGATGCGTCTTGGCATTATGGGGGTGATTTTCCGGCTGACTTGCCGCCTTCGGCCGGTGTTACGCACATCGCAATGTTTGCTGTCTGGTGTTGGGAAAATGGCCTCGCCGGTGATGAAATTCTTGAAGAAGCAGACGCGCTTGAAGCTATCAAAAGGCGAAGGGGTACACCGGGTGGAATTTTCAATAAGGCATCGGATGAGAAGTTTATTGATGCTGATCTGAATGACGAGGGAAATCGCTTTGCTGCGTCCTATTATGGGGATCAAGGCTACTATATCGATTATGCGAAATCTGTCGGAGCGACGTTTTCAACACTATATCATGTTCCAGATACATGGGAGACTTATGACACGTTGAAGCCTGTCATCTCGCATCGCTATCGCACTTTCCACAATATGCAAAAGAGTTGGTGGCGCAGGCTCTGGCCGATTGCGAAGCAATAACTTGTACGTAAACCCGCGAGACAACGGGTGTTCAAAATAGAACAGGGATCACAATGCCACTCGACGACGACCAGCTTATGGTTCAGGAAGCGGCGCAGCGCTTCGCCTATGACCGCCTGCGGCCCAATGCGGGCGAATGGGATGCGTACAAGCACTTTCCAGTCGATGTGATGCGCGAGGCGGCGGTACTGGGCTTCGCCGCTATCTATACTCAGGAAGAACATGGCGGATCGGGCATGAGCCGTCTCGATGCCGTGCTGATCTTTGAACAACTCTCGCGCGGCTGCATCGCCACGGCCGCGTTCCTTTCCATTCACAATATGTGTACCTGGATGATCGACAGCTTCGGCTCGACTGATCTGCGGTCGCGCTTCGTGCCAAAGCTGACGGGGATGGAACTGATCGCCTCCTATTGCCTGACCGAGCCTGGCTCCGGTTCCGACGCGGCCGCTATGAAGACGCGTGCCGAGGCTGAGGGCGAGACCTATGTGCTCGCGGGCTCGAAGCAGTTCATTTCCGGCGCCGGCACATCGGACATCTATGTGGTGATGGCAAAAACCGGCGAGACGATTTCCGCCTTTGTCGTGCCGAAGGAGACGCCGGGCCTGAGCTTCGGTGCCAATGAAAAGAAGATGGGCTGGAATGCGCAACCGACCCGGCAGGTGATGTTCGATAATGTCCGCATCCCGGCGGAAAACCGCATCGGCGCGGAAGGCGAGGGCTTCAAATTCGCCATGAAGGGACTGGATGGCGGCCGACTCAATATCGCGGCCTGTAGCTTAGGCGGCGCGCAGGATGCCCTTGATCGCGCCCGGTCATATGCTGCCGAGCGCAGCCAGTTCGGCAGGCATATTAATGAGTTTCAGGTGACACAGTTCAAGCTGGCCGACATGGAGACCGAAATTCAGGCGGCGCGCGCCATGCTCTATGAAGCCGCTGCGCGGCTGGATGCGGGTACACCGGATGCCACCAAATGGTGCGCCATGGCCAAGCGCTTCGTCACCGACACCGGCTCGAAAGTGGCCAATGAGGCCCTGCAAATCCATGGCGGCTATGGCTACCTGCATGACTATGGCGTCGAGCGCATTGTGCGCGACCTGCGCGTCCATCAGATCCTCGAAGGCACCAATGAAATCATGCGCGTCATCATCGCGCGCGACATGCTGAAAGATCAGTGATGGACGTTATTATCCGTATCGAGAACGGCATCGGCCGGATCACGCTCAACCGTCCGCAGGCCCTGCACGCGCTCAATACCGATATGTGCCGAATGATGAGCGAGGCCCTGGCCGAATGGGCGACTGACGACCGTGTGAAACTCCTGATGATCGACCATGCCGAGGGCACACGCGGCTTCTGCGCCGGCGGAGATATCCGCATGGTGGCTGAAAGCGGTCGCCAGGATGGAAAGGCCGGCGAGGACTTCTTCCGCATCGAATATACGCTCAACACCCAAATCAAGCGCTTTCCCAAACCCTATATTGCGTGCCTCGATGGGGTGACGATGGGCGGCGGTGTCGGTATCTCCATTCATGGCTCGCATCGTATTGCCACGGAACATACGCTGTTCGCCATGCCGGAAACGGGTATCGGCCTCTTCCCCGATGTCGGCGGATCGTGGTTTCTGCCGCGTCTGCAGGGCGAACTGGGCACCTGGCTGGCGCTTACTGGCGCGCGACTGAAGGGCCGGGATGTGCTGGCGGCGGGCATCGCCACGCATTTTGTCGCCTCCGAAAAATTGCCGGAGGTGAAGGCGCGGATTCTGGCGGGCGAAGCGCCGGATGCGGTCCTGGCCGATTATGCCGAGGCGGCCAAAATACCGGCCTATGCCGAGCATCTCGATACAATCAATCATTGCTTTTCAAGGCCGACTATTACCGATATCTGCCTGGCGCTGAAAATGGCCGATAACGACTGGGCCACGGCGCAGGCCGATATCCTGAAGACGCGTTCGCCGCTGTCCATGGCCGTATCGCTCGAACAATTGCGACGCGGCGCGCAGATGTCGTCCTTCGAGGATATCATGCGCATGGAATACCGCATCGCCTGCCATATTATCCGCACCCACGATTTTTCCGAAGGCGTACGCGCAGTGATCGAGGACAAGGATCACGCGCCAAAATGGTCGCCGGAAACACCGGCCGGCGTATCGCAAAATCTGGTAAAGGCCATGTTTGCCCCGGTTTCAGAGGAGCTTTCGCTATGAAAATCGCATTTATCGGCCTGGGTCATATGGGCTCCGGCATGGCGGCCAATCTGGCGAAGGCCAGGCACGCGGTGCGCGCCTATGATCTCAGCGAGGCGGCGGTGACACAGGCCGTGGCCGATGGCTGCATAGGGGCGGCCTCCCTTGGTCAGGCGTGCGAAGGGGCTGAGGCCGTGATCACTATGCTCCCGGGCGGCCAGCATGTGCTGTCCGTCTATTCGCAGGTGCTGGAGCGCACGCCGAAGGGCGCCTTGCTGATCGATTGCTCAACCATTGATGTCGAGAGCGCCCGCCAGGTGGCCACGCAGGCTGAAATGGCTGGTTTCCCGATGATCGATGCGCCGGTCTCCGGCGGCGTGACCGGCGCCAAGGCCGGCACCCTGACCTTCATGTGCGGCGGGCCGAAAGACGCTTTCGAGCGTGCCGAACCGATCCTGAAACAGATGGGTAAGGTCGTCATCCATGCCGGCGCTGCGGGGGCGGGGCAGGCGGCGAAGCTATGCAACAACATGCTGCTGGCCATCACCATGATCGGCACCTGCGAAGCCTTTGCCCTGGCGGAAAAGCTGGGTCTGAAGGATCAGGTCTTCTTCGATATCGCCTCGAAGGCGTCCGGTCAGAACTGGTCGATGACCAGCTATTGCCCGGTGCCGGGGCCGGTGCCGACCTCGCCAGCAAATAATGATTATCAGCCGGGCTTTGCCGCCTCGTTGATGCTGAAGGACTTAAGCCTGGCCATGCAGGCGGCGGCCCAGACCAATGCCGATACGCCGCTGGGCTCTCGCGCCCATGCGCTCTATGAGGCCCTGTGCAACCAGGGCCATGCGACGCAGGATTTTTCCTATATGATGGAAAGGATCAGGCGCGGGGCTTAGGCGCGGATATAGTTCAATACTTCCGGACTGTTGGCGGCGGCGGCCATGACTACCTTGTTCAGGCCCTGTTGCGTCGTGCGTTCGTCGATTTCGCCCTTGCTATACATCCATGAGAGCTTGCGCAGATAGTCGCGCAGGGCGATCCTGTCGTCCTCACCGAAGCGGACCGAAGTCATGGATTCGATCCGGGTCTGAAGGTTTTCCCTCGCGGCGCGGCCTTCGCGTATACCAGCCCTGAAGGCTGCCATGTGCTGATCGACAAACGCCTTGCGCGCCGCTTCATTGAACAGATTGAGGCTCATGGTGATGCTCCCGAAAAACCATGAGAGGAAGGTCGCACGGTCGGGGGCATACGCCAATTAACGCTTGCTCACTTCCGCGTTAGCCGGGCAAGGAAAAATTTGATCAGGCGTGATCAGAGCGCTTTATACATCACCAAGGCATCGACATAACCCAGGCGTGGATGATCAAAGGCGCCGGGCAGACGGCCGATGGTCTCGAAGCCCATCCGTTGCCACAGGGCGACGGCGCGCGCATTGGTGCTAACCACGAAATTGAACTGCATGGCGCGAAAGCCCTGCGATTTGGCCGTTTGCAGGGCGTGAGTGCACATGGCGCCGGCCACGCCTCTGCCGGTGGCTATTGCTGAGACCATGAAGCCGCAATTGGCGACGTGAGCGCCGCCGCCTTTCTGGTTATGCGTCAGGAAATAGTGGCCGAGGACTTCGCCATGGCTTTCCGCCACAAAAACCTGGTGCAGCGCCGCGAACCAGTAGGTGAGGGCGGTCTCGGGGTCCCAGTCGCGCGGCAGGGCATAGGTTTCACCGGCGCGCAATATGGGTTCGATAATGCGCCAGATGGCGTCGTGGTCGGCGGAAGTAGCGGGACGGATCAGCATGGGCTGGCTATAGGGCTTGTTGGCCGCCGCGAAAAGCCTTAATGGCGCGGTCAGGCTATGCGTTTGGAAAAAGTTAACGGATCCGGCGCATCGTCACCGATACTCCCCAATCGGAATTTAAGTATGCGTACCCTTGCCCTTTTTCTGGCCGCCTGTTCCGGCCTTGTTTGCTCACATGCCGATGCCAGGCCGCGCGGTCCGGAGGCCGACGTGCTGGCCATGATCAATGCCGAGCGTGTCCGTCATGGCTGCCAGCCCCTGCGCGTTGAGGCGCGGCTGTCCGAAGCCGCCGAGCGTCAGAGCCGCGGCATGGCCGAGCGCCATTATTTCAACCACAATGCCCCGGATGGCTCGACACCCGGCAGGCGGGTGCGTGATACCGGCTATGTGTTTCAGATGGTCGGCGAGAATATAGAAGCCAATACAGATGACCCTGAAGAGGTGTTCGATGCCTGGATGAATAGTCCGGGGCATCGTCAGAACATCCTGATGTGCGCCTTCAAGGAAACCGGCATTGCCATGGCCTGGCAGGAGGACGATCAGCGCGTGGCCGGCGTGTCACCGGAGTTTCACGCCTACTGGACGCAGGTTTTTGCCATGCCGCTTAATCTGGGCAGATAATTGTCAGATCACATATAGATCGACATACTCATTGACCGGCATGGCTTCCAGCGCCTGCTGATCGAGGCTGACCCTGAGGATGGCGGCCTGTTGTTTTGCCGGGAAACGGCGCGCCAGATTGGTGCGGAACTTGGCCTCCAGCAGGGGAATGCCGTCAGTGCGGCGGCGCTTGTGGCCGATGGGGTATTCCACCACGACTTCATCCAGCATAGTGCCGTCGTTCAGTTCAATGGTCAGGGCATTGGCAATCGAACGCTTGTCAGGATCATGATAATCTGCGGTGAATTGCGGGTCTTCAACACATGCGATCTTGTCGCGCAGGGCATCGATGCGCGGATCGGCAGCCACGCTGTCCTCGTAATCGGCGGCGGTCAGGCGGCCGAAGATCAGCGGCACGGCGACCATGTACTGGATGCAGTGATCGCGGTCGGCCGGATTGTCCAGCTTGCCTTTCTTGTCGATGATGCGGATGCAGGCTTCGTGCGTGCGGATGGTGATGCGCCGGATATCCTCGCTCGTCTTGCCGATGGTGGCCAGCTTGTGATGCAGCATCATAGCGGCTTCGACGGCAGTCTGGGAATGGAACTCGGCCGGGAAGCTGATCTTGAACAGGATATGTTCCATCACATAGGCGCTATAAGGGCGCTGGAATTTGAACGGCTGGCCCTTGAAGAGCACATCATAGAAGCCCCAGGTTTTGGCCGTCAGCACGGACGGGTAGCCCATCTCGCCCTTGGCGGCCATCAGAGCCAGGCGGACACCGCGCGCCGTGGCGTCACCGGCGGCCCAGGACTTGCGCGAACCGGTATTCGGCGAATGACGATAGGTGCGTAAACTTTGGCCATCGACCCAGGCCAACGACACGGCATTGATGATCTCTTCGCGGTCGAGGCTCAGCATCTGTGCCACCACGGCTGTGGAGGCCACCTTGACCAGCACCACATGATCGAGACCGACCTTATTGAAACTGTTTTCCAGGGCCAGGCAGCCCTGAATCTCGTGCGCCTTGATCATGGCAGTCAGTATGTCGCGCATGAGCAATGGCTTTTTCCCGGCAGAGACCGCGGTGCGCGACAGCCAGTCGGCCACCGCCAGTATGCCGCCGAGATTATCGGACGGATGGCCCCATTCGGCCGCCAGCCAGGTGTCGTTGAAATCGAGCCAGCGGATCATGGCGCCGATGTTGAAGGCGGCCTGAACCGGATCGAGCTGGAACTGGGTGCCGGGCACCTTGGCGCCATTGGGCACGATGGTGCCGGGGACGATCGGGCCCATCAGCTTGGTGCAGGCGGGATAGTCGAGCGCTTCCAGCCCACAGCCGAGGGTGTCGATCAGGCAGTTGCGGGCGGTCTCGTAGGCGAGGTCGGAAGTGATTTCGTAGTTCAGGACATAATCGACGATATCGGTGAGGACGGTATCGGGGGCGGGACGTTCGTTAGGAATATGGGCGGACATTTGGGGTCTCTTCTACTTCTCCTCCCCTGTGTAAGGGGGGAGGTGGCGAGCTTGTCTCGCCGGAGGGGGCTTTCGGACGGTTGGGGTTGCCCCCTCCGTCACGGACTTCGCCGTGACACCTCCCCCGCTTCGCCAAGACGCTCGCAAGGGAGGAGAAAATTTAAGGACGGTCTTTCAGCGGCACGAAGGGGCGATCCTCCGGGCCGGTATAGTGGGCATTGGGGCGGATGATCTTTCCGTCCTGGCGTTGTTCGATGATATGGGCCGACCAGCCGGCGGTACGCGAGATGACGAACAGGGGCGTGAACATATCGGTCGGCACGCCCATCATGTGGTAGCTGACCGCCGAAAACCAGTCGAGATTGGGGAACATGCGCTTAGCGTCCCACATCACGCTTTCCAGCCGCTCGGCGATGTTGAACATTTTCATAGAGTTCTGCTCTGCGGAAAGGCGGCGGGCCACCTCCTTGATCACCACATTGCGCGGATCGGAAACCGTATAGACCGGATGGCCGAAACCGATAATGACCTCTTTCCGCTCGACGCGGGCGCGGATATCGGCCTCGGCCTCGTCCGGATTATCGTAGCGTTTCTGGATATCAAAGGCGACCTCGTTGGCGCCGCCGTGCTTGGGGCCGCGCAGGGCGCCGATGCCGCCAATGATGCACGAATAGAAATCCGATCCCGTGCCGGCGATGACGCGGGCGGCAAAGGTTGAGGCATTGAACTCATGCTCGGCATAAAGGATCAGGGAGGTGTGCATGGCGTCCACCCACGAGAGCGGTGGCGGCTTGCCGTGCAGCATGTGCAGGAAATGGCCGCCGATCGAGTCGTCATCGGTCTCGACCTCGATGCGCTTGCCGTTATGGCTGAACTGATACCAGTAGAGCAGCATGGAGCCTAAGCTGGCCAGCAGCTTGTCGGCAATATCGCGCGCGCCGGGGTGGTTATGATCCTCGCGTTCCGCCGACTGGCAGCCCAGCACGGATACACCGGTGCGCAGCACGTCCATCGGATGGGTCGAATAGGGCAGGCTTTCCAGCACCGCCTTGAGCGTGGCAGGCAGGCCGCGCAGGGATTTCAGCCGGGTCTTGTAGGCGCTGAGTTCGCTGACATTGGGCAGCTTGCCGTGGATCAGCAGGTAGGCGATCTCTTCAAACTCCGAGGTCGCGGCCAGGTCGAGAATGTCGTAACCGCGATAGGCCAGGTCATTGCCGGTGCGACCGACCGTACACAGGGCGGTATTGCCGGCGATTTGGCCGGACAGGGCCACGGATTTCTTGGGCTTAAAGCCGGGCTGGATGTCTCCGTCCATGAGGCATTTCCTTGTTCCTGTTTACTTTAATTTATTGGTGTTGAAGAGGGCGTCGAGGCGGTCTTCAAAGGCGTAATATCCGATGCGGTCATACAGTTCCTCGCGCGTCTGCATGGTATCGAGTACGGTCTTCTGGTGGCCATCGCGGCGGATGGCTTCATAGACATTTTCCGCCGCCTTGTTCATGGCGCGAAAGGCAGACAGTGGATAGAGCTGAATAGCGACGCCAGCTTCGCCCAGTTCGTCGCGCGTAAACAGCGGCGTTTTGCCGAATTCGGTGATATTGGCGAGTACCGGCACCTTCACGGCATCGACAAAGCGGCGATAGGTCTCGAGGTCATAGGCGGCTTCGGCGAAGATGCCGTCCGCGCCGGCTTCGACGCATCTGACAGCGCGTTCGATGGCGGCGTCCACCCCATCGACGGCAATGGCGTCGGTACGGGCAATCAGGAAAAAATCGGGGTCGGTTTTGGCATCGGCGGCGGCCTTGACGCGATCGGCCATTTCCGAGGTGGAGACAATTTCCTTGCCGGGACGGTGGCCGCAGCGCTTGGCGCCGACCTGATCCTCGATATGACAGGCGGCAGCGCCGAACTTGATCAGCGACTTGACCGTGCGTTCGATATTGAAAGCCGAGGGGCCAAAGCCGGTATCGATATCGACCATCAGCGGCAGGTCGCAGACATCAGTGATGCGGCGGATATCGATCAGCACGTCATCGAGCGTATTGATGCCGAGATCGGGCATCCCCAGCGATCCGGCCGCCACACCGCCGCCGCTGAGATAGATGGCCTTGTAACCGGCGCGTTTGGCCAGCAGGGCATGATTGGCATTGATGGCGCCTATGACCTGCAAGGGCTTTTCAGCGGCCAGGGCCGCGCGGAATTTCGCGCCCGCGGATGCAATCGTCATAGAAATATCCCTGTCTGTTTTGCTTGACCGTATCAATTGAAACCATTGTGGTCAAGCCACAGGTTATTTACGTCTGCGTAAAGATTGGCGTCAACTCACGCTGTCTTGATCGGGGGGCGCAACCCTTCCAGGTAAACGCGCAACTGCCTGATGCCGGAGCGCAGAACGCGGGCGTCCTGCGCTGTCTTGGCCAGGGAGATATAGCCCTCATAACTGGCGACGAAGAAGGTCGCGGTCTCGCGTGGATCGATATCGCGCCGGACCTTGCCATTGACCTGGCCCAGCCGCAGGGCATCGGTCACGCCGTCGATCCAGTTGGTGAAGATTTCCGACAGGCGCAGGCGAAAGCCTTCATCAAGCGGCGACATTTCCTGTGCCAGGTTGTTGAGCGGGCAGCCGCCATTGACTTCGGCCTCGGAGGTGCCGGTGCTATCCAGTATGCCGATCAGGGCGTCAATCGGGTCATCGACATCATCAAGCGGCGCCAGCCATTTATCTTGCGTGATTTTGGCGATGACATTTTCCACGATCGCATGACCGAGCGCGTCCTTGCCATCGAAGTGATGATAGAGCGCCCCCTTGGTGACGCCGGCCTTCGCCAGGATGGTATTCAGGTCGCTGCCGCGAAAGCCGGAATGATATACCTCCTCAAAGGCGGCATTGAGCAGGCGTTCGCGGGTGTGGCTGGCATTGCGGCGGGGGGATGAATGTGCTTCCATACCAACCAGTATGTATGATATCGGGTCAGAGTCAAGCGTTCACAATATTTGCGGCCTCGCCGGAATTATGCTGACAGAAAGTGTCATCAGGTGGATAGTAGGAAGGTGTCAGTATCGCGTACCTGAGCCCACCTGACCAAAGGATGCCGTCATGTCACGCGCCACCCGCCTGCTGGACCTGCTGCAACTGCTGCGCCGCCATCGCTATCCCGTTTCAGGGGCAGAACTGGCGCGCGAGCTCGATATTTCCCTGCGCACGCTTTACCGCGACATCGGCGCATTGCAGGCTCAGGGGGCGCATATCGAAGGCGAGCCAGGCGTCGGCTATGTGCTGCGGCCGGGCTACATGTTGCCGCCACTCATGCTCAGTCAGGAAGAACTGGAAGCGCTGGTGCTTGGCGTGCGCTGGGTGGCCGATCGCGGTGATGCCCGGCTGGGGGCGGCGGCGCAGAACGCCCTGACCAAGATTGTCGCCGTCCTGCCGAAGGATCTGGCCGACGAAATCGATACCTCCGGCCTGCTGGTCGTGCCGAGCTGGTCGACGCCGCCGAGCCGGATCGATCTCGGCGATATCCGCGCTTCGATCCGCAGCGAGTGCCGGGTCGAGGTGCGCTATACCGACCTCAAGGAGGTGACGACCGACCGGGTGGTCTGGCCGATCGCGCTGGGCTTCTTCGAGCATATCCGCATGGTGGTGGTGTGGTGCGAGATGCGCCAGGCCTTCCGCCATTTGCGGGCGGACCGGATCATTTCCTGGTCACCGCTGGAAAATCGCTATCCGAAACGCCGCGCCGTCCTGCTCAAGGCATGGAAGACGGAGCGCGACGAGGAACACGCGCAGTATGAAGCAGCGGTCGCAGCCAAGGCGGCTGCGCCTGTTTCGGCGACGGTGCAGTAATGTTTAGCTCTCCCCCTCTTGGAGGGGAGGTTGGCTTCGGCGATTAGCTGAAGACGACAGGGGGTAAGCCAGCGTCTGTTTACCCCCTCTGTCTTTTTGGTTTCACCAAAAATCCAGCTCCCCCTCCAAGAGGGGGAGATTATTAGATCGTTACTCTTTCACAATCGGCAGCCAGACCGCCGAGGCGGTATCCGCCCCGCGATAAACACTTTCCGTCGCCGCCTTGTAGTCCGAAGCCTTGGCGTTGAAGATATTTTCGACAAAGGTCTGCGGGTTACGGTCGTAGAGCGGGAACAGCGATGACTGCACCTGGATCATCATGCGGTGTCCGGGCAGGAAGACGTGGTCGATGTTCGGCAGGGCGAATTTGTATTCCTCGACCTTACCGGGTGTCAGGGCCTGCGGTTTATCGAAGCCATGAACATAACGGCCGCGGAAGATTTCGATACCCATGGGCAGTTCAAAACCGGCCATGGAGGGCTTGGAACCTTGCGTCGCGTCTTCCGGTGATTCATTGGGATATACATCGATGATCTTGACCACCCAGTCGCTGTCCGTGCCGGAGGTGGCGGCGAAGAGATCGACTTCCGGCGCGCCCATGACATGTACGGCCTTTTCCAGCGGGGCGCTGGTATAGCTTAGCACATCCGGACGATCGGAAACGAAACGCTGGTCATGCACCAGCCATGGCTTCCACTGGGTCGGATCGGCCATATTGATCGGGCGCGGGATGAAGGGCACGGGCTTGGACGGATCGGAGATGTAATCGTCATGCGCCGCCGCCGCCGGTTTGTCGAAATTCGCCGTGGCGTTATCACCGATATAGAGCGGGGTCAGAGTGCCCATCGGCCACTTGGGCGATTCGTCCCAGTGGTTGACGCCGGTGGCATAGGTCAGGACCGGCGGGGTCTTCGGGTCGGGCGCGCCTTTCAGGTAATGGTCGAAGAAGGGCTTCATGTATTTGACGCGGAATTCTTGCGCGGTGTCACCGGTGAAGGTCAGGGCGCCCAGGTCATAGCCATAGTGGTTGACGCCGGAATGGCGCCAGGGTCCGATGACCAGCGACACCATGTCGTTGTTGGTGTCCTTGGGCTCGATCGCCTTGTAGACCGCCGGGGCGCCGTAGGAATCTTCCTGGTCCCACTGGCCGACAACTAGCATGGTTGGCACCTTCAGCGGCTGTTCAGCCATCCATTTATCGACAGCCTGGCCTGACCAGAAGGTCGTATAGGCCGGGTTTTCCATCAGCTTGCGGACAAACGGCACCTGGTCAATGCCCCACTTGCGGGCGTAGTCACCGACCGAACCGGCGTCAAGATAGCGGTTGTAATCGTCGCCGGCGCCGCCGGGAATGGCGGCGCCGGCCTCGGCCTTGCCGGTGCTTTGCTCCAGGGCATAGTCGAAGCTGCTGACGCGGAAGGCGCCGTTATGGAACCAGTCGTCACCCATCCAGCCATCGACCATCGGGCTTTGCGGCACGGCGGCCTTGAGTGCCGGATGCGGATTGATTTCGGCCATCAGCGAGGTGAAGCCCAGGTAGGACGAGCCGACGATACCGACCTTGCCGTTCGATTCCGGGATATTCTTCGACAGCCAGTCGATGGTGTCATAGGCATCGGTCGATTCATCGATCTTGGTATCATTGAGCGGCCCGGCCAGCGGGCGATTCATGATGAAGGTGCCCTCGGAATTATGAATGCCGCGGATATCCTGCGTCACGATGACATAGCCGTCATCGACGAATTCATTGTACATCGCCGGCAGCACTTCCTTGATCGTCTGGCTCGCCGTGCGCGCCATGGTGCTCTTGGCGTCATAGGGCGTACGCGACAAAAGGATCGGGCCGTCCTTGGTGCCCTTCTTGAAGACGATCACGGTATAGAGCTTGGTGCCGTCGCGCATCGGCACCATGACGACGCGCCGGACGAAATCAGCGTCGGGCCGGACCTTGTCATAGGCCGGGGCAATATCCGGCGTCATGGGTGTGACGGGTGCATTGGCAGCCGGTGCGGCGGGCTTCGGCCTGGCTATGACGGGCGTGGCGGCCAGTGCCAGAAGCGCGGCGGCGCAGGTGAGGGTGCGGAAGATCATGACTTAATCCTTGCTGTAAAGGGCCTTTGCGTCGGCCTTGAAGGCTGCGCCACTGCCGGCGCGGCTGTAGAACATATGGCCGCCGGGATAGACGGAGAGTTTGACCTGTTTCGTGCCGCCGAAGGTCGGCAATTGATCAATGACCAGGCGCGAGGTGAAGAACGGACAGGAGAGGTCGTTATAGCCATGGGCGATCAGCACCTTCATTTTCGGATCGTTGGCGATGGCCTGCCGCAGGTCGCTGACCGGCTTGTCCTCGTTGGGGTATTGCTGCCAGTTTTCACCGACAACGGGGGACAGGGCCTCATAGTGGGCGTCGGTCTTCCAGCCGACCTCGCGGGTGACGAAATCGACCATGGCGCTGGTGGTTGGGGCCAGCAGGGCGTTCAGGATCGGGTCACCGGATTTCTGGCTCGGCGATTCCGGGAAAGGATCATAGGCGGTGACATTGGAATCGTACCAGCTACCAATCTTACGTTCATTGCGGTGGCTTTCGCGCACGAAGGTCATGCTGTCGACGCGGCCATCCATGCGGGCCACCAGGGCGGGATCGAGACCGGTATATTCCGATACCTTGGCCACCAGGCGGCTGACGGCCTGCGGATCGGAACGGCCGGCCAGGAAATCGGTGACGAACTGGGTGCGGTCATATTGCTCGACCTCGGCGATGGCGGCGGGAGTCAGCTTGCCCTGCTTTTCGAGGTTGGCGGCGGCCATGGAAGGCAGGTTGATCATCCACGGCAGGGGAGACAGGGCGGTTTCCGAACCGACGGCGGCCGGATCGAGATAAGGCGACACCATGATCAGGCCGGAAACGCCGACGCCCATGCGGGTTTGCAGGGCATTGGCGATGCGTGGCGCCCGGTAACCGCCGTAGCTTTCGCCCATGACGTATTTCGGCGAACGCAGCCGGCCGTTCTTGACCAGCCAGTCATAGACCACGCGCGACAGGTACTGGATATCGGCTTCAGTGGACCAGAAGTCCTTTTTGGTGGTGTCGTCGTCTTCCAGCGAGCGCGAATAGCCCGTGCCGACCGGATCGATGAAGACGAGGTCGGTCATATCGAGCCAGCTATTGGGGTTGTCGGTGGTGACGCTGGAATCGGAGGGCGAGTCACCTTCATCGCCGAACTGGACGCGCTTGGGGCCGACAGCGCCCATGTTGAGATAGACCGAGGAAGCGCCGGGACCGCCGTTGAAGGCGAAGGTCACCGGGCGACTAGGGGCTTTGCCAGGCACGATATAGGCGGTGAAGACGACATCGGCGATCTTCTTGCCCTTGGCATCGCGGACCGGAATGCTGCCGACCGTGGCGTCATAGTTCAGCGTCTTGCCGTCAAGCTGGATCGACTGGTGGATGGTCTTGTCATCCGGCAGGGGCGGCAAGGCGTCATCCTTGTCGGCCTTTTTATCGGCGGCGGCATCCGGCTTGGCCTTCGTATCATCGGCGGCATAGCCAGGCAGTGCCGAACTGGCCAGGAACAGGCAGGCCGTGCCGGTCAGCAGGGCGCGAAGGGTGGAGGAGGGGCGGAGAGTCACGAGCGGCCTCGGTTTTTTATGAAGTTATGACTGCAAAGTGGTGACAATACACACTTACCGATCTGATACAATATACGGCGGTTTCATTTGCATCGAGCGCGGAGGCGCGTTTCGCGCCTTCACAATTATGTTATGTCGGTATTGTGTCAATTTTGAATACATGAATTACGTCTGTAAATTTAAAATAATTTATTGTGTATATGAATTTTGATTACATGGATTAGTGAGTGTATATTTTTTAAATAAAGATGGTTATGGGTGAGTGTGAACTATAGTAAATTTATTTTGTTCTGTGTCAAATCTCTGCGAGCTGGCTTGAATTGACCTTTTTGTGTGGGGTAAGCTCAATTTGAGGGGGCAGAGATTTTTCAGGAGGAAAAGATGACGCTGCGCAATATGTATCTTTTGAGCGCCGCTGCGGCGCTGTTTGCAGTCATGGGCGCGACCGAAGCTTCGGCTTATGAAAAGGGCCGCTTATGGGAACTCGAAGTCGAGACGCAAGCCGGCGATGGCGCGCCAAGCAAGAACACGACCTGGATGTGCATGTCCGAGGATAGCTGGCTTAATCCGCCAAAGGATCTGACCGGCGGTAAGTGCAGCGATCCGGAATTTACGCGTGATGGCGATGTCGTGTCGTGGAAATCCCAGTGCGATGTGGCGCAGGGCGCCGGCCAATGGACATTCTCGCATGGCGGCAAGGCTGTAGAAGGTCAAAGCACGGTCCGGACGCCGGAAGGTGAGGTGACAACCGGCCTGGACGGCAAGGTCGTTGACCGGTGCAGCACTTAAAAGCCTGCAAATTTATGGTAAGGCGTGTATCGGCCAGGGCTTTCGAGGCAAGGTGCGCCGTATAAAAAATCAATAAATGTCAAATGCTTGATGTGTTTTTGATTTGGCGTGATCCGATTGCAGGCCTAATATGGCGGTGGGCGGCATTGCGGGGTTTTTGTTTTGACAGGAGCCTTGTTCATGAGTCCCACCCTTGCCCTGGCCTTTACGGCTGCTGCCGGGTTTATCTTTGGCGTCGTTTCCCCCGCTGTGATGGATCAGGTTGTACCTGATCCAAAACCGACAACGGCCGCCTCCGCCGTGGCCGATACGCCGACGGAAGTCACCGATGCGCCAGTTCTGCCGGGGCCGGATTCACTGTGGGAAATTACCGCCACCACGACGGTTGCCGGTCAGGCGCCGACTACCGAAACCGCCAGCCTCTGCGCCAATCCGGAAGACCTGAAGGCGCCACCAGTGGTCGTGACGGGGCCGCAATGCGAGGGTCAGCAATTCAGTGAAGTGGGCAAGACGGTCTCTTGGACCACGGACTGCGCGGCCGTCAAAGGCACCGGTTCGCTGAACCTTGCCGATGACGGGCAGTCTTTCAGCGGCGATGTGACCGCCTCTACCGCGGGACAGGATTCAACGCTGCATATCATGGGCAAGGTGACGGGCACCTGTACGAAATCCTGAGCGCTTGACAGAGGGCAGGAGTCGGGGCCGGATGTCCGCATGAGCGATATCAAACTCGATGACGGCTGGAAGGCTCTGCTGGCGCCGGAATTTTCCAAGTCCTATATGGCCGACCTGCGCGCTTTTCTTCAGGCACAGCGCACAGCGGGCAAGCGGATATTCCCGAAGGGGAGCGACTATTTCCGCGCCCTCGACCTGACGCCGCCGGAAAAGGTACGCGTGGTCATCCTCGGTCAGGATCCTTATCACGGCGAAGGGCAGGCGCACGGCCTGTCATTCTCGGTAAAGCCCGGTGTGCGCATCCCGCCCTCACTGGTCAATATCTACAAGGAATTGCAAGGTGATCTCGGTATCCCGCCGGCGCGCCATGGCTTCCTGGAGCATTGGGCAAAACAAGGTGTGTTGCTGCTGAACAGCGTGCTGACCGTGGAAATGGGCATGGCGGCGGCCCACCAGGGCAAGGGCTGGGAAAAGTTCACCGATGCGGTGATCCGCGCGGTCAATGACCTGCCGCAGCCGGCGGTGTTCATTCTGTGGGGTTCCTACGCGCAGAAAAAGGCGGCGTTTGTCGATACCTCAAAACATCTGGTGATCAAGTCGGTGCACCCGTCACCGCTTTCGGCCCATAATGGCTTCTTCGGCACCAAACCCTTTTCGCGCGCCAATGATTTTCTGGTCTCGAAAGGCTATGCGCCGATTGACTGGAAACTGCCGGATGATCCTGCAATCTCGCCGACTTGAAGCGTCATTTCCGAATTTCGTCTTTACAATCTCGTGAATATGTTCGGAAATAGGGTGTCTTTAAAGGTCAAGTATGAAACCGTTTGTCTGTTTAATTGCGTCCGGCCTGGTCATTTGCATCCTCAGCGGTTGCAGTCCGCGCCCTGGGGCATCCGGTGACGTGGCGGATGCCGGCGAAAGCCCCGCCGCCAGCCTGACGGCCGAAGAGGCGGCGGCCTATGCCAGCTACTCCCCGGTCATGTCGATGGATGGCGACAGCCAGGCATCGGAGGCGGACTCGCAATGAAGTTGAAATTTGTCATGCTGGGGGTGACAGCTTTCCTTGTGACGGGCTGCGACAAGCCGGAAACGCCGCGCACGCCCTTTGTCGAAGACGGGGCCGGACTATCGGCAGCAGCGGCATCGGCCGCGGCGGAAAGTGCTGCGGCCAGTGAGGCGGAGTCCGAAAGCGCACCGGCCTACAAGGTCAGCCGGCTGGGACAACGCGCGGGACTTTGGCAACTGACCCAGACCCTGCCGCAACTGGGCGGGCGCTCGGTGTCGAAAATCTGCGTCAATGACGCACAAGGGGAAAAGCTGGCCCTGATCGGCCATGATCTGCCGGGCAAACCGGAAATGGCCCATCTCGAATGTTCGGCGCGCTCGGTCACCAAGAGCGATAACGGCGCCGATATCGATACAGTCTGCATGGTCAATGACACCACCCTGACCTCGCATATTCATGTCGATATCATCGGCAATGACGCCTTCCACCAGACGGTCGAGACGCGGTATTCACCGGCGTTTGCCGGTCACGGCAACCAGGTCACGATCACCGACGGCAAACGTCTGGGGAATTGTCCGGCCGGTATGAAGCCGGGTGACTATGTGACGGGAGACGGCGTGAAACTGAAGGCCGGGCTCGTGCTGGCCAAGTTTCGTTAATAAGGGTTTGTAACGTCGTTCTTCGGTTGTATGGTAGGGCGCAACTTGAAGGAGGCGCCTCATGACAATTATGCGTTTGACTACGGCTCTGATACTGATCGCCGCCTTGGGCAGCATGGTTGGTTGCAGCAAGCCGAAGGCGCCTGAAAGTCAGTCAGCCGGCATTGAAGCGGCGAAACCGGCCCCGTTGGCGGAGGCCAGCCCGATGGCGCAGAAGCCTGGCCTGTGGGAAATGACGACCTCGGTGCCGGGAATGCCGGCGGGCCTGGTCAGCAAGCTTTGCGTAGATCAGGGCCTGAGCGAACGGATGGTTGAAGTCGGCATGAAGGGCACTGGCGATGCCCAATGCACCCAAAGTAATATCGTAAAGACCGGAACAACCGTCGATGTCGATTCGGTTTGCCAAATGTCAGGCCGCAAGGTCACCAGCCATATCCGCATGGAAATGATCAGCGACAGCGAGTATCACCAAACGATTGCCGCCACCATGGAGCCGCCATTGAGCGGGGACGGCAAATCGACCACCACGGTAATCGGCAAACGGCTGGGTGATTGTCCGGTCGATATGAAGGGCGGCGACATGACCGTTCCGGGGGGCATGAAAATCAATATGTACGATGCGCTGAACAAGTCCACCACGCATTGAGAGACGCTTTTCCTTTCCTTGACGCATGTATATGTAATCGATTACCATCGCGTACAGTCATATAAAAGTTGGGAAGAGATATGTTGAAGCGTGTTGCCGCTACTGCAGGGCTGGCCTTGGCGTTCGGGCTGGGCGTGGCGCGAGCCGAAGCGCCAGTCTTCCATCCGCAAACCCTGGTGCTGAAAAATATTCCGCCGGCCACCGGACCGGCCGAAGCGCTGTTCAACGGCAAGGATTTGAACGACTGGACGGCCTGGCTGGGCTACAGGGAGCCGGCCGTGACCTATAATGCCGGTGGTGCAAAGCCGATCGGTCCGGGTGGCAAGGGGGATATCTTCACGGTGGTAACCGAGGATGGTGCGCCCGCCCTGCGTGTCAGCGGCGAAACCTGGGGCAGCCTGGTCCACAAGGGCGATTTCAAGAACTATCACCTGCGGCTGGAATACAAATGGAGCGGCAAACGATATGCGCCACGCCTCAACGACCCGGAAAACAATGGCCTGCTGTATCACACCCACGGCGCCCCTGGTGTGGTCTGGGGCACCTGGTCGCGCGCGGTCGAATTCGAGATCATGACCGGCAGCGTCGGCATGGTGGTGCCGGTGGGTAACGGTCTGCAGGTTGATTCCAGCGTGGCTATTGATCCGTCAATCATTGATCCGAAGCAGCGCTTCATGGCCGGCGCGCCGAAAGGCTCAGCCATTGGCAATACCGCCCTGTGGAATATCGAAAACAATTTCAATGCCGACAAGCCGGTCGGCCAGTGGAATACGCTCGATCTCTACGTCTTCGCCAACCACGCCGTCCATGTGGTCAATGGCGTCCCGGTCATGGAGGTCTGGGGCATCTGCGACAAGGCCAGCGATACAGCCCCCTGCGAGCCGCTTATGCACGGCGCGATACAGTTGCAGTCCGAAGGGGCGGAAACCTTCTTCCGCAACATCACCATTGAGCCGATCAATAGCCTGCCGGCAATCGAGGCGCGTTAGCCGAAGGTACGGCAATCCGCCGGATCACCGGCGCGGAAGCCGGCCTTGAACCATTGGGTGCGCTGGGCGGCCGAGCCGTGGGTGAAGCTGTCCGGCACGACACGACCTTGAGCCTTTTCCTGTAGCGTGTCGTCGCCCACCGCCGTGGCCGCGCCCAGGGCTTCGTCGATGTCGCCGGCCTCGATCCAGTGTTCCTTGTCGTTGGCGCGCTTGGCCCAGACGCCGGCATAGCAGTCGGCCTGGAGTTCCAGCTTGACGGAGAGGGCATTGGCACCGGCCTTGCTCAGATGCTGCTCCTGGCGGCTGACTGCATCGCTCGCGCCTTCCAGCTTCTGGATATGGTGGCCGACCTCATGGGCAATGACATAGGCCTTGGCGAAATCACCCGGCGCGCCGAGCTGATTATCGAGCGTGCGGAAGAAATCGAGATCGATATAGACCTTTTCGTCGGCCGGGCAGTAGAAGGGCCCCATGGCCGCTTCGCCCATGCCGCAGCCGGTGGGCGTGCCCTGCGTATAAAGCACGATGGTGGAGGGGCGGAAGTCCTTGCCCTCAGACTGGAAAAGCGCCTGCCAGGTATCATTGGCCGAGGTGTGGATGACATCGGCGAACTGGCCTTCCTCGTCGCCGGGTGTGCCGGTAGAAGCTTGCACGTCTGATGTCGGCGCGCTCTGGCTGCCGGCGCTCATGATGGTTTGCGGGTCAATGCCGAATACGAAATAGCCGATCAGCGCCACGACCACGAGCACCAGTCCACCGCCGCCGGCCACCGGGCCCATGCCGCCACCGCCGCCCCGACGATCCTCAACGCCGCCCCTGCGTCCGCCTTGCCATCTCATGACGTTCTCCCTTGATCTGAAGGCGTAAGCTGACCCAGGTGGCATAAATATGCAATAGCCCGAGGATTATCGCTTCGGTTAACCCTCTTTTCAGGCATTACAGCGTTTTAGCTGCTGACAGTTTTCTGCCAATTCATGATATAGCAAACGAGAACGGCGTCATGCGGGTGCAATGACGCCTGCCGAGGTGCGCGTTCGTGAAAGATTTGTAATGTCGCCTTTCGTTGACAGGCAACGGGGCGCACATCAGAGTGCGGTAAAGAAACAATGGTGTCCGTCGGAGCGCGGCACGAAAATAAAAGTAGGATCAATGGGCATGATTTGGGGAACTCTGAAAGCCGGTTCGCGGTCACGATCAGTGGTGGCGTTCGTCGCCATGGCGCTGGTCATTGGCGCCGGCATCAGCGGCTGCAGCAAGAAAAAGGATGACGGCAAGGCCGAATCCCATGCGGCGGTCGTCAATTTCGCCGTGGTGCGCCAGGATACGGCGCCTGTCCAGGTGGTGGGCACCGGCACGATCAGCGCCTGGCAGGAGGTCGCCGTCGGCGCCGAAACCGGTGGCCTGACCGCCGTGGCGCTGCTGGCTGATGAAGGGCAAACCGTCAAGCAGGGCCAGCCCCTGCTGAAAATGAACGACGTTCTGCTCCAGGCCCAGCTCAAGCAGGCCCAAGCCAATTACAACCAGTCGAACAAGGCTTACCTGCGCGCCCAGACCCTGTTCCAGCAAGGCTATCTGTCGGCTGCCGCGCTCGATAATGCCGAGGCCGCCAAGCTGACGACGGAAGCCGCCATGCAGACGGCCCAGACTCAGCTCAATATGGCAACGGTCCGTGCGCCGGTTTCCGGCATCGTTACCCACCGCACGGCGGTGCTGGGCCAGAATATCAGCCAGGGCGCCGAACTGTTCCGCATCGTCCGCGATGGCCGTATCGAACTCAACATGCAGGTTGTGGAAAGCGACCTGCACAATATTTCCGCTGGTATGCCGGTGACGGTGACCAGTGAATCCACCGGCCCGGTCAGTGGCTCGGTGCGCATCGTTACGCCGATGGTCGATCCGGCCACGCGCCTGGGCTATGCGCGCGTCAGCGTGCCGTGGGAGTCAGGCCTGCGTCCGGGTATGTTTGCTTCCGGCACGATCGCGGCCGGTTCGCAAAATGTGCTGCTGATCCCGCAGAACGCCATTGTCTATCACGAGAATGTGCCGCAGGTCTTTGTGATCGGAAGCGATAACAAGGCACATCTTCGCAAGATCGTGGCGGGGACAACCACCGGCGGGAAGGATGTCATTGTCAAGGAAGGGCTTGTCGCAGGGGACCGCGTGGTCACGACCGGCGCCGGCTTCCTGAATGACGGCGACCTGGTCAAGGCCACCGCCACAACGGCAGCGGGCGGAGAGCACTGATCATGTCAACCGCATCTTCAGCGCAAAGCGGCGGCGGTGGCTTCCAGATTTCATCCTGGTCGATCCGCAATCCCATCCCGACCCTTGTTTTCTTTGTCGTCATGACGATCGCCGGCTTCCTCGGCTTCGGTCAGATGCGCATCAACAACTGGCCGGATATCGACTTCCCGATCGTGGTCGTCACCGTCGTCCGCTCCGGCGCCGCGCCGACCGAACTGCAGAACCAGGTAACGCGCATCGTCGAGGATTCCGTATCGGGCCTGGGCGGCGTGCGTCATATCCAGTCGATTGTCAACGAAGGCGCCTCGACCACTGTCATCACCTTCCAGCTCGAAACCGACCTGGAAAAGGCGACAAACGATGTGCGCAACGCCGTGGCTGGCGTGCGGGCCAACCTGCCGTCCGATGTGCTCGATCCGATTGTGTCGCGCGTCGAGAATGCGCAGGGGCAGCCGCTGCTCAGCTATACGATCCGTGCCGCCAACATGACGCCGGAAGACCTGAGCTGGTATGTCGATAACGATGTCGCCAAGAAGGTCCTGGGCGTTAAAGGCGTGTCGCAACTGACGCGTGACGGCGGGGTTGAACGTGAAATCCGCATCGAACTCGATCCCGCCAAGCTGGCGGCGCAGGGTGTGACGGCAGGCGATATCAGCCAGCAACTTCGTAATTTCAACGTCAACATGCCGGGCGGCCGTTTCAATGCCGGCACGTCGGAGCAGACCATCCGCACGGTCGGTGGCGCCAGCAGCGTCCAGCAGCTTTCGGATACGCGCATCACCCTGTCCAATGGCGGCAGCGTGCGCTTGGGCGATATCGCCACGGTCAGTGACACCTGGTCCGAGCCGCGGACGCGCGCCCGCTATAACGGCAATGAGGTCGTCGGCTTTAATATCCAGCGGACCCGTGCCACGTCAGAAGTCAAGGTCGCCGAAGGCGTTCGCGCTGCCGTGGAGGCGCTGAAAGCCTCCAATCCGAATGTGCAGATCGAAGAGGTTTCCTCCTCCGTGAAAGAGGTGCAGCGCAGCTACGACACTTCGATGGAGGCCCTGCTGATCGGCGCACTCCTAGCCGTATTCGTGGTCTGGCTGTTCCTGCGCGACTGGCGGGCCACCCTGGTTTCCGCCGTCGCCATGCCGATGTCGCTGTTGCCAACCTTCTATGTCATGCATCTGCTGAACCAGTCGTTCAACGTGGTGACCCTGCTGGCCCTGTCATTGACCGTCGGTATTCTCGTCGACGACGCCATCGTCGAGATCGAAAACATCGTGCGGCACATGCGCGAAGGCAAGAAGCCGTATCAGGCGGCCATCGAAGCTGCCGACGAAATCGGCCTGGCCGTCGTGGCGACCACCGCGACCCTGATCGCCGTGTTCGCGCCCACCGGGTTCATGCCGGGCATCGTTGGGCAATTCTTCAAGAGCTTTGCTATCGCGTCCTGTGTATCCGTCTTCTTCTCGCTTGTGGTGGCGCGAACGCTCACGCCGCTGATGGGCGCCTATCTGCTGCGCGCCAATCCGAAGCACGACCATGACAAGCCGTTCTGGATGGATGGTTATCAGGCCATGCTGAAATGGTGTCTGGAGGGCCACCTGAAGTGGCGCTGGTACATCTTCATGCATGGCGCGCTGATTTCGGTAATGTTGCTGATCCAGTACCTGACCAAGGGCGCGGTGCCGATGGGTATGGCGGCTGCCGGCGTCTTCGGCGTGACCCTGCTTTTGTTCTTCGTCCTCTATAAACCCTATATGAAGGCACGCTGGGCGGCGCTCGAATTTGGTCTGCTGTTTTCGCTGGGCATCATGGCGATGGGGTCGGGCTTCATATTCCCGCACCCAGGCCCGGACGGTGACATAATAAAGCCGGAACTGCCGTCGCAGATTATCGGCGGGGTTATCGCACTTGTCGGCCTTGCCTGCGTCATCGGCACCATCATTCTGACGGTCCGCCTCAAGACCTCACTGCTGCGGGCGCGCTGGGCGCCGTTCCTGGGCGGCATCATGTTCTTTGCGGGCTCAATTGCCCTGTTGAGTACGATTCCGAGCGACAATATCCCGGCCGACGACCAGTCGATGTCGGTCATGAGCCTGACCCTGACGCCTGGAACGCCGCTGCAGGAAACCGATAATGTGGTCAAGCGCATTGTCGCCGACCTGGCCACCCACAAGGAGGTGCGCAGCACCTATGCCGTGATGAACATGGAAAATGCCACGATCACAGTCAACCTCGTGCCGAAAAAGGAGCGCAAGCTCTCGCAGACCCAGTTCGAACAGGCATTCTCGAAGACCCTGGGCAAGTATCCCGGCATCCACAGCAGCTTCGGCCAGGATGGCGGCGGCGGCACCGGCGTGGCCTATATCCTGGCGTCGGATAACGAACAGTTGCTGGCCTCCACCTCGCAGCAGTTGCTGCGGGAAATGGCAGCACTCAAGGAACTGACCAATGTCCATTCCGAGGACAATCTTGTGCAGCCGGAAGTCGTCATCACGCCCAAGCCCGACCAGGCGGCGCTGATGGGGGTTTCGACCAGCACGATCAGTTCTGCTGCGCGCGTCGCCACGATGGGTGATATTGACCAGATTCTGGCCAAATATAATGATGGCGACCGACAGATCCCGATCCGCGTCCTGCTGAAGGCCGATGCCCGCTACGATATCAACAACCTCAATACCTTGATGGTGCCGACCAAGTACGGCACTTCCGTGCCTCTGTCGGCTGTGGCGGATATCACGTTCGGCGCCGGCCCGATCAAGATCAACCGGATCGATCGTACCCGCTCGGCCACGGTTAATGCAGACCTGAACGGCGTGCCCAATGGTACGGCCGATAAAGCTGTCATGGCGACACCGACCATGGTCAAGCTCAAGAAGGGTGAAATCCCAGGCGTGCGGGTTGTGCCCAATCCGAACACAGAGGACTTCCTCGAAATGGTGCCGAACTTCATCGCTGCCATCCTGACCGGGATTGCCCTGATGTATGTGGTACTGGTGCTGCTGTTCGGTTCGTTCAGCCACCCGTTCACCATCCTGCTGGCGCTGCCTCTTTGCTTTGGCGGGGCTTTCATCGGCCTGATCCTGGCGCAGATGAGCATGTCGATGCCGACCTATATCGGCCTGATCATGTTGGTTGGTATCGCCGCCAAGAACTCGATCCTGCTGGTCGAATACGCCATGGTAGCGATCAAGGGGGGCATGGGGCGCACCGAGGCTCTGTTTGAGGCCGCCAAGAAACGGGCGCGTCCGATCGTCATGACCACCGTGGCCATGGGCGCCGGCATGATCCCGGTAGCCGTCGGCAATGACGCCTTCCGCCAGCCGATGGCGGTAACGGTGATCGGCGGTCTGATCACCTCGACGCTCTTATCACTGGTGTTCGTGCCGGCGACCTACACGATCATCGATGAGATATCGCACTTCTTTGGCAAGATGATCTCGCCACTTTTCCATGCCCAGGGCAAGGATGAGCCGGAAGAAACGACCGCCGAGTAGTCGGGGTGTCGCTGAAAATTCAAAGCCCGTCGGAGTGATCCGGCGGGCCTTTTGTTTCAAGGAATACGCAAAAGATAGAGTTCATCCATAGATTACACAGATTTTAGAACCTTACGTATAGTGCGAGACCATCGGTGCGAAAGCGCCATTGGCTCCAGCCAAAGTTTCTGGAGGTTGCTCATTAAACTCTGAAAAATCTGCGTAATCTGTGTAATCTGTGGATAAGCTGTCTTTCTTAAGGCCGGAACGATGAGGCAGTTCCGGGTAAGGTTCAGGCGTCTGAAATTTACAGATCTTCCGTTAGACCGGTGAAATCTTGATTGCCGTGATCTGGTTGCGCTGGCGGCGCAAGATCTGAAATTTGCGGCCATAGAAGATGAAGGTCTGGCCCGGTTCGGGGATGGTGCGGGCCTCGTGGATCACCAGGCCGGCAATGGTGACGGCATCCTCGTCGGGCAATTCCCAGTCCATGGCGCGGTTGAGGTCGCGTATGGCCAGGTCGCCATCGACATGGATTGATCCGTCGGACTGGCGGCGCAGGGCGGTCAGTACGGCGTCGTGTTCATCATCGATCTCACCGACGATCTCTTCCAGGATGTCTTCCAGCGTCACCAGCCCCTGCAGGGCGCCATATTCATCAACCACTAAGGCGAAATGCGCCTTCTTGCGACGGAATTCGGCCAGTTGGTCCTTAAGATTGGTGGTGTCCGGGATGAACCACGGCTCGCGCACGATGGCCATGACATCGACGCTTTTGATATCGCCCTTGGCACGGATCACCGCTGCCATCAGGTCGCGGGCGTGCAGGATGCCGATAATATTCTCGGTGTTGTCCTTGTAAAGCGGCACGCGGGTGTGGCTGAAACCCAGGGCAATATCGATGATGCGCTCGGTCGGCAGGTCGGCATCGATCATGTCGATCGATTTGCGGTGAACCATGATCTGGCTGACATCGAGTTCGGCGAGGTCAAGCACGCCGCGGAACATGTTGCGGTCTTCGCTCTGAACGGCGCCTTCGTCATGATGGTATTCGACGGCGCCGCGGATTTCCTCGTGCGCCGCCAGCACATCGACCTCCATCGACATGCGCACGCCGAACAGGCGCAGGACGGCGCGCACGAACCACTGCACGGCATTGATGATCGGTCCGAAGATGAAGACGGTCCAGCTTACGGGGCGTGACAGGAAGCGGGCCACATCATCCGGCTTCATTATGGCCAGGGTCTTGGGCAGGACTTCGGCGAAGACCAGCACCATCACGGTCATGAAGGCAGTGGAGATTGCCGCGCCCCACGGACCGGGAATGGCGCGGTCGATGGAGATGGTGGCAATGGCGGAGGCACCGATATTGAGCACATTCTGCAGGAGCAGGATGGCGCCAATCATCTTTTCCTGGTTGGTCAGGAGTTTGTTGACCCGCTTGGCCGCCTTGTCGCCATCGCGCTCAAGCTGGTGCATCCGGCCGCGCGAGGCGGCCGTCATCGAGGTCTCGCCCGCGCTGAAGATCGCCGATACCCCCAGTATCAGCAGCAGCACAGGAACCAGGGCGATAAGCGAGGCGATCAGCATGAGTTTTGACCTTTAGGCCGGCGCTGTGGTGGATGAAACGGCGCCATCCAATATGAGGAATTCGGCGATCAATTCGGCGGATACCTTTTTGGCGACAAAGGCCCGTCCGATACCATTGACCAGCACGAAGGTGAGGGTGCCGCCTTCCGCCTTCTTGTCGTGGCCCATGTGGGTGATCAGGCGGTCGGCATCAAAGGGGGCATTCCTGATATCCGACATGCGTGTCGGCAGGCCGGCGTGGGCGATAGCTGCCACGGCGCGATCCGACTCTTCTTCCGTGCATTCGCCATTGAGGGCGCTGTAGCGGAAAGCCTGGGCCATGCCGATAGCGACGGCCTCACCATGCAGCAGCATATCACCAAATCCGACCTCGGCCTCCAGCGCATGGCCGAAGGTGTGGCCGAGATTGAGCAGGGCCCGCTGACCGCCTTCGCGTTCATCGGCGGCGACGATTTCGGCCTTCATTTCGACAGAGCGGGCAACGGCGTACAGGATGGCTGCGGGCTCCAGTGCCAGCACCTTGTCGTCATTGGCCTCCAGCCATTCGAAGAAGGTCTTGTCGCCCAGCAGGCCGTACTTGATGATTTCGGCATAACCGCAGCGGATTTCACGCGCCGGCAGGGTCTTCAGGATATCAAGATCGCACAGCACCAGGCGCGGCTGCCAGAAGGCGCCGATCAGGTTCTTGCCTTTTTCGTGATCGATAGCCGTCTTGCCGCCGACCGAGGAATCGACCTGAGCCAGGACGGTGGTCGGGATCTGGATGAAGTCGATGCCGCGCATGTAGACGGCGCAGGCAAAGCCGGTCAGGTCGCCGATGACGCCGCCGCCAAGGGCGATCACCACGTCCTTGCGGTCCAGGCCGCAATCGAGCAGGGCGTCGAGGACGAATTTCAGGCCGTCATAGGATTTGCTTTCCTCGCCGGCGGGCACCACGATCTTGTGCGTCCTGCGGCCGGCGACCTCGAACTGGGCCAGGATGAGGTCGGCGTGCAGCGGGCCGACATTGGAATCCGTCACCATGACCACGCGTGAATTGGTCAGGAAAGGACCAACCCATTTTTCAGCCTCGTTCAGAAGACCCTGTCCAACAATGACCTCGTAGGCTTTGAAGCCTTCGCCGGATACCGGAATGCGCCTGATATTGCTCATTTTGCACCCATGATATGGGCGTGCAGGGCCGCCACCACCTGATCGAGCGCCTTGACGTGCGACTGGTCGCCGGTGTCGACGGTGATGTCGGCGATTTCATACAGGGGATAGCGGGTCTTGACGTGTTCTTTGAGCACTTCGATCGGGTTCCGGTCTTTGAGCAGGGGGCGGTGAGGACGGTTGGCCACGCGCTTGGCCAGTACCTTGATATCGGTTTTCAGCCAGAGGGTAATCGCCTTGGCCTTGAGGTTTTCACGGGTGAGGGGGTGCGTCAGGGCGCCGCCGCCGGTGGCCAGGATACGCGGCCCCCCTTCCAGCAGGCGAGCGATGACACGCTGTTCGCCATCACGGAAGCCTTTTTCGCCGTAGTTGGCGAAGATATCGGCGATCGTCATCCCGGCCGCCTTTTCGATCTCCTCGTCGGCATCGACAAAGGGCAGGCCGAAATGATCGGCCAGGCGACGGCCGATGGTGGTCTTGCCAACGCCCATCAGGCCGACAAGCGCAACGGTTTTCGGCAGGGTGAAGACGGGGCGCACTGGAGACCCAGGTATTGGGGGTTCAGCAGCGGAAGGCTCAGGCTCGGCGGTCATTTGCCTGCTTTACACGATATTAGGGGGACTTTGCCAGACTTAACCTTATGAGTTCCAGATTCGATCCCGTAAAACAGTTTCTGCAAATGATGGCCGTGGAACGCAATGCCGCGAAGCTGACGCTTGAGGCTTACGGGCGCGACCTGGCGGATCTGGTTGACACATTGCAGGTTACCGCTTCCGGTCTGCTTAGTTTGGCGGAATCCGACCTGGCGCGTTATTTCACCACTTTAAGCGAACGCGGCCTGTCGGCGGCCACCACCCAGCGCAAGCGGTCGGCGATCCGCCAGTTCTACCGCTTCTGTGTGGCGGAAAATCTGACCGGCGCCGATCCCAGTCGCAAGATCGCTGCCGCGAAAAAGGGCCTGACCCTGCCCAAAATCCTTTCGCGCGCCGAGGTCGACTCGCTGATTGCGGCCTGCGCGGAGAAGAACCCACATCAGGCCGTGCGGCTGGAGTGCCTGATCGAGATGGCCTATGCGTCCGGTATGCGCATTTCCGAACTGGTCGGCCTCAAGCTCGATGCCGTCCAACGCGATCCCGCCTATCTGATCATCAAGGGCAAGGGCGGCGTCGAACGGCTGGTGCCGCTCAATCCTTCCGCCCGCGCCGCCATCCGGGAATATCTGGAGATTCGCCCGGCCTTTTTGCCAGCGGGTGACAAGAACAATCCCTATCTGTTTGCGTCTCGCGGCGTTGATGGTCACCTCACGCGCCGGCGTGTCGGGCAATTGCTGGATGAAGCGGCGTTCAATGCCGGCATCGATCCGGCGCGCGTGTCGCCGCACGTTCTGCGTCACGCCTTTGCGACTCACCTGCTGGAGGGCGGGGCGGATCTGCGCACTGTGCAGACCCTGCTGGGCCATGCCGATATCTCCACCACGCAGATCTATACCCATGTCGCGGGCGAACGCCTGCGGGAGGTGGTCGAAAGCCATCATCCGCTGGCTAAAAAGCGGACTGGATAAGGTTTTGTGGTGTTAAAAAGCTTTGCGACGAATGGGGCAAGGGGCCGTGCCCCTTGAAAAATCCCCTTTAACGGATGACGACTTGCTGTTAAACGGCCTCTCCTCTAAGGGTAGTGCCCTTATTCGTATTGGTTTTTAACGCTACGCGCGTACATTTGGGGCAATCAAGAGCGACCTGATGCGACATTATCTCGAATTCGAACGTCCGATCGCGGACCTGGAAGCCAAGATCGAGGAGCTTTCCGCCCTGTCGCAAAGCGGAGGCGCCAATCTTGATGTCGAACTGGATGCCCTGCGCCAGCGTACTGAAGTCCTGCGCCGCGAGACCTATTCCCGTCTCGATCCCTGGCAAAAGACCCTGGTCGCCCGCCATCCGGAACGCCCGCATCTGGTCGATTATATCAGTGGCCTGATTGAAGATTTCGTCGAGCTGCGCGGTGACCGCAAGTTCGGCGATGATCAGGCCATCGTCGGTGGCCTCGGCCGGTTCCGCGGTCAGTCTGTGGTGGTCATGGGCCATGAAAAGGGCCATGACACCGCCACGCGCCTGAAGCACAATTTCGGTATGGCCCGTCCGGAAGGCTACCGCAAGGCGGTGCGCCTGATGGAAATGGCCGAGCAGTTCGGTCTGCCGGTTCTCACATTTGTGGATACCGCCGGGGCTTATCCGGGCATCGGCGCCGAAGAACGCGGCCAGGCCGAGGCTATCGCCCGCTCGACCGAAAAGGGCCTGACCCTGCGCGTGCCGGTTATCGCCACGGTAACAGGCGAGGGCGGTTCCGGCGGGGCCATTGCACTCGCTGCTGCCAACCGCGTGCTGATTCTCGAACATTCCATCTATTCTGTGATCTCGCCTGAAGGTGCAGCCTCGATCCTGTGGCATGACGGTTCGCGTGCCAAGGATGCCGCCGATCAGATGAAGATCACCGCGCCGGACCTGCTCAAGATGGGCATTGTCGACCGTATCGTCGAGGAACCGGCCGGCGGTGCCCATTCCGATCCGGAAGTCATGATCGAGACTCTCGGTAATGTGCTGGAAAAGGAATTGCAGGCGATGAGTTTCCTGTCGCCGGATCAATTGGTCGAGCAGCGCGCCCAGCGCTTCTACGATATTGGCCGTAAGGGATTGAGCTAGACGGCCAGCCATTCAGGCTTCTTTTACCGCTATCTAATATTTCAGCCTCTCAAATCACTTTGTGAACCGGCAGCGGTATTTCTATGCTGTCCGTGAATCTACGAATTTGGGAAGCCACATCATGCGTCACCTGTTTATCGCCACCGCTCTTCTGGGTGCCATTGCCCTTGCCCCCGTCAGCGCGCAGGCGGTCGAGCCTGATTTTGTCGGGCTTCGTGCCGGTACACTGGGATATGGCGCCGAGTTTGGCGTGAAACTGAGCCCGCATTTCACTCTCCGCGCCATCGCCAATGGCGCCAGCTTCGGTTACGACGACACCAGCGACGATATCCGCTATGACGGGGATCTGAAACTGGCCTCCTACGGCGCGCAACTCGACTACCGTTTCAGCGAGACAGGGCCGCTTTATGTAACCGCCGGCGTATACAAGAATGACAACAAGGTCGTGGCAACCGGCCGCGCCAACGGCACGGTGACGGTCGGCGGTGTACCCCTGACCGAGGCTCAGGTCGGCACCTTGAATGGACGTGCCAAATTTGACGATGCCGTGCCATATCTCGGTATCGGCGCACGCTGGCCTGTAGGCGCAGTCGAAATCAATCTCGAAGCCGGCGCCTATTTCCAGGGGCGTCCGCGCGTGACCCTGACATCTGATAGCATTTATGCCGACATGCCGGAAGTGCAGACGGCGCTGGAGACCGAACGCCAGAGTCTGGAAGACGACATCAGGGACTTCAAGACCTACCCTGTCGTTGAACTGGGTTTGCGTTACAAGTTTTAAGCCTTGCTGATCTCAACTTGGTGCGGGAAGGGGATTTCGATTCCCGCCGCATCGAAAGCTTTCTTTATATCAATCATCAGGCTTGTGCGGGCGCTGATGCCGTGTGCCGGCATGACCCACAGGAAGACGCGGGCGGTAATCCCGCTGGCCGCGAACTGTGTGAAGCCGATAACCGGATCATGTGTACTGAGACGTTCCGGCTGCTTCAGGGCGACATCGCGCAGGATATCCAGCGCCTGATTCAGGTCGGTATGGTAGGCGACATCGACCAATACTTCGATTTTCAGCGCCGAATTGGTGGTGACATTGTAGATTTCGTTGCTGAAGACCTTGGTATTGGGAACGAAGACGCGGATATTATCGGCATTATTAATTTCCGTGGCGAACAGGCCCAGGCGATGGACCGTGCCCTTGACCTCGCCGATATGGACCGTGTCGCCGATGCGGTAGGGCTTGTTGAACAGGATCATCAGGCCGGCGGCCACGTTGCCGAGCGTGCCCTGCAGGGCCAGACCGATGGCCAGGGAGGCCGCGCCCAGGACGGTGAGCAAGGAAGCCGTCTGGACACCGAGGCGATTGAGCACCGCCACCAGGCCGACCGCCAGGACGATCCAGCGCACAACCTGCGAAAAGAATTCCAGCAGGGTCCGGTCGCCATCCTTGTGAACCAACCGGCGCGAGGCGCGCTTGACGGCATCCGACGCCATGCCTGACAGCATCAGGGTGATGGCAAAGATGGCCGCGGCCCAGCCGATATTGGCCATCATATCCGGATGTTCGCCCAGTTTCGCCCAGACAATACCGGCGTCGCGGACCACTTCATCCCAAAAAGGCTGGAGAGGGCCGAGATTGAAACCATTACCCGCCATTTTGTGTTCCCTTGCGTCTGGTCTTGAAGAAGGATTTCAGCATTTCCGAACTGTCATCGGCCAATATGCCCGTGGTAACATCGGGTTTCCAGTGGCAGGTCGGCTGCGCGAAGAATTTCGGTCCATGCTCAACGGCGCCACCCTTGGGATCGGGGGCGCCATAGATGACCCGGCCGATGCGGGCATGGCTGATGGCGCCGGCGCACATGGCGCAGGGTTCCAGCGTCACATAAAGCCAGAGATCGGTCAGGCGGTAATTGCCGAGGGCCTCGCCTGCGGCCCTCAGGGCGCGGATTTCGGCGTGCGCTGTGGCGTCATGTAACGAAATCGGCGCATTTCCAGCACTTGTTACAACAGTTTTACTTGACGGATCGAAGATTAGAGCGCCTATCGGCACCTCGCCGGACAAGGCCGCTTCACGCGCTTTTTCCAGCGCTATACGCATCAAGTCGATATCGTCTTCCATAGAGGATTTAAAGACGGGCCTGCACTGAGACGTCAAGCGAAATGGCGTCAATTACATTTAGAGAGATATACCGTGACCCAAGACAGTAACGCTGGAGAGCGTAACGATGAACAATTCGGACCTGAAACCCCGCGCGAACTGACACCGCAGGAGATCCAGGCCGCGAAGGAATTGCAGGAGATCGCCGACGGTCACCGCTATATGCCGCAGGAAATGCGTGACGCCCGCGAAGCCGCCGGCAAGAAGCCTGAGCGTCCGAAGAAGGCCCCAAAAAAAGACGACAAGATCGCCGCTGGCGAGCGTATCGCCAAGGTGCTGGCCCGCGCCGGCCTGGCCTCGCGCCGCGAAATCGAGCGTCTTATCGGCCTGGGCAAGATCGCCGTCAATGGCCGCATCCTTGAAACCCCGGCGGTCCTGGTCAAGGCGACCGACGTCATCACCGTTGACGGCCAGGTGGTCGGCAAGGCCGAACCCACCCGCCTGTGGCGCTATCACAAGCCCGTCGGCCTGGTGACCACCGAACGTGACCCCTCCGGCCGGCCGACAGTTTTCGACAAGCTACCGGCAGACCTGCCGCGGGTGCTGAAGGTGGGCCGTCTTGATCTCAATTCCGAAGGGCTGCTGCTGCTGACCAATGACGGCGAACTGGCGCGCGCGCTGGAGCTGCCGTCCGCGGGCTGGGTGCGCCGCTATCGCGCCCGCGCGCTTGGTCATACCACCCAGGCGCGTCTCGATGCCCTTAAAGACGGCACCACGGTTGACGGTGTGATCTACGGCCCGATGGAGGCCACGCTCGACAAGGTGGCGGAAAAGGCCGATGGCCGTGCCAACTGCTGGGTCACGGTCTCGATCACCGAAGGCAAGAACCGCGAAGTCCGTAAGGTGCTGGAATCGATCGGCCTGAAGGTCAACCGCCTGATCCGCCTGGCCTACGGGCCTTTCTTGCTCGGCAATCTGGAGCCGGGCGAGGTGGAAGAAATCGGCCCGCGCGTGATCCGCGAGATGCTGGCGGACGTTGTTCAGTTGAAGAACCTTCCGCTGGAAGGGGCCTCGCAGACACGCAGTATATCGTCCCCCCGTGAAAGCACGGGCGCGCCCGTCGGCCGCCGTGGTGGCGGCGATCGCTTCAAGACGGACAAGCCGGCATTTGGGGCGAAAAAGTTCGGAGACAAGAAATTCGGTGACAAGCCGAAAGACTGGAAGCCGCGCACTGAGTTTGAAAAACGCGATTACAAAGATCGCGATTTCGATGAACGCCCGCGCTTTGAAGGCGATGGCGAGGCCCGCGATCGCCGCCCCGAACCAGCCCCGCGTCGTGACTATGGCGATCGTAAGCCTTACGGTGAAAAGACCTGGACCCCGCGCGCTGAAGGGGCTGAACGCAAACCTTACGGAGACCGCCCGAAACGCGACTTCGGCGATCGGCCCCAAGGCGATCGTCCAGCGTTCAAGAAGTCCTATGCGGCGCGAGACAATGCCGGCGGTGAGCGGAGCTATAGCGACCGTCCGAAGCGTGATTTCGGTGATCGTCCTCGGAACGTAGGTCCGCAAGGCGATCGCCCGTTCAAGAAGCCCTACGCCAAACGCGATGGCGATGGCATTCCCGCCGGTGAAGCCGGTGCCTACGAACGCGCCAAGCGTGAGTTCGGTGGCCAGAACCGTGAAGAGCGTGGTGAAAAGAAGTGGACCCCACGTCCGGAACGCAGCGAACGCCCTGAACGAGAAGGCCGTCCGGCTTTCAAGAAGCCCTATGCCGCGCGTGACAATACCGGTGGCGAACGCAGCTATAATGACCGTCCGAAGCGCGACTACGGTGACCGTCCGGCCCGTGCGGAAGGCGCCGAAAGGGGAGAGCGCCCGGCCTTCAAGAAACCCTACGCCGCGCGTGATGGCGAAGGCCGTGGCCCCAAGCGCGACTATGCCCCGCGTGAAGGTGGTGAACGCAAGTCTTATGGCGATCGTCCATCTGCCGGCGGCTTCAAAGGCGCGCCCCGTGATGGTAGACCCGGCGGCAAGCCTGGCGGCCGTCCTTCCGGTGGAAAACCTGGCTTCAAGCCGCGCCGTGACGGCTAAGGGCTGGGGCGGTGCGGATCGTCGGAGGTAAATTCAAGGGCCGTGCGCTGGTGACGCCGAACGGGCAGAACACCCGTCCGACCTCTGACCGCGCCCGTGAGGCCATTTTCAACATCCTGGCCCATGCCGACTGGGCGCCGAACCTGGAAGGCGCCCGCGTCATGGACGTGTTCGCTGGCTCCGGCGCGCTGGGCTTCGAGGCGATGTCGCGCGGCGCGGGGTTCTGCCTGTTCGTCGAAACGGACGAGGCGGCGCGTGGCGCAATTCGGGACAATGTCGAAACCTTCGGTCTTTTTGGCACAACCCGCGTCCACAGGCGGGATGCGACCCAGCTGGGGGCGCGTCCCGGCTCCCAGGCGGAAGCTTTCAATCTCGTTTTTCTCGATCCGCCCTATCGCAAAGGCTTGGGTGAAAAGGCTTTGGATGCCCTTGTCAGCGGTAACTGGTTGTCTGAAAATGCCATAATCGTCTTTGAGCGGGCAGCGGATGAGGATGATTTTGTCACAGATGTGTGGCAAAAAATCAACTTCAAAACCTATGGCGCGGCGCAGGTTTTATTCCTGAAACAAAAAATTTTTAATTCGTAAGGTGCGGATTTAATTAAATAAAAAATCCATAAAGAGCGGGTAAGTGGTATATTTAACGCAGGGTTAAAAATTATCTATTGACGGTTCTTAACTCTTATCCCCAATATGTCCTTAACAAGGCATGAACAGCAAACTGGCCCAAAAAACGAGGCACAAAAATTGCTGACAGCCTGAGCAGACTATTACTAAATTAGGGGTCAAGGTGATGGATATTCAAACTGCACAAGCCGTAAGTCCGCGCGCCACGAAGCGCCGCTCCGATGGGCTGAAACTGTTTCTGGTGGCTGGTCTGAGCGTTCAGGTGTGGGGCGTGGTCATGGGCCTTGGTCTTATCATTCTGAACCTGACGCACTGAGTTTATTGGGGTCTGCAATCTGCTGATTGCAGGCTTTTTTATTGGATATTCGCCCACAGAGTCAAAGGGCGGGGGCATTGCGGGGCGCGCGACAGGATCGCGGCGCCCCGGTGGTCGTTTTAGGACTTCATTTTATCGCCGCCCGAACAACTTTTCGATATCCTTGAGCTTTAGTTCGACATAGGTGGGACGGCCATGATTGCACTGGCCGGAATGAGGCGTGGCTTCCATCTGGCGCAGCAGGGCGTTCATTTCCTCACCCGTCAGGCGGCGGCCGGAGCGGATGCTGTGCCGGCAGGCGTGATCGCCGCAAATCTCCGCCATGCGCTCTTTCAGCGCCAGCAACTCGCCGTGTTCGGTCAGGTCATCGACCAGATCGCGCACCAGCCCGGCAATATCGCAATCGCCCAAAAGTGTGGGGATATCGCGCACCAGGACACTGGTGGGCCCAAACGCTTCGATACTTAGGCCCATCGATTGCAGGTCGGCCTGGCGCGCCATCAACCGGCTAACTTCCTCGCGTTCGAGATCGACGATTTCCGGGATCAGAAGGCTCTGGCTCTGCACATGGCCGGTCGCCATTGCCACCTTCATCTGTTCATAGACCAGGCGTTCGTGGGCGGCGTGCTGGTCGACAATGACCAGTCCATCGGCGGTCTGGGCGATGATATAGGTTTCATGCAGTTGTGCCCGCGCCGCACCAAGCGGAAAGGCTTCGGTTTGAGTGGGGGCCTGGACCTCGGTTGGCAATTCCACGATGTCTGGCGCATAGGCTTCGGCCACACCGGGCGTATCATGATAAAAGCCTTCAGCCTCCACGCGCGCTGTCGGTGAAAAGGGCGTGGCCTCCGGCAGATAGGGCGACATGTAGGGGCGGACGGCGGCAATCTGCGCCGGCGAGACCGGATTATAAGGCCGGTTCAGGCCGAGCAGCGGTTGCACCACCTGAGGCTGGAAGGCGCTGATTGTCTGGTGCGCCACGGTGGTGGCAGCGCGATGACCGGCGGAGGCCAGGGCGTGTTTGAGGGCACCGATAATCAGGCCGCGCACCAGGTTCGGGTCGCGGAAACGGACTTCGGTCTTGGCCGGATGGACGTTGACGTCGAGTTCCTGCGGATCGATCTCGACAAACAGCGCGGCCAGGGGATGGCGGTCTCGCGCAAGGAAGTCGGCGTAAGCCGCGCGCAAAGCGCCGGCCAGCAGCTTATCTCGCACCGGGCGGTTATTGACGAAAAGATACTGGTGCGCCGCATTGCCGCGCGAGAAGGTGGGCAGGCCCGCATAGCCTGTGAGATGCACGCCTTCGCGGCCCTGGTCGATCAGCAGGGCGTTATCGGAAAAATCATTGCCCAGCAGGGCGGCGAGGCGCTTCAGACGGCCCTCGAAGCCGGCCGGTTCGGCATAAAGCTTCAGTTGCTTCTTGCCGTCCAGTTCAAGCGAAAAAGCGACGTTTTCATGCGCCATGGCCTGGCGCTTGACCTCTTCGGCGATGGCCATGTTTTCCGCGCGTTCGGACTTCATGAATTTCAGCCGGGCGGGCGTTGCGTAGAACAGGTCGGTCAGTTCGATGCGGGTGCCATGCTCGCCGCCAAAGGCCGCTGGCCTTACGGGGGCGATGACGCCGCCATCGATGCGGATATTGAGCGGCGCGCCATCCTTGAGGCGGGACGTGATGTCGAGCCTTGCCACGGAGCCCATTGAGGGCAGGGCCTCGCCGCGGAAACCGAGGGTCTTGATATGCAGCAGATCCCAGGTGCCGTCGGCCTGGGGCTTCAACTTGGAGGTGGCATGGCGTTCAATGGCCAGTTGCAGGTCATCCGCCCCCATGCCGGAGCCATTGTCCTCGATCAGGATGCGCGACAGCCCGCCGAGATCGGCGCGGATATCGATCTGGGTCGCACCGGCGTCGATGGCGTTTTCCACCAGTTCCTTGACCGCCGAGGCGGGACGTTCGACCACCTCACCGGCGGCGATTCTGTTAATGGTATCCTGTGGCAAGCGCTGAATATTCGACATCCAGCCTTTATAGCCGGAGTCGGCGCGGGTGTCTTCTGGTGTTAAGGTTTTGCCTGCCTATTGTAACGGCCGACGGAAGACCAGGGCCATGCGGTCGGTATGGCCACGGATGGATGGATCGAACACGTTCTTCGAATGATCGTCCGCCGGATTGGCTAATACCGAACTATCCTCGACCAGCTCGAAACCCGCCGCCTTGAAGTCTGCCAGCACCTGCGCCTTGTCGATCCGGTGCAGGGTATTGGTCGCCGTTGCCGCCACGCCATCCGCCGTCCGATGGTCGGTCAGGATAACCAGACCGCCGGGTTTCAGTGCCGCCAGCAGGGCCTTGTCCATGGCCACGGCGTCATGGCCGTCTTCATTATAGGTATCGTGATAGATGGTGCCGATGAAGATGGCATCATAGGGCGCAGCGGGCAGGGGGACCTTGCCGAAGTCCGAGGTCACCAGATGCACGTTCGGCCGTGCGGTAACCAGCGCCTGTCGCGCCGGTTCCATTTTGAAGGCATCCACCCATTTCGGCGGGTTTTGCGAATCGACGCTGCCGGTGCAGACCGCCGCCGACAGCAGATAAGAGGCGTAGCCGCCACCGGCGCCCATATCGAGGACGTGATCGCCGGGCTTTATGTGATCCAGCACGAACCGCGTTTCGCCCAGGCGATTGGCGTCATTGGCGCGCTGGCCTTCGGGACGATCAGCCTTGGCCAGAACGGCCTCGACGCGGGTATCGAGCGATGCATTAGCGGCGCATTCGGCGGGGGCAGCGGCTGTGTCTGCCGCGTAGGTTGTCTGGGCCAGTCCGCTCAGCGAAAGCGCCATAGCCAGACAGAGAATACGCTGCGATACCATGGGAACCTCCAGATTATGTTTGGCCAAAGAAAAAAGGCGCTCCGAAGGAACGCCTTTTCATCTGATTGCTCAAGTAAATTATCGGTAACCTTGAAAGCTCGAAGCCTAGAGACCCGGCAGCTTGAACTTGGGGTTCGGCTTCTGGGTGATGATGATAGGATTATCCCCCACCAGAGCCTTGAGGCGCGCCTGTTCCGCGGCGGCATCGACCGGTACGGGCGTATTGCCGGCAGCGGCATTGGCATTGGCGGCGGTCGCGGCTTCAGAGGCCTCGGCGGGCTTCTTCCAGAACATCACCTTGTCAGCGAAGGAGGGTTCCTTGTAGGTCAGGTCGCCGAACTCATCGTCAACCACATAGCGGGCCAGCGGGTCGGCCTTGTTGCCGCCCATGCGGGCCACCAGAGCCTGTTCGCCAGCGCTGCGGTTGACGGCGTCACGCTGGCCGAGCAGGGCCTGGCGAGCGGCGCTTTCCGGTTGCAGTTCCTGCGGGCGCGGCTCGCCGGGGGCGGGCGGACGCAGGGCGTAATCGGGCGGCACGACGAGCGGCGCCTTGGTGACCACGCGGAATTCATCGGGCACGACCTTGTTCAGGCCCAGGGCGTTCTTGGTGGACTGGCACCCCGAAAGGGCGACACCCGCCACGATCAACAGACCTGCCGCAATCTTAACCGACTTCATCATTTGCTCCAATGTCCCCATCCGGTGTTTTAACCACGCCGAACCGTGGGGAAGTGATACTTGTTTTATCGGACGCTGCCAAGCGTTAAGCCGCATCCTTGTGTTTGGCCGTCAGGTCGGCGCGGATAAAGTACCAGACCAGCAGGGCCACCCCGATACAGATGCCGCTGTCGGCGACATTGAAGACCCACGGGAACACATGCGTGCCCGAAAAGTCGAGAAAATCGACGACATAGCCCAGCCGGAACCGGTCTATGCCGTTGCCGATGGCGCCGCCGATGATCAGGCCGAGGCTGACGGTCAGCCACGCGTTCGTCTGCGTCCGCACATAGTCCATAAGGGCCAGGCCCATGCCGAACTGGAACAGCACCAACAGCCATCGGCCAAGGCCGCCCGAGGTCAGGAGGCCGAAGCTGATGCCTTGATTATGGACCATGGTGAGCGAAAAGAAGGGCAAAATATTGACCTGATCGCCGATGGCCTGAAGATTTAATCCATAGAGCACGCCCAGCTTGGTGAGCTGGTCAAGGATCAGGACGATGACCGCCAGCCCCAGGCCCTTGAGGCCAAGCGAGGTATAGAGCGGGGTGAAGTGCGCGCGCAGCTTGTCCATAAAGGGCTTATCCAGCATGGGTTTGATCGTAGGCTGCGACGGCTTCGGCATCGCGCAAGCTAAGGTCAGGGTAGCGCGGATCGCTGCCGACCTCCGGCAGGATGCGCCAGGAACGGGCACATTTGCGGCCTTCCGCGCGGGCAAAGACGACGGCGATCATGGCCAATCCTTCCAGCTTGAAAGAATCGGCCGGCGCCGGATCGAGGCTTAATGTGGCCTGCGAGGTACGGAAGACCTCGGCGGCGTCGATTCCCTGCATGGCTTCCCAGGTGGCGCCATCAGCGATATGGACCACCGGCGCGGCTTCGAGGGCCGAGCCGATCACCTTGTCGCGGCGCTTTTCTTCCAGGGCGGCGGTGACGACCGAGAGCACGGTCTCGATCTTCTGCCAGCGGTCGTGTTCGGCCAGGTTGTGCCACTCGGCCGGAACGTCTTCGAGGACGCGGAACAGGTTGGCCTGTGCGTTGCCGCGAGATGTCCAGGCTTCTTCGCAGGTGAAGGTGAGAATCGGCGCCAGCCACAGGGTCAGACGCTCGAACAGGATGTTCATCACCGTGCGGCAGGCGCGGCGCTTGAGCGACGAGGGGGCGTCGCAATAGAGGCTGTCCTTGCGGATATCGAAATAAAGCGCCGAAAGCGTCTGGATGCAAAATTCCGTAACGGGGCGGACCACTTCGGCGAAGTCATAGACCTCATAGGCGGCGCGTACCTTGGCATCGAGCGTATAGACCTCGTTGAGGATGTAGCGTTCCAGCGACGGCATGTCGGCATAGTCTACCGCTTCGGCCTCTGTGAAGCCATGGATGGCGCCCAGCAGGTAGCGGATTGTGTTGCGCAGCTTGCGATAGCAGTCGACCGTGGTCTGGATGATCTGCTTGCCGATGCGCAGGTCTTCGGAATAGTCGGCGAAGGCCACCCACAGGCGCAGGATTTCGACGCCGGATTCCTTAGCGACGTCCTGCGGGGCGGTGGTATTGCCCTTGGACTTCGACATCTTCTCGCCGTTCTCGTCGAGCACGAAACCGTGGGTCAGGACGGCATTATATGGCGCTCGGCCGCGCGTGCCACAGCTTTCCAGCAGGGAGGACTGGAACCAGCCGCGGTGCTGGTCGGAGCCTTCGAGATAGAGATCGGCCGGCCATCTTGAGGGAGAATTGGGCGTATCGGCGCGGTCCTCCAGGGTGAAGGCGTGGGTGCAGCCGGAATCGAACCAGACATCAAGGATGTCGGTGACCTTCTCATAGTCATCCGGATTGTAGCCATTACCAAGGAAGTCGGCGTCGGGGCGGGTGAACCAGGCGTCGGCGCCGCCATCGGTGATGTACTTGATGATGCGTTCGTTGACGCCTTCATCCTTCAGCGGCTCACCGGTCTTCTTATCGACGAACATGGCCAGCGGTGTGCCCCAGTTGCGCTGGCGGCTGATCAGCCAGTCCGGGCGCGTCTCGACCATGCCGCCGATACGGTTGCGCCCTTGGTCGGGATAAAAGGCGGTGTCGGCGATGGCGGCCCTGGCCTTATCCCGCAAGCTGTCATCACCATCCATTCGGATGAACCACTGGGGGGTGTTGCGGAAGATGACCGGCGCCTTGGAGCGCCAGGAATGTGGATAGGAGTGCTCGACCCGGCCGCGCGCCAGCAGGTTGCCGGCCTCGATGAGCCTGTTCATCACCGTCGGATTGGCGTCGCCAAACTTGCCGGCCTTCTTGCCTTCGGTTTCCAGCACTTTCAGGCCGGCGAAGAGCGGCACATGCGGATAGTAGGCGCCGTCCGGATCGACCGTATCGGGGATCGAATCGAGCGAACGGCCTGATTTCAGCCAGACGAGATAGTCGTCGGCGCCGTGGCCCGGCGCGGTATGGACAAAGCCCGTACCGGCATCGTCGGTGACGTGATCACCGGCCAGCATCGGCACATCGAAGCCATAGCCGGCATCGAGGGCGGCGAGGGGATGGGACAGCCTAAGGCCGGAAAGCACTTCGGCCGGCACATCAACGACTTGTTTCCATGACTTTGCGTTCGCCGCCAACAGTACGCTCTCAGCCAGCTTTTCAGCCAGAACGAGCTTGTCGCCGACCTTAACCCAAGGGGCAAAACCCAAGTCTTCTTCGGATTTTACATCCGTCACTTCATAAACGAAGTAAGCGACCTTCGGGTTGAAGCTGACCGCGCGATTGGCCGGGATGGTCCACGGTGTGGTGGTCCAGATGACGACCGAGGCGCCATGCAGGTGCTCATAGGCTTCCGAGGCGTCGCCCCAGTCACCCGGCTGGATGGGGAACTTGACCCAGATGGTCGGGCTGACATGCGGGTGGTATTCGATCTCGGCATCGGCCAGGGCCGTGCGCTCAACCGGCGACCACATCACCGGCTTGGAGCCGCGATAGAGCTGACCGGACATCAGGAACTTGTGGAATTCGGCGGTCACCTTGGCTTCTGTGCTGAAATCCATGGTGGCGTAACGATGCTCCCACTCACCAAGTACGCCCAGGCGCTTGAATTCCTCGCGCTGGCTCTCGATCCACTTGGCGGCATATTCGCGGCAGGCCTTGCGGAACTCGGCGGCGGGCACCTCATCCTTCTTGCGGCCCTTGGCGCGGAACTCTTCCTCGATCTTCCATTCGATCGGCAGGCCATGGCAATCCCAGCCCGGCACGTAATCGACGTCATGGCCAGTCAGGAACTTCGAGCGGACAACAAAATCCTTCAGGATCTTGTTGAGTGCGTGACCGATATGGATATTGCCGTTGGCATATGGCGGGCCATCATGCAGCACAAACAGCGGGGCGCCGGCGGCTTGGCGGGCATTGCGTACAGCGTGATAGAGGTCGGCCTCTTCCCACTTTTTCAGCAGTTCCGGCTCGGCCTTCGGCAGGCCGGCGCGCATGGGGAAATCGGTTTCAGGCAGGAAGACGGTCTCGCGGTAATCGCGGGCGGTCACAGTAGTAGTGGAATCGGACATGACTCTCAGGTCTTATAAAAAGGTGTCTGTAATAGGGCGCAAAAACCTCCCGGCACGGGTTCATAAACCGCGTACCGGGCGTCAAATTCGTATGGTGCGAAGCCCCGACATCATCATGGTTCTGGCTTTATCAGAGCGCCCCGGATTTTCCTAGCGCAATTGCGCCTTGGTGCGTCGGAATGTGCCGTTGAAGCGCACGCTCTCCCCGCCGCAACGGCCCTGGTCGGTGACGGCGAGCATATCGCCGAAATAGAGCATGACGACGAGGCAGTCCGTGTCGCGGTCCTCATGGCGATCCTCGGCGGCTTCATCATAGAGCAGGACCGGGCCGTTGAAGTCGGTGGTGGCGGTGAACATACCAAGGTGCGTGTCCGTGCCGCCGATTGTATCGAAGGTATAGGCCGCATAACCAGTCAGGCCGACACTCTGGGGCGTCAGGCTGTCGCGCTTAGCCGGATCGTAGGTGAGGAGCGCGTAAATCGATTCCGGATCAGGATGGGTCTGCTGGCCCTGATATTTGCCGGAAAAGTCCGCCACGCTCATGACGGTGATGTCGGTTTTCGTGTGGTTCGCGTCGGCGTGCCAGAGGCCCTGCCAGTTGGCGAAAGTGGTTGGCCTGGCTTTTTTTGTATTGATACGCGCCAAATCAACCCAGCCGGAACGGATATCGGCGCCCTGTTGAAAGACAATGCAGGCTGAGCCGGCGCGGGTGAAGGCGATAATGACCGGCTGGTTGCGGGCGATGGTGTCATTGGTCGGTCCGGCGCACAGCGTGGCCTCAAGCCCGACGCACGGCGCGCCCGCCTCGAACAGGGCGGCCGGTTTGAAGGGCGTGGCTTTCGTGATCCTGCCGGCCGTGAAATTCAGGCCGGGCGTTTCAAAGCGGTGAAGGTCGGCGAAATCGCAGTCATTATAGCCGCCCATGGCATTGGCGGCCGAAGCGATGGCGGACAGACACAAGGCTGCCAGGCCGCAAAAGACATGCTTGATGACACGCATTCTGACACCCCCACCAGATGTTCGTTAATAGAGGTTAACGCAAATGCGGCCAGAGTCAAAATATGCAGTGAAAGCCTGCTGGCAGTTTCTGGCAGGGCTAGGCGATAGATTGCGCGAAACAGGAGGCTGCGAATTGAGCAAGATCGATCTGAAAGTGGAATATAAGCCGCTTTATAGCGCGTCAGCGAAAGAGTTTACCCTGGTCGAGGTGCCGCCTCTGCAATATCTCATGTTCGACGGCAAGGGCGACCCGAATACCGCGCCGGAATATGCCCAGGCGATCGAGGCGCTCTATTCGCTTTCCTATACCTTGAAATTCATGAGCAAACGGGCGTTTGACCGGGACTATGTGGTCGGGCCGCTGGAAGGTCTGTGGTGGGCCAGGGACATGAACAGCTTTGTCACGCGCGAGAAGTCGAAATGGTCATGGACGATGATGATCCTTCAGCCGGACTGGATCGAGAAGGGGCACCTGTGCGCCGCGCTCAGCGAGGTGGTGATGAAGAAGGGGCTGCCGGGACTGGAAAAGGTGCGGCTGGAACGGCTGGAAGAAGGGCTTTGCGCCCAGATCCTGCATGTCGGGCCCTATGATGACGAAGGGCCGGTGCTCAAACGCCTGCATGAAGAGTGGCTGCCGGCCAATGGGCTGAAGGAGACCGGCAAGCATCATGAGATCTATCTCAGCGATCCGCGAAAGGCCGAACCGGCGAAATTGCGGACCATCCTGCGCCAGCCGATCAGGCGGATTTAAGAAAGGAATCCACAGATAAGCCAGATAAGCACAGATGGCGCTTCGCGCCTCACGTTCGTCACATCACCCACGAAGACGATGATGATCATGGACCATCTGTGCTTATCTGGCTTATCTGTGGACCACTTTACTTTTTCTGGAAGTAGACCCGCGCCTTGGCGGCGTCGTTCTGGATTTCGAGCTTCATTTCATCGAAGGAGGCGAACTTCGCTTCCGGGCGGATAAAGTCGAGCAGGGCGGTCTCGACCACCTGGCCGTAAATCTCCTCGCTGAAATCGAAGAGATAAGTTTCTAGCAGTTCTATATTGCCGCCGACCGTGGGGCGGACGCCGATATTGCTGACGCCATTGATCACGCGGCCATCGGGCAGGGTGGTTTGCGTCACATAGATGCCATAGCGCGGGCGCTGGTAATCGCCCAAAGTCAGGTTAAGCGTCGGGAAATCGATGGTGCGGCCCTGTTTGGCGCCATGAATGACCTCGCCGAGATAGGCTTGTGGGCGGCCGAGGATTTCCGCCGCTAGTCTGGCATCACCGGCCAGCAGGGCCTCGCGCACCGCCGAGGAGGACAGTTTGTGGCCGGCTGTATCGGTCTGGCAGGGCAGGATATCAGTGGTGAAGCCGAACTGTTCTCCAAATGCCACCAGATCCTTGGCATGGCCGCCGCCGCGCTTGCCGAACTGGAAATCGAAGCCGGCCGAGACGTGGCTAAGCTTGAGATAGTCGCGCAGGATCAGGCGGGCGAAGTCCTCTGCGGTCAGGGAGGACAGGTTGGCGTCGAAGCTGAGGACAAAGGCATAGCCGACGCCCAGAGCTTCAAAGGCGCGCAATTGCTGTGACAGATGCATCAGCCGGAAAGGCTTGCCGGCTTTATGGAAGAAGCTCTGCGGGTGCGGATCGAAGCAGATGACTGCCGATGGGACACCCTGGACCTTTGCCGCCGCGATGGCCGATTCGATCACATGCTGGTGCCCGATATGCACGCCGTCGAAACTGCCGATGGCCGCACTGGCGCCGACAGGCAGAGGCGCATCGGCCTGCAGTCTGTGGCCGGCATCCACGCCAAGCGTGATGACCTTGATGGAGCGGGGCAGGAGGGCGGTCACTTGACTATGCTGGTCTCTTGATTCAGGCAGGTCTTTTGGGGGCGATAACCACGGCGGTTCCGCTTAACATGGTCTTGTTGCGCACCTTGGCAAGGGTGGACAGTGTCACATGGCCGGATTTCAGGTCTATCGCCTTGATCGTCACCTCGATCGTTACCTCGTCGCCCGGACGGACGGCGCGCTTGAAGTCGAGCGTCTGCGACACGTAGATCGATCCGCGGCCGGGCAGGTCGGTGGCCAGGGTCGCGGAAATATAGGCGCCCAGCAACATGCCGTGGGCGATCCGGCCTTTGAAAGGCGATTTCGCGGCGAAATCCTCATCAACATGGACCGGGTTATGGTCGGTCGAGACATCGGCGAAAGCACGGATGGCGGCGTCATCAACCGTAAAGACGCGCGAGGCGGTCTGGTCGATGGACAGTTCGTCGAGATAGTAGGCGCTGAAAGTATCCTGGGTCATGTTCCTGCTCTAGTTCACGCCGATACGGCTGCCAAGGCATTTTTCCCCGAAAAATTCCGGATATCGCTGTGGAGATATCCGGCAAGGGCAAGGCCCGTCGCCGCTTACGCGGCGAGCCCGGCGGCGTTTGAGCCAGAAAAAACGTGCCGAAGCGGGACAAAAAATGAAATCCGCGCTGTAATTTTCACCATAAATCGTGGTTAATATAGGATATATCGTTGAAATATAATAATAAAATTCGCAAACGCTCTTAACCGGATTTTATCGTCTCATCACTATTCTGGTCAGGTACAAAGGAAGGGCCTGCACATTGCAGGGCTCGCTTAGAAAAAGTGGGGCGTTACATGGCCATCGATATGTCCATGCCGGTCTTGGTAGTTGATGATTACAAGACCATGCTGCGTATTATTTCCAATCTGCTGAAGCAGCTTGGTTTCGAGAATGTTGAAGAGGCCTCGGATGGCACCGAAGCGCTCGACAAGATGAAGAAGAGTTCTTATGGCCTGGTCATCTCCGACTGGAACATGGAACCGATGACGGGCTACGAACTGTTGCTCAAGGTTCGTGCCGATGACGGCCTGAAGCGTACGCCATTCATCATGGTCACGGCCGAGAGCAAGACGGAAAACGTTATTGCTGCCAAGAAAGCCGGCGTTAACAATTACATTGTTAAACCTTTCAACGCGGCGACTCTCAAGCAAAAGATCACCGCCGTTCTCGGCGATTTCTAAGCCCTGGCGCGTGCTAAACCGTCTCTCAAAGACACGTCTCGTCTAAAAAGTAGGATTACAATGGCCCTGCCAGCATCAAAATCAGACGAAGGTTACGCACCGGAAGGGTTTGATCCCGCCATGGTCGGCGAGCTTGAGCCCAAGCTCATCAACCTGATGCAGCAATCCGAGGCGCTTGTGGCCCTGATGCGCGGCTTCTTCCAGCAACTGGACAAGCGCCGCTCGGAAGAATTCAGCGTCATCGCCGGCTATATTGCCAAGGCGAAGGAAGAAATCCGCGAAATGCGTCCTCACGACATTTCGCAGGAACGTATCCCCACCGCCGGCGCGGAACTCGAAGCCATTACCCGCGATACCGAAAACGCCACCCACAACATCATGAATTCGGCTGAGGCCATGATGGGCTTCTCGATCGACCAGTTCGGCGGAGACGCCAATGCCTACAAGGCTGCGGTCGATGACGAGGTCATGAAGATTTTTGAAGCCTGCTCGTTCCAGGATATCACCGGCCAGCGCGTGTCGAAGGTGGTGAACGTCTTGAAGCAGATCGAGGAGCGCGTCGGCAAGCTGGCCAATACCCTGGGGGTCGAGGATTCGACGCCGCAGGAAATGACCGCGGAAGAAAAGCGCCGCCACGACCTGCTGCTTAACGGTCCGGCTATCGGTGGTCCGGAAACAAAGCAGGACGCTATCGACGCCATGTTTGATTCGGGCTTTGATGAAGCGCCTGTTAAGGCCGACGCCCTGGCTGCCAAGGCACCGGCACCCAAGCCCGCTCCGGCGCCAACGCCTGCCCCTGTCGCCAAGGCACCCGAACCGAAGCCGCAACCCGCGCCGGCGCCAAAACCGGCACCCGCTCCGGCCCCAGTTCCGGCACCTGCGCCCCAGGCCGCCGCACCGGAAGCCGCTGAAAGCAATTCCCAGGACGATATCGACGCTCTGTTCGATATTCCCGCCGAAGATATGGGCAAGACCAATTCGCAGGACGATATCGACGCCCTGTTCGACTAAACCTGAATAAGCAAAGCGGTCACGAAGCGCGGCAAGACGCTGATGACGAGACATTTGTGATGGTGAAAACGCCCGGTAGCTGCATGGCTGCCGGGCGTTTTGCTTTTCGGTGGGGAGTGTTATGACGGGCCATGTCCGATTTTCTCATTCGCCCGGTCGTGCCGGAAGACTATGCGCAGTGGCTGCCGCTCTGGCTGGCCTATAATGCCTTTTATGGCCGGTCCGGCGCCACCGCCCTGCCGGATCTCGTGACTGAAACAGCCTGGGCGCGCTTCCTTGATCCGGTGGAGCCGATGTCGGCTCTCGTGGCGATAAAGGACGGGATGATCGCCGGACTGGCGCACTATCTCTTTCATCGCTCGACTTCGGCGATCGAAATGACCTGCTATATGCAGGATCTGTATACCCTGGAGGCGCAACGGGGGCAGGGGATAGCGCGCGGGCTGATCGAAACTGTGTATGAGGCGGCACGGCAGGCCGGCATATCGCGGGTCTATTGGCATACGCATGAGACCAACCGCACAGCGCAAAAGCTGTACGACAAGATAGCTCAGCGTTCAGGCTTCATCGTTTACCGGAAAGTGCTTTAGGCTTTCCAGCGCAAGGCATCGGCGACGTATTTCGCATTGGCCATCTGCGTATCGAGCACCGCCTTGAGCAGCAGCGGATCGAGGACGCCTTCGGCATTGGTGGCCTCGGCGGCATGGATTCCGGCGGCGATGAACAGAAGGTCGAGCCCTTGACCGTTGGCGCCCAGCACGTCGGTCGGCAGGCCGTCACCGATGGCGACGATGCGGGTTTTGTCATGCGGCTTGCCGGTGATCTTTTCCAGCGCTGAATAGCACAGGTCGTAGATCGGTGCGTAGGGCTTGCCAGCCATGATGACCGGGCCGCCGAGCGAGGCGTAGAGATCGGCCAGCGAACCGGCGCACATGATGATCTTGTCGCCGCGCTGGACTACCTTGTCCGGATTGGCGCAGATCATGACGACCTTGCGGCCGGCAGCCAGGGTAAAGGCGTGCTGATATTGTTCGAGCGTGTCGTTTTCGTCGTCAAACGGGCCGGTGCAGGAGATAAAGGCGGCATTTTCCGGCGTACCCGTAAGGTCGATGTCGATCCCTTCATAGATGACATTGTCGCGTTCCGGCCCAAGCTTCCAGGCGGCGCCCTGAGCCGCGAACTTCCGCAGATATTCGCGCGTGGCGTCGCCGGAGGAAATGACATCGGAGAAACCATCCGCCATGATGCCCAGGCTGGCCAGTTGTTCGACCAGGCTGTCATGCGGCCGCGGCGAATTGGAGATCAGGATGACCGGGCCGTGCTTCGCCTTAAATTCACGCAGCGCCTCGTAGGCGGTCGGGAAATGCTGCCGGCCATTATGGATGACGCCCCAGATATCGCAGAAAACAGCATCATATTGGCCGGCAATATCGACCAGACCATTTAGAAGTTCAGGATGGGACATCGACTCATATTTCTCAAGGCGGAGGAGGTTTGGTTTTCCTTATCGGCTGCATGACGGAAGGGGAAGGGCAAAAGGTCTAGGTTTCCGAATGGCCGATGCTTTTCTTGCGGTGATGGATGAACAGCCAGGCCAGGACAAGGATCGTCGCGATGATCGGGCCATAGAGCAGATGCGCCAGGTGCGGATCGAGGAGGGGATCGATCATGTATTTTACCAGACTGAAAATATAATAGCCGACGGCGAAGACCGATAGGCCCTCGACCAGTTCGGACAGTTTCATTTGCAACTTGGCTCGCACGTTCATGCTTTTCAGCAGGCTCTGGTTCTGCACTTCGAGCGAGATTGATATCCGCGCGCGCAGCAGGTCGCTGACGCGGGCAATACGCACCGACAGGTCATCCAGTCGCCGCGCCGCCGCCTCGCAGGTCCGCATGGCGGGATGCAGGCGACGCTCGATGAATTCCTGCATGGTCGAAAAGCCGGCGACGCGGGTCTCGCGCAAAGATACCAGCCGGTCTTCAGCCAGGCGGGCATAGGCTTCGGTGGCGCCCTGGCGGAAGCGGACGGCGTTGACACGGTCTTCGACCTCGGCCGACAGCGCCATCAGGCGTTCCAGAAGCTGCTCCTGCGAGGCGCTCTGACTGGCCATGTCGGAGGTCAGTCCGGCCAGACGGGCCTCGGCGCCCTTCAGCCAGCCCATCAGGGTGCGCGCCACCGGGAAGCCCAGCAGGGCCAGCTTGCGGTAATGGCCGATCTCGATCAGGGTTTGCAGCAGGCGCGACGCTTCGTCATTCTCCAGCCCCTTGTCCTGCACGTAGATGCGGCCGGCGCCGCCCTCATGCATCCGGAAATCCGACCATATGCGCGCCGCGCCGTCAAACACATCGCAGCATACCGCCTGGGTCAGGTCGATCACCTTTTGCAGTTGGGCGGTCTTCGGCTCATAGGGCAGGACCGAGATTTCGACGCTGCGAAAGACCTCGCCCGGCGCGCCGGTCAGCCAGTCGAAATCAGCAGTACGGATTCGACAAAAGCCCAGATCGGCCTTGGTGGCGGCGGAAAGCGAGATGTCGGTGTCGTATTTCAACCAGGTCGAAAACTCGCCGTGCCGTTCCCAGATGCGGCCGGTGGTCTCGTCAGTCTCCGCAAGCCGCGAGAGGTCGGGCGCGCCGGCTTGCAGGCTGTTGACCCAGTCCGTTTCCGTCTGGCGCTGATCGTCGCTGACCAGATAGACCCAACTGCGCACCGCGACGGGTGTCTTATAGATCGGCAGGCTGCGTTCGTGCATAAGGTCGCTGAGGGGCTGCCTCAGGGCGTGGTCGTGCAGGGATTTCATATCGGGCCGTGGCATTTGTTGTGATTGTGGCCAGCATAGCAAGGTTCTCTGACCTTGCGTCATCACTTCCGGCTTCCAATCGCAACACGCGGCTTATTAGCGCTTACCCAGTCGTTTGGCGTTGGCCGTGGCGCGCGAATGGATGGGCCTGAGCGTATCGAGCGCGGCATTGGCGGTCTGGTCCGACAGGCTCAGGGCGCTATTGGCCGCTTTGCGCATCGAGCGGCCAAGTGTCTGGTGGCGCGATATCGCTGCGGGCAGGCTGGAACTGGTGGCGAGGTGGAAGAGGCTGGTCTGGATCGCGGCCATCTCGTTGAACATCTTCATAGCTGCGAACGGGCTAAAGGCCATCATCGACATCGCCGCCGCCTGCATGGATTCGGTAGCGGCCTCCACCTTCTCCTGACCCATCAGGGTAAATTCGGCGGCATCCCTGGCGCTGGGCGGAAGGGAGGCATTCGCCATGCGTGTGGTGCGGTGGCTGATGACCTCGGCCGAGGCCAGCATCATGCCGGTGGTCTGCATGGCCAGGTCGGTCCACAAGGCAAATGGGTTCAGGTAGGAGGATTTGCGTGTCATGCCATCAGGAAGCCTGTTACGGCATAAGAAAGCCATATGTTAAGCCAGCAATGCCGGTTTTATAAGTAACGCAGTTATTATTAAATATAATAAAATACCGCAAACATGCGACGGATTTGCAATTTTAACGGGTTCAACAAAGAAATATGTTGAGAGATACCCGGTTCATCCATGCACAATTTTAAACCCGCGATTGTGGCTCACAATGTTGATCGCGCTATTTTTGAAAATGAAATAAAGCCATTGGATGCGCCCGTGGTCCTGAAAGGGCTGGTGGCTGATTGGGAATGCGTGCGTCTGGCAAAAGAATCCCCGGAAGTACTAGGCCGCTATCTCAAACAGAATGACGCTGGTGAACCGGTAAATATCGCTTTGCTGCAGAAGGAATTTTCAGGCCGCTATTTCTATAATGAAGACCTGTCAGGTTTTAATTTTACTCAGCACAGGCAGAACCTTAGCCGGATGGTGGATTGGTGTCTTGCAGGCAAGGCCGGCGACGTTCGTGATTCCGTTTATATTCAGGCGCACAATGTGGATTCGGTATTTCCGGATATGGCCAAGAATCTGGACATGCCTCTGCTGGATCATAAGGTGCGTCCAAAAGTATGGTTGGCCAATACTCTGCGCACACAGACACATTTCGATACATTCAGCAACATTGCCTGTCATGTATCTGGCGAAAAAACCTTCACCCTTTTTGCGCCTGATCAGATAGGCAACCTGTATCCGGGGCCGATAGAGGCAACGCCTGCCGGCGTACCCATCAGTATGGTGGAACTGGATGATCCGGATTTTGAACGTTTTCCCCGGTTTCGTCTGGCTCTGGAAGCCGCTGTTCAGGCGAAACTGGAACCGGGAGACGCCCTGTATATTCCGGCCATGTGGTGGCATCATGTTCAGACCACCGGGCCACTGAATATGCTTGTTAATTACTGGTGGAATGAGGGGCGGGTCGATGTCGCGCCACCTTTTACAGCCCTGTTTATGGCGGCGCTAAGCTATAACCATCTGCCGCCACCAGAAAAACGCGCGTGGCAGGCCCTGGTGAACCACTATGTGTTTGAAACGCATGGCGATCCCATGGCGCATTTGCCGAGGTCGGCGCATGGCGTGTTCAGTCACAATATGTCCGCCGATCAAATGCGCGCCTATCAGGTTGCGTTCAAACGCGCGGTGGCGTCTTAAACATATTTGTGAATTGACGGCATAGCGCGGATCAGAACAAACCTCGAACTTATGAGGCTTGATAGATTGGTTGATTGCTGCTGGGTGGAGCTTGAGGGCGATCTGCGCCCGCACCTGGTAATCCGCAAGCGACTGAAACCGCTTATTTTTGCCGTGGGTGAGTGGCTTTATGCGGAGTGCGGCAGCCCGCTGGCGCATAATCCAGACGCGCCGCGCATAGTGATGATCCTGCATCCGCGCAGTCACGGTCGTCGCCGCGCGTGACGGTTCCTAGTCTATCATGTCGGCGACAAGGCGCTGCAATTCGCGGCGGCTGAAACCGACGGGCAGGGCGACAGGGTTTGCCTTGCGGGCCACGAGACGCAGGTCGGGGCGCATATGCGTAGTCTGGGTTTTGGTTTGGGTATACATAATAATCCTTCGCCGGCGGTTTTATCCATAGGACGTTTCCGGCGGTCAGTTCTTGTTAGGGCAATTGGAAATTCAATAGCCGGATGCACCGCTTATAAATGCGCGGTGATTGACGGGGATAATGCGAGAAAAACGCATTCGGGCGCGAGGGCGTAAAGCCTTAAGCGCCGCCGGAGATATCGGCGTTGATGGAGGCTATATAGACGCTGTCAGGCGAAATTACAAGTTGCGATCGCAACTATGCAATTTCCGGGAAGAAAAGATGTGGGGTCACGGACCCCACACCCCATCACTTAAGCCAGTTATAGTTGTGCGCCTGTTATTCAGCAGGTACGTCAATTGCCGAGCCAAGGGCGCGGAATTTTTGCGACATATCGGCCATGCCATTTTCAATATCCGCGCGTTCATTGTCGGTCAGGGTGGCAGAGTAATCCCGCACCTCCTGGCTGATCTTCATAGAGCAGAACTTCGGGCCGCACATCGAGCAGAAGTGCGCGGTCTTGTGGGCTTCCTTCGGCAGGGTCTCGTCATGGAAGGCGCGGGCGGTTTCCGGATCGAGCGCCAAGTTGAACTGGTCCTGCCAGCGGAACTCGAAGCGGGCACGGCTCATGGCATCGTCCCAGGCTTGCGCGCCCGGATGGCCCTTGGCCAGGTCGGCGGCATGGGCCGAGATCTTGTAGGTGATCACGCCCGTTTTCACGTCGTCGCGGTTGGGCAGGCCCAGATGTTCCTTCGGCGTGACATAACACAGCATGGAGGTGCCGAACCAGCCGATCATGGCCGCGCCGATGCCTGAGGTGATATGATCATATCCCGGCGCGATATCGGTGGTGAGTGGCCCAAGCGTATAGAAGGGCGCCTCGCCGCAGGTCTTTAGCTGCTTGTCCATATTGGCCTTGATCTTGTGCATCGGTACATGGCCGGGGCCTTCGATCATCACCTGACAGCCCTTCTTCCAGGCGATTTGCGTCAGTTCGCCGAGCGTCTCCAGTTCGGCGAACTGTGCGGCATCATTGGCGTCGGCGATCGAGCCAGGGCGCAGGCCGTCGCCCAAGCTGAACGACACATCATAGGCGCGCATGATGTCGCAAATCTCTTCAAAGTGCGTGTAGAGGAAGTTCTCCTTGTGGTGCGCCAGGCACCACTTGGCCATGATCGAGCCGCCGCGCGACACGATGCCGGTGACGCGCTTGGCCGTCAGGTGGACGTAAGACAGGCGCACCCCCGCATGGATGGTGAAGTAATCGACGCCCTGCTGCGCCTGCTCGATCAGGGTGTCGCGATAGACCTCCCAGGTCAGGTCTTCGGCGACGCCGCCCACCTTTTCCAAAGCCTGATAGATCGGCACGGTGCCGATGGGCGCGGGCGAGTTGCGGATAATCCATTCGCGGATATTGTGGATGTTGCGCCCGGTCGAGAGGTCCATGACATTGTCCGCGCCCCAGCGGATCGCCCAGACCATCTTCTCGACCTCTTCTTCCATGCTGGAGGTCACAGCCGAATTGCCGATATTGGCGTTGATCTTGACCAGGAAGTTGCGGCCGATGATCATCGGCTCGACCTCGGGGTGGTTGATATTGGCCGGGATGATGGCGCGGCCTCTGGCGACTTCGTCACGGACGAATTCCGGCGTGATGTAATCGGGGATTTCGGCTCCGAAATCCTCCCCGTCGCGTAAGACTTCAGCGTCTTGCGCGCGGCGCAGGTTCTCGCGGATCGCGATATATTCCATTTCCGGCGTGATGACGCCGCGCCGCGCATATTCCAGTTGCGTGACGCTCTTGCCGTCTTTGGCGCGCAGCACCTTGGGCAGGTTCGGAAACTGCGGGGCCAGGGCGCCTTCGGAGACATTGCCGTTATCTTCGGGCTTCACTTCGCGGGCCTCGATATATTCGACATCGCCGCGGGCTACGATCCATTGTTCGCGCAGGCGCGGCAGGCCTTTGCTGATATCCGGCGTGAAGTTTTCATCCGTATAGGGCCCGGACGAATCATAGATGGTCACCGGCGGTTCGTTGGCGCTTTCGTGCAGCGCTACCTCGCGGAAAGGCACGCGGATATCCGCAAAACGGACGCCCGTTTCATAGACCTTGCGCGAGCCGGGGATGGGGGAATTCTCGACCTTGATAGGCTTCTGGATGACTGGTTTGTTCATTATATCCCTCGCAAATTAAGAGGGATCATGCGCGCAGATTGCGGGCGCTCGGTTGCCCCTGGCGGGCGATTAAGCGTATCCAACTCCCTTCGCCGGCATGACCCGGATCAGGTTCGGCGGGTTTGAAGGACTTGACCTTCGTCTCAGCCCGCCTTTACGCGCGGACACCCCGGTGAACTGCGGGTGAGCATAGGCGGAATGGCGCAGGGGTCAAGCCGGAAGTTCAGTGACGCAGGTCGACGGGCTTCGCGGATTGCGATGTGGCGGCCAGAGCCTTCATCCGGTCGATGACCGTCTGGGCCTCGCGTTTGTGTACGTCGGCCAGGCGGACGGTATTGATGATCGAAACTGTCAGCCCGTAAACCGGTGTGGAGTCAGTTATATAGACGTCGTGATCGTCGTCGGCCGTCAAATCCATCACGGCATAGACAATCACGCCGCACCGGTCGGTTTCGCCGGGCGCAGCGACGGAAGGGTCATAGGCGCGCGCACCGTAGCGATCGGCGTAGATCGCCTTCAGCGGCCAGTTGCCGTCCAGTCCGTCATAGGCGTATTTGGACACGCAGTAGGTGGCTGGCGTCGATTGTGCCGACAGGGCCCGGTAAAGCGTCATGAAGGCCGGAGTGCCGGCATTCAGGGGAGAAGGTACGGTGAAATTGGCGTCATTAAATCTGATCCCGGTCGAGAGGCCATCCGGTGAGGCTTGAATAGACCAGGCTTCCGGTTGCAGCGGCGTTTGTCCGTCAGGGTAGACCCACGCCACCATATTACGGAAAACGAAGGACGGTGTGCCGAACTGATTGCGGAGAGGATCGAGAACAGCATTCATCGGTTGCGGATGGGGATGATCCACAAGCAAGGGGCGGCCGCTGGCATCCTGAGAGGTGGAGTCGGTGTAGCGCTGCGAACGGATGACTGCCACGACCGTACCTTCGGGTGCATATTCGACGCTGAGAAAATTTGCGTCCTCACGGCCGATGCCGGTGCAATGCAGGCAGAAGCGGGTGGTTTTCAGGTAGGGATGCACCAGTGAGCGGATTTCGGCGCTGTTTTCCGGATTGGCCAGCCAGGCATTGACGCCTTGATAGTCCGGGCTGTAAGCAGCGCCTTTCCGATAAGCTTCCCAGGCCAGCAGGCGGGCGCCGATTTCCACGCTGCCGGGGCTGTAGGTCTGGCCGACCGCCTGGGCCTGGATGCGGACCTCGCCATTTTCGGAGGCGCACAGGGTATCAATCACCTTGCGACGGTTCATGCCCAACTCGATACCGCGTACAGATACGGGCGCGGGCGAAGTGGCATCGGGCGAGATGAAGAGGCAGGGCTCCTTCTTCATCTCATCGATATAGTAGGGGATGGTGCCGACATTTGCCGAAGGGGCGGCCATCGATCCTTGCGCGTCGTCCTGGCGCTGGCTGGCCTCCTGAAGCACCGGACTGACCGACAGGACGCGGCGCAGGAAGCGTTGCTCTACGCCCGCCATCAATACCGCTTGGGCGATTACGGTGCGGTGGGTGGTTATTTCCTGGGCGTGGATAAGGGCGCTGTTTGGGTCGGTCCCGCTGTAATTGACGTGTTCCGGGTCGATCTGCGCGAGCAGGCCGTTCTCTATGGATATCCGGCGCTTCAGTTCCTGGAGATTGGCCTTGCGGGCCTGGGCGAAAACCGCCAGTCGGCCAAGCTGTCCAGATTCGCCGGATGTCAGGATGGTCTTCAGTTCGGCGTTCAGCCGTTCGTTTTCCGCCTTGAGCTTGTCCTTGAACGCCTGGCGGGCCGCATCCGGCATTTTTCCGAGAGCGCCCCGGGCGAAGGCCATTGCGGAGGCAGGATTTTTGGCCACGTCCGCCGGCGGGCTGCGGGTGTTTCCGCAGGCCGAAAGGGAGGCACATACCAACGACAATATAAGCAGGACCAGAGGTAATCTGGAACTCGAAATCATGGGCATAGCTTCCCCGGCCACCCGGTTTCACCGGTCCGACAATGACGTAGATGTCTCGAAAGGCGTGTGTTTCTGAACGCTTCGGGAAACCTACTGCAAGGGCGGCGTTTCGGCAAGGTTTACAACGAAGTATCGTTGCCTGTTCACTTCCTTTTGCAAAGTCCCTTCACATTGGCGCCGACATCGCTACATCTTCGGGAACTGTCACCTGAGAGGTCTTCATGCTGCCGTCCGTTCCCGTTACCCATCACCGCCAGTCCGGTATCGCCGATGATATCGATTTCGAGATCAAGGGCCAGGAACTGCAATTCGTAGAGATCGAACTCGATCCGGGGGAGAGCGCGATTGCCGAAGCCGGCGCCATGGTCTGGAAAGATGCCAGTGTCGGTATGACCACCGTGTTTGGCGATGGATCTGGCGCGCAGGGCGGGGGCTTCATGGGCGCGCTGCTGGGCGCCGGCAAACGCCTGATCACCGGCGAGAGCCTGTTCACCACGGTATTCACCCATAACGGCCGCGATAAGGCGCGGGTCGCTTTCTCGGCGCCGGTACCGGGCGCCATAGTGCCGATCAAGCTTTCGGATGTCGGCGGGCGCCTGATCTGCCAGAAGGACGCCTTCTTGTGCGCCGCCAAGGGCGTGTCGCTTGGTATCGCCTTCCAGAAACGGGTCATGACCGGCCTGTTCGGCGGTGAGGGCTTCATCATGCAGAAGCTCGAAGGCGATGGCTGGGTGTTCGTCCAGTTCGGCGGCATGGTCATCGAGCGCGAACTGAAGGCCGGCGAGGAACTGCATGTCGATACGGGCTGCGTGGCGGCCTTCACCGATACGGTCGATTTCGACCTGATTCAGGCGGGCGGCGTGAAATCCATGCTGTTCGGCGGGGAGGGCGTGTTTTTCGCCCGGCTGACCGGCCCCGGCAAGGTGTGGGTGCAGTCGCTGCCGTTTGCGCGCCTGGCCGGACGCATCGGCGCCGCGATCGGCGGTGGCGGTCCGTCGCGCGGCGAGGGCTCGGTGCTTGGCGGCCTGGGTGACCTGATCGGCGGGAATAACTAGAGTTTTACAAGACGAGGCATCTTTACCTCCCCGGCTATGCCGGGGAGGGGGACCGTGAGCGCAGCGAGCGGTGGTGGGGTTTCTTACTTCCTCAAGTCTGTTATGGGTGAGGTTTCTCTGATTCCAGACCCTTACCCATGACCGAAATCTCCGACCAGGACGCCTATGATCCGCTCGTGCCGGTGCCTGAGAATAAGCGCACCCTGACCTTGCGTGATGCCTTCTCGCTGTGGTTCTCGCTGGGGATCGGTCTGCTGGTTTTACAGGCCGGCGCCTATCTCGTACCGGGGCTGTCGCTGGGCGAAGGGTTGCTGGCTATCGTCATCGGCAGCGTGGCCGGGGCGGTGCTGCTGGGACTGGCGGGCGTTGTCGGGGCCGATACTGGTCTCTCCACCATGGGCGCGCTTCGCCCGACGCTGGGCGTGCGCGGCGCATCAGTGGCAGCGATCCTCAATGTCATCCAACTGGTCGGCTGGGGGGCATTCGAGATCATCGCCATGCGCGACGCTGCCAATACGCTGTCCACCAACACCCTCCATTTCACCTTGCCGGTTTTGTGGACACTCGTTTTCGGCGTTGCCGCCACCGGTCTGGCGGTGATGGGGCCGCTGAGCTTTGTCCGCCGCTTCCTGCGCCACTGGGGCCTCTGGCTGCTGTTGGCAGGGGCGGCGTGGATGACCTATGCCTTGCTGGCTGACCATAATCTCGCCGCTGCTTTTGCGCGCAAGGGAGACGGTTCATTGTCTCTGGGCGGCGGCATCGATCTGGTGATCGCCATGCCTTTGTCGTGGCTGCCCCTGATCGCCGATTATGCGCGTTTCGGCAAATCTCCTGGCGCGGTCTTCAAGGGCTCGACCCTCGGCTATCTGCTGGCCAATATCTGGTTTTTCGCGCTTGGCGCCGCCTATGCCTTGGTGGCTGCGGGCAATCCGGATCAGTTGCTGTTATCGGCCCTGGCGACCACCGGCGGTGGGCTGGCCCTGCTGCTGATCCTGATCGACGAGACCGACAATGTTTTCGCTGATATCTTCTCGGCGGCTACATCTCTCGGCAGCCTGCTGCATTTCCGTATCCGCCATCTGGTGATCGGCTTTGGTGTTCTGTGTACGCTTATTGCGCTGTTCGTGCCGATGGCCGAATTCATGAGCTTCCTTTATATGATCGGTTCGGTCTTCACGCCGCTTTATGGCGTGCTGTTGGTCGATCACTTCCTGATCCACAAGCGTCAGGTGGCGGTTCCCGACATCAGCCGAATCGGGGGCGCCTATGGTTTCAGTTATGGCGTGCATATCAGCGCCTTTGCTGCCTGGGCGGCCGGTATCGCCACCTATTATTATGTCCTGAACCTGCTGCCGACGATCGGCGCCACCCTGCCAGCCTTCTTCATCGCGGCCGTCAGCTACTGGGGCCTGGCGAAGGTGTTTGCGAGGCCAGTAGTTGGCTGATCACGAAGACGGAACATGTTTTGCCTCGAAGCCGGCGATCAGCAGGTCGAGGCCTATAAGGAAATGGGTTTCAGGCCTGTTGTTACGATAGCTGGCCAAGGCTGCTGCCACATGAGGAAATGCCTGCGCTCGCGCATCCAGCGCTTCGATCTGTTCGGGTGAAGGCGGTTCGCTCTGTTCTTCTAAAACACAGCCGACGACATAACGACTGGTGGCGATGCTTAATGACATGGCGTCGGCGGCAGTAAAGCCCTGCCTCTCCATGAAAGCCAGCATAGCGTCAATTTGCGCCACATGATCGGGTTCGGCCTCCGTGCCAGCGTGAAGGCGCGCGCCATCGCGGACACTTAAAAGCGCCTGACGGAACATCAGGGAGTTGCGACGGAAAAAGGCCTGCCAGGTCTCATTAGGAGACGGCTCGCAAGTATCGAAACGCGCCTGTATGTCAGCATTCAGCGCATCAAGCAAGGCGCGCTTGTTCCTGAAATGCCAGTAAAGCGCGGGTTGCTGGACGCCCAGTTTCTGCGCCAGGGCACGTGTGGAAAGAGCGTCAATCCCCACTTCATTGAGCAGGGAGAGCGCGGCTTCAATAATGGTCGATTTGTCGAGTTTCATTTTCACCTTGACTTGAGTGTCTCGCAACCTTATCAGCGATAAATAACTTATCAGTGATAAATTTTATGAAAACGTCCTGTCTCGCCCTTTTCGCCATTTTCCTGACCGTCACGCTCGATATGGCGGGCATCGGCCTGGTGCTGCCAGTTCTGCCTGATCTGTTCGGCGCTGCCAAATCCGGAGCCACAGTCGGCATGGCCTATGGCTTGTTCTTATCGCTGTACGCGTTGATGCAGTTTTTGTGCGCACCGTTGCTGGGTGGCTGGAGCGATCGTGTGGGTCGTAAGCCGGTGCTGACGATTTCGCTGATCGGCGCGGCGCTGAACTATGCCGTCATGGCCTGCCTGCCGCCCCTATGGGTTCTGTTCGTGGCGCGGGCCATCGCGGGCATTACCGGTGCCAATATGTCGGTGGCGCAAGCCTATCTTGCCGATATTTCCACGCCGGAAGAGCGCGCCAAGCGTTTCGGGCAGATGAACGCCTGTATGGGAGTTGGCTTTATTCTCGGTCCGGCGGCAGGCGGGTTGCTGCGCGAAGCCAGCCTGATGTGGCCGTTCGCGTTGGCTGCGGCCCTGACCGTGATCAATCTATTGCTATGCCTGTTCGTTCTTCCGGAGTCGCGTGTGACTGAGCCAACCGCCGAGAAGCTCAACCCGCTGGCGCCGCTCACCAGTATCACGGCCTTCAGGGGGATTGTTGCCCTCCTGCTGGCGGGCGGCCTGTTTGCCATCATTGGCGAAATCGGTGGCAGCGTATGGGTGCTGTATGTCGAAAACCGCTACAACTGGCAGGGGCTGACTGTCGGGGTGTCCCTGACCCTGTTCGGCTTTTTTCATGCCCTGGCGCAGGCATTCCTGGTCGGGCCTATAACCAGACGACTGGGTGAGCGCGGCGCCTTGCTGGTTGGAGTTTTCGCTGACATGGCCTGTTATGTGGCATTGGGGGTGGTGACCAAAGGCGCATTTATCTGGGTATTGATCCCGCTTCTGAGCGTGGGCGGTATAGGCCCGAGCATACTGATGGCGGTCATTTCCAAGCAGGTGAGCGAGGATCGCCAGGGACAACTTCAGGGCGTTATCGCCAGCCTGCAAAGCCTGGCTGCCATCATCGGACCAGTTTTGATGCTGAACATTTACTTCCTGTCGCGGGAGGTCTTTCCCGGACTGGTATGGATTATCGGTGCAGCGCTCTATCTGTTAGTTTTGCCGATCGTTCTGCGCCGATCAATCTATAAATAGATAACAGCCGAGGCGTTCTGACCGGCCAGGATCTGCTGTTTCAGCGCATCCATCTGCAAGGCCAGGCGATGGGCATCGAGCGGAGAAATGGCTTCCTTGGCGCGCGGGAATATTTCGCCCTCTTCCTTGGCGATATGGTGTTCGATGGCGAATTTCAGCTCGCCGAACTTCTCCATCCATTCCTCGCTGCTGATTGACAACCGGTCCAGCACATGGAGCAAAGCCTTGATTTCATGATGCTCATGCTCGGAATGTTCGAGCTTGTCGTTCATTTCCTGCGTCGGGATGGCGTGTTCGAGAGCTGCATAGAAGGTGCGTTCTTCGGAGTCGCCGTGCGCTGACAATTCGGTCCTGATCTGATCGAACAGGGTCTGCCTGACCGCAGGCAGCCGGATCGACATCAGGTCGTCCATCAGGCCGGACAGTTTGCGATGATCGCGGACGATATAGGCGTAAATATCCATGGCGTGCGCTCCTTTATCCACAGGAGGATGCGACCAGGAAGACGGGTTTGCAAATGCGGGTTTTGCCTTGACTTGCAAGGAATTGATAAAAAAGTACGAGGATACCGGTCGCCGCATTTCCACAGGTGTGGGAAATATTAACACTTGTCGCCTAAGTTGACCTTGGCGGCAACTGTGGTCGCACGAAAGAACGACGCAGACATGCGCAAGGCGACATCAAGGCTTATAATAATCGCTCTTTGGAGCCTGAGCCTGTCAGGGTGCAACCACTTGGGCCTATGCTCGGAAGAGCATATCGACACCATTGCCTCTCCGACTGGTCATTATCAGGCGGAGGTCGTCAACAAGGAGTGTGTTGGTGCTTCGCCGGTGCAGGAGGTTTTTCTGCGTCGAGCCGAAGGTCTGATGAACGGGCGAACCGCCGTGGCGATCTTCGATGCGTCCAATTCTGAAAAGCCGGTGGACCTGACCGTCAAATGGCGAGGCGAACATCGTATTGTCATTACAGCTCACGGCGCCAAGGTCTGGTCGTTCCAGCCCAACTGGCATGATGTGCGGGTCATGGAGCGTTAGCCGCGCATACGTATTCAGCTTCCCAAGCCGCGGGCGAGGTGCCACCTTGCCGGCACAGAATAAATAAAGGGAGGTCAATCATGTGTTTTAAGCGTATCGCGCAGTGCGCCGCCGTATCCATACTGGCCCTGGCGGGCGTCGCCCATGCGGGGATTGACGTCTCGCCCGTGGCTGTGGAAGCCAAAGCCAGCGCGTTGCCGAAGGACTGGAACAAAACCGCCGTTTTCATGGAAATCTTCGTGCGCTCCTACAAGGACAGCGACGGCGACGGCATCGGCGATTTCAACGGCCTGACCTCGCAACTCGATTATCTGCATGATCTCGGCGTGACTGGAATCTGGCTGATGCCGATGATGCCCAGCCAGGATGGCGACCACGGTTATGCGGTCAATGATTATCGCGCCGTCAATCCCGATTACGGCACCATGGCCGACTTCGAGCGCTTCGTGCAGGAAGCCCATAAGCGCGGCATTGGCGTCATTCTCGATTTCGTCGTCAATCACTCCGGCAGCGGCAACGCCATCTTCCAGGAAGCAGCGAAATCGAAGGCCAGTCCGTACCGCGACTGGTATGTTTTCGCTGACAAAAATCCTGGCTGGTATAATGAAAAGATGCGCGGGGTCAGCGGCGCCTATTATAACGATCCGTGGAAACCAGTGACGAAGATCGTGCCCGGTGGGGTCGGGCTCTATTATGGCGTCTTTTCGGACTCCATGCCGGATATGAACCTGAAGAACCCGAAGGTGATCGGCTATCTTCAGGACACCATGCGCTTCTGGATGAACAGGGGCGTCGATGGCTTCCGGCTGGATGCCGTCACCATGCTGATCGAGGACGGGCCCAAAGCCTATTTCAACAACCCCGCCAATCCTGGTATCGTGGCCAAGCTGCGGGAAACGCTCGATGAATACGACAATCGCTATATGATCTGCGAGGCTTCGGAAGGCGCGGACATGTACGTCAAGGCGTGCAGTGCCTTTGCCTATGGTGTTCAGCAATCGATCATCGAAGGCGCGAAGACGGGGGCGGTGCAGCCAGCCCTGATCTCCCAGTTGCAAAACCCTCATGCCGACCTGATGCCGCTGGCCCTGCAAAGCCATGACGCCTATGTCGGCGACCGGCTGATGAACCAGTTCGGCGTCAATGATCCGGCGGATTACAAACTTTCCGCCGCCATCTCGATCCTGGCCTCGGCCACGCCGTTTGCTTATTACGGCGAGGAAATCGGCATGAGCAATGGTGGCGCGTTCAACGATCCCGGCATCCGTTCGCCGATGAGCTGGACAGGCTATCCGCGCACGGCAGGCTTTACCAAGGGCACGCCTTACCGCGATGTGGCGATCAATGTCGCCAGCCAGAATGTGGCGATCGAGGCGGGCGACCCAAATTCGCTGCTCGAATACTACCGCGCGCTTTATATGCTTCGCCGCGATCATCCGGTCTTCGGAACGGGCCGGTTGGACCTCCAGTCGAAGGCCGGCGATCCGACTTTTGTTTTCACGCGCACAGGGCTTGATGATAAGGTGGCAGTGCTGGTCAACCTCTCCGATGCGCCGCAAGCCTTGAGTGCCACAGTGGGAGAGGGGCGGTTTGTCCAGTCGCTGCATGTGGTGGGAGAGGCGTCGGACCAGTCAGTGGCCAGCGAAGGCGGCAAGCTCACAGTCGTGGTGCCGGCCAAAACGACCTGGGTTTTCACGAAAAGCCAATGAGCGCAGGTCGCATTACAAATTGGTAAGGTGACATGAAAGCGCCGTCAATCCGCCACAAACGGGTTGACTGCAGCTTTCTGACGTGCCCAGTTTGTTGCAAAATTTACCGGAGTGCTGACCCATGACCCGCGGATCATCCAATCCCCTCAAAGCCCTGCTGAAATCCACCGCTATTGCCGCTCTGTCGGTTGGCTTGCTGGCGGGTGGTATAGGCATCGCCCACGCCGCCTATACCCCGCCAGCCAAGCCTGTGTCGATCGACGACCTGGCGCGTTACGACGAACTGACAGGCGTCACCATATCGCCTGATGGCAAGCATATTGCCGGTCTGATTGCCGTGAAAGGGCAGAAGTGGCCTGTCATCTCGATATGGGATACGGATGACCTCAGCAAGAAGCCGATCTGGATTCCTTCGGAGACACAGCGGATCGAGGGCGTCGGCTTCTTCAGTAATGACAAGATTTATTTCCAGACGGAACAGCCGATAACCGGCTATGACGGCAAGCCAACCTTTACCACCAAGGTTTATTATTCCGATCTGGAAGGGCGAAAGATCGAAGAGCCGTTCAAGATGACCGGCACACTCAATAAGGATGTGCGCGATTCTATGGCACGTACGGCATCTGCCAGAATATTCAACCGTAATCTGTATGATGACACCAAGGTACTCATGGAAACGGTTAATCCGGATGACTTCGCTCAGAAGATCTTTGAACTCGACACCAAAACCGGCAAGACCCGCACGGTGGCTTTGGGGTCTACTGAGTTCAATTTTGTGGCGGCAGGCGTGGACCTCAATACCGGCGAGCCATTGATCAAGGAGCAGATTGATAATGTAGGCGGTGAGTATTGGTATAAGGTCTATATAAAGGACAGGGCGACCGGGGAGTGGGTTTATCACGCGCCGCTTAGCTATAAGGTCGCCGAACGCAAGAAGATCGACATTCAGGGTTTTGACACGGACCCCAATCAGCTTGTTGTTTCGACCAATATAAATGGTGATAAACTGGCCATTTATGATTACGATATTGCGGCACAGAAATTCTCGGCTGAACCTTTGTTTGCCAGTGACAAGTACGACATTGACGGGGTCGGTTTTGCTATTGACCGCGCCAATAGGAAGACTGAAATCTTCGCCGTCGCTGTGGAAGGACCGGCGACCACGATCAGCTATCTTGATCCGAAGTGGGCGGCGGTGCAAAAATCGATTGAAGCCAGTTTCCCTGGCAAGAATGTAAACCTGACCATTAACCGTGACACCTACCAGATGGCGGTGGTCGAGGTCGAAGCGCCGGACTTACCCCCGCAATACTACCTTTACAAGGATGGCAAGCTGCAACCGCTGGGCGGTGCCAAGCCGTGGATTGATCCGAAGACACTCGGCAAGGCGGAGTTCGTGACCTACAAGGCGCGCGACGGCCTGGACATTCCGGCGTTTATTACCTATCCCCCGGGCTGGACAGCCGATCAGGGACCGGTGCCGCTGATCGTTATGCCGCACGGCGGCCCGTGGGCGCGTGATCATTTTGGCTGGGATCCGGCCGGCTGGCCGCAGTTCTTCGCCACACGCGGCATTGCCGTTATCCAGCCGCAGTATCGCGGCTCGGAAGGTTGGGGTGACAAGCTGTGGAAAGCCGGTGACAAGGAGTGGGGGCAGAAGATGTCGGATGACAACGACGACGCGGCCGCCTATCTGGTCTCGAAAGGCGTTGCCGACCCGAAGCGAATGGCCATCATGGGCTATTCCTATGGTGGTTTCGCGGCCATCGCGGCGAGCGTCCGCCCCAATAGCCCCTATAAATGCGCCATCGCCGGGGCGGGGGTTTCCAGCCTGCAACGTATCGGCAACCTGTGGGGCGACAGCCACATCCAGCGCGACATTCAGGGCAAGACCGTTGATGGTATGGACCCGCTGAAAAATGTCGACAAGGCTAATATCCCCATCCTGCTCTATCATGGCGATCATGATCGCCAGGCCGATACGGAGCACTCCCGCATGTTCTACGCGGCCATGAAGGCCGCTGGTAAGGATGTGCAGTACACCGAAATCAAAGGCATGTGGCATACCTTGCCATGGCATGTGGAGTGGCAGGAGCAGAGCCTGGGATTGATGGAAGATTTCCTGAAAAGCCCGAAATGCGGCCTGATCAATTAGGTATTTTGCGACCGCAAAACATGAACAATTTGTAATGTAATAAGGCCCCGCAACCCGTTGCGGGGCCTTATGTTTGTGCAAGTGCGACAAAGTCGTCACATGTTCATTTTTAAGTTCGTCCTGCAACCATTTTGTTATTGCGTCGAAATTGTGACGGGATAGTGTTCGCTCAGGTCCGGGGACCGTACATAATGGAGCTATTTATGTCGAAATCGACGAATTTGACGCGCAAATGGTTGCTGGCTGGCACCATATTGACCACCCTCGCTGTGGGGCTGCCTGCCATTGCCCAGGAAACCACGCCGCCCGCTGAAGATACGACTGCGGCGCCCGCTGCCCCGGAAGCCGCTCCGGCTGACGATAACACCACCGAAATTGTTGTGACCGGTTCGCGCATTCGCAAGTCGGAATTCAACTCGGCAGCGCCGGTTCAGGTCATTACGGCTGAAAAGTCGAGCATGTCCGGCATGATCGACGCCGCGCAGATCCTGCAAAGCTCCTCGATTGCTTCCGGTTCCGGCCAGATCAACAATACCTTCACCGGTTATGTCGTTGATGGCGGTGCCGGTATCAATACCCTGTCTCTGCGTGGCCTCGGCGCCCAGCGGACTCTGGTACTGATCAACGGCCGCCGCATGCCCCCCGCCGGTGTTGGCGGCACGGTTGGTCCGGTCGACCTGAACTTCATTCCGCAATCGATGGTTTCACGCTATGAAATCCTGAAGGATGGCGCCTCGTCGATCTACGGTTCCGACGCCGTGGCCGGTGTTGTCAACATCATCACCACCAAGAATTTCGACGGCTTCCATATCGAAGCCTCCGGCCTGAAGTCCGAGAAGGATGGTGCCGACAGCTATACCGCCTCGGCTATGTACGGCAAGACTTTCGACAAGGGCGGCATCCTGATCTCGGGTGAATATTTCGAGCAGCAGGAACTGACCTATCGTGATCGGCCGGGCCTCGCCTGCCCGCAATTGCTGCGTTACTCCACGGCGGACGGTTCACGGGCCGATCGTATCGATCCGCGCACTGGCGAGTTCAAGTGCTACAACGCTTCAGGTGTTTGGGGAAGCGCAATTATCGACAACTTCAGCCCGCTGATCGGTAGTTCTCCAAGCGCAGATTTCTATTTCTACGCGCCGAATCATACCAATGGGCCACTTAACAACTATGTCCTCTATGATGGCACGGCATCCACTGTCGTGTGGGAAAACGACAATCCGGACCCAGCGTTGGACACCACCGCCATTTCGCCGGTCAAGCGGGTTTCGCTTTTTGCTCAGGGGCAATGGCGTCCGGACTGGCTAAATGGCGCTGAACTCTATACTGAACTGATGTTTGGTGAGCGTAAATCTTCGCAACGTACTTGGGCGCAACTCTTTCCGTATTATTCATCCCATTCCAGTGTGAATCCGCTCCCACATACGCCGAATGCGGATTTCCCTGAAGCTGCGTACGACTATTATGGATTTGGTCCTGCCCAACCCTATGCTCAACCTATAACCATTTTTGAATCTGATGCATCGCAAAAGGTCGATCTTGGCCGTTTCCTTGGCGGCGTGCGCGGCACTCTGTCGTCGTGGAACTGGGATGCTTACGCCTCCTATTCCAAGAGCGTTGGCAAGTATGATAATACGGCGATCTATGCTGACCGTGTGAACTGGGGCACCGGTTTCGACCAGGTCAATTTTGTCGAAATCGATGAATGCGGCGCCGGCGCGCCGGCAGGCTGCGTGCCTCTGAACCTGTTCAGCCCGGATGCGCAATCGACCGGCAAGCTGACCCAGGCGGAGTACGACTATTACTTCACGGTCGATCACGGCAAGACCGATTACTCGCAGTTTACGGCGGAAGCCACGGCGACCGGTGATATCATGCAACTGCCGGCTGGTGCCCTGGGCGCGGCCTTCGGTATCAGCTTCCGCAAGGATGAGATCAACGACGTGCCGGGTGAACTGGCTCGTAACGGTAACTCCTACAACCGTACTTCGGCGGGGATTACCAAGGGTGATGATCAACTGAAGGAAGTCTACGGAGAATTGGAAGTTCCGATCGTCCGTGGCAAGTTCCTGTTTGAAGACCTGACCCTGAACCTGTCCGGCCGTTACAGCGATTATGACAGCGTCGGCAGCGCCAATACCTACAAGGTTGGTTTCAACTGGGCGCTTGACAACATCTTCCGGGTCCGCGGCACTGCCGGTACGTCCTTCCGTGCGCCGGCCCTATACGAACTCTATCTCAACGATCAGACCAGCTATCTGTCGCAAAGCCAGGTTGATCCCTGTATCAATTACGACAAGATCGGTGCGGACGGCGAATATGCGGTCAACGCCACGATCCGTGCGAACTGCGCTGCTGATGGTGTCGCCGGCGACTATACCGGCGCCGGCAGCTCGGCCGTGCTGACCACCGGGGGCGGCCTTTACCTGAAACCTGAAACTTCATATGCCACGACCCTTGGTTTTGTTCTGACGCCGCCTGATACGGGCTTCAAGTTCGCCATGGATGTATGGAAGACCAAGATCAGCGATCAGATCACCTCCAATGGTGCGGCCGTTGTCGGCGCTTGCTACGGCAGCGTTCAGTTCCGTTCGCAGCCGGGCTTCTGCGACAAGTTCGTCCGCGATCTCGATCCGACATCGACGACCTTCAACCAGATCCTGACGATCGATGCCAGCTATCGTAATATCCCGACCGAAGAAACGGCCGGTATCGACTTCACGGTCAGCTATGAGCACGAATTCAACTTCGGCAAGCTGACCTCCGACGCCCAGTTTAGCTGGTACAAGTACTACAAGAGCCAGCAATATGAAGGTGCTGTGATCGATGACTATGTCGGCACTATCGGCAATCCGAACTGGGTGGGCGATGTTCAGACCAAGTTCACCCATAAGGACTGGCAGGTAGCCTGGACCTTCAACTATACCGGTGCGGCCAGCAATCTCGGCTGGTACGGCGAAGTTGGCCACAACGCGGCCAATACCTACACCTACAAAGCTTCGGTGCCGCCGTTCGTTACGCATGACCTCGAAGTCCGTTACCGCGGCAAGTCGTTTGACGTCATTGCCGGCATCAACAACGTCCTTGATGAGTACGCCCCGGTCATCGGTGATGGCCTCTATTCGGGCTCGGCCTCACGTCTGGGCAACTATCCGTTCTCCAGCCAGTACTACAGCGGTCTGATCGGGCGTCAGTTCTATCTGAACGTATCGAAGGACTTCTAAGTCTTGATGAAGTGACTAAATGAAAGCGGCGAGGATGACCTCGCCGCTTTTTTCTTTTTGCCGGAGCACAAAAAAACGGCGGGTCGAACGACCCGCCGTTTCCGTTTGAGCGCTTTGCTGCGCCTACAGCACGCCCAACATCTGCGCCACCAGCGGGTGACGCACGATGTCCTTGTCCTTCAGCCGGACCACCTGGATGGTCTCAACCGCCTCGAACTTGTCCGCTACGTCGGCCAGGCCGGAAATGCCGGGCAGCAGGTCGGACTGGTGAGGATCGCCGGTGACCACCATGGTCGAGTTCCAGCCCAGGCGGGTCAGCAGCATCTTGAGTTGGACATAGGTGCAGTTCTGCGCTTCGTCGATGACCACAAAGGCATTGTTGAGCGTGCGGCCGCGCATATAGCCGACCGGGGCGATCTCGATCAGGCCCTCGGCCATCAGGGCCTTGACGCGCTTCATGCTGAGGCGATCGGTGAGGGCGTCATAAAGCGGACGTAGGTAAGGGGCCAGCTTGTCCTCCATGTCGCCAGGCAGGAAACCGATCGATTCTCCGGCCTCGACGGCGGGGCGGGAAAGCACGATGCGGCCGACCTTGCCGGCTTCGAGCGCTTCCACGGCTTTCGCAATGGCGAGGTAGGTCTTGCCAGTGCCGGCGGGGCCGAGGGCCAGCACGAGGTTCTTCTCGTCGATGGCTGCCATAAGCGCCGCCTGGCCCTCGGATTTGGGTTTGATGGTCTTCACATAGGACTGATCACGTTCTTCATTGGCCGGCGACCAGCCATTATTGATGCCCGCACCATGCACATTCATACGGCGCACTTTCGTATCCGGCGCGAATTGCTCCGCATCCAGATTGCCTTCGCGCATGAAACGTTTGGCGGCTCGCTTGGTCATGGTGGGCTCCTAAAAAAGAACATGAAAAAAGGCGACGCCGGAAGTGGCTCGCCTTTGTCTACGGGATACGCGGTTGGGGGAGGAGATTCGGCAGCCGCCGGAAGGGCCATAAGAAGGGCCATCATCGCCGTGGGGCGGTGGAGGAGAAGCAAGGGATGAAAACGCAACCCGGACTGCCACTGTTAAACCTCTAAGGCTGGAACCTTTAAGTCTGATGCCGATCGCGGAAGGGGCGTACTGATTCCCCTGCCTGTGATGACGCTATCAGATTCGCCGAGCTTGGTTAGCGATATCTTAATTGCGCCGATCACTTTCATAATTTCGCAAATGCGTCATAAAGAACCAATCGGAAAAGGAGGCGTTCATGGCTATCTACGCATTGGGTGACAAGACGCCAAACCTGCCTGCGGATGATCGCTTCTGGATCGCGCCCTCGGCCGATGTGATGGGGGACGTGACGCTTCGGGAAGATGCCAGCATCTGGTTCTGCGCTGTGGTGCGCGGAGATAATGATCCAATCACCATCGGTGCCCGCAGCAATATCCAGGACGGTGCCGTGCTCCATTCGGATGACGGTTTGCCGCTGACCATCGGCGATGACGTGACTGTGGGCCACAAGGCGATGATCCATAGCTGCGAGATTGGCGACAACAGCCTGATCGGCATCGGCGCCGTGATCCTGGCGCGGGCGAAGATCGGCCGGAACAGCATTGTCGGCGCCGGCGCGTTGGTGCCGGAGGGAAAAGAATACCCCGATGGCGTGCTGCTGATCGGCCAGCCGGCGCGGGTGGCGCGCGAACTGACGCCGGAGCAGATCGGCAGGCTGACCCATTCGGCGGCGCATTATGTCCGTAACTGGCGTCGCTTTAAACGGGACCTGAAGGTGCGCCCTTGACTTTGGATTTTATAGTTCCATGTCAGAGGAATAGGCTTACCTGAAGGAGTTGCCATGCCGGCCCTGATCTGCCCTGTCTGCCAGGGATCGTTTCGTGAAGTCATCCGCGAAGGCATACTGATCGATATCTGCACCCAATGTCAGGGTGTGTGGCTGGACCGCGGCGAACTGGAAAAGCTGATTGCCCTGTCAAAAGACGACCGCGATATTCCGCTGCCGCCGCCGGCCCAGCCGCGTGCCCGGCGGGATGACGACTATGACAGTCGTTATGAGGGGCGGGATTTCTCGCACCGGAAGAAAAAGAAGCGCTTCGACTTCGGCGATATCTTCGATTTCGACTGACCGCTTACTATCGGAACAGACTAAGCACCCACGACTGGGACTGTGCGGAGAATGACAGCATCTGAATGGCCAGTTGCTGTCTCACCTGCAAGGATTGCAGCCTGGCGCTTTCCTTCGCCAGGTCGGCATCAACCAGGTTGCCGATGCCGGCGGTGATCGTATCCTGAAGCTTGCCGATAAAGGTCAGGTGATTATCCAGCGCCTTTGACGAGGTGCCGAGCCGGGCCAGGGCCGCCGAGACATTATTGATCGAGGAATCGAGCGTGCTCAGCAGGGCCGCAGCCGAGGTGGCGGTCGAAAAATCGGCATTGGCGCCGAGCGTCACGATGGAACCGCCCAGCGACATGTTCTGCGCGGCCACGGTCAGCCGGCTGGTGCCTTCGGCATTGGCCAGGGCGGCGATGGAGGTCTTGGAGCCGTTCAGCAGGTTGATGCCGTTGAAGCCGGCGGTGGCCAGCGTCTTGGTGATCTGGTTGCGGATGGCGACAAAATCGTTCTTCAGCGCACTTCGGGCGGTGGAATCGAGCGACGTATCCGAAGCTGCGAGGGCCTTTTCCTTCAATTGAGTCAGGAGATCGGACACTGATTCCCCGGCGGTCATGGCCACATCGACCACGGACGAATTGCGCGACAGGGACTCTTTCACGGCATCGAGCGATGAGACAGTCGAGCGCTGGCTCTGGGCGATGGCCCATGTGGCGCCGTCATCCTTGGCGCTGGCCACCTTCAGGCCGGTCGAGATGCGGTTCTGCGTCGTCTGAAGATCGCGGTTGATGGCGTTCAGATTCTGCAGGGCGATCATGGCCCCGATATTGGTGTTGATGGAGTTCATTTCTGAACCTGCGCTGCGATGACCTTCTGTCAGGGCGCATCATGTCATGACAGGGCTAACGGAGGTTAAAGATACGGAAATAATTATGCCCGTGCCCGTGCTTCCTCAATGCCCTTGTTGGCCAGTTGGTCGGCGCGTTCGTTCAGTTCGTTGCCGGCGTGGCCCTTGACCCAGATCCATTTGATCTTGTGCGGTTTTGCGGCGGCATCGAGCCTGATCCACAGGTCGTCGTTCTTCACCGGCTTCTTGTCGGCGGTTTTCCAGCCGCGCGCCTTCCAGCCTTTGATCCACTCGGTCATGCCTTTCAGCACATACTGGCTGTCAATATATAGCTTGACGTCACACGGTTTTTTCAGCGCTTCCAGCCCGGCGATGGCCGCCATCAGCTCCATGCGGTTGTTGGTGGTGCTGGGGTTGTAACCGTAGAGTTCCTTCTCGTGCAAGCCGGACATCAGGATGCAGCCCCAACCGCCGGGGCCGGGATTGCCCTTGCAGGCGCCATCCGTATAGAGGGTGACATGCGCGCGTTCAGTCATACTCAGGCGACGGCTTTGGGCAGTTTGAAGGTGACGGTCTCGCGCACGCCGTTGTTCTCGATCACCTCGGCGTCGAAACGGGCGGAAACGGCAGCGACCAGTTCCTCAATCAGGTTTTCCGGCGCCGAGGCCCCGGCGGAAATGCCGAGCGTATCGACACCATTAAACCACGACCATTCGACATGGGAGGCGTCGTCAACCAGATAGGCGGCCTTCGCCCCGCCGCGCAGGGCCACCTCGACCAGGCGCTGGGAATTGGACGATTTGGCCGAGCCGATCACCAGCACCAGGTCGCAATCGGCCGAGACCTGCTTGACCGCGTCCTGGCGATTGGTGGTAGCGTAGCAGATATCTTCCTTGTGCGGCACGGCGATATTGGGGAAGCGCGCTTGCAGGGCGCCGACGATCTCCGCCGTATCATCGACTGACAGGGTGGTCTGGGTGACGAAGGCCAGGTTCTCAGGATCGGCGGGCACGAATTCGCGTGCCTGCTCGACCGTTTCGATCAGCTTGACCGTGCCTTCGGGCAATTGTCCCATTGTGCCGATAACTTCCGGATGGCCGGCATGGCCGATCAGGATGATCTCGCGGCCTTCATTATGATGGCGTTCGGCCTCGACATGGACCTTGGAGACCAGCGGGCAGGTGGCGTCGAGATAGAACATCTGTCGGCTTTGGGCGTCTGCTGGCACTGATTTCGGCACGCCGTGGGCTGAAAAGACCACGGGGCGATCGGGCGGGCACTGATCCAGTTCCTTGACGAACACGGCGCCCAGGCCCTTCAGGCGATCGACCACATGCTTGTTATGCACGATCTCGTGGCGTACATAGACCGGCGCGCCATAGCGTTCGATAGCGCGCTCCACAATCTGAATGGCGCGGTCGACACCGGCGCAGAAGCCGCGCGGCGTGGCGAGATAGACTTTCAAAGGACGGACTTCGGAGTTCATATGGCTCACATAGGTCTTTTCGGCGGATTCTGCCACATGTAATCCGGCCCCTTCCACATAACACATCCGAAGCCCGTCCGCCGCACTTTGGCCGCAAGTCCTCCATAAAACCCTTTGAAAAGTGATTTCAAGACGCTACACATCCGTTAAGGATGCGCTTCGCTTGCAAGCCGCTTCGTTCATCTTATTGCTGTTGGGGATCTTCACGCCTATGTCAGTTGTTATGCGCCGTATTTGGGCCGGGGTCTGCCTGGGTGTGCTCCTCAGCGGTTCCGCCGGCGCCGCCATGGCCCAGATGGGTGGACGTGGTGGCGGTGCGGACGACGATCAGCAGGCTGCGGCCGATCGGCAAAAAAAGGATGAGGAGTGGGGCAACCGCTCACTGAGCCTTAAGAAGCAGAAAGCCGAAGGGCCGTGTCCCTACGTCAAGGTGCTTTATGACGCGGCGCGCTACCACCAGTTCAAGAATGATGTGCAGACGACCGCCGCCGCCATGTGGACCGGCGAAATCAACGGCATCCAGTCGGAATGCGCCTATCAGGGCACCGATCCGATCCAGGTCGGGATGGATATCAGCTTCTCCCTCGGCCGCGGACCGCAGGCGGAAGGCCAGACCAATGTCTATCATTACTGGATCGCTGTCACCGAGCGCGACAAGACCGTTCTGGCCAAGCAGGAATTTGAACTGCCGGTCACCTTCGCCGAAGGCCAGCAGCGGGTCGATGTGAATACGCGCCTGGAAGGCATTTATATCCCGCGCAAGGATATCACCATTTCCGGCTCGAATTTCGAGGTGCTGATCGGTTTCGACGTGACGCCGCAGATGGCCGAGTTCAACCGCGAGGGCAAGCACTTCCGCTATGTGACGCCGACCGAGCAAAAGCCGGCGCAATAAGCGTCTTGTTTTAGGCGCGGCGAGCCCCTATTACGGCGGAAGTTTTCCCCCGGATACCGCCATGCCTGCCTTTACCGAAGCCTTTATTGAGTCCCGTGACTTCAAGACCGAACTGAGCGCCAGCGCGGCCTCTGCCTTTGTGGCGGAAGGCTTCGATGCCTCGGTCGGCCGCGTGAATGCTTCGGACCGCCCCGACCTGGCCGATTTCCAGTGCAACGGCGCGCTCGCCGTGGCCAAGGCTGCCAAGGCCAATCCGCGCGAAGTGGCTGCCAAGATCGCCAGCCATTTTGATGGCGATACCCGCCTGGACAAGCTGGAAATTGCCGGGCCAGGCTTCCTCAACTTCACCCTGTCGCATGGTGCCCTGTCGGATCGCGCCAATGCCTTAGCGTCGGACCCGCGTATCGGCGCGCCAAAGGTGGCGCAACGCCGCAAGGTGATGATCGATTTCGGCGGCCCCAACGTTGCCAAGGAAATGCACATCGGCCATTTGCGCACGGCGGTGATCGGTGAAAGCCTCAAGCGCACCCTGCGTTTCCTTGGCGACGAGGTCATCGGCGATGCCCATTTCGGCGACTGGGGGCTGCAAATGGGCCAACTGATCGTTGGGCTCTCCGAAGAACAGCCGGACCTGCCGTATTTCGATGCCGGATTCACGGGGCCATATCCGGCGGAATCGCCTGTGACCCTGGCCGATCTTGGCCGCATCTATCCGAAATCGAGTGCTCGCATCAAGGCGAAGGACGCCGACTTTCTGGCCGCCGCCCGCAAGGCCACCAAGGAACTGCAGGACGGACGGCCGGGCTATCGCGCCCTGTGGCAGCATTTCGTGGTGGTCAGCCGCGAGGCCCTGAAGCGTGACTATGCCGCCCTCGGCGTCGAGTTCGACCTGTGGTACGGCGAATCCGACGCTGATCCCTATGTTGAGCCGATGATCGCCGACCTGAAGGCCAAGGGGCTGCTGGTTGAAGACAATGGCGCCCAGGTGGTGCACGTTGCGCGCCCCGGCGAGACCCGCAAGAAGAAGCTGGATGATGGTTCGGTGGTCGAAGTGCCGAGCCCGCCGCCCTTGCTGGCTGTCTCTTCCGAAGGCTCGGCCATGTATGGTACTACTGACGTTGCCACCATCGTCCAGCGCCAGAAGGAATTCGGCCCCGATCTCAGTCTTTATATTGTCGATCAGCGTCAGGCCGAGCACTTCGAGCAGGTCTTCCGTACGGCTTATCTCGCCGGCTACGCGCAGGAAGGTCAGCTGGAGCATGCCGCCAATGGCACGGTCAATGGCCCGGACGGCACGCCTTTCAAGACGCGTGACGGCGGTACGCTCAAGCTGGGCGACCTGATCAGCCAGGCGGTCGAAAAGGCCAATGCCCGCCTGCACGAGGCTGGTCTGGGCGAGGGGCTCTCGGAAGACGCCTTTGCCGATACGGCGCACAAGGTCGCCGTGGCGGCACTGAAATTCGCCGAACTCAGCAACCACCGTCTCACTAACTATATCTTCGATCTCGACCGCTTCATGAGCTTTGAGGGCAAGACCGGGCCGTACCTGCTCTATCAGGCGGTGCGGATGAAATCGATCCTGCGCAAGGCGGGCGAGCAAGGGCTGGCGGCCGGTCTGATCGCCGTGGCTGAACCGGCCGAACGTGAGTTGGTGCTGCTGCTCGATGGCTTTGATAACGCCCTGAAGGAAACCTATCTCAAGCGTGCGCCCAATATCCTGGCCGATCACGTTTATCGTCTGGCACAGGGCTTCTCGAAGTTCTATGCCGCCTGTCCGGTGCTGGTGGGCGAAGATGCCGCGCTCAAGGCCTCGCGTCTGGGGCTGGTCAGCCTGACCCTGCGCCAACTCGAACTGGGTCTCGACCTGATGGGCCTCAGCGCACCGGATCAGATGTAGCAGGGGCACGGCCCGGGGACGCCGAGCCCTGCACCCGTAATTCGGCAGTGTAAACAAACCTGCTGACAAACGCCCGTAACTGAGGTTTATTGTTACCAAGGCGTTAACGGGTGGGTTCGCGATCATGGCCAAGGGGCGGGAGACAGGTTCGGGAGGCGGCTGGTCATTGCCCTTCTTCCGCAAGCGCGCCGCCTTCTACTACGATGGCTTCAACCTCTACCACGCCGTCGATGCCTACAAGCGCCCCTATCTCAAATGGCTGAACTTAAAGGCCCTCGGCCGTGCCATCGCGCCGAAGTCCGAAGCGGTGAAACGCGTGGTCTGGTGCTCGGCCTTTTCGCCGACCCACCGCTTGAAACTGCAACGTCATGAGGATTACATGAAGGCGCTGCAAGGGCAGGGCGTGATCTGCCGCATGGGGCACTTCATCCACGCCATGGATGGCTGCAACAGTTGCGGGCACAAGTGGCAGATATCGGTCGAGAAGCAGGGCGATGTCAATCTGGCGCTCTCCATCGCCGCCGATGCCGAGGATGACCTGTTCGATATCTGCTATCTGGTGACGGCCGATGGCGACCACGCCGCCACGGCGCGCTATCTGAAAGAGCGGTTTCCCAAGAAAAAACTGGTGCTTGTCACACCGCCGGGACGCTATCATAATCGCCATATCGAACGCATTGCCGATCAATGCGTCGAAATCCAACCCCACCACCTGGAGGCGTCGCTCTTGCCGGAAATGGCGAAATACAAACAGCGCTTCCTGGGCCGCAAGGAAGTTGTGCCGCGGCCGGAACTCTATGACCCGCCGCAGGTGCGCGTCAAAAGTCATCTGAAGCTTATCGTCAATAATGGTTAAGTCGCTTGAACGCGGTCTGTACGACCTGCTGGAAACGCGCCTGTCGCCCGAATGCCTGGCGGCCTTCAAGGCGCGCGGCGATGACGCCTGGGTGCTCGGCGATCTCGATGACAATGCCACGACCGACTTCTATATCGACGACATGCTGACCCTGCTGGCCATTCATGGCGTCAAGCCGCCGGCGGAGCAGAAGGTCAGTCCGTTCTGGTGGCTGTGGCCGGATAAGTGCCTAGTCTATCGTGATTTCACGGTCGGTGAACTGAAGGCGTTGGCGAAAAGCAAGGTCTGGCCAGCGGACGCCTATTCTTACGAGCCGGTGCCATTGTCGCAGAAGCTGACCAGTCTGACGGTGATGCTGGTCCTGGCCGGTCTGGTGATCGGAATTGCGGCCCTGTTGGTCTTCTGGGCAGTGCACTGGCTGAGCTAAGAAAAAGCTTTCCAAAGTATCATGGCGACAATAACCACCAATGCGGTAATTCCATATTTTCCTTCAGCGGTTCCTTGCAATATATGTCCTAATTTAATGCCAATACTTTCATTGTGTTTTTTCGAAGTGCGCTTTTTAAAATTATTAAAATTAGACATACTGAAACCTGTTGAAGTGGTTAGACGATCATTCTTAAAAGTGTTCTGCGGTTAGTGGCTGATTAAATTAACCGAAATGCGAATTCCGCCGATTCATTCATGCCAATTAAAATTTTTTGCGCCATCTGCCTTGGTTGTCACAAAGCTTGTGACAACTGATAGAAGGGCAGCCGCGTGATAGACAGCGTTTTGGATTGTACTGCTCGGCAATACAATTTCGATGTGATCGCCTTGACTCTTAACGCCGCCTATCGCACAAGCGAAAAGACTCGCGGGAGAGAGTGTGACGCTCACACCGCCGAAGGCGCAACCGCCCCGGAAACGCTCAGGCAAACGGACCGCAAGACACATTAAAACGCTGGAAAGTAGAACCCTGGAGGTTCTCGCCGAAGGAGCAAATCTCTCAGGCTAAAAGGGACAGCGGGGGCAGAACGTATTCAAACCGTCTGCGAGCCCCCATGCCAGAAAACCAAAGCCACAGCGATTCCCTCAAGAATACTCCTTTATTTGACCAGCATGTCGCGCTGGGCGGCCAGATGGTGCCCTTTGCCGGCTACAACATGCCGGTCAAATATGAGGGCGTGCTGGCCGAGCACAAGTGGACCCGCGTCGAGGCTGGGCTGTTCGACGTCTCCCACATGGGCCAGGCGCGCCTGAGCGGCGAGGGCGCCATCGCTGTGCTCGAAGCCCTGACCCCGACCGATTTCGCCATCCTGCCCCAGGGCAAGCAGAAATACTCGCTGCTGCTCAACGAAGAGGGCGGCATTCTCGATGACTGGATGGTTTCGCGCCCCTTTGCCGAAGGTTTCATGCTGGTGGTCAATGCCGCCTGCAAGGATCAGGATTTCGATATCATCGCCGACTTTATCGCCAATGACGAAACCGGCGCTGATGTCGAGTTCGAAGTCCTGACCGACCGCGCCCTGCTGGCCTTGCAAGGCCCCAGGGCCAAGGACGTCATGACCGAACTCTGCCCGGCAGCGACTGAGATGTACTTCATGGAATGCGGCACTTTTGAGCTGTTGGGCGAAGTCGCCTATATCTCGCGCTCCGGCTATACCGGCGAGGACGGTTTCGAGATCAGCTTCCCGGCTGCGCGCGTCGCCGACCTGTGGGACGAACTGCTGTCCAATCCCATCGTCAAGCCGATCGGCCTGGGTGCGCGCGACAGCCTGCGCCTTGAAGCCGGTATGCCGCTCTATGGCCATGAAATGGATGCCGGCTACACGCTGGTCGAATCCAATCTTGGCTTTGCAATGAACAAATCGCGTCTGACGCGTGGCGACATCAGGGGCATCGATCGCCTGCGCGCCCAGCTCGACGGCAAGCTTGATCGTGTCCGCGTCGCCATCCGCGTGCTCGAAGGTCCGCCCGCCCGTGAAGGCGCCAGGATCGTCAGTGAAAATGGCGCCGAACTGGGCGTCGTCACTTCCGGCGTGCCGTCGCCGTCGCTCGGCTATTCGATCGCCATGGGCTATGTGCCGCCCGCCGCTTCGGCCATCGGCACCAGGCTGAAACTGGAAACCCGCGGCCGCCAATATGCCGCAGAAATCGTCTCTCTGCCGTTCGTTGCCAACGGCTATCACCGCAAACCTAAAGCTTAACCGCGCTCAAGCAGCGAAGCGGTAGCGCAACTTAAAAAGGGTAAGATCATGAAGTTCACCAAAGACCACGAATGGGTCAATGTCACTCCCGAATCTGGGGGCAATGAAGCCTTTGTCGGCATCACCGCCTACGCTGCTGAAGCCCTCGGCGACGTTGTTTTCGTCGAAGTGCCGGAAGTCGGCAAGGTTCTGAAAAAGGGCGACAGCTTCGCAGTCGTCGAAAGCGTCAAGGCCGCCTCTGACGTCTATGCCCCGGTGTCGGGCGAAGTGATCGAAGCCAATGACCTGCTGTCGTCGGCGCCGGAAACTATCAATGCCGTGCCGGAAGCCGGCGGCTGGATCGCCAAGATCAAGCTGGCCGACGCTTCGGAACTGGACGGTCTGATGGACCGCGCCGCCTACGAAGCCTATCTGGCGACGCTTTAAATTTAACGGGCTGCCCTTTGCCCCTCTCCCTGCTTGCGGGGAGAGGGTGGCTTGCTTGCAAGCCGGGTGAGGGGCCGAACGCCAGTGGAATCGCCCCTCACCCTAACCCTCTCCCCTCAGGAGGGGAGAGGGGACTTAAGTGCAGGATTTATAATGAGATATCTCCCCCTGAGCGCGAATGACCGCGCCGCCATGCTGGAAAAGATCGGCGTCGATTCGATCGATGCCCTGTTTGTCGATGTGCCGGAACCGGCGCGCCGCTCAGGCACGGTCGACCTGCCGAAGTTCGCCGGCGAACTGGAAGTCGAGGCGCAACTGAACGCCTTCGCCGCCCAGAACGTATCGCCCGCCAAGGTGCCGTTCTTTGTCGGCGCCGGCGCCTATCGCCACCATATCCCGGCGACCGTGGATCATATCATCCAGCGTTCGGAATTCCTGACCAGCTACACGCCCTACCAGCCGGAAATCGCGCAGGGCACGCTGCAGGTCCTGTTCGAGTTCCAGTCCCAGGTTGCCCGCCTGACCGGTATGCCGGTGGCCAATGCCTCGCTATATGACGGCTCGACCGCGGCCGCCGAAGGCGTGCTGATGGCGACCCGCGTGACGAAGCGCAACAAGGCCGTGCTCTCCGGTGGCCTGCACCCGCATTACCGCGAAACGGTCGAGACCCTGGCCCACGCCGTCGGTATCGAGACCGAAGCCTGCGCCGTGGCCGTCGATAATGAAGCCGATGTGTTGCAGCATATCGACGCCAACACCGCCTGCGTTGTCGTCCAGACCCCGAACGTCTTCGGCACCGCCACGGACGTTACAAAGATCGCTGAGGCCGCCCAGGCTGCCGGCGCCCTGCTGATCGTGGTCGTCACCGAAGCCATGTCCCTCGGCCTGCTGAAATCGCCCGGCGAAATGGGCGCCGATGTCGTGGCCGTCGAAGGCCAGTCAATTGGCGTGCCGCTCTCCTACGGCGGCCCCTATGTCGGTCTGTTTGCCGCCAAGGAAAAGTACCTGCGCCAGTTGCCCGGCCGCCTGTGCGGCGAGACCGTCGACGCCGATGGCGAGCGCGGTTTCGTGCTGACGCTTTCCACCCGCGAGCAGCATATCCGCCGTGACAAGGCGACCTCAAATATCTGTACCAATTCAGGGCTTTGTGCGCTGGCCTTCAGTATCCACATGAGCCTGCTGGGTGAGACCGGCCTGAAGCGCGTGGCCAAGATCAACTACGCCAAGGCCCACGCTCTGAAGGATCAACTGGTAACCGCCGGCTTTGACATCGTCACCCCGCGTTTCTTCAATGAATTCACCGTCAAATTGGCGAAACCTGCCATTGCAGTGGTGGAAGCCTTGGCGGCGAAGAACGTACTTGGCGGCGTACCTTTCGCCCGTCTGCAAAATGAACCCGGCTTTGAGAACCATTTGATCGTAGCTGTGACCGAAACCGTTTCGGATGCCGATATCGCTACCCTTGTCGCCACGCTTAAGGAGGTCGCCCAATGAGCATGAATAATGTTGGCCGCCCCAGCGCCCCTGAAATCACGGTTGAAACCACCTCGTTCAAGACCCTGCTCGGTGGCAAAGGTCTGTTGCAATCCGAGAAGCTGATCTTCGAGAAGGACGACTATGGCCGCACCGGCGTTGATTTCGCTGATGTCGCGATTGATGCCTCCGATCTCGATGGACTGCTGCGCAACGATCTCTCCCTGCCGGGCCTGACCGAGCCGGAAGCCATGCGTCACTATGTGCGCTTGTCGCAGAAGAACCACGCCATCGACCTGGCGCTCTACCCGCTCGGTTCCTGCACGATGAAGCACAATCCGCGCCTCAATGAGAAGATGGCGCGCGTGGCGGGTCTTGGCGATATTCATCCGCTCCAGCCGGTTTCGACGGTGCAGGGCGCTCTGGCCCTGATGGATACGCTGGCTCATTGGTTGAAAACCCTGACCGGTATGCCAGCCGTCGCCCTCACGCCGAAAGCCGGTGCACACGGCGAACTCTGTGGCCTGCTGGCCATCAAGGCCGCTCACGAGGCCAAGGGCGAAGGCCATCGCCGCACCGTGCTGGTGCCGACCTCGGCCCACGGCACCAACCCCGCCACCGCGGCTTTTGTCGGCTACACCGTGAGGGAAGTGGCGCAGACCGCGGACGGCCGCGTCGATGTCGCTGACCTGGCGTCGAAGCTCGGCCCGGATGTCGCCGCCATCATGGTGACCAACCCCAATACCTGCGGCCTGTTCGAGCGCGATATCGTCGAGATCGCTCGCGTCACCCACGAAGCCGGCGCCTATTTCTACTGCGACGGCGCCAACTTCAACGCCATCGTCGGCCGCGTCCGTCCGGGCGACCTTGGCGTCGACGCCATGCACATTAACCTGCATAAGACCTTCTCGACGCCCCACGGCGGTGGCGGTCCGGGCGCGGGGCCGGTGGTGCTGTCCGAAGCGCTGGCAGCGTTCGCGCCCAAGCCCTGGGTGGTTTCCAATGGCTCGGGTTTCGATCTGGTCGAGCACGATGAAGGTGTATCGGCGCAAAACTTTGGCCGCATGTGCGCCTTCCATGGCCAGATGGGCATGTTCATCCGCGCACTCACCTACATGCTGAGCCACGGCTCGGATGGCCTCAAGCAGGTCGCCGAGGATGCCGTGCTGAATGCCAACTATATCAAGGCCAGCTTGCAGGACCTGATGAGCGTGCCGTTCCCGGAAGGGCCGTGCATGCACGAGGCTCTGTTCGATGACGCCTGGCTGGAAGGCACCGGCGTGACCACGCTCGACTTCGCCAAGGCTATGATCGACGAGGGCTTCCACCCGATGACCATGTACTTCCCGCTGGTTGTTCATGGCGCCATGCTGATCGAGCCGACCGAGACCGAATCCAAGGACGAGCTGGACGGCTTTATCGCCGTGCTGCGCGCCCTGGCCGAGGCCGCTAAAGCCGGTGACGTTTCCCGCTTCAAGGGCGCGCCTTATCTGGCCCCCGCCAAGCGCCTGGACGAGACCCGCGCCGCACGTGCGCCGCGCCTGAGCTACACTTAACGGCCGGCTAACCACTTTTTATCGCGCGAAAGGCGAAGATGGGATGGACTTCCGGCGAGGTCCATCCCATCTTCATATCATGACAGTGTTCTTCAAATTGCTGATGACGGCGCTGGGTGTGGTGCTGATGGCGGTCGGGGTGGTAATCACGCCGCTGCCGGGGCCGTTTGGCGTGCCCATTATCCTGCTGGGCCTGATCATCCTGCTGAGAAGCTCGATGTGGGTGAAGCGGCTGTTCGTCAAGCTGGTTCACGCCCACCCAAAACTGCTGGGGCCATTGCGCGCCATGCTGCGGCCGGGCGCCAAGGTGGTCGCCATGCTGTGGCTTCAGGCCCTGCGCCTGGAGCGCCGTGTCCTGCCCAAGGAGCGGCGTTTTCTCTATCGTTTCCGTCACGACCTGAAGGCGATCCTGCGCAATCGCCGCCCGCGTCCGAAGCCCGCGGCCTTGACGGCTCACAAACCGCGCAAACTGCTGTCATATTAAGTGATGGCCAAATGACGATCTGTGGCAGGGTGCCGCATCGTTTCTTGATCTCTGTCTACCTATATAGATGCCAAGGTCGCCCGAGGCGGTCAATAATATGTGGCACAAACAAAGGCGGGCGCATTTCATTCCGAAAAGCGTCTGGACGAGAAAATGGCGATACTGCTGAAATTGCTCATGAGCCTGGCCGGCATGGTGCTGATGGCTTTCGGGGTTGTCCTGGCGCCCCTGCCGGGGCCGCTCGGTGTGCCGTTCGTGCTGTTGGGACTGATCCTGCTGCTGCGCAGTTCGACGTGGATCAAGCGTCAGTTCATGCGCCAGGTCAGGGCGCATCCACGCTGGCTTGGTCCGGTGCGCGCCATGCTGCGGCCCGGCGCCCAGGTGATTTCTCTGGTCTGGCTACAGGGGCTGCGCGTTGAGCGCGGACTGATGCCCCGTCGCTTCCGTTTCATGCAGAGTTCGCGTCAGGGCGTAAAGCAGGGCGTGAAATCTCTTTTCAGGAAGCGGTCTTCACGCGCTTCGGAGGACGCGGCCTGATGCCCGGATAACGCAGGGGAAATTAAATTTTCTCCACATTCACCGGATATTCAGGACGAGCCTTTACATTGCCGTATTGCCTCTCCATATGAGGCCAAGGACGTTATGTTGCGTCGCAAAAAATTTAGAGTTGGTGGGGCGTGACAAGGCGTCCAGATAAGCAAAATGTCGAGTGAAAATGGCGCGCCCGCGCCCCATAAATCATTGGTTCCCGCCAAGTCCGGTCCGCGTGACTGGAAGGCGAAGGCGCGCTCGGTGAAGCGGGCCGCCAAGCGCTTCTCGAAGAAGGCGCTGGGCTGGATCATGATTGCGCTCGGCTTTGTTTTCCTTGCGGCGGGCTTCCTGCTGATCATCATTCCCGGTCACTATTTCCTGATCCTCGTCGGCCTGATCATGATCCTGCGCAACGCGTTCTGGGCACGCCGTCAGTTCATCCATCTCAAGCGCCGTCATCCCAATTGGGTCATGCCGCTGCGCAAGCTGCTGCGCCGCAATCCGCAGGTCGTCTCGATCTTCTGGCAGCAGGTGCTCAAGTTCGAGCGATTGATCCTGAGGGGACGCGGCCAGTTGGTTGGCATCCGCCGACGATTTCTCCGCAAGCCGCGGACGGTCTAAAAACAGCAAATAAGTTTGAAAGCCCTTCGGTCCAACCGGAGGGCTTTTTGCTGTCTCATTGAATCCTTACACCAGGCGCTTTACGCCGAAAGTTCCATTCATGGAGACGGCATGGCATCCGAATCAAACAAGGTCGTGTTCGCCGCCTTGATCGGCAATATTCTGGTGGCCGTCACCAAGGCGGTGGCAGCGGCCATGACCGGTTCGTCCGCCATGCTCTCGGAGGCGATTCACAGCTTCGTGGATACTGGCAATGAGATGCTTCTGCTCTATGGGATGCATCGCTCACGGCGTAAGCCGGACGAGGCCCATCCGCTGGGCTACGGCCGGGAATTGTACTTCTGGAGCTTTGTCGTCGCTCTGCTGATCTTCGCGGTCGGGGCAGGGGTGTCCGTTTATGAAGGCATCGTCCACCTGCAAAATCCGGAACCGATGGAACGGCCGCTCATCAACTATATCGTGCTGGGGCTGTCGCTTTTGTTTGAAAGCGGGTCGTGGTGGGTGGCTGTCCGGTCGGTGCGGGCGGAGAAGGGCGGCCAGAGCTATCTCAAGGCCATTATCGACAGCAAGGACCCACCGAAATTCATGGTCCTGTTGGAAGACAGCGCGGCCCTTCTGGGCATCCTGATTGCGCTCGCTGCCACCTGGGCTTCGGTGACCTTCCATGAACCGCGTTTCGACGGAATAGGCTCTCTGCTCATTGGCCTGGTGCTGGCGGCTGTGGCCATTTTCCTCGCGAAGGAAAGTAAGGATTTGCTGATCGGTGAACGTGCCGATCCTGTCATGCAGACGGGGATTATCCGCCTTGTCGAAGGTATGGACGGCGTCCTGCGCGTCAATGGCCTTCTGACCACTCACATGGCGCCCACGGAGGTGGTCGCGGCGCTCAGTCTGGAGTTCGAGGATGGGCTGACGATCACCCAGGTAGAGCGCATTGTGGCGGATATGGAAGCCGCTATCCGTAAAGCCTATCCCGAAGTCGCTTCCTTGTTCGTCAAACCCCAGACGCCGCAGATTTACGAGGCTGCCGTTGCGCGCATAGAAAAAGGCCCGGAACCGTAATTCCGAGCCTGTAATCTTTCAGCAAACGCTGTCGAGTTGCGGGTCTAGGGGGCTTCGCACCCTAGTTAAAGCGGCCTTCGAGCTGGCCGATCGCCTTGTCGACCTGCGTATCGGTCTTGGCCTTGGCGACCTGATCGAGCAGGATCTGCTCGGCCAGTTGCGCGGCCAGATCGGCGGCGGTGGACTTGACGTCTGCCGTGGCATTGGCCTCGGTCTGGGCAATCTTGCGTTCGGCCAGGGCCTCGCGGCGCCTGATGGTCTCTTCCAGCTTGACGCGGGCTTCGGCGGCCATGCGGGCGGCTTCTTCCTCGGCAAAGGCGATCAGTTCGCGGGCCTTGGCTTCGGAAGCCAGACGCTGCGCCTTGATGCTGTTCAGCAGGTCGGTCGCTTCCTGGCGGATGCGGACAGCCTCGTCCAGCTCGGCGCGAACGGCCTTGCCGGTATCGCCCAGCGACGTCCACAGCTTGCCCGGCACCTTGGCGACGAACAGGATGAGGAAGAAGAGGACCAGGGCGGCGCGGACCCAGAATTCGGCTTCGGTAAGCATTTCCATAGCCTTACACCTTTCCGAGCGCGGACTTGAGCGCGGCGGCCGTGGCCGCCTTGCCGGTCAGTTTTTGAACCAGAAGCGAGGCTGTTTCCTGCGCGATATCGCTGACATGGCTCATGGCCTCGTCACGTTGCGTGCGGATACGGGCTTCGGCTTCCGCCAGACGCTTGCCCAGCTTTTCGTCCTCGGCGGCGGTGGCGGCAGCCACTTCGGCATTGGAACGGGCCAGGGCCTCGGCCGCCAGCTTGCGGGCCGCAGCGTGGGCTTCAGCGGTTTCGGCGGCTGCCTGCTTGGCCTGGGCCTCGGCCTCGTCGCGGTTGGCGCGGGCATTGGCCAGGTCTTCAGCGATGGTGGCGCCGCGCGTGTCGATGACCGTGCGCAGGCGCGGCACGAAGACCTTCGCCATCAGCGTCAGGAAGACGAGGAAGATCACCACGAGCCAGATCATCTGGCCGGCCCAATGGTCGGTATTCAACTGTGGCAGGCCGCCTTCCTTGGCCTCATGCTGGCCTTCGGCACCGACCGTTTCGGTCGTCGCGTGGGCGTCATGGGCGGGAAGCTGGCTTTCGGCAACAGCCTGACCCGGGACCAGGGTGGCAACCGTGGTCACGCTCGGCGTGGCCGAGAACGAAGCGCCGGTGGCGTCGTCAGCAGATAAGGTGGCCTCTGGTGAGGTAGCGGTTGTCATATCTTATTCCTGAAACCTGTGACCGGCGCAGATGAGCCCGCGCCGGTAGCCAGTTTTCAACTTACAGCGACGGTGCGTTGAAGAGGATCAGCAGCGCGATAACGAAGGCGAAGATGCCGAGGGCTTCGGTCAGCGCCATGCCGATGAAGAGGTTGGTCTGCTGGGTCTTGGCAGCCGAAGGGTTGCGCAGGGCGCCGACATAGTAGTTGCCGAACAGGATGCCGAGGCCGATACCGGCACCGATCATGCCGAGGGTCGCCAGACCGGCGCCGATGTACTTGAGGCCGCCGGCGATGAGGGTTGCAGATTGAACGTCCATGGGGTGTTAACTCCGAGTTTGGAAAGGGACAGATTGAAAGAAGAACCTAGTGGTGGCCGATATTGACCACATCACTGAGATAAACGCAGGTCAGAACCGCGAACACGAAGGCTTGCAGGTAGGCGACCAGGAATTCGAGGGTGGTGAGCGCCACGATGGTGCCCATCGAGGCGAGGCCGATTACGGCGCCGAGGCCGCCCAGGGTCAGCCCGGTGACAATGAAGCCGGCGAAGACCTTCATGACGATGTGACCGCCGAGCATGTTGCCGAACAACCGGAGCGTCAGCGTCACGGGGCGCATGATGAAGGCGATGACTTCGATCGGCACCAGCACGATCAGGATGTACCAGGGCACGCCCGACGGCACGAACAGCTTGAAGAAACCCAGGCCATTGCGGATGAAGCCGACGGCCAGTACCAGCAAAATGGTCATGGCGGCGAGCGTCAGGGTGACGGCGATCTGCGAGGTGGCGGTGAAATAGGTGAACATGCCGAGCAGGTTACAGCTCAGGATGAAGAGGAACAGGGTCAGGACGTAGGGCAGGAACTGCTTGCCGTCGTGGCCGATGATCGAATCCGCCATGTCGTCAATCAGGCCGAAAACGCCTTCCGCCATGACCTGGCCGCGGCCAGGAATGATGCTGGCGCGGGCAGTGGTCAGGAGGAAGAACAGGCAGGTCAGGCCAACGGCGATAAGCATGGCCATGACCGAATTGGTGATCGACAGGTCCACCGGCACACCGCCGATATGAAAGGTGGGGAGCTCGACGATCTTCTCAATCTTAAACTGGTGTAACGGATCGGCCATAAGCCCCAAAACCTCTTTAGACAATTTCATGTGCCCTTGCGGGCGAATTTGACGACTAGCCTATTTCTTTTGACCTGACCGGACGATCGCATAGACCGCCACAATCATGCCCAGAATAGCGCCGATGATCACCCCAAACGGACGGGTGTGAAGATACTGGTCGCTAAGCCAGCCAAGTCCCAGACCGCCTAGAATCCCCCCCAGCAGCTCCCCCAGGGCCTGATAGCCCTGATTAGCGCCGACCTCGCCGCTGACATCGTGCGTCTTGCGCTTGCGCGCTTCAATCGCCTTCAGCCGCCTGTCAAGATCGTTGAGTTCGTCTTGATCCGAGGACTTATCGGGTGGTTCATCTGTCACGTTTGGCACCTGGCAGGCGGAATAACAGGGATCGTTATTCCGGCTAAGAACGGCGCGGAACCTACTCAAGTGCCACTCAAAGGTCAAGCAATTGCGCGGCACAAAGTGGAGTTGTTTGAAATAAAATAGAAAACAACGCTGTCAGCGGTTTTCCAAGATCATTTTTTGCGACGCGAAAAGGTTAGAAGGCCGTTTATAATATAGCCGAGCAGCTTATACCGTCGAACTTATCGTTTATAAGCGCGCTACGCGACGTGTTCAGCCACCAAGGCTTCCGCTTGCGACAGATCGACGCTGACCAGTTGCGACACGCCGCGCTCTGACATGGTGACGCCGAACAGGCGATCCATGCGTGACATGGTGACCGGATTGTGGGTAATGGCGATGAAGCGCGTCTTGGTGCGTTCGCGCATCTCGGCCAGCAGACGGCAATAGCGGTCGACATTGGCGTCGTCGAGCGGGGCATCGACTTCGTCCAGCACGCAGACGGGCGCCGGATTGGCCAGGAAGACGCCAAAGATCAGGGCCGTGGCGGTCAAAGCCTGCTCGCCGCCGGACATCAGGCTCATGGTCGAGAGGCGCTTACCCGGCGGGCAGGCGTAGATTTCGAGGCCGGCTTCGAGCGGATCATCCGATTCGACCAGGCGCAATTCGGCTGAGCCGCCATCGAACAGGGTGACGAACAGGGTTTTGAAGTGCTCGTTGATGATCTCGAAGGCCGCCAACAGGCGTTCGCGGCCTTCGGCGTTCAACTCGTCGATGCCGTCGCGCAGTTTGGCGATGGCGGTGGTCAGGTCGGCGCGTTCCTTGGAAAGGGTGTCAAGCCGGCCTTCATATTCGGTGGCTTCTTCCTCGGCGCGCAGGTTGACCGCGCCCAACTGGTCGCGCTCGCGTTCCAGACCTGACAGAAGCGATTCGGCGCCGGAGGCGTCGGCCGGCGTGGCGATGGCTTCTTCTTTCAGGCGTTTGCCCAGATCGTCAGGTGTGCCGCCCGTCTGGTCGAGGATGACGGCTTCAATCTCGGCGGCCTTGCCTTGGATAGCTTCAAGACGGGCGGTGGCGCCGGCGCGTTCTTCGCGGGCGGCCGAGGCTTCCTGTTCGCGGGCGCGGACATCGATATCGGCGTCACGGCGCTCGGCCTCGGCGGCGTTGAGCTTGTCGCGGGCTTCACTGAGGCGCTTTTCGGCAGTTTGCAGCGAATCGACCAATGATATCCGCTTGCTTTCAAACTCACGCGGCGCCGATTGAGCGGCCTCCAGCGCGGCTTGCGCCGCCGCCTGGTCTTTTTCCAGCTTGAGCAGGCGGGCGGCGGATTCGCTGGTACGCCGGCTCCAGTCGGTCAGTTCGCGGGTCAGGGTGCGTTCACGGGCTTCGCGGGCCTGACGGTCACGGGCATCCTGATCGAGATCGGCGCGGGCACGCATCACCGCCTGACGGTGGCTGTCGGCAAGCGCCCGGGCATCGTTCAGTCGTGCCTTCATGGTATCGGTGTCGAGCGCGGCCGACTGGCTGGCCAGCAGGGCGTCGTAGGCCGTCTTCGCTTCGGCGTGTTCGGAGGTCAGGCGGGCGAGGGTGGCCTCCAGTGATTCCAGCCGGGCCTCGTATTGCGTCTGGGCACGCAGACGGTTTTCCAGATCGTTCTGGCGGGTGCGTAAGGTCCGCTCCAAGTCGGGCAGGCGATTGCGGGCGTTACGCAGGCTGTCTTCATGTCCGCGCTGGGCTTCTGCGGCCGCGGCTTGCGCTTTTTTCGCCTCTTCCAGCTTCGGTTTCAGTCCGTCGATCTCGGTTTCCAGTTCATCGTGGCGCGTGCGCTGGGCCAGACGGACGGCGGCGGGTTTGGGCGCCTTGGCGCGAACGATCAGGCCATCCCAGCGCCACAGGTCGCCTTCCTTGGAAACAAGGCGCGCGCCGATGGGAAGCTGGCTTTGCAGGCGGTCGCCATCGGCCTGTGCGACTACGCCGATAGTAGAAAGGCGCAGGGACATGGCGGCCGGCGCTTTTACATTGACGCTGAGCGGCGTCACGCCGAGCGCAGCCATATCGATGGCTTTCGCCTGGCTTTCGAAATCCTCGCTCCAGAAAGCGAGTGCGGTCTGCACCGCCTTCTTCGACAGGCTGAGATTGAGATCATCGCCTAAGGCCGCTGCCAGAGCCAGTTCATAGCCCTTGTCGGGGCGCACCGCATCCAGAACAGGGGCCCCTTCTTTGCGTACGGTAGTCAGGATCTGCGACAGACCGCGCGCCTCGGCGGTCAGGCGGCCCAATTGATCCTCTATGTCACGCATCGCCTTGCGGCTTTGCGCCTCGGCATTGGCCAGAACCGGACGGGCCGTTTCCAGTTCCTCGGCGGCCTTGCGGGCGGTCTCTAAATCGGTTTGTGCCGTCGCGGCCTGCGCCTTCAGGCCGTCCAGCGCGCTGTAATCGAAGGTGCCCAGGGCCTTGCGGTCATTTTGTGCCGTCTGTAATTGCTGGCTCAGGCGGTCAAAACGTGATTTCGCTTCTCCCAGACGTGACGCTTCCAGGCGCTGGCGCTCGACCTGCGCGGCCTGCTCGGCGGCTATGGCCTCGATCGCCTGATCGGCCTTGACGCGCTCAGCTTCGGCGGCCTCGACCGCGCGTTTCAGTTCCGGCTCACGCGAGGGGGCGCTGGCGATTTCTTCCTGCACGCGCGCCAGGCCCGATTGCAGGCGCTCGACCTGCAATGAACCATCGGATGACAGATCGACTTCACGCTGGAAGTCGCCTTTCAGGCGGGCGATATCGCCCTTCAGGCGCTCGATCTCGCTGGCGACCTGCTTTTCTTCCAGGTCGAGGCGTTCCTTTTCAATGTTGAGCCGGTGGTTGACGGTGGCGGCCACGGCCTCTTCCTCTCGCAAGGGCGCAATGGCCTCGGCGGCTTTCAGGGCGGCGGTTTGCGCGACCGCAGCGGCGCGGGCCGTGGTCTCGACCCGCTGGCTCTGCGCCTGCATGTCGCTGACAGCGCCTTCGAGCAGGGCGCGCACCTCCAGCCACTTGGCGTGCAGGATCGCCTTTTGCAGGGCGCGGATTTCGGCGGAAATCTTCTTGTACTTGTCGGCCTGGCGGGCTTCGCGCTTGAGGCGGGAGAGAGCGCTGTCGAGTTCGCGGGCGATATCATCGAGGCGCGACAGATTCGATTCGGCCGCCGAAAGGCGCAGTTCGGCCTCATGGCGTCGGGTGTGCAGGCCGGAAACACCGCCGGCTTCTTCGAGCACGCGGCGACGGTTTTGCGGCTTGGCGGCAATCAGTTCCGATATCTGCCCCTGACGGACGAGCGCCGGTGAATTGGCGCCGGTAGAGGCATCGGCGAAGAGAAGCTGCACGTCACGGGCGCGCACCTCCTTGCCGTTGATCTTGTAAGAGGAGCCGGCGCCGCGATCGATACGACGGGCGACATCGAGGACAGGCTGATCCGTAAAAGGCTGCGGCGCCAGGCGTTCGGAATTGTCGATGGTCAGGGTCACTTCCGCCCAGTTGCGCGACGGGCGCTTGTCCGAGCCGGCGAAAATGACATCGTCCATGCCGGAACCGCGCATGGCCTTGGCGGAGGTGGCGCCCATGACCCAGCGCAGGGCTTCAAGCAGGTTCGACTTGCCGCAGCCGTTCGGCCCGACAATGCCGGTCAGGCCCGGATCGATGCGGAACTCGGTCGCATCGACGAAGGACTTGAACCCTGAAAGCTTGATCTTCTGAAAGTGCAAGGATGAACCCAATTCGCCTTTTTGGCGCGCCACAATGATTCTAACACCTTCATAGCAGAACGGTGAGCGTCAAGAAACTTTGCGCAAGACAGGGTTAATTCCTGTGGATGAGCTACTTCGTGGCCTTGATAGCAGCTTCCAGGCTGTCGAGGTCGTGGCGTTCCATTTCCTTGCCATTGACGAACAGGCTGGGCGTGCTGCGTATACCCGACTCGATGGCGGACTTATGCGCCGCCTGCAGGCGGGCGAGGCCCGCGGCGTCGCCGGCGCAAGCGTTGAAGGCCGTTTCCGACAGACCAAAAGATGCAGCGATCTTTACCAGGATCGGCTGGGCGATGATATTGCTTTCTCCCCAGGCATAGTATTCGCTCTGGCCGCGCATGACGGCATCGACCACGTCGAAATATTTGCCGGGGCCGGCACATTCCGCCATGCGCGTACCGGCCACGGCGATCACTGGCACGCCGGTCAGCATGGGGCGAAAAACATACCGCACCTTGCCGGTGTCGATATATTTGGCCTTAAGCTGCGGGAAGACGGTTTCATTAAAGCTGGCGCAGGCCGGGCAGGCCACCGAGCCATATTCGATGATCGTGACCGGCGCCTTGGCGCTGCCCAGGACATGATCCGTGGGCGTGACCTTGACCAGCGCCGGGGAAAGATCCGCCGCCTGAGCCAGGGGGGCAAAAAGAAAAGCAGCCAGGACCGCCGCCGCAAAACGCCGGATCATGGGTTACTTGCCCGCCAGCAGGGGCGCGAAAGCCTCATCGAAGTCCGCGATGGTGCCGGTCTTGCGCTCGAACCGCTTGCCATTGATGAAGAAGGTGGGCGTGCCGGTGATGTCGTCTTCCTTCAGGTATTTATCGACATTATCCTGAATGCGCGCCAGGCCCTTTTCATCGGTGATGCATTTGTTGAAGGCGTCGTCCTTGATGCCCACCGAGGCGCCGATACGCTTGAGAACGGGCAGGGCATTGGTGGTGGTGCCGTCGCCGAACATCTCGCCCTGGGCCTTCATGATTTCATCGACGACCTTGAAATAGTTTTCCTTGCCCGAGCAGCGGGCCAGCAGGATGCCGGCCGCCGAGACATCGCGCGGCTCGGTCAGGAATTCGCGGTAGACATAGCGGATCTTGCCCGGCGTGATGTACTTGGCCATCAGTTCGGGCATGACGTCCTTGTTGAACTCGGCGCAGTGGGCGCAGGTGACCGAGGCATATTCGATCAGAGTCACCTTGGCATTTTCGCCAGCGCCCAGGCTCATATCGCCTTCGACCGGCTTGATCGTTTTGCCGCAGCCAGCCAGAAGCAGGGCTGTGGTGGTCAGGGCCAGGAGAGTCCGTCTGGAGGAAATCATGTCGGTCCTTACTTGCTGAGCGCGGGCTTAAGAGCGGCGTCGAAATCACCGATATTCAGCGGAATGCGGTCCAGCTTCTTGCCGTTGATAACAAAGGTAGGCGTACCGTTGACGCCGTCCTTGGTCATATATTGCTGGTTCAGGTCATTCAGGCGCTTCAGGCCCTTTTCATCGGTGATGCACTTGTTGAAGGCGTCTTCCGACATGCCGAGGGACTGGCCGATGCTGAACAGGACCGGACGGGCATTGGCGTAGCCGGTTTCCTCGCCGCCCATGGCTTCCTGGGAGCGCATGACCTGGTCTATGACTGTGAAGTACTTGTCCTTGCCGGCGCATTCGGCCAGCATGTGCCCGGCGGCGGCCACGGCCGGATTGCCGGTCATCATCGGACGGTAGACATAACGTACCTTGCCGCTGTCGATATATTTGGCTTTGAACTCAGGCATGACGGTTTCATTGACATGGCCGCAGATCGGGCAGGCGACCGAGGCGTATTCGATGACGGTCACCTTGGCGTCGGCCGGGCCCATCGACATTTCATCGGCAGCGACCGCGCCGGCAGAGCCGCCCTTGCTGCAGCCGGAAGCCAGAAGCGCCAGGCCCATGAAGGCCACTGCACCGCTCACACGAAGGGTTTTGCCGACAGAAATTTGCATATTCAGCCCCGAAAATGGTTTGGAAAGGTGGCAGTCCCGAAAGGACTCGCACCCTTAGAGTCTGTGCCTTTTTAAAGCGTTCGATTGCGCTGTAAATATGGCATTTGTGTTTTGCGAATTATTGCGCTGTTCCGAAATTCTTTTTGAATTTCGGCAAGGCCAACGGCCGCCCGAGCTGGTGCGAGGAAAAGCCGTTCTTTAAAGTAGATTGGCGGCGATTGAGCTCTAGGATGACTTCATGTTCTCGCGTTTCAGAACAGACCGGCCAAGCTGAAGCAGGGACTTTTTCAGCTTCTCATCCGCCACATCGCTCAAGGATTGCTGGAGTGCCAGTTCTTCCTGAGCGGAAAGGGGCTTAGGACGGGCATATTGCGGCTTTTTCGGCGCCTGGGTCAGCGGCCCCTGGATGATCCGCAGCTTATCGATGGTCTTCGCGCCGAGGAAAAGATTGATCCGGTCAATCAGGGTGGTGGACTGATGCTGGACCAGCGGCGCGTAGGCTCCCATGACGCGGATTTCCAGGGCGCCGGCCCCATGCGCGCGGCCCTTGATGATGCGGACGGGTTCGCACAATTTGGCCAGAGCCTCGCCGGCGATCTCGGTCCAGCGGTTTTTCAGCTTGCCGGACCCGTCGTCCATCTGCTCAAAGCGCGCCTGCAGGCTTTTCAGCAGCGGCTGAACCTGCTTCTTTACCGGCGGCGGTGGCTTAGGCATACGCCGGGTGTGAGTCGTGCGCAGGATGCGGAGCGAGTCTTCAAGGGATGGCAGCGGACGTTTCATGAGCGGGATTATACTGAAGGACAAGGCACTTGTCGCCTCCTTAAGAGCCGGTCTGCTGGTCTGGTACGACACGCATGGCCGCAAGCTGCCGTGGAGACAGGGCGAACGCGATCCTTACCGCGTCTGGCTGTCCGAGGTCATGCTCCAGCAGACGACCGTGCCGCACGCCGCACCCTATTATGAGAAGTTTCTCAGGCTTTGGCCGACGCTGCGCGATCTCGCCGCCGCCGAGGATGGCCGCGTCATGGCCGAATGGGCAGGGCTTGGCTATTACGCCCGCGCCCGCAAGCTGCTGGAATGCGCCCGGACCGTGGTGCGCGGTCACGGCGGCGTTTTCCCGGCGGATGAGACTGAGTTGCTGAAGCTGCCGGGCTTTGGCCCCTATACCTCGGCGGCGGTGGCGGCCATCGCCTTCGGGCACGCGGCCAATGTGGTGGATGGCAATATCGAACGCGTCATGACGCGGCTCTATGCCATCGAAACGCCGATGCCGGCCGCCAAGCCGCAGGTACGAGAGGCGGCCGCGCAATGGGTAAATGACGATCGCGCCGGTGACTGGCCGCAGGCCCTGATGGATATGGCGACTTTGATCTGCCGCCCGAAATCACCGGTTTGTGGTGGCTGCCCACTTGCGGAAGCCTGCGTGGCCAGGGCGCGCGGCGAACAGGAACGCTTTCCGGTCAAGCTGGCCAAGGCGCCCAAGCCGCGCCGTTATGGTGTGGTATTTGTCATTCAGTCGGGTGATGACGTACTGGTGGAACGCCGTGCCGACAAAGGATTGCTTGGTGGTATGCTGGGCCTGCCGCACACGGAGTGGCGATCGGAGCCTTACCGCACGGAGGAAATCACGCCGCCGCTTTCAGCGCCATTTGAGGTCATTGGCAGCTATGAGCACGTCTTCACCCATTTTGCCCTAACACAGGAGGTTTGGCGCGCGCAGGTTTCAGATGAGTCAGTGTGCGATTTCCTGCGCAGGAACAACAGCTTCCAGCTTCTGCCTGTCAGCGAAAAAGTCCTGCCGACGGTCTTCGCCAAGGCGTTGAAGATGAAGCCTGTCGCACCCGGATTGTTCGACTAAAAAGCGCGGACTTTGCCGTCCGCGCTGTTAAACTTATGGTTCTAGGGGCTTGCCCCTAGTTCATGTCGGCGCGGATGCGTGAGCGCAGGTCATCGATCGGCTTGAGGCCGGCGTCGGTCTTGAAGCGCCAGTAGGTCCAGCCATTGCAGGCCGGAGCCTGTTCCATCATGGCGCCCATCTTGTGGATCGAGCCGCTTAATTCACCGTGAACCAGCGAGCCATCGGCGCGGACGCGCGCGGTCTTGTCGCCCTTGGGTGTGTAAAGAATATCGCCCGGCTGGAGCAGGCCGGCCTCGACGACGGCGCCAAAGGGCACGCGCGGCTCGGCCTTCTTGGAGCCCATGACGGCCAGGTCTTCGGCGGTGGCGGGGATGACGCGGGCAATGCGTTCGCTGGCCACCTTGCGATAGGCTTCCTCGCGCTCGATGCCGATAAAGTGGCGGCCCAGGCGCTTGGCGGCCGCGCCGGTTGTGCCGGTGCCGAAGAAGGGATCAAGCACGACGTGGCCGGGCTTGGTGCAGGCCAGCAGGACGCGGTAGAGCAGGGCTTCTGGCTTTTGCGTCGGGTGGGCCTTGTTGCCGTTCTCATCCTTCAGGCGCTCATCACCGGTGCAGAGCGGGATCGACCAGTCGGAACGCATCTGGGTATCTTCGTTGAACGCCTTCAGCGCGTCGTAATTGAAAGTGTAGCGCTTCTGGCCCTTGGCCTTGGTGGCCCAGATCAGGGTTTCGTGGGCATTGGTGAAGCGCGTTCCCTTGAAGTTCGGCATCGGGTTGGCCTTGCGCCAGATGACGTCGTTCATCACCCAGAAGCCCATGTCCTGCATGGCGACACCCAGGCGGAAGATGTTGTGATAGGAGCCGATGACCCAGATGGCGCCGTCGTCTTTCAACACGCGGCGGCATTCGCGCATCCATTCGCGCGTGAACTTGTCATAGGCTTCGAAGCTGGCGAACTGGTCCCACTCGTCATCGACCGCATCGACCTTGGAATTGTCCGGGCGCAGCAGGTCGCCGCCGAGCTGGAGATTATAGGGCGGATCGGCGAAGACGAGATCGACCGAGGCGTCGGGCAGGGTCTTCAGCACCTCGATGCACTCGCCCAGATGGATAGTGTCGAGCTTGAGGGGCGCCTGCGGAACGGACGGGAGTTTGATGGCGGTCGATTTGCGCAAGACGAAGATCCTTCTGACACTGGAGGGAGGTTAAGTCCCTGAATCCAATGACTAGAATCGGTTTGTGTTTAACAAGGTGTTAAATTAACCATACTGTCGAATCGGCCGATTCGCTTTTTTGGGAATGAGTCCGAAAAGACTCACTTTTTGCGCGGATCAGGCGCTTTCGCCCCAGCTCAGCTCGCGGATCGTGGCCCAGCTTGTACGGTGGATCGGTGAGGGGCCGTGTAGCCGCAAAGCCTCCAGGTGCGCTTCGGCCTGATAGCCCTTGTGCTTTTTGAACCCATAGACGGGATAGACGATATCCATCTCGATCATGATGCGATCGCGCGCCGTCTTGGCCAGGATCGAGGCGGCAGCAATGGAAAGCGAACGGGCGTCGCCGCCGACAAGCGGCGTGGAGGGGATGGTCAGTTTCGGGCAGCGGTTGCCATCGATCAGGGCGTGCTCGGCGCAAGGGGTCAGTGCCTCGACCGCGCGCTTCATGCCTTCCATGGTGGCGGCCAGGATATTCATGCAGTCGATCTCTTCCACCGTCATGGTGATCACCGACCAGCAGATAGCGGATTCCTTGATCAGAGGCTCCAGTTCGAAACGGCGCTTTTCTGTCAGGGCCTTGGAATCGTCTATGCCTTCAGGAATTCGCGCCGGATCGAGAATGACGGCGGCCACGCACAACGGACCGGCGCACGGACCGCGCCCGGCTTCGTCGACGCCGCAGATTAGCCCGGCAAGGGTGGATTCAAAGCTGAGATCGGCCATGAATCGCTCATACCGCGATTTGTGGCCGTTGTCTCGCGGGCTTCAATCAAAATACGCTTTCAGGGGTGGCCTGAACGCCGCGGCCCTTTGGGTCGGGACCGAAGCGGTTGGTCGTCGGGGTGCCGTCGGTGACGTAGAAGACGAACATGACGATTTCGGCGATCAGGATGGGCAGAAACAGGCAAAGGAACATCGACCCGAACATGCTGAAAACAAACTGCATGGATTGCTGGTCGGTCATATTGCCGTTGTTGCCTATCAGGTTGAATATCTGTGTGCCAAAAAAGATGAAAAACAGGATCATGCCGACAAAAGCAACGACGATCGGCATGATGTACCACCAGCCGGTACGATTTATGTCGTGCAGGCGCCGCACGGCCACCGCGATGCTGGGCAGCAACAGACCCAGGTTCACAATCTGCATCAGCGGCATGACCGAGAAATAGCGCCCCATGAACTGGGAGGGATCGGGATTCTGAAAGTTCATGCCTGTGAACATGACACTGGTCATTACCGTGCCCATCACCATGCCGACGGCAATGCGGAAAAGCACCCACAGCCAGAATTCCGATCGCCGGGCACGACCCTGGAAATCGACATATTTAACAAGCGGCTGGAAAATCAAAGGCACATTGGACATCGAAAAAACCCCCATTTATCAATTGATCAGAACACACTCGTATCGCCGCCCCGGCCTTTTGGATCGGGGCCAAAACGGTTCGGGCCGGGCGTGCCGTCCATTACATTGAAAACGAATGTAACGAGCGAAGCTGCGAACCAGGCTAAAAAGACCCACCACATGGGCGTTAGAGCTGTCATGATAGCCATGGCCTGGTCCGGTGTGGGGTTAGGACCAATATCCGAAAAGGACTTCAAGTTGTTGATGAAGGCCCCGCCGCTGACTGAAAAGAAGACAATCAGAGCGACGATCAGGACGGCCAGCGGGAAGACGATCCACCAGCCGGTACGGTTGATGTCATGAAAGCGGCGCACGCCAACAGCCAGGGTCGGAAGAAGGATGGCCAGCGAAAAAAGGAAATTCAGCAATTCGGCTGTGTTGCCTATTACCGATTTGAGGATGCTGAACACCAGGCTGGCGATCATCTGGAACAAAAACCACAGCCAGAATTCGGTACGGCGGGAGCGGCCGTTAAAATCGACATAGCGCTTTAGTGGTTGAAACATCAGTTCCATGGCGTCCCCCGGATAATTTGAACGGAAGCTATCGCGTTTTCGCCATATCCGCAATCTCGGCGTGACGGAAACATGCCGTCGTATGGTCGTTGACCATGCCGACCGCCTGCATGAAGGCATAAACAATGACCGGGCCGCAGAACTTATAACCTTTGCTTTTCAAAAGCTTGGCCATTTCCTGTGAGGTTTTGGTTTCGGTGGGGATTTCGCCCCAGTCATAGTGGTTGGTGATCGGTTTGTGGCCCTGGATAGCCCAGATAAAGTCGGTGAAATTCGTGCCTTTTTCACGCAGGTCGAGCGTGATGCGGGCGCTCTCAACGGCCGAAACGATCTTGGCGCGCGAACGGACAATGCCGGGATCGTTCATCAGGCGCTCGATATCGGCGTCGCCGAAGCGGGCCACCTTTTCCGGATCGAAGCCGGCGAAGGCTGCGCGGAAGGCATCGCGCTTGCGCAGGATGGTGATCCACGACAGGCCGGCCTGGAAGCCATCGAGCACCAGTTTTTCCCACAGGGCGCGCGGGTCGTATTCCGGCACGCCCCACTCCTCGTCATGATAGGCGCAGTAGAGCGGATCGGTCTTGGGCCAGGGGCAGCGTGCCTTGTCGCACATGAAGGCGGTCCTCTTTATTCGGTGGTGATTTCGGGCAGGGCTGGCGCAATCCAGGCCGGGATATTCAGAGAAACCGGCCTGCCTTCGGCAGTAAGGGCGCCCTCGCGGCGGTCAATCCGCATCAGGGCCAAACCATGACCTTGCGCGGTGGCCAGCACCTCGCCGGCGCGTTTATCAATATTGAGAATTTCGGTGCCCGCTGCAGGGGCTTCGCCGATATAGTCGAAGCCCAATATGCGATTCTTGATCTGGCCGCGACGCTTCATGCGCGAAGTCAGCTCCTGCCCGACATAGCAGCCCTTGTGGAAGTCAATGGCGGCCAGCAGGTCGAGATTGGCATCGATGGCGTAGAGATCGTCCGGGCCGAAATCCGTGCCGGCTTCGGCCAGACTGTGGGCATAGCGGAAGGTGCGCCAGTCGTCAGGCAGGGCGGTCGCGGTTTGCGACGCATAGGCGAACCCAAACGGCGCATCAATGATTGATCCGCGTGGATCGATCATGAAGCCTTCAGGAAGGTCGCCGCCGAAAGCCACGCAGACCGGATGATCGAGCGCCGTGATCGTCACCTGGGCGCGCAGCCTGTACATGTTGAGTTTGGCCAGCAGGTCATCGCGTTCGGATAGCGGCACGTCCAGCCAGATTTCGTCAGCAGAGACCGCATGGAGCAGCACGTCACAGATCATCTTGCCCTGGGGCCGCAAAAAAGCCCCGTAATGCAGCCTATGAAATTCGCCCCTGGCCGTTTGCTCGACGATATTGTCGATATGGGCGGTGCAGAGCCCTTTGAGAAACCTTGCCCAGTCCGGGCCGGAAACGGCGATCAGGGCGCGGTGGGGCAGGGCGGTAACGGAAGCTGTGGTCATGATGGGTCTTGTTATGATCGTCTCAGGAATTAAGTATGGCGCATGACAGGTGAATTTCCGATTCTTTTGCTGGCCCTGTGCGAACCGTCCAAGGCCCTGGGCTTAAGTGGTCTCATCGCCCGCCTGAAAGCGGAAATTCCCCATGCCCGGATCACGCTGGCGACAACGCAAGCCTCGGCCGTGCTGTTCCAAGATGACGACTTGATCGACGAGTTACAAGCCTTTGACGGCGCCTTATTTAAGCTGAAGTCGCTGCATGGTCTGAGTGAACTCAGCCGGCGTAGATGGGGGCTGTGTGTCGATATCGGTCCGACCCTGATTTCGCGCATGATGAAGGCGAAAACGCGCTTTACGCTCAATCCGAATGACAGCGCCGGTGTGTTGGAACAGATCGCCGCCAAGCTGAAACTCGATCCGCTGGAAATCATGCCGTCTTTGCGCGTATCGCCGCGACGCGAAGCGCAGACGCGCAGCCTGATCGATAGTGGCCGCGAAACCGGGCCGATGATCGTCATGGCGCCGGGCGCCGGGTGGCTGGGAAGGCGCTGGCCGACGGAGCGGTTTGCCGTCCTGGCGACGCGGTTGATGCGGGAAGAGGGGGCCTTCGCCAGCCATCGCCTGCTGATTGTCGGTTCCGAGGCCGAGCGCGACACCCTGCAGGCCCTGCGCATGGCGACGCCGCGCGCCCAGGTTATGGAGGTCGGCGGGGAAATCGCCGAACTCAATGCCTATGCCGCCATGCGTCAGGCTGTCCTGTTTGTCGGTAATGACGAGATGTGGCTGCATCTGGCCGCCGCCGCCGGCATTCCCGCCTTTGGCCTGTTCGGGCCGTCGGATGAAGCCGAGGCCCCGATCGGCGGCCATGTCTTGGCCATTCGCGGACCGCGCACTCTGGCGGATATCCAGATGGTTGACCCAAAGCTCAAACAGAATGTCTGTCACATGCTCGACCTGACGATCGATCATGTGGCGGCCGTCATCGAAAGAGAGATCGCAGGGTGAAGTTTCGCTTCACTTGATGGTATCCGAGGTCTACTGTCCGCCCACTGATTTGAGTAGAGCGGGATGCGTTTTGATGAAAGCAAAACGCCCGCTCTAGTCTTTTGTTTTGTCGCGCAATTTATCCGAAAAGTGGTTTCCACTTTATCGGATTGCGCTCTAAAGGATCGCCGCCATGCCCCGTAATTTTGACCTGATCATTCGTAATGCCGATATCATCAATCATGCCGGGCGGGGCAAGGGCGATATCGGCATCACGGCTGGCAAGTTTGCCGCCTTTGGCGACCTGTCGCAGGCGTCGGCGGGTGAGATTTTCGACGCCACCGGCCTGCTGGCCATGCCGGGCGTGATCGATACACAGGTCCACTTCCGCGAGCCCGGCCTCGAATGGAAGGAAGACTTAGAGACCGGTGCCCAGGCTGCCGTCATGGGCGGGGTCGTGGCGGTGTTCGAGATGCCGAATACCAACCCGACCACCACCAATGCCGAAGCCTTCGCCGACAAGCTGAAGCGCGCCCATCACCGGATGCACTGCGATTATGCCTTCTATGTCGGCGGCACGCATGAAAACGTTCATGAACTGGGGGAACTGGAGCGCCTCAAGGGGTGTTGCGGCGTCAAGGTGTTCATGGGGGCCTCCACAGGCACGCTGCTGATTGCCGATGACGAGGGCGTGGCCAAGGTGCTGGCCAATGTCAATCGTCGCGCCACTTTCCATTCCGAGGATGAATACCGCCTGGCCGAACGCCGCCCGCTGGCGCGCGAAGGCGACTGGACGAGCCATGATTTCGTCCGCGACGCCCAGTCGGCCATCCAGTCGACGCACCGTCTGGTCCGTCTGGCGCGCGAGGCCGGCAAGCGCATTCACGTTCTTCATGTGACAACGAAGGAAGAGATCGATTTCCTGTCGGAAAACAAGGACATCGCTACGGTCGAGATCACGCCGCAGCACCTCACCCTGGTGGCGCCGGAAGCCTATGAGCGCCTGAAGGGGCTGGCCCAGATGAATCCGCCGATCCGCGACCAGTATCATGTCGATGGCTTGTGGCATGGCATCAATGGCGGTATCGCCGACGTTTTGGGGTCCGATCACGCACCGCACACCCTGGAAGAAAAGGCCAAGCCCTATCCGGCCTCACCGTCGGGGATGCCTGGCGTCCAGACACTGCTGCCGGTGATGCTGGACCATGTGGCCCACGGGCGGATGTCGCTGGAACGGCTGGTGGACCTGACCTCGGCGGGCGCTCAGCGCGTCTTCGGCGTGGCGGGCAAGGGGCGCATGGCCGAAGGCTATGACGGCGATGTCACCCTGGTTGACCTGAACCACAAGCGTGTGCTGCGCCATGCCGACATGCGCACGCGCTCCGGCTGGACGCCGTTTGATGGGCTGGAGGTCACCGGCTGGCCGAAAGCGACCATTATCCGCGGCAAGGTGGTCATGCGTGATGACGAGATCGTCAGGCCGTCACTGGGCGAGTCCTGTCGTTTTATGGAGTCGCTTTAAACGGCGCACGCCTTTAAGAGCTTCACCTTATGTGCCTCGTATTCCGGCGAGGGACGGGCGCGGGAGACGAACAGATCGGGTGACAATGCTTGGTCGGGTGTGCCCATCCATGTGCCTTCGGTATCTATGATCAGGCCCGGCAGACAGACAGGTGCGCCGCGCGGCAGGGCGAACAGGTCGACGAGATTGGCCGAACGATCGGGGCGGCGCTGCAACAGCCAGGCCTTGTCGCCGGCGATGGCGACCTCGCCATTGACCGGCAGGACATAGCGGTCGCTGCCGACCTTCTGGGCGCAATTGGCCTTGAGCGGATCGCCGGAATCGACCGCCATGTCACGGGTACACAGGCCCAACGCCTTGAGCGTGGCGGCATTTTCAACCGAATAGGCGGTGAAATAGGTGGCAAGGCTTGCCGCCTGTACACCGATACGCAGGCCATCGAACAGGCCACGCTGGATGCCATCGAAACCGGCGGGGCTGACCAGAACATAACGCCCGCCGGTGCCGACCGGCCGCCAGAGGTCGGGACTGTAGACCGAGCCGGTGGGCATAATGACCGAGAGATAGGGAAGCCCCATGGCATCCGCCCGCTGTAAGGGGTGCCATTTTTTCCCCTCCAGGATTTCGCACGTCTCCTTGTCGCAATCGCCGGCGCGGACCTGGACCGAGGGCCGCGTCGCCTTCGGATCTGCGGCTGGATAAAGCTGGACCTCGCCTTTAGCCGCAGGGGCGGGGAGGGCATAGGTGGGGCCTGCCTCCGGCTTTGTGAAGAGATCGCAGCCGCCCAGTAGGATCAGGGGAAACGCGGCCACTACCATCCATAGTCTCATCATCGTCTCCATCGCCTCCAGCCATTACCGCAACAAATCGGCATGAAAAAGGCCCGCGAGGCCGTAACCCCGCGGGCCTGTTCAGTTTCTTAGACGGTTAGTCTGCCGAAGAATAGGTGCCGTTGCCGGCGATCGTGCATTGAACCGGATCGTTGTGCGACTTGGCGATTTTGCACGGCGTCGAATCGGCAATACTGTTGCGGTTGGGAGCGATGATAGCAATATAACCGCGCTTGTTGCTGCACGCGATTTCGACGATGACGGCGCCTTCGATGCCATCGGATTCACCAATGTAACGAACGTCGCTGACATCGCAGTCCTTGCCCGGTTGGGCAACCTTGATCAGCTTGTCGATCTGTGCGCGCAACTGCGTTTCGGTAACGAAGGTGCAGTTTTTGCGGCTGGTTTGGTCGATGAAGCAGTCATTGACGCGCACTCCGGCGGTGCTGCCCGGCTGCGGTACGAAGCCGATCAGGCCCCAGGGCTGTTCCTTGCACTTGAACTCGACATAGTCGCGCTTGGTCTGTTCCTGTGTGCCGACGACATTGTAGTCCGTGACCGTGCAGGGGAAGCCGGCCTTGCCCAGAAGCGCCGAATAGGTGCCGTTGGCATCAGCCGCCGCCACGCCGGCGTCCGTGAATTTGCAGCCGCCCAGACCGGCCGCGCTGGCGCAGGTAATACTACGTTCAAAGGTGTTGTCGAGCTTGGTCAGGGCTATGAAGCCGGGCTTGTTGGTGCAGCCGAATTCATAGAACATACCATCGTTTTCTTTGTTGACCCCGACGAAGCGGACATTGTTGACTTGGCAGTCCTTGTCAGCCGTAGTAGCGACGGGCTTAAGCACGGCCATTGTCTGTTCCTTTGTCGTGAACTGACAGGCGGAACTGGTGCCATCGACCACGAGACAGCTCTTGAATTCTGTCGGCGCCTTGGCGCCGAGCTGGGCGTAGTCGATGATGCCGCCGGCTTGCGCGCCGCAGCCGACTTCATAGCGATCGATCAGCGGTTCGGTCGAGGTCGAGCCGATCACGCGGGCATCGCTGATCTGGCAGCCGGGCAGGTACGGCTGGACGATTGCAGTGAGCCATGCGTAGTGCGGCTTGTTTTCCGGAAGGACGCACAGGATGGAGTCGGGACGCGTGGCCTGCAGCTTGGCGGCCAGCGAACAGGTGAAGGCCTGCCCCACTTCGGTGGGGGAAATGCTGGTGATGATGAAGCCAGGGCCGGTCTTGCAGGCCACTTCGTAGAGTTGGCCCTTGACCTTGGTGCCGTCATCCTTGGCAAATTCAGTAGGGCCCATCAGGTAGGCGTCGACCGGATCACAATCGATTTTGGCCAGGGCGATAATGGCTGGAATATCGGCCATGCTCTTGGCCTGGACGGCTGGATCGATCTTGAACGCGGCGCTTGTGTCGACTTTTACGCCGTCAACCTTGAACTTTCCCGCCTTGGAGAACTCGATCTTTTTTTGCTCGGCATATGCGGGATGTGAGCCGGCACTGGCGACAATGGCCAAGCCGAGGGCGATGGCCAGGGTTTGCGCCCTTTGTACCATCTTTTTGAAATCGAAAGATATTTTCATTGGTGGCGTCTCTCCGCTGGTCCGACCTGTGAAATTACCGTCGCGGTTTGCCCCGCCACGAATTAATTTTCAATAGGTTTATTGCCGGCTTGTGGCGAATACAAGGCATTATGGACAACGTCATGCCGGTTGCTTGCGGGCAAGCCTTGAGGTCCGCACCGCCATGGCCAGGGGCATGCACATCAGGATGGCTGCCATCAAAAAGGTGACCTTCATGCCGCCGGCCACCGCTTCCGGCTGTGCGATGGTGATTTCCGTTCCGGATGCCAGGGCGAAAACGGCGCCCATCAGGGCGGTGCCGGTGATAAGGCCCAGATTGCGCGACAGGCTGAGCATCCCCGAAACCACGCCCTTCTGATCGGCCGGTACACCCGTCATCAGGGCGGTATTATTGGCGGCCTGGGTGAGCTGATAACCGGGGGTGAGCAGGCCGATGGCGGCGATATAACCGGCAATGCCGAACAGGGGAGGCAGGACGGCCAGACCCGCGGCGCCGAACGTCATGGCAAACAATCCGGCGGCGACCATGTGTGATGCGCCGAAACGATCCACCAGTCGGCCGGCCACGACGCCGCTAAGGGCCGACAGGACCGGCCCTACCGACATCACAAGTCCGACATTGATGGGATCAAGGCCCAGCTTCCGGGACAGGTAAAACGGCCCGATGACCAGGGTCGCCATCATGACGCTGGCGATCAATGTGCTGACCGTGAGGCTGACGCTCAGGGCCGGATCGCAGAACATCGTCAGCCGAACCAGGGGAAAGGACGCGCGGGTTTCGGCATAGATAAAGCCACCGGCGGCCAGGACGGCAATGCTCAGCAGGCTGACACTGGCCAGACCGGGACGGGCTGTCGTCAGGGCCAGGGCGTAGGCCGCCAGGGTAATGACGAGCAGCAGCGTGCCGCTGATGTCGAGGCCCTGGGATGCCGCTTTCGCGGAGATATTGTCGGCGGGCAGGTAACGCCAGGCCAGCCAGAGGTTCAATACCCCCAATGGCACATTGATCAGGAAGATGGCTTCCCAGCCCAGCGCCGTGATCAGGGCGCCGCCCAGCGATGGCCCAAGCGATGTGCCTATGGCGGACATGGTGCCCAGCATCCCCATGGCGCTGCCGGTCCTCGTCGGCGGCACGGTTTCGCTGACCATGGCGATGGTCAGCGCCATCATAATCGCCGCGCCCAGACCTTGCGCGGCGCGCATGGCGATGAGCCATGAGAGCGCAGGGGCGGTGCCGCACAGCAGTGAGGTCAGGGTGAACAGGGCAATGCCGGCCAGGAGCAGGCGCCGCCGGCCGAACAGGTCGCCCAGCCGTCCGGCGCTGACAATGAGTGCGGTGATGGCGATCAGATAGGCGATCACGACCCAGCGCACCTCTTGAAAGGTGGCGCCGAACGCCTCGGCCAGGGTGGGCAGGCCGACATTGGCGATGCTGGTATCGAGGGAGGGCATCAGCATGGACAGGGACAGGCTGGCGAGTCCCCAGCGCGCGGCGGCCGGCAGGGTCTGCGGATTGGCTGACATGGCGATTTCCTTCTAGGTCTAAATGCCGGCAGGATATCTCTTGGCTTGTTATGGCGGAAGGCGCATCATATGCAGTCTATTCGTGCGTTTAGCGCTATGTTACAGGTGCGGCATGTCTCACCCCGATCTCAACCTGCTGGTCACCCTCGATGTGCTGCTGACCGAAGGCAGCGTGGCGCGCGCCGCCAAACGGCTGCGCCTGAGTCCCTCCGCCATGAGCCGCGCCCTGGCCCGGTTGCGGGAAACGACCGGTGATCCGTTGCTGGTTCGCGCGGGGCGTGGACTGGTGCCGACGCCGCGGGCGCTGGAACTGCGCGAACACACCGGACGACTGGTGGAAGCGGTTGAAGCCGTCCTGCGTCCGGCCGAGGGGTTGGACCTGAAACGCCTGGAACGGACCTTCACGTTGCGGAACCGGGAAGGGTTTGTTGAGACCTTTGGCGCTGCCATCCTGGCGCGGGTGAATGCGGAAGCGCCGGGCGTGCGGCTGCATTTTCTGCCGAAGCCGGACAAGGACAGTTCGGCCCTGCGCGATGGCCGCGTCGACTTGGAAACCGGCGTCATCGGCGGGGATACGGGGCCGGAGTTGCGCGCGCAGGCGCTGTTTCATGACCGCTTTATCGGTGTGGTGCGCCTCGATCATCCCCTGAACGCGAAAGACATAACCGCCGCGCGCTATGCGGCCGGGCGGCATATCCTGATTTCGCGCCGGGGCGCGGACCGGGGACCGGTCGATAACGCTCTTGAACCGCTCGGTCTCAAGCGAGACATCGCCGTGATGGTCGGCAGTTTTTCAGAGGCCCTGGCCCTGGCTCGCGCCTCGGATATGATCGCCTGCGTACCCGAATGCTATACGCTGCATCTGCGCGCGGGGATGCACAGTTTCTCCCTGCCGGTATCCGTGCCGGAAATTCGGGTGTCATTGCTGTGGCACCCGCGCATGGACGCCGATCCGGCGCATCGCTGGCTGCGGGACTGCATCCGCGCGGTCTGCGCCAGCTAAGATTTCATGTTGCCGTTCGCGTCAACTTTGGCTAGGGTGACCAAAAGAGGGAACCCGATCATGAGCGATATTCTGAGCCATCACGATAACGGTGTGCTGAAGCTCACCCTGAACCGGCCGCACAAGAAGAATGCCCTGACCAAGGCCATGTATAGCGCCCTGACGGAAGGACTGGCGCGGGCCTCCGCCGATGAGACGGTGCGCGTTGTGGTGATCGGAGCGGGGGGCAATGATTTCTGTGCTGGCAACGATATCCTCGACTTCGCCCAGGATTTGCCAGTCTATCAGGATGAGACGGCCGATCATGACAACCTGCCGGTCTTCCGCTTTCTGAAGGCGCTCACCTTTTTCGATAAACCACTGATCGCTGCCGTGAAGGGACAGGCGGTCGGGGTGGGCGTCACTCTCCTGCTGCATTGCGACCTGGTGGTGGCGGCGGAGGATGTGCGCTTGAGCCTGCCTTTTCTCAAGCTGGGACTGGTTCCCGAAGCCGGCTCGACCGTGCTGTTGCCCGAGCGCATCGGCCACGTACGTGCTTTCGCCTGGATGGCGCTGGGGGAGGTGATCGGCGCCGAAGACGCCCACAAGCTGGGTTTGGTCAACAGCATTGTATCGCGTGACACACTGGGTGAAGCCGCCCAGGCCATGGCGCAAAAGCTGGTAAAGCTATCGCCTTCCAGCCTGCGCCACACCAAGGCTTTCATGCGCAATCCGGAAAAACTGTGGCAGGTGATCCGGGCCGAGGGGGCGGTTTTTCGCCGGCAACTGACGAGCCCCGAAGCGCAGGCGGCTTTCATGGCTTTTCTATCAAAATGAACCCTGGCGAAATAAACCGATGTAATAATTGCGGTGTGTGTGATTGACCTTGTCATGCTGTGGTCTTATTGGGCCGCCAGTATTGTGCCGCATCTATTGTAAAGCAGGATCGGGTAGTTGGCTCTGGACGCACTGGCCTTGGATTTTTCGATTAGTCTTGAGACGCCGGATCTGGATCAGCCCATCCTGGAACTGACGGACCGCGCCTTTGGGCCGGGCCGCTATGTCAAGACGGCCGAACGCCTGCGCGAAGGTTCGCGCATTCTGCCGGATATGAGTTTCGTAGCCCTGCGCAGCGGGCAATTGCTGGGTAGTGTGCGCATGTGGCCGATTGATGTGCGGGAAGGTGAGGCGTGTGAGCGCATCGCTTTTCTCGGCCCCATCGTCGTGGATGATGCCTGCCGCGGCCAGGGCATCGGCAAGGCACTGATCCATGCCTGTGTGGAAGCCGCGTTGGCCAAGGGCCTGCGGGCGGTTTTGCTAGTCGGGACACCGGGCTATTTTCAGCCCTTCGGTTTTGAGAAGGCAAAAGGCATCGCCCTGCCAGGGCCGGTCGACCCGAACCGCCTGATGATCCGCTACAGCCAGCCGGACCTGGCCTTTACCGGCCGCGTCAGCAAGGCCATTTGATCCCAACTGCCTGACGGTCTAGGTTATGTCATGACAACGATTCCGCTTATCCCAGACATGAAGTCCCCGGCCACACGCGCCGTTTTTTCCGCCCTTGAAGCCAAAGGCGGTGCGGCGTGCGTCCGCTTTGTCGGTGGCTGTGTGCGTAATCTCATCATGGGAAAACCGGTCAGCGATCTCGATCTGTCCACCCAACTGACGCCGGATGAGACGGAAGCCGCGCTGGAAGCTGCGGGTATCCGCAGCGTGCCGACCGGCAAGGCTTTCGGCACCATCACGGCGGTGGTCGACGGAGCACCTTACGAAATCACCAGCTTACGTGAAGATGTCGAGACCGACGGCCGCAGGGCGGTGGTGAAATATACCACCGACTGGGCGAAGGATGCCTTGCGCCGGGATTTCTACCTCAATGCCCTTTATGCCGATATCGACGGCACTGTTTATGATCCGACAGGTGAGGGGCTGGCCGACGCCGAAGCGGGCCGGGTGCGTTTCATCGGCGAGGCGGAACAGCGCATCCGTGAGGATTATCTGCGTATTTTGCGCTTCTTTCGTTTCAGCGCCGGCTATGCGCGCGAGATCGATCCGGGCTCCCTGGCGGCCTGCGTGGCGCTGAAAGCGGGCATCGACGGCCTTTCCGGCGAACGCATACAGCAGGAATTGCTGAAGACCCTGGCCCTGCCGCAGCCGCTGATGGCTTTCAATGCCATGCAGGCGCACGGGCTGATGCCGCGTGTGGTGCCGGGCTGGCACGCGACCGGCGAGGCCTTGCCGGAACTGGCGGCAGTGACCGGCCTGACGGATGATCCGGAAATCCGCCTGATGGCCCTGATCGATAGCGGTGTAGGCCTTTCCGCTCCCGCGCTTCATGCCTGTCAGACGCGGCTAAAATGGTCGCAGCGCCTCTATAATCGCATGCGCGATGCCGGCCGGGCGCTGGATGGCCTGGCTGAAAACGCGCCGTTTGCCCGTCTGATGTACCTGCACGGTCGTCAAGCCACGGAAGATGCGGTCTATCTGGCCGCCGCACACCAGGGCAAGGAACCGACCGCCGTCGCCTATGTCATGCAGATGCTGGCGGGTCTTGAAGTTCCTGTTTTTCCGGTAAAGGGCGCCGATCTGATCGCACGGGGCTTATCCGCCGGGCCGGCGGTGGGGGCGGCGCTTAAGCAATTGGAAACCGAATGGCTTAATCATGATTTCTCACAAAGCGTGATTGAGGCGGCTCTTGACGCATTTGCGAAAGAAGCCAAATCTTGATTCACATTCGGGGATCATGAGTATGCGTAACGATTACATCGCCATTCTGGAAACCGGCGTCCCGCCCGCGGGGCTCGATGCCACCTACGGCACCTATGCCGACATGTTCGCACAGCTTTTGGCGAGTGAGGGGCGTTCCTTCAAGGTTTTCAAGACACTGTCAGGCGAACTTCCTGAACAGGATGAAAATCTGAAAGGCGTGGTCATTACCGGTTCGCCGGCGGGTGTCTATGAGGACGATCCGTGGATTGCCGCCCTGATGGACTGGTTGCGCGCACTCAACACAGAAACCCCCGTCGTCGGCATCTGCTTCGGCCATCAGGTGATGGCGCAGGCCTGGGGCGGCCATGTCGAGAAATCGCACAAGGGCTGGGGCATTGGTTTGCATGAATATGAGGTTCAGGCCCACGACCTGTGGCAGGAACTGGCTGGCGCCGGCGCCACGCGGATTGCCTGCGCGGTCACTCACCAGGATCAGGTGGTCAAAAAGCCGGAAAACGCCATCGTGCTGGCCGGTTCGGAATTCACGCCGCACGGCGCGCTGTACTACACCCAGCGCAAGGGGCTGTCCTTTCAGTGCCACCCGGAATTCTGCGAGGATTTCGCTAGCGACCTGCTGATGAGCCGCCGCGGCATTCGCATCGATCCGACCCTGGTCGATCAGGCATTGACGACGCTGAAAAAGCCCAGCCAACGCCACGACCTGCTGGGCGCGATCTCAAAATTTTTGGGCGCTTGATTGCTGACACGCGACATTCATCCAATTCCCGACGATATTCGTCAGTTGCTGCATGATCATGGTCTGTGGGAGGCTTATCAGGCGCGTCCGCCCTATCAGCAGAACGACTATATCGGCTGGATCGGGCAAGCCAAACGTACCGACACGCGGGACAGACGCATCAACCAGATGCTGGATGAGCTAAAAGCCGGCGGACTCTATATGAAGATGCGCTGGGCAGGATAAATCTCCTCCCCTGTTGCAGGGGAGGTGTCGAGCAAGCGAAGCTGCTAGGCGAAGCGTGTCGAGACGGAAGGGTAAGGCTTACGCCGGTTTTTACCCCTGCGTCATGGACTTCGCCACGACACCTCCCCTTCCTGAGGGGAGGAGATTTATTAAGGCCACTTCACCACAGGCGGCATGGACGACATGATGGACGACACGTAACCACCTGTTTTCAGGCCGAAAATCGTGCCACGGTCGTACAACAGGTTGAACTCGACATAGCGGCCACGCTGGATCAGTTGCGCCTCTCGGTCGTCTTCTGTCCATGATTGATTGAAGCGGCCGCGCACGATTTCAGGATAAACCGCGAGGAAGGCCCGGCCGACATCCTGGGTGAAGGCGAAATCAGCGGCATGGTCGCCACTGTTCAGGTGATCATAGAAGATGCCACCGACACCGCGCGGCTCATGGCGGTGGGGCAGGTAGAAGTATTCCTCGCACCATGCCTTGAACTTCTCGTAATAGGCCGGATCGGCGATATCGCACACCTCCCTGAATGCCTTGTGGAAGGCGATGGCATCAGGCGCTTCGGCATGGCGATCAGCAGCCATCAGCGGCGTCAGGTCGGCTCCGCCGCCAAACCAGCTTTGCGTGGTGGTTATGAAGCGCGTATTCATATGCACGGCCGGCACATGCGGATTGGTCATGTGGGCGATCAGCGAAATGCCGGTGGCATGGAAGCGCGGATCGACATCGGCGCCGGGGATCGACTTGGCGAATTCCGGCGAGAAACTGCCATGGACGGTCGAAATATGCACTCCGACCTTCTCAAACAGCCGGCCCTTCATGATCGACATCTCGCCGCCACCACCGGCTTCGCGGTTCCACGGTGTGCGCTCGAAACGGCCAGCGGTCTCGCCATAAAGCGCGGCCGGGGCCTCGTCCTCCAGTTGCTCGAAGGCGGTACAGATCGAATCGCGCAGGGATCGAAACCAGGCGGCGGCCTGGGTCTGGCGGTCAGTCGGCATTTCGGCGGGGAGGGCAGCGGTATGGGTCATGGTGTCGTGATAGCGCTGGGTGTTGCGCGTGGCCACTTCTTTTTCATGACGTGCGGCTAAAGGCCACATAATTATCATGGAAATTGTCGGGTATAACCGAGGCTCACTGGACGGGAGCCGATTCACATGGCCGCTATTATTGACTCACCCCGCAATTCACCGAGAAACTGGCAGGAACATGATCCGCGTCACCTGCTCGATCGTGAGGCGCCACGCTACACCAGCTATCCTTCGGCCCATCATTTCAAACCTTTATCGTCGGATATTCATGCCGACTGGCTGCGCGGTCTCTCTTCCGGCGGCAGTATCGGCCTCTATATTCACGTCCCCTATTGCGAGCAGATGTGCTGGTTCTGCGGCTGCAACACCCAGATAACGCGCCGCTATGACGCGATCGCCGCCTATGTCGATCAACTGGTTGCCGAAATCGCCCATGTCAGCCGCCAGATCGCCATGCGACCTTACGTTCACAGCCTGCATTTCGGCGGCGGCTCGCCGGGCCTGCTCCAGGCAAAGGACATGGAACTGCTGTTCGATGTGCTGCGCGACCGGTTTGTCTTCCTGGCCGACGCCGAAATTTCGATTGAACTGGACCCGCGCCGGGTGACGCCGGACATGGCGCGCCTCTATGCCGGGCTTGGGTTTAATCGCGTTAGTCTGGGGTTGCAGGATACTGATCCGCAGGTGCAGAAGGCCATCAACCGCATTCAGCCCATGCCGGTGGTGCGCGCCAGCGTCGATGCCCTGCGCGAGGCCGGCATCAAGGGCCTGGGGCTCGACCTGATCTATGGTCTGCCGTTCCAGGACGAAGCCGCCTTTGGCGCCACCCTGGCCGATGCCTTAAGCCTGCATCCCGATCGGCTGAGCGGCTTTTCCTATGCCCATGTGCCGTGGGTGCGCAAGCATCAACGGTTGATCGACGCTACGGCCCTGCCGGATGCCGCGCACAAGCTGATCCTGTTTGAGCGCATGACGGAAACCCTTACCACGGCCGGTTATACGCCTATCGGGATTGATCATTTCGCCTGCGCCGAGGATGGACTGGCGGTGGCGTTGAAGCATCGTCGCCTGCGCCGCAATTTCATGGGCTATACCGACCAGCCCAATGACCGCCTGCTGGCTTTCGGCGCTTCCGCCATCAGCGAATTCGATGAAGGTCTGGCGCAGAATGCTAGCCAGAGCGCCACCTATCAACGGTTGATCCGCGAAGGCGGCCTGGCCACGGCGCGCGGCTGGGCCTATCGGGAGGATGACCGCGTGCGCAAGGCGGTGATCGCGGAGCTGATGTGTTATTTCGAGGCCGATATCGGCGACATCCTCGTGCGCCCCGGCAGGGCGTTCAATGCGCTCGATGCCGAACTGGAACGCCTGAAGCCCTTGGAGGCACTCGGTGTGGTCGAATGCCAGTGCCGGGTCGTGCGCCTGAAATCACCGCTGAAGATGCTGATTCGCAATGTCTGCGCGGTCTTCGATCGCTATATGGAACAGCCGGATGGCCAGGCACGCTATTCCAGGGTGGCCTGATCCCTTGTACCTCCCCGCTTGTCGGGGAGGGGGACCGCGCCGCCCTTGCGGCGGGGTGGTGGGATCTCTTGCTTAAGGTAGGTGTTTGCGCACCGGGAAGCCGTTTGTCTGCCGCAATGCTTCGCCCAGCGCCATGCTGGCCGCGTTGATGACATTGATCGAACGCGCCTCGGCGCTGATCGGGATAAACAGCCGGGCGTCGGCGCGGGCATGGACCTCATCCGGCACACCGGCGCTTTCGCGGCCCATCAGCAGGATATCGTCAGGCCGAAAAGTGAAGTCATAGGCCGGTTCGGCCGATTTGGTGGTGAATAGCACCAGCCGCGCGGCCGGCATGTCCGCCCATAGGAAATCAAGATAGGCAGACCATGACACATGGTGCGACACTTTGGCGCAGCGGCCATAATCCATGGCCGCGCGCTTGATGGCTTTGTCGCCGAGCGGAAAGCCGCACGGCTCGATGACATCGAGATCAATCTCGAAAGCGGCGCTCAGGCGAATGGCGGCGCCAAGGTTTTGCGGGATATCCGGCTGGTATAGCGCCAGGCGCATTGCGGTCTGCTCTTGCGGATGAGGAAGCGTGGTGCCGGCGTTTTCACCGCCCCGGCGGGCAAATGTCCAGCGCAAAACGCCATGCTGCAAGCCATTCGCAGCGATTTGTCGGAAAAGCATCCTGAGTGCGGCGAAAATTAGACAAGAAAAGTGTTTTGGCGGTTTGTATCCGTCACGGAATTGTGGTTATAGACGCAGTTGGTATGAATATACGTGCCGGATTCTTGGCGTGTGCCTGTTGCAGAGCGTGTCTTTGTTAACGGAATCAGTCATGAGTGATTAAGAATTTTTGAGGGTGTCGGGCACGGGGCGTAAAATCCTGGTCCGGCTTGAGAAACGAAGAGGTGGCAAGGTGAGCGAACCTGTGACGGACGTCGGGCAAGATCCGAATCGTCGTGACTTTATCTACATTGCAGCCGGCGCGGGGGCTGTCGGCGCCGCGGCCATGGTGGCGGTGCCGCTGATCGGCCAGATGAATCCGGCGGCCGATACCCTGGCGCTCGCTTCGATCGAATACGACCTCTCCAAGGTGGAAGAAGGGATGCAGGCGGTCGTCAAATGGCGCGGCAAGCCGCTCTTTGTTCGTTATCGCACCAAGAAGGAAATCGCCGAAGCCAAGGCGGTCGATATCAAGACCCTGCGTGATCCGCAGACCGATGCCGAACGCGTGAAGGCCGGCCATGAACAGTATCTCGTGCTGATCGGCGTCTGTACGCACCTCGGCTGCGTGCCCAATTTCGGTACCGGTGATTACGGCGGCTGGTTCTGCCCCTGCCACGGTTCGGAATACGACACGTCGGGCCGCATCCGTCAGGGACCGGCGCCGAAGAATCTTGAAGTGCCTGAGTACACCTTCCTGTCCGACACCAAGATCAAGGTGGGCTAAATGAGCGATCATCCCTCGACCTATGAGCCGAAATCCGGCATTGAAAAGTGGCTGGATTCGCGCCTGCCGATCGTCCGCCTGGCCTATGACAGCTTTGTTGATTACCCGACCCCGAAGAACCTGAACTACTGGTGGACCTTCGGTGGCATCCTGTCGCTCTGCCTGGGCGTGCAGATCCTGACCGGCATCATCCTGGCCATGCACTATACGGCCAATGCCGACCTGGCGTTCGATTCCGTCGAGCGCATCATGCGCGATGTCAACTATGGCTGGCTGATCCGCTATGTTCACGCCAACGGCGCGTCGATGTTCTTCTTCGCCGTCTATATCCACATGTTCCGCGGCCTCTATTACGGTTCCTACAAGGCACCGCGCGAAGTCCTATGGCTGCTCGGTTGTATCATTTACTTCCTGATGATTGCCACCGCCTTCATGGGCTACGTTCTGCCTTGGGGCCAGATGTCCTATTACGGCGCGGTCGTCATCACCAACCTGATCGGCGCCATCCCGGTGGTCGGCCCGTCGATCCTGACCTGGCTGCAGGGCGGGTTCGCGGTCGATAACCCGACGCTGAACCGCTTCTTCTCGCTGCACTACCTGCTGCCGTTCGTCATCGCCGGCGTCGTCGTCCTGCATATCTGGGCGCTGCATGTGGTGGGCCAAAACAACCCGACCGGCGTCGAGATCAAGTCCAAGGAAGACACCCTGCCGTTCACACCCTACGCCACGGTGAAAGACGGCCTGGCCATGATCTTCTTCCTGATCGTGTTCGCTGTGTTCGTCTTCTTTGCGCCGGACGCCATGGGCCATGCCGACAACTATGTGAAGGCCAACCCGCTGCAGACGCCGTCGCACATTGTGCCCGAATGGTACATGCTGCCCTTCTACGCCATCCTGCGCGCCATCACCTTCGATATCGGGCCGATACCAGCGAAGCTCCTGGGCGTCACCGCCATGTTCGGTGCCATCGCCCTGATCTTCGCCCTGCCGTGGCTGGATACCTCGAAGGTCAAGTCGATGCGTTACCGTCCGGTCATGCGCTGGTTCTTCGTCCTGTTCGTCCTGGCCTGTATCGGTCTTGGCTGGTGTGGCGGGCAACTGCCGGATAACCTGGTGTTCTCGATCACCACGGATGCGCATGGCAATCCGCTTGGCCTCAAGGTCGTCTGGCTGTCGCAGCTTCTGGCCGTCTATTATTTCGCCTTCTTCCTGATCATCATGCCGTGGATCGGCCTGAAGGAAGACCCGCTGCCCGTGCCGGCCTCGATCTCCGAAGCTGTCCTGGCCGCCCACGCCAAGAAAAAGGGTTAAGTCACATGAATAGCTTTATGACGAAAACCCTGAAGGTTGCGGCCGGTCTGGCCCTGGTGGTTTCCCTGACCGCCGGTGCCGCCATGGCCAGCGAAGGCTTCAAGGAGCCGGAGGACCATCACTTCACCTTCGAGGGGCCGTTTGGCACCTTCGACCAGGCGCAGTTGCAGCGCGGCTACAAGGTCTATCGTGAGGTCTGCTCGGCCTGTCACTCGATGCACCTGATGTCGTTCCGTAATCTTGGCCAGAAGGGCGGTCCCTTCTACGATCCGAAGTACAAGAACCCGAACGACAACCCGGTGGTGAAGCAGATCGCTTCGGAATTCGATGTCGCTGATATCGATCCGGATACCGGTGACGAAATCACCCGCAAGGCCACGACCTCGGATCGCTTCCCGTCGCCTTTCAAGAACGAAGAGGCGGCCAAGGCCTCCAACAGCGGCGCTATTCCGCCCGATCTTTCGGTGATTACCAAGGCGCGGGAAGGCGGCGCCAACTATGTCGCCTCCATGCTGGCGGGATTCCAGCCGGCCCCGGCCGGTCTGGAAGTGGCGGCAACCCAGCATTATAACCCTTATGTCCACGGCGCGCTGGCGACTTCCTGGAAGGGCGACCCGCACAAGGTGCCGCTGGGCGGCGTCCTAGCCATGCCGCCCCCCTTGGCGGATGACAAGGTGGCCTATGACGACGGCACCAAGGCGACCCTGAAACAGGAAGCCCAGGATGTGGCAGCCTTCCTCGAATGGGCCAGCGATCCGCACGCCACCGAGCGCAAGCAGATGGGCGTGTCGGTCATCCTGTTCCTGCTGCTGATGGCCGGTGTGACCTATGCGGCTTACCGGCAAGTCTGGCGGGGCAAACACTGATAACCCGCTGTGAGGGGCTGCAAAACGTCATCTCGCTGCGCTCCGGTGCTCATGTACTGAAGTACACTCCGCTCCGGTGCTCCCGAGCTAACATTTTTCGCCGCCTCACAGCGGGTTATCCCGACTGAGTTACGAAGCAAAATAAAAGCCCGTCGGAGATCATCCGGCGGGCTTTTTCATTTTTTCCTCCCCTGTAGCGTAGCGTACGGGGGAGGTGGCAGCGCGAGGCTCGAAGAGCCGGTGTCGCTGACGGAGGGGGCTTAGCCCCTACACATTAAACCGGAAGTTCAGGACATCGCCGTCCTTGACCAGGTATTCCTTGCCTTCCTGACGGAACTTGCCGGCTTCCTTGGCGCCGGCTTCGCCGTTGAACTTGACGTAATCATCATAGGCGATGGTTTCAGCGCGGATGAAGCCCTTCTCGAAATCCGTATGGATGACGCCGGCGGCCTGCGGGGCGGTGTCGCCGACATGAATGGTCCAGGCGCGGGCTTCCTTTGGGCCGACCGTGAAATAGGATTGCAGGCCCAGCAGCTTGTAGGCTTCGCGGATCAGGCGGTTCAGGCCGGGTTCTTCCAGGCCGAGCGTCTCCAGAAACTCCTTGCGCTCGTCGGCATCCAGAAGAGCGATTTCCGACTCGATCTGCGCCGAGATGACAACGCTGTTGGCATGGTCGGCCTTGGCTCGTTCGGCCACTTTCGTGGAGAGTTCGTTGCCGGTGGCGGCGGCGTCTTCCTCGACATTGCAGACGTAGAGGGCGGGCTTGGAAGTTAAGAGTTGCAGCATCTCCCAGGCCTTGGTGTCTTCCTTGCTGATCTTGCCCTTCTCAAAGGCTACGCGGGCCGGACGGCCGTTGCGCAGTTCTTCCAGCGCGGCATTGATCAGCGAGACGGTGAGGGCGGCTTCCTTGTCGCCGCCGGATTTGGCGCGCTTTTCCAGATTCGGCAGGCGCTTTTCCAGCGATTCCAGATCGGCCAGCATCAACTCGGTTTCGATGATTTCCAGGTCGCTGATCGGATCGATGCGGCCCTCGACGTGGGTGATGTCGGTGTTGACGAAGCAGCGGGCCACGAAGGCGACCGCGTCACAGTCACGGATATTGGCCAGGAATTGGTTGCCGAGGCCTTCGCCTTTGGAGGCGCCACGCACGAGGCCGGCGATATCGACGAAGTTCATGCGCGCGGGGATGATTTCCTTCGAGCCGACAATCTTCGCCAGCACCTCAAGGCGCGGTTCCGGGACGGCCACATCGCCGGTGTTGGGCTCGATGGTGCAGAACGGGTAGTTGGCGGCCTGGGCCGAAGCCGTCTGGGTCAGGGCGTTGAACAGGGTGGACTTGCCGACATTGGGCAGACCAACGATAGCGACTTTAAGGGCCATGGAAAAAGCTTTTCAGAAAACGGAAATTGCGCTGTTCCCTAAAGCATTTTTCGTAATGGCACCAGTCCTAGCCGTCCTTTTGTGCATTCAACTGCCGCGTATCCAGTTTGGGCGCCGGGGCCAGGCGCATCACCTCGGTGGTGTAGCGCTCGGCGGCGTCGGGCAGACCGGAGAGCAGCACGGGCAGGGCGCGGACGCAGGCGTCGTTCATGGCATTGACCCATGCCTGGTCCGACTTGCCGAAATCACCCAGCACCCAATGCAGCACATCTTCCTTGGCGCCGGGATGGCCGATGCCCATGCGACCGCGCATGAAGTTGGGGCCGATATTGGCCATGATCGAGCGCAAGCCATTATGGCCGGCATGGCCGCCGCCGAGTTTCATGCGCAGGCGGCCGGGCGCGAGATCCAGTTCATCGTGGAAAACGATCACGCGTTCCAGCTTGATCTTGTAGAACTGCATAGCCTTCTGCACGCTCTGGCCGGAGAGGTTCATGAAGGTCTGCGGCTTAAGGGCCAGCACTTTTTCCATGCCCTTTGCCGTCTCGATCTGGCCGTCGGAGGTGATGCCGTCAAAATTTTTCTTTTCCGGACCGAAAGCGGGACTGCGGATCAGTTCGTCGATCATCATGAAGCCGATATTGTGGCGGTTCTTCGCGTATTGTGCACCGGGATTGCCAAGGCCAACGATCAGATACACGGGCATCTCCGAAAACTAATGGGGTTTGGGGGCTGTGCCCCCAAGCCTTTCCCTTGTCAATAAAAAAGCCCCGCCCGAAAAGGGCGAGGCTTTTTTATTGAATAGAAGAAGATTTTGGGGGCACAGCCCCCAAACCCCATTAGCCTTCCGAGGCGGCAGCGGCTTCCGCCGCGTCTTCGCTCTTCGACGCGCCCGAAGCGGTGATCGAGGCGACAACTTCGCCGGCGGCGACATGCGCCTTGACGTCCGAAGGCAGCTTCAGGTCGGAGACGTGGACGCTCTGGCCGATTTCAAGGCCGGTGAGGTCAACGATGATGTCTTCCGGGATGTGGTCGGCCGGAACCAGGATTTCCAGTTCGTGGATGGCGATGTTCAGGGCAGCGCCCTTCTTCAGGCCGGGCGACAGTTCGTGGTTCTTGAAGTGAACCGGCACCGAAATCTTGATTTCGGCATGTTCATCGACCCGGTACAGGTCGAAGTGGATCGGCACATCGGTGACCGGGTGAAAGTCGATCGACTTGGCGATGACCTTCTGGGTTTCCTTGCCGTACTTCAGGGTCACTAGGTGACCGTTGAGCTTGCCGGTGGCCAGCGCCTTGCGGAAGGCGTTCAGGTTGACCGCGATCGGCACGGGCGCCTTGTCACCACCATAAAGAATGCCTGGCAACTTGCCGGCATTGCGGATTTCACGCGCGCCACCGCTGCCGGTGCGCTCACGTACTTCAACGTCAAGAATAATGTCGGCCATAGCCATAAACCTCAATAGAAATATGCCGGTACCACAATTGGCCCGGCAGTCCGAATTTCTGGAGGCGATCCCGATACACGACAAAGCCGCCGGACGCAACCGTCGCAAGGAAAAAAGGCGGCACGCCCATCCGGGACATGCCGCCTTCGACCTTTAATCAAGCGCCAAAAACTACTTTTTCTTCTTGGTCGCCACCTTCTTCTTTGCTGCCTTCTTCACCGGCGCCGGCTTGAGGTAGGGCTTCGGATCGGCATAGGCCGAGGTGCCGTCCGCCTTGAACCCGACGCGGGTGACCGGCGCGAAGCTGAGCGCATTGCTCGACATCTTGCCCAGGCACTGGCCGGTATCCATCAGGACGTGCTGGCCGACACAGAACACATCCTCATAATGCGGCTTGGCCACGGCCAGGCACTGATAGAGGTTGAGCTTGCTCATCTGCAGGCAGCGCTGGCCATCGCCGTCATCAAGCAGGCTGGTAAGGGTCGGCAGGTTGGTTTCGCCGCCTTCGCCAAGCAGGGCCAGGGCGGCGATCGTCAGGGCGCGGTTCACCGCCTGGGTATAGGGCTGGTTGAACAGGTCGGGGCGATCGAAGACGCTGGTCGCGGCCGAAGTCGCGCTGGCTTCGGCGGGCACAGGGGCGGTGCCCGCATCGGGGATCATGGCCGGGTTACCGCCGTTTATCGGGGTGGCTTGCGTAGCCTGAACCGGCAGGCCGACCTGAACCGTGCTCTGGCCGGTGGATTGGCCTGTATCGGCGCTGGTGACGAGGCCCTGGCCGGAAAGGGCGGCCGCCAGTAACCGGGCGCTGTCGTCTGACTGCACGCTGGCGAGGGTCACGGAATTGGCCTTGGCGAGGGCCAGGCGGCCATCGCGGTCGGCCACGAATTCCTTCGACCACTTTTCATGCTGAATGTCATAGGCCGCCTGTTTGACGCCGGCCCCGGCCTTGTAGACGGACTGGCCGTCACTGCTGAGCGCGAGGATGACGCGGCGCGCGGCCGCATCGGCGCCGGGAATGACCGCGGCATAAGCCGGATCGGCGATCAGCTTGGCCCTGATATCGGCGCGGGTCGTGTCATTGGCGGCATAGGTGCGCATTATGGAGCGGAAAGCGGGTTCCTGCATGGCCACAATGGCGGCATAGGCCACAGCGCCGTGTGCCAGTTGGTTGGGTTCGAAGGATTCAGCCGAGGCAAGCTGGGCCTGGATGGCGGCGCCGTCGGCATACTGGCCCCTCATGACCGAGACCTTCTCGATGTAATCCTTGTAGACGGCGGCGGCATCGGAGATTTCGCTGGCGAGCGCGACCGGCGGGCCAGCCGGTGCCGGCGGCGGTGGCGGCGGTGCCGGCGGTGGCGCATCAGTTGCGCAGCCGGCCAGAGTACCGGCCAGGGTTATGGCAAAGCTAAGGGCGATCAGGCTGGTGCCAAAGCCCTTGGTGAGTGCCAGCTTCATACGTACATTCCCCTTTGAGTCCAAGGTATTCGCAGCCGAAAATGCCGGTCTGCGACGAAGGATATAAATTGTGTGACGAAGGCGCCAAAGCCCCCTCAGAAAGGCTTAGCGCGTATGGCGCAGTGTTCAACAGCAAAAACGCCGAAATTATGACGTGGCGCAACTTAAAGGGTTAATGATGGCGCAAGGGAAATGCGGCATTATTTAATAAAAACAATGGCCTGTCAGGTTAATTGTGCGGTATTTCAGACTTGACTTGTCACGAAAAGTTTTCGTGAGCCGCTGGCCTAGTCGAACAGCTTGGAGACGGATTCTTCGTTGGCGATGCGGCGGCCAAGAAGCCTAACAAACGATCCGACGCATCAGTCGAACAGTTTCGATACGGATTCTTCGTTGGCGATGCGCCGGATCGCTTCGCCGATCAGCGGGGCCACGCCGACAATGCGGACCTTCGGATGATTGCGGATGGCTTCCGGGGCCTCGATCGAGTCGGTGATCACTAATTCCTTAAGGACGGACTTGTCGACGCGGTTGATGGCCTCGCCCGAAAGCACGCCGTGGCTGATATAGGCGGAAACCGAGGTGGCGCCGCGTTCCAGGATCGCCTTGGCCGCATTGACCAGGGTGCCGCCAGAATCGACAATATCATCGAACAGGATGCAGTCGCGGCCGGTGACGTCACCGATGATGTTCATGACTTCGGACTCGCCGGCGCGCGGGCGGCGCTTGTCGACAATTGCCAGGTCGCCGCCGAGGCGATCAGCCAGGGCGCGGGCGCGGACCACGCCGCCGACATCGGGCGATACGATCATCAGGTCGGCCGAATTCTTGTAATTGGCCTGGATATCCTTGGCCATGAAGGGGATGGCGACCAGGTTGTCGGTCGGGATATCGAAGAACCCCTGAATCTGGCCGGCGTGCAGGTCCATGGTCAGCACGCGGTGGGCGCCGGCGCGGGTGATCAGGTTGGCGACCAGCTTGGCCGAGATAGGCGTACGACCGCCGGTCTTGCGGTCCTGGCGAGCATAGCCGAAATAGGGGATCACGGCAGTGATGCGCTTGGCCGAGGCGCGGGTCAGGGCGTCAATGCAGATCAGCAGTTCCATCAGGTTGTCATTGGCCGGGAAACTGGTCGACTGGATGACGAAGACGTCCTCGCCGCGGACGTTCTCATCGATGGTGACGAATATTTCGTTGTCGGCAAAGCGCTGAACGCGCGCCTTGCACAGCGGCATGTCGAGATAATCACCGATATTCTGGGCCAGAGTCCGGTTGGAATTGGCGGAGAGCAATTTCATGGTGGGCTTTCCCGTAGCTGCTTTGTGGGGATTGGTCATATGACGCGGCTTTTAGCAGGTGAAAGCGGCGGTTCAAGACCTAAACGTCGTAAATAGTTAAAAATTGCGGGTCTCTGCGAAGGGCCTCACTGAGAGGGAGGCGGATTGCGGGTTCTGGACTTGTTGCGGGGGGCGGTTTGTGGATTAGATATCGGATAATCAAGGGGGAGGATTCCATGCGCAAATCATACCTTTATACCTCGGCCGCCTTCTGGGGCGCCATCTGTCTTGCCGCCTTGCCGGCTATGGCCGCTGTGCCGCAACCGTCACCGGGCATGCCGGTTACCGCCAATATGGGTGCGGTCACCGGCAATGGTGTCCTGACGGATCGTGACGGTCGTCCGCTGGGCACCTGGTCGGTCACGGCGGTTCTCAAGGCCGGTCGGTTCACCGGCAGTTCGACGGTCGTGATCCAGGGACAGACGGTAAGCCTGCCCCTGATCGCCAACCGGTCTTACCTCGAAAACAGCCGATGCGTTTTTTATTCGGAGCAGGACCGGACCCATGTTGAACTGTCGGGGCCATGTACATCAAACGGCATCGGCGGTTATCTCAATGCCTTCATCCCGACCGGTGAAGTCTATTCGGTTAGCGGCTATGTCTCTGGCGCACTGGCCTTCAAGGCGCCGGGCGCCGTGCCGAAGGCTGGCATTGTGCCGAAAGGCCGGCTGACCTGTGCCTGGATGGAGCGCATGGGCGGCGTCGTGGCCGGACAGGACTACCACTACGAACTGCGTTACTCCAACATGGGCTTTCTGCAACTCAGTCCGCAGGGCACTTATACGACCGCGAATACATCCGGCAAATGGGTGCGCGGCCCAGGCGACACGATCCGCCTGACCAGCGGCCAGTTCGCCGGCGCAATCGGTCACCTCCAGCCCGACAAATCGGGCCAGCCGGCGGTCTATTTCGAGCGCGACGAGAACCGGGATGCGCGCGATGTCCACATCGTCGATCCGCAGCGCACCAGTTGCACCGTCAAGCGCTGATCAGGCCCGGATCATGATGCACGAGATCAGACGGCCGTAATCCGGCTCGCCGGTCTTGACGGCGCGGCGGTTGGAATAGAACTGGGCCGCGTCGGCGCAGGTGTCGTGGCCGGTGGAGGCTGTTTCTGCGCAGCCGGCGCGCTTCAGGCGCATCAGGCAGTAGCCGGGCAGATCGAACATCCGCTTGTCGAGGTCATTGGCCTGAATGAAGAAGGCTTTCGATTCCGGGTCTTCCTTCACGAAGGTCGCTTCGTAATCGGCGCTGACCTCATAGGACGCCTGCTGGATGCACGGGCCGATAACGGCGCGGATGCGGTCCGTCTTGGCGCCCTGCTGGGCCATGGCCTTGAGCGTGGCCTCGATAACGCCGCCGAGCGCGCCCTTCCAGCCGGCATGACACGATCCGACCACGCGGCTTTGCGGATCGCAGAACAGGATCGGCGCGCAATCGGCGGAGAGTGCGGAAAGAACAATGCCGGCGCGGGCGGTCACCAGGCCATCGGCTTCGGGGCGTTCGCCGGTGAAGGGTTCATTGACCTTGAGCGCGATAGCGGAATGGACCTGATAAAGGCTGAGCAGATAGTTTTCCGGACGGCCGAACGACGAAGCCACGCGCCGACGGTTTTCCATCACGGCGTCCTGATCGTCCTTTGAGCCGAGGCCGAGATTGAGGCTGCCATAGAGGTCCTGCGATACGCCGCCATGACGGGTGAAGAAGCCGTGTTGAATCTGGGCGAGATCGAGAAGCGGGTGCAGGATACGCGAAGGCAGCAAGGACATAAGAAAAACCTGTTACTGTAAAAAGAGCCATAATCGCAAAGCCTTAGGGCCGCGACTTAAGCTTGGGAATGTCTGTGTTTGGCGCCGTCATCAAGGCGGACGGCTGCGGCGGTTTTGTGTCCGCCGGCGATTTAAAAGGCTCTTTTTGCGCCTGTTTTTATCCTACAGGGCGGTCTCGTTCGCTTCAAGCGCGAAGAGGTTAACGCTGTCCGGGAATGCCAGGCCAAGCACCTTGAATAGCGTGCCCATCTGGTCCGGCGCCATGAGCCGGTCGTACTGGCGCTGGAGTCTTTCGGCCTGATCACGATTGCGTTCACGGAGCGCCGCGTGACGGGCGTCGATGCCGAGGCGTGCCAGAAAATCGCGCTGGGTAACGATGGAGCTGACGGTGACGCCAGTCCTCGCTGCCGTCCCCGCGACCGCCGGGAAATCGGCCCAGACTGTCAGGTCATGCGCACCGGGCGCTTCAAGCTGGTCGTGCTTTTGGTGCCGGTAAAGCGCCTGCAATGTATCCCCAGGTCCAGGGCGATCACGTCCGTAATCGATCAGCAGTGCAGCGCCGCTGGTCTTTTTGATCAGCAGGGCCAGGTTTTCGGCCAGCCGGGTCTGAGCGAGCGATATTTCCACCAGATCGCCGATGGCAGCATCGAAGGGCGGGACAAAGTCCTGACCTGCCGGGACAAGCCCAAAGGCGAGCGCACCGTCCTGCAGGCCGACGCAGCGCTCGAACCAACCGGTCTCGGTACGGATGAATTGCCGCGCCGGCAAACAGTCGAGCAATTCGTTGGCGATCACAATGACCGGCAGGTCTTCGGCCACACCATCCAGAGAGGACAAGAAGGCGGCGTCCGGCACTTTTTGGCCTTGCAGGGCGCGCAGGTGTGGGGAAATTTCGACCATCGTGACTCGAACGGCTTCGCGCAGGCCGGGCACACGTTCGGCGACGCGCAGGATATCGCTCATCAGGGTGCCGTCGCCCCCGCCGATCTCGACGAGCCGGAAAGGCGAGGGCGATCCCATCGACAGCCAGGTCTGTGCCACCCAGACGCCGAGCATCTCACCGAACATCTGCGATACCAGCGGCGCGGTGATGAAATCGCCGTCCGCACCGAGGGTGGCGTGTTTTGTGTAGTAGCCGTCGATCGGATCGAGCAGACAGCGGGCCATATAGGCATCCACCGGCATCGGGCCCTCAAGCGTGATCTGCTCGATCAACCGGTCTTTCAGTGAACTAGCCATCAAGATCGGTGGTCTCGACAGGCGCTTCAGGCTCGGCTTCGGGCTCAGGCACGGGCGTTTTGAGGGCGCGCCAGATCAGGAAGCCGCCGACCGCCACCATGACCAGGGAAAGCGATTGTCCCATTGTGATGATGTTCTTGAAGAAGGGCAGCATCTGCGCGTCAGGTTCGCGGACATTTTCCAGCAGGATGCGGATAAGGCCGTAACCAGCAATGAAGGTGCCCATGATCAGGCCGGGACGGTTGAACTTGCGATAGACGCTCGCCAGAACCCACAACAGGATGAACAGCAGCAAACCTTCGCCGAGCGCTTCATAAAGCTGGCTGGGATGGCGGGGTTCCAGACCGGCCGGGCAGATGTCGTTATACTGCTTCTCGATATACTGGTTGCAGAAAACCATGCCCCACGGCACATGGGTAACGCGGCCCCACAGTTCGCCATTGATGAAGTTGGCGAGACGGCCGAAGAACAGGCCGATCGGCGCGGCGCAGGCCAGCAGGTCGCCGAGGTTGAGCATTCGCGGCAGGGAAAATTTCTGGGCGCGGCAATAGAGTATGGTGGCCACCGCCACACCGGTGAAGCCGCCGTGGAACGACATGCCGCCATGCTGGATCATGAAGACTTCCAGCGGCTGTTTCCAGATGATCGAGGCATCATAGAAGAGGATATAGCCGACGCGGCCGCCAATGATGATGCCGAGGGTGATCCACAGGATCAGGTCATCAAGCTGCGTACTGCTGACCGGCGCGCGGCGCGGCGCCCAGAGACTTTCCTTCTTTATCAGCGCCGCGATATAGAGCCAGCCGCAGACAATGCCGGCAATATAGGCGAGGGCATACCAGCGAATTTCCAGCGGCCCCAGATGGAGAAGAACCGGATCGATATTCGGCATGTTCAAGGGCATGTCATCTCCAAATGTTTCCGAAGTCATCGACTTCGGCAAGGGCAGGTGCCCGTCCGAGCATATGCGAGGAGCCTGCGCGGCCTCTGAGCGCATAATGATTGCCTATTAACAACTCTGCTGTGACTCGTCGCCACAAAAGAGAAGCGGTATCGCCAGAATCATGAAAAGTTTGTCGGAAATGAGATAAGCGCCTATATAGACAGCGTCTTATTTCTTCGGAGTGCCCGCGATGCAAAGCCAAAATCCCTTCCTCGACGAACTGGCCAAGATGACCACGGGCGCCATGTCGCTGGCCCAGGCCGCCGGTGAGGAGGCCAAGGCGGCCTTCCGTGCCCAGGGCGATCGCTTCGTTGCCGACATGGACCTGGTGCGCCGCGATGAGCTGGATGCGCTGCGGGCCGAAGTGGCTGAGCTGCGCGCGGCGGTCGCGGCCTTGTCGGTCAAGCCGAAGGGCAAGGGCGTGAAGCCGGACACCGAAGTGCCGCAAGACTAATTTTTACAGACGAGTTTACATGAATACCCCCCAAACCCTCGACAGCGATGCCCCGTTCGATCCACTCGATATGGTGGAGTCCATCCTGACCGAGGAAGGGCTGGAATTCGAGCGCACGCCGGAAGGCGATCTTGGTTTCGCGCTCGCCGGTGACTGGCGAACCTACGAAATGTGGTTTTCGTGGCGGCCGGAAGGCGAATGCCTGCAACTGTGCTGCTCGCTCGATGTCGAGAGCGGTGTGGGCGTGCCCCTGGCGGAAAATCGCCTGGGCGGGCTTTATGAACTGCTGTGCCTGGTCAATTCGCACGTCTGGTTCGGTCACTTCGAGGTGTTCCGCGATACGGAAGCCGCGGACGGTCAGGGCGTTTATGATGTCATCTTCCGTCATACAGTGGCCCTCAATCCGCTGGAACGCGCTTCGGTCATGGCCAGCGCCCATATGATCAACAGCGCCGCCGAAGCGGTGGACCGTTTCTTCCCGGCTTTCGATTTCTGGTTCAAGGGCGTCAGCACAGCCTCAGATGCCTTTGCTGCCTGCCTGTTCGAGACCAAGGGTGAAGCTTAGAGGCGCGAGGCCTGAATTCATCACTTAGCGGCCCGGCGGGCACTTGCGCCAGTGAGCCGTCAAACCTATTAAAAACGGACGCATCAGTCTGAGGATATCCAAAAAATGAGTCTCGCTAAACCGATCCTTCTTGTGGGCGCCGGGGCGCTCGGCTCCTCGATCCTCAAGGGCTTTCGCGTTCAGGGCCATGTTACGCCGTCCGATGTGATGATCCTCGATCTGAAGCCGGGTGAAGAAGCGCAAGCCTATGCCGCTGATGGCGCGAAGCTAAATCCACTGCCCGAAATCTGGCACTCCGCTAAAACCATCATCCTGGCCGTCAAGCCGCAGGGCTGGCACGCCGTGGCGCAGATCCTCAATGGCAATATCGACAAGGCTGCCGTCATTGTCTCGGTCATGGCCGGGGTGACGACTACCCAGCTCAAGCAGGCGTTTGCCGGCCATCCGACGGCGCGCGTCATGCCGACCACCGGCGTGGCCACCGGCAAGGGCGTGGCCAGCCTCTATGCCGACACGGTGGCGGGCATGGACGCGGCGCGCGGCCTGTTCGCCCCCATGGCCCAGACGGTCGAACTGGCCGACGAGGACCAGATCAATTCGGCGACCGCCGTTTCCGGTTCGGGGCCGGCCTATGTCTATGCCTTCGTGCGGGCGCTGGAAAAGGCGGGCCGGGCCAATGGCCTGTCATACAGCCACGCCCGCGATCTGGCGCGCGGCACGCTGATTTCGGCAGCGCGCCTGCTCGATGAAACCGGCGAAGACCCGGAAGCCCTGATCAAAAAAGTGGCCTCTCCAGGCGGGACGACGGAAGCGGCCCTCAATATTTTGTGCAAGCCGGGTGAGGGACTGGACGAACTGATCCTGGCGTCGGTCGATGCGGCCCACAAACGCTCCAGGGAGTTGGGATAGGAAAAAGGCGGCAGCATGACGCAGCCGCCTTTTTCGATTGTATTTCTTCTTATTGCATTTTCAGGGCCTTCACGATCTCGTTCCAGTCAACGATCTTGAAGTTCTGGCGCTGGCGGGCGGTGGCCGGCGTTTCGCCATCGGTGTCGGAATCGTCCTGCATAACCACGACGCCCTTGCCGTAGGGGCCGACCTGCCCCCCCAGCGCCGCCACACCGTCCGTGCCGGTGACGGCGTCTATGCCATTGCCGGCATAGACCGAGAAGCGCCCCTGATAGGCTGGCGTTTCGCCTTCGACGCGCCAGACCGCAAAGGCGGAATCGCCTTGTGAAGAGGCGATCAGGAAGGTGTGCGCGCCCTCGCGCAGCAGGGTCAGGCCCTCGATATCGGCCACCAGCTTTTGCGAGGGCAGGGTTTCCACGGCCGTGCGCGCCGTGCCGCTCGCCGGATCAAGCCCATATTGCCACAGGGCGACGTTTTCCTCGGCGATATAGAGGCGGCCTGTGGCGTCATCGACCACGCAGCCTTCCGACTGAGTGCCGACGGCGAATCGCCTGACGATACGGGCCTGGGGCTGGCCGTTCTCAGTGGTGATGACCGATTGCGTCACGTCGCCATCCTTGCCGACCATGACAAAGGTAAGCTGGTTGTCCCTGGTGACGCCCATGCAGAAGCCGTAAGCCTCGCTGGTTGGCATGGGCACGAAACCCCAGAAAGTCGTTTGCAAGGTTGCCAGATCAAGCCTGAACAGGGCCGCGCCGCCCTTTACACGATCAGAGGCGGCAATCACCGTTTCCGGCAGACCATCAATCGCCAGGCCGCTGCGCAGGTCGACATTGTTCATGGGGCCTACGGGCAGGAACTGCACCTGTTTGCCAGCCAGGTCATAGACATAAAGCCCGGCCTTCTTGTCGGTGGCATAGATCAGGGCGCGGCGGGAATCCCTGGCATCGACCCAGACTTCGGGATCGTCGGCGCTGTCGAGCGCTTTTGTGGCCACTGCCTGTGTTTCGGCGGCCGCCATGACCGGGGTGCCAGTCCCGTGTGGCATCAGTTTAGAATCTGAAATCAATTCACTATGTAAAGGCGCGCATGATGATAAACAAGCAACACTTATAAATGCTAAGTTTGTTGTCATAAATCTGTTGTAAAACGTTCTGAAATTCATCATCTGCTGTCCTTAATAGCGATCACATCCGGGTAATACCAAAATTTGCAGAAATTAAACTGTAAATTTTTAAAATTGTGGGGCTATTAATGTCGAAAATGAAATATTTGCTTGCCGGCGCCGCCGTGGCGCCTCTGGCATTCACCCTTTCCGCCGGCCAGACGCAGGCGCAGGAAACCGTGACAACGGCTGCGGCAGCCGCTGAGGCGCCGATCGAGGTTGTGGTCTTCGGCCACCGCGCCGCCGAGCGCGAGGCGCTGGAGCAGCAACACAATTCGCAGATCAAGAAGGAAGTCGTCACCGCCAATGACGCCGGTAAGCTGCCGGATCAGAACGTTGGTGAAGCGGTCCAACGTATGCCGGGCGTTACGGTCGATGACGATCAGGGCGAGGGGCGGTATGTCATTATCCGTGGTCTCGATCCGGCCCTGGCTGCCGTTCGCATCAACGGTCAGGACGCTGCCGCCCCAGAAACCGACACGCGCGAAGTGAAGGTCGACACCATTCCGACCGGCCTGATTGGTTCGGTCGAAGTGATCAAGAACCAGACGGCCGAGTACGATGCCAACGCTATCGCCGGTGCCGTGAACGTCAAGACCCTGACCGCCTTCGATCGCAGGAAGCCCTTCCTGACCGCCCGCTATACCGCCGGCCACATCGACCTGAATGACAAGACCTCTTACGACACGGACATTTCGGCCGGTACGCGTTTCGGCGATAACAAGCAGTTCGGCGTCGTGGTCGCGCTCAACGCCTCGCGTCGTCCGCAGGCGTCCGACAACCTCCAGGGCTCGGAAAGCTGGGGCGACGACAAGTCGGGCACGCAAATCGTGCCGTCCGACTGGAAACTGCGAGATTATTATGTGATCCGCAATCGGCAAGGGGCCGCCGTCAATTTCGACTACAGGCCGAATGACGATGTGCATCTCTATGCGCATACCCTGTTCTCGCACTTCACTGACATGGAGCAGCGCCAGCAGTTTGGCGTCAAGCTGGCGGGCCAGACCGCAACGGGCGACGACACCGGCACCTTTGCCAGCACCAAGGCCGCCAAGCGCGATGCCAAGTACCGTTTCGAAGATGAGCATATCTCGACGGTCAGCTTCGGCGGTGAGTTTACGTTGGGCCAGGGCAAGCTGGATGCTGACATCACCAATTCGACCGCTATCAAGGATGACGATCCGCGCTACAACTTTGCCTATGTGTCCGGCAAAAAAGACGCCAGCGGCACCTATGATCTGTCCGATGAACTCTTCACGGTCGATCCGGGCGCCAAGGTTTACGACGCCTCGAATTTTAAGGCTGATGAGGCTGAACTGGAAGCCGATCATTATCGTGAAATCCTGAACCAGGCATCGGTTAACTACACCTTGCCCACAAGCCTGTTTGGTGGTGACACCACCTTCAAGTTCGGGGCGAAATATGCCAAGCGTCACAAGCGTTCCGACGTCAATTACCGTCTGTACGACGTGTCGGGCGCGGGTATGACTCTGAACAACTTCCAGTCCTACACAGGCGCTACACTTTATGATGGCAAGTATAACTTCGGACCAACCGTCGACTTCCTGTCTTCCCTGGATTATGCCGAGGCAAACGGCGTATTAACGGACGCCAATCTGGTTCAGCCCGATACACTGGTCGGAGAACTGGCGGACGATTATGACGTCAGCGAAACGGTCAGCGCCGGCTATGCGCAAGCCACTATCAAGGCTGGCAACCTGACCGTCACACCGGGCCTGCGCATTGAGCACACCCAGAATAGCTCCAAAGCCAAGGCGTTCGACGAGGATTCGTCGATCGACATGGACTTCAACAGCTTCGGCAAGAAAGACTATACCGACCTGTTCCCGTCGGTGGTCGGTCGTTACGATTTCAATTCGAACTCGCTGGTGCGCTTTGCCGCCACGACCTCGATCGGCCGTCCGAACTATGTCGACCTGGCGCCGCACGCCAATATCAGCAAGGGCGATGAAGAAGCCGAGCTTGGCAATCCGGACCTGAATCCGCTCCGGTCGGTTAATCTCGATGCCGGCTACGAGTACTATTTTGGCAAGCACGGTGTGATCTCGGTCTCGGCCTTCTATAAGAGCATCGACGATCCGATCTTCACGACCGGATACACGGGCGACCTGACTGTGGGCGGCGTGACCTATGCCAACATCAGCGTCAGCCAGCCAAAGAACCTGAAAAAGGCGACCGTTTCGGGTGTCGAATTCAACTACGTCATGCAGTATGACATGCTGCCGTCGCCGTTTGACGGTCTGGGCACCTCGTTCAATGTCACCTCGCAGAAGTCTCAGGCGGACGGTGCGCCGGGCCGCAGCGACAAGGTCAGCCTGATCTATACGTCCGACCTGACCGGCACCGCTGAACTGACTTACGAGAAGTATAACTGGACGGCTCGTATCGCCTATTCGTATCGTTCCAAGTTCCTCGATACCCTGGGTGAAGATACAGCCACCGACATCTACACCGCCGGGCGTGGTCGCATCGACGTCAAGGTCGGTTACGCGCTCAACAAGAACTGGCAGGTCTTCGTCCAGGGCAAGAACCTGAACGATGCCGCCTGGCGCCGTTATATCGGCTCGTCAAACCAACTGGTCGAAAACGAAGTTTACGGCAAGACCTGGGCTGTCGGGGTCGCCGCGAAGTTCTAAAGTATTAAACCTGTGCTCAACTGAAGCCCCGCCATGCGCGGGGCTTTTTTTGTCCGCGGTTGCGTGGCGGAGGCATTGCCGGTAAAGCACGGCCATGCTTCGTATCACCGAATTGAAACTGCCGCTCGATCATGCGCCCGAGGCCCTGCCTGCGGCTATCTGCGAACGCCTGGGCATTACGCCTGATGAACTGGTGTCGTTCGAGATCGCGCGAAGGGCCAATGACGCGCGTAAGAAGTCGGCTATCCTGCTGATCTATTCGGTGGACATGGTGCTGAAGGATGAAGCCGCCGTTCTGGAAAGGCTGGCCGGTGATCCGTCTGTCAGGCCGACGCCGGATACCGAATACCGTTTTATTGGCCACGCGCCGGCGGTTAGCCAAAAGCGCCGCCCGGTGGTGATTGGTGCCGGACCGTGCGGCTTATTCGCGGCGCTGATCCTGGCCCAGATGGGGTTGAAACCCATCATCCTGGAGCGCGGCAAGGTGGTGCGCGAACGCACGAAAGACACCTGGGGGCTGTGGCGCCGGAGCGAACTGAACCCGGAGTCCAATGTCCAGTTCGGTGAAGGCGGGGCGGGGACGTTCTCGGACGGCAAGCTCTACAGCCAGGTCAAGGATCCGCGCCATCTCGGCCGCAAGGTACTGACCGAGTTCGTCAAGGCCGGGGCGCCGCCGGAAATCCTGACTGAGGCCCATCCGCATATCGGCACCTTCCGGCTGGTCTCGATGGTCGAGCACATGCGCCAGACCATTGAAGACCTGGGCGGTGAATATCGCTGGCAGACCCGCGTAACCGATATCGATATCGAGACGGCACCGGACGGCACGCGTCAGGTGCGCGGCTTGCACCTGCATGATGGCGGTTATCTCGAAGCCGATCAGGTGGTGCTGGCGGTCGGTCACAGCGCCCGCGATACCTTCGAGATGCTGTACGATCGCGGCGTCTTTATCGAGGCCAAGCCGTTTTCCATCGGCGTGCGTATCGAGCACCCGCAATCGTGGATCGACATGGCGCGCTTCGGCGATTGCGCCGGCCATCCGGACTTGGGCGCGGCGGCCTATAGCCTGTCGCACCACTGCAAGAACGACCGCACGGTTTACAGCTTCTGCATGTGCCCCGGCGGGCGCGTGGTGGCGGCGGCGTCCGAACCCGGCCGCGTGGTCACCAACGGCATGAGCCAGTATTCCCGCAAGGAATTCAACGCCAATGCTGGCTTTGTCGTCGGTATCGATCCGGAGCGCGACTATCCCGGCCATCCGCTGGCGGGGATTGAATTGCAGCGCAAGCTTGAAGCGCAGGCCTTTATGGCGGGTGGCTCGACCTATCAGGCGCCGGGGCAAAAGGTTGGCGATTTCCTCGCCGGTCGCGCGTCCACCGAATTTGGCGAGGTGCTGCCGTCCTACAAGCCGGGCGTCCACCTGACCAACCTCGATCAGTGCCTGCCGGCGTTCGTTATCGAAGCGATGCGCGAGGCCCTGCCGGTCTTCGGACGGCAGATCAAGCGCTATGACCACCCAGACGCCATGCTGACCGGCGTGGAGACGCGCACCTCGTCGCCCATCCGCATCACGCGTGGTAAGGATCTGCAAAGCCTGAATACGCAAGGGCTTTATCCGGCGGGGGAGGGCGCAGGCTATGCCGGCGGCATCCTGTCGGCCGCTATCGACGGTATCAAGATCGCCGAAGCCGTGGCGCGCGAACTGGTGGAAGTGGCCTGAATATCTGAGTGCTTCAAGGGGCCGGATTAAGGCTGAGCGGCTTTCTGATCAAATGTTTCAGCAGGACGATAGCGAATGCCAACCACAGCACCGGTGGCAGGAAAGCGCCGTAACTGTATATCAACGGCCAGAATTTAGGCATTTCCCAGTCTCCGCACCATAAGAGTTTGACTGAGTCTTCCTTTTGCCACCAAGGCGTCGGCTGACCAGGGTGCGCCCGTGCCCAGGCCCCGTCTTCTCCACCACCAATGTCGGTTTCGATGGAGGGGAATGGCTTAAGCATGATGTAACTTTCACCGAGCGAGCCCTCAAGATAGACCCTTGCCGTCATGAGATAGAACACTGACAGAACGAGGGTGACACAGGGCAGCCACCAGATCAGGCGTTTCTTCATTTTCATCCCCCCCCTAACGGCTGGTCTAAACACGGAAGGTGACCGTGTTATGACATCAGGAGAGTTGAGATACCGGCAGACTGATCACCGCGCGCAGACCGCCTTGCGGACTTGTGTCGAGCGTCAGTTCGCCGCCATGGCTGCGCACGATATCCCGCGCAATAGCTAGGCCCAGGCCCACGCCTTTGATGTTCTGGTTGCGCGACTCATCCAGCCTTGAGAACGGCTTGAAGGCTTCCTCGCGCTTTTCCGGCGCGATGCCGGGGCCGTCGTCATCGATAATCAGAAACAGCTTTTCGCCAGGCGTAACCTCGGCATGGAAACGGACATGCTTGCCGTAATGGAAACCGTTCATCACCAGGTTGGTCAGGGCGCGTTGCACCGCCATTTCGCGGATATTGACGCGCAGATCCTCGGCCAGGCGTTCGGTTTGCAGCCTGTGGCCGGCGCGGGCCACGCTGTCGGTGACGGCATCCATAAGGGCGCGGACCGACACGCTATCGGTATTCTCGGCCATTTCCCCGCGGGCAAAGGCCAGGTATTCGTCGATCATATAGGCCATCTCGGAGACATCCTGTTTCATCCGCGTATTGGCCTCGTCCTGTTCACCCATGGCCAATTCCAGCTTGAGGCGGGTCAGGGGGGTGCGCAGGTCGTGGCTGACCGAGGCCAGCAGGGTGGTGCGTTGCTCGATCTGGCGCTGGATGCGCGCCTTCATCTTGAGGAAGGCTTCGGCGGCGGCGCGCACCTCGGTGGCGCCATAGGGCTTGAAGCCGACATCTTCCTCGCCGCGGCCGAAGCGTTCGGCGGCCTGGCTCAGACGCTCGATGGCGCGCACCTGGTTGCGGATGAACAGCATGGCGATGGTGGTCAGGATGATGGTGGCGCCCAGCATCCAGAAGATGAAAATATAGCCGGTGGTGGCGAAGGCGCGGTCCTTGGGAACGATAAAGCGCAGCACGCCTGCCTTGACTTGCACACGGATATCAACATAGCCGGGATAACGCGTGGTATCGAACCAGTAGACCTCTTCGAGTTGATCGCCCAGCGCCTTGTCTATGGTGCGGTTGAGGGCGATGAAGATCGATTCCCGGCGGTTGAGCGGCAGCTTGTCGCCCTTGCGCAGGCTGATCGACAACTGCATGCTTTTCTCAGCCTGGTCGTTGATCTGCTCGAGATTGGCTTCGGTGGGGTTGGCCTCATAGGCGCGCACGGCCCAGGCGATGTCGCCGGCCAGGCCCTCCGAAAGTTTGGCCGTGACCGTTTCCCAGTGCTTGTCGAAAAACACCCAGGTGATGGCGATCTGCATGATGGCAATCGGCAGGACGATGATCAGCAGGACGCGCGCCATCAGGGTGCGCGGGAAATTGCGCTTCAGGACGGTGGGCCAGAACTTGATCTTCGGCAATTTGCGCTTGGGGGAGGCCAAGGTCTAGTCCGGGGCCAGCATATACCCCTTGCCGCGCACGGTTTGCAGATAGCGGGGGTTCTTGGGATCCTGCTCGATCTTGCGGCGCAGGCGGGTGACCTGGACATCAACGGCGCGGCCGGTGGTGTCGACGCTGTCCTTGGCCAGGTCCATGCGGTCGACCGGCACATTGGCGCGCTCGGCCAGGTATTTCAGCAGTTGCGATTCAGCTTCGGTCAGACGAACCAGCGTGCCGTTCTTGCTCAGTTCCGAGCGCTCCAGGTCGAAGCTGAACGGGCCCATATTGATCGATTTCGGCAGGGCGGGCTTGACGCCGGTGCGGCGCAGGATGGCTTCGATGCGCAGCAGCAGTTCCTGTGGCTCGAACGGTTTGGACAGATAATCGTCGGCGCCGATCGAAAGTCCCATGATGCGGTCATCGGGCAGGCCGCGCGCGGTCAGGATGAGGATCGGCACGTTGGAATTGGCGCGCACCCATTTCGACAGTGAGAAGCCATCTTCGCCGGGCATCATGACATCGAGGATCAGCAGGTCGAAATCGAGCAGTTGCAGCATCCGCTTTGCGGCGTCGGCATGGGCGGCGGCGGTGACGCGGAAACCCTGCCGGCTCAGGAATTCCTTCAACAGGGTACGGATGCGGTCATCGTCATCGACCACCAGCAGGTGACGGGTGGTCGCGTCGTTCTGGGGTGTGGATTGCCCTGCGGCCAGGCTCATATCATCATGTCTTTCTGTTTATCTGTAAGCGGACTTTAAACAGATGCGTCACGTTTAGCTGATCACTATTCGTTGAAGTTTGTAAAGATGGCTATAAGTTGAATCCCTCGGTGGCGCCTATATTTCGGTTTACAAGCCGCTTTTTGTATTGAACAAATCCCTGAATGAGCCCCAGTCCTGAAAATTCCACAAGCCCTGAACAGATATCTATCCGGCAGGGATTGCAAAATGCCGATGTGATGAACGCGGCCCTGGCGCTTTATGATAACCGGCTGGAAGTCGCCGAACCTCTGTTACGCCGTCACCTCAAGCAGGATCCTTTCGATGTGGCGGCCATCCGTATGCTGGCTGAGGTCGCCGCGCGGATCGGTCGTTACCGCGATTCCGAGACGCTGCTGCGCCGTGCGCTGGAACTGGCGCCGGGCTTCGGGGCTGCGCGCGCCAATCTGGCCAGCGTTCTTTACAAGCAGCATCGGGCGCCGGAGGCCATTGCCGAACTGGACCTGCTGATCGATGCAGGCAGCGAAAACCTGGGGCTGAACAATCTCAAGGCGGCGGCGCTCAGCAAGATCGGCGGTTTCGACGAAGCCATCGGCCTCTATCAAAGCGTGCTGGAAAAGGCGCCGAACCAGCCGAAGGTGTGGATGAGCCTGGGACATATGCTCAAGACCGTGGGACGGCAGGACGAGGGTATTGCTGCCTATCGTGAAGCCTTGGCGCTGACGCCAACGCTTGGCGAGGTGTGGTGGAGCCTGGCCAATCTCAAGACAGTGCGTTTTAGCGAAAGCGATATGACCGTCATGGAAGCGGCGCTGGTGCAGCCGGGCCTGCGTGATGAAGACCGTTTTCACCTCGATTTCGCGCTGGGCAAGGCGCGCGAAGACCAGAAGGCATATGAAACCGCCTTTGCCCATTATGCCGCCGGAAATGCCCTGCGTCGTCAGGCCATAGACTATGATGCAGACGAAACCAGCGCTTTTGTCGATCGCAGCCTGGCCCTGTTTACGCCTGAATTCTTTGCCGAACGGGCCGGGCAGGGATGTGACGCGCGCGACCCGATCTTTATCCTGGGGATGCCGCGCGCCGGCTCCACACTGGTTGAGCAAATTCTCTCCAGCCACAGCCAGGTCGAAGGCACATCGGAACTGCCGGATATTCCGGCCCTGGCGCGTGACGGCGGCGATTATCCGGCACGCATCGCCGGGCTATCTGCGGAACGCCTGCGCGCGCTTGGTGAAAGCTATCTGTCGCGGACGCGGGTTCAGCGGCGGACGGAACGGCCACTGTTTATCGATAAGCTGCCGAATAACTGGGCGCATGTGCCCTTTATCCATCTGATCCTGCCGAACGCCATCATCATCGATGCGCGCCGGCATCCGCTCGGCTGTTGTGTCTCGAACTTCAAGCAGCATTTCGCCAAGGGGCAGGCATTTACCTACAGTCTCGATGACATGGGCCGCTACTACGCCGACTATGTCCGGTTGATGCACCATGTCGATACCGTCCTGCCGGGACGTGTCCATCGCGTCCTTTATGAACGCATGGTTGATGACACCGAAACCGAGGTCAGGGCGCTGCTGGCCGCCTGCAGGCTCGAATTTGAAGATGCCTGTCTGCGTTTTCATGAAACCGAACGGGCCGTGCGCACAGCTTCCAGCGAACAGGTGCGCCGGCCAATCTTCCGCGAGGGGACGGAAGGCTGGCAAGGATACGATTCCTGGCTTGCCCCCCTAAAACAGGCGCTCGGACCGGTCTTGAACGCTTATCCGGATGCGCCCGCCGGCTGGTAACCTTAGGTAAGCCTGGCCGTAGCCGTTTTTGAGAGGCTGTAAAATCTTCTTATAAAACAATGCCGCCTGAACATTTGTTTCTGAGGGTGACTTACAAACGTGATAATTGCGACACATTTGTGATCGCAATTTTGCAACGCAATAAATGTCCGTTGACGATATTTCAAGTCAGGCACAGTCTCACTGTCGTAACCGACAACGGGGGCTAACAGAATGAATGCGCGTCGCTTAACCACCACCTTGCTGACGAGCACCATGCTCGCCACCTTTCCCGCTCTTGTCCTGACACAGCAGGTCCAGGCGCAGGAAGCGCCCACGACCGTCGCCACCGGCACGGATGACAAGGGCATCGAAGTCATCGTCACTGCCCAGAAGCGAAGCCAGAAGCTCCAGGACGTGCCTGTTAGCATCCAGGTGCTCGGCACCAAAAAACTCGATCAGCTTAATATTTCAAGCTTCAGCGACTATGCGGCGCAATTGCCCAGCGTATCCTTCCAGAACAGCCCCTATCAAGGCAGCAGCGTCTATTTCCGCGGCGTGGCTTCGGGCGGGGATGGCAACCACTCCGGGCCGCAGCCCAGCGCCGGCGTCTATCTCGATGAACAGGCGGTCACCACGATTGGCGGGCCGCTTGACGTCCATATATATGACATGGCGCGCATTGAATCCCTTGCGGGTCCGCAAGGCACGCTTTATGGCGCCTCATCGGAAGCCGGCACGATCCGCCTGATCACCAACAAGCCTGACCATTCGGGCTTCTATGGACGCTTCGATGCCGACGTCAATCTGGTCAGCAATGGCGGCACGGGTGGCAAGCTTGAGGGGATGCTCAATGTGCCGATCAGTGACCGCGTGGCGGCGCGCTTCGTTGGCTGGACGGATCATCAGGCCGGCTTTATCGACAATGTGCCGGGCACGCGCAGTTTTATCGGCGGCCTGACGGTCAACAACAACGACTTCGTCAAGAAGAATTACAACGACATCGATATCTACGGCGGCCGCGCGGCGCTGAAGATCGATCTTGACGACAACTGGACCGTGGATGCCGGCATCATTGCCCAGGACCAGAGAAGCAATGGCAGTGGCGGTTATGATCCACAGGTCGGAGACCTGGAGGTCCAGCATTTCCTGCCCGAACATGGCCATGACCGTTTTGCCCAGGCATCGCTCACGGTTCAGGGTAAAATCGGCAATTTCGACATCACCTATGCCGGCGCCTATATGGACCGCAAGCTGGATACGGCGGCCGACTATACCGATTACGCCGAAGCCTATGACCAGCTTTATGCCGGTTCCGGCGGTGTGGCCGGCTATTTCTACTTCTCCAATGATGCCGGCGATCCGATCTCCTCGCAGCAATTGATCATAGGGGCGGACCACTTCACCAAGCAAAGCCACGAACTGCGTATCGCGTCGCCTTCGACAGATCGGCTGCGTTTCGTCGCCGGCGTGTTCGAGCAGCGCCAGACTCACTTCATACATCAGGATTACCAGGTGGCGGGTCTGGCGACCGACCTGTCCGTCACCGGCCATCCGGGTACGCTGTGGCTGACCCAGCAAAGCCGGATCGACCGTGATGCCGCCATCTTCGGGGAAATCAGCTTCGATATCACCCCGACCCTGACGGTTACGGCCGGCGGGCGTTCCTTCACTTATGACAACAGCCTGATCGGCTTCTTCGGCTTTGGTGAAAGCCCCGGCTATGACGCCGGCACGGAACCGGCCAATGGCGCCGGCGCCAGTTCGGGCGAACGCCGCTGCCTGACAACCGCTACGCTCGGCGCCATCAATCCCAAGGATCCGCCAGGCACCAAGCTTCCGGCATCGGTGGCGGGCAGCCCCTGTACTGATCTGGGCGTTCAGAATGCCGACGGCAGCATTTCACCCAAGCGCGCCGAAGGCAGCGGCTTCTCGCCGAAGCTGAACCTCTCCTGGAAGGCCACACCTGATCTGATGGTTTACGGCACCTGGTCCAAGGGCTTCCGTCCGGGCGGTATCAATCGCCGGGGGTCTGTCGGCGATTATGCACCGGATTACCTGACCAATATCGAACTGGGCTGGAAGGCCAGCCTGCTCGACAGGAAAATGCATTTCAACGGCGCCATTTACGACCAGAAATGGGAAAGCTTCCAGTTCGCTTTTCTGGGACCGAACAGCTTTACCGAAATTCACAATGGCCCTGATGCCACCATCAAGGGGATAGAGGCGGATATAAGCTGGACGCCGACGGATCATCTCATCATTTCGGCCAATGGCGCCTATACGGATGCCACCACGCAGAACAATCTCTGCGCCTTTGACGGTGATACGACGCCTGACTGTTCGGGCATTGTCACGACCTATGAGACCCACTACGACAATCCGACTCAGACGCCCGAACTGGTCGGCACCGACAATCAGGACTTTATCTCGGCGCCGAAGGGCACACGCCTGCCGATCACGCCGAAATTCAAGTTCGCCGGTTCGGTGCGCTATCACTGGGAAATGGGCAAGTATGCACCGTACTGGCAGGTCGCCGTTACCAGCCAGAGCAAGGCTTCGTCCGACCTGCGGACCAACGTGATAGAAACCGGCACCGGTGACCATGTCAATCCGGCGGCGCTGACCGGCGAGCTCAAAGGCTTCACCAATATCGATCTGGCCCTGGGCACCCAATGGGATACCTGGACGGCGGAATTCTATATCCGCAACCTGACCGACGAACGCGATCAGCTTTCGCGTTATCAGGAATGCGGCTCCTGTTACCAACGGCCCTATATTGTCACCAATACGCCGCGCACGATTGGATTGAGGCTGGGATCCAAGTTCTAGTTTTTATAGATGGCAAAAAGAGCGGGCGTCAAAAGCGTCCGCTTTTTTTGTTTCCATTGTCACAAAACCTGTAAGATCAGATTGTATTCGAGAGCTTTATCCTTCTGAAGGAAGAACGCCTTGCCCTTTCATTACGGTCTGGAAAACCTGCAAAGCCTGGCAGGCATTGTGGTCATCATTCTGTTATGCTGGGGGCTGTCGGAGAACCGCCGTAAATTCCCGATCCGCCTGACGATCGGCGCCATCGCCATTCAGGTGGTGCTGATCCTGGCGCTGTTCGCTGTTCCGCAGTCTCATGTTCTGCTGGGTGGCGTCGCCAATGGCATGAGCGCCTTGTCTGATGCCACCGATCAGGGGATGCAGTTCGTCTTCGGCTATATGGGCGGCGGTGATCAGCCCTATCCGGTGACCAATTCCGGGGCGCTGTTCGTCTTCGCTCTCAAGGTCTTGCCGCTGATCCTGGTCATTTCCGCCCTGTCAGCGCTGCTGTGGCATATTGGTTTGCTCAAAATCATCATTCGCGGCCTGGGCTATATCTTTGAAAAGACGATCGGCCTGGGCGGCGCCACCTCGCTGGGGGTGGCGTCGGGGATTTTCGTCGGCAATGTCGAGAGCATGATCATCATCAAGGGCTATCTCGACAAGCTGACCCGCTCGGAACTGTTCGTTCTGGTGGTCATCGGCATGGCCAATGTCTCCGGCTCGACCATGGTGGCCTATGTGCTGATCCTGCAAAATGTCCTTCCCGATGCGGCGGGCCATATTCTGGCGGCGGCCGTAGTCTCGGCGCCGGCGGGTGTCCTGCTGGCGCGGATTATCGTGCCGGACCTGATCAACCACAAGGTCGAGAAACTCGATTACGGCAGCGAACTGAAATACGACTCCGCCATCGATGCCGTTTCCAAGGGAACGGTGGACGGCATGACGGTGGCCATGAATATCGCCGCCATTCTTGTGGTCATGGTGGCCTTGGCGGCATTGGCCAATGCGATCCTGACGGTCATTCCGCCGATCGATGGCCAGCCTGTGACGGTCGAACGCATACTGGGCCTGATCTTCACGCCCCTGGCCTGGCTGATCGGCGTGCCGTGGAATGAGGCGGCCAAGGGCGGGGAAATTCTTGGCATCAAGATGGTGCTGACCGAATTTGTCGCCTTCCTGAAGCTCGCGGCCATACCGCTGGCAGACATGACTCCGCGCACACGCATCCTCCTGACCTACGCCACCTGCGGCTTTGCCAATATCGGTTCGGTAGGCATCACGGTAGCCGGTTTCGGTGCGCTGATGCCGGATCGCCGTCAGGAAATCATCAGCCTGATCTGGAAGGGGCTGGCCGCGGCTTTCCTGGCCACCTGCCTGTCAGCCGCCATTGTCGGCGCCTTGCCGAACGCGGTGTATGGGCTGTAAGTTTAGCTGAGGTGTTAGTGTATATGTCGAGCCGCTTTAAGGGAATCCACAGATTACACAGATTACGCAGATTAGCCGCTGCGCGGCTTTCAGGAAGGCCCGTGGATAGACTTCGACGTCAAGGCTCTGAAATCTGCGTAATCTGTGCAATCTGTGGATAAACCTTACGACAGATAACACGAACTCAGGCCAACTCAGGCATCTCCGGAAGGCTTGGCGGCCAGGCGCGACATGATGCCGGAATAGCTCAGCAGGATACGATCGCCGCAGGTCAGTTGTCCGCGGCCGAAAATGACCGACTTGCCGACGCGGGTTATTTCACCCGTCGCCACGATGATATCGCCTTCACGACCGGGGCTCAGGAACTGCGAGTCGAGTTGCAGGGTGACCGCGCCGCCATCGGCCAGGTGGGGCAGGGCGAAGACGAACAGCGAAGTATCAGCCAGGGTCAGCAAACAGCCGCCATGCACCGTGCCGCCGCCATTGAGATGTCGCTTTTCCGCCTTGAAAGCCACTTTGACGTTGGCGGGATCGTCCGACTGGTAGTAATAGGGCCCGACCAGGCCATTGAAGGTGTCGCTTTCGGGCGCCCGCAGCCAGCCGGCAAATTCGCCTTCGGTTATTTTTTCGTACTGACTGGCGTCGGCGCTCATTATTTTACTCCGGAGAATGACTCATGTCCCAACTGGTCGAAGAGACCCTGTTCGATCTTTTATCGCAGGTGCGAACAGGTGACTCCATTAGCCCCAATGAGGTGGCCAAGGCAATAGATGCCGTCAACTGGCGGCGTGAATTGCCGAAGGTGCGTGCGGTGATCATCGGCCTGGCGCGTCAGGGCCGGCTGGACGTTTTGCGCAAGGGTAAGCCGATCGAACCTGAAGGTTTCAAAGGTGTTTATCGGGTGCGGCTAGCTCAGAACGAAACACAGTCTGTATAAAAGTGAACAGTGCTGTACGGTTTTTTCGCCTTCACTATTGCCATTTTATCAATATGCGGCATGTATGATCGGGCATTTACGCGCGATCAGAACGAAAAGACCGCCATCCATACCTATGTCCAGGGCGACCTCCAAACCGATCAAGGCTGAGTTTACCATCACGGCGCCCGCCAAGGGTGGCGACAGTGTGGCTGTGCTCAATCTGAGCGGCCAGTGGATCATTACGCGCCTTGAAGGCATAGTCGCGCGTATGCAGTCGGCGCTCAAAAAATATGATCGGGTGCATGTTACAACCGACGGCCTGGAGGCGCTGGACAGTGCCGGGGCTTTTGCCCTGCATTACGCCCTGACCGACAAGCTTGACGGCGAGATATTCTCTGACAACGAAAACTACGCCCGGCTCTATGCCCTGGTAGGGGCAAATCGTCCGACCATGGATACCTACAACCGGGAAAACCCGGAGGTCAGAAAGTTCTGGCTGCACCCGATCTATTACGGTCTGGTCCATCTCGGTCAGTTAATGTCGGGTTTCTGGCGCGGCTTCATCGCCCAGTCGGTATTCATGGGTCATGTCATGACCCTGATCATGCTGTCGATCGCCAGACCGTCGCGCGTGCGTTGGGCGCCGTTGTTCAACATCATGCAGCGCGCCGGGCTTGAGGCCCTGCCGATCGTGGCGGTTACCAATCTGTTTGTCGGCGCCGTGCTGGCCTTCCTGATGGTGCTGTCGCTGAAAGCCTATGGCGGGGCGGTCTTTTCCATCGATTTCGTTTCCATAGGTGTCATGCGTGAATTTGCGCCGGTGATCGCCGCCGTGCTGATCGCCGGGCGCTCGGCCTCTGGCTTTGCCGCCGAGATCGGGTCCATGAAAATGAACCAGGAAATCGACGCCATGCGGGTCATGGGCATTGACCCCTACGAAGCCCTGGTTCTGCCGCGCGTCGTGGCGCTCGTTATCATGACTCCGCTGGTGACCTTTATCGGCGCCCTGGCCGGTATGCTGGGCGGGTCTCTCGCCATCTGGGGCTCGCTGGGTCTCGGTCCGCAATATTTCGTCCAGCGCCTTTATGATTATGTGCCGACCGTCAACCTGTTCGTCGGCATGATCCGCACGCCGGTTTTCGCCGTCACCATCGCCGTGGTTGGCTGCCGTCTCGGCATGTCGGTGAAGGATGATGTGATCAGCCTGGGCCGCCAGGTGACCAAGGCCGTGGTGCAATCCATCTTCCTGATCTTCATGATCGATGCCATTTTTGCCATGCTTTTCAACGGGTTTACATTCTGATGAAAAGACAGGTCGTTCCCCCGCTGAAAGAAGAATGCGAAGACCCGATCGTTATCACGGGCCTGAACAACAGCTTTGGCAGTAATGTCGTCCATGAAAACCTCGACCTGACCGTAAAACGCGGCGAGATTCTGGGCATTGTCGGTGGCTCCGGCTCCGGCAAGACGGTGTTGCTGCGGTCAATCCTCGGCCTGCAAAAGCCGACCTCCGGCGACATTCATCTGTTTGGTCATCGCCTCTATGAAGGCAGTGACGAAAAGACCCGCCAGATCCAGGCCAAGACCGGTGTGCTGTTCCAGAGCGGCGCGCTGTTTTCAACGCTCACCGTGGCGGAAAATATCATGGCGCCGATGATGGAGTTTACCCGCCTGAGCCGGCGTGAGGCGCGCGCCGTAGCGCTGTTGAAAATGTCCATGGCGGGGCTGCCGCTGACTGCCGCCGACCTGGCGCCTTCCGAGCTTTCCGGCGGCATGATCAAGCGCACAGCCCTGGCGCGGGCGCTCGCGCTCGATGCCCAGCTACTGTTTCTCGATGAACCGACCGCGGGCCTGGACCCGATCGGGGCGGCCGCCTTCGATACGCTGATCCGCGAACTGGCGGGCAGTCTCGACCTGACGGTCTTTATGATTACGCACGATCTTGATAGTCTCTACGCCATCTGTGACGAAATCGCCGTGCTGGCGGATCGGCATGTGGTGGAGAAGGGGCCTGTCTCGCAACTGGAAAAATCTTCGCATCCGTGGATACACCAATATTTCCACGGCCCACGCGGACGGGTGAAGAAGTAGGAACACGATATGGAACGTCAAGCCCATTATGCTCTGGTCGGTCTCGCCACATTTGCCCTCGCACTTGTGCTGACCGTCTTTGCCTTCTGGTTCATCCAGTTCGACTTCAACAAGAGCTTCGGGACGTATGAGGTCGAGTTCAATACGCCGGTCGACGGCCTGACAAAGGGGGCGGAAGTCCACTTCAACGGCATCAAGGTCGGCGAAGTGACTGGCCTGCGCCTGGGCAATGCCAATACCCACCAGGTCATTGCCACGGTGCAACTCGATGAGGGTACGCCGGTGCGCGTCGATTCCGTCGCCTCATTGGAGCCACAGGGCATTACCGGCCTGTTTTATATGCAGATTTCGCCGGGTTCGGCCAATGCGCCGCTGCTGAAACACAAGCCCGGCGCGCCGCCGCCGCTGATCCACAGCCAGGAAAGCGCGCTCTCAAAGCTGCTGTCTGGCTCCGGTTCGGTGATTGAAAATACCTATGAGAGCCTGAACCGCGTCAACCGCCTGCTGTCGGACCAGAATATCAAGACCTTCTCGGACAGCCTGAACAATCTGGAAGCCATCACCGCCGAACTGAAGGGCCGCGAGCAGATGATCGATGACGCCCATGCGGCCATCGTTAGTGCCGGCGAGGCGGCCGATGCCGTGACGCGCCTGGCCAATTCGACCAATGGCGTGGCTTCGGACAAGCTGCCGCAGACGCTCGACCAGATTAACGCCGCCACCAAAAAGCTGGCCGATGCCGCCGATCATGTGGCGACCCTGGCGGACGCCATGAAGGCGCCGGCTGATCAGTTGAATTCGACCACCCTGCCGGAATTGCAGGAAAGCCTGCGCAATCTCAATGACGCCTCGGAATCGGTGAAAGATCTCGTCGATTCCGTGCAGGCCAGCCCTCAGGGACTGATCAACAAGCCCGTCGCCAAGGAAAGAAAGGTGAGCCAATGAGTGCGCTTATGAAGACCGTGAAGGTCGCTGCCCTTGCGAGCGCCGCCCTGGCCTTGAGCGGCTGCGTGACCCTGCTGCCCAAGACCAAGCCGGCCCAGCTTTACCGCTTCGGCTATACGCCGGAACTGGTGGAACAGAAGGCCGAGGCCGCGGGCACCGCCGGGCGTGCGGTCGGCATGGCGCCTACGGGCATTGTGTTCGGAACAGTCACCTTCCCGCAGGACAGCGCCGGTGACCGCATCGTCACGGTAGAGGGCAGTGAGGTCGCCTATGTGGCCGAAGCGCGCTGGACCTCGGCGGCCTCCGGCCTGTTCAAGGACGCGATCTCGACCGGTTTCGCCCGTGGTAGCCAGACGGTAACGCTGGAGCCGCGTGGCCCGACGGCGGCGAATTTCCGTCTGGATATCAGCGTGCGCAAGTTCGAGACGGATTATAAACGCAATCGTCCGACGGTATCGGTGGCGCTCGATGCCCGGCTGATCCGCCTGTCGGACCGTGTGGTTGTCGGGCAGAAGTTCATCAGCGCCGATATTCCCGTTCGCAAGAGTGATATGTCTCTGATGGCGGACGGCTATAACCAGGCCACCACGCAGGTGGTGACCAGTCTGATCGATTTCAGCGAGGACGCGCTGGCCAACTATGCCCAGACAGCGACGCCGCAGGAGATGGCGAAACCGTCGGCGACGCAGAAGGTTGAGGGGCTGTAGGAAGTCAGATACCCCACCACCACGCCCATGAAGAATGGGCGCGGTCCCCCTCCCCAATGAGTTGGGGAGGTATAAGCTCCGTATCTTGTACCTCCCCGGCTATGCCGGGGAGGGGGACCGCACGAACCGCGAAGCGGTGAGATGTGGTGGTGGGGTTTCTCGCTTAAATCGCCACTTCATAAGCGGCTTCAGTCTTTTCGGCGATCTCTTCCAGCGTCACGTCCGGCGCCAGTTCGATCAGCTTCAGGCCCGAGCCATCCGGCTTGACCTCGAACACGCCGAGATTGGTGATGATCAGATTGACTACGCGGGTGCCGGTCAATGGCAGGGTACAGGCCTTCAGCACCTTCGACTCGCCGTGCTTGTTGGCATGGTCCATGACCACGACCACGCGCTTGACGCCGGCCACCAGGTCCATCGCCCCGCCCATGCCCTTGACCAGCTTGCCGGGGATCATCCAGTTGGCGATGTCTCCGTTTTCGGCCACTTCCATGGCGCCCAGGATGGTCAGGTTGATATGGCCGCCGCGGATCATGGCGAAGCTATCCGATGACGAGAAGTAAGAGGTCTCGTCCAGTTCGGTGATGGTCTGCTTACCGGCATTGATCAGATCGGCGTCGATCTCGTCCTCATAGGGGAACGGGCCCATGCCCAACATACCGTTTTCCGATTGCAGGGTAACCGTCATGCCTTCGGGGATATGGTTGGCCACCAGGGTCGGGATGCCGATACCGAGATTGACGTAGAAGCCGTCCTGCAATTCCCTGGCGGCGCGCTTGGCGAGATCATCTCTGTTCCAGGGCATTACACAGCCTCCCTTACGCGCACGGTGCGCTGTTCTATGCGCTTTTCAAATGTGCCCTGCACGATGCGATCGACATAGATGCCGGGCGTGTGGATGTTGTCCGGATCGAGCGCACCGACCGGCACGATTTCCTCGACCTCGGCGATGCACACCTTGCCGGCCGTTGCCATCATCGGGTTGAAGTTGCGCGCGGTCTTGCGGAAGATCAGGTTGCCACGGGCGTCGCCCTTCCACGCTTTGATGATGGAGAGGTCGGCGACCAAGCCGGTTTCCAGCACATAGTCACGGTCACCGAAGCGCTTGATCTCCTTGCCATCGGCCACAATGGTGCCGACGCCGGTAGCGGTGTAGAAGCCGGGGATGCCCGCCCCGCCAGCACGGATGCGCTCGGCCAGGGTGCCTTGCGGATTGAACTCCAGTTCCAGTTCGCCGGCCAGATACTGCCGCTCGAATTCCTTGTTCTCGCCGACATAGGAACTGATCATCTTTTTGATCTGGCGCGTTTCGAGCAACTGGCCAAGACCGAAGCCATCGACGCCGGCATTGTTGGAGATGACGGTGATCCCCTTGACGCTGGAATCACGCAGGGCCGCGATCAGGTTTTCAGGGATGCCGCACAGGCCGAAACCGCCGGACATGACGGTCATGCCGTCGAAGGTAAAGCCTTCAAGCGCACTTTTGGCGTCGGGGAAAACTTTGGGGGAACTGGACATCGAATCCTCTTTGGTGAGGTGTGTTTGTGCCGTGACCTAAGCGCAAATGCCAGCAAATGTCACTTCAAATTGTGCGCTGCCAGATGGTTACTTTTGCAAGTAAGGTTTCAGTGAAACCTCCGGATCGGCGATAGCGTCATCAAGCGCTACCCCCTTGGCGATTAGCAGCTTGGCAGCCATGAAGTCGGCAGGCTTGCTGATGCATTCGGCGGTCATCAGGCGGTTTTGGCCGTCCAGATGGAAGACGCTGAAGGCACCCCCGGCTGGATCGCCACGAACAATGGTGCGACAATCGGGACGTAAAAGCCCGGCGATCTGGAGCTTGAATTCGTACTGATCCGACCAGAACCAGGGCGTTTCCACCATCGGTGCCTTGTAGCCGGTAATGGCGGCGGCGGCCTGTTTCGCCTGTTCGAGCGCATTGGGCACGCTTTCCAGACGGAAGCGGCCCTCATAGACGGGCAGGGTGCGCGAGGTCACATCGCCGATGGCAAAGATGTGTTCATCGCTGGCGCGGGCCTCGGCATCAACCACAATGCCATTTGCGCATTCGAGCCCTGCCGCCTGCGCCAGATCGTCATTTGCCAGGGCGCCGATGCCGACCAGCAGCAGATCGAATTCATGCGTGCGGCCATCGGCAAGATGGACCACTTTTTTATCGCCCTGGCCGAGTGAAAGCTCGGTAATCGCCGCTTCGGTAAAGATGCCGACGCCGCGCCCCATGTGCATTTCGGTGAAGAAATTCGACAGGGCAGGAGAGGCGACGCGCGCCAGGATACGGCTTTCGCGCTCGAAGACCGTCACTTCGCAGCCGAGATGACGCGCCGAAGCGGCGACTTCCAGCCCGACATAGCCGGCGCCGATCAGGCCGATGCGGTGCCCTGGATGGAGCGCATTTTTGAGCGCTTCGGCGTCATCGAGCGTGCGCAGGAGGTGGTGCGGCACGCGATCGGCGCCGGGGGCGGGGAAAGGGCGCGCCTTGGAGCCGGTGGCGAGGATCAGATGGTCATAGGGCAGGGTGATGCCGCCCAGCAAGGTAACGGTCTTACCGATGCGGTCGATCGAAACCGCCTGCGTGTTGACGTGGGCATCGATGTTCTGGTCGGTGTAGAAGGTGTCGCCACGCAGATAGAGGTCATCGAGTGAGGCTTCGCCTTTCAGCCACGCCTTTGAAAGTGGCGGGCGCTGATAAGGCAGGTAAGGTTCGGCGCCGATTAGGGTGATATGTCCTGTGTAGCCATACTGGCGCAGGAAACCCGCCGCCGATCCACCGGCATGTCCGGCCCCTATGATGACAATTCCAGACATATGATCTCTCAGGAGAAAGTAAGAAACCCCACCACCATTCGCTTCGCTCATGGTCCCCCTCCCCACCAGAGGTGGGGAGGTACAATTTTGCTTTACTTGTACCTCCCCGGCTATGCCGGGGAGGGGGACCGCGCCCGGAGGGCGTGGTGGTTGGGTATCTTACTTAAATTACACGCCTTCCGGCACCGGGAAGAGGTTTTGCAGGCAGAACGCCTTGATCGTGTTATTGAGCAGACAGGCGATGGTCATGGGGCCGACGCCCTTCGGCACCGGCGTGATAGCCAGAGCGCGATCCTTGGCGCCGTCGAAATCGACATCGCCGACCAGCTTGCCTTTACCGTCTATCTCAATGCGGTTGATGCCGACATCGATCAAATAGGCGCCGTCCTTGACCCAGTCACCAGCAATGAACTTCGGGCGGCCGACGGCAGCCACCAGGATATCGGCGCCGCGGCAGACCTCGGCCAGGTTCTTCGTCTTCGAATGCGCAATGGTGACGGTGCAATCCTGATTGAGCAGCAATTGCGCCATCGGCTTGCCGACGATGTTGGAGCGGCCAACGATGACGGCATTTTTGCCGGCCAGAGTATCGCCATGGGCGGCAGCGGCGTCTTTCAGCAGCATCAGAGAACCCAGCGGCGTGCAAGGCACGATACCATCGAGGCCGACGGCCAGCTTGCCGGCATTGGAGACGTGGAAGCCATCAACATCCTTATCCGGATTGATGGCGTCGATCACCTTCAGCGACGACATCTGCTTTGGCAGCGGCAACTGCACCAGTATGCCATTGACCACGGGATCGCGGTTCAGGTCGTCGATCAGCTTCAGCAGCTCGTCTTCGGAGGTGGTGTCGGGCAGGCGGATGGTGCGCGATTCCATGCCGATCGCCTGGGTCATCTCGCCCTTCGACTTGACATAGACCTGGCTGGCCGGGTCTTCGCCGACGATAACGACAACGAGACAGGGCGTCAGGCCGTGGGCGTTTTTCAGATTGGCGACGTGGGCGGCCAGGCGGTCGCGCAGGGCCTTGGCGTAACCGGCGCCGTCGATGATATTGCCACGCGGGGCGGTGATCTGGTGGAAAGCGGTCATGGGCGCACCTGTGAACTAGAGGGCCGCCACAAGCGCCTCGATCAGCGGGCGCAGGGTCTGACTCAACGGGGCGGCGATGCCTGCGTCATACAGGTGCGGCGTCTTGGAGTCTAGGTAAGTATCCTGAACAATTTCAATCTGGAGGGCCTGAATCTCTTCCGCCAAGGCCCCGTAATGGCGCGTGGTGTAGCCGCCCTTGAAGCGACCATCGAGCACATGGCTGTAGGTGTCTGTTTTTACTCGCCAATCCTGTAATGCCTTGAGCGTACCGCCGCGCAGGGTCTGGCCGCTGTTGGTGCCGAAATTGAGGTCGGGCAGGCGGCCCTCAAACAGGCTGGGGATCACGCCGCGAATCGAATGGGCGTCGATCAGCAGCGCCTTGCCATGGCGCGCCACGGCGGCATCGAGCGCGGCCTTGAGCTGGTCATGATAGGGCTGCCAGTAGGTCTCGCGCCGGAATTCGATCTCGGCGGCGCACGGGTTATGGGCCTCCGGATAGATCGGGTTCTGGTCGAAATCGCTGACCGGGCACAGGCCGGTCTCGAACTGGCCGGGATAGAGGTTGGCGCCGGCGGGATCGCGGTTGAGATCGACGACATAGCGCGAATGGGTGGCGAAAAGCGTCGTGGCGCCCAGTTCACGGGCGAAATCAAACAGCCTGTGAACATGGAAATCCGTCTCACGCACCGCCCGTCCGGTGTCGTTCAGCTTGGCGGCGATATCGGGGGGGATATGGGTGCCGACATGCGGCGCGGCGATGACGAGCGGCGAGGTGCCTTCATGGAAAGCGAAGACGGGGTGGTTCGTTGTCTGAGGGGCGGCTGGCATGGTTTCAGTTGAACCTATGCCAGCCGGGGCTGTCAAGAGCGGGGGAAAGGCTGGACCAGCGACATTGCCCTGACCCGGCCATTAAATCAGATGATGCGGCCTAGACGATGCGGCCCTGGCGAATGACTTCCCGATACCACAGCGCGCTGAGCTTGGGGGTGCGCACTTGAGTGGCGAAATCGACATAGTGGATGCCGAAGCGCTTGCCATAGCCATCGGCCCATTCAAAATTGTCCATCAGGCTCCACAGGAAATAGCCCTTGAGCGGATAGCCCTCAGCGACCAGGCGACGGAAATTGCCGAAATAGTTGCGCAGGTACATGACCCGGTCGACATCGTCGATATGGCCGTTGATGACCGGATCGTCGGCAGAGGCGCCATTTTCGGAAATATAGAGCGTCTTCGGGCCCCACAGTTCGCTGACCATGCGCGGTCCCCAGTAGGCGACTTCGGGGCCGACCACCAGCCAGGGCGAGGCCATGCGCGGTGATGAAGCGATATGCGGGATGGTGACGTAGCCCGCGGGGCCATCATCGGCGCGCACCCATTCGGGCGTGTAGATATTGAGCGCCACGAAATCGAGCGGGCTGGAGATGGCGGCCATATCGCCGGCCTGGACCTTCGGTGCGGCGGCGCCCTGTTCGGTCAGGTATTCGTCGATATAGCGGCCTTCCATGATGGCGGTCAGGAACATGGCGTTCTTCTCGCGTGTCGCCTTCTTGGCGGCGGCGATATGTTCCGGTGTTTCCATAACCGGGCAGTAGAAGACAGTGTTGTCGGCCAGTCCCACCTGGGTGCCTGGTTTCGCCTGGGCGCGGATGGCCTGCACGCCGAGGCCATGCGCCAGCGTCCCGTGGTGGCGCACCTGATTGACGCCGGCGGCGTCCAGTTTCAGGCCTGGCGCATGGATGCCGACCTGGTGGCCGAGGTCGGTAAAACAGCGCAGTTCGTTGACCGTCATGAAATTGTGTACGCGGTCCGAAAGCTTGCCCGCCATGAAACCGGCATAGTCGGCGAAAGCCAAGGCTGTGTCGCGGTTCTGCCAGCCGCCCGGCAGGGCCTGCGGCAAATCCCAGTGGAAGAGGGTGACGTAGGGCTCGATCCCGGCCGCGAGCAGCGTATCTACCACACGATTATAGTAGTCGATGCCTTTTTGATTGGGCTTGCCGCGGCCTTCCGGGAAGATGCGCGACCAGGCGAGTGACATGCGGTAGGTGCCGACGCCGAGGTTCTTCATCAACTGAATATCATCGGCATAGCGATGATAGCTGTCGCAGGCCACATCTCCATTGTCGCCATTGGCGACCTTGCCGGGCGTGTGGCTGAACACGTCCCAGTTGGTCTGGCCGCGGCCGTCTTCATGCACGGCGCCTTCGATCTGATAGGCAGCGGTGGCGACGCCCCAGCGGAAATCTTTCGGGAAGCTCAGGTCAATGGGGGCGGCTTTCGCGGAGCCGATCAGCCCCGCGCCCGCCAAGCCCGTAGCAAGCCCGTATCCCAGTTGACGCCTGTTGATATTGGTCATGGTATCCTCTCAAATTTTATTTTTATGGTCCGGCCACTCTCCGATGTTTCAGAGATATCCGCAAGTGCCGGATATAGCCGCGCAGAGAGGCGTGACGCAGGACAGGAAGAGCTTGCCATATCCGGGCGGCTTCCTAGATAGTAGCCCTTGCAGATTCTGAGGGCGTGGCATGGACATACATCTTTTACTCAACGTGTTCGTCTTCCTGCTGGCGGGCTGTGTGGTCGTGCCGCTGGCGCAGCGTTTCCGGCTCGGATCGGTGCTCGGTTATCTGATCGCCGGCATCATCATTGGCCCCTTCGCCCTCGGCCTGATCGGCGAGGCGGAAAAGGTCATGCACTTCGCCGAATTCGGCGTCATCATGATGATGTTCCTGATCGGCATGGAACTGGAACCGGCCATTCTCTGGCGGTTACGCAAACAGATTGTCGGTCTGGGCGGGCTTCAGGTTGTCGTGACTGCCCTGGCCCTGATGGTGACCGGCGTGCTGCTGGGCCATTCATGGCAGGCGTCGCTCGCTGTCGGCATGGCGCTTTCGCTTTCCTCCACAGCTCTTGTCATGCAGATGCTGCGGGAAAAGAACCTGACCCATACGCAGGTGGGGGAAACCTCCTTCGCCATCCTGCTGTTCCAGGATATCGCTGTCATCCCGATCCTGATCATCATCCCCCTGCTGGCATCAAGCCTGCATCTCAGTGTTCTGCCATCGGCCGGCGAGCACAGTACCAGCCTGATCGCCCACTGGCCGGCCTGGCTGCAGCCGGTCGCGGTGGTGGCAGTCATCGCGGGTGTCATCTTTAGCGGTAAATATCTGTCGCGCTATATCTTCGGCGCTATTGCCCGTGCCAACCTGCGCGAGGTCTTTACCGCCGCGTCTCTGGCCCTGGTCATCGGCGTCACCATCCTGATGGAACTGGTCGGCGTTTCCCCGGCACTGGGGGCCTTTATTGCCGGGGTGGTTCTGGCCAATTCGGAATACCGCCGAACCATCGAGACCGATATCGAGCCCTTCAAGGGGTTGCTGCTCGGCCTGTTCTTCATCAGTGTCGGCATGGGCATGGATTTCACCGTCCTGATGGCGCATCCGGTCGGGCTGATCGCCGCCGTAATCTGTGTCATGGTGGTGAAGGGGCTTCTGCTGTTCGGACTGGGGCGGCTGTTCCGGCTGGATACGGCCCCGGCCCTGGGGCTGGCCTTCGGTCTCTGCCAGGGCGGGGAGTTCGCCTTTGTCCTGCTTCAGATGATCGGCGGGTTGAAACTGATCAATCCCGAAATCCAGAAGTTCCTGGTCCTGCTGGTGGCGCTGTCGATTGCCCTGACGCCGATCCTGGTCGCCATCTATGGCCGGTTCATCCAGCCGATGTTCATGAGTACACTGCCGGCGCATTATGATGAAATCGACGAGCATAATGGTGTGATCATTGCCGGCTTCGGCCGCTTCGGCCAGATTGTCGGCCGTTTCATGGTCAGCCAGGGCGTCGAGATTACCGTTCTGGAGAAGAGTCCGGAACAGGTGGAATTGCTCCGCAAGTTCGGCTCGAAAGCCTATTTCGGCGATGCCACGCGGCTGGACCTGCTGCGGTCGGCCGGCGCCGAGGAGGCACGTCTGCTGGTGGTGGCGGTCGATGACGCCGACAGCGCGGTGGAAATCGTCAAGCTGGCCAGACAGAACTTTCCGCATCTCAAGGTTTTCGCCAGGGCGCGCAATCGCCGTCATGCCTTCGATCTCGATCGGGCCGGCGCCGATTATTATCACCGCGAACTGCTGGATTCATCGCTCACCATGGCACGCGACGCCATGATCGCTCTGGGTTATCCCAAGGCCGATATAGAACGCCGGGCGAAGAAGTTCCGCAATCACGACATCGAAACGCTCAGGCGGTCCTTCGCCTTTTTCGAGAGCGAGCCGGACATGATCAACTTCGCCCGGCTGTCACGCGAGGAACTGGAAGGTATCCTGCGCGAGGATCAGCAGGACGCCTAGAGACTGTTGCAAATGCGTGATGCTGGGCTGCAACGGGCTGCCTTCTGCGCTTCCGGTGCTCACGTACATGAGTACGCTGTGCTCCGGTACTCGAAATCAGCCCGCTTCGCCTCAGCCTGACGCATTTTCAATCAGCCTTTAAGCAGAGGCGATGGCAGCCAGCCGGTTTTCCAACTCAGTGGGGTTGAAAGGCTTGGCAACATATTCGTCCATGCCGGCATCGAGGCACCGTTCGCGGTCGCCGGAAAGTGCATGGGCCGTGACGCCGATTATCGGCAGATGCGGGCGCCGTTCCTGACGCTCGAAATCGCGGATGGCCATGGTGGCCTCTATGCCGTCCATGTCGTGCATCTGCACGTCCATCAGGCAGGCGATATAGCGATTGCGCCGTGCCAGGGTGACGGCCTCGACGCCATTGTCGGCGACATCATAATCGTAGCCGAATTTTTCGAGATAGGTGGCGACCACCAGCGCATTGGGAGCGTAATCATCGACCAGCAGAACCTTGGGTCTGGTGTCGTCTGGTGGTGGCGCGTGCGGCAGTTCCGGTTCCGGCCGAGACATGTCGGCTGGGATATAGCCATGGCTTTCCAGCAACCGGTTGACCTGGTCCATCAGTGCGCCGGTCGAGGTCTGCAGCGCCCTAATGAATTCCCTTTGCCTGTCCGTCAGGGGCTCGCTTTTGGCCAGCAGGTCGCAAAGTCCCAGCACGGCATTCATCGGCGACCGGATATCGTGGGCAAGGCCAGGATCAATGGTGGTATCTTGCAGCGGTTGTCTGTCAGACATCATCCGAACCTTGTGCGAGTCGATATAACAAGGGTGCGTCAGGGCGGATAAGGGATCAATGAGGATAAAGCCCTGCATTGTCGGTGACTTGTCAACAGGAGTGGCCCTGCCTATTGTCTTTGGAACAGGGAGAATATGGATGTACAAAACGGCAATAATGGCGCTGGCATTCTCAGTATTGGCGGCTTTTTCGGCGCAGGCCGGCAATCCGATCGTGCCGGGCTGGTATGCCGATCCGGAAATCCGTATTTTCGATCACCAATACTGGATTTACCCAACGTTTTCGGCCGAGACCACGCCTGTCGCGCCCGCCGATCTGAGCGATGTACAGAAAAAACTGCGGACCAATCCGAATGTCTGGGCGCCTTTCCTCAAACAGACCTTCATGGACGCCTTTTCCTCGGGTGATCTGGTTCACTGGCAGAAGCACGCCCGTGTGCTGGACGTGAAGGATGTCAGTTGGGCGGCCTATGCGCTGTGGGCGCCTTCGGCGATTGAAAAGGACGGCAGGTATTATCTCTTCTTCGGCGCCAATGACGTCCATGCCGGTGAACTGGGCGGCATCGGCGTGGCGGTTTCTGATCGTCCGGAAGGACCATTCCGGGATGCGCTGGGCCACCCGCTGATCGGCGATATCCATAATGGCGCCCAGCCGATCGATCAAATGGTCTTCCGCGACGATGACGGCCAGTACTACATGTATTACGGCGGCTGGAAGCATTGCAATGTGGTGAAGCTGGCGCCTGACCTGAAAGGCATCGTGCCGTTTCCCGATGGCGAGACCTACAAGGAAATCACGCCCGATCCGGACTATGTCGAGGGTTCGTTCATGATCAAGCGCAAGGGCGTCTATTACCTGATGTGGTCGGAAGGCGAGTGGACCGGACCGGATTACAGCGTGGCCTATGCGATGAGCGATACGCCGTTTGGTCCTTTCAAAAGCGAAGGCAAGATTCTCCAGCAGGATATGCGGATCGCGCGCGGCGCCGGGCATCATTCGGTGGTCAACATTCCCGGCACCGACGACTGGTATATCGTCTATCACCGCCGGCCTCTGGGAGAGACCGACGGCAATCACCGCGAACTGGCCATTGACCGGATGGTTTTCGAGTCCGATGGCCATATCCGGCCGGTGGTGATGACCAATGAAGGCGTATCACCGCGGGCCCTGCCTTAATCCGGCTTGTGGCGTTACCCGCCTGTTAACCGTCTGTCTTAAAAAGGCGGCAATGTCGCTATGATATATGGTGGTTCAGTAACAGGAGTATCCCATGCGCACCGCCATCGCCGAAGACCTGCCGGAGGTCTCTCCCGCCATTGCCGCCCTCAGCGGCTTCATCATGGTCTGCCTGGTCCTGCTGGTTCTGGAGATCGGTCTGATGATGCGCAGCCATGCGGATAATGCTATCCATCCCATGAAACCACATACAATCTGGCGCAGCCTGACCCTGTAATGTCGTGCCGGATCAGCCTGGCAATTCGCTGAGGTCTCCCCAGAAGCCGACAAGTTGCTGCAGGGCGGCGGCGTATTCACGCATATCGAACGGCTTGACCACATAATTGTTGGCGTGACGCTCATAGCAGTCCCGGATATCGGCCGGTGACTGGGATGAGGTGAACATGACGACGGGAATGGCTTTCAGGGCGGCTTCGGCCTTGACGCGGCTGAGGAACTGCTTGCCGTCCATGCGTGGCATATTGATATCGAGCAGGATGAGTTGTGTCGGCGACTTGCCATCCGTCTGAACTTGGCCCTGCAGAAATTCCAGCGCCTGATCGCCGTTGTGGGCAATAGACAGATGACAGGCGGGACTGACGTTTTTCAGGGCGCGGCGGGTCATCTCGATATCGCCCTCATTGTCTTCGACCAGGAGAATTTCGAGTGTGTCGCGCATGGGTTACTCTCTCACCGGAAGTGTAAAGAAGAAGAGGGTGCCTTCTCCGGGCCGCGACGTAAAGCCTATATCGCCGCCAGCCATCCGGACAAATTTCCGGCAGATGGCCAGGCCGATGCCGGTGCCGGGATAGTTTTCCTTGCGGTTGAGGCGCCGGAACAGGGTAAAGACCTGTTCGGTATGGGCTTCATCCATGCCGATACCATTGTCACGGATGAGAAACCGCCACATCTGGCCGTCGCGTATCGCCGAAATATCGACCTTGGGCGGCCGATGGCCGTCCTGGAATTTCAGCGCATTGCCGATAAGGTTCTGCAACAGACTGAACGAGGGTAGGGCTGGTGATGAGGACCGGCAGTGGGCCGGTGTTTACGGTGGCGGAGGTGCGGATGATGGTATCGGCAAATTCCGCCAGGACCGATTGCAGCACGGCATTGCAGTCGACAGCCTCCGTCTCGACCGGCTCACGGCCGATCTGTGAAAATGTCAGGATATCGCTGATCATCCGGCGCATGTGTTCCGCGCTGTCGCGGATCTTGCCGACATAACGCATGGCTTCGTTGTCAGACAGCACGCTTTCGGCCTCGGCCAGAAAACTGGCATAGAGGTTCATCATGCGGACCGGTTCCTGGAGGTCGTGCGAGCAGATGAAGGCGAAACGCTCCAGTTCCTCATTGGACTGCCTGAGAGTGGCGTTGAGCTTCAGAACCTCGTCATGCTGGATATAGAGGTCGAAATAGAAGGTCAGGCCGATGGCCGCCAAGGCGATGATGGCGGACAGTCCGAGCAGCAGCCACAGGCGTGCCAGGTCGGCATGGCTCCTGGCTTTCAGCAGTCGCTCCAGTTCATCCGTCGTGGCGTGCCACAGGGCGTCCGTCGAAGACATGAGCGCGGCATGAGTGGCTTTGAGCTTGCCGAGGTCGGCGGCCGTGGGCCGATTGCCAGCGGCAATTTGGCTGGCCATTCTCTCAGCCTGATCGTGGAAAGCATTCTCCGCCGCATTGAACCGGGTCAGATCAGGTGTGACTGCCGCCGATACCTTGCCATCCGGATTGCCGCGGATGGCTGAGGCAATCGAACTGCGGCTGTTACTGGCTGCCAGGTCAAGCAGGGCGATTTCGCTATTGAGGCTGGCGGCGTTTTCAGTGAGCCCCCCGGTTGCGGTCTTCGCCAGCAGGTCCATGACGGCCGCGCTGTGAACGTCCGTGTCCGGCAGCAGGTTCACCGCCGTATTCATAAGGTAATAGCTGTCGATATGCGGGTCGAGGGTCAGGTTGGAGGCATCAGCGATCTGCGTCAGGAAGGCGCGGCCGGCGGCTGTGGTCTGGGCGCGGCCTGCCGACCTGTCGTCCAGAACCTGCATGAAGGCTTCATAATCAGCCTGAAGGGCGAGTTTTCGGTTCAGCCGTTCAGCGGCGGCGGCGAGTGTATTGCCTTCGGGCGGCTTGCCGGCGTCAATCGCCGAAAGCAGCTCCCGGACCGGGCGCAGGTAGGCAACGCCCAGGCGTTCCTGGTCGGTGAAATGAATGGCCTTGAAGCTTTGGTTGGCGAACAGGACCGCCAGCAGGAGCAGGGGAGCGCAAAGGGCAGCGACAATCAGCGGCAGTTTCCGATATTGCCTGATCCGACTGAACGCGACCATGACCCCTGATGCACCCCGATGCCGCCGCACTCGCTTAGAATGTGCATCTGTTTTGTGAACTGATTCTAAGGCCGGGACACGGGCAAAAGCCATGCGGGAGGAAGAGGTGTTATCTTATTCCTTGTTCGTGAAAGAGAGGGCTCGATGCAACTTATCTGATGCCGTGTGGCAAGACAGATGCGAAAGTTACCAGAATCTTTTTCTGGAAAATGCCTGGCCGGAACCAGATTTCAAATATTTCTCGAAATCGACAGCGCGTTGTTTGTCCGCGAAGGCATGATAACTCACAATTTCCCAAGGGACATATTTCGACGTATGTGTTGACCCGCCACTATTATGCTTGGCAAGGCGTTGCTTCAAATCATCGGTAAGGCCAACATACGTCTGACCTGACGATGACAGGCTTCTGATCAGGTAGACATAGTGCATTTTAAAATGTCCCCCTTCGCTAAAGCTTCGGGCGACACGCCTTCGCCGAAGGAAGCCTTCTGGGTGGCTTGCCACCCGAAGCCTTGGCGAAGGGTGGTGGACGCGACAGGGATTGAACCTGTGACCCTTCGCGTGTGAAGCGAATGCTCTCCCGCTGAGCTACGCGTCCGAACCAATGCAGGGAGCGGCGTCTTAGCCTGCGTCAACGCCCGGCGCAAGCGCTTTTCTATTTTATGCCCGTGATTTGAGACAAGCCTGCACCGCCGCCGGCAGGTCGCGGTAATGATCGAGCAGGGCATCGGCGTTCAGTTCGGTAAGGGGACGTTCGCTATAGCCGTGGGTAAAGAGGATGCTGGGCACATCTGCGGCTTTCGCCGTCAGGAAGTCGGTTTCCGAGTCGCCAATCATAATGGCGCGCGCCATATCGCCGCGCATCTCATCGATGCAGGCGCGCAGGTGACCGGCGGCGGGCTTTTTGTTGGGGACGACATCGGCGCCCTTGATCGAGCCGAAACGATGCGACAGGCCGATGGTTTCGATCAGCTTAACCGCCAGATAGTTGGGCTTGTTGGTGCAGACGGCGAAGCGCGCACCGGCGGTTTCCAGCGTATCCAGGGCCTCGACCAAACCGTCATAGATGACGCTGTGGTCATTGATATGCTGCTCGTAATGCTCCAGAAGGCGGTTCAGCAGGGGCTTTTCCTGCTCGGCGGCCAGGGGGGCGCCGGCCAGCGCGAACCCGCGGCGCAGAAGCTCCATGGCGCCGCGGCCGATCAGCGGGCGGGCCTCGTCGAGATGGTAGGGCTTCACGCCTTGTTCCTGCAAAACGACGTTCAGGGCATTGATGATATCGGGCGCGCTGTCCACCAGCGTGCCGTCGAGATCGAAAGCCAGAATGTAACCGTCGAGATTCATTTTATCCAAAGCCGTTTTGTCGTTTCGTTCGGGTTCGCTTTGGGCTAAATCGGCCTGAGTGGCAAACGAAAAGAGTCGTCAAATGAGTGTTACAAGGCGCGCGGCGGTCATTCTGGCGGCGGGGCAGGGCACACGGATGAAGAGTCCGCTCCCCAAGGTGCTGCATAAGATCGGCGGCCGGACCATGCTCGATCGGGCTATTGATGCGGCCTATGAGGTCGGGTGCGAAAAGGTCATAGTGGTCGTCGGCAATCACAGCCCGGCGGTGCGCGAAACGGCGACAAGGCGCGTGGGCGCGGACAATATCGTCACGCAGGACCCGCCGATGGGGACTGCACACGCGGTCAATGTGGCGCGTGAAGCCCTGGCCGGATTCGACGGCAAGGTGATCGTCACCTATGCGGACTCTCCTCTGATGGCGGCCAGGGTGCTGGAACCGGTTTTTGCGCTTGAGGCCGACATGGCGGTCCTGGGCTTTGAAGCGGTTGATCCGGCGGCCTATGGCCGTCTGGTGCTCGATGGCGATAAATTGAACGCCATTGTCGAGATGCGCGAATGCACGCCGGAGCAACTGAAGATCAGGGCCTGCAATTCTGGCGTCATCGCCTGTGACCGCGAACTGCTGTTCTCGCTGCTGGCCGAGGTGAAAAACGAAAACTCCAAGGGCGAATATTACCTGACCGATATTGTGGGTCTGGCGCGGGCGCGGGGCTTGCAGCCGCGTGTGACCTTCGCCGAGGAAAACGAGGTGCTGGGCGCCAACAGTCAGGCCGAACTGGCGGTGATCGAAAAGGTCTGGCAGGACGGGGTCCGCAAGGCGTTTATGGATAATGGTGTCCATATGCCGGCGCCGGAAACGGTCTTCTTTTCGTATGACACCGAGATTGCAGCGGGCGTGACCATAGAGCCCAATGTCGTCTTTGCCGAGGGCGTGACGGTCGAGACCGGGGCGGTGATCCGGGCCTTCTCGCATCTCGAAGGCGCCAAGGTGGGCGAGGGGGCTTTGATCGGCCCCTATGCCCGTCTGCGGCCTGGCGCCGATATCGGCAGGCACGTCCATATCGGCAATTTTGTCGAGGTCAAGAACGTGACGATTGGCGACGGCGCCAAGGCCAATCATTTGAGCTATCTGGGCGATGGCAGCGTTGGTGCGGGCTCGAACATCGGTGCGGGCACCATCTTCTGCAACTATGATGGCTATTTCAAATACAAGACGAACATCGGTGAACGCGCCTTTATCGGTTCCAATACTTCGCTGGTGGCGCCGGTGACCATCGGCGACGGCGCCATGACCGGTTCCGGCTCTGTGATCACCGCCGATGTCGCGCCGGGCGCTTTGGCGTTTGAACGGGCGCAACAAATTGAAAAGGCAGGCTGGTCGACGGCCTTCCGTGAACGCAAGGCCGCTGAAAAGGCGGCAAAAGGTAAGAAGTGATGACAGCAGACGAACAGAAGAAACAGGTTGGTGATGCTGCCGCCGAGTATGTGAAAGACGGCATGAAGGTCGGCCTCGGCACCGGTTCGACGGCCGCCTGGTTCGTCAAGGCGCTGGCCGAGAAGGTCAAGGCCGGCATGAAACTGACCCTGGTTTCAACCTCGATCCAGACGACGCAACTGGCCGAAAGCCTGGGGTTGGTGATCAAGGATATCAATGATGTCGGGGTGTTGGACCTCTGTGTTGATGGTGCGGATGAAGTCGGGCCTGGCCTGGCCCTGATCAAGGGCGGCGGTGCGGCCCTGCTGCGCGAGAAGCTGATCTGGGAGCAGGCGAAGTCCTGTATCGTCATCGCCGACGCCGCCAAGAATGTGCCGTTGCTGGGCAAGTTTCCCTTGCCGATCGAGGTCGAACCGTTCGCCTGGAAGGGCACGGTCAACCGGATTTCCGATGTGCTGGTCGATTTCGACATCAATATGATGCCGAAGGTGCGTATGAAAGGAGAGAGCCACTGGATTACGGACGGTGGTAACCTTATCTTTGACGTGGCTTGTGGGGCAATCCATGAGCCGGCCGGGCTGGCGCATGAACTGAAATCGCTGACCGGGGTTGTGGATCACGGCCTGTTCCTCGATCTGGCGGATATTGCCCTGATCGGCGGCGAGGACGGCGTAACGGTCCTGCATCCGTAACATTATCGCGGGTGCTCCGCCGAAAGTATCGATATGACAAAGTACGACTACGATCTGTTTGTTATCGGCGCCGGTTCAGGCGGGGTGCGCGCGGCGCGTCTGGCGGCGCAACTTGGGCTGAAGGTGGCCGTGGCCGAGGAGGATCGCCCCGGTGGCACCTGCGTGCTGCGCGGCTGCGTGCCGAAAAAGTTCATGGTCTATGCCTCGGAGTTTTCCGAACAGGTCCATTATGCCAAGGGCTTCGGCTGGAACGATGCGTCGATCGGCGCTTTCGACTGGCAGAAATTCAAGGACACCAACAATGCCGAGCTGACGCGTCTGTCGCAGATCTATACCGCCAACCTCGTCAAGGCCGGGGTCGAAGTGATCGCGGCCCATGCGGCCTTCAGGGACGAGCATCACCTCATCCTGACCACCAAGCAGGGCGGGGAACGTGTTGTTTCGGCAAGGAATATTTTGATCGCCGTTGGCGGCTGGCCGTTCCTGCCGCAGCACTGCCCCGGCGTGGCCGAACACGGCCTGACTTCCAACGACATGTTCAACCTGCCGGAATTGCCGAAGTCGCTGGCTATTGTCGGCGGCGGCTACATCGCGGTTGAATTTGCCGGCATCATGCACGGCCTGGGCGTCGACGTGACGCTCCTTTATCGCGGCCAGAAAATCCTGCGCGGCTTCGATGACGATGTGCGCGATCACCTGGCCAGCGAAATGGCCCTGCGCGGCATCAAGATCCGCACCCAGCTTGATCCGGTGGCGCTGAAAAAGATCGATTCTGGCCCAAAAAGCCAAATGGAAATCAGCCTGAATGACGGCACGACCATGCTGGCCGACCAGGTGCTCTATGCGTCTGGCCGCAAACCGAAGACCGAGGGCCTGAACCTCGACGCCATCGGTATCACGCCGGACGTGCATGGCGCCGTGCCGGTCGATAAATATTCACGCACCAGCCACAAGCATATCTATGCCATCGGCGATGTCACCAACCGCGCCAACCTGACCCCGGTAGCCATCCGCGAGGCCATCGCCTTTGTCGAGACGGCGTTCAAGGACAATCCGACGGCGTTCGATTACGAAAATATCCCGACGGCCGTTTTCTCGCAGCCGCAGATCGGCACGGTGGGCCTGACCGAGGCAGAAGCGATCGAGCAGGGGCTCAAATACGATGTCTTCCAGACTCGCTTCCGGCCGATGAAAACAGCCTTTGTGCAGGGCGAAAGCCGGGTCTTCATGAAACTGATCGTCGAACAGAAAAGCGATATCGTTTTGGGTGTCCATATTGTTGGCGGCGAGGCGGGTGAAATTATCCAGTTGGCCGGTATCGCCGTGAAAGCCAGGCTGACCAAGGCGCAATGGGACGCCACCTGTGCCGTTCACCCGACAGCGGCCGAGGAACTGGTGACGCTGAAAGACAAAAGGGCATGACGCAGGACAAGCTGGGGCTGTTGAGCGCCGATCGGAACAAGAGCCTCTGGCGGCGGACCCGTGAAGGCTATATGTCATGGGTGCTTTATGGCGGCCTGACGATCTTCGGCCTGTGGGCCTATGTTTCGACAACTGGCCTTCCGGCGCTGCTTTTGCTGATCGGTCTGCTGAGCCTGGGACATCTGTTCCGGTCGCACGGCTCGTGGAGAACCTTCGCGCCCTTTATCGCGCTGACCGCCTTATTGCTCCTGCTGGGCCTGCTGCGTTCGGATTTTGCCGAGGCGGTTATGCGGGGTGTGCCTTTGGCTGAGGCATATAAGGGCTCACAACTGGTCATTACCGGCGATGTCACCATCACCGTGCCCATGGTGCTGTGGGTGATTGCCTGGGCAAGCATTTTTGGCGCCCGGTCGCTGAGTGATGCCCGTGCCTACGCACTTTTCAAGTGGTTCGCCTATGTTCTGACGGCCCTGGCCGTGGTTCAGTTCATGGAGGCGGTGAGCCATTTCGGACTGCGCCAGATGTTGAGCGCCAATGTGTCGAAAAGCCGCGACAATATGCTGATCGTCGGCTTCGCCAATACCAATTGTGCGCTTTTGATGATGTTCTGGCCGCTGGTCATGATCCAGATGGCACGCGGCAAGCCCGTAACAGTCGCTGTGACGGCTGTGGCCCTGATCGCCGCGGGCTTTGCCAGTGACACGAACGCGCAACTGCTGGCCCTGGCGGCCTCGGCGGCGGTATTCTTCGCCGTGAAATACTGGCCAAGGGCTTTGAAGGGCCTTGCGCCGGAGCGGGTGATGGCCGTCTTGAGCCTGATCCCCATGCTGCTGTTTCCGGCTATTATATATGGCCTGATGCAGAGCGGCCTGGCGCAGAAGATCAAGACCGACCTGCTGCCATCGTGGGCGGCGCGTATCGATATCTGGACCTTTGCTGTCTCCCGCGCGCTGGAAAAGCCGATCTGGGGCTGGGGATACGAGACCTCGCGCCGCTTCGACCCGATGATCCCCAACCACCCGCATGACATGGCCCTACAAGCCTGGCTGGAACTGGGGCTTCCGGGGTTGGTTCTGCTGGCTGCCTTCTGGTTCTGGCTGTTCTGGAGCATGGATGTGCGGGGGGAAGTGGTTGAGGAAGAAGCGCGGGCCGACGGATTGCGAGCCTTGGATCACAAGAGCCATGCTCCCGCCGAGGGCAATCTCGCCCTGCGCTTCCGGCCTTACCTGATGGCTCAGGCGACGTGCTTCCTGGTTATCGGCACCATCAGTTACGGGTTGTGGCGGGCGTGGTTCTATTGCCTGGGCGCTTTCGCCGTCATGGCGGCAATCCTGGCGGTAAAGGCAGCGCGGCAAAGCATAAAGTTACGAATTTAACTACAAGTGCCGGACTTTACAGACAAAATTTCAGCCCTATATGTATCTCGTCCGGTTTCAGTGTTGAGTTTGGCCGGTTTAGAGTTTAAATAGAACAATGAAAAAGACATGGTCCCCCCAAGACTGGCGTTCCCTGCCAGCCCTGCATATTCCGGATGATTATCCGGATGCTCAGGCTCTCAAAGCTGTTGAAAGCGAGCTGTCGCACCTGCCGCCGCTGGTTTTTGCCGGTGAAGCCCGTCGCCTGACCTCGGCGCTCGGCAAGGTGGCCGAAGGCAATGGCTTCCTGCTGCAAGGCGGGGACTGCGCTGAATCCTTCAAGGAATTTTCCGCCGACAATATCCGCGATACCTTCCGGCTGATCCTGCAGATGGCGGTTATCCTGACCTTTGCCGGCGGCAAGCCGGTGGTCAAGGTTGGCCGCATCGCCGGTCAGTTTGGCAAGCCGCGCTCTTCGGCCATCGAGACGATTGATGGCATCACCCTGCCATCCTATCGCGGCGACAATATCAATGGCATGGAATTCACGCCTGAGGCGCGCATTCCCGATCCGTCGCGTCTGATCAAGGCATATCATCAGTCCTCGGCCACGCTGAACCTGCTGCGCGCCTTCGCGCAAGGCGGCTATGCCGACCTGTATAATATTCATAAGTGGACGCTTGGGTTTGTTGCCGGTTCGCCGCAGGGTGAGCGGTATCGCGCCCTGGCCGACAAGATTTCCGAGACCCTGAGCTTCATGTCGGCCATCGGCATCACGCCGGACCGCCAACCGGAAATCCGTCAGGTCGATTTCTTCACCTCGCATGAAGCCCTGCTGCTCAATTACGAGCAGGCCATGACCCGCGTCGATTCCACTTCGGGTGACTGGTACGACACCTCGGCCCACATGCTGTGGATCGGCGAGCGTACTCGTCAGCTCGATGGCGCCCACGTCAACTACATGAAGGGCATCAAGAACCCGATCGGCGTCAAGGCCGGCCCGACCATCGAGCCCGATGACCTGTTGCGGCTGATCGATACGCTCAATCCGGAGGGCATTCCGGGCCGCCTGACTGTGATCGGCCGCTTTGGTTCCGACAAGGTGGGCGAACGCCTGCCGCGTCTGATGGCGGCCACCAAGAAGCATGGCTCGCCGGTCATCTGGTCGATCGATCCGATGCACGGCAATGTCGTCAAGGCCAATAACGGCTACAAGACGCGCCCGTTCGACCGCATCCTTGCGGAAGTGCGGTCCTTCGTCGATATTGCGGCATCGGAAGGCGTTCACCCCGGCGGTATGCACCTGGAAATGACCGGTCAGAACGTGACGGAATGCACCGGCGGCGCCTTTGCGCTCAGCGAGGAAGACCTGCAGGACCGCTATCATACGCATTGCGATCCGCGCCTCAATGCCGATCAGGCGCTGGAACTCAGCTTCCTGGTGGCCGAGCGCCTGCACAGCCTGAAATCGGCGGCCAGCAAGGCGGCCTGATCCGCCGCCTGGCCCGAATATCAAACCCGGCCCCCGGTCCGGGTTTTTTATTGGCGGTGCGTGGACCGTGATCACAAAATCGGCTACAGAGCCGGGCATGACAACCCTGATCTCCCGGATTGAGCCTCAAACGAGGGCGGCGTTTGCCGCCCTTTTTCGACTGTCGTGGCCGGTGATTGCCTCGCGAGTCGGCGTCATGCTGATGGCGCTGATGGATACCATCATCGTCGGCCAGCATAGCTCGGCGCAACTCGGTTACCTGACCCTGGCCCAGGCGCTGCACTGGGTGCCGGCCCTGACCTCGATGGGGTTGTTGATGGGCGTACAAGTCAAGACCTCGCATTTTATCGGCGCCGGCGACCTGCACCGCGTGGGGGCAGTCTTCCAGCGCGGCATCGGCTATGCCCTGATGCTCGGTATCGGCTTCATGGCGCTCCTGCTTCTGGGTGGCACGCATTTCCTGGGGCTGGTCGTGAAGCCCGACATGGTGGCGGGCGCGCACTTGCCGCTGATCCTGTTCGCCTGTTCGATCCCGGTCTTCCTGCCGGGGCAGGTCGGTTCGCTATTTCTCGAAGCCCTCGGCCGCACACGCGATACCCTGATAGCCACATTGATTGCCAATGCACTGAATGTCGCTCTGCTTTTGCTGCTGGTGCCGGGACATGTTACCCTGTTCGGCATCCATTTCGAGGGGGCCATGGGAGCGGCGACCGCCACCCTGATCGCACGTGGCCTGCAATCCGCGGGTCTGCTGATCCATATCCTGCGCCTGAAGGAAACAAAGCCGTTCGACCTTCTGGGACGCCAGGAAAAGGATCATCATGGCGCCGCCGAGCAACGCCATGTCGGCTATGCCACGGGCGCGGCCTATTTCATCGAGGTTGGCGCTTTTGCCGGTATGACGATGTTTGCTGGCCATATTGGCGAGATCGAAGTGGCGAGCTGGACCATAGTGCTCAACTATGCCAGCGTCGTCTTCATGGTGCCGATGGGGCTTTCCGCCGGCTGTTCAGTTCTGGTCGGCAAGGCGTTTGGCGCCGGTGATTTTGCCGCCCTGGCGCGCATGGGACGGGTCAGCTTTATTTCAGCCGGCGCCTTCACGACGGCCGTGGTGATTTTTACCGCGCTATTTGCTGGCACGATATCGCGCTTCTACAGCCATGATCCGCATTTGCTGCCCAATGTGAAGATGGGCCTGTTGCTGTCGTGCTTCTTCTTTATCCCCGATGGCCTGCAGGTGGTGGCGGCCCAGGCCCTGCGCGCGCGCAGGGACATACTGGCGCCGACGGTCATCCACTATGTCTCCTACGGGGCGATCATGCTGCCGCTGGGCTTCGTGTTCAGCATCGTCTTTGGCTGGGGCGTTGCCGGGCTCGTCTGGGCCGTGGTGGCGGCCTCGCTGATTTCCGGCACCTTCCAGACAGCCCGCTTCCTGTGGCTTGACCGGCGCGCGGCCGTTATGCCTGCGGCTTGACGCCATCAACCAGCAGCACGCGATAATCGGCGCCAAGCTGCCGGTGTTTCATGGCTTCCTGATAGGCCGGTGATCCATGCCAGGCGCGGGCGTGGTCCATGTCGTCGAATTCGAGAATGACGATGCCGTCGGCTCCCGGCCCTTCCAGGGCTTCATGGGCGCCATAAAAAGCCAGTTGCCGGGGTGGATTGTCGCCGCGGGCCTTGCGGGCCAGTTCGGCGTAGATCGCCATTTCGGCCGGATCAGTGATGCGGTCGCGGATCATGATGACATAAGCGGTCATGTAGTGTCCTTTTATGTAGGGCGTGGAGCGAATAATATGACCGCCGAACCGGCCAGGCAAAGCATAAGACCGGCAAGGTCCCACAGGTCCGGGCGCTGTTTTTCCACCCACCACAGCCAGCCGATCGAGGCAGCGATATAGATGGCGCCATAGGCCGCATAGGCGCGCCCGGCGGCCGGTGTATCGATGAGCGTCAGGAGCCAGGCGAAAGCACAAAGGGACAGCGCGCCGGGGACCAGCCACAATGGCGATTTCCCCAGCTTGAGCACGGCCCACAGGCTGTAACAGCCGGCGATTTCGGCGATGGCGGCGAGGATATAGACGACGAGGGGCTTAAGCACCCAGAATCCAGCCTTCCTCGGTGGCGGCGGTGGCCAGATCGCTTTCGCTCAAGCCTTTCGGCGCGGCGAACAGGGCACCCAGTTGCCCCTTGTCGTCGGCCTCGGCCAGGGCCTGCGCCGCCACACGCACGCCGGTGGCGTCCTTGACTTCGCCGGGTTCGGCCTCGCCCTCGAACACCGCCGGATAGACCTCGGCGATCAGGGTGGAAAGCCCGTCCAGCGCGGCCTCGTCGAGCGCACCGAAACCCGTCTGGAAGGGCCAGATTTTCGCACTGTCGCCCAAACCTTCCGCCAGCGCCTTGAAGGCGGGGATGCCCAGCATGGTCTGGCCGGCCACCACGCCGGCGCCGTGCATCTGCCACAGGCTCTTGGTGGCCTGGGCCTTCTTGTGCGCCTTGCGGGCGGCCTCTTCGGTCAGGCGAAATTCGGGGAAATCGCCAAGGCTCTCCGGCTTGAGCGTGGAAAGCCACTTCTGTGCGTCGCTCTTCGGGCAGCCCCAGAAGGGCCAGGCTTCATCGGTCATCAGGCGGTTCATCTTGGCCGCCACCTGGAAGCGATTATTCTTGTTGTCGGGCTTGTCGACAATGTTTTTGGCCAGGAACGCCCACATGCCTTGCCAGTCTCCGTCCTTCACCTGAAGGCGTGACGCCGTGCCGCGCGGGAAGCCGAGTGCGAAATCGAGGCCCAGGAAGACGCGATCGCCGCGCTTGTGGAGATCGCCCAGGATTGTCTTCAGCAGGGTGATGGCTTCGGCGCGGGTGGCCGGATTATGAGCTTCATAGGAAAGACGGAAGCGGATATCGCGCTTCATCACGCCAATCCATACCGAGGATTCGCCGGTCTTCTTGCCTTCGGCGGCGCTGTAGTCAACAATTACATAGGCGCCAAACAAACGTGTCACAGGCAAAATCTCCCAGTCCATCCAGAGGTCGGTTCACCGACATCCGGCAAGTGCGAGCGGTAAAAAGTTCGCCCTGTTTAGACCCGATAAGCGTGGCGAAAAAGCGGTTTATGTGGCTTTGCACAATTTATGTAGCGTAAATTGTATTCCATTTTTGCCGCGAAGCGGTTTAAGCAGATACCCATTAACGACAGAAGAGATTGTCATGGCTGAAGTTTTGCGAGTGGGCGTCGTGGGCGCCGGTGTTTTTGGCGGCTATCATGCCAATAAATACAAGCAGGCTGAGGCCGTGGAGTTTGTCGGTATTTATGATCTCGACAAGTCGCGGGCCGAGGCCCTGGCGGCACAGCATGGCGTCCGGGCATTCGGCGGCGATGAACTGGCCGAATTCCTGTCTCTGATCGATGCCGTCACCATCGCCACGCCTGCCTTTGCCCATGCCGCTGTCGCGCTCAAGGCGCTGGAAGCCGGGGTTCATGTCTATAGCGAAAAGCCGCTGGCGATTACTATTGCGGATGGTCACGCCATGGTCGATCTGGCGGCGGAAAAGGGGCTGGTCCTGGCCTGCGGGCACCAGGAGCGCGCGGTTTTCGAGGCCATGGGTCTTTATGATGTGCCGGAAATACCCCTGCGCCTGGAGGCGGTGCGCAATGGCACGGCCTCGACGCGCAATCTCGATGTGTCCGTCGTGCTCGACCTGATGATCCACGATCTCGACCTGGCCCAGAGCCTGGCCGGCGCCGGACCGGGCGGAATGCGGGCGACCGCCCGCTATCGCACGGATGAAGGCTACAAGGCAGTCGGTGCGGATGAGGTTACAGCCGAGGTGGAATTCGAGAACGGCATGATGGCGCATTTCCGGGCTTCCCGCATGGCCGAGGCCCGCGAACGCACCATGCGGATCGTCTATCCCAGCGGTGAGGTCAATATCGACCTCTTGAACCGCAAGTTCGAGAACAATACGCCGTTTCGCCTGAATGCCGATTTCGCCGAGGCGGATATTGCCAAAGACCCGCTGGGCACCAGCGTGTTCCGTTTTCTGGATACGGTCAGGGGCGTGCGCGCAACGCCGCTGTGCACTGGCAAGGATGCCCTGAAGGCCCTGATACTGGCGCTTTCGATTGATGAGGAAGTGGCGCCGGAGCCCAGCGAGTACAGCGTCTACTGAGTTCGGCCTTTGAATATAATGCCGAAGGTGAGGACGCCGAAGGCGGCGGTCATCAGCCAGTAGGCATATTCGCTTATATGGGGTACGGGGCGGAAATGGCCGATCAGGCTGGCCATGACCAGCGCCACGGCGATGAAAAACAGCAACAAGGTAAAAGCCGAGAGCTTCATAACCGACGCGAACCCACCCATCTGATTTATTCAGATCGCTATACGCCTATTTGTTCAAACAATTGTGATAAGATCAATGGCAAATTAACCCAAGTTGGGTGCGCTGCCGCAATAATCTTGACGCTCAGATCGCCTTGGCGGTGAAAAGCAGTTCGTGCAGTACCGTCACAGCCGAAAACATCGAAACGGCCAGCAGCATACGGGCCACACCAAGTTCTTCCGGCGCAAAAGCTGTGCGGCCTTCGATGATGGCAACGAAGGGGATGATCGAGGTCCGGCGCTTGATCGAGGCATAGGTGTCTCCCATGAGTGCCATGCGCTTGCGGTCGATATTATTGGCGCCCAGGGCGCACAGGGCCAGCATGGAGCCGAAGAAAATCCACGCCGCGAGATTACCATTGCAGATGATGTGGGTGAGGGCCCAGATGCCGATGCCGGCCAGGATCGGGTGACGCGAAATCCGTACGATGCCATAGACGGTCTTGTCCGGCAGTTGGCGCAGGGCCATCAGGTTGGTGGGCGAAGGCGTGACAATGCCGACCACCACGAGCAGGAAGGCCAGAAAATTACCGAACAGGCCGATGACACGCAGGAAGGTTTCCGATTTCCATAGCACCACATTCATCGGGTCGCTCAGGGCGATGCCGAAGGCGATGATCATCCAGGCCAGGCCGCCGGTCGATAACAGGGAGAAAAGCACATAATAGGCGACCCCGCCGATCCTGGCGATGATCTGGTCTTTCATCGTCGTGCCGCTGATCATCAGATGGATGCAGAGGAAGAAGGCGCACGCCAGTGCCAGGGTCCACATGAGGTCTAAAGTCTCCGACCGGTCTCAATATTCATTACGCCTAACATGGCGATACGGGGAAGGCCATGCTCAAGCGCGCAAGGCGGTGGAAAACGGGTTGATCAGATATAGGGGATAAGCGGCGCGTTCAGCACATCACCTTCCGGTCTGGCCGGCGGCGCGGAGGCCGGCGGCAGGGCCGGGCTTGCCGCCGTCGCCATGGGTGGCGGTGCCGGCGGCGGGGTAAGCGATGGCGCCGGCACGAAGTCGGGTATCCGCACAGGCGCCGCGGCCGCCGGTGCGCCGATGACCGGCTGGGGGGCGCTGATCGTGCGGCGCAGGACCGCCTCGACATGGTAGAACCATTTGCGGACATTGTTGATGGCGGCGCGCGGCCCTTCGGCGCGGGCCGTCAGTGTGTCGTTCGGATCCCAGACAACCAGTTCGAAACTGGGGAAGGCGGGATCATCCAGCACCAGCCGCATGGTGACGCGATGTACGGTGGGAGCGATGTCGTCCAGCATCATATGCGGGCCGCTGCGCATCACCCGACCGATCACCTTGTCGTCGACAATGACCTCCATGCCCATGAGCTGCGACATCTTGTAAGGGCGGTGCGGCTTCTTGCCGAAATCTTCGACAATGATCAGGCGGTCGCCGGCGAAGGAACTGGCGGCCGCCGCCTTGCGGACCGGTTCCAGCACCATGACATCGGCCTTATAGGTCTCCAGCCCGTCACGCAGTTCGTCTTCCAATTTCCTGGGCTGCTCGACGCGCGAGTCATAGACGCGGTACAGCACGACCAGAATGGCCAGCACGGCCGCTGACAGAATGATAATTGTGGGCAAATAGGTCGGCAAGGCGAGGTTACCTGTAGCGGCTATTGATTTATCTACAGGAAGTTAACCACGATTTTCGTGGCGCGTTAAGTCTTTAACCGCGGGGACTACCGCTTTTCATCATTATAAGTGTCGTTTGTGTCATCGTCTTCCGCCATATTCTCTGTCGTGTCTTCCCAGGGCGGCAGGTCATTGAAAGACGGTCTGGCGTTCACCTGCGGGGCAGGCTTTCGCACGGGCTCGGCGGTTTTTCCCGCGTCTTCAGGGTAGGGCGCGCGATCATCGACCGGCATACGCTTGATGACGGCATCTATATGCGACAGCCACTTTCGACCGATACGCACGGCCTCGGCCGCGGTCTGGGCATGAACCGGGTTGTGGCTGACATCGCCGAACAGGTTCACCTCGAATTCCGGCGTCTCCACGTCATTGAACATCAGGCGCAGGGTGACTTTCGATGCCTGGGCGTGGGTTTCATTCAGCACACGGCGGCTTTCGCCTTTCTGCGCACGGGCGACCACGCGTTCATCGACGATCAGTTCGGCGCCTTCAATCTCGTCAAAAGCGAAAACCAGCCCTTGCGCACCCGTCTTCCACATGATGGCGAGGTCGCCGGCGGTGAAGTCCAGCCCCGCCGCCTTCTGGCCGCCGAGATCGTAGACCACGGCGTCGGCGGTTTTCCCGAGGGCTGTATTGAGGGCGCGGGCGAGGCGGCGCGACGCTTCAAACCACCACATCAGGCCCGACGCGATCAGGGTCAGTCCGATGCCGGCGAACAGGAAATATAACAGTATACGCGCGGCATGGGCCATCGGACAGATCACGCCAAAAGGGTTATGGGTAACAAACCCTTATTGTGTCGCGGGTGGGTTAAGATTTTGTTGTCAATTCAACGACAACGGGCACATGGTCCGAAGGCTTGGCCTCGTCATGCGTGCGGCCGCGCGTGTCCTTGTGGATGACCACATCTGCCAGGCGGTCGGCGGCCTGCGGGGAGAGCAGGTGATGATCGATGCGGATGCCCTCGTTTTTCGGCCAGGCGCCGGCCTGATAATCCCAGAAGGTGTAGCGGTTGTCTTCAGGCGATCCGGAAAAGGTGGAGTGGGCCTCGAAGGCATCGGTATAGCCGAGGTTTTTCAGGCCCTGATAGGCGCGGCGCACCGCCGGCTGATAGAGGGCGTCATCAAGCCATGGCCCTTCCTTCCACAGGTCGGCTTTTGTCGGTATAATGTTGAAATCACCCGCTAAAACGGTCATTTCTTCAAGTTTCAGCAGCGCTTCGGCATGGCTGTGCAGGCGCTCCAGCCAGCGCAGCTTGTAGGCATATTTGTCGGTATGAACCGGATTGCCGTTGGGCAGGTAGAGGCAGCCAAAACGCACCGGCTCCGGCGCCTCGATCACGGCCTCGATATAGCGCGAATGATCGTCCTGATCGTCGTCCGCTTTCGGCAGCCCGCGCCGGATGTCGCTCATCGGAAATTTCGAAAGGATGGCCACGCCGTTGTAGGTTTTCTGGCCGTGGACGGCGCAATTATAGCCAAGTGATTCAAACGCTTCGATGGGAAACTTCTCGTCGATGCACTTGATTTCCTGCAGGCCGCAGACATCGGGCTGCGCCTCGCGGAACCATTCCAGCAGGAGGGGCAGGCGGGCATTGACGGAGTTGACGTTCCAGGTGGCGAGTTTCATGTGCAAAGGTTTAGCCAGCGTCGCAGGTGAGGGCAAGAGAAAGAAAGCAAGAACCCCCACCACCACGCCTCAAGTGAGGCGCGGTCCCCCTCCCCAACAAGTTGGGGAGGTACAATTGTGAGGCAAACATCTTGTATCTCCCCGGTTTACCGGGGAGGGGGACCGACGCGCTTGCGCGTTGGTGGTGGGGTTTCTTACTTGCTTAAAGAGAGAAACTGGTGCCGCAGCCGCAGGAGGCCACGGCCAGTGGGTTCAGGATCTTGAACTGGGAACCGACCAGTTCCTCGACATAGTCAATCATTGAACCCGCCATCAGGGGGGCGGAGACTTCATCGACCAGGGCCGTGGCGCCCTCATATTCGATACGGCTCTCGTCCGGATTGGCCGTGTCGGTCAAATCAAGCACGTACTGGAAGCCCGAACAGCCGCCGCCCTCGACCATGACGCGCAGCATGACCGGATGGCCGGCTTCATTGCTCAGGGCATTGAGATGTTTCGCGGCGGAGGCGGTGAGGGTGATATTGTGGCTCATGGCGGCAATATGGGCGCATTCGCCGGCAAAATCAGCCCCTCGCGCCATATTTCCCAAAGATTTTTTAGGAAAATCAGTATAGCGACAGGGAAACTAGCTTGCGGAGAGATCATGAAGCCCCTGGCCCCCTTTGCGTCTGACGTCGAAAAGAGCCTCGGCCGCCTCTATCCCGAGGCGGAAAGCCCGACGCGCACCGCCTTCGCGCGCGACCGTGACCGCATCATTCATTCGACCGCGTTCCGCCGCCTGAAGGGCAAGACGCAGGTGTTCGTCGCCAATGAGGGGGACTATTTCCGCACCCGCCTGACCCATAGCCTGGAGGTGGCGCAGATCGCCAGGTCTCTGGCCCATTCCCTGGGTCTGAACGAAGACCTGGCCGAGACCATCGCCCTGTCGCACGATCTGGGGCATCCGCCTTTCGGCCATGCTGGCGAGGACCAGTTGCACGAGTGCATGAAACCGTGGGGCGGCTTCGATCACAATGTCCAGACCTTTCGGGTCATCACCCGGCTGGAAGTACGCTATCCGGCGTTCGACGGCCTGAACCTGACCTGGGAGACGCTTGAAGGTATCATCAAGCACAATGGTCCCGTGAGCCATCACATGCAGGCGCCGTCATGGAAATCCATCGTTGATTTCAATAATCAATGGGACTTGCGTACCGATACTTTTGCCTCGATGGAAGCCCAGTGCGCGGCGCTTGCCGATGATATCGCCTACAACAATCACGATGTCGATGACGGCCTTCGCGCCGAGCTTTTCACCATCGAAGACCTGATGACTGTGCCGCTGATCGGCCCCGCCCTGGCTTCGGTCCAGAAGGACTGGCCATCGATCGACAGCCGCCTTCTGCGCCTGGAAGGCGTGCGGCGGATGATCGGCACGATGATGGCCGATGTGCTGGGCGAGACCGCGCGCCGCCTGAAGGCAGACGGTGTGGAGACCGGTGAGGATGTTCGCACGGCGCGCCGGCAGATGGTGGCCTTCTCAAAGCCGGTCTATGACGATCTTTCCCGCCTGCGCGGCTTCCTGTTCGAGCGCATGTACAAGCACTACAAACTCAACCGCACGCGCAGCCATGCCAAACGGACACTGAAAGAAATGTTCGACCTGTTCATGATCGAACCCGACACCCTGCCGACCGAGTGGTTCCAGCGGGTGTGCGCCAAGGATACCGAAGCGGCGCGTGCGCGGGTGATCTGCGACTACATCGCCGGCATGACCGATGCCTTCGCCATCGACGAGCAGCGCCGGCTTTTTTCCTTCGATGGCTAATACTCGGCCTTTATGAAATCCGGCGGGTAGCCACCAAGCATGGCTTTCAATATGAAGATCAGCGTGAGGATTTTTTGACCAGGAACATGGCGGCGTCCGCTTCACTCAGCCAGGCTTCGGCCGAGGCTTGGGCGGCATAGGCGCGGACGCCAAAAGACCCGCCGGTCTTGAGATACAGGCCGCCATATTCAAATGTGCCCATCATCAGTTCGGCCTCAAGCCGCATGGCCTTGATGCGGGATGATTTTAGGTCGGCATGGCGCAGCAGAATGGCGAATTCATCTCCGCCGATACGGCCGACACTGTCGCCTTCGCGGACGCTGGCATTGAGCGTTTCGGCAACATAGATCAGGGCCGCATCACCGGCTGAATGGCCGTAGGCGTCATTAATGCCCTTGAAGCCGTCCATGTCGAGATAGAGCAGGCAGGCGTCTTCGCCATAGCGTCGGCAATCGGCCATGGCGCGATGTACCTCGCGCAGGAAGGCACGGCGATTGAGGGTAGGGGTCAGGACATCGCTGTCAGCCTGGCCCTGGGCGCTTTGCAGGTGCAGGGCCTGCTGCTGGAGCTGTTCGCGCAGGGACTCGTTTTCCCGCATCAGCGAATCGATCAGCGCCCGCGCCGCTGGCGGCCAGTCGGGCTGGGCGACCAGAGAAGACGGTGAGGCGGTGAGCGGGACAGCCGTTTCCGGACTTTTCGCGCGGGTTTCGCTATGCGGCGTGCTCAGAGCGCGGGGAGCCCCGGCAACTGAACCGGCATCGGGGGCGGAAATCGCCGATGCATCCGGGGCATTGCTCTCAAAATAATGGGCAAGCAGGCTCTGCATCGAGGCGGTGGTGGCGCGCGCCGGCTTTTCCACGGGGCTCTCCGGCGTCTGTGCGGGAGAGGGCGTCATCTCTTGATGATGCGAATCTAGGCCCATTCTTTCCGAGAGTTTTATGATGGTGGCGCTGGTCATTTGAGTGACATATGAAAGCATGGAAGCGGGCTATGCGCAATGCAAGGGAGCACATATTCACACAGCATTTTCCATGGGCTGCCATGGGCTGCCAGGGAACAACCGTGCGCTAAAACCAACAATTTGAGATCAGCAGGAAGGGGGTTGCAGTGCGAACGCTTCTGACTATACTCCGCGCCTTTCTCAAAGGGCCCGTTTTTCAAGGACTTTCACATGGCTGACACGCCGCAGGTTGCCATCATCATGGGCTCCCGTTCCGACTGGAGCGTGATGAAGGCCGCCGCCACCGCGCTCGACCAACTGGGCGTCAGCTATATGTCGCGTGTCGTCTCGGCGCACCGTACACCGCAAAGGCTTTATGAATTCGCCACGGGGGCCAGGGCGGCGGGTTACAAGGTCATCATCGCCGGCGCCGGCGGCGCAGCACACCTGCCGGGCATGACTGCTTCCATGACCACCCTGCCGGTACTGGGTGTGCCGGTGCCGGTGCGTGATGGCCTGAAGGGGATTGATTCGCTGCTCTCCATCGTCCAGATGCCGGGGGGCGTGCCGGTCGGCACGCTGGCGGTCGGCGAGGCGGGGGCGAAGAATGCCGGCCTTCTGGCGGCGCAAATTCTGGCGCTGAACGATCCGGCTCTGGCCGAACGCATCGAAGCCCTGCGCCAGGCCCAGACCGACAGCGTTCCCGATACAGTAGAAGATTAAGATGTTGAAAGAACCCCTGCCGCTGGGCAGCACGATCGGTATTCTCGGTGATGGCCAGTTGGGACGGATGCTGTCTCAGGCCGCTTCGCGGCTTGGCTTCAAGGTCGTGACCTTCGGACCGGATGCCGGTTCGCCCGCCGCACAGGTGTCTCTGGCCTCGAAAGTGGCGGCCTATACCGACGAGGCCGTGCTGGCCCGCCTGGCTGAAAGCTGCGATGTCATTACCTTCGAGTTCGAGAACGTTCCCGCCGCCAGCCTCGATTTCCTGACCGGCAGGGGCGCCGTGGTGGCGCCGTCCTCCAAGGCCCTGCGCATCACCCAGGATCGTGTTCTGGAAAAGAGTTTTGCGCGTGAGGCCGGTATCGGCACGGTCGATTTCTATGAGATCAACAGCCTGTCGGATTTGCAGGGCGTGCTGAAAAGTTCCGGCCTGCCGGCTCTTCTGAAGACGCGCCGCGAAGGTTATGACGGCAAGGGGCAGGTATGGATCAAAAGCCTGGAAGAGGCACTGGCCGCCTATGACAGCCTGAATGGCCGTCCGTCTATCCTGGAAGCAAAGGCCAGCTTTACCCGTGAAATCTCGGTGGTGGCGGCGCGCGGCTGGAACGGCGAGGTCAAGACCTTCCCGATCGGTGAAAACCATCATGTCGGGGGTATCCTCTCGACCACCCTGGCGCCGGCCCAGGTCTCGGAAGCGGTGACGGCGGCGGCGCATGAAATCGCGCGCAAGGTGCTGGAAGGGCTGGACTATGTAGGTGTCCTGGCGGTCGAACTGTTCGTTTTGCCGGGTGACGAACTGCTCCTGAACGAGATTGCCCCGCGTGTGCATAATTCCGGTCACTGGACGCAGGATGGCTGCCTGTGCGACCAGTTCGAGCAGCATATCCGCGCTGTGACAGGCTGGCCGCTGGGCGATACATCGGCCCGCTGCACGGTCGAAATGACCAACCTTCTGGGACCGGATATCCTCGAATGGCCCACCCTGGCCGCTGAGGCGCAGTCGCGCCTCTATGTCTATGGCAAGGATGAGCCGCGTCCCGGTCGCAAAATGGGACATATCAACCGCATCAAGGCTTAGTCACGCAAGGCACGCTTTTTGCAGTTGCGAATTGACTTTTGATCGTCCGGCCGGCCACTCTCTTTGCAAGGCTCTCCCCAGCTAAAGGAATTACCCATGTTTATTGTCACCCTGACCTATACGGTCCCCAATGACGAAGTCGATCGTCACCTCGAAGCCCACATGGCGTGGCTCAAGGAAGGCTATGCCAGCGGCCTGTTCCTGGCGGCTGGCCGTCGCGTACCGCGCACCGGCGGGATGATCTTCGCCGAAGGTAACCGCGAGACGGTCGAAGCCATGCTGCGCCGCGATCCGTTCCATATCAACGGCGTCTCGGAATATGTCATTTCCGAAGTCAATATCACCTCGACCGCGCCGGGCCTGGAAGGGCTCAAGGCGAAGGCAGAACTGGCCGCTTAAGCTGCCTGTGAGTTCTAATCAAGCCCCGCCGGAGCATCTCCGGCGGGGCTTTTTTGTTATATTCTGTCCAAACTGCCGCTGCCAGGATATGCTATACCTCAAATTTTGGGGGGATCATGCGTATAGCTCGGTATATTTGTATCTTGATTTCAAGTGCCTTGCTACTTCTACTGGGAGGTACAAGCTTCGCGCAATCTTTCCAGGAGAGTCTGAGTACTGCTGAAAAAGGTGACGTTTTCGCGCAATATCAGACGGGGCTAAACTACTATTATGGGCAGGGCGTTCCGATAGATAAGGGAAAAGCCGCTGAATGGTTTGAAAAGTCCGTGGACGGTGGGTTGCCCTGGGCGGCTGGCCTGTTGTCGGAAATGTATCTGAGTGGAGATGGCGTCAAAAAAGACCCGGAAAAGGGAAAGCACTATGCTGAAGAAGCCGACAAATATGTTGTGGATACTATGCTGCATCCTGAAAAATACGCATTTGTCGATGAGCACCTTCGGCAGGTAGCAGAAGATCAAACCCGCGAACTTCTGGCACAAGCACAGTCGGGAGACTTGGAAGCGCAAAAAAACGTAGCGCAAAATTATGAACAGGGCTTGGAGGGTTTTGAACAAAATGATGTTCAGGCTTTTGCATGGTATAAAAGAGCAGCCGCTCAAGGCGATGCGACATCAATGTACGCTATCGCGCAGTTATTAGTATCGTCAGATAAGGTGGCGCTTGATCTCTCACCTCAGGCCACAATCGATGAAGCTGTTGCATGGATGAAGAAAGCAATCGAAGCCGGATGGGGCTTGCCGCAGGATATAGTCCGCTTTCAAGAGCTTACACCTGAAGGGCTAGCTGAAGCGCGTTTGTATGGTCGTATAAATGCTGCGGAACAGGTACTGATATGCGCGCAAATCAAAACACTTCCTTGTTCAGATGAAGACAAGCGTCAGGCACTTCTTGTTATCAGGCAAGCTGCGGAGGATGGAAATAATTGGGCGCAATATTTATGGGGAGCGGCACTTCTTCAGTCTGACATGATGCGCTTGCTGGGACAAGCAGTGGATCCGACAGGTGCAATATCTTTTCTGCTTAAGGCGTCAGAAGATGATGTGCCGGAGGCTATGATGTTATTGGCGAAGCAATATGAGCGCGGCGACATTGTCGCTCAAAACCTGCCGGCGGCCATGAGTTTGTACGACCGCGTCATCGCTAATTACAAAAAGAATAATGCGTCAGGTGGTGATGGATCAGAGGCTGAGTGCCGACTACATTATTTGCGAGGCGACAAGCTTGAACCTTATCAGGAGGAAGCTTGTAGTTGGATTGCTCATGATTATGAGGTCGTAGCCAAGACACAATGAAATCCCCGCCGAAGTTATCACCTTCGACGGAGATTTTTTGTTACATCTTCATGCCAGTCATTGAGCCAGACATCGGGTGGATCTTGAGCTGTAAAAAGCCGACCGTGCCGTTGGGGTGATCGCTATAAACCGGCTTCAGGACATCGGGCACTTCATTGAACTGGCGCACCAGCCCAAGGCCGAGCGTCATGTCATGTCCCAGATCGAACGTGCGGATGGCGCCGATCTCGGTCTTGCTCACCCAGTAAGCGCCGTCATGGACCAGTTCGTCATTATAGACGCGCTCATGACGGCCCAACGCCATCCATTTTTCGTTGAATTTGAAGGTATTCTCGAACAGGTATCCGTCGGAAGGCTTTTCGCTACTATGCTCAATCTCTTTCCGCCCCCAGGCCAGGGTTGAATAGAGCGTCCCGGCCCTGAAGGCGCGATTGTAATCGAAGCTCACCGATCGCCGTTGGAGGTCTTCATCCGGCGCGAGTTGTTCGGGGCTGACCTGGTGCGCCCACGAAGCTTGCGCTGTCAGGCGATCGCTGACCTGCCAGGTGAGGCGAACCGCCGTGGAATCCAGCTTCGGCGTATCGAGGTTGAAGCGGTATTGATCCGGTTCGCGGCCGGTGAACTGCGTCACCTCAAGCTGTAATGGCCCCTTGGCGACACCGGCGGTGACTACGCCCATGGTGATATGGCCGGAATCGAGCCAGTGATGGGTGATCGGTGCGGTCGGAAAGTTTTCGCCGGACGCCCGGTGCATGAAGGCGGTCGGGCCGAAGCCGAATTCACCCGGCCAGCCGATGAGGACGAAGGCTTTGGCGTTACCATCGAAACGGTGCGTCAGTTTGGCGGTAGCACCCATGAAAAGGTCGTGCGGATGCTGGGCATCGACCAGATGATGCACGCCATCCGCCGTTTCGCCGGTTTGCAGCAGCAGGGGATAGCCACCCTTGCCCATGAAGGCGTCAGGCGACAGCATCAGGTTGAGGTCGAGCGTATTGCGATTGTCCAGCTCGCGCGACGCCATGATCATGGCCATGCCTTCGACGAAGTTTTTCGAACCGCCGCGCGGGCCTTCCTGATTATCCGCCACAAAGTTCAGCACGGCATGTGACATGACCTGCCAGCCGGATTTCGAGGCGTCCCCCATATGGCTCATGTTCATATGATCCATGTGCGACATGTCCATATTGGACATATCCATGCCGGACATGTCATGATCCACGGTTTGGGACGAGGTGGCAGGCGGCTTCTGATCCTGTGTGTGGTCTGCCCCATGATCAGGCGCGGCGGTTTGTGCCGGCATATCCATATTGGGCATGTTTTGGGCGAAGGCCGACGCGGCGGACAACGCAAAAAGCACCGCCAGGGCGGTTGTCGACTTTAGATAAGACATAAGCTGTCTCCTGAAAATATTTGATGAAAAAGAGTTTATTCCATCAAGTGATTTTCGGCGGACGCGGCTCCAGGCGGGCGGGCAGATCGGACAAGGGCATAGACCGTGCGGGAAGCAAGCGGGCCCTTTGATAGGGGCGAGACAGAAGCGGCACCGGCTCAGTACCGGCCGCCAGCACCGGCTGGCTGCAACAGGGCATGACCGTCTGGGGCGTCGCAGGCGTATCCGGTTTGTGGTGCGGCGCCGGCTTGCCGGTCATTTCCATATGATCCATATGGCAGGACATGTCGCTGGCCACTGCCGGCGCTGCCATGGTCGCCGTCATTGAGAACAGCAGCCAGACGCAGGCGAGCAGGGCGCGCACGGCCGTCATGCGGCGTTTTGTCCGAATCTCAGGCGCCCCAGGGTGCGCGCGAGATTGAGCGCGATCTCTTCCGGCTTGACCGGCAGCTTCGCCTTGAATTTCTCGAACTGCATGACCTGTTCGATATTGCGGTCGATCTGTTCAAGCTGAGCTTCCCTGCCCAAAGAACCACCAAGCGACAGGCGGGTCATCATCGCGGTGGTGATGATGCCGGAAACGATCATGCGCTTGGAGTAGTGATTTTCGTCCAGCGCCGTGTCACCGGCCAGCCGCCAGATGATGTCGGCGGTTTGCCAGAGCAGGCGATGGTAGAGCGCGGCATGGTGGGGCAGGGCGAAATAGCCCATCAGGCGCCGGGCCAGCTTTTCGTCATGAGCGGCGGCGTCGAGCCGGGTATTGAGGAGGAAGGCGATTTTTTCGCGGATCTTCATGCCAGCCAGCGATTCGGCTGTTTCCGGGCGAAGCAAGTTCTCATCGTGCTCGCGCCACAGGATGGCGGCGATATCGGCGGCGCCATGCGGCGCGATCAGGTCGCGCTCGCCTTCGCTTAGCCCCAAGCTGCGCGCCCCGGCTTCCACGCTCTGCCGGTTCAGGCCGAGTTCGGGCACAAAGGCGGCCACGGCCTTCGCCAGGCGGGATTCGGCGGCCTTAAGACCGGAAAGGGGCGCGGACAGGGTCATATGGTTACAATAGGCGCTGCCGGGCTTTCCGCCAAGGGGAGAAGTCAGTCGTTACGGCAACAAAATGTCGCATCTGCGAATGCTGCAAAGGTCGCAGTCATTCAGAAAATCGGCAAAAAGCGATCAAAAATCCCTTTTGAAGCAGGCTTTGTCTGGACAAGGCAGTTCGCCTCATGTATGGGCAAGGCCGATCTTCCTGCACGCCTTTGGTTTGCGGGCGTAAGTTTCTTTTTCACAATTGGCCGAGGGGCCGCTGCCGGTATATCTGGCGCATGTCCTCCCTGGTCCTCGAACTCTGAATGGAGAGATACCTTTTGGTACAGATTTTCGTCCGTGACAACAATGTCGACCAGGCTCTGAAGGCCCTGAAGAAGAAGATGCAGCGCGAAGGTTCCTTCCGCGAAATGAAGCGTCACGTACATTACGAAAAGCCCTCCGAAAAGCGCGCCCGCCAGCAGGCTGAAGCCGTTCGCCGCGCCCGCAAGCTGGCCCGCAAGCGCCTGCAACGTGAAGGTGGCGCCCCCGCCACGCCGCGTCCGGTTCGCGCCTAGTTTATTTGTCCGTTTAGAGATTTGAACGGACAGGCATAATGTTTTAAAGCGCTGAAAGCCCGGCTTTCAGCGCTTTTTGCTGCCTGTGCCGCAGGAGATATTTTCATGGCCAACAGCCCGCACGACCATTCCGAATTGCCGGACCCGGCAGACCTCGGCATACTGACTACCGCCATGCCGGCCGATACCAACCCTTCGGGCGATATCTTCGGCGGCTGGCTGATGTCGCAGATGGACCTCGCGGCCGGCAATATCGCGGCGCGCCTGTCAAAAGGGCGTGTGGCCACCATCGCGGTTGATGGCATGGTCTTTCTGACACCGGTGCAGGTGGGGGACGAGGTGACGGTCTACGCCAAGGTCATATCTGTCGGGCGCACCTCAATGAAAATGAAGGTCGACGCCTATCGCCGTCCGCGGGAAGGTGAGGACAAGGTGCGCGTGACCGAAGCGATCTTTACCTTCGTAGCCATAGATGACAATGGAAAACCACGCCCGGTGGCCGGCGGCTGAGGTCTCTAAACCGGCATTTGTCAGGCCCGGCCGGATTGTGTTAATAATAAGGCATTGACCGGATGGCCTGATCGGGACATCAATGCGTCATGTAACAGGGATGAGGGGTATCCATATGGCCAAATCGTCGTTTGTCGGCCGCTTTCAGGACTGGATCAGCGAGTGGGATGACGGGAAGACGCGCCAGACGCTCATGGTCGTCCTGGTCGTGCTGTCCGGTCTGCTGCTGGGTATGCTGGTCTATACGATTGCCAAATATGTGCTCGATCAACTCTTCCCTTTTCCGCCTGGCATTTACATGGTGGATGCCGAGCAGAAGGCCGAACTGATGAAGACTGTGGCGGGGCAGGTCTTTATCATTATTCCGATGACCTGGGCGGTTGGCACGCTGGTCGGCGGTTATTTCGCCACACTGCTGGGCAAGGTCGGGCAGTTTCCCGCCTGGCTGACGGGAATCCTGCTGACGACCTATTTCTGGATCGACCTGCTGCACCTGCCGAACACGACAACCCTGTTCATCCTGTGTCCGGTGATCGTCGGGATCTGCGCCTTTGCCAGTGGCTGGCTGGGCATGTACATGACGGCGCAGAAGGCGGTCAAATCCCAGCAGGCCGAGGTTTAACACTTCGGCGAACAATCTTACTTTGGCGGCCAATCTTATTTTGGCGGATTGTCGTAATGCGCCAGGCTGACCGTATTGCTGAAGGTCAGGCGGGTGGCGCCGTTCATCTGGGACGGCACGAAATAGGGCGTGCCGGCCGGATATTCGCCGGCTGAGGTTGTCTTCGGCAGGGGCTTCTTCTGGCCGTTGGCGAATTCCGCCTCGCCATTGCCACCGCCGACAAAATAAACGCGATCGAGCTTTGGCAGCATCAGGGCCAAGGGACCGGCGATCCTGCTCATGGCCGAATTGGCCTGCCTGACACCGGTGGCGAGGCCGGTGGCATCATAGGTTTTCCCGTTCGGCTGGGTCGAGAAGACATGCAGTTTCATGGCATAGCTGCCGCTGGCAGGGCCGCTGATCCTGATCCTGGCGCCGCTGTTCAACTGATCGCGGGTCGGCAATGGCGTGATGCGGCCGTCAGGCCCGACGCGCAGCGGCTGGCTCTGGCCATTATGCGTCATGATGATTTTCACCGCTGCAGGATCGGCGTGTTTGATGCGCACGGCGTAATAGACATTGATCTGGCTGCGATCGGCCGCCGGCAGGTTGAGGAAACCCTTGAGGCCCGGAAAAGCGTCCGAAGCGGACGCTTCCTGGGTGGTGATGCCGTTATTGGTGGTTTGCGCCAGGGCTGGCGAGGCCAGGGGCGCACTCAGGAGGCCCAGGGCCAGCAACGCGGCAGAAGATTTCGACACGGATTTCATCAGCTTCAACATAGTCACCATCACTACAGTTTTGTTATGAACCTATCATAACGTCCGCCATTGTAAAAAATTAAGGCTGAACCGTATCTGAATGGAAACGCCTCTCCGTCGGATAACGAAGAGGCGTTGATAATTTCGGGGCGGGAGCGTACCTTTAAAGCCCCTTCACTATCCCTTCGACCATCTTCTTGGCGTCACCGAAGAGCATCATGGTGTTGTCCTTGAAGAACAGTTCGTTTTCCACGCCGGCATAGCCTGCCGACATGCCGCGCTTGATGAAGAGTATGGTGCGGGCCTTTTCCACTTCCAGAATCGGCATTCCGAAGATGGCCGAGGACGGATCGGTCTTGGCCGCCGGGTTGGTGACGTCATTGGCGCCGATGACGAAGGCGACATCCGCCGTGGCGAACTCAGAATTGATGTCCTCCAGTTCGAACACCTCATCGTAAGGTACATTGGCCTCGGCCAGCAGCACGTTCATGTGGCCCGGCATCCGTCCGGCGACCGGGTGGATGGCGTACTTCACTTCCACGCCTTCTTCCTTGAGCTTGTCGGCCATTTCGCGCAGGGCGTGCTGGGCCTGGGCCACCGCCATGCCGTAGCCGGGCACGATGATGACCTTGGAGGCGTTCTTCATGATGAAGGCGGCATCGTCGGCCGAGCCCTGCTTGACCGGGCGCGTCTCGACCGCGCCGCCGCCGGCCGCGGCGGTATCCCCGCCGAAACCGCCCATGATGACGCTGAAGAAATTACGGTTCATGCCCTTGCACATGATGTAGCTGAGGATGGCGCCGGAGGAGCCAACCAGGGCGCCGGTAATGATCAGGGCGATGTTTTCCAGCGTGAAGCCTAGCGCCGCCGCCGCCCAGCCCGAATAGGAGTTGAGCATGGAGACGACCACCGGCATATCGGCGCCGCCGATGGGGATGATCAGGGTGATGCCGAGCACCAGAGCCAGGATGAAGATACCCCAGAAAGCCCAGGTGGCCAGGCCGTGGGTGATGATCAGGGTGACAATCAGCACCACGACCGCAACGCCCAAAGCAATGTTGATCAGATGGCGGGCCGGCAGGATGATCGGCGCACCGGACATGTTGCCATTGAGTTTGGCGAAGGCGATGACTGAGCCGGTGAAGGTGATGGCGCCGATGGCCACGCCGAGCGACAGTTCGATCAATGATTGCGCTTTTATACCGCCAGCGCCGTCATCGATGCCGAAAGCCTGAGGCGCATAGAGGGCACCGATGGCGACCATGCACGCGGCCATACCCACCAGCGAGTGGAAGGCGGCCACGAGCTGCGGCATGGAGGTCATGGAGACCTTCTGCGCGATGGTCATGCCGATAATGCCGCCGACCGCGATGCCGCACAGGATGATGACGATGGTGACCGGATCGAGATCACCCTTGCCAAGGAGCGACAACAGGGTGACGCCGATAGCGATGGCCATGCCGACCATACCGTAGAGATTGCCCTTGCGGCTGGTTTCCGGCGAAGACAGCCCGCGCAAGGCCAGAATGAACAGGACGCCCGAAACGAGATAGGCGAGGGCGGAGATATTGGCGAAATCCATTTACTTCTTCTCCCCAGCAGGCTTTTCTTTCTTCTTGTACATGGCCAGCATCCGGCGCGTGACCATGAAGCCGCCGAAGATATTGACCGCGGCCAGCGCAGAGGCGATGCCGCCCGCGCCTTTCGACACCCAGACACCGATTCCCGCGCCATCGGCATGGGCCGCGGCGGCGATCAGGGCGCCGACGATGATGACCGAGGAAATGGCGTTGGTGACCGCCATCAATGGTGTGTGCAGGGCCGGTGTGACGCTCCACACCACGTAGTAGCCAACAAAAATGGCCAGCACGAAAATGGCCAGACGGAAGATGGTGGGGTCAACGGCTTCCATAGTTTTTCCTCTTGATCGGCGCCGTCGAAAAGGCGGCATTTGCCAGGCGGATCAGTCCCAGGTCGTTATATTCAAAGGTTTCGGTCACGATATGGCTTGACTGGTTGCGGTAGACGAGGGTGTGCCCCTGTACGCCGATGCAATTGGCAACAGGTTCAAATCTCAGATTAGGGATACGCGGCAACATATTGGAAACATAGGCGTAAAATGCTTGAATATCGGTCAGGGCGCCGTCTTCGGACAGGCCAAGCTTGCGAATGAAAGGCGAGGTGAAGACCAGATCATCGGCGTAGAGATCGCAGATATTCTGCGCGTCGCGCGAATTCCACGCCTCGTACCAGTCGGCGGCCTGCTGTTCATAATTAATGGCCATCAGGCGCCTTTCAGATTGGGATGCACGACAGCGCCACCGGCGGTGACCAGTGCAGCCTTGAGGATTTCGTCTTCCGCGTCCGGCGCCAGATTGCCGTCCTTATCGATCAGCAGACCGACAAAAGCTTGCAGGTTCTTGGCGTAGAGCGCCGACGCGTCGGCGGCGATGGCGGCCACTATATTGGAGAAGCCAATGATCTTGACACCACCCACGTCCACCACCTTGTCGGCGACGCAGCCCTCGACATTGCCGCCCTGAGGTGCTGCGAGATCGATCAGCACCGAACCGGGCTTCATGCTGGCCACCATTTCCTTTGTGACCAGGATCGGTGCCTGCCGACCGGGGATCAGGGCCGTGGTGATGACGATATCCTGCTTGGCGATATGCGAGGCGGTCAGCGCCGCCTGCTTGGCCTTATATTCCGCCGACATCTCCTTTGCATAGCCGCCGGCGGTCTGCGCGTTTTTGAATTCCTCGTCCTCGACAGCCAGGAACTTGGCGCCCAGGGATTCCACCTGTTCCTTGGTGGCCGGGCGGACATCGGTGGCGGTGACGACCGCGCCTAAGCGCCTGGCGGTGGCGATGGCCTGCAAACCGGCAACGCCGACACCCATGATGAATGCCTTGGCGGGCGCCACCGTGCCGGCGGCGGTCATCATCATCGGGAAGGCCTTGCCATAGGCGCTGGCGGCTTCGATGACGGCGCGATAGCCGGCGAGATTGGCCTGGGAGGACAGCACATCCATGACTTGGGCGCGAGTGATGCGCGGCACGAATTCCATGGCGTAGGCCGAAGCGCCTTTGGCCGCCAGGGCGTTCAGTGTGTCTTTCTCGCGGTAAGGATCGAGCGTGGCAATGACGATGGCGCCGTCTTTCAGCGCCGCGATTTCGTCCTTCGCCGGGCCGCGCACCTTGAGTACGATATCGGCTGCCTTGAGCGCCTCTTTCGCCGTCTTGACGATCGTGGCGCCGGCCGCTGTAAAGGCGTCGTCAGGGACCGAGGCGCCAAGACCTGCGCCAGACTGGATATTGACGGTGAGACCGGCGGTGGTCCATTTTTTTACGGTATCCGGGGTCGCGGCGACGCGCGTTTCCCCGGCGGTTTGTTCCGTGGTGACGGCAAGGGTTAGGCCCACTGTGTTTCCCTCTGAACGGCTGCGTATTTGTATTTGCTGCGACCTGAAGTCGTAACTGCGTTACTCTGTTTGTAAAGGTCAAACGGACTGCGAGTCAAAGTCTTGTTGCGCGATTTATGATCGTGCTAATCGTTACCTACACTAAATTGCCACCGGTGTCATGAATTCTTGTGCGCGCGGTCCACAAGTGGCTTGAGCTGTAAAATGGCGGCGGTTGATGTCACGATAAGGCTTGACTGCAAACGTTCGGACCACTTTTCCCGGTGCGCTGGCATCAAGCGCGAATCGCTCTCCACCGGCAGGGCCAGACCGATGCGGACCCCGCCTTTTATGGGCTTAAGGGCAGCGAACTGATAATCGCGGCTGAAGGCGCTGTATCCCTTTCTCTGGGTCGGCACGACATCCGGCAAATGTGTGATCAGTGATTCAAAGGCGGTCAATAGGGCGACTGAGGCCGGCGTTTTCCACAGGGCGGTGCGCAGGGCTTCGGGATTGGTCCAGCCGGCGTCGGGAGGCAGAAATTCATTGAGGATCTGACGGATGCGCGTCTGACTCAGGCCGTGATGCGCTTTAAGCCAGGCGGCGCGGCCTTGACGGGTGGTTTCGGGGCATTCGTCGCGGACGAGATCTATCCAAGACGCAAGGGATTTCCCCGTGTCGTGTTCAAGGCTGACGGTAAGGGCCTTAAAGTAAGCTTCCTGCTTGGGTGTCAGGTTGATCATGACACCCTCGCACCCTAATGGGCCGCGTCAGGTTTCTTTTTCAGCATGAACCAGCCAAGAGCAGCCACAACGATAGCGGCGATCAGAGCGGTCAGCCAGCCCATCTGGGTGCAGGTGAGAATGACGAGGAAAACCAGCACGACGGCGAGGTGCAGGCTGACCCATTTGGTCAGGCTGGCGAACAGTTCGTAGGAATGCTGCTGCTGATGGACATCCATGTGGCCGTGTACGTAGTCGGAATCGTCGTGATGGTCGGCCATGCTCATATCCTTTAACGGGCAGGTGATGTGTCCCTGCAAACAGTGTTTCCTGTACCGGTCTTACAAAAGCCCGCCCGTTTGGTCAATGGGGCGAAATGACGCTTCAAACCAGCGCCTCAAACGCCTCGATCAGCCCTCCCAGACATTTTTTCATTTGTCTGTAAGGCTTACCGTCTTCAAACCAGTGCTTCAAACGCTTCGATCAGCCCTTCCAGACGGGCGCAGCCCATCTTCCAGAACGCCTTGTCGCGCGGGTTCATGCCGAAAGGCGCCAGCGCCTCGACATAGGTCTTCGTGCCGCCCCCGGCCAGAAGTTCGCGGTAAAGCGGCGTGAAAGCTTCCGGATTTTCGCGGCGCTTCTCCATCAGGGCCGAGACGAGCAGGTCACCGAAGGCATAGGCATAGACATAAAACGGCGAGTGAACGAAGTGGCTGACATAGGCCCAGTAAACATCATAGCCATCATTCAGCTTGATCGCCGGACCTAAGCTTTCGCCCATAACCTCCAGCCACAGGGCATTGATCTGGTCGAGCGCGACCTCGCCTTCGAGACGGGCGGCGTGGAACTTTTCCTCGAAGCGATGGAAGGCGATCTGGCGGATGACTGAGTTGAGACCGTCCTCGATCTTGCCGGCCAGCAGAGCCTTCTTTTCTTCCAGCGAGGCGGTGGCGACGAGATGCTCGAATACCAGCCCCTCGGCGAAGATCGAGGCCGTTTCAGCCAGGGTGAGCGGCGTGTCGGCCAGTATGGAACCGAGCGGCTGGCACAGGGTCTGGTGGACGGCGTGCCCCAGTTCGTGTGCTAGCGTCAGGACTTCGCGGCGGTCGCCGGTGAAGTTGAGCATGACATAGGGATGGCGGTTGGCGGTCACCGGATGGGCGTAGGCACCGGAGGACTTGCCGGGCCGCGGGGCGGCATCGATCCATGGTTGGTCAAAGAAACGTTCGGCGCGTTCGGCGAATTCCGGTCCCATCTGGGCGAAGCTGTCGAGCACGATCTTTTTCGCTTCAGCCCAGGTGTAGAGTTTCTGCACGTCCTGAGTCAGGGGGGCGTTGCGGTCCCAGTAGTCGAGCTGCTTCTTGCCGAGCACCTTCGCCTTGACCTTGTAATAGCGGTGCGACAGGTTGGCGTAAGATTCGCTCACGGCCTCTGCCATGGCGTCAACCGCATCCTTGTCGACCTCATTGGCCAGGTGCCGCGAAGCGGCCGGGTCTTCGTACTTGCGCCAGCGGTCTTCGACCTGCTTTTCAAAGGCCAGGGTATTGAGCGCCAGGGCCAGCACGGGCGCGTTTTCTTTCAGCGCTACGCTCAACCCTTGAGCGGCTGCCTTTCGGACACTGGCTTGCGGAGCAGAAAGGCGTGTAAGAGCTTCGTTGAGTGTTAGCGACTCTTTCCCAACCTTGGCGCGCAGGCGGGTCAGGGTCTCGTCGAACAGGCGCGTCCATTGGCCGACGGCCGGCATGCGTTCCAGCATCAGGCGTTCGAGATCGGGCGTCAGTTCGTGCGGACGGCTGGCACGGATGCGGCGCAGCCAGGGGCGCCACTTCTGGGCTTTGGGAGTCACTTTCAGCGCGTTCTCGATTTCCCAGTCTTCGAGCTGGTTCAGTTCGAGCGACAGAAACAGACTGTCGGCCGAAATCATCGCCGCCTGGGTGCCGAGATCGGACTGCATCTTGGAAATGCGAGCGTTCTCGCGGTCAATGGTGGACGCAAGCGTTGCATAGGCCAGCGCGCCGCCCATATCGTCCATCGCCTTCTCATAAAGCCCGGCGGCCTGATCGATCAGCAGTCCGAGGCGTTCCGGATTGGCACGCGCCGAAACGAACTGTCCCTGAAGCTTCGCCAGTTCCTTGACACTTTTCTCCCCTCGCACGAAATCTTCAGCGATTTTAGGGTCTTCCGGCCCGGAATAAAGGTCGGACAGGTCCCAGATCGGGAGGTCATCAGCGGCGAGGGGGGCATGTGTGTTCATGGGATGGGACATAGCGATAAAGCCATGAAAAATCGAGGGGGGGGGGCGCGCATTTTCTACGGCCGTTACGCAAAGGCGGGAATTGGTCGGTGCGAAAACGGGACATTAACTATAGGTCTACACCTGATTTTCACCTCACAGGGGTAGGTTTGTCCCAAAATAAGCCGTGTCCGGAAATATCGGCATGGCCCAATCAGAACGATGGTGGATATTGATATGGCGAAAACGATCCTGATCTGTGACGATGATCCGACGCAGCGCCGCCTGATTCAGGCGGTGCTGGAACGCGAAGGCTTCTCGGTGCTTCACGCGGAAAATGGCGCGCAAGCCTATGAGCGCCTGTCGCAGAATTCGGGCATCGACGCGGTCATCCTCGATCTCGTCATGCCGGGCCAGTCTGGCATCGACACGCTGAAGGAAATCCGCGCCGCCGGTATCCGCACCCCCGTGGTGGTGCTGACCGCTTCCGGCGGCATCGATACCGTGGTCAAGGCCATGCAGGCAGGCGCCCAGGACTTCTTCATCAAGCCAGCCTCACCGGAACGCATTCTGGTCAGCGTGCGGAATGCCCTGCAGATGGGTGATATGGTCGCCGAGGTGGCGCGCCTGAAGAAACACACCGGCAACCGTATTTCCTTCGATGACCTGATCGGCACGTCCGGCCCGATGGCGCTCGTGCGCCGTCTGGGCGAACGCGCCGCCAAATCGTCCATTCCAGTGCTGATCCTCGGCGAAAGCGGCGTCGGAAAGGAACTGATTGCCCGCGCCATCCAGGGCTCCTCTGAGCGCGCCGGCAAGCCTTTCGTAGCGGTCAACTGCGGCGCCCTGCCGGAAAATCTGGTCGAATCCATTCTGTTCGGCCACGAAAAAGGGTCTTTCACCGGCGCCTCCGACAAGCACCTGGGCAAGTTCCAGGAAGCCAATGGCGGCACCCTGTTCCTCGATGAGGTGGGCGAACTGCCGCTCGACATGCAGGTCAAGCTGCTGCGCGCCTTGCAGGAAGGTGAGATCGATCCGGTCGGTTCCAAGCGCCCGGTCAAGGTCGATGTCCGTATTATTTCGGCGACTAACCGCAACCTGGCGGATCAGGTGAAGGCCGGCGCCTTCCGCGAGGATTTGTTCTATCGTCTCAATGTTTTCCCGATCGAAGCGCCATCATTACGTGAACGCCGTGACGATATTCCGGCGTTGATCGACCACTTCATCCGCCGCTTTAACGTGGAAGAAGGCAAGCGCATCAGCGGCGTATCGGCCGAGGCCATGCAGCTTCTGTGCGCCTATGACTGGCCGGGCAATGTCCGCCAGCTTGAAAATACCGTCTATCGCGCCATCGTCCTGGCCGACAGCCCGCATTTGCAGGCGTTCGATTTCCCGGCCATCAGCGGTCAGGTGGCGCCCATGCCGGTCATGGAGCCAATGACGCTGTCCACGGTCGCGCATATGCCTGACGATCAGGATGCCCTGCATGATGCGCCGGTGCGTATCCTTGATGAGGCCGGCCACCTGCGCAAGCTGGAAGATATTGAACGCGACCTGATCGAGCACGCCATCGGCGTCTATGCCGGCCATATGTCGGAAGTGGCCCGTCGTCTGGGCATTGGCCGTTCGACGCTTTATCGCAAGGTGCGCGACTGCGGCCTCGAAGGTCTGGTCAAGGAAGCTGGCTAGATTCTGACCGGCCAAGGCCGCCCAGCAATTGCGCCTGAAGCTTGACGACCTTTTCCGGCGTCAGGTCATACAGGGCAATGATACCGATACCGACCAGGGCCAGTATGGCGGGAGCCAAGCCCATGAGCAGGCGGATATTGTCCAGGATCAGCGGCGACACCGGGAGGTTGGCGGCATAGCCCGCCAGTGCCCAGCCGATAAAGGCGGCTGCACCTGCGGCGCCGACTTTTTTCGAGAACATGATCATCGAATAGGTCATGGCTGTGGCGCGATGACCGGTTTTCCAGGCATTGAAATCGGCCGTATCGGCATACATGGCGAAGGTCAGGGTGCCGATGAAACCGAAGGCGGCGCCACTGACTGCCTGTAGGGCAAACATCAGGAGAATCTGGTGCGGTCCGCTGAGATAGAGGCCAAGCCCCGACAGGGCAACAATACCCAGCATAAGGGCAATCGATGCGGGGCGTGACATTACGCGAGTCACGAAGGCTACGCTGACCGAACCCGCCGCGAGGCCCAGAGTAAAGGTCATCAGGAAACTGACGACCAGGTCGGGCCGGCCGGCATAGGCTTTCATGAAATAGGGCGATATCGATGTGCGCAGCATGGAAGCGGCCATCACCACGCCGGCAAGGCCGAACAGGATCACCCAGGGACGGTTCCTGAACAGTTCGGCGACATCAAGCAGCGGGTTGGCATTGGGAGGCGCGTTGGAGGCAAAGCGTTCGTGCGTTTGCAGGAACAGGTTGACCAGGATGACGACAGCGATGACGCCGTAAATAGTCATGACGAATTGCCAGCCCAGTGCTGCATTGCCACGGCCGGCCCAGTCGATGAACCTTGGCGTGATCCAGGTAATGAAGACGGCGCTGAGGAAGGCGGCGCCGAAGCGCGAACTCATGATCAGTTCGCGCTGGACGGAATCGGGGGTAATGACACCGGAGAGAGCGTTATAGGCGGTATTGGCTGCCGTATAGATCAGGTTCATCAGGATCAGGCCGACATAGGCGCCAATCAGGCGCGCATCCGGGGGGGCATTGGTGATGGAAAAGAACATGATGGCGGAAGCCGCCAGCGGCAGGCAGAGCCACAGGAACCAGGGGCGATAGCGGCCGTGAGCCGTTCGGGTGCGGTCGGCGATGGCGCCAAATACCGGATCGGCGAATGCACTGATCAGGCGCATGGTGATCAGCAGGGTTGAGATGCTGACAAGGCTAAGGCCCACCACATCGCTCAGATAGACCATCAGGAAGGCGGACAGCGGCGCCCAATACAGGTTGAAACCCGTGTCGCCCAGGCTGTAGCTGGCGATCTCTCTGATACGTATCGGTTCGTAGGCGTGCAGGGCCGCCTTGTCGCTGGAAATGGGTGGCATGGATACTCAGGGCACAGGGGCATACTTAATGCCGGTCATTGTTACGCCTATCCCTTAATGAAGTGGAAAGACGGTAAGGTGTTTTCGCGCATCAGGCGAGTTGTGCGGGCGCGAAAAGGGCTGGCGTAAAGCGGAGAGTCTCGACTAGGGTGCATATACATAATTCAGGAGGACGACATGAGCCGCATATCCTTTACGCCCGACCGGCGGATGTTCCTGGCCGGAACGGCGGCCACCCTGTTCGTGCCGGCCTTCGCTCTTGCAGAGGCGGTGGATTTGAACCTGTTTGTCGGCACCTACAGTTCGGATAGCGCGAAGGGCATCTATCCGCTGACCTATACCGCAGCGACAGATAGCTGGTCGCTGGGAAGCGCCGTGCCGGCCATCGAAAACGTATCGTTTGGTGCCTACAGCCCCGTCTCGAAACATTATTATCTGCTGAATGAAAAGGATGACGGCCGCATTGGTGTCTATGATCAATCATGGACACAAAGCTATGAGGTCTCCAGCCAGGGGGCCGCGCCCTGCTATGCATCGGTCGATCCCACGGGCGGGTATCTGGCGGTCGCCAACTATTCATCGGGAAATATTGTTGTCTTTAAAATCGGTGCGGAGGGCGGTTTGGAACAGCCGCCCGTCAACCGCCAGAACAAAGGGATGGGGCCGAACAAGGACCGTCAGGAGGGACCGCACGCGCACTGGGTGCAGTTTCACGGCGATCATATCTACAGCGTCGATCTCGGCACCGACCGGGTGCTGGGTTACAGCTTCGATGCGGCCAGCGGCCAGGTCGGGGAGGCATTCGAGGCATACCATGCGCCAGGCGGCGCCGGACCACGGCATCTGACCTTCCATCCGGATGGCGTTCATGCGTTTCTGGTGACGGAGCTGAGCAGCGTCGTCATTGTCCTGAAAAAGACTGCAAATGGTCGGTTCGAGGCCATCCAGACGATCAGCCCTTTGCCGGCGGGTTTCACAGGCGAGAGCTTCTGCGCGCATATCACGCTTAATGCAGCGGCTGACCGGCTTTATGTCTCCAATCGCGGCCATAACAGTATTGCCGTTTTCGATGTGGCCGCAGACGCGCACCTGAGCCTGCGCCAGATATCGCCGACGCTCGGCAACTGGCCGCGGTTCTTCGCGCTTTACGAAGCGCAAAAGCGCCTGGTGGTGGCGCACCAGAAGAGCAATGATCTCGTGGTCTTCGCGGTCAATGACGATGGCACTCTGACGCCAAAGGACCAGAAAATCGACGTGTCAATCCCGGTATTTATCGGCGCGGTGGCCTAGACGCCGACCTGTACATGATAGGTTTTCCCGGCGACGATATCGGTAATCGTGTCTCCAGCCATCGTCTGTCCATCGACTGTAAGACCGGGCCTGCCGCGCGTGATCTCGACCTCGAATGTCGCGCCTCGGAAGTGCCGCGTGACCTGTGCCGATGGCCAAGTGGCTGGCAGTTGCGGGCGAATGCGCAGCCCCTCGCGGCAGCCTTTCAGGCCGAACAGCCCTTCGATAACGCTGCGATAAAGCCAGGATGCTGTACCGGTGTTGAACAGGTGCGATGAGCGGCCGGAGGCTTCCGGATGCTGGCGATGCGCGCCGCGGTAATAGTTGGGTACGAAGACCGGCAGTTGCCCGCGCCGCAGGTAATCCTCATCGTTCGGTCCGGTCAGCATTTTGCGCAATAATTCAAACGCTTTTTCCGGCTCGTTCACCTGGTATAGCGAGTAGATATAGAAGATGGCCGCGTGATTATAAACCGAGCCATTTTCCGCCACGCCGGGGAATTTCTGTGTCAGCCGCCCCACGTCCTCGCGCATGTGCGTATAGGCCGGCGCGATCATTTCGACGCCATAGGGCGTTTCCATCTGGTCTGCGATGGCGTCGACCATGCGCTGCTGCTTGCCGGCATCGGCCGCGCCGCTCATCAGGGCGAAGCTCTGCGGATTAAGATAGATGCGGCCTTCGATATCGGCCTTGACGCCGAATTTCACATCGTCATCGGTGATGCCGCGTCCGTACCAGTCGCCATCCCACAGATGGGTGTTCATGGCTTCGTTAAAGGCTTTTGCGGCCGAGGCGAAGGCGCTGCCGTCCCGGCCGTCGCGCTCCAGGATCTGCGACCATAAACGTAAGCTATGGGCGGTGGCCAAAGACAGCCAGCCGGATACGCCCTTGCCCTTCCAGCCAACCATATTCATTGGGTCGTTCCAGTCGCCCTGATCGATAAAGTTCAGACCGCGCTGATCGACCGCTTGCATCAACCATTGATTGGCGGCGGAAATACGGTCGCGCACCGTGCGAGCCTCGCCGGTCTCGGTGTCGGAGACCAGCTCATCAAGCACCGCATAATCATCGGTCTCGTCGAGATAGGCTTCCATGAGCAGAGCCAGCCAGACGCTGTGGTCCGTATGCGGCACCGTATTGATGTATTTCAGCTCGGCCCCTTCATACATGCGGATGCCGTCTGGCATGGAGCCATTGGCGTGCTGCTGGGAGAGGGCCTTCAGCAGGGTCTTGCGGGCCGTTTCCGGCTTGACGTACACGCTGCCGATGGCATCCTGCAGGAAGTTGCGCGTCTGCGGATCGGTGCTCAGGCGGTTGGTGTCGCCGTGATAATAGACCTGGCGCGGCAGCCAGCTATTGACGAAGGCATCGAGATGCGGATCGGGCGTATCCATATCGATCGCTTTCGTGCCGGCCGCGATATAGGCGGCATATGCTTCGCGGGCTTTGGCAAATCCGACTTCGGAGAGATAAAGCGATTTCAGGCGGCTGATCTCGGCCTCATCGAAAGCCGGTCCGAACAGAAAGCGGTGGGTGACGCTTTCGTCTTTCGCCAGATTGTGATCGAACTGCATAGCGGCGATCGGATTTTCATAAAGCGCCACGCCGTCCGACATCTGCACGGCCATGATGGCGTCGGGCTTGTGCAGCCCGCCTTCGCCTTCAAAACGGGCCTGCCGGGTCTCGAAGGCCAGCGGTGCCTGTTCACTCAGCAGGATAACCTTGTCCTTCAGAGTCTTGTTTTTAAAGTAATCTTCGATTTTCTGATAGGGTGTCACGCAATCGGCGACGATGCCACCGAGCGCCGGATCATGGGTGGCCGACTGGTTCATCCAGCTCATCAGGCCAAGCGGGAAGGCGGGATAAAAGCTGACCTGACGATCGCGTTTGCCGGTATTGGTCAGGCGCACTTCCCACAGTTCGCAGGCGTCGTCGACCGGCAGGGTCAGGGTCAGTTCGATGCGCAGGCCGGGACGATCGATCGTCCAGCGAATGTCGGCTGGTGTCACCTCGAATGCAAAGCAATCGACCGGTGCGCGCACGGGTTCATAGGGCGCGGAAAACAGGCTGCCGGTTTCGCGGTCCTTGACGTAGAAGAAACGGCCGGGATGGTGAGCATAGGTGCCTTGTTCCGGCAGCATGAAGTGTTTGGCCTCCATGATCTGAGCGCGGGCGTACTTGCTGGGCTCCGGCTGCATGAACTGCGCCGTGGTGTAACCGCGCGCCGTCATGTGGATCATCATATGCGGGTTCCATAGGAAGCCGGCGGCCAGCGGCAGGGCGGTCGGACTGGTAAGCGTACAGCGGTCGGCGGAGAAGTCTACAAGGCTCACGTTTGGGCTTTCCGTTCGGCAAGGGCGGCCTGGATATCGGCCAAGCGTTTATCGGTCAGGTTATAGAAACACATGATGACGGCGGCCAGCAGGGCCATGGCGCCGGGCACGACACTCACCAGCCAGACAATGCCGGTCTGTGAAGCGCCGCTCTGAGCCTGGTTGGCGACATAACCGAGGCTGGCCAGGACGCTGGCGATGACAAATGAGGCCAGGGCGCCGCCCAGTTTCTGCGAAAAGGTGGCGGCGGCGAAGGTCATGGCCGTGGCGCGGCGGCCGGTCTTCCATTCATTATAGTCGGCGCAATCGGCATACATCGAAAAGGTGAGGGGGGATTTGGGCCCCAGGCACAGGCCGATGGCGATCTGCAATGCGTACATCAGGCCGATCTGGTCCTTCGGGATGAAGACGAACACCGAGGAGAGAACGCCGACCAGCACCATCAGTATGATCAGCAGCCGGCGCTTGTCGATAAAGCGGGTGAGCAGGGGCGTGATTAGCGAACCGGCGGCCAGGGCCCCGCCATATACGGTCAGGAATAAGCCCGTTTGATCGGGGCGGCCAACATAGTATTTGATGTAGTAGGCGCTGGCGCCCATGCGCGTGCTGATCGTGACCATGACCACCAGGGCTAGGACGAACATGATCAGCCAGGGCCGGTTTTGCAGCAGGTCGCCGATATCCTTCCATGGACTGACCTTTTGCTCAGCAACCGGTTCGACGCGTTCGCGCGCGGTCAGGAAGAGGGTAACGAACAGGACGCAGGCGATGACGCCGTAGATGGTCATGGTCAGTTGCCAGCCCAGCACCTCATTGGCGCCGCCAAGCGCCTTGACCAGCTTGGGTGTCATATAGGTGACGAAGGTGCCACCCAGGAAGCCGCCGACGAAGCGGAAACTGTTGAGCTGGGTACGTGCCTGCGGCTCGCTCGTCAGCACGCCGGACAAGGCGCCATAAGGAATATTGATCACCGAATAGATGACCATCATGAGGGCGAAGGTGGCATAGGCGTAGATCAGCTTGGCGGTGGAGTCGAGATCGGGTGTGGTGAAGGTCAGCACGCCGGAGGCCGCCAGCGGCACCGCGGCCCACAAAAGCCACGGGCGAAAACGCCCCCATTTCGTGCGGGTGCGATCGGCCACAGCGCCCATGATCGGATCGGCGAAGGCATCGACCAGTTTTGTGGTCAGCAGCATGGTGCCGGCGGCGGCGGCGTTGAGGCCGAAACTGTCGGTATAGAAGATCAGCAGAAAGGCGCTGATGGTGGTCCAGTAGAGATTGAAGCCGAAATCACCTGAGCCGTAACTGATCTTTTCCAACCAGCCCGGCGGGGCGGCGGCTTTCGCGTCCTGTGTCATCGTTCCCAACTTTTATTATTTGTTGGGTTTGTTTAGCACAGGTGACGACCCTGTCACCTCAGGAATTTGGCGCTCATCTGCCGACAGGTCTCCAGTTCGCGCGTACCGAAGGCAGTGGAGGGCTCGATCTGGCTGGCCTCGTGCCATTCGTTGAACGACACGATCAGTATCCAGTCGGGTTTCGCGGCGATGGCGGCGTTCCACAGGTCGCGGAAGGGCTTGCCGTCCTCACGCTTGATGACCGGACGTTTGCCCTTGCGATCCAGTTGCAGGCGGTCGTCGAAGCCGGGCAGGATGGTGGCGGTGGTGACCTTCGCGCCTTTCTGCGCCCGGACCCAGTCACTGTAGTATTTGGCGCGCCATAGCGCCGGGATCAGGCGAGACTCCGCGCCTTCGAACTGTTGAGAATAGATATGCAGCCCGTCGAAAGCACCCTTGCGCGCCTTGATTTCCTTCAGTGTATTGGCGGTGGCGATGTAACTGATGGCATTGGGCACCTGTTTCTCGATCAGGGCGCGGGCCTTTTGCCAGCCCTCAAGGCCGATATCTTGCATCAGGCGGTCGAAATACATGATGACCGGTTTGTTATCCAGGCGCAGCCAGGCGGGGTGACGCCCATAGGTGCGATAGAGATAAAGCGTATCCTCGGCCACGCCTTCGGCGCTGGCGACCTGTTCGACATAGGCGGTGACCTTCAGCCCCTGCGCGCCGGCGGCATCGAGCACCCGTCGTAACTGGTCATTGGTGCGGTCGGTCTGGCCCCACCACGAGACGATCAGGCCGGTGATGCCGGCGGCCTTGATTTGTGCCATCTGGTGGGCAATCACATCCGGATCGAGGCTGTCATAGGGACCGCCGACCGGATAGTTGGGCGCATCGGCAATGCGTTCATGCGCTGTATCGGGATTGAGCCAGTGAAGATCCTGGCCGGAATGCGCTTTGGTACCGTACCAGCCATAATAGAAGACCAGCAGCTCCTTACGCGGGCGGGCCTGCGCAAGTGCGCGGAATGGCAACAGGGCGGCGGCGGTCAAACCGGAAAGCAGATGGCGGCGGTTGGGCATCATTCGTTTTAATCCTCTTCCGGGGCAGCCTGTTTGCCCTTTTGGGCTTTTTTGCGGATTTCCCTGAGTTTCACGCCCTGGCGCAGAGAGAGCGTACCGTTCATGGCGCCTTTATCGGGGTCGGCGAAGGCCCGACCATAGGTTTTGACGCGTTCGGTGACGCCGTCGATGAAGTCGTTTTCCCACTCGGAGAGTTCGACACCCTGTTCGGCGGCCACACGGCGGGCTTTTTCGAGCGCGCGGAGTGTGGCGGCCTGCACGGCTTTCTTCTGTGCCTTGATCTGGTCGGCAGGGGATTGCGGTTTGGCCTGAAGGGGCTTTTTCGTTTGCAGCCCCTTGGAGCGGCTCATGCCTTTGGCGGGCGTTTTAAACGCCATCATTCCCCTCCGCGCATGAAAAAGCCGTCCTCATGCGCTGAACATGAGGACGGCCTAAGATCAGGTCAACTGTTTTAGCGGTCGCCGATAGCGGTCAGGTACAGGTCGAGGATGGTTTCCTCCTCATCGCGCTTCACCTTGTCCTTCTTGCGCAGGGAAACGACCTTGCGCAGGATCTTGACATCGAAGCCTTCGCCCTTGGCTTCGTCATAGACTTCCTTGATGTCGCCCATGATGCCAGCCTTGTCTTCTTCAAGGCGTTCGATGCGCTCAATGATGGTGCGCAGACGGGTTTGGGCGGCGCCGGAAATGACGTCGTCGGAGGAGAAGGAGAGGGGGGCGTCGTCGGCCATGGCGGATATCCTGTAAAAGCGGTTCGTTTAACCATAGCGGTTGCGAATCAGCTTCTCAACGGTCGCCTTGAGGATAAGTCCCGATGACCTGTGGATTAAAGGCAAGTGCCAGACACGAAAAAACGCTTAAAGCCTGCGCCTTAAGCGTTATTCATATGCGTCTGGGCAGAGGCGTGGTTAGCCTTGCTTGGCCTTGAAGCGCGGATCGGTCTTGTTGATGACATAGACAATGCCCTTGCGGCGCACGATCTTGCAATCGCGGTGACGACCCTTGAGCGACTTGAGCGAGCTGCGGACTTTCATTGGTTTTCACCTGATCTTAAAATAGCTGCGAAGAAGCGGGAACAGGGCAGCACAACCGGGTCGCGCGCTTGGCCAACTTCGTTAGAGGGCGGGTATCTAGGGGAGAGGCCCGGAATTGTCAACGGTGATTTGCCGAAATCGGGTAATTTCCGGTCCCTCACATCATTCTGACAACAAAGTGAGGTTTTTAAGGGCTTGGAAAGCCGGACGCAATGAGGTTAGCTGGCCATCCAGGAAGTTGAGGAAATGCTATGCGGTTACGTTACATCAGCCTGTTCGCCATTCTGACCGCGTGCAGCACAGCCACGCCGCAACCCGAGCCGACGCCCGTTACGCCGCCACCGCTGGCAGCCTCCAGTGCCTCATCGTCTCCCTCCGCCAGTGAGGCAGCCACGCCCGCACCTGTGCCCGCCCCGACAGCGCCCCTGCCGGCCAATGCGACTTTTGATGACTGGAAGCAGAGTTTCATAACCAAGGCGGCCGGACAGGGGTTCGATCCTCTGTTCACGGCGCAGGTTCTGAGCAATGTCACGCCCCAGGCCAGCGTGACCTCGTCCGATTCGCAGCAGCCTGAGTTTTCCAAGCCGGCCAGTTCCTATATCCGCCAGGCCGTGACAGATTCCCGCTTCGCCGCCGCCCGTGCGCGGCTGGATGCCAACCCCAACGTGCCGGAAATCGTGCGCACGTCCGGCGTGCCGGCTGAAGTGCTGGGCGGCATCTGGACCATGGAAAGCGATCTCGGCCGCGTACAAGGCAATATAGATGTGGTCTCGGCGCTGGCGACGCTGGCCTATAACGGCCGCCGCCGCGACTGGGCGGAAAGCGAACTGATCGCCTGCCTGAAAATCCTGCGCGATTCCGGCATCAGCCGTGACACGCTGAAAGGTTCTTGGGCCGGCGCGATGGGACAAACCCAGTTCCTGCCGGACAATTATCTGACCCTGGGCGTTGACGGTGATCATGACGGCAAGGTCGATATCTGGGGGTCGGATTCCGACGCCTTGGCCTCATCGGCAAACCTGCTGGCCAAGGCCGGCTGGAAACCTGACGAAGAATGGGCCGTCGAGGTCATGCTGCCGGTCGGGTTTGACTACTATCTGGCCGAAACGGCGAAAAAGACACCGACCGAATGGGCGGCGCTTGGTGTCAAGCGTGCTGATGGGGGCTACTGGAAACCGGCCGAAATGAACGAAAGCTCGACCATTCTCCTGCCTTCGGGGGCGAAGGGGCCGGCCTACCTGGCGCTGCCCAACCATTATGTTATCCGCAAATACAATAATTCAACCGCCTATGCCCTGGCGGTCGGTTTCCTGGCCGATGGCATTGCCGGCAAGCCTGGACCGGTGACGCCGTGGCCGGTCGAACAGCCACTCAGCCTCAACCAGCGCCTCAAATCGCAGGAAGCGCTCAAGGCCGCCGGCTTCGATCCGGGCGTGATCGACGGCGTGATCGGTGTCGGCACCCGCAGCGCCATTCGGGAGTGGCAAAGGGCCAACCACCTGACGGCGGACGGCTATCTCAGCTTCGACCTGGCCAACCAGTTCGTCGTCATGACCGGTGGCGTGGCTGAAACCCGGTAACCTGGCACGCGAAAAGTTAAAAAACGCGGTTAATGGCTAACGCCCCTTTAAGAATTGGTCACCATAGTCAGGCTTATAAACGAGTCGCTGGGTGTTCCTCTAAATGTTTCAGATTATCGGTATTGTCTGCCTGTTCGCCATGGTGTTCGGCAGCTACATCATTTCCGGCGGCAATATGGCGCCGATTCTCCACGCCCTGCCGCACGAACTGATGGCCATTGGCGGCGCCGCCATCGGCGCCACGCTGATTTCCAACAGTGTCACCACCCTGAAGGGCATGGGCGGCGGCATGGGAAAGGTGTTCGGCGGCACGAAATGGAAGGCCAGCGACTACCGCGATCTGTTGTCCCTGCTGTTCCTGCTGACCAAGACCATGAAGTCGAAAGGCGTCATCGCGCTGGAAAGCCATATCGAAAAGCCGCATGACTCGACGATTTTCAACCGCTTTCCCAAGATCGTTAAGGATCACTTCGCTACGGATTTCATCTGCGATACGTTGCGTATGATGACCATGAACCTTGAAGACCCGCATCAGGTCGAGGACGCCATGGAAAAGCAGCTTGAAAAGCACCATCACGAGGCCCTGCATCCGGCCCACGCCATGCAGTCCCTGTCTGACGCCTTGCCGGCGCTGGGTATCGTCGCGGCCGTTCTGGGGGTGGTCAAGACCATGGGCTCGATCACCGAGCCGCCGGAAATTCTCGGCTCCATGATCGGCGGCGCGCTGGTCGGAACCTTCCTCGGCATCCTTTTGTCTTATGGCCTGGTCGGACCGTTCGCCGCCCGCATGAGCGGCGTGATTGAGGAAGATTCAGCTTTCTACAAGATTATCCAGTCCGTCCTGGTGGCGCACCTGCATGGCAATGCGGCGCAGATATCGGTGGAAATCGGCCGCGGCAGTATTCCGTCTCCGCTGCAGCCAAGCTTCCTGGAAATGGAAGAGGCACTCAACAATATCCCGGCAGAAGGGGCGGCTGCCTGACCAACTTCATCAACAGGCAATGCGGATATTGTTCGATCCGTATGATTCGCCGCATTATGATCACGTTTTTTGGCCAGTTTCTCCGTTAATACTGATTAACGTGGTCGTTTTTCGCCAAAAATACCTCATTTTCGATGAAAAAGATGCATTTAGTTGCAGAGGTGATCACAGTTTTGTGAAATAAACTCTTGCGGGACTCGGTCAAAATAGGTATGAAAAGGCTCGGGCCTGGGTGTCAGCTCCTGGCGCTCTATTTTAGGAAATAGGATCTGATCGCATGACCTCCAAGATCGTTCGTACCGCCCTGGTTGCCGCTGCTGCCGTCGCCGCCCTGTCGGTTGCCGCCTGCCAGAAGCCCGCCGCTACTGAAGAAATCCCCGCCTCGGAAATGGCGCCTGAAGCCGCTCCGGCCGACGCCACCGATTCGTCGGCTGCCGTTGATGCCGCCGTCGCCGCTTCGCCCGCCGCTGCCGAAGCTTCGGCTTCGCACTAATCACAAGATTTGCCAGGAGTGCGCAACACTCCCGGCAATAGGTTCAGGAATGGTCCTGCACCTTCAAACTATCAAAGGGAATTGATCCATGACCTCCAAGATCGTTCGTATCGCTCTGATCGCTGCCGTTGCCGGCGCTGCTCTGTCCGTCGCCGCCTGCACCCCGAAGGCCCCGACCGAAGAAGCCGCTTCTTCGGAAGCCGCCGTTTCGGACGCTGCCGTTTCGGAAATGGCTCCGGCTTCGGAAGCCGCTTCGGAAGCCGTTTCTTCCTAATCATTCGCCTTCGGGCATTTGATGTGAAAAGGGTCGCCTTTGGGTGGCCCTTTTTTATTGCCTGCGCTAGAAGTGGGCATGACTGCCTCTAACGATCCCGAACTCTATTTCGCCGAGGACGGCGCGCCGCGGTCTGGCCGTTTCGGTGACATCTATTATTCGCTCCAGGATGGCCTGAGTGAATCCCGCGCCGTTTTTCTGGCGGGCTGTCATATGCCGGATGTCTGGGCCGGTCGAAGTGACTTTACCCTGCTCGAACTGGGCTTCGGTACAGGGTTGAATATCGCCGCCGTCATGGCGCTATGGGCCGAAACGCGGCCAACCGGCAGCCATCTGCACATCTTTTCCATCGAGGGCTTCTTGGTGAGCGCCACCAATGCCGGCAAGGCCCTGGCGGCGTGGCCCGAACTGACGCCTTTTGCGGATGCCCTGCTGGCGCAATGGCCCCAAAAAAGTGAAAAAAGGGCCCGGCGCGGCTTTCACTATATGGATTTTCCCGAGTGGGGCGTCAGCCTGACGCTTGGGCTGATGGATGTCCGCGCCGCCCTGACGGCCTGGGAGGGCAGGGCCGATGCGGTCTTTCTCGATGGCTTTTCGCCGGCGCTCAATCCCGACATGTGGGCGGACGATGTCTTCGCGTTGGTCGCCGACCGCACAAAGGGCGGTGCGCGCCTGGCCACCTTTACCGTGGCGGGCTTAGTGCGGCGCGGGCTTCAGGCAGCCGGTTTCACCGTTGAGAAGCGTCCTGGTTTCGGACGCAAGCGGGAACGCCTGGAGGTGGTGCGCGCCGGCAAAACATCACCTGCGGCCTCGCGTCCGAAAAAGCTGGCGGTTGTCGGCGCCGGTATTGCCGGATGCGCCCTGGTTCATGAAGCGCGGCATCTGGGGCTGGAGGTCGATCTTTTCGAGGTCGAGAGCGTTGGCGCTGGCGCTTCCGGTAATGCTGCCGCGCTTGTCACGCCGCGCCTCGATGCCGGTGACAATGACATATCGGCGCTTTTCGCCGATGCTTTCGCCTACGCCACGGCGCTTTACCGGCAATTGTGCCCGCAGGCCATTTTGGGGGAGGGCGTATGGCAATGCGAAGCCACGCCGAAGGACGTCTCGCGCTTTGAACGGATTGTCCGGCAATCCGGTTTCGCCGAAGGCGACCTGAGCCTGTTTGCTGCGGGAGAGGTGGCGGATATACCGCAGGCTTCGGGCATAGGTCTCAACACGGCCTTGTGGGTCAGGCCTGTTGATATCCTGTCGGTGCTTCGGGGATCGAAAAACAGCATACAGGCATGTATCACCGGCCACAAACTGACAGAGGCGGGATGGCAAGTTGAAACCTCATCGGGTTCGGTTCATGCCGGGTATGATGCGATCATTTTCGCTTGCGGAGATGGCATTTTTGATCTGGCGGATTACCGGGCCCGCTATGATCTGCGGCCGGTACGCGGGCAGGTCGAAATTGTATCTGACACAGTGCCCCTGCAAAGCGCCACGAGTTGGGGCGGCTATGCCATTCCGCTGGCGGATGGCTTCCTCTTCGGTGCCACCCACGAACGCGAAGACCGAGGAGTCGATGTGCGGGAAGCCGATCGTGCGCGTAATCTTGACAGCCTCGCCAGGGCCATGCCTGAGCGCGCTGCCCGTGTCGCCGCCGGTCCGTTCCACTCCCGCGCCTCCATTCGGGTCATGACGCGCGACTATCTGCCGGTTGTTGGCGCGGTCGATGAAGGCGTTTATCTGTTGACCGGTCTGGGTGCGCGTGGGTTCTGCCTGGCGCCTTTGCTGGCCAGGGCCTTGCTAAATCAGATTATCGGCGTACCGTCCGCCCTGCCGCGCGCGGTAAAAAATTTGCTCGATCCGCGACGCCTTTTGCCGCGGGGCGACGTATAAATATTATGTTCATTCTGCGTTCAGCTTCGAGAGCCTATCCCTTGTCATAAGAGGTGTTGTCATGAAGAAGTCGACCTGTTTCGCCGCCCTTTTCGCCGCCGGGCTCGGTGTCATAGCCGTGGGCGGTGTGGCGCTGGCCTCGGCTGGCCGGCCGGCGCCGGATAACAGGCCCGCCCGTGACCCGAGGGCTTGCTTCGATTCCTCACAGGTACGCAGTTTCCAGACGGAAAAGGATGACAAGATCATCATTATTTCCAACTGGAACGAAGCTTATGAATTGACCATGACGCCGGCCTGCATTGGCCTCGATTCCAGTTTCCGCATCGGTATCAAGTCGCGTGGCAGCGGCCTGAACGATATCTGCGGCCCGTTCGATGGTGAGATTGTTTACAGCGACATGGGCGACCGGCCGCTCAAAACCTGTCCGATACAGGCCGTGCGTCACCTGACGCCGGAAGAGGCGGCGGCCTATGGCATCAAGCCCAAGGCCGAAAAGCCCAAATAATCACAGAACAGAGGGAATTGGATGATGGCGAAGAAAATCTATATGGCGGCGTTTGCAGTCGCGGGCCTGATGGCCGGCGGTCTGATCGTGACGGCCTGTGCCGGCACGCCTCCAGCGGGTGGTGATCAGGTATCGGCCCAGGCGAAGGTTACGCCGAAGTGCCTGGACGCCCGTAATATCGGTCGCAAGCATGTGGTCGATGATCATACGCTGCTGGTTTACGATACCTGGGGCAATCCATACAAAATGGACATCGGCGGTCCCTGCAAATCGATGACCGATTTCTCGCAGATCGGTTTTGAATTCAACGGCACCAATCAGATTTGCCAGCCGCATGACGCCATGATCCTGCGGTCGGAAAATGGCGAGCGTCCGGTGAAATGCCTGATCAACAGCGTTGAACCGATCACCCGTGAAGACGCCAAGCTTCTGGACAAGGACAACTAAGGTGCGCAATCCAAGACTGATATTGGCGGGCGGGGCGGCGGTTCTGGCCGTCGTCATCGTCGGCTGCGCGGCCACGTCTCAGGTTGAACGGACGCCCAACCCCGGTGTCCGTTCGGTAGCGGCGAACCAGTGCGTCTCATCACCGCTGGAAACCTCCACGGTGATCGATCGCCAGACCCTGCTTCTGGTCGATCGCAGCGGCAATTCGCTGGTCATGCACATGACCGGTCCATGCATGACGAAGAACGAAGCGATCAAGCTGGAATATCGCGGCAGTACTCGCGTCTGCGGACCGCTCGATGTCGATATCACCGGCGACATAACAACCGCCATACCCATGCACTGCATGGTCGATACGATCGAGCCGCTGACCAAGGAAGAGACACTGGCCTATCAGAAGGCACATTAAAAAAAGCCGGAAGCAGATCGTTTCCGGCTTTTGGTAACAGAAAAGATAATGTTCCGGGGCCAGGGGCCGTGCCCCTGGTCAGTCGTTGTCCATCTTGAGGGCGGCTATGAAAGCTTCCTGCGGGATTTCGACCTTGCCGAACTGCCGCATCTTCTTCTTGCCTTCCTTCTGCTTTTCCAGAAGCTTCTTTTTACGCGTGGCGTCGCCGCCGTAGCACTTGGCCGTCACGTCCTTGCGCAGGGCGCGGACGGTTTCACGGGCGATGATGCGGCCGCCGATGGCCGCCTGTATGGGGATGACGAACAGGTGTTGCGGGATCAGTTCGCGCATCTTCTCGCACATGCCGCGGCCGCGCATTTCGGCGCGATCGCGGTGAACCAGCATGGAAAGCGCATCAACCGGTTCGGAATTGACGAGGATCGACATCTTGACGAGATCGCCCTCGCGATAGCCCTCGATATTGTAGTCGAACGAGGCGTAGCCCTTGGAGACTGATTTCAGGCGGTCGTAGAAGTCGAAGACGACTTCGTTGAGCGGCAGGTTATAGACCACCATGGCGCGGGTGCCGACGTAGGAGAGATCGACCTGCTCGCCGCGGCGATCCTGGCAGAGCTTGATGATGGCGCCGAGATAATCGTCCGGGCAGAAGATGGTGGCCTTGATCCACGGTTCCTCGATATGGTCGGTCTTGACCGGATCGGGCATGTCGGCGGGATTGTGCAGGTCGATGACCTCGCCGTCGTTCATGTAGATCTTGTAGACGACCGAAGGCGCGGTGGCGATCAGGTCGAGATTGAACTCGCGGCTCAGGCGTTCCTGGATGATTTCCAGATGGAGCAGCCCCAGGAAGCCGCAGCGGAAGCCGAAGCCCAGGGCGGCCGAGGTTTCCATCTCGTAGGAGAAGCTGGCGTCATTGAGGCGCAGTTTGCCCATGGCCGAGCGCAGGTCTTCGAAATCGGCGGCGTCAACCGGGAAGATACCGCAGAATACGACCGGCTGGACTTCCTTGAAGCCCGTCATAGCGGCGGCGGTCGGCTTGCGCTCGTCAGTGATGGTGTCGCCGACGGCAGCATCGGAGACTTCCTTGATCTGGCCGGTGAAGAAGCCGATCTCGCCCGGACCGAGGCTCTCGACATCGGTGGCCTTCGGCATGAAGACGCCGAGCTTATCGATCTTGTAAGTGGCGCCGGCGTTCATCAGCTTGACCATCTGGCCCGGCTTCATGCGGCCATTGAAGACACGCACGAGAACTACAACGCCGAGATAGGGATCGTACCAGGCATCGACCAGCAGGGCCTTCAGCGGCTCGTTTTCGTCACCCTTGGGCGCGGGCAGGCGGGTGACCACGGCTTCCAGCACATCCTCGATGCCGAGACCGGACTTGGCCGAGCACAGGACGGCATCCGAGGCGTCGATGCCGATCACATCCTCGATCTGGGCGCGGATACGCTCCGGCTCGGCAGCCGGCAGGTCGATCTTGTTGAGGACCGGGACGATCTCGTGATTGTTGTCTATGGCCTGGTAGACATTGGCCAGGGTCTGGGCTTCGACGCCCTGCGAGGCATCCACCACCAGGATCGAGCCTTCACAGGCGGCCAGTGAGCGCGAGACTTCATAGGCAAAGTCGACGTGCCCCGGCGTGTCCATCAGGTTCAGCACATAGGTTTCGCCGTCATGGGCCTTGTAATTGAGGCGGACGGTCTGGGCCTTGATGGTGATGCCGCGTTCGCGCTCGATCTCCATATTGTCGAGCACCTGTTCCTTCATCTCGCGCGCGGTGAGGCCGCCGGTATATTGAATCAGGCGGTCGGAGAGAGTGGATTTGCCGTGGTCGATATGGGCGACGATGGAAAAATTGCGGATCTTGGAAAGGTCTGTGCTCATGCGGGTGCCGATAGCATGATGCGCCGCGAAAAGAAAGCCAAGCTGCAGGCACTCCTGAGCCAATTGTGTTTAGGTTTAGAACGTCATATTTGTTTTAAACTGATGGGGAGGAGCGAATGTCCTGGTTCTTGAAAAAAGCGGACAAGATTATTGAGCCGTCTAAAGAATGGGATTTCTATTTTTGTAGGTTGATAACAAGCCTGCGTCTGTTTTCGTAGACCTGGGGCGTAGGAATACCATTCCTTCCAAGGGGTATGAGTATATGGCCTATCTCAGGCTCTATATGAAGCAACCGAGGAAAGACGGCTTGTCGAGCAGTGAAGAATATCAAGCGCTTTGTGATTTTGAAGATCGACTGGAAGTGAGCCTAACCGCCAAAGCCGGAATGTTGTACGTCGGTCGTATTACACATGATGGTGTCCGAGATTTCTATTTCTATGTGAAAGAACCAAACGTTTTCACCAGGACAGTAAAGGGTTTTATGGGGGGCTTTACAGGATATGACTATGAAACAGGCGACAGGTTGGATGCCGATTGGTCAATCTATAGAGAATTTTTGTATCCGGACGCCAAGGCCTATCGAACGATTCTCGATCGCCGCGTTTTGGAATCCCTGAATGCACATGGAGACAACGCAGTCGTCCCGCACAAATTGGATCATCGTGTGTATTTGATGGCAGAGGGGCAAGCGCGTCCTTTTATCGATCAAATCCTGACTTTGGGGTTTCAACTCGAAGGCCATGAAGACAATGGAGATGGTGTGACTGTCGATTTTTTCAGAACTGACCTTCTGCAAAACATTGATGAATTGACAAACGAACTTGAAGACCTAGCTGAGACTTTCGGCGGAACCTATGATGGCTGGGGAACGGAAGTTATTACCGCTTAACCACCTATTTCAAATTTAGGGATTGCGGGAATCCCCTAATTGTCCCCTTATGTCGTCCAGTGGCTTACTGACGGAAATCCTTGTGAGTGTGGGCTTATGAAAACGAGTGTTTTTTGCTTATCCGTCCTGTGCGGCCTGGTCGCCACGCAAAGTCTGGCGCAGGATGCCACGGCGACCGGTGGTGGTGTTCACTGCGCGCCGACAGCCGCGCCGGTTATTCCCGATGGAACCCGTCTTTATACGCGTGATGGCGATCTCAGCCAGGCCGGCGAATATCCGCAGGTGGCTAAAATCAGCGCCATTGAAGGTCAGGCCCAGGTCGATTGCCAGATCGGCGACGATGGCGGTCTGACACAATGCGTGGTCGCCGCCGAAAGTCGTCCCGGCTACGGTTTGGGCGAAGGGCTGGCGGTCACAGTCCTGAAATGGGCACAGACCGACACCAGCCAGCCGGGACATCATGCCGGTGACTGGCTACGCTTTACCACCAACTGGAAACTGCCGGGCGGGCAGGCCGCCCAGCAACTGGCCGGCAGCCGTTAATTTTCAAACAATTTCAAATCCACGGCTTCCGCCATGGCCTGATAGCCGGCGGAGGACGGATGCAGGTGGTCGCCGCTGTCATAGGCTGATGACAGGCGGTCGGGTTGCACAGGGTCGCGCAGGGCGGCATCGAAATCGATCACGGCATCGAAGGCGCCCGAGGTTCTTATCCAGCTATTGATCGCCTGACGGTCGGCCTCGTTCAGAGCGTCGGGGTGATAATAGTCCATCCCAATGAAGGGTGTGATCGTGCCGCCGTAGATTTTCAGGCCGTGGCTGTGAGCCTTGGTGACCATTTGCAAATAGGCCACCTTGAGGCGGGCCACAAGGTCATCATGCGCGGCTTGCGTCACGGGGGCATCGCGCGTTAACACGCCGAGATCGTTTACGCTTTCCAGCACAATGACATATTTCACGCCGCTCTGACTCAGCACATCGCGGTCGAAGCGCGCCTGGGCATTCGGCCCCAGGCCATCTAACAGGAGGCGATTGCCGCCGATGCCGGCATTGAGCACGGAAACCGGCCTGTCCTTCAGGCGGCGGCCGAGGAAATCCGGCCAGCGCGTGTCGCTGTTGGGCTTTATGCCGTAGCCGTCGGTAATCGAATCGCCGAAGGCCACAACGGCGGCTTTCGCCGATCCGCTTTCAATATCCAGGCCGGCTATAGTGAACCAGTGATCGAACTTTTTCGCTTCAGGGAGGTCGGCATCGCTGACGTGGTCGCCGGGCACCAGCCAGGAGGTGGTGCGTGAACCGGGATGGCCGGTCTGTGGTTGCGGCAGTCCTGTCGGCATATGAAAACTGATAGCGAGGACAGACTGATCGGCCACGGTTATTGAAATCGGATCGGAAATATAATCGGCGCCGGCGGGAATGACGATATCGTTCAGGCCGCCGAAGGTGACGGGGCGGTCGCTCGCCGGATCGATAGCCGAGCCACCGGTTATCGTCGCTCGCGCGATATGAACATTGCGCAGGGATAGCGGTTCGGTGCCCGTGGCATTGGAGAGGCGCAGGCGGATCATATCGCCGCCCTTGGCGACCCGGATCGTCTGGCGCAGGGTGGCGTCAGTCGCATCGGCCGGGGAGAGGGCGCTGTCGGCGCCGGGTGTCATTTGTGCGGTGGACCAGACCGTCACCCACTGTGACTGAGATGTCTTGGCATGGACCGGACCGACGAGGGCTAAGGGCAGCGTCAGGGCCATAGCCGCGGCAAACAGGCAGCGACGCGTCAATCCGAACGGGGCCATTTCAATCTCCCAATGATATTATAATTGTTAGCGCTATCAATGACTTTTATGACCGGCTTTGCCGTAGGGGGCAAGCGCATAAACGCATGGCAAGGTCTTCACAGCCTTGACTCCTGTTCACGGCAAACTAGCATCAATAGAAACCAATCCGGGAGATGCGTCATGTTGAAATCCATCCTGCTGGCCTCTGTGGCGCTGTTCTCACTGGCGGGTACCGCCCAGGCGCAGGCCATAAGCGCGGCGCGCATTTCCGATGACATCAAGGTGTTGTCTTCCGATGCGTTCGAGGGGCGCGGCATCACCACGCCGGCCGAGCAGAAGGTGATCGATTACATGTCGAAAGGCTTTGCCGCCGCCGGCTTTCAGCCGGGCGGAGAAAATGGCGGATGGACGCATGCGGTTCATCTGCGCCAGTTTGTGGTCAGCGATCCGAAACTGGCGTTTAATTTTGCTGATGGTCACAGCCTGGATTTGAAGCAGGGCGAAGACATCACCGCCTCTACGCGAGGGGCACTGGGCGATGTCAGCTTCGACAAGGCGCCCCTGGTCTTTGTCGGTTATGGTGTCACCGCGCCGGAACGCGGATGGGACGATTTCAAAGGTATTGATGTCAAAGGCAAGATCCTGGTCGAACTGATCAACGATCCGGACTTTGTCGAACCGCAACTGATGACCTTCGGCGGCAAGGCCATGACCTATTACGGCCGCTGGACCTACAAGTATGAAGAAGCTGCCCGCCGTGGCGCGGCCGGTGTCATCATCATCCATGATGCCGACGCGGCCTCCTATGGCTGGGATACGGTGCGCAATTCCTGGTCCGGCCCGCAGTTCGATATTGTCCGGCCCGATCCGTCGACCGCCAGCCCAAAGCTGGAATCGTGGATCAGCCATGACACGGCCGAGGCGCTTTTCAAGGCGGCGGGGCTTGACCTGGCCGACCTGCACGGGAAGGCTCGATCAAAGAACTTCCAGCCGGTGCCGCTGAATGTGACCTTGAGCGGTGGTTACAAGGTGGCGGCCAGCGAGATCACCACGCACAACATCATCGCCCGCCTGCCGGGCACGAAATATCCCGATGAGACCGTGCTCTTCACCGGTCACTGGGACCATCTCGGTATCTGCGCGCCGCAGGCGGCTGACAAGATATGCAATGGCGCCGTCGATAACGGCACGGGCAGCGCCACTCTCCTGGAACTAGCGCGGGCTTTTGGAAAAGCCGAAAAGCCGGAACGCTCGATCGTTATGATCGCCTTCACCGCCGAGGAAAGCGGGCTTCTCGGGTCGGAATATTATGCCAGCAATCCGGTCTATCCGCTGACCAAAACGGTGGCCGGCATCAATATGGATGCTCTGAATGTTAATGGTGCGACCAGGGATATCGTGGTCGAGGGCGTTGGTCAGTCGTCGCTGGATGACATGGTCGCGCTTTACGGTGGCCAGCAGAACCGCACCATCACGCCCGATCCGCGTCCGGAAGCCGGCGGTTTCTTTCGCTCGGATCACTTCCCGCTGGTCAAGCGTGGCGTGCCTATGCTGGTCGCCTATTCGGGCGATGACATGGTTAAGGGAGGCAAGATGGCGGGGGAGGCGATGTCAAAGGACTATACCGATCACCGCTATCACCAGCCGGGTGATGAATGGTCGGCAGGCTGGGATTTAAGCGGGCTGGTCGAAGACGCCACGCTTTACTATCAAATCGGCGAGAGCCTGGCTAATTCACACCAGTGGCCGGTCTGGCGCGATACGTCTGAATTCAAGGGCGCGCGCGATAAGAGCGCGGCTGAAAGAAGGTAGGAGTCATCCCACTTCATTTTTCTTCAATCAGGTCGAATTTTATGGGATTGGGATCGTAGAGGCAGATATCACCGCTGCCCTGGGACTGGTAAATGGTCATCGTTGCCGTGGATATGATGGCAACGATCAGGGCCAGTATTTGTGGCAGCATCCACCATAGCCGGTTGCGGCATGTTGCCCACACATAGGCAATCACCAGAAGTACCAAAATCCAAAGCAGGATGACGATCAGACGTGCCGCCGTGGGTTCACAAGGCACGGCGACGGCATTTATAGCGATCAGAATGGCGAGCAGAATATAGTTGGCCAGTATCGCAATATTGACGCCCTGACGGTACGTGAAAAAAGCGCCGACTGATGTCACCGGAACCCCATATGGCAAACTTCTGATGAGCTGAGATTATACCATATGATGAGGATTTGCATTAAGAAATGCGGCGAAGTGGCGGCAACTTAAGCCCTATTCAGGACACATGGCACAGGCACCCTGCACGTAACCGGGGAATGCACGCGTAAGGGGATGTTAGTAAATCATCTGTTAACCTTGTCGGCTATAGAGCCCATCGATCAAAGTTTGAGGAGTTTTCGCCCATGGAGCGTCGTTCGTTTCTTCTGGCCGGCGTGGCCGCCGCCGCCACGCCCGTGATCGCCGGTCTGGCCCCGCGCCTGAGCCTGGCGCAAACCTATCCGACCGAAAAGAACCAGCCCGCTGAGGAAAAGGAATATCGCTACTATACCCGCGATGAGATCCTGACCGCGGGTTCGGATTTCCTGGGGGTGACAGTCGAGGCCCTGGGTGGCGCGCTCGAAAAGATTTTTGCCGATTACGGCGATCATCCGACGGCCTATATCGCCGGCACCGAAGCTTCGGGCGCGGTCGGTATCGGTGTGCGATACGGCAAGGGCAACCTGTTCATGAAGGATGTGGCTGAGCCGACTCACATGTACTGGCAGGGCCCGTCAATCGGGTTCGATACCGGAGCCAATGCTTCACGCGTCTTTACCCTGGTCTATAACCTGCGTGAGCCGATCTTCATGTATCGCCGCTTCCCCGGCGTCGAAGGCTCGGCCTATTTCATCGGCGGTCTCGGCATCACCTACCAGCGCGCCGAAGGCATTGTGCTGGCGCCGATCCGCGCCGGTGTCGGCTTCCGTCTTGGGGCCAATGTCGGCTATATGAGCTTCTCCAAGAAGCGCCGTGTGCTGCCGCTTTAAATGAAGACCTTGCGGCCTTCGCGCGAACTGACAAAGCCCAGTTCGAGCACTTTCATCACCTTGAGCGCGTCCTCTCCGGTCACCGGATTGGGCGCGTTTTCGCGTATGGTCTTTGCAATGGCCTCGTAATAGGCAAGGTAATTGCCAGGAGCGGCGGTGACTTCCTGTGATTGTCCGGCGATTTCACCGGCTACCGGCGTGAAAATACCCATGACCGGATCAATACCCCAGCCTGCGTCACCGGGGGTGCGGCCGGTTTTCAGCATCTCTTCCTGCGTATCCATGCCGAACTTGACGAAGGCACCATTCGCGCCCTGGACCTCTAGCGCCGGACCGGGGATCGTGGTCATCATCGACGAATGCAGAATGACGCGTAGGGGGCCGTAACCGAGCAAGGCATGAAAATAGTCATCGGTCTGGGCGCCGGGGCGTTGCCCGGCGATATCGGCCGATATCCATTCCGGCCAGCCGAACAGGCTTATCGCCTGATCGACCAGATGCGAGCCGAGATCGAACCAGATGCCGGAACCGGGACCGGCGCGTTCACGCCAGCGATTGCGCACCACGGGGCGCAGGCGGTCGTAACGCAGGACGACCTGATAGAGATCACCCAGGTGCGGCCGCAGGGTTTGCAGGGTCAGGTAATTGCTGTCCCAGCGGCGGCAATGAAAAACGGAGACTTTTTTGCCGACGCGTTCGGCGTGGGCCAGCACGGATTCGCCCTCGGCGACGCTCAAGGCAAACGGCTTGTCGATGACCACATGCTTGCCTGCATCCAGCGCTTCATGCGCCATGGAGGCATGAATTTCATTCGGCGTGGCGATGACGACCAGTTCAATCGCCGGATCGGCGAGGGCGGTGGTGAGGTCCGGCGCCACAGTCATGCCGGGCAGGTCGGCCAGAACATCAGCGGGCCGCGAGGACACGACAGTAGTCAGTTCCAGCCCCTTGGCGGCGCGGATCAGCGGGGCATGGATGGTTTTACCGGCATAACCGTAACCAGCCAGGGCGGTTTTCACATTAGCCATAGTTGAAACTCACCGAAATGCGCACATCGTCGCTGAGATTGATGGGGACTTCGTGACGCAGCCAGCTTTCCCACAGCAGCACAGTGCCGGCCTGCGGGGTGACATTGACGAAGGTCTGGTGTTCCGACCTGCCATTGGCCTTGCGCAGGGGGGCGTTCATCATGAAGCCGAGACGCGGGTCTTCCAGGCGCAGGGCGCTGGCGCCTTCCGGGATAGAGACATAAAAAGTGCCGGAAACGACGCTGTGCGGGTGGATATGGCTGGAATGGTGCCCCATCGGCTCCAGTATGTTGATCCACAGGGAGTTCAGCTTGAGCTTCTGGCCGTGAAGGTCGAAATCGAGCTTTTCCGCAAAGGCGGCGACATGGGTATCGAGCATGGCCTTCAGGTCGGCGAAGACACTTGCCCGCGCCGGCAGGTCATTGAGCGATGCATAGGAGGTGTAGCCGAGATAGCCCTTTGTCTGCGACCAGGTCTGGCCGGCTTCATCCTCGTCGGCGATGGCGCGGCAGGTATCGTCCAGTTCGGCGAGGAAGTCCTCAAAGCCCGGCTGCGTCGCCAGATCGGCGCGGTAAAGCTCGGTCACGAACAGGGGCGAAACGGTTGCGGGTGCTGTTTTGGTCATGGCCTGTCCTAATCCCGCAAGGCGGACAGGGCAAGCCAGTTATTCAGGCGTTCATTCCGAAAAGCAGGGCCGCCAGGAATATACCGACATTCACCGGGTTGAACGCACTGTCAATGGCGAGCCAGGCCGGAAGGGCCGGGGCGGTTTTTGCTATTGCGTATGATGCGGCACGTTTTCCAAACATGCTATCAGGTTAATAAAGTCTTAATTTCGCGTCATCTCCTTTATCGCAATGATTGAATTTCATGCACAAAAAAAGCCTGTCGCGCTTTTGGCGTGACAGGCTTTATGGCGGGGGAGGAAGGGTTATTCGAGCTCAAAAGTCGCCGAGACGTTGACGCTCAGTTGCAGTTCGCCGGAAGACACCGGCGTCGAGGCATCGGCCATCTTGTTGGCGCGGAACATCATCGGCTGCGGCTGGTTATAGACCGGGCCGCCTTCCTCGATCGAGATGATGCGCTTGACCTTCATGCCGGTGGCGGCGGCATAGAGATTGGCGCGCTTGAGCAGGGTGGCGACCGCTGCCTGACGCGCCTGGTCGGTCAGGGCTTCGTCGTTTTTCAGGCCAAAATTGATGGCATTGACCTGATTGATGCCGGCCTTGATCACGGCATCGATCACCGGACCGGTCTGGTTCAGGTCGTTGACACGAACGGTGATCTGGTTCTGCGCCTGATAACCGGTCAGCTTCGGCGCCTGGCCATCGGTATAGTCATATTGCGGATTGAGGTTAAGGCTCGACGTCTGGATATCCTTGGCGGCGATGCCGGCGCTCTTCAGAGACGCCAAGACCGCGTTCATACGGACATTGTTGGCCTTCATGGCGTCGGAGGCGGTATTGCCTTGCGTCACCACGGCGAAATTGATGGTGGCCATATCGGGCGTGGCGCTGACCTCGCCATTGGCGCTGAGGGACAAGGTGCTTTGTGCCGGCATGACCAGAACGGGTTGCGTGGTCTGGGCCAGGGCTGCGCCAGGGGCCATCAGGGGGGCGGCGACCAGGCCGGCGCTCAGGGCACCTAAAGCGAAGGATTTCAGCAGGGCGGATTTGATGGCGGGCATGTGGATGGTCTTTCTTGTTTGAGTGCCGCAAGCCTTGATATCGGCTTTGCGGTAAGTCCATGATGATCGATCGCGCATGAATGTGGGCTGAACAGGCCGGACAGTTCAAAAATAGCCTTTAAATCTGACGGCGTGCATGTTAGCACGGCCTCCCTTCATATTTGGGGGCCTGTAGCTCAATGGTTAGAGCCGACCGCTCATAACGGTCTGGTTGGGGGTTCGAGTCCCTCCGGGCCTACCAATACCCAAACATGAAAAAATGGCCGGCGAATAATCGCACGGCCACTTTCGCATCGATCAGTTGACGGCCTTTTCCACCTTGTCACCAGCCTTATCGAGGTTGCGCTCGACATTATCCGCCGGCGCCTGATCGCCCAGTTTGTCGGCCGCCTTGTCAAGCCCGTGCGGCGCGGCCTCGATGGCGTCACCGACCCGTTCGCTGCCGGAACGATGATCCTGCATCAGAAATATGGCGCCGACCGCCAGAATGGCAATGACTGCGACGGCGATAATGACGACCAGGCCGTTATTGCCTGAAGACTGGGAAGGGGTGGCCATAGGTATCTCCATTGCTTGTTACAGAGAGGCTAGTCCATCCGGTTGCAAGGAGACTGTAGGGATGTCTCCTCTGGTTCATAAAGGCGTCGTCAGGGTGATATTGCCGCCCCAGGTACATTCTTCTTGGCAATTAGGAATTGAGAAACTTAAATATGCAATTTTAAGTTGCTATCGTAGTTATCTCATCCTTGGGTGGCGCAGCACATGTTTCACAGGGCCTTTTCGTTTCATGCCGGGTGCTCGGATAAATCGGGCGCATCAGCGGTTGAGTTTGCCCTGATCAGCCCGCTGTTCATTCTGATGCTGGCCGGGATCGTGGATTATGGCAGCTATTTCTCGACCGCGCACGGTGTACAGCAGATGGTCAACGACGCCGCGCGCACGGCCATAGCCGGCAGCACAGCCGCCGAACGGCTGGAACTGGCGCAGGGCGTTATGGACAGCGAGACTGACAAATACGCCTTCCTGTCGAAAGGCACGGCGTCCCTCTCCATTACGGAGGGCACGCAGGTTCTGACCGTGACCCTGACCTACAAGCCAGATGGCGGCACATTCGAGCTTTTTCCCCTGCCGCCAGGAATGCCGGACACCATTATCCGCTCAGCGTCCATCGTGCGCGGCGGCTATTAAACTTTGGAGGGTGCCATGAGATCTTTTCATGTTCATTTCCTGGCCCGCTTCCACCGCGACAAGCGCGGGTCCGTCCTGATCATGGGAGCGGGACTGATGATTATTACAGTGGCGCTGGCGGCTTTTGCCGTCGATATGGGCTATGTCTACGTCAAAAGCCGGGAATTGCAGGGCACGGCCGATCTGGCGGCGATGTCGGCGGCGGCGAATCTGACCACGGCCCAGAGTGCGGCCCAGGCGGTGGTGCTGGCGAATGCAAAGGGAGACATTATCACGGCGATGACGCAGATCGGCTTTTACGATGCCAGTGTCAGCAAGACACCGTCAGCGCGTTTTAAGGCCACGCCGGTGACCGATGCCAATGCGGCGCAGGTGACCCTGAGCGCGGATGCCGATCTGTTTTTCGGCCGGATGCTGGGCCAGAATACAGCGCACATCACGCGCACGGCCACGGCCTCGTCGGTCAGGCTGGCGGCTTTCAGCATCGGTACGCGGCTGGCCTCGGTCAATGGCGGCGTGGCCAATGCGCTCCTGAGCGGCCTGACCGGCAGCACTGTCAATCTCACCGTCATGGATTACAACAATCTGGCCGGCGCGAAGGTCGATCTGCTGAACTATGTCCAGGCCCTGCATACCCGCGCCAATCTGACCGCCGCCACTTTCGATCAATCCCTCGCCAATGACATCACGGTCGGCGATGCCCTGACCCTGCTGGCTGATGAGACGGACGCGAATGCCAGGACAACGCTGAAGGTGCTCGCCAATAGTCCGGTCAAATCGACGAAGATCAAAATGAGCGATCTGGTCGATATCGGCGCCTATGGCGAACAGGATCGGATTGTCGGCGGCGCCGACGCGGCGATCACGGTCGACAGCCTGACAATGGCCAGGGCCATTCTGTCCCTTGCCAACCAGGACCGGCAGGTACAGCTCGATCTGGGGGCGCAAGCGCCGGGGCTGGCGGGCCTGAAGGTCTGGATGGCGATCGGCGAGCGGCCCAATCATTCCGCATGGCTGACCGTCACCCGCACCGGCGAGCCGATCATCCGCACGGCGCAGGCTAGGCTTTATATCGATGCCCAGGTGGTGCCCGGATTGTCAGGCGTCAGTCTGGTTCATGTACCGCTCTTTATTGAACTCGCTTCGGCCCAGGGCAAATTGTCGAGTATCTCCTGCAATGCCAACAAGACGCTGAACAGTGTCACGCTGGCCTTAAGCCCCGGCATCGGTCAGGCCGCTATCGGCACGGTCAATGCGACAGATCTGAACGACTTCAAGAAAACGCTGGCCGTATCACCGGCGCAACTGGTGACAATCCCGCTGGTCGGGGGCGTTACGGCTCAATCGCAGATTAAGGTGGGCGGAACGACCTGGCAGACCGCCACCTTCAGCGCCGCCGATATCAGCAACCAGACCGTGAAGACCGTACGGACCAACGACGCCGTGACCAGCATCGGCTCGTCCCTGGCTGGTCAGGCCCAGTTGACGGCTAATGTGTTGGGGCTGGGCATCGGCCTGGATCTTGTGACAAAGAGCCTTGGTAACCTGATTGCCGGACTGGGCCCCGTGCTTGATCCGGTGATCAATGCCTTGCTCGATCAACTGGGCGTCGGGCTGGGCGAGGTCGATGCCCAGGTCAATGGCCTGCGCTGTTCCGGGGCGGCCCTGGTGATCTAGGCGGCGACTGGCACCGTCTTAGGTCGCGTGATCAGCAGCACGAAAAAGGCGGCGAACAGGCACAGGCTGCCGGCGATCAGGAAGGCCGGGATATAGGTGGCATAGGTGGTGCGGATATAGCCGGCGGTGAAGGCGATGGCCGCCGCGCCCAGTTGGTGGCCGGCAAATATCCAGCCAAACACCACGCCGGCCTTTTCGCGGCCGAACTTTTCAGCCGTCAGTTTCAGGGTCGGCGGCACGGTGGCGATCCAGTCGAGCCCGTAGAAGACGGCAAACAGCGACAGGCCGCCGAAGGTAAAATCGGTATGGGGCAGGTAGAGCAGCGAAAGCCCGCGCAGGCCGTAATACCAGAAGAGCAGCCAGCGCGAATCGAAGCGATCGGACAGCCAGCCGGAACCGATGGTGCCGATGAAGTCGAATATGCCCATCATGGCCAGCACACTGGCCGCCGTCACCGCCGCCATGCCGTAGTCGCCGCACAGGGAAACGAAGTGCGTCTGGATCAGGCCATTGGTCGAGGCGCCGCAGACAAAGAAGCTGGCGAACAGAATCCAGAAGGTGCGGGTCCGAGCGGCTTCTGTCAGCATGGCGATTGGGGAAAGCTGTGTCGCGGGCGCGGGCGGTACGGCCTCGGTCTCGCCACAGGGCAGTAGGCCCAGATCGGTCGGCCGGTCACGCAGCAGGCAGAGCACAGCGACCAACGCCACGGCAAGAAGGCCGACCACCAGTAGCAGCGCTGCGCGCCAGCCATGACTTTCCGACATTTTGGCGACCAGCGGCAGGAAGGCCAGTTGGCCGGTAGCTGAACTGGCAGTCAGGAGGCCAATCACCAGACCGCGCCGGTGCGTGAACCAGCGCGTGGCGACGGTGGCGCCCAAAACAATGGCCGTCATGCCGGAACCGACGCCAACAAAAATGCCCCAAAAGAGGGCCAGTTGCCACATCTCAGTCATCAGCATGGAGAGGCCAAGCCCGCTGACGATCAGGGCAAGCGCCAGCGACACCACCTTTTTCAGGCCGAACCTCAGCATCAAGGCGGCCGCGAAGGGGGCGATGGCGCCGAACAGTATCAGCCGTAAAGCAAGCGCTCCCGAGATTTGTGCCGTGTTCCAGCCGAATTCCTTCTCCAGTGGCGGCATCAGCACACCCGGCGCACCCAGTGCGCAGGCGGTGGTGAGCATGACCAGGAAGGCAACGCCGGCCATCACCCATCCGTAGTGAATATTGTGGCGCTTCAGGCGGTCGGCGAGGACGGTCGAAATCATGGCGGACTCATTTTACATGATAATTGTCATGATTGCATTTATGATAATGGTCATGTATAGTCAAGACATGAAAACATCCAAAGCAAATGTCGAGGCCAATCGGGAGAAACTGCTGGCGGCGGCTTCCGAAGGGTTTCGGCGGCATGGCTTCGACGGCGTCAAGGTGGCCGATGTCATGCAGGCGGCCGGCTTGTCGCATGGCGGCTTCTACACCTATTTCGACTCCAAGGAAGATCTGGTGGCACAGACCTGCGCGACCTCCCTTGAGCGCCAGGCGGGGCGTCTGAAGGCGGCGAAAGGGGATCGGCAGACGGAACTGGATGCCTATGTGACGCGCTATCTGTCGACGAAAAACCGCGATGAGCCGGGCCAGGCCTGTCTGTTTCCGTCTCTGGCCGCCGATGTGGCCCGGCAGGCTGAACCCGTGCGGCAGGTCTTCAGCGAAGGGGTGGCGGATTATCTCGACGCCCTGGCGGTTTTGACCGACACCGGCGAGGGGCGGCAAAAGGCGATCACCCTGTTATCGACGCTGGTCGGCGCCATGGTCCTCGCGCGGGCGGTCAATGATGAGACGCTTTCGGATGAAATACTGACCACTGTCAGAACGACAATTTCTGCGCATTCCGGCTAAAATTTTTTCCAGACCGCGTTTATTGGATAGTCACCCGTATCAGGCGAAATCTATGTTTGCCTTGTCGTGTCAGGTGTGACCAATTTCGCTAATGGACACACTGGATATCACAAGAAACGGCGATTTTCAGACGGACATCGACGCCGTTGCCGGCATTGCGGCCGTGCCCCGAATACTCGATCTGATCTGTCGCACAACCGGCATGGGGTTTGCCGCCATTGCCCGTATCACGCCGGAACGCTGGGTGGCCTGCGGGGTGAAGGACAATATCGGTTTCGGCCTGAAACCAGGTGGGGAACTGAAGGTCGAAACCACGCTCTGCCACGAAATTCGCCAGAGCCTAAAAGCGATTGTTTTTGATGACGTTGCCAAAGATCCGCATTATGCCACGCATCATACGCCGGCAATATATGGGCTGAAAAGCTATATCTCCGTGCCGATCATATTGCCGGGTGGCCGTTTCTTCGGCACGCTCTGTGCTATCGACAGCCGGCCGACCAGGGTCAATACGCCGGAAATTATCGGTATGTTTGAGCTGTATGCCGAACTGATCGCCCATCACCTTGACACGCATTACCATATGATGGCCGCGCAATCCGAGCTGGCAGAAGCGCAGAAGACCGCCGAGTTACGCGAGCAGTTCATCGCCGTGCTTGGGCATGACCTGCGCAATCCTCTTGGCGCCATCATGTCCGGGGTGACCTTGCTTGAGAAAATACCCCTCGATGAACGTGGCACCCGTCTTGTAGCCATGATGCAGACCTGTACCGCGCGTATGACCGAATTGATCGAGAATGTGCTCGATTTTGCCCGCGGCCGCATGGGGGCTGGAATTGTACTCGATATTCGTCAGGATATACGGCTTGAGCCCGTTCTTGAGCAGGTCATCAGCGAGTTGCGCACAAGCTGGCCCGAACGGGTGATCTCCGTGGCTTACGATTTGCGTTCGCCGGTCGATTGCGATGGCAGCCGTATCGCGCAGCTCTTTTCCAATCTGTTAGGAAATGCCCTGACCTATGGCGCGCCGGATGAACCGGTGCGCGTCAGTGCCAGAAGCAGAGAGAGGAAGCTCGAACTCCAGGTCGCCAATGGCGGGCAGCAGATACCGGCAGATATCATGACGCGCCTGTTCCAGCCTTTCGTGCGCGGGCACGGTCAATTGACACAGCAGGGCCTGGGGCTCGGCCTCTACATTGCGTCTGAAATTGCCCGTGCCCACGGCGGCGAACTGACAGCGACCTCTACACCGGAAGAAACACGCTTCGTTCTGCAAATACCCGCCTAAAGCTTGCGATTCCGGCGCATCCAGGCGGCGGCGTAGCCGCAAACAGGCTCGACCGCATAGCCTTTTTCGGCCGCGGCTGTCATGATGCCCTCCATCAGCCGGCCGGCGGCGCCGGTCCCGCGCAGGGCCGGCGGGGCCTCGACATAATCGATATAGAGCGTGTCGCCCGATATCCGGTAATCGGCACGGGCAATCTGGCCGTCGATATTCAGTTCGAAGCGGCTTTCGCCGGTATTGTCGGTGACGGCCTGGTCCATGATCAGTCTCCTTGTTTGTAAAGAGATAGGCGCGTGCCGGTAAGGACGCAATATGGCGATCGTTTTGCCTGCGAGGGATCCTCCGAAGGCGGACCGGACATTTTTGGCCACAGGGCTGTCAAAATTGATGTCTAGTCTGTATCTTCGCGCCCGATTCCACACGACTCCCGTGCGGAATCGGACCTATTATTGTGTTTTCCGGTGTGAAACCGCCGGGCCTATGGGGATTTTCACCATGTCAGATAAGGATCGCGGAGATTTCGGGGATCGCGGCACCTATTCGCCCCCCACCGAGGACAATCTGAGCTACGAATCGCGCCGGACGCCGGCTTCGCGTGACAAGGCGCCGATCACGCTGATTATCAGTGGCATCTGCCTGGTCGTTCTGCTGCTTGTGGTGGTCATCCTCTATAATTCCGGCACGCTCAACAAGCATGGAAATATCGCCCCGGAAGTCGGTGATTCTCTTGGGGATATCAAGGAAGGCCAGGTTCAGGATGCCAAGCCGCTGAGCGACCAGGACCTGAGCGAATCCGGTATTGCCACCTTCGCGCCCGGTGCTGAAGTGCCCGGCGCCCGCCCGGCGGCAAGCGCTTCGACGGTCGATATCGCCCCCTTGCCGGCAGCGCCGATCGAAGGGCCGCTGCCGTCGCAAGCAACCGCCAGCGCCATAAGCAGCAGCGCGGCCCCCGCCCGTATTGACGCCACGCCGGTGCCTGGCGCCAGTGCGTCCGCGTCTCAGCCGGCTGCCGCCAAGCCGGTCGCATCAGTCGCGGCCAAGCCTGTGACGGCGCCCGTTGCCGCCGCCAAACCAGCGGTAAGTGGTTCGGCTTCGGTGCAGATCGGCGCCTATACCTCGACCGACATAGCCAATGCCGAATATGCCAAGGTGGCGTCGTCCTACGGTCTGTTTGTCGGCGGCGCCAGCAAGCGGATTGAAAAGGTCACCACGCCCAACGGCACCTTCTATCGCACGGCCTTTACCGGCCTGAGCGCGGACAAGGCGAAATCCTTCTGTTCGGCGCTCAAGGCGTCGGGCCACGACTGCATCGTAAAGTAGGACCGTGGGCAAGGGGATCGCCGCCAAAGATACGAGGGCATGTATTCTGGGCCTGGCCGGCACCGAACTGACGCCTGAGGAGCATCGCTTTTTCAGCGATCTTCAGCCGCTCGGCTTCATCCTGTTTCGCCGCAATATCGAAACGCCAGCGCAGGTAAAGGCGCTGGTGGCTTCGCTCAAAGGGCTGGTGGCGCATGACGCCCTGATCTTGATCGACCAGGAGGGCGGACGGGTGCGCCGTCTGCGGCCGCCGCACTGGCCGGACTATCCGCCGGCTTCGCGTTTTGCCGAAGTGACCAATGATCCTTCCGAAGAACGCGAAATGGTTCGCCTGGGCGCGCGGCTTATGGCGCATGACCTGGCGGAACTGGGCATCAATGTCGATTGCGCGCCGGTGCTCGATGTGCCGCAGCCGGGCGCTCATGAAATTGTCGGTGATCGCGCTTACGGGATGGCGCCGCAGGCCGTCGCGGTGATGGGCCGCGCGGCTTGCGAAGGTTTCCTGGCCGGTGGGGTTTTGCCGGTGATCAAGCACGTTCCCGGCCACGGACGGGCAGGGGCTGATTCGCATACCGACCTGCCGCGCGTCGATGCGAAACTCGATGAATTGCTCAAGGTCGATTTCTATCCCTTCCAGGTCAATGCCGACATGCCGATCGCCATGACGGCCCATGTGCTTTATCGCGCCATCGACAAGCGCAATCCGGCGACGACTTCAAGGAAATGTCTGAAGATTGTCCGCGATGTTATTGGTTTCGATGGTCTTTTGATCACTGATGACCTGTCCATGAATGCCCTTTCCGGCACTCTGGAAAAGCGCGCAAAGGCCGCCTTGCGTGCTGGCGTTGACGTGATCCTGCATTGCAGTGGTCAGATGGCCGAGATGAGGCAGGTCGCGCATGTCACGCCGAAGCTGAAGGGCGAGGGTCTGCGCCGAGCGAAAGCCGCCATAACACGCCTGCTGAAAACGCCTGAACCACTCGATGTGATCGACGCGCGTGCCCGTTTCGATGTGGTGATGGCGCGGGGCCAGGATGCCGGCGCCAAATCTGATCCGACCGAGGTCACGCCGTCATGAGCCGCGACACCACGCCGAAAGGTCTGGAGCACGATGTCCTGCAAAGGCGTCTCGACTTTGAAGGTCCGGCGCCGGATGTCGCGGAAGAAATCGCCAATGACGAGGCGCTGATTCTTGAACTGGACGGCTATGAAGGGCCGCTGCATGTTCTGCTGGCCCTGGCCCGCCAGCAAAAGGTCGATCTGCTCAAGATTTCGATCACTCGCCTGGCTGAACAGTATCTCGCCTTTATCCAGGAAGCCCGGCGCCTGCGCTTTGCCTTGGCGGCGGATTACCTCGTTATGGCGTCGTGGCTGGCCTATCTGAAATCGCGTCTGCTGCTGCCACAGGCCGAACGCAAGCAGACCAATGAACCGGCGCCGGAAGAACTGGCTCTTTCGCTCGCCTATCGTCTGCAAAAACTGGAAGCGATCCGCAAGGCCGTGGAGGCCCTGACCTCGCGGCCGCAATTAAAACGCGATGTCTTTGCCCGAGGCGATCCGGAGGCGCGGCTAATCATTCCGTCCTCACGCATCGAGGCCAATGTCTTCGACCTGATGAGCGCCTATGTCACCCAGCGCCGCCGCGAACTGGACCGCCATTACGATCCGACCCGCCGCATAGAAGCCTATTCGCTGGAAGACGCCCGCGATAATCTGCGGGCGCAGTTGCCCAGGCTGAGCAACTGGACGGCGCTGGACGAGGTGGCACCGCAGCCGGTGCGCAGCGATGGGCCACGCCGGGTCTCCTATGTGGCGTCAACCCTTTCAGCCTCATTGGAACTGGCCAAGGAAGGTCATTTGCAGCTCCAGCAACTGGCAACGTTCGAGACGCTTTACATGCGTAAAAGGCAGGCGCTGATGGGAGACAAATCATGACCCCGGAAACCGTCGAGCGCGCCATCGAAGCGCTTTTGTTCGCCGCCGATGGCCCGTTGTCGGCCTCGGAAATCGCCTATCGCCTGCCGGAAGGCGCCGATGTCGGCAAGGCGCTGGCTTCCTTGCGCGCGCGCTACGCCGGACGCGGGGTGTCGCTGGAGATCATCAATGACCGCTGGCAGTTCCGCACCGCCGCCGACCTCGGTTACCTGATGGTCGAGGAGCGCGAGGAGCCGCGCCGGCTCTCCAAGGCCGCGCTTGAAACGCTGGCCATCATTGCCTACCACCAGCCGGTGACGCGGGCCGAGATCGAAGCGGTGCGCGGGGTTGGCCTGTCGCGCGGCACGCTCGATGTACTGCACGAAATGAATCTGATCAAACTGCGTGGGCGCAGGCGGACCCCCGGTCGCCCGGTCACCTACGGCACGACCGACTACTTCCTGGAGCAGTTTTCCCTGCCGTCTCTGGCCGACCTGCCGGGTGCGGCCGAAATGCGGGCGGCCGGCCTGCTTGACATCAATGTACCGGCGGACTTTATGGTGCCCGATCCTTCCAGCGGACAGACCGCCGAAGATCCGTTGCTTCTGGAGGAGATGGAAGAAACCGAGTTTGCGCAAGACTTCTTCGAGAAAGAGTGATTTTGCGCAAAAACACTTCCAAGACAGGTTAAAACGCGCCTATAAGAGCGTAAATTGGTCCGGACGGACTGACATTTAAAGGGGCGGCCTCCCATCTGAGAGGTGGGCGGGCTCGCAAAGGAGATTAGAGTATGGGTAGTTTCAGCATCTGGCACTGGTTGATCATTGGTCTGGTGGTCCTGGTCCTGTTCGGCGGCGGCAAGCTGTCGGGCCTGATGGGCGATGCCGCCAAGGGCATCAAGGCGTTCAAGAACGGCCTGAAGGACGATGAAGACGATGTGAAGGCCAAGAAGGACGACGAGCCGAAAGCCTGATCGCATCTATCTGAAATCCTAACAGAAAGTCTTTCACATGGTGCCCGGTATCGGGGGCGGTGAGCTCATTCTTATTGCTGTCGTGGCGCTGGTTGTCGTCGGTCCGAAAGACCTGCCGAAACTGCTGCGCCAGCTTGGCCGTTTTGTCGGCAAGATGCGGCGGATGGCGGATGAGTTCCGTACCTCATTCGAGGACATGGCGCGTCAAAGCGAACTTGACGACCTGCGCAAGGAGGTCGATGCGCTCAGAGCGGGCAAGCTGGGGCTTGAGGATGTCGGCCACCAGATGAAGGCGCTCGAAAGCGACATCAGTTCCAGCCTGACGGCGCCGACGCCGGAATATAAGCCCGCCAGCCATGCGCCGGAGGCGGCGGTTGAGCCGGTGAATCCGCAACTAGACGGATTGCCGCCCGCGGAAAAGCCGGAAACGCCAGCCAAGCCCAAGCGTGTCCGCAAGCCCAAAGCCGCTGCGGAGCCCGAACCCACCGTCACGCCCGTCAAGCGCACCCGCACGAAGAAGAGCGCCGTATGAGCAGTGAAAATATAAACCTGCCGGCTGAGGTGGAAGACAAATCCAAGCGCAATATCATTACCGCCGACCAGGACGAACTGGATATCGAGGCGTCGCGCGCGCCGCTGATGGATCACCTGATCGAACTGCGCCAGCGCATCATCATCATGGTCGTGGCGTTTCTGGTCTGCGTGATTGCCTGCTATGCCTTCCACAACACCATCCTGTCTCTGCTGACCCATCCGCTGGCCGTCGCCTCGGCGCTCTATGAAGAACAGAAGCTGCATGGTCACGGTGGGCCGTTTGACCTGATTTCCGTGCTTCTGGGCCTGAAAGCCATCGGCAATGTCAAGGAAATCCCGCTGATCGCCACGGCGCCGATGGAGGTCTTCTTCACCAATCTGCGCCTGGCCATGTTTGGCGGCGTCATTGTCAGCTTTCCGGTCCTGGCATTTCAGGTCTATCGCTTCGTCGCGCCCGGCCTTTATCGCCGCGAACGCATGGCCTTCCTGCCGTTCCTGGTGGCTGCGCCCGTGCTGTTCATCCTCGGCATGGCCATGGTCTATTTCCTCATGCTGCCGATGGTGCTGTGGTTCTCGCTGAACCAGCAGGTTACCGGCGCCGGCGGCGTGGTCGTTCAGTTCATGCCGAAGGTCTCGGAATATCTGCAACTGATCGAAACCCTGATGATCGCCTTCGGTCTCTGTTTCCAGTTGCCGGTGGTGCTGACCCTGCTGGGCCTGACCGGGCTGGTGACCTCTAAAATGCTGGGAAGCTTGCGCCGCTATGCCATCCTGGCCATTGTGGTGGTTGCCGCGGTGGTGACCCCGCCCGATCCGATCTCCCAATGTATGCTGGCCATCCCGATCGTGCTGCTCTACGAAATCTCGATCCTGTGCGTGAAGGTCATCGAGTTAAGAAAAGGCAAGGGGCATAATGCCCCTTGACCCGCAACTCGGCAGAGTGCGAGGCAGCGTCTCTGGGCTTGCCTGAGGCACAAACCATTGTATAGACACACATGCTCACTTCTCCTCCCTTGCGAGCCTCTTGGCGAAGCGGGGGAGGTGTCAGCGCGAGGCCCGAAGGGCCGGTGTCGCTGACGGAGGGGGCGTTCACTTATGCTCAGCCAAGGCTCATAACATGCACGATATCAAGGCGATCCGCGAAAATCCTCAGAGCTTTGTTGATGGGTGGTCGAAGCGTAACTATGATAAGCCATCAGAAGTCGTCGAAAAGCTGCTGGCGCTGGATGCCGACTTGCGCGCCGCCCAGACCGCTTTCCAGGCCGCCCAAAGCCGCCGCAATGAGGCTTCAAAGCAGATCGGCATGGCCAAGGCCCATAAGGATGAGGCAAAGGCACAAGCCCTGATGGCCGAGGTGGCCGAACTGAAGACCAACATCGAGACGACGCAGGAAACCGAACGCCTCAAGGGTGAGGAACTGCGCAACCTGCTGGCATCGCTACCAAATATCCCGTTCGAGGATGTGCCGGAAGGCGCTGACGAACATGGCAATGTTGAGGTGCGCAAGGTTGGTGCGCCGAATATCCTGAGCTTCCCGGCCAAGGATCACGCCGATCTCGGTGAAGCCCTGAAAGGGCCAACTGGCCCACTTATGGACTTTGAAGCGGCGGCAAAGATGTCCGGTTCGCGCTTTGTCGTCCTAAAGGGGCAACTGGCGCGTCTGGAGCGCGCCATCGGCCAGTTTATGCTCGATGTTCAAACGACTGAGCACGGTTATACCGAAGTGAATCCGCCGGTTCTGGTGCGCGAACATGCCTTGTTTGGCACGGGACAATTACCGAAATTTGAAGAAGATTTGTTTGGAACGGCTTCAAACGACTATGGCATGGAAGGCTTTTCGGCTTACGGGGATTTTAAATCCTCTGAAGAGTTCGTCGAGGCAATTATTGCGGCCATGCCAAAGCCGAAGAAAGATTATTACCTCATCCCGACCGCTGAAGTCACCCTGACCAACCTCGTCCGTGAAGTCATCACCGCTGAGGAAGAATTGCCGCTGCGCCTGACCGCCCTGACCAACTGCTTCCGCGCCGAGGCCGGTTCGGCGGGCCGCGACACCAAGGGCATGATCCGCCAGCACCAGTTCCAGAAGGTCGAGTTGGTCTCGATCACCACGCCGGAGCAATCCGCCGCCGAACACGAGCGCATGACCAACTGCGCCGAAACCATCCTGAAAATGCTCGATTTGTCGTTCCGCACCATGCTGCTCTGCACCGGTGATATGGGCTTTGGCGCGAAGAAGACCTATGACCTCGAAGTGTGGCTGCCGTCGCAGAACACCTACCGCGAAATCTCCTCCTGTTCGAACTGCGGGGATTTCCAGGCGCGCCGTATGGATGCCCGCACCCGCAAGGCCGGCGAAAAGGGCACGCGCTTTGTCCATACGCTGAATGGCTCTGGTCTGGCGGTCGGCCGCACCTTGGTGGCTATCATGGAAAACTATCAGGACGAGGGCGGCCGCATCGCCATTCCGGCTGTCCTCCAGCCCTATATGGGCGGCTTGACGCATATCGGGTAGATAGGCAGAAGCCCCCTCCGTCGCGGCGTAGTCCGCGACGGAGGGGGCAAAACCCTTCAAAAAAAGCCGTCGTACCGCTTGCCCCGGCCTCTGAAATCGCCGTACAAACGCCCCATGCGTATCCTGCTCACCAATGATGATGGTATCGATGCCTTCGGGCTGAAGGTGCTTTACGATATCGCCTCGGCGCTCAGCGATGATGTCTGGGTGTGCGCGCCGGTGCTGGAGCAGTCCGGCAAGGGCAGGGGCGTTTCCCTGCACGATCCGGTGCGGGTTCGTCGCCTGGGCGAGCGCCGCTTCGCCGCCGGCGGCACGCCGACCGATTGCGTGCAGATCGCCGTCAGCGACCTGATGGACTCTCCCCCTGATCTGGTGCTTTCCGGCGTCAATCGCGGCTTCAATCTGGCGCAGGACGTCACCCTTTCCGGCACGGTTGCTGGGGCCTTGCAGGGCATGTCGCTCGGCATTCCCTCGATCGCTTTGTCCCAGTGCCTCGATTTCGACCTCGATATCGAAGCCCAGTGGCAGGCGGCGCAAGTCTATGGCGCGCCAGTGGTCAGTAACCTGATCGGGCAGGGCTGGCCGGCCGATGTCATCATGAACATCAACTTCCCGGATTGCGCCGCGGATGATGTCACCGGCGTCGAGGTCACCCGCCAGGGCATCCGTAACCTCCATGAGATGCACGCCGTCCGCCGCACCGATCCGCGTGGTCGGGACTATTACTGGATCGATTTTCATAATTACGAGCAATCATTGATTGACGGCACCGATCTCAAGGCCATCGCCGAAAAGCGCATTTCGGTCACGCCCCTGCATCTTGACCTGACGCACAACGAGACCCTGCACCGCCTGAAAAAGACGCTCGGCGGCGTGGCGCCTAAAAAGGTGGAGCCAATAATGGGGAGCGCACAATGAGCGAGGAACCCACCCGCCTGGAGCGCCTGCTCAATACCCTGAAGGATCAGGGCATTACGGATAAAAAAGTCCTGCACGCCATGGAATATACGCCGCGCGACCTGTTCGTGCCGGAACTGTTCCTCGATCGCTCGTGGGAAGACAGCGCCATTCCGATCAACTGTGGACAGACGATTTCCCAGCCCTATATCGTGGCCCTGATGACCCAGGCGCTGAAGATTGAGGGGCGCCATCGCGTGCTCGAAATCGGCACCGGCAGCGGTTACCAGACCGCCGTGCTCAGCCGCCTGGCACGCTACGTCTATACCATCGAACGCTATCGCTCCCTGATGGTCGAGGCGGAAATCCGTCACAAGCGCCTGATGCTGGAAAATATCATCTATCGTTTCGGCGACGGCTGGGAAGGCTGGCCGGAACAGGCGCCGTTCGACCGTATCCTCGTCACCGCCGCCCTGCCGGAAGAACCGACCCTGCTGCTGTCGCAACTGAAGCCGAAGGGCATTATGGTTGGGCCGCAGGGGCGGGGCTCGACCCAACGCCTGCTGCGCTACACCAAGACGGTGGATGGCTACGAGACCGAGGATCTCGGTGAGGTGCGCTTTGTACCGCTGATCGCCGGCGTGGCCAGAGAAAGCTAGCGCTTTGCCTTTCGCCCTCCCCATTCATGGGGAGGGGGGACCGCGTAGCGGTGGGCGGGCAATAATAGGCATTGGGGTTCGTGATTTTACCCCTCCGCCTCGACGCGCTTCGCCTGATGGCTGCGCTTGCTCGCCACCTCCCCTCCAAGAGGGGAGGATTAAGAGAGAAAAGGATTCAATCTTACGTCATCAGGCTCTAGAAGCGCAGGCCCAAGGCCCGGCGCGTGGATTCAAAACCGACCAGCGAAAAGCCGGCGACCGTCGTAATAATGATGAGCGGCCAGATGGATTGGCTGACGGCTGTGAGGGCCGGCGTCAGGTACGGCATGATCAGGAACAGGAGCGCGGTGATGGCGGCCGTGCCGAGCACCAGCCAGGCCAGGTTGCGGTAGAGGCGGCGCTGTTCGACGCGCTTCATGACGGCGATGACAAAGCTGAGATCGCGCGCCGGCGGGGCGGGTGCTTCGTCAGCCATCAACATTGCTTTTAAAGGATCATTTGTCATCCGGTACACCCAGAAGGGCATTGAGTTTGGCCCTTCCCTTGAGAATATGCGACTTAATCGTGCCGAGCGGAAGCCCCAAAATCTCGGCAGCCTCGGCATGGCTGTAATCGGCGGCAACGCAGAGCGATATGGCGGCGCGCTGGTCGAGCGGCAGGCTGGCCAGCGCCGCCTGCACGCTCAGCTTGGCATCAATGGTTGACGGGCGCGACTGCTCCTGCAGGCCGAACCACTCGGTATCGCGGGCGCCGGAGCGGTTGAGACGTCGACGATCATTCAGCGCCTTGCGATAGGCAATACCGCAGACAAAGGTGCGGAAGGACACATCATCGCGCAGTTTATGCAGGATGGCCCAGGCGGTAACAAAGGCTTCCTGCGCCAGATCGTCGGCGTCGTCCGGTTGGGCGCACAGGCGACGCACGAAGGCGCGCACCGCCTGTTGATGGTCTGCCACCAGCCGTGAGAAGGCATCGCTTGAGCCTTCCCTGGCCCGCCGGATCAGCGGGTCTTCCATACTTATTCTTTCGGCAGGGATGAGCCGGTGAGCGCCCGTATAATGGAGATGAGCAGCAGGATGGCGGAACCCATGCCGAAACCAAGCGCCAAAGCAATGAAGACCGACCCGCCTTCGCCATAATAGCCGAAATATCCGAAGGCGACGGCCAGCGAGCCGAAAACCGCGATCTGTGTCCAGTGGCTGCGGCGGCGGCCGCGGCAGTTATAGACGCGGTCCTCATCGGAGCGCAGGGCTTCCAGCAGGGCGGCCGGTGGTTCCTTGCCCTGGTCGGCGTAGGTCTTGATGAGCTTGAGGGTTTCGCTGCGATGACGGAAATGGCCCAGCATGGCGACAAGGCCCATGCCCATGCCGAAAAGCGGAAAGATCAGCCACCAGTAGCTGTTGAAAAGGTCTGTTGCGGTCATGGGTTCGTTTCCCTTGTAATCAGCGCTTCAGCAGCGCCAGCAGTTCGGCGGGTGGTTCCTTGCCCTGATCGGTATAGCTGCGGATCAGCGACAGGATACGGCGGCTTTCATCGTCTCTCAGGACCGCGCGCATCACGCTGAATATGGCGAAGGACAGCGGAAACAGCAGCCACCAGTAGTGATTGAAAAGGGTTACGAACATCTTTGTGCCTCCCGATAGGAACGTCATCTGAGACTTGATGTCCGCCACAGGCCCGACTGGATGCGGGCGCGGAAAATATTTTTGAAAAAGAAGGGGAGTGGAGGCCTGTCCCCGAATTGAACGGGGCTGCACGGAGTTGCAATCCGTGGCGTAAACTCTCCGCCAACAGGCCAGGATCGAGGTTAAACGCGGCGGCTTTGAATTGCAAAGCGATACACCCTACCGGGGCAATTTAACCAAGTTGTACGGCAGGCCATTCACATTGATTTGTTAAGGGATTTTTCAAAAATGGGTTAACCAATCGTTAGCCATAAGTTTGCATAGAGTAGGTTTGGCCAAAATCTATTTCTTCGTCGACCCTGGAGCCCGTCATGATCCTGAAAAACCTGAATTCAGAAGGGCGTCTGCGCCGCGCAGTGGTCAGCCTGTCCCTGGTCGTTCTGGCTGGCCTGGTCTTGCAGGGGTGTACGAGCGCCGGGATGCCGCAGCCGAAATATCCGATCTATATGCAGGACCGGCCGGCCGAGCCGACCGCGACGATCCCGACGGCGCCGGTGGAAGAAACGCCACCAGCTGTGACAACGCCGTCACCCTCCGGCAGCGTGCAGGCGAGCGAACTGGCGCCTCTGACACCGCCTCCGCCACCGCCGCCCCCACCGCCTGTGGAAATGACCAAGCCGGCGACGCCCGCCACCGTGGCGGCAAGCCAGCCTTCGGGCGCCGCCTATATCTATGTGATGCAGCCGAAGGACACCCTGTTCGGCATTTCGCGCCGTTTCGCCGTGCCGATAAAGAGCCTGTATGCGCTGAACGGCCTGACGGTCGATTCCGCCCTGCGCGTCGGTCAGAAAATCCTGTTGCCGGCCTCCGCAGTCGATAAGGGCGTGGAAGACCATGCCAATGGCCCGACCATAACCAAGGTCAAGACCGTTCTGGCGGCGGCTGCGCCGGCCAAGCCGGTCGTGACGACACCGCCGCCGGCGAAACCCGTGGTTTCAGAACCCGCCAAAACGACGACTACCACGACCACGACAACGGTCGTGACCAAGCCCACTGTGGCGGCCCCGACCATGGCGGCCACCAAACCCGTGGTGGCCAAACCGGTGCCGCCGGTCGCCGGGTTCCCGGCCAATGCGCAGATTGCCCAGATGGGCAAGGGCAAGTTTATCTGGCCAGTGAAGGGCCATGTGCTGGTGCCCTTCGGTCAACTGGCGCCGAATATCCGCAATGACGGCATCAATATCGGCGCCAGTTCAGGCACCGAAGTGAAGGCGGCGGCGGATGGCGTGGTGGTCTATGAAGGCGACCAGGTCAAGGAACTGGGCAACACCATCTATATCAAGCACGATAATGGCTGGTACACCGGCTATTCCCACCTCCAGACCATGAAGGTGAAGAATAACGAACGGGTCAGCAAGGGGCAGGTGATTGGCACGGTCGGCCAGACCGGCACCATCGACAAGCCGCAACTGCACTTCGAAATCCGCTATACGCCTTCGACCGATATCGCCCGTCCGATCGACCCGGCGCTGGTATTGCCGTAAGCGCCGCTTCCAAAGGCAGAGTTTCAAAGCTTTTCCGCACTCAGAGGCGTCGTGGCAAATATGTCATTGACCTTTTTCGGGTTGTGCCTATGTATGGCGAACCCATTTTTGCCCCGCTTGTAGCGCGCGTGTAAAAAATCAATATTAGGAGACGTTCGTGTTCGCAACACCCGCCTTTGCCCAGGCTGCCGGCGCCGCCGCCACCCCTGGCGGTGACCTGATCACCATGCTGCCGATGATGCTCATCCTCTTCGGAGCGATGTACTTCTTCATGATCCGCCCGCAAAGCCAGCAGGCCAAGAAGCACAAGGCCATGCTTGCCGCCCTGAAGCGCAATGACACGGTCGTCATGTCTTCCGGCATGATCGGCAAGGTGACGCGCATTGAGGATGCCGAGGTCATGGTTGAAATCGCCACCGGCGTGAATGTGCGCGTGGTCAAGGCGATGATCACTGAGGTCCGCGTCAAGGGCGAACCGGCCCCCGCCAACGACGCCAAGAACTAAGCCGTTACAGTTTAAAGACCGAGCATCCCGATCATGATCAATCTATCACGCTGGAAGGTAGGGCTGGTAATAGCCGCCACCCTTCTGGGCATTCTGTTTTCCTTGCCCAATTTTCTCCCGGCCAGTGTGCGGGATCAGGTGAAGGGCTTCATGCCGACCCAGATCCTTAATCTGGGGCTCGATCTGCAGGGCGGCTCCTACCTGCTGATGGAAGTCGATACGGACGATCTGGTGAAGACCAAGATCAGCAGCGTCACCGAAGAGGTGAGGGCGCGCCTGAATGAAAAGTCGATCGCCTTTACGAACCTGGTGGCCTCGGGCACGACGGTCAGCGTCCGCATCACCGATCCGGCGGCGCTGAATGACGCCTATTCGACCCTCATTCGCCTGGCCACACCGCTGCCGAACAACGCCTCCGTCAAGGATATCAATGTCCAGCGCGGCAATGACCAGACCATTGCCCTGACCCTGACCCAGGAAGGCATTCGCTCGACCTCGGCCGGCGCGGTGGAAACCTCTATCGAAGTCATCCGCAAGCGGATCGACAGCCTCGGCACCAAGGAACCTTCGATCAGCCGCCAGGGCATCAACCGTATCGTCATCGAAGCGCCGGGCGAAAGCGATCCTGAGCAGTTGAAGCGCGTTATCGGACGCACCGCCAAGCTGACCTTCCAGATGGTTGATGAAACCGTAAGCCCGGCCGACCTGGCCGCCGGCCGTATCCCGCCGGGGTCTGAGGCCCTGCCTGAGGACCAGACCGGTCGTCCGCTTGTCGTGCGCAAGGCTATTCTGGTTACCGGCGGCAGCCTGACGCGCGCCAATGTTGGCGTTGATCAGTATCAGCGCCCGGCCATCGATTTCGCCTTCAATGGCGAGGGTGCCAAGGCTTTTGGCGACGCCACCTCACGCAATATCGGCAAGCGTTTCGCCATCATTCTCGACGGCCATATCGTTTCCGCACCGACTATCCAGGGCGCCATCACAGGCGGCACCGGCCAGATTACCGGTGGTTTCAGCCATGAGGAAGCCTCGGAAATCGTCAATATCCTCAAAAGCGGCGCCCTGCCGGCCAAGCTGAACTTCGAGAGCCAGCGCACCGTCGGCGCCGAACTGGGCGCGGATGCCGTTCATGCCGGCATGGTCTCGACCATCATCGCCTTCATTACCATCGTCGTCTTCATGTTCCTGGCCTATGGTTTCGTCTTCGGTGGCGTCTCCATCGCCGCCCTGCTGGTCAATCTGGTGCTGATCATCGCCTCGATGACGGTCTTCCAGGCTACCCTGACCCTGCCAGGCGTCGCCGGCCTGATCCTATCGCTCGCGGTGGCGGTTGACGCCAACGTGCTGATCTATGAGCGCATCCGTGACGAAGAGCGCAGCGGCCACAAGCCGATCGCCGCGCTCGATGTTGGCTTCTCGCGCGCCCTGGTGTCGATCCTCGACGCCAACATCACCTCGCTGATCTCGGCCCTGATCATGTTCGTCTTCGGCGCCGGTCCGGTGCGTGGCTTCGCCTGGACGCTGATGATCGGTGTCTTCACCTCCGTCTTCTCGGCCATCCTGGTCAGCCAGGTCCTGCTCGGCTGGTGGTATCGCGCCACCAAGCCGAAAAAGCTCCCGATTTAAGGTATCCGCGTCATGCATTGGCCACTTATCAAAAACCTGCCGACCGAGTTCCACTTCCGCTTCACGAAGTATGCGCCGGTCGCCGCCATCATCTCCGGTCTCGCCATCATTGCGACGGTCGTCGTCCTGTTCACCCAGGGGCTTAACCTCGGCACTGATTTCGCCGGCGGCAACGTGCTGGAAGTCGAGACGCCGGCCGCCGCCAATCTGGGCGACCTGCGGGCGCGCATGACCACTTTCGGCGCGGAAGATGCCTCCGTCCAGGCGTTCGGCAGCCCCCGTGACGTCATCATCAAGTTCAAGCTGAGCGAGCAGCAGCAGAATAATGACGGCGTCGAGGCGGTGAAATCCAAGCTCGCCGCCGCCGTGCCGGGTATCACCTTCAAGCGCACCGAAGTGGTCGGCCCCAAGGTGTCGTCCGAACTGCTGCGTTCCGGCTTCCTGGCCCTGGGTGCCGCCCTCCTGCTGATGCTGGTCTATATCTGGATCCGCTTCCCTTCCGGCCTGCAATTCGGTTCTGGCGCTGTCATCGCCGTGCTGCACGACGTGGCCCTGACGGTCGGTATGATGGCCTTTCTGCAAATCGAATTCACCATGACTTCGATCGCGGCTCTGCTGACTGTCATCGGCTATTCGATGAACGAAAAGGTCATTACCTTCGACCGGCTGCGTGAAAACCTGCGCAAGTTCAAAAAGACCCCGCTGGCCGATATTATCAACCTCTCTGAAAACGAGCGTCTGTCACGGACCATCATCACTGGCTCTACCGCCGTGCTTGCCCTGGCTGGTATGTTGTTCCTCGGCGGTCCGGCCCTGTTCCCGCTGGTTTTCGCCATGGTCTTCGGCATCCTGATCGGCACCTATTCATCGATCTATGTCGCCCTGCCGATCATCCTGATCTGGGGCGTGAACCGCAATGATCCGGACGCGGAAGTCGTCGATCTTGGCGGCTTTAAGGACGGCAAAAAGCCACCACGGCAAATGCCTTAAACGGCTGACGGCCTCCGGATCGGAGGCCGTTTTGCTTTACGAGCCAAGTTCGCCTATGCTGCGAATCCATTCACTCATGAGCAGGGGCGCGTCATGGCTGGTTTCTTAAGTAATCTTCGCAATGTAATGATCGTCAGCCTGTTGTTGGCCATTGTGGTCATGGTCGGCTTCGGCATTCATTCGCCGGGCGGGTTCGATGTGATTTTCCTGACGGCAAGCTTGCGCTGGGCGCATGTGCTGAGCGGCGTCTTGTGGATCGGCCTGCTTTACTATTTCAACTTTGTGCAGATCCGCGTCATGCCGGATATACCGGCTGACCTGAAACCGGCTGTGAGCAAGTATATCGCGCCGGAAGCCCTGTTCTGGTTCCGTTATGCCGCCCTGTTCACCGTGGTGTTCGGCCTGGCGCTCGCCTGGCTGCGCGGCTATATCGTTCAGGCCATGAGCTTTGGTTTCGCTAGCCTGGGGCCGGCGGGTTATGCGTTAGGTTTCGACAAGGCAAATGCGCAATTCATTTTCATCGGTGTCGGCATGTGGCTGGGCCTGATCATGTTCTTCAATGTCTGGCATATGATCTGGCCCGCGCAGAAGATCGCGCTGGGCATCCGCGAAGGCTTTACGCCGGAGCAGAAGGCTGCTGCTGCGAAAAAGGCCATGATCTTCAGCCGCATCAATACGCTGCTGTCCCTGCCCATGCTGGCGAGCATGGCCATGTACCAGACCATTTTCGGCTGAGTAAATGACGTCCTCTGAATTGCTGCCGAAATCCGAGGACGTTCGTCTCGCCTGTGCCTTTATCCCGGATGCTGAAAAGCGCGTTGAGGTTTTGAGTCTGTTCGCCTTTCTCGAAACCCTGCGCGACATCCCGGAGCGAACGACTGACCCGTTAATGGGCGAAATCCGTCTGCGCTGGTGGTATGAGGCGATCGATGAAATCGCCGAGGGCCGGCCGGTCCGCTATCACCCACTGACCGAAGCCCTCAAGACCATGGTTGAGCATTACGGCCTGCCGACCGAAACCTTTCACGACCTGATCGAAGGCCAGATGCCTCTTCTCGACAAAGGACCGCTGACCATCAAGGAGGCGCTGGGTGTGGTCGATCGCGGCGAGGGTAACCTTCTGCGCCTGTCCGCGCAGGTGCTGGGAGAAACCGCCGACCTCACCGATATCGCGCGGCTCTACGGCCTGGCGCAGATCAAGGCAACGCGGGACTTAAGCGATGCCGGCGATATGGAACTGGCGCATCTGAAGCGAGAGGCGGTCAAAGCCGCCAAAGGTCTTCCAACCGCGCTAATGCCTCTGGCTCTGCCGGCATCTCTGGCGACCGGCTATTGGCATGGGCAAATGCCGGGGCCGCTTTCCAAACGGGTGCGCTTGTTATGGTCGTATGTCACGGGAACAATTTAAAACCACGAATAGACACGAATAATTCGTGAGCATTGGCTTCGCCGAACTTCGTTTCGTGTTCATTCGTGGTTTCCAAACAAAAACGCTAATCTGTCTTCTTCTTGCCCCAGGGCAGGTTTTTCAGCACATCATCCAGCGGCTTTTCGGTCACGACCACCGGTGGCGGCACGGCAATACTGACCGGCTTTTCCGGATAGGCGCGCCAACCGGACTGGATCAGTTCGTTGAAGCCCTGGCATTTCGGCATGACCCGCACGGCACCGGTGCGCGGCTTGGGGAAGGGCGGAAGCTGTTTCACATCCTGGTGCGACGGATCGGTGAACTGCCAGTCCCCGGCCAGCCCGTAGCCCGCCTGGCCGCCGATATGGACGGCGTTATAGGCTATGCGCGCCTGGTATTCCGGCACGCCGTACTTGATCATGGCGCGGTAGAAGATGCCATCGGCGACATCGCGCTTGCCGGGCTCACCGATGGTATAGAGCCAGTCATGGATGATGGCGGCGCGGGCAGTGGGCCCCTGCGGATCGATCACGCTCTGGCCATACCACGGCACGGAGGCGAAGTCGGTGACATACCATTTGGGCACCACGATCACCATGCCGGTGCCGGGGTCGCAATAGGGGAACTCGGCATTGAGCGTGAAGAGTTTGCGGCCCTGCTTGGTCTGGTTGAACAGCATGATCGGCAGCGGCGTCAGCGAACTGGGCATGACCGGCGCCACGACCGGCACATAGACGGTTTCCGTCGTCTTTTCGGTGGCGCAACCGGCAGCGATCAGCAGGGCAGCGCCACACGCGAACTTCGACAAGACCTTCAACAAACGCACAATAATGACCTGAATTGATTTCCCCAAGATTTCCGGCAATTAGCTGGAAATTCAGGCGATATTTAGCCAGTCCTGCAAATCCTGCAAGGCGCGCAGGGACATCAGGCGTTTTTTGGCGCGGCCACGTTCCTTCAAGGGGATTTTTTGGCCATTCTCATCAACCTTTGGCGCTTCCAGTTGGGGCAGCAGGCCATAGTTGATGTTCATAGGCTGGAAAGAGCCGCCCTCGAGGTGACCGATAGTGATATGGTTGAGCAGGGCGCCTAGCGCCGTCGTCTCCGGCGGTGCAGGCAAGGTTTTGCCCAGAGCCTGCGCAGCGGCGAAACGGCCGGCCAGCAAGCCGATGGCGGCGCTTTCTACATAGCCTTCCACGCCCGTGATCTGGCCGGCAAAACGGGCGGCCGGATGCGACTTCAGGCGCAGTTCGCGGTCGAGAATCTTCGGTGACTGAATAAAGGTATTGCGATGCAGACCGCCCAGCCGCGCGAACTGGGCATTTTCCAGGCCGGGGATCATACGGAAGACATCGGCTTGCGCGCCATGCTTCAGCTTGGTCTGGAAGCCGACCATATTGTACAATGTTCCCAAGGCGTTATCCTGCCTCAGTTGAATAATTGCATGAGCCTTGACGGTCGGGTTATGCGGATTGGTAAGCCCCACGGGCTTCATCGGGCCATAGCGCAGGGTCTCGCGGCCACGCTCCGCCATCACCTCGATCGGCAGGCACCCATCGAAATAGGGCACATGCTCCCAGTCTTTGAATTCGGCCTTCGGGCCTGCCAGAAGGGCATCGATAAAGGCTTCGTACTGATCCTTGTCCATCGGGCAGTTGATATAGGCCGCCGCGTCGCCGCCGGGGCCTTCCTTGTCGTAGCGTGACTGCTTCCACGCCTTCGACATGTCGATGGACTCGTAATGGATGATCGGCGCGATGGCGTCGAAAAAGCTCAATTGCCCTTCGCCGGAAACATCCAGCACATATTGCGACAGGGATTCTGAGGTGAGGGGGCCGGTGGCGACCACAATGTTTTCCCAGTCCTTATCGGCAAGCGTGGTGACTTCCTCGCGCACAATCGTCACCAGCGGGTGATTGCTGAGCGCTTCGGTGACAGCCGCGCTGAAATTATCGCGGTCCATGGCCAGCGCCCCGCCGGCCGGCACCTGATGCTTATCGGCGCTGGCGAGAATCAGCGAACCGGCGCGGCGCATTTCCTCGTGCAGCAGGCCCACGGCATTGAACTGCCAGTCGTCAGACCTAAACGAGTTGGAGCAGACCAGTTCGGCCAGGCCATCGGTCTGGTGGGCATTGGTGGTGATCGACTCACCGTTGCGCTTACCGCCGCGCATTTCATGCAGGATGACCGGGACACCGGCAGAAACGAGTTGCCAGCAGGCTTCGGAACCGGCGAGACCGCCACCGATAACGTGAACAGGAGAGGGAAGAGTTGTCATGGTGTGGCGCTATAGCAAGGGCGAACGGGAAATGCGACGGTATTAACGAAATAAGCTTTTAAAGCGAATGGATTTGTTTCTAAATCACGAATGGCCTGAAATGAGGCGGAAGGCCATGGCGGGGGTAAGATGCGTGCGGATTTTTCAGTGATGAAGGCCCTGAAGGCGGCTGTGGTGTTCGTGCCGCAGGCGTGGGCGGGCGCGTGGCTGGTTCTGATCCTGATGTTTGCGGCACTGGCCGGCGGGCCCTGGCTTCTGGTCGGACAGCAATTGCCACTGAATTTCGCGCCGCTCCTTCTGATTTTCTGCATATTGCTGCTGAAGCTTGTTTCGCACGGGGCGCTCTATCGTATCGCGTTGTTCGGCAAGGACGCCGTGGCAGAGGGGTTGGGCTTTGGCGGTTTGCAGATCGCGCGTCCGGAACTGCGTCTTCTGCTGGCTTCGCTGATCGCTGGCGCCTTTGTGATGCTGATTGCCGGGGCGATTTTCCTGGTATTCGCCATCTCACTCAGTCTGTCGGGACTGGCTTCGGGCTATGAAAGTTCATTGGCGGCGGTCTGCGCCATCTGGCGGCGTCATTCAGGCGTCGACTATGTGTTCATTGTCTATATCCTTGCGGCCATCCTCTTTCTGATTTTCGTGGCGCTGAAATTCGTCCTTATGCCCGCCGCCAATATCGGCGGTCGCAAACTGGTGGCGCTCAATGCCCTGGGGTTGAGCAGCGGCAATGTCGGCCGGCTGTTCATTGGATTGATGGTGATCGTCCTGCCTTTTGCCCTTGTCTGCGGGCTGGCCGTCCGTCAGTTTGGCCATGGCAACGCTTTTATGTGGCTGCATAGTGCCTTGCTTGTCTTGACTATTTTCGGACTTTTCCCGCTCATTGTCGGATTTTTGGCCTCCGCCTATAGGCAGATCATGGCGATCAGGTCTAAATAGGCTGTTCGCAAACGTGCGGACGGCTGAGACCTGTGCATGAACCTGACGTTCGATTTTGCCTTCGAGGGCTTTCGTATCATCCGCGAACGGCCGAAGCTGATCGCCTTCTGGGGCGCGATTACCCTGTTCGGTTATGGCGTCATGAGCCTGATCATGGTCCATATGGCGGGGCCGGCCGTGGCGCAGGCGTTTGCGATGTTCCAGTCCGGCAAGCTTGATCCCGCAACGCTTAATTCGCTCAATCAGCAAATCGCGCCAGCGGTCCTTTTGTGTGCGCCTGTCTATATCCTGATGTCGTCGGTGCTGGTCTGTGCCGTCTGCCGGGTCGTGTTTGGCGAAACGGATGATCGCCTGGGTTTTCTGGCCTTTGGCTGGCAGGAGATTCGCATCATGGCGGTGCGTGCGGTGTCGCTTATCATCCTGTTCGGTGTTCTGGCAGGTATTTCCGCGCTGACGGGCCTGTTGGGCCTGCTGATCAGCGGCGGAAATACACAGGTGGCGGCGGGCATTCAAACCCTGGGCCTTATCGCCGCCATCGGTATTGCCCTGTGGCTGGGTATTCGACTGTCGTTAAACGGCGTTCAGAGTTTTGACCTGAAACGATTTGATTTATTTGGTAGTTTTGCCATGACACGGGATCGATTCTGGTCGCTTTTCACCGGCTATGCCACGGCCTTTGCCCTGGCCCAGGTGGTGGCCTTCCTGTGTGATAAGATCATTGAAGCCATTCAGGTGCTGACGCTCGGCCTGAATGTGACCGGCGAAATCCGGATGCCGGATATGACGAGTGTTGACAGTTTCCTGACTCCGGCCTCGGTGATTGCCACGGTCCTGACCTTCGCCTTCGTCATGCCGCTTGGTATCAGTATCGAACTGGCGGCGCCGGCGGCAGCCTATCGCACCCTGCGCGGCAAGATCAAGCCGCGTGAAATCGAGGAAAAGGCTGCCGGTTAATTCGTTCCGGCCATGCGAAAGAAATCACGCTCATGACGCGCCTGTAGAGGGCGGGCATTGGGGCCAATAAGACGCTGGAAGGCATCGGCCTGCTCGGCGCTGATGGTGAGCGGCATGGTATAGACCATCCAAGTGACTTCTTCCGTGCAGGGCGGCGTGGTCAGGGAGCCGGAATAGACATAGAAGTCCTCGGTGCCCGGCATCAGATCCTGGGCATTGATCAGCAAATCGGCGAGGGGCACGGGCTGGCCCGGATCGGAGGGCAGGTAGGTCCACAGCGACCCCAGCATCGGATCGGCCACGCCGATATCATAGAGCACCGACACGATCAGCGTGTGCCCCTTGTCATCGACATGAACGAACTGGCTTTCCAGGGTCGAGTGGTGGCCATTGATGGCGTGCTCGCTGGGGCTGTGGAACTCGATCGACTTCAGGGCGTATTTGGCGCCGTCGATTTCGAGATCGCCGCCATTGGCCGGCACCACGCGCACTGTCTTGCCGGTATTCTGGATGGTGGCACTCACCGAATTATAGTTCAGGCCGATGTGCGAAAACTGCATCTTCGGCTGGCCAGTGATGTCAACCGGTGATTGGCGCTGGCCGTCGCCGCAGATTGCCGAGGCGCCGCCAAGCTGGGCCCAGTGTTCCGGCCCGGTGTCGCCATCATAGGTCCATTTGGACACCGGCGGGCCAACATGTCCTTCGGTCGCGTGTTCAGCTTCCGGTGCGTGGGCTTCCTTCTTGCCGGAACAGGCGACCAAAGACAGGGCCAGCAGGCTGACCATAAAAACGGCGGAGGCGCGACTCGGACTTTTCATGCCCGCACTGTGCCGAAAAAGGGTTAACGGAGATTAAGCGTCTCACTTTTCAGGCGAACTATTCCGCCGGTTCGAGGTGACGCTTCCGGTGCCTGGCCAGCATGTCCTTGAGGTACTTCCCGGTCCAGCTCTTGTCATTGGCCGCTACCTGTTCGGGGGTGCCGAAGGCCACGATTTCGCCGCCGCCATCGCCGCCTTCGGGACCGAAATCGAGCAGCCAGTCCGCCGTCTTTATAACATCGAGATTGTGCTCGATGACCACGACCGTATTGCCGTTGTCGGTCAGTTCATGCAGCACTTCCAGCAGCTTGCGCGTATCCTCGAAGTGCAGGCCGGTGGTCGGCTCATCAAGAATATAGAGCGTCTTGCCGGTGGCGCGCTTGGACAGTTCCTTGCTGAGCTTGACGCGCTGCGCCTCGCCGCCGGAGAGGGTAGTAGCCTGTTGGCCGATCTTGATATAGCCCAGGCCCACCCGTTCCAGGGTTTTCAGCTTGTCGCGGATCGACGGCACGGCCTTGAACAGGTCGGCGCCTTCCTCCACGGTCATGTCGAGCACATCGGCGATCGAATGGCCGCGGAAGACGATATCCAGGGTCTCGCGGTTGTAGCGCTTGCCCTTGCAGACATCGCAGGTGACGTAGACATCCGGCAGGAAGTGCATCTCGATCTTGATAACGCCGTCGCCCTGACAGGCTTCGCAGCGACCGCCCTTGACGTTGAATGAGAAACGGCCGGGGCCATAGCCGCGCGCCTTCGATTCCGGCAGGCCGGCATACCAGTCACGAATGGGGCCAAACGCCCCGGTATAGGTGGCCGGATTGGAGCGCGGTGTGCGACCGATCGGCGATTGGTCGATCTCGACGATCTTGTCGAAATGCTCAAGCCCCTCGATCTTGTCGTGCGCCGCCGGATGGGCCGAAGCATTGTTGAGGCGCCGGGCGGCGGCCTTGTACAACGTCTCCAGGGTGAAGGTCGACTTGCCGCCACCGGACACGCCGGTGATGCAGGTCATCACGCCGACCGGGATTTCGCCGGTGACGTTCTTGAGGTTGTTACCGCGGGCGCCGATCACCTTCAGCATCTTCTTCTTGTTGACCGGCCGGCGCTGGTCGTTGTGGCCTTCGCCGTAGAAGAGCGGAATCTCTTTCTTGCCGGTCAGGTACTGGCCGGTTAGGGATTTTGGATTGGCCTTGATATCGGCCGGTTTGCCTTGAGCAATGATCTCACCGCCATGCACGCCGGCGGCCGGTCCCATGTCGATGACATAGTCGGCCTGCAGGATGGCATCCTCATCGTGCTCGACCACAAGCACGGAATTGCCAAGATCGCGCAGCCCTTTCAGGCTGACCAGCAGTCGGTCATTGTCGCGCTGATGCAGGCCAATGGAAGGCTCGTCGAGCACGTAGAGGACGCCGGTCAGGCCGGAACCGATCTGCGAGGCCAGGCGGATGCGCTGTGATTCCCCGCCGGAGAGGGTGCCGGAATTGCGCGACAGGTTGAGATAATCCAGACCCACATCATTCAGAAAGCGCAGTCGGTCCTTGATTTCCTTGAGGATTCGCCGGGCGATTTCCATCTGCTTTTCGGTCAGCTTGCCTTCTATGGCATTGAACCACGCGTGTGCGTTCTTGATCGACAGCCCGGAAATTTCGGCGATGTCTTTGGCATCAATCTTGACGGCCAGGGCTTCCGGCTTCAGGCGTTTGCCGCCACAGGCCTCGCACGGCGTTTCCGATTGATAGCGCGCCAGGTCTTCGCGCACCCACGAGGAATCGGTCTCGCGCCACCGGCGATCCATATTGGGAATGACGCCCTCGAAAACCTTGGTGACATCATAGCGCCGGCTGCCATCCTCATAAACAAACTTGATCTTCTGGCCGCCGGACCCATGCAGGATGACATTCTGGACGTCATCGCCGAGCTTTTCCCACGGCGTATCCATCTTGAAGCCGTAGTGAACACTCAGGGCCTGGAGGGTCTGGGCATAGAGCGGCGAGGGCCCTTTCGACCACGGCGCGATGGCGCCGCCAGTCAGCGACAGCTTCGGATCGGCGACAATCATCTCCTTGTCGAAGGCCAGCTTGACGCCCAGGCCATCGCAGGTCGGGCAGGCACCGTAGGGATTATTGAACGAGAACAGGCGCGGTTCGATTTCGGTAATCGTAAAACCGGAGACCGGGCAGGCGAACTTCTCAGAGAAGATGATGCGCTTCGGCTCGGTCTCGCCGTCTTCAATGTCGGCATGTTCGGCAATGGCCAGGCCATCGGCCAGCCTGAGCGCGGTTTCCAGCGAATCGGCCAGGCGCGCCATGATGCCGGATTTGACCACCACACGGTCGATCACCACGTCGATGTCATGCTTGAATTTCTTGTCGAGTTTCGGTGCCTCTTCAATGGGATAGTACTCACCGTTAATCTTCAGCCTCTGGAAGCCCTGGCGCTGGAGATCGGCGATTTCCTTTTTATACTCGCCTTTACGGCCACGCACGAAGGGGGCCAGCAGCAGCAGGCGCGTGCCTTCCGGCAGGGCCATGATCTTGTCGACCATCTGTGAAATGGTCTGGCTCTCGATCGGCAGGCCCGTGGCGGGTGAATAGGGAATGCCGACGCGCGCCCACAACAGGCGCATATAGTCGTGGATTTCGGTGACGGTGCCGACGGTCGAACGCGGGTTTTTCGAGGTTGTCTTCTGTTCGATGGAAATAGCGGGGGAAAGTCCCTCGATCAGGTCGACATCGGGCTTGGACATCAACTCCAGGAACTGGCGAGCATAGGCCGACAGCGATTCGACGTAACGGCGCTGACCTTCGGCATAGATGGTGTCGAAGGCCAGGGACGATTTGCCCGAGCCTGAAAGGCCGGTCAGAACCACCAGTTCGCCGCGTGGGATATCGACATCCACGCCCTTGAGATTATGCTCCCTGGCGCCGCGAACCCTGATGAAATCCTGATCGGAAGGCTTGGCCATACGCGCATATCCTCAAAAAATGGAACAGGGGAGTATATAGAGGCTTTGCCGCGATTTGCCAGAGGGTTGCTGGAACAATTTGGCAACATTAATATTTCGGCGTGGCATTACCTATCGGATTTTGACGCTATGGGATCAGGCTGACGATATCTGTCAGCAGGGTCTTTTTGACACCTGACTACAAACAGGACAAAGTACGGCCTGAATCTATCGTCAGGGTTGGGACGAAGAGGATCAAACCCTATGCAGGCTGGCATCATACGGATGAGGGACCGCGTCGGTGACAGCATGGAGCTGTGGCTGGCGGGGGTTACGGCGCGTACCAGCCGCCGCTCGCGGCTGGCGGGAGCCATTGTTTTGGCCCTTATCCTGCATGGCCTTCTGTTCTGGATGCTGGTGGCGACCCATCCGGAAATCTGGAATCTCGACAGCCAGTTCGTCGAAGAGCCCTTTCTGCCTGCCGAAATCTGGGACGTGCCGCCGCCGAAACCAGAACCGGAGGTAAAGCCGGAGCCTGTGCCGGTCATCGTGCCGCGCGAGGTTCAGCGGCCCGATACGCCCCAGCCGGTCGATGAAGCGCCGCGCCAGATGGAGCAGGCGCCGCCGGCTGTCGTACCGCAACCTGTGGTCCAGCCGCAGCCGGTCAAGCCGATTACCGTCACTATACCCAAGGAAAAGCCGCTGGATATCACCGCGCCGGCCACGGTGGCCGATGCACCGCCAAGTCCCTCCATGAGTGCCCGCGCCAAAAAGAAGGCGCAGGAAGAACTGGATGCCAAGGCCCAGGAAACGGTGGGCCAGGTCAGCGACCTGAACCTGCATGAGACGCCGGATATCAATATTCCGGCCCTGCAGAAGGTCGCGCCTTCGGGGCTGGCGCCGGCGGATAGTAGTGGTGGCCGGTTGGGCGCCATGCAGCCGCCCGCCGGACTGCCGAGCGGCGTAGGGGCGTTGAAAGGTGGGCGCGGACAGGTAACGCAGGCCCTGCAAAATCACGACTGGTGCGTTTCGACCCAAAAGGCGGGCAAGCCATTACCGGCGGATTGCCAGATGACCGACCTGGCCAGCCAGAAGAACCTCGGGCCTAAACCCGATGCCGGTTTGCAGGCGGCCGTGGCGAAAAAGGACCAGACCCTGCGTTACAAGACCTCAGCCGGTAATGACGCCTACTGGAACCGCGTCACCCATGTGCCGACGGCCGCCGACCAGCGCGATCAGGCGCCGCAACCGGGCGCCTATTCCAGCGCAAAGGATCAGCGCAATATGGGCAATGGTGGCGGCACGGCGGACCCCAAAAAGTAATCAGGCTTTCTTGCCGAAATTCAGCGATTGCGGGCCGGTGTCGATCGTGCGGCCTCTGGCGCCATAGGGCGAGGTCTGCTTGCGGCGGCTGTTGAGATCATCGGCCACCGCGCTGATGATGCCTTCGGTGATGGTCTTGGCCGCGTTCACCGCCAGTTCGTACTGATGCAGACGGTCCTGGAACAGTTCCGTGGCTTCGCGCAGGGCCTTTTTGTCGGCCGGATTCAGCCCCTCCAGCAGGCTGGGATCGGTCTTGATGCGCATGGATTCGTGGCGATACAGGTTCGACAGGTTGCGCGTTTCTTCAATACCTTCCAGAATATCCTGCGGGCGGCGGGCCTGGAGGCTGGCGGTTTCCGAGACCAGACGCTCGCCCAGACGGGTGGTCAGGGCGATCAGTTGCCGGGCGCGTTCGGTGGCGTTGGCGGCGGCGAGGGCCATCAGGCGGCTCCCTTTTCCTGGAGTTTGAGCAACTGGCTTTGCATCATGTCGGAAATGCCGATGCCGCCGCGCTGGGCCATTTCCTTCGCCATGGCGCCGACATAGAAGGAGCGCATCGTTTCTTCGGCGTGACCGCCACCGAAAGGCCCATCGGTGGATAATCCTTCAAACATGGGCGACAGCAGATTGGTCAGGCACATGGTCTCGAAATCGAGGCCGAGCTTGGCGTTACTTTTGCCTGTCTTGCCGGTCAGGGCCGCCGTCGCCTGAGTCTGCTGGGCGGTCGCGGCCTGTGCCTGGGCGGATTGAAGGGTGAGCAGGGCGGCGCTATCCATTACATGACCTCCCAATTACATCACTTCAATGTCGGCTTGCAGCGCGCCGGCGGCCTTGATCGATTGCAGGATGGCGATCATGTCGCGCGGCGTTACGCCCAGGGCATTGAGGCCGGCCACCAGGTCCGAAAGTGACGATCCGCCGCCCAACTGGATCAGTTGTTTGCCTTTTTCTTCATCCACCGAAACATTGCTGGAGGGCACAACCGTCGTCTGGCCCTGCGAGAAGGGCAGGGGCTGGCTGACGCCCGGCTGTTCATCGACGCGGATCGTCAGATTGCCCTGGGCGATGGCGACGCGCGAGATACGGACGTTTTCACCCATCACGATGACGCCATTGACCTCATCGATCACCACCTTGGCTGGGGTGTCGACATCGACATTCATCGGCTCAACCAGGGTCATGAAATCCATCATGGTCATGCCGGCGGGGGGCTTGATGGCGACAATGGAGGGGTTTTCGGCAATAGCAGTGCCCGGATACTGGCGGGTGATGGCGTCGGCAATGCGTCGCGCGGTGGCGAAATCCGGATTGTGCAGGGTCAGGCGCAGGAAGGGCATGGAATTGAAATTGAACGCCGTTTCGCGCTCGATCGTGCCGCCGGAAGCGATGCGGCCGGCGGTCGGCACGCCCTTGGTGACCGAGGAACCCGAGGCGCCGCCGGCTGAGACCGAACCGGTCTGGACCGTGCCTTGCGCCACCGCATAGGCTTCACCATCGGCGCCGAGCAGGGGCGTGACCAGCAGGGTGCCACCGAGCAGGCTCTTGGCGTCGCCCATGGCCGAGACGGTGACATCGATGCGCGAGCCCGAAGCTCCGAAAGGCGTCAGTTCGCCGGTGACCATGACGGCGGCGGCGTTCTTGGTGTTCAGGTTGGCGTCACGGACATTGACGCCCATGCGCTCCATCATCGATTCGAGGCTCTGCTTGAGCATGGGCGAGTTACGGACCGTATCGCCAGTGCCGCTCAGGCCCACGACGATGCCGTAGCCGATCAACTGGTTGGTGCGCACGCCTTCGACATCGACAATGTCCTTGATGCGTGAGCCGGCCATGGCGGGGCTGTAGAGCATCATCCCGGCAAGAGCGGTGGCGCAGAAGGCGATTTTCAGTTTCGACAGCATGAATTTACCCGTTAACCATAATTAGTAGTCGGATTGCGAAATCCGTGCCACGAATCGATGGGAATTTTCGTTATTACAATCAATGGCTTGGCGTGACGACTTTTGAAGGTGTGCGTCAACGGGAAATTTGTGCCGGGGCGTTAAGGCTTCGCTTACCCTGAGCCGGCAATAATGACCGTGTCGTACACTGGCAAAAGCCGGTTTTTGCCCCTATGCTTTGTCATCCGGGCAAAACAGAAGAAACTACACGGCGTCTTAATATATAGTGTGTGGGTTCGCAGACAGGTCAGATCATGACATTCAGGATCAATTCGGTTACCGGCGCGCCGATCAGCGGCTCGTCCAGCGGCGTGAAAAAGACGGGCAGTGGATTTTCGCTCTCGGGCAAGGATGGCGCGGGAAAATCGGCGGCCACGGCACAGACTTCGGCTGCCTTTGGCATGATGGGGATAGATGCCCTGATGGCGCTTCAGGGCGAGGAAGATGTGCTGACCGGCCGCCGCCGCCGCCAGATTAAGCGCTCCCGTGATATTCTCGACGCTCTGGATGATCTCAAGATCAGCGTGCTTTCCGGCGATATCGACGATGAGGCCCTGATCCGCCTGCAATCGATGATCGCGCTCCAGAAGGAAGAGATCGAGGACGACCGTTTGCAGGGCGTACTCAATGAGATCGAGACCCGCGCCTGTGTCGAACTGGCCAAGCGCCGGCTGATGTAATGCCCGAAGTATGAAAGACACGCTTTTCGTCATGGCCCTGAAACAGGAGGCCATGGGATTGCTGGAGCCGCTAGGCGCCGATGTGCTCTATACTGGCATTGGCAAGGTCAACGCGGCCCATGCCTTGACGCGCGAACTGACACTACGCCGATATGAAGGCCGTCTGCCGGCGCGGGTGGTCAATCTCGGCACGGCGGGCAGCCGTTGTTTCCGCACAGGAGACCTGATCGCCTGTCATCAGTTCATCCAGCGCGACATGGATGTGACGCCGCTGGGATTTGCGCACGGCGAAACGCCATACGAAAGCATTCCGTCGATGCTTGATGTGCCTGTCCTGTTTGCGGATTTGAAAAGCGGCATCTGCTGCAGCGGCGACAGTTTCGTCACCGGAGACCTGGCCATGGATTGCCAGGTTCTGGATATGGAAGCCTATGCCCTGGCCAAGGTCTGCCATCTGGAAGCCGTGCCTTTTGCCGCCGTCAAATATATTACCGACGGCGCCGATGCGGAGGCTGCGGAACACTGGCCGGAACGGCTGCGCCATGCCGCCGAGGCCTTCGCCGGATTTGTTCACAGCCGCTTCACGGTATAAATCGGCCGGTCCGCGTAAAATCGCTTCACAGGTTAATGATACCCCTTTATAAGCCGCGAAATCGCGCTGCCGTGACCGGCGGGTAAGGTGGCTGCGACTGGTATCGTTTTTGCTGTTTAGGGTTTGCGGTGTCCGGCCTTAAGACACCGGGACCATGCGTCGTCAATTGGGCGTCGATCAATAGGGGTGTCAAAGCAACATGTCTGCCGTACAAGTTTCGGAACAATACCGTCCGACAGAAGACGAAGAATATATGAATACCCGCCAGTTGGCCTATTTCCGGGCCAAACTGCTGAACTGGAAAGACGAGATCCTGAAAGGCGCCAAGGAAACCGTCAATGTCATGCAGAAAGAGACGGAGAATCACCCCGATCTGGTGGACCGTGCCTCTTCGGAATCTGATCGCGCGCTGGAACTGCGCACCCGTGACCGCCAGCGCAAGCTGATCAGCAAGATTGACGAAGCCCTGTCGCGCATCGATGACGGCTCCTACGGATTTTGCGAAGAGACCGGCGAGCCGATCGGCCTGGGCCGCCTCGAAGCCCGCCCGACGGCGACGCTTTCGATCGAAGCCCAGGAACGCCACGAGCGTTCCGAGCGTGTCCATCGGGACGACTGAGAATTTGAAAAGCGCCGGAGTCATCCGGCGCTTGTTTTATGTCCCGTACCTGATCATCGGCTGAATATAGGCATCGATGACAGGCGCCGGACGGCCGATGAAATAACCTTGCGCCTCACCGCAATTCAATGCCTTGAGCGCCTCCATCTGGGCCTCGGTTTCGACGCCTTCCGCCGTGATCAGTACGTTAAGCGACTGCGCCATGTCGGTAATGGCCCTGACGATCGATAGAGCGTTCTTGTCGTGCGGCAGGTCGCGGACAAATGACTGGTCGATCTTGATCTTGTCGAACGGGAAGGTGCGCAGGTAGCTCAGTGACGAATAGCCGGTGCCGAAATCATCCATGGCGATGCGAACGCCAAGCGCCCGAATGGCATTGAGGATGGCGAGGTTGTGGGTTTCGTCTTCGAGGATGACGCTTTCGGTGATTTCCAACTCCAGGCGCGTCGGTGGCAGGCCGGAGGCCTTCAGCGCTTTTTTGACGAGATTAACCAGCGACTTGTGGCGGAACTGGAGCGGCGAGATATTGACCGCGACGCGCCAGTCTTGCGGCCAGCGGGCGGCTGTTCGGGTCGCTTCGTTCAGTACCCATTCGCCAAGCTGCCCAATCAGGCCGCATTCCTCCGCCAGCGGAATGAATTCTGCCGGCGAGACCATGCTGCGTGTTGGGTGGTGCCAGCGCAACAAAGCCTCGAACGAGACGACCTGACCGCTGTCGAGATTGAGCAGGGGCTGATAATAGAGTTGGAACTGGTTGCCGGCGAGGGCGGCCTTCAGGTCCTGCTCCATCTCGATGCGGCTTTGTAATTGTGCATCCATTTCCGGACGATAAAAACACCAGCCGTTGCGCCCCTCGGCCTTGACGCGATACATGGCCAGATCGGCACGCGACAGCAGGTTGTTGGCGTCCATGCCGTCGGCGGGCGCTAATGCAATGCCGATGCTGACGCCGACCTCAAGGGCCGTTTCATTGACAATAACGGGCAGTTTCAGGGCATCGACAATCCGCCCCGCCAGGTGTTGCGCATCCTCAGGCGTGTCGATGTCCTGGATAATGGTGAATTCATCGCCGCCCATGCGGGCGATGATATCGCTCTTGCGCACGCAGCCGCGCAGGCGTTCGGCCACTTCAGTCAGCAACTGGTCGCCAGTCAGGTGGCCATAGGAATCGTTGATCGCCTTGAAGCGGTCAAGATCGAGGCAAAGCAGCGCCACCTTGCGGTCATGGCGCTGAACACGGCTCAGGGCGGCATCCATTTCACGGGTGAACAGGGCGCGGTTGGCCAGTCCGGTCAATGGGTCATAGTGCGCCAGATGGGCGATGCGGGCCTCGGCCTGCTTTTGCTCGGTCAGGTCTATGCCCAGGGTCAGTATGCAGTCGGCCTCACCGGAGAGGGTCCGCAGGACCGTTTTCTTGAGTTGGATGACACGCTGGCGGCCATGGGCGTCGGTGACATGCTCTTCCTTGAGCATGATGGTCTCATCGCTTTGCAGGGCGATCTGGTCATAGGTGTTGTAAAGGGCGGCGCGTTCAGCGGTCATGAAGTCGCCGCTGGATTTACCGACGACAATATTACTGGAGACGTTGAGCATGTCCTCGCCGACGCTGTTGAGCAGGACGATCTTCTGGTCGGCGGCGTTCTTGACCAGAACCATGGCGGGGATGTTCTGGATGACCATGTTGAGGAAGGTCTGGTGGCGCTGGGATTCGCTGCTCAGGCGGATCAGGTCGTTGGTCATTTCCTGCTGCCGGCCAAGCGACTGGTGCAGGTCGGCGCTGATCGCTTTCAGAACCGACAGCGAGGTGCCGACGCCGGCATAGCGGCCGCCACAGGTGGCGATGAAGCCGCGCATCAGTTCCGACGGGCGTTCACTGAGAGTGGTGCGGGTGAAGTCGCGCAGGGGCGTGGCGATATCGACCAGCAGGGGAGCCGGGTCCATCAGGGTGGTGACCGGCTTGTTGCCATAGAGGGCGCGGCCATATTCGCCGGCCATGGTCAGGTTGAAGGCGTGGCGTTCGATCAGGCCGAGGACGCGCCCGGCTTCATCGGCCACGGCGACGACCATCAGATCGGATTCATCGCGGAACGTTTCATAAAGGGTGGAATTAGAGCATTGCGGCGATACCGGATCGATACGATCGGTAATATCGGAAATGCACAGAGCCTTCTGCATATAAGCTGCGCCTTACTTGAACGTGACACCTAACCCGGCGCTGTTTTTTGCGCCCTGGCAGCGGGTTAGCGGTAAGACCTTAACCAGCGCTTGATGTCATAAAAGATTGACGGGCCTGTCATCGTTCCTAACCGCCGTTTACCCTGTTTGCATCAAAGCCTTTTCAAATCGAGCGGGGAGGGGTAAGGGAAGGCTCCTTTTTTGACTAAGAGACCTGTCCTATGACCGTCAAGGTTCGTTTTGCCCCTTCACCCACCGGCCGCATCCATGCCGGAAACGTGCGCGCCGCCATCCAGAACTGGCTTTTTGCGCAGAAGCATCAGGGTGTTTTCGTGCTGCGGATCGATGATACCGACCTGGAGCGCTCGACCAAGGAAAATGAAGACCTGATCGAAACCGACCTGAAGTGGCTGGGCCTGGAATGGGGCGAGCGCTACAATCAGTCGAAGCGCTTCGATATCTACCAGAAGTGCGCTGATGCCCTGAAGGCCGATGACCGCCTCTATGCCTGCTATGAAACCGCCGACGAACTGGACCGTCGCCGCAAGGTGCAGTTGTCGCGTGGCCTGCCGCCGGTTTATGACCGCGCCGCGCTCAATCTGACCGATGCCGAAAAAGCTGCCTTTGAGGCCGAGGGGCGCAAGCCGCACTGGCGATTCAAGCTGGATGGCAAGCGCGTGGTCTGGGAAGACCTGGTGCGCGGCCACTGTGAAGTCGATACGACCTCGATGTCGGATCCGGTGCTGATCCGCGAGGACGGCGCCTTCCTCTATACCTTGCCGTCGGTCGTGGATGATATCGACATGAAGATTACCCACGTCATTCGCGGGGAAGATCACGTCGCCAATACCGGTACGCAACTGGAAATTTTCGAGGCCCTGTCCGCTTTCTTTGGCGGTTCGCCGCTGCCGGTCTTTGCTCATATGCCACTGCTGGTCGGCGCGGATGGTGAGGGGCTTTCCAAACGCCTTGGCTCTATGTCGATCTCGCAGATGCGCGAGGACGGCCTGGAGCCTCTGGCCATCACCTCGCACCTGGCGAAGATCGGCACTTCGGACGCATTGGAAGCCGCGCCCTCGCTGATGGCGCTGGTGGAAGGCCAGGATTTCGACAAGATGGGGCGCGCGCCGGCGCGTTATGATTTCGACGACCTGATGCGCCTCAATGCCCAGGTGCTGCAAAACATGCCTTACACTGAGGCCAAGCCGCGCCTTGAAGCTCTGAATGCCGATCTGGGTGAACTGTTCTGGGACACGGTTAAGATGAACCTGCACAAGTTCGCGGAAGTGACGGACTGGGCGCAGATCATTGGTGGCGATATCACGCCGAAAATCGAGGATGCGGCTTTTGCCGCCAAGGCCCTGGAACTGCTGCCGGCTGAATATGGCCGCGATAGCTGGTCCGTCTGGTCTGGGGCAATCAAGGAAGCGACGGGCGCCAAGGGCAAGGCGCTCTTCATGCCGCTGCGCCAGGCCCTGACCGGCATGGATCATGGTCCGGACATGGGGGCCTTGAGCTTCCTGATCGGCCGGGACAAGATTGCGAAGCGGCTACAAGGTTAAACGACCGCGCCGAACAGCTTGCCGATGCCGGCGGTGACGCCCAGAGCAATTGCGCCCCAGAAGGTGACGCGGAAGACGGCCTTGCCGAGGTTCGATCCACCGGCCACGGCACCCAGCGCGCCCAGGGTGGCCAGAAAAATAATGGCACAGGCCGCCACGATCCATACGATTAGCGGGCGCGGGCTCAGCCACATGGCCAGCAGCGGCAGGATGGCACCGGACGCGAAGGTGACGGCCGAGGTCAGGGCCGCCTGGATCGGCTTGGCCTCGGTATGCTCGGAAAAGCCCAGCTCGTCGCGGGTATGAGCTTTCAGGGCATCCGTCTTCATCAGTTGTTCGGCCACCTGCCGGGCGAGCGGTTCTTCCAGGCCACGAGCGACATAGATCTGGGTCAGTTCCTCGGCCTCGGCCTCGGGAAAATCCTTCAATTCCTGGGTTTCGCGGGCAATATCGGCGGCTTCTGTATCGGCCTGCGAACTGACCGAGACATATTCGCCGGCGGCCATCGAAAGCGAGCCAGCGACCAGGGCCGCGATACCCGTCAGCAGGATGGCGCTTTTATCGGCCGGGCTGGCGGCCACCCCGACGATCAGGCTGGCGGTGGAGATGATGCCGTCATTGGCGCCGAGAACCGCGGCGCGCAGCCAGCCGATCCGCGAAATGAAATGTAATTCTGAAGCCTTATGCGAACGTGTCATTCAGACCACTCTGCGTGTATCGATATTGACCGTATGCGTCCCGGCACGGGCGATGGCCGGCAAAACCTCTTCGACCGTATCGACGCTGAGATAGGTATCAAGGAAGGCGGAGGGGGTGAAGCCTTCCGCTTCGGTATGGCGTATCAGGGTGAAGAACGGCTCCCAATAGCCGTTGGTGTTCAGGAAGATGACCGGCTTTCTGTGGAGGTCCAGGCGCCGCCATGACATCAGTTCGATAGCCTCTTCCAGCGTGCCGACGCCGCCGGGAACGACAACGAAGGCGTCGGCCTCCTCGAACATCATCATCTTTCGTTCGTGCATGTTATCGACAATGCGCGTTTCGACCTCGCCGAAAACGCTTTCGCGCGACTGCAGGAATTTCGGCATGATGCCAAGGACCTCGCCGCCGGACTCATGCACGGCGCGGGCGGTTTCTCCCATCAGGCCAACCCCGCCGCCGCCATAGACCAGGCGCAGACCGGCACCGGCGAGAATTTGCCCCAGGTCGCGCGCCGCCTGTTGGTAAAGCGGATTGGCGCCCAGGGAGGAGCCGCAATAAACGCAGACGGAACGGATGTCGGAGGAGGAGGAGGAGGTCATAAACAGATCAATCTTTGAAACGGCGCGATTCGCATTGTCATCCGAATAAAACTGAATGGCAATCCATTCAGACCTCTGTTCGTCAGGCGGGAAAACGGATAATGATGTCTGCATGTCGCCGATCCGTGCCCGCCATATCCGTTATATCGTGAGTTTTGCCCTGCTGGCCGTTGTGGCCGGGTGCGGGGAAAAGCCGAAGGCGACGGAAGCGACCAGCGCGCTTGAGGCCGCCGGTTACTGGCGCGCGCCTGAAATTACCGGTGTTGACCAGGCCGGTTCCAACATGTTTGTCGTGACAGGCCAGACGATCCCCAATGCGCGGGTGCGGTTCAGCTATGCCGGTAACCGCGCTGTCGGGGTTACTTCGGATTCCAAAGGTCGGTTCCGTGCCGAACTGCCGTCCGGACCCGATGGTGGACTTTTCGATTTGTCGACGGAGGACAGCGGCCGGTCGATGCACGCCGATGGTCGGCTGTTTATTCCGACCGGCGCACCGGATAAGGCGGTTCTGATACGGCCGGGCGCGCCCAGCCTGGCCCTTTTCAATGACCTGACAGCGGTGGCCGTGATCGATTATGACCGCGCCGGCGCTTTAGCGATCGCGGGGCGTGTGGCGCCGACGACGCCTGTTGAGGTTGTGTTGAATGGCGAGATACGGGCGCGGACGACCAGCGATGACCGGGGGTTTTATACCGCCACGACGCAGATAGAACCGCCGACGGAAAGCGAAACAGCAAATACCCTCTCTGTTGTGGCGGGGGGGAAGGAAAACGTTCGCAATTTCAGGGATTCCCGCATCACTGGCGACAGCGATCGCATTGCGCGCTTTGAAGACGGCTGGCGGGTAGACTGGGTTTTGCCCGGCGGGGGTATGCAGACGACGCTGGTATTTTAAAGCTTTGCTTTAATACACCAGTTAGGTCCGCCCACTTACATCATCTCGTCCTGTTTGGTCTTCGAGAACAGCTTCTTGAGGAATTCGGTAATGCCGTGCCGCTTGGCCTTGCGCGCCACCGCGTCTTCACTGACCAGCCACGCGATCTGCACCACCCGGCGCTCGCCCTCGAAAGGCGTATGGCCGTGCCAGCTATTATCGAGGCGCGGGAAGGCGATGAAATGGCCGTAACCGGGGTTCACTTCCTTGGTGCCGGGACCGGCTTGGTCCGGGCCTTCGAGAAAACGCAGATTGCCGCCGCTGCTGCCTTCGGGATTGAGATAGATGAGGGCCGAGGCGAGCTTGTCGGCGCCATCTGTATGCGGGCGGCCATCCTTCAGCGCTGACCATTTGCGCACGGTTACCCAGGTGGGCTTGCCGACCAGATTGACGCCCAGCTTTTCACCAATTGCCTTGGCGAATACAGGGCCACGGACTTCTGCCAGCAGCATTTTAAATGACGGCCCCATCGGAAAATCTTCCGGCCGCATGAAACCAGTCTTGTCGATCTGCGGGAAATCGCGGGCGATATCGGGTTCCAGTTCAGGCGGCATGATATCGGCGCCGATCAGGTTGCGGAACGGATAGTCTGAGGCCGGCGTGGCGGCAATGGCGTCATAACGCAGCATGGCAAAACCTTTAGAATGCAGGCCCGGGTTATAGCACGCCGGAAAACGCAGCGGCAAGGTTCAGATATAGGCGCCGTCCATGACGAATTGCCGCGGAAGGGCAGGCGCGGCCGCCAGGGCGAAATCGACCGCCGCCTGGGCGTGGATGTGAGTGGAATCGAAACAGGGCAGGGGCAGACAGGCAGCGTCGACACTCAGGCCCAGTTCGGTGCAGCCCAGAATGACGCTGTCGGCGCCCCGCATGGCGCCGCGACGGGTCATCTCGATCAGGGTCTGGCGGGCGCCAGCGCTGACAACGCCCTGGCACAGTTCGTCAAAGATGGCGTTGTGGCAGGCCATTCGGTCGTCGGCGTCAGGGATAAGGATGTCCAGGCCATAGCGGCGCATATGTTCGGCATAGAAACCGTGTTCCATGCTGTAGCGGGTGGCCAGCAGGAGCGGGCGCCGATGACCGGCGGCATTCAGCGCCCTGGCCGTTTCGCCGATAATGTGGATCAGGGGAATGTCGCAACTGGCGGCCACCTGTTCGGCCACCAGATGCATGGTGTTGGTGCAAATCAGGATGCAATCGGCGCCGGCGGCTTCCAGGCCCTGAGCGGCATCACCCAGAAGGCGGGCGGCCTCGTCCCAGCGATCGGCCTTTTGCAAAGCAACCACCGCCTGAAAATCGAGTGACCGCAACAGGATATCGGCCGAGGCCAGCCCGCCCATCGCCTCGCGGACGCCTTCATTGATAAGCTTGTAATAGGTGGCGGTGCTTTCCCAGCTCATTCCCCCGAGCAAGCCGATCCTGCGCATTCCGAACTCCTTTTCTGAACTCTCATCTTATGGCGAAGGTTGGGGAAACGGCGCGCGTATTGGCGACATATAGGCTGAATTTGCGCAAATAAATTGCGCATTTGGTGATTTTGATGCAATATTGGATATGCTTGATGATCGTGACCGTAAACTGCTCGACCTGTTGCAACGCGATGCCGATTCGGCCCTGACGGACCTATCCGAACGGGTAAATCTGTCGCCTTCCGCCTGCTCGCGCCGCATTACGCGCCTGCGGGAAGAGGGATATATCGATCGCCATGTCATGGTGCTCGATCGCGCCCGCATGAATGTCGCAACAACCGTCTTTGTCATGCTCAAGACGGCGCATCATACGGCGGACTGGCTGGAACGATTCCGGGCAGGCGTGATAGATATCCCGGAAATCGTGGAAGTGCATCGTCTGGCGGGAAATCTCGATTATATCATCAAGATCGTGGTGACGGATATCGCCCACTATGACGCCATCTATAAGCGTTTGGTCAGCCGGATCGACCTGTTCGATGTTTCGGCCTACATTTCGATGGAAACACTGAAAAATGAGCAGGCCGTGCCGACAGGCTATGCAAGCTAGTTTGTTGTCTCGATGATGGCGTCCGTTACGGGCGCTTCTTCATCGGTTGGCACATCTATTTTCGAGGCAGCCGCCTGCGCGGCCCGGTCTGCCTGTTCGTGAGACCAGGCGCTGGCGGTAACCAGTGCCAGCAAAACAGCGACAAAAAAAGCCGCCAGTATGTGGGGCGTGAAACTGCGCGAATGGGTCATGTTTCCACCAGGCTCAAGGGTGGTTCAGCCTGTATTTGCGTGCTGACCTTTACGGTGCCGCTCGGCATGATGTCTTCCGGCGGGCTGAAGGCGTGGCCAACATAAAGAGTGAAGCCGGAAATGATCAGAAGCAGAGCCAACAGAGCGACTATGCTCTCAAATACGACCAGTTCGCGGCCGTCACCGCGCTGAAGTTTACGGGTATGGAATGTAGCTGTACGGGGCATGGCGTGACTCGCTGTGAACAACGAGTTCAGGATGCGGTTTACAGGGTAAGGAAAATATAGGCTGGCGAGTCAGTGATTGTAAAAAGCCTGCCGATAAATAAGCTTATTATGGCTTTATCTGAGAGGGTCATAATTTTAGGCGTATGCCTGCCTTGCGTAGGCCGCCGGCCATCCAGACGCAGATCAGGGCGAACACCAGCGATTTGACCAGGCCGCCGCCGCCGGTCAGCAACGGTTCGGGCAGGTCAAGCGAAACCATATCCATAGCCAGATACAGAAAGGCCGGCATCAGGTAGCACAGAAGCGTATCGGTGCCGGCGGGCTTCACTGGGTTGAACCAATGCGCTTTTCGAGCCATATCGCTGATCCAGTAAAGTCCGGTGAAGGCGATCAGGGTGAAGGCGCTGCACAGGAACAGCCAGGCCGGCGTGGCGGCCAGTTTGGACAGTCCCCAGAATTGCCGGGTATAGATGGACAAGGTGATCAGAAGCGCGGCGATGACGGCAAACACCAGTGTCATGCGCAGGTTTTCGTTTTTGCCCTGAAATATCTGGAACAGGCGCGCGATGACCACGCCGCCGAGGCTGAGGGCCGTCATGGTGCCGTCGATGATCGGTTCGGGGATGAGGCGCAGAGGTGCCGGAACCAACCCGGCAGCCCAGGCCAGGCTCAGCAGGCTGAAAGCCGCCCAGGCGCTGGTAAGTATGGCCAAGCGGCCGCGCGCGAATACGGTCACCAGCGCCGCCACCAGATAGGCCCAGCCGATCAGGCCGAGTATGCCCCACCAGTGCGGCGCGAACCGATCGAGATTCCCATCTTCGCTACCCCGGTAAATGAAGGCCAGGACAAGCAGGATGACGATGCCGGTGGTCTTAAGTCCCCACTGTCCCCATTGCGGCATGGTCCTGGGGTAGGCATTCCAGATCAGGATAAAGGCGACGCTGCATACGGCGTCCCAGACGAGCGTCGTCATGCCGGTGGCGCCGGCATTGATGGTTTCGCCATTGACGAAGAAAACGCCCATGACCAGCAGGGCGATTGATCGGCCGATCACATGCCGGACAAGTTGAGGATCGCTGTCACCTTTTGCCCTGCGGCTGTCGATGGCGAAGGGCAGGGACACGCCGACAATAAACAGAAAGGCTGGAAAAACGACATCGGCCAGCCCCATGCCATCGACACCGCGGGGCACATGTTCGAACCAGGCGGGAATATCCTTCAGCGACCACAGGTCGTTGACGAAGATCATCAGCACCATGGTCAGGGCGCGCAGCAGATCGATGGCGCCGACACGCGTGACACTATCCGAGGGCGCGGCTGCGCGCGGTTCAGTCGTCTCCATGACGCGACTATGACAGGAGACTGGCTGTTTCGACAAGCCCGGCCTCAAATCTACGGCTGGCGCTGGAAGGTAATGACCAGAACATCGCGGTGGCCCGGTGCTGCCTGATCCAGGCGGTGGATCGGCGTTACGCCGTGCAGGACGCGGTGGTCGTCGAGGAAGACCGCGTCGAGCGGATCGGTCAGGGTAAATGTGCCGAGGGGCAGTCGGCCTGGACCGCAGATGGCGGTGACGCCTTCGCCAACATTCAGGCGATCGACCAGGATGACCGCCACCCAGTCAACGCCGTCACGGTGCATCCCTTCCGGTGTTGGCTGGCCGGTTCCATCCGGCGCCGCCTCGATGCGGAACTGGTGGATTTCAACGCGCCAGTCCGAAGCGGCCGCATTGAAGAGGTCGCGGCAAAGATCGAGCAGGGCGCGGAAGGCCGGATTGGCGGCGGTGGCCTCGGTCACGGGATCGAACCAGCGTTGGACGCCGCCATTCAGCATGTTGTAGTCGCGGCTCTGGTAGTGCGGTTGGTGCGCCTGGCGGGCGAATGTGCCGAAGGAAAGGCTGAAAACGGCGTGGCGGCGTTTGCGGTAGCGGCCGCCATCGGCCATGAAGCGATCTGGGCCCAGATCGTCCCATGAGGCCGCCAAAGCTGGCCAGTATCCGGCAAAGTCCGGTGGCAGAAGGGATTGCGTGACAGCGCGCGGAGCGAAGATATGCCCGTCTTCCGTCAGTTTTTGGCGCAGGTCGGGTAGGGCAGGGGCATTATCCGTCATGTCGTCCTCTCTGGACCGCTTCAATCGGAAAAGCAATGTGATGTCCTGTCGCGGCCGGTTTGTGATAGGAGGGCGCCCATAGTCATGAGGCGTGCCATGTCCACTCGTAAAATCACCCTGTCGTCGCTCCTGTTCGGCTGTCTGACCGTGGCGGCCATCGCCCTGTTCCTGGCGCTTGGTGCATGGCAGGTGCAGAGGCTGGCGTGGAAGACCGATCTGATCACGCGGGTCAATGCGCGCGTGGCCGCGCCGGCGGTCCAGGCGCCCCGGTTGGCCGACTGGCCGCGGGTCAACAGGGCCGATGACGAATATCGCCACGTCATCCTGCGCGGCCGGTTGATGAATGCGGCCGAAGCCCAGGTCTATACCTTGTCAGACTATGGCGCCGGTTACTGGGTGATGACGCCGCTGAAGCGGGATGACGGCAGTATCGTCTATATCAACCGAGGTTTCGTACTCATGGACAAGCGCGCGCCAGCGACGCGGCCTGAAGCGCAAACCGATGGAGAGGTCACCATAACCGGCCTTCTGCGAATGCCGGAAAGCAAGGGCTGGTTCCTCCAGCAGGCCAATGATCCGGCGCGTGATGCCTGGTATCGCCGCGATATCGCCGCCATTGCCCAAAGCCGCCATATCGGTGCCGTCGCGCCCTATTTTATCGATGCCGACGCCACGCCCAATCCGGGTGGCTGGCCAAAGGGCGGGCTGACTGTGGTGAAATTCCCCAACAGCCACCTCATGTACGCCATCACCTGGTTTTCCCTGGCGGCGATGCTGATCGCCGTATCGGTCTGGCTGTTGTGGTTCCGCAAACCGGAGAGCGACTAGGCCAAATAAAAACGGCCGCCGGATCATCGGCGGCCGTTCGATTTTCTGTGGCTTGGTTCAGATGCGAACCTTGACCGGTTCGGCATGGGGCAGGCCATTGACCCAACGTTCGATCGCGTCATCCATATGGCCCAGCACGGCAAGGTGCAGGCGCTTGAACGGATGGCCCGCGAGGGTCAGGAAGATCTGGAACATGCCGTATTGCGGCGCTGGCATCAGGCTGTCGATGATATCCGACTTGCGGATCACGGCATCGATCACCAGGCCATTATATTCCAGGCGATCTTCATACAGCGACAGCTTGCAGCGCCAGACCATCGGCGTGCCGAACAGGGCCGCGGCAATCGGAATCAGGCTGAGCAGGATGCCGCCGAACTGGGCGACAACGCCGTGCATATGCGTATAGGATTGTATCGCACCGGTCACACCCATGACGATAAGCGCCAGGGCACCGGCCAGAAGAAGGGATTTGAAAACCGGTCCAAACTGATAGACACGCGGATAGGCTTTAGTCACTTCCATACTTTAAATTCCTTCACGTCAATTAAATTTAACGCCTGCGTCAATTTATCTCACGCTATCGCATAATTGGGATATTGCAACGCCTTTTTCAAATTTTTGCTTAACGAAAATTTGCTGTTTTACGCGAGCATCACGTTTTGAGGTCACGGTTATTTGACTTTTTTGTCAGTCCTGAGGGCGTTAAATAACCTCGTTTTTTAACGCAAATGCGAAAAAATAAATGCGGCGGTGCGACAATGTGCCCCTTGCGACAGGTATGAAATTCCTGTTTACGCGTCGGAATCTTCGCAACAATAAGCGCGAAGAGTGTGCCAACTCCTTTGTGTGATTTAGGTTTAATCCTGTGAACCCTTTGGATCGTCAGTCGACGCGCCCTCACCAGGCCGTATTTTCCAAGCGGAGCGTTTCCTTGTCTTCTATTTTGCGGCGCACAATAACGCGCGCCTTTTTCGCGGGCAGCCTGATTGCGGGCGCGGCTTTCTTGTCCGGCTGTAACATGGTCGTGATGGACCCGAAGGGGCCCGTCGGGATGCAGGAAAAAGACCTGATCATCCTGGCCACGCTGCTGATGCTGATTCCAGTCGTGCCGGTCATTTTCATGACGGTCTGGTTCGCCTGGCGTTACCGCGCGTCAAACAAGAAGGCCACCTACGCCCCGGATTTCGAGCATTCCAACCGCATCGAGGCGGTGGTCTGGGCGATCCCGACCCTGATCATTCTCGCCCTGGGTGCCGTGACGTGGGTTTCAACGCACGAACTGGATCCTCGTGCGCCGCTGGCGCCGCACGAGACGAAGGCAAACGTCAAGCCGATCGAGGTCGAGGTCGTGTCGCTCGACTGGAAATGGCTGTTCATCTATCCCGAATACAATATCGCCACGGTCAACGAGATGGCCATGCCGGTCGGTACGCCGGTCCATTTCAAGCTGACCTCGGCCACGGTGATGAACTCCTTCTTCATCCCGCAACTCGGTTCGCAGATCTACACCATGACCGGCATGGAAACCCAGCTTTCGCTGCGCGCCGATCATCCGGGCAGCTATGACGGCATTTCGGCCAATTACAGCGGCCATGGCTTCGCCGGCATGAAGTTCCAGGCCCTGGCCATGGATGATGCCGGCTTCAAGGCGTGGGTGGCGAAGGCGCAAGCCTCGCAGACCTCGCTGGATACCGCCGCCTACGCGCAGATCGCCAAGCGCGATCTGGCCTTCAGGCCCGCCTATTATGCCTCGGTCGAGCCGGACCTGTTCCACAAGATCCTCAACAACTGCGCCACCGGCGGTCTGTGCACGGACGACGCCCACAACATGGCAATGATGAAGGATCTGGCGCCGGGCGCCGCCCAATGCAAGCCGGGTGAAGCACCGCAAGTCAAAGCCGTGAAGCCGGCGGTCGCTCAAGCGGCCATTACTCCCCAAACCCTTCTCCAGTCATCTGGCGCGCACAAGAGCTAGTATCATATGTTAACGCAAGCAGAACCCGCCGCTCACGCGGCTTCAACGGCCGACGCTTCGCCGCTTGTCGAATTCCTGTTCGGCAAGTTGCGGCTCGATTCGGTGCCCTGGCATGAGCCAATAATCATGGTGGCCGGTGCTGGCATGGTGGGCGGCGCCATTCTCGTCCTCGGCCTGATCACCTATTTCAAGCAGTGGAAATACCTCTGGACCGAATGGCTGACGAGCGTCGACCACAAGAAGATCGGCGCCATGTACATCATTCTGGCACTGATCATGCTGCTGCGCGGTTTTGCCGATGCCCTGATGATGCGCAGCCAGCAGGCTCTGGCCTCCAATGGCGGCGCCGGCTACCTGCCGCCCGACCACTTCGACCAGATTTTCTCGGCCCACGGCGTCATCATGATCTTTTTCATGGCCATGCCCTTCGTCATCGGCCTGATGAACGTGGTCATGCCGCTGCAGATCGGCGCGCGTGACGTGGCCTTCCCGTACCTGAACAGCATGAGCTTCTGGCTGACCGCTGCGGGCGCCATCCTGATCAATGTCTCGCTGGTAGTCGGTGAATTTTCGCACGCCGGCTGGCTGGCCTATCCGCCGTTCTCGGAGCTTGAATTCTCACCAGGGGTAGGGGTGGATTACTACATCTGGGCGCTGCAGATATCCGGCCTGGGCACGCTGCTTTCGGGGGTGAACCTGATCACCACCATCTTCAAGATGCGCGCGCCGGGCATGACCCTGATGCGTATGCCGGTCTTTACCTGGACCACCCTGGTCGCCAACGTTCTGATCGTCGCGGTCTTTCCGATCCTGACCGTCACCCTGGCCCTTCTGGGCGCCGACCGTTATCTGGGGATGCACTTCTTCACCAATGACGGCGGCGGCAATCCGATGATGTACGTCAACCTCATCTGGGCCTGGGGACACCCGGAAGTCTATATCCTGATCCTGCCGGCCTTCGGCGTGTTCTCGGAAGTGGTCGCCACCTTCTCACGCAAGCGCCTGTTCGGTTATGACGGCATGGTCTACGCCACCGCCGCCATCGGTGTCCTGTCATTCCTCGTGTGGCTGCACCACTTCTTCACCATGGGCGCGGGTGCCAATGTCAACGCCTTCTTCGGCATCTCGACCATGGTTATCTCGATCCCTACGGGTGTGAAGATCTTCAACTGGCTCTTCACCATGTATCGCGGCCGAATCCGTCTTGAGCTGCCCATGATGTGGACTCTCGGCTTTATCATCACCTTCGTGATCGGCGGGATGACCGGTGTGCTTCTGGCCGTGCCGGGCGCCGACTTCGTGCTGCACAACTCAGTCTTCCTGATCGCCCACTTCCACAATGTCATCATCGGCGGTGTCGTCTTCGGCTGCCTTGCCGGCCTGAACTACTGGTTCCCGAAAGCGTTCGGCTTCAAGCTGCACGCCGGCATTGGCAAGGTCAGCTTCTGGTGCTGGCTGATCGGCTTCTGGATTGCCTTCCTGCCGATCTATGCGCTGGGCCTGATGGGCATGACCCGCCGCCTGGACTACGTCAACAATCCCGTGTGGCACGTTTACCTGATCGTGGCCCTCTGCGGCGCGCTGCTGATCTTCGTCGGCATCATCGCCCAGCTTGTCCAGATCGTCTATTCCATCTGGAAGCGCGACGAACTGCGCGACCTGACGGGCGATCCGTGGGATGGCCGTACCCTGGAATGGGCCACGTCCTCGCCGCCGCCCTTCTATAACTTCGCCGTCCTGCCGAAGATCGGCAACCACGACGCCTTCTGGGACGCCAAGCAGACCGGCACCGCCTATGTGCAGCCGAAAGCTTACGAGCCCATCCACATGCCGCACAATACGCCCACGGGCTTCCTGATCGGCATTGTCAGTGCGGGCCTGGGTTTCGGTCTGGTCTGGCACATCTGGTGGATGGCGAGCGGCGCCCTGCTGGTCATGATCGGCCTGGGCATTGTCCACACCTTCAATGAAAACCGCGACTATTACGTGCCGGCCGATGAGGTCAAGGCGATCGAAGACGCGCACTTCGCCAATCTCAAGAAGGCGGAACAATAAGTATGAGCAAGACCATCAATCCTGTGGCGGGTTACGAAAACCAGATCGATTCCGCCTACGACCACAATCCGAACGACGCCCATCACGCCGGCGATCATCATGACGAAGGTCCGAAAGTCACGCTTGGCTTCTGGATCTACCTGATGAGCGACTGCATCCTGTTTGCGTCGATTTTCGCCACCTATGCCGTCCTGAAAGGCAATACCGCCGGTGGCCCCAATGGCCGTGAGATTTTCGACCTGCCTTACGTGGCGGTGGAAACGGCGCTGCTGCTGATTTCCTCACTGACCTACGGCCTGGCTATGATCAGCATGGAAGCCAACAAGCTCAAGGCGGTCATCGGCTGGCTGGCGGTCACCGCCCTGTGCGGCCTCGGCTTCATGGGTATGGAAATCCATGAATTCATCAAGCTGATCGAGGAGGGCGCCGGTCCCGACCGTTCGGCCTTCCTGTCGGCCTTCTTCACCCTGGTCGGCACGCACGGCCTGCACGTCACCTCCGGCCTGATCTGGATGGGTGTCATGTTCGTTCACCTGTTCAAGCGCGGCCTGACCCCCGCCAACCGCATCCGCCTAATGTCCTTGAGCCTGTTCTGGCATTTCCTTGATATCATCTGGATCGGTGTCTTCACGATCGTCTATCTCATGGGAGCCGCCTGATGAGTACGCCCGATAACGCAAAGCCCAGGAAGGCGCGTTCCCCCCACGCAAAGCCGGTCGATACCGACCAGACCCATGCCGAGGTGGCGCATCATGACGCCCACCACGACACGGCCGGTCACGGCACGGTCAAGTCCTATGTCATCGGCTTCATCCTGTCGGTGATCCTGACGGCCATTCCCTTCGGCCTGACCATGGCGCACATGATGCCGGCCGCGACCCTGATCCCGGTCGTCGTCGCCATCGGTGTGGTGCAGATCCTGGTGCATCTCTACTTCTTCCTGCACATGAATACATCGTCGAGCCAGACGTGGAACAATTCCGCCTTCATTTTCACTGTTCTGATCGTCGGCATTCTGGTGATCGGTTCGCTTTGGGTCATGTACCACCTGAACACCAACATGATGCCTGGCATGATGCCGGTCGAATAAGAACCTGTACAACTCACCTTTGAAAGCCCATTCGTAACGCTACGGATGGGCTTTTTATTTAGCGGCCGTTAGGAAATTGGCGGTTAAGCTGCGTTAAACATATTCGAGTCTCCAGATTTTCGCGTCTTAAAGTCCCGCCTTTCATCCACGCTCTAGGACGATGTCTTCGTCATGCGCAAACAGGCCCGCAAACCGACGAATGGTGACTACGTGTTCGCGCCGCACGAGCGGCCGACCATGCCCGGCTCGCCTTATGCCCCGAGCCATCCCATCCGGCGCAAGGTGGGCTATGTGATTGTGGCCATCATCATGGCCATGGCGGCCAGCCTGTCCAACGCTATTGTCAGCGTCAACACGCAGCCTCTGGCCGGAGCGATGGGGGTAACGGCGACCGAGGTGACCTGGCTGCTGGCCGTTTATGTGGCCTTCAATGCATCGGCCAACCTCTTGCTGATCAAGGCGCGGATGCGGTTCGGCATTCCGCCGGTCATGCGGGCCCTGCTGTGGCCCTATATAGTGCTGGTTTTCAGCGAACTGCTGTGGCCGAGTTTCAGTCTGGCCATCGTGGCGCGCGCCGCCGGCGGGTTCCTCGCGGCGGGCATGTCATCCCTGGTCATCTATAACCTGATGCAGGTCTTCCCGGCGAAATTCCGGCCGCTGGCCATCGTCTTCGCGGTGGGGCTGCCGCAATTGGCGACGCCGATCGCCCGCCTGCTGCCGGTCGAGCAACTGCTGGTCAATGGCCAGCAGACTATACACATGATCGAACTGGGGCTGGCCCTGGCAGCCTCGGCTGGCGCCAATCTGGTGCGTCTGCCGCCGACCGACAAGGTGGCATCTTTCGATCCGCTTGATGCCCTGACCTTCGCGCTGTTTCTGCCGGCCATGCTTCTGCTGTCGGTCTCCCTCGTCATGGGGCGCAGCCTGTGGTGGACCGATACGCCGTGGCTTGGCTGGGCCCTGGCGGTGTCCGTTATCCTGTTCTTTCTTGTCGGCTTCATTGAATACAGGCGCACCAATCCGCTGCTTCATCTGCGCTGGATCGGCAGTCGGGACATCCTGCGCTTTTGCATCGTCGCCATGCTGGTGCGGCTGGCGCTGAGCGAACAGACCTATGGCACGCTCGGTCTGCTGACCGTTGGCGGGCTGAACAATGACCAGTTACATGGCCTCTTCACCGTCATCCTGTTCGCCATGATTGGCGGCACCCTGGCCAGCGCTGTGCTGCTCAAAGCGCCGCGCATTCCCTACATGATCATCGCGGCCTCGCTGATCATCGCGTTTGGCGCGTGGCTTGACAGTTTTTCTTCCAGTCTGACGCGACCACCGCAGCTTTACCTGTCACAGGCGATCCTGGCCTTTGGCTCGACCTTCTTCATCGGGCCGGCGCTTCTGTTCGGTTTCGGCAAGGTGCTGGAGCAGGGCAAGGGCTTTATCGTCAGTTTCAGCGTCATGTTCGGCCTGTCGCAGAATATCGGCGGTCTGGCGGGTTCAGCGCTCCTCAGCACCTATCAGGTCATTCAGGCGCGGGCGCACAGCCAGTCGATGTACAGTCATCTGCTGGCCGGTGATCCGGCGGTGGCGGCGCGCGTACAAGGAGGGATTATCTCCCTTGCGCAGGTCGTTTCGCGCGAGGCCAATGTGGCGGCCTTCAATGACGTGGCACGGCTGGTCATGGTCATCGCCATCCTGACGGCCGTTTATATTGGTTACCTGATAATCCTCAAACGGCTGGCGGACCGCAAACAGGCCCTGGCTTTATCCTCCCCCACTGCAAAGGCGGCCGTATGACCGACGCTGTGAACCCCACTCAAACCCAGGCTCCGGACGAGGCGCCGCGTCACTGGCATCCGCCGCAGCGGCCGAATATTGTGCTGGCCTTCTTTGCCGTGCTGGCCGTGGTCGCCTTGTTGCTGATCCTGTGGGCCTGGAACCTGCCGCCTTTTACAGGCGGCGATCAGGTGACGCAGAACGCCTATGTCCGCGGACGCACGACCGTGATCGCGCCGCAGGTCAGCGGCTATGTCACCGAGGTGGCGGTCAAGGACTACGAAACCGTGCAGGCTGGTCAGGTGCTGGCGCGTATCGACGATCGCATCTACCAGCAGCGCGTGGCGGCGGCTCGGGCCAGTCTGGCGGCGGCGGAAGCGAGCCTGGCCAATTCCGAGCAGGCGCGGGCCTCGCGGGCCGCGGCGGCGCAAGGGCAGGCGGCATCCCTGGCCGGCGCCCAGGCCCAGCTTCTGCGGGCCCAGGCCGATATGAAGCGCGTGGATGAACTGGTGGGGGACGGCTCGGTCTCGCTGCGCGAGCGGGATTCGACCCTTGCGGCGCTGCGCGCGGCGGAAGCACAGGTCAATCAGGCAAAGGCGGCGGGGGAGATATCGCAGCAGGATATCCGCACGGTCGAGGTCGGGCGTGGCGGATTGGCGGCGCAGGTCGAGGCGGCACGCGCACAACTGAAACTGGCCGAGATCGACCTCAGCAATACGGTGATCCGCGCGCCCGAAGCCGGACAACTGGGCGAGATCGGGGTGCGCGTCGGGCAATATGTCACCAATGGCACGCAACTGTTGTCGCTGGTGCCGCCGGACCGCTGGGTCATCGCCAATTACAAGGAGGCTCAGACCGCGCGCATGGCGGTAGGACAGCCCGTAGTCATGACGGTGGATGCCCTGGGCGGTGCGAAGATCAACGGCCATGTCGAGCGCCTGTCGCCGGCCGCTGGATCGGAGTTTTCCGTGATCCGCACCGACAACGGCACGGGCAATTTCGTCAAGATCCCGCAGCGCATCGGTATCCGTATCCGCATCGATCCCGGCCAGACACTGGCGGAGCGCCTGCGGCCGGGCATGTCGGTGGAAACCCATGTCGCCAGTCATGCGAAGGTGACGCAATGAAGCCGGTGCTGCTGCTGGTCGTGGCGTGCATCGCACTGACCGCTTGTGCCGGACCGCGTCCGGAGGCGCCGGTCAATGCGCAGGTGACGCCGTCGGGAAGCTGGCGGGAGGTAACCGCCACACCGGCGCCGACCGACCGGGAGTGGTGGCGCGCGTTTAACGATCCGGTGCTTGATCGCCTGGTCGAGACGGCGCTGGCCAATAACAGCGACCTCGCGATCGCCGCCGCTCGCGTGGCGGAGGCCCGTTACGGTTATCAGGCGGCGGAAGGGGCGCTGTTGCCTTCGCTGAATGCCAGCGGTGCGGGCGCCTATTCCCGGTCGATATCCGCGGTGACCGGGCGGCCCGTGACCCAGACGGCGGGCGAAGCGGATTTGCCGCTGTCTTATGAGGCGGATCTTTTTGGTCGTCTGCGCAACACATCCAAAGCCGCTTATGCGACCTTGCAGGCGTCTCAATATGGCCACGAAGCGGCGCGGCTCAGTGTGGCCGGGGCGACGGCTAGTGGTTATATCACCCTGCGCGCGCTTGATGCGCGTCTGGCCCTTTTGCAAGAAACCCTGACCACGCGCGAACAGGCCCTGGCGGCGGCCCGTCACCGCGCCGATACCGGCTACAGTCCGAAACTGGAATTGCAGCAGGCCCAGGCCGAATACAGTGCCGCGCAACAGTTGATTCCGGCGGTCGAACTGGCCATCCGCCGCCAGGAAGATGCACTGAGCATCTTGCTGGGGGATAATCCGCGCGTGATCGAGCGCGGTGCGGCTCTGACCGACCTGGCTGTGCCTGTGGCGCCGGTGTCCCTGCCGGCCGACCTGCTGCGTCAGCGTCCGGATGTGGCGCAGGCGGAAGCGCAGATCGTCGCCGCCGATCGCTCGCTCGATGTGGCGCGGGCGGCCTTTATGCCGACCATCCGCCTGACGGCCTCCGGCGGTTACGCCACCTCCGATCTCCTGCCGCATGGCTATGATGTCTTCTCGCTTGGCGGCAATATCGTCCAGCCCCTGTTTCAGGGCGGGCGTCTGAAAGCCCAGGCCGGGGCAGCGGCCTCACGGCGCGATCAGGCGGCCTTTGCTTACAAGAAGGCGGCGCTGAATGCCTTCCGCGAGGTCGAGGACTCCCTGGCGGCCGTCGACCGAATCCATGCGCAACAATTGATTTTAACGGATCAGACGGCATCGCTGGCGGAGGTTTACCGGCTGGCCGGCAATCGCTACAGGGCCGGTTATTCGCCCTATCTCGAACAGATCGACGCCCAACGGGCCTTGCTGGGGGCGCAACTGAACCTGATCCAGGCTCAGGCCGATCATCTCAATGCTATTGTCGGGCTTTATCAGGCCGTCGGCGGTGGGGTGGTCTCTAATCCCTGACACTTTCGCCTTATGGAGCAGGAGTAAGAAGTGAATCCACAGATTGCACAGATTAACACAGATTTTTCAGTGCATTATCATCAGGCATTGCATGTGTTCCGAACATTGAATGGCGCGAAGCGGCAGCTTTTTTCGCATTTCCATACGCTGTGGGTGGTCGTTAGGACACTGAAAAATCTGTGTTAATCTGTGCAATCTGTGGATTCCCTTACTTTCTTGAACGGCGAGGATCAAGCCAGCCTGCAAAAGTTCAGATCACAGAAACTGCCGGAAAATAAAGTACAGCGCGCCGGAAATGACGATGGTGGCCGGCAGGGTCAGCACCCAGGCCAGGGTAATGCCGCGCAGGGTCGAGGTTTGCAGGCCGGAGCGGTTGGCGGTCATGGTGCCGGCTACGGCGCCAGAAAGGATATGGGTGGTCGAAACCGGCAGGCCCAGGCGTTCGGCGGCGAAGATGGTGACGGCCGAGACGATGCCGGCGGAAGCGCCTTGCGCGTAGGTCATCTTGGAATTGCCGATCTTTTCGCCGACCGTGACGACAATGCGCTTCCAGCCGACCATGGTGCCCAGGCCCAGCGCCAGGGCCGTAGCCACCTTCACCCAGCCGGGGATATAGCGCGTCATGTCGTTCAGGGCGGATTGCAGGCCGGACAGGGCAGCCGGGGCTGTTTTATCGTTCTTCAGGATGCTGACTGCGGCATTGACCAGGTACATATCGTTACGCAGTTGTGGCATGTCGGCAGAGGGGACATTGCGCAGGGCGCCCTGAGATGTGATTTCGTCCTCGATATGGCTGGTCATCTGGGCCAGGGCGCCATAGAGATCGGGCGTATCGATGCGCCGGTTGCGCACGGCGGCATTGACGGCGCTGCGGGCGATATCAAGTGTCGGCACCGTGGCGCCATTGGCACGGCTGGCAAAGGCCTGGGCGCCGGCATCAAGCTGCGTCATATAGGCTGGCTGGGCGGTATCGGGCAGGCCGCGGTTGAGGGCATAGGTGGCGGGCGCCACGCCAATCAGGATGATCATGATCAGGCCCATGCCTTTCTGGCCGTCGTTGCCGCCGTGGGCAAAGGAGACCCCGGTGCAGGCGGCGATCAGGGTGGCGCGTATCCATAAAGGCGGAGGGGCTTCGCTTTCCGGCGCCGCATAGAGCTTCGGATTGCGGATCAGGGCCTTCATCGCCAGCAGCAGAAGTCCGGCAATGACGAAACCGATCAGTGGTGAGAAGATCAGCGCCTTGCCGACCTTGATGGCCTGCGCCCAGTCGATGCCGGAGGTGGCGTTCATGGCCGAGGTCATCAACTGGTTGGCGACGCCGACGCCCATGATCGAGCCGATCAGGGCATGGGAGGACGAGTTGGGAATGCCCAGCGCCCAGGTGCCAAGATTCCAGATGATGGCCGATATGAGCAGGGCGAAGATCATGGCGTAGCCGGCGCCGGTGCCGACCTGGAGGATCAGTTCGACCGGCAGCAGCATGACGATGCCGTAGGCCACGGCGCCGGTCGAGGCCAGGACACCGAGAAAGTTGAACACGCCTGACCAGATGACGGCCGTGAGCGGCTTCATTGAATGGGTGTAGATGACGGTGGCGACCGCATTGGCGGTATCGTGGAAGCCGTTGACGAACTCGAAACCGAACGCGATCAGCAGAGCCAGTCCAAGGAAAAGGAAGGCGCCCAGCGTGATTGGCTCTCCGATTGACAGGGCGTCATGATGCACGCTCCAGCCGACATAGAGCAGCCCAAGGATGATCGGGATAAGGAACAGCAGTCCGGCGGAAAGGCCGGAGGCTTTTGCAGTATGAGGCGTGGAAGTCACGAAATCTGTCTCTGCCGGGGTTTCGGTGGCGCCTCTTTGGCAGGTGCGGCGGCAAGAGTCGATTTGTTTTTATGACAGATTTGTGACGGTGGCGGTCTGGGGAAGTCCTTGAAACAAAGGACTTTCTGAATTCCGAAAATGCGGTTGGCGTTGATCTTAGTCGGTTCAAGGCTTTGCGGAAAACATTTAGGACGCACACGGATTAAAGGCCGGAACGTGTCCGGCCTTTAAAAAATACATTTTACGGGTCAGGCGTAGGCGTAGACCCGCTCTGGCCGCAGCTTCAGGGCGTCGCCGACGGTAAACTGGTCGGCTTCGGTGCCGTGCGGGTGCTGGGTCTCGAACAGTGCGCTGTCTTCGCCCTTCAGTTCCAGGCGCGGGCTGTGGTCGGCCTTCCGCGCTATTAAAACCAGGATTATCTCAAAAACAGGCTTTTTAACCATTGCGAGCCACTGCGCGCCACCTGCTGCCAGTCGGCGTCTTCTGCATCATCAGTGTCGGGCGTGTAGCCCCAGGGATTGAATAACTTGATGCGGGCGGCTTTGAAGTGTGCAGCGTTGCGCGTGACCAGGACGAGGCCATGCGCCTGCGCCGTGGCGGCCATCAGGGCATCGCGCTCGCTTTTGGATTCGACATAGCCCATGGCAGCGCGCTTTTTTACCACGCCAGCGTCTATGGACAGGATTCGGCCGTCGAAGGCGCTCATCACCTGCTCATCCAGCCAGGCGCGCAGAGGCGCCGCCTGGAGCTTGTCACGTCGCTCGGCTTTCCCAACGCTGTTTTCCAGTTCGAGCAGGGTTAAGGCCGACATATAGAGATTCTGACGAGCGATACCGGCGGCCCAGGTTGCGACGCCGGTATCGCAGCCACCGGTTCGTGCCTTGCGCAGTTCAGTGATAACGGGCGTATCGAGCAGGTACATGGATCAGTCTTCCAGCCCGCCTATGCGGTCCCAGGCGGGCGTTGAATCGGTCGGTTCCAGGTCGGCTGTTTCCGCTGGCAGCATGGCCAGAAGATCGATGATGCTTTCCGTCTGGCCACTGATCTGACGGAAAGCCTCGAAGCTCATCAGCACATGTGAGGGACGTCCGCGATCGGTGATGAAAACCGGTCCCTGTCTAGCGAGCCGCTTGGCCTTACCGACATCCTGATTGAAATCGCGGCTGCTGATTGTGGTCATTATGTTTCCCCGAACACTGTTCCTGACACGATAGGACAGGCGGCTTTCATCTGCAAAGAGAATCCACATTGCTACAAGAAAAATAGCGTAAATGTAGAGATGTTGCTACAGTGTTGTGAAATGGCAACGGTAATTTTTCTAATAAAATAAATGACTTAAAAATATTCTTTTCAATTGACCAACTTCAAAAATCTGTAACCTCTTAAGGCAGCCTACAAGGCCCGAACCATAATCTCGTCACAATAGACAACCGGGGAAACCAAGTGAATATGATCGATCTGGCGCCAGCGGACCTGCTGCAAAGCGCCATCCATGAAATAACCAATATCCTGTCGCCACATGGTGCGGTTGGCGCCGATGGCGTCACCAGCGCGTATGCACCAGGTGATTTTTCCACGCACTTCTTCCTGCAACTGGCCGTTATTATCGTCACCTGCCGGGTTGTCGGCTGGCTGGGCCAGAAGTTCCTCGGCCAGCCCCAGGTGGTCGGCGAAATGATCGCCGGCGTGATCCTGGGGCCATCGCTGTTCGGCCTGTTCCTGCCGGAAATCCAGGGCGCCATCTTCCCGAAGGAGATGAAAAACGTGCTCTATACCGGCGCGCAGTTCGGTGTGGGCCTTTACATGTTCATGGTCGGCACCACCTTCCGTGCCGATCACTTCGCGCAGAAGGGTAAGAGCGCCATGTTCGTCTCTCTGGCGGGCATCACCGCGCCTTTCCTTCTGGCCATCTTGATGACGCCGTGGCTGATGACTGTGCCGGGCCTCTTCGCCGAGGGCATTTCGCGCTTCAACGCCACCCTGTTCATGGGCGCCTGCATCGCGCTTACGGCCTTCCCGATGCTGGCGCGCATCATAAATGAACGTGGTCTCAGCAATTCGTCACTGGGTACCCTGTCCCTGACCGCCGGTGCCTTCGATGATGCTGTTTCCTGGTGTGTGCTTGCGATTGTGCTAGCCACCTTCGGCGCCGGACCGGGGGTAGCGGTCGTGGCGATTGCTGGCGGTATTGGTTTCGCATTGTTAGTGGTGTTCGTCGGCCGCAGACTGCTGGCGCCGCTCGGACGGATGGTCGAAAAGCAAGGCGAGATGAGCCATTCCGTTCTGGCCATCGTCATGATCTGTTTCTTCCTGGCGGCCTTCGTTATGGACGCTGTCGGCATCCATGCCATCTTCGGCGGTTTCATTCTTGGCACCGCTATCCCGCGCGGCAAACTCTGTGCGGAACTGAAGAAGAAGGTCGAGCCCTTCGCGGTGATCGTGCTTCTGCCAATGTTCTTCACCTTCTCCGGGTTGAATACGCGCATGGACATGGTCAATTCGGTTCCCATGCTGCTGGTGGCCGGCGCCATTCTGATCGCGTCGGTACTCGCAAAGTTCGCCGCCTGCTGGGGTGCGGCGCGCCTGAGCGGCGAAGATAACCGCACAGCGCTGGGTATCGGCGCCCTGATGAACTCGCGCGGCCTGATGGAACTGATCATCATCAATATCGGCCTGCAGAAGGGCATTATCGGCCTGCCTCTGTTCGCTATGCTGGTCATGATGGCCATCATCACAACGGTCATGGCTTCGCCGGTATTTGAATGGGTTTACGGCCGTAAGGCGCGTGAAAGCGGCGAACTGGGCGCCGTGCCGGACACGGCGAGCTAACCTGGATTCGCCTGACAAGCGTCTTAACTCCCTAAAAATTCACCTTTGCCCCTGTTTCCCTTTGGAAACAGGGGTTTTTTTGGTTAATGACGATAGTGTGACGCAAAATGGATAGTTGCAAACTCGGATCGCTCTCGCCGATCCCTGGGGGAAAAATGCAGAAGGCATGGAAAACGGCTGCGCTGGTCATAGGGCTGGGAGTGGCGTTTGGGGGCGGGGCAGGGCAAGCCGGTGCCGGTGTGACGTTAATGCCGGAAAAGCCCGGCGCGATAGAATATGATCCGAAAACGGGCTTCCCCGATCACAACGGCGGCTTTTCCGCCATGGTGATCGTGATCCCGCAGTCGCAACTGGCCGAATTCGACAAGACGGATGGCGGCGCGCGCCAGATCAGCCGCGTGGCCCGCGCGGAGCCGGGTGCGCAACTGGCGATCAAGCTGGTCTTTACTGGCCTCAGCGCCGACAGAAGCGGCACGGGCGAGGTGACCTACGATCTGAAGGTGCTGACGCCGGACGGCCAGATCTATGCTGCCAGCGATTACAGTCACCTGGCGGCCGTGCGCGGTCCGGTGGGGGATGGCCGTCGCGTTTTCGATAACCGCACCAAGGTGGTGCTGATGTCGTTCGATCCGCAGGACAAGCCGGGCATTTACACGATCAAGGCCGTGGCGCGCGATGAGGTGGCGCATCTGGAGGTGCCGCTGGCGACGACAATCGAACTTGTGCCCTCGGCTGCAAAAGTGGAAGCGCCAGCCGTGGCGCCGGTGAAAGCCAAAAAAACGCACAGCCGGAAGAGGCGGCGCAGATGATCCTGTTCGTTGCTCAGACCTTCCTGCCGGAAGCCGGTGTTGCGCCTGCCCTGATGACCGGGCTCGTCCATGCCCTGACCCTGCGCGGACACCCGGCCGAGGTCTATTGCCGCGAAAGCCGCCTGGCGGCGGTGAAGGCGTTTGATGCCTCGCGGCGTTATGCCATTCATCGTTTCGGCGGGCCGCGGTTTTGGCGGCGGATGAAGATGGCCGGCGCGATCCGGCGCCGGATCGCACGCGGCGGCGTTACCACCGTGGTGATCGATAGCTGGAAAAGCCTGGAGAGCCTGCCTGCGAAAGCCTTGAAAAGTGTCCGTGTCGTTTGCCTGGCGCATGGTAATGAATATACCGACAAGGCGCAGCATAGGCGCATCCGGTCGGTATTGGCGCGGGCCGATGTGGTTGTGGCCAATTCAGCCTTTACAGCCAGCCTGGCGCGCCCCATGGTGGGGCAGACACCGGTGGATATCGTCCTGCCGGGCGTTACCCCGCCGCAAGGCGCGCATCTGGGCCTGAGGCCGCATGTTTCGGGCGATCGTTTGTTGTGTATTGCCCGCCTTGAACCGCGCAAAGGGATCGATCAGGTGATCGGCGCGTTGGCGGCGCTGAAGCCGCAATATCCACGGCTGACGCTGGATGTGGTTGGTCAGGGCGAGGACGGACAGCGTCTTTCCGAACTGGCGGCGGCGCTGGGCGTTTCCGGGCAGGTGAATTTCCACGGCTATGTATCCGATACGGCAAGAGCGGAACTGATCCGGCAGGCACGGGTGTTCGTGTTGCCGAACCGGCCGGATGCATCCGGCGTGGATGGGTTCGTCCCGGCCTTTATGGAGGTGGCTGCCTGCGGCGTGCCGGTTGTGGCCGGAAGGGCGGGGGGCGTTGCCGATGTGGTCCTGGACGGAGAAACCGGGCTGATTGTTGACGGGGAGGATATTGACAGCTTGACCAATGCCCTGCGACATCTGCTAGATGACGCGGCCTTGCAGCGCCGTCTGGGCAGCGCCGCGCAGAAACGCTTCTGGGCGGAATTCGCCTGGAGCGAAGCGGTGGGCCGGTATGAGGTCATTCTGGGCCTGACAGGAGACAAGACATGAGCGAAACCCTTCCAGATACGGTCAGCCTGATCATCCCGGCGCGGGAAAAGGATCTGGGGGGCTTCAAAGTGCGGCGCGTGCTGCCCTTCGCCAAACACCGCATGGTCGGGCCGTGGATCTTTTTCGACCATATGGGGCCGGCGGATTTCGCGCCGGGCATCGGCATCAATGTGCGGCCGCATCCGCATATCAACCTGGCCACCGTCACCTACCTCTTCGCCGGTAATATATTGCATCGCGATTCGCTAGGCACGCGTTCGGTCATCAAGCCGGGCGATATCAACCTGATGGTGGCCGGTAAGGGGATCACCCATTCCGAGCGCGAGGAAGATGCGGCGCAGGCCAAGACACGCCATCTCGATGGCCTGCAATTGTGGCTGGCCCTGCCGGAAGCCGATGAGGAAATCGACCCGGCCTTTTACCACTATGACGCCGATGAAATTCCAGGCATCACTGAAGACGGCCTGTCCGTGCGTGTCATGATGGGCGAAGCGTTCGGCCTGACCTCGCCGGTGAAGACCTATGCCAAGACCTTCTATGCCGAGTTCCGGCTCAAGGCGGGGAAAAGTGTTGAGGTGCCGCTGACCGCCGAGGAGCGCGCTGTCTATGCCTGCAATGGGGCTATCGAGATCGACGGCCAGCGGCTGGAGCCTTATGAAATGGCGGTTCTGACGCCGGGTGCGGCGGTGCAGATAACGGCGCTGGATGACGCGCATTTTGTGATGATCGGCGGTGAGTCGCTGACCGAGCGTTATATCTACTGGAACTTTGTTTCGTCGCGGCCGGAACGAATCGAACAGGCCAAGGCCGACTGGCAGGCACAGGATGGCATCGCTTTCCCTAAGGTGCCGGGGGATGAGGTGGAGTTTATTCCGCTGCCGGAATAAAGAAAACATTACACGTAAGTAATGTTGCGCCTGACACCTTTACAAAAGATACAAGTTGCGCTTGGTTGATGGTCCTCCGGGGTGTTCCAGCGTCAGTCAGGGTTTCATGAAAAAATACGGTTTGAGTTTGGTCAGCGCACTGGCGCTGATGTCTGTGTGTCTGGCTCCGGCCGCGTTTGCACAGGATATGGCGCCGCCCGCCGTGCCGGTCGAGCAGCCGCAGAATATCCCTTACCCCGGCACCTTGCAGGTCACGGTGGACGCCACCGACCTCGATCACCGGATTTTCCAGGTCAATGAAACCGTGCCAGTCGTCAAAAGCGGCGACATGGTGTTGATGCTGCCGAAATGGCTGCCGGGCCACCATTCGCCGGGCACAGAGCTCAGCCGTGTCGCCGATATCATCATCACCGCCAATGGCCAGCGCATCAACTGGCTGCGCGATACGCTCGATATGAACGCCTTCCACATCACCGTGCCGGAAGGCGCCAAAACGGTAGAGGTGGCCTTCAAGTACCTGGCGCCGGTCACTTCGGCGGCTGGCCGCATCACCATGACGGCCGATATGGTCGATTTGCAGTGGAACTTCGCTTCGATGTATCCAGCCGGTTATTACGCCAAACAGATTCCGGTGCAGGCAACGCTGAAGGTGCCGGCGGGTTTCGGCTACGCCACCGGGCTGGAAACCGACAGCAAGTCCGGCGACACCATCACCTTCAAGACGACCGACTACGACACCCTGATCGACTCGCCGGTCTATGCCGGGCGCTATTTCAAGACCTGGGATCTGACGCCGAAGGGCACCGACGCGCCAGTGCGCCTGAATATCATGGCAGACAGCGCCGACATGCTCAATGCGCCGGATGATGTCATTGCCGTTCACAAGAAGCTCATTGAACAAGCCTATAAGCTTTACGGCGCACACCATTATAATCATTACGATTTCCTCGTGGCGGCCTCTGATACGATTGGCGGCATCGGACTGGAACATCACCGGTCCTCCGAAAACAGTGTGTCGGAAAAGTACCTGACCGACTGGAAGACCGCCTATGTGGGCCGCGACCTGCTGGCGCACGAATATACCCATTCGTGGAACGGCAAGTTCCGCCGCGGCGCCGACCTCTGGACACCGAATTTCCAGGTGCCGATGCGCGACTCGCTGCTCTGGGTCTATGAAGGCCAGACGCAATACTGGGGCAATGTGCTGGCGACCCGTTCCGGCCTCTATACCAAGGATCAGCAGCTTCAGGCCCTGGCCATGATGGCCGCCAATTACGACAACCTGCCGGGCCGCACCTGGCGTCCGCTGATCGACACGACCAATGATCCGATCATCTCGTCGCGGTCTCCGCAGAACTGGACTTCGTTGCAGCGCTCGGAAGACTATTACAGCGAAGGGCAACTGATCTGGCTCGATGCCGACACCCTGATCCGTGAAAAGACCGGCGGCAAGAAGTCGCTCGACAATTTCGCTAACGCCTTCTTTGGCATCAAGAATGGCGACTGGGGTGAAACAACCTACACCTTTGACGACGTGGTCAAGACCCTGAACAGTATCTATGCCTATGACTGGGAGAGCTTCCTGAAGGCGCGCGTCTATGATTACGGCGCCGACGGCAAGGGCACGGCGCCGATGGATGGCATTACCCGCGGCGGTTATAAACTGGTCTATCAGGACACCCCGACCGACTATCAGAAATCGCTGGAAGGTTTGCGGAAATATAGCAACCTGAACTATTCGATCGGTTTCTCGGTCAGCAGCAAGGACAACTCCATCATGTCCGAACTGTGGGACAGCCCGGCTTTCAAGGCGGGCCTGACGCCGGGCATGACCCTTGTGGCGGTGAATGGCAAGGCATTTGACATGGACCTGCTGAAGGCGGCGATCACCTCTGCCAAGACTGGCAGCGATCCGATCGAACTGATCGTGAAGTCGGACGACAATTACAAGACGGTCAAGATCGACTATCACGGCGGCCTGCGCTATCCGGTCCTGCAACGTATCGAGGGCAAGCCGGCCCTGTTGGATGATATTCTGGCGGAGAAGAAGTAAGGGAGCGCGTCCCGAAAAGTGTGCTGCACTTTTCGGATTAAGATGCGCGTCAAGCAAAAGCGAAAGGCGGGCCGCAAAGCCCGCCTTTTTTAATGCAGCCCCAGAAGTGCTGGCCCCTTCACCAGCCAGGCCATATATCCGCCATAGGCCAGCAGGAACAACAGGCCCGCCAGCCGTCCGATGGGTTTACGCCGCAGGATGATCACCGACAGGCAGGTGGCCGCAGCCAGCATCAGCGGCAGATCGACATGCAGGAAATGCGGCGCGACCGGCAAGGGACTGAGGGCGGATGTGATGCCCAGTATGCCCAGTATATTGAAGATATTGCTGCCCAGCACATTACCGAGCGCCATCTCGTTCTGGCGACGGATCGAACTGAGGATGGTGACGGTCAGTTCGGGCAGGGAGGTGCCCACCGCCACCAGAGACAGGCCGATAACCGCGTCTGAAACGCCGAAATCGCGGGCTATGGCGGTGGCCCCGCGCACCAGGCCGTCGGCGCCGGCGATCAGGGCCGCCAGTCCGGCGATCATCCAGATAAGCGCCACCACAGGCGACAGGCTGACTTTCGGCGCGATATCTTCCTCACTTTTGCGGCCTTCCAGCAGATAGACCAGCAGCAGATAGGCCACCAGCGCGCCAGCCATGATCAGGCCGTCGCGTTGTGACAGGACGCCGACCCAGGCCAGCCAGGTCAGGGCGCCGCTGACCACGAGCATGATCAGGGCTTCGCGCCGGACATTGCGGGCGGTGGTGGCAATCGGCCGCAGCAGGGCGCCCACGCCGAGGATCAGCAGGACATTGGCGATGTTCGACCCGACGACATTTCCCACGGCCACATCCGGCGCGCCTTGCTGTACCGATTGCAGGGCGACCAGCAGTTCGGGCATGGAGGTGCCGAAGCCGATAATGGTCAGGCCGATCACCAGCTTGGGCACCTTAAGCGCCTCGGCCAAAGCGACGGCGCCCCGGATCAGGGCTTCGCCGCCGAGGAACAGGCCCAGCAGACCGCCGGCGACCAGAACATAGTTGATATGAGCTGTAATGAACTCCATTCCACCCTCCCGTTCATCGGGATATGTTTACCATGTCTGAAAGGCCGGGATAAGCAAAACCGAAGGCAGTACATACGATTTCGCTGCCAGAGGCAGTCTGTTCATCGTGCAGTCATGTGGCAGGATTTAGCCTCCGGCCAGCTTATCCTGGAGGGTTACATGTCCCGTCTTCGCCTGTTTGCCCTTCTGGGCTGTGTCTCAGTGTTTTCTGCCCTTGTAATCCCCGCGGAGGCGCAAGTCTTGCGCCAGCGCCTGATCGAACGCATCAAGGCAAAATCCGCCGCCACGCCGCCGCCGGATGCCGGAAAGCTGGTGCCGGGGGGCACGCAGCGCAGCGCCAGCTATGGCGCCAGCCCCGATCAGACCATGGAAATCTATCTGCCGCCGCACCCCGATCACGCGCCGATTATTGTCATGGTGCATGGCGGCGGCTGGCGGATTGGCGACAAGAACATGTCCGGTGTGGTGGAAAACAAGGTCAAACACTGGCTGCCGAAGGGCTATGTCTTTGTCAGTATCGATTACCGCATGTTGCCGGAAGCGGGCGTTGAGGTTCAGGCACGGGATGTGGCGTCAGGGGTCGCCTATGTGCAGAAGCACGTCAGCGAATGGGGCGGTGACGGAGGCAAGCTGATCTTGATGGGCCATTCCGCCGGCGAGCACCTGGTGGCGCTGCTGTCGGCCGACCCGTCACGCGTGCGCGCAGCGGGCGGCCACGACTGGTCCGGCACGGTGGTTCTGGACAGCGCCGCCTACGATGTGGCCTCGGTCATGAATCGCAAGCACCCGCAGCTTTATGACGACGCTTTTGGCACGGACCCGGCTTATTGGGCGAGTCTGTCGCCGGCACAGCATATCGCGCCGGATGCTGTGCCGATGATGCTTGTCTGTGCCCTGAAACGCCCGGATGATTCCTGTGGGCAGAGCCGCGACTTCGCTGCCCGCCTGAAAGCTGCCGGCCACGCGGCCCAGGTGGTGCCAGAAAACCTGAAGCATGGCGAGGTCAACAGCGAACTTGGCCTACCAGGCGAATATACGGACAAGGTAGATGGCTTTATGAGCGCGCATCTTGGCAGGTGAAGGGTTAGGCGCTAAACCGAGCTTATGATCCGCCTCTATATCTCCGAACCGACGCCCACCTTTAGCGCGGGGCTGATGCTGCCGCTCAATATTGACCAGGGGCGGTATCTCACCTCCGTGATGCGCAAGGGCACTGGGGACAAGGTCTCGGTGTTTAACGGCCGGGAGGGTGAATGGACGGCGGAAATTGCCGAGGCTGGCAAAAAACAGGTTGTACTCCGGCTGCTGGAACAGACAAGGGAACAACCGCAAGCGCAGGGGCCGGTCCTGGCTGTGGCGCTGATCAAGCGGTCGCCGCTGGAATATATCATCGAGAAGGCCACGGAACTGGGGGCGTCGCGGATTCAACTATTGATGACGAGACGGACGCAGTCGGATCATGTCAAGCTGGAGCGTCTGAAGATCATCGCTCAGGAAGCCGCCGAACAGACGGAGCGGCTGGATGTGCCGGAAATTCTGTCGCCGGTAAAGCTCGAAGCCTTTCTGGCGGCGCCGGACGTGGAGGTGATTGTTTTCGGTGATGAGGATAGTACGCACGAAGGTGACGAGCGCCGCACCATGCCGTTGCTGGAGGTTCTGTCAACATTGACAAGCAAGCGCACGGCCATCCTGATCGGGCCGGAAGGCGGGTTTGATGACCATGAGCGCCAGACCCTGCGCGCCATGGAAAACGTCCATCCGGTCAATCTGGGGCCGCGTATCCTGCGTGCGGATACCGCCGCTATTTCGGCGTTGACGCTTTACCAGGCGGCGCTGGGCGACTGGAAGTAATTTTAACCGTCACCTTGTCAGTGGCAAAAAGGCAGCCCATATAGGCGCGGCTTGCAGATATTGAGAGGGCAGGGCGCGTGGCTGAGACTTCTAAGGCGGAACCTGTCCGCACCATGGCCGATCTGGTCAGCTATTTCGAATCCGGCAACAAGCCGCGCGAGAAATGGCGCATCGGCGCCGAGCACGAAAAATTCGCCTTCCATCTCGATACCCTGCGCCGCCCGGCCTATGAAGGCCCCGATGGCATCGAGGCCATGCTGGTGGGCCTTGAGCGCTTTGGCTGGAAGCCCTATTATGAAAACGGCAATATCATTGCCCTGCTGAAGAACGGCGCCTCGGTGACGCTGGAACCGGGCGGTCAGTTCGAGCTTTCGGGCGCGCCGCTGGAAACCATCCACGATATCTGCAACGAGACCGGCCAGCACCTGGAAGAGGTCAAGACGGTCGCTTCCGAACTGAAGCTGGGCTTTATAGGTCTTGGATTTTCGCCGCTATGGACGCGCGAGGAAACGCCGGTCATGCCCAAGGGGCGCTATAACATCATGCGCGCCTATATGCCCAAGGTAGGCAAGCTGGGCCTCGACATGATGCTGCGCACCTGCACGGTGCAGGCCAATCTGGATTACGGCGACGAAGCTGACATGGTGCTGAAGTTCCGCACCTCGCTGGCCCTACAACCCATCGCCACGGCTCTGTTCGCCAATTCGCCCTTTATCGAAGGCAAGCCGAGCGGTTTCCTGTCTGCCCGCGCCAATGTCTGGACCGACACTGATCCGGACCGCACGGGTATGCTCGACTTCGTCTTCGAGGACGGCTTCGGCTTCGAGCGCTATGCGAAGTACGCGCTTGGTGTGCCGATGTATTTCGTCAAGCGCGAGGGCGCGGCGAACGGCGGCTATATCGATGCCTCCGGCCAGGACTTCAAGGCGTTTCTCAAAGGTGAACTGCCGGTCTTACCGGGGGAACTGCCGACCATGGATGACTGGGCCGATCACCTGACCACCCTGTTCCCGGAAGTGCGCCTCAAGAAATATCTCGAAATGCGCGGCGCCGACGCCGGTCCGTGGGGCCGCCTGTGCGCCCTGCCGGCTCTGTGGGCGGGCCTGCTCTATGATCAGCCGTCGCTGGAGGCGGCCTGGGAACTGGTCAGGGGCTGGAGCAATGACGACCACAACACCCTGCGTGGCATGGCAGCCAGAACCGGCCTCAAGGGTGAAATCGCCGGCCGTCCGGTGAAGAACTGGGCAATGGACGTGCTGGAAATCGCCAAACAGGGCCTGAAGAACCGCAATCGTCTCTCTGGCGGCCTGATCGATGAGACGGGTTATCTGGCCGAACTGTTCGAGATCGCTGAAAGCGGCCTGACCCCGGCGGATCGCCTGCTGGAAAAGTTCAATGGCGTCTGGCAGGGCGATTTCCGTAAGCTGTATGAAGAAGAAGCTTATTAAAGTTAAGCGCTAAAATCGTATACAGTTTCGCATGTGCAGCGATACTTATGCTTGCCAAGGGCTTAATTTGCTGGTCTTGTCGTAAAAAAGGCAACGACCTCGCTGAGCGAAGGATCTGAGCCACCTTCCTTTGCGAGTGACAACAGTATGATTAATATCGTTATTGCGGCCGGGATTCTGGTAACAATCCTGACCGCCATCCCCGTCCTTTTGCAGATGCGCAACCACCCGAAGGGACTGTTCGTCTGCTTTTTCGCCGAGATGTGGGAACGTTTTTCCTACTACGGTATGCGCGCGCTGCTGATCTATTATCTGGTCCGCCATTTCCTGTTCACGGATGAACATGCCAACGCGCAATATGGCTCCTACACAACATTGATCTACCTGCTGCCGCTGCTGGGCGGTCTGATCGCCGATCGCTGGCTGGGCACGCGCAAGGCTATCGTTTTTGGCGCCATACTGCTGGTAGCCGGACACTTCGGCATGGCCTTCGAGGGCAAGGCCAATGTCGATACCCTTACCTATCAGGGGCATACCTATGAATTTGTTGTTGAAGGCAAGGGCCAGGATCGCGCCGTCAGGCTTCAGGTTGGTGATCATCGCTATGACTGGTCGGGCCGGCCGGATGGCGGCTATCATGTCGAAGGGTTGCCCGCCGGTGCGCCGATCCCGGCCGACCTGCCTGCCGGTTCCTTCACCAAGGGCATGAAGGTGGCGACGCCGTGGGCGGAACAAGCCTTCTATCTGTCGGTGTCGCTGATTATCATGGGCGTGGGTTTCATGAAGCCGAATATTTCCTCGATTGTTGGCCAGCTCTATCCGGACAAGGATCCGCGCCGCGATGCCGGTTTCCAGTTCTATTATTACGGCATCAATCTCGGTTCGTTCTGGGCAGCGGCTTACTGTGGCTATCTCGGTGAGAATGTCGGTTGGTGGGCGGGCTTCGGTCTTGCCGGCGTGGGGATGCTGGCCGGCCTGATCATGTTCACGCTTGGCAAATCGTGGCTGCAAGGGAAGGGCGAACCGCCGAAGCCGGAAGTGCTCAAGGAAAAGGTGGCAGGGATTTCCAAGGAAAACCTGATCTATCTGTTTGGCTTTGCCATGGTGCCGGTGATCTTTTTCCTGGTGCAGAAGAACAAGATCGTCGGCACGGCCCTGACGGTCGGCATGGTGGCGATCATCATCTATGTCCTCATCCAGATGTTCACCAAGTACAATGTGCAGGAACGCTTCCGTCTGGGGCTGGCCATGATCCTGTCCGGCGCTTCGGCCATCTTCTTTGCCCTGTTCGAGCAGGCGGGGTCATCGCTGTCGCTGTTTGCCGAACGCAACACCGACCTCAACATCATGAAGGCCCCGATGGTGATCGGCAAGTTCGTGCTGGCCTCACAGGAGCAACTGGCGGCCATGACGGTGCCGGCCGGTTCGATCTGGATCGATATGGGCATGACCGCCTCGCAGACCCAGACCTTCAACGCCGGCTTTATCCTCATTCTGGCGCCGGTCTTCGCGGCGATCTTCACCTTCCTCGGCAACCGCAATATGGATCCCGATCCGGTCAAGAAATTCGCCTTCGGTCTGCTGAATGTTGGTCTGGGCTTTCTGGTGCTGGTCTGGGCGGCACCGCTGGCTGACGCCAACTGGCGCCTGCCGGCCTTCTTCCTGTTGCTGACCTATTTCTTCCACACCATTGGTGAACTGAGCCTGTCGCCGGTGGGGCTGTCACAGCAGACCAAGCTGTCGCCTCCGACCATTGTGGCCACCATGATGGCCATCTGGTTCCTGGGGGCATCGCTTGGCCAGTATGTCGCCGCCATCATCTCGACCTTTGCCTCGACTGAGACGGTCGGCGGCAAGGTGCTGGATAACAAGTCGGCCCTGATGTCATCGCTGGATACCTTCCAGTTCATTGGCTGGCTCGGCGTCGGTATCGGTGTGGTCTTCTTCCTGCTGAGTTTCGTGCTGAAGAAGTGGTCTTATGGCGCCAACGACACCACCAAGGCGGTGGATGAGGGGACGACGGAGGTTATCTAAACTTATGGGGTTTGGGGCCCGCGGCCCCATAATCCTTACCTTATTTCAAAGAAAAACCCGGTCTTTTGGACCGGGTTTTTCTTTGAAAAGAGAGAAGACTTGGGGCCACGGGCCCAAACCCCATATGATCAGAAATCCTTCTTTAGCCGCAGTTCCAGAATCGGCGGAATCTTTGTTGTCGTATGCTGGGTAAAGGCTATCGGCGACAGGCCGCGCAGGCCCTCATAGACCGTGCGATCCTGGGTAAAGCGCAGATTCAGCGGGTTCTTCAGCATAGCTTTGAAGGTCAGCTTGCCTGGAGTCTTGTACTGGAACCACACCTGCGTCCACGGATCGAAGAAGGCATCGGTCAGTTCGTTGGCCAGATAATTACGATCTTTCCCGGCGCTTTCCAGATCGATCCCCCAGCTTGTGCCGGATTTCGGAAATTCCTGGCTGAAGCTGGCCGAATAGATATGTGGCTCCATGCCCGAAATGCGGCGATCCTTGCCAGTGATCGGGTCTTTTACCTTTGACTGGCGATAAAGCCAGTCGAGGCTGAGCGTGCCGTGCGGAATGTGGAAGCGGTCAAGTGGCGTGTCCAGCTTCAGGTGAACAAAGTCTCCCTGCGCGGCGCCGATATTGCCGCTGGCCGTATAGATGTCACCGTGATCGACCACGGCGATGAAATCCGCCGTGTCCTGGTAATTATAGTGCTCCAGAGCGACGCTGATGGCGCCCTTGTCCCAGAACGATTGCTCCAGAATAAGGGTGTTCATCCAGTCCTTCTGCGGCACCAGATCGCTGTTGCCAAGCGTGACGTGGTTGGTCTGGAGCTGGACTGAGGAGGCAAAGCCATTGAAGCTTAACTGGTCGACCTGGCGGATCGTTTTCCAGCTCAGCTTGGTCTTGTCGCTGAACGCATAAACCGCCTGGAAACGCGGTTTGTAATAGGTGAAGGAATCGGACCGATCGGCCGCGGGCACGGCGATGGTTGAGGCTTCCACCTTCAGTTCGCCCTCAAAACTGAGCTTCGAGGTCGCCTTCCAGTTGGCCGAGACGAAGGACTCAGTGCGGTCTTCCTGCACGCGGACATGATCGGTCGGGACGTTGGGACTGGTGGCGTTCATGACGAAGGACGAGTCGCGGTCCAGGCTGTTGAATACGCTCTCCGTGCCGACGGCCAGGGTCAGGCGGTCGTTCTTTTCCCAGCTCAGGCGGCCGTTGAGAATGCGCTCGTTTGTCAGGCTGAGGGCGCGGTAATCGGCAGTGCCGGTCTGGTCGTTATAGATATCTATGTCATGGATGCGTTCATGTCGGCTGAGTACATTGAGGTTCAGGTTCAGACCGTGGCCGAGTGCGCGCTCATACTGGCTGCCCAGTTCGCTCGGTATGTCCTTTTCCATGAAGCTTTCATAAGCCGTATCGCCTTCGTCATTATACTTCAGGGTCTGGCGATAGATGGAAGGATTGTAGGTGCCGTTGAAGGTGATCTTCCCGCCCCATAGCGGGCGAGAATGCGATGCCTGCGATTCGATGCCTTGGCCGCCAGCGTGCTGGTAGATATCGAGGATGCGATTCTCGGTGCTGTCGGTCGTCACGCGCCGGCCGTTCTGAGCGCCATTATCAAAGAAATTGAAAATATCCGCTGTGATATCCGTGCTTTTTCCGTTGCGGTTATCATTATAGGTGAAGAGAAGGACGCCGGCATTGGTTCGGCCGTCCAGATTGCGGTAGATGCCAAGAACCGAAAAGTTCGGCTTGGCGTCGGTCTTGCGCACCACATTGACGATCTGGCGATGGCCGTGCATGTCGATGCCCGGCGCGCCGCCAGTGATCAGTTCGAGGTGGTCGACCTGGGCGGAATTGATGTTGGAAAGGGTATTGCCGAGATCGGCCTTGGTGGTCGGGCGCTGGCCATCGATCAGCACATTGCCGGCCGTGCCAGAAAAGCCGCGGGCGCTTTCGCCGCCATCGAAGACAAAGCCCGGCACATGCAGCACCATGTCAAAGGCAGTCGAAACCTGGAATTCGAGGAAATAAGCCGGCTGAAAGGTCTGGACCGGCCCGGCGGCACTGACCGTTATGGGCGCGGACGGCGCCTCGGCGGCCTGAGCGACAGTGCCGGTTGTGAGCGCCAGTAGAATAGCGGCGAGGGCGGTGGTGGTATGCAGGCGCATGAATTGTCTTCCCCGGTGGGACGCCGAATGGGCGCGGCGTCCGTTGGGGCATGGCATACCTGCGGGCAGGTTTGTGACAAGTTAAATGGCCGTAACAATTTCAATCGCAACGAATTACGGGCGCGGAGCCTGTGTGATATAAACTATAATAATATCAATAATTTAATTCAAATTCCGATTGCGACTTCTCTGCCATTTTGCCGCCCTATTGTGACAGAGATTTAATGTAAAACGAAGCCTCCGTAGGTGCTGACGCGCCACGTTCGGAGATTTACGGGCTTAGCTGGTGCCACCCACGGTCAGGCCACGGATGCGCAAGGACGGCTGGCCGATTCCGACCGGCAGGCTCTGGCCGGCCTTGCCGCAGGTGCCGACGCCGGGGTCGAACTTGAAGTCGTCGCCGATCATGTCGACCTGGGACATGGCGGCGGGACCGTCACCGATCAGGGTGGCGCCCTTGACCGGCGCGCCGACCTTGCCGTCCTCGATCAGATAGGCCTCGGTGCACTGGAAGACGAACTTGCCGTTGGTGATATCGACCTGGCCGCCGCCGAAATTAACGGCATAGAGGCCCTTCTTCGTGTTGGCGATCATGTCGTCCAGTTTGTCACTGCCTCCGCGCATGAAGGTATTGGTCATGCGAGGCAGGGGCTGATGGGCATAGGACTGGCGCCGGCCATTGCCGGTCGCCTTCGCGTCCATCTGGCGGGCGGAGAGGCGGTCGTGCATGTAGCCGACCAGGGTGCCGTCCTCGATCAATGTCGTGCAGGAAGTCGCCGTGCCTTCGTCGTCAATATTGAGCGAGCCACGCGCGTCGGGCACGGTGCCGTCATCGACGATGGTGACGCCTTTAGCGGCGACCTGCTTGCCCATCTTGCCGGAAAAGGCCGAGGTGCCCTTGCGGTTGAAATCGCCTTCGAGACCGTGGCCAACCGCCTCGTGCAGCAGCACGCCCGGCCAGCCTGGGCCGAGCACGATATCCATTTCACCCGCCGGCGCGGCGATAGCATCAATATTGACGAGCGCCTGGCGAATGGCCTCGTCGACCTGGGCCTGCCACTTTTCCGGCGCGGTGATATCGAACCACGAAATACGCCCGCCGCCGCCCGAAGAGGCGGTTTCACGGCGGCCGTTGCGCTCGACTGACACACTGACATTGAGGCGGACGAGGGGGCGATAATCGTGATAGAGTTCGCCGCCGGCGCGCAGGATGGTGATGGCGCGCTTGTCGCAGGCCAGCGAGGCTGACACCTGCACGACGCCTGAGTGCGCTTGGCGGGCATAGGCGTCCATGGCCTGCAGCAGGGCAATCTTGTCGGCGAAGGCCATTTCGCCCAAGGGATCGTGGGCCTGGTAATAGGACTGGTTGGAGCGCACCGGATTGCTGGTAAGGCTGACATCGATCGGCTTGCCGGTCTTGGCCAGGACAGCGGCTTCGGCGGCGCGATGGATGGCCTCCAGCGACAGTTCGGCGCTGTTGGCGAAGCCGATTGTCTCGCCGGCTACGACACGCAAGCCAAAACCCTGGTCGGCGCCATAGGCCGATGCCTTCAGGCGGCCGTCATCGAACATCAGGGATTCGGATTCGCGCTTTTCGATAAAGATTTCGCCATCATCGGCGCCCTTGAGTGCCTCTTCCAGCACGCTATGGGCGCCGGCGAGATCAAAATCGCCCCAGTCCTGTCCATAAGTAGAGTTGGAAGCGTCAAGAGTGTCGGCCATGGGTAATCTTCATGAAAAAGGAAACTTATGACCTATTTAGGGAGGGGGCGGGGGATTGGCCATGCTTAAATTAGCGAATCTGTAAAAAGACCTGCGAACAATTGTCATTCCACTGGTGCTGGATGCGACAAAAGACCGCACTGTCTCCGCGGTTATGGCTCTTTCGGGCTGAAAAAAGGCAAATCCCTTTTTTGCCCTTTGCAATTCGGCGTGAAGGCATTATGGAACCCAGTTGGATAGACCGGTCTACAGGTCTGAAAGCGCGTCAGATTCGTCCAGAATAGGGTCGCGTATAAGTTTCAGGGATAGGCAGCTACGAATGCGTTGGCATCGGGCCGCCGTGAAAATGAGGGTTTTGCGAATGGGCAGTAAAAGGCTTTTCGGCAAAGGGCTTTCCGGATCGGGGCTGTTTAAGGCTGCCTCCGGTGCGGTCGTCACGCTGGCTTTATCGGCGTCCATGTCGGTCTCGGCCTTTGCCGAGGACGTGCTGGGACAACCGACGGACAAGGCCATGGGCTGGCAGCCGGCGGGTTCGGCGCTGAAGCGTCAGACGGAATGGTTCTATAACGACCTTTTGTTCCCTATCATCGTTGCCATCTGTCTGCTGGTTGCCGGTCTGCTGCTGTGGATCATGGTCCGCTACAACAAGAAGGCTAACCCGGTCCCGGCCAAGTTTTCGCACAATACCCTGATCGAGATCATCTGGACGGTCATCCCCGTGCTGATTCTCGTCGTCATCGCCATTTTCTCGCTCAGTCTGCTGCGCGACTATAACAATATGCCCAAGCCCGATGTTGTGGTGAAGGCGACCGGAAACCAGTGGTTCTGGACTTATGACTATCCTGAACTGGGCGTGACCGATATCGAATCGCGCCTGCGCGAAGACGCGAAGGACATCAAGACGGCCAAGGCCGCCGGCATCCCCTATCTGCTGGAAGTTGACAATGTGCTGGTTGTCCCGGTCAACAAGGTCATCCACGTCCAGACGACTGGCGCCGATGTCATCCACTCGTTCACCGTTCCGGCCTTCGGCTTCAAGATCGACGCCATTCCCGGCCGCCTGAACAACACCTGGTTCAAGGCCGAGAAGATCGGCACCTATTACGGCCAGTGCTCCGAGCTTTGCGGTAAGGACCATGCCTATATGCCGATCGAGGTGAAGGTGGTCAGCGATGCCGACTTCGACGCCTTCATCATCAAGAACGGCGGCAAGACCCGCGCCATGATCGCTTCGGAAGCCGCGGCCTCTGCCGCCGCCGCTGAAGAAGCCGCCGCTTCCGCAGCTACGGCCGCCAGTGCTTCTGCCGAGGCCGCTGCCTCCGCAGCGCCGGCTTCTGCTGCCGCTACGCCCGCTAACGCCTCAGCCTCTGCCGCGCCCGCTTCCGGTGCGGCCGCCGCGCACTAAGTTCAGTTCAGAGAGATATCCATCATGTCTTCAACTGCCATCACTCATGAACGCGATACCCACGCGGACAGCCACGCGCATGACGCGCACGAACACAAGCCGGGCTTCTTCGCCCGCTGGGTCTTCACGACCAACCACAAGGACATCGGCACCCTTTATCTGATCTTCGCCATCATGGCCGGTCTGGTCGGCGGCGCCTTTTCGGGCCTGATCCGCTGGGAACTGGCCGAACCGGGCCTCCAGGTCTTCATGAAGGGCTCGATGCTCGATTCCATGGGTCTGTTCAACCTGTCCAACCCCGATCACGCCAAGCACGCCTTCAACTCGGTGGTCACGGCCCACGCCGTCATCATGATCTTCTTCATGGTCATGCCGGCCACCATGGGCGGTTTTGCCAACTGGTTCGTGCCCATCATGATCGGTTCGCCCGACATGGCCTTCCCGCGCCTGAACAACATCTCGTTCTGGCTGCTGGTGGCTTCGTGGGTGCTGCTCTGCACCTCGATTTTCACGCCGTCAGGGCCTGGGGGGGAGCACGGCTTTGCCGGCGGCTGGACCATGTATCCGCCGATGTCGAGCCATACCGGTTCGCCCGGACCAGCCATGGATCTCGTCATCCTGTCGTTCCACCTGGCCGGCGCCTCGTCGATCCTCGGTTCGATCAACTTCATCACCACCATCTTCAACATGCGCGCGCCGGGCATGACCCTGCACCGGATGCCGCTGTTCGCCTGGGCCATCCTGGTCACGGCTTTCCTGCTGCTGCTGTCTCTGCCCGTCCTGGCCGGCGCCATCACCATGCTGCTGACCGACCGTAACTTCGGCACCTCGTTCTTCGATCCGACCGGTGGCGGCGATCCGATCATGTTCCAGCACCTGTTCTGGTTCTTCGGTCACCCGGAAGTCTACATCCTCATCCTGCCGGGCTTCGGCATCATCTCGCACATTGTCTCGACCTTCTCGCGCAAGCCGGTCTTCGGCTACCTCGCCATGGCTTACGCCATGATGGCCATTGGCTTCGTCGGCTTCATCGTGTGGGCGCACCACATGTATACGGTCGGCATGTCGTTCGACCTGCGCGCCTATTTCGTTCTGGCCACCATGGTCATCGCAGTGCCCACCGGCGTGAAGGTGTTCTCGTGGATCGCCACCATGTGGGGCGGCTCGCTGTGGTTCACCGTGCCGATGCAGTGGGCCATCGGCTTTATCTTCCTGTTCACGGTCGGTGGCGTCACCGGCGTCGTCCTCTCGAACGCTGCGGTCGATTACAGCCTGCAGGACACCTATTACGTTGTCGCGCACTTCCACTATGTGCTGTCGCTCGGCGCCGTCTTCTCGATCTTTGCCGGCTTCTACTACTGGTTCGAGAAGATGTTCGGCGTGAAGTACAACAAATGGCTGGGATCGGCACACTTCTGGATCATGTTCGTCGGCGTCAACCTGATCTTCTTCCCGCAGCACTTCCTGGGTCTGCAAGGGATGCCGCGCCGCTATGTCGATTATCCCGAAGGTTTCGCCTACTGGAACAAGATCTCCTCGATCGGTTACGCCATCACGGCCGTCGGCGTCGTGGTCTTCCTGATCATGTGCCTGGAAGCGGCCATTGTCCGCCGCAAGGGTGAGGCCAATCCGTGGGGCGAAGGCGCCACCACCCTGGAATGGACCCTGTCGTCGCCGCCGCCTTATCACCAGTTCTCCGAACTGCCGGTAATAAAAGAAGACGAAGACGCACATCACTAGCCCTACTGTGACGGGCTGCAAATGACCGTCTTTCTGTGATACGATGCTCACGTACTGGAGTACGCTCCACTTCGTTTCTCGAAAGCCAATCATTTTCGCCACGTCACAGCGGGCTAGACCGCAAATATGAAAAATCGGGGGGTGAAGTCCGAACGGTCTTCGCCCCCTTTGTTCTTGAAGGCCCGTAGCTTGAGTTCTGAAACGAAAACCAAGGCGAAAAAGTCGCAATCCGCCCTGACCCGCGAGGAGATGGAAGCGAACCTGCGCGACGCCTATGCCTCCAAGGCCATGCGCGGATCGCCGCGTGACTATTTCCAGCTTCTGAAGCCGCGCGTCATGTCGCTGGTCGTCTTCACCGGCTTTACCGGCCTGATCATTTCCCAGTCCTGGGCCAACATCCACATGAACCCGCTGCTGGCGGCGGTCGCGGTCTTCTGTATCGCCATCGGCGCGGGGGCGGCTGGCGCGCTCAACATGGCCATCGAAGGCGAGACCGACGCCCTAATGCGCCGCACCCGGATGCGCCCGGTGGCTGCGGGGCGGGTGACCAAAAGTGATGCCTATGCCTTTGGCGGTGTGCTGGCCTTCCTGTCGGTGGCCCTCATGTGGCTGGCCTTTCCGGATGGCCTGGCCGCCAGCCTTCTGGCCCTGACCATCGCCTATTATGTTGTTTTCTACACGCTGATCCTGAAGCGCCGCACCCCGCAGAATATCGTTATCGGCGGGGCGGCCGGCGCCTTTCCGCCGGTGATCGGCTGGGCGGCGGCTACCGGCCATGCGCCGATCGAGGCGTGGATATTGTTCGCCATCATCTTCCTGTGGACCCCGCCGCATAGCTGGGCGCTGGCCCTCTATACCACCGAAGACTACGCCAATGCCGGCATTCCCATGATGCCGGTGGCCAAAGGGGCCAAATCGACCCGGTTGCAGATTCTGCTCTATTCGCTGGTGATGGCGCCGGTCGCCTGCCTGCCGATCGCCTTCCATATGGGCGGACTGGTCTATGCGGTTGTTTCCATCCTCGGCGGTGCCTTTTTCATCTATCTGGCCGTGCGCGTCTTTTTGTCGCGTGCCGGCGACCATCCGGAAGGTGGTGAGGCCAGCCTTTACGATGTTAAGAAGGAAGCCCTGGCTGCGCGTAACCTCTTTGCCTTTTCCATCCTTTATCTGACGGCACTGTTCGCCACCCTGCTGGTCGAACACGTCATTACCGGACTGATGTCATGACCGAGCACCCTGAAAACCCGCCAGAAAACGTATTGGCGGAAGGCAAGGCCGCCTATGTGAAGGCGCAGAAGAAGCGCAACCTCTATATCGGGCTGGCCCTTGCCGGGTTCGTCGTGCTGGTCTTCTTCATTTCGATGGCGCGCATGTCGCAGGGCATCCGGCATGATGCTGAAAATGCCGCCACGGCGCGCGCCTCTGTTTCGGGAAGCCATTAGACATGGCGCTCAGCCGGAACAGCAAGGTGGTGTTATCGCTGGTGGGGGCGCTTGTCGTCATGTGCGCGCTCACGGCCGCCGCCGTGCCGGCCTATCGCGCCTTTTGCAACGCCACGGGTTTTGCCGGCACGGCCCGCAAGGCCAATGCCACCCTGGCGGCGATCCAGACACCGGGCAAAAAAATTGTCCGCGTGCGCTTCGATACCAATACCAACGGCGTGCCCTGGAGTTTCAAAGCGGAGAAGCCTTATTTTGATACTCGTGTCGGGAAATCGGCCATGGTGTGGTTCGATGTGAAGAATAATGCCGACCATCCGGTGACGGCGCGCGCCACCTATAATGTGCTGCCGGATACGATGGGGGCCTACTTCATGAAGACGCAGTGTTTCTGCTTCAATGATGTCACGCTTCAGCCCGGTGAGTCGCAGCGCTTTCCGGTCGTCTATTTCCTTGATCCGAAGCTGATGGAAAACAGCGACACCAATACCGTGCCGGATGTGACCCTGTCCTATACGTTTTTTGAATCGAAAGTACCCGCAAGCGTCTCAAAAACCGCATCGTAGCGCTCAGGCGCCGCGGGGCTCGCCGCAAAGGCGGCGGGCCTTGCCCTTGCCAAGTTTCGACGTAAAGGACGTCAAAACTTGGAAAAGCGACGGAATCTTGGTGCGCTTTGCATTGTGTTTAAAGATAATTTGGCATAATCAGAATCTCAGGTTATGCCTGACATATAAAATCAGCCGCCCTCCAGGAAGCGGTACTAAAAGGTGAGTTGAACGAAAATGGCCCATCACGGCGTTAAACACGACTACCATATCATTGACCCCAGCCCGTGGCCCCTGATGGGTTCGGCATCGGCGGTCGTCTGGGCATTCGGCATGGTGGCCGGTATGCGCGGCCTGTTCGGCGTCGCCAAGGGCGAATGGTGGCTGATGCTGGTCGGCCTGGCGCTGATTCTGCTCACCATGGTCTTCTGGTGGCGCGATGTCATAAAGGAATCGAAGGCGGGCGATCATACCCCGGTCGTGCAGCTTGGCCTGCGCTACGGCATGATCATGTTCATTGCCTCTGAAGTCATGTTCTTCGTCTCCTTCTTCTGGATATTCTTTGAAATGGCCCTGTTCCACGGCCATCGCGCCGGCGACATGTCGGCCATCGAGGAAGTGAAGACTGCCTGGTCGACCTGGCCGCCGGCAGGCGTCGAAACGCTCGATCCCTGGCATCTGCCGCTGGTCAATACCCTGCTGCTGCTGACCTCCGGCACCGCGGTCACCTGGGCGCACCACGCGCTCCAGCAAAATGACCGCAAGGGCGCCATCCAGGGCCTACTGCTGACGGTTATCCTCGGCGCTCTGTTCACCTGCGTCCAGGGCTTTGAATATATGGAAGTCGCCAAGGAGCACAACTTCCACTTCTTCCTGTTCAAGGATGCGGCCGATGCCACCGGCGCCGCCAACCTCTATGGTTCGGCCTTCTTCATGGCCACGGGTTTCCACGGCTTCCACGTCCTGATCGGCACTATCTTCCTGATCGTCTGTCTGCTGCGCGCCATTGCCGGTGACTTCACCCCGAAGAAGCACTTTGGTTTTGAAGCTGCCGCCTGGTACTGGCATTTCGTTGACGTGGTCTGGCTCTTCCTCTTTGCCTTCGTCTACGTCATCTTCGGTGGTCCGCACTAATCGGACGGCTGAATTTGATTTTGCTTTACGGGCGTCGGCTACAGAGCCGGCGCCCTCACTATTTAAACGGCGCCTCATGACCCTGCGTGAATATCTGAAAGCCGTGCCGCCCGGACTGGCCATTACCGCCGGGATTGCCTTTGTCATCCTCAATGGGCTGGGCATCTGGCAGCTTGAGCGCCTGAAATGGAAGGAAGGGCTGATTGCCGATATGGCCCGCACGGAGGCTGCCGCGCCCCTGCCGGCAGAAACCTTGCTGGCGCAGGCGAAGCCCGACTGGCGGTCGGCGGCATTGGCAGCCTGCAAGATCGACCTGGGCCACGCAATCTACATGCATTCGGAAGTCGATGGTGTGCCGGGGTATCGGGTTCTGACGGCTTGTCCGCTGGAAGAGAAGGCCATGTTGGTCGATGTCGGATTTGCTAGGGAAAAATTACCCCCTGCGGCACTGGTGATTACGCCGGTCGGTCGTCTGAGAGCTTTTGAAAAGTCCGGCCCGTTTACCCTGGTCAATCGCGTCGCCGAAAATGACTGGTACTGGCGCTCGGCGACCGAAATGGGACCGCGGCTAAATGCCAGTCTGCGAGACGATTATTTCCTGGTCCTTGACCTCAAGGCCAGTCACGCCGATATAGCGGGCCTGTCGCAGGGACCGCTGACCGCGCCCCTGCCTAACCGCCATATGGAATATGCCCTGACCTGGTTTGGCCTCGGCTGGGCTCTGTTGGGCGTTTTCGGCAGTGTAATTTACCAGCGTGCCAGAAAGAACAAAACCGTTTGACCATCCTCGCCTCGCAAAAGCTCTATACCTTTGATAACGGGCTGCGCCTGCTGGTCGATCCTATGCCAGGGCTGAAGACGTTTGCTCTAAGTGCCCTGATCTATGGCGGGGCGCGGTTCGAGACTGAGGCGCAATCAGGCTGGGCGCACCTGCTGGAGCATATGGTTTTCAAGGGCGCTGCTGGCCGCACGGCCCGCGACCTCGCCGAAGCCATCGAGCATAAGGGCGGCACCATCAATGCCTCCACCGGCTATGAGCATACGCGCTTCGAGGTGCGCGGCCTCAACAGCCTGATGCCGCTGGCGCTGGAGATCATTACCGACCTGATGTTTCGCCCGGCGATAGACGCGGAAGAACTGGCACGCGAGAAGAAGGTGGTCGAACAGGAGATTCTCGAAGCCTATGACACGCCGGACGACCATGTGTTCGACCTGTTGCAATCGGCCATGTTTGCCGGACAATCGCTCGGTCGCCCGATCCTGGGCACGAAACAGAGCTTAAAACCGGTGACACCTGATGCCTTGCGTGAGTTTGCCGAGACGCTTTACGCGCCACACCAGATCGTCGTTTGCGTGTCCGGCGGTGTGGTGCCGGAAGAGGTTTATGCGGCGCTGAAGCCGCGTGTCGAGTCCGTTCCGGCCCATGCGGGTTTCGGCAAGCCGGCAGCCATGCGCTTCACCACGGAACGCCACGTCCAGAAGCGCAGGATCGAACAGGCCAATTTGACCATCGGCTTTGAAGGTGTCAGCCGGCTGAGCCAGGATATTATTCCCTTGCGCCTGTTCAGCGAGATCCTGGGGGGTGGTATGGCCTCGCGCCTGTTCCAGGAGGCGCGCGAGGCGAGGGGGCTGGCCTACAGCATCGACTCCTTCACCACGCCATACCGTGATGGCGGCATTTTCGGCATCTATGCCGGTTGCGCGGCCGCGGATGTGGCGCCGCTTATCGAACTGATTCAAAAGGTTTTGAGCGAGCTTTCATCCAATCCTTTGCAGGCGGAACTGGAACGGGCGAAGGCGCAGTTCATGACCTCGCTGTTCCTGAATCACGAAGGTGCGGCCTCGCGCTGCGGCACCTTCGCCAGCCAGTTGTCGACCTTCGGCAAGGTCTTTACACTCGATGAGGTGGCTGCCGATATCGAAGGTGTCGGCCGCGATGATCTGGTACGCGTCGGTTCGGCCATAAGCAGGCAAAAGACGTGCGCCAGCGCGCTTTTGGGGCCCAAAACCATGAGCGATGTGTCGGCCTTGCTGGCGGCGTAATTTTTATGCAGTTGCGGGTGCATTCCGGCGCAAATCACGTCATTCCTGACAGGGGCAACTGTCATGGAGGGCGGAAGGCATTATGGATAGCGGAAGCGCATCGCCCTTATGGCTGGAGGACGAGACTATCCAGGCGCTTGCGCTGGCGGGCGCCGACAGCCTCCTGTGGGCTTATGATCTCTCGCGTGGCCGGCTTGAATTCAGAGGCGATGCGCAGGCGCTTGATCTGCCGCTTTTGACTGGTGTCTTCACGCTTGAAGACCTGATGCCGCTGTTTGTCTCCGGTGAAACCGACCGACTGGATATGATCCTGAAAACGCTGGAAGTGCGTACTGCAGCCGGCCTGCCTGGCGAAGAGCATGTTCAGTGTCTGATGCGGTTGAAAGACCGGCGCCTGCTGTATTTCAAGGGGTGTAAGGTCCGGCCGGCCCTTGTGCTCGGCACAGTGACCGAGATGAGCCGGGATATCCGCCAGATGCCGGACGCGGACAGCCTTGTCCAGGATATCCATATTGATCCGCTCACCGGCCTGTATAATCGCCAGGGATTTCTGAACGCCAGCCGGGGCCTGCTGTCTCGTGAGGGCGATTACGATCTGGTGGTGGGCGATCTCAATCGCTTCCGTCGTTTGAACGAAGCACTCGGCCATGAACGCGCCGACCTGGTGCTGGGTATTCTGGCGCAGCGCCTGCGGGAGGCTTTTGGTGACGCTTCCGTCTTGGCGCGGCTGGGTGAGGATGAATTTGCGGTCCTTACCCTGCGTGGTTTTCCGCGCGTCTCCGAGCGGATGCGTAACGCCATGGAGCGCACGATTATCATCGCCGGCTTCGATATACACCCCACCTTTTCGATGGGCGCGGTCTCGATCGAGGGGGGCGTCGGGGCGCTTGAAAGCGCCGAACTGCTGCGTCGTGCCGAGATGGCGGTTGAGGCCGCCCGATTAAAGGGGGCCGGTGGCGTGGCGGCCTACAAGCGTGACCTGGAAAGCGATGGCCTGACCCGCCTGGCGCTGGAGGCCGAGTTACGCAAGGCGTTCATCAGCGGCGAGATTCACGCCTGGTATCAGCCTATCGTCGACCTCAAGACGGGCGTCATCGCGGGCTTCGAGGCCCTGGCCCGTTGGGTGCATCCTAAACGCGGCATCATCCCGCCGGATCATTTTCTGACGGCGGCGCGCGATCTCGGCCTGATGACCGATCTGGGCGCTATCATCCTGAATTCGACGGTAAAGTGCCTGTCGAAGTGGCGTGCGGCCTATGATCTGCCCGCCGGCTTTTTCGTCAGCGTCAATCTGTCAGCGCCGGAGATCGAACGGCTGCATCTGGTGGAAGATGTCTCCCGCCTGATCCGCGAGGCGGGTCTGCCGGGGAAATGTCTCAAGCTGGAAGTGACCGAAAGCGACGTCATGCGCGATCCGGACGCCGCGGCGCGCACACTGGAAGCCCTGCGTGACGCGGGCGCCGGCATCGCGCTCGATGATTTCGGCACCGGCTTTTCGTCCCTGTCATACCTCGCCAAGCTGCCCTTCGATACGCTGAAGATCGACCGCTCGTTTATCATCACGCTGCAAACGGATGCGGCGTCGGAAAAAATCGTTCACGCCATTCTGACCCTTGGGCGTGATTTCGGACTGGAGGTCGTGGCCGAGGGGGTCGAGGATATGGCCCTGGCCGGGCGGCTCAATGACCTTGGGTGTCATCTGGGGCAAGGTTACGGGTTTGCTAAGGCCTTGAAACCGGTCGATGCGGAAGTTTTCCTGGCGGCATCCCTGCGCAGCGAACTGAAGCCGGCTTAAGCCGTTCCCGCCGTCCCTGACAGGTGCCCCGGCTGGATACCCATGCTGGCCAGGGCCCGGCTCCACAGATGCTCCGGATCACCGCCAAAGATCAGTTCCTGGCTCGCGGGCACGACCAGCCAGGCATTCTGGCTGATTTCGCTTTCCAGTTGGCCTGGCCCCCAGCCGGCGTAACCGAGCGCGATCAGGCTGCGAGCCGGACCGGCGCCGGCGGACAGATCGACAAGGATATCGCGTGAAGCGGTCAGTCCCACGCCCTGTTCTTCACCATCGGGGCGGCTGATGAAGGGGCCGCCGAGATCGAGCGTAATGTCGTCTATCTGATAATCGAGGCTGTGCAACACGAAGCCCCGATCATTCTGGACCGGGCCGCCGCGATAGATCTTCTGCATGGCCAGCCTTTGGGCGAAGCGTGGATTGTCGCTTTCTATGCCCAGTTCCTTCATCATCTTGCTGAAATTCAGACCACTGATCGGCTGGTTCAGGATCAGGCCCATGGCGTGGTCCTCGTCATGCTGGCAGACATAGATGACGCTGTGATTGAAAGGCTGGTCATTCAATACCGGCATGGCGATCAGCAACTGCCCCTGATAGGAAATATGAGCCGGCGGGTGACCATCTTCGGTCAACGTGTCTGATGAACTGATCATGGCGGCAATGCCTCTGGAAGGGCGCGAGCGTGAGGAGGTTATAGTACCTTATATGGATACAACTGTCTTGATTGCAAAATGCCACAAATGCGGATAGCCATCCGTATCGCATTTTGATGGCGAATGCCTTTACGACTTCGCCGCGATCCATACAGAAAGACATGTCATGACCCTGCAATCCGGCGACTCCATCCCCGAACTCACCCTGACCCTGGTTGACGAAGCTGGGCCCAAGCCCGTTGCCTCCAGGGACTTCTTCGCCGGCAAGACGGTGGTCCTGTTCGCTGTGCCGGGCGCCTTCACCCCGACCTGTTCGGCGCGCCACCTGCCGGGCTTCAAGGACCATGTGGCTGATTTCGCCGCCAAGGGCGTCGATGTTGTGGCCTGCACTTCGGTCAACGATTATTTCGTCATGAAGGCTTGGGCGAAGGATCAGGGCATCAGTGATGAAGTGGTCATGCTGGCCGATGGCAATGGTGATTTCGCCAAGGCCATGGGCCTGACGCTTGATGCTTCGGGCTTCGGCATGGGACCGCGTTCGCAGCGCTATGCCGCTGTGATCCGGGATGGCAAGATCGACAAACTGTTCGTCGAGGCCGGCGGTGAATTCAAGGTCTCCAGCGCCGAATACGTACTGGAAAATCTCTAGTTTTCCGGTTTTAGCCACACTTCCGGCGATCCAGCATGGCCTGCCACAGGGTATATCTCGGTGGCGAGGGCCGCTGGCGCAGGTCGGCATAGTCTTCAAGACGTATGCCGGAAAGCCCGGCGCGCGGTGTAAGATAAAGCACATCATAGGATGGATCGCAGGCTTGCAGTCCCAGGAAACCCTGCGGACGCAGGATAGCGGTTTCCTCGATGCTGCTGTCCGGCACCAGTCGATGGCACAGCAGTTCATCCGTGCCCCGCGGCGCGCACGTAAAGTCGGCCGGTAATTCGGCCCTTGTCAGGGAATCGATGCGGGCTTCAAAGCGGACCGTCGGCTCCTGGTTATCACTGTTTTTGTAAAGCGATATATATTCCGATTGCGGCTGCCCATCTGAAGCCACGCCGTGATAATCGGTGATGATATGAGTGAACTCGGCCGGTGTATTGATGCAGGCCGTGGAAAGCACCGCGCAGGATTGCCTGGCGGTTGATTCCGGCGCTATCGCCCACAAGGCAAAAGCCGTGACGCATCCCAGCAGGATCACAGCTATAATCGTCTTCATACCAGGCCCCTTATCCCCAAAGGAATAAGCTATACCGGATATGGTTAACGGGCAAGGCGCCTATCTTGTCGCGTGTATTTTATGAGGACCAGCCTGGCCGGTCCCCGCGAGCCGATCAGAATTGATCGTCAGTCAGCGCCATCAGGCCATCTGACCCGGCCTTCATCTTGATCAGATGCGCCTCGGCGTCGGGCAGGATGCGTTCCAGAAATACGCGGCCGATCTTGAGCTTTGTGTCGAAGAAGGGATCAGTGGCGCCGGCGTCGATCTGGGCTTGGGCTTCCTTGGCCATGCGCGCCCACATATAGGCGGTGCAGGTCAGGCCGAAGAGATGCAGGTAGTCGAGCGAACCAGCGGCGGCGGCATCCGGATTGCCCATGCCGTTCTGCATCAGCCACATGGTGCCATCAAAAAGTTTCGCCTTGGTGTCCTTAAGCGCCTTGATATAGGCCGGCACCTTCGTATCCGCTTCTTCCGCGGCTATATAGGAGTCGATTTCGCCGAGGAAGGTTTGCAGCGCACGGCCGCCCTTGGAGGGCAGTTTGCGGCCGACGAGGTCGAGCGCCTGTACCCCGTTGGTTCCTTCATAGATCAGGGTGATGCGGACATCGCGCATATATTGCGAGGCCGGGAAGTGCTCGGTGAAGCCGGAACCGCCGTGGACCTGCATGGCGTCCTGCGTGACCTTCAGGCCTTTGTCGGTCAGATAAGCTTTGATGACCGGGGTGAGAAGACCCATATAGTCGCTTGCTTTTTCACGCTCTTTTTCGTCTTCGGAAACGTGCGCGAGATCGGCCTGAAGCGATACCCAAGCCAGGAAGGCACGGCCGCCTTCGATCAGGGCGCGGCTTTCAAGCAGCATACGGCGGACATCGGGGTGGACGAGGATGCTGTCGGCCGGCAGTTCCGGTGATTTCGGGCCGGTGAGGGCGCGGCCCTGCAGGCGGTCTTTTGCGAATTGGTTGGCGGCCACAAGCGCGGCATGACCGATCGCCAGGCCCTGGAGGCCGACGCCGAAACGGGCATTATTCATCATGTAGAACATGATCTTCAGCCCTTCGTTTTCCGCACCCAACAGGAAACCTTTGGCCTCGTCATACATCATGACGCAGGTCGAATTGCCGTGAATGCCCATCTTATGCTCAAGGCCGGCGCATTGCAGCGAATTACGCTCACCGGGATTGCCGTCGGCGTCGGGGATGAACTTCGGCACCAGGAACAGCGAAATACCTTTAACGCCGGCCGGGGCGCCTTCAAGGCGCGCCAGCACCAGATGGCAGATGTTCGAGGTGAAATCGTGCTCGCCGGCTGAAATCCAGATCTTCTGGCCGGTGATTTTGTAGCTGCCATCACCATTCGGCACCGCCTTGGTGCGCAACAGGCCAAGGTCAGTGCCACAGTGAGGCTCGGTCAGGTTCATGGTGCCCGACCATTCGCCGCTGATCAGCTTGGGCAGGTAGAGGTCCTTTTGCGCCTGTGTCCCACCGGCGGTAAGGGCGGATATGGCGCCTTCGGTCAGTCCGGGATACATGCCGAAGGCGGACGAGGCGCCGGAGAGCATTTCCGAAAAGGCGGTATTGACGAAGTGCGGCAGGCCCTGGCCGCCATATTGCGGATCACCGGAAAGGGCGGTCCAGCCGGCCTCGGTCAGGGCCTTGTAGGCTTCCTTGTAACCCTTCGGGGCGGTCACTTCATGGGTGATCGGATCGAGCGTGCAGCCTTCCTTGTCGCCGGTGATATTGATCGGGTGAACGACTTCCTCGGCGAATTTCGCGGCCTCTTCCAGAATGGCTGCCACCGTTCCCGCGTCCGCGTCCGCGAATCCTTTCAGGTTGCTGTACTGGTCCGTCTTGAAGACATTTTCGAAGAGGAACTGATAGTCGCGGACCGGGGCTACATAGGCCATTTTCTTGTTATCCCTGTTTAGGAAAGTAGAATTAAATATTGATCAGTTTGAGGTTTCAGATTCCAGCTCATTGATCTGACCTTCCAGCCAGACACACCCTTCCACCATGTCCTTGATCGCCGCGTCGATATCTTCGCGCTGGCGTTTCAGGGTCTCGATCTGACCGCGATATTTGTGCAGCGTGGCACGCATCTGAGCGGCGCCATGATCCTTGGGTGTGTAAAGATCGAGGATTTCATGAATTTCAACCAGCGAAAATCCCAGACGTTTGCCGCGGAGGATCAGTTGCAGACGGGCGCGGTCGCGCGGCGAATAGAGGCGCGTCTGGCCTTTGCGCTGCGGCGAGATCAGGCCCTTGTCTTCATAGAAGCGCAGGGCGCGGGCCGTGACGTCGAACTCCTTGGAGAGCTGACGGATCGAATAGGTGCGGTTGGAGTCTTTAGGGTGCGTTTCCATGGGTACGTTTTGGGCATTTTCTGGATTTGAATGGACAGTGGCAGAATCTTACATTTACGTCAACGTAAAGTTATGTGCTTTCGGCAGATGGGTCAAGCGAAAATGTTTCCGTAGGGGGAGGTTAAGTTATTGGCTGCCGAAGAAGGTTTCCCGAATGCTTTTCATTGACGCATAGAGGCGCGCGGCTTAAAGCCATGGCCTCTTTAAATTATGGAGTTTCCGGTTCCTCATGTCGTCTCTCGCTTCCCTTGCTTACGCCGGCCGTGCATGGCCGTTTGAACAGGCCCGCAACCTGATTGCGCGTCTGGTCAAATCGCGCATTGCGGGACATGAAGACCAGAAACGGGCGCTAAGCCTGATCGAGGCCGGCAAGACAGACGAGGCCTTGAAAACTTTTGAGGGGCTGGACCGCGCCGTGATCTTCGAGACCGGTTACGGGCCTTCCGGTCTGCCGCATATCGGCACCTTCGGCGAGGTGGCGCGCACCACCATGGTGCGCCAGGCTTTTGAGGCCATGACTGGCGGCGCCTGGGCCACGCGGCTGATCTGCTTCTCGGATGACATGGACGGCCTGCGCAAGGTGCCGGACGGCATCCCCAATGCCGAGATATTGCGCGAGGATCTTTATAAGCCGCTCACCGTGGTGCGTGATCCGTTCGGCGAATATCCGTCGTTCGGTCAGCACAATAATGCGCGCCTGAAGGCGTTCCTGGATAGCTTCGGCTTTACCTATGAGTTTCTCTCTTCCACCGAATGCTACAAGAGTGGCATGTTCGACCAGACGCTGCTGACCGCTCTGGATCGTTTCGACGCTATCCAGAAGGTCATGCTGCCGACCCTGGGCCCGGATCGTCGCGCCACCTATTCGCCCTTCCTGCCGATCTCGCCTAAGACCGGTTTCGTTCTGCAGGTGCCGACCTTGGAACGCAATGTCGCGGCCGGCACGATCGTCTTTGAAGAGGACGGCGAGCGTTTTGAAGTGCCGGTGACCGGTGGCCACGTCAAGATGCAGTGGAAGCCGGACTGGGCCATGCGCTGGGCGGCCCTGGGTGTAGATTATGAGATGGCGGGCAAGGACTTGATCGATTCTGTTAAGGTGTCGTCTCAGGTCTGCAAGGTGCTGGGTGGTACGCCGCCGGAAGGCTTCAACTATGAGCTTTTCCTCGATGAGGCCGGCCAGAAGATTTCGAAATCCAAGGGTAACGGCCTGACCATGGAAGACTGGTTGCGTTACGGCGCGCCGGAGTCTCTGGCCTATTACATGTTCCAGTCGCCGAAATCGGCCAAGAAGCTCTATTTCGACGTCATTCCGCGCGCGACCGACGAATTTTTCCAGCAGTTGGATGCCTTCCCGAAGCAAGAAGAGGCTAAGCAGATTGAAAACCCGGTCTGGTTCGTGCTGCGTGGCGATACGGGGATCAAGTCACCGCCGGTGACCTTCGGCCTGATGCTTAATCTGGTCTCTGTCGCTAATGCTCAGGACAAGGAAACGCTATGGGGCTTCCTGCGCGCCTATATTCCGGGCGCCACGCCGGAGTCGGAACCGGTGCTCGACCGCCTGGCCGGTTATGCGATCAACTATTTTGAGGACTTCGTAAAGCCGTCGAAAACCTTCCGATTGCCGGACGAAAAGGAAAAGGCGGCAATGTCCGAGCTGGCGGCGAAATTCCGCGAACTGCCGACCGATACGCGAGATGCCGAGGTTCTGCAAAATCTGGTGTTCGAGGTCGGAAAGGCGCATGAATTCGAGCCCTTGCGCGCCTGGTTTCAGGCTTTGTATGAAGTATTGCTTGGCCAAAGCCAGGGACCGCGCTTTGGTTCGTTCGTCGCCATTTTCGGACTGGAGCGCACGATTGCCCTGCTCGAACAGGGGATTAACGGCGATCTGGTCGCCTAAGCTGTCTTGACGTACCGCACACAGCATGGTGACCTTCCGTAAAATCGGGAGGTTGTCATGCTGCGTTATGTCGTCGCTCTCAGTGCCCTGCTAAGCGTACCCACCTTTGCTGCCGCGCCCCAACCTATCCCGGCGCCACCGGCTATAGATGCAAAAGTGGCTGAGGCCATGAAAACGACGGGTGGCAAGGGGCTGGCCATTGCGGTCATCGATGACGGCAAGGTCGCCTATGTCCATAGCTATGGCGTCCGCAATGCCAGGGGAGACCCGCTCCAGACCGACACGGTCATGTATGGCGCCTCGCTAACCAAGACGGTTTTTGCCTATACGGTCATGAAACTGGTCGATCAGGGGCGGATCGGGCTTGATACGCCGATTGCCGATGAGCTCGACAGGCCGCTGGTCGAGTACGACACCAATGCCATCTATCCGGATAAGTACGGACCCTACAAGGATCTGGCCAGTGATCCGCGCTGGAAGCTGATCACGCCGCGCATGGCATTGACCCATTCCACCGGGTTCGCCAATTTCTGGTGGCTGGAACCGGATCAAAAGCTGCGCATCCACTATGATCCCGGCACGCGCTTTGCCTATTCGGGCGAGGGGCTGATCCTGCTGCAGTTTGTCATAGAGCAGGGCCGCAAGGACAAGGGGCTGGGCGTCGATGTCGGTGATCTGACGAATGCCATATTTAAAAACCTTGGCATGACCCGCACCTCTTTGATGTGGCGTGACGACTTCCGGCCCAATCTCGCCGATGGCTTCAACGACAAGGGGGAGGCGGTCGAGCACGACGAGCGCAGCAAGGTACGGGCCGCCGGTTCGATGGATACGACCATTGATGATCTGTCGAAATTTGCCGCGGCCTTGGTGCGGGGCGAGGGGCTCTCAGCCGCTTCGCGGGCGGAGATGACCAGGCCGCAATTGCATATTGGTACGAAGACGCAGTTCCCGCCGTTCGCCGATGAATTGCCGGCTGATCAGCAGCGCAAGGATCTCTATGCCGGCTTGGGTGTGGTGGTATTTGACGGGCCGCAGGGACATGGTTTTATGAAGGGCGGGCATGATGGCCAGACAGCCAACACCCTGGTTTGTCTTGAGATGTCCAAACGTTGCGTACTGATCTTGTCGAATGATGTCCGCACGGAAGCGGCTTTTGCCGATCTGGTTCGATTTATTCTCGGCGACACTGGCGTGCCCTATGATTGGGAATATGGTGATTATGCGGGGAAGTCATAGAGCAAATTGTTATGGGGTGTGGGGTCCGTGACCCCACACCTTTCTTCTCTTGTTTTCTTCCCGCCCTCAGGGGCGGAGAGAAAACAAGACAGGGAAGGCTTGGGGCCGCAGGCCCCGCGCCCCGTAACATTCATTCTACTGACTGGCCCACACGATCCGCGCGATCCACGCCACCTGCAACCGGTCCAAGGCCCGGTCCGGAAACTCCGGATTCAACGAACGTAACTCCACCTGACGAGCGGAGAGACGTACCAGTTCCTTGGCCATAACCTCACCCTCGGTCGTCTTGACCACCACACGGTCGCCCTTGCGCAGATTCTGATTATGAGGATCGACCAGGATGCGGTCGCCATCCCGGTAAAGCGGCAGCATCGAATCACCGGAAATTTCGAGCGCATAGAGGCCCGAATTAACCGACGGGAAGGTGATTTCATCCCAGCCCTGACCTAGTGGAAAGCCGGAATCGTCGAAGAATCCCTCATTACCAGCCTGGGCGAAGCCGATCAGTGGAATGCCCTGTCCGCCGGACCGGCCTTCAGCCAGCAGGGCGAATTCGGAAAACTTGATGCCCGTCGCTTCAAGCAATTTAGCCAGGCTTTCGGTTGATGGCCAGCGCGGCCGGGACTGGCCAGACGGTAGAATGTCCGATGAGGCGCGCTTTGATTTATTGAAACTTGTCGGATCGAGACCCGCCAGGCGCGCCAATCCCGACGGCGTGGTATTGAGCCGGTTCGCCAGGGCATCGATTGCGGCCCAGATGTGGTTATGCGAAAGGGTCATACCAGGTATCGTATCAAAGATAAGGCCGAACGGGCCACCGGAATAGGAATTACAATTAATTCAGAGGAAAATAAATCTAATAATGGGAAAATCAACCTATTTTGTGGATTTTATTCGCTTCCGCCTATGTGTTGCCGCCGTTTTCGGCGAGCGGCGGCAAAAGTTCCAGCGAGCAAGGCCAAGAGTACACCGTACGCCGAAAGGATAAGGAGCGTCATATAGGCCCATTTGGAGACGGTGATGTTCAGTAGGCCGCAAATGCCGGTCATGGTGGAAGCGAGTTGAAAACCAGCCGCCCATAATGGCCAGGGATGTGGCGATTTCCAGCACAAGATGACAAATCCGATCAGGCATAGGATATCCGTTATTGTGTGGCTGAGGTCCTGCATATGGCTAAGCCAGTTCAGTCCGTTGGCGACCACGTATGCCGCCAGATAAAGCGCCGCGCCGGCCCTTTCCCGCCATGTGCCGAAGATAAAAGCCATGAGGCTGGCAAAGATCAGAAAAGCGGCGCCGAAAATGGCCAGGGGAGAATGCAGCATATAATTCGTCCTTGCGTGACGCCTGTCACAAATGGACTTAAGCCGCGATTCCCGCCTGGACCGGAAGGGGCTATTCGGCGGTGATGACCTCTTCTTCAACAGGCGTCACGTAATAACCGGTCGGCGGCGGGGCCGGCTTATCATCTGCCGGCAGGACGGCGACATTGCCGAGACCGATCTGTGCCTGAACCAAGGTCAGGTTTGTGTGTGCGGCGGTCATGTGCTGCTGGGCCGTGCTGAGCGCCATCATCGCCTTGAGCGTATTTTGATGGACGTCGTTGCCGATAATTGTCGACATGTGAATCGCGCGCCGCGAAGTGACATAGGTTTCGATCAGATGGGCGGCTTCGGAAAGAGCCGTGTCAATGGCCTCTTCTGTTGCGCGAAGCTGTACTGATAAAGCTTTGGCAACGTTTATTTTTTTCTCTCTGGACATTATGTGTGATCCCTCAGAATCATATATAGGCAAGCGCAGCCCTATTGCTGCGCCTTCTTAGGGGTATCAGCAATCCTGGATTGTTCAATTGCAAAATGCACCTTTATGGAGAATTGGCCCGGGCTTAATCCATCAGAAAATGGGCCTGAAGGGTGGCGATAGGACTTTGGCGCGTTTCCTGCCAGGCGGAAACCTCGACGCTGGAAATGGTTCGCCCGATGCGCTTCACAACGGCCTGGGCATAGGTATCGAGCGGCTTGCCAGAGCGCAGGTACTGGATGTTGACGTCTATCGGTTTAGGTATGTGATCGAAATTGCCGTCGCGCTTTAATTGCGCCATAGCTGTGATTTCCATGAAGGCGCCAATAACGCCGCCATGCAGGGCCGGAATCATCGGATTGCCGATCAGGTGCGGGGCGAAAGGCAGGTGGGCGGTCAGTTCGTCGCCGGCCAGTTCCAGACATACGCCCAGAAAAGTAGCGAAGGAGATGCTCTTCAATGCAGCGTCCGGTTTAATCATGATTTCACGCCTGTGGCATCGGATTTCAAAGCCGTCACGATGAAGGCGCCCTGCGCCGCGGCTACCGGATCGTCGACGCTGGTTTCATAAGCGAAGGCGCGCACAAAACCGATGCTGCGTGTCAGCTTGTAGCATTTGGCGGTCACCTTCAGTTCATGGCCGGGCAGGGCCGGGCGCATATAGTCGATGCGCAGGTCAAGTGTGGCGACCGCCTTGAATGCGTTGATCCTGTCCCATACCGCCATGCCGCAACAGTTATCGAGCAGAGCCGTAACCACGCCGGAGGCGATGACGCGGGTTTCCGGATCACCGACCAGATCTTCGCGCCATGGCATAGCCATGGTGATGCCGTCTTCCGAAGCGCCGGCATAATAGGCGCCGATCGCCTTCATGTATGGCGTATTGTCGATAATCGTGCCGAACATGTCGGAAAAAAGCTGGGTCATGGATTGCACCTCTCGCCCGTCTATAATTGGCCAGCTTGACGTAAACGTCAAAGGAAACCGTTTTTGCGTCGCGTCAAAAGGCTTGCAAAACTTCGCAAAGGCGCGTTTTAGATGAGGACTTCACAGCATCGAAAGTTTTCGTTCCATGTCCGCGTCCCTGGATCATGTTCCCGCCGCCAAATCCGCGCTTGTCCTCTTTTCCGGGGGACAGGATTCCAGCGTCTGCCTGGCCTGGGCCCTGACCCATTTCGAGCGTGTGGAGACGATCGGGTTCGATTACGGCCAGCGCCATTCGATCGAGATGACGACCCGGACCACGGTGCTGGCGAAATTCCGTGAGACCTTTCCGCATTGGGCGGAGCGCCTCGGCGAAGACCATGTCTGCGATCTGCGCGGGTTCGGCGCCGTGGCGGAATCCTCGCTGACCCGCGAGACCGAGATCGTCATGACCGAACGTGGCCTGCCGTCCTCCTTCGTGCCGGGGCGCAACCTGGTCTTCTTCGTCTATGCGGCTGCCGTGGCCGACAGGCGCGGCCTGGATCACCTGGTCGGCGGCATGTGCGAGACGGACTTCTCCGGTTATCCCGATTGCCGCAACGACACGCTCCAGGCCATGCAGACCGTGCTGCAACTGGGCATCGAGCGGCCGTTTGAAATCCACACACCGCTGATGTGGATCGACAAGGCACAGACCTGGGCGCTTTCGGAGGAATTGGGCGGCGAGGCGCTGGTCGACCTGATCCTGGAAGAAACCACGACCTGCTACAAGGGCGTGCGCGCCGAGCGCCATCCCTGGGGCTATGGCTGCGGCGAATGTCCGGCCTGCCAGTTGCGCAAAACCGGCTTCGAGCACTTTCTTGAGGCCCGGACTCCGGCGGAGCGCTGATGTACAGTTTCAAGGAAATCTTTCTGACCCTGCAAGGCGAGGGCGGGCAAGCTGGTCGCGTCAATGTTTTCGCGCGTTTTGCCGGTTGCAATCTGTGGAGCGGCCGCGAGCAGGACCGCGCCACGGCGGCCTGTACCTTCTGTGATACGGATTTTGTCGGCACCGACGGTGAAAACGGCGGGCGGTTTCGAACCGCCTCGGAAACAGTTACAGCGCTTGATGCGGTCTGGGGAGGTGCAGATCCGAGCCAGAAAGCCGTGGTCTTCACCGGCGGCGAACCCCTGTTGCAACTGGACGCAGACCTGATCGCGGCGGTCAAGGCGGCAGGCTATTTCATCGCGGTCGAGACCAATGGCACGCTCAAGGTACCGGTAGGGATTGACTGGATCTGTGTCAGCCCGAAGGCGGACAATCGCCTGCATCAGACCCATGGTCAGGAATTAAAACTGGTTTGGCCGCAGGAAGGTGTCAACCCGGCCGAATTTCTCGCCCTGAATTTTGAGCGCTATTATCTCCAGCCGAAGGACGATCCGCAGCAGGCCGCCAATACCCAGGCCGTGATCGATTACTGCCTGAAACACCCGCAATGGCGCATGAGCGTCCAGACCCATAAACTAGTCGGATTGAAGTAACTCAGGGGCGATTCTGGGGCAGGCGCGATGTGTTGTTGGCGCAGCCTTTCAGGACGGTTCCGCCAATATGCACGACTGCTTTCAACGGATAGCCGCGGTCGCTCATGCCATCCGAACAGCGCACCGGCGTCAGATAGATATCCATATCGTCATCATGCCATTCGGCGCCGTCCTTATTCAGGATAAAGGGGGCCGATACCGTGCGGCCCTGATGCGAATCCGGGCTGGAAAAGACCAGGCGGCCATCACCGAACAGGATATTCCAGAAGGGCTCGGTGCCGACTAGGGTAATGGATTTATCGAGATCAACACCGCCTAGACTATGGGCCGGGCTGCCGGGAGGCGGTGTAATGGCTGACATGACCGCCGAGGCGGCCGTTGATTCGGCGTTGGCCACCTGCGCCTGATGCGTCGGAGAGCAAGCCGCTAAAGCCAGTAATGAGTTGGCAACAAAAAGAAGAGTCCGCATGAAATACCTCCGGAAGATGTATGGTAACACCTTCCGGAGGCGCTTCAAGCCTTAAGCGGCATCCAGCAGCACGACCTCGGCGTCTTCCAGTGCTCGGATGTCGAGCGTGGCTTCATCCTTGATGGCCGCACCGTCGCGTTCATCCAGTTCGACGCCATTGACGCTGACCTTGCCGCGCGCCACCACCAGATAGAGGTGTCTGGTCTGGCCTTCGGGGGCTTTCACCGGCGTATAGGATTCGGACTGGTCCTTCAGCAGGGTGGCGCCCAGCAGGCGGGCCGGTGTGCGGATCAGCAGGGCATCCTCATCACCCTTGAAGCCGGAGGCGAGGGTGACGAACCTGCCGGCACGGTCGCCCTTTGGGAAGGGCTTGGCGCCCCAGGCGGGCGGCTGGCCGCGAACGCTGGGCTCGACCCAGATCTGGAAGATCTTGGTGGTTTCGCTTTCCAGATTGTATTCCGAATGGCGAATACCAGTGCCGGCCGACATCACCTGGACGTCGCCCGCTTCCGTGCGCCCCTTATTGCCAAGGGAATCCTGGTGGGTAATGGCGCCTTCACGGACATAGGTGATGATTTCCATGTCGTTGTGCGGATGCGGCGGAAAGCCGGTCTGAGCCTTGATCTCGTCGTCGTTCCAGACGCGCAAGCTGCCCCAGCCCATCTTGGCCGGATCGTAATAGGAGGCGAACGAGAAATGGTGTTTGGCGTTCAGCCAGCCGTGGTTGGCGCCACCGAGTTGTTTGTAAGGTCTTTTGTCGATCATGAGAAAGTCTCCCTTGAAATGTGACCTCCATATAAGTGTAACTTTAACAATTACAATAGGCGTTTATTTTGTGAAAATGCGCGATCTTATTCGACCTGAATCAAGATCAATCACAACGGAAAAGCATGACTAGGTAAACGCATAAATTGAATCGCCATTCAGTTCCATGCTCGTAAAAATATCGCCACTTTCAATGGTCTCCGCGGCCCACATTCTGCTGCCTTCAACATTAAACCGCAGCAGGTTAGTTATACCTCCTCGAACATGAGGAAGCTTGGCGTAATCAACGAACACAAGATGTCCCCCATCAGGCAATTCCAGAGTTTTTGAAATGATATCTGGTTCGATGTCGGACAGGTTTTCGTACATACTCAGCCAACTTCAAACGCCGCGCCGCCCGTCTGGCCGCGATGTCTGAGATAAGCGTCCAGAAGCACACACGACATCATGGCTTCGGCCACCGGCACGGCGCGGATACCGACGCACGGGTCATGGCGGCCTTTGGTCAGCAGTTCGACCTCATTACCTTCGACATCGATGCTTTCGCGTTTGGTGAGGATGGAGGAGGTCGGCTTCAGCGCCATGCGCGCCACGACCGTCTGGCCGGTGGAGATACCACCCAGTATGCCGCCGGCATGGTTGGACTTGAAGACAGGGCCATCCGGTCCCATGCGCATTTCATCGGCATTGTCCTCGCCCGAAAGCTCGGCCGCACCGAAGCCTTCGCCAATCTCGACGCCCTTGCAGGCATTGATGCTCATAAGGGCTGAAGCCAGTTCGGAATCGAGCTTGCCATAGATCGGGGCGCCCCAGCCAGCGGGGATGCCCTCGGCCTGGACCTCAACCACGGCGCCAATGGAGGAGCCGGCTTTGCGAATGCCGTCGAGATAGTCTTCCCAAAGAGTTACTGACGCCGGATCGGGGCAGAAGAAGGGATTGTTGCCGACCTCGGCCCAATCCCAGTTGCCTCGCGCCGCTTTGTGGATGCCGAGTTGCGATAAAGCCCCGCGCACCGTGACCTGCTCACCGACGAGTACCCGCAAGACTTTCAGCGCCACGGCGCCGGCGGCCACGCGCGCGGCCGTTTCGCGGGCGGAAGAGCGTCCACCACCGCGATAATCGCGCACGCCGTATTTGGCGAAATAGGTGTAATCGGCATGGCCGGGACGGAATTGTTTCGCGATGTCGCCATAGTCCTTCGAGCGCTGGTCGGTGTTCTCGATCAGGATGGAGATCGGCGTGCCGGTGGTGACGCCTTCAAAGACGCCGGAAAGGATTTTCGCCTCGTCGGCCTCGCGGCGCTGGGTAACGAAACGCGAACCGCCCGGCTTGCGGCGATCCATGGCCCACTGGATATCCGCTTCGGAAAGCGCGATTCCCGGCGGACAGCCATCGATCACGCAGCCCAGCGCCGGCCCATGGCTTTCGCCCCAGGTGGTGACACGAAACAGATGACCGAAGGTATTGTGGGACATGGGCTTTTCTTGGTTGCAAAATGTAAGTTGGCTTTAGCGCCGTTTAACCGAGGTCGCAAATTTTTTAGTGTGTAATTCGTGTGTATTACCGCCATATAAGAGGCAACTGGTTGCACGCGAAAGTATCGTCATGAAATGGCTCGGTAAAATTCCGTTCTGGCTGAAAACCCTGGTCGCCTTCGCGGCGGGTATCGGTGTGGCGCTGTACTGGGGCAAGGAAGCTCTGCCTTTTCTGACGCCGATCGGTGATACCTTTATCCGCGCCATCAAGATGCTGGTGGCGCCTCTGGTCTTTTTCACCATCGCCGCGTCGATCGCGCGTCTGGGGCATGGCGAGGAAGGGACGGGGGGCAGGGCGCTGAAGCTCGGTGCCCAGACCATTATCTGGTTCATGATCACCTCGGCCATCGCGGTAACGGTGGGCCTGGCCATAGGCATCTATTTCCAGCCGGGCGCGGGCCTGGCCGGCCTGCCGCTGGTGGTTGAGGTGCATGATCCGATCCCGGGCCCGGTCGAGGTGATTACCGGCATCGTGCCATCGAACATCTTCAAGAGCTTTGCCGATGGCAAGATTCTCAGCATCGTCTTCTTCGCTATTCTGGTGGGGTCGGCCTTGGGCGCTTTAGGCCAGAAAACCAGAGCCTTGAGCGATCTGGTTGAACAAGGTTCTCAGATCATGTTCAAGCTGACGCGCTGGATCATCCAGCTAACGCCGATCGGCGTGTTCGGCCTGATCGGCTCAGTAGTGGCCAGTTATGGCCTGGAGGCGCTCAAGCCGCTAATCCCCTATATCGGTTTGATCTATCTTGGCTGTCTGACCGAAATCTTCGTCGTTTACCCGATCCTGCTCAAACTGCATGGCCTGCGTATCACGGGTTTTTACAAGGGTATTTTCACCGCCCAGCAGACAGCCTTCTTTACCTGTTCCTCGATCGGCACCCTGCCGGTGTCGCTGGCGGTTGCGGTAGATAACCTCAAGCTGCCGAAATCCTATGCCGGCTTCGCGCTGCCACTCGGCGCCAATATGAAGATGGACGGCTGCGGCGCCATCTATCCGGCGATCTCGTCGATCTTTATCGCTAACTATTTCCATATCGTGCTAACGCCGGAGCACTATCTGCTGATCGCTCTGGCCTCGATCCTAGGATCTTTGGCCACTGCAGGCGTGCCGGGCGTGGCCACTGTCATGCTGACCGTGACGCTTTCGACCGCCGGCCTGCCGCTCGAAGGGCTGGCGATCCTGGCGGCCATTGACCGCATCCTTGATATGATGCGCACGGCGACCAATGTCACCAGTCAGATCCTGGTGCCGACTCTGGTGGCGCGCGAAAATGGCATGATTGAAAAGGCTTCACCTTTGTTGACGAAGCCGTCGGCAGCGGTTTCAGCGGCCGAGATTTAAAGCGGAAAAGTGCTCAGGGCTTTACGCTGTATGCCATCCGCGTCGAAATTGCCCGGATCAAGCCAGGCTTCAAGTCGTGCGCGCACCTGCGGCCATTCCTCGACAATGACGGAGTACCACGCCGTATCGCGGCGGCCTTCGCGTGCCACCTGTGCATTGCGGAAGACGCCCTCAAAGCTAAAGCCCAGTCGCAACGCTGCGAGGCTGGACGGCAAGTTGAGCTGGTTGCATTTCCATTCATAGCGCCTGTAACCGTGATCGAAGGCGTGTTGCATCATCAGGTACATGGCCTCGGTTGCCGCGGTGGAGCGTTGCAGGGCGGGTGAAAAGGTGACACCGCCAACCTCGACACTGCCATGCGCCAGGTCGTAACGCATGAAGCTGGCATGGCCAACCGGTGTTTCATCTTCCAGGATAACAAAGGTATGCAAACCCTTGTTTTTCTGCCAGTCCTGTATGCTGTCATTGACGGCCTGGGCGTCATCAAACGGGCCATAGGGCAGGTAGCTCCACATACGGCCATCATCCGCGGCATAGGCGCTGTAAAGTCCTTCGGCATGAACACTGTCATAGGGCTCCAGCCGGCAGGTCCGTCCGACCAATTCAGTATCTGGCAGCCGTGCGCAGCCCTGCCAGTCCGGGATGGCCTTGCCGACCGGGTTGCCGAAAGCGTCTTTGCGTATACCAAGCGACGGGCTGAAGGTATCGTATGTCAGTGACATGTGCGGCTCCCTGATGATTTGCCGCCGTCATGCCACAGGTGAGTGCGGCGGGAAAATCGCATTTTGTTTTGGATTATGACGCCCAGCGCTGGCGGAAATCGGTGAGGACGCGACCCAACGGACGAACGCTGTCGGGACAGGCTTCCAGACGGATGTGCATATCGCCGGCGGGCGCCGTTTCCGTAGCCGGCAGACCCTGGCCCCTCAGGCGCAGGCTAGCCCCGGAAGGTGTCCTGGGGTCAATATTGATATGTTGTGGACCTTGCGGTGTTTCGATTGTCGTCTGGCCGCCACCGCGCAAAAAGCGGTTTTCGACCCTGGCCGTCATCCAGATATCGTCGCCCCATACGCGGCACTCACTACCTGCTTCGATATGGATGCGGAAAAGCCATTGTCTGGGATTGGCGTCGCAGGTCAGGCTGACGACGGATTCATCCCTCAGGCCCGGCGGCAGGATAATGTGCAGGTGTCTGGTTTCGATCAAAGAGGCCAGAGGGGGGTCCGCCTCGGCAAATTCCAAAGCTGGGACATCCATCGTAATACGGCCGCCGAAAAGGGCCTGATGCAGGCTGATATGCAGGGCGTAAGCGCGATCAGTCCGAACCTGTTCAATATCGAATTGTTTAAAAAAATCTGTCCGTTTTGCTGATATATTCGAATCGGGTATCAGCATATCCCGCGCCAATATCAGGCGCCTGAGTTGTGTATCCGTGCCGCCGTTCAGGTCGGGATGAACCTGCTTCAGGCGCTGACGGAAGGCGCAGCGGATCGCATCGTCCGGCGCCATATCGGCCAGGCCCAGTTCTTCGAGCGCTTCGGCCTCTGTTTTTAACTCCGCCATCTTGAAGTTCTGGCCTCCGAAGTCCATTCTGACACGTATGGAGCGACGCTGATTTTCAGGGTCATAATCTGAAATTAATGCCTGATTATCCTTTTTAAAATCTTAAGGCCGCTATGACCGATTCGCTGATCCCGCCCAGTCCTTCCGCCGATGAATATGCCGAGGCCCATGCCGCGCATGAGGCCGAGATCGATGCCGGAGAGCCCTTTGCTCTGTTCGGTCAATGGTTGAAGGATGCCGTCGCCAGGGAGCCGAATGACCCGAACGCCATGGCCGTGGCCACTGTCGATGCCGATGGCCTGCCCGATGTGCGTATGGTGCTATTGAAGGATTTTGATGAAGACGGTTTTGTCTTTTATACCAACACCTTGAGTGCAAAAGGTCAGCAACTGGCGCAAGACCCTAAGGCGGCCCTGCTGTTCCACTGGAAGTCGCTGCGCCGTCAGGTGCGTATCCGTGGAGACGTAACGCGCGTCAGCGATGCCGAGGCTGATGCTTATTTCCACAGTCGCGCGCGGCAAAGCCAGATCGGCGCCTGGGCCTCTGATCAGTCACGCCCTCTGGAGGACCGGTTCGCATTGGAAAAGAAGGTGGCGGAATATGGCCTGAAGTTCGGCCTGGGCAAGATCGCACGTCCACCGCACTGGACGGGTTTCCGTGTTGCGCCGCTCAGCATTGAATTCTGGCGCGACAAGCCGTTCCGCCTGCATGACCGCCTTCAGTTTCGCCGTGAGACGACCCAAGGCAACTGGTCGCGCGCCAGGCTCTATCCCTGATCACCACCTGGCTGGATCGGTCCGGTAAAACGGGCGGATATCGATAACGCGCATCCCGGCGCGTTCAGCGGCTTCCATACCTTCATCGCTGTCCTCATAAGCCAGAACGAAGCGAGGATCGACTTTGATCTGTTCCGCCGCCAGCAGGTAAAGATCGGGAGCTGGCTTGCCCACACCGGTATCCTCTATGGTGACAAGGCAATCGAGCATGTCTCGCACGCCAATAGCTTTAAGCGTGGCCTCGACAATAGGCCGCTGTCCTCCGGAGGCGACGGCCAGCTTGAGCCGTCCATATTGGCTGCGCAGAATGTCGTGCGTGTAAGGAATTGGCCGAATAGCCGACAGATGCTTAAGAAATGCCGCGGTATTGCGCTCGGCGACGGCCTGTTCATCAAAGGGCTTGCCTTGCGTCTGCTTCAGATCCTCCAGCAACTGGTAGCGCGACAGGCCCAGGCGGGCGTGGTAAAATTCTGCATCAAAGGCGACCTGATAGTCCGCCAGGATGTCACGAAAGGCGCGGAAATGGGCGCCGAATGTATCGGCCAGGGTGCCGTCGCAGTCGAAGATGATTGCCTCAATATCGGCAGGCAGGGAGGCGGGCATCGTCATGTCTGTCATCTGGTAGACAAGACTGTGAAGGTCAAGGCTAATCCGCTTGCAAGAACGGCAAAAGCGGCTTAGCCGATTTGGCGGTCGTACAGCAGAGGGAAGCGGATTGTGTCGTTAAGTCAGGCTCTCGATTATCTTCGTGAAGGTGCCGACGAAGTGATTGAAACCTCGTGCGCAACCGTCGTCCTGAAGGGCGAGCGGGCCTACAAGCTCAAGAAAAGCGTCGATTACGGTTTTCTTGATTTCACTACGCCGGAAAAGCGTCGGACGGCCTTGTTGCGGGAACTGCTCTTCAATCAGCGCCTGGCGGCGGACATCTATCTTGGTGTCGAGGAAGTTGCCGGAGAGAGCGTTCTGGTCATGCGTCGTTTCGATACGGCCGGGGTTCTGGCGGCACAAAGTGCCGGCCGGCTGGGCTGGACGCCGGAGTCGGGCCAGATGCGGGACCTGGGGCGACTGATCGCTCAATTTCATGCCGGCTCTGAGATATGCAGCGATGTGCGGAACGTCAACAATACAAAATATGTAATTGATTCAAATCGTGAAAACATCGCTGCGTTTCGTAAGCCGCTGGGTACTGACTTGGTTGACACTTACGACCGGACCATACAGGCCGTGTATGGCGAACTGGCGCCGGCCTTAGAAGCGCGGTTCGCGGCGGGCTTTGTCCGCCACTGCCACGGAGATTTGCATCTCGGCAATATCCTGATCGAGAATGGTAAGCCGGTCCTGTTCGACTGCATCGAATTCAATGACCGCCTGAGCCAGATTGATGTCCTGTATGATCTGGCCTTTCTGCTGATGGATCTGTGGGTGAGGGGGCATGAGGCGTCGGCCAATCTGGTGCTCAATGTCTGGCTGGAGCAGGCGGCGCGCCTTGAAGGTGATGCCCATGCCGTCTATGCCGGGCTGAAGTGCCTGCCGCTTTACATGTCTATGCGCGCGGCTGTGCGCTGTCACGTCAGCGCCAATTCGGCACACGATCCTAATGGCGGCATGGATAAGGCCCGCCTGTATCTCAAGGCGGCACAGGGCTTCCTAGAGATACAGCCGGCACAACTGATGGCGATAGGCGGCCTGTCCGGTTCGGGCAAAAGCACGCGCGCCCGCAAGGAAGCGCCGCGGATCGGCCGGGCGCCGGGCGCCGTGATCCTGCGCAGCGATGAAATCCGCAAATGTCTGTGGGCCTGGCCAGAATATGAAACCCTGCCGAAGGAAGCCTATTCGCCCGATGAAAATGTGCGCGTCTATGATCACATGTTCGCCCTGGCACAGACGACTCTGAACGCCGGGCAGTCGGTTGTTCTGGACGCTACATTTCGTGAAGCCGCCTGGCGGGACCGTTGCGCCGACCTCACTCGTCAGCAAAACACGGCCTTTACGGGGCTCTGGCTCGATCTGCCGGCGGTGGTGCGTGGGCGTCGTGTCGCAGGCCGCCAGAATGATGCCTCAGACGCGACGCCGGACGTCGCGCTCAATCAGCAAGATATTGATCTATCGAAGATTTTGTGGCAAGTTGAAAGTGCCGGAAAGTCCTGAAAATTAAAGGGTCCAGCATGGTATGCGCGGTTTCTATGCCGCGCAATAATGTTGAATATTTAACTTTCTCGCCGTTGTTTTTCGTGTTTTGAAGGTAAGGGCGTGACGCTGGCTTTCCTTGAGCTAATTTGCGTCGACCAAAACCCGCCGTAACCTGGGAGGTGCCGAGTGTCCGATCCGCATTCCGACGATGCCTTTAATGGCACGCCGCATAAGGCGCGGAAGAAGGGGTTTGCCTTTGCGCATCTGGCGTTCATGGTTTCGGTCATTACGGCTCTGTTCCTGTTGGGCACCATGATGATCACGCATCTGGGCTATATCAGCCTCGATCTCGGCTTCAAGACTCTGACACTGGGCATAGGTCCGCGCATGGCCATGGTGGCTCTGGTCGTGGCTGCGCTGTCATTGCTGATCTCACTTTTCAAGTGCCCGAAGTACCGCGCGCCCTGGGCTCTGGCGGCGGTTGTGATCGCTGGCGGCATCCTTGGCGGTTATGCCTGGTATCACAAATTGCTCAAGGATTATCCGCCGATCGCGGACGTCGCCACCAACTGGGACCGGCCGCTTAGCTTTTCGGATAAGCTGGTGGCGCAAAGGGGCAGGGATGCCTTGCCGATAGAGGATTTACCGCGGGTGCCGCGCAATGAGTCGCTGGACTGGGGCGGGAAAACAGTTGCCGCCATTAATGAAGCAACCTGTCCGGCCGCGAAAACAATCGATAATCTGGTCATCACGGAAGATCAGGTTCCGGCGATTGTCACCATGCTGAAGCAGAACCATTATACAGTTTTCGGCACGTCTCCCTGGCGCGTGGAGGCAACCTACCAGGACAATTTCTACGGTTTCAAATCGGATATCGTCATCCGGATCGATCCGCGCAGCGTCGATGTGCGATCGGTAAGTCGTTACAATATTCCCGATCTCGGCGCGAACTGTCGCCGCGTCACCGAAATCGTCCAGAAAATCAGAGCCATGCCGTTTCCCGCTGTAGCGACCGGCTGATCTGGCGGCTGGCTTGCGGTTTGCTTCCGTCTTGAGAAGATCAGGACGGGTTAGCCATGGGTTCGACATTTTTTATATATTTATCAAAACGTTCGCAGCGGATTGCCGCCGCGCTGCTCAGTCTTCTTTTGGCACATGTTCTGGCCGCCAGTTACCCGCCGGAAACGGTTACATCGGCGACATATGTCCATGTAAGACGTTAAAAACGATGCGTCGAATCTGCATCTGTTCTGATATTTTGCCATTTTAGCAATGCGGGCAACGCAAAATCGTCTGAAATGATTTTCGGGATAACGTAACTATTCAGGGGAATTTATTTGCATCCGTTTGGATGAGGAGGCGCATTATAAGTCCTTAATAATAATTTGAATTTTATTATAATTTGAAAAAATCATTCACGAAAATTGTCTGGATACGTGCCGGTTAAATTAACCAGAAAGTGTTGGTTGTAGTTTCCCTAGGGTAATGTTTCGGCTGTGACTTTATTGAAACAGGTTGCAATTGATATCGACAAAAATATGTCGCGCGATTGACGGATTTGCGACACGGGTCTTTAACTTCATTAACAGCGTGTAATGCTGGAAACTGCGGTGGGTGCGCCTACACCCTCATGTAACCCGGAGAAACAAGTGAAAAAATTATCTTTGCGATCTGGCCTTCTGGCCACGACGACGATCTGCGGTGCGGCGTTGTCGACGATGGCCGGCGGCGCCCTGGTGGCGACCGTCGCCACAATGCTGCCTGCTGTAGCTCAAGCTCAGGACTATACCTCGGGCGCTCTGCTCGGCACGGTTACTGATTCTGGCGGTGCGCCTGTGGCTGGCGCTACGGTTACTCTGACTTCGTCGGCACAAGGTCAGTCTCGCACACTCACCACGAATGCGTCAGGTCAGTTTTCGGCCATTGGTCTGTTGCCTGGTGAATATACATATACGGTTTCAGCCAACGGTTATGATGACGCCACCGGTACGGCAACGATCGTTATTTCGCAGGAAGTGCGTTATGACATTGCACTGAATTCGACCGGTGCGACGCAAACCGTCGTGGTCAAGGGCAAGCGCGTTCGCCAGGACTTTACCAAGACAACGACCGGTCTAACCGTTGATCTGGATACCCTGGTTTCGCAACAGCCGATCGCCCGTAACCTGAACGCCGTTACTTTGCTGGCCCCGACGGTTACCCGTGGTCAGACCGGTAATGGCGGTTTCGAAAAGTCCTCGTCGTTTGGTGGCGGTTCGGTCGCTGAAAACGCGTATTACATCGACGGTCTTAATATCACCAACCCCGATACCTATGTCGGTGGAAACCAGGTGCCGTTTGACTTCTACAAAACCATCGAAGTTAAGACCGGCGGTTACGCTGCTGAATTTGGCCGCGCGACAGGTGGCGTTGTCAATGCCACGACCAAGTCCGGTACGAACGAATTCATGTTCGCCATCCATGGGAACTATGCACCCAAGGATTTGGGAGCCGACCAACTCGACACCTATTCCTACACTGGCAAGTTTGACAAGACGCAGGAAAACTCCCTGTCGGTCGAAATGGGCGGTCCTCTGATCAAGGATCACCTGTTCGCGTACGGCCTGTACCAGATGAACGATAATGTTCGTGAAACGGGCAATTTCCGTACGGGCGCTTTCACCCGTCTTAAGAACCAGGATCCTTTCCTTGGCGCCAAGCTCGACGCCTATTTCACACCTACCCAACGTCTGTCGCTGACCTATTTTGACACTTCGCGCGAAGAAATTGGCGATGTTTATGATTTCGACGGTGAGACTGTCGGCAATCAAACGGACCGTACGGTTGAGACCTTGGGTGGTGAAAGCTACGTCCTGAACTATAATGGTCAACTTACTGACTGGTTTACGATTTCGGCAGCCTATGGCGACACCAAGGATGCGGATAATTTCCTGCCGGGCAATCTGACCGACTATAACGTAGCAAGCTATTATGGTACGGATGGCATCTACACGGGAGGCTCGGAAACGATATCTTCTGCCCAGCCAAGCCTCAGTGTTTCGGTTGATAATGTTGAACGTAAGTTCTATCGCTTTGACGGTGATATGCGTTTTGAACTGGCTGGCCGTCACCATGTTCGCTTCGGTTATGACCACGAAGAGAACACGATGGAAAAGATATCGACCCTCGTCGGTACCCAACCCGTCAGCTACAGCTACGAGACCAACCCGGATTCCAGTGTTTATGGAACCGCTGGTGCGCCTGCTGTTGGTTCCACTGATCCAAATTCAGTGCTTCATGTTATTTACGAATTCCTTGGCGGTAATGTCAGCGCAGAGAATAGTGCTTGGTATATTCAGGATTCGTGGGATATCACTCCGACTTTCAACGTTCAGGTCGGCGTTCGGAATGACGATTTTACCCAGAACAATCTTTCCGGGCAACGCTATCTCAATCTGACCGGCAATATTGGCCCGCGTCTCGGTTTCTCCTGGACGCCGGATACTGACGGTAACTGGAAGGTCTATGGATCTTACGGATCTAACTTTATTCCTCCCGCGATGAATCTTGGTTATCGCGGCAAGGATCTGTATTTCGAAGCGCTCTTTGCCCAGCCGGCAGGCGGTTGGGATATCGACCCGTCAACGGGGCTGCCGACATCTGTAGGCGCACCTGTAGTAGATATTCCTACCGGTTTCAGCGCACCTTGTCCCGATACACCCGCCAGTGCTTCGATCAATTCGGCGCCGGGCTTGTCGTCTTATGTCGTCGGCACAGCGGCCTGTAACGTTCACGGTAATGGTTCACAGGAAGGCGCGACTTCCAAGACCTCAATTGGTCTGCAAGCCACAGAAGAGGATGAAATCATTCTAGGCACCACCTATCGTTTCAACGATATGTGGACCTTCGGTTTGAGCTATATCAACCGCGACCTGAAGCGCATATCGGAAGACTCTGACTTCCAGACGGCTATTATTGACTATCTCGATGCCAATGGCCTTGATAGCTCGATCTATACGGATGGCACCATTTCCAATTCCTACTATGTCTGGAACGTTGGTGATCATGACGTCACAATTAACCTGAAGCAGCCGCTGGCTGGTGAAACTGAGACCCGCACAATCACCCTGACCGCGGACCAGTTGGGACATTACCACGACCCGAAACGCAACTATCAGGCCCTGGTGTTTGACTGGAAGCGTGCCTTCGATGGCAAATGGGGCCTGCAAGGGTCGTATACCTGGTCGCGTTCCTACGGGAACTACGAAGGTACGGTTAAGTCGGAAGTCGGAAACTCGCAGCAGGACGATGCTGGCGCGACCATCGCGTTCGACTCACCGGGCTTCGAAGATTACGCTACCGGCCTGCTGCCGAACGATCGTACGCACACCCTTAAGGTTTGGGGTTCGTATGCCTTTACGCCGAACTTCATGATTGGTGCTAACGTTCTTGTTCAGTCCCCGGCGCACTTCTCTTGCCTGGGTTATCATCCGACCGATCCTTATGCTGGTTCCTACGGCCCGTACTCGCACTATTGTGGCGGTGTCGGTGCTGTCCAGGGCAAGGGTTTGAAGAGCGATTGGACCAAGAATCTCGACCTGTCGTTCCGCTATACCGTGCCTGAAAAGTACGCCATTGGTGGCAATCTGGTCTTGCGTGCGGACATCTTCAATGTGTTTGATAACCACCAGATTCTGCAACGTCGCCTGACTTACGAAACGACTGGCGTTGGTGTTGTCAGCTCCAACTATGGCAAGACGACCTACTACAACACCCCGCGTTACGTGCGTCTAGGCTTCGATCTGAGCTACTAAGATCGAGACCTTCGGGTAAACAAGAAGCGGCGGAAGGAAAACCTTCCGCCGCTTTTTTCATAAATGGTGTGAGGAACGTTTGTCCCGCATAGGTGCATAGTTTGCTGGGTAGACCAATAGCAAACGGTCACAGTCAGGAAATAGCGGGCATAGATATGCCGATGTGGAAGAAACAGCCGCTGCATGGTTGGCTGAAAAATTCTTTCCCAGAAGTTTTGGAAAGATCCGCCTGTCCTGCATATGTCCGCCGAGAAGAAAGAGCGATGTGATGTAAGGTGCTGGATCGGACAAGCCTTCTGGAGGCGGTTGCATGGAGATGGGCGGACGTAAATAAAAAGCCCCCCGCAGCTAGTGCGGGAGGCAAATTTTTGAGTCCGAAGATTATTACCGCACGCTTGCCTGATAGGCTTCCGGGGCGAGGACGCTGGCGCCTTGTTCGCGCAGGCGTTCATCGCGGACCTGGGACATGACCGCTTCGGCCTTTGGATCGCTCATTGCCCATCCGAGGAAGGACAGCGCCTTGAGGCCGCTTATGCCCATATGGACGTTCTGTTTCGCCCCGCCGAAAAGGCCGGGTTCTGTGTCGTAATCGACCAGTCGCACCTCAGTCTTGCTGTCGATCTTGGCCAGTCCCTTGGCAACATCGACGGCGTCATAAAAGCCGCCGAGCTTATCCACCAGCTTCAGGCTAAGCGCCTGTTCGCCGGTCCAGACACGGCCCTTGGCGATATCGCGCACGGTGGCTTCCGGCAGTTTGCGGCCGGTGGCGACATGGGTGACGAAGCCGTTATAGATCTCGTCGATCCAGCCGGAAAGGGCGGCGCGCTGCGTCGGCGAAAAACCCTGCGTCTGGCTGAAGGCCTGGCTGTAATCGCCACCCACGGAGATGTCGCGGTTATCGACACCAAAACGCGCCAACGCGTCACCGATAGCGAACTTGCCGCCGAAGACACCTATCGAGCCGGTGAGGGTGCTGGGATTGGCGACGATGGACGAGGCACCCGAAGACACCCAGTAGCCGCCAGACGCGGCATATTCGCCCATGGAGACGACCACGGGCTTACCCGCGGCCTTGGCGGCCTGCATGGCCTCAGCGATCTGCTCGGAGGCGGTATCGGAACCGCCGGGCGACGAGACGCGGAAGACGATGGCCTTCACGTTCTTGTCCTTGGCGGCCTTATAGAAGGCGCCGGCGATCTCATCCGAAATCATGCCGGGGTCACTGTTGAAACCGCCACCGCTGCCGGCGCGGCCGGTCATGATGGCGCCTTCACCGTCGATCACCGCGATGGTCTCGCCGGAGAAGGACGGCGTCAGGGTGCTTTCATAGTCGGCGATATCCATGACCTTGGCGCCATTGCCCGCGCGCTTTATGGCGGCGTCCTCGGCATCCTGCACCTGGCCGAGCTGGTCGACCAGGCCTAGCTTGAGAGCTTGTTCCGCGCCGTATGGACCGGCTTCCAGCGTGGCTTGCAATTTGCCAGCGTCTGTGCGGCGGTCGGCGGCGACATTATTGATCATCGAATGATAAATGCTGTTCATCCAGCCAAGCGTCGCCTCGCGGTGGGCTGGCGTGTAATCGCTGTAGAGATACGGATTGACCGCGTTCTTGAACTCGTAACGCTGCTCGTACTCCGCCTTGACGCCGTACTTGTCGAAGGCGCGCTTGAGGAACATGGTCGAGGTTGCGATGCCGGTGACCTGGAAGGAGGAATGCGGCTGCATCCACAGATTGCCGGAGGAGGCGCCGAGCATATAGGAGGCGACGACCATGGTGTCCGGATAAAGACCCTGGCTATGCGCGATCACCGGCTTGTTGGCGCGGCGGACATAGACGATGGCGTTGCGGATTTCCTCGGCGGCGGAAGGCGACATGCCGCCTTCGGGCAGGCGAATAAAGACACCCTTGACGCGGGAATCATCAGCCGCATGGTGCAGGGTGGTCACCACATCCATGGTCGAGAGACTCTTGCCCATTAAAAAGGCGAAGGGGGTATTACGGCTCTGATCGGTCATCTTCTGCCGCAGGTCAAGCGACAGGACGACGGCCTCCGGCACCTTGGGCTTGGCGGCCGAGGCGATCATGACCACCGCGCCGATCGGCAGGGCCACAAAGACGATCAGCAGGGCCACGACGACGGCTGCCAGCGTTATAAAGAACTGTTTCATGCGTAACCCAAAGCCCCCCATCGATATTCGTCTGACAGCATAGCCGTTAATGCGGTCAGGTCAAATGAAGAGGTTGTCATGCGGCTTGTTCAGCCCGCAATGTGGCTGGGCCGCACCGCAGATCAGAACTTGATGCGACCCGGGCGTTTCTGCGTCGGCGGGCGATCGTGGGCGTGACGGACATCGCCCTCGCAATGCGGGCAGGATACACCCTTGACATAGCTGGCCTGCTGCTGATCTTCTGCGGTGAGGGCGTGGTCGCAGTGCAGGCAGAGCAGGGCGGTCTGCGACGGCTGGAGGCTGTGATCGACGGCGATGCGCTCATCGAAGACGAAGCATTCGCCCTGCCAAAGCGACTGCTCGACGGGCACGTCTTCAAAATATTGCAGGATGCCGCCCTTGAGGTGATAAACGTCTTCAATACCCTGGTCGATCAGCCATGAGGTATATTTCTCGCAACGAATACCGCCGGTGCAGAAGGTGGCGACCTTCTTGCCTTTCAACAATTCGGCGTTGTCGCGCGTCCATTGCGGCAGGTGTTTGAAGTTAGGGATATTGGGATCGATCGCTTTCTCGAATGTACCGAGATTGACCTCATAGTCATTGCGCGTATCGATGATCACCACGTCATTGCGGGTAATCAGGGCGTTCCAGTCCTTCGGTTCGATATACTGTCCGAAACGCTTCATAGATACCGGTTCGCCGATGCCGATCGTTTCCTTTTTCAGGCGAACGCGCAGCTTCCCGAAGGGCTGGTAGTCGGCATAGGATTCCTTCCAGGTGACCGTTGCACCGATCAGGTCATTTTGCAGATAATCGAGAAACGCATCTATGGCCTCCCGTGTGCCGGCCATGGTCGAATTGACACCTTCGGCGGTAATGAGCAGGGAACCCTTGATGCCCAGAGCGTTCAGACGGTCATATAGCGACAATCGCATGGCTTCGAAATCGGGGAAATCGAAGAAGTGGTAAAAGGCGGCGATGACGACGGGGGGCGTGGTTTGCGGGGTTTCAAACATGGCGCGCAGTTAGCATATTTCAGAGAAAGCGCCAATCCCGGATAAAGGCGGCCTGGCCATGATGAACGCCCAGGCTATCGACTACATTCCACAAGGTCGTGTTCCGGATATGAAACCGCCGACCGGTGCTGGAAATACGCACGCCGGCATAGTCATCAACCCACCCCCTGGCGAGCGCGGCTTTCAGCAGGGTGTCGCGGTCGGACTGGATGTCACTGGCGGATTCGGCGCTGAGACGCGAGGGCAGGCGGGTGAAAGCCTCCCAATCTATCTCCCATAGCATTAACGCCTGCTCATTGGCGTAGCAGAAGACGGGATCGGTTTCCGTGCCGTGAGACACAATGGCCTGCGGCGCATGGAACAGGGCTTGCGCCAATGCGGCGTCATCGAGATCGGCTGCATCCGCCATTCCCAGAATCGACGCGCCTGTAAAGCTCTTAAAGCTGTTCGCCATCAAGCGGTTATAGGCCAGGGTTAAGGGGGAAAAGTGGGTTTGCATGAATTTATCAATTGCTGGAAGGGCCAAAATGCAATCGTTTTGGTCAATGATCCACAAATAACGCTTCTACAGGGGCATCTTGCCGCGAAAAAGTTGTTTCAGGGGATTGCCTTGGGCAAAACCTTGCGCTATCTCCACGCCTCTCGCGGCGACATGCTTCGCCGGCGGAGCCGGCTATATGCTGGGGAATGGTGTAATGGTAACACTCCGGTTTTTGGTACCGTCATTCTAGGTTCGAGTCCTAGTTCCCCAGCCAATTCTTCTTTTCGGCATCATCATACCCAGGTTCCGATTTTTCCTGCGATATTTGCCCAGAATTTTCTTCAAGCAAATTAAATGGTTCGCGGAAATCTGCCGTCAGTGTACCTGCCTTCCATGAGCAGTTCGATAATACAAAATTGAGTAGCATCCGTCGGTTTGGTCCGTCCTGAGCTTCAAATATTTTGTGGGCATCCCGCGCTAACGTGAGCAGGGCGACGCCGTCGTCCATATATGTGTGATTGGCTTCCTGAAAGCGGATCAGATCGTCTTCACACCGTCGACGTTCCTCTTTCCATTGGTTCGAGATGCGGGTGTAATGGTCTTCCGTGATTTTCCCATCCAGTTTGTCGACGTAGACTTGGTCAACCCGATGCACCAATCGAGCAATTTCAGCCGTAAGACGGGTTATAGCCTGTGTGTGTTCGTCGCGCTCGACTGCGTGGCTGGACTTTAGGGCTTTTACAACAAGATCGTAGACTTCGTCGTCGAACCTCAATTTTTGCAGGAGCCCTGCAAACTGTGTCACCAACCGCTCCTCGCGCACATACTTCTCGGGGCATTTTCCTTTGTTAGCCGTGCAATGGTAGTAAATGTACTTCTGTTTCTTCACCTCGGCCGTTAGAGCGCAACCACAGTGGCCGCAGGTGATCATACCGGTGAACGCGAATTCCCGCACACTGCCGCCAGCCTTCGGCAATTTCCGAATGAGCTTGCCATCCAGAATGTCCTGGACCAGGTACCACAGGTCTTTGTCAATCAACGGCTGGTGCTTCCCCTGATATACACGCCCGAGCCATTCGAATTCGCCCGTATAGACTCTATTGCGAAGAATGCGGGCAATGGTTCCGAGAGGAACGAACGAGTTTGTTCGGCGAAAGACAAGGCCGGCGCCCCGGGCCAGTGTTCCCACCTCGCGCAGATTATAGTTTCCTGTCGCGTACCACTGGAATATCTTTGGGATAATCTCAGCGTATTTCGGGTCGACTTCGATAATCCGCTTGCCGTCAGGGGCGATCACATTGACGTAGCCCATTGGCGCCGCGCTCGGCCAAAGCCCCTGCGTGGCTTTTTCAAGCATACCCTTGCGGACTTCTTCAGAGAGGTTGTCAATATAGTTCTTGGCCATCAATACCTTGATGCCGTGCATGAACTTTTCGGATGAACGGGAATCTCTGGATAGGGACACGCCCTCCTTGACCAGGTGAATTTCGATATCCAACTCATCGACCGTCACCCAATCTTTGAGATTTCTGTACAAACGATCTGTTTTTTCAACGAGAACTGTTCGAACGGATGGGTGCCGGCGGAGATAGCCGATCATTTCGCCAAACTGCTTTCTGCCGTCGGTCTTCGCCGTCTCCACATCAATGAATTCCTCTACAATCTTATATTCATTGTCATAAGCGAACTCAGCGAGCAGTTTCATTTGCGCGGGAATGGAAAACCCTTCACGATCCTGTTCCTTTGAAGATACGCGCGCGTAGACGACCGCCTTCCGGCTCGAAGGCTTGGGGGCTGATGTGCTGTGCTGTCTTTTAGATGTTTTAGGCATGGTGCGTCCGTAAATTAGGCGCGCCACCCTTCGATCGCTACGCCGGGATTATCCTTGGGTAGGGGCGCGATTACTGTCCTGTTCGCGCTGCCACTGGTTTAAGGTGTCGAAAAAGCCGACAAGATTTTCGAGAATTTGCCGCGCCTCTTCGTTGGTTAGATTTCGACCGGTCCGCCGGCCGAAAACGTCCTGCGTCTCGGCGATCAACTCGGCGGGAAAGCGCGCGAAGGGAGGGTTGGATGCAGGTGTCTGTTCCTGGCGCCCGACAGTCGTATCTGACTGCGCCGCGACTGCCTTCCCTTTGCCGGACGTTTCTTGGTGCATGCTGCGCCTTTCGTGACCAATTTGATCACGTTGCCGCAGGTCAGCCCGATGCCCTAGCTCGCCGATCGGTCAACGATGGCCAAGCTCGGTCAATTGGACGGCATCTCTTTGGTTGGCGGCTTTAGGACCGGGCTTGAGGTCGCGCGGTCGCCCTCAAGTGCGCTAAAGCAAGGCGAACTGATCTGCTGGTAAGGTGCATCCGCTGACTTGTCAGGCTTGTTCCGCTGGATGTATTCACGCGCTAATTGCTGTCCGAGTAGACGCGCGAGTGCGTGCAGCGCGTCTGTTCCACGCTTGCTGTCGAAGGCGTCTTGGACAACGGCAACGATTTTCAATTTTTGATTCAAACTGTCCCTCCATTTTGGCTACATGGAAAAAGACAGTACGAGCCCCAAACACCCCACAGCATGGTCGGTGATCATACGATGATCACCGACCATGCCTTGCAATATGAAGTTGCCGGTTGAATATGGTGTTATTGCACCTGCCACGCGCGATCCACGCGCGGTTTTGCGAGTTACGCCATGCCGGCCCTACTGTCTTTTATCGCAGCGACCCGGCGCATCAAGACGGTTGAGGCGCTGTTCGAATTCTTTACCGAGACCATGACAGGCCTCGGATACGACCTAATGAACTTCTCGATCATCAGCGCTTACGATATCGCCGAGCATCATTTGGGGTTCGGCCTCATCAACACCTATCCCCTGAGCTGGCAGAGATACTACGACACGCATAATTGCCGGCAGATCGACCCCGTAGCCCAGTGCGCGACCAGTACATTCAGACCCTTCCACTGGCATGAGCTTGAACGCCTGATGCCCCTGTCGCCGCGCCAACGCCGTTTTCTCAGAGAAGCCCAGGCCGCCGGCTTGCATCATGGTGTGGGCATCCCGTTTAAGGGGCCGATGTCCCAAGTTGCCGGTATCGCACTGGCGACGTCGGACCCTCATGCGAAAGACCTGCCCAGCCTTGATGTGCTCGTCGCCTACTGCAATCAGTTCTTCGAAGTGTTCCGGAGCTTTGTCACCAAACCGGCCCGCCCGCCGCGCGGACAAGTTCTGTCACTCAGGGAGCGGCAGGTGCTCGAAGGCGTCGGCCGGAGCCTCTATGACGCAGAAATTGCCGATATTCTCGGGATCAAGTCCAGCACCGTCGATTCGCATTTGCGCCACGCCTTTACCAAACTAAAGGTCAAAACACGGACAGGCGCGGTCCTAACGGCCATGAAAATGGGGCTAATCGACCCATAACTCCCGTGTATGCTGGATTTTATTTCGTTAATTTGTCTGTTCATCTGAATACCTCCGGGACCACCAAGAGGGGAGTATTCAGATGTTGCAGTTGTTGAGTTTTACGACCATTTCCAAGCAAGGTGACCTCTTCATTAGTCAGTTTCAATTGAGGCAGCGCGAGTTTATTGAGCGACAAAACTACGATGTGCATTCTGTCGACGGAATGGAGTTCGATAAATACGACACCCTGGCGTCCAAGTATCTTGTCTACACTCTTGATGGAAAGACTGTGCTTGGCGCCAGCCGTCTGACCCCAATCGGGTTTGGCTGCATGTTGCAGGATCACTTTGATGAATTCGTCGATGACAAGACGGTCTTTTCGACGCCCGATGTATGGGAAGGTACACGCTTCTGTATCGACAGCCGACTCCCGCCCGAGCAGCGACGCCTGATCTGTCAAACACTCGTATGCGGGTATCTTGAATTTGGCATCCAGCGCGGTGTCGACCGGATTATCGGACTGATGCCGACCATGATCCTGCGTACGGTGTTCGAACGCAATGGCATCGCTTTGGAACGGCTGGGTGCCGCCCGATCATTTGGGGACTCTGTCAAACTGCAAGCCGCTTCGATTGCGGTGTCGCAGATGCAACTGGATCGTACCCGCTTGCGCACTGGGCTCGAAGCCGTCCTCTTCGATGATCGGCCGATAAGGCAAGAGCATGCCGCGTAATCCGTCAAAGATGGTCTCGGCGCCGATAGGCAACGGGAATAGCTTGGATGCGAGTCTTGCGAGGGCAATCGACGCAATGAGCCATCTGCGCGAAGACCTCAGACGAGACGCGCTGATGGACCTCGCTGACCGTATCGATGACGTGCTTGTAAAATGCCTGGAGCTCTATTTGGACCGGGAAAATGCCAACCCGGATCAACCCGGCCCGCCTGCCGATCCGTAGCGGTGGGTCACGCTTTGGGAATTGTGACTGTAGCGTAGACGCTGATGGCGTCTGTACGGCGGGCAGAATGCCCGCCTGGAGTGGACAAAATGGGCCAAGCCACGAAGGGGACAGCGCCGGGCGCTGACTGGATGCAACGCGCCAACTACGCGCGGTATGTGCAAAGCGATCGCCGAACCTGGGCGTGGCTATGGCTAAAGCGTAATTCCCTCTTCCGGGAACAAGCGGCGATATTGGAGGCAGCCGAATGTACGATCGCGCCTTCGGACAGCATGATTCTGCTCGACGAAGACTTGTCGCGCCATTTTTAGGCGGGGTATGGGTTCACGCGGAAGGCCGCGGCGAAGGCAATCCTGGTGTGCGGCTGCTTTGGTCGCCGGAGTACGATCCGGCCGTCATCAGTGTGCATGCCGAGCCGGTACCCCTATGCGATCCTGAAGCGTTCGATATCGCCGCTTTTCCAAACATGAGCCACCTCATTACGGACGGCAAAGGCCAGGAGTACCTGATCCTGGACGACGGGCAGCACCAGGTAGAACTGCACGTCCGATCCGGCACGCTCACAGACGGGGCTGCCCGCCTGCGGTGTGAACTCGACCTGTTCACCGGCATCGAACCCAAGTTGCTGACGGTCTCGCGGCTGAATGCCTTCCGGCGTCTCAAGCGTTTTCCATCAAGCCTGTTCCCCGTCGAGCGCCGCGCTCAGAAATGGGCACTCGCCTTACAGGCCTTCGACGGAATGGAAGCGGGAGCGTCGCTGCGGGAAATCGCCTGCGCCCTGTTTGGCGAAGCGCTTGTTCGCGACGAGTGGAATGGCCGATCGGCTTTTCTCAAATCGCGCGTCCAGCGGTTGCTGCATTATGGAAGGAAAATGGTCAATGGGGATTACAAGACGCTGCTCCAATAACGGCAATGTACGCGTCCTGGCCACCTTGGCGGGCGCCATGATTGACCGGGACACCGGTCTGCGGGTAACCCTCATGCTCTGCCTCGCCATGGAAATCATCGTCATCGGCCTTAGCGCTGGCAGCCCCTATCTTTTGAAGGTGCTTATCGACGGACTATCTCACGATGTAACAACCCTGGAGTGGGCCACAGTGCTATCTGTGCTGTTCGTCGTCGCGTCGCTCGGCGGCAGTGTGCTTGCTGCCTGGCGACAGGTCTTTTCTCAGAAGATTATCGATCGCCTGAATGAGGAGATCGTCGATGATGTCTTGAAGCGCGCCATGCCCGATCTGGCGGGGCCACGGGATGGCGACACGGGACGAATTCTGGGTCTGATCGAGCGCCTGCCGTTTGGCCTGCAAATTCTGGTCGGCGGGCTAATTTGGCAAGTCCTGCCAACGTTTCTGCAGGTGGGCATTAGTCTGGTGATCATTGCCAGCGTCTTGAAGCCGCTATATGTGGCGGTGCTCGCAGTGACGCTGGTCGCCTTTACGGTAGCCACTTGGTATGGCGCCACTCAGCAACACCAGGTGAGTGCCGCAGCCAGCGCGGCGTCGGGGAACGTGTCTGAAACCGTCGCCGACATCCTGCGCAATGCCCGCCGGGTCGTGCTCAACGGGGCTCTGCCGCAGGAGCGCCGCTTGGTTCGCGAGCGGTTTGGCGAGCGTGCGCATGCGTTCAGCGACATGCTGGCGAGCCATGTCGGCGTAGCGGCCTTGCAGTATGGCGTCGCCGGCACGGGCGTATGCGGTCTGCTCGTGCTCGGCGCACGGGACGCCCTGGATGGCGCCATGACGATCGGCGGGCTTGTCCTGTTGCAAGCCTATGCCTTCCGATTGGTGCTTCCGCTTAGCGGCTTTGGCTATGTGATCAGCCAAGCCGCTCTCGCTCTCATTACCGTCCGGGACATCCTGGACTTGGGTAGGGAGGAAGAGGGTGCCAAAGAGTCGGCGCGCGCACCAGGCAGCGGGGCAGCGGGCGTTGAACTGCGATCCGTCAGCTTCGCCTACGGGGTTGGGCTGCCAAGCGTCCAGGACATCAGCCTGACGCTCCAGCCGGGAAGCTTCAACGTGCTTGTCGGGCCCAACGGATCTGGGAAGTCCACTCTGGCGCAAATTATGGCGGGCATTCTTCGGCCTGATAAAGGCGAGGTTTTGATCGACGACTTTCCCCTCGATCGCATACCGCGCGGCCAGCGTTACCAGTATGTGCTGTACGTCCCGCAGACAGTGACCTTGCTGAATCGCAGTTTACTGGCCAATGCCTTGTATCCACCAAGCCGTTTGACAGAGGCCGAGCTGATGCAACTGCTCATGGATTGGCGGTTCCATGATCCGGACCGCGACATAGACCTGACCGCAAGCGCGGGCGAGTTGGGGGAGCGGCTTTCGGGAGGGCAGCGTCAAAAGCTGGAGTTGGCACGCATCGCGCGGACGCGGGTGCCGGTCATTATATTGGACGAGAGCACATCCGCACTCGACCCGGCTAGCGAAGCAGAAGCCATCTGGACGCTAAGACAGAACCACAGTCGGGAAACCACGCTCGTTCTGATCACGCACCGTCTCGCTTTGGTGGAAGCCGCAGATCAGGTGCTGTTTTTAAAGAACGGCACTCTCGTGCGCTCGGGCACCCACCAGACATTGCTGCAGGATTCGGCAGCCTACGGCCGGCTCTGGCAAGACGCACGCACCTAGCGTCCGCCTTCGGAGAATTCGGCTCGACAGCGAGGGAAGGGGCCGTACGCTTCCGCTTTCAGGAGGGGACAATGAACAAGGATGGCAAGAAAGCCGTACGAAGGCCTGGCGAAAGCGCGCAACTATCGCTTCGCACCCGTCCTTACCCATGAGGGCGACGTCCTTACGAAGGCTTCAAGCTGACCGTCGTACGTCGACCTTTCGAGGGGCCCTTTGAAGCGATCTCCATGCGCAAACCCAACTTCGCCCGCGCCTAGTTGGCGAGGATGATGTCCTGCAGGGCGCGCTGTAACATGGATATGGCTTCGAGATAGGTGACCTGTCCAGACAGGACAAATCCCGAGTGCGATTTTGAGAGGGCCGTTTCTGGCAGTTCCAGGTCAGCACCTGTAAAGCCCTTCTGAACGTCCTTATCCTCCTTCAGCCAAGCCAGACTGTTGCTAATCTGCTGAATCTCCTGGGTATCCTTGCTGTTCGGTTCACGCGCCTCAAGCGCGTCTGAAATGACCATCAGGTTATTGAGCCGTGCGGTGATCGTGCCCTTCGCGCACGGGACACCGGGCTTCTCCTGCAAATCGTAGGTGTTGAAGCTTTCGCGCACCGCCCGCAACAATTCAATGAACGGATCGATCGTCTGCTTAGTCAGGGGCATGCGTACACCAGGATGCGAAAGACTGTCTGCCTAAGTCGACTCGCGCCGTCACAACAGCCGGTGCGGGCGCGATAACGACGTTTCCCACTGAAATTTTATGTTGTTCGGAGTCTGATGGGATTCCTATTCTGCGCGGCGGCGCTCATTCCTGCCTCTGACAAAGGACATCCCATGACCGCCATCCCCGCCAGCCTGACGGCCGAGACGACCGACGACGCCATTCAACTGACCCTGCAACGCCTGCAACGCCGCGAATTGACGCCCACCGAAACCGAAAAGGACTTACTGCTTCTGTTCGACGCGGAACTGGGGGCGCATCTCAAACCCGAACTGACCCGGTACATTTCCGACCTGGCGGAGCAGGTCCGGACCGGCGCGCTCGATCCGGACGATGCCGCCTCTGACATCCGCCAGATGATCGGCTTCTGGCTGGCGCGCAGTGAAGACCTGCCGGACCTGCTTGTCCTTGCCGAGGAGTAGGACGGATTCGCCATGGACGATCCCTTCGACCTGAAGCGGTTTCAGGATGCGCAACTGTCGACCTATGCGGCCGCGCTCGCCGAATTGCACGCCGGCCGAAAACGGTCGCACTGGATGTGGTTCATATTTCCGCAATTGGCCGCGCTCGGCCGATCGCCAACCGCCAAATTCTACGGCATCCGATCTTTCGGCGAGGCGGCGGCCTACCTGGACCATCCGATTTTAGGGCTACGCCTTCTGGCCTGTACGGAAGCCACGCTCACGGCGACCGCGCCGGACCTGACGACCTATCTTGGAACGCCGGACGACCTCAAGTTCCGCTCCAGCATGACCTTGTTCAACGTTGTCGATCCGGATCCGAGAAGCCCCTTTCGCCTGGCGCTGGAGCGCTGGTGTGGGGGGCAACCCGATAGCGCCACCCTGGAGCTGCTCCCACATTCATGAAATGCCGGGGCTTGACTCTGTCATCGAGTAGGAACAAATATAGAACATTAATCTTTTGGATGTTCGCGATGACGCGCTATTTGTTCCAGCTGAAATGCCCGTCGGGGGCCTTGCGCATCAATACGATACGCGCCGACATCTATCCGAAGGCGGGAGATCATCTGACGATCTTCAACTTTCCGGTGATCGAGCGCTATGTCATCGAACGGCTGGAGGCCCGGCCGGAATGGTGGGCGCAAGATCACTGCGATCAGATGGCCCTCGTCGTTCGTCTTGATGGTGTGGTTCAGACTGCGGCCAACACCGGCAATGTTATTGCTTTCAATCAGGACACCAATCTGGAGACGCGGTTGGCGAAGATTGAGAAGGTTGCTCGCAAGGCCATAGATACGTCGCTGTTGCTGGAGATTTCGCGCGACGACTTCAAGGCCCTGTGCACTGGTAGCGGACTGTCTGTTGAGATCGACGAGATCGACGCCTTTGCGTATCACGATGTCCCGATAAAGCTGGGCGAGGCCGGGGAGTGGAATGCCGCCACCGCCTTTACGGGGTATTCCGACGACCGCCACGTGCTTTACGTGACCTGCCCAGGCGGCACGCCATTCGTAATGAATGCCACCTTGCTGGACGTCTCAAAGCTCTTTTCCGCCTGCAAGCTGAGCACGGAAATGGCCCTTGCGCGGGCGATGGCTGAAGCTGTCGATCGCGGATGCGCTGAGACGCCCGGCCTGCAGAACGCCATGCGCAATATGCTTGGCCTGATGCAGGACGGGATCATGCCGATGTATGACGGCGCCCAGGAGCTTACCCGCATGACCGAGCCGGCCTATGCGGCGGCCTTGGCAAAGACGTGGGCAAACCGAGAGGTGGCCGTCGCGCCCGAAGGCACCCGGTTTGTCGAAGTCTCCGGCAGCGCGCGCGTTGACGTCGCCGGACTGGTGGATGCCCTGACCGGGTTAAACCCGACGCGTCATTGAGCGACAGGATGTGTAGGTAAGCGTATGTGTGGAAAGTATGGCGGGCCGGCGGAGATGGCGGTCTATGCCGGCTATTTGGCGGTGGACCCGCCGTTTAACAATCTGAAGAGAGACGATCCCATGTTGGCCGGGAAAAAGGTTGATCTGCTGGCGCGAAATAGCCAGGGGCATCACGTCCTAAAAGAAATGGAATGGGGCCTGATCGCGCCGCGCTTCAGTGCGGCGCCGGAACTATGCGACAAACGGTTGTTTCATGCCCGCATCGAGACGGCGCACCAATTGGAGTCGTTCAGTGAGCCGTGGCGCCGCAAGTGGCGATGCCTATTTCCGATGAACGCGTTCCATCAAAAGGTGAAGCCGGGCAGTGAGCTATTCGGCAAAGGGGCAAAGGGTGCCAGGCTGGCGATCACGCGGACTGACAAACTGCCCTTGGGTGTGGCGGGTATCTACAATGCGATCAAGACGGAGAACGGGCTACTGCTGACCGCAGCCATGCTGACGCGCGATCCAGGGCCGCGCATGGCGCAGATCCACGATCGCGAACCTGTCGTCGTGGAACCGAAAGATTTCGCCACCTGGCTGGACGGGGCGGACAATCTCGACCTCCAAACGCCCTGGGCGGATGACGGGTTCGAGTACAGGCTGGTTGCCTAAAACAGGTCCGGCTGGACAGACGCCGCAGGTGCGGGCAATGCCTCAGGCTTATCTTTCAGGTGGGACGGTGTCGCGGTTGGCGGATCCCATTTCAAGACCGTTGAGACCACGCTCAGGGTACCATCGGGCAATGTCTTTGATTTCTGAAAGTCTTTAATTTCTTTGACGGGCAACGCAAACCACTCTTCGACTTCCTCCGGCGTTCGCAAGATAACAGGCATGGCCTTGTCGTGATATTGCGCGACGTCTGCATTTGCGGCCGTCGTCAGAAAACCATAGAGGTCGGCAGTGGTTTCACCCTCCTTCACCTTGCGGACCGACGTCCATAGCGGCGTCCAGATGCCGGCAAAGAAGAAGAGGGGCCGGCTCTCATCCAGGGCGAACCACTGGTTCTTGAAAGTCCCACCGACTTGATCGGGCTCGCAGAAGGACGTTGCCGGCACCACGCACCGATTGGGTATGTCGAGCCACGGCTTCCAGTGCGGCAGCCAGGTGCGTCGTATATTGGTTGTACCACTGTCATACGTCTTGCTCCCGATCGCATCCTCCGACGATGGCATGCCCCACCTGCACACCGCCAGTTCGCGCCCGGTCTCGGTATTGCGGACGATGGGGCCGTACCCGTTGGCGAAAATATCGGGCGTCGTGTCCAGGTTATCAGCGCTGGGCGTCGTGCGCAGAAATTTGGCGAATTCCCGGATCGCTTCCTTGTTGCTCATCATGGAGTAGAGATTGCACATCGATGTCGCTGGTCCTGGTGATAGAGACCCTATCTATCCGACAAGATGGAACCGTCGTCAAACGACGGATCAACGCCATCGGTAAAGACCCGTACGTCAGGCCAGGATTTCCTTCGGCGCCACATATTGTGTCGACAGGCCGAGGGTGCGAGCGTCTTGCAGGCTGAGAAGGCGCAAGATGTCAGGCGCCGTTTCGGAGACATAGAAGGCGCGGCCATCTATATCATAGCGATAGCCGTCGATGATGAAGATCGCCGGGTTGAGCCGATCTTTCTGCACCTGCTGCGGCGTGTCCACACCGCGAAGCGCCACCCATGCACTGTCGTAGAGCCGTATTCCCATGACCCACCTTATAACCGAAACGCCCGATAGCCGTCCATCTCTGGCAGCCGTTCTCCACGGATTGTGATCAGGCGTACTGCTGCTGGAATACGGGTTCAAAGTGAACAACGGGGATGAGCCCGTCGAAACGCTTCTGACGTTCGCTGATCTGGCGGGCGCCAGGGCTTTTGCCGTCCCAGCATCCGACAATCGCAGGAGCGTCAGGATGCAAGGGCAAGCCCGTGGTATCATAAGGGAAGCTCCCGACATAAACGACGCCGGCATGTCGCGCATCTGCCTCGATCACGAAGACGCGCCAGTCATCGGCGACGTCGGCAAACATTCCGGGAAAAAGAGCGATTGAGTTAGTCATCGACGCCTCCATATTAAGAATGTTCTTACTTTGTTCTCAATGTGTGAAGGAGTCAAGCAGGGAGAATCAACGGTCCCTCCCAGTGCCCGATCAGCCTGACAGTTGGCGTTGTGGCAGGGTCAGGCGAAGCGGCAGATACGAAGGCGTCAATCTCCGCGCTCAAGGCGAGCAGTGCCAAGGCTGTGCAGGCGGAGCGGGGCGCCTGACGACTCCGCCGCTTCTCTGCCAACAGTTTGGCTAAGACGTTGTGGGCCATAGCGGTCTCGCCGATCTCACACCTTGCGGAATTTGTCGGGGCCGTCGCCACTGTTGCGGACCCGCGCCACATGAATCTCGCCGCCCAGCGCCAGTTCGCGCGCGCGCGCAATAGCCTCCGCCTGCGTCGGCGCGGTTGCGCTGGCACGTTTGGCGCCCTCCTTGCGAACGGCAAAGTCGCCCTGTGCGCGGGGCTCGACGTACATACCCTCTTTCGACATCTGTAATCCTCCTTGATGTGCGAGGATGCTGCCGTGATATGCATAAAGAGTCAGGAATCAAGGTCCCGGAGAGCTATCGATTTTCTGTAAAGAGCGAGGCTTGGATGGAGCCATTGCTATCAAGCACGAAGCCCGCCTGCAACTTCTCACGCAAAACGATCGGCACACGCGCGGCCTCGTTCACAGCTCGGTTCCCGTCCGCCAGCGATGCCACGACAGTCTGGACATAACCGAGCACTGCGGCGTCAAGCCCTGTGACGTGGTCACCGGGGACAGCCGACAACAGGTGGGCCGTAAGGGTATAACACACGTCAGACTGTGTAATGTCTCCAGCCGCGAACGCCTCCAGGGCGGGGAATATAAAGTCGGCCATTCTGGCAATGCGGTGAAGATATGGTCTGTGGTCAATCCTTTTCCCGTACTTTTACCCTCGCAAGGCGAATATTCCTGTGCGCTCATCGCTTTTTGCGTCGCGTCGTCGATTAACGGATGCAACGATGCCGCGCACCTAAATATCCTTGATGTTTAACGCGTTCAGGATTTCGGGCCGTAAAGACTGCTCAAGGTCGAAATAGTCGGCCCAGGGATCGGTCCTCTGGGATTTTAGCCGCTTGCCGAGGGTCAAGAGGGTGTAGTCACCGGGCCGCAGGCTTGGCGTCAACTCTCTCCAGAACAACGGCGTTGAAACCCCTGCGCCCGGCCGCGCCCTGACTGAAAAGGCAGAGGCAGCGGTGGAAGTCAGATCATTGCGGAGGTAGTCGATGAAAATCCGCCCTTTGCGCTTGGCCTTGCTCATATTGGCGATGTAGCGCGTCGGGCTGTCCTGCGCCATGGATTCCGCTATGGCACGGGTGAAGCCTTTGATGGCCGGCCATCCGTACTTCCGCTCGATTGGGACGACCACATGCAGGCCCTTTCCGCCCGTCGTCTTCAGGAAACTTGTCAGGCCCAGTTCCCTCATGCGCTCGCGGATTTCGGCGGCACCGTCGATGACATTGTCCCAAGGCGCCTCAGGATCGGGATCAAGATCGAAGATCATCCGGTCGGGGAGGGTAGGCGCGTCCGAATGACTGCCCCAAGGGTGGAACTCGATGCCGCCCCATTGTACCAGGGAAAGCAGTCCCAGCTTGTCGCTGATCTGCATATAGTCTTCCGTTCGCTCCTTCACCGGCACATTGACGACCTGGACATTATGCAGACCGCCACGCTCCGGCAAATGGCGCTGGAAGAACTGTTGCCCATCGACATTATCCGGGACTCGGACCAGGGAAAGGGGCCGATTGACGATGTGCGGCAAAATACGCTCGGCGATGGACTCGTAAAACTGGACGAGTTGTAGCTTGGTAATCCCTACGTCGGGAAAGACGATCCGATCCGGGTGCGAAATACCGATTCCACCGACATCGATCCTGTCCGGCGTCTTAAGTGGCGCGGAGGGGTGACGTTGCTTTCCGGGAGGCGTCTCGCCTCTCACTTCCTTGGCGGCGGCCTTCACAGCAGCCTTGACGGGCATTTCCGTATCGCGACCGATGGCCTTGGCGGACTTGTCTTCGCGCAGGCCTTGGAACGAGGGATGACGCAAGCGGCCCTCTGGCGTCCATTCGGTGAACTCGACCTCGCACACCAATTTAGGTTCAACCCAGATGCCGCGGCCGACATCAGGCGGCAGCTTGCTAAACGGCTTTGAGATGACTTTCAGCTTGTCGAGCTTGGCGCGGATGTCCTGCAGGAGATCGCCGTTGAACCCGGTGCCGACCTTGCCGGCAAACTTCAGCGTCGGGCCATCGTAATAGCCGAGGAGCAGCGACCGGAAGCCGCGGCCGGCATGCGTGGACTCGGTAAAACCGACAATCAGGAATTCCTGTCGTTTATGGCATTTGACCTTGAGCCATGTCTTGCCGCGGCCTCCGTGATAGGTCGAGTCCGCCCGTTTGGAGATAATGCCTTCCATATCCAGGTTGCACAGATGCGGCAGGAAGTTTGCGTTCTCGGCAAAGTGCTCACTGTATATGACATGGTTCTCGAAGTCGGCGCTGGCCAGAAGCGTCTCTAACTTCGCCTTGCGTTCCAGCAAGGTCTGGCCCGTCAGGTCTTCCCCGTTCAGGATCAGCAAGTCGAAGACGTAATATTGCAACTCATCGCTACGTCCAGCCATGAGTTCGGCTTTCAGCCTGGAAAAGCTAGACGCCCCGTGTTCGTTCAGGGCGACGATTTCGCCATCGAGGATGGCGTTGTCGATTTTCAGGGCCTTCAGGCGCCGGGCGATATCGGCGTACTTTGCGGTCCAGTCGAGGCCGGAGCGCGAATACATGGTGACCTGTCCGGCGTCGATCACGGTAAGCGTCCGATATCCGTCGAACTTGACCTCATGCACCCACTCCGGTCCTGGCGGCACGGCATCGGCGAGCGTGGCCAGTTCCAACTCACGAAACTGGAGTTTGGCACCCTTGGTGGCCTTTGCTGCCTTTGCCCTCGCTGCCCGGTAGCCCTGATCGTCCATCGTTAGCCTGCCTTACGGGCTGGCGCGGCTTTCGCTTTTGCTTTCGGGGAGGCCTTAGGTTTCGCCGCTTCCGCGCTATCATTGGCGGCAGAGCCGGACGGCTCTTTCAGGCTGGCGCGCAAGGCATCCATGAGATTGACCACCTTGGCCGCCGGACGCTCTTCGGGGATGACCGGTTCCCGGTTTTCGATACGGGAGTCTACAAGCTCCCGCAGGGCATCGCTGTAGCGATCGTGGAATTCTTCCGGTTCGAAATCGCCGACCTTGCGCTTGATCAGTTGTTTGGCGAGGTCTTTTTCGTCGCCATCAACCGAGACGGTCTTGATATCGCCAAAGACGTAGCCGCTCTTCTTGATCTCATCGGCATAGTGCAAGGTTTCCAACAGCAGGCCAGGGCCGCATGGCTTGATGGCGCATAGGCGCTCGCTACCAGAAATGACGATTTGCCCGATGCCCATGACCTTCAGCTCACGCATCGAGTCGCGGATGACGCTAAAGGTAGCGAGGTCGCCCTTGCCCGATGGCGCCAGATAGTAGGGCGTGTCGAAATAGATGGCGTCCACGGCATCGTAAGGCACGAAACGTACCAGTTCCATGGCCTTGCTAGAGGCGATCTTCAGGTCCTTGATCTCGTCCGGCTCGAAGAGGATATATTCGCCTTTTTCGACCTCATAGCCCTTCACGATGTCGGCGCGCTCGACCTCGACCTCGCCGGCAACCAGCTTCTGGCGAACCCGCTCACCGGTTGGCTTATAAATTTGGTGAAAAGCAATCTTCTGGCCAGCATCCAGCGCGGTGAACATATCGACGCTCAGTGAGACCAGGGACACGCGGATCGTGCCGCTCCAGTAGGGGCGTATTGCCATGAGTAGCCTCGTTTCTTCGAGTATTGCGACTCACAGGGCTAACAGAGCGAACGTAAGTTTTCAGTTCGAATGCGTGCTGAGACCTGCCCCGTGCACCTGACCCGTTTTTTTCGGAAGTGGGTTCGGTTAGGCGTTAGCCAAATGTCGTTTCTGGAAGTCCGAGTCCGTTGCCCGCGTTGGTATCCCGAGCGCCGGTAGCCAGGTTTCCCGGTGGACGGTCCAGTTTTCATACTGGGGCGCAAACAGGCTCGTGTCGTCGAAGCTGCCGAGATTCAGCTCAATCTCAGTGCCGGCATCTTCCTGATAGCAGATCGGTGAGGCACAGGTCGCACAGCTCAGTCGCGTGGCGTGCTCGGAACTGCGCCAGGACTGCAACGCGCCGCCAATCAAGACATCTTCAAACTGGAAGACAACAAAAGGATTGAAGGCCGAACCATGCTTTTTGCGACAGGTCATGCAGTGACAAAGCCCGACACGGATCGGCTCCGCGATGGCTTCGAACCTGACAGCGCCGCAGGCACATCCGCCTTTTAGCGGCACCGGCAGTCCGTTCTGTGGATTTACATGGTCGGCTCTTGTCATGGCAAACGCACATCCGGAACCGATACGCTGAGCGTACTGGCTAAGGCCTCATGGCCCAGCGCCGCATAGGCGGCAGCCGTCGTAAAGCGTTCGAGGAGCTCGCAATAGCTGATCCGGCCCTTGTCCAGCCAGGCCAGATTAATCCTGACAAAAGCACCAACCGTGGCGACCTGGTAGTCTTCCCGCGCAGTCATACGCCAGGCGATGATCTCTATGATCTGAAGCGCCACGGCTTCGTCGCCGTCAGGGTCGCACAGAAACGCAGCCAGGTGGGCCGCGATTTCGCGGCGAAAACGATCCGAGCTGGTTTCGATAAACATGGGACCTCCAAGGGTAAGCGTAGAGCCAGACGCTAACACCCGCCGGATAAGGTCGCAGGCGGGAGGATCACACCGAACCGTAAAAGCGAGATGTGGCAAGACGTCGGAGGCTGTCCAGTGGTGGAAAAGCATAAGAGAGGCCTTGTTCCTTCGGTGCGCCTTCCGAATTGTCCGCTTACAGGCCTCTGAGGAATGCTTGATGCGTTATTTCAAAAGGATATCGCAATGAAAGTCGCCAAACTCGCCCTGACCGGGTTGCTCGTAGGCGTAGCCGCCGGCACCGTCGCGGCCCTCTATAGTAGTTCCCGGCGCCGAGCGGAGAACCAGAAGGTGCCCGATCCCAGCAAGGCCGTCGATCTCAATGCCTATGCCGGTCTCTGGTACGAGGTCGGTCGTTACGAAAATCCTTTCGAGGCCGGCTATGAAGGCGTCACCGATCATTATGCGCTGACCGAAGAGGGCGATATCAAGATCCAGGCGACCTTGCACAAGGACACGGCGGATGGCCCTGAGCGGAAAATCCCGAGCAAGGCAAAGGTCGTTCCTGGGAGCGGGAACGCCAAATGGAAGGTGTCTTTCTTCGGTCCGTTCTATCTGGGAGATTATTGGGTAATGGACCACGCAGAAGACTATACATGGACCATCGTCGGGGAACCGACGGGGAAGCTTCTGTGGGTGATGACGCGGGACCCGCACCCAGTCCTCGAAATCTGGTCCGTGTTGCAGCGGCGTGTCGCCGAACTGGGATACAACTGGGCGAACGTAAGGAAGGTCGCGCAGCCCGTTGAAGGCGTCGACACCGCCACGGAGGTTGATCGTGCAACGGAGTGATTGACGGTACTTATGGGTTGCTACGCTGTGACCACGAGAAACGCAGGTGAAACTTATGGCGGTGCCTTTACACTCAGCTGAGATATGGAGCTCCCGATGAAACGATCATTGACCAACCGCGCAACACAAGTCCTAGACTTGTTACCTTTTGCCCAGCTTCTAACCCGCCGGCCGCCCTCTGGCAAATTGCTGACAGCCGCCGCGTTGGTGAACAGCCCGATGGCCAACCGTTTGCCACCGCGCCTGGTAGGCTTCGCCAAGATCGCGGTGGCCGCACTGGCCGTCGGCTCTGTCATTGCCGGCGCCCGACAACGGCCCGGCTTCAAGTGGCACCAGCGCTAATCCGCGAGCGCTTTGGGTAAGGGGGCTATGGATGGGCCATATGCCAAATGAACAGCCACGGACAACCACACCTCGCACACCAAGCTACCTGAATTTCGATAAGGCGAGCTACGCCTGGGATCCTGAGACCGACTACCGGCAGCATCCGGAACTGTACCGCGTCGGCAAAGGGGAGCAGGGTGTGCTCATCTGCGAACCATATAAAAGTGAGCTCGTGCCGCTATGGCGGTTCCGCACCCCGGAAATTGCTGAAGACAGCAGTCGTCGAATCCTGGCGCAGTTTCATGTCTATTTGAAACGAGGGGAGTTTGTCGGCGCGGATATGGCGCGTAAGTTTCTACAGATGGGATATACCCGTGCGCGGCGCTACGCCAATTACAAGGGCGGCCGGAAATACGACAAGGCGAGCGGCCATGCGCTTCTGGAACGGGGTACAGGTGACCCGATCAAGGCTGAGAGCGCAGCCGTATTTTACAAAAAATGGCAGGAGGCGGAAGCCGAACCTGCCTATGCCGAGAAGAAAGCAAACTGGAAAAAAGCGATTGGCTGAACGGATACTTCGCCGTGCGAACTATCCATATTCCATCCTTATTTGTGGTTAACTACCCTTAAACGAATAAGGTCAAAGATTCGGTCAACGAGTTGAACCCGGCGGATCACTCTCAGCATATGCAGCCGCAAAACGCGAGTAGAGGACGCCAATTATGTTCGCCGAAATCATGCCCGACTATTCCCGAAAAGCCCCGCGCCGTGTTCTGGTCGTGGACGACAACGAGCCGTCTGCCATGACTCTGTCCTGGGCGATGGAGCTATACGGTTGCGACGTACGGACTTGTTTCGACGGGCGCTCCGCGGTCGCGGTCGCGCACGATTTCCAGCCGGAAATCGTGCTTCTCGATATTGGCATGCCCATAATGGATGGCTACGAGGTCTGCCGTCAGCTTCGTCGGGATCCGGTTCTGACCGATACGCGGGTTGTCGCGCAGACAGGGTGGGGCGATACAGAGACGCGCAAGCGCACGGCCGAAGCCGGTTTCAACGATCACCTGACTAAGCCTGTCGACTTAGGGGCACTCGCGAAACTCCTGGAACTTGCGTAAGCGCTTATGGCCACGAATTGCTGTAGGCGCAAAACCGAAGCGCGCACGGAATCGCACAGAGAACCGAGAGGGCGAGGCGTAGCCAACTTCGAGTGCGATGCGATCAACCGGGTAATCTGTGCTCTGCAACAGAGACAGCGCTGCGGACATGCGCGCGTCAATCAACAACTCCGTAAACCCCGTGCCCTTATCCGACAGCGTGCGTCGCAAAGTCGCTTCACTGACGATTAAGCGTGAGGCAACGGCCTGGAGTGTCCAGGGATGACCGGGATCGCTCGCAATAAGAGTGCTGACGCGGTCAGTCAAAGTGATATCCGATGAATGGTCGATGCGGATGCCGAGATGACCCAGCCAGTAAAGAACCTCCTCCATGCGATGTAAGGCGATAGCGTCGGGGAGTTTGGGATCGCCAATGCTCAGATGGGCCCGCTGCAGGGCATCGGTCATTTCTGGCTGGAGCATAATCGCCTGAGGCGTTGACCTACTATTCTGTGCGGCTGTCGTGCGACGGCGGTCCAGGCTGGCTGGCGTCCAGGCAAGCCAAAAGGCTTCATAGGCGCCACCCGGTGCCGGCTCATTGATCACGTCGTACCGCCCTTTTGAGAGCCAAACGGCTTCTCCCTTGCCTGCCCGAATGTGGCCGCCGTCCCAGTGCACCGTCTTGTGACCCTGCTCGACCACGATCAGCGAGGGCTGAAGCACAAGCAGACTGGAAATCCTGACGTCAAGATCCTGGCGAACCGTGGCAGTGGCGCCGACATCGGGGCGCTGCCAAATCCGGCGTTGATAGGTGTCCGATGTGATGTCTGGAAGAGGGGGCATGATGCACATTACCCTGTTGTCATTGGTAAAGACCATGGGATGTGGCCCGATTTGCGCGATTCAGCACGAAAAATGCACTTCAACGCACATCTATGCGCATCATTATGTGCCAAGGTGAATAAAATCAGGAGTTTGATATGCGTTTTTCTTTGGTAATAGCCCTAATGCTGAGCGTCTGCGGCCCCGCAGCCGCTAAACCCTTTTCAGTGGCGAGCCCGGACATTGTCAACGGCGCTCCGGCAGCTTCGATGGTTCTCGCGCAAGGCTACGGGCTCGGCTGTGAGGGCAGCAACCGGGCGCCGGTTTTGACCTGGAGCGATGTACCCGCCGGCACGCTGAGCTTCCTGGTGACACTATATGACAAAGACGCACCAACGGACGTCGGTTTCATGCACTGGGTCGTCGCCAATGTGCCGGGTAACGCTACCGGGCTTTCAGAAAGTGAACTGCCTTCCGGCGCACTGGAACCGCGCACCGATATGGGAAGGCCGGGCTATGTCGGTATCTGTCCGCCGGTCGGAAGCACCCACGCATACCTGCTGACCGTCAAGGCGCTAAATATCTCCCATCTTCCAGTCGACGCCAGCACAACGCCAGCGCTCGCTGGCTTTCTGGCGCACGAGCACGTCATTGGCACAGCCACCTTGCGCTTCAATTACGGTCGTTGACGGAAGGGGAGAGCGGGCCGGGTAGGGAATGTCCACTTGGAGGAAACATGAAGGTAGCGTTTCTAGGCCTTGGATTGATGGGCGAGCCGATGGCGGCGAACTTGCTCCGATCCGGTGTCGCCTTGAGGGTATGGAACCGGTCGGCACCGGCGGCTCAGCGCCTGGCGGCGCTGGGAGCGCAGGTTATCCCATCCGCCACGGAGGCGATGAGCGCCGCAAGGGTCGTAATTCTGATGCTGCGAAACAGCCAAGCAATCGATGAGGTGCTGGGCCGCGATACCGACTGTTTTCAACGCCACGTCAGCGGGCGCATCCTGGTCAATATGGGAACCGTCGCACCTGACTATTCAGCCGCATTGGCACGGGATGTGGAGGCAGCGGGGGGACATCATGTCGAATGCCCTGTTTCCGGTTCGCGGGGGGTGGCCGAACGGGCGGAACTCGTGGCGATGGCCTCCGGTGTCGACGCTGTCATTGCCGAAGTTCAGCCCCTTATCCTGAAAATGGCCAAGGATATGTATCCGTGCGGGCCGGTGCCGGGGGCGCTCCGTATAAAGCTGGCGGTAAATCTATTTCTCATTACGCTGGTGACGGGGTTGGCCGAGGCCGTCAACTTCGCACGATCGGTCGGTCTGGATGCTGATCTGTTCCGTACCATTCTTGATGCCGGACCTATGGCAAGCGCCGTTTCGCGAGGCAAGCTCGCTAAGGTGGTCGCCAACGACTTAACCGCCCAGGCGGCCATCAGCGACGTGCTGCAGAATTGTTGTCTGATCCAAAGCCTCGCCGAGTCGAAAAACTGTGCCACCCCCTTGCTCGATGCCGGTCAGGGCCTGTTGAAAAATGCCGTCGAAATGGGCGAAGGTGGGACGGACATGATCGGGGTAATCGCCGCCATTGCGCGGACGAAGCGCCTGAAATAAGGGAGACACTGTATGAGTATCGATCCGAAAGCGTTCGCAGAGGATTGGGCCGCCGCCTGGAATGCCCACGATATTGAGCGCGTGCTGGCGCATTTCCATGAGGATGCCACCTTCACCTCGCCGTTTGCGAGACGAATCCGCCCCGACAGTGGTGGACGGTTGCAGGGTAAAGCTGAAATTCGGGAGTATTGGCGTGCGGGCATCAAGGCGATCCCGGACCTGCGCTTCACCGTTGAGGCCGTGTTCGCCGGCGTCGATCACATCGTGATCCTTTATATGAACCAGGCGGGCGTACGCGTCAGTGAGATTCTTCGGCTTAAGGATGATCGTGTCATCGAAGGCCACGGCACTTATCCGCCGGACGTCGTCAATCCGACGGGTGCCGCGTGATAGAACCAGAAGACAAGCCGTCGAAGGCTATCTCCGATGCCACTCCGGTTGCGGTCGTCGCTGCAAACGTGCCGGCCCGCGTGCGGCCTTCGAACTATCCAGAGCCCTTTGCCTCGCGCATGGCCGGGCGCACGAAGCGGCAACTGGGCGATGTCTTCGGGCTTGGTAATTTCGGCGTCAATCTGACGGAACTGCAGCCGGGCGCTATATCGGCTTTACGCCACGCCCACTCTAAGCAGGACGAGTTTGTCTATATCCTTGCGGGCTTCCCAACGCTATTTACGGATGCGGGTGAAACCCCGTTAGGTCCGGGCCTTTGCGCGGGCTTCAAAGCCGGGACGGGCAATGCCCACCATCTCGTCAACAATACCACTGAGAAGGTGACCTATCTGGAAATCGGAGATCGCAGTCCAGGTGACGAGGGCACTTATCCAGATGACGACTTGAAGGCCGTCCTCACAGACGGCCTGTGGCGTTTCGTTCATAAGGACGGATCCCCATATTGACAGGACTTTGAGAGATCGGTGCACACAGCGGGTGACAGATAACCATTCCCAATTGATTCATAACCCGAAGCACTGAAAACTGGTGTGCAGTTTCAACATCAGGCCTGAATCAATCCGTGGACCTATCCTATCGACAGATCGGTGCGCTGCCCTACCGCCTGACCCCCGCAGGTGAGCGGGAGGTTCTGCTGGTTACGTCGCGGGGGACGCGCCAATGGATCATCCCGAAGGGATGGCCTATGGACGACTTTACCGACCCGGACGCGGCGGCGCGGGAGGCCTATGAAGAAGCCGGCTTGATTGGTGAAATCGCAACAAAGCCTGTCGGCACCTTCACCTACATGAAGCAACCCAAGGGCGCCGAGGCACCGGCGGAGATCGTGGTTGACGTCTACCCGATGCGCATCGACCGGCAATTGGCTTTCTGGCCGGAAGCCAGTCAGCGGCAAACCGCCTGGATGTCGCCGGCGCTCGCCCACACGATGGTCAGTAACCCGACCCTGCGTATGCTCTTGGCAACCTGGTCAGCCGATCCAGACAGCTAGGCCTGGTGAGCTTGACATCGTGTCAGCGGGCAGACCTGTTCTTGCGTTAGGCTCGCCTGACCAAGCGCACCAGTAACAGCAATACGATCGCCCCACCGGTGGCCGTGATGATCGAAGCAATTATGCCGCCGCCTATATGAATTCCCAAAACGCCGGCCAGCCAGCCGCCGATGATGGCGCCCACGATGCCCACGACGATGTCGCCGACGAGACCAAAGCCGCCGCCCTTGACGACGGCGCCGGCCAGCCAGCCAGCGATTGCGCCCACTACGAGCCAGATAATAAGGGTTTCTACGCTCATAGGATTATCCTGAATGAGGATCTGCCAGTACGGCGGATCGGAAACCTAGGCATACAGGTCTCTGAATGACTGACCAAATACGCCTTCCTTATGTTTTGCCGGTCGCGGGTGGCGGTGTCGGTGACGATTACGCGCTTGAACTTTTTCGCTCAGGGGTTGATAGGTTGGAAAAGATGGATGGGGCACGGCATGGCTGACGGGGAAAATCTGGTATCTATTCGCGAGCGCCTTCTCAAGGAGCGGCACGCGCTCCTCGACCTCTCCACCCGCAATCGCCTCCTCAATGTACCGCTCCGCACACGGAACAACCGCGCCATCGAGATCGTCGATGAAAAGGCGGTGGAAGTCTTCCGGACCTTGAGTGACGGCAAGAGCATGACCTTCCTGCCGGGCGTACAACTGAGCGCGGAAGATCGGGCTGAACTGGACGAGGATGATACCGAAACCGGCGGCATTCCGCAGCCGGAAGACGATAAGCTCGACAGTTCCGGAAAAGCGTCTCGGCATACGGATTTGAGATTGCAGACCCGTCTGACCTCGGAAGGTCTGCAGAAACGCCTGTTCGATGTCTGGTATGATGCCCAGACCCTGGAGCAGGAGCAGGGCGTCAACATCCTATATCTCGCCGTGGGTTTACTGCGCTGGTATGACGCCGACAATTCCGAGCTGGTGCGTCATGCCCCGCTCGTTCTGCTCCCGGTCCAGTTGGAGCGGTCGAGTGCCGCCGACAAATTCAAGCTCAAATGGCGGGACGAACCGCCATCCCCGAACCTGACCCTTCAGGCCAAAATGAAGGCTGAGTTCAGCCTAATCATCGAGGATTTCAAGGACGAAGACGAACTGGACCTGGCGGGCTATTTCGCGCGCGTTGCGGAAACCGTCTCCAGCAAGCCCACATGGCAGGTTCTGCCCGATGCCATGGTGCTGGGTTTCTTCTCTTTCTCGAAGTTCCTGATGTATCGGGACCTCGACCCTGACAATTGGCCAGCCCAGGACAGCATCGAGGACAATGCGCTGATCTCGGCCTTGCTGCGCGACGGCTTTGAAGCCTCTGAGCCGCTCATTTCGGATACGGCCGCCATTGATGATGCGATCCGTCCACTGGAATTGCACCATGTCGTTGACGCCGATAGCTCCCAGACCGTCGCGATTGCCGAGGCCGCCGGCGGGAGAACCCTGGTCATCAAGGGACCACCGGGAACGGGCAAGTCACAGACCATCACCAATATTATCGCAGCGGCCGCGGCGCGTGGCAAGAAGGTCCTGTTCGTGTCGGAGAAGATGGCCGCGCTCGATGTGGTCCACCGGCGCCTGAAGGCTGTTGGCCTGGGGCCGCTGACGCTGGAGCTGCATTCGAACAAGATCAACAAACGGGCCGTGCTGGAAGAACTGAAGCGCACACGGGACGGGGCCTTGCGTCCGGCGCGCGGTGATCTGACGGTCATTCAACGCCTGACGGATACCACGGAGACCCTAAACACGTTTGCCGGCCGTCTGCACGCCCCCTTGTTACCTTCAGGCATCGCACCGCAGCGGCTGCTCGGTCGGCTTGCCAAATGGGAAGAGGCGGGGCGTCCCGGTGAAGGGCTCGCGCTGCCAACAGCCGGAGACTGGTCGACGGAAGACGTGGTGTCACGCCGCGCCATTGCCGTCGAACTGGCGGAGCGGTCGCGCGACCTAGGGCCCATTCCCCAGCATCCCTGGCGCGGTGTGGGCGCGGACGCTTTCGATCCGGCAGAACGCGATCAGGTGGTTACGGTCATCAAGGAAGTCGATGCCAATCTGCAGACGGCACTGGCGCAGGGGGCCAAAGCGTCGCTCCACTTCGGCGCCCCCGATGTGAAGGTCCTGGGGGACCTGCAGACTGCGAGCGACTATCTCCAACTGAGCACCGTGCCGAGCCGGGTGGACCGTTCGGCGCTGGCGCATCCCGGTTGGCGCCAGCCTAAAACCATTTCAGCCTTGCTGGACGCGGGCCGTCGTCTGGCCGACCTGCGCACGCAGGCGCGGGGCGTCTTCAATGACACGGGCCTGTCGGCACCCTACGGCGCCATCCGCGAAGATCTCGTTGTCAAAAGCCGGAACCTGTTTCGATTCCTGGATGGCGCATTCAAGCGAAACATAGCTTTGCTGCGCTCCTATGTGACAGGCGTCTTACCGGCAACGCCGGAAGACCGCCTACGTATCGTCGATCTGGCCATCGCCCTGCAGACGGCGGAGACCGATTTCTCTGCCCTGGCGCGACACGGCGAGGTCTTTGGCAGGCGATGGGACGGGGCGAGCAGCGACTGGACTGAACTGACGGCTATCGCCGACTGGCGGTTTGACCAGCCGGATCTACCCGAGGCCACTTGGTCGAAGCTGGCGATGATGGGCGATGCCGAGGTCGTCGCTGCCGATCAGGCGCGGGAGGTTCTATCGGTAAGTCTGAAAGGGTTTACCGACGCCTATGCGCGCGTTGTCCGTCAACTGGCGTTGAGCGATCCGCAAATCGACCCGTCGGGTGCGGTTGAGGTCTCAGCCTTGCAGACGCGCCTAGCGGGCTGGATGGGTCATGTGGAAGCGCTCAGTCGCTTTATTGCGTTCGCGGCCCGAGGCAGGGCACTGGCGGCTATGGGGGTTGGCACGGTGGTGGAGGCCATACACCGCGGCGACCTCCAGGGCCCTGACATTGTCAGCGCTTTTGACGGCGCCTACACCAATGTCCTGCGCGGGGAACTGTTCAAGGCCTGGCCAGAGTTGAAGGCCTTCGACGGCGAAAATCAGAACCGGCTGGTGACGCAATTCCGCCAACTGGACACAGCGCGCATTGAGCTGGCCAAGGAACAGATCGCCCTGCAGCATGGCGAGGGACGGCCCAAGGGCGCCGCCGGCATCGGTCCGCTCGGTGTCCTGAACGCGGAAATGGCGAAAAAACGCAGCCACCTGCCGATCCGTCTGCTCCTCGAAAAGGCGGGGCCGGCGATCCAGCAATTGAAGCCCGTCTTCATGATGTCTCCGCTATCAGTGGCGCAGTTCCTGAAACCCGGCACCCTGGACTTTGACCTGCTGGTCATGGATGAGGCCAGCCAGATCGAGCCAGTAGATGCCCTGGGCGCCATCGCACGGGTCAAGCAGTTGGTCGTTGTGGGCGATGAACGTCAGTTGCCCCCGACCTCCTTCTTCAAGAAGCTGACTGGCGAGGAAGAGCCCGAAGACGACGATGCCATCACCATCCAGGCCAAGGACGCGGAGAGCATTCTTGACCTGTGCCTCGCTAAGGGCGTGCCGCACCGCATGCTCAGTTGGCACTACCGCTCGAAGCACCAGTCGCTGATCGCTGTCTCCAACCGCGAATTCTACGAGAACCGTCTGTTCATCGTGCCCAGTCCCTATGACGCCGTCGCCGGCATGGGCCTGAAATTCCATTTGATGCGCGACACGTTTTACGAACGCGGCGGCACCCGTACCAATCCGCTGGAGGCCAAGCGCGTTGCCGAGGCGGTGATCGCGCATGTCCGCCAGTTCCCGGAACAGAGTCTGGGCGTTGCGACCTTCTCGGTCTCGCAACGCCAATGTATCCTGAAGGAACTGGAATTGATGCGGCGCGCTCATCCGGAACTGGAAGAGCACTTCAGCGCCAGCCGCAACGAACCGTTTTTCGTCAAGAACCTGGAAAACATCCAGGGCGATGAGCGAGATGTCATCTTCATCTCGGTCGGCTATGGCAAGACCAAGGAAGGCTATCTCGCTCATTCGTTCGGTCCGTTGAGCGGTGAGGGCGGGGAGCGCCGGCTGAACGTCCTGATCTCGCGCGCCAAGATCCGTTGCGAAGTCTTCTGCAATTTCACCGGTGGTGACATCGACCTCGAACGGACGCGCTCACGCGGTGTCGCGGCCCTGAAGCTATTCCTGACCTTTGCTGAAACCGGCCATTTCGGGCAGGGGGAGGCCCTGGATGCCGATTACGACAGCGAGTTCGAACAGCAGGTCTGCGAACGTCTCACGGCGCTGGGCTATGACGTGAAAGCCCAGATCGGCGCCTCCGGGTTTCGCGTAGACCTGGCTGTGGCCGATCCCGACAAGCCGGGGCGCTTTGTCCTGGGCATCGAATGTGATGGCGTCCAGTACCATTCCTCACGCTCGGCCCGTGACCGCGACCGTCTGCGCCAGCAGGTTCTGGAGGCGCACGGCTGGATTATTCACCGCATCTGGAGCGCCGACTGGTATCTGCGTCCAAGCGAAGAACTGAAAAAGGTTGAAGACGCGATCGCGGCGGCGCGGGCCGAGTGGCGGGAGCGCGACGAAGAGGGCTACCGCGCACAGCAGGCCGTACCCGTCAGTTTTGAATTCCATCAAGACGGTGAGGGCGACGTCGTGACGCCTGTGGTTGGCGCTGTCGCCGCTGTTGACGCACGTATGCCCTACCTGGAGGCCAGCTTTCCGGTAAACCTGTCGGTCGAGCCGCATGATGTGCCGTCTGGTCTGATGGCGGACTATGTGTTGAAGATCGTCGAAGCGGAAGGCCCAATTCACGAGGACGAAGTGGCGACACGTATCCGGATGCTGTGGGGGCTGCAACGCGCGGGCAACCGGATCCGGGGCGTGGTAGCAAGCGCGGTGCGTCTCAATGTCGCCCGCGGATTGATCAAGGCTGAGGGCGAGTTCTATTCCCTCCCAGATCAGGAGGTGGCGGTCAGGGACCGCTCGCAGGTCGCGTCAGCCAGCCTGCGCAAATCCGACATGTTGCCGCCCGCCGAAATCCAGGCCGCCATTCGCAAAGTCATTACAGAGAACTTTGGCGCCAGCCGGTCCGAACTGGCCATGGCGGTCTCGCGCCTGTTTGGCTTCGCCGCGACGAGCGCCCAGCTGAAAGGCGTTATCGATCAGGAAATCGATACGCTCCTGGAGAACGGCACGCTTGCGGAAAAGAACGGTCTGATCGGGTTCGTTGCGTAATCGGCAAACGACACCCCATCTCAGCGCTCTGTCGCGTGAAAATATTATTCGGCGTCTGTGTCCAGCAGGTCCAGGAATTCCGGATCATTGGCTTCGGCCAGTTCGCGCATGTCGCAAAGATCCGAGGCCGCTTCATCGGGATTAAGGTCGTCGGTCTCGATCCAGCGCAGGAGGGTCATGACATAGACTTCGATGCGTTTGTCTTCGTCTGCGGTCAGGTCCATCCCTTGGGCCGCTTCGCCCAGGAAGGTCATTAACTGCTGCGCGGCCACGCCGCGCTCCAGCTGACCTGTCTTGTAATGCTCTAATAGCTGGACGATGGCGTTGGCGCCGGCATCTACGTCAAGATCGATCATGGCTGAAGCTCCGTTAAGCCGGCAGTCTGTGTCTGCGAGTGACATCTGAGTTTTGAAGACGCAGACATCAGGAAATCATACGTTCCATAAACTTACGCCACCTGATGAATCACGCCCCCGCGACGCATCGATCGTTGATCTCTGACGCGCTATGCACAAGGCCTCAGTATTGCGTGGAGGTGGCCGTGAAGTCCCTTTTTGTTTTTTCGTTTGGCGCTTTGGTGCTTCTGGCCTCCCCCGTCGCCGCAAAAGGCACCGCGGACGCAGATCAGGCCGCACGCGCGATCGCCCGGCAGACCATCCAGTTGCAGGATCGCGATCACGATGGCCGCATCAGCCTGAAGGAAAGCGCAGGGGCCGCCCTGAGCATGTTCTATTCGATTGATACGGACCAGAGCCAGTTGATCAGCTCGGCCGAAATGGTGCACGCGACCATGACTGATGTCGCCGCTCTCAAAGTGTCCAATTCAGCGGATCAGACGGCTGCGCTTGTCGCATCGCGATTCGAGGTGATGGATATGGATGGCGATGGATCGATCAGCCTGCCGGAAATGCTGGCCGTGATGCAGACGGTGTTCGACACAGCCGACGCGAATGCGGACGGGTTTGTGTCGCAAAATGAACTTGTGGCATTGGCAACCGATCGGAGCGCAGTGGCGCAGGGCCGATAACTGCCGACCTGACCCAACCGTCAGCCCAATTCCTGAGCCAAACCAACAAGAATGCCTTCCGGCCCGCGAATATAACAAAGGCGATAGACGCCTTGGTAGTCGACGACTTCGCCTGTCAGTTCAGCACCACGATTTTGCAGTCTTTTGAGCGTTTCATCGATGTCGTCGACCGCAAACATCACACGCAGGTAACCCAGGGCGTTGACGGGCGCTTTGCGGTGATCCGCGATGGTCTGCGGCCTGAGAAAGCGGGAGAGCTCGATCCGGCTGTGGCCATCGGGCGTGCGCATCATGGCAATCTCCACATGCTGGTCACCCAGCCCCGTGACGCGCCCGGCCCATTCGCCTTCAATCGTGGCCCGCCCCTCGAATTCCAGGCCGAGCTCGCGAAAGAAATCGATCGCTGCATCGAGATTCTCAACGACGATACCAACATTGTCCATGCGTTTGACTGTCATAGGTAAAGCTCCAACCCGCCGTCTTGGCGGCCGATTCATAAATCGGGATATTCTTGAAGTCACCTGTTTTGCGCTTATATTCGTGTTAACGTTCAACAAGCGAAAGGAGGTGGTCCAATGTCTCATTGTCAAATGCCGCAAGCGGCAAGCTATATGAGCACGGCCTTCATCGCAGGGGGCCAGCGCTTTTAAGCTGTCCGCGTGCATTGCTAGACAATGGAAGGGCCGCCCATCGGGCGGCCCTTTTGCATTTAGAGACTTGGCGGTGATGGCCTTCACGGCGTGGCAGGCCTAAGCGGCTTGACGCAGGTTATCCGTGGTCTCTTGGACGCGATCCGTTGCGGCCGTGACCGATTGGGTCGCGGTTTGCCAGATCGTCGAATAGAGGGTTGCGGCGGCGGCCAGGTTGCGCTGGAACTGCGTCAGCACATCGCTTTGAAAGGCGATCAGGTCCTTGGCGGTGCGAACCTGGAACGCTTGTTGGGCCAGGGCATTCATTTCCGACACGGATTGGCTATAGGCATCGGTAATGGTCTTGTTGATATCGACCAGTGAGGACAGGGCGCGCTTGCCCGTATCGCTTGCGGCGGCCGTGCCCGATTGCAGGGCATCAGACGCGCGGTTTGAAAAGTCATTTGCGGTCGTCTCGATCGTTTCCGCACCTTGCTTGGCGAAATCGGTGGCCTGTTCAAGCGTGGCTTGCGCGTCGGTCTTGGTGCTGTCGATGAAATGGGGAGCGGTATCGGACATGGGTATCTCCTGGTAAAACGCCTGCGTGACACAACAGGCCAATGGCGAAGTTGGTTCTAGCATTCTGTGCAATAATGGCGTGGCAGGCATTGTTCGCAGCTGCACAAGGAATGCGTAAAGGCGTGGATCCTCGGCTCAGGAGTTTACTGCGCGCGGAAAAAAAAGGGAGGCAATTAGCCCCCCCTTTAAGACCTAGTCGGATACTATAGGACGCGGTTATGCGGTGGTGGCGCGACTCCGGCTGCGTACCGCGGGCAAGGGGCTGAGGCCGCGCGCGATAGCTTCTTTCGTGACGGCATCGGCAGCAAAAAGCAATTCGGTCGCGCGTGTAGTGAGGCGTTGGACATGTGCTTGTGTCTGCTCAGTCAACTCTTCCCCGCGATCCAGGTCCGTGCGGACTGTCAGGAAATGGGGGTTCGCGGAAGTAAACATACGTGCCGTCTCTCCGTAAAAATGCAGGGCGGCGTCCTTGCACGCCGCCAGCTTGGCATCGAGCACAGGGTCTCTGAACTCAAAAGTCGGTCCATCCCATCCCGCTACGAAGTCATTGATCGGATCGAGATGCGATGTCTGGAGCGGAATATAAAAGTTATGAGCACGCAGGAACTGTGTTTCAGCCGCACCGAAAACTTTGTTGAAGCGACGAAACAGACGAATGTCATGTTCGGCAAGGGGTTCGGTAGCCTTGATCGCTAGCAAAGCCTTAATCTGTTGGCCTTGCTCGGTAATCGTCCGATGCGGAACCGCAATCATGGCCTTCCAAAGGAAAACGGCGATGAAGATGACCGGAACTGCGACAATAGCGGTTACAGCAGTATAAGAGATACTACCTGTCAAATACCATGTCAGGGCCCCGCCAATAGCCGGTACAAGCAATGCCCACAGCATTGCCAACAGCGAGTGCAGGCGCGCTTCTGGAAGGGTTTCCATAAACGCGGTTTGAAGAAGTGAGGAGTAGGTGTTTTTTGTCATTTTGACCTTTCAAAAATATGAGTAAGGCCGTCGGTTGGATTGAATTTAGAACGTTGAAATTTTTAGAAATATCAGGCGTTTAGAATACTTCGTGACCCGGCGGTATATGTGGTCGCGGAATTACAACCACCTCCCACATTAACACTTTTTTAACAAAATGTCAAGCTTTTTCACATTTATGCTTGACTTTAAATCGTTAATGACGCATGCGCGCGAGAATGTGACGGCCTGCTATAATTACTTTCCGACACGCAAGTCGCTGAAGTTGCGAATGATATTTGCCGATCACGTCAACCGGGTTTCCACAACGCAACCGATCCCGTTATGCGATAGCACAGTCGCGAAGGCGGTCGCGTAGGCAATCGCTCGATCAACGGACTGGCTAGAAACGCGAGCGCTTATACGGGCACCCGATTTGTAGTGGCGGCTGGCGTGCCCAGTATCCATAGCCCATTTACCAAATCCGCCCTTCGTATCAAACACTCTAACCGCGGCATGACCGCACATGCCCTCCATTTCAATGCCAAATCCGCGAATAGCCATCGGCGTGGGCACTGCGGAGGTCGCGGCCATGCAACCAGCCTCACTAGCCAGCGCAAATATCCCTTCCCACCTAGCGTCGCCGACAACTTCGGCAGGTAGCACTGGCGGCGGTGTTCCAAGCACAGGAGCGTCCGGCCGTTTGCCAGGAAATGCTGTAGAGAAACTGGGCAAATTGCCCGGCTTCATAATCCAGTTTGTCTCCACGTAAACGGTTTTCCCATTCCGTCCGACAATCGGCATAGTGGCATTAAACTTGACACCAGAGCCTGTTTCCCATTTCTTGACGTGTACCTGGACAAGGTCAGATTTGAGCAAACCGTCATGGAATTGTGCGGCCAAATATCGCCAATCGTTTGGGCCAATATCCAACTGTTCACGGAAAAATTTTGCTTTAGATGCGCCGTCGTCGCTCTCGCTGTCTAACAAGTACTTTTTGAATTTGTTTTCAGGTAGGATGGCTTCAAGCGGAATTTCGGCGCCTGGAGTGAGACCAATCGAGAACGAAGACTTCGTCGACGAATATTGCTGCGACCGTGCTAGTGCTGCCAGAACTTTTTCCTGCAAACTGAATGTTTTTTTGCCTTCATACCGATCAAGTGTCAGTTTGCCACGGGCAGATAGCTCGGTTGGAATTTTCAACGCCGGTTGAAAGTTGCGCAGATCCCCATATGGTACGACGCGAGACCCGTTAGGCTTGAATGCGGTCGCCTGGGAAAAGAAGATCACGTCCTCTCCCTCTGAACTTAGTTCCGTAATAACTTGGCCACCGACGATTGCGGCATCTTTGATGAGGAAGTCGACGTAAAGCTTTCGCTGCAAGGGGTTGGCTAAATCGATCTCAACATACCCTAGGTACCCGGCGGTGGCGCGGAGTATCTTGTCCATCGCAACAGCAAAATCTCGTGTAAATGTCGGTAGAAAGATGCAATGCGCCCCGCCCATGCCAAAAATGATTGGAAAGTCTTCCTGATCGACCGAGTGTGCTTGGCAAGCCAAAGCGTCAGCAAAATCCCAAACTATCGTGCGCAAAAGGTCCGGATCGCTAGATTGGGTGTAACTGTAACCCCCACGAACTTCGTGGACTGCTGTCACCTTTGTAGCCAAGTCGCTCACCAGAGCGTCACCACGGTAGACGGCAGTGTGGCTTTCACCTACGGGATCCACAGATGAAAGGGCCTGAAGAAAAGCAGCGTCGAAATGCCCGCCGTACCAGTCGGGGACGCCAGAAGCAAAGCTGTTAAACATGAAGACGATGGGGACGCGCATTGGCCCTCAAAGATATCTGGCTACTTTCGGGACGCACGGAAGCTGTATTGTCGCATTGTTAGAGCTGCACAGGAAGCTCCAGTTTGAAAAGGGGGGGCAAAAAAAGTGAACGATAAGGTGTGCCACTTAAGTGTCTGGCAGTTATATGGAATCCAGGTGGGAAATTGCGTAAAGATCCGACCCAAGCCTAACAAGTGTGACTCCCCGTATTGACTCTCCTTTCACGAAAGAACAAAAAGGGAACATATTTTCTCAAGCACTCCATTTTTAGTTCAGAAAGGACACGGAATGTCATGTCATCCGCCAGTAGGGCCAACTTGGACAGTCTCCGCACCCAGATTGCCAGTATCGAACGGATACACGCCCGCCTCCGAACGGTCCTTCCATTCCATGTCCCCACAATCGATGAAAAGCTACCAGGGGGAGGGCTCGCCATGGGCGCTCTCCATGAAATCGCCGGTGGCGCCAATGGCGCAATAGACTGTACGGCTCCCGCTGCTTTCGCGGCCGGCATCGCGGCGCGGACCGGCGGCAAGGTCCTGTGGTGCCATATCCAGCCGGATCTGTTTGAACCGGCATTGGCGCGATCAGGCCTCCGCGAAAACCAGGTTGTTTTTTGCCGCGTCGCTGACGAATCGGAACTGCTCGATAGCTTTCTGGAGGCGTTGTCTCATGGCGGTCCGACGGCGGTGGTGGCGGAACTATCCAGCCTGAAACCCGTGGACTCCCAACGGCTCCAGTTTGCGGCTGAAAAGACCAGCACGATGGCGATCGCACTGCGGCGGTGGCGGCGCAACGTCGACGCCCGCGATTTCGGCAACCAGACCTCGGCCTTTACGCGCTGGAGGGTAACGGAACTGAACTCCGAGCCTTTGCCCGTCCGAGGGGTGGGACGGGCCAAATGGCAGCTCGAATTGATGCACGCACGAAGCGGGCGACCGGCAGACTTTGAAGTAGAGGCGTGTAATGGCCAGGGTCTTATCTCTATTCCTTCCCAATTGGCCGACGGATCGACTGAGGCGGGCGATGGGTTCATCCGCGCCGTCTCGTGAGGTGCCGCTTGTCCTGAAAGGATCCGACGGTCGCCGCCGCGTCGTCTCCGGCGCTGACGATCTCGCCAGGCAGATGGGCGTCTATATCGGCATGCCTGTAGCGAAGGCTGAAGCCCTGTTTACGGACCTCGTCATTCTCGATGGCGATAGGACCGCCGACGCTGACGCCCTGGAAAAGCTGGCGGTGTGGGGCCTAAGGCACTACTCACCGCTCGTCGCCGCCGATCCGCCCGACGGGCTGGTCCTCGATATTCAGGGCGCCGCCCATCTCTTTGGGGGAGAGGCGGGCCTGATCGAGGACGCCCGCCGGCGGCTGGCTGACTTCAACATCTCTTGTGTCGCAGCGCTGGCCGATACCTGGGGCGCCGCCCACGCACTGGCACGCTTTGGCCGGCAGCCGATGCAGATCGTTGAGCGTGACAAAACCGGTGACGCGCTACGGCGCTTGCCGGTCGAAGCCTTGCGCCTGCCGCCCGACATGCTGCCGGACCTGCGGCTGTTGGGCCTGGACACGATCGGTGAACTTGCTGGCAAACCGCGTCCGCTGCTCACCAAGACCTTTGGGCCCAAGCTCTTCCGCCGCATCGATCAGGCGTTCGGGCGGTTGAATGAACCCATCGAACCGGTCGAAGCGCCGGAACTCATCCGCATCGAGCGCATTTTCGCCGAACCGATCGGCGCGCCGGAGACCATTGAGAAATACACCCGGCGCCTGACTGACCGGATGTGCCTGCGGCTGGAGGAGGCCGGTCTCGGCAGCCGCCGGCTCGACCTGCACTTCACCCGCACCGATAACCGGATTGAGACGATTTTCGTGAGCACGGCCAAGCCGGTTCGCGATGCCCGGCGTCTGGCCAAGCTGCTGGTCGACAAGATCGAAACCGTCGATCCGGGGTGGGGCGTGGAGAAAATGGTCATGACTGCCGCCTTCACCGAACCGCTGGTGATGAAACAAACCTTGGCGTCGTTTGAGACGCCGGCACGTCCGGATGTCGAAGACCTGTGGGACGTCCTGGCCAATCGCCACGGCAGCGACTGCCTGTATCGCGCCATATCCGTCGCCACGGATATTCCCGAACGCGCCGTCCGCCGCGTCTCCCCGACATCGGAAGAGGTTGGGTCCGAACGTAACGCGATCTATCGCCGGCCACAGCGCCTGTACCGCAAGCCTGAAGAGATCATGGCCTTAGCGGTCATGCCGGACCACCCGCCGAAAGCCTTTACTTGGCGTGGGCAGCGTTACGCCGTAGCCTGTGCGGACGGGCCGGAGCGGGTGCATGGCGAGTGGTGGATCGCCGATCGGGAAAAAGGAAAGGTGCGCGACTACTTCATCCTGGAAGTGGATGGCGGCGAACGCTTTTGGGCCTTCCGGACGGGCGATGGCCAGCATGCGGATACGGGCGGCCTGAAGTGGTATTTGCACGGAAAGTTCGAGTGATGGCCTACGTCGAACTGCAATGCGCCTCGTATTTTTCGTTTCTTCAGGCGGTGTCGGCGCCGGACGCTTTGTTCGACCGCGCAAAGACACTGGGCATGGACACCCTGGCCGTTACCGACACCAATACCCTTGCCGGCATCGTGCGCGCCCATGTGGCCGCCCAAGAAACGGGTGTTCGCCTGATCATCGGCTGCCGTCTCGTCTTGCGCGATGGCCTGATCCTACTGGTCTACCCGATGGACCGGACCGGCTATGGCAATCTGTGCCGGCTTTTGTCCCTAGGCAAGATGCGGGCGGGGAAGGGGAAGTGCGATCTCGACTGGTCGGATGTCGAGGATTTTCATGAAGGGCTGCTGGCGGTTTTTATACCGGATGAGCCGGACGACCTGTGCGCCTTGCGCCTTCGGAAAGTGAAAGCCCTGTTTGGCGAGCATGCGTACATGGCGTTGTCCCTTCGTTACCGGCAGAACGACCATATGCGTCTGCATACCCTGTCGAATCTGGCTGTAAAGCAGCGCGTCCCGACCGTAGTCACCAACGACGTCCTCTATTCCGCTCATGACCGCGCCTTCCTGCACGATGTCATTACCTGCATCAAGAACCGGTGCACCATCGATACAATGGGCGATCTCCGTTACAAATATGCTGACCGGTTCCTGAAGTCCCCCGAGGAAATGCACCGGCTGTTTTCGGATTACCGAGAGGCCCTGCGGCGGACGGAGGAAATCGCTGACAAGTGCCGGTTTTCCTTGTCGGAGCTGGAATATCAATACCCGGAAGAGCGGCTTTTGCCCGGCGTGTCGGCACTGGAAGCCTTGAAGCGGTTCTGTTGGGCCGGCGCGAGGTGGCGCTATCCCGAAGGCGTGCCGCAGTCGGTCATCGATCTGCTGAAGCATGAGCTCGACCTGATCGACCAGCTCGACTACGCCAAGTACTTCCTGACCGTGAATTCGATCGTGAAATTTGCCCAGTCTCGTGACATCCTCCACCAGGGCAGAGGTTCGGCCGCCAATTCCTGCGTCTGCTATGTCCTGGGCATCACCTCGGTCGATCCGTCACGCAATGACCTGCTATTTGAGCGCTTCATTTCTCTGGAACGGAAAGAGCCGCCCGACATCGACGTAGACTTTGAGCACCAGCGTCGTGAGCAGGTTTATGAATGGATATGGGAGACGTATGGCCGCGACCATGCCGCGGTGACAGCCGTGGTCTCGCGCTTCCGCACGCGGGGCGCTATGCGTGACGCCTTGCGTGTCCTCGGCTTTCCGGAGGACACCATCAAGGTTCTGGCCAAGAATATTCGATATTGGCATTCGGAAGGCTGTACGCCGGAAATGGCGGCGGAACTCGGTCTCAACATCAATGATCGCCGCCTGAAACAGGCGTTCGAAATACACCTCCTGCTGCTCGACGTTCCGCGCCAGCTGTCTCAGCACCCCGGCGGCTTCGTCTTGACGAACGATCGCCTGGACGAACTGGTGCCGATCGAACCGGCCCGGATGGCAGGACGGCAGGTGATCGAGTGGGACAAGGACGATATCGATGTCCTCAAGTTCATGAAAATGGACTGTCTGGCCCTGGGCATGATGACCGCTTTGAAGCGCGGGTTCGATCTCCTGGCCGAGCATAAGGGCATCCATATGGACCTGGCCTCCATCCCGCCAGAAGACCCAAAGACCTACGCGATGATCCGCCGGGCCGACACCATCGGCACCTTTCAGATCGAGAGCCGCGCGCAGATCAGTATGCTGCCACAGACCCAGCCCCGCACCTTTTATCAGATCGTGATTCAGGTCGCCATCGTCAGGCCAGGCCCCATCCAAGGGGATATGGTCCATCCCTATCTTCGACGTCTGAAAGGCGAAGAGGAGGTCACCTATCCGACGCCAGAAGTGGAAGGCATTCTCGCGAAGACGAAAGGCGTTCCGCTATTTCAGGAACAAGCGATGCGGCTGGTCTCTGTGTGCGCTGGCTTTACCGCAGGGCAAGCCGACCAGGTCCGGCGCGCGCAAGCCACCTTTAAGAAGACCGGCGGGCTGGGCGAAGTCAGCCAGGCGATCATCGATGGCATGTTGAAAAACGGCTATACCGAAGAATACGCCAATCAATTGGTCAAGCAGTTGGAAGGCTTTGGCAGCTATGGCTTTCCCGAATCGCACGCCTTCTCGTTCGCTATTATCGCGGAAGCCTCATGCTGGATGAAATGCCACCACCCGGATGTGTTCCTGGCAGCAATCCTGAACAGCCAGCCTATGGGCTTCTACGCACCGGCACAACTGATCCGCGACGCCAAAGCCCACGGCGTGGAAATCCGCTGGTTCTGCGCCAACAACAGCCGATGGGACTGTACTTTGGAGCCCAGCAAACGACCCGGCAAGTTTGCCGTTCGATTAGGGTTTCGGCTGATCAAGGGCATACGTAGCCAGGATGTTGCCGACCTGGTTTTCCGGCGTGGCGAGGCACCCTACAAATCTATTCCCGACCTGTGGCGCCGTGCCAAAACACCGGCATCGACCTTGCGCAAGCTGGCTAAGGCGAATGTTTTCGATACGTCCTTTGGGATCGTTCGACGGGATGCCACCCTGGCCATCAAGTCCCTGGGGGACGATGTCTTGCCTCTGTTCGACTGCGTTCTCGACCAACATGGCCGAAGCGTCTCTGAATATGAAAATCTCGACCTGGCCCTGAAGCGCATGACCGATGGTGCCAATGTCGTCGAGGACTACAACACGGTTGGCTTCAGCCAGACGGTTCATCCGGTCGCGTTTTTACGTGCGGATTTGCAGGCGAGAGGGTTCGTCACCTGCCAGGAGGCAATGGCCTCGAAAGATAAGCGCTACGTTTCTGTTGCCGGCATGGTGAATGTCCGTCAGCGACCGGGCTCGGCCAACGGCGTGATCTTCATGACGATCGAGGACGAAACGGCCAATGCCAATATCATTGTCTGGGAGCAGGTGGGCGAGACATACAAACAAGCCGTTTACGGCGCCAGCCTGGTTCTGATCACCGGCTATGTGCAGCGGGAAGGGGAGGTCGTCCATGTGATCGCACGCACGGCCGTCGACCTGTCACATATGTTGGCGGAGGTCGGCGACCGGGATAATCCGCTCCATCCGCCGCATCAGCCGGGCGATGAATTCCGAAACGGCGGGCCGGGTGTCGATCCGCGGGTCGCCATGCAGGCCCGGATCGAACACCGGAGCCGGGATTTTAAATAATTTGTCTTGGCGAGACAGTTCAATTACCACAAAGGCGCTTAATTATCTTTTTGGACAGTAATTTAGTCATGTATTTAGCAAGGTGATCTCTGGTTAAATAAGGCGCACCTGTTCCCTTGTACAATTCCTTCAAATTTGTAAAATCATCTATAAGCCTTGCATGAATCTCCGAAACCATATCGGGAGAATCGCAGCGTATGGCGAAAAGACAGTCAGAAAGATGCAGAGGCGCACTGCACAATTTCATTACAATATGTCCGGGATCTATTTTCCCTACCCTTGGTATTAGAATGTAATTTTCCAGAATTTTGCGCGAACTTCTAGCCTCCATCGTTTGAGGCAGTTGATATATTTCTACGATTTTTCCGTTTTTGATAGATGTTGTATGCACCATTCCTTCGGTGTCATCTGTCACTACGCGCTCTGATTTCTTAGTAGAGATATTTCCTCGGACGATGCATTCCACGAGCCGAGCGCAGTCTGCACTTAGACCGGTTTCCTCGGACATTTTACGCTTTTCGGGTCGGACCTTGGAAACTCGCACCATGTAGGTCGTCGCACTTATTCTAGGGAAAACGCCTAGAGCAGGCTTGCTTAAAACGCGGAATTTGCCCACCTGTCCAAGGACATTTCGAGCAGTTTCATCGATATGACTGTGAATTGTCGAAGCTGGTAAAATTGCCAGAACTTCACCATCATGTTCAATGTGGTCGACAGCAGTTAACAGGAAGGCCATCGCGCGACTACATGGCACATCACTGAAAATACCACGTGGCCGCCAACGTTTTGCACCTACGTTAGCAAAAGGCGGATTGAGCAAAATGGTGCTGAAGCGTTGAAAGTTATTTGAGTGCAAATGCTCAGTCAGTTGCTCACTAAGAAAGTCAACCGAGCTCAGTGAAGCGCTGGGTACTTTCATAGCGGCATGAGCTAAGGCTTCTGTGTCTACATCATTGATGAACAATCTCGCCTCAGGCCATCGAATAGCTGCGGCACGAATGAGGCTGCCATCTCCAACGCAAAAATCTGCCACGGAATGCGGATTGCCTATTCGAGACTTGGCAATCAGAGCTTTAGCCGTTTTTTCGGGAGTGTAGTGAAGGATGTCCTGCATCAATGACCAGTACGCCAAAATGTCGAAATATCATACACGTGACATTTCCCGCTACCGTGCGTGCGGCCCTGTTTACGAACCGGGTGATCATATAGAATTTCGCATGTATCGTCCCTCATTGCATAAAGCATGGCCCCGAGGGCATGGGGTTTAGTCCCAATAGTTGCAACTTGAATCGCCCGCCCTGGATGGTCCTGACGCATGCGCTCAATTAGGCTGAATAGCGAGAAGGGGCAGGAGGCGTCGACATAGTCAACTCTCTGCCACGCCCTAGTCGATCGCAACGGATCTGCATTGCCCTCAAAGGTATGAAATGGATAGTCAATTTCGAACCCAGGTACCCCTATGATGGGATAAATGTCCTTATCGTTCGGCTCAATAACTTCAACTAAATGCTTGAAACGGACGCCTTCAAAACCGAGGAGCGGTATCAAAAGGCCTGCCGGACGCCCCCTTGAGGGAATACGAGCGAAAGTAGGAATCGGTCTGAACCCGCGCATCTTTTCGCTGAGATCATAGAAGTCGCCTGGTCTAGGATTTGAACTGTAAGTATATTCACCGGGTTCTGTGTAAAGGCACTGAACTACTTTTCCGCCTTCGAGCAGCATTCGCAAGATCGGCATCCACAAGTGATGCCCAAGCCCCGTGATATCCAGATATACTGTTGTGGCCGGCAAGTTATTCAGCCAACCTCTAAACTTGGAGTTCTCCCGCAGGGACAAATCCTCATCAATTTCACCTTCGATTCGAATTTGGCCAAAATCACTTCCTTCCGCGACTTGAAAGATTCTTTGTTGAGACAACTGGGACACCCAGCTTTCCGGCAAATGACTCCGAGTCTCAAAATGACCGAAAATCAAAACAGAATCAGGGGCGAAAGCTACCCTGTCACGCGTCTCGTATATCGCATGTGGTGGCGCTCTCAGGCCGATATCAGCAAAAGTACTCATCAAACATGCTCATCTGAATAGGAAGTGCTTCGTCGGCAAGAGGTGCTCGACGTCCGAGCAACTTTTTGATTGTCTCTTGAGGTTGTTTTGTAAGGGCAATCAAATCTGATTCTTCAACCTTCATCTTGCGCTTGCGGCGATGGCTGAAGCCAAAATATGCTGCGAATATGGGATGAGGTGCGTAGTCCCAAGAACGGACGTCGCTCGCTGTCGTAAGTTTCGTTCCCGGTGTCCGTACAAGTGCTAAATGCATAACTGCTTCAATAAGCAGAGATCTGACTTCTTGGTTTGTCTGACTATCGACATCGGAAACTTCTTCCGACATTTCAAACTGGTTGCATTCTGGCTTGCCACCTACTGGATTCGCGGCCATGACTTGGAAAAGGCGTCCCAGACCCAAAAGTAGTTTTGCCAATGACCCGCCCTGAACCGACACACCTTCCAGTTCCCGCAAGTAGCTCAATCCCACATTACGTGCCGCTACCGTTTGAAGTTGCGCATCGATAGGCTCGGAAATACTTTTGCCCACAGCAAACTGCTCTCGAATGCATTCGTTTACAAGCTGCATGTAAAATCTAATATTTTGATGCGTTGTCTTTGCTAGAACAGAGTGGCCGCAGTAATATTTAGAAATTTTGGCACCTTTTCCGGAAATTGAAAATAGTAGTGAGTAAGCATAGTTCTCATATCGCTCCCTACTGCTCTTTTTTCCGAGATAATAATCTTCTATTTCCTTAGTCGCCTCTGGTAGGTTTTGCTTGTTCAATTCTTGGAACACGTAAAGTTCGTGATCGTGCAGGTCCAGAAGTCGATGAGTGTCTGCCGTCGACAGCAAAAATGATCGAAAGGTCTCGACGTGCCGGCTTACGCCGAGCTCAATTGCTTCCGCCTTAATTGAAAGGCCTGGTAAAAGCGTTTCTACGTCAATTGCTGGGCCGAAAAGTGCCGTGTCTGCCTTCCGCAGCCGTGCATCACACACCCGTTTTGCGAAAGCCGCAAAATCGTTCTCCAACTTTTCCTCAATTTGGATCCGTTCGTAATCTGCGGGGCTAATAAGCACTTCTGACGAATTAAGAGTCGTCTTCTCTCGCCAGCCAAGTTCACGAACGCCAATTTTGAAAAAGTAATTTTCTCCTGAATGCTTAATAAGGGTGTTAACAATTTTTTGCTGGTAATCTAGAAAGTTTTCGTATTCATCAAGTATTATGAAGAAGTTAGTGTCTTTGTGCCCATCTAGTTCCCGCATCTCTTCCATAAGTATATTGACGGGCGTTTGAAGGGGCGAAATTGTTGGCTTTGAATCGCCGAAATTGTTAATATATATCTCCAGACTCATTCTGGAGTGGTCTATTGCGTTGAATAAGTCGTTTAGAGTTGTAACGTTTGCGAATCCAAGAGCCTGGCCCACGCGCGTATAATTCATCTTCGCATCTAGGTGATTACTTTTACGGTAATCTTTAAGCCACTTGATATAAATCAACGCTTCTTCACATATCATCAAATTGATGAAATGGCCGAAGAACCTTTGCCATGAAGTTATATTTAACTCAGGACCAGAAAAAGAGGCTACCGTATTCGTATTAATTTTCGTGTATAGGCCAACAAATTTCGGTTCCGAAAAGTCGTTGCTGGTAAGTGCTGCTTGTCCCTCGTAAGTCATGCAGCGCAACGCGGTTGTCTTTCCAGATCCACGCCCGCCTTCAAGTAGGCATGACTTGGGCGCTATCAGATAATAAAAGTATTCAGGCTCATTGAATAATGGGTAGAGATCATCCCGTAACGATTCTGCTCTGAAGCTCCCAAACAATTGCTCTAGCTTTTCGGCGATGTTGGAGTCGGTCGGCATTATGCTCTCCCTATTAATGGCTTCCAGCCGTTTCGTTCGGAGAAAAAGATTGGGAGGCTTGCGTCAGGAATCCCATGATCAAAAGCAAGGGAGAGGCCCAATCTATGGAAGCCGTGCCACGAGTCTTGGCCACCATCATCCTCTGAAAAACCTGCACGGAGAGAAATGGCTCTCAAAGACGACAATGCAGTCGTCAAGTCGCCGGAGGACATTCCGTGCCACACTCGTGAGCTTGGTAGTGTACAGTTGTGACTTGATGTTAGCAGGTGTGCTGGGAATAAATTAATCGTTGGGAAGCGGACCGCAATTCGTTGATGCTGCGCATATGCTGTGGCTACGCATGGGCAATAGGAAATCGAATAGCCCGGCGTCGCAAGCAGCTGTTCGAAAGATGAATATTTTCCAGTATTTGAATATTGCCTTTCGATAGTCGCAATGAATTGATTGCCGCTGCCCACAAAATCGTCGACGAACACGAAGTGCTTAGCGGCAGAAGCTTCCCTTAATGCCTTCTCGGGCGTCCGTATGTAGACTTCAGGGATGCGAATTATGTCACGTAACTTCCGTGCGAATAAATTTCCACTGTCAGTCGCATTTGGATCTTCGCCCTCGCTAACTACAAATCGAACCGAAGACAAATCAGCTGATGAGGGCGGCTGACCAAAATCGGCAACCAGCCATTTGCTAGTCAAAAAGTTTTGGATTGCTTGCTTCAGTAAAGCATCAGTCATTGTACGGTTAAAATAGGTAAAGTGGGAAAGTAGTCTTTCTGCAATGAACAATTCGTGTTCTGCGAAATTTCCTAGCCATTGTTCAGCGTTCAACTCTTGAACCCGAGGCCAAATTCCAAAATCGCGAAAATGATCAATCCGGTCGTTAATAAGAGCACGTGACATTTGCGGTACTTGACGGCTTTCTTAACGGAACAACTGTATGAAGGCTTTGCCCGCAACACCTGAGAAAAGTTCTACAACCGACGATTGGCGGCTGCGGAGAGAATCGGCAATTTTTAGAATACTTCCACCTCCCAGCTCGTTCAATCAAGTTATTACAGAATTACGCTTATCCGCGGCCAAAGATGCTCTGTCATTTTGACTAGCTCTGCAAACCGGCTCACGCTATAGTCGATCCGGGTCCGTACGCGCGGGCCTGGGGTCGTAGAAAACCCCTAGTCTTACTGGTTGTTGCCGGCCACTCCGGTACACCCTCCTTGACCTTCGGTCGGGGAGCCTATGGCGTATGCAATAGGCTCCGGCTAAAGGCCATAGGGACCGAGTAAGACCGGTTTTCTAACTCCCTGATCACCAGGATCAATGGAGGCTCAATGCGGGGGCGTACCGCGATCGAGCCTTTCCGGAGTCAGAGATGGACGCCGATCAGGTTGAACAGCTTTATATGAATGCCCGCGCGGTGGGCGCATTGGACCGGCATGTGGGCGCACGGTTGCGAACTCGCCGGATCATGCTGCAAATGTCCGAGGTTTGGCTCGCGGATGCACTGGGCCTGAGCTTTGGTGAATTGACCGCCATGGAGGCGGGAACCCTCAAGATTGGTCCGCGCCGGCTGGCATTCATCGCGGTCGCACTGGATGTCGCCGACCGCTATTTCTTCATGGATTTCAACCCGACGATGGGCGAGGGTGAGCGACGACCGGGCTGGGTTCGCGAGGTCGATTGCTGGTTCCGGGATTGCGTCTCGCCGCACGAAGGCTTGTTTCTGACCGTGGCAAAGCGCTTGGTCGGATCGCACAGTGCGGCCCGCGATCTGGTCCATGACGCCTATACCCAACTCATGGTCGATGACCGCTGGCGCACCATAGACAATCCCAAAGCCTATGTCCGTCAGTCCGTCCTGAACCTGGCGCGTAACTTCGTTGCCAAGCATCGGGTGGCGCCACTGGCGCGGCTTGAGCCCGGGATGGGCGGCGGCGACGTCGAAGACGAGGCGCCGGGCCCAGGCGCCTTCGCGGCGGATCGAGACCACCTGCGTCGTGTCCTGATGGCCATCAGCAAATTGCCGCCGAAAAGTCGGCGGGTGATGGTCATGCGCAAGATTGATGGCCTGTCTGGGAATGAAATTGCCAAACGTATGGGGATCAGTCTGAAGGGCGTGGAGATCCATTTGACCCGTGGCATGGTCGCGCTCAATAAACTATTGGAAGCGGACGATGTGGGGAAAGGCCTGGCCGCGATTGTCTCTGACAAAGAGAATGCACCTAACTCTTCCATCTCTGATTGAGTTGCCTTAAGCTGGTAGCCGCCGGGAGCGCTGCCTCCCATTACCGGATACCCACGTGACTGACGCCCTCGACAAAGACCTGAACGACATCCTCGAAGCCGCGGCCGCATGGCATACGCGGCTCGATCTGGGCACGGCTGACCAGAAGGCGTTTGAGCGCTGGCGGGATGCCGATCCCCGTCACGCTTCCGCCTTTGCCCGTATGGTGGGCACTGATGCGACGTTTGGCTTAGCCGAGGGTCACATTGATAGCGAAGCCGATGACTTCGAGGGGCCCGTTCGGGTAGTAGACAGGCGGCGTTGGCTGGCTGGGGCACTGGTCGGCGTCGCTGCCGTGATCGTCGGCGGAGGCAGCTTTGTAGCTTTGGCGAATCGACGGGTGCACGCCGAAACGACTGTCGGCGGCCGGGCAAATGTGGCTCTGCCGGATGGCGGACATATTGACCTGAACACTGACTCGCGTATCGCCTGGCGTTACGACAACGCGTCGCGAGAAATATGGCTTGAGCGCGGGGAGGTGTCACTAAACCTGCCGGCAGGAGATCGCCCCTGGCGGCTCCATGCTCAGGGACGGGTCATTATGGGTTTGGCGGGGAAACTCAATGCGCGTCTAAAAGGGCAAGCGGTCGAAGTCACGGTGATAGAGGGACCAGGCATTGTTATCCTCGCCGAACATATTGGCGGGACGGGCAAATTGGCCCTGGCAGCCGGCCAATCGGTACTTGCTGGCAAAGACGGCGGAACGGTGCGCGCGCTGTCGGACGAGACGATGCAGACAGTGACCGCCTGGCAATCTGACGAAATGGTGTTTACCGGCCAGCCGCTGTCAATGGTGGTGGACGAGTTCAACCGCTACCTGTCGCGCAAGATTGTCATCAAAGATCCATCCATCGCAGGGGTGCGTCTCGGCGGACGCTTCAACGTCCATAACGCTTCGGGTTTCTTGCGGGGGTTAAACGAGAGCTTCGGTATCCGCGCAACTGACGACGGACAGGTGATCAATCTGACGCGATAGTCTCGTGTGAAACTTTATTTGTGGCGGTATGTGGGGTATTCCGCTGTCGCTCAGTCTTTCTCCTCAGGGTCACAAAAGTGACATGTAACTGAGGGGAATTTAAAATGCACAACACACGTCCGAGGCCCGGCATCCGGACCTCCATCATTGCGCTCATAGTGGGCGCAACTCTGCTCTCCGGTAATTGCGCCTTCGCCGACAGCCGCGAGGTCTCTTTGGATATTCCGGCAGAGAGCACTGCTTCCGCGCTCAACGACCTGGCCCGCCAAGCGCAACTCCATATTCTGTTTCCATACGACGCCGCTTCCCACACCACCACCGCCGCGCTTAAGGGCACCTACACGATCGAAGAGGCGCTAACCTTGATCTTGGTGAATTCGGGCCTGGAGGTTGCAGGAACCACGGAAGACACCATTACGCTGCGGGTCGTGTCCAAGCCGGAAGCGGCTGCTGAGCGGCCGACCGAAGTGATCGTTACGGGGTCGCACGTCCGCGGTGGAAATCCTACGTCGCCGGTTCATACGATCTCCCGCAAGGACATTGAAGTCTCCGGCTACGCCCAGATCGGTGACGTAATGCGCAGCCTGCCGGAAAACTTCGCGGGAGGTCAGAATCCAGGCGTCATTGCCGCCGGCGCCACCAATCTCGCCAATCAGAACATCTCCAATGCCTCGACTGTCAACCTGCGCGGTCTTGGCAGCGACGCCACTTTGGTCTTGTTGAACGGGCATCGGCTCGCAGCCGACTCCTTTTACCAAGGCAGCGACATTTCCGGCATTCCGTTGGCGGCAGTTCAGCGCATCGAAGTGGTTCCGGATGGTGCGTCGGCGATCTACGGCTCCGACGCGGTGGCCGGTGTAGTCAACTTTATCCTCCGAAAAAACTATAGCGGCGGCGAGGCGGTTGCGCGGTTGGGAGACAGCGCGCAAGGGGGAGGGGCGCAGCGTTTCCTGAGCCTGTTGCAAGGATGGTCCGGCAAATCCAGCTATTTGCTCGTGAATGCGGAAATCGACGAGACCGATCCCGTCCTGGCGGCCGACCGCGCGTTTGCATCGGCTGTACCCGCCGACGGCAACTTGCTTCAATCCAACAAGCGCCACTCCCTCTTTGTCGCTGGCGGCTGGGACATCAATGACCGCAGCACGCTTCTGTTCGATGGTATGGTCAGCGACCGCACGGCAGAAGGCAGTTACCATTACAGCACCACCAGCGCCAAGAGCGATATCTCCGTCTACACGCCCAACTACAGCTCGGCCCTGACATTCGAAACCCGGCTCGGGGCGGACTGGAAGGTCCGGGCAACCGCCGCCACCGCCGGCAGTCGAAACAGTCAACGGTTTGCGTACCCGGCCTATGGCATTACAGGCGTCGCGCAATATGAAAACGACACCCAATATGCCGAAGTGACGGCAGACGGTACAGCCTTAGCGTTGCCCACCGGCGATTTGAAGATGGCCGTGGGCGGCGGCTACCGCCAGGAACACTTCGCATCCGGTGACGAGCAGGACGTCTCGCGACATGTCACCTATGCCTATGTCGAAGCCCTGGCGCCCTTGGTTACGCCATCGACCGACCGCGTGGGTCTAAAAGAAGTAGAACTCAGCCTGTCGGCGCGAACCGAGACCTATAGCGACTTCGGCACAACGACCAATCCCCGTGTCGGACTGCGTTACGTCCCGGTGGATGATCTGACACTCCGCGCGACGTGGGGCACCTCCTTTAAGGCGCCGTCCTTCGTTCAGATGTATGACCCCCACACGCTGTATATCTATCCGGGCGTATGGCTGGGTTACAGCGGTGCGGGCAACGGGTTCCTCGAATGGGGTGGCAATCCCGACCTCAAGCCAGAACGGGCGACATCGAAAACGTTCGGCTTTGACTACAGTCCTGCGAAAATCCGTTCTTTAAAGATATCTGCCACTTGGTTTGATATCGACTACACAGATCGCGTTTTGCAGCCGATCTCTAACTATGTATTGGGATTGAGTGACCCGCTATATGCACCGTTCGTAGATTGGAATCCCAGCTCGTCCACTCAGGCGGCCCTGATGGCCGATGTCGACGCCGTCTATAATTCGACAGGGGCGCCGTACGACCCAGCGACCATAGTGGCCATCCTGCACAACCGTTACGCCAACGCATCCGCCCAGACGGTGAAAGGCTTCGACTTGAGCTACCGGCAGACGGTTACTCTGGCAGGCAGTCGGACGTTGAATTTGTTCGCCAACGGGTCCTGGCTTGATTTGCGGCAAAAAACGATCTCGACTAGCCCAGAGACGAAGTTGTCCGGTACGATTTTCAACGCGCCTAAATTCAAGGCGCGGGGCGGACTGAGCTATCTCGATCGTGGTCTGTCGGCGACCGGGATTGTCAACTTCATCGCATCGGAAGACGACACGGGGGTTATGCCAACTGCCGAAATCGCTAGCTGGACCACGTTTGATGTAAACCTGGCTTATGATTTTGGCGCCGGGTCGGGTAGGCCCGGATGGAAGGTCGCGGTGATCGCCTCCAACCTGTTTGACAAGGATCCACCCCGGACAGTAAGTCCGGCATCTTACCCCGGGCTGAACTTCGACAGTACCAACGCATCGATCATGGGCCGTTTCGTCAGCCTGACGGTTGGCCGGTCATGGTAAGCCGAGCTTGCCTTCTCATAAGTCTTTTCGGGTTTGGCGCGCTGACTGTCACGGTTTCGCACGCCGACCCGGCGGCAAACGACTGTCGTCAACGGGAGGCGTCGGCATTGCCGGTGCGATCTCGCACCGTCACGGCCAAAGACTTGATTGAACTGAGGGACATCGGCCCGGTCGCCAATACAGACATCCACGCGCAAATCCTGTCGGTTTCACCGAATGGACAATCGATCGCTTTCCAACAGCGCCAGGCCAATATCGCCACCAACAGCTACTGTCTGGAAATGTACACATTGCGGCTTGATGGAAAATCAGCCCCGGTTCGCATCGACAGGGGCGGCGAGTTTTTCCACGCCACCTATAGTCAACTCGGCTTCGCGGCGTTCACCTCTCCCGGTCCTATGCCGACGATCACGCCGCACTGGTCGCCTGACGGACAGTGGATCGCCTATCTGCGACGGGATGGGGGTATTACACAGGTGTGGCGAGCTCAGGCCGACGGCACCGGCGGGAACGCGGTTTCCCGCCTGGCCTACGACGTCGACGATTTGGCCTGGACCTCGGATGGCACGGGCCTGATCGTCAGTGCCCGCCCGGCGCTCGCCGTCGCCAAAGCCGACATCGAGAAGGAAGGGCTGCAGGGATACCTGTATGACGAACGCTTTGCGCCGGTCAGCGGAAGCGTACCGGTGCCTCGTGAACCCATCGACATAGACGTTACGGTGATCGACGTGGTCACCGGGGCATCAAGGCCTGCCACCGCTCAGGAGAAAACAATGTTAAGCGCGCCGCCCGTGACGGGTAAGCCGGCCGAAGCTAGCGCCTTCTACCCCGGGCCAAATGACCAGGCAGCCTGGACTGTCGCCGACGATCCAAAAAACCTGTTCTCGGCGAAGACGTTACACGTTCGCTGGCACGATGGTAGAGTTGCGAACTGTTTGGCAGAGGTGTGCGGGCCAGTTTCAAGTCTTTGGTGGTCCAGGGATGGTCGCGAGGTCTACGTACTTCGAGCCGGTTGGCAGACCGAACGCACCGACCTCCTGCGGTGGCGATTTGGCCAGGCTCGCCCGGAGATCTTGTTGTCCACCACCGACGTCCTCATAGGCTGCAGTTTGGCCAACGAAGGACTGGTCTGCGGCCACGAAACCAGTATCCGTCCACGGGCGATTGTCGGCATAGACTTGGCATCGGGCAAGGTAGCGACGCTCTACGATCCAAATCCGGAAGTGCCGAGCCTGGAACTGGGGCAGGTCACACGCTTGCATTGGAAAAATGCTTTCGGCATCCAGACTTGGGGTGATTTGGTTTTACCGCCTGATCATGTTCCTGGACAAATCCACCCTTTGGTCGTGGTTCAGTACGAGTCGCGCGGCTTTTTACGCGGCGGCACTGGTGAAGAGTATCCGATCCAGCTTCTCGCAGCCAATGGAATGGCGGTTCTGAGTTTCCAAAGACCGGCAAGCCTGGGTGTCGTTCACGGTGTCGCGACCTTCGATGAGTTGAATGCGTACGATATGACCGACTGGGCCGACCGCCGGAGCATTCAAAGTGCACTCGACAGCGGGATCGATGCGGCAATCGCGACGGGAACGATCGATGCGAGCAAGGTCGGCCTTACCGGCTTGAGCGACGGAGCGACCACCACTCAATTTGCGCTTATAAATCATCCTCGTTATGCCGCCGTCGCCATGAGCAGCTGCTGCAGCGAACCCGACACTATGTCTGTGTTGGTCGGCGACGCGACGCGGACTTGGTTCGCGAAGATGGGTTATCCGGCATTGTCACAAGGAGACAGCCATTTCTGGGCACCGATCTCTCTGGAGCAAAACGCCGCCAAGATTGACACGCCAATGCTCATGCAGTTGTCCGACCGGGAATACCTCGACGCGTTGGCCGCGCGGACAGCCCTGGTCGAGCAGAGTAAACCAGTCGAAGTTTATGTGTTCCCGAACGAGTACCACGTAAAATGGCAGCCTCAGCATCGCCTGGCTGTCTACCAACGATCCGTGGACTGGTTCGGCTTCTGGTTACAGGGGCGGGAAGACCCCGACCCAGCAAAAGCCCGCCAATACGAGCGTTGGCATAGGCTGAAACGCTAAACTGAAAACAGGTGCCAGCACTCTCCGGGAACCCCTAAGCCCAGGCACCTGGAACGGCTCCGTACGCGTATCCGGCGGAGCCGTTCATTTTTGCCAAACAGTTGCTATCCGAGGGCGATTGCGCAAAATGAACGCACAACCGGCGAGGGGGATACTATGACTGACACGAATGCATCTGAGCTAGGCCAATCGATCAAGGCCGAATGTTCAGAGTGTGGAGGCATGCGAAATTGCGATGTCCTCGGCTTTCACAACGATCGCCGTGGTCTGAATGACTACATTTCCTGGTACAAGAAATGGTATATCCTGGCCTGTCGTGGATGCGAGCACGTCTTCGTGCAAACGGCTTATGGCGATGAAGATCAGCGGGCATATGGCCACAATGAGGACGGAGAGCCCGTAGAAGAACACTACGAAACCAATGCCTATTGGCCAGCCTTGGCCAAACGAAAACCCCCAGAATGGCTTAATGGGCTGGGGTATTCCATAGATGACTTATGGACGGAAGTCGCCGTTCCAAAAGTGGATTCAGCGCGTCTCGCCAAAGCCTTGCGGGAACTGTACACTGCGCTCGACAATGATCTGTTCATGCTTGCGGGCATAGGCGTCAGGACGTGCTTTGATATCGCTTCTGAACTCCTGGGCATCGCGGAAAACCAGACATTTAAGGACAAATTGAATCAACTCGTGAAGGATGGCCATATCGGTCAGGTCGACATGGATCATTTGGAATTTCTGGTAGAGGCAGGCAACGCGTCGGCGCACAGGGGCTGGGTTGCTGACCGCAGCCAGATCTCGACGATGATGGATGTCCTAGAGTCGTTTATACACCGCGCGTTTATAGAGCCGGCCCGAAAGGAGAAGCTGAGCGCAGCTGTTGCGGAGAGTAATGCGGTGGTACCGAAACGGGCCGCTTCAAAACCGAAAGCAGAACTGCCTGCTCCAGCGACACCAGAGAACACCACGTAGCGACGTTTACATAAACCTGGCCATTCAGGTGATACACATCCAATGGCGCGCCCAACTCTCAGCTTCGGCTAAAAACAGCAAACGTAAATGCTCTGAAAATGGGATGTCGCGCGATGGTGCCAGGGCGACATCCAGACTACGCGCGTCAATTACCTGATGCTCGGCTAACAAGCCCGCACAAAGGAACATTCTTAGATCTTCGCGGCGCCGGGAGACGATCTGGTGCGCGAAACTGTTAGCGCCACCCTTTGACCGTCGATTGATGAGCGCGGCCGGCAGGATATCCGAGTACGCCGCGCGAGCAACCGAGCGGTCTCTCCCTCCGGCACACCAGCGCCAACTTGGGATGCCCAGGCACAGTTCCATAATGGGTTGCGAGGCCAGAGGGTTAACCTGCTGGGGCCATGTCGCTGGATCATAGCCGTCGGTCGTTGCCTGTAGCCGCTCCAGCATCGCAATATGGACGGCCTTGCCCGGCAGCGCCGCGCTGGGATATTCCAGCCATGGATGGTAAAGCGTTAAGGATATCTGGCCCGTCAGGAAACTATCGTCGACATGCCAAGTATAGGCCGCTGAACGCTTTCTGCGTTCTCGCGCCGCCTGAATGACCTCGGATAAGCTGGCATCCGTCATTCGGCAAATATCCAAGGTCGCGGCAAAGGCGCCCATAATGCCTTGGGCTATCAGCCGATCGACCACAGGCGTCGCAGATCGTACATGACAAAAAACATTATCTCCGCCCACACCGGTGAAGATGGCATCGAGACCTTCCGCTTCTGCCAGGACGCGACGGTGACGAAGCTCACTTTGGCCTAAGGCATAATTGACAGGGCGAGGGAGATGGCCGGAACTCGTACGGGTGAAGTCGATGTCGCTCAACTCGTGACGCGCCTCAATCAGCCGTCGATTGAAAGTCCCAGCTAACAGGCGCGCATAGGGCGTCTCATCTCCCTCAGCTTCGTCAGTGGTCATGGTGAGGCAGGCGTACAAGTTGGGAGCGTCGCGGAGCGCAGCGGTGCAGATCGACGAATCCAACCCACCCGAAACCGTTAAGAGGATTCTACTGAAAGCATTCGCCCACGTCTGAACGCATGCATCGACCGTCTCTCGCAGGTCTTGCGGAGACGCAGGCCGCGTAGGGCGTGTGAATGCCCATGGCGACCAACAGGTTTCAACGGTAGATGATGTGGGTGTCAGATGCAGTCGTTGGCCGGGCAACACCTCGGTTACATTTTCTAGGCACGTTCGGGCGGATCGCAAATCGTAGGCGTGCAGATGCCGGCGCAGCATGCTCCAGTCGATTTCCGGCCGGCGCCCTAGCGCCTTGGCGAGGGTTTCGGCGTCCGACGCCAGCACCCAATGCGTGGCGCCCTCGTGCCAATAGCAGGGCATCATGCCTGACGGGTCGCGTACGACGAAAAGCCCCATCGCGGGGCTATCAATTTGGAAATAGCAGTAGCCGCCCCAATACTGATCAATCAGAACCTGCCCTTGCGTGCGGGTGATTTGCTGACTGGCGTCGCATGGCAGCTCCCGCAGTGGAGCGGCATTATGCGCCTTCGGGAACAGGTGGCCGATGACAATGGCGTTTTCGCTTTCAAACCCGAGGACATTGGTGGCATTGTCAGCCCAAACTACGACATTGCGGAGTCGATGGACCTGAATGAAGCCAGATGGCGCGGTAAAGGGAACATCGTTAGCGGTCTTGTTGAGGACAACCAGATAGCGACGGGTCATCACAGCACCAATATCGGCGTGTAGGGGAGCACATGATCGAGGCGATCGTTCAAGACCGTTTCGCCGGACTGGACCCAGGCGTGTGCGGCGAAAGGCGCCATGCGCACAGCAACGACAAAACGCGGGTGCCACCCTCGACGCGCCAGAAATTGGAATAGCGTGGCCGACTGCAATAAGCATTGGTCTCGTGTAGTGATCAGCCAGCGCGTGGCAAGGTATGCCCGCAGCGCCCCTAAGGTTTGGGCTGACGGCGCTTCAATCCGTGCGTCGTCTGATTTCGCCAACATGTCGCTAACGCGGCGCACATAGTGTGGAAGCGTCAGGCCGGAATGGTCCGCATTGGCACGTCTTTGCGCCAATAGCGCTTGGAGAAAAGTAATGGGGTTCACCCATCCGGCGGGTGGGCTGTCAACAAAACTGTGCGCTGGGCGAGGAAGAGACGGAGCGTGCGGCGGCCCCGTCACGTCGGATTTCTGTGTCAGAATGCCTTGCTCAACGAGGTTGCGAATACCAGTAGTGTGGTCTCCGAAAGAACCACCGCGCGCGGTGAGGGTCTGAAAGGCCTCATCTAGCGGGTCGGGCAGTGCAAAATATCGGTCCTTGGCCAAGTCGAGCAAGACCACGCGACCATTTGCGACGCAGTAATGAAGTTGCGGACGCAGGCTTAACGCCATGTGCGAACCCTTCGGTTGGGAATGGGAAAAATGGCCCGGCGCAAGGCTCGGGCCATTACCGATCAGTCGGCGGCGAGGCCGTCCATGAAGTATTGCAGCGGCTGCGTACCGTCCGGACGGGTTCCAGGCGTGGACCCCTTGGTGGCGTCCGTGGCGGAACCGAGGTCGACGAAAGCCGCGCTATCTTGAATAACCTTATGCATGGGAATGCTCCAGGCTTTGACGTTTATGGCGTCAGGTTTAAGGGAAAGGCGAGCGGCATGCCCACGGCGATGCGCATGCCGCAAGCGGGTTTAGTCGGCCGACAGACCGAACGCCGGGTATTGCAGCGGCTGGATGTTGTCGGGCGTCTTGCCCGGCACCGAGCCACGGGTTTCGACAGTGGAATTGCCGAGATCGATCAGGTCTTCGGCCTTATGCTGGTTCTTGGTCATAGCAGGCTCCTTTGCCTATCAGGGAAAAAGCCATGAAAAGTCATGGCCTTCCGACGGTAAGCCTGCGCGAAAATGATCCCAAACTGATCATTTACTGATCAAGCGATTATCAATTCTGTCCTTGTTGCCGACCTGGCTCAGGTTACTGTCGGTAGTATTCAGGCCGATCGAGATCTGACAGAAGACCGGGTTCCTTCGGTGTCCATCCCAGAGCGAAGCGCGTGAAGACGCTGGAGGCCGCCATACTTGCGAAGGCAAAATTGGCGAACCAGCCGAAGTGCGCGCGGTCTCTGGGTTCGACCGGCAGGTCAAGATGCTTGCCAATTAGATACGCGATGTCTTTGAACGGGACCGCCTCATCGGCCACGGCATGATAAACCGGTTCCGTGACCCCGGTCTCCAACGCCAGGCGATAGAGGCGGGCGGCGTCCAGCCGATGTACCCCGGACCAGGCATTGTCATGATCGGCCGGGTAGGCAGACACACCCGTTTCCCGTGCCATGCGGATGAGCATCGGCACAAAGCCCCAGTCGCCGATGCCGTGAACCGAGGGCGCAAGTCGCACAGTCGCGGCGCGGATGCCGGCCTCGGCCAAGCGGCGGGCCGACGGCTCCGACTGCCGCGGGACGGCGGAATTTGGCAGATCGGTTTCCACCGCGCCTCGGGGCAAACCGGCCAGGCCGGACGTCACCAGCAGCGGCTTGTCCGTGCCCGCGAGGGCTTCGCCTATGATCTCAATCGTACGCTAGTCCTGGGCGATGCCGTCGTGAAATTTGGAAAAGTCGTGGTTGAAGGCGGTATGAATGACGGCATCCGCGGCGCGGACCGATTCCCGCAAAGTCCCGTGGTTATCGACCGATCCCAGGATGACCTGGGCGCCGGCAGCACTCAGTGACGGCGCCTTGTCGGTCGTGCGGACCAAGCCGCTGACAGAATGACCGGCGCCGACCAATTCGGCGACGATGGCGGAGCCGACCCAGCCGGTCGCGCCTGTTACAAAGATATGCATGGAAAGTCTCCAGATTAGACAGCCAGTTGCGGCTGCATGAGAAGTGAGAGAGAAGGGTGTCAGGCGACGCGCATGGACAGCTCGATATCCTGCGACAGGGACACCGACATGTAGCCGCCTTTCGGGGCACGCACGCGGGCGAGGTATTCCGGACAAAAGTCCGCATCGTCCGCCAGGATGAGGGCGCCCGGACGGAGACGCGGTTCAACCAAAGCCAGGATCTCGGTGTACAGCGACTTGGCGCCGTCAAGTACGAGCAAGTCGATGCTGTCCGGCAGGTTGTCCTTTAGGGTTTCCAGGGCGTCGCCTTCCCGGATTTCGACAAGATCCGAAACGCCGCCATCCATCATGTTGCGACGCGCACGGGCGACTTTCTGCGGCTCGAACTCACTGCTGATCACCCGACCGCCGCCATTGTCACGTAGTCCGGCGGCCAGATACAGGGTGGAAATGCCGAACGAGGTGCCGAACTCCACAATGTGGCGGGCGGCGGTGCCGCGCGTCAGGATATACAGCAGATCGCCCGTCTGCCGCGATACGGGCAACCACAGGTCTTTCAAAAGGCCATAAAAATCGCGATATTCCGTTTTGCTCTGCATCAGCCGCTCTCGTTCCGTGCGTGGCAGCTGCGCCAGGGCAGGGCTGGTGGCGGCTTCTGCCTCCGCGAACAGTGTGTCGAGGAGGGGGGCGAGGGGGGATTGGTTTAAAGTACTCATAAATAGCTCCATCGAGTAGGGACTTGCGTTGGAGTGAAAATACGAATAATTCGTCGCATTCGCTAATCGCATTGCGGAGCCCGCCAATGACAGAACCGGCAAGTCGCAGAATTTCCTCACGAAAACAGCCCAAACAAGCCCGGTCGAACGAGCTGGTTTCGGCCATCCTGCAGGCGGCTGTTCAGGTTTTGGCGCAGGAAGGCGCGGCCCGCTTTACCACCGCGCGCGTTGCCGAACGGGCCGGGGTGAGCGTGGGATCGCTATATCAATATTTCCCAAACAAGGCCGCGATCCTGTTCCGCCTGCAGAGCGAGGAGTGGCAACAAACCACGGGTTTATTGAGCGACATGTTGGGGGACAACGCATTGGCGCCTTTTGAACGTCTTCGGGCGCTAGTGCGCGCTTTCATCCAGTCGGAATGCGATGAAGCCGCGGTACGCGGCGCGCTCGCTGACGCCGCGCCTCTCTACAGGGATGCGCCGGAAGCCCAGGCGGTTCGCGGGGCGGGGGAGCCGCTGTTCGAACGGTTCATAGCTGAAATCCTGCCAGACCTGACCGCTGCCGACCGCGATCGCGTCGCCGGTATGATCAACACGACTATGAGTGCAATCGGCAGAGAGTTTTCCGAGGTCCCCCGCGCTGAAGCGGAAATCAGCGCACAGGCTGACGCGCTGTCGGATATGGTCTGCGCTTATTTGCGCAGTCTCGGTGCACAAGCATAAGGACCGCTCACGGCCGAGCCGATACTATTGGCTATAGGCGAGGGCCACAAAATGCGGGACCAAGGCCAACCGTCGGTCATGATACTGCCAGACGAGACGGTGCAAGGTGTGGAGGTCGCGCGACTGCCAGGCCTCTCGAAAGGCTTTGATTTCCGAGGCGACGTCGATCAGGTCGCCGGTGTCCAGACGCCGGATAGGCCGGAGGCGGTCGTTCACATTGGAGATCGCCCGGCGAGTCTCACCAGTGTCGCTGAAATCGGCGATCGCCAGGAATAGCGCTTCGGTTTCAGCAACCACGTCTTCTGCGTCGAGGCTCAACTCCGGAAACTCGGCCGGCACGTCATCGTCCATCGCCGTTTCCAGCGCCAGCATCAGGATTTTCTGATTCCAGCGATGCACATCCCGGATGCGACGCTCCGTGGCACCCGGTATCACATAGCCCTCGTGGGGGACGACGTCGAGCACGCCCGCGCCGACCATGCGATTCAACAACAGGCGGATCGGCATCGTGCTGACATGATAGTGCTCAGCCAGGGCATCCACATCGATGCGCTGGCTCGGACGGACCGGACCGGAAAACAGGACCTCCTTTAGGTCGCTGTAGATGCGTTCGATGCGAGACGGCTTCCCCATGTGGTCCCTTACAGACGACAGACCGCAGGGTGTAATGCCCCTGATTCAGCCCAGCCGTTCTTTTTTTGGAGAGGATTTAATCGCGCTATACTAGAGCCATGATTTGGGAAATGCAAGTGATGCGATCAATATCAGTCATTGCAAGACCGTCCGGGACCGGATCAGTTGAGCCGATCCATACGCGCGGCGACCTGGGCCGCGATGTCGTAACGCCGTTGCAGATAAGCGGTCAGTTCGCGTTGCAGACCGCGCTTGTCGCGCTGGCGCCAGCAGGCGAGCAGTCGTTGATATTCGGCTTCACGGTCGGGCAACAGATCCGCTTCATAGGGGCGCGTCGCCAGGGTCTCCTCCCGCAGAAGCGCCAGACTGGTGGTCAAAAGCGGATTATTGGCTTTTTGCAGGATCTCGGCGAATAAGGCGTCCGTCGCGGCACCAACGTCAAAAGCGGTGGCTGATGGCGTATCCCTGTCTTTCGGAGGCGTTCGCTGGCCCATGGCCGTCCGTTCCTTCGCGTAAAGAGCACTGGAAGCGATTTCACCAAGCAATTCGATTTCCGTCAAGCGATTGTTGGGACTGCCCGGTCGCTGGCCGCAGGCCCTCGAATCCCGGCGCGACGTCATCCGCTAAGGGGGCGCGGCCCCCTCGCGCACGCAAGGGTGCATCCTGCGGACCGGCGCGGCGGTGTCCCCAGCCTTCCGCGGTACAGGACGACGATTATTGAGAGGGCGAGGGCGCGTGCAGGCCGGGCGATCCCCCTCCGCTGCGCCGCCCTTGCCCTTGCTACCCCCCGCTCTCGGCGAGGGCCAGGGTTGCAGCGCGTTTTGTGCGCTGTAACCCAAGCCCACTAAGGAGCTAAGACCATGACCAAACATGTTTCTACCGCCGCCCTGATCGCCGGTCAGCACACCCTGATCCCCCTGAGCCAGTTGCTCAAATCCCCCCGGAACGCCCGGAAAACCCCGCATAGCCCCGCCGCCATCGAAGCCAAGGCGGCCAGTATCGCCGCCAAGGGCATCCTGCAAAACCTCGTGGTCGAGCCGGAAGTCGATGGCGCAAACACGCCGACCGGCAAGTTCTTCGTCACCATCGGGGAGGGGCGTCGGCTGGCCCAGTTGCTCCGCGTCGCGCGTGGCGAAATCACCGATGCCGAGCCGATCCCCTGTGTCATCGACACCGTCAACGACCCGCAGGAAATCAGCCTTGATGAAAACGTCACCCGCGAAGACATGCACCCGGCCGACCAGTTCGACGCGTTTCGCGCGCTCAATGTCGAGCGGGGGATGGGCGTCGAGGACATTGCCGCCCGTTTCGGCGTCAGCGCCAAGACCGTGCAGCAGCGCCTCCGTCTTGGCGCGGCGTCTCCCCGGTTGATGCAGGCCTATCGTGACGATAGCCTGACCTTGGGCCAGTTGATGGCCTTCTGCGTCACCGAGGATCACCAGCGGCAGGAAGCCGTCTTCGATCGGCTCCCAGCCTACCAGCGGGACCCGTATCAAATCCGCCGCGCTGTGTCCGAAGGTCGGGTGGGGTCCAATGATCGCCGGGCCAAGTTCGTCGGGATCGAAGCGTACGAAGCGGCGGGCGGTCACATCGACCGCGACCTGTTCACCGATGCCGGGGAAGGCTATTTCGATGATCCGGAGAAGCTGAACCAGATGACGCTGGACCGGCTGACTGCCATTGTGCTCGGCGTTCAGAATGCCGAAGGCTGGAAATGGGCGGATGCCTATATCGATTTCCCGCATGGCCACGGCCATCGTCGCGTCTACACCAAGCAGGTAGCTTTGTCGGCGGAAGACGCCGAGGTTCTGCAAACTGCACAGGACGCGCTGCTGGCCCTGTCTGAGGACTACGCGGAGGCGGACGAAATCCCCGATGACGTTGATACACGCATGACCGAACTCGAAGCCGAAATCGCCCGGATTGAAGCCCTGACCTCAGCCTACGATCCCGACGACATCGCGCGCGGCGGCGTGATCGTCAGCCTGGACTATCACGGCCAGCCCAAGTTCGAGCGCGGCTTTATTCGTCTCGAAGACCTGACGCCCGACCCCGAGCCGGAAACGGGCGACGACGACGAATCCGCCGCTGAGGGCGGTGACGGCGGCGACTTCCGCGATGATCAGGACGGCGAGGGGGCGGAAGACCCGGAGCCGTCCCGTCCGCTACCGGACAGTTTGGTCCGGGAACTGACTGCCCACAAGACCTATGCCCTGCGTCTGGCTTTGGGCGAGCAACCCGAACTGACCACCCGTCTTCTGGCGCACACCCTTGTGCTGACGGTCTTTTACCGCCGGTCCTATGGCGGGTGCCTGACGATTTCCGCCACGTCGCCCGGCTTTACCCACTTCATCGATGACGGCGGCGACACGGCGGTGATCGATGCGGTGCAGGCCCGCCACGACGCATGGCATTCGCAGATGCCGGATGAGCCCGCCGATCTCTGGGAGTACATCTGGGCGATGGAGCCGGAAACACTTGGGGCGCTGCTGGCCCACTGCGTGGCGCAGACCGTCGATGCCGTCCAGCACACCCACCAGCAATCCGGTGCGAACCGTTTGCCCGCAGACCGTCTGGCCACCTGTCTCACCCTCGATATGACGGAGCATTGGCGGCCCACGGTCGGCACCTATCTGGGCCGGATCACCAAGGCCCAGATCGAGGAGACGGTTAGGGAGGCGGTGGGTGATGAGGCGGCCAGTCGCATCGCCAGCCTGAAAAAGCCGGAGATGGCGGCCATGGCGGCGGACCTGTTGGCCACCAGCAAATGGTTGCCGGTGGCGCTGCGCACCAAACCGGCCACCCCGGACATGACGGAGCCCGATAGTCCGGCATCTGAAATAGAGATTGATCCGGACGCCTTGCCACAGGCGGCGGCATAGATGGGGAGGGACCGCTACGGCGGTCCCTTTTTTTATGTGTCACCGCCACGGGCGGTGGGTATGGGCCAAAGCCCCGCATCGGCTGAGGCAGGGCCTGACTGTTGGTCCATCAGGGTCCACGCGGACAGGACCACAGGAGATACGAGGCATCCGGATCGCGGGCAGGGGTAAAGATCGGGTTTGTCGGGGACGGATCGTCGCGCGCGACCGAAACCCATTCACAGGATTGCCGCAGCGGTGAGGCGAACCCCGACGTTGGCATCGTCCGGATAGACCCGGCGGGCGGGAGCAAGAGAGGGCGTTCGGCGACAGCCCGTTCCCCCTTGACCGTGAAATCGAGGGACCGTGCCGGTAAAGGTGTCGCCCGACCTGGCAAACGCCCCGATGAGTGACAGGACGTCGCCCGGTCTGTGGGGAACGCGACAAGGCGACCTCTCCACGTTGGGGTCTAAACGAAACCGGTCCTTGGACCGCAACAGCCTGTCGGCTGTCCTCCACTGCGTTCCGGCCCTGCGGGTGCGGTCGGCCCGGTCCCGTTCGAACGACCGCCATCGAGGTCGCGATGGTCGCGGCCCGAGCACAGAAAGGACGACACCATGTCAATCATCGGTACATTCACCAAATCGGGCGACACCTTTACCGGCACGGTCAAGACCCTCGCTTTCAAGTTCAAGGCGAAACTGGTCCCGATCGAAGGCGGATCGGATCAGGCGCCCGCCTACCGGGTCTATTCGGACGATGCCGAAATCGGGGCCGGGTGGAAGAAGACGAGCGACAATCAGCGCGAATATATTTCGCTCAAGCTTGACGATCCCTCCCTGACCAACCCGATCTTCGCCAGCCTGTTTCCCGGCGACGACCCGGACACCTACAATCTCCTGTGGTCGCGTCCGCGCAGCAACTGATAGACTAACAGAGCAGGCCCCGCATCATCCGATGTGGGGCTTTTTCTTGGTTGAATTTCGGGGAAGGGGCGGGTGTCCGAGGGGGGCAGGGACACCCGCACGCCACCCAATTCTGGGGGGAATTGAAGGTGGTGGCGAATTCTCCTGCTAGGCGAGAAATGGGGCCGTAGTGTGTCGCCGCAGAAAAGAAAGGGACTTAGGGCTCCGCCCTCGGCGCACTTCGAGGTGCCTTCCGCCCAGCTTCGGGCGCTGCGCACCCTGCAGCCGGTTCCCCGCGAAGGCACCTACTCCGTTTGCACACCCGCTCTCGCCGAGGGGCAGGGTTTCAGCGGACCAAGCAAGGCCGCTGTAACCCAAGCCCATTAGGAGAGATCGAAATGAATGTCCCTATCAGTCTGCCCAAAGATGCCCCTGTGTCCGGCGCGTTTGCCGTCGATGTGACGCGTGGCGGCCATAATGGCCGCGTGTCCTCGCAATGGTTTTCCCGCCCCGACGACGAACGCTTCCTGAACCTCGATGACCTCTATGCCGCCACCCGTAAACGGGCGGATGGCGCACACGTCCGCACGGTTGCAAGCAGCGCGGTTCGCGTGGAAGCCAGCCGCGACGACATGGAAAGTCTGGCCCTGATCCTGCCCGGACGGGACACGCCGGTCAGTCCCACCCATTGGAGTTTTGGCCAGTTAAGCGGGCTGGTCGGCGCACCCGCTCAGTATCTGCGTACACTTCCCGCGCCGCTGGCCGGGATCAACTTGCAGCATGGTCTGCTGAACCATCGCAGCGAACTGATCAAGAGCTTGGAGACCGACGACGGGCGCGTCGAAATGCGCGCCGTCACCGGGCCGGACTATGGCCGGATTTGGGACCATGAACTGGTGTCCGCCGTGCGCAAGATTGCCGGAAACGGTCTCGGGGACACCCGCTGGAAGGTGCCCGGCGTGCTCGACTGGGGCACCATGCGGCACAATCCCTATGTCGATGTCACCAAGGAAACCACCACGCTCTATGCTAGCGATCGGGACGTGTTTCTGTTTCTTGTGGACGATACGCACCCTATCGAGGCGGGCCGTTTGCCCAATGGGGAGCCCGACTTGTACTTCCGGGGATTTTACGCATGGAACTCGGAAGTGGGCTCCAAAACCCTCGGCATCGCCAGCTTTTATCTGCGCGCCGTCTGCCAAAATCGCAACCTGTGGGGCGTCGAGAACTTTGAAGAAATCACCATCCGTCACAGCAAGTTCGCGGCCCAGCGCTTCGCTTATGAAGCCGCGCCAGCGTTGACGAAGTTCGCGGACTCGTCTCCCGCCGGGTTCATCGCCGGTATTAAGGCGGCCCGTGAAACGATCGTGGCCAAGGATGACGACGACCGCGAAACCTTCCTGAAAAAGCGCGGGTTTACCAAGCCGGAGACAGCCAAAATCATTCAAACCGTGCTGAATGAAGAAGGCAAAAAGCCGGAAAGTCTCTTCGATTTTGTGCAGGGCATAACCGCCTTGGCCCGAACGAAAGCCCATCAGGACAGCCGTCTCGATCTGGAGAGCAAGGCCAAGAAACTGATGGCAGGCGTAGCCTAAAGCCAGCGGTTTTCTGAGGTTGCGCCGGGGGTCTGAAGAGAGCCCCGGCGCTCGCCATGCCTGCGGCATGGCTCGCGGGTCGATCGCACAACGGGATTCGATTTTGGAGCCCCTCGTTTCCGAATCTCCCGGAAGGGGGACCCCGCAACCAAGCTGTCCACACGACCGGTCGCCTCCCGCCACCGGCGCTGACAGGACAGATTTCCCATGGATGACGAGATTTCCCGCGCGGCCCTGGCGCGCAAAGGCACGCCCTATCTGGGCGTCAAACAGGCCTGTTTTTACCTCGGCCTATCCCCCAAAACGCTGCAGCGGCTGCGGGTCAACGGCGGCGGCCCGGCCTTCCGGAAACTGGGGGCCACCGTGCGATATCACGTGGACGATCTGAAGGCTTGGTGCGACGCCGAAACCATCACCAAACTGCCACCGCGCACACCGGGGAAATCGTCATGACGGTGCGTTGGCAACGCCCGGCGCGGTCAAAAGCGAGCCGCCGTGATGTGCGCCTGGTTCTGACAACGGCCGCCGTCGGCGCCGGGCTCTTGGCCCTGTCCACCCACACCGTTCGCCCGGTTCTGATCTACAATCCGAGCCCCAGCGCGCCGCTGGGATATTATCGCGCCCTCGCACCGACCTCTATCCGTCTTGGCGATTGGGTGCTGGTGGACGCGCCCGACGCGGCGCGGACCCTAGCCGACGCGCGCGGGTATCTGCCGTCGACCGTGCCGATGATCAAAGCCATAGCCGGGCTGGCGGGCGATCGCATCTGCGCCCACGGCAAGACAATCTCTATCAATGGACAGGCCGTGGCGATGCGCCTGGCGGTCGATCATAAGGGCCGGACCTTGCCGTGGTGGCAGGGATGTACGACCCTCGGCCACGATGACGTCTTTCTTCTGAACGTCCGGGCGGTCAACTCGTTCGATGGGCGTTATTTTGGCCCGGTGAAGCGCTCAGCCATCCGCGCGCGGCTGGTGCCATTATGAACCGGAGACACGTGCTTGCCGGGCTGACCACGACCATGGTGATGGATGTCCTGGCCCCGTCAGTTGATGCGAAGGAAGCTCACGCCGCCGGGGAATCACACACCGCGTCGGTGCTGCGTTGGCGTCCCGAAGTCGCGGTCGCGTCCCTGCGCTTCGGCGTCCCCATACCGTGGATTGAGGCCGTCATGGCGGCGGAATGCGCGGGACAAACCACCCGCGCCGGACGGCCCATTATCTCCGTGAAAGGCGCGATGGGCTTGATGCAACTCATGCCCGCCACCTACGACGATATGCGCCGGACCTACGGATTGGGCCCTGATCCCTATTGGCCATCGGACAACATTCTCGCGGGCACCGCTTATCTGCGCCTGACCTACGACCGGTTCGGATTTCCGGGGCTGTTCGCGGCGTACAACTGTGGTCCCGACCGGTACGCCCTCAGTCTCACCGGCACGCCTTTGCCCGCCGAAACACGCACCTATCTCACCACCGTCTTGCGCTACCTGGGCGAGACACCGCCGCCGGCAGATCGGCTGTTCGTGGAGCTCGACGGGCGCGGAGGGTCCGATCGGGAAATTCCACCGTTACCGACCGTGTTCGTGCCGATCGACCAGAACTGACCAGGCGTGTGAAAGGGAGGGGGAGATAAGGCAAGATAAAGGCTCAACTCCTGTTTCTCGTAAGTGATTGTCTGCACATCGTTTTTCAGGATTTAGGACCGTTCGGCAGGATTTAAATCGCTGTAAGGGGTTGATTTCTATGGGATATGGTCATGGCTGGTGATCGGGATGAGGTGACGCCGCGTCTCGGCCGAATTCGGTCCAAAGGCGGTCAGTCGTACCTGCCAAAAGTCCTGAAGGCCGCCCAAAAGGCGGGGGGACTGAAAACGTCAGCCAGCAAGGGGCGGGGTTGGAGCCGAGGCCGCGGGGCAGGAATTGCAGCCGTGACCGCCGGTGGCCGGCTTCGCGGGCCGAGCGCCCGGCGCGTCGTAGTCAAAACGCGATACACGAAGCTCGCCGGCAAGGGCGTGCGCGCGGCGCGTGCGCACCTCAGATATCTGCAGCGGGATGGCGTAACGCCCGACAGGCAGGCCGGGCAGTTATATGACCGTAGCGGTGACCAGGCTGATGGTCGAGCGTTCATGGATCGGGCAGCTGAAGATCCCCTACAGTTCCGACTGATCGTGTCGGCAGAGGATGGCGACAAATACGCGGATCTGAAGCCACTCACCCGGCGGTTCATGGCGCAGGTCGAAAAGGACCTGGGGACCGGCCTCGACTGGGTGGCGGTGGACCACCACAACACGGGCCATCCCCACACCCATATCGTCATCCGGGGCCGGGACGAAAACGGCAAGGATCTCGTCATTGCCCGAGATTACATAAAGGACGGCATGCGCGACCGGTTGGAGGCGTTGGTCACCCTAGATCTGGGGCCACGTACCCAGCGCGAAATCGACCTGGCGCGCTGGCAGGAAGTGGACCAGGCGCGATTGACCAGTCTGGACCGGCACCTGGTCCGCACCATGTCCGTCGAGCGGATCGTCGGTACGGACGAATTGGATCAAAAAAATCGGGCTGTGCTGACGGGACGCCTGACCAAGCTCCAGGCTTTTGGACTGGCAGAGCATTTAGGGCAGGGGCTCTGGCGCCTCGCCGAACACTTCGATACGACTTTGCGCGATATGGGTGAACGGGGCGACATCATTAAATCTCTTCATCGCGAGCTGGCCCTGAAAGGTATGTCCCGCGCCACTGAGGAGAGCGTCATTCATCGCGTGGCGCAGGATCGCACAGACGCCGGACCTTTAGTTGGGAGGGTGATCAAACGCGGGCTCCTCGACGGTGAAGGCGACCGGCACTTCCTGATGATCGATGGCGTCGATGGTAAGGTCCACTGGATAGACATCGGTCAGGCGGATCGGACACGCCCTCTCGCGGACGATGCTTTGGTCCGAGTCGAGTTCCGCCGGGCGGAAATCAAACAGGCTGATCGCACGATTGTCGCCGTCGCCGGCGCCAATGGCGGATCCTATGACGTTGCGGCGCATCTGAACCACGATCAATCCGCGACTGAGGCCTTCGCTGAAACCCATGTCCGGCGACTGGAAGCCATTCGTCGAACGACCGGAGGCGTGGAGCGATCGGACACGGGCAGTTTCACGATACCGGAAAGCTATTTGCAGACCGCACTGACCTATGAAGAGAAGCGGTTGCAGCAGGCGCCCGTATCGGTCGATCTTGTGTCACCCATACCCTTGGCGCGATTGCCGGAATACAACGGCGCCACCTGGCTGGACAGGGAACTGGTGGAGCCGTCCGTTTCGGTGGCTGAAGCCGGCTTCGGTAAGGAACTGACTGATGCCCTACGTCAACGGCAAGTGTGGCTGTTGCAGGAAGAACTTGCGTTTGAGTTCGATGGTGAGATCCGGCCAATATCCGGACTGCTCTCGCACCTGGAAACCCGTGACCTCACCGCTGCCAGTGATCGATTAGTGAAGGAGACCGGACTGACCTATCGGCCGGCAAAGGTTGGCGACCGGGTGGAGGGACAGCTTCGTCAATCGCTTCACTTGCCCAGCGGCAAGTTCGCGGTGGTCGAGCACGGGAAGGAATTCACGCTCGTGCCGTGGCGACCGGTGCTCGAAAATCATCTCGGCAAAACGGTCTCGGGCATCTATCGCGACGAGGGGATCAACTGGTCGATCGCCCGAGGGCGTGGTGTTGGCATTTCTTAAGGCGTCATCACACCTGTATTTGACTCACCATAATCTGGCGCGGCGGAGCGCTTAACCCGAATGCCGCAGCAACCTCGGCCCAAGCGGTAAGAAGTGCGTCGAATACCTGATCTCGATCTGTGGAAGCGACTTCAAACTCGACTTCTACCTGATTTTCGAGCGCAATCGGTGATCCCCCCCATCGCGTTTCAGAACTCCATAACATCCCTGACAAATCGGAGACACCAAGCTTGATCCGGTACGGTCCCTGACCGCCATGTTCTGCAAGGTAAGGCAGGTTATCGTTTATGAAACGTGAGAAGTGGCTGATAGCGGCGTCGGCGAAGAAGCGATTTCCAGACTCACCATTGAAGGCGAAAGGGTCTACGCCCCACAACTCACCAGTCTTCCGAAACTGCATCACCATATTTCCAAGCTGACTTTCACCAGCGCGCAGGCTTCCCGTGTAGGTCAGGAAGCCACCTTTTGTAGTGCCGTAGCTGTATCCACTAGTCGGGCCAAGAATTCTGGGGTTGGTGCCATCGTTGCCAAAATTAACCGGCGCCGCCCACCGTCGCGGCAATATTCGCACATACCGATAAGGTCCAGGAGCCATGGGCTTTGAGCCCGCCATTCCCAACTCGTTTATTGTTAGGCGTTCGCCAGGATCAAACCAAAGGGCCGGTGTAGATGTGGATTGTTGCCACTCTGGGAGTGGTGGAGGCGACGATGGCGAAGCAACCGCGATGCTGAGCCGCAATGCCTCTCGCAACTGATTGCGAAGACCCTCGCGCGCGGTTCTGAGGTCAGCTGTCGTGGCGCCCGTCGGAAGGTGAAACGCCATTGGCGCCCGGCGTCCGCGCATGTCGAAAGGCAGGTTTTCGATCGTCGCACCCGGAAACGCTGTGTTCCAAACGAGGACGACACGCTCCAGACCAATGGCCCGCTTGGCGTAGCCAAGTTCGATGAGAACGTTGGGGTTCGCCAAGGCCTTGCCGCCTGCACTGAACGCAATAGGTGTTACATCGCCGACGAAAACCTTGGCTGCATCTATCTTGGCCAGAATGGTTGCAACAATATCCGGGCTACCCGCGACGCCCATCGTATCAGAGGTGAGCTCATGTCGTTCCTCCAATTCGGCATCGAGTTCGGCGATCGCGCCAGCTAAAGCTTCGCGGATAAGGTTCCGCGTCACTCTGGGATCAAGGTCGCTTTGCCATGACCAAAATATCGAATTCATGATCCCCACCCAGGTTTGGAACTCGCTTGGTGGTGTTCGGCCCTAAGCGGTTCAATGCGAATGCGATGGTCAGGTGCAGTTGCGGCTTGATGCCGAAGTCGATGTTGACCAAACCAGTCCGTACCTGACCTTCTTAGGTGACTCCTTCATTTCGCGCCAGTGCCCGAGGATGCCGATCCTGCCATCGGATTTTTGGACCGCGCGAATGACCCCCACGAAGCTCCTCATCGGGCAAATACTGATCGTGCTGCTGACGGCCGTTTTGGGCGTCTGGTGCGCAACCCAGTGGGCGGCCCTGCAATTGGGGTATCAGTCGCAACTAGGGCCTGCCTGGGCGGTCGTGTTCGGTGTCCCGGTCTATCGTCCCTGGCAGCTGTTCATCTGGTGGTACTTTTACGACGCCTATGCCCCCGGCGTCTTTGCGCGGTGCGGTGCGCTGGCAGCGGGCAGCGGCTTGGCCGGATGCCTCACGGCCATTGTCGGCTCGGTCTGGCGCGCGCGTCAGGCCAAATGGGTCACGACCTATGGCTCCGCGCGTTGGGCCACCAATGGGGAAATTGAAAAGTTCGGTCTGTTGCGCGATGCCGGTGTGTTTCTCGGTCGCTGGAAACAGGGCTATCTCCGACATGTCGGCCCCGAACATGTCATGGCCTTCGCGCCGACCCGGAGCGGGAAGGGCGTCGGCCTTGTCGTCCCGACACTTCTATCCTGGACCGGGTCCGTCATCGTCCATGACATCAAGGGCGAAAACTGGGAACTGACGGCCGGGTGGCGCGCGCAATTCTCGAACTGCCTGCTGTTCAACCCCACCGACGTCCGGTCCGCCCGGTTCAACCCGTTGCTGGAAGTGCGCAGAGGGGCCGATGAGGTGCGCGATGTGCAGAACATTGCCGATGTGCTCGTTGATCCGGAAGGCGCCCTGGAGCACCGCTCACACTGGGAGAAAACCAGCCATTCGCTCCTGGTCGGCGTCATCCTGCACGTTTTGTATGCCGAGCCGGAAAAGACCCTCGCCCGAGTGGCCACCTTCCTGTCCGATCCGGAACGCACGTTCGAGAACACCCTGCGCCGGATGATGACCTCCAATCACCTCGGCACCGTCAAAGCCCCTGTTGTGCATCCGGTGGTGGCGTCGGCGGCCCGGGAGATCCTGAACAAGTCGGAAAACGAACGCTCCGGCGTCCTGTCGACAGCCATGTCGTTCCTCGGCCTGTACCGCGATCCCGTGGTGTCCATGACCACGGCGGCCTGTGACTGGCGGATTGCCGATCTGATGGATGGCGACCGTCCGGCCTCCCTGTATCTGGTCGTGCCGCCGTCAGACATAAGCCGTACCAAACCCCTGGTTCGGTTGATCCTCAACCAAATCGGCCGGCGCCTGACGGAAAAGCTGGAAGGGAACGACGGCTTCAAGCATCGCTTCCAGCTGCTGATGATGCTCGACGAGTTCCCGGCCCTCGGGCGCCTCGACTTCTTTGAGACGACGCTGGCCTTTATTGCCGGCTACGGCATTCGCGCCTTTTTGATCGCGCAGAGCCTGAACCAGATTTCCAAGGCGTACGGCGAGAACAACTCGATCTTAGACAACTGCCATGTCCGTATTGCGTTTTCGACCAATGACGAGCGCACCGCCAAACGGATATCCGATGCCCTCGGCACCGCCACCGAGCAGCGGGCGCAACGCAACTATGCCGGCCACCGCCTGTCACCGTGGCTCGCCCATGTGATGGTGTCTCGCCAGGAAACGGCGCGGCCGCTCCTGACCCCCGGTGAAATCATGCAATTGCCGCCATCGGACGAACTGGTCCTCGTCTCAGGCCTCGCCCCGATCCGCGCCAAGAAGCTGCGCTACTTTGAGGACGCTAACTTTATTGCCAGGCGCTTGCCGCCGCCGGCTTTGGGGGACGGAAAGTACGCGGATGCGCCCGTCGCGCGGCCTGACGACTGGGCGGGTCATGTCTGCGGTGTCTCGAACGCCTTGCGTGATGCCCTGAAGGCCGAAGAGGCACGGGACGGGGCGGACGAGGGCAAGAGTTTACAGCAGGCCCCGGATTTGGCGGCGTGCGGGACGGCGCCTAAGCCGGTCGAGCCCGAGACCCAGGCGGGCATCGAAGACGAGGCCGATGTGGCCGCCGACAAGAAGGCCATGGATCGCGCACGGATGGGGCGTGCCGCCACGGCCGCCGCGACCCTCGCCTCCGATCGCAAGCTCGCGGCCCGGGGTCTGAACCTCGATCTGTTCCGGGACAACTGAGATGACCCTGCTCCCGTTCAAGAAAAAATATCAGATCTACCTCTACGGACCGGTCGCCGAGCGCTTTGAGGCGCTTGCCACGAAGCCGGGCGCCAACAAGTCCGCCATCCTCGCCATGGCCATCACCCATTGGCTGGACCGGAACGGCGGCAATGAGCTGGATGATCGCTTTAGCATTCGCTTCCGCGCCTATGCCGCGCAACTGGACCGCTTCGAGCGGGACCAACGCATTCTGATGGAGACCCTGGCGCTCTTCATTCGCCTCAACCTGCAACGCGACGCCTTCCTGCCGGAGACGGACGCGGCCACGCGCGCCCGCGGCACGGAGCGGTTCCGCGCGTTCATCGCCGAAGTCGGCCGTCGGTTGGCGCAGGACCAGCCGAGCTTTGATCCAGACATCTTGGGAGGTCTCGATGACTGAAACCATTTCCGCCAGCCGGTTACGGCGCATGTTGCGGACCGCCATGGGCGACGTGCTGACCCAGGCCCTGACCGATCCCGAAATCAGTGAGATCATGGTCAATCCCGACGGCCACATCCGGGTGGATCGACTGGGGCAAGGCCGCGTCGAAACCGGCCATAAGCTGGAGCGCGCCGAGGTCGAGCGCGTCATTCGGCTCGTCGCCAGCCATGTCCGTGCCGAAGTGCACCAGGACAGTCCGATCGTTAGCGCGGAATTGCCGGCCGGCGAGGGCCTGACCGGCGAACGTTTCGAAGGGCTTCTGCCGCCGGTGGTGACCGCACCCTGTTTCTCGATCCGTAAGCCGGCGCATCGCGTTTATACCTTAGGGGACTACGTCGCGGATGGCGTGATGACCTCCCGCCAGGTGAAGGCGCTGCGCACGGCCGTACAGGATCGCCGCAATATCCTCGTCGCCGGAGGCACCAGTTCCGGCAAGACCACCCTGACCAATGCGCTTCTGGCCGAAATCGCCGAGCTGGACCAACGCATTATCCTGATCGAAGACACCCGCGAACTGCGCTGCGCCGCCCGTGACTGTGTGGCGCTCCGTACCCGGCCCGGCCTGGTCACCCTGAACGACCTCGTCCGGTCGACCCTGCGTTTGCGCCCGGATCGCATCATCGTCGGCGAGGTGCGGGGCGGCGAAGCCCTCGACATGATCAAGGCGTGGAATACCGGCCATCCCGGTGGCCTTGCCACCCTGCACGCCAATTCCGCCCGCGGCGCCCTCTATCGGCTTGAGCAGCTGATTCAGGAGGCTGTCAGCCATGTGCCGCGCGTGCTGATCGTCGACGCCATCGACATCGTTGTGTTCATTGCCGGATACAATCCGCACACCCATTCGCCGAGGCGGGTGGAGGCCATCACCCAAGTGGTCGGTCTCGACGCAGCCGGCGACTACCTGCTTCAGCCTCTCATCTAGGGGCGAAGATCCCACCCAAAATCAAGGAGATACCTATGTTTGCTAAACGCACACGACCGATACGCCTTTACCGGACCTCCCGCGCGGCCGCGCTTGCCCTGCCGCTCCTTTGTCTCGCCACCCTGGCCCGTGCCACCGGCAGCAATATGCCGTGGGAAGAGCCCCTCCAGCAAATCCTCGACTCCGTGCAAGGCCCCGTGGCGAAGATCATCGCCGTGATGATCATCATCGTGACCGGCCTGACCTTGGCCTTCGGGGAGACCAGCGGCGGCTTTCGCAAGCTGATCCAGATCGTTTTCGGCCTATCGATCGCCTTCGCCGCCTCCAGCTTCTTCCTGACCTTCTTCAGCTTCGGCGGAGGCGCAGTCGTCTGATGTCACATCCGGTCGAAGGGTTCGAGGTGCCAGTCCATCAGGCGCTGACCCAGCCCATCCTACTGGGCGGCGCCCCGCGCGGCATTGCCATCATCAACGGCACACTCGCGGCCGCCCTGGGCCTCGGCCTTCACCTGTGGCTGCCCGGCCTGGCCCTTTGGCTGGTCGGGCATAGCCTCGCCGTGTTCGCCGCCCGCAAGGATCCGGACATTCTGCCGGTCCTGCTTCGTCACCTGCGCCAGAAAGGCTATTGGTCATGCTGAACCTCTTTCAATACCGCCGCACCGCCGATCGCCTCACCGATCATCTGCCCTGGGCCGCCCTGGTGGCGCGGGGCGTCATCCTCAACAAGGATGGCAGTTTACAGCGCACCTTCCGTTACCGGGGACCGGATATCGAGAGCGCGACGCCGGAAGAGCTAGTCGGCGTGTGTGCCCGGTTGAACAACGCCTTGCGCCGCTTTGGGTCCGGTTGGGCCTTCTGCTTCGAAGCCTTGCGGGCGCCCGCCCACAGCTATCCCGACACCGGCGCCGAGCGTGGTCTCGCGCGCCTGATCGAGGCGGAACGGCGCGCGGCGTTCGAGGGCGAACTCGCCCATACCTTCGAGACAACCTACTACCTGACACTCACCTGTCTTCCAGAGGCCGATCAGACGGACAGCCTGAATGCGGCGATGATCGAGACCAGCCGCACGGTTGGCGGCCGGGACTGGCACGATGCCATCGGGCGCTTCGTCCGCCGCACGGATGCCTGCCTGGACCTGCTGGCTGGCTGTTTTGCCCAGATCGACCCGCTCGATGACGCGGCGACCCTGACCTACCTGCACGCCTGTGTGTCGACGAAAGCGCATCCAGTCGCGGTGCCCGAAACGCCGGTGTACCTCGACGCCATCCTGGCGGACATGCCCCTGTCGGGCGGCGTCGCGCCACGTCTCGGCGACGACTGGCTGCGGACCCTGACTGTTCAGGGCTTCCCGAACCACACGGTGCCGGGCCTCCTGGATCACCTGAACCAACTGGACCTGCCATATCGCTGGGTTACGCGCTTCATCCCTCTGGACAAAACCGCGGCGGTCGCCAGCCTGACGCGGTTGCGCCGGCAATGGTTTGCCAAGCGCAAGTCGGTGACCGCGATCCTCCGCGAAGTCATGTATGCGCAGGAAAGCCGGCTGGTCGATACCGATGCCGACAACAAGATGCTGGACGCCGATGCAGCGTTGCAGGCCGTCGGCGCCGACCAGGTCAGTTTCGGCTATTTGACGACGACGGTCACCGTCAGCCATCCCGAGCGCAGTGTGGCGGACGACCGGCTGCGTCAGGTCGAGCAGGTCATCAACGGGCTTGGGTTCACGACGATCGATGAAAGCCTGAACGCCGTCGAAGCCTGGCTCGGCAGCTTGCCCGGCCATCTCTATGCAAATATCCGTCAACCATTGATCCACAGCCTGAACCTGGTGCATCTGATGCCGATGTCGTCCGTGTGGGCCGGCGAGGTGAGGGATGGCCACCTGGACGGTCCACCGCTATTCCACGCCCTGAGTTCCGGGGCCACGCCGTTTCGCTTCAATCTGCATGTCGGCGATGTCGGACACACCTTGATCGTCGGGCCAACCGGCGCGGGCAAATCGGTCCTCCTGAGCTTCATGGCGCTTCAGTTCCAGCGCTATCCTGAGGCGCAGGTCTTCATCTTTGACAAGGGGGCGTCGGCGCGCGCCGTGACCCTGGCGCTCGGAGGCAGCCATTATCCGCTCGGCCGCGAAGCCGGGCTAGCGTTTCAGCCGCTGCGGCGGATCGATGACGTGACAGAACGGGGGTGGGCCCTCGATTGGCTGATCTTGTTGCTGACGCAGGAAAATGTCGCCATCACCCCGGAGATCAAGGAAACCCTATGGTCGGCGCTGTCCAGCCTGTCTCAGGCCCCGGTGTCGGAACGGACACTGACAGGTCTGGTGATGCTCCTCGCCTCCAACGCGGTGAAGCAGGCCCTTCAGCCTTACACCCTGGACGGGGTGTTCGGCCAATGTCTGGATTCGGACGACGAGCGCCTGGATCTAAGCGCGTGCGTCTGCTTTGAAACGGAAGAGCTGATGGCCGCACCCAACTTGATGGCGCCGGTCCTGACCTACCTGTTTCATCAGCTGGATGCCCGCTTCGACGGCCGGCCAACCTTGCTGATCCTGGATGAGGCCTGGGTTTTTCTCGATAACCCGCTGTTTGCGGCGCGCATTCGCGAGTGGCTGAAGGTCCTGCGCAAGCGAAATGTCAGCGTCGTTTTCGCCACCCAATCCCTGGCCGATATCATCGACAGCGCCGTCGCCCCCGCAGTGATCGAGTCGTGTCCGCAGCGGCTGTTCCTGCCAAACCTCCGGGCCACCGAACTGCAGAGCCGCGCCGCCTATGAGGCGCTCGGCCTGAACGCACGTCAGATCGAGCTGATCGGGCAGGCGACGCCTAAGCGGCACTATTATCTCCAGTCGCGCCAGGGCAACCGCTTGTTCGATCTCAACCTCGGTCCCCTGGCCCTGGCCATCTGTACCGCGTCGAGCCCCGCCGACCAGGCCCTGATCGACCGGCTCTGGGCCGAACACGGGGCCGACGGCTTTGCGTCCGCCCTGTTGAACGCGCGGGGGCCAGCCTGGGCGAAGGACCTCTTGCCGGCCTTCGACAGCGCAAAAGTCAGCTCAGTCACAGCGTGAATCATTCATCATTTATACAAGGAGTATCAGATGTTTAGCTTGAAATCTTGCCTACTGTCCTCGATCATCGCTTTAACGCTTGCGACAACGACGGTGGCGCCGGCGGGCGCGCAAATGGCGGTCTATGACCCGTCGAACTATGCGCAAAATGTGCTCCAGGCGGCACGGGCCCTGCAGCAGGTCAACAACCAGATCAAGAGCCTGTCGAACGAGGCCACAATGCTGATCGGCATGGCGAAGAACCTGCAGTCCCTGGACCTGAACACGCTCGGCCGTCTCAATGGCGATCTTGCGGCCATCACGGACCTGATGAAGCAGGCGAAAGGCATCGCCTTTACCCTGCAGAGCACGCAGGCAGCGTTCAAGGCCCAGTACCCGGCCGCCTACGCCGCCGCCACGTCGAGTGGGCTGGTCAACGAGGCCACGACCCGCTGGCAGGCCAGTATGGATGCGTTCGAGCAGACCCTTCTCGTGCAAGCCAAGGTCAACGAAAGTCTGAGCACCGATGCGGCCACCTTGAGCGATCTGGTTACGGCCTCTCAAGGCAGCGAAGGCGGGCTTCAGGCGCAGCAGGCGGCCAATCAGTTACAGGCCCTCAACATCAAGCAGCAGATGCAGATTGCGACCCTCTTGTCCGCGCAGTACCGGGCCGAAGCGCTCGACCTCGCCCGGAAGGCCCAGGCCGAGGCTGCCGCACGGGCCCTGACCAAGGCCTTCATCGGCAGCGGCTCCGCCTACACGCCACACTAAAAACCCCGAAAGCTCCGGGAGGGGAAAATGGACTTAAACATCGTTGATCAGTTTCTGGCCGTGTTCAGCCAATATCTCGACACGGGCTTCGGCCTCTTGAAGGGCGATGTTGGCCATCTCGCCAGCATTCTGATTGCCATCGACGTCACGCTTGCCGCACTGTTCTGGTTGCTCGACGAAGAGGCCCATATCCTCTCCCGGCTTATCCGCAAGATCCTGTTTGTCGGCGCCTTCGCCTACATCATCAACAACTTCAAACATCTCGCGGACCTGATCTTCCGCTCCTTTTCCACGCTGGGTCTGGATGCCAGCGCCAATACCCTGTCGGCGAGCGACCTCCTGAAACCGGGGCGGCTGGCAGGCATTGGCTTCGACGCCGCTCAGCCGCTGATGACGCAACTGGCTGATTTGATGGGGCTGGACACCTTCTTCAGCAACTTTCTGACCATCGCCGTCCTGCTGATCGTTTGGTTGCTCGTCATTCTCTCCTTCTTTGTGCTGGCTATCCAGCTCTTCATTACCATTCTGGAATTCAAGCTCACGACCCTGGCGGGCTTTACCCTTGTTCCGTTTGCCCTCTGGAACAAGACGGCCTTCCTGGCGGAACGGGTGCTCGGCAACGTCGTGACGTCCGGCATCAAGGTGATGGTCCTGGCCGTCATCGTCGGCATCGGATCGTCCTTTTTTGGGCAATATGTGACGGGCTTGAATGGGGCCACCCCGAGCCTGGTCGAAGCGCTCACCCTGGCCCTGGCGTCCCTGACCCTGCTGGGCCTTGGCATATTTGGTCCAACCGTCGCCTCCGGTTTGGTCTCCGGCGCGCCGCAGCTTGGGGCCGGCGCGGCCGTCGGCACAGCGGCCGCCGCCGTGGGCGCAGGTTTGCTGGCTGGCGGCGCCGCCCGCGCCGTCCTCGGCGGGGGCGCCTCAGCCTTGGGGGCGATCAAGGCCGCGGCGGGTGTGCCAAAGGGGCCAGGCAACAGTTCGTCACCGCCCGCCGGCGGGTCACCGAGCGGCGCACCCGGTCCGGGGCCGCAGCGACCGGGGGGCGGCGGCCCGCCAACTACAGACACCGTGCCGCCGGCCTGGGCCCGGCGCCAGCACGCCCAACACCAACGCCAAACGCAGATTCATATGGTGCAGTCGGCCCTGTCCTCTGGCGATCAAGGCGGTAGCGGGCCCGCACCCGATATCGCCGACAAGTCCTAAGCCTAAACATTCTGAACGTTCCCACCCGCAAACGGCGATCCGCCGAAGGAGCCCTCATGTTCAAACGACCTCTCCAGCGCTACGGCGACACTCCCACACCTGAGACCCCCTATCAAAAGGCCGCCCAGGTCTGGGATAACCGCATGGGCTCAGCCTTGGCTCAGGCGGCGAATTGGCGCGCCCTGGCCTTTGGCGCGGTCGCGGTCAGCGCGATCCTCGCCGGCGGTCTCATCTATCAGGGCAGCCAAAGCCGGGTCACGCCCTATGTGGTCGAGGTCGGGCCAACCGAGGGGGTGCGTGCCGTCGCGCCCGCCGAGCTGGAGATCAAGCCGACGGATGCGCAGATTGCTTGGTTCCTCTCGCGGTTCATTACGGACGTCAGAGCCTTGCCGACCGATCCGATCGTCGCGCGCCAGAACTGGCTGGAGGCCTATGTGTTCGCCGTAGACGACGCCGCGCGTTTCCTCAGCGATCAGGCAAGGGTCAACGACCCCCTGGCCGACGTCGGCAAGCGGTCCGTCACGGTCAGCATCGCCAGTACCGTGCGGGCCTCCGCCAACAGCTTCCAAATCAAGTGGATCGAGCAGACGTACGAGGCGGGCGTCCTGACCTCGACCACGAGATGGACCGCGCTTCTGGGCATTCGCCAGAAGACACCGACCCTGGCCGATGTGCTCCGCAAGAATCCGCTCGGGCTCTACGTCACCAGTCTTGCCTGGTCGAAAGACTATGCCGGTGACCTGGCCCCAGCCTCCAGTTCACCCGTGTCTCACCCCCAGCCCTAAGGACTTCCCCATGCATGCTCTCGTTTGGACTTTGTCGCTCTCCCTGTCGATCGCCGGTCTCGCCGGCTGCGCGACGGCAGGAACCGCTCTGCGGCCACCGGTAGAACCCCGTTTTGCGCCCGCCCAGCGCCAGATGCCCATCGCTTCGGCCGTGACGGTCCGCCCTCTGGACACAGCCGTTCTGCCGGCGGGCCTGATCCTCTCCATGCCCGTACCCCAGGTCACCCCGGTGGCTACGGGTGGCGCCAAGCCCCTGGATCGTATCGCAGCCGCCAATAAAGCGGCCGTTCAGGAGCCGCGCGCGGACGGATTCATCAACGCGATCCAGGTGTTTCCGTATTGGGCCGGGGCGTTGTACCGTGTCTATACCGCGCCGGATCGCGTGACAGACATCGCCCTGCAAGGCGGCGAGCAATTGATCGCGATTTCGGCGGGCGATACCACCCGCTGGACCATCGGGAATACACACAGCGGCGCCGGCACGGACCAAACCGTCCATATTCTGGTCAAGCCGCAGCTATCGGGCCTGGCGACTAATCTGGTCATTGCGACCGATCGCCGGACCTACCACCTCCAGGTCGAAAGCACGCCCGCGACCGCGATGGCCGCCATCTCGTGGCGTTACCCGCAGGATGAACTGCTGGCGGTACAGGCCACCGCGAAAGCACAGGCGGTCAAGGCGCCGACGGCGGACGGGATCGCCCTCGACGACCTGCATTTCGGCTATGCGATCACCGGAAGCGCGCCGGCCTGGCGGCCTGTGCGCGCCTTTGATGACGGAGTGCGGGTCTATATCGAGTTCCCAAAGACGCTTGACGCGGCCGAGATGCCACCGCTCTTCCTCGCCGGGCCAGACGGGAAGGCGGAATTGACCAACTACCGCGTCAGCCGGAACTTCTATATCGTCGACCGCCTGTTCCAGGTTGCGGAACTTCGCCTCGGGGAAAAGCCGCAGGCAATTGTCCGCATTACCGCGACCACCGCTTCCGGAGGTCGCCATGACTAAGCCGGTCCCCGTCGAAAAGGTTGACCCGGAAATGCTGGTCTTGCGCGCCCGGCCACGTCGGGTCATCCGGATCAAGCGTCACGTCCTGATCGTCGGTGCCGCCGTCGGTTGCCTGGCTTTGGCAGGTATGGTGTGGCTATCCCTGGGCCCGACGTCGGTCCATCCGACAATATCGTCTGGTCAGGAGAGCGATCCGGAGAAGCATAAGGCCGGTGTGCCCGATCAGATCGCGGCCCTGCCGAAGACCTATGCGGATGTCCCGCAGCTGGGTGCGCCCTTGCCCGGCGATCTGGGGCGTCCGATCCTGGAGCACCACCAGCGGCATGCCGGGTCGGCTGACGGTCCGATGGCCGAACCGGGCAGCCACGCGGTGAGCACCTCAACAGCGCAGGCGGGCAACGGACTGTTTTTCGCTATGACGGGGGCGCCGTCTTCGCCGGCCGTGGCGCTCACGGGTGTGCGAGCAGATCCGGCAGAGACAACGGTTTCTCGTCTGACACGGGGAGCGTCGGACATCTCCGCGAACGCGCAGAGTCAAAAGATAGCGTTCCTCACCCAAGCGAACCAAGCCGGCACCCTAAACCCGCACGCCCTGCGTCCGGCGCCAACTTCCCAGGTCGTGTTGGCGGGCACGGTCATCTCGGCCGCGCTCATCACGGGCCTGAATTCGGACCTACCAGGGCTTGTGCTCGCGCAGGTGACCCGTGACGTCAGGGATTCCGCGACCGGCGTGACCGTCGTGATCCCGCGCGGCACGCGGATCATCGGAAAATACGACAGCCAGGTGGCCTATGGACAATCCCGCATCCTGATCGTCTGGAAGCGCTTTGTGTGGCCGGACGGCCGTTCCCTGGAAATCGACAATCTGCCGGCGGCGGATACGCAGGGGTTTGCCGGCCTTGAAGATCGCGTCGACGCGCACACCGCGAAGTTACTCAAGGGCATGGGATTGTCCACCTTGCTTGGCATAGCCGGCGAGCTGGGCCGTGACGACGACGACCGCCTGGTCGCCGCGCTGCGCCAGTCCACGCAGGACACGGCCAATGTGGCTGGCCAGCGGATCGTCGATCGCGCCCTTCAAATCCAACCCAGCTTGACGGTTCGCCCTGGCTGGCCGCTTCGGCTGATTGTGGAGAAGGACCTCGACCTGACAGAAGCAGCGGAGGACTGACGCAATGACCGACCTGAAATTGCCGAAACTGCCCGATCGCACACCCGTTAAATTGACCATCACCATCGGTGCCGATCTGAACCAAGCGCTGAAGGAGTACGCCGCGCGATATGAAGCGGCTTACGGGGTGGCTGAGCAGGTCGCGGACCTGGTGCCCTACATCGTCGAAGCCTTCCTTCAGGCCGATAAGGGCGTTAGCCGGAATACACGCAGATTGTGACCACAGCCTATCTGAGCGGTCTGACTTCCATCGGGCGACGTCAAGAGCGGAATGCGGCTATCGAGGTGATCTTCGGCGGCTGCGTCATTGACTTGCCGGCCTATCCGCCGCAAAGATGAACCCGTGAGATTACCCGTTTCGCCAGTCTTGTCTCGCCTTTGGGCGTTTGGCACGATGCTTTGCATCGCGCTGACCTTAGGTATGGGCATGACGGCGGTCCAAGCCAACGCCTCCGTTCTGTCTCATATTGCGTGCGGCGATCATCAACTGCCCGATGGCGGTTGGGTCTGCAATTGCGAGCCCGGGGAAGCCGGCTGCATTAAACATATCCCTGACAACGGTGCGGACCACGGCAACGACGTCCTGGAGATGCATCATCACCATCACGCAGAAGCGCCTTCGGGTACACCCGCCTTGCCGATGGAAGCGTCGTCGCCACACCAACTGGGTGACGCGCGCCTCGCGCCCGCCCGCATCACCGTTCTGCAAGGCATAGACCCGTCTCAGGCCGACCAACCTCCGAAAGCTTAGATCCGTCCAATCGACGCGCGCGCCGGAAGGCGCGCTGTTCTAATCTTTTTCGAGGTATTTCATGCGATTTCGATCGATAAGGCCGCTGTGCGCGGCTGTCGCAGGCGCGAGCCTGTATGCGCTGGCCATGCCCGCGTGCGCCGAGCAGGCGCCTTCATTCACCGAGCTGCTGCGGCAGTCGGACACGGCACCACGCGTGCGAGAAGCAGAGGCGGGGGTTCAATCCGCCCAAGGGCAATTCCGCCAGGCCGCTGCCCGACCCAACCCCACCTTAAGCCTGGAAGTGGAGAATTTTGGCGGGCAGGGCCCATTCCGCGGTGGTGACAATGCGGAAACGACCGCCTCTGTGGAACAGACTCTCGAACTCGGCGGCAAGCGTTTGGCTCGCCGTGAGGCCGGGCAGGCGGGTGTCGACGCGGCGACGGCGAAATCAGTGCAGTCACAGGCCGATTTCGCCTTCGATCTGGCACAGGCCTATGCCGGGGCTGAAGCCGCTGACGTGCGACTGCAATTGGCGCGCGACGCGCGCGGTCTGGTCGAAGAGGATGCCCGGATTGCCAATGCCCTGGTGAAAGCCGGCAAGGAGCCGGATCTGCGATCCATTCAGGCAAATGCCGCCGTTGACGCGGCGCAGGCGGACATTGATGAGGCCCTGGCGGAGCGCGACAGCGCTTTCGCCAAACTATCCGCCCTTGTCGATGCGCCGGCGCCATTCACATCCATTGCCGGTAATTTGCTGGCACATGCTGAGACGACGGAAGCCATACCGGTAATCAATCCGGTACAAAGTCCAGTCTATCTGGCCGCGCGCGCCGAGCGTGATCGGATGGCGAAGCTCATTCGTGTCGAGCAAACACGCGCCAGTCCAGAACTGACTGTCTCTGTGGGCGTGCGGCGCCTGGCCGGTGACGATGCCAATGCGTTGGTCGGGGGTGTGTCCGTGCCATTCCCGATCTTTGATCGCAATCGCGGCAATATCAGCGCCGCTCAGGCCGACCTCGCCGCTGCCGAACAACGAATGAATATCGCGCGCCTGGACGCACAGGCGGAGGCTCAGTCAGAAAGCGCGCGCTTGCGGGCCGCCTTCAGCCGGGTGAAGGCCGCAACCTCAAATGAGCAGTCAGCGGCGGAGGCCTATCGGTTGACCCGCATTGGCTACGAAAGCGGTAAGTTGCCGCTCAGTGAGCTGGTAACGGCCCGGCGTACGCTGGTTGAGGCCCGCGAGCAAACGCTCACCGCCAAACTGGAACGCCTGAACGCCGAAGCCGCGCTGGCGCGCCTGCAAGGCATTGCCCCTTTTGGAGATGCGTCATGAACCGCACCAACAACAAACTGATCTTTGGCGGCGCGCTCGCCGTCGTGCTTGCGGCCGCCGGCGGTTTCGGACTGGCGCGATTGACGGCAGACACACCCGCAGCGACCGCTGCGCCTGAGTCCGTTGAGGATGCCGGCCACCTGGATACGATCAAGGTGACTCCGGAAGCCATCCAGGCCGCGGCGATCGGCGTCACGTCGATCAATGTCGGCGGCCTGTCCTCGGAAATCCTGTCGCAAGGGAGTGTCACGGCCACGCCAACCGGCCAGGCCATCCTGACAGCCCGCGCCGGTGGCGCGGTCACACGCATACTGAAACGCCTTGGCGATCCAGTGAGCGCTGGAGAAACCGTTGCGATAATAGAAAGTCGCGATGCCGGACAGATATCTGCCGACCGGACGAGCGCGAGGGCAAGAGCCAACCTGGCCCAACTGAATCTTGTCCGCGAAAAGTCGCTGTTCGAGCAAAAGGTATCGCCGCGCGCGGATTACGAGCGGGCACAGGCAGAAGCCAGTGCCGCGCAGGCAGAACTGAACCGCGCCGAGGCGGCGGCCGGCGCCGCCCATGTGACCGGAGACGGTCACAGCGTCGCTGTCAACAGTCCGATAACGGGTCGCGTCACAACAAGTACGGTGACATTGGGCGCCTTCGTCCAGCCGGAGACAGAGCTGTTCCGGGTGTCCGATCCCAAACACGTTCAGATCGAGGCGCCTGTTAGCGCCTCTGACGCCCAGCGTCTCGCGGTGGGCGACCGAGTCCAGGTTGACTTGGCAAACGGTCAGGTGCTGGAGGCGCGCGTCCGAGCGGTCACCCCGTCGCTGAACGCGGAGACGCGCGCTGCGACGGCGGTCATCGACGCGGATACCGCTGAATTGACGCCCGGCATGTCGGTCAAGGTGCGTCTTCTGCCAAGTCAGGCCGGCGGGAGCGGCGCCATTGTCGTCCCGGAAGATGCGGTCCAGACCGTCGAAGGCAAGCCGGTCGTGTTCGTGCGCACGGCCGATGGTTTCAAACCGACACCCGTGACGATCGGACAGGCCTCGGCCGGCCGGGTCGAGGTCCTGAGCGGCTTGTCGGCAGGCCAATCCATTGCGTCCCGCAATGCGTTTGTCTTGAAAGCGGAACTGGGCAAGGGTGAAGGGGAGGAGCACTGATGATCGCCAACCTCATTGCCCTGAGCGTGCGCGCCCGCTGGGCCGTTGTCCTTCTGTTTGCCTTTATCGCCGGGATCGGCGCGTGGCAGCTCACCAAACTGCCGATCGACGCCGTGCCGGACATCACCAACAAACAGGTACAGATTAACACTGTTGATCCCGGCCTGTCGCCTGTCGAAATCGAAAAACGCGTGACATTTCCGGTAGAGACCGCGTTGGCCGGCATTCCCGGCCTGGAGACGACACGCTCCTTGTCACGGAATGGGTTTTCGCAAGTTACAGCCATTTTCTCCGAAGGCACGGACCTGTATTTTGCGCGCCAACAGGTCAGTGAGCGCCTGACCCAGGCCCGCGACAGTCTGCCGGAAGGCAGTCAGCCCCAGGTTGGCCCCGTCACGACGGGTCTTGGCGAAGTCTATATGTATGCCATCGACTTCGCCCGTCCCGACGGGAAGGGCGCAACCATCAAGGACGGTGAACCTGGCTGGCAGTCCGACGCCAGCTATCTGACACCGGAGGGGGATCGCCTGTCGGACGAGGTGGCGCGCGCCGCCTATCTCCGGACCGTTCAGGACTGGATTATTTCCCCGCAACTGCGATCCGTCACTGGTGTCGCCGGCGTCGATACGATCGGCGGCTACGAGAAGCAATTCGTAGTCGAACCTGACCCGGTCAAACTCAGTGCCTACGGCATCTCCTTCTCGGATCTGGCCACGGCGCTCGAAAAGGCCAATCTATCGGTTGGCGCCAACTTTCTCAATCGCGGCGGTGAAGCTTATCTCGTCCGCGCCGACGCCCGCATCCGGTCCCTCGATGAGATCCGGGAGGCGGTCGTCGCCACGCGGGGCGGCGTTGCTGTGGCCGTTCGAGACGTGGCCGACGTGAAGCTTGGCGGCGAACTGCGCACGGGCGCGGCGACCATGAACGGCCACGAGGTCGTGGTCGGGACAACCCTGATGCTCATCGGTGAAAACAGCCGCACCGTGGCAAAGGCGGTCGGTGATAAACTCAAGACTGTCGACAAATCCCTGCCGCCTGGCATCAAGGTGACCCCGACCCTTGACCGGTCCAAACTGGTCAATGCCACGGTCCATACGGTGCAGAAGAACCTGCTGGAAGGGGCGATTCTGGTCGCGGCCGCGCTCTTCTTCCTCCTCGGCAATGTTCGGGCGGCGATCATCGCCGTCCTGGTCATTCCGTTCTCTTTCCTGATGATGGCGATTGGTATGAACGCCCTGAAAGTGCCGGGCAACCTGATGAGCCTGGGCGCCCTCGATTTTGGCCTGATTGTCGATGGCACCGTGATCATTATCGAAAACAGCCTGCGCAGGCTGGCTGAACGCCAGCATCACGAAGGACGTTTGCTCACCTTAAGTGAACGCCTTCAGGAAACGACGCTATCCAGTCAGGAGATGATCAAGCCGACCGTTTTCGGCCAGGCCATCATTTTCCTGGTGTTCACGCCACTGCTGATGTTCACGGGGGTCGAGGGCAAGACGTTTACCCCCATGGCCATCACCATCATGTTAGCCTTGGCGGCGGCGTTCGTCCTCTCCCTGACCTTCGTGCCGGCCCTGATCGCCCTGCTGATCCGCGGCAAGGTGACGGAAAAGGAGGTCGGTATCATTCGCTACATCAAGCGCATCTACGCGCCGATCCTGTCCAGGGTCGTTGCTCGGCCCTGGCCCTTCATTGCCGGTGGCTTCGGGATATTTGTCGTGTCGGGGTTTGTTTTCACCCTGCTCGGCCAGGAGTTCATCCCGCAACTCGACGAGAAAAATATGGCCCTGGCCTCGCAGCGCGTGCCCTCCACCTCGCTGGAGCAATCGGTGGCCATGCAAAAAGGCGTGGAGCGCGCCGTCACGTCTCTGCCGGAGGTGGCTTTGATGTTCTCGAAAACGGGGACGGCCGAAGTCGCCACCGATCCGATGCCGGCCAATATCTCTGACGGGTTCGTCATCCTGAAGCCGGAAAAGGAATGGCCGAAGGGTGTCAGGACCAAGCAGGACATCCTGGAGCGCATCGAGCAGAAGGCGAACGGCCAGATCGGCCAGGGGTATGAGGTCAGCCAGCCGATCCAACTGCGGTTCAACGAACTGATCGCGGGCGTTCGCGGCGATGTCGCCATCAAGCTCTATGGCGACGATCTGGAAAAGATGAGTGCTTCGGCCGCGAAAATCGTGGCCCAGCTCCAGACCATACCCGGTGCGGCCGACGTCAAGGCCGAGCAGACGGATGGCTCACCGACGCTTGACGTTCGGTTCGATCGGGCCGCAATCGCCCGTTATGGTCTGACCGTCGAGGAGGTCGCCGACACGGTGGCGACCGCCATGGGGGGGCGGGAGGCCGGCTTGGTCTTCGAAGGGGATCGCCGGTTCGACATCGTGGTGCGGGTGCCGCAAGGCACACGCGACAACCTCGATGCCTTGAAGGCGCTTCCGGTCATGCTGCCGGAAGAGGGCGGCCGCGTGCGGGGTTCGGTGCCTCTGTCCCAGGTCGCGCAATTCAGTGTGACCGAAGGATTGAACCAAATCTCCCGGGAAAACGGTAAGCGGCGCATCGTCATCCAGGCGAATGTCCGTGACCGCGATGTCGGTTCCTTCGTCAAGGACGCCATGCCTAAGGTCGAGTCTGTTGCCCTGCCAACCGGCTCATGGCTGGAGTGGGGCGGGCAGTTCCAGAACCTGAAAGCGGCATCGGACCGTCTGATGATCGTGGTGCCCATATGCTTCGTGGTTATCTTCCTCCTCCTGTACCTGGCTCTGGGCGGTCTAGGCCGGGCGATATCGGTCTTTGCCGCTATCCCGCTTGGCTTGGCGGGGGGCGTGTTCACCCTGGCTGGGACAGGCATCGCGTTCTCGGTGTCGGCAGCGGTGGGCTTCATATGCCTGTCCGGCGTCGCGGTCCTCAACGGGTTGGTCGTCATGTCCAGTATCCGTGAGCGCCTGGAAGCGGGTGTTGAACTCACGGAGGCGATCGTTACCGGTACGATGGAACGAGTGAGACCTGTCATCATGACCGGGCTCGTCCCCGCGATCGGGTTCATCCCGATGGCCATCGGGAGCGGCACGGGCGCGGAGGTGCAGAAGCCGCTGGCAACCGTCGTGATCGGTGGGCTCGTGGCCGCGACGATCCTCACGCTTTTGGTCCTGCCGGCAATCACACAAGTGATCTTGTCGGCCGGCCAAAGGGTCAAGCCGACGCGGTCACTGCCGGCAGGTGTTGAGACGCCCGCAGAATAAGCCTACGCATGTCCAGGCGAGCGCTCCGCCTGGACATGTGCCCTTTGAATTTAAGGTCGTGCCTGTGCGCATGACAGAACCAGTAGGTAGACAATGGCCGACACGATTGCATATCGAACCCGCGTCGAGGGCATGGACTGTGCCTCTTGCGCGCTGAAGATAGAGACCGCCCTGGAGAAGGTGCTGGGGGTTTCCAATATTCGCGTCAATTACCAAACCTGCATGTTGTCCCTGGATCTGGACGAGACGCAGGCCTCACAGGCGGACGTGGAAACAAAGGTGACGAAGTTGGGCTATAAACCCGTCCCCGTTGAGCCGAAAAAACACGGCGCGTCGGGCCACGAGGAATCCGCCGAAACGGGTCCTTGGTGGAAAACCGCAAAGGCGAAACTTGTGTTTTACACCGCGGTCGCCGTCGGCATCGCCTTTCTCATCGGTCAGCTGTTCCCGCCGTCCCGTCAATGGGTCTTTGTCGCGGCGACCCTGATCGGGGGATTGCCGATTGCCCGCAAGGCGGTCAAGGGTATCCTGTCAGGCACGCCTTTCACGATCGAAACCTTGATGACCGTGGCGTCGGTCGGCGCCATCTGCATCGGCAAGGCGGAAGAGGCGGCGGTAGTCGTCTTCCTGTTTGCCGTTGGCGAACTATTAGAAAACGTCGCGGCCGCCAGTGCGCGTCGCGGCATCAAATCCTTGATCAACCTGATGCCGAAGACGGCTTTTCGCGAAAAAGACGGGCAGATATCGGAAGTCCCGGTCGCCGATCTGAAGATCGGTGACATCGCCGTGGTACGGCCGGGCGACCGCGTGCCTTCGGACGGTAAGGTCGTGTCGGGAGCATCAGATGTCAACGAAGCGCCGGTGACGGGGGAATCCGTACCTGTGCTCAAAGAACCGGGCGCTAAGGTATTTGCCGGCAGCATCAATGCCAATGCCGAACTGCGCATCGAAATCGAGAATGAAGCAGCCGACAATACCATTGCCCGCATCGTGCACATGGTCGAGGAGGCGCAAGAGTCGAAGGCGCCGACGGCACGGCTGATCGATCGTTTCAGCCTGTGGTACACCCCCGGCGCCATGGTCGTTGCCGCCCTGGTCATTGTTATACCCCCACTCCTGTTCGGGGCGGACTGGATGACCTGGATCTATCGCGGTCTCGCGACGCTCCTGATTGCCTGCCCTTGTGCGTTGATCATTTCCACACCTGCGGCCATCGCGTCAGGCTTGTCGGCCGGTGCGCGTCAAGGCCTGCTTATAAAGGGCGGCGCAGCGCTTGAGACCCTAGGCAAGATCAAGACCGTAGCTTTCGACAAGACCGGGACTTTGACTATAGGCAAGCCCACGGTAACTGACATCATTGCTTTGGAGGGCGAGGAAGACAGTGTCCTCGCCATTGCCGCCGCCGTGGAAAAAACATCATCCCACCCGCTCGCCGTAGCGATCGTCGAAGCGGCGGAAGCCCGAAAGCTGGACCTTCCGGCCAGCTTCGGGGGGGCCGTCGCCAAACCTGGCAAAGCCGTAACAGCGCGCCTGAAATCCGGCTTCGTCTCGGTTGGCTCGCCGTCGTTTGCCGCTGAGAAGGCACCGTTCACACCCGAGGTGCAAAAGACCATCGATGATCTGGAGGGACAGGGCAAGACGGTGGTCGTCGTCATGACTGGCACCGGGGCGCAGGGCTTGATCGCAATCCGGGACGAACTTCGCGATGACGCCACGACGGGCATTCAGGCACTGACCGCCTTGGGCATCCAGTCGATCATGCTGACGGGGGACAACGAACGCGCAGCCAAGGCCATCGCCGCGTCGGTCGGCTTACAGGCGCGCGCCAAGCTGATTCCGGAAGAGAAGTTGAAGATTATCGGCGAGCTGAAGGCCAGCGGGCCCGTCGCCATGGTTGGTGACGGGATCAATGATGCGCCGGCACTCGCAGCCTCGTCTGTTGGCATCGCCATGGGCGGCGGCACGGATGTCGCCATCGAAACCGCTGAGGTGGCCTTGTTCTCTAATCGCGTCGGCGGCGTGGCTGACCTGGTTTATCTGTCGAAGGCGACACTTGGCAATATCTGGCAGAACATCGCCTTAGCACTGGGCTTGAAAGCCATCTTCCTGGTGACAACCCTAATGGGCACGACCACCCTGTGGATGGCGATCCTGGCCGACACGGGCGCGACCGTGCTCGTCACGATCAACGCCCTGCGTCTGCTAGGCTTCCGCGCGCCCAGCCGGAAATGACCGGGCAGGGGCTTGTTCACGGTGACTGTCCGCTAAAGCGGGGTCGCCGTGGCCTGGCGGTCCTTGTAGCGGGTATAGCCAAGCCAGGCCGCGATGACGAGGATCACCGCCAGCTGGGCGCCCAGGGATTGAACCGTCGGGAAGACGCCCAGCAGCTCCACCTGCGGCACGAACGACAGCTGGGTTACGTCAATCAGACCCGCTTCCTGGAGAGCGGCGACGCCTTTACCGGCCAGAACAACGGACAGGATCGCGATCAGCCCTGAACTGAAGGCGAAGAACTGACCAACAGGCAGACGGCTGCTGAAGCGCAGCATAGCCCACGCGATGGCGACAAGCGCAAGGCTCGCCAGGCCAGCCCCGGCCAGGATGATCAGGCCGTTGTCCCGCGTCCATAGCGCCGCATAGAACAGGATGGTCTCAAACACTTCCCGATAGACGACGATGAACGCCAGGCCGAAAAGGAACCAGGAAGAGCCTTTCGACAAGGCGTTGCCCATGGTTTGTTGAATGAACCGCTGCCATTCCTGGGCCTGGGATTTGCCGTGCAGCCATATCCCGACCCACAGCAGGACGACGGTGGCGAAGAGCGAACCAAAGCCTTCGGTCAATTCCCGGCTGGCGCCACTGATACCGATCAGGAAGGTGGCCACACCCCAGGTCGCCAGCCCGGCAAGCAGGGCGACAATCCAGCCGCCATGCACATAAGGCAGCGCTTCCGTGCGCTCGGCTTTCTTCAGGAACGCGAGCATGGCGGTGACGATCAGCAGCGCTTCAAGCCCTTCGCGGAGCAGGATCGTGAAAGCGCCGATGAAGGTCGAGGTATTGCTGCCGGCTTCTGGCGCGAGCGCTTTGTCGGCCTGGCCAAGCAGGGCTTGAAGTGAGCCAATCTGCGTGGCGACGACCTTTGCGTCCGCGTGTTGATGAATGCTGCTGCGCAGACCGCCCATCTCTTTCTCGATGCGGCTCAACAGCGTGCCATCGCGCGCGGCCAGGGAGGGTTCCACTGGCTCGAATCCATCGAGATAGGCCGACAGGGCGAGTTCTTCTGCCTGCTTGAAATCCCCCTTTTGATAGGCGGCCAGCGACTCTTGCAGGCGCTGATGCGAAATGGAGATGGTACTTGTAGAGCTGGTGACAGCGGAGGTGTGGGTCCGCAGATAGGCGGTCAGCGCGTAGGCTTTTTCCGGGCCAATCTCGGCGGCGAGATCGGCCGGCGCGGTCTTCGCGAGGGTGGCCAGGTCCGGGAAGCGCTTGCGCAGGGCGGCGTCCGATTTCCAGAGAGCTTCGCCGTTGGCGGCGTCCTTGAACGCGAAGCTGCCGACATAGAAGGCGAGGGCCCACCGGTCGGTATCCGGAAGATGGGCAAAGCTGGGCATGGCTGTGCCATCAAGCCCCTGGCCGATGACCTGGTAGAGGCCGAAGACGCTCCGATGCTGGGCGCGGCCGAGATCGGCAAACGCCACCGGTTGCGGATCAAGGCCCTTCGCATTGGGACCTTTGCCGTCGCCGGACACACCGTGACAGGCCGCGCAGTTGTCCGTGTAGAGCTTTTGCCCAAGCGCAAAGTCAGGCGCGGTCTTCGGGGCAATCACCACGGGGTAGGCGGTCAGAAGATGCGCGCCCAGGGCGTGGGCCTTTCCGGCGACCACCTCGGGTGAGGCCTTTGTTTTGACCGCGTATTGGAAATCGGCGGCCTCGCTTTGCAACGCCGGCTTGTCCGGGCCATTCGGCAAAGCCTTGAAGCGCTCAACCACCGAGGCGGAAAACTCCGTCATCTCCGCATATTCCCCCTCGCTGATCACCTTGCCGTCCTTGACGGCGCCGCGATAGTCCACGGCGAGGTAATCGAGGAGGCGCCAAGCCACCTGGACGTTGTCGGTGTCTGTCTGGGACGGGGCGGCAGACACGGGTAAGGTCACGAAAAGGCAGGCGACCAGAGCGGCGGCGAGTGTCGCCAGGTATTTAAAGCGCATTTTACTGAGGACTTTGTCAGGACGGAGGATTGGCGCTTCTTATCATGCAACTCATTTGCAGTCACGCGGAATGGGTCGCTTGCGGAGGAGGGAGGCGACGGGTGCTGCATTTATCGGCTGGACTAATCGGACGTGCAAACATCATTGTCCTCGTGCCCTGGCGCAATCAGTGGCCGGCCGCCCGGCGTTAGCGAATCCGCCAGCCAGCCAAAAGCCGAGGAGAGAATTGAAATACAGCGATGTGCCAATGCGCTGGTCATGCGGCAACCGATCCTTATGTGTGAAGATGTAAGACAATCGCCGGTATGAATTGCGGTGGCGATCGCTAGCGTTCCGAGTGACGCTTCTGGATTGCTTTCATCTCGTCGATTTCCTGGCGTTGAGACGTCTCGATGTTCTTGCATAAGGCCACGATTTCCGGATCGGTGATCCGGGCCTTGCGACACATCAATATGGCGCCGGAGTGGTGCGGAATCATGGACGCCAGGAAACCGCTGTTGCCGACGAGGGTCTGGTTGCGGATGAAGGCAAAGCTGGCGATGAAGAGCAGTACAAGGACCGCGTAGCTGATCAGGTTCTTGCGTTTGTCCGCATACATCATGGGCATGCTGGCCAGCATAATGATGCCCATCGGGGCCGCCATGACCAAGGCCATGTAGACGAAATTTATGTTTGGGATGAACTCGGCGAAAGTGTCGATCATCACGAACATGAGGACAAACATCAGCACTGCGTTGACGGCGAGCGATATCCAGAATTTGACGTAGTGGCTGTTGCCCTTCATCGCCATGTCATGGCTTGCGTGTCCGGCTTCATGCTTTTCCATAGCGACCTCCGTGTCCCAGGAACCTAAAGCAGAATATTCGGTATTTCGATGATGAGGGCGTGTCTGCATTGCAAAAGTACTATAAGCAGTCCAGTTGCGGCGAAGTGAGTGCGTGCCGAAATTACAAGGAATATTCAAACCCTTGTTGGGCATTGATCAGTTATATTAACGCTCCAGACTAATATTCTATCTTCAGGCGCCCGCGCACATTCACGACGTCACGCTTGAACTCCACTCGACGCATCAGATTGCGCGCCGGGCGCTCGACCAGGTGATGCACGACCATGGCGGCAGGTACGACGCCTGCGACCATGACCAGCCAGAAAACCAGGGGCATATGCTCAGAGTCGAGATGGACAAGCTTCTGCAGGCCTTGGCCAAAGATGAGCTGCCACGGGATGCAGACCATGTAAACCGCGAAGCTCACCTCGCCGAGATAGACCAGCCACGGCGCCGACAATATGGCAGAGCCGTTTCTCGCGAGGGCGCCAAGCCCTAGGATGAGGCCACCGCAGGCGAGCACGCTCACGAAGTCGGGGAGCCCAAAGGAGGTTGAAGCGACAAGCACGGCCAGTGCGCCCACTGGCAATCCGAAGGCGCCCGCACGTGACCGGATGGCGCCGGACTTCCACAGAAGCCACAGGGTGCACCCCAATGCGAAGCAGGGGACGATCCGCAAGGCACCCCAGAGGATGGTCGCGCGCGTCAAGGGGAATCCGGCAATGGCACCAAAGCCGATATAGAGAGCGATGAGGAATATCGCGGCCAGACCGACGGCAAGGCGAGGGCGATTCCACATTCGGACCATCGGGAAAGCGAACGCCGGAAACGTCAGGTAGGCGAACCATTCAGCCGAGATCGACCACGATGGATGATTCCAGCCACCGTGAGGGGCTAAGCCCCAAGCCTGGGTCAGGGTCAGTTGAGCGGGCAGGGAAGACCAGACGAGAAGTTTGTCTCCGGCCTGGATGCCGGAGATCGCGAGGCCGGCCATCAGGATGGCGAGACCGAGCAGGATCGAGATATGGACGGGGTAGATACGCGCGAGGCGGGCCCAGATGAACTCCCCATAGTGAAAGGTCCCGGCCTTGAAGCGTTCCAGATAGACGTGGCTTAGGATGAAGCCGGACAGCACGAAGAACAGCTCGACACCGAGATAACCCTTGCCGACGATGGCCGGCATGGCGATGCCCAGATTGGGCCAGAAATGAAAGCCGACGACCCACATGGCGGCGAAGAAGCGCAAGGCGGTCAACGGTTTGAGGTTCTGTGGCATCGTCTGTTCCGATTTGACCCCAAAAAGGGGAATTTCCGTTCACGCGTGAGGGGAATGCAACTATTGGGCCGCGGGCGGCTCCATCATGCCGAACACGGCGACCAGAGCGAGTACAAGAAGGCCAGCCATGGTTTCAACGAAGAGGCTGCGGCGAAGGGCGGCAAGGGCGTGATCCACGCCGCTCGAGGTATCGAGGGCGGTTTCAAGCCCTGGCGTCAGCCGGAATCGATTGAGTGCGGCGAGGGCCAGCATTCCGCCGAATACGGCGATTTTCGCGCTTAGCAATAGGCCGTATGGTGTCTTGACCAAGCCGTCGAGGTGGTCCAGGCCGACCAGAAAGACGCCATTGATGAGGCCTGTGGCAACAAGGACCGCGACCAAAAGCGAACCCGTTCCCGAGAACCCCCTGAGGGCCGCGGCGAGTGCCGTTTGCTGCGCGGGATCAGCGACCTGGGATTGCCACAGAAGGCCCAGAAAAGCCACAAGTGCGCCCAGCCAGACCCCGGCCGCCACGCTGTGCAGGATGTCGCTGAGCAGGTGAACCGGAGCCCACGGTCCCTCGCTTGCTGCACCATGGCCGGTAAAGGCGAAACTGCCGAGAATTATCGTGCCGGACACGATATTGCCGACGAATAGGCTGCGCCCTGGTTTTGCGATGAGGGTCCACAACACGGCGAGAAGGCCTGCAATGAGGCGAACAGCAAGGCCGTGGCCCCATTGCATGTCGGTCAAGATCGACATGGCCGCATCAGGATCCAGCTTGTCTATCGTCACGCCGGTCATCATGGCCGATTGCGCGGCCCAGGACAGAAGGCTACCGACGACAATCAGCAAGGCCGCACTGACAAGCAAAGGCTTCGGCCAGCCAAGGCGGCTGGCCGAAGTCTCGCCGGAAGATGGCAGGCTTGACTGGCAGAAGAGCGCCGTCCCGAAGACGACGACCGCGCCAGCATACTGAAGAAAGCGGGCGATGTCCGCCAGAATGCCTGCCGCTTCCATGGTCCGCCCCCTATTTCACGGTGAAGGAGACTGTGCCTTCGGTACGGTGGCCGTCGTCGGTCACGGCGTGCCAGTTCACCTTGTAAGCACCGGGCGCGAGTGGCTTGGATGGCATGGCGTGGAGCATTGTGCCGCCGCCGGCAACCGAGGCCATGACATCGACCTTGGTGCCGTCGGCCTTGACGACCTCAAAGCCCGACAGCTTTCCGGCAAGCTTCTCATTGAAGGTGAGCATGATCATTTGGGGGGACGCCGCGGTCGAACCGTCGGCCGGTGTGGCCTTCACCAGTTTGGCGTGCGCCGAAGCTTCGGACGTAACAAACGGTGCAGCGACCAGGGCAGCGGAAAAGATTAGTCTGGACAGGATTTTCATGGGTCAGGTCTTTCTGGTTTAAAGGTTAAAACATCCACCGGATGCCGGCGCTGAGCCGGGTTTCCGTTGGTTTTTCGCCGCGCAGGCGGGCATAGTCCGCTGTGCGGCCGAATTTTTGGTCGTAGGTGAGGTCGATATAGGGAGCGAATTCGCGCCTGAATTCGTAGCGGGCCTGCAGGCCGAGGCTGGCGTCGGTCAGGCCGGTTCCGAGACCGAGGGCCGGATCATCCTTTCCGTTGAGGTTCAGTTCCAGGCGAGGCCGAAGAATCAGGCGTTGCGTGACCAGCCACTGGTTCTCGTGGCGTAGCCGCCCGCTGATCGCGCCGTCGTCCCGAACGAACAGGTGCGCTTCCGTCTCGAAGAAGTAGGGCGCCAACCCTGCGACGCCGGCGGCGAGATAGGTATGCGCCTTTGGCGCAGGCAGCCCGGGTACGGCTGGCAAGGACGGTTTGAAATCCTCCCGTATACCGACCTGGGCGTCCCAATAGGTCGCGACGTTGCGGCTGTAGAGCGCCCACAGTTCCGCCTTTTGCGTCTTGCCGCCCGTGATCTCACCTTCGCTTTTCAGCCACAGCCTGTTGATGTCGCCACCGGCCCAGCCGTCGAGGTCCCAGGTGCCGGTCGTCTCGTCGTTCTGGCGTGACAGATCCGTTTCGAGTGTAAAACTGTGGTAGAGGCCCGGCTTGTGCATATCGGCCATGGCATCGAGACCCGGCTGGCGGGCTTGGTTCTGGGCCTGCGCGGACGTCGCCAAGACGATGGCGGCAACTGCGAAGATGACGGGGTTAGTGCGCATGATCGCCTCCCATGTTCATGTTGCTCATGTCCATTGCCGGCATGCCGGGCATCGACTTCTTCTTCGAGGCGGCCGGCTTCACCTTCGATTTGGCCTTGGCCTTGGGCTTCGCCTTTGTCGCCTTGGCAGGTGTCGTCGCCTGGGACGGTTGGGTTGCTGGACCGTTCGGCGATGCCGTGGTCGTGGCAGCAGCCGACTTGTCCGTGTCGTCGTGGCTCATATCCATGCCCGGCATGTCCATCTGACTCATGCCATCCGGCTTCGGTGCGGGCGCCGTCGTCGGCGCGGCATCAGGCGCGCTCATCTGCATGTCCATATGATCCATGGTCATGCCGGGCATGTCCGTCTGCGGCTGGTCCTGGGGCTTGGGAGGTGAGCCACCCATGTCCATGCCCTCCATGCCCTTCATGTCGTCATGGCCCGTATTCATGTCTGCGGCCATGGGCATCATCATTCCAGGGATCGGCCGGATTGGCGCGCCGTCAGCGGTCTTGTCGTCGGGAAGAACGGTCTGGCCGGGCTGCGACACGACCAGGTCGGTCATCATGCCGGACAGCATGTGGAACATCAGATGGCAGTGGAAGGCCCACGTACCCGCATTGTCTGCGGTCAGGATAACGGACATGGTCTGGCCGGGAGGAACGATGACCGTATGCTTGTTCGGCATCTTTTCCGCCGGCTGGCCATTGTCGAGTTGCACGAACATGCCGTGCAAATGCATCGGGTGGGCCATCATGCTGTCATTGATGAAGGTGATGCGGACCCGCTCGTTGTAGGCGACATGGATGCCGATGGCCGGGTCGAACGTCTTGCCGTTCACGGTCCAGATGTAGCGCTCCATGTTGCCGTCGAGACGGACGGTAATCTCTCGGGTCGGTTCGCGTACGTCCGGCTGCTGCCCGAGATACTTCAGGTCGCTGTAGTCGAGGATCGTCGTGCCGGCGGGGGCATGGTGGTCGCCCCACGCCGCCGGCATGTCCATGGCGGACATGTCCATCTTCGAATCGTCCTTCATCATTTTCTGCATGTTCATGTCGGCCATGGTCAGGATCGACCGTGGACGCTGGGCGGGGCTTTCACCCTTCATGCCCTCGCGGGGCGCCAGCGTGCCTATGGCGAATCCTGTCCGGTCGATCGCCTCGGCGGCAATCGTATAGGCCCTGTCATCCTCGGGCGTGACGATGACATCATAGGTCTCGGCATTGCCGATCCGGAATTCGTCAACGACAAAGGGTTCGACCGATTGACCGTCCGCCGATACCACGGTCATTTTAAGCCCTGGGATGCGCACGTCATACATCGTCATGCTGGCGGCGTTGATGAAGCGAAGACGGATGCGCTGGCCGGGTTTGAACAAGCCCGTCCAGTTCTGGTCGGGCGTCATCCCATTCACCGTGAAGTGGTAGCCTTCGACGTCGGACAAGTCGGTCGGGAGCATGTTCATCTTGCCCCACATGCCGGCAGAGGCAACAGCCTTGCCCAATCCCATCTTGCCAACATCGTTGACGAAGTCGCCGAGCGTACGGCGATGATACTGGTAGTAGTCCGGCGCCATCTTCAAATGGGCCTGGATGTCCTCCGCGTCCTCCAGGCTCTCGTCGGCGAGCACTATCGTGTAGTCCTGGTCGGACTGAACGGGATCGGCGGTTTTCGGGGCAATGACCATGCCGGCGTAAAGACCGTCCTGTTCCTGGCCCATCGAGTGGGCGTGGTACCAGTAGGTCCCGGCCTGCCTGATCGGAAAGCGGTAGGTGAAGGTCTGGCCGGGTGCGATGCCGTGGAAGCCGTTGAATCCCGGGACGCCGTCCTGCGAGCCCGGCACGATCAAGCCGTGCCAGTGGATGGACGTTTCTTCCTTCAGGGTGTTGGTCACATGGATGATGGCCTCGTCGCCTTCCGTGAAGCGCAGAACGGGGCCCGGAATCGTTCCGTCGATAGTGATCTTGTTGCGCGGATGTCCGTCGACGGAGACGACCTTGTGCGCAATGGTGAGATTATATTCGCGGATTTCGGCCTGGGCCACCGCCGGCGAGAGCGCCACGGCAAGCCAGCCCAACACCGCGCAAAGCAGGCGTTTCATGGGGAAAATGTTCCTGGAAAGGGACAAGGGAAGGCGCACGCCAGAGCGTGACCGGGGATGTCTTGTCTGTCAGGATCAGGCTCTCGGAGGCCGTTTCAAAGTCTCGACGAGATAGGAACGCAGGGTCTGCGTCTCCGTGCCGATACCGGTCATCGGTTCGACATGGAGAATGGTATATTCCGCGAGCGCCAGGATCGGCGCGGTGGCGGGACAGTGGCTGAGCGGGCAGTTGCAGCCCTCAGAACAGCAGCCGTTAGCATGCCCTTTTGGTGCCTTGGACGGCTTCGCCTTGGCATCGGACGTTTCGGCCGACATTTGGGCCGCCATGGCCTTGGCGCACGCATCGCTCATGCCTGACATTTCGGGCATTGCCGCCGGTGCGGTCGAGGCCGACGCGGCTTCATGCATGACACCCATGGCGGCGGCATGCATCGGCGCCGATATCGTCACGAAGACAAATATCAGTCCGACAATCAACCGTGTCCAGAGCTTCAGCATGTGTGCCAGTTAGAGCAATTGTTGTTAAAAAGAAATGAGAAAGCGGCAGTGCGCACCATACCCCTAATGGGTATGGTGCGCAAGCCTCACAGGCGAGTGTTCCGGATGCGCAGGCTGTTGGCGATGACCGAAACCGAGCTGAAGGCCATGGCTGCCGAGGCCATGATGGGCGACAGCAGCAGACCGAAGGCCGGATAAAGCACGCCGGCGGCGATCGGCACACCCACCACGTTATAGGCAAAGGCGAAAACCAGGTTCTGCTTGATATTACGCATGACAGCCTGGCTCAGTGTCCGCGCCTTGACTATGCCGCGCAGATCGCCCTTGATGAGGGTAATGCCCGCACTTTCCATGGCGATGTCGGTGCCGTTGCCCATGGCAATGCCCACGGTCGCGGCGGCAAGTGCCGGTGCGTCGTTGACGCCGTCCCCGGCCATGGCCACCTTGCGGCCCTTGGCCATCAGCCCTTCGATCACCTCCGCCTTTCGGTCGGGCAGGACGCCAGCTTCAACATCCTCGATGCCGAGGGTCCGGGCAACGGCGCGGGCGGTGGCTTCGTTGTCTCCGGTCAACATGACGAGACGAAGGCCTTCGGCCCTCAAGGCGTTCAGGGCCTGGGGTGTGGAAGCCTTTACGGGATCGGCGACGACGATTATGCCGGCGGGCTTGCCATCGACGGTCGCGTAGACCGCGGTCTGTCCCTGTTCCCGGAAGGGGCGGGCCAGCTCGGTCAATTCCGCGTTCTCTCCGACCAGGGCGGAATTGCCGAGCGCCACGGCAACGCCGTCGACCGTTCCGGTTACGCCCTTGCCCGTAGGCGATTGGAAGTCCGCGACCTTCAGGCTCGGCAGTCCCTTCTCTTTCGCGCCGCGGACAATGGCATCGGCAATCGGGTGCTCGCTCGATGCTTCCAGGGCCGCGGCCAGGGCCAGCAGGTGATCGTCGGAAAAGCCGGCGACGGCCTTGGCGGCGATCAGCTTCGGCTTGCCTTCCGTCAGCGTACCCGTCTTGTCGAAGACCAGCGTGTCGACGCCTTCGAAGGCCTCTAGAACCGCTGCATCGCGTACCAATATGCCTTCGCGAGCGGCGCGGCCGGTCCCGGCCATGATCGACATCGGCGTCGCCAAGCCAAGCGCGCAGGGACAGGCGATGATCAATACGGCGATGGCGTTCAGAATGGCGTGACCGAGCTTCGGTTCGGGACCCCAGACCATCCAGGCGATGAAGGTCAGAGCGGCAGCGGCGACGACGGCGGGCACGAAGTAACCGGATACGATGTCGGCGACGCGCTGGATGGGCGCGCGCGAGCGCTGGGCCTGGCCGACACGCGCCACGATCTGGGCGAGAAGGGTATCGTTGCCAACCCGTGTCGCCTTCATGACAAAGCTTCCGGCCTGGTTGACGGTAGCGCCGGTGACCTTGTCGCCCGTCTGCTTGGCGACCGGCATCGATTCGCCGGTCAGCATGGATTCGTCGACATGACTCGATCCCTCGACCACTTCGCCATCGGTCGGGATTTTCTCCCCCGGACGTACGCGGAGCAGATCGCCGGCCTGGACCTGCTCCAGCGGGATGGTCTCTTCGTCACCGTCCTTCAGGCGATGCGCGGTGGCCGGTGCGAGCTTCAGAAGAGCCCGGATGGCGTTACCGGTCTGGGCCCGGGCCTTCAGTTCGAGAACCTGGCCTACCAGGACCAGCGTCGTAATGATGGCCGCCGCCTCGAAATAGATGTCGGGCGTCATGCCGGGCATATGCGGGAAGGCGTCCGGCGCCAGGACGGCGACGACGGAATATCCCCACGCGACGAGGATGCCCAGGGCGATCAGGGTGAACATGTTGAGGTTGCGGGTCTTCAGTGAATCCCAGCCGCGCGTGAGAAACGGCCATCCGCCCCACAGGGTGACCGGCGTCGCCAGGACGAGCTGTATCCAGACGGAGATCCTGTCGGGAATAAGGGTAGACAGCCCGAAGTGGGCGCCCATGGCGAGAATCGCCACCGGCGCCGACAGGATCGACGAAATCCACAGTCGGCGCGTCATGTCCCGAAGCTCAGGATTGTCGGTGTCTTCCAGGGTAATCGTCTCGGGTTCGAGCGCCATCCCGCAGATCGGGCAGGATCCCGGACCTTCCCGGCGAATCTGCGGGTGCATGGGACAGGTATAGATGACGGCTTGGCCAGCCTTTGGTGTCGGGACCGGTTTGGCAGCCTGGTCGTGCCCATGGTGATTGCAATGGTCGTGATCCGATGGATCCGCCGTCTTTTCCGCGGTCTGTTCATCGACGGGAACGAGGTTCATGTGGCAAATCGGGCAATGGCCGGGACCGTCCTGGCGGATTTCCGGATGCATCGGGCAGGTGAACTGGCCGGCTTCGGCCGTTTCGTTCTTTCCGTGACAGCAGGACTTCGTCGCGCCGTCGCCGTGGTGTTCATGGTCCATGGTGTTTACTCGTACTTCTTGAGGAGCAGCATGATCTCGCCAATCTGCTTGTCACGCTGAGTTTCGTCGCCACACTGGCAGGACTTCACCAGGCACGACGTCATGTGCCTTTCCAGAACGCTGAGTTCGATCGTCTTGATCGCGCTGCGTACGGCACGCAGTTGCGTCAGGATATCGACGCAGTACTGGCCTTCGCCGATCATCCGCTTAATGCCTTCAAGCTGGCCGATGGCGCGGTTAAGACGGGGCGTTTCTTCGGTGTGACTGGGATGTTGCGACACGGGGGGCTCCATATACCTATAGGGGGTATATATACCCCATGGGGTATATTCGCAAGGTCCCGAACCAATCATTCGCGAAGAATTCCCCGCATGCTGGACAGTAGGTCCATTTCGTCCCGGAAAACTGATTTGAATCAATTCGGGCGTGGAATAGCTTCGGACAAGGTTTTTGGCGACAGGACGACGGCGATGGATCACGAACGCATGCGAAGGCTGCATGGCGGCAAATCCGGTGGATTGGAGCGTGTCGGTTTCGACGTCGCTTTGAAAAGCAAGGCGCCGGTTGCCACAGACACCTGGGAATTCCGCTTCGAGCGGCCTGCCGGGTTCGTCTACAAGGCCGGCCGGCACGTCCGGATGACCATGCTTAACCCGGCCTATCGCGACAGGGGCGGGGAGACGCGATTCTTCTCCTTCGCCAGCGCGCCCCATGATGAGGACCTGGTCTTCGTCATGCGCATGCGCGACACGGCTTTCAAGCGCTCTCTCATGGCTTTGAACACGGGCGAGGTCGTGCGGATCGAGATGCTGGTCAACGCCCCGCATGGCGCCTTTGCCCTCGACGAAAACGCCATCGAGCCGGCCGTCTTTCTCGTCGGCGGAATAGGGGTCGTTCCGGCCTATTCCATGATTCGGGATACTCTCGAGCGGTCCACGCCACGGAAGCTTGTGCTGTTTTATGCCTCGCGCACCCCCGAGGACGCGCCGTTTCTCGTGGAGTTGCAGGACCTCGCCGCTCGAAACGCCAATCTCGTGTTCGTTCCGACCATGACCGGCGGCGACCTGCCGTCGTGGGCCGGCGAGAGCGGCCGCAGCGATGCCAACCTGATCAAGCGGCACATCGGCAACTTCATGCCGGCAACCTATTACATCGCGGGTCTGCCGGACATGGTTTCCGCCATGCGTTCGGTGTTGAAGGCTGAAAAAGTCCCGGCGGCAAATGTGCTCGCCGAGGAATTCGGAGGGTTCACCATGGCGCATGGTCACGGCAAAAAGCGGGGCAGTCTTCTCACGATCGGAATCGTATTGGCGGTCGCCGCGGTCGTCGTCGCTCATCTTGCCGCCGGCGCTTTCGTCCTGCGCCTTGGTAGCTTCGAGCTGTCGAATCCCGCCATGATCGCTGTCGGTGGCGTTGCTGCCGTGCTACTTTTGGCGAAACTCGTATTCTTCCTGCGATCGGGACATCGAACATGACGGAAAGACCTGGCGACGGCCACCAGCACATGCATGGTGCGCACGGCCAGGAAGCAAACTTGCCGGCCATCGACCGGCGGGTTGCCCGAACCCGGACAAAGCTTGAACGTGCCTTTTTCCATTTGATGCAGGAGAAGGGGTACGACGCGGTTACGATCCATGAAATTTGCGACCGGGCCGGCGTCGGCCGTTCCACCTTCTATACGCATTTCACGGGCAAGGACGACCTGAAGCGCCGGAGCCTGGAGTACCTCCGCGTCGAGCTGCTCGAAAGCCACGCCAGGCTGAAAACGACAGACGACCTGCGGCCATTTGGATTTACACTGGCCATGTTCGAACACGCCCGTCGCCATCTGCCGGCCTACCGGGCGCTCATTGGAAGCGAGGGGCTGTCCGTCAGCCTTGGCAGCATCCGGGATATTCTGGCTGACCTCGTTCGCGCCGAATTGAAAGGGCGTGGAAAGGCTGACGGCCGCGATACGACCGTTGCCTTTGTCGTCGGCGCCTTCATGGCCGTGATGACGCAATGGCTTGACGACGGCGCCAAGACGACACCGGCGGAAATGGACACCCATTTCCGCCGGCTGATCGAGCATGGCGTCGGCTAAGCCAGCCCGCCGCAGGTGCTATTGAATGGAGGTCACCTCGGCGTCGCTCCCTTTGACGGACACGCCGAACGTCACCTTCTGGCCCACCTTGGCCTTGTCGAGCAACGACGACGGATTGGCCTTGAAGGCCATCGTCATGGCCGGCCAATCGACCGCCGGAATGGCTTCGTGCTGTATGGTGATCGTCCCGGCCGCCTTGTCGACGGCGGTTACGGTGCCGACACCGGTTCCGGTCATCGCGGCCGAGTCCATGGTCATTCCGGACATGTCCGACATGCCGGCCATACCCGACATTTCGGACATCCCGGCAGCAGGGCTTTCGGTAGAGGCGGAGGAAGTGTCGGCGGCGGGCTTGGGGCTGCACGCCGAAACGGCCGCGGTGAAGGCCAGGATGTATAGGGTGGTTACCAGGTTCGCTCTCATGATGATCTCCTTTGATTGAGAGGCTGCGGGGAAGGTACGCTTTGCCGCCGGCGGATCAACAGATACGCTGCGGGTACGACAAGCATGGACAAAAGTGGCGCGGTCAGCATGCCGCCGATCATGGGCGCCGCGATGCGGCTCATGACCTCGGAGCCGGCGCCGTGTCCGAACAGGATGGGGAGGAGGCCGGCCAGGATAACACAGACGGTCATAGCTTTGGGACGAACGCGCAGCAGTGCGCCTTCATGGATGGCGGCTTCGACGTCCGAAGGGGTGGGGTCGGCGCCCCGGTTGCGTAGCGCGTCCTTGAGGTAGATCAGCATGATCACGCCGAACTCGGCCGAAACGCCGGCCAGCGCGATAAAACCAACGCCGGTGGCGACTGAGTGGTGGAAGCCCAGCAGATACAGCGTCCAGATCCCGCCAGTCAGCGCAAACGGCAAGGTGAGCATGATCAGAGCGGCTTCGTCAAACCGGCCGAAGGTGACGTAGAGCAGCAGGAAAATGATGACGAGCGTCGCCGGCACGACCAGCTTCAGACGCTCGAGGGCCCGTTGCAGATATTCGAACTGGCCGGAATAGGCCACCGACACGCCGGGCGACAGCTTGACGTCCTTGGCAACCGCCTTCTGCAAATCGCCGACGACCGAGGCGAGGTCGCGGTCTCGGACATCGACATAGACCCAGGTCGAAGGCCGGCCATTCTCGGTCTTCAGCATCGGCGGGCCATCGGCGATCTCGACCTTGGCAACCGTCGATAACGTTATCTGCTGGCCCATCGGGGTAAGGATCGGCAGTTGGCGGAGGCCTTCGAGGCTATCGCGGAGTTCGCGTGGGTAACGGACACTAATCGGATAGCGCGCCAGGCCATCGACCGTCTCACCTACGTTCTCACCGCCGACCGCGCCGGAAACGATCGACTGGACGTCGGAGATATTGAGGCCGTAGCGCCCCGCCGTCGTCCGATCGATGTCGACATCGACATAGCGCCCGCCGGTCAGGCGTTCGGCCAGGGCCGAGCTGACGCCCGGCACGGTTTTGGCCACCGTCTCGACGTCGTGGGCGATACGGTCGAGTTCGGCGAGATTGCTGCCGGAGACCTTGACGCCGATCGGACTCTTGATGCCGGTCGCCAGCATGTCGATCCGGTTGCGGATCGGCGGTACCCAGACATTGGCGAGGCCGGGAACTTTGACGGTCTTGTCCAGTTCATCGACCAGCTTGTCCGGGGTCATACCCGGCCGCCACTGATCGCGCGGCTTGAACTGGATCGTGGTCTCGAACATTTCCATCGGCGCCGGATCGGTGGCGCTCTCGGCGCGCCCGGCCTTGCCGAAGACGGTGGCGACTTCGGGGACGGTCTTGATCAGGCGATCGGTTTGCTGAAGCAGTTCGGACGCCTTGTCCGCCGACAGGCCGGGCAGGGCGGACGGCATATAGAGCAGATCCCCCTCATCGAGCTGCGGCATGAACTCACCGCCGAGCCGTGTCAGCGGCCAGGCCGTTGTCATGAAAGCCAAAGCCGCGATCAGCAGGGTGGTCTTCGGCCGCCGCATGGCCGCATCCAGGACCGGACGGTAGATGTGAGTCAGGAAGCGGTTGAGGGGATTTGACGATTCCGCCGGGATCTTGCCCCGGATCAGATAGCCCATCAGCACCGGCACGAGCGTGACCGACAAGATGGCCGCGCCCGCCATGGCGTAGGTCTTGGTGAAGGCCAGCGGCGAGAACAGCCGGCCTTCCTGTCCTTGCAGGGTGAAGACCGGGATGAAGGAAAAGGTGATGATGAGCAGGCTGAGGAACAGGGCCGGGCCGACTTCGGTTGCGGCCTCGGTGATAACCCGCCAGCGTTCGTTGCCTTCCAGGACCTCGCCCGAATGATCGTGGGTCCAGTGTTCGATCTTCTTGTGCGCGTTCTCGATCATGACCACGGCAGCATCCACCATGGCGCCGATGGCGATGGCGATGCCGCCCAGGGACATGATGTTGGCGTTGACGCCCTGGCTGTGCATGACAATCAGCGCGATCAGAACGCCGATTGGCAGGGTGAGGATGGCGACCAGCGCCGAGCGGACATGCCACAGGAACAGGCCGCAGACGATAGCAACGACCAGGAATTCCTCGATCAGCTTTTCGCGCAGGTTGCCGATGGCGCGGTCGATCAGTTGCGACCGGTCATAGGTGGTGACGACCTCGACGCCCGGCGGCAGGCTTTTCTTCAGCTCAGTCAGCTTGGCTTTGACGGCGGAAATAGTTTCCATGGCGTTCTTGCCGGAACGCAGGATGACCACGCCGCCGGCAACCTCGCCCTGGCCGTTCAGTTCCGCGATGCCCCGGCGCATCTCAGGTCCGATCTGGATGGTGGCGACTTGACCCAAAGTGACGGGGACGCCGCCGGCCACGGTCTTCAACGGGATGGCCCGGAAGTCATCGAGCGTCTTCAGGTAGCCGCCCGCCCGGACCATGTATTCGGCTTCGGCCAGTTCCAGCACGGAGCCGCCGCTTTCGCCATTGGCGTTCTGGATGGCGGAGACCACGTTCTGGTGGGTGACACCATAGGCGGCGAGATTCACCGGATCGAGCACGACCTGATACTGCTTGACCATGCCGCCGATGCTGGCGACTTCGGCCACGCCTGGCAGGGACTTCAGTTCGTAGCGCAGGAACCAGTCCTGCAAGGCGCGCAATTGCGATAGGTCGTGCTGACCGGTCTTGTCGATCAGCGCATATTCATAGACCCAGCCCACGCCGGTTGCGTCCGGACCCAAGGACGGCTTGGCGCCGGCCGGCAGGCGCCCCTGTACCTGATTGAGATATTCCAGGACGCGCGAGCGCGCCCAGTAGAGGTCGGTGCCGTCCTCGAATAGCACATAGACGAAGCTGTCGCCGAAGAAGGAATAGCCGCGCACCGTTTTGGCCCCCGGCACAGACAGCATGGTTGTGGCGAGCGGGTAGGTAACTTGGTTCTCGACGATCTGAGGCGCCTGGCCAGCATAGGAGGTGCGGATGACGACCTGCACGTCGGAGAGATCGGGCAAGGCGTCCACGGCTGTCGCCTTGATGGCGAATATGCCGCCGGCGATAACGGCGATCGTCGCCAGGATGACGAAGAAGCGATTTGTGACGGACCAGCGGATGAGGGCAGCGATCATCGCACCGCCCCCATCGGCCGGATCTGTTCGATGACCGGGCCATCGGGCTTTTGGACAAAGCCGAATGTCACATGATCACCTGTCTTCATGCCCTTCGCGAGCGTGGCCGATGACAGTTTGAACGTCATCGTCATGGCCGGCCAACCGATGGCGGGGACAGGGCCATGGCTCAGGGTAATCGACTCGCCCTTCAGCTGCTCAATCACCCCGTCGGTCCGATAAAGCGTTTGGGGTGAGGCGGGCGCTGCCGGTGGGGCAGAGGTCAAGGGACGGGCATTGATACCGGCCAGGCTCGCTTCCGAGTCGATCAGGAATTGCCCGGAGGCTACGACCGTGTCGCCCTCATTGAGGCCGGCGAGGATTTCGGTGCGGTCACCGCTTTCGCGGCCGGTCTGGACCTCAACCGGTGTAAACCGGCCTTTGCCCGCAGCGAGCATCACCAAGGTGCGTTTGCCGGTACGGATTAGGGATTCGGACGGGACGAAGAGGGCCTGACCAGTATCTCCGCTGAGATGAACCGTGGCAAACATGCCGGGACGCAGTCTGCCGCCCGTATTGGGCAGTTCGACACGCACGTTGAGCGTCCGGCTATCAGCCTGGGCTGTCGGCAGAATGGCGGCGACACTGCCGCTGAAGGTTTCACCCGGAAAGGCCGCCAACTCAGCCGTCACAGCCTGGTTCAGTCTTATGCGGCCGGCCTGGACCTCAGGCACAGACGCTGTAAGCCAGACTGTCGACAGACCCGTCACCTGGGCCAAGGTCTGTCCCTGACTGACGGTCATGCCTTGGCGAACATCGAGGGTCTGTATCGCCCCGCCGACCGGTGTGGTGATGGTAACGACGTTGCTGATATGGCCCGAACGGCCAACGCTGTCGATCAGGCCGGTCGGCATGCCGAGCAGCACCAGCCTCTGCCGGGCCGCGGCCTCAAGCGCCGGGTCATGGGTCTGCCTGACCGCCAGATATTCGGATTGCGCGCCTCCCCACGAGGGGACGAGGATGTCGGCAATCGGGGCGCCGGCCGCGACAATGTCGCCGGGGGCTCGGGCATAGACGCGTTGCACGAAGCCATTCGCCCGCGCCTGGACAATCGCGACATTCCGTTGATTGAAATCGAGCGAGCCAGCGGCGGCGACGCTGTCGGCGAATTCGCCTCGTTCGACGGTAGCCAGGCGCACGCCCAGATTTTGCTGTTGTGTGGGGTCGATGGTAATCCCGGCCAGCGCGTTCCCGGCCTCATCAGCGTATCGCGGGACGAGCTGCATATCCATAAAGGGCGATTTGCCCGGCTTGTCGAAATGCTGGTCCGGCTTCATCGGATCATACCAGTAAAGCACCTTGCCCTTGCCCGCGGTGGCGGGCGTGACGGGGGACTTTCCCGGCCCTTGCAGCTTGGCGAGACCAAAGCCAGCGGCGCCAGCCACGAGGGCAATGAGCGCGGCCGACACACCCAGACGCAGACGGGGAGACAAGTTCAAGAGGGTCATTGCGTATCGCTCCCGTAGGTCAGGGTAATCCGAACGGCATCGACAGCAACATCCGCTTCGCGAGACAACAAGTCGACACGGGCCTCGGCCAGGGCCAGTTGGGCATCCAGAACATCGGACAGCATGGCGGTTCCCGCGCCGTAACTGGCGACTTCAAGATCTGCCCGTTTCTGCGCCAGAGGCACGAGCGTGGCGCGCGCTCGATTGAGCCGGTCATGGTGCATGATGTGATCCGCCAAGTCGGCATCGAGTTGAGCCTGCAACTGACGATGGACCGCCTCTTGGTCCAGGCGGGCCTTGGTGACCTGTTCCTGCCGCGCCTGGATAGCGGGATCTTGCCGGTTCTTCGAGAAAAGGGGCAGGCTGATCGTGACGCCGGTTGAAACCATATCGCCCCACATATGGTCGCGGTGCGCGTAGGTCACATCCCAACCCCAGTCCGGATACTTATTTGCCCTGGCAAGGTTCACGTCCGCATCGGCCTGATCAGCCACGGCAGAATATACGCCAAGCATGGGGTTCCGGTCCAATTCGGCCTGAAGCGCCGATGGGTTGACCTCGAAATCGGGAGGCGTGCCGGCGGTATCCGCCGTCTCATCGCCGGTCCAACGCACAAGTTCAGCGCGCGCTCTGGCGACTTCAGCCGTCAGGTCGGCACGACGGTCACCCAAAGCGGCCATGAGTTGATCCGCCGCCAGTGTCTGAGACGGGCGAAGGCCGCCACTGGTCAGTTGAGAGGTTGCCGTTTTCTGGTTCGATGAAATCGTGACGGCGACATCGTCGAGCGCCGCGAGCTTCGCCTTGGCATAATAAAGATTAACCCACGCGACGGCCGTATTGACCTGAACGGAGCGGTATTCGACAGTCTGGCTGGCTCGGGCGGCATTGATATCCGCATCCGCCCGACTACGTTCCGCTCGCCGTTTAATGGCATTCGGGACGTCCTGCGTGACCCCAACGGTTGTCATGGTCATGCTTTCGCGGCTGAACGATCCCGCGGGGGGGCCGGAGATGGGAAAGTTCTCGATACCAAATCGCAGCTTGGGATCGGGCAGCCGTCCGGCGGAAACAGCCGATGAACGGGCGGCGTCGACATCCGCCGACTTGGCCGCGAGACTCGGCGCGGACTTTTGCGCCAGTGTTAGCGCCGCATCAAAGGTGAGCGGTTCGGCACGCGCGAGCGGCGCGGCGAGAGCGACCGATAAGGCCGCACAGAATAGGATTCGCATTGGAGAAGACCTGACAAGGTAATCCCTGCGTTAGGGCAGGGCTCAAATCCGCGTCCGGCAAGTGCCGCTATACATATGAGATAGCGCGCACGGGCAAGCCACGGGCGTCAAGCGGTCAATGGCCGCTTATGTCAGGCGAGTGATTTTGGAGGGGGAATGAGCAGTCGAGGCTCTTCGGCAACCGACGAAGTGGTCAGGTCTTCGAACGATGCTTGAACGATAGCCAGCATCGGCTGCGATGCCAACGGCTTGACGTCGAAAGCGACACTCAAGCCACACATAGCGATGCAATTGTTGAAACAGGATTTGTCGGGAGACTTGCTCGACTTTTCATGATCACAGCAATCCATTGAATTGCTACTCATGGCAGTCATCGCCATGGACGCGGTCATACCCTCGCAATCTCGCTGAGCCGCCTGCGCATGCAGTGGCGAGACGAGCAGGCCCATGACGGCGAATATGTAAAGCACAGCCTTCAGCATCGCTAGAAAGCATATGGTATCGGCGCATAAAGTCAATCGTGTTGGACTTTGCCGCGCAGACATGATGTCGCACGGCAGCCACCGCCATCCATCGGCATATCGTTTTTGCTTGTCCGGCTCCCACCTATTGAGAGTTTAGCAGAAACCCCTTAAGTTTTCTCAGATTTGGCAAGCCTCAGTGGTCGTCAGTCATTGGAAAGGTCACTTTCCTAACCATCATTTCCCCGCTCCAACATAGAACGCTTTTTACTCTACATCGGCGACTCGCTTCCGAAGCGTCAAGGGCTGGCGCATACGGCAATCGCAAGCCCATTCTTAAGCAATCACAACTTTGCGCGTCGCGGTATGGCGAACGATCTTTGTGAATTGCAGCTTGTGCCGGCTACGTTGGCAGTGGCCTCCCGCTGCCAACGTCGTCCTAATTTAGACTAAGTCGGTCGGAGCCATCCGTGCTCATCTCGCCTAATGGCTTCAAGCTTTTCTTTCAAAACGCGATCCGGGGCGGAAAATAAAGTTCGAAGTACTGACGCAATGGACAGCCAGGCTTTTTCTCCCTACTTTTACGTACATTAAGAAAAATGGGCTTTAATGGCGCGCGTGTGCTCCTGTTGACGGCAAAAAGACCGCACAAGGCTGAGCCCGAACCATCTGCTCGTCCATCAGCCAAAAAAGGTCACTCATGATCCTTACTCATCAGGAGCATCATCAGATCACACCTGTGAAATCAATCGGGCCTGTGCCTGATTGTAAAGTCCGGATCGGAAGTCTTAAACAGTAACCTGCGTCCCAAGTTCAACAACACGGCCCGGCGGGATATGGAAGAACTCGGTCGGATTGGTGGCGTTTTTCATGAGGAAGATAAACAGCTTGTCCTGCCAGATTGGCATCCCGGAATTGGCTGACGGCACGACATTGCGCTTGCCCAGGAAGAAGCTGGTGGACATGATATCGAATTTCAGGCCGAGCTTTCGGCACAGACCGAGCGCGCGCGGCAGGTTGGGGCTTTCCATGAAGCCGTAGGCCACCGTGATCCGTTTGAAATCTTCGTTCAGAATATCGATCGTAATGCGGTTCGCCTCATCGACCCGAGGTGTATTGGTGGTCTTTACCGTCAGGATGATATTCTTTTCGTGCAGAACCTTGTTGTGCTTGAGGTTGTGCATGAGGGCCACGGGGGCCAATTCGGCGTCTGACGTCAGGAAAATGGCGGTGCCGGCAACACGGTGCGGCGGCCGCTTTTTGAGCATGTCGGCCAAGTCGAGCAAGGATACGCTGTCGCGCCGGGCCTTTTCAGTCAGGGTGCGAGTGCCTTTCGTCCACGTGTGCATGATCAAGATCAGGACCAGGCCGAATGCAAGAGGCATCCAGGCGCCGGAAAAGAACTTCGTCAGGTTTGACGCCATGAAGATGGCTTCAATAATGCCAAGGGGAATGAGCAGGGCAAGCGTGCGCACCTTCGGCCACAGCCAGACCTTGCGGATGACGATATAGGCCATGATCGTGCTGATGAACATTGTCCCCGTAACGGCGATGCCGTAGGCGGAGGTGAGTTTGTCTGAGCTTTGGAACATGACGATCAGCACCAGCACGCCGATCATTAGCATGGTGTTGATCTGCGGCACGAAAATCTGACCGGCCTGTGTTTCCGATGTTCGTTGTATATCAATTCTCGGCATCAGGCCAAGCTGAACGGCCTGTTGTGTCATCGAATAGGCCCCGGTGATAACGGCCTGGGAGGCGATCACAGTCGCCATGGTGGCGAGGAGCATGACCGGCCAGTAGAACATGTCCGGCACCATGCGCCAGAACGGGTTCTCATGCGCCGTCGGATCAACGAGGGTCAGGGCGCCCTGACCAAGATAGTTCAGGATCAGGCAGGGAAAAACGACCCAAAGCCAGGCCATGTTGATGGGCCTTTTCCCGAAGTGGCCCATATCAGCGTACAAGGCTTCTGCTCCAGTAACGACCAGGAAGACGCTGCCCAGGATAATGAAACCGGTAAGTCCGTTGGCCAGCAGGAACTGAATGCCGTAAACCGGGCTCAGAGATTGCAGGATCATCGGCTTCTGCGCCACATAATAGACGCCCATGCCGGCAATCACGATGAACCAGGCAAGCATGACGGGGCCGAAGAACCGCGCCACCTTGGCAGTGCCTTTTGACTGAACCAGGAACAGAGCAACCAGAATGACGATCGAAATCGGCACAATATAGCCATCGACGCTGTGCCCGACTCCAGGCGCGTCTTTCAGTCCTTCGATCGCACTCATGACCGACAGGGCCGGCGTGATCAGGCTGTCCCCATAGAACAGGGCGGCCCCGCACATGCCAAGGAAGAAGACGGCCTGCGAATGGCGCCCCAGGGCTTTCTGCGCCAGCGCCATGAGCGCCAGCGTACCGCCTTCGCCCTTGTTGTCCGCTCGCATCAGGAAGATGACGTATTTAACCGTCACAAGCAGGAGCAACGCCCAGAATACAAGCGAGATTACACCGAAGGTGGCCAGTTGCGGATTGGTGCCGGCTCTTGTGTGGTGGAGGGCCTCCCTCATGGCATAAAGCGGGCTGGTGCCGATGTCGCCGAACACGACGCCGATCGCGCCGATCGCCAGCCCCCAGAAGCCGGTGTGGCCGTGGCCGTGACTTTCGATAGCCTCTGCTTCGTTGGATGCTTTTACAGCATCTGGCTCAGGGGAGGGCACTTGAAGGGCGTCGCTGGCTGGCGTTTGGGATGCGGATCCGGCTTCGGACGAAGAGGGGGCATGGGTCATGAATAGGTCTCAGGCAAAGGCAACTAAATATCGAAGGTCTTGGCGCGCGGTATCATTTCAATTTTCCGTCCAGACGCAGGTTGAGTTCAAGGACGTTTACATAAAGTCCGCTGCCTAGCGTGTAGGTGGGGTTATGCGTGGACGCCTGAACGAGCGACGAGACTTTCGCGTCGCTGACGCCGCGCGCCAAAGCCACCCGGTGGATCTGAAACGCCGCTGCCTCGGGGCTGATCCTCGGCATTTGTCCGGGGATGCCAAACGTGATCAGGTCTTCCGGTACTGGTGTATCAGAGTCGGTTCCTAGAAGTACCCTTCGGAATTTCAGCGCATTCTGGCAATCTGGAGAATAGGTTTGTCGATCCAGGTAGCAGTCAGGGGCGGTGGCATCGATAACCTGCCCCCAGAAGTAACGGGGTGCATTTGTGGGGGCGGGATCGAGCGCGGAGGCCAGGACACGGCCTGACCGGTCTCGTATGGCCGTGTCGCTCACCTGGGCATTCCAGGCGTTTCCTATCAAGGCTTTCACGAAAAGGGGATAGGCCACACCCAGCAGCAGTGCCGAGGCCGTGAGAAGCACAAGGGGGGCGCGAAATTGCGATAGGGTCGAGGTCATTTTACGCCTTTGGAAAACGGCGCGGTCGCGGTTGCAAAAGACCCCGCGATGGCGAGGGCAGGGATCATGATCCAGAAGCGGCTGATGAGTGTGCCAAGCCCTCCGATCGGATCGGCAAGAGAGGGAAGCGGCCCGGCCTGTATGTTCAAATCCCTGATCATCAACAGGCCGGTTACTATAATGGTGGGGACAAGCAATGCCGTTGCTGCCATAGTAATGTCGAACAGGCTGAGGCGATGGTCGAGAAAACTTGCCGACTGGCCGAACAGCCCCTTGCGAATGACGACTGTGGCGATAAGGGTAGCGATCAGGCAGTAAAGGACGATTCCGTTGCCGTCCATGAGACCGAACAGGCTGATAGGCGGCGCGGTCTCAAGCCAGCCGGATGCCGCCGCAGATATGGCAAGCAAGCTGGCCGCGCCTGCCATCAGAAGATAGGTGTGGCGCTTCGCGCCTGTCATATTTCCGAACGTCCAGCATAGGGCGGAGGGAAGGAGCCAGCGGGAAAGCCAGTCGAGAAGTTGGGCGAGCGGCGTCGAAACATTCGTAAGATGGGCATTATTCGCATTGATAAAGCTGCCTTCGCTGGTGACTGTCAATTTCAGAGTCTCCAGGGTCGCTATGGTCTGAAAATCGCCGGCCGTCGCAGAGGGATGAAGCAGGTTTTTAACAGCGTATGCCTCTATGGCATCCCCGACGCCGGCCGTGGCGAGGAGCAGGGCATAGGCAAGGGATAGCGGCAGCAGGACGTAGAGCAGGGACCGTACCACATCGACCCAGAAGTTGCCTATCCTTCCCGGTGTGGTGCGCGCGATGCCGCGGGTTACGGCAATGAACACCGACAGGCTGACGGCGGCGGACAGGAAGTTCTGAACCGTCAGCCCGGCCATCTGGCTCAAGGGACTAAGCGCGCCGGCATCAGACTGTAAAGGCTGGCCGGCATCGGTCACGAAGCCGGCGGAGGTATTGAAAGCAAGGCCAGGCGAGAAGCCTTGCGCCGCCTGGCCCGCGCCTGGCAGCGCTGCCTGGAAGATCAGGAGCAGGTAAAGGGCAACGAAACCGAGCCCTGAAAACAGGACAGCGGACAAGGCATAGGTTCTCCATGACATTTCCGCTCGGGCGTCCACCCCTGCGCAATCGTAAAGCCGGGTTTCAAACCACGACATGAGGGGCGCAAGGATGGTCGGTTCTCCACGGAAAACCCGGCTCAGGTAACCGCCGAGCGGCGCGACACATAAGACAAGTATGCCCAGGTTTATAGCCAGATGCAGATAGTCTGCGCGAACGTGTATCGGTACCATGCAACATGCCTTGCAACCTACGGGATTGCGCCGGAGGCCGCGCGGCTCCGTCGTCAATGCGCTGATAAAGCAATCGGTGTATAGAAAGTGTATAATTTTTGTGGCCGCACACAGGACGTGTGTATAATTGCAGAGGTTTCGGCCTTAGTTTTGGCGCAAAAAATAGCTTTTCATGGCTGTTCGATAACCATGATGCGCCGTGGTCTGACCTGTAAAACCCTTAATCTACCATTTTTTTTCAATACATCCCCTATATTTGGCAGGCGTTACGTCTACTCTCTATATGTTTGAGCCTGGCTGTACAGTGCCACTTTCTATACGAAATCTATATGTGGCCAGCCCCACTTTATACACTACCTATATGTGATCTCGTCTAAAGCACTTCGGTCAATCTGACCTCCAGGAGGCTTTCGTCATGACTTTCATCTATTTCGCGGGCGGGGTGGCGTTCTTCGTCGTTTCCGCCCTTTTCATTGGGCTGTGCGAGCGCCTGCGGGAGAGCGGCCAATGACTGCGCTCTATATCGGTGCCGGGATACTTGTCCTCGGCCTGCTTGGCTACCTTCTGGTAGCCCTGATCAAACCCGAAATCTTTCCCTAAATCGAGGCGACAATGTCCCAATTTATCACGGGCAATGGCTGGCTGCAGCTTGCCCTCTATATGGCGGTGCTTCTGGCGTGCGTAGTGCCGCTCGGTGGCTACATGGCCAGGGTCTTCCAGGGCGAAAAGACCTTCATGTCGCCGGTACTCGGCTGGCTCGAAAAACTCACCTATACCATTTGCGGCGTCGATCCTGATAAGGATGACATGAGCTGGAAGGACTACGCTATTGCCACGATGGTGTTTTCGGCAATCGCCTTCATCGTGCTTTACTTCATCCTCGTCTTTCAGAACCTGCTGCCGTTTAATCCGCAGAAGCTGCCCGGCCTGACGCCTGACCTGTCGTTTAATACGGCAGCGAGTTTCGTCACCAACACCAACTGGCAAGCCTACGGTGGTGAAACCACCATGAGTTATTTTAGCCAGATGGTCGGCCTGACCGTGCAGAACTTCATCTCGCCCGCCGTCGGTCTCGCCGTGCTGGTGGCATTGATCCGCGGCCTGTCGCGCAAGGAATCAACGGGCATAGGCAATTTCTGGGTCGATATGGTCCGCGCCAACATCTATGTCCTTCTGCCTCTGGCGTTGATCGTTGCGATCCTGCTCGGTTCACAGGGCGTCGTGCAGACCTTTGATGCCTATGTGACAGCACATACGCTTCAGGGCATCGATCAAACGATTGCCGTCGGTCCGGCGGCTTCCCAGGTGGCTATTAAACAACTCGGCACCAATGGCGGCGGCTTCTTCAATGTCAATTCGGCGCATCCGCTGGAAAACCCGACGCCCCTGGCCAACTTCATTGAAGTCCTGTCGATCCTGCTGATCCCGGCGGCCTTGTGTTACACCTTCGGCGTCATGGTCAAGGACAAGCGTCAGGGCTGGTCGATACTGGCGGCCATGACAATCATTTTCGTGCCGCTCCTTATTTTCTGCGTCGCCATGGAACAAGGCGGCAATCCGAACTTCGCCGCGCTGCATATCGATCAGATGGCAAGCCACCTTCAGCCCGGCGGCAATATGGAAGGCAAGGAAACACGTTTCGGCATCACCAACTCCGCACTGTGGGCCTCGGCGACAACAGCGGCCTCCAATGGCAGCGTGAACTCCATGCATGACAGTTATACCCCCCTTGGCGGCATGGTTCCGCTGTTGCTGATGAAGTTCGGCGAAATCATCTATGGCGGCGTCGGCTCGGGTCTCTACGGCATGCTGGTCATGGTTATCCTCACCGTCTTCATTGCCGGCCTGATGGTCGGCCGCACACCGGAATACCTCGGCAAAAAGATCCAGAGCTTCGAGATCAAAATGGCCTCAATCGCCATGCTGGTTCCGGGCATACTGGTCCTGATCGGCACGGCCATCGCCGTAATGACCAAGGACGGGCAGGCGGGAATCTACAATCCTGGGGCACACGGCTTTTCCGAAGTCCTCTATGCCGTGACCTCGGCCGGCAACAACAACGGTTCGGCCTTTGCCGGCCTGTCAGCCAATACCCCGTTCTACAATTCGCTGCTCGGCATCTGCATGCTGTTTTCACGCTTCTGGATCATCATTCCGACTCTAGCGCTCGCCGGCGCCCTCGCGGCAAAGAAAACGGTGCCTGAATCTGCCGGCACGCTGCCGACGCACAATGTGCTTTTCATAGCGACCCTGGTCGGCGTCATCGTCATCGTCACCGTCCTGACCTATGTGCCTACGCTGGCGCTCGGCCCGGTCGTCGAACACTTCAACATGATCAAGGGCTAAGTCCATGTCCGTTACGTCCAAATCCCAAAAGGGTGGACTTTTCGAGGGGGCGGATATGGGGGCCGTCTTCAGGAACTCCATCCTCCGTCTCAACCCGCTCTACCAGGCGCGCAACCCGGTCATGTTTCTGGTGTTCGTCGGCTCGATCATCACCACCGGCATCTTCGGCGTTATGCTGGTCAGGCCGGACGCCATCATCGGCGGCGGCCAGCCGCTGTGGTTCGTTGGCCTGATCACCTTCTGGCTGTGGTTCACCCTGCTGTTTGCCAACTTTGCCGAGGCCATCGCCGAAGGCAAGGGCAAGGCTCAGGCCGACAGCCTGAAGAAGTCGCGTCGTGATGTCTCGGCCAAGAAGCTGAACAAGGTCACGGATCGCACAAAGCACCTCAGTGTTCCGGCCAATTCCCTGCGCAAGGGCGACATCATCGTCGTCGAAGCCGGTGATTTTGTCCCCGCCGATGGTCAGGTTCTCGAAGGCATCGCCTCGGTTGACGAAAGCGCCGTGACCGGTGAATCGGCGCCTGTCATCCGCGAATCCGGCGGCGACCGCGATGCCGTTACCGGCGGCACGCGCGTCCTCTCCGACTGGATCGTGGTGCGCGTCACCTCCGATCCGGGCGAAAGCTTCCTTGACCGCATGATCTCGTTAGTGGAATCGGCCAAGCGCCAGAAGACCCCCAACGAAATCGCCCTGTCGATTCTGCTGGCGGCGCTGACCATCATCTTCCTGCTGGTCTGCGCTACCCTGCTGCCTTACTCGCTGTTCAGCGTCGAGCGTGCCGGCGCCGGCTCGGTTATCACCATCACGGTACTGATCGCGCTTCTGGTCTGTCTGATCCCGACCACAATCGGCGGGTTGCTCTCCGCCATCGGCATTTCGGGGATGCAGCGCCTGATCAAGGCCAATGTCATCGCCACCTCCGGCCGTGCAGTCGAAGCCGCCGGCGACGTCAATGTCCTGCTGCTCGACAAGACCGGCACCATCACCTTCGGCAACCGTCAGGCGGTCGAATTCTTCCCGGCACCGGGCATCACCCAGCAGCAACTAGCCGAGGCTTCCGAACTGTCGTCTCTGGCCGACGAGACGCCGGAAGGCCGGTCGATCGTCGTGCTGGCCCGCAAGCTGTTCGGCCTGCCGGAACGGGACGTGAAAGACCTGAAGGCGGACTTCATTCCCTTCAGCGCTGAGCAACGGGTATCGGGCATCATCATCAACGAACGCCATATCCTGAAAGGCGCGGGCGACGCCATCGCCAGGATCGTCGCGCAAAAGGGGGGATCGGTGCCGGCTGAAGTGACCGTCCAGATCGAGGATATTGCGCGCCAGGGCGGCACGCCGCTGACCGTGGCCGAGAACAGCCAGGTACTGGGCGTGGTCTACCTGAAAGACATCGTCAAGCCGGATATCAAGGCGCGCCTCGCTGACCTGCGCAAGATGGGCATCAAGTCCATCATGATCACCGGCGACAACCCGCTGACCGCCGCGGCCATCGCCTCGGAAGCCGGCGTCGATGACTTCCTCGCCCAGGCGACACCTGAGACCAAGCTGAAATACATCCGCCAGATGCAGGAAGGCGGCGAGTTAGTCGCCATGGTGGGTGACGGCACCAACGACGCCCCGGCCCTGGCCCAGTCCGACGTGGCCGTGGCCATGAATTCCGGCACCCAGGCCGCGAAGGAAGCCGGCAACATGGTCGATCTCGACAGCGATCCGACCAAGCTGATCGAGGTCGTCGAGATCGGCAAGCAACTCCTGATGACGCGCGGATCGCTGACGACCTTCTCGATCGCCAACGATCTGGCCAAGTATTTCGCCATCATCCCGGCGGCCTTTGCTACCACCTATCCGGTGCTTGGGGCGCTGAATGTGATGGGGCTGAAATCGCCGCAAAGCGCCATCCTGGCTGCGGTCATCTTCAATGCGCTGGTTATCATTGCGCTGATCCCGCTGGCGTTGAAAGGCGTCAAGTACCGGGCCGAACCGGCGGCGAAGATGCTGTCGCGCAATATGTTCGTCTATGGGCTCGGGGGCATTATCGCGCCCTTCATTGGCATCAAGCTGATCGACATGGCCCTCGCGGCCGTGGGATTAGCGTAGCAATTCCACGTATTTTTAGATGCGCTACCGCTGCGCTGCTTGAGCGCGGCGGACTGGCTTAAGGAGTGTGAAAATGAAATCTCTTCTCTCAACCCTGCGTCCGGCTATCGGCACAACCGTCCTGCTAACGGTTCTTCTGGGCGGCGTCTATCCCATGGTGACCACGGGCATTCTGCAACTGGGCTTCAAGGCCCAGGCGCAGGGCAGCCTGATCAGGGATTCTGATGGCAAGGTCATCGGTTCGCGCCTGATCGGCCAGAATTTCGATCAGCCGCAGTACCTGTGGGGCCGGCTGTCCGCCACCGGCACCGCGCCCTATAATGGCGGCGCCTCTTCCGGTTCCAACCTTGGCGCCAATAATCCGGCGCTGATGGACGCCGTCAAGGGGCGGATCGAGGCTTTGCAAAAGGCTGATCCTCTGAACGCCAGACCCATCCCGGTCGATCTCGTCACCGCTTCCGGATCGGGTCTCGATCCGGAAATCAGCCCGGCTGCGGCGGATTATCAGGTGGGACGAATCGCCCAGGCGCGAGGTATTGGCGCGGCGGTTGTCAAATCAGCCATTGCCAAATCCACCCGCCAGCGCGATCTTGGCGTACTGGGCGAACCGCGTGTCAACGTCCTGGAAGTCAATCTCAGGCTCGACGGAAAGTTGAAGTGAAACCTGACAATCGTCGCCCCGCGGGGAGACCTGATCCGGACAAGCTGCTGAAACTGGTTGAGAATGAGACCAGCGGATCCCCGCGCGGCCATCTGAAGGTATTCTTCGGTTCGTCCGCGGGGGTCGGCAAAACCTACGCCATGCTCGGTGAGGCGCGCCGGCGCCAGGCCGAGGGGCGGGATGTGCTGGTTGGTGTCGTCGAACACCATGGTCGTACAGAAACGGCAGCCCTTGTAGAAGGGCTGCCGGTTTTGCCATTACTGGAGATCGAACATCGCGGCGTCATTGTCCGCGAGTTCGATCTGGACGGCGCCCTGGCACGCAAACCGTCGCTGATCCTGATGGACGAATTCGCGCACAGCAATGCGCCGGGATCGCGCCACCCCAAGCGCTGGCAGGATGTCGAGGAACTGCTCGATAACGGCATAGATGTTTACGCCACGCTGAATGTGCAGCATCTGGAAAGCGTCAACGACCAGGTGGCGCGCCTGACGGGCGTCTGGGTCAAGGAAACGGTGCCGGACACCATTTTCGAGGCAGCGGACGAAATCGCGCTCGTTGATATTCCGTCGGACGACCTTCTGAAGCGACTGGCCGAGGGTAAGGTCTACGTCGCCGAAGGTGCGAACAAGCGCGCCGCCGAAAACTTTTTCAAAAAAAGCAATCTGCTGGCCTTGCGCGAAATGGCCCTGCGCCGCACGGCCGAGCGCGTTGACGCCCAGAGCGACGAACTCAACGCTGCCATGGGACAGAACGAAGCTCAGCTTGGTCAGAAGATCATGCTGCTGATCGGGCCTGACCCGCTCTCCACCCGCCTGATCCGCCACGCCAAACGCATGTCCGTGCGGGGACGGGCGCCCTGGTTTGCCGTCTATCTGCAAAGCGACCGGCATGAGCAGCTTGATGAGAAGGACCGCACCCGCGTCGAGCAATATCTGCGTCTGGCGGAAAGTCTCGGTGCGCAGATTGTGCGGCTTTCCGGCGCGCGACCGGCGCAGGATATCCTGGCCTATGCACAGCAAAACGGCTTTACGCGCATCGTGGTCGGGTATCGCCGACCGCCCCTGTGGCTAAAGCCGTTTCGCGCAACCTTCGCGCAGGCCCTTATCGAGCAAAGCGACGGTATCGAGATCACAGTCGTACATGGCGCCACTGGTCAGACACGTGAGCCCGTCACGGCGGCCGCGGTGATCCGGCCTTATCTGGCCCGGCCGCTGGACTACCTGCTTGCCACGGCCATGGTCGCCCTGTGCACGGCGATCGGGTTCGTCTTCCGCGACCATACGCCTTCGAATAATCTGGCCATGATCTATCTCACCGGCGTGGTCATCGTGGCGGCACGGCTGGGGCTGGGGCCGTCGGTCCTGGCCTCGATCCTGAGCGTTCCGGCATTCAATTTTTTCTTCACCGATCCCTATTATACTTTCAACTTCTACGACACCTACTATTACGTCACCTTCGCCTTCATGCTTGTGACATCCTTGGTGGTGGGTTCGCTGACCGCGCGTCTGTCGCGTCACGCGCGGCTCGTCAGCAACCGCGAGCGCGAGACCCAGATTCTCTATGGCCTAACGCGGAGCCTATCAGCCGAGCGCAGCGTCGACATGATTTGCGAAGTGGCCACCCGGCATATCAGCGAACCTTTCAGTCTCGATGTGACCCTGTTTGTAAAAACGCCGGAGGGGCTGAAGGCTTATCCGGAAGGCGTGACTACGCCGGACATGCGTGAAACGGGAGCAATCAATTGGGTGGTCGCCAACGGCCAGATGGCGGGCCGCGATACCGACACCATGCCATCGGCCAACGGCCTGTACCTGCCGCTGCTGGCCGAAAAGGAAACCCTGGGCGTACTCGGCCTGACCGCACGCGACAACGGTCATCCGTTCACCGGCGCCGAGATATTGCAATTCGAGGCTTTTGCCAGCCTGATCGCCGGAGCCCTGCAACGCGCACGGCGGTCGGACGAGGCGGCGGAATCGAAGGTCGAATCGGAGAATGAAAAACTGCGCAACGTGCTGCTGTCATCGCTGTCGCATGACCTGCGCACGCCGCTTACCGTCATGAATGGTTCGGTGAGCACGCTTCTGCGGATGCGCAAGGAGCTGCCGCGAAAGGCAATGGATGAACTGACATCCTTATGGGGGCAACTGACCCGCCTGCAAAAATTCGTCGGTAATCTTCTGGACATGGCGGCGATTACCTCCGGTCATATGAAACTGAATTTTCAACCTTATATGATCCAGGAAATCATTGGGGCCGCGCTTGGACGGGTGGAAGCGACCAAGGGCGGCCGAACCCTGCGGACGCAGATATCAGGCAACCTGCCGATGGTGATGATCGATGGCGGGCTGATCGAGCAGGTCTTCATAAACCTGATCGAGAATGCCTTCCAGCATACGGATGATGATGGCGAGGTGGTCATCTATGTCGAAAAGGACGCTGACCGCCTGCGGGTTCGTATCTCCGACAATGGCACAGGACTCAAGGACGGCGACGAGGCGCGCATCTTCGAGCAGTTCCAGAAAGGGCAGGAATTACGGTCGGATCGCTCCGGCGGCACAGGTCTGGGACTGGCCATCTGCCGCGGTATCGTGCAGGCGCATGGCGGCATGATCTATGCGAAGAACAACCGCATGCTTGCCTCGTCCGATGGTATGCGGTCAGGCACTGGCGCCAGCTTCATCTTTACCCTCCCAATCGCTACGTCCTTCCTAACTTCCCAAGAGATATAGAGTGGCATCTGATTGAATTAGATTGACACTCTATATCTTTGCTTTTGCGCACTTTTTAAACCGAAAAGTGCGTCACACTTTTCGGAAAGTGCTTTAAATGGCCGACTCTCCCCGCATCCTCTCAATTGAAGACGAAAGCGACATCCGCAAATTTTTGCGCACGACCCTTGGCGCCAACGGCATGATGGTGCTTGAGGCCGAGACAGGCAAGGCTGGCTTGCAAAAGGTGGTGTCACAAATACCTGACGTTATCCTTCTCGATTTGGGATTGCCTGACATGGATGGCATGGAGATCATCCGGCAGATCAGGGAATGGGGGCGAACGCCGATTATCGTGCTGTCCGCGCGCGGCCAGGAGGCGGACAAGGTGGAAGCGCTAGAACTGGGGGCCGACGACTATCTGACCAAGCCCTTTTCCGCTGCCGAGTTGATCGCGCGCATCAAGGTGGCCCTTCGCAAGCGGAACCAGCCCCAGGGTGATGCACCTTTCGTTTATGATCATGATAATCTCAGAATAGACACGGCTGCTCGGCGCATACAACTGGACGGGGAGGATGTACACCTGACGCCAATCGAATATAAATTGCTGGCGGTCCTGGCGCGCAATTCCGGTAAGGTGCTGACTCATGGCGCACTTCTGAATGAAGTCTGGGGTAAGCATAGCACTGACAATCAGACCTATCTGCGCATTCATACCCAGCACCTGCGCGAAAAGCTGAAAGACGATGCGTTAAATCCCCGCTTCATCGTCACTGAGCCAGGGATAGGCTACCGCTTGAAGCCCTAGCCAAGGCTACACAAAAACACCACGCTAACGGGTCAAATCTATACACCTTGCATATGCGCGAAGGCCTAAAAAATGCTTTTCCGAGGAGCCCTTTTAGTAGCTGCGCCTACGCATTCTTGTCACCATATATACTTTCGGCAGTGACGCGCACCAGTGCCAGAATCTGCTGACGCACCTTTCGATCACGAATACGCGGGAAAGCCTTAGCCAACTCGATTCCTTCTGTTGTCAGCAAAAACGCGCTGACATATTGCTCGGATTCGGATTCTGAAAAACCGGGTGCTGTTTCATCGCTGCCCAGCCCCTCGTAAAAATAGCTGATCGGCATTTTCAGAACCTGGCGATATAAAATAGTGTTGAAGCGCTGACGCGGTTGGTCCCGCGCTCATATTTTTGAATTTGCTGGAATGTCAGACCAATTCCCTTCGCCAAGGGCTCCTGGCTCATATTCAGGAATTTGCGCCTCATATGGATATGCGAACCGATATGAGCATCCACGAAATGAGGCGCGCTGGATTTACCTGTTTTTATCCGTGCCATCTAGGTTCCTTGGCCTTACGCGTATGGGATGTTTGAAACAGGTTGTTTCCCACTTGGGGTCGCACAGAGCCTCTGCAAGAGGTTGCGTGCGCGTAATATGCAGGTTAAGCGACAGGCTGTCGAGCGTCATTCGCGGAAGTAAAACGCGGTTTAACGTATGGCCATAAGGTCCGTTTTCAAGCGCAGACCGACAACCAAGGCATCGTCTATGTCCGTGCGGCCGTATGGATTTTGCACATATTGTAGGTCCGGCTGCACTGACAGGCCGTCGCGGATATCCCAGCGATAGGTCAGTTCGTAGGTGATCTCGCGCCTGAGGGTTTCACCGGTAGATGCCTGATAGGGTGCGCCGAAATGGGCGGCAGCCACGGCGAAGCCCAGTTGGTCGGTATCGTGCCCCCTGATCGGACCGGTATAGACCAGGCCGCCACCGACATAGTCGGCGATCGCCATCAGTTGGTCATTGGTCAGTCCGGCGCGAACCCAGCCCTTGAGGCCACGGTCGTCATTGCCGGTGAGGGTAAAAGCGGCCTGCGCATAGGCGCCGCCATTGCCGTCGGATGTGCCGGTGCCATCAAGGCGATCCAGGGTGGCGGTGTTCTTCCAGGCGCCGAGTTTCACGAAGCCGCCGGTGAAGTCGTACTGGTATTCGCCGGCCCAATGACTGCCTTCCTCGGCCGACAGCTTGATGTAGACGAACTTCTTGTCATCGTAAGGATCGCCGGGCACGCCATCAAAAATGCCGGCGCGGAAGGTCTGGTGGAAGGTCAATCGCCATTGACCGACCAGACCCAGGCCGGTCGTGGGGAAGATGGAGGGACCGGTCTGCGAATAGTCGACGCCGATGCCGTGCGAGGCATTCAGAAAGACCGTGGCATTATCCTGGACGTCGAAAATACCGTTGAGATTGATCAGGCCGGCCATGACATAGCCTTGGCTGTCACCGAAGGTCTTTTTTCCATAGGCTTCAAACAGCCGCCAGCCATCGGGGCAATCTATATTGGAGGTCACCTGCACATCGCCGACCCGGTTGGCGGAAAAATCATCGCCGAAATCACCCAGCACATAGCCGAAAGCTTCCCAGCCGCTGTCATTCTGCCAGTGCGCCGTCAGGTCGAGATTGCTGAGCGTGCTGGAGCCGACATTAAGGCCGCCGCTGACAAGGGAGTCGACTTCTGTGGTCAGGACCGCGCCGGTCTCGATTTCGCCGGCGCGGGCTTTCTGTGAAACGACGGCGGCCAGGACCAGCAGGGCGATAAAGCCGTAAAAGCCGATAGCCGAGGATTGACGGTGAGGGCGAAGGGAGGACATGAGATCACGCGGGTAAGCTGTTACTTTCCCTACATTATTTCACAAAATCGCTACTTTTGAGTGAACGCCGTTATCGCAATCGGGCCAATTAGAAGCGCCGATTTGACAGATCGGCGCTTTTAATTTTTTTGCTCTACGCGCTTTCCCAAAAGTGCATTACACTTTTGGGAAAGCGCTTAACCGTCCCAGCCGGCCCCTTGCGGATCAGGCGTGTAGGGCAGCAGGTCGCACGTCATAAAGACGACATCGAGCCAGCGGTCGAATTTGAAACCGGCGCGGGGCAGGCTGCCGGTATAATCAAAACCGCACGCCTTATGCACCCCGATCGAGGCCAGGTTTTCGCTGTCGCCGATCACGGCGATCATGCTGTAAAGGCCACGTTTGGTACAGAGTTCCATCAGTTTTAGCAGCAGCGCCTTGCCGATGCCGCGGCCGGTAGCTTCCGGCGCCAGATAGATGCTGTCTTCCACGACATATTTGTAGGCCGGACGAGTGCGGAAGGGCGCGGCATAGGCATAGCCCAGTACCTTGCCGTCTTCCTCCGCGACCAGATAGGGCAGGCGTAGTTTCTGTACAGCATGAAAACCGGCGAGCATTTCACTTTCGGGAGGTGCTTCCAGGGCGAAGGTGCCGGTGCCGTGCGCGACATTCCAGGCATAGATGGCGGTAATGGCGGTGAAGTCGTCTTCTGTTGCCGGGCGGATATCGATCATGCCTTGCGCTCGCCTTTTTTCTCTTGGGCCCAGATGGCGAAGGCATAATCGAAGGCGATTTCCTTCAGGAACTCGAACCGGCCTGAAGCGCCGCCATGGCCGGCCTCCATATTGATTTTGAGCAGCATGGGCGAATCCGAAGTCGATTTTTCACGCAGCCTGGCGATCCACTTCATCGGCTCCCAGTAGGTGACGCGGGTATCGCTCAGGCCCCCCGTGGCCAGAACCGGCGGATAGGGCTTGGCCGCGATATTGTCGTAAGGCGAATAGGAAGCGATATATTGGTAAGCCTCTTCATCCTCCAGCGGATTGCCCCATTCGGGCCATTCCGGTGGGGTCAGGGGCAGGGAGATGTCGCTCATGGTGTTGAGCACGTCAATGAATGGCACCGCGCCGATGACACCGGCCCACAGGTCCGGGCGCAGATTGGTGACCGCGCCCATCAACATCCCGCCAGCCGATCCGCCATAGGCGACGATACGGCCGCGTGTACCGTAACCGGCGTCGCACAAGCTTTCGGCGCAGGCGATGAAATCGGTGAATGTATTCATCTTTTTATATTTGCGGCCGTCGAGGAACCAGCCATAGCCCTTTTCCGATCCGCCGCGGATATGGGCGATGGCATAGACCCAGCCGCGGTTGACGAGACTTAAACTACGGATCGAAAAACCGGGGTCCATCGGCGTACCGTAGGAGCCGTAGGCATAGAGCATCAGCGGCGCGGTGCCGTCGAGCTTGGTATCTGCCTTCATCAGAGCGGTGATCGGTACTTGCTGGCCGTCGGGCGCCGTGGCGTAAAGCCGGCGGGCCACATAGTCCTTCGGACTGTGACCGGAGGGAATGACCTGGACCTTGCGCAGAACCTGTTCGCGCGTCTCCATATTATAGTCGAAGGTCTGGGCCGGCGTGGTGGGGGAGGTGTAGCTGTAGCGCAGGATATCGGTATCGTATTCATAACCGCCGGCCGCGCCCAGGCTGTAGGCTTCCTCGGCTACCGAGATTTCATGCTCGGTCATATCCGCCTTACGCGTGATAACTATACGGGTATTGGCGTTTTCACGCTCCACGCGGATCATGTGGCGCTTATAGACGCCTGAGCCGGTGATGTAGATGCCGGGGCGATGCGGCACCAGATCGGTCCAGGTGTCGCGTGCGGGCTTTTCGGCGAAGGAAACCATCAGCTTGAAATCGATGGCGCCGTCGGCATTGGTGCGGATGATAAAGCGGTCATCCCAGTGGTCGATATCGTACTGGATGCCGTCCTCGCGTGGCTGGACGCAGAAGGGCACGGCTTCCGGTGTGGCGGCCGGGATCAGCCAGGTCTCATTGGTTTCGTGATTGCCGCCGCCGATGCTGATAAAGGCGTCCGAACTGAGCGTACCGACATGCAGGAAAAAACCTTCGTCCGGTTCATCATAGACCAGTACGTCTTCGCCACCTCTGGCCGGCCGGCGATAGACCTTGGCCGGGCGGGAGTTTTCATCGCGCCAGGTCCAGAAGATGTATCGGGAATCCGGCGAGAAGGTGAAGCCGCCGTCACAGCTTTCGATCGGGTTCGGAAGGATTTCTCCCGTCGCCAGATCCCTTACATACACAGTGTAATATTCAGACCCTTGCGTATCTTCCCCCCACGCAAAGAGGGTGTGATCAGGGCTGTGCTGGGCATCCGAGGTCTCGTAGAAGTCGGTGCCTTTGGCGCGTTCGTCCTCATTGAGCAGGATTTGCTCGGCCGCACGGGTGTCTTCAGTGGAAGGGATCGGGGCTGGAAACGCCTCTTTTGCGCGTGGCCGTCGCGCAATAATCGGATGCTGGGCGCCCGTCTCGAAACGTGAATAGTACTCCCAATCGCCATCGGGCGAAGGCACGCTGGCATCGTCTTCCTTGATGCGCCCCTTCATCTCGGCAAAGATATCTTCCTGCAGGGCTTTCGTATCTTCCAGCATGGCGGCGGAATAGGCGTTTTCCTCGATCAGGGCCGCCTTGATATCGGCGCGGATCAGGCCGGGATCGCGCAACACCGCCTGCCAGTTGTCGTCCTTCATCCAGTGATAATCATCGATGCGCGTATGACCGAGCTGGGTAATCTCGAACGGCTGCCGTACCGGCGAGGGCGCGACAGGAGGGAAGGCGGCTGTTTTGGGAGAGGCGGGCACGTAAGTTTCCTTGATCGGGAGTGTGGCGGCAAAACCAGCCTGCGTCATAAAAGGGTTACCAGGTCTGGTCAAAGTCCCCGGAAGGTTTTTGTAATGGCGTGGCGCACGATTGGGGTAGAGGATTGACCCAATCCGGAAATGTCGTCAAATGGCTTTGGCTGTTGTTTTAGGTTTTTTGGGGGAAAAGCGTGATGATGGATGTTGACCTGACAGTAGCCCTGATCAAGGCGACCGTGCAGATCGATCAGCCGATCAGCGAGGCCAAGCGCATGGTCGGCACCGGTTTTCTGGTGTCGGTGCCCAGGGCCGACGGTACGAGTGAGGTTGTGCTGGTCACCGCCGCTCACGTTTTCGAAAAAATGCCGGCCGCCGATGTGCGGATCGGCTGGCGCGTCCAGGGCGTCAAAGGTAACTGGAGCTATGTCCCCTCCAACATGACCATCCGCACCGTCAATGGTCCGGCCTGGTATCAGCATCCGGCGCAGGATATCGCCATCATTCCGGTCGATGTGCCCGAAGGTTTGCGCGATTCCGCCATCCCGGCCGACTGGCTGGCTGATGACGCCACCTTTATCAATGAGCGCGTGGCGGCGGGCGACGAAATGATGACGCTTGGCTATCCGCATGGCCTTTCTGCCAATGTCGCCGGTTTTCCGATCCTGCGCGCCGGCCGCCTGGCCTCGTGGCCGGTGGCACCTTCAACCACTTATCCCACCTTCCTGATTGACCTGACGGCCGTGCCGGGCAATTCCGGCGGTCCGGTCTTCATGACGTCCCAAGGCGACAAGGGACACGCCTTTGTCGCCGGCGTTCTGATCAAACAGGTCGAGGACGACAATCAGCGTCTGGAACTCGGCGTGGTGACGGACGCCGTGTTCGTGCGCGAAACCATCAATCTGATGCTGAAAGCGCAAGGAACGGGTCTTAACCCATCGGTCAGCCTGAAGCCGGCCGCGCCGGCACCGATGCGGACACCGGGCGGCGCCACCACCGATACGCAGGATATGACGCGGCGCGTGACCGATACGGTCGGTCAGGCGGCCAAGCCGTCGCAAGGCGAGGGCGGCGATCAAGTAACGCCGGAACAATCGCCTGTGCATTGAGGTTAGGCGAGTGAATTACCGTTAGGTATCGAAACCACGAATAGGCACGAATAAACACGAATGCTGCGGCGATATTCGTGTTTATTCGTGCCTATTCGTGGTTTCTAATATATGCGCTAATCCAGATTGAGCGTAAGGTCGTCCAAAGCGCCATAGCCGGACTTAATCGCCGCCACATGGGCCGAGGCATGGCTGAGCACATGGGCATAAAAGACACGCATCAGTTTGATGCGGTCGGTCAGCCATATTTTGTCACCGGTTTCCAGTTGGTTATGTGCAGCCACGGCGCCCTTCAGCAGCAGCCAGCCGCCGATCAGGTCACCGCAGAGCGTCAGATAGGTGGTGGCTGCGGCGGCCACATCGAGAGGTGCGGCGGCTTTTTGCGCCAGCAGATGATCCGTGGCTGTAGTGAAAGCCGCAAGCGCGGATTTCAATGCTTCACACTCTGCTTTGAAATTTGCCGGCAAGTCGCTGTTTAGAAAAGCTTTTATATCGTCGGCTAATTCCTTCGCGGCGGTGCCGTCATGGCCCAGCTTGCGCCCGACCAGATCGGCGGCCTGAATGCCGTTGGTGCCTTCGTAGATCGGCGCGATACGGGCGTCACGGTAGTATTGCGCGGCGCCGGTTTCCTCGATAAAGCCCATGCCGCCATGCACCTGCACCCCGGCGGAGGCCACCTCAACGCCACGGTCGGTGCTCCAGGCCTTGGCAATGGGCACCAGAAAGTCCTCCCGGCGCTTATGGCGTTCGGCATCCTCACCCCGCTTCACCGCATCAATGGCAGAGGCCGTCAGCATACAGATTGCGCGGGCGGCCTCGACCTTGGCTTTCATCACGGCCAGCATCAGGCGGACATCCGGATGATCATAGATCGGCGCATAGTCCTGACCGGTGATCAGCGACTTGCCTTGTCGGCGTTCCAGCGCATAGTTTTGCGCCTTTTGCCAGGCGGCATCGGCAAGGCCCACGCCTTCAAAGCCGACAGCCAGGCGCGCGGCATTCATCATGGTGAACATGGCCGCCAACCCGCCATTGGGCGGGCCGATCAGTTCGGCCTGCGCAGCCTCGAACGACATGACGCAGGTGGGGGAGGCGTGGATGCCGAGCTTGTGCTCCAGACCAACGCATTTGACCGTGTTGCGCGCGCCGATACTACCTTCGGTATCGACCAGAAATTTCGGGCACAGGAACAGCGAAATGCCGCGTGTGCCCTTCGGCGCATCCGGCAGGCGGGCCAGGACGAGATGGACGATATTTTCCGTACCGTCGTGCTCGCCCCAGGTGATGAAAATCTTCTGGCCAGTGATGCGGAAAGTACCATCTCCATTCGGTTCGGCCCTGGTGGTCAGGGCCGCCAGATCGGAACCGGCGCCGGGTTCGGTCAGGTTCATGGTGCCCGACCATTCGCCGGCGATCAGCTTCGGCAGGAACAGGTCTTTCTGGGCTTGCGTACCATGTGCGTGGATGGCCTCGATGGCGCCTTGGCTCAGGGTCGGCAACAGGGTAAAGGCCATGTTGGCGCCGTGGAACATATCAAAACAGGCTTGCTCCAGCATTTTCGGTAAGCCCTGGCCGCCATAGGCTGGATCGGCCGCCAGCCCATACCAGCCGCCCTCGGCATAGGTTTTAATTGCTTCCAGAAAACCCGGCGCGATCACGACCTGGTCGCCTTCCAGCCGGGTGCCAGCCAGATCACCGGCGCGATTGAGCGGCGCCAGCACGTCTCCGGCCAGTTGCCCGGCGGCGTCAAGCACCGCGTCGCGGAGACCGGAATCGAAGTCCGGAAAAGCCGGCGAATTGTAGCTTGCCGACATGCCGATGACATGATCGAGGCAGAAGGTGATATCCTTGAGACTGGGGCGGTAGGTCAATTTCGACTCCCTGTTTTCAGGCAGTCTATGACGGCGAAAACCGCGCCGCAAGCTTAATTTACGTGAACGTCAACTTTGATTAAATTGTAATCGTGACTATTGCATTTGTTTTTGCATGACCCCTTATGACGGGTAGTGTATGCAAGGCATATCTGAGGAGAGTGGCCGTTATGACAGATCTGACCCCAACCAGCTATAATCGTTATAGCCGCTATATTCACTGGCTGATGGCCTTTCTGATTTTGTTCATGGTCTTCCTGGGCTGGCGCTTCGAGGACAAGGATACCTTCCTGCTCAATCGCGCCAACCTGCATAAGTCGATCGGTATTCTGATCCTGCTGCTGACCTTCCTGCGCATTGGGTTACGCGTGGCCTACAAGGCGCCGCCCGAACCGCCTATGCCAAAATGGCAGGCCCTGGCCGCCAAGGCGCTGCATCTCGGCTTCTATCTGGTGATGATCGCCCTGCCTTTGTCCGGCTGGCTGATGGTGTCGACCTCTGCGCGGGAGGTTCCCTTCTTCGGTATCGCCTGGCCGCACCTGCCCGTGCCGCAGAACCACGAAACACACGAAACCTTCGAGACCGTGCACGGCCTGCTCGCTAAGCTGATCTTCTATGTCATGATCCCGCTGCATGTCCTGGCGGCACTGAAGCACCAGTTTGTCGACAAGGATACGGTGGTCGAGCATATGGTGCCGGGTCTGACGCCGCGCCCGATCCTGAACTACCGCTGGCTCCTGCCGATCGGTGTGGTCGGTCTGGCCGTGGCGCTCGGTTTCGGTATTTATCGCGGAACGCCGCTGAACGAAGGCAAAGAGGCACCGCCGCCACTGCCCGAGGCTGCGGCTGAGTCTGTTTCAGTGGAAGCGCCAGCCTCGGCAGTCGCGTCTTCGGCCGATGCCGCTTCGAGCGCGTCTTCTGCTGCCGCAGTGACCAACTGGATTGTCGACAAATCCGCCACTACCATCGCATTCGCCACCACCTTTTCCGGTGAGGCGATCAATGGTGGATTCAGCAGTTATCCGGCCAATATTGCCTTCGATCCGGAGCAACTCGATAAATCGCACGTCAAGGTAACGATCGATCTGGCCTCGGTCAATTCCGGCGATGGCGACCGCGACGGCACGCTGAAAAGCGATGCCTTCTTCAATGTCGCCGCCACGCCCAAGGCCATTTACGAGGCGTCCAGCTTCACCAAAACAGACGCGACCCATTTCGTTGCCAAGGGCAGGCTGACGATGCACGGCACGACGAAGCCCCTCAACCTGCCGTTCACGCTGAATATCAAGTCGGGCGTCGCCATCATGTCGGGTACGGTCGATCTGGATCGCACGGCCTTCGGGGTCGGAACGGGCGACTGGGCCAAGACGGATTCGGTGCCAGCCAAGGTGACCGTGAAGATCAACCTGAAGGCTAAAGCGTCGAAATGAGTGATGTCGATGCGGCGGTAAGCGCCCTGCGTGAGGGGGCGCTGATCCATCTGCCGACGGAGACGGTCTACGGGCTTGGTGCGCGCGCCGATGATCCGGAAGCGGTCATCAAGGTTTTCGAGGCCAAGGGACGACCGCGTTTCAATCCGCTGATCGTGCATATCGGCGATATCGTCCTGGCCGAACAAATCGGCGTGTTCGATGATCGTGCGCGCGCCTTGGCGAAAGCCTTCTGGCCGGGCCCGCTGACTCTGGTTGTGCCGGTACGCGATGCTGGTCTGGCCTGCGATCTGGCGCGCGCCGGCCTGGATAGCGTGGCCTTGCGGATGCCTGCGCATCCGATGGCTCTGGATATCTTGCGCGGTTTTGGCGGAGGCGTGGTGGCGCCCTCGGCCAATCGCTCGGGGCGGCCGAGTCCTACCACGCAAGCGGATGCCTATGAGGAAACCGGCGCCTTTGTCCAGGCGTCGCCGGACGGTGGCGACTGCCATGTTGGCGTGGAATCAACGGTTGTCAGTCTACTCGATGATGCTCGCTACCTGCGTGCCGGTGCCGTAACCCGGGCACAGGTCGAGGCGGTAATTGGGCCGCTGGCGTCTGATCAGGCCGAAGGCCACCGGTCTCCTGGACGGCTGAGCCTGCACTATGCGCCGGACGCGCCCGTTAAAATCAATGTGGATGAACCGTCCGCCAGCGCGGCCTATCTGGCTTTCGGGCCGACGAATTTCACCGGTCCGGTCATCCAACTCAGTGCCAGGCGCGATCTGCATGAGGCTGCCGCAAATCTCTTCCGGGCCTTGCGTGAAGCCGACCGCCTGAACCCGCCTGTGATCGAAATCGCTCCCATGCCGGAAGACGGCATCGGCGAGGCCATCAATGACCGTATCAAACGCGCGGCGGGGTTTGTCGGTTAAGCGGCCTTCTTCTTCGTTACCAGGGCTGGCTGCGGGCGGGTAAACACCCAGTCACCGTCCTTCGACAGGTCGGCGCGGAATTGATAATCGGCCACTCTGAAATCCTTCAGGCCATCGATGCGGTCGATGCGGTTATCAATCATGTATCGCGCCATCAGGCCACGGGCTTTCTTGGCGAAAAAGGAAACGATCTTAGCCTCATTGCCCTTGATTTCGAGAAAGCGTGGACTGACAGCATTTGCCTTCAGCACTTTTGTCAGGGCAGCGCGCGAATATTCGGTGCTGGCCAGATTGACGAGCGTGTCATCCCCTTGCGACTTCAATTCTTCATTCAGGCTTTTGGCCAGGCTGTCGCCCCAGAACTGATACAGCGAGTCCGCACGTCCTGTTTTCAGTTGCGATCCCATTTCCAGACGGTACGGACGGATCAGGTCGAGCGGTCGCAATACGCCGTAAAAGCCAGACAGGATGCGGATATGATCCTGCGCCCATTCCAGGCCGGCTTTGTCCAGCGTGCGGGCTTCGAGACCGCTATAAACATCGCCATCGAACATAAAGGCGGCGGCGCCCCGTGTCTGGTCTTCAAAGCCCTGATAGCGCTCATAATTCAGTTCGCTGAGCGCCGGTGAAATATCCATCAGTTCGGCGATGTGCTTCGGCTTTAATCGCTTGAGGCTTTTTAATAGTTTTGCGCTCTGTTCCGAGAACCGCGGTTCCGTGGGGCTGATGCCGTCATCGAAGGGCGTAAGGTCGAGCGATTTGGCGGGCGATAAAAGAGTCAGCATGAACGGTTTTTTTAAGCTTTGCGGTTTAGGGTTCGCGTCACCGGCCAACATAAGGATGTTCGTCATTCTGTACAATAGAATGGCAAGACAATCAGAGCCGGCCTGACGGGAGTTCAGGAGAGAGGTCAGTAGCGTTCCAGTTGCTTAAGCGTACCCGTAACCGATTTCGGCAAGGCCCGATCTCGGCGCGTAAGTGTATGACCAAGACAATAGGGGAGCCATCCACATGCCCGTATCCGCCGGTACTGTACTTGTTCTGGAAGACAGCCGCGTCCAGGCGCAACTGATTTCACGTATGCTTACGCCACTGGGGTGGTCGGCGGTGCTGAGCTTCGATCACAAGATGGTCTTTCAGCAACTCAGGGCGTCGCGCGTCGATCTGCTTCTGCTCGATGTGTATGTCGATGACGGCAATACCCTGACCCTGCTGCCGGAGATCCGTGAACTGGCGCCAGGCGTGCCGATCGCCATCATGAGCGCCGGCGGAGCCGGTGGCGCGGCACTCAATTCGACCCTCAATGCCGCGCGCCGCGCTCAGGCGGATTTTGTTCTGCCCAAGCCTTTCGCGCCTGATGACCTGGCTATTATCCTTGATGAGGCCGCCAAGATGCGCCGCGCGCCGGTCCGGCCCAAACACGTCCTGGTCGTCGATGACTGCCGGGTGGTTCGCAAATTGACCACTGTGGCACTGGCGGAGGAAGGTTACCGCATCAGCGAGGCGCGTTCGATGGAGGAGGCATTCGATCGCGTTGATATCGCCCACGTCGATGTCGTCATTACCGATATCTTCATGCCGGGTATGGGGGGAATCGAGGGCATCCAGATCATCAAATCGACCTGGCCGAAGGTGGCCATTGTTGCCATGTCCGCCGGGTCTGACAATCGGGTGGGCAATGCCCAGGCGCTTTCCGCTGCCAAATACATGGGGGCGGATGCCTTACTGCCCAAGCCGTTTTCCGCCAGCGACCTGACCTATCTGATTGAAGCGATCCTGGGTGAAGCCTGCGCCGTTGCCTGATGATAATGACTATATGGTTATCTGCCTGTAAACCATAATAATGATTAAGCAAACAGCACGTTTTTGAATGGTATCTGCTAACCGTTTGTGTAATATATTGCCGCACGAATTTATAAAACTTAGTGCATTAAAAGACGCCCTTGGAGCGTTATTGAGATTTTAAGTGTTTTTTACTTAAATTCGGGAAACAAGAATAAAGTCGCCGTTTCAAGGGTTCCGTATGAGTCAAGGCAGCGTGCTTATAATGGATCAGAACCGTGATCTGGCGCAGCGCATTGCCTTGATGCTGCATCAGCAGAAATGGACCTCTGTTCTCAGCTTCGATCAGAAAATGGCCATGCGGATGCTGAAGGGCAGCCGTTTCCATTTACTGCTGTTCGATGCCTATGATGCCAATGGCGCCACCATTGAACATATCGATCAGATCCGCGGTGAAGCCCAGGATGCCCCCCTGGCCATCATGTCCGATGGTGGCGGGCGTGGCAACGCCATTACCACCGCCATGAACCAGGCGCGGGTCGCCGGGGCGGATTTTGTCCTGCCCAAGCCGTTCAATCCGGAAAAGCTGAAAAACCTGCTGGCCGATACCAATGCCTATCATCGCGCCCGCTCGAAAGACCACAATGTCCTGGTCATCGAGGACAATGAAGACCTGCGTAACGATATCTGCCGGGTGCTGAAGCAGGTCGGCTATAAGGTTTCCTATGCGGCCAATATGGAAGACGCTTTCTTCGATCATAATCTCGGCCTGATCGATGTCGTGGTGACGGCGGTGCTTATCCCCGGTATCGGTGGTATCGAGGGGACAGCCCAGATCAAGAGCGACTTCGGTCACTGCAAGGTTGTGGCCATGTCGGAAGGCGTTGACGCCACCATTACCGCTGTCCATGTCCTGGCCGCAGCCAAGGCGGCCGGGGCGGATGCCTTATTGCCCAAGCCCTTCACCATGCATGATTTGCTCAAGAGCGTGGCGGGTGTCATTCGCGCCAAGGATGATCCGGCGGAAGACCTGGCCCAGGCGGCTGTTGACGCTATATTTGCGCGCTAAAACAACACATGCGGGTTCATGATGCGCTTCGGATCAAGCGCCAGGCGCAGAGCCTGCATAGCCGAGACCGTCACCGGGTCCTTGTAGAGCAGGGCTTCTTCGGTTTTCATGCGGCCGAGGCCATGTTCGGCCGATATCGAGCCTTCATATTCATTGACCAGATCATGCACGACCTTGGCGCCAGCATCGCGCATGGCGTTGAATTCGCCAGCGTCCATGCCTTCGGGTACGATCACGTTGAAGTGGACATTGCCGTCGCCGACATGGCCAAAGGCCACAAGGCGCGCACCGGGCAGGAAGGCTTCGATCGCCTTCGCGCCTTCTTCCATATATTCGGCCATGCGCGACAGGGGCACGGAAATGTCGTGCTTCCAGGCGGCGCCTTCGGCCTTCTCGGCGGCGGAATGGTCTTCGCGCAGGCGCCAGAACTCGGCGGCCTGGGTTTCGTTCTGGGCGATGACGGCGTCGAGCACCAGTTCTTCCTCGAAGGCGGCCTCCAGCAGGCGCTCCATCGATGAGGCGGCGCCTTCCGGATCGCCGGACGCGACTTCGATTAGGGCGTACCATGGATATTCGGCGCCCAACGGCTCACGCGTATCGGGAATGTGCTTCAGCACCAGCGAGAGACCATAGCGGCCCATCAGTTCGAAGGCCTCAACCTGTCCGCCGGTTTCCTGCTTGGCACGAACCAGCAGGTCGATCGCTTTCTGCGCGCTGTCGAAAGCCACGATCGCCGTCGAGCGCGAGTTCATGATCGGGAAGAGTTTCAGCGAGGCGGCGGTGATGATGCCGAGCGTACCTTCGGCGCCGATAAACATGTGTTTAATATCGTAGCCCGTATTGTCCTTGCGCAGGCGCTTCAGGCCATGGAAAATATCGCCATTGGGCAGTACCACCTCAAGTCCGGACACAAGGTCGCGGGTCACGCCATAGCGCAGTACGGCCGTGCCGCCGGCGTTTGTGCTGATCACGCCGCCGACCGTGGCGGTGCCTTCGGCCGCCAGCGACAGCGGAAAATAGCGGCCGGCTTTTTCAGCGATCTGCTGGGCATCCAAAAGGCTCAGGCCGGATTCCAGCACCATGGTGTCATCGGTCGGGGCCACATCGCGGACCGCCTTCATGCGTTCCAGCGAGATCAGGATTTCGCCGAAAGGGATTTGCCCGCCGACCAGGCCGGTATTGCCGCCCTGCGGCGTGATGGCCACCCCATTGTCATAGCAGATCTTGACCACTGCCGAGACTTCCTCGGTCGATTTCGGCAGGACGAGCAGGGGGGTGTGGCCCTTCCATTTGCCGCGCCATTCGGTCAGCTTCGGGTCGACACGCATCGGGTCTTCGCTGTAACCGGCTTCACCGACCACGGCCTTGATCTGCGCGAGCACTTCGGGCGAGACGGGCGGAGCGTCGGGAAAGGCGGGCGTAGACATGGATGAGACTCTGGCTAAAGGTTAGGTGTTCGCGTTGCGTTAAGCGAGAGAGGCGGGAAGTGCAAGACACAAAACCTAATCCATCCGGTCAGTCCGGCTCACATCCGGTGCCTGCCGTGGGGGTTGTGTGCTGGCGGGGCGACGAAGTTCTGCTGATACGGCGCGGACAAGCGCCTCGTCAGGGTGAGTGGACGGTTCCCGGTGGCAAGGTGCAGCGGGGGGAGAGACTAGAGGCGGCCGCCTTGCGTGAGTTGTTTGAAGAAACCGGTGTAGAGGCGAAAATCAGCGGATTACTCGCCATCTACGAGATAATCGAGCCGGAATTTCATTATATTCTGATCGATTACGGCGCTGAGTGGCTTGCAGGGGAGCCGGTAGCCGGAGATGACGCCGATGCGGCGCGCTTCATGCGTCTGGATGTGGCTATGTCATTGATTAATAATGCGGATATGCATGACGTGCTGTTGAAATCCGCACACGCCCGGCAAAATTCAGGTCGTTAAAAAGGACTGTGACCTTTCGGTCGCGTACGGTCAAAGAATACAAAAAATCAAAGTATGGAGGCGGATGCGGTAATTTCGCGTCTTGTGCGAGTTTCATTTTTGTGGTTAATGGCTGTTAACGGTAATAGAAGTGGTTAATCCCACTCGAATCCGTGCGGCAGGGCTGTAATTCCAAACGTCAGTGCGGAGCTCCAGACTGCGTCAAATGTTCTTTTGGTGAGTCTCAGGAGTAAGTTTATGAAGAAGTTGACTATCGCTGTTGTCGCTATGGTTGCCGCTGCCGGCGCCTCTTTCGCCGTTAGCCAAGCTGTCGCCCACCAGATGCCGACCTGCAACTGCTCGCCGCAGTTCGGTTGCGTCTGTGGTGGTATGCGTTAATTACGCCCGAAACTGACGGAATTCAGTAATAACTTTTACGCCCCGCGCTTGCCGCGGGGCGTTTGCATATTACCGTCTTCGTAACCTTGCAGTTTAAGTGAATCCTAAGGTCTTTATGGCCAAATGGAAGAACTTTAGGTAACGGGAGACGGCATGGGTCGCTCTGATCGCGCAATGAGCATTGCGACCGTAAAGCATTGGCTTGCTTTAGTGGGGGCACTCCTGCTCGCCTTTTTTGTGATGCCCATATCGGTGTTTGCGCAGGAACAACCGATCGCCCCGCGGCACGATAAATTGCTGGCTGTATATAATCTGGTGGCCTCCAGCCCGTTTACATACACTGAAAATGAGATTGACACTTATGGCGAGCGTGCTGTCAGGCTTTCCGGCGATGCTCGAATTCACGCCTTGTGGCGGGTATTATATGCCTACAAAACTGACCAGAATGAAAGCAAATTACTGGCTTGGCACGACCGCATTCTCAAACTGGCTCAAAAAGAAGACGACACCAATCTCGATTTGTTGGCCCGGTTTATGTACCAGGCTTACCAAAGTGAAATCGGTGATTTTAAAGGTTTCTCGGATCGTGAGTGGAGCGCTTATCTGACGACGCCCAATCAGGCGCTGCAAAGCATCGTCATGATCGAACGGATACGTTACCTGCAACATTTCGAGCAGTGGGCAGACGCTATCGATCTGGGTGACAAGCTTATCGTACACCTCAAGGCGGAAGGCCCTGATGCCGAACCCGTGCTGGAGGCGGCATATCAGGTTACTGCTTTCTCGCTTGGCGCTGTCGGTGATTATGACGCCTATGCCAACAATATGCTGGCCATGGCGAAATTATCGCAAAAGAATGCCTTTTTCTCCCAAAAGCTCGATATGGTCTACGATCTGGCCTTATGGGCGGCGCACGAAAACGATATGCCGGTCGCCGAGCAGTTTCAAAAGCTGCATACCGACTACGTTAACAAGTATAATGTTGAAGACCTGAAGACTTGGGATGAGTTTCTGTGCGCCACTATTGAGGATCAGGCGCAAAAATATGCCGCGGTCAGAGAGTGCCTGGCTGAGTCATATGTTAACAAAGGCATCATCAATAATGTGCTGGATGTGTGGAAAATGCGCCTGCTCGCGCGTGCCTATGCTGATGGAACCGACACAACGAAGGCTCGTTTTTACTTAGCCAAATTGCGGGCCTTACCTGAAAGCATGAGCCCGCCTGATTCGTCGTTCGATAAGCGTCTGCAGGCTTATATGCTGCGTGCTGATGGCCGTGGCAATGAAGCTTTTGATGCGCTGGACGAATGGACTCGCACTCAGGCTGCCTATTACGAAAAATCTCGCGTGGACTCAGTACAGGGTATGTACAAGGCGCTGCGCAAGGAACTGGACGGCAAAACAGCCGAAAGCCGCCTGCTGGTCAAGCAGGTGCAGATGCGCAACCTGCTGCTCGGCGCGGCCGGTCTGATCGCCTTACTGTTGCTGGTGATTCTGGTTGGCGGCGCTTTGTGGGTCTTCCGGATGCGCCGGATGCAGTGGCACCTGCGTGACGCGCACGAACATGCCGAAGCCGCAAATGCCGCCAAGTCGCGCTTCCTCGCCGTCATGAGCCACGAACTGCGCACGCCGCTGAATGGCGTGCTTGGCATGGCGCAGGCACTCAAGAAAAACGACCTCACCGAAAGCCAGCGCGAACAGGTCGATATCCTCGTCGATTCCGGCCAGACCCTGCTGGTATTGCTCAATGATGTGCTTGACATGTCGCGCATCGAAGCCGGCAAGATCGAGTTGGCGCCAACACCTACAACGCTCAAGGACATGATCGAGCGCGTTATCAATACCTACGGTTCGCTGCTCGACGGCAAGGACGTGATGCTGCGTTATGAACTGGACGAAAACGCCAGGGCGCCGATGACCTTTGATGTGCTGCGTGTTTATCAGTGCCTGTCCAACCTCGTTTCCAATGCTCTGAAGTTCACCGAAAAGGGTACGGTGCGCATCCTGGCCTCGGCCACGCCGCGCGAAGAGGGCGGGTATCGGGTGCGTGTCGAGGTCCGCGATACGGGCATAGGCATGAGCAAGGCCACACTCGACAAGCTGTTTGAGGCCTTTACCCAGGCGGATGCGGTCACCACCCGTAAATATGGCGGCACCGGCCTGGGCCTCAACATCAGCCGCCGCCTGGCGGAATTGATGGGCGGCTCCCTGAGCGTCACCAGCGAAGAGGGCATCGGCTCGGTGTTCGTTATGACTTTTGAAGCCGGCGAGGTTATGGCCGTGCCCGAATCGGAGCAGCCGGAAATGAAATCCATGCCCAAGCACGATGACAATGCCGACCTGCCGGGGATGCATATCCTTCTGGTCGACGATCACCCGGTCAACCGCAAGGTGGCGCGCCTGTTCCTCGAGCCCTTCGGCTTTATCATTACCGAGGCGGTCGATGGCCAGGAAGCGCTTGATCTCGACATGTCGCGCTATGATCTGGTCCTGATGGACCTCAACATGCCACGCCTGGGCGGCCTGGAGGCCACGCGTATCTTCCGGTCGCAGGAACCCGAAGGCCAGCATGTGCCGATCGTTGCCCTGACCGCCGATGCCATGCACGATCAGGTCGAAGCCTGTTATGCCGCCGGCATGGATGCGCATATCCCGAAGCCGATCATCATGGATACGCTGATCGATACGGTGGCCGGGCTGCTGCGCCTCAAGGAAGACCAGCCGGACGCAAAGGCGGAAGTGGCTTAAACCGCTTTCACGCCGATTTGGCTAGGGCCTGGCCGGAACCCCCTGTATAATGGCCATTACATACCCCATATTGGTGGTGTGATTTCGGGGGAGGCCCAATTGCTGCAATCCATTTCCATTTTCGGACCCTTGACCTTTGTCGTCATCGTGCTCGGCGTCATGATGCTGTTCAGCATCGTGAAGATCGTGCCCCAGGGGTACGAATTCACCATCGAGAACTTTGGCCGCTATACGCGCACGCTCAAGCCGGGCATCGCCTTCCTGACGCCGTTCGTTGAGGCGATCGGGCGCAAGGTCAATATGATGGAACGCGTCTTCGATGTGCCGCAGCAGGACGTCATTACCAAGGACAATGTCAACGTCAAGGTCGACGGCATCGTCTTCACCCAGGTGATCGATGCCGCGCTGGCCGCCTATCGCGTCGATAATCTTGACAACGCCATCACCCAACTGGCCATGACGAACCTGCGGACGGTCGTTGGCGCCATGGAACTGGACGAGGTGCTTTCCCAACGCGACGCCATCAATTCGCGTCTGCTGAATGTAATCGACCATGCCACCAGCCCGTGGGGTGTAAAGGTAAATCGCATTGAAATCAAGGACTTGAAGCCGCCACATGACATAACGGATTCGATGGCGCGCCAGATGAAGGCCGAACGCGAACGTCGTGCCCTGATCATCGAAGCGGATGGCGAAAAGCAGGCCGCGATTGCCCGCGCCGAAGGATCGAAGCAATCCGCCGTGCTGGAAGCCGAGGGCCGCAAGGAGGCAGCCTTCCGTGACGCCGAGGCCCGCGAGCGCTCCGCCGAGGCGGAAGCCCGCGCCACGGATGTCGTGTCCCAGGCTATTGCCAAAGGCGATGTCAACGCCATCAACTATTTCGTGGCGCAGAAATATGTCGAAGCCTTCGGCCGTTTCGCCGAGTCGAACAATACCAAGACCCTAATCATGCCGGCCGATATGTCGTCCCTGGCTGGCATGGTCGGCGGCGTGGCCGAACTGATCAAATCGGTCGGACCGGATACGAAGGCGCCGGCGAAGAAGGCGTAGGAGGTTTACATGGATATGAATGCCATTCTTCTGATGGGGCCGATGTCGATGAACGCCTTCTGGTTCTGGTTCGTCTTCGGTCTTCTTCTGCTCGGCATTGAAATGTTTCTGGGCACACAATGGCTGCTGTGGGCGGCCGCCGCGGCTGGCGTGGTGGCGGTGATCTGTCTGACGGGCCTGCCGTTCGGCCTGTTCCTTCAGGCCCTGACTTTCGCGGTCCTGAGTCTGGTCATGGGACTGCTGACGCCGAAATTCCTCAAGGTCAGCAGCCACAGCCCGGACGTGAACGACCCGCACAGGCGCATGGTCGGCAAGGAGGCCGAGGTGCTCAGCGGCTTTGAGCTGGTGTCAGGCGGCGAACGCACCGGCCGCGTGGTGTTTGATGGCGTCGAATGGCCGGCCGTGCTGGGGGAATCGAGCCAGATGAAACTGGCGGCCAGTGATCGCGTCATCATAGAACGTATTTACGAGGGCCGGGTGTTCGTTCGGCCTGCCTGATCGCTTTAAAGTCGCATATTGCCTCATTAACCATTTTTTGATTTGATGCCGAAGCGGACACTTGGTCCGTTTGGGGGAAATCCATGAAAATGTGGTTGCGGCTGGCCGTGCTTGCGGTGTGTCTGGTATTGCCGTCTGTCGCGCAAGCAGGCGCCTGGCCGCAGATGAAGGGCGAGACACAGGCGATCATAACCTATGAACCTGGCAGTGCGGATCAGGGTTTCGATGCCTCCGGGGACAAGACGATCGCGCTGAATAAGTGGACGCAAAACAACCTGTCGCTGTTTGTCGATCATGGTGTCACCGAGCACCTGACCCTGACAGCCAAGGTCAATTACCGTGACTATGCCACTGGTTCGGAACGCTTTTCCGGTCTGAGTTCGATTGAAGCCGGAGGACGCTGGACCTTGAAACGTACCGATGATTTCGTCTTTGCGTTGGGCGCCACGCTCGAAGGTTTCGGCAAAGGACGGCGCACTGATTACGACCAGACGTCGAAGGGCGGGACCGATTACGACCTGCGCGCCTATGCCGGCCGGAATTTTAGACTGCTGGGCAAGGATGCGTTTGTCGATCTTCAGGCAGCGCGTCATCTGCGCCAATATGAAGCCAATGAATGGCGTGTCGATGCGACTCTGGGGGTGAAGCCGTCACCGAAATGGATGGTCATGGCGCAGGTTTTCGCCGGCCGTACCGACAAGGCCGCCTGGGGATATGCGCAATGGGCCAATACAGAACTGAGCGTGGTGCGCTGTTTCGGCCCCCAGCAGCAGACCAGCCTGCAACTCGGCCTGCGGCAAACCGTGGCCGGCCGTAATGTCCCGGCCGTCCATGCGGTCGTTGTCAGCCTGTGGAAGACGTTCTAGTCGGCGCTTGAGGTCGATTCAGAAGCCGCTGCCGGCGCCGCATAGGGCGTCGTTTCCAGCTTGAGCCAGGCAATCAGATTGCGGCGGTCGGTTTCATTCTGGATGCCCTGATAGCTCATCTTCGTACCCTTGACGACCGACTGGGGCGCGGCAAGGTAGGTATCCAGCGTGTCGAAATCCCAGGTGACATTATGGGCTGTCATGGCTTCGGTGAAGGTGTAGCCCGGTTCGGTTCCCGATTTGCGGCCGAAGACACCATACAGATGCGGCCCCACCAGGTTCATCTTGTCGGGTCCGATTGTGTGGCAGGCGCGGCATTTGGTGAACTGCTTTTCGCCGGCGGCCAGGTCGGCGGTATTGTAGGGGGCGGGGAAGGTGGCCTGGATGGCGGTCTTTTCCGCGTCGGTATAGACATGAGGTGCCGCCATCACGACGTCCGGCGCATCATCATTATCCGCCTTGGAATCGCAGCCGTTTAAGATCAGCGTGGCAGCAGAGAATAGCAAGATGGCCTTCGTCATGTGATCTGCCTCTGAATGAAAATCCATGTCTTAAGCCAAATCGGGGCGTCTGGCGACCGTTAAAATGTCACACTCAGGAGGAGGCACTGCTGTCCATCGGGGCGGAAGCCGGTACTTCGCTCGGTGCGGAATCGCCGGGCTCCTGATTACAGGCGGACAGCAGAACCATGGACGTCAGGGCCAGGATCAGCAGACGGACAGGCGTTTGATGAGCAATCATGGGAGGCTCCGTATTGCCGGTTCGTAGCGCTTTGGCCGGCTTCTCTCCATCATATTCCACAGAGATCCCTTAAGCCTATCGGAAATATCGCAAGGTGTATCAATGCCGCAGGACTGTGGCAAAACCTCCTCAATCAGAAGAGGAGCGGGGTCTCGAAATCGAGCAGTTTCTGCTTGAGCGGGAGGCCGCCGCCATAGCCCGTCAGGGCGCCGTTCTTGCCGATGACACGGTGGCAGGGGATGATAAGAGCAATCGGGTTTTTGTTATTGGCGCCGCCGACAGCCTGGGTGGCATTGATGTCGCCCGTGGCAGCGGCAATCCGCTGGTATGACCAGGTTTCTCCGAAGGGGATGTTGCACAGGGCCTTCCATACCTTAAGCTGAAAGTCAGTGCCCCGCGGTTTCAGGTCCAGGGTGAAAACGGTGCGTTTGCGATCGAAGAATTCATGCACCTGCCGGGTTACCTCTTTGAGCCTCACCGGCGCGTGTTCCGCCTGGTCGGGGCGGGAAAAAGGGTTGGACATCTCGCCATTCAGGAAAGTGAACTCAAGCAGGGCGCCGTCTTCGTCCACGGTGGCCGTCGCTACGCCAACCAGCGTGTCGATATGTGAGAAATAGAGACCCATAACAACAGCTTCTCACGCACATATGAGAGTGTCAAAATCAACTTTCGGGCACCCTGGCGGCGGCGGGTTGACCAAGCCTTAAGACATGCGTCGGTAATTTGCCTAATAGAGAAGTGCGAACATGACCGACGTATAATGTGACCTGAAAGGCGCATTACGATTTGTGTTGTTCGCATTGAGCGCCGCAGGATGCGAAGGACATATGATATGAGCACCGACGCCTTGAAGACTGATCAGCCAGCCGCGCCGCTGGCGAATGTGCTCCTGATCGACGACCGGAAGGCGGATATCGAACTGGCCCGTGTTTTCCTTCAGGTCCGGGACAGGATGCAGTTCAATCTCAAGGTCGCCCATGGCGCAAGAGAGGCGCTGGAAATGCTGGAGCAGGCCATAATTCTTGGAGAGGCGGTCGATCTGCTTTTACTCGATATCAATATGCCCGGCATGGATGGTTTCGAGCTTCTGGAGGCGGTGCGTAGGAACGCGACATTGAAGCATATAGCCGTGGTGATGTGTACCGGCTCCACCTATGACCAGGACCAGGCCAGGGCAAAGGCCCTGGGCGCGGCGGGCTACATGGTCAAGCCAGCCTCCCTGGCCCAGCTCAGGCCCATGCTGACCGCCATCCCGTCATTAAGGCTTGAGCCTGAAGGTGAGGGTGTCCGCCTCCTGCGCGCAGCCTGACCTCTGGTGCCGTGCTGCCGGCTTTCAATGTAATTTCCGTATCTTGTTTTTATACCAGGTCGTGGCAGAGTGATCCTACTGAAGGAGCATTCAAATGGCCGAGACGACTTACCATATCTTCGACAACAACACCGGCGAGGAAATTTACCTGTCGAACGATTTCCGTTTCCAGAGCACACCCCAGCCGGAACATCGCATCAATGACGAAAACATGCGCGATCGCTTTGGCGGGCCGGCGATAGTCAACCGCGTCGAGACGGCCGCCGACGGATCGATAAATCTCTACGTCGATGGCTCGGAAGAACGCCTGAACGCTGACAATCAGGATACGGATCAGTCCTATCGCCGATCATAAGGCGGTCAGACCAGGCCGAGATGTTCGATGCCGAGGCGGCTGGCCTCGGTTTTTAGACCCTTTTGGGCCGCTGCGAAACCGGGTGCGCCGCCACCATCACTGTTATAGAGAATAGCAACGGTCAACTTGCTGTCCGTAAAGCTGCGCAGATGGCCGGTGAAGCCGTTGATACGACCGCCATGCGCTGCCAGTTTCAGGCTCTTCATGGTGCCGAGCCCCTGGCCCAGTCCATATTCCAGCGGATCGGCGCCCTGGCGTTCATAGGCAGGCTTGCCGTTCCTGAGCAGGGTGGGGGTAAGCATGGCCTCCACGCTTTCCGGCTTCAGTACCTTGCCGCTCAGCAGGGCCAGATGCCACAGGCACAGATCTTCCGTGGTGGAGCGGATGGCGCCGGCGCCGCCCGCGAAACTCGGGGAAATAGGCATGGCCAGGTCATATTTCGTCGGTGCCCGGAAGTTGGGGCGATAGCCGTTGCAGATGGCCGTGGTGGTGCAGGTTTTGTCGATCACCGTTTGGCTCAGCCCGGCCGGTGCAAACAGATGCTGGGCGCAGAAGTCGGCAAAGGCCATGCCGGACAACTTTTCCACAACAATGCCCAGAAGGGTGAAGGCGCTGTTGCTGTAAAGCCAGGTGGCGCCGGGCTGGGCGCGGTAGAAGGGCTGGCGGGCGGTGATGATTTTGATGAGTTCGTCGGCCGTATAGTCTCGGGTCTGGGCCTCGGTCAGGATGCTGCTGAGCTGCCCGTTGATATAGTCCCCCATACCGGAGGTGTGGCTGAGGAGCTGGCGCAGGGTGATGTTTTCACCGCGCGGCACCGCTGGCAGGAATTTCGACAACGGATCATCAAGAGTCAGAAGGCCGCCTTCGGCGAGGAGCAGAATGGCGGCGGCCGTGAACTGCTTGGTGATCGAGGCCACGCGAAATCCGGTCTGCGGCGTGGCGGCGGCATTGCTTTCTATATTGGCCAGGCCGAACCCTTTGGAATAGAGCAGCACGCCGGCAGCCATGACGCTGAGGCTCAAGCCTGGTGTCAGTTTTTTGTCGACCATCGCCTGGCCAAGCGCTGTCAGGCTGGGCCATTCGAGCAGGGGCGGTCCCAGCGTCTTTTTTACCGGTGTTGCCGGGGCAGCCACTTGTTCCACGGTCCGGATCAGGGAGGGGGCGGCGGCATTGCCCGCCAGTGCGGCCAGCATCAAGCCGAGGGTTGAGCGCCGTGTCAGAATGGCCGGGTTTTCATGTGTTGCGGTCATAAGCTTACAAACCAGTAGAGAGCCCCAGGCGCGCCGCCGTCCTGCGCTCAGGGGTGTAAAAAATCGATAGCGAATCTCGCCGTCATTTGCCGGGAAAGACTAGGCTAATCGGTAAATGGTTTCAAAATCGTTTTGGTAAACGGGAAATTCACAGGGTCATATTTTTGTGAGCAAAATGTGTTCCAATGGAAGGATTGGCCAGAAAATGCCGGCGAATATGGCTAACGGCCGGTTAAAATTGCCGCCCGGTCGGGATTTACGGAAGCTTTTGCCGGGGTGCCGTTTTTAGCGGGTTGATTCGGCATGTGGCAACTAAATAATATTATTTAATTTCAACGAATTAAATTAAAATTTGCCCACCCTTTCCCTGGCCTCCGGCTTGCTGTGTGCATTACCGGCTAAAATAGCTGTGCGGCAAAAGCCGTTTAAATCCCCCGACCAGAATGGAAAGGAAATCCGATGTTGAACAACTCGGTGAACACCAATGTTGGCGCAATGATTGCGCTGCAAAACCTGAACAAGACGAATTCCGAACTGTCTACCACCCAGAACCGGATCAACACCGGTTTGAAGGTGGGCTCAGCCAAGGATGACGGTGCGACCTTCGCTATCGCTCAAAGCCAGCGATCCACCGTTGCCTCCCTGGATGCGGTAAAAGACTCGCTGAACCGGGCGACATCCTCCGTGGATGTGGCCATGTCGGCGGGTGAAAGCATTTCGGATATGCTCACCCAGATGAAGGAGAAGGCACTCGCAGCTTCCGACACGTCGTTGGATACCACCAGCCGGGAAGCCCTGAACACGGATTTCGCTGCCTTGCGTGATCAGATCACCAAGACCATGTCGAATGCCAAGTTCAACGGCATCAACCTGATTGATGGGTCTCTGCCGGGCCTTGAGGCCCTGGCGAACGCCGACGGCAATTCACGACTGACCGTCGCCGGGCAAAATCTGAGCCTCGGCGGCACGATCGTGACGTTGGCAACGACGGCTGCGTTTGCCACTGCTTCTTCCGCGGGCGCCCTGCTGACGACGATTGATGACTCGATCAACAATGTCTCGGCGGCCCTGGCGAAACTGGGTACGTCTTCCAAGGCTCTGGAGGCGCACATGACCTTCATTGGTAATCTGCAAGACTCGGTTACGGCAGGTATCGGCAACCTTGTGGACGCTGACCTGGCGAAAGAAAGCGCGAAACTCCAATCGTTGCAGACAAAGCAGCAATTGGGCGTGCAGGCGCTATCCATCGCCAATCAGGCGCCGCAAACGGTGCTCAGCCTGTTCAAGTAACCCTTATGCCGGGGCGGGCCGCGTCCGCCCCGGCTTATTTTCCGTTGTCCCCATTTTGAAGGGGGAGGCGAAGAGCGCAAGTTTGTGGGCAAAAGCTGCCGATCTCGGCAAATATTGCCGCTCCCCGGCAAAAACTGCCCGGCAAAAATATCCTTAATGTGCCATTAAAATCAAATAAATCAGTTCGTTGCGTATTTTTCGAAATTTGGCCGTTGTGGCCCTTTTCTTGCAGTCTCGACCTTAGGCAAAATGCCGCCGGCAGACAAAACGTCGCCGGTTCACTTCTAGAAGAAAGACTAGACCGATGCCCGTGAATAGCGTCAATACCAATGTCGGGGCTATGATTGCCCTGCAAAACCTCAATAAAACCAACACCGACCTGCAAACGACCCAAAACCGCATCAATACCGGTTTGAAGGTTGGCAGTGCCAAGGACGACGGCGCCGCTTTCGCCATCGCCCAAAGCCAGCGTTCGACCGTTTCGTCGCTCGACGCTGTCAAGGACTCCCTGTCCCGTGCGACTTCGGTTGTGGACGTTGCTTCGTCCGCCGGCGAATCCGTTTCGGACATGCTGACCCAGTTGAAGGAAAAGGCCCTGGCCGCTTCCGACACTTCGCTGGACTCCACCAGCCGCAGCGCCCTCAAGGCCGACTTCGAATCCATCCGCGATCAGATCACCAAGACCCTGACCAACGCCTCCTTCAACGGTATCAATCTCGTTGACGGTAGCCAGGGCTCGGTTACGGCTCTTGCCAATGCCGATGGTTCCAGCGTCCTGACGGTTGCCGCTCAGAACCTGTCGCTCGGCGGCAGCATCGTGACCCTCGCCAGCAACGCGTCGTTCTCGACCGCGTCGTCGGCCGGCGCCCTGCTCAGCACGCTCGACAGCTCGATCAACTCGGTTTCGGCGGCTCTCGCCAAGCTGGGTACGTCGTCCAAGGCGGTTGATAACCACCTGGAGTTCGTCGGCAAGCTGCAAGACTCGATCACTGCCGGTATCGGCAACCTGGTCGATGCTGACCTGGCCAAGGAAAGCGCCAAACTGCAAGCTCTGCAAACAAAGCAGCAACTCGGCATTCAGGCCCTGTCCATTGCCAACCAGTCGACCTCGACTGTCCTGAGCCTGTTCCGTTAATCGGTCCAAAGCCTCTTGAAATCGGGAGGCGGGCCACAGGCTCGTCTCCCTTTTTCTTTTCACCCATTCTATCGGAGGGCGCCTGATGTGTAAGAGCGCAGGCGAGTTGCGAAGATGATCAATAATATCCTCAGTTTCCCGCAGGTTCCTGACGTATCTCATGTAAAACCTGCGCCTGACGTGCCTGTTGAGATTGCCGCCGGCAATGGTTCGGAGCAATCGAAGAATGAAACGGGTGCCGACCTTTCCAAGGGAAGCAGCCAGGGGCAGACACCGGCCTACATGCTGCGGCTGACGGTCGACAAGGACCCGGACACGGGCGATTGGGTCTACAAGGCCATCGATCGCTATACCGGCGAAGTGGTTCGCGTTCTGCCGCGTCAGGAGCTTGCCAAGATGAGAGAATCTTCGAATTACCAGGCGGGTTCGGTCATAAAGACGGACGTCTAAACCGGGCTTTCAGGTCAATATCTGTATTTATCCACCGTGCATTCCCTAATGCGCGGTAAAAGTCGTTTGCGCTTGTTAACCATTTGCTTACCATAAAAGTTAAGACTCTGCTGAGTCGGCGTTTTTATAGAAGGTATTTAGGCCATGACAGTGAGCGTTCATACGAACTCCTCCGCGATGATTGCCTTGCAGAATCTCAATGTAACCAACAAAAGCCTTGAGGATGCGCAGCAGAAGATCAGCACAGGCCTGGCGGTCTCCTCTGCCAAGGACAATGCATCAGTCTACGCCATCGCTCAGGGGCAACGCGCGGACCTGGGTGGCCTGAACGCCGTGACCGACAGCCTTAACCGGGCGTCTTCCATCGCGGATGTGTCGCTGGCGGCCGGTGAATCGGTCTCCGATCTGCTGAATCAGTTGCGCGAAAAAGTTGTCGGCGCGATGGACACATCGATCGACACCACGTCGCGCAATGCGCTCAGTAGCGATTACAAGGCCATTCTCGGCCAGATTACCCACGTGGTGGAAAACGCCACTTTCAACGGCTCCAACATCATCGACGGTTCGCTGTCCAACGCCATCCAGTTCATCGCCAATGCTGACGCCAATTCGGTCATCACGCTGAGTGTTCGCACCATGGCGCTGGGCGGGCCGATCATCACGCTTTCCGCTGGCAGCGATATTTCCTCGGCCACCGGCGCATCGCTGCTCCTCAGCCAACTCGATACATCGATCGATAATCTCAATGCCAATCTGGGCGCGCTGGGCTCGCAGGCCAAGCAGATCGAGGGCCATTTGAGTTTCGTCTCGAAACTGCAGGATTCGATCACCGGCGGTATCGGCAATCTGGTGGATGCCGACATGGCCAAGGAAAGTTCACGCCTCCAGGCGCTTCAGGTTCAGCAGCAACTCGGCACCCAGGCGCTGTCGATCGCCAACCAGTCACCGCAGCAGATCCTGTCGCTGTTCAAATAGGGCGGCAGGTATCCGGATATCTGTGAAAAGGCGGGCTTCGGGCTCGCCTTTTTCAGTTTGGCGCGACCGTCTGGGCGTTATTTTATCAGGACTTCCGGCGCATTAATCTCAAGTGTTTACGACTCTTAAGGATTATGGGTCGATACTGAGCGCTGATACCTGTCATTCGCCGTCGGACCTGTTGTGACCATCTCCTTCGATGCCTCATTGCTGACCAATTATTACAATGCCAAGATGGGCATTGCGACGACGGATGCGTCATCGTCTGGTTCGTCGTCGACCAGCTCCGCCAGTACGAAAACCAATTCCCCCACGGGCCAGGCGGCAGCGCCATCAGCGCCCTGGACGGGCAGCTCCGGCATGATGTCGGAAGACGATCTGGTCACGAAGGTTCTGGGTGGGCGCCGGTTTATCGATCCCAATGCCGTCACCTCCAATGTAGCCGGCGCCTCGCCTGACTATACCAAACTCTTCACGCTGTATCAGGGCTTGAATGCCCTGGAAGGGCTGGCCAGCAAGGCGCAGGATTCCAAGATATCCGCCCTGACCCTGGCGGCGGTCCAGCGCCGTTTTGCCGCAGGCATGACCGAGGTCGGCAGTTATCTGTCCGATACGAAATACGATCACCTGTCCCTGACCGAAGGCACCCTGACCAGTGAACTCAAGGGCACGGTCGGCACGGCGCGGACCGATACCCTGTATACCGGCCCGGCGATCCAGACCGGCTCGCCCTCGACCGCCGTCAAGGCGTTCGAGGGCGACGTCAAGTTTACCATGAGCGTCAAGAAGATCGGCACGGCGACGCCGTTTGCCGTCAATATCGACCTGGCGGAAATGGGTACGCAGACCCGCAGCATGTCGAACGTGGTCAGCTACATCAACAGCAAGCTGAAAGAGCAGGGGCTCCAGACCAAGTTCGTGGTTAACCGCACGCCGGCCGTGCCGACGACGACGACAATCAACGGCAAGACGGTCACATTGTCTGCCGGCCAGGATACGTTCGGGTTGCAAATCAAGGGGGTGACGACCGAGGCGCTCACCATGAGCGCGCCGGCATTGCAGGATTCGGTCTATGTGGTGCAGACCACCGGCGACCCGACGATCACCACCACCAAAAAGGCGGCGGACGGCACCTCAACCACGACCAACAGCGTCACCTCGCAGATCCTGAAATTCCAGACCGACAGTTCCAGCACGACCGAACAGCCGGCGGCGGCGATCTCCAAGGTCGGGGCGCAATACTGGACGGCCGGCGAATCCGGCCAGACCGTCCTGCCCGATTCCGTGGCCAATGTGGACGCCAACGGCTCATCCGACGACACCATCGCCAACGCCCTGCAGACCGCCGCCGGGCCGGATGGGTCGCTCTATGTGCTGGCCAATGTTGATAATACGACCGACGACCAGACGATCAAGGGCACCCAGGATGTGGCCCTGATCAAGTACGACTCCGCCGGCAAGATCGTCTTCACGCGCACCCTGGGTGCCAGCGATACGGCCTCGGGCCTTGCCCTGGCGGTCTCGGCCGATGGCAAGGTGGCTGTGACCGGCTCGGTGACCGGCGCGCTGGACGTCGCCACCACGAAGGTGACAACCTATGGCAGCGGCACGCATACGGCCACCAGCAGCTCGACCACAACGACCAGCCTGAACGGCGCCGATAACACGACTGCAGACAGTTTCGTTACGGTCTACGATGCCGCTGGCGTTGAGCAGTGGACGCAAAGGCGCGGCGCGAGCGGCGCCGACGAAGCGACCTCGGTGACCTTCGGCGATGACGGCTCCGTCTATGTCGGCGGTAAGACTCAAGGTTTGATGCAGGGCGCCAGTGGTACGACAAAGGGCGGCTATGACGGCTATGTCATGGGCTTTTCTGCTACGGGCGACTACAAATTCACCGTCCAGACCGGGACGGCGCAGAGCGATACGGTGTCTCAGCTCAAGGCAGACGGTAATACGCTCTATGTCGCCGGCGTGGAAAACGGCAATGCCGTCCTGAAAACCTTCGACCTGGGCTCGACCACGACGACCGACGCCAAGGGCGTGACCACGACCAAATATACGGCCACCCAGTCGGCTTCGCGCGACCTGGGCGGCATTGGCGGCGGCACGATCAGCGGCATGGATATCTATAACGGCAAGGTCTATCTGGGCGGATCGTCGGGGTCTGGCAACCTCCTGAGCGCCACCGGCAACGAAACCGCGCAATATGCCGGCTCCTATGATGCCTTCGCCCTGTCGGTGGATGCGGACATGTCCGTCACCTCCAATGACCGCATCGCCTTCTATGGTGGCACAGGTACTGAAAAAGACGCCAAGGTGCAGTTTGCCAATGGCAAGGCGTGGATTTCCGGCCAGACCAATGGCGCGATCGACGGCACGACCAAGATCAATGGCAATGACGCCTATCTGGCGCGCCTCAATATCGACACGGGTGCCGTGGAATACCAGACCCGTTATACCGGCACGAACGGCATGGTGACGCCCAATGCCATCGCGGTATCGGCCAATTCCGGCAGTGTGCTCGATCGTCTCGGCCTGCCGCTCGGCAAGATCGAAACCACCGATTCCAAACTGATTACTTCGGGCACCAGTGTGCGCACCGGCGACCAGTTTTACCTGGTCGATCCCAAGACCGGCGTAAAGAAGACCATCACTATCGAGGCCAATGACACGCTGGAAAGCCTGGCCACCAAAATCACCCGCGCTTCCGGCTACAAGCTGACGGCGGATGTTACCAAGGTCACCGGCAAGCAGATCGACCGGCTGGATATCAAGCCGGCGAACAAATCGAGCCAGATGGAAATCGTCAGCGGACCGGCGGGCAAGGACGCCCTGGCGGGACTTGGGCTGGCATCCGGCATGATCACCAATGATGCTGACAAGACGATGGATGCATCGTCGAGTAATTATCTCAAGTCCCAGAAAACGATGGGGCTGGAGTTCGACACTTCGTTGAACCTGAATTCCGACTCCAATATCGCCAAGGCGATCGCCTCCTTGCAGGACACGCTGAAAAATGTCCAGAAAGCCTATACCTATCTGCGTTACGGTGACCCGCAGGAGAGCGAAAACAGTAAAAAAGGCAAGACCGGCGGTGCGGTGCCGCAATATATGACCGACCAGATCGCCAACTACCAAGCAGCGCTGAATCGCCTGACGGGCGGCGGCTAGCCCAACCGGCGCTTGACAGCAGCGCGCGGAACAGGGCTTTTACCTTCCTCATAATGCAACAGATTGCCGGCCGTCATTCGGTTGCCATCTTTTCGCGTCAATCGTATCATGGTTAGCAGTCAGGACGCGTGTTTGCGTCAATGAGGGGAGTTCATGGCCAAGGATCAAAAGCGCTGGATCGCCATCGGCATCGGGGCGGCGGTGGCAATTATTGTCGGCATCATACTGGCGATGGGCATTTCGCGCGGCCACAAGGATGACGAAAAGATGAATGATCAGCCGACCGGCCTGACCTTCAAGGTGGCCGATCCGGCGCCCTCGCTCGACACCAAGAAACCGCTGCGCTGTTATGTCAATGGCGCCTATGTCGGCGACGTCACCCTGGCCGAATGCGCCAAGAAGAATGGTGTCGCCGCCCAGCAGCTTGATGTCGGCATCGACGACAACGGCAACCAGGTGGCCGCGCCCACGGCTTCGCTTGTGCCAGTGCCCGGCGCGCCGGGCAGCGCCGAGGCCGCCCAGCCGGCCGATCCGGCCCAGGGCGCCGAAATCGTGCCGCCCACGGCAACGGCCGCTGGTCCTACGGCTTCCTGCCTGCGCTACAGCAGCAATTCCTGGAACAAGCTGGCGGATAATATTACGCTTGGTCAGTGCGCCATCCTTCTCTTCGATACGCGCTGCGTATCACCCGGCCAGGCGTCATACGGCCGCTGGGGCAGTAAAACCCTGCGTCTGGTGCCGCGGCGCGTCGAACAATCGGATGACAACGCCACCTTCCGTCCGCTCGTCGACCAGGGGCAGGGCTGTTCGGTGCCGATGGTGCGCTGAGAGGCGTTGAAGCAATATAAGGGCGGGCATTTGTCCCGCCTTTTTTCATGGATTTCCTTGGTTTTTTCCGGTTAAACGTGGTTAAATCCGATGCCGGATTAAGGGGCGGATCAGGAAGGATAACCCATGAAAATCAAGACAATTCTGCTGGCGGGCCTGATCGGTGCCGCGGCAATGACCGGCCTTGCCGGATGCCAGAAGCGCGTTAAGGCGCCGGAGGTGGCCGGTGCCTGTTACTATATCGGCTATCCCAAGGCGGGCGGCCTGAAATTCAACGAACTGTCCAAGAGCGAACCGGATCTCGAACACTGCGCTGTCCGGCTCTATAATGCCCGCATGGATCTGATGGCGACCCGCACGGCTGGTGAGCAGACGATTGGCGCCTATAATGGCACCTTCCTCTTCGCCAGCGGGCGCGAAGTGCGCTATTCGCAGCACTATGAAGGACCGGCTTTCCCGCTCCTGGTCAAGGCGCCCGATGGCCGTCTGGTGGCGCCGGGATCGGTGGTTCAGGAAGAGGCGCCGACCGGTGAAAAAGTGACGGTCGATATCCCGAAAAACCTGCCGCAAATGCCTTCGGACGCGAAGAAGTAACTATCTGTGGAAGAGGCAGCGAGAAGCGGCGGCAAAGCCGTCGCGGGCCTTCCCATGAGCGGCATAAGGTTCTAGTGTTAACTATTCGGCGCCCTGACGGCGAACCGATTCGTCATGGAACAAAAGAGCGTGGAAAGCGCTCAGGCAAAAAAGGAAAATTACGATGGCAGGCAGTGTCAACAAGGTCATTCTGATCGGCAATCTCGGCAAGGATCCCGAAATTCGCAACATGCCCTCTGGCGACCGGATCGCCAACCTGACGATCGCTACGTCCGAGCAGTGGCGCGACAAGGCGACGGGTGAGCGCAAGGAAAAGACCGAATGGCACCGCGTCGTCATCTTCAATGACAACCTGGCCAAGATCGCCGAACAATATCTGCGCAAGGGCTCCTCGGTCTATGTCGAAGGAAGTCTGCAAACGCGCAAATGGACCGACCAGAACGGCGTCGAGAAATATTCGACCGAGGTCGTCCTGCAGCGCTTCAATGGCAACCTGACCCTTCTGGGCGGCCGTGGCGACAGCGGCGGCGCCTCTTCCGGCGGCGGTTATGACCAGTATGAGGACTCTTACGGCGGCGCACCCGCATCTTCCGGTCCGAAGGCGGCCCCTTCCGGCGCGCCGCAGAACTTCGACCTGGATGACGAAATTCCGTTCTAAATCAGAACTGTATCTCTACGCGTTTTAACAATCCGCGCCGCCCGATGGACGGCGCGGATGCATACAAGACATTGAATTCATGAACGACACGACATCTGGCGACGTTTTGGGGCCTGAAGACGAAGATCCCCGCAACGGTTTTGGCGGCCAACCGCCGGCCGGCATCAGCTTCATTACGATCGAAGACGAACTGAAGCGTTCCTATCTCGATTACGCCATGAGCGTCATCGTGTCGCGCGCCCTGCCGGACGCCCGTGACGGCCTGAAACCCGTCCACCGCCGCATCATGTATTCGATGCATAAGGAAGGGCACACGCCCGAAAAATCCTATGTGAAATGCTCGCGTATCGTCGGTGACGTGATGGGTAAGTATCACCCGCACGGCGACCTGGCGATCTACAATTCGTTGGTCCGTATGGCCCAGCCCTTCTCGATGGGGCTGCTGCTGGTCGATGGTCAGGGTAATTTCGGCTCGGTCGATGGCGATGCCCCGGCCGCCATGCGTTATACCGAATCCCGCCTCTCCAAGCCGGCCATGTCGCTGCTGGCCGATATCGACAAGGATACAGTCGACTTCCAGCCCAACTATGACGGCAAGGAAGACGAGCCCTCGGTCCTGCCGTCGCGGATTCCCAACCTGCTGGTCAATGGCGCCGGCGGCATCGCCGTCGGTATGGCGACCAATATCCCGCCGCACAATCTCGGCGAAGTGATCGATGCCTGCCTGGCCCTGCTGGATAATCCGAACGTCACCCTGGAAGAACTGCTCGATATCGTGCCGGGGCCGGATTACCCGACCGGCGGTGAAATCCTCGGCCGTTCCGGGGCGCGCCAGGCCCTGATGACCGGGCGCGGCTCGGTCGTCACGCGCGGCAAGGCCAGCGTCGAGACGATCCGCAAGGACCGTGAAGCCATCGTCATCACTGAGATTCCGTATCAGGTCAATAAAGCGACCCTGATCGAATATATCGCCGACATGGTGCGTGAAAAGCGGATCGAAGGCATTTCCGACATCCGCGATGAAAGCGACCGCCAGGGGATGCGTGTCGTTGTCGAACTGAAGCGCGAAGCTTCGGGCGATGTCATCTTGAACCAGCTTTATCGCTATACGGCACTGCAATCGAGCTTCGGCGTCAATATGCTGGCGCTGAATCATGGCCGTCCGCAGCAGATGGGCCTGCGCAAGCTGCTCGAACTATTCCTCGAATTCCGCGAAGAAGTGGTGGTCCGTCGTACGCGCTTCGAATTGGGCAAGGCGCGGGATCGTGGCCATACCCTGGTCGGTCTGTCGATCGCCGTCGCCAATATCGATGAAGTGATCCACATCATCCGCTCGTCGGCCGATCCATCGGAAGCCCGCCAACGCCTGACCTCGCGCACCTGGCCGTCCGGTGACATGGCGCCAATGATCGATCTGATCGCTGATCCGCGCTCGATCGTGCTCGAAGACCGCCAGGTCCGCCTGACCGACGAACAGGCGCGCGCCATCCTGGCCCTGACCCTGTCGCGTCTGACCGGTCTCGGTCGTGATGAAATCGGCGACGAGATCAAGACTTTGGCCGCCGCCATCGCCAACTATCTCGAAATTCTTGGCTCCCGCGAGCGCATACTGGCGATTGTGCGCGAGGAACTGAGCGAGGTGAAAGCCCATTATGCCGTTCCGCGCCGCACGACGATCGTCGATGGTGAAGGCGACATTGAAGATGAAGACCTCATCCCGCGTGAGGACATGGTGGTCACGGTGACCCACTCCGGTTACGTCAAGCGCACGGCGCTGGCGGCCTATCGTGAGCAGCACCGCGGCGGCAAGGGCCGCTCCGGCATGGCCATGAAGGACGAGGACGCCATTACGGGTGTCTATTCGGCCACCACGCACCAGCCCATGCTGTTCTTCTCCTCGACCGGCAAGGTTTACAAGCTGAAGGTCTGGCGCCTTCCGCTCGGTAATCCGCAGTCCAAGGGCAAGGCGTTCGTCAATCTGCTGCCGCTCGATGGCGGCGAAACCATCACCAATATCCTGGCTCTGCCGGAGGATGAAGCCGCCTGGGAACGCCAGGACATCATCTTCGCCACGCGGTCGGGCGATATCCGCCGCAACAAGCTGAGCGATTTCGTCAATGTCAATCGTGCCGGCAAGATCGCCATGAAGCTGGAAGAGGGCGACGCCATTGTCGGCGTGGCCGTCTGTAATGAGGATCAGGACGTTCTGCTGTCCACCTCCGGCGGCCGGTCGATCCGCTTCGCGGTTGACGAAGTGCGTGTCTTCAAGGGCCGGGATTCGACCGGTGTGCGCGGCGTGCGCCTACTGGGTGAGGATACGGTCATCTCCATGGCGATCCTGAAACGCGTTGACGCCACGCCGGCCGAACGCGCTGCCTACCTGAAATATGCAGCCCAGCAACGCGCGGCGGCCAATATGGAAGAGGGCGAAGAAGCGACGGTGGATGACGACGGCGAGGAGGGCGGCGAAGAAGCCAGCCTGTCGCCGGAACGCATCGCCGAACTGGCGGCGGGTGAGGAATTTATCCTGACGGTTTCGGATATCGGTTTCGGCAAGCGGTCATCCTCCTACGACTACCGCCGCACCGGCCGGGGCGGGCAGGGGATCGTTGCCATCGATCTCAGCAAGCGCGGCGGCAAGCTCATTGCCTCCTTCCCGATCGATGCTACGGATGGATTGCTGCTGGTGACATCGGGCGGGCAACTGATCCGTACCAATGTGACGACGGTGCGCGTCGCCAGCCGCAATACCCAGGGCGTCACCATTTTCCGCACCTCAGAAGGCCAGAAGGTCGTCTCGGTCGAGCGGATTGTGGAGTCGGGCGAGGACGATGCGGATACAACTGACGAAACCGCATCGGTCACGGACGCGACCTGAACTCAGCCGCAGCAAGGGGCGCCGCATGACAACCGACCACAGGACCGGTCTTTATCCGGGGACTTTTGACCCGATCACCAATGGCCACAGCGATATTATCGGCCGGGCGGTCAAGCTGGTCGATAAGCTGGTGATCGGCGTGGCGCGCAATATTGGCAAGGCGCCGATGTTCACCATCGACGAGCGGGTCGAAATGGTGCGCGAACAGGTGGCGCCGCTCGGTGACCGCGTTGAGGTGCTACCTTTCGATAGCCTGTTGATGCACTTTGCTCAGGAGGTCGGGGCCGGCGTCATCATTCGCGGCTTGCGCGCTGTGGCGGATTTCGAGTACGAATTCCAGATGACGGCGATGAACCAGCAGCTTAACCGGGATATAGAGACGGTTTTTTTGATGGCCGATCCGCGCCATCAGGCCGTCGCGTCGCGTTTGGTCAAAGAAATAGCCCAATTGGGCGGCAGTATCGCGCCGTTTGTGGCCCCCAGTGTGGCGGAACGCCTGCTGGCCAAGGTCGCTCCTAAGGTCGCTCGTTGAAATTAGACAGGAAGAATGATGTCATTGGTGAAAAAAAGTGCGCTTCTGGCGGGGGCGATAGCGGCTTTGATGGCGACTTCCGCATTTGCGCTTGATCCGGGTTACCGGATGGCGGACCCCAATAACACCCTGGTGATCGATACCACCAAGGGCCAGGTCATCCTCGAAATGTATCCGTCTCTGGCGCCGAACCACGTCGAGCGTCTGCTCACCCTGACCCGCCAGCACTTTTATGACGGCCTGACCTTCCATCGCGTCATCGAAGACTTCATGGCCCAGACCGGCGACCCGAAGGGCGACGGCACTGGCGATTCCACCCTGCCGAACGTCAAGGCGGAGTTCACCGTCCGTCACGATTCGAGCTTCCCGTTCACGGTAGCCACGCGGCCCAAGGGTTCGCTGATCGGTTTTGTCGGCGCCATGCCGGTCCAGAGCCAGGTCAATGAACTGATGGCCATTTCCAATGACGGCAAGGTCAATGCCTGGGGCCTGTTCTGCCAGGGCACGGTCGGTATGGCCCACAGCTATGACCCCGATTCGGGCAACAGCCAGTTCTTCCTGATGCGTGGTGCCAATTCGTCGCTGGAGAAAAAATATACCGCCTTCGGTACGATACTCACCGGCCTGGATGTGGTGCGCAAGCTGAAGATCGGCGAGCCGCCGGTCAATCCGGACAAGATGAATACGGTGCGTGTGCTGGCCGATATCCCGGAAGCTGAGCGGCCGCAGGTCGAGGTCATGGATACGACCTCGCCGCAGTTCCAGGCGGTGCTTGACGCCACGCGCAAGGACAAGGGCGATAATTTCTCCGATTGCGACGTCACCGTACCCGCCAAGATACTGAACGCCGCGCCGGTCACGGCCGAAGCCACGCCAACGCCGGCGGCACCGGCAGGCAGGTAATAAAAAAAAGAGCGCTGGCCACAAGGACCGGCGCTTTTTTTTATTCCGCCACAGGCAGTGCCGAGGTTTGCCCGACAGTCCGCGCACCACGCCGGCGGCGCCGACGAGCTTTTTTCTTCGCCATGGAAAGCAGCAGCCCTTCACGCAGACCGCGATCAGCCACGCGCAGCCTTTGACACGGCCACAAACGCTGGATAGCTTCCAGTATGGCGGCGCCGGCCAGAACCAGGTCGGCGCGATCCTTGCCGATACAGGGTTCCTGTTCGCGCCCGGCATGTCCGATATCCAGCAGACGGGTGATGACGGATTGCACGTGCGCATGGCTCATCCACAAACCGTCGACGCGTGAACGGTCGTAGCGCTCCAGCCCCAGATGCATCCCGGCAAGGGATGTAATCGCGCCGGACGTACCAACGATATAGGCTTCCCCCCGGTCGAAATGCGGGCGCAGGGTCTCCGGATCGGTGAAGTGGCGAACTGTCCGGCTGACATCCTCGACCATGGCTTCGAACCAGGCCGCCGTATGGCCGGAAACAGGCTCTGGAAAGCGTTCGGCCAGATTGACCACCCCGACGGGAATCGAGATCCAATAGCGTGGCCGAGGCATCCGGCGAGCCACTTTGAGCGCATTATTTTGCGCCAGCGACTGGGCGTCTGATAAGGAGGTGGCCGGGGCTGGAGCCTCATCCGCCAGTTCCACCCAGCTCAGTTCCGTCGAGCCGCCACCGACATCCATAACCAGGGCGGCGCGCGCCACAGGGCTGACCTCGCGCGGGTCGAGCAGCGAGGCACAGCCCATCACCGACAGGTGCGCCTCTTCCTCCGGCGAGATGATGGTCAGTTTCAGGCCGGTTTCGCGCTCAACGCGGGCAATGAATTCGCGGCCGTTGCGGGCGATGCGGCAGGCTTGCGTCGCCACCGCGCGGATGCGAACGGCGCCGCGTTTTTCGATCTTTTCGGCGCATATTTTCAGCGCTTTCAGGGCGCGATCCATGGCGCGCTCATGGAGCTGGCCGGAATGGGACAGGCCCTCGCCGAGCCGGACAATACGCGAAAATGCTTCGACGATGCGAAACTGGGAATTGGCGAAGGTGGCGATCATCAGGCGGCAGTTATTTGTGCCGAGGTCGAGCGCGGCATAGACCACCGCAGCTTCGCCGCGGACAGTCAATCCACCTGATGCGTTGCGCGGACCGCCCGACGACTTGCCCCGCCGGTGATCGTTTGAGGGAGCCCGGTACATGGCTCATACCCCGCTTATGGACGGTTGCCGGTCCGACACCATGTCAGAGGCCAGGTTTTCGCAACCTGACAGGCAAACTTTCCCCCATACTTTATGGTCTGTGTCCGGACATGCCAACCCAAAATCGGCTCAGGCCGTAAATTACCCAACCATAATCGCCGTTATTGAAAATAATTTGAAGCCACAACCGCGTGGAGAAGGGCGGTGCGTTATCCGCCGTGTTCGGTCCATTATGCTGGCAGGGAATGGGGGCAAGGAAGTCGTTTCATGCAAGAGCAACGATCAGCGAAATTCGATATCGGTCAGGTGGTCAAGCACAATCTGTTTGAGTTCCGCGGCGTCGTTTTTGACGTCGATCCGGAATTTTCCAATACGGAAGAATGGTGGCAGGCGATCCCGGAAAGTGTGCGTCCGCAGAAGGACCAGCCGTTTTATCATCTGCTGGCCACCAACGGCGAGAGCTGTTACGTCGCCTACGCGTCCGAAGGCAATCTGTGCGCCGATGACACCGGCCAGCCTTTTACCCATCCGCAGACGCAGTTGATTTTCGAGCGATTCGAGAACGGGCGCTATAAGCCGAAGAGCCGGATGGCCAACTAAGGGCCGTTGCCCTGAAAAATGACTAGTGGAAAAATTGGCCGAATCGAACCGGTTCAGGCCCGGTTCATATTGCACGGGCGATATATGAGGCCCGTGTTACGCTGCTTATCGCCATGAAATTGTCACGCAAATCCTAGAAAGACTTGGTGAGCGCGCTGGGACTCGAACCCAGGACCCTCTGATTAAAAGTCAGATGCTCTAGCCGGCTGAGCTACGCGCTCATGAAGATAAGTCAGACTTGACCCGTTTTTGGAAAGAGCGGATCAACTGGGGCTCTTCATAGAGTGGACTATTTAATTTCGCAAGCGCGAGGCGTTGAAAAAAGACGCTTTTTCTTATGTATTGTTTTTTTATGTGCAGAATAAGCTATAACGGGTCTACACAGGACACAGGCGCCGATGGCGTTTCTGGACTGAAGGTATGAGGGGGATGTTGGTGAAGGCTGCCAGTACTGTGAATATGAAGCTCCGAACGTGCGCCCTTATGGTACTGGCGGGAGGGGCTTTGTTATCAGGCTGCGCCTCGAAACCCCATTATGACGCCAGTGGCGTCGTAGTGGAGAAGCCCAAGCACAGACCGGCCGAGGAAACACAGGCCGTGCGTTCCTCCACGGATGACCAGAGTAATAGCTGGGGCGATGCGGTCATGGCGCCGCTCGAAGACCTGAACCTGCGCCGCAAGGATATTCCGGAAATCCTGACCCAGGCCGTGACCAAGCCCTATGACCTGACCGGACTGGATAACTGTGAAGCCATTGCTTCCGAGGTCACCAAGCTCGACAGCCTGCTGGGCGCCGATTTCGACGAACCGCCACCGCCGGAAGATACGAAAAGCCTTCGGGAACGGGGGGGAGAGGCCGCCGGTGATGTGGCGCGTGGGTCCGTGCGCAACGCCACGCGCAGCATCATTCCGTTCCGCGGGCTGGTGCGCCAGATGACCGGTGCGCAGCGCCACCAGAAGGAAATGGATACGGCCATCCAGGCCGGTAAGGTGCGCCGCGCCTATCTCAAGGGCGTAGGCATGAACAAGAACTGCGCGCCGCCGGCGGCGCCGTCATGGTTCGTGCCGCGTGTCTATACTGATACCTATGCCGGGGGCAAAACCGTTCCCAAGCCGATTCCCGTACCGGCAAAGCCGAAAAAGCGCCGCTAAGCGCAACAGCTTCAAGCGTCTTTCGTTTTCCATCGGGAGAGCAGATCGGCGCGCAGGGCATCAAATGTGCCGGCCGTAATGGCGGCACGAATGCGAATCATCAGGGCCTGGAAGAAGGCGATGTTGTGCCAACTGAGCAGCATCTGACCCAGGATTTCTTCCGATTTGACGAGGTGATGCAGATAGGCTTTTGAATAATCCCGGCTGGCCGGACAATCGCTTTCAGCATCCAGCGGTGTGTTGTCTTCGGCGAAACGGGCATTCTTCATATTGAGCGGGCCATCCCAGGTCCAGACCTGGCCGTGGCGGCCCGAACGCGTCGGCAGGACGCAGTCGAACATATCGACGCCGCGCGCCACGCCTTCAAGAAGGTCGATCGGCTTGCCGACCCCCATCAGGTAGCGCGGCCGATCCCAGGGCAGCAGCGGTGCGCTGTAATCCAGCGTCTCGCACATGGCCTCGTGGCCTTCGCCGACCGCCAGGCCGCCGATAGCGTAACCATCGAAACCGATATCGAGCAGACGTTCGGTTGATTCCCGGCGCAGGTGTTCAAAGGTTGAGCCTTGCTGGATGCCGAACAGTGCCTGTGTATCGCGGGTGCCAAATGCCTGCTTCGATCGCAGGCCCCAGCGCGCGGAAAGCTGCAAAGCTTCGCGGGCGCGCTTTTCCTCGGCGGGCCAGGAAACGCATTCGTCAAGTTGCATAACGATATCCGAGCCCAGCAGATCAGCCTGTATCTCGATCGAGCGTTCCGGCGACAGGATGTGCCGCGAGCCGTCAATATGGCTTTGGAAGGTGACGGCGTCCTCCTTGACCTTGGAAATTTTGGACAGGCTCATCACCTGGAAGCCGCCGCTGTCTGTCAGGATCGGTCCGTTCCAGCCCATGAATTTATGCAGGCCGCCCAGACGCGCTACGCGCTCCGCCGTTGGGCGCAGCATCAGGTGATAGGTATTGCCGAGAATAATCTTCGCGTGGGCCTGTTTCACCATGTCGAGCGTCAGGGCCTTGACCGTGGCGGCCGTGCCGACCGGCATGAAGATCGGCGTCGGTATATCTCCGCGCGGTGTCTTGAGGACGCCGGTGCGGGCCTGTCCCTGGTGGGCGGTGATCTGGAAGGGGTAGGTCATCGGGACGTATTACTCAGCAAACAGGCGTCGCCATAGGAGAAAAAGCGGTAACCGGTCTCAATGGCGTGGGCATAGGCTCTTTTCATGACCTCGGTGCCGGCCAGGGCGCAGACCAGCATGAACAGGGTCGATTTCGGCAGGTGGAAATTGGTCATCAGCAGGTCGCACGAGCGGATCGTGACGCCCGGCGTAATAAAGATGGCGGTTTCGGCGGCGAAGGGGTGGATTGCGCCTTGTGAATCGCAAGCGGATTCCAGCAGGCGCAGCGACGTGGTGCCGACGCAGATAATCCGTCCGCCCGCCGCGCGCGCGGCGTTGATCCGCGCAGCGCTTTCCGGTGTAATGATGCCGAATTCGGCGTGCATGACGTGGTCATCGGTATCCTCGACCTTTACCGGCAGGAAGGTGCCGGCGCCGACATGCAGGGTGATCCGCTCAATGGCTATGCCTTTGGCCGCCAGCTTTTCCAGTAGGGCTGGAGTGAAGTGCAGGCCGGCGGTTGGCGCGGCCACAGAGCCTTCGTCACGGGCGAAAATGGTCTGGTAGTCGCTCTTGTCCTGTTCATCCTCGTGGCGTTTTGAGCGAATATAGGGTGGCAGCGGCATCCCGCCGACCAGGTGCAGCCGTTCAAGCAATTCCTGCGGGCCATGCTGGAAGTCGAGCGTGTAGAGGCCGTTGTCATCCTTGGCGGAAACGACGGCCTTCAGTTCCGTAGCATCGCTTTTAAACAGCAATTGATCTCCGGCTTTCACCTTTCGGCCCGGTTTCAGGAAAGCCTGCCACTGCGAAGCGCCGGTGCTTTTGACCAGAGTGGCCTCGATCATAACCACGCTATCGTCGCGTAGGCGCTGGCCGTCGAGTTGGGTCGGCAACACCCGCGTATCATTGACGACCAGCAGATCGCCGCTCTTCAGGAAATCGGCTATATCGCCGATATGGCTGTCGGTCAGGGCGCCATGCTCATCGACACGCAGCAGGCGGGCGGCCTCTCGCGGTTCGGTTGGACGCAGGGCAATGCGGTTCTCGGGCAGGTCGAAATCGAATTCGGAAATTAACATGCGGCTGTCTCAAGCCGCAAAAGCGCGTCAGGTCAAGACAATTTGCCGGATTTGATCCATTCCAGGCCCTCGTCGAAGGTGGCGAATATTTCGATGGTCCGGCCCGGAAAGCGCTGGCGCGTGACCGGCAGCCGGGCAATCAGGAATGGATCGCTGGTGATGATGGCCGAACGGCGGCCCGCATCCCGGCCGCTGACCAGTTCGCGCCAGCGCTCGCCCAGTTCCTGGACTTCCGGACTGAGGAGCACGCCGTCGAAGCGGCGCAGGTCGAAAATGGCGTCATATTCCCACACATTTTCGACATCCGAGAACTGACTGATACTGCTTTCCGTAATGGTCTGGCCGTCGACTTCGCCGATATAGCGGACAAAGATAATCCGGGCGTTGCGGTCCACTGTGAGCGTGACTCGCGCACGGGTCATGCTGCGGCCTGCGGTGAAGCGGTGGCCAGCCATTCCTGGGCTTCGTCCATGGTATCAAAAACGCCGGAAGTTCGATGCGGAAAGATTGCATCTCGCAAGCCTTTGCGCGCGTGGATCAGCGGGTCGCTGGAAACGACAGCAATGCGGCGGCCGGTATCACGCCCCTGCGCCAGATCAGCCCACCAGCGGCCGAAGGTTTCAGTGTCGCTGGATTGGATGACGCCTTCAAAACGCCGGGCATCGACCAGGAAATCATAAAGCCATGGCGCTTCAATGGTTTGAATATAATTGATAATCTGAGCATATAGCCGGTCGCCCGTCAGGTCGCCAATATAGCGAAAAACAAGCGTCCGGCTGGCTTCATCAATGGAAAAGGTAACGCGGGCGCGAAGGCTCATGGTGAAGGCTGCCGAATTATTTTACCCAGGTTACCACGTCCGCCTTAAGGTTTGATTGACGCTAAGCCGCCCGACGGGTCTCGCCCGTCTTGATCCAATCCAGACCTTCATCAAAGGTGTCGAAAATGGCGATCCGGCGGTCAGGCATGACATCGAGCATGGCTTTCAGATTGAAAGTAAGGTCGGAGTCGCCGCCCACCAGCGCCATGCTGCGGTTCTGGTCTCGGCCCCGCGTAAAGGCCGCCCATTTTTCGGTCAGGAATTTCAGGTAATCGCGCGACAGGTCGGCTTCATATCGGCGGAAGTCGAAGATGGCGTTGAAAAGCCAGGGCGTTTCGACGGTAGCCAGCAGGTCGATCAGGTCGGGGCCGGCCTCCTGATCGTTGCGCACGCTGTGAAAGCGGATGATTAGGATCATATTCTCGCGGTCAACCGTAACCGCAAAACGCGAACGCTTACTCATACTAAAACCCTTGCAGGATACTCTACTGGTTGGCGGACATATTGCCGCCTGGGTTGAGTATCCTGCGCCACAGGTCTTAAGATGGCTTTAAATCGAAGACTTAAAACCATTTTTACCATGCACTTTTAAGCGACGTCGGCCGCGACGCGCCCTAGGACTGAAGGTCCGCCTGAACCTTCATGCTAACGATCTTGCCCGGATTGCGCGGCGGCTCGCCGTTGGGGAGGGCGTCGACATTTTCCATGCCTTCGGTGACTTCGCCCCAGACCGTATATTGCTTGTCGAGGAAGCGGGCGTCATCGAAGCAGATGAAAAACTGGCTGTCGGCCGAATCCGGATTTTGCGAACGAGCCATCGAGCAGACACCGCGGACGTGGGGCTCGGCATTGAATTCGGCCTTCAGCTTCTTGCCGGAACCGCCAAAGCCCTGGCCTTGCGGGTCACCGCCCTGGGCCATGAAACCGGGGATGACGCGGTGGAAGACGATGCCGTCATAGAAGCCTTCGCGGGCCAGTTCCTTGATGCGCGCAACGTGGTTCGGCGCCAGGTCGGGGCGCAGCTTGATGGTGACCGGACCGGTATCGAGCGTCAGGATCAGGGTATTTTCAGGATCGGTGGACATGAAGTGTCTCCTTGAGAAAAATCGTGGCCCTGACATAGGAGGTCAGCCAGGCAATTGCAAAATAATTCCTACCTGGTGCATTCCGCCGGTTTCTTTTCTTCCGGGCCGTACATGGCGCAGGACCGGTCGATTTCACCCTGGATCATCTGGCAGCTATTGGCGGCATTGCAGGGCGGGTGCGTGGCCGGGGAGACCATGATGCACCGCTCGACCAGGCGATCCGAGGCCGCCTTGCCGATCTCGGAAATGCAGGTGCCGTCGCTGGAGGATGTAGCCGCGTCGCTGATAGCGGCGGTAATAGCTATCGATGACCGGCTGCTTTCAGACATTTCGGCGCTCGCCGAGACTTGCGTGGCCGCCGTGTCTTTCTGCGGCGCAGGCGAACAGGCGGCGGCAAGGCTGGCAATAGCAAGCAGGGCGAGGATGTGACGCATGAAGGCTCCTTGATTTGGCCAATACCCTAGCAGCACCGGGCATAAGGAAAAAATAGTTTCCGCAATCCGGCCAAAAACCAGTATAGACGCCGCCATGAACGACAATTCCGACGATCCAACCAAAGATGAACCCCGCCGCCGTATGGTCAAGCCGCCGGAAGGCGGCAACCTGTCCGGCCGCCATAAGGGGCACACGGCGGTCAAGACGGCGCGTTTTCGCACGCAATCCTCGGCCAAGTGGCTGGAACGGCAACTGAACGACCCCTATGTACAGAAGGCCAAGGCCGAGGGTTGGCGCTCGCGTGCCGCCTTCAAGCTGATCGAACTGGATGAGCGCTTTCACTTCTTGAAAAAAGGCGTGCGCGTGGTCGATCTCGGCTGCGCACCGGGCGGCTGGGTGCAGGTAGCGATCAAGCGCGGCGCCTCTCATGTTGTCGGCGTGGATTTGCTGCCGGTCGATCCGGTGCCGGGCGCAGACCTGCTGGAAGCCGATTTTACCGATCCCGCCATCGGTCTGAAACTGATGGAACTAATGGGTGGCAAGCCCGATGTCGTCCTTTCCGACCTGGCGCATAATACAGTTGGCCACAAACAGACCGACCACCTGAAGATCATGGGGCTCCTGGAACTGGCCGGTGATTTCGCGCTCGATAACCTTAAGCCGGGCGGCGCCTTCGTCGCCAAGGCTTTCCAGGGCGGTGAAACTGAACAATTGCTGCTGCGGCTCAAACTGGCCTTCGAGACAGTCAAGCACTTCAAGCCGAAGTCCAGCCGCGCCGGATCGACAGAAATCTATATCGTCGCCCTGGGTTACAAGGGATAGACGTCATGCCGTCCTTGCTGCCTTTGCCGTGGATCTATCTCATCATCGCTGGTTTGCTTGAGGTCTGCTGGGCCATTGGCCTGAAATACAGCGCCGGTTTCACCAAGCCCATCCCGTCTATCTTTACGCTCGTGACCCTGGCGCTCAGCATGTTCCTGCTGGCGAAGGCCGCCAATACCCTGCCGATCGGCACGGCCTATGCCGTCTGGGTCGGCATTGGCGCTTTAGGCGCGGCGGTGCTCGGTATCTTCCTGTTCCACGAAGCGGTCACGCCTTTGCGCGTGCTGTTTCTGGTCATGCTCCTGAGCTCGATCATCGGCCTGAAAGCGACCGCGGGTGAGGGACTGTGATAACTGTTCACCGATTGAAACAATTATTTCGCTGAATAGGGCTTTACGTGGCCGTCCGATTCCCATAGGAACAACCCGCAAAATGGAGAGTTCCTTATGGAAATACGCGAAGGCTTAACCTTCGACGACGTTTTGCTGGAGCCCGGTCCCTCGGACGTGGTGCCCACTCAGGTCGATACGAAAACCAAATTCACCCGCGAACTGTCACTGAATATCCCGCTGGTCTCGTCAGCGATGGATACGGTCACCGAGGCGCGCCTGGCCGTGGCCATGGCCCAGGCCGGCGGCATGGGTATTGTCCACCGCAACCTGACCAATGAAGAACAGGCCGAAGAAATCCGCAATGTGAAGCGGTTTGAATCGGGCATGGTCATCAATCCGATCGTCATTCACCCGGATACCAAGCTGGCCGAGGTGCGCGATATCATCGCCCGCAAGCATATTTCCGGCTTCCCGGTGGTCGAGCGTGAAACCAACAGGCTGGTCGGCATCCTGACCAACCGCGATATCCGTTTCGAAGGCGAAGGGTCGAAAACCGCCGCCGAGGTGATGACGAAGGATAACCTGATCACTGTCCGCGAGGGCATCGACCAGGACAAGGCCCGCGGCCTGATGGCCAAACATCGCATCGAACGCATTATCGTGGTCGACGAAGCCTATCGCGCGGTTGGCCTGATCACCGTCAAGGACATGGAAAAAAGCCAGGCCTATCCGCTGGCCGCCAAGGATGGTGCCGGTCGTCTGCTGGTCGGTGGGGCCTCCACCGTCGGTGATGCCGGTTTCGAGCGTTCCATGGCGCTGGTCGAGGCCGGGGCCGACGTGGTGGTCATCGATACCGCCCATGGCCACAGCATCCTGGTTTCGCAGGCGGTCGAGCGCCTGCGCAAGGAAACCAACAAGGTTCAGATCATCGCAGGCAATGTCGCCACCTATGACGCTACACGCGCCCTGATCGATGCCGGCGCTGATGCCGTCAAGGTCGGGATCGGACCGGGCTCTATCTGCACCACGCGCATGGTGGCCGGTGTTGGCGTGCCGCAACTCACCGCCATTATCGACAGCGTCCGCGCCGCCGAGGGCACGGGCGTGCCGATCATCGCCGATGGCGGCATCAAGCTCTCCGGCGATCTGGCCAAGGCCATTGCCGCCGGGGCTTCCACCGCCATGCTGGGTTCCATGTTTGCCGGCACTGAGGAAGCACCGGGCGAGGTCATCCTCTATCAGGGCCGGTCCTACAAGTCGTATCGCGGCATGGGCTCCGTCGGCGCCATGGCCTCCGGTTCAGCCGATCGCTATTTCCAGAAGGAAGTACGCGACACCATGAAGCTGGTGCCGGAAGGTATCGAGGGGCAGGTGCCGTACAAGGGGCCGATCTCGCCGGTTATTCACCAACTGGTCGGCGGCCTGCGTGCTTCGATGGGCTACGTCGGGGCGCATACCGTGCCGGAATTCCAGCAGCGTGCGCGCTTCGTCAAGATCACCGGCGCGGGCCTGCGCGAAAGCCACGTCCACGATGTCATGATCACGCGGGAAGCCCCCAACTATCGCCAATAGAACCGGACCAGTAGCTGAAGGGACAAGCGTATGACTTACGAACTTTGGATACTGGTCTGGGCGGCGGTCCTTGGCCTCATTCAAGTCGGACTGCCGCCGATTGCCGCCATGTCGCGTCAGGGTTATGCCAAATGGAATGCCGGCCCTCGCGATACGGAGTTTGACATTGGCCCCCTGGCCGGACGTCTCAACCGCGCCTTCGCCAATTTCAAGGAAACCTTCGTTGTTTTCGCGGTGCTCGTGGTGGCGCTGGCCTTCGCCGGCAAGTCATCGGAACTCTCTCGCTGGGGCGCTGATATCTATCTGGCGGCCCGGATCTTCTATATTCCGCTCTATGCGTTCGGTGTCGTTGGCGTCCGTTCGCTGGTGTGGATCGCGTCTCTCACCGGCATTCTGATGTGCCTCTTTGGTTTATTCATTTAAGGATCTGATTTGACTCCCGCTGCCCGTCTTCAAGCCGCCGCCGATATCCTCGACCAGCTTTCGGGGACGCGTGCGACTGCCGAGGCCGTGCTGAAACAGTGGGGGCAGGTCAACCGCTATGCCGGCTCTAAGGACCGCCGCGCCATTGCCGATCGCGTCTATCGCTGCCTGCGTGGCCGGCAGCGTTTGCTGTGGGCCATGGAACTGGGCGAAAAATCACCGGGGCAGGGCCGGGCGCTGGTCCTGGCGTCGCTGTCTCTGATCGACGGCCTGCCGATCGAAGAGATCGATGCCCTGTTCAGCGGCGGGGGCTATGCGCCCAAGCCTTTGACCGCACAGGAACGCGAGCGCCTGGTGGCCGGGGAAGGCGAGGCACCGGCCTGGGTCACCACCGGCCTGCCGGAATTTGTTGTGTCGCGCTTCGAGCATCAGTTCGGTAAGGACTGGACCGCCGAGGCCACGGCTCTGATGCTGCCGCGCGCACCCATAGACCTGCGCGTCAACAGCGCAAAGACGACGCGTGACGCCATGATTGCCGCGTTGGAAGCGGAGGGGCTTGCACCTCAACCCACGCCTTTCTCGAAATATGGCATTCGCCTGGCTGCCGAGCCACCGCCCAATCTGGCCAAGCTCGATATCTATCAGTCCGGCCAGATCGAGATTCAGGACGAAGGCTCACAATTGGCGGCCTTCATCGCCGGCGCCGGGCTTCTGCCGGGGGCTTCCAAGGTGGTCGATTTTTGCGCCGGTGGCGGCGGCAAGACTCTGGCTCTGGCGCAAATGATGGACGGCAACGGCGAAATATATGCCTGTGACGTCGTGGAGAAGCGCCTGAAGGCCATTGAGCCGCGTCTGATCCGCGCCGGCGCCTCGGCGCATTTCATGCACTTTTTCGATCCGGACGACACGGCGCAACTGGAACTGCTGAAAGGCGCCGACCTGGTTCTGGTCGATGCGCCCTGTTCGGGCTCTGGCACCTGGCGCCGTCATCCGGAAGAGGCGCACCGCCTGAATGAGGCCAAGGTGGCCGACCTGCACACCCTGCAAACCCAGATTCTCGACCGTGCCGCGCAATGCGTAAAGGTTGGTGGCCGGCTGGTCTATGTTACCTGTTCGGTGCTGGATGACGAGAACGCCCGGACCGCCGATGCCTTTGAGGCTGCCCATCCCAATTACGACGCCCTGCCGATCCACACCCTGCTGGAAAACAGCAGCCTGTTTATCGATCATGCGGCACGCCTGACTAAACTGGCCAAGGGCCATCGCCTGTCCCTGACGTCTCATAAAACTCAAACAGACGGCTTCTTTATCGCCGCCTATACACGTATTCAATAAGGAAGGCTGTCCACAGATTACACAGATTACACAGATTTTTCAGTGGCATATAGGTTGGTTTAGGCGCCTTACCTTCTCTGTTATCGAGCGCGCAGCGCTCATCTTAATCTGTGTAATCTGTGTAATCTGTGGATGCCTTAAGACTAGCCAGCCGCACACTGGCTCGCCACCAAGGAAGCTCGAATGTCTCATCACGAAACCCTTCTCATTATAGATTTCGGATCGCAAGTTACCCAGTTGATCGCTCGCCGCGTCCGCGAATGCGGCGTCTATTGCGAAATCCATCCCTTCACCAAGGCCGCCGACAAGATCGACTCCTTGCGCCCAAAGGCGGTGATCCTGTCGGGTTCGCCGCATAGCGTCATCGACGCCGGGCCGCGCATCGACGCGCACCTCTTCGAGATCGGCGTGCCGGTCTTCGGCATCTGCTACGGTGAACAACTGATGTGCGAACTGCTGGGCGGCAAGGTCGAAAGTGGCCATGACCGCGAATTCGGTCGCGCCGAAATCACCGTCAAGGGCCGGTCGCCGATTTTCAAGGGGCTCGATCCGGTCGAGACCGTGTGGATGAGCCACGGCGACCGCGTCACCGCCATTCCTGAAGGGTTCGAGGTCATCGCCACCTCGGAAGGTGCGCCCTACGCCGCCATCGCCGATGAGAAGCGCAAATTCTACGCCGTCCAGTTCCACCCGGAAGTCGTGCATACGAAGCGCGGCACCGACATGATCCGCAACTTCCTGTTCGAGATCGCCGGCTTTTCGGGCGACTGGTCGATGGCCGCCTTCCGCGAGGAAATGGTCGCCAAGATCCGCGCCCAGGTCGGCACCGGCAAGGTGATCTGCGGCCTTTCGGGCGGTGTCGACTCTTCGGTCGCCGCCATCCTGATCCACGAAGCGATCGGCGAGCAACTGACCTGCGTCTTCGTCGATACCGGCCTGCTGCGCAAGAACGAAGGCGAGCAGGTCGTCTCGCTCTTCCGCAACCACTATCACATCCCGCTCGTCCATGTGCAGGCGCAAGACAAGTTTTTGGGCGCCCTGGCCGGCATCAGCGACCCGGAAACCAAGCGCAAGACCATCGGCAAGCTGTTCATTGATGTGTTTGATGAAGAGGCCGGCAAGATTGACGGCGCTGAATTCCTCGCTCAAGGCACGCTCTATCCGGACGTAGTCGAAAGCATCTCGCCGCACGGCGGCCCGTCGACCGTCATCAAATCGCACCACAATGTTGGCGGCTTGCCCGACTACATGAAGCTGAAGCTCGTCGAGCCGCTGCGTGAACTGTTCAAGGATGAAGTGCGGGCGCTCGGCCGCGAACTGGGGCTGGACAACGCCTTTGTCAGCCGCCACCCGTTCCCCGGACCGGGCCTGGCTATCCGCATCCCTGGCGAGGTGACGCCGGAGAAGGTCAAGACGCTCCAGGACGCCGACGCCATCTATCTCGATGAAATCCGCAAGGCCGGGCTCTATAACGACATCTGGCAGGCTTTCGCGGTGCTCTTGCCAGTCAAGACGGTCGGCGTCATGGGTGATGCCCGCACCTATGAGGACGTTCTGGCCCTGCGTGCCGTCACCTCATCCGATGGCATGACGGCGGACTTCTACGAGTTCCCGTGGCCGGTGCTGGGCCGGTGCGCCACCCGCATCGTCAACGAGGTTCGTGGTGTCAATCGGGTTGTTTACGACGTGACCTCGAAGCCCCCCGGCACCATCGAGTGGGAATAATTACCCCTTAGCCGCTCTGACCGCCTTGCGCCACAAACCTTCGGGGACCGGCGGCGCAATCTCGCCCAGTTGACGCAGGTCTTCAAGGATTACGCTCAACTGGGCCGAACTGCCGGGCAGGTTCAGGCGCAGAATTTCCAGCTTGCGCCGCAGGGACGAATAGGCGCTGGCGGCGTTGAAATGGCTTTGCGAACGTTCCCCCCAGCGCTGGACCGCCTGCATCACCGAAATAACCGACACCGCGCCGCCGATTACGAAGAGGCCGGCGTTCAGCACGTCGCTGTGCGGCGTGTAGAAATCCTTGTAAAGTACCGGCAGGGCGGCAAGCACCGAAACCATGAATCCGCCAATCAGGGTCGAAAGCGTGGTGATGCGGTTGAGATTATCCATGCGGTTGGTGGCCGCCCAGTGGGCGTGAGCGGAATGGCGTACGCGCGTTTCGGTTTCATGCAGGATGCGCATGAAATCCTCGCTCAGTGTTTCGTGACTATGCCCCATCTGCGCCCCCTGCCATTAACCTAACCGCGTTCAGGGCCAGAGGCAAGGCAGCCTATTTAGGCACCAGTTTTACTTCGTAGAGGTTGGGCCACAGCTTGCCGGTAACGAAAAGCCGTTTTGCCTTGGCATCATAGGCAATGCCATTGGCCACGGCATCAACCTCCAGACTGGTGTCCTGGGTTTCCGGCAGGCTGTTCAATTGTATAATGCCAGTGATGTTGCCGGTTTGCGGATCGATGCGAACAATATAGCGGCTGCGCCAGATATTGGCGTAGATTTCGCCGTCGACCCACTCCAGTTCATTGAGTTGGTCGATATCGCGTCCGTCAAGCTTTACGGCAATGGTACGAACGACTTTAAGCGTTACCGGATCAAGGAAGCGGATGGTCGAGGTGCCGTCGCTCATGATCAGGTTCTTTTCGTTGCCGGTCAGGCCCCAGCCTTCTCCGGTGTAGAAGAAGCTGCGCTTCAGCTTGAAATCCTTGCCGGACCAGACAAAGCCGGCGCCGCCGGTCCAGGTCAGGCTGACAATATGATCGCCCCAGGGCGCGATGCCTTCGCCGAAATATTTGTTATCGATTGTCGTCTGGCGGATGACCTTGCCGGTATCGAGCGCCACCTGGCGAATATAGGACTGGCCATTGCGGCCGGTGCTCTCATAGAGCGATCCGTCACGATAATAGAGGCCCTCGGTGAAGGCTTTGGTATCGTGCGGGTAGGTCTTGACGACCTCCAGCCGGTAAACCGGCACGGCCGCCCGCGCCGAACCCATCGTAAGCCCAAGGGCGAGACAGATCAGGGCGAGCGGACGAGCGGACATTCACTACCTCTTAAAGAGCGTTTGCAGCGGAGAGTACCGCCTTTATACTGGCCGTGGCAACATCATGATCGATGCCGACGCCGAAAATGGTGCGGTCGCCGGCCTTGCATTCGACATAGGCGACGGCCTGGCTTTCCGCGCCGGCATGAAGGGCGTGCTCGGCATAGTCGACGACCTCAAGTCCCAGGTCATAATGGGCGTTCAGCCCACGGACGGCCGAGGAAATCAGGCCATTGCCGTGTCCCACCACCGAGGTCTCGATTCCGTCCTTTATAATTCGTCCGACAAAGGTCCGCTTCGCGTCCGAACGCACCGGGCCGGCATGTTCGTATTCGATCAGCTCGTATTTCTGCGGGCCAGTCAGGTGATAGGCGGACTGGAAGGCGTCCCAGATGTCGCTGCCGCTGACCTCCTTTGCCGAGGCGTCGGTGATGTCCTGGACCTTGCGCGAGAAATCGACCTGGAACTTGCGCGGCAGCTTCAGGCCGTGACCCTGTTCCAGCACCCAGGCGATGCCGCCCTTGCCAGACTGAGAATTGACGCGGATCACCGCCTCGTAGCTTTCGCCAAGATCGGCCGGGTCGATCGGCAGGTAAGGCATTTCCCAATAGCTGTCATTGCGCTTTTCGTGCGCCGCGAAGCCCTTCTTGATGGCATCCTGGTGCGAACCGGAAAAGGCGGTGAAGACCAGTTCGCCGGCATAGGGGTGACGCGGATGGACGGGGATATTGTTGCAGTGAACGACCGTATTCACGACCTCGCGCATATTGGAGAAGTCGAGTTCCGGCGAAACGCCCTGCGTATAAAGATTGAGCGCCAGGGTGACGAGATCGACATTGCCGGTGCGCTCACCGTTACCGAACAGGCAGCCCTCGATGCGGTCGGCGCCGGCCAGCAAAGCCAGTTCGGCGGCGGCGGTGCCGGTGCCGCGGTCATTATGCGGATGCAGGCTGATGACCACGCTGTCGCGCTTCGAGATATGGCGGCAGAACCATTCGATTTGGTCGGCATAGGTGTGCGGGCCGGCAACCTCGACCGTGGCTGGCAGGTTGAGGATCAGCGGGCGTTCCGGCGTCGGCTTCACCACGTCGATCACGGCATTGCAGACTTCCAGGGCGAATTCCGGTTCGGTGGCGGTGAAGGTTTCCGGGCTGTACTCGAAGCCCCATTCGGTCTGCGGCTGGGCGGCGGCTTCCGATACCAGAAGTCCCATACCCTTGCGCGCCAGGGCCAGCACTTCCGGCTTGTCCATGTCGAAAACGACACGGCGGAAGAGGGGGGAGGTGGCATTATACAGGTGAACGATCGCCTTTTTCGCGCCTCGCAGAGCCTCGAAAGAGCGTTTGATCAGGTCTTCGCGCGATTGTGTCAGCACCTGGATGGTGACGTCGTCGGGGATCAGGTTTTCCTCGATCAGCTTGCGCACGAAATCGAATTCGGTCTGCGAGGCAGAGGGGAAGCCGACCTCAATCTCCTTCAGGCCCACCTTGACCAGCAGGTTGAAGAACATCAGCTTCTTTTCGACGTCCATCGGATCGGCCAGCGCCTGGTTGCCGTCACGAAGGTCGGTGGAAAGCCAGCGCGGTGCCTTTGTGGTAACCTTGTCGGGCCAGGTCCGGTCGCGCATGTCGATGCCCAGGGAGAACGGGCGGTACTTGGTTTCGGGATTGGACAGCATCATGGGTGAAAACCCTTACTTTTCATAAATCTGGCGTAAATGGTGACGCGCGACGCTCGGCTTACAGGTGGGCGCAAACCTGCAAGCTGGTGCGAATTCGCGCGGTGTGTAGCAGAAGAAGGGACATGATCGAAACCCGAAACGGGGAGAAAGCCAAAAAAAGACGCGAGGAAAACACCTGGCCGCGATTAAGCGAGCAGGGTGCCAATAAGGCGCGCGGGAATGGCTTTGGACGTGATCATGGCGAGGTTAATGTCATGATGCGCGGTCGCCGTCAATGAGTGGCCAACAAATTACATGATTTCCTTGTCTTTTCGCCCGACACGCGCTAATGGCACCGGTTCATGACTCTTTTGTCCTCGCCCTATGGCCGCCAAGCTTCGCGCCGGCCAAGCGAAGACCTTACTTTTCCTTGAGGTGCCGGATGGCTCGCGTTACCGTCGAAGATTGCGTCGAAAAGATCGACAACCGTTTCAACCTCGTTCTGCTGGCCGCGCACCGCGCCCGCGCCATCTCGTCGGGCTCGTCGATCCTGGTTGACCGCGACAACGACAAGAACCCGGTGGTTTCCCTGCGTGAAATCGCCGATGGCGTATTGGAGCCGGGCACCCTGACCGAAAGCCTGATCGCTTCGCTGCAACGCGTCGATGAGCGTACCGAGGCCGAGGAAGAGGCCGAAACCCTGGCCCTGCTGGCCGATCCGTCGCACCAGCAAATGTCGGAATCTGAACTGATCCGCGCCCTGCAATCCGACCGCGATGGCGGCCAGGAAGAGCGCTACTAGATTTCGCTCCCTAACTTATTATTTAAAAGGCTCGGGGTTATCCCTGAGCCTTTTTTGCTTGTGTAAATCCGCACTTGTGAGAGACTTTTTAACCCCTGATCCGTTTAGATTAAGGGGCATAGCGTGGAGTATCAGTGAAGAATGTCGGCGGAAAGTGAACAGGTACTGGACAAGGCTAAGCAAGGTGCGATTGCGCCTGTGAGCGTGCCTGTGCCTGGTGTTATGCCGGAGCCGCCCGCGCCGGTGCCCAATCGCCAGAAATTCCTGCGCCAGATCGAACTGATCGACCGCGTGGCCGCCTATGACCCTACGGTCGATGAGGCCATGCTTAACCGTGCCTATGTCTACGCCATGAAGATGCACGGCGCGCAGCTTCGCGCCTCGGGCGATCCGTATTTCGCCCACCCGATCGAGGTAGCCGGCATCCTGACCGACTACAAGCTCGACGCCGCCGCCATCGCCACCGCGCTTTTGCACGATACCATCGAGGATACGCCGGCCACGCGTGAGGAAATCGCGGCGAAGTTTGGCGAGGATGTCGCCAGCATGGTCGAGGGGGTCACCAAGCTGACCCGGCTTGAGTTGCAATCGGAATATACCAAGTCGTCGGAAAACCTGCGCAAGTTCATCCTGGCCATTTCCAAGGATATCCGCGTCCTGCTGGTCAAGCTGGCCGACCGCCTGCACAATATGCGCACCCTGCATTTCGTGGCACCGGAAAAGCGCGAGCGTATCAGCCGCGAAACCCTGGAAGTCTACGCCCCGCTGGCCCGTTCCATCGGCTGCAACCGTTTCGCCACCGAACTGGAAGACCTGGCCTTTTCCTTCATAAATCCGCTGGCCCATCAGGCGATCATCCACCGCCTGGAAGAGATGCGCGCTGAGAAGGGCGCCACCATCGCCGCCATCGCCCGCGATGTGGCCGCCAAGCTGGAAAAGCAGGGCATTTCCGCCAAGGTCATGGGGCGCGAGAAATCGCCCTATTCGATCTGGAAGAAGCTGCAAAGGAAGTCGGTCGGCTTTGCGCAACTGTCGGATATCTATGCGTTCCGCGTGGTGGTGAATAGCGTCGAGGAATGCTACCGCGCGCTCGGCATCATCCATCGCGCCTGGCCGTGCGTCCAGGAACGCTTCAAGGATTTCATCTCGACCCCGAAGTCGAACAACTACAAGTCCCTGCACACCACCGTGGTCGGCCACAAGGGCACGCGCATCGAACTTCAGATCCGCACCGAGGAAATGGACCGCGTGGCTGAAGAGGGCGTGGCGGCGCATTGGGGCTACAAGAATCAGGCCTATGGCTTCGACGAAGAAGCGGCGACGCGCGATGGCGGCCGCAACCCGATGAATTCTCTGCGTAATATCGTTAATATCGTCGAGAACGGCGGCGACAGCGAAGACTGGGTCGAACACGCCAAGATGGAGATGTATCTCGATCAGGTGTTCGTCTTCTCGCCAAAGGGCCGCCTGATTTCGCTGCCGCGCGGCGCCATGCCGCTCGATTTCGCCTTCGCGGTCCATACCCAGGTGGGCGAAACGGCGATCGGCTGCCTGATCAATGGCGAACACAAGCCACTGCGCACGGTGCTGCAAAACGGCGATCAAGTCGAAATCCTGACCGGGCTTGAATCGCGCGTCAACCAGGACTGGTTCTCACTCACTGTCACCGGCAAGGCGCGCTCGGCCATCCGCCGCCACCTGCGCCAGCGCGAGGCGGGCGATTTCATCAAGCTGGGGCGCACGGCCGTGGAACGCGCCGCCGCCCAGGTCGAAAAGGCGCTGAAAGACATAAGCTGGCGCCCGGCTTTCGAGCGCTTCAATGTCACCAGCGAGGACGATCTGTTTGAACTGGTCGGCCGCGGCAAGATATTCCCGGCCAAGGTGCTGGAAGCCATCTTCCCCGGCCTGAAGCTGCCGATGATGCTGACCACCGATACCCTGACGCGCATCAGGGATGGCGCCGGCGGCGCGGCCTTTGTGCGCGGCTCGGCATTGCGTGAATCGCAGACGGTCATCTTCTCGAAATGCTGCTATCCGGTGCCGGGTGACCGCATCGTCGGCATCGTTGAGGATGATGGCGTTCATGTCCATTCCATCGAGTGCGAAAACCTCGAAGCGCTGGAGGAAATGGACGGCGAAAAGGACCGCTGGATCGACCTGCACTGGACCCTGAACGCCGAGAAGAACACGCTGTCCGTAGCGCGTCTGCGGGTCAATATGCAGAACAAGCCGGGCGTGCTCGGCCAGGCCTGCACCCTGATCGGTGAGGCCAAGGGCAATATCATCAATATCAGCATCTCCAACAAGCCGATGGACTTCCTCGATGTCGATTTTGATATCGAGGTGCTGGACGCCCGCCACATCACCAATATCTCGGCGGCCCTGCGCACCTCGCCGATGATCGAAAGTGTGGACCGGGTGAGGGGATAGGGCGCTCACAATTCGTCATCATTCGTGGTTTCAAATCGCCGGTGAACGCGATAAAAGGCGGCAGCCAGTAAAGGAGTCCCGCCACATGACCAGTGAAGACGTAATCAACGAGTTCCGCGCCGCCAATGCCCTGCGCGAAGGCCACTTTGTCCTGTCATCCGGCCTGCACAGCCCGATGTTCCTGCAAAAGAACCTCGTCTTCATGAATGCCGATCGTTGCGAACGCCTGTGCAAGGCGCTGGCTGAAAAGATCACGGCGCAGGTAGGTCAAGTCGATGTCGCCATTTCGCCAGCCGTCGGCGGCATCATCCCCGGCTATGAAACCGCCCGCCATTTGAAAGTGCCCTCGATGTATGTCGAGCGCGAAGGCGGCGAGTTCAAGCTGCGCCGTGGGTTCCATGTCGAGCCGGGCCAGAAGGTGGTCATGGTCGAGGATATCGTTACCACCGGCCTGTCGTCGCGCGAGTGTATCGCCGCCATCAAGGCCGCCGGTGGCGATGTCGTGGCTGCCGCCTGTATCGTCGATCGCTCCGGCGGCAAGGCGGATGTCGGCGTGCCGCTGATCGCCCTGGCCTCGCTGGAAGTGCCGGCCTATCCGGCTGATAACCTGCCGCCCGAACTGGCCGCCATACCGGTCCAGGACCCCGGCAGCCGTCGCCTCGCCAAGGCGTAAACATCATGCACGACCGGATTCGCCTGGGTTTGAATGTCGATCATGTCGCCACCGTGCGTAATGCGCGTGGCGGTCATGCGCCCGACCCGGTGCGGGCGGCGCAACTGGCGCTGAAATCAGGCGTGGACGGCATCACGGCGCACCTGCGCGAAGACCGCCGTCATATCCTGGATAAGGACGTCAAGGCCCTGAAGGAGGTCTGCGACACCTTCGGCAAGCCGCTCAATTTCGAGATGGCGGTGACCGATGAGATGGTCGGACTGGCGCTAAAGATGAAGCCCCATGCGGCCTGCCTGGTGCCGGAGCGCCGCCAGGAACGCACCACCGAAGGCGGCCTGGATGTGGTCGGGCAGATCGATATGGTTGGTGCCGCCGTGGCGAAATTCAACGCCGCCGGTATCCGGTCTTCTCTGTTCATCGCCACCGATCCGGCCCAGATTGAGGTGGCGGCAAAGGTGAGGGCGCCGGTCGTCGAGTTTCATACCGGCGCCTTGTGTGATGCTTTCCGTGAACAGGAAGATGTCATTTTTCACAACGAACTGAACCGTTTGCAAGCGGCGGTTCAGCAGGCGCATGAGCTTGGCATCGAGGTCCACGCCGGTCATGGCATCGATTACGACACCGTGCCTTTCATCGCGCGTATTCCCCATGTCCGCGAACTGAACATCGGCCATTTCCTGATCGGCGAGGCGATCTTTGTTGGGCTGGAATCCGCCCTGCGACGGATGCGCGAACTGATTGACCTGCACCACAAGGGCGTTGTCGAGTGATACTGGGCATAGGTGTCGATCTCTGCGATGCCCGGCGCATCGAATCCTCGATGGAGCGGTTCGAGGACCGCTTCCTTGATCGCATCTATACCCTGGCCGAGCAGCAACATGCCCGCGCCGCCGCCAAACCGGGCTTAAGTTTCGCCAAACGCTTCGCCGCCAAGGAGGCTGTCGCCAAGGCGTTCGGCACCGGCGTGCGCGGTTTCCTGTTCGTCGATATAGAAGTGGTGTCCGGCGCACTGGGCAAGCCGCATGTCATACTGCATGGCGGCGCGGCGGAGGTGCTGCGTGGCCTGGTGCCGGAAGGCCGGACGGCTCATATCCATCTCAGTCTGAGCGATGAAGCCCCTTACGCCACGGCCTACGCGATCATCGAAGCTTATTGATTCTGAACAAGGTTTAATGTCAGCCGGGAAAAGAGCCTTGTGCTTGCCATAATCTGTGGTTAGGTGACACACCGACAGACTGAAAGCATTTGGGGGCTATCCTTATGGCGAAGCACGACGACACAGCGAATGAGGCGATTGCCGCCGCGGCCAATGCGGCGGAGCAGATCGACCACGAAACCGCCGCTACCGTCGATAACGCCCCGAAGGAAGAGCCTGAAGAAGCCGATACGCGCGACGCCAAGCAGGTCGCAGTCGATGAAGCCAAGGAAATCTTCAGCGTCGTGGCTGTCGCCCTGATCCTGGTGATGATCCTGCGCACCTTCCTGTTCCAGCCGTTCACCATCCCCTCGGCCTCGATGGAGCCGAACCTCTACGAAGGCGATTACATCATCGTCTCCAAGTGGGATTACGGAATCTCGAAATATTCCTTCCCGATTGCCCTGCCGTTCATCAAGGGCCGCATCATGAACCATGCGCCGAAGCGTGGCGATATTGTGGTCTTCAAGCTGCCGAGCAATACCAAGATCGATTACATCAAGCGCGTGATCGGTCTGCCGGGCGATACCGTCCAGATGAAGCAGGACCAGCTTTATGTGAATGGCGTGGCCGTGCCGAATACCGAGCTTGGGCCGGTTGACGCCAAGGGCTTTGAGGCGCGTTATGCCACCGCCTACCGTGAAACCCTGCCGGACGGCCGCACCCACCTGATGCAGGATATCGTCAAGGATGGCCGCGCCGATGATACCGGTGAATTCGTCGTTCCGGCCGGTAACTACTTCATGATGGGCGATAATCGCGACAACTCGCTCGATAGCCGCTTCTCTCCCGATGATCCTTACGAGCCCGGTGTCGGCTTCGTCCCGGCCGAAAACCTCGAAGGCCGCGCCGTGCTGATCCTGATGTCGTGGAAGGAAGGCTCCTCACTCTGGAAGCCGTGGACCTGGCTGAACTTTCACTGGAACCGATTCTTCAAGCCCCTGCACTAAGCGGTATGGCTGTTCAGATATGCGAGGCGCTGCCGTCTGACCTGGGCGGTCTGCTCACGCTTTACGCGCAACTGAACCCTTCCGATCCGCGCCTGCCGGACGATGCAGCGGCACGGATTTTCACTGAAATGCAGAAACGGGCAGGGTTGTCCGTTCTGGTGGCCATCGTCGACGGCCATGTGGTCGGATCGGTAACCTTAGTCATCCTCCCCAACCTGACACGCGGCGGCGCGCCCTATGCGCTGGTCGAGAATGTCGTGACCCATGATGGCTACCGCCGACGGGGTATTGGCCGAGAGCTTCTGGCGGAAGCCGCCCGGTGTGCCGAGGCTGCCGGTTGCTACAAGCTGATGCTGATGACCAGCCGCCCTGAGCCGCATGTCCGCGACTTTTACACAGGATGCGGTTTTAACCAGAACAAGGTCGGCTTCCAGATGCGTTTTGGTGGCCGCTGAACGCATGATAGATATGCAATCCTTTGCCTTTGGTCATGGCTTGATGTAAACGCAGGCACATGAATGTCCGTGTGTCCCCATCGAAAGAGTCGAACCTGCGTCTGAAGGCCATTGACGCCTTGCAGGACAAGCTCGGCTATCGCTTTCATGACCCGGAACTGCTCGAACTGGCCTTGACCCACGCCTCGGTAGCCGAAGGCGCGCGCAAGATGGCCGATAACGAACGCCTGGAGTTTCTCGGCGATCGCGTGCTCGGCCTGATGACCGCCGAGACCCTGATGGAAGCCCTGCCGGAGGCCACCGAAGGCGAACTGTCGCGCCGCTTCCACACCCTGGTCAGCCGCGAAACCTGCGCCGATGTCGCCCGCCAGATCGATCTGGGGCCGGCCATTCGCCTGGCCGCCGGCGAGACCAAGAGCGGCGGCCGCAGCAATCCGACTATATTGGGTGACGCCTGCGAAGCTCTGATGGCCGCCGTCTATATCGATGGCGGCTATGAGGCGGTCCTGCGCTGCTTCAAGCCCCTGTGGGTCAAGGCGGTAAAGGAGAGCGGCAATGTCTCGCGCTCTAATCCGAAGTCTTATCTGCAGGAATGGGCGGTGGCGCACGGCATGGGCGCACCGGTCTATACGCTGGTCAGCCGCAAGGGCCCCGACCACGCGCCTGTCTTCACCATCGAGGTCCGCATCGACGACCTGCCCCCGCAATCGGCCAGCGGCAAATCCCGACAGGAGGCCGAAAAGGCCGCCGCGCTTGGCCTTATCGAACGAGAAAAACTGAATTGACCGAATCCACCACCCGCTGCGGCTTTGTCGCCATCATCGGTGCCCCGAACGCCGGCAAGTCGACGCTTGTCAACCAGCTTGTCGGCACCAAGGTGTCCATCGTCACCCAGAAGGTGCAGACGACGCGCTTTCCGGTGCGCGGCATCGCCTTGCATGACGATTGCCAGATGATCCTGGTCGATACGCCGGGCATCTTCAAGCCGCGTCGCCGCCTGGATCGCGCCATGGTCAAATCGGCCTGGAGCGGCGCCGAGGACGCCGATTGCATCGTCCTGCTGGTCGATGCCGCCGCGCAACTGGCGGTCAAGCATCCGAATGCCGACACCAAGGCCACCGGCGCCGATCACAAGGCGGTCGAGGATGTCGATATGATCGTCAAAGGCTTGCAGGATAATAACGCCAAGGCGATCCTGGCGCTGAACAAGATCGACCTGATGAAGAGCGAAAACCTGCTGGCTATCGCCGATGATCTCTACAAGACCGGCGTCTTCGAGGACGTGCTGATGATCTCGGCCGAGAAGGGACATGGCGTCAAGGATCTGCGCGCCTTGCTGGAAAAGAAGATGCCGGAAGGCCCGTGGCTCTATCCGGCCGATCAGGCCGCCGATGCGCCGGTGCGTATCCTGGCCGCCGAAATCACCCGCGAAAAGCTGTTTCTGCGCGTCCACGAAGAACTGCCCTATGCCGCGGCCGTGGTCACGACCAAGTTCGAGGACAAGCCGGATGGCTCGGCGCGGATCGAGCAGACCATTTTCGTTGAGCGCGACAGCCAGCGCTCGATCGTGCTCGGCAAGAATGGCCAGACCCTGAAATGGATCGGCATGAAATCGCGTGAGGAACTGGGAAAGCTGCTCGACCGCCAGGTTCATCTCTTCCTGCATGTCCAGGTCGAGGAAAAGTGGAGCGAGGATCGCGCGCTCTACGCGCAGTTTGGTCTGGAGTATGAATCCTGACGGGTTCTGCGCAATTGGCCTGTAAGGATTTTTGAATCCACAGATTACACAGATTAACACAGATTAAGTAAGGCGAGATGGCGCTGTATGTGTTTTGAAAGTCTTCTTATGGGCGCCTTCGACGCTCAAAAATGATGTCGATGAAGTCCAGGGTGGAACAGATTTCTTCCCTTAATCTGTGTCAATCTGTGCAATCTGTGGATAAACCTTCTTAAGAACGATCATGGAATTTGAAGACGAAGCCATTGTCCTCGGTGCCCGGTCGCATGGCGAAACCGGTGCCATTGTCCATGTCCTGACCGAAAGCCACGGTGTCTATGCCGCCCATATCGCCGGCGGGGCGTCGCGGCGGATCAAGCCATTGCTGCAGGCCGGTTCCCACGTCGCCTTCGCCTATCGCGCCCGCCATACCGATCAACTGGGCGCGGCCACCCTTGAAGCCGCCGGCCCGTCACCGGACCTGTTCGACGAACCTCTGGGCCTGCTGGGCCTGCAATGCGCCTGCGCCATGACTCAGGCCGTTCTGCCGGAACGCGACAGCCAGCCCGGCGCCTATCATGCCCTGTCGGGTCTGATCGGTCTTTTCGCCTTCCCGGATATCTGGCCCGCCGTCTATGTCCGCTATGAAGCCGGCCTGCTGGAAGCGCTCGGTTTCGGCCTTGATCTCAGCGCCTGCGCGGTCAGCGGCGATCACGATGATCTGATCTATGTGAGTCCGAAATCGGGCAGGGCGGTCGGGCGCACGGCGGGCGAACCCTACAAGGAAAAGCTGCTGCGTCTGCCGGGCTTCATGCTGTCGAGCCAGGGCGGGCTGGCGGAAGGCGACGTGGTCCGTGGTCTCGAACTGACGGGTTTCTTCCTCGAGCGCCACGTTTTCCACCCGCATAATAAGCCGCTGCCGGATATACGTTTACGTCTGAAGGACAGCCTGGCGTCCTGAGGGGTTGCCTCGACTCAGTCGCGTCCTTAAAAACGACCGAACGGTTTGGTAACGGATTTCATGCCATAACCCTGTTACGAATCTGGGAGTCGTCAAGAGCGTATGTTGCCATACAGTGAGCAGGATCTGTTAGCCGCCAATGTCAATCCGGCCACCGGACTGGCGACCGACTACCTGAATCTGTTCAACGAAGCCATCATGCTGTTCGAAATGGGTTTGGACATGCCGGACATGGCCGAGGAACTCGCCGACTGGAAGAGGCGCGGCTATGTCGAGCACTTCGAAAAATCCGGCTTTGAGATGAAGGATGTCGTCATCGCCGCCTATCACCGCGCGCCCTCCGATACCCGCCGCAATTTTGATGAGGTCTGCGACCGTGCCCTGACCACCTTCAGTTCCTCGATCGACATCCTGATGAGCTCCAATCTGGAAGATGAAGCGGCACTGACCGATCTGGGCGAGCGTCTGCGCGACATGAAGGCCCTGGTGCTGGAGATGGATTCCCACATTCATGGCCGGGCGCTGGCGCCGAAGAGCCTGCAAAGCGAAGTCGACGCCCTGTTCTGAAAGGGCAAAAGCTGCCCTTGTGTAAATTTTCGACCCGTCTTAATCCGAAAATAACACCGCTACATTAGGCTGCTGCCATGTCTGGTAACCGCCTGCCGTTCCGAATGTCCCGTCGTCAAGATACAGAAAATCCGTCTTCAGAAGAACCGCTCCTGGCGCCGACGCCGGACATGATCGTCCGCATCGCCCAGGGGTTGCTGATCAGCGGTCGGGGCATGGCGGTCTTCGCGCCGGATGACACTATTCGCCTGGCGACCGAAGGGTTCCGGACGCTTTACGACATGCAGCCGGGGGCGCAAACCTTCGACAGCCTGATGCGGCATTGCTGGCAGACCGGGCACGGCCCGAGGATCGAAACCGATGATATCGACGCCTGGCTGGCGGCGGCTCATCTCAAGCGTCGCAGCCAGCCGGTGCGCGAATTTGAGGTCGATATGATCGATGGCCGCTGGCTGTGGATCAGCGAGGCGACCCTGCCGGATGGCTGGCTGATCCTTTCCGTGGCTGACATCACCTCGGTCAAGCGGCGCGAATTCCGCCTGGCCACCGATAGGGACGCCGCCATCACCGCCGCCGAAACCGACCACCTGACGGGGCTTTACAATCGCGGCGCCACCATGAAGCGCTTCCAGAAACTGGTGGAACGCGCCAACGGTACGCATGAAACCTTCTGCGCGGTCCTGATAGACCTCGATCATTTCAAATCCATCAACGACCGTTTTGGACATGATGCCGGCGATCAGGTACTGGTCCATTTCGCCACCTCGGCCTCGGCGGGCCTGCGGGGGCGTGATATTCTGGGGCGCGTCGGCGGCGAAGAGTTCCTGATCCTCATGCCGGGCGCCGACATGTCGCAAGCCTGTGCGATCGTCGAGCGGTTACAGGCCCATGTGTGGGACCAGCGGATATCGCTGAATGGCGTGGTCCTGCGCTATACCTTTTCCGCCGGGGTCGCTCAGTGGCGGCATGGTGAGACGATGGACCAGCTTTACCGCGAGGCCGACCAGGCGCTTTATGCCGCCAAGGATGCCGGCCGAAACCTCATTGGGCGCGCCGGATAGACCGGATTAAACCGTGAACAAGTTAAGGTGTCGGTGCGCAGGGTCTTGTCTTGACTCCTTGCAGCCTTTAGCCTGCCCGCATGAGTACTGATGTGATTCCCGATGACGCCGGCGGGCGTGTAATTGACGAGCCGATGAGCGACGCGCTCTCGAAGCGTTATCTGGCCTATGCCCTTTCCACCATCATGCACCGGGCGCTGCCCGATGTGCGCGACGGCATGAAGCCGGTCCACCGCCGCATCATGTACGCTATGAGCAATATGCGCCTGACGCCCGAGGCGGCGGCGCGCAAATGCGCCAAGGTGGTCGGTGAGGTCATGGGTAATTTCCACCCCCATGGCGACCAGTCGATCTATGACGCGCTCGTCCGCCTGGCGCAGGATTTCGCCCAGCGTTATCAACTGGTCGAAGGCCAGGGCAATTTCGGGAATATCGATGGCGATAACGCCGCCGCCATGCGTTACACCGAATGCCGCCTGACGATCGCCGCCACCCTGCTGCTGGAAGGCATCAATGAGGATGCGGTCGATTTCCGCGCCACGTATGACGATCAGGACGAGGAGCCCGTCGTCCTACCGGCCGGTTTCCCCAACCTGCTGGCCAATGGCGCCACCGGGATTGCGGTGGGCATGGCCACCTCCATCCCGCCGCACAATGCCGGCGAACTGATCGACGCCTGCCGCAAGTTGCTGACCAAGCCGGACACCACCACCGAAGAACTGATGGAGTTCATCCCCGGTCCGGATTTTCCGACCGGCGGCATCTGCGTCGAATCGAAGGCTTCGATCCTCGAATCCTACAAGACCGGCCGGGGTTCGATCCGTACCCGCGCGCGCTATGAGGTCGAGGATCTCGGCCGCGGCGGCTGGCGCGTCATCGTGCGCGAGATCCCGTACTATGTGCAGAAGTCGCGCCTGATAGAACAACTGGCCGATCTGATCGAGAACAAGAAGGCGCCTTTGCTGGGCGATGTCCGCGATGAATCGGACGAGGAAATCCGCCTGATCCTGGAGCCCAAGTCGCGTAATATCGAGCCCGAAGTCCTGATGGAGAGTCTGTTCAAGATCTCCGACCTTGAAACGCGTTTCGGCGTCAACATGAACGTGCTTGACGCCACGGGCACGCCGCGCGTCATGGGGCTGAAAGATTGCCTGGTGGCCTTCCTGGATCACCGCCGCGTCGTGCTGATCCGCATGTCGAACTGGCGTCTGGATCGCATCGAAAAGCGCCTGCACCTGCTTGATGGCCTGATGATCGCCTTCCTCAATCTCGACGAGGTGATCCGCATCATCCGCGAGGACGAGACGCCGAAACAGACCCTGATGGCGCGGTTCAACCTGACGGACGTGCAGGCCGACTATATCCTCGATACCCGCCTGCGCCAGTTGGCGCGACTGGAAGAAATGACCATCACCGAGGAGCACAAAAAACTCTCGGAAGAACGCGACGGCATCCGTGCCCTGCTGGATTCGGAAAAACTGCAATGGAAGCGCATCGATCAGCAACTGGGTGAGGTCCGCAAGAAGCTGTTGTCGGCGCGCCGCACCACCTTCATGGATGCACCGGTCGGCATCGAGGTCGCCGCCATCGAATCCTATCTGCCCAAGGAGCCTATTACCGTCATCCTGTCGCAGCGCGGCTGGATACGCGCCGCCAAGGGCAAGGTGGAGGACCCGTCCGAACTGAAATTCAAGGAAGGCGACGAGTTGGCCCATCTGGTACCGGGCTTTACCACCGACAAACTGCTGATCCTGACCTCCGACGGCCGGTTCCTGTCGCTCGGCTGTGACAAGCTGCCTTCCGGACGCGGCAATGGCGAGCCGCTGCGCCTGATGCTCGATATCGAAGAGACGGCCAAGATCGTCACCGTCTTCATGATGAAGCCGGGCCAGAAACGCCTGATGGTTTCCAAGAATGGCTATGGCTTCGTCATGAACGAAGAAGATGCCTTTGCCAACAAGCGCGCCGGCAAGCAGGTGCTTAACGCGGATGGCACGGAAGCCTTCGCCGCTCTGGCTGTCACCGGTGATCATGTAATGGTGCTGGGTGAAAACAACAAGCTGCTGGTCTATCCGGTCTCGGAACTGCCGGAAATGGCGCGCGGCAAGGGCGTCAAGCTGCAAGGCTACAAGGATGGCGGTGTGAAGGACATTGCCATTTTCGACATGGCCGCCGGTACGCAATGGTATGATGGCGCTGGCAAGGCGCGCGACTTCAAGGACGTGAAGGACTATGTCGGCAAGCGCGCCGCCGTTGGCCGCATCGCCCCGCGCGGCCTGCGGAAGTTGCGACTCTGATTCTTATACCTCCCCATCTTTGATGATGGGGAGGGGGACCGCACGAACCGCGTAGCGGTGAGATGTGGTGGTGGGGTTGCTTACTTCCTTTATCACCATTCGTTCGGGAAATTAAGCAAGAGACCCCACCACCAACGCGCTTTGCGCGTCGGTCCCCCTCCCCAAGCCAGTTGGGGAGGTATAGGCGTCAAGCCTCCGGATCGATCTCCCGCCAGCCCATATCCGTCAGGCCCTCAAGCGGGCGATAGCGCGCCTTGTAGTCCATCTTCGGGCTGTTTTTCACCCAATAGCCGAGATAGACATAATCATAGCCGGCGCGGCTGGCCTGGTCGATATGATCGAGAATGATGTAACGGCCAAGGCTGCGCGACATCAGGTCCGGATCGTAGAAACTGTAGACCAGTGACAGGCCGTCATTGAGCGCATCCACCAGCACACAGGCGATAAGTTGCCCGTTCAGTCGATATTCGATCATGTGGGTGCGGACGAGCGTATCCTCGACCATGGCGACCAGGTCCGGCCAGCTCATATCCATCATGCCGCCATCGGGATGGCGCGCTTTGAGATAGCGCTGTAACAGATCGAACTGCTCGCGGCTGGCCTCGGCCTCGACGAACGCCTTGACGAGGTCGCTGTTGGCCTTGACCACCCGGCGGTCGGATTTGGACAGTTCGTAGCGTTTAACCGGAATGCGTACACTCTGGCAGGCATGGCAGGTCTGGCAGGCCGGGCGATAGGCGATATTCTGGGACCGGCGAAAGCCGATGGCTGAAAGCTGGTCATTTACGCTGATGGCTTCGAGCGGCGGCAGGTGGACAAAGACCTTGCGCTCTTCCTGGCCGGGCAGATAAGGGCACGGACCAGGAATGGTCAGGTAGTATCTGAGCTTTCGGCCTGGGAAATGCTCGCTCATCTTACGCCGTACAAATCCTGTTCCTGCGCGGACAATACCGCCATTACAGTTTGAACCTAAAACGCCTTGATCGGCAAGCGCAAATGCCGGTTTGTTGCAGCAAAAACCTTTACTGAGGAAGGACGGGCGCCTCTCTCAGCAGGACGATAGCGATGCGGCGATTGCCTGCCAGTGACGGGTCGTCCGGGTAGAGCGGTTCCTTGGCCGCCTTGCCGGAGACCATGGCGATGCGGTCCTGATCGACGCCGGCCGATTGCAGGATGGCGCGCGAGGCATCGGCGCGGGCGCTGGAAAGCGACCAGTCACGCGGGTTCTGCCCGGCCTGTCCCGGTGAGCCGGAGGTATGCCCGGTGATCGAGATGCGGTTCGGCAACTGGTTGATGACCTTGGCGACGGCGCGCAGCAGAATCTTGGCGCGATCATTCGGCTGGGTTGAGTTTTCGTTGAACATCGACCGGCCTTCCTGGTCGATCAACTGGATGCGCAGACCTTCCGGCGTCTGGTCGACAAGAATGTTTTTCGACAGTTCAGCCAGTTCCGGCATGTCCTGCAGGGCTTGGCGTAAGGATTCCGCCGCGCTCTGGAAGGATTGCTGCTCGCGGCGCTGGGCGTCCGATTCGTCCGCGGTATCGGCCGTGGCGCCGGCGCCCTTGGTCTCGGTGGCCGTGCCGTCGCTGTCCTGGGTTTCCGGCGGCTTGGGCGCCATCTGCTCGATGAAGGACATGGTGCCCTCGTTCTTGTCACCGTCCTTGCCGAGCGCCTGACCGCCCAGGATGCCGCCGGACCCGGAGGTCGATTGCGACACATTGGCCGGGGCGAAATAGTCCGCCACGCCGCGCTTCTGTTCGGGTGAGGTGGTATTGATCAGCCACATCAGCAGGAAGAAGGCCATCATGGCCGTCACGAAGTCGGCGTAAGCGACCTTCCACGCGCCGCCGTGGTGGCCGCCGCCCGAGACCTTCTTGACTTTCTTGATGACGACGGGGGCGTCGCGGCTGGCCATGAATCACTGCTCTCGTAGAAACCGGGTTCAACCTAGCCGGATTAACGTTAACAGCCTGTTTAGAGATCGGCTTGAGGCGACTTTTGCGGAAAAAACCCTGGCGGGTGATTGCTTTGCCGGGCTGCGTCATTTACGTCGATACGCATGGATTTGAAACACACCGGGACGGGCATGGACAGGAAGGCATTGCGTCACGCCATGGGCGGTTTCGCCACCGGCGTCTGCGTGATTACCGTCGCCGATCCGGATCATGTCGATGGCCATGTGGTCGGGCTGACGGCCAATTCCTTCAGTTCGGTATCGCTCGATCCGCCGCTGGTGCAATGGTGCCTTGATTTGAAGGCCCATCGCTATGCGCTTTACGCCCAGGCGCAGCGCTTCGGCATCAATATACTGAGCGCCGGCCACGAAGCGCTGTCGCGCCGGTTCGCACGGGAAAATGCCCATATCGTACCGGATGAGGAACTGACCCATGCCGATGACCCGCTGAAACTCAAGGATGTCGTCGGTTATTTCGCCTGCGATCTTTATGAATCGCGCCTGGTCGGCGATCACCTGGTCATCGTCGGTGAGGTCCGGCATTTCGAAAGCGACCCGGTGCAAGCTGGCCTGACCTTTTTCAAGGGCAAATACGGACAAATTGGAGTTTAAGTCATGAGGTTGTGTTTCGCAGGTCTGGGGATCATGGGCGCGCCGATGGCGGGCCATCTGGTCAAGGCCGGTCACAAGGTCAACGGCTTCAACCGCACGCACCAGAAGGCGCTCGACTGGGCGAAAGAATACGGAATGCATGCGGAAGCGACGCTCGGCACAGCGCTTTTGGGCGCTGAAGCCCTCATCATGTGCGTCGGCCGTGACGAGGATGTCCGCCAGACGGTCCTGAACGCGATTTCTCACATGAAGCCGGGATCTCTGATCATCGATCATACCACGACGTCCGCGAAACTGTCACGTGAACTTGTGGCGGTATGTGCCGAAAAACACATCACTTTTTACGACGCCCCGGTCTCCGGCGGACAGGCCGGCGCGGTTACTGGCCAGTTGTCGGTGATGGTTGGCGGCGATGAGGCACGCTACGCTGAGGTGGTCGAACTGACAAAAGCCTATACCAAATCAATCACCCGTCTGGGCGAAGCTGGCGCGGGCCAGATGGCCAAGATGGCCAATCAGATCGCCATTGCCGGCGCGGTTCAGGGCGTGGCCGAGGCGCTGCATTTCACCAAGTGCGCCGGGCTCGATCCGGACCTGGTCTTCAACGCCATTTCTGCCGGCGCGGCTGGCTCGTGGCAGATGTCGAACCGCTGGGCCACCATGGCGAAGGACGAATACGATTTCGGCTTTGCTGTAGACTGGATGCGCAAGGATCTGGGGATAGCGCTCGACGAAGCGCGGGCCAATGGCGCGCATCTGTCCGTGGCGGCGCTGGTCGATCAGTTCTATTCCGAGGTCCAGGCCATGGGCGGGCAGCGCTGGGATACCTCCAGCCTGCACGCCCGTCTTGAAGCCCGTCGGGCAAAATAGCTTCACGCGGTTGTCAGTTCAAAAGCGGCGTCGATAAGCCTAACCTCCCTCGCAACGAAACAGCGAGGAATAACCATGGCTAAAAACACAATCTGCATCTGGTACGACAAGGACGCTGAAGCCGCGGCCCGTTTTTACGCCGAAGTGTTTCCTGACAGCGCCGTGACGGCCGTTCATAAGGCGCCGGGCGACTATCCCTCCGGTAAGGCCGGCGATGTGCTGACGGTTGAATTTACCGTGGCCGGCGTCGCCTGCATTGGGCTCAATGGCGGGCCTATATTCAAACACAGCGAAGCCTTTTCGTTCCAGATCGCCACGGATGACCAGGCCGAAACCGACCGTTACTGGAACGCCATTGTCGGCAATGGCGGCCAGGAAAGCGCTTGTGGGTGGTGCAAGGACAGGTGGGGGATTTCGTGGCAGATCACGCCGCGCGTCCTGACCGATGCCATGGCCGCCGGCGGCGATGAAGCCAAACGTGCTTTCGCCGCCATGATGGACATGAAGAAGATCGATGTCGCCAGGATCGAGGCGGCGCGCCGCGGTTAGTCTGTTGCGGCGGAGAGAACAGGTCCGCCTGTGCCGGATTGGACAAGAACCGCCGTCTTCAGTCCGGCCATGCTGGCTTTTGGCAAGGTGAAATCGACTGTCTGGCCGGAAAAAGCACCGAGACGGATCAGTTCGCGGACCACATTGCGATGCGGCAGGGTACGCCCGGCATTTTCGCCGCGATTGACCGGCACCTGCACCACCCTTGGATCGTAACGCACCAGCCAGACGGTTGCGGGCTGTGATCCGGCGGCAGCGATCGTGACCTTGTCCCCGCCAAGCCGGATCGCCGGACCCGGAGGGTTTTTTTTCGCGGCCTCGATCAGGGGGGCAACGATGGACAGGCTCTGCCCGGTCGTATCCCTGCGGCCATTGACGATCATCTGCGGCGTGAAAACGCCATCATGATGCAAACCTTTTGCATAATCGTACTGCCGCCGGGTATTGGCGGGGCTGGCGAAAGTGTCCTTCCAGCCGAGATAGTCCCAGTAAATTACGCCAAAACTGAGGGCCAGCACATCCTTGCGGTCGGCAAGCTGGTTCAGGGTGGCATTCGCCGGCGGGCATGACGAACAGCCCTGGCTGGTGAACAATTCAACAACGACCGGCTGGTGCGCTTCGGGCGCGGCCTTTGCGCAACTGGTCATAACTGGCAGGATCAGGGCAAGGCAGAGCGAGCGGATAAATCGGGACATGCCTGACTATACGCCACCGCGCGCCATCCGGTTACATCCTAATGACTGGTCGGTTGTGACGCCCGCTTTTCGACATAGCGTTGCAGGGTGCGGCTATAGCTGTCGTCGAACTGCACCAGCGTAATATCGTCGAATGGCCATTCGACCTCGTCGGCCTGCCAGTTGCCGCCGGGATCGATCGCCTTGATCACCACGCAATCGGCCTCGATCGTATCGATGAGGCCAACCTCGGTGCCGTCCTCGGCCGAAACCACAACGAACTTTTCCTTGAACTGCAGCGACTTGAACAGGTCCTGCCAGCCGCCGAGCCGTACCCAGCCATAGCGCTTGGTGCGCTTGACGCTGTTGAAATCGAGGATCTTGATCTGGTCGTCGTGGTAATCGGAGATTTCGACGGCCTCGACCGTTTCGACCGGCGCAACGAGCGCCCCGACATCCTGCCATTCGTGGATCGCCTGCAACAGCACCAGCGCCGGGCTGAGGGCAATGACAAAGCCTTCATGCTCGCCATCGGCCAGGGTCAGACGCACATAGGTGCCGGCATTGAGCGCCTTTTGCAGGTCTTTATAGATTTCCATGATCAGGCTTTCAGAAGTTCGGCGACGTGCTTGGCGAAATAGGTCAGGATACCCGAAGCGCCGGCGCGCTTGAAGGCCAGCAGGGTTTCCATCACGCCGCGGTCGTGGTCCATATAGCCTTTCTCGACCGCCGCCTTGATCATCGCGTATTCGCCACTGACCTGGTAAACGAAGGTCGGAACCTTGAAGGTCTCCGAGACGCGCTGGACGATATCGAGATAGGGCAGGCCCGGCTTGACCATCACCATGTCGGCGCCTTCAGAAATATCGATGGCGACCTCGCGCAGGGCTTCCTCGGTATTGGCCGAATCCATCTGGTAGGTCTTCTTGTCGCCCTTCAGCGCCTTGACGCCGATGGCATCACGGTAGGGGCCATAGAAGGCCGAGGCATATTTGGCAGCGTAGGACATGATCATCGTGTCCTGATGGCCGGCGGCTTCCAGCGCGTTGCGGATCGCGCCGATGCGGCCGTCCATCATATCGGAAGGCGCCAGGATATCGGCGCCGCCGGCTGTCAGGGTAAGCGACTGCTGCACCAGCATCTCGACTGTGGCGTCATTGGCGATCCTGCCGTCGTCATCAAGCAGGCCGTCATGGCCATGATCGGTATAGGGATCGAGCGCGATATCGACCAGCAGGCCGATATCCGGTACGGCCGCCTTGATGGCGCGGCAGGTCTGGACGATCAGGCCGTCCGGATCGATGGCGGCCTTCGCATCCGATGTACGGATTTTCTCATTGAGGTGAGGAAACAGCGCTATGACATTGATTCCGAGCGCCTTTGCTTCGCGGGCTTCCTTGACCGCCTCGGCGATGCTCAGGCGATCGACACCCTGCAACGAGCCGATCGCGTCGCGCGCCTTGTCCTGATCATGGACGAAGATCGGCCAGATCAGGTCGGAAACGTGCAGGCGATTTTCCGCCACCAGGTCGCGTATCCACGGGCTCTGGCGCAGACGACGGGGCCGGCCGGCCGGATAGGGGGCAAGGATCGGATTGAAGGTCATGGCGTACTCTTAAGAAAGGGAATCCACAGATTACACAGATTGCACAGATTAAGGATGGCGCTTCGCGCCGCTTTAAACTGTTGGCCGTGATATAGGCTATTAGCCGGTAATTGCACGAATTAATCTGTGCAATCTGTGTAATCTGTGGATCAACCTTTTCCTAATCTTGCCGGGATGTCCTGCAAGGTAAGTCATCGTAGAGAATCCTTAAGTGCCACGGCTAAAATTTCCTGTTGCAACTCTGGGTGAATGTTTGTCCAGGAAGTTGTGGGAGCAAATGTCAGATATGTACCTTGTTCGCGCGCAGCAGCGATAATCTGCTTAAACCAGTCGATATATGACCATTTATGCGGTTTGGGCCCGCATAAACGTTGATGTTGAACATCCCAGCTTACCTCCATAGCTTCTCTGTAAATGTATGGAAATTTCGTGGTTATGGGCTTCAACCAAAGTGAACCGTTATCATCAATCCCAATGGCTTCAATCATATCTGATTGCATTATATTCTAATCCAAACTGAATTGTGTCGCATCTTACCCTTCCAACTCCGCCGCCATATCCCGCAAGGTCTCGACCGTATTCAGATTGCGGGCGGTCATATCAGCTTTGATGGCGCGGCCGATCTTTTCGACCATTTTTGAGCGGCCAATACCTTCTGGTGCATAGAGATACATCAGTTCGTCCGTGATTTCATAGGCTTCGCCGTCGGCCTTCAGGCTGTCCAGCAGGTCATGATCTACTTTGGTCGGCGGTGCCTTGAAGAAGAACACATGCTGCGCCTTGCCCTGATGTTCGTGGTTTCGATAGGGATTTTCTGCCAGCGCCTTTTCCAGATGCGCCAGAGTGATCAGGAAAACCGCTGGGCGAAAGCCGAAGTTTGTTTCGACCAGATCGCCGATCAAGGCTTCAATCTCTTGCTCACCACGCTCAGAGCGAAAAACCACATTGCCGCTGGCGATATAGGTCTTCACGTCCGTTAGGCCCGCTGACAGCATGACATTGGTCAGCTCCTTCATCGGTAGCTTGTTATTGCCGCCGACATTGATGCCGCGAAACAGGCATATCCAGATTTTCGACAAAGCAAACTCCTAAAATCCATAAATTTCTGTTTCCCCTCTCCCTGCGTAGCGGGGAGAGGACGAGAGCCGAGCTTAGCGAAGGCGATCGGGTGAGGGGCATACCCAGCCGGTTATAAGCCCCTCACCCGACGATCTGCGGCTTCGCCTTGCTCGTCGTCCTCTCCCCGCTACGCAGGGAGAGGGGAAGTATTTGAATGAGTCATACTTTAGCTGCGACAATGTGCGCAGATAGGTTTAAGCAAAACCGCTGGAATTTGAAACGAATTTGCCGCAATGTCATTTTGAATATCTCCGGTGGGTTATTTTAACCCCCGGATGACTTGATCGGTCCTGACGGAAGCGCTATTTCGTCAACAGGATACGCGGCGAAAATGTCGCCGTCGGAGTGTGATATGAACTATAATGCCGCTTTCGAGGCCGCTGTAGAAGCTGTTCGCGCCGAAGGGCGCTATCGCGTGTTCGCCAATTTGAAGCGACACGCTGGTCAGTTTCCCCGCGCCACCTGGATCAAGGAAGACGGCAGCGAGCAGGACGTCACCGTCTGGTGCTCGAACGATTATCTCGGCCAGGGGCAAAATCCGGTCGTCATGGACGCCATGCACGAAGCCATCGATGCGGTGGGCTCTGGTTCGGGCGGTACGCGCAATATCTCCGGCACCACCTTCTATCACAACCAGCTCGAAGCCGAACTGGCTGACCTGCACCACAAGGAAGCCGCGCTGGTCTTCACCTCCGGCTATGTCGCCAATGAAGCGACCCTGACGACGCTTTATAAAATCCTGCCGGGCCTGATCATCTTTTCGGATGAACTGAACCACGCCTCGATGATCCAGGGTATCCGCAATGGTCGTGGCGAGCGCCATGTTTTCCGCCATAACGATCTCGAACACCTCGAAGAACTGCTGAAGACCGCGCCAGCCAATGCGCCGAAGCTGATCGCTTTCGAATCCGTCTATTCGATGGATGGCGATATCTCGGACGTTCGCGGCACCGTGGCTCTGGCCAAGAAATACAACGCCCTGACCTATATCGATGAAGTCCATGCCGTTGGCCTCTATGGCGTACGCGGGGCAGGGGTTGCCGAACGCGATGGCATTATGGGCGAAATCGACATCATCGAAGGCACGCTGGGCAAGGCGTTCGGCATGATGGGCGGCTATATCGCCGGCACCTCGGCCATGGTCGATGCCATCCGCCTGTGGGCATCTGGCTTTATCTTCACCACCTCGCTGCCGCCTGCCGTGATGGCCGGTGCCGCCGCTTCTGTGAAGTACCTGAAGGAACACAATGAAAAGCGCGTCGCTCATCAGGAGCGCGCCCAAAGCCTGTTGAAGAAGCTGCGCGCGGTCGGCATCGCCACCTTCCCGACGCAGTCGCACATCGTGCCGGTGCTGGTCGGCAACGCCAAGCACTGCAAGATGGTCTCGGACATGCTGCTCAATGATTTCGGCATTTATGTCCAGCCGATCAACTACCCGACCGTGCCGAAGGGCACCGAGCGCCTGCGCTTCACGCCGTCGCCGGACCATACGGACGAGATGATCGATCATCTGGTCGAGTCGATGGACAAGCTCTGGACCATGTGCAACGTGGCCCGCCTGCCGGCTGTGGCGTAAGCTTGCCACAAACTCAGAGTCGCGGCACACTCCGTCCATGTCCGAAATCTATATCGAGATGCAGCGGAAGGGCGCCTATCTGAAGGTCACGGCGATTGATGCCGATACCGCGGAAGAGGCCACGGCCATGGGGCCGGTCAATGATCCGGAAGGCGTCAAGCGCTTGGCCGTGCTTAAGCTGAAGAACAAGCTGGGCCAGGGAAATGGACCGGGCGGACAGAAACCGTCACCCCCCGGCCGTGGCACCCTGGTCTAGTGACCGATGGCGCCTGACGGCAGAAACGTCTTGTCGAACTGCCCGACCTTTTCCACCAGGGTGCTGCACGCCTCGCTCATACCGATGACCTGCACGTCAGCGCCGCTCTTGCGATAACGGAAGACGGCCTTGTCGATGGCCTCGACCGCGGTGATATCCCACACCCGCGCCTGGCTGAGATCGATCGTCACCTTTTCCGGATGACCGTGGAACTCGAAACCGCTGGTGAAGAGATCGGCCGACACGAAGAACAACTGGCCATGCACGGTGTAAACCCGCGTCCGGCCATCGTCCGTTTCCGTGCATTCTACTGAGACAAGCCGACTGACCTTCAGCGCGAAGAAGATAACGCTCATCAGGACGCCCAGCAGCACGCCAATCGACAGATTGCCCGTGGCGACCACCGCCACCGTCGTCACCAGCATAACGGCGCTCGATTGCTTCGGCGCCGTACGCAGGCGCAGGATAGACTGCCAGTCGAAGGTGCCGATGCTGACCGTGATCATCACCGCCACCAGCGCCGCCATGGGAATCTGCGCCACCCAGTGCCGGAGCGCCAGCATCAGGAGCAGCAAGAACAGGCCGGCCCAAAGCGTACTAAGACGCCCACGGCCGCCGGAAGTGACATTGATCACGCTCTGGCCGATCATGGCGCAGCCGGCCATGCCACCGAACAGCGATGCGACGATATTGGCAATGCCTTGGCCACGCGTCTCGGTGTTCTTGTCAGACGGTGTATCGGTCATGTCATCGATAATATTGGCGGTCATCAGCGATTCCAGCAGACCAACAAAGGCCAGCGTCGCCGAAAGCGGCGCGATGGTGACGAAGGTCTCCAAAGTCAGCGGCACCTGCGGCAGATGGAAGGGCGGCAGGGTGGTGGGCATATGGCCCATATCGCCGACCGTGTTGACATCGAGATGCAGCCACAGGGTCAGGCCGGTGATGACCAGTATGGCGACGAGCGGCGAGGGCACCACCTTGGTGACATAGGGAAACCCGTAGATAATTGCCAGTCCGCCGGCCACCAGGGCATAGGTCGGCCAGGTAACATGGATCAGTTGCGGCATCTGCGCCAGGAAGATCAGTATGGCCAGTGAATTGACGAAGCCGGTCATCACCGAGCGCGATACAAAGCGGATCAGGCTGCCGAGTTTCAGCACGCCGATGATGATCTGAAAGACACCGGTCAATAGGCTGGCGGCCAGCAAGTAATCGAGTCCGTGGGATTTGACCAGACCGGCCATGACCAGGGTCATGGAGCCCGTAGCGGCCGAAATCATCGCCGGTCGACCGCCGACGATGGCGATGGTGATGGCGATGATGAAGGAGGCGTAAAGCCCGACCGCCGGATCGACGCCGGCGATGATGGAAAAGGCGATGGCTTCGGGAATCAGCGCCAGCGCGACAACCGTACCGGACAGCAGGTCGTTACGCGGATTCGCCAGCCACTCGCGTTTAAGCGTGGTGAGGGAAATCATGATATCTTTAAATTGGGGAGGTTCTGGGGATCGGCGCCAGAAATAGCCACTCAAAATGCTTTGAGTCCGGATTTCTTGCAATTACTGCCACATGCGTGCCGATTTCGCAACCGCGAAGGAGGGGAAAAACCTTGCCTCGTGCTGGCTATGAGCGTAAACGCTCCCCATATCCCCCTTATCCTTCCTCCAGTACAGGAATCGCTCCCTTGAACGCACCCGCGAACGCCGGCTCATTCATACCGCAAGGCTTCTTCAACAACGACCTCGCCACACAAGACTCCGAAGTCATGGCGGCTATCAAGGGCGAACTGCATCGCCAGCAGGACCAGATCGAGCTGATCGCCTCGGAAAACATCGTCTCCAAGGCCGTTCTGGAAGCTCAAGGCTCCGTGCTCACCAACAAGTATGCTGAAGGCTATCCCGGCCGCCGCTATTACGGCGGTTGTGAATATGCCGATGACGTCGAGCGTCTGGCCATCGAACGCGCCAAAAAGCTATTCAACTGCGCCTTCGCCAACGTCCAGCCGCATTCCGGCGCCCAGGCCAACCAGGCCGTCTTCTTCTCGCTGCTCCAGCCGGGCGACACCTATATGGGCATGGACCTGGCCTGCGGCGGTCACCTGACGCACGGCTCCCCGGCCAACCAGTCGGGCAAGTGGTTCAATGTCGTGCCTTATGGCGTAACGCGCGACACCAACCTGATCGATATGGAACAGGTCAATGACCTGGCCCAGCAGCACAAGCCGAAGCTGATCATCGCCGGCGCCTCCAACTATCCGCGCCATATCGATTTCAAGCGCTTCCGCGAGATCGCCGATTCGGTCGGCGCCTACCTGTTCGTCGACATGGCCCACTATGCCGGTCTGGTCGCTGGTGGTGTCTACCCTGATCCGCTGCCGCACGCCCACGTCGTCACCACCACCACGCACAAGACCCTGCGCGGTCCTCGCGGCGGCCTGATCCTGTCGAACGATGAAGCGATCGGCAAGAAGATCAACTCGTCGGTCTTCCCAGGCCTGCAAGGCGGCCCGCTGATGCACGTCATCGCCGGCAAGGCCGTAGCCTTCGGTGAGGCCCTCCAGCCCGAATTCAAGACCTATGCGAAGCAGGTCGTCGCCAATGCACGGGCGCTTGCCGATACCCTGGTTTCGCGCGGTCTCGCCATCGTCACTGGTGGCACCGACAGCCATGTCATGTCGGTCGATCTGCGCCCCAAGGGCCAGAACGGCAAGGATACCGAAGCGGCGCTGGAAGCGGCCTTTATCACCTGCAACAAGAACGGCATTCCGTTCGATGACAAGCCCTTCACCATCACGTCGGGCGTCCGTCTCGGCACCCCCGCGGGCACCACGCGCGGTTTCCGCGAGGCCGAGTTCATCACCATCGGCAATCTGATCGCCGACGTGGTGGATGGCATGGCGGCCAATGGGGGCCAGCCTGATCTGGCCGTGCAGGAAAAGGTCCGCGCCCAGGTGCTGATGCTGACCAAGAACTTCCCCATCTACGCTTAAAGGCTCCTGAATGCGTTGTCCCTTTTGCGGAAACCTTGAAACCCAGGTGAAGGATAGTCGCCCGTCGGAAGACGGCGCGGCGATCCGTCGCCGCCGGTCGTGCTCGGAGTGCGGCGGACGTTTCACCACGTTCGAACGCGTGCAACTGCGCGACCTGATGGTGGTCAAGCGTTCCGGACGGCGCACGCCTTTTGACCGTGAAAAGCTGGAGCGCTCCATTTCAATTGCGCTTCGCAAGCGACCGGTGGACCAGGACCGGGTGGACCGCATGGTGTCCGGCATTGTCCGGCAACTGGAGAGCATGGGCGAGACGGATATTCCGTCGGATACGGTCGGCGGCCTGGTGATGGATGCGCTCAAGTCGCTCGATGTGGTGGCCTATGTCCGTTATGCCTCGGTCTATCGGGATTTCCGTGAGACCTCGGATTTTGCCAAGTTCCTGGGCGACGAGGGGCTGGACAATGACGCGCCGGAAGATCCGAAGGACATCAGGCAGGGGCTGGGCGAGCAGGATATCTCCCCATCCGATGATGCTTAATTGCAAATGGCAAGCCATTCGCAATTAAGCTTTTTTCTAGTGCGCTCAGATGCCGCGCGGGCTTACGCGCAAACGTGCGCGGCGGGCAGTCGCCCTTGCCGAACCTCTAAACGAGGTTCGGAGTAATGCGCCCACAAATCACATTAAAGCTGGCCACCACGCTTGATGGCCGGATCGCTACGGCCTCCGGTCAGAGCAAATGGATCACTGGCGAGGAGGCGCGACGCGTCGTCCATGAATTGCGCGGCGGCCATGACGCCGTGCTCGTCGGCATCGAAACTGTTCTGAAGGATGATCCGGAGCTCACCGTCCGCCTGCCGAATTATGAAGGCTATCAACCGGCGCGGATCGTGCTCGATTCACGGTCTCGTCTGCCTTTGACATCGAAACTGGCCCAGACGGCGCGGGTTATCCCGACCTATGTCGTGACGACCACCGAGGTCACTGGTGAAATGCAATCGTTGGGTGTTCGGGCCCTAAAAGTGCCGTCGAAGCACCAGCGTGTAGACCTGGAAGCGGCGCTGGAAGCCATCAGTGCGGCGGGGATAGGGCGGCTGTTTGTCGAAGGCGGCGGCGTCATCGCCACGGCATTTCTGCGCGCCAGCCTGATCGATCGCCTTGAATGGTTCCGCTCGGCCACCATCTTGGGCGGAGATGCCCGGCCGGTGATCGGGCACCTGAATATTGACGATATTAGCCACATGGTGCGGTTCACGCGCCTGGGCGTTCAGTCGGTCGGCGACGACCTCTGGGAAACCTATGAATTAAGTTAAGGAAGGTATTTATCCACAGATTGCACAGATTAGCACAGATTAAGAAAGGAAGAGGCTTAAGAGGAGAAATGGACATGTCTGCGTTCTGATCGGAGACAATGAGGGGGCGACGATTTACTTACCTTGAGCGCTTCGCGCTCTTTTAAGCGTCCTGCACTGACCAGACAATTCGGAGCTGAATTCCCTTAATCCTCTTCCTTTTTTAATCTGTGTTAATCTGTGCAATCTGTGGATAAACGCCTTGCGGAACGCCGATCCAGACACCGGCGATTAAGGATAAAATACCAAGTGTTTACGGGCATTATTTCAAGCATGGGGACAGTCGAGACCCTGATCAGGTCGGACGCCGGCGTGCGCCTGACCATGCATGTCGATTTCGACCTCGACGATGTCGAGATCGGCGCCTCGATCAGCCACGCCGGCTGCTGCCTGACAGTGGTTTCCAAACAGGGCCGCAGCTACGACCTCGACGTTTCCAACGAAACGCTCAGCCTGACCAATCTAGGCCAGTGGCAGGAAGGCTCCAAGGTCAATATCGAGCGCGCCCTGAAAATCGGCGATGAACTGGGCGGCCATATCGTTTCCGGCCATGTCGACGGACTGGCGAAGCTGATCAGCGTCAAACAGGACGGCGACAGCTACCGCCTGACATTCGAGGCGCCGGCGCCACTGCACCGCTTTATCGCCCCGAAAGGCTCGGTGGCGCTAGATGGTATTTCGCTGACCGTCAACGAAGTCGAGGGACAGACCTTCGGCGTCAACATCATTCCCCACACCTGGCTGCACACAACCTTGTCGAAAACAAGCGTGGGTGACAGCGTAAACCTTGAGGTTGACCGCCTGGCGCGCTATGCCGCCCGCTGGTTTGAAACTGAGTAAGCCCTATGTCGTTCAACAAGATCACCAATGACCTCGGCGCGAGCGCTGACAGCTATGACAGCCCGATTTCCTCGATTGAGGATATCCTGGAAGACGCCCGCAATGGCCGCCCCTATATCCTGATTGATGCCGAGGACCGCGAGAATGAGGGTGATGTCGTTATTCCGGCTCAAATGGCGACGCCCGACATCATCAACTTCATGGCGCGTTTTGCCCGCGGCCTGATCTGCCTGTCGATCACCGGCGAACGCGCCAAGACCCTGCGCCTGCCGCCGATGGTGCACGACAATGGCGCCCGCAATGGCACGGCTTTCACCGTATCGATCGAGGCCAAGGACGGCATCTCCACCGGCATTTCGCCGAAGGACCGCGCCCATACCATCGCTGTCGCCATCGACACCACTAAGGATTCCCGCGATATCGTCTCGCCGGGCCATGTCTTCCCGCTGGTCGCACGTGAAGGCGGCGTGCTGGTCCGCGCTGGCCATACGGAAGCCGCCGTTGATATCTCGCGCATGGCGGGCCTCTATCCCGCCGGTGTGATCTGCGAGATCATCAATGACGACGGCACCATGGCGCGCTTGCCGGACCTGGTGCCTTTTGCCCAGTTGCATGGCCTGAAGATCGGCACCATTGCCGACCTGATCGCCTATCGCCGGCGCACCGAACGCTTTGTCGAACGTGTGCTGGAGCGTCCGTTTGAGAGCGAGTGGGGCGGTCAGTTCCGTTTGCTTGTTTATCGCAATCAACTGGATGGCGCCGAGCATTTGGCTCTTGTGAAAGCCCAGCCGGTGCCGAACAAGCCGACCCTGGTGCGGATGCACCAACTCGATATCGCCTCGGATGTGCTGGGCGGGCAAGGCGGGGCCTTCCGCAGTAACTATGTGCAGAAGGCGATGCAGGCGCTGGCCGATCACAATGGCCCGGCTGTCATGGTGTTGCTGCGCGATCCCGACCCGAAGGTGCTTTCCGGCCGTTTCGGTTCCGACGACGGCGCGAATCACAGCCCGCGCGGCCTGCGCGATTATGGCGTTGGCGCGCAGATACTGCTCGATCTCGGTGTACGCGACATGATCGCCCTGTCCGGTACACGCCCGAAGCCGGCAGCGCTGGAAGGCTATGGCCTCTCGATCATCGACTGGCAGACGCTTTAAAGGTTTGAATCCACAGATAAGCCAGATAAGCACGGATTAAGAAAGGAAGAGGATTAAGGTAATTTGTCTCATGAATGTATCGTCAGAGCCAGGTTCCTTTCTTAAGAGCGCGAAGCGCTCAAAAGTTTAGACAAGCCGTCGCGCATTCACTGTTCATGGCGGAGTGCAGACATATCCATTTTCTCCTCTTAATCCTCTTCCTTTCTTAATCTGTGCTAATCTGTGCAATCTGTGGATAACTCCCTTCCTTTCTACCTAGCCAAGATTTGGCTTTTTCGTTACCGCAGAAAGGCGTATGCAGCCTGACTACTATTCCTTTTGAGGACGACTCGCTTTGACCATTGAAAACCCGCTTCGCATCCTGATCGTTGAAAGCCGCTTCTACGACGATATTGCTGACGAGCTTTTGGCCGGCGCCAAAGACGCGCTTGAAGCCCTCGGTGCGGAATATGATGTGGTCACGGTGCCGGGCGCGTTTGAAATCCCGGCCGCCATCGCCATGGCTGAAGACGCCGCTCATCGTCCGGCCGGCCGCGCCTATGATGGTTATGTGGCGCTCGGTTGTGTTATCCGCGGTGATACCACCCACTATGATTATGTCTGCAATGAATCCGCCCGTGGTCTCATGGACCTCAGTTACAAGCAGCGCCTGGCCATCGGCTACGGCATCCTGACCGTGGAAGACGAAGACCAGGCATGGGTGCGCGCCCGGCGCTCAGAAGGTGACAAGGGCGGCACGGTCGCCAAGGTCTGTCTGACAATGATATCCTTGCGCAAAAGCCTGATGGATGGCACCCAATGAGCGACGCCGCCACGCCAAAGCCGACCAGCCTGAAGGCGGTCATCGACCAGCTCAACGCCAATGAATCTGACGCGAAAGCGCTCTCCAACAAGGAAAAGCGCGCACGCACGGTAGCGCGCCTGGTCTTGGTTCAGGCGCTTTACCAGCTTGATATCACGGGCGCTGGTGTTGAAACGGTCATCAAGGAATTTTCCGACTATCGCTTCGATGGTGATCTTGATGGCGAGCCGCTGGCGGCCGCTGACGAAGCCTTCTTTGCCGAAGGCGCGCGCACCATCGTCAAGGAACAGTCGGCGATTGATCCGCTGATCATCAACCGCCTGGCTTCGGGCTGGCGTATAGAGCGCCTCGATCCGACGGTCCGTGCCATATTGCGCGCCGGCACCTGGGAGCTGAAGTTCCGCACCGATATCGGCCTCCAGGTGATCATCAATGAATATGTCGAGATCGCCCGCGCCTTCTACGGCGAAACCGAGGCGCGTTTCGTCAATGCTGCGCTCGATGGCATCGCGGCGGATGTGCGCAAATAAAAGCCCGATAGGCGAAAGTCACGGAAAGTTTTGTCGTATTTTCACCTGTGACGTGCAAAATGGCAGCCTTCTGATCGCGGTGAGAGCGGTATGAGCGAACCCGACGAGTTTTCCATCATCGACCAGTTATTCAAGCCGCTGGCGGGCCTCAGCCGCGAGGCGAGGGGACTGATCGATGATGTCGCCGTCATTGCCGGTGATCCGATCTGCGATCTGGTCGTCAATACCGATGCCCTGGTCGGCGGTGTCCATTTTTTCGAGCATGATCCGCTCGATTTGGTGGCGCGCAAGCTGATGCGCGTTAACCTGTCGGACATCGTCGCCAAGGGGGCAAGGCCCTACGGCTACCAGCTTGTGACCGCCTGGCCGCGCGGCACAACCTATGCCGAAAAAGCCGATTTCGCGCGTGGACTGAAGATCGACCAGGACCGCTATGGCCTCAGCCTGTTCGGCGGCGATACGGTCTCCACCGAAGGGCCGCTGGTGGTCTCCATGACGATGTTTGGCAAGGCACCGGCGGGAAAAACCCTGTCCCGTCTCGGCGCCAAGCCGGGCGACCGGGTACTTGTCAGCGGCTATATCGGACAGGGATATCTTGGCCTGAAAGCCCTGCAGGGGCAATTGCTCGGTTTGTCGCATGAGGATGTCAATGAGGTCATCAGCGCCTATCACCTGCCGGAGATCCGTACTGACCTGATCCCCGTCCTCCGCGATCATGCCCGCAGCGCCATGGATATTTCCGATGGCCTGCTGGCTGATGCCGACCATCTGGCCCGTGCCAACAACCTGATGATCCGGCTGGACCTCAACCGCGTGCCGACATCGCTGTCCGCCCGTGCCGCTATCGCCTCGGGTATCAGCCCGGTGGCTCTATGCACTGGCGGCGATGATTACCAGATCCTCTGCACGGCCAGCGAGATGGGCGCGAAGGCCCTCGTACTGGCCGGCTTTTACGATATCGGCGCCTGCATCGGTCTGTCTGATGACACCCCGGCGGGGGCGGAGTTGTGGTCCGACAATCGACGCCTGGACGTGACGAAAAAGGGCTTTACGCATCCGCTTTAGGCGCGGCGAATGGCCATTTTCAGAAACCTTACAAAATCCCCGCATAAACCAGCGGGCGCCCGCATTGCGATAAGCCGGGTTTCCGCCTAGCCCTTTCAAGCATGGCCGGCGTCACGTACAGGTCGGCGATAATCTGAGGAGGGTATTCCGAATGAAAACGACTCTGAAAATGGGGCTGGTGATCAGCCTGGCGGCGGGCCTGATAATGCCCGGCCTGGCTTCGGCTCAGGATCGTGACCTGCGCGGATATGATGGCTATTGCTATGCCAAGAAGAAGGAAGCCCAGACCAACGGCACCATTATCGGCGCGGTTATTGGCGGCTTGGTGGGCAGTCAGATATCGAAGAACGAACGTGGTCTCGGCACGGTCGGCGGCGCGGTCGTCGGCGGTGTGATCGGCAATAATGTCGGCAAGTCGAGCGTGAAATGCTATAACGGCGAATACTATTCCTACCAGGGCGCCTATTACGATCCGGCCCCGCCGCCTCCGGGCTATACGGTCGTCTATTACAAGGAGCGCCCACCTCAGGACCGCTATCAGCACGTCTATTATGACCGTTACCGCCACACCACGCCGCCGCCCTATGCCTATGGCGAAGCCTGGCGCAATGATAACGATAATCCCTATGGCTGGCGTGACAAGGACGGCCATTGGCACGATGGCAAGCGCCATCATCACTGATCATGAAGCCCTCCGGCATCCTGGAGGGCTTTTTCATTCAGGCGTTGTCAACCATTCTGCGCCAGTATCGACGCATGAAACCTGATCGTCGTTATTTGCTGGGCGCTGCCGCCGCCTGCCTGTGTCTGTCTGCTCCGCCAGCCCTGGCCAGCGAAGGGGGAGAGGCGAAAAAGGCCGGCAATGCCTCGGTGCAATTGGGCGCGGTCGCCATCCCGATCAGTGTCGACGGGCGGGTCGTCAATTACATCTTCCTGAATATCCGCATCAACCTGACAATGACGGCCGACGAGGCGAAATTCCGCGACAAGGAACCCTATTTCCGCGACGCCCTGGTTCGCGCTGCGTCGCGGACCTCCTTTGCCCAGTCCGGCAAGGATTACCTGCTGGATGAGCCCCGCTTCAAGCAGGCGATGATGGGGGAATGGACGAAAATTACCGGCCCCGGCGTCATTAAGTCGATTGATGTGCTGTCGCAAAGCCCGAAGCGCCATCCGTATTGACGGATATCCCCCGCTGGTTGTGTTGCGGTGCGTTTTTCATAACAGTCTGAATTTACAGATTATAAGTATTCGCAAGCCCGCAATGCAGCATTCGTGGCGCGAAAGCCTTTGAATTATAATGGGTTGCGGCAACATATGGCCTTGAAACTCAGGTGAACATTTGGCACTCTCGATCCCAATCGAAAAGTAAGGCACTGTATTTTGTCTTCTTTTTGATTCCCGAAAATGGGGCGGCGGTCATTGTGCGCCCCTCAAATATAAAGACACAGGGGTTACATTATGAATATTGCTTTGATGCTGGCCATCGCGGCCGGCATACTTGGCCTGCTGTATGGTGTCGTCCAGACTCTTGGCCTGATGAAGGCCAATGCAGGCAATGCGCGTATGCAGGAAATCGCCGCGGCGATTCAGGAAGGCGCCGCGGCCTACCTCAAGCGTCAGTATACCACCATCGCCATGGTCGGCGTGGTCATTTTCATACTTGCCTTTATCTTTCTTGGTTATTTGTCAGCTATCGGCTTTCTGATCGGTGCGGTGCTTTCGGGCGCCGCCGGTTATGCCGGTATGCTGATTTCGGTGCGGGCCAATGTCCGTACCGCGCAGGCGGCTTCCGACGGTTTGGCCAAGGGCTTGAAGCTCGCCTTCAATGCCGGCGCCATCACCGGCCTGTTCGTAGCCGGCGGGGCGTTGCTCGGCGTGTCGGGTTATTATGCCTACCTGACAGAAGTGCTGCACAAGACGGCGCATGACCGCGATCTGATCAACGCCCTGGTGTCCCTGGGCTTTGGCGCGTCGCTAATCTCGATCTTCGCCCGTCTCGGTGGCGGCATCTTCACCAAGGGAGCGGATGTCGGCGGTGATATGGTCGGCAAGGTTGAAGCCGGTATCCCTGAAGACGATCCCCGCAATCCGGCCACCATCGCCGATAACGTCGGGGATAATGTCGGTGACTGCGCCGGCATGGCGGCCGATTTGTTCGAGACCTATGCGGTGACCACGGTCGCCACCATGGTTCTGGCGGCCATCTTCTTTGGTGAAACCCCTTATGTCGGCATGATGATGCTGCTACCGCTCGTTATTTGCGGCGTCTGTATCCTCACCTCTATCATTGGCACCTTCTTTGTCCGCCTGGGCAAGGACAACCACATCATGAACGCCCTCTACAAGGGGCTGATCGCCACCGGTCTCTTGTCGATCGTGGCGCTGGCGGCGGTTATTAAATATCTGCCCGGCCTCGGCTTCGATACGCCGTTTGAGTATGTCTCTGCGGGCACCACCTTCCACTTTACAGGCATGACTCTGTTCTATTGTGGTCTCGTCGGCCTGGCCGTGACGGCGGGCTTTATCGTGGTGACGGAATACTATACCGGCACCGGCAAGCGTCCGGTCGTCTCCATTGCCCAGGCTTCGGTCACGGGCCATGGCACCAATGTCATTCAGGGTCTTGCGGTTTCGATGGAAGCCACAGCTATCCCTGCGCTGATCATCGTGGCCGGCATTATCGGCTGCTATCTGCTCGCGGGCCTGTTTGGCATCGCCATTGCCACCACCACCATGCTGGCCCTGGCCGGTATGATCGTCGCGCTTGATGCCTTCGGTCCGGTGACGGATAATGCCGGCGGCATCGCCGAAATGGCCGGTTTGCCGCCGGAAGTGCGCCACACTACCGACGCGCTCGATGCGGTCGGCAACACCACCAAGGCCGTCACCAAGGGCTATGCCATCGGTTCGGCCGGTCTTGGCGCCCTGGTTTTGTTCGCCGCCTATACGTCTGACCTGAAATACTTCGCCGGTCTGCCGGACGCCCCGGCCATCTTCCAGGGGCTGGGCAACCTGACCTTCTCGCTGTCGTCGCCGTGGGTCGTTATCGGCCTGCTGATCGGCGGCCTGCTGCCCTATCTCTTCGGTGGCATGGGCATGACGGCTGTTGGCCGCGCGGCCCAGGCCGTGGTGGAGGAGGTGCGCAAGCAGTTCCGCGAAGATCCCGGCATCATGGCCGGCACGTCCAAGCCCAACTACGGCCGGGCGGTCGACATGCTGACTAAGGCGGCGATCAAGGAAATGGTTATCCCGTCGCTGCTGCCGGTGCTGTCGCCGATCATCCTGTTCACCATCGTCTACTTCATCGGTGGCGCTGTACCGGCGTTTGAAGCGTTGGGGGCCATGCTGCTCGGCGTTATCGTGACCGGTATCTTCGTCGCCATCTCGATGACCTCTGGCGGCGGCGCCTGGGACAATGCCAAGAAGTCCTTCGAGGACGGCTTTGTCGACAAGGACGGCGTGAAGCACCTCAAGGGCTCCGAAGCGCACAAGGCTTCGGTGACCGGCGATACGGTCGGCGATCCTTACAAGGATACGGCCGGTCCGGCGGTCAATCCGATGATTAAGATCACCAATATTGTGGCCTTGCTCATGCTGGCCGTTCTCGCTCACGGTGCTTAAGGCAATGGCCCCCGCCGGAAACGGCGGGGGGCTTTTTTAGGAAGAGTGATCCGCAGATAAGCCAGATAAGCACAGATAGTCCGTGGGAATGGAAAAGTCTGTGTACTGATAAGCAAAATCGATGATCGCAAAGCGACCGTCAGGCAAAGTATCAAGATCGATGCGGACCGTCGGGCACGTTCAAATCATCTGTGCTTATCTGGCTTATCTGTGGATCACTTTCTTAAGCAAAAGCCCGCCAGACATACATCTGGCGGGCTTTCGTTTAAGAATATCCGTAAGGCCTAATCGCGGCGGCGGTTGTTGCCGGGGTTGGTGTCCTGGCTGTTGTCGAGGCGCTGGTGGCCGACAGTGCCGAGCACCTGTTCAAGCGCGGTCAGCGAACGGCCGCGAGTAGGGGTCTTGTTCGGATTCGGCGTCAATACGCGGCCATCGGCCAGGGACAGGGTCTTTACGGTTGCGACCGTCTGTGTGCTCGGGTCGAAATCAACGACGGTCACCGAACGGGCGGTGACGCGCGGCTGCTTGTAGGTCATCTTCATCGACACTTGGTCGATATAATACCATTCCGACGGCTTGTAGACAGAGGTTTGCGACGGTGCGCCCAGCTTGTCGAGCACAGTGGCCTGGCTGTCGCCGACCTTGATGTCCACCGAAGGCTTGGCTTCATGCGCGAGATAGCCGTGGTGCGTCATGGTGGGGGCGCAGGCCGTGCCCAGCAGGGCCAGGGCGGACGCGGCAACCAGAGCCGAGCTTGTCTTGAAGGAGAGCAGGCGCATGAATATCCTGTTTAGAAAACGAAACGCATTTGACCTATAGGGAATTTAGGCTTACGGCAAGCTTAAGGCTTAAACATGGCCGTGAACAGCAAATTTTTCGCCGGATATAGCGCCTGAATGGCGACACATCATCCCTGTTTCCAAAGGGATATTCATCGGGCCAACCCAACCAGAGATATGTGATGCAACGCCTTCTGGACAAGCTGAAATCCGCCTTCAAACCGCGCCCTGCAAAGCAGGCCGGCGACCGGCTTTACCTGGCCTGCGTGACGCAATCCCGGTTGCCGGTCTTCTATATCGACTACGGCGTGGATGACGCCATCGGGTCCCGGTTTGAACTGCTGACCTTTCACGTCGGGCTTGTTGTAACGCGGTTGAAATCTTTACCGGCAGGCGATCCGCGCCATGATCAGGCGCAGGAAACGGCGCAGGCCCTGTTCGATTCCTTCCTGCTGGCGCTTGATTCGACCCTGCGGGAACAGGGCGTCGGCGATCTCAGCGTGCCAAAGAAGATGAAGAAGCTCGGCCAGGTTATCTATACGCGCCTGAAACGCTGGGACGATCTGTGGCGCGAAAATGCCGGCCTGACCGCAGCCGCCGACTATACGGCCCGCACGATCATGGCCGGCTCGGACTATGGCGATGACGAAGCGGACGGAGAGGTAAGGGGGCAGGCGGTTTCGGCGGCGGTTCTTGAACGGGCGCAGGCATTCGCCATCTATGCACAGGCGGCCTGTGATGCCTTTCAGGTTGATGACGTACTGGCAGGCCGGCTGTCCTTTCCGTCGCCGGCGGCGCTTGAAAGCGATGCAGACTCGGCAGACCTTGTAATGAGTGGAGAAGAGCAATGAGTGACCAGCAGGATACCGGACTTTGGGAGCATCGTGTCCGCTTCGACCAGGCCGCCAAGGGGCTGAAAGTCGACCTGGTTGCCGACGAGGCGCGCCGCGATGTGATTGCAAAGGCGTTCGGCATGATCGAACTGAACAGCCTTGCCGCCCATGTCGAGACGCGTTCCGTAGCCGGTGAAAAGCCGGTTGTGCGTGTCAGCCTGGCGCTCACGGGCGAGGTCACTCAGGAATGCGGTGTGACGCTGGAGCCTTTTACCCATGAGATTTCAAGCGAGTTGGAGATCGACTGCATCGAAAAGCAGCGCGTCACCACTGAGGTTGCCGAGGTCGGCGCCCGCGAATTCACGCTGGATGATCTTGATGAACCGGACGTGATCGAAAACGGCCAAATCGATCTTGGCCAGTATGTTATCGAAGCGCTGGGCGAAGCCTATGATCCTTTTGAGCGCAAGCCTGGCGCTGTTTTCGAAGAGCCGGAAGTCGTGAAGGAGCCTTCGCCATTTGCCGTCCTGGCGCAGTTGAAACGCGATGAATAGCGACATGACGGACCACCTGGCAGATGATTGGGCTTGCATAGTTGCAAAGTGCCGCTATCGTCCGCGGCTTGTTTCCAGAGTATGTGCTTTGAGTGAGAAAAGCTTAGGTGAGGTCAGATAGCTCCGTGTCGACAGCAACAGAACCTCAGTCGAATTCGGCTATTCCTAAAGATGCAGTAGTCATCGCCATTGATGCCATGGGCGGCGATCACGGCCCGGCGGTAACGGTGTGCGGGGCGGCGCTTTTGCTCGATGAGCATCCGGCGGTCTTTTTCCAGCTTCATGGTGATGAAGTGCGGATCAATGCCGAGCTGGCGAAGTTGCCGAAGCTGAAAGCGCGATCGGTTGTCATCCATACTGATCAATGCGTGGCCATGGATGAAAAGCCGGCTCAGGCGATTCGCCGCCGCAATACCAGCCTGTCCAATGCCATTCATGCCGTGAAATCCGGCGAGGCGCGGGCGGTCATTTCTGCCGGCAATACCGGCGCCCTGATGGCGCTCTCCAAGATGATCCTAAAGATGATGACCGACGACCTGGAGCGCCCGGCCATCGGCTGCTCATGGCCGAACAAAACCGGCTTCGGCACCGTGCTTGATGTCGGCGCCAATGTCACCTCTGACGCCCGCCAGTTGATCGAATTCGCCCTGATGGGGGCCGCCTTCCACCGCGCCGTGCATGGCGTCAAAAAGCCGTCCATCGGTCTGCTCAATGTCGGTTCGGAAGATGTCAAGGGCCATGAGGAGGTCCGTGAGGCCCACAAGCTGCTCAGGGAAAATACGCTCGGCCTGAACTATTACGGCTTCGTCGAGGGCACAGACCTATGCGCCGGCACGGTTGATGTCACCGTCACCGATGGCTTTACCGGCAATGTGGCGCTGAAGACCGCCGAGGGTACGGCGCGTTTTATCAAGGATCTGCTGAAAGATGCCTTCAAATCGGGGCCGATGGCCATGCTGGGGGCCGTGCTGGCCGGTTCGGCGCTGAAGGCAATGGCGAAGCGCATCGATCCGGGCGCCAGCAACGGTGGCCCTCTTCTGGGCCTGAAGGGCATTGTCATCAAGAGCCATGGCGGCGCGGATGCGCGCGCCTTCTCTAACGCCATCCGGGTCGGGCTTTCTCTGGCGGCGAGCGGTTATGAGCGTGATATTGTTGACAGTCTGGCCCAGTTTTCACAAAGCCTGACAGTGGAAGCCAGTCTGGCTGCGGGCCTGAAAGAAACATCAGCCGCGATAGCCGCGGGCGATAAGGTAAACTAGGAACATGCGTGTGTTAAGATCGGCGGTTACCGGGGTTGGCGGATTCCTGCCGGAACAAGTGATCACCAATGATGATATGGCGCGGATGGTGGATACCTCTGATGCCTGGATTACCGAACGGACCGGTATTCGCCAGCGTCACAAGATCGACGACGGCATGAAGACCTCGGACCTCGCCGTGGAGGCCGCCAAGGTCGCCCTGACCGCCGCCGGAAAGACAGCGGCGGATGTTGACCTCATCATCGTCGCCACCACCACGCCGGACATGCCGTTTCCTTCCACGGCCTCGATCGTGCAGAACAAGCTCGGCGCGCCGACCTGTCCGGCATTTGACGTTCAGGCGGTGTGCTCCGGCTTTGTCTACGCCTTAAGCGTAGCGGATGGTTTTGTGGCGCGTGGCCTGTCGAAATGCGTGCTGGTGATCGGCGCTGAGGCGATGAGCCAGTTGCTTGATTACAGCGACCGCGGCACCTGCATCCTGTTCGGCGATGGCGCCGGCGCGGTTGTGGTTGAGCCGGTCGAAGGCGAGGGGAGCAAGGCGGATCGCGGCATCCTCGGTTTCGATCTGCGCTGCGATGGCTCAAAGGTCGATCTGCTCTATGTCGATGGCGGTACGTTCGAGGCTGAAAACCGCATCGGCAAGATCCGAATGCAGGGCAATCAGGTCTTTAAGCACGCGGTTCACAAGATATCGCAAGCCGTTGAAGCGGCAGTGGAAAAAGCCAATCTCGAAATCGCCGATATCGACTGGTTTATTCCGCACCAGGCCAATCAGCGCATTCTCAATGGCGTGGCCGAAAGGCTGGGCCTGGATGAAAACAAGGTCATTTCGACCGTGGCGCAGCACGCCAATACCTCGGCGGCCAGCATTCCGCTGGCATGGTACGTCGGTGTGCAGGACGGCCGCGTAAAGCCGGGCGATCTGGTGCTGATCGAGGCGCTCGGCGGTGGCCTGACCTGGGGCGCGGCGGCGATCCGGTTGTAAGCCGGATTTAAGGGTTATCCACAGATTACACAGATGGCACAGATTAAGGAGCGCTCGGCGCCTTATATCCGGCTAATGCCGGCCTTGCCGGTAAGAGACTGAAAAGTATGTGTAATGAGTGTAATCTGTGGATCGCCCTTCTTTTTCTCCGCATTGATGCCGGATTCACGTTTTTAATCACAAATTCGCTATAACCCTTTGACGGATAGCGATAATTGCGGCATTGTGCGTGCTTGCTTTGGTTAAAACCATTCAGGCAGGGGCGCAAAGACCATGAAATCGCAGACCTTGACGCGAGCCGAACTTTTTGAAGATGTCCATAATGAGTTGGGCCTGCCGCGGCAGGAGTGCGCGGCGATTGTCGAGCGTACGCTTGATCTGGTCGTTGAAGCATTGGAGCGTGGCGATACGGTAAAGCTGTCGGGCTTTGGCGTCTTTCAGGTGCGCGAAAAGAACGCCCGCGTCGGCCGCAATCCCAAGACCGGCAAACCCGCCGCCATCGATCCGCGCAAGGTGATTTCGTTCCGTGCCTCGCAGATCGTCAAGGCGCGTGTTGACGCCGGCACGCACGAGTAACGAGGTAGCGCACCGGTGAACAAGGGGCCGCTCGCCTTACGGACCATTTCCGAGACCGCCGATGCTTTGGGCGTGCCGCAGCATGTGCTGCGCTTCTGGGAAACCAAGTTCACCTTTATCCGTCCGACCAAACGCGCCGGTGGGCGGCGTTTCTACCGGCCGCAGGATATTGACCTGCTGCACGGGGTGAAAACCCTGCTTTATGATCGCGGCTATACCATTCGCGGCGTGCAGAAGCTGTTCAAGGACGAAGGCCAGAAGGCCATTCTCAATCCCTCCGGCGAACGCTATTCAGGCCCGGCCGATGAGGTGGTGGCGACCGAGCAGGGGCTGGTGTCGCGGGAAGAAATCGCCGCTGAAAATGCCGCCGGCGTGCAGCAGCCGGTCTTTGGTGGCGCGTCTGTGCCACCGGCGGCGATGTCGACCGAGATGCGGGACAGTTTCCTGAAAATCGCCAATGCGCTGGAAGAGGCGCAGGCTAGCCTGGCGCGCCATATCGACCGGGCGAAGCGCAGTTAATTTCCGGTGGAATTTCCCTGAAATCTGACTTTTGGGGATTGCCGGAGGCGATGTTCGTCTCTATAAGCCGCCTCTCTTAGGGGCGACACTTGCTGTTTTCCTTATGTTTTGGCGGAGCGTGGCGCAGCCTGGTAGCGCACTTGACTGGGGGTCAAGGGGTCGCAGGTTCGAATCCTGTCGCTCCGACCATTGAAATAGAAAGGCCGCCCTTTGGGGCGGTCTTTTGATTTCAATGGCCTGCGCTCAGGTTCGAGCCTTGTTTGAAAAGCGAGCGTGCGAGCTTTCAGCGAAGCGTAGCGGAGCCAATCCTGTCGCTCCCACTGAGAAAGGGTCGCGCAGCGACACCGCAATGTCTTGTAAATTCCATCCCCTCACCCGGCCCTGCAGGCCACCCTCTCCCCTTATTTAAAGGGAGAGGGGAAGGGAGGCGGATCGGGCGGCCCCAGCAGCGCGTCAATCTCCGCTTCGCTCAATTCGCCGCCCCGGAGCGCTTTATCGGCCTCGATAAGCGCTCTGGCCTGGCGCTCGACCTCAAGGTAGGGGGAGGCCACTGTGGCCTTCCGTGGAGGTGCAACTGGCGGCACAACCGGTTTGGGCGCAGGCGCCTCTTCACCGGCCAGTTTAATCGCCTTGCCGATCGAGATCAGCGCCTTGGCCGCGCGGTTGGCTTCAACAAAGGTGTTCGGTGTTTCGATCTGCTCATAGGCATCAAGCAGATTCAAAGCGAGTTTGCGCAGGCGCTGGGTAATGTCAGTCTGTTCCATGGCCAAAGCATAGACCCGCACAACATAATGGGGATTAATGCTCGATCCGCCGGTCGGGCACCAGCCAGATCAGGGCCACGATCACATAGCAGGCGATACCGGCAAAGCTGTTCCATAAGGTCAGGGCTATGCCTAGTATGTAGATGGCCGTGGAGACATATCCCTTTACATCGCTGCCGATGGCGCGTCCGACCGCGCTGTCCTTGCCGTTTACGGCGATCAGCACCTTTACCAGTATGGAATAGGCGATGGAGGGCATCAGCAGGGAAAGACCATAGGCTGCCGTCGGGATCGTGGCGAAATCGCTTTCGCCCATCCAGCGCGTGGTGAAGGGGACCAGCGACAGCCAGAACAGCAGGTGCAGGTTGGCCCACAGGGCGCCGCCATTTATCTTGTGGCAGGCATGGAGCAGGTGGTGGTGATTGTTCCAGTAGATGCCGACATAGATGAAGCTTAAGGCATAGAGCAGGAAGGTATGGCCGACATCGAGCAGGGCGTGCAGGTCGACGCCTTCGGGCGTATGCAGTTCCAGCACCATGATGGTGATGATGATGGCGATGACGCCGTCGCTGAAGGCTTCCAGCCGCCCCTTTCCAATGGCGGGCAATATCGGTCTGGCCGTCTCTTCGCTCATTTGCGCTTCTTTTTCCCTTTGTAGTTTTCTGACCAGGAGATAAGCGGAATGATCGGCACACCCCACAGCGTGCCGGCCAGGGCATAGAAGATCAGAGCCGTGATCTGGCCGCCATGCAGGAAGCCGGCCAGAGCTGCGACCACGCAGACGTAAAAGCCCAGCCAGACGAGAATCCCTAAACAGGTGATGGCGCGGCGCTGGGGCAAGCTGAGCCGGTCAAGCGGGTTTGCCATTAACGGCGCTCGATCATGCGGGTGAGGTGGAACAGGCCAAGCAATACCGAACTGCCGGCGAAGGATATCATCAAAATCGAGAAAAAGTGATCGCCGATCATTTCGCTGCTCTGGGTGAAAAAATTGAGCAGAACGGCGCCGAAAATGGCGACGAAGACATTGATGGGAAAGCTGAAACGGCTTTTGCTCATGGCGTTGGCGATCCAGCCGACCACGAAACCGGCGAGGGTGGCGAGGATATAGTTCTCTGCCGTCATGGGCGCGAGCTTCCTTTCTTGGCCATTGTTCGGCCTTTTTCGTGCGCGAAGCGCTTGAATTGCCTGTTACGGTATGGGCAAAATCAAAGCGACGCCAGAGCTTTGTTACAATCTCTTCAGCCGAACGGCAAGGATTTGTAATGGGCGACAGCGGCGCATCTGGTTCGGACGAAAACTTGGATATCTGAATGAAGCGTATGGCGCGACTTCCCCTCAAGTCACCCCTGGTGGCGGTCTGGCTGTTTGTGGCGGCCTTTCTGGTTCTGGCCCTGGTTTGCGTCGGCGGCGCCACCCGGCTCACTGAGTCCGGCCTTTCGATCACCGAATGGAAGCCGGTAACAGGTGTCCTGCCGCCGATGAACGAAGCCGACTGGCAAGCCGCTTTTGAGGGATATCAGAAGATACCGCAGTACCGTATCATGAACGCCCATATGAACCTGGAGCAGTTCAAGGGCATCTACTGGTGGGAATGGGCGCATCGCCTGCTGGCGCGTTTGCTGGGGCTGGTCTACCTGGTGGGCTTTATCGGCCTTTTGCTGGCGAAGGCGATACCGGCGCGGCTGATCTGGCGCTGCGGTGTGCTGGTCGGGCTGATCGCGGTCCAGGGCTTTGTCGGCTGGTGGATGGTCTATTCCGGCCTCCAGTACCGGACAGAAGTGGCGCCGGAACGGCTGATGACGCATTTGTCGCTGGCGCTGATCCTGATGTGCGGCTCTGTCTGGACCGGGCTTGAGGCGCTCGAAGGGCAAACGCGCGGTCGGGGCGCGCCGGACGGCTGGAAAGCGGCGACCTGGCTGCTGCTCCTAGTCGTGTTCGCGCAATGTATGCTGGGCGCCCTGGTGGCCGGTAATCGCGCCGGCCTGGTTTATAATGACTGGCCGCTGATGAACGGGCATATTTTCCCGCCGGTCGACTGGGCGAAAGGTGTCGGCTACAGCTTCCTCCACGATCAGGGGCTGGTGCAGTTCATGCACCGCATGAACGCCTATCTGCTGCTGATCTTCTCTACGGCCTATGCCCTGGTGATGGCGCGAAAAATCAATGACGACGGCCTGAAATCCTTGTCAGCCACATTGGCAGCCGCGACCTGGATTCAGGCGGCCCTGGGCGTGACCACCCTGATTACGGTGGTCACGCTGGGCTTTGCACTGGCGCATCAGGTGGTTGCGGTCTGCGTGCTTGCACTGGCGGTCTGGCTGACCTGGAGTGTGGCGCGCGCGGACCGGGTGTTTCGCTAGACTTGGGTGTTGCTGAACCTTTCCCACGGGCCGGTGATTGCCACGGTGACGCTGTTGGTCTGGATATTGGCGAACAGGGTGGAGCCGTCCGGCGAAAAGGTCACGCCGGCCCATTCCGAATGCTGAGCATCGACATTGCGGGCGAAGGTGGTGACCTTGCCTTCGGGTGTGACGATGCGCAGGTGGTTGTTCAGCACGTCGGAATAGCGGTCCTCACAGACATAGAGGTGGCCCCAGGGCGCCACGGTCAGGTTGTCGGCATAGTCGATGACGCGCAGGTCACCGGATTCGACGAACAGTTCGATCTGGCCGGGCTGATCTTTTTCGCGGTCGGTGCCTTCGTAAGGGCTGGGGATATAGCGCATCAACTGGCCATAGGCTTTCGCGCCGCCGGAGGTGCAGGCGAAGAACAGTTCATTATGACCGTAATGGATGCCTTCGCCGCGTGAGAAGCGGGCGGCCCCTTTGAGATAGGCTTGCGTGCGCAGGCTGTCGTCCGGGCTTTCGACATCCTTCAGGTCGATCCAGATGACGCCATGGCGGTCGCCGACATTCCACAGATGCGCGTACTTGTTGCTTGTGGCGGCGCGCGGCACGTCACGGAAAGCCAGGGCCTGAAGGCGACCGCCCTTGTGGAGGTAGCGCGGATCGTTCGGCAGGTAGCGGTAAAATACGCCGTCGGACATGTCTTCGGTCATGTAGACGATGCCCGTGCGCGGATCGATGGCCACGGCCTCGTGGTTGAAGCGGCCCATGGCCTTGATCGGCACAGGCGCAGCAAGACCCTTGTAGCCGGAGGGCACCTCAAAGACGAAACCGTGGTCCTTTTTGACGCCGTCTCCGGCGCTCTGGGTGGTTTCCTCGCAAGACAGCCACGAGCCCCACGGTGTCGGACCACCGGCGCAGTTGGTCGAGGTGCCGGTCAGTGACAGGAAGTGGCTTTCCAGTTGCCGGGTCTTGATATTGTAGACCAGGGTGGTGGTGCCGCCACTTAAAGGCGCGCCGTTGGCGTCATGGTCATAGACGCGCGTGCGGTCGAGTTTGTCGATCAACTGGTGGCGGTCGCCGAGCGGACCGATATCGGTGATATTGTGCTTGATCTCGTGATTGCGCACCAGCACCACCTTGTCGGGCGAGGTGTGCGGGAAGGCGGCCATGCCATCGTGCAGGCCCGGCACTTTGAAACCGTCGTCCATGGTTTCGCCCAGGGCCGAGAAGGCCGTGTAGGAAAAGCCGTCCGGCAGGTCTATAAAGCCTTTCGGATCGGGCAGAAGCGGGCCATAGCCTTCGATTTCGCTGAGATAGCCGGGATCGGCGGCCGGTTCGACACGGGCAGCGGCCAGAGCGCGGCAGCCAAGGCCAGCGAAAGCGGAAGAGGTAGCGAGCGCGCCGCCAAGCAAGAGACGTCGGGAAATTTGCATCTGATCCTCACAAATGAGCTATGTTCAGGGCTTGCCATGTCCGTATTACCGTTTCGTGACAGTGAAAAATGTTGCGGTAATTTAATACCTTTAACGAATTTCTCATTAAAAACAATTGATTGTTGGTGTTTTTGTTAAAAATAATGCGTTGACAGGTCGAGGTCTCTCCCGTATATCCCGCGCTCTTCTCCGCCCGGATATCCTTTCCGGATGGAAACCTAAGGATTTTATCATGTTGACCTCCACGACCGCGGCGCTGAAGCCCGCAGAAGTCGAGAAGAAGTGGATCGTGATCGACGCCGAGGACGCCGTGCTCGGCCGTCTGGCCTCGTACATCGCCATGCGTCTTCGCGGCAAGCACCTGCCCACCTATACGCCGCACGTTGATTCCGGCGACTATATCGTCGTCATCAATGCCGAGAAGGTCCACCTGACCGGCAAGAAGGAAAACGAAATCTTCTACTGGCACACCGGCCACCCCGGCGGCGTCAAGCAGCGCACGCTTGGCCAACTGCTGAACGGCAAGTATCCCGAGCGCGTCCTGACCAAGGCCGTCGAGCGCATGATGCCGAAGGAAAGCCCGCTGGCCCGTGGTCAAATGACCAACCTGCGTATCTACGCCGGCGCCGCCCATCCCCACGAAGCTCAGCAGCCGGAAGTCGTCGACTTCAAGTCGCTGAACCGCAAGAACGTCCGGAGCGTCTAATCATGTCCGATATCCAAGCTCCCGCTCAAGGTATGGAAGCCCTGGCTTCCCTGTCGTCGGCCCCTGAAGCCGCGCCTGTCCGCGTCCAGCAACTCGACAAATACGGCCGCGCCTATGCCACCGGCAAGCGCAAGAACGCCATCGCCCGCGTCTGGATCAAGCCGGGTTCCGGCAAGTGGATCATCAATGACCGCGAACAGGAAGTGTATTTCGCCCGTCCCGTCCTGCGCATGATGATTGCCCAGCCGCTCAACCTGACCGACCGCGCTTCGCAGTTCGACGTGTTCGTTTCGGTCCAGGGTTCGGGCCTGTCGGGTCAAGCCGGCGCGATCCGTCACGGCCTGTCGAAGGCGCTGACCTATTATGAGCCGGGTCTGCGCCCGACCCTGAAGGCCGCCGGCTTCCTGACCCGCGACTCGCGCGTCGTCGAGCGTAAGAAGTACGGCCGCGCCAAGGCCCGTAAGAGCTTCCAGTTCTCGAAGCGTTAATCGACACACTTGTGTGTTTGGAAAAGGCGTTTCGGAAAACCGGAACGCCTTTTTCTTTGCTTGTTTTCAAAGTAAGAAGCCCCACCACCACGCCTTCGGCGCGGTCCCCCTCCCCGACAAGCGGAGAGGTACAAGATTTGAGCGCGTATTCCTTTCTTGATCCTCCCCGCTTGTCGGGGAGGGGGACCATTAGCAAAGCGAAACGAAGTTTTGCGGAGCGTAATGGTGGTGGGGTTTCTTACTTCCTTTTCTGGAGCATCCTATGTCCCACAAGGTTTTCATCGATGGCGAGGCTGGTACGACCGGTTTGCAGATCTGCGAGCGTTTGGAAAAGCGCAGCGATATCGAACTGATCCGCCTCAGTGACGACAAACGCAAGGATGCGGGCGCCCGCAAGGATGCGCTCAATTCGGCTGATGCGGTGATCCTCTGCCTGCCGGATGAAGCCGCTATTGAAGCCGTGTCAATGGTTGAAAATCCGGACGTCCGCGTGATCGACGCCTCGACCGCCTTCCGCACCGATCCGGAGTGGACCTACGGTTTTCCGGAAATGAGCGACGACCAGCGCGCCGCGATCAAGGCATCGAAGCGCATCAGCAATCCCGGCTGTCATGCCACGGGCTTCATTGCCCTGACGCGCCCTCTGGTCGAGGCCGGCATCATCCCGTCCTTCTTCCCGATCACCGCCACATCACTTACGGGCTATAGCGGCGGCGGCAAATCAATGATTGCCGAATTTGAAGGCGCGCCCGATCACGGCAAAGGACATGAGCGTCTTTACGCCACCGGTCTGGCGCACAAGCACCTGCCGGAAATGACCCTCTATTCCGGTCTGGAAAGCCCCCCGGTCTTTACGCCGATCGTCGCTAATTTTCCCCAAGGTCTGATCCTTCAGGTGCCGCTGCATTTGTGGGCGCTGCCCGATGAGCCGGATATAGATGCGGTGCGCAACCTGCTGACGGCCCATTATCTCGGTGAACCCTTCGTGCGCGTGGCCACGGCTGAGGAAAGTGCGGCGGCCGTTGCGGTGCATGGAGCGTCACTTGCCAATACCAATCAATTGTTGATCCATGTCTTTGGCAATCCGGACCAGGATACGGCCAACCTGGTGGCTGTGTTTGACAACCTCGGCAAGGGCGCTTCCGGCGCCGCTGTACAAAACCTCAATCTGGTATTAGGTGTGGAAGAGGGCCTGGGACTGATCTAGGCTGGATTACAGGAAACGCCAATGAACCCGATTAGCTGGGCCGCCATCTATCTGATGATCTGGTGGGTGACCTTTTTCGCCATTCTGCCCCTGTGGAACCGCACGCCGGTTGAGGAGGGCACAGAGGTTATCAAGGGCAATGATCCAGGCGCACCGATCACTCATAACCTGTGGAAGAAGGTCAGAATTAACAGCGTCGTGGCGCTGGTGGTTTGGGTGTTCGTGATCGTCTTCATGTACTTCGTCCATATTCCGCTGCCGACAATTCCCGGCGCGTAACGCGAATCCGCCATAATCCCGTGTAAAAGCGCTTCACTCTCCAGGACGAACTGTCTAGGGTGCGCGCAACTCAAGTTACACACGGATTCTCAACCATGCGCCTGTCGCGCTTTTTCCTGCCCCTTCTCAAAGAAAACCCCGCCGAGGCCCAGATTGTCTCGCACCGCCTGATGCTGCGCACCGGTATGATCCGCCAGGAAGCCGCCGGCATCTATGCCTGGCTGCCGCTGGGCTTCAAGGTGCTGAAGAAGATCGAGAAGATCGTCGAAGAGGAAATGGCGCGGGCCGGTTCGATTCAACTGTTGATGCCGACCCTGCAACTGGCTGACCTGTGGCGTGAATCCGGCCGTTACGAAGATTACGGCCAGGAAATGCTGCGCATCAAGGACCGCCACGAGCGCGAGATGCTCTACGGGCCGACCAATGAGGAAATGATCACGGAAATTTTCCGCGGAACGGTGCGTTCCTATAAGGATCTGCCGCTGAACCTCTTCCATATCCAGTGGAAATTCCGCGATGAACAGCGCCCGCGTTTTGGCGTGATGCGCGGCCGCGAATTCCTGATGAAGGACGCCTATTCGTTCGACGTTGACGAGGCGGCGGCGCGTAAGTCGTACAACCGCATGTTCACGGCCTATCTGAATATCTTCTCGCGCCTGGGTCTGAAGGCCGTGCCGATGCGTGCCGATACAGGTCCGATCGGCGGCGACCTGTCGCACGAATTCATCATCCTGGCCGATACCGGCGAGAGCGCCGTCTTCTGCCATGAAGACCTGATCAATATGCCGGCGCCCGGCAATGATGTTGACTGGGACAATCTCGAACATATCTTCGAGGGCCGCACCGCGCTTTATGCCGCCACCGAGGAAATGCACGACGACGCACGCTTCAAGGCCGAGGTGCCGGAAGACAAGCAGGTCTCGGCGCGCGGTATCGAAGTCGGCCACATCTTCTATTTCGGCGAGAAATATTCCAAACCGATGAAGGCCGTGGTCAATGGTCCCGACGGCGAAATCACCGTCCATATGGGCTCCTATGGCGTCGGCGTGTCGCGTCTGCTGGGCGCGATCATCGAAGCCTCGCATGATGAGGCCGGCATCATCTGGCCGGAAAGCGTCGCGCCTTTTGATGTGGCGATCATAAACCTGCGTCAGGGTGATGAAGCCTGCGACGCCGCCTGTGAGAAGGCATACAAGGCCCTGCAATCGGCCGGACGCGACGTGCTTTACCACGATACCGACGAGCGTGCCGGCGCCAAGTTCGCCGCCATGGACCTGATTGGCGTGCCCTGGCAACTGATCATCGGCCCCAAAGGGCTGGCGGACGGCCAGGTCGAACTGAAGAACCGCGCCACCGGTGAGCGCCTGACCGTGCCGTTTGAAGACGGTCTCGCGCAACTTTCCAAGGCATAGATCGCATGGGATCGTTGCTGTCGCTGTTCAATTTCAAAGGCTGGGAATTTGATCTCGCCCTGAAATATCTCCGCACCAAGCGCAAGGACGGCGGCATCGCGGTCATCGCCATCATCAGCTTCACCGGCATCATGCTGGCGGTGACGGCGCTGATCAGCGTGCTGTCGATCATGAACGGTTTCCGCGATGAGTTGATGTCGCGTGTCCTGGCCTTTAGCGGTCACGCCTATGTTTCCGGGCAGCCAATCAACGATTTTGCTCATCGTGACGATATGCTCAAGCGGATCAAGGCGATACCAGGCGTTGTTGATGCAAATCCTTATCTGGATTCGCCGGGTCTTATCCAGAATTCGCATGGCCAGACGGGGCTGGCCTATATGCGTGGCGTCATCCCCGAAGCGCTCAAACACACCAAGCTGATCAGCGACAGCATCCGGCCAGCCGATGGCATGGCGCAGTTTGGCGTCGGCGATTACGGCGGGGATGTCATCCTGGTCGGCAGTGGCGTGGCCAATGAACTGGGGCTCAATGCTGGCGACGAGGTGACGCTCGTATCGCCAGGTGGTTCGACCGCCTTCGGCGCTACGCCAAGACGCAAGGAATACACGGTCGGCGGCATTTTCAAGAGCGGCGTCAGCGATATCGACAAGGCTTTCATCTACATGCCGATCTCCCAGGCGCAACTGTTCTTCGACCGCGAGGACGAGTGGGATACGGTCGAAATCAAGGTCGACAAGCCCTATGATATCGATCTCTATCGTCCGGCCCTGACCAAAGCAGCGGGCGAGGGGGCCTATATTTCCGACTGGAAGGAGCAGAACGCCTCGCTGTGGGGCGCGCTCAAGGTCGAGCGCACGGCCATGCGGTTTATCCTGTTCTTCATCGTCATCATCGCCACGCTCAACATCATTTCCGGTATCGTCATGCTGGTGAAGAACAAGACGCGCGACGTCGCCATACTGCGCACCATGGGCGCCGACCGGGCGGCAATCTCGCGGATATTCTTCATGACGGGCACGATCATCGGCGCTGCCGGTACGGCTGCGGGCCTGCTGCTGGGGGTGCTGTTTTGCACCTTCATCGGGCCGATCCAGCATTTCCTGGAATGGCTGCTGCATACCAAGCTGTTCCCGGCCGATGTCTATTATCTCGACGCGGTGCCGGCCAAGATGGAACCGTCGGAGGTGGCGTTTGTGGTCATCGCCTCTCTGCTGGCAGCCTGTATTTCCACCTTCTTCCCGGCCCTCTGGGCCTCCAAGCTCGAACCCGTGGAGGCTTTGCGTTATGAGTAGTCCGGTTCTGTCGCTCAAGGGTCTGCACCGCGATTATGCGCTGGGGGATGGGCGCAAGCTGGCCGTGCTGAAAGGCGTCGATCTCGATGTCATGCCCGGTGAACTGGTCGGCCTAGTCGGACCGTCGGGGTCCGGCAAGTCGTCCCTGCTTCATGCCGCCGGTCTGCTGGAAGCCGCGCCGAATGCCCGCCTCACCATTGATGGTGAGGACTTCCATTCGGCGGACGAGCGCTTGCGCACGAAGGCGCGACTGGAAAAGATCGGCTTCGTCTATCAGTTTCATCACCTGCTGCCGGAATATACGGCTGTAGGCAATGTCGCTGTACCGCAGCGCATCCTGGGGCGGCCGATGAAGGAAGCTGAGACGCGGGCGAGGGAATTACTAACCGCCCTTGGGCTCGCTGAACGGCTGGATCATCTGCCGGCGCAGCTTTCAGGTGGCGAACAGCAACGCGTGGCCATCGCACGGGCATTGGCCAATAAGCCGCGCCTGCTGCTGGCCGATGAGCCGACGGGCAATCTCGACCCGGCGACATCAGGGCAGGTGTTTGACGCCCTCAAGGCCATCGTCAAAGCGCAGGGTGTGGGGGCGGTGATCGCTACCCATAACCTGGAACTGGCGAAACATATGGACCGCGTGGTCAGGCTGCTCGATGGCCAGTTAGTGCCTTTCGACGTTCACGCAGAAATTTAATCCACTTATCAATCAACAGCTTATAATTTTGTTCCGCCTGTGGAGCAGAATTCCTATTGCGTGGGGAACAAAACAAGAATAAAGAACAAAGCGTGAATTAAAGAACGTTTATAGAACGCAAAGGAATGTGGAAAAATGGTCAGCGCCCTGCATAACATGTTGTCATTTGCCGCCGTTACGGGTTTTGTTTTCCTCATGTGTCATGTGGTGTCGCTGGCGGCGTGAGTCGCGCGAACCAGGCCGGGTTCACCCAATAGGAGCGCATCGTGAGCGAAGATTTCATACACCTGCGCGTCAAGTCGGCCTATTCGCTACTGGAAGGCGCCATCAAGGCTTATGATATGGGCAAGCTTGCCCATAAACAGAACATGCCGGCCGTGGGAATCGCGGATCGCTGCAATCTCTTCGGCGCTCTCGAATTTTCTCAAGTATGCAAGGACACGGGCGTCCAGCCCATTATTGGTTGTTCGCTGCCGGTAAAGGGAATTGGCGGCGCACCATCAGAGCGCTGGGGCAAGATCCCGACCGTCGTTCTGTTTGTCCAGAATGAAGCGGGCTATCTCAACCTCACAAAGCTGTCTTCCATTGCCTATGTTGATGCTGATGCCGCCGAAGAGCCGCATGTGCGCTGGGAGCAGGTAGTCGAGCATAGCGAGGGGCTGATCCTGCTTTCGGGCGGTTTTGATGGGCCGGTGGACGTATTGTTCCGTCAGGGCAAACCGGATGAAGCCGTGGCAGCGCTTCGGATGATGCAGGCGGCCTTTGGAGACCGTTTTTACATTGAATTGCAGCGTCATGACGGATCACCTCAGGGCGGTGTCAAGGGCGGGGTGGCGGAAGTCGGTCTGGTGGAATATGCCTATGCCAATGACGTGCCGCTGGTTGCCACTAACGATGTGCAGTTTGCCACGCAGGATCTGGCTTCGGCGCATGAAGCCCTGCTGTGTATTTCCGACGGTGCCTATATGGGGCAGGAGGACCGCCGCAAGGTCACAAAAGAGCATTGGTTCAAGCCTGCGGCCATGATGCGGGAATTGTTTTCCGATCTGCCGGAAGCCTGCGACAACACATTGGAAATTGCCAGGCGTTGCGCTTTTCTCGTCAGCAAACGCGATCCGATCCTGCCGCGCTTTGACACCGGCGCTGGACGAAACGAGGCGGAAGAATTGACATATCAGGCGCGCGAGGGCCTGAAAATGCGCCTGAAACAGGTCAAGCTGGCCGTGCCGGAGGAGGACTATTGGGCGCGTCTGGAACGGGAAATCGGCATCATCATCCAGATGGGCTTTCCGGGCTACTTCCTGATCGTTTCGGACTTTATTAAGTGGGGCAAGGCGCACGATATTCCGGTCGGGCCGGGCCGGGGCTCCGGTGCGGGCTCGGCTGTAGCCTGGGCATTGGCGATTACCGATCTGGACCCCTTGCGCTTTGGTTTGCTGTTCGAGCGCTTCCTCAATCCGGAGCGGGTTTCGATGCCGGACTTCGACGTCGACTTCTGTCAGGAGCGCCGCGAAGAGGTGATCTCCTATGTGCAGGAAAAATACGGTCGTGACCGGGTGGCGCAGATCATTACCTTCGGTACGCTTCAGGCGCGCGCTGTCTTGCGTGATACCGGACGGGTGATGCAGTTGCCGCTGGGGCAGGTGGATCGTCTGTGCAAGATGGTGCCAAACAACCCGGCCAATCCGACGACCCTGGCTCAAGCGATCGAAATCGAGCCGCGCCTGAAGGAGGCGCGCGACGATGATGACGCGGTCCGGCGATTGCTTGATACGGCGCTGAGACTAGAAGGGCTTTACCGTAACGCGTCGACCCATGCCGCCGGTATTGTGATCGGGGACCGGCCGTTGACCGAACTGGTGCCGCTGTATCGTGATTCGCGGTCGGATATTCCGGCGACCCAGTTCAATATGAAGTGGGTGGAAAGCGCCGGCCTCGTCAAGTTCGACTTCCTCGGTCTGAAGACCCTGACCACGCTCAAACGGGCGCAGAACTATCTGAAAAAGCGCGGCGTCGATATTGATTATTCAACCCTGCCGCTGGATGACAAGCCGACCTATGATCTGTTGGCGTCCGGCCAGTCGATCGGTGTGTTCCAGCTTGAAAGCCAGGGGATGCGTGACACTCTGCGCAAGATGCAGTGTAGCTCGCTGGAGGAGATCACGGCGCTTATCTCGCTCTATCGCCCGGGGCCGATGGACAATATTGATACCTATGTCGATCGGAAATTCGGGCGGATGGAAATCGACATGCTTCATCCAAGCCTTGAGCCGGTGTTGAAGGAAACCTACGGCGTCATCATCTACCAGGAACAGGTGATGCAGATCGCGCAGGTTCTTTCGGGATACAGTCTTGGGGAAGCTGATCTGCTGCGCCGGGCTATGGGTAAAAAGAAGAAGGAAGAAATGGACTTGCAAAAAGCAAGGTTCATTTCCGGTGCGGCTGAAAAGGGCGTACCTGAAAAGCAGTCGGACAGTATTTTCGAACTCGTCAACAAGTTCGCCGGCTATGGCTTCAACAAATCCCACGCCGCTGCCTATGCCTTTATTTCCTACCAGACGGGCTATCTAAAGGCCAATCATCCGGTTGAGTTCTTCGCCGCGACCTTCAGCCTTGATATGACCAATACCGACAAGCTGGCGGTCTTCTATCAGGACGCCCGGCGATTCAATGTCACGATCCGGCCCCCAGATATCAACCGATCCATGGCCGATTTCGATGTGGAGAATGGCGAGGTGCTTTATGCCTTGGGGGCCATCCGAAATGTGGGCTTTGAAGCCATGCAAAGCGTGGTTCAGGCGCGCGAGGAAGGCGGGAAGTTTACGGACATCTTTGACTTCCTGGAGCGTATCGACCCGAAGACGGTCAACAAGCGGGCACTGGAAAACCTCGCCAGGGCAGGGGCCTTCGATTCTATTCATCCCAATCGCGGGCAAATTGTGGCGGCGGCTGATATCCTTATGGCCTATGCGCAGAGTATGGCGGCTGATCGGGCAGCGTCCCAGGTCAGCCTGTTCGGCTCCAATGAGTCATCAAGACCGCGTCTGCCGAATGTCGCTACGGTATCGGGACCAGCGCGGCTAGATGAGGAACTGGCGGCCATTGGTTTCTATCTGTCGGGCCATCCGTTGCAGGACATGCTGGATGTGTTCAAGCGCCGGAATGTCACCCTCTATGCCGATGCGGTGGCCCTGGCATCTGAAGGGCGCGAAGCTTTCCGTATGGCGGGTATTATCCGCCGCAAGCAGGAGCGGGCCGCACAGGGATCGGGTGAAAAGTTTGCCTTCGTCACCCTGTCCGACCCCAGTGGCGAATATGAGGTGCTGTTCCCGCCGGAGTCCCTGCGCAAGAACCGGGATCACCTGGAAGTGGGCAATTCGATCGTTCTCAAGGTGCGCAGCAAGGGCCGGGATGGTGAGGTGCGCTTCTTTGGCGATGATGCCGGTCCCATGTCCGAAACGCTCAAGACCGATGATATGGGCCTGAGGGTGCATGTTCTGGCCAATGTGATCAACATGGCTGAACTCAAGGAAAAGCTGGAAGCGTCCAAATCGCCCAAAGGGGGGGAGATCAGCCTGACGGCCGATCTTGGTGGTGAAGGCGTCATCGAGTTCAAACTGCCGCAGCGTTATAATCTGGATGCGCATCTGCGGGGGGCACTCAAGCATATGTCGGGCATAATTGAACTGGAGGATGCCTGATTCTTGAATTTGGTCTTTTTTAAATAGCGCAGTGATAGAGGCTCAAGGTCGGATTTGATCCTTTGGTTGCAATTCGTACTTTTCTTGCCGGTGAGGCTTGCTTTTTTTTGAAATTGTGAATAGGTGCAGGCCATCTCACACGCAGATGCGCGCCATCTTCCCTGAATCGGGCTGATAGCGTTCCGAGGCGGAAACAGGCATGGGTCTGTTTAAGCTTTTCTATCTGCGGCGGATTATCGGAAGAAGGATACTACATTATGGCTATGCCAGAAATCTCCATGCGCCTCCTGCTTGAAGCCGGCGCGCACTTTGGTCACCAGACTCACCGCTGGAACCCCAAGATGGAACGCTACCTGTTCGGTTCGCGCTCCAACATCCACATCATCGACCTGTCGCAATCCCTGCCGCTGTTCCACCAGGCCCTGCTGAAGGTGCGTGAAGTGGCCGCCGCGGGTGGCCGCGTCCTGTTCGTCGGCACCAAGCGCCAGGCGCAAGGCCCGGTGGCTGCCGCCGCCAAGCGTTCGGCCCAGTATTATGTCAACCACCGCTGGCTCGGCGGCACCCTGACCAACTGGCGCACCATTTCAGGTTCGATCGCGCGTCTGCGTGAACTGGAAAACGTCCTCGACAACAATCCGGCCGGCCGTTCCAAGAAGGAACTGCTGACCCTGACCCGCGAGCGCGAAAAGCTTGAATTGTCGCTGGGCGGCATCAAGGACATGGGCGGCATTCCCGACCTGATGTTTGTGATCGACACCAACAAGGAAGGCATCGCCATCCAGGAAGCCCGCAAGCTGAACATTCCTGTGATCGCCATCCTCGACTCGAACTCCGATCCGGACGGCATCACCTATCCGGTTCCGGGTAACGATGACGCTGCCCGCGCCCTGCAACTGTATTGCGACCTGATCGCTGATTCGGTTCTGGATGGTCTGGCCGCTGGTCAGGTGGCTTCGGGCCGCGACCTGGGTGCTTCGGTCGATCCGATCGAGCCGGCCCTGGTTGCCGATGACGCCGCCCAGGCTTCCAGCGAAGCCTAAGGCTTCCTATATAGGGGCCAATCCGGCGCGGTAAATCGCCCGGCCTTACGAGACATGTGACAGCTTAAAGCCCGAATTGGCTTTAAGCTGTTGCTGAATTGACATGTATCGCGGCTATGAAGTTGCGAAATCTGAAACATCAAACTTAGGAGGATTTCATGGCTGAAATCACTGCTGCCCTGGTCAAGGAACTGCGCGAAAAGTCGGGCGTAGGCATGATGGACTGCAAGAAGGCGCTGGCTGAAAACGGCGGCGACATCGAAGCGTCCCTGGACTGGCTGCGCGCCAAGGGCCTTTCCAAGGCCGCCAAGAAGGCTGACCGCGTCGCTGCGGAAGGTCTGGTCGTCATCGCGTCGAAGGTCGAAGGCAAGGGCATGACCGCCGCTGCTGTCGAAGTCAACGCCGAAACCGACTTCGTTGCCCGCAACGATCTGTTCCAGGCCCTGGCCCGCAAGGCCGGGCAGGCCGGTATCGCCGCCAACACGGTGGAAGACGTGGCGGCCGCCGTTTCCGACGACATCACCAACCTGATCGCTACGATCGGTGAAAACATGGTCGTGCGTCGTTTTGCCAAGCACAGCGTGTCGGAAGGCGTTGTCGCCTCCTACATCCACAATGCGATCGCGCCGGACCTCGGCCGTATCGCCGTGCTCGTCGCCATCGAGTCGGCCGGTGATCCGGAAGTGCTCAAGGAAATGGGCCGCAAGGTCGCCATGCATGTCGCCGCTACCCAGCCTCTGTCGCTGAACGTCGAGGACCTGAACCAGGAACATGTCGAACGCGAAAAAGCTGTCCTGACCGAGCAGGCCAAGGAATCCGGCAAGCCGCTGCAGGTCATCGAAAAGATGATCGAAGGCCGTATCCGCAAATTCTACGAAGAAGTCGTGCTGCACAAGCAAGCCTTCGTCATGAACCCGGATCAGACTGTCGAGCAACTGGTTGAAGAAACTGCCAAGACCCTCGGCACTCCTGTAAAGATCACTGCCTTCACGCGTCTCGCCCTGGGCGAAGGCGTGGAAAAGAAGGTTGATGATTTCGCGGCCGAAGTCGCCTCTATGACGGGCGGCGTCTGATAAACGCTTAAAAGCATTCCTATTCGGGGCTTTGGGAGGCGTCGGCATTTGACATGCCGGCGCCTCTTTTTTATGACAATTATGCGTGGAAGTCCGGTCCTGCCGGCTGGCCCGCCTATCCAAAGCGTTCTTAAAGCGCTAAAGCCGTCATATATATGACGCCGACTGATTCACCGGAGCTGACCATGACATCCCAATCCCTTCAGGCTTCGGAACCGCTGGCTTACAAGCGTATTTTGCTGAAGGTTTCGGGCGAAGTTCTGATGGGCGACCAGGGCTTCGGTATCGACATGAATACCGTCAAGGCGGTCGCCGCCGAGGTCGCTGCTGTTGCGCGCCTGGGGGTGGAACTGTGTCTGGTGATCGGCGGGGGCAATATCTTCCGGGGCCTGTCAAAGGCAGCCGGGGACATGGAACGTTCCAGCGCCGATTACATGGGAATGCTGGCTACGGTAATGAACGCCCTGGCCATGCAGAATGCCCTGGAAAAGCAGGGTATTGACACGCGTGTGCAGTCCGCCATCCAGATGAATGCCGTATGCGAGCCGTTCGTGCGCCGCCGCGCCATTCGTCACCTCGAAAAGGGCCGGGTGGTCATTTTCGCTGCCGGTACGGGCGCGCCTTACTTCACGACCGACACCGCGGCTGCCCTGCGGGCCGCCGAAATGAACTGCGATGCACTCTTCAAGGGCACGTCGGTTGATGGCGTCTATACCGCTGACCCGAAGAAGGACAAGACGGCTGAACGCTATCAAAACCTCAACTATCTTGAGGTCTTGTCAAAGGACCTTAAAGTGATGGATGCGTCGGCCGTCAGCCTGATGCGTGAAAACGCCATCCCGATCGTGGTCTTCTCCATCCGCACGCCCGGCGCCCTGAATGAGGTCATCCACGGCAAGGGCACCTACACCGTCATCACACAATAAGCGAGATACCGTCATGGCAAAGCCTGAACTCAACCGTTACAAGGACCGCATGGAAAAGGCGGTCGACGCTCTCAAGGACGACTTTTCCGGTCTTCGCACCGGCCGGGCCTCGGCTTCGCTGCTCGATCAGGTAATGGTCGATGCCTATGGTTCGTCAATGCCGCTCAATGCCTGCGCATCGGTCTCGGTGCCGGAGCCGCGTATGATCAGCGTCAATGTCTTTGATCGCGGCACGGTCACGGCCGTTGAAAAGGCCATCCGCAATGCCGGCCTGGGCCTGAACCCGATCACCGATGGCAATACCCTGCGCATTCCTATCCCCCCCCTGACCGAGGAACGCCGCAAGGAACTGGTCAAGATCGCCGGCAAGTACGCCGAAACTCAGAAGGTTGCCGTGCGTAATGTCCGCCGCGAGGCCATGGATGATCTCAAAAAGGCGGAGAAGGCTTCGGAGATCAGCGAGGATGAAGAGAAGAAGGGCGGCACCGAGGTGCAGGGCTTTACCGATGCGGCGATCAAGCGTATCGATGAATTGTTGAAGGTCAAGGAAGCCGAGATCATGCAGGTTTAAGCGGTTTCGCTTACCTGATGCCTTGTAGCCCGGCCTGTGCCAAACGAAAGTTGCCTTTATGCCTTTAGGCCCCACGGATGCTCTCATCATAAACCCACAGACGGGTGAGAAGAGTCATGACGTGAAGGCGCCGGCCCAAAAATCGCTCCATGTCGCCGTCATCATGGACGGCAATGGCCGTTGGGCGAAGGCCAAGAACCAGATACGCACCATGGGGCACAAGGCGGGCGTGGATGCCCTGAAGCGCACCATTACCGCGGCCGTCGATCTTGGCGTGACGCATATGACGGTCTTTGCCTTCTCGACGGAAAACTGGCGCCGGCCGGAAGCCGAGGTCAATGACCTGATGGGCTTGCTGCGCGCCTTCATCAAGTCCGACCTGGAACGGCTGCGCCGCGAAGGTGTCTGTGTGCGGATCGTCGGCCAGGAAGAGGGCTTGCCGGCGGACATAGTCGGCATGGTCAATGAGGCGCATGAAAAGACAAAGGATAATTCGCGCTTTTACCTTCAGGTGGCGCTGAACTACGGCGCCCAGGCCGATATCATCGAGGCGGTGAAGCGCATCGCCACCGAGGTCAGGGCGGGCGATCTGAATCCGGACGATATTACGCCAGAGACCTTTGGCGGATATCTGTCGACGCATGACCTGCCGCCGCTCGACCTGCTGATCCGGACCAGCGGCGAGCATCGCTTGTCGAATTTCCTGCTGTGGGAAGCGGCCTATGCCGAGTTTGTGTTCCAGGACATCCTGTGGCCCGATTACGGCTACGAACCCCTGAAGGCGGCGCTGGATATATTCGCCCGCCGGGATCGCCGGTTCGGCGCTGTGGAAGCGGGACATGTCAAGCCAGCCTTCTGATGACCGTGCCGCCGAGCCTGATGTAAAACCGAAGAGCAAGGGGCGGGAACTCGCGGTTCGCGTCGTATCGGCCCTCGTTCTGATAGCGGTCGTCCTCGGCATAACCATGCTGAAGGATCACCGGCCGTTCCTGGTTATGATCAGCATTGGTGTGGCGCTTCTGTGCATCGAATGGGGGGTGATGATGGCGCCCAATATATCAGGGCGGATCGCCGTGGCTGTGGCGGCAGCGGCCATCGCGGCGTTGTTCGTCGGCTATCTGGGCCATCCCCTGCTGTCTATCCTGATGCTGTGTTTTGGTTCATTATGTGCGGGGCTTTATGCCTATCGGCTGCATGTCGGCTGGGTGGATGCGGCCTATGGTGCGCTTTATATTGGCTGGCCGGCCATCGTCATTATGTGGCTGCATCAAAGCAGGCGCGGCGTGGAGTGGGTGTTTTTCGCCTTCCTGATCGCCTGGGCGGCGGACAGCGCCGCCTTTGCCGCCGGCAAGTTCTTCGGCGGCCCGAAGCTGTGGCCGCGTTATTCACCGAACAAGACCTGGGCCGGGTTCGCCGGCGGATTAATCGCCGGGATGCTGACGGCGGGCGCCCTGTCGGATATTACCGGCCTTTTCAAGCATGACACCTCGGCTTCAGTCGTCGGTTTGCTGGTGGCGCTGGCCACCATGGCGGGCGACCTGTGGGAATCGGCACTCAAGCGGCGCTTCGGCGTCAAGGATGCCGGCACGCTGATCCCTGGCCATGGCGGATTGCTCGATCGCGTAGACGGTCTGATGTTTGCCATTGTCGCCATCGGGGGTATACGTCTGCTGGTCATGCTAGGCACTGAAATATGAATTCTGTTTCCACAAGGCGCATATCCATTCTTGGCTCGACCGGCTCGATCGGCGTGTCTACCCTGCGCCTGCTTGATGAAACGGGCGTGGCGGGGAAAGACTATGTGATCGAAACCCTGGTTGGCGGGCGTAATGTGGCGCTTCTGGCCGAACAGGCGCTGAAATACCGTCCGGCCATAACGGTTCTGGCCGACGAGACGCAATGGCCGGCCTTCAGGGCGTTGATCGGCGATTCCGGTCTTGAGATTGCCTGCGGTGCGTCGGCGGTCTGTGAAGCCGCCGGGCGAAAGGCCGACTGGATCATGGCGGCGATCGTCGGCATTGCCGGGCTGAAGCCGACCTGGGCGGCGGCCGGCACCGGCGCTATCCTGGCCCTGGCCAACAAGGAGGCGCTGGTCTGCTGTGGCCGGGCACTGATCGAGCGCGTCGAGGCACACGGCGGCAAGGTGCTGCCGGTCGATTCCGAGCATAACGCCATCTTCCAGGTTCTGGACGATCCGGGGCGGGTATCGAAGCTGGTCCTGACCGCTTCCGGCGGACCGTTTCTGGGGCGTTCACGCGAAGACCTGAAGGCAGTGACGGTCGAGCAGGCGCTCAAACACCCGAACTGGAGCATGGGCGCCAAGATCACCATCGATTCCGCCACGCTTGCCAACAAGGGGCTGGAATTCATCGAGGCCGCCTATCTGTTCGACATGCCGGGCAGCCAGATCGATGTGCTGGTCCATCCGCAATCGGTCATCCATTCGATGGTCGAGTACAAGGACGGGTCATCGCTGGCGCAGTTGGGGTCGCCCGACATGCGCGTGCCGATTTCCTACTGCCTGGGCTGGCCGAAACGCATCGACTGGCAGGCGCCGAAGCTGGACCTAGCGGCGCGTGGCGTCCTGACCTTCAGCGCACCCGACCTGACGGCCTTTCCGATGCTGCGCCTGGCACGCGAGGCTCTGGAAGCCGGGGAGGGGATGCCGACTGTCTTTAATGCCGCCAACGAGGTCTGCGTGCAGGCATTCCTTGACCGTAAAATCGCCTTTTTGCAGATCGCCGAATTTGTCGAATCCGCCATGATGCGGGCTCAATTGCCGTCTATCCCTTCCAAAGATCACGCAAGTCGTGATACGAACGACGAGACCATGACACGTGCGCTGGAGATCGATTCAGAAATCCGGCGCCTGGTGGGCGAACTTTTCGCCAATGCCAGGTTGTCGGCGTAGGGTCGTGGTCGCAACGCGTCAGGGGAAACCGTTTTGCTGAGTATCATCGCATACATCGTTCCGTTCCTGGTTATTATTTCCCTGATCGTGACCTTTCACGAACTGGGGCATTTCAGCGTGGCGCGCCTGTTCAAGACCCGCATCGAGCGATTCTCGGTCGGGTTCGGCAAGATTCTCCTGCGCAGGACGGATAAGCAGGGCGTCGAGTGGTGCCTGAGCGCGCTGCCGTTGGGCGGCTATGTCAAGTTTGCCGGCGATGAAAACATCACCTCCATGATGCCGTCGCCGGAGGAACTGGAGGCCTCGCGCATTGCCATAACCGAACGCGAAGGCGCGGAGGCGGTGAAGGACTATTATCACTTCAAGCCGTTGTGGCAGAAGTTCCTGATCATCCTGGCCGGGCCAGCCGCCAATTTCGTGCTGGCGATCGCGCTTTTCAGCCTCATTACCTTTACGGTGGGCGATCAGATCAGCCGCCCGACGATTCTGTCATTCTTGCCGGGAAATGTCGGGGAGGCTGCGGGGCTGAAGGTTGGCGATACCTTCGTCAGCGTGGATGGTCATGAAATCAGGAGCAATGAGGATTTTGTCACCCTGATCGCCTTGCGGGCCGAGACGCCCACGCGCATCGAGGTGGAGCGTGACCATAAACTTCTCAGCCTGACCGTGACGCCCAAGCGGGCCCTGCTCAGTATGCCGGGCCGTGATAACGAAACGATCAAGGGCGGCGTCATCGGTATTTCCGTTGGTGGCAATGTGATCAGCCGGCCGGTAAATCCGTGGCAGGCACTGGTCATTGGCAATAACAAGACCTGGCAGGTGCTTGATACAAATCTGACCTATATTAGCCGTATTTTCACCGGAAAAGAGAGCGGCAATCAGATCGGCGGCATTGTCGGGATGGCCAAGACGACGGGCGACGTGACGATAGCGGCGGCCCAGGTCAAGGCGCCCCTATGGCAAATCGTCGCCGGCATGACTCTCACCTATCTGCAACTCATGGCCTATATCTCGATCGGCGTCGGATTCCTGAACCTTTTGCCCATTCCCGCGCTTGATGGCGGCCACCTGGCCTTTATCCTCTGGCAGGGTGTGACCAAAAAGCCGATTTCGGCCGAATTCCAGAATGCGGCCTTCCGGATTGCCATAGTGCTGGTATTAGGCTTAATGCTATTCGCTTTCTGGAATGACATTAACAATATCGGACTGACCAAGTTCATCGGGGGGCTGTTCTCGTGATACGACTGATCAACCCCTTCGCTTTCTCGCCGGCCGTTCGCGCCGCAAAGACCACGGTTACAAGAGGCCATATGACCCTTACCCGCTCCCTTACTCTCGGCGTCAGCGTACTGGCCCTGACCCATCTGGGCCTTATGGCGACGGGGGCGCACGCCCAGGACGCCACGCCGCCGGCTCAGGATGCCGCTCCTGCAACGGCGCCCGCCGATGCCGCGCCCGCTGCTGATGCCGCCCCGCAGGAAGCTCAGGCCCCGGCCGCTGCCGAACAGACCGCCTATGTCGATCATATCGTCGTGGCCGGCAATGAGCGGATCGATTCGCAGACCATCATTTCCTACCTGCCGTTCCAGCCGGGCGTAACCGTCGATGCGCAACTGATCGACGCCGCCGTCAAGACGCTTTATCGCACCGACCTGTTCTCCGATGTCCAGATCGCCATGAACGGTAATGAAATGGTCGTGACGGTCGTGGAAAGCCCGATCATCAACCAGGTGGTCTTCGAGGGCAACCACGCCATGACCAAGGACAAGCTGCGCGATGAAGTGCAGATCCGTCCGCGCGGCGTGTTCACCAAGGCCAAGGTGCAGGAAGATGTCCAGCGCATCATCGAGCTTTACCGCAAGGGCGGCCGTATCTCGGCCACCGTCACGCCGAAGATCGTCGAACTGCCGCAAAAGCGCGTCGACCTGATCTTCGAGATCAATGAAGGCCCGAAGACCGGCGTTTCGACCGTCAACTTCATCGGCAATCATGCTTTCTCGGATAACGACCTGAAGTCGGTTGTGGTCACGCAGAAATCGCTGTGGTGGAAGTTCTTCTCGTCGAATGACAATTACGATCCCGACCGGATGGATTATGACCGCGAGCAGTTGCGGAAGTACTACACCAATCGCGGCTATTACGATTTCCGCGTCATCTCGGCGGTGGCCGAACTGACGCCGGACCGCAAGGACTTCGCCATTTCCTACACGCTCGATGAAGGCCAGAAGTACAATTTCGGCCGCATCACCATCAAGACCGACAATGACAAGCTGAAGGCGGAAAACCTCCAGCACGCCATTTCGATCCGTCCGGGCCAGCTTTATGAAAGCGACCGCGTCGAAAAGGCCGTCGACGACCTGACCTTTGCCGCCGGTGCGGCCGGTTACGCCTTCGTCGATATCCGGCCTTCGGAAGAGGCCGATCCGAATACGCATAACGTCAACCTGGTCTTCAATGTCCATGAAGGCGCGCGCGTCTATATCGACAAGATCAATATCGTCGGCAATACCCAGACGCTTGACAAGGTCATCCGCCGCCAGATGCTGGTGTCCGAAGGCGACGCCTATAACAAGGCGCTGCTGGAACGCTCCAAGATCTATGTGCGCGGCCTCGGCTTCTTCAAGCAGGACGATACCGGCGTGAAGATCACCGAAAAGCCGTCAGCCGTGCCGGGCAAGACCAATATTGAAGTGGCCGTGCTGGAGCAGCCGACCGGCGAACTGTCGTTCGGCGCCGGCTTCTCGTCGATCCAGAAATTCATCCTCGATATCTCGATCGCCCAGCAGAACTTCCGCGGCACCGGCCAGCAGGTGCGCGCCCGTGTCCAGACCGGTTCGATCCAGAAGACCATCGACTTCTCGTTCACCGAGCCGCACTTCATGGGCCGCGACGTTTCGGCGGGCTTCGACCTGTTCCAGAGCTCCTACCACTATAACGGCGTCGATTATTCGACCGATTCCTACGGTGCCGGCCTGCGACTGGGCTACAGCCTGAATGGATTCTCGTCTTTGCGCCTGCGCTACAACTACCGCAGCGACGACATCACCTATACCTCTTCGGACGCCTGTAACGGCCTTCTCTATAGCTGCGGCACCGGCGTGACCTCCAGTGTCGGTTACTCGCTGGCCTTCGACCTGCGCAACGACTACATCCAGCCGACGCGTGGCTGGATGTTCACCTTGCGCCAGGATTTTGCCGGCCTGGGCGGCGACGTGAAATATGTCAGTTCGGAACTGGAAGGCCACTGGTATCACGGCTTCAAGAAGGACATGGTTCTGCATGTCTCCGGCACCGCCGGGTCGATCATTCCGTGGCGTGGCGACGCCATCCGCATCAACGACCGCTTCTTCAAGGGCGGCGATACGATGCGCGGCTTCGAATATGCCGGCATGGGCCCGCGCGATACCTCGACCGGCTATGCGCTGGGCGGCCAGACCTACGGTATCCTGTCAACCGAACTGGGCATCCCCAACGGCCTGCCTGATCAGTACGGCCTTAAAACCGCTGTATTTCTCGATTTAGGTACGCTCGGCAATGTTGACGATCGCCTAAAAATTGACTCCACTGGTAAGCCGCTTACCAATATCGTCGATGATATGTCTCTCAGGGCTTCGGCGGGTATCACCATCCGCTGGAAATCCCCGATGGGACCGGTCCAGTTCGATCTGAGCCAGGTTCTGTCGAAAGAGTCGTATGACAAGGTCGAGTCCTTCCGCTTCTCGCAATCCACGCAATTCTAACCAATACCCAGAGATGAACAAAACTATGAAAAAAGCATCGCTCTTCCTTATCGCTTCCGCCGCCGTCCTGATGGCTGGCGCCGGCACTCAGGTCCTGGCCCAGGCCGCCGCTCCGGCCGCAGCCCCTGCGGCCCCGACGCCGCCGACCTTCGGCGCTGCCGTTCCCGGCCAGTGCGTCCTTGATGAGCAGACCGCCATGTCGACCTCGAACATGGGCAAGTCCGCCTCTGACCGCCTCGTGCAACTGAAGGGCCAGGTCGATGCCGAACTCGGCGCCGAGGGCAAGGCCATTGAGGACGAATACAAGGCCCTGGCCGCTTCGCAAAAGACCAGCGCCGCCACCCCGGCCGGCAAGACCGCCTGGGAAGGTAAGGCTCAGGCCTGGGAAGAGAAGCGTCAGAAGTTCCAGGCCAAGGTGCAGCAGCGCAACCAGGAAATGCAGTATACCCAGCAGGAAGTGATGCAGGCCATCTTCCAGAAGATGATCCCGCAAATCAACGCTGTGGTCACCGCTAAGAGCTGCGCCACGGTTCTCTCGGCCGACTCCCTGTTGCATTATGACATGACTGCGAATACGAATGGTGCGGCGACTCAAACCAGCTTCCTCTATGCCAACCCCGCGATGAACATCACCACGGACGTTGTTGCCAAGATGAATGCCTCGGGCGAGACCCTGCCGGCTTTCGATCGCGTCAAGCTTGACCAGCCGGCGGCGGGAGCAGCCCCCACGAAGTAACCAAGAGATAACACCGTTCATGCCTGATCCGCGTTTTTTTGATATCGGTTCAAAAATAGACCTGGATCAGGTGGCGGCGTTGACCTCCAGCCGGCTGACTGCGCCGGAAAAGAAGGGGAGCGGGTTTATTACAGCCTGCGCCCCTTTGTCGTTTGGAGGGATCGGTCATGCCGCCTTTTTCAGTGATCGTCGCTATCTGACGAACCTTCACCGGACCGGGGCGGAATTTGTTTTCGTCACCGACGATTTCGTCGATCAGGTGCCGGCCGCCAGCATTGCTCTGGCGACGGCCAGTCCGCAGGCGGCCTGGGCGCGTGTGGCGACCCAGCTTTATCGGCCGCGGCGGCATGAGGGCACCGACGCCATCCATCCAAGCGTGAAGATGGAAGTAGGCGTCACGATCGGCATTGGCGTCGTGATCGGCCAGGATGTCGAAATCGGCGCCGGTACGCGGATTGAAGCCTATGCGGTGATCGGTCCCGGCTGCCGTATCGGTCGGGATTGCCGCATCGGGGCGCACAGCACGATCTATTGTGCCCTGCTGGGCGACCGGGTTCAGGTGCTTTCGGGCGGCCATATCGGTGAAGCTGGGTTTGGCGTCAGCGGGGACGCAAAGGGACTGGTTGATGTGCCGCAACTGGGGCGGGTTATCCTGCAGGACGATGTCAGCGTCGGTTCCGGCACCTGTATTGATCGCGGCGCCTATGACGATACGGTCATCGGCGAGGCGACGAAGATCGACAATATGGTTCAGGTCGGCCACAACTGCCAGATCGGACGCAACTGCATTCTGGCGGCCCATACCGGCATTTCAGGATCGGTAAAGGTGGGTGACGGCGCCATGTTCGGCGGCCGCGCCGGCGTGATAGACCATATAGCCATAGGCGCGGGCGCGAAGATCGCTGCCGGCGCCTGTGTATTCAAGGATGTACCGGCCGCCACCATGGTATCCGGATTTCCGGCCCGGCCATCGCGGCAATTCCTGCGCGAAATGGTCTGGCTGGAAAAAAACGCAATGACGAAGGACAAGGGGTAAGACTTTAATGAGCACGACCGCTGATGATGCGCCGGAGGCAACTGACACTCAGGCCAGCGTGGATTACGCCGAAGTCCTCAGGCGCATTCCGCATCGCTATCCCTTCCTGCTGATTGATCGCGGCGAAGACTGGGTGAAGAACAAATCGATGGTCGGCATCAAGAATGTCACCTTCAACGAACCGTTCTTCAACGGTCATTTTCCGGAAAACCCGGTCATGCCTGGGGTGTTGCTGATCGAGGCCATGGGCCAGACCGGCGCTGTACTGATGTCGAAATCTTTGGACGCAGATGTTGAAGGCAAGACCATCTTCTTTATGTCGGTGGATGGTGTAAAGTTCCGCAGTCCGGTGCGTCCGGGCGACGTGGTGCGTATGCCGGTGGAGGTCGTGCGCCATCGCGGTGATATCTTCAAATTCCGCGGCGAGGCCTACGTAAACGATAAAATTGTCTGCGAAGCCGAGTTTGCCGCCATGGTGGTTGAGAGCCCGAAATGAGCGTAACGATACATCCGACCGCGATCATCCATGACGGCGCGCAGCTAGGTGCAGATGTACAGGTCGGCCCCTACTGCATTGTTGGGCCGCAGGTGAAGATCGGGGACCGGACCGTATTGAAATCGCATGTCGTCATCGACGGCGTGACCGAGATCGGCGCTGACGGCATGATTCATCCGTTTGCCTGCCTGGGCGGCGCGCCGCAGCATCTGGCGCACAAGGGCGAACCGACGAAGCTGATTGTGGGTGATCGGGTACTGGTGCGTGAGCATGTCATCATGCACACCGGCACGGAAAAGGGCGGCGGCATAACCGTGGCCGGCAATGACTGCATGTTCATGGCCGGATCGGGGATCGCCCATGATTGCATCCTGGGAAATAATGTCATCATGGCCAATCAGGCGTCGATTGGCGGCCATGTGCAGGTCGGTGATTTTGTTTTTCTTGGCGGCTCGTGCGCTGTGCATCAGTTTGCGCGTCTCGGCCGCTACAGCTTTATCGGCGGCGGGGCGATCGTCACAAAGGATGTCATTCCATATGGCTCGGTCTGGGGTAACCATGCGCGGCTTGAGGGACTGAATCTGGTTGGTTTGAAACGTCGCGGCTTCTCGCGCGAGCTGATTTTGGCGCTGCGCACGGCCTACCGGATGATGTTCGCCGAGGAAGGCACCTTCCAGGAACGCCTTGATGATGTGCTGGAGAACTTCTCCGATATTGACCAGGTAGTGGAGATCGTGCGGTTTATCCGGGAAGATTCGACGCGCCCGATCTGTTTGCCGTCGGATCATTGACGCTGTCCTGTAACGGGGCGTGGGGTCCGTGACCCCACAAATCTTCTATATTCTTTCTTCCCTTGCCCCCCTATTGGGGGCAAGGGAAGAAAGAAAGTAAAGGCTTGGGGCCACAGGCCCCAAACCCCGTAACATGAGAGGCCAATGCCCAACACCAAACTTGCCCTGATCTCCGGCGGCGGCGCCTTGCCGGTCGAAATCGCCCGCTATCTGAAACAGACCGGGCGTCCCTATACAGTTATCCGTATCGATGGCCTTTCCGATGCCGAACTGAATGACCACCCCGGCCACACGCTAGGCCTGGGCGATTTCCCCCGGCTGTTCGAGATTCTGGCCACAGAGCAATGCAAGGCCGTGACCATGTGCGGCTACGTCCAGCGCCCGGACTTCGACACCATGCAGAAAGACCAGGCCCTGCAAAGCATCCAATCGGCGGGCAGGGGCGGGGACGATTCCCTGCTGCGCCAGGTGGCCAAGGTCATTGCCAGCCAGGGCTATCATATCGAGGGCGCCCACGAGGCCAATCCGGACCTGCTGATCGGTTGCGGATTGCAAGCAGGGCCTGATCCATCACCTGAAGCCATGGAGGATGCCCAGGAAGCCATGCGCGTGGCGGCAGCCATCGGCGCGCTCGATATCGGCCAGGCGGTCGTGGTGGCCGGGCGGATCACTTTGGGCGTCGAGGCGCAGGAAGGCACCCAGGCCCTGTTGGGCCGCATACATACGCTGAACCCGGCTCTGCGTGGGACGCTTGCCAATCGCAAGGGAGTGCTCGCCAAGCTGGCCAAGCCCATACAGGACTTGCGCCTGGACATGCCGACCATCGGCGTGCAAACGGTCGAGGACGCGGCTGCCGCTGGCCTCTGCGGTATTGTGGCTAAGGCCCAGGCCTTGTTGATCGTAAATAAACCGGCCGTCTACGCCCGCGCTGCCGAGATGGGAGTTTTCATTTATGGCCACGATTACCACTAAGCGTATCATGGTGGTGGCCGCCGAGGCGTCCGGCGACGCCCTGGGTGCCGGCCTGATCGCTGAACTGCGCCGTCAGGCGCCGGACGCCGGCTTGACCTTCTTCGGCGTCGGCGGCGCGCGCATGGCCGAGCAGGGCGTCGTCAGCCCGTTCGATATTTCGGAGCTATCGATCCTGGGGCTGCTGGAGGCGGTAAAAGCCTATGGACGCGTAATGAAACGTGTCCGCGAAACAGTGGCTTACGCGCAGGCCGAAAAGCCGGATGTGGTCATTCTGGTCGATTCCTGGGGCTTTACCCTGCGGGTCGCCAATGCCATCCGCAAGGTGATGCCGCAGGTCAGGCTGATCAAATATGTCGGTCCGCAGGTCTGGGCGGCGCGGCCTGGCCGGGCAAAAACCCTGGCGCAATCGGTGGACTTGCTGCTTGCCTTGCATCCGATGGACCCACCGTTTTTCGAGGCGGCGGGCCTGAAAACCGTTGTGGTTGGCAATCCGGCGTTGAATATTGACCTGAGTGACGCTGCCCCGATTGCATTTCGCAAGCGGATTGATTTGCGGGATGATCCGTTGTTGCTGGTCTTGCTGGGCAGCCGGCCATCGGAAATTAAGCGCCTGTCGCCGCTCTTTGCCGAGACGATCGCCCGCTTGAGTGCCGCGCACCCAAATCTCAGGCTGGTCATGCCGGTGGCTGATACGGTCCGTGACCTGGTCGAACGCCGTGTATCGGAATGGCCGGTCAAGCCGCTGCTGGTCTATGGCGAGGCGGACAAGCATTCGGCGATGAAAGCCGCCACCCTGGCCCTGGCCTGCTCGGGCACGGTCTCGACGGAACTGGCCCTGGCCGGGTGCCCGATGGTGATCGCCTACAGGGTCGAGCCACTGACCTACTGGATTTACCGCCGCATCTCGACGCTGAAGCACGTCACCATGTTCAATATCATGGCGGATAAACGGATCGCGCCGGAGTTTATCCAGAACGACGCAACGGTTGATAATCTGGTTCAGGCTGTAGATGAGCGGCTGGGCGATAAAGCTATACGAGACAAGCAGATAGCTGAACAGTTCGCCGCGCTTGATATTATGGGGCGTGGTCAGAAGCCGCCGGCGGAAAAGGCGGCGCGGGCGGTGCTGGCGTTCCTTGGTCTTAACTAACGGTGTTTGGGTCCTATGGCCCCCAAGTCTTCCTCTTTCCAAATAAAAACCCGGTCCAAGAGACCGGGTTTTTATTTGGAATAAGACAAGGTTTGTGGGAGCACAGCCCCCACGCCCCGTTAGTTAGCCACGCTGTGAAATCGACACATAATCGCGTTGACCGGCGCCAGTGTAAAGCTGGCGCGGACGGCCGATCTTCTGACCGGGATCCTCGATCATTTCCTTCCACTGGGCGATCCAGCCCACGGTGCGCGCCAGGGCGAACAGCACGGTGAACATGGTGGTCGGGAAGCCCATGGCCGACAGGGTGATGCCGGAATAGAAATCGACGTTCGGATACAGCTTGCGCTCGATGAAGAATTCATCATTCAGGGCGATCTTTTCCAGTTCCTTGGCGACCTGGAACAGAGGATCGTTCTTGTCGCCGACAGCTTCAAGCACTTCATCGGCCGACTGCTTCATGACGGTGGCGCGCGGATCGTAGTTCTTGTAAACGCGGTGACCGAAGCCCATCAGCTTGTACTTGCGGGCCTTGACGCCGGCGATGAATTCCGGAATGCGCTCAGGCGTGCCGATTTCCTTCAGCATGTTGAGCGCCTCTTCGTTGGCGCCCCCGTGCGACGGGCCCCACAGGCAGGCAATGCCAGCGGCGATACAGGCGAACGGATTGGCGCCCGAAGACCCGGCCAGGCGGACGGTCGAGGTCGAGGCGTTCTGCTCGTGATCGGCGTGGAGGATGAAGATGCGGTCCATCGCCTTGGTCAGGATCGGATTGGGCACATATTCCTCGGCCGGAACGGCGAAGCACATGCGCAGGAAGTTTTCCGAATAGCTGAGCTTGTTGAGCGGATGCACGAACGGCTGGCCGACGCTGTACTTGTAGGCGCGGGCGGCGATGGTCGGCATCTTGGCGATCAGGCGGTGGGCCGAGATCTCGCGCTGCTTTAAATCGTGGATATCCAGGCTGTCGTGATAGAAGGCCGACAGGGCGCCGACGGCGCCGGTCATGATCGCCATCGGGTGCGCGTCGCGGCGGAAGCCGGAGAAGAACTTGTCGAACTGCTCATGCAGCATGGTGTGGCGGGTGATCGAATTCTCGAAAGGCTCGAATTCGGCGGCCGTCGGCAATTCACCATGCAGCAGCAGATAGCAGGTTTCCAGGAATGACGATTTTTCCGCCAGTTGACCGATCGGATAGCCGCGGTGCAGCAATACGCCCTTGTCGCCATCGATGAAGGTGATCTTGCTTTCGCACGAAGCCGTGGAAGTGAAGCCCGGATCGTAGGTGAAGGCGTCGGTTTCGGCATACAGCTTGCGGATGTCGATGACGTCCGGGCCAAGCGTGCCCTTCATCACGGGCAGATCGACGGCCTTGCCTTCGAAATTGATTTGGGCGGGAGTAGTCTGGCTCATATTACGCTACCTCGGTAAAAGGTTTAGACCGTTTGCCGGTCCTGTGTGCGGCGCACCTAAATCGGCGTCGCGCCTGCTTTACAAACTGTAATCCTAAATGAAAAGACCCCCTGTCAGGCGAACAAGGGTCTCTTCGCGCCCGATCGAGGCCAAAAGCTTTGAAATATCCGGCGCGGGGTGGCCGGCCGACAGAATGCCGCGCAGGACAGGGCCGATCTTGCCAAAGCCAATAGCTTCATTTTCAACGAATTTTTTCAATTGTCCGTCAATATATTCGGCGTTCCAGTCGTTCCAGGTCAACACATTTTCGTGAAGACGATTGAGCCGTGATATTGTTTCCTCAGTCAGAAGTTTTTTTGTTTTTTCATCCAAAGGCACCGGTCCTTTCGCCACAGCGAAGTGAACGGCTTCCGCCAATTGCACGATGGTTTGGGCGCGTTCTTTTACCAGGGGAATGGTACGGGACAAAATCTCGCGTGTCTGGGGTGTTTCGGCGTGGCCTGTGGCGACCAGCTCGGCGGCGACGAGATCGACCAGGCGCTGGTCGTCGGCGACGCGAATCCAGTGGGCATTGACCGAGCCCAGCTTGGCGAAATCGAGCCGGGCCGGCGCGCGGTTGATATCGGCAATATCAAACCACTCGATCGCCTGTTCGTCATCGAAGATTTCATCATCGCCATGCGACCAGCCCAGCCGCGCCAGATAATTGCGCATGGCCTCAGGCAGGTAACCCAGACCCTGGTAATCGCCGACCGCCTGCGCGCCGTGGCGCTTGGAAAGCTTCGCGCCATCGGGGCCATGAATCAGGGGAATGTGGGCGAAGGTCGGCACCGGCCAGTCCAGCGCCATATAGATCAGGCTCTGGCGGGCGGCGTTATTAAGGTGATCATCGCCGCGAATGACATGGGTGATGCCCATGTCATGATCATCGACCACAACGGCGAGGTTATAGGTGGGGGTGCCGTCGGTTCGCAGCAGGATCAGGTCGTCCATGTCTTTCGTATTAAAGGTGACATCGCCCTGCACGGCGTCGGGCACCACCAGTGTGTCGGCCAGCGGTCCCTTGAAGCGGATGACGTGCGGCTGTTCGAGTTCCGCATCCGTGGGCGTCCGGTCGCGCCACGGCGAACGCAGGGCATGGCCGGCTTCACGGGCTTCCTCACGGGCGATTTCAGTCTCTTCCTGCGTCATGAAGCAGGCATAGGCGCGGCCTTTTGCCACCAGTTCGGCGACCGCCTGTTTGTGGCGGCCTTCGCGCGCGTGCTGGAAAACGACGGTATCATCCGGCTTGAGGCCCAGCCAGTCCAGGCCCTCGAAAATGGCGTCCACTGCCGCGCGGGTCGAGCGCTCGCGGTCGGTATCCTCGATGCGGATCAGGAACTTGCCGCCGGTGTGTCTGGCGTACAGCCAATTGAAAAGGGCCGTGCGCGCGCCGCCGATATGCAGGTAGCCAGTCGGCGAAGGGGCAAAACGTGTCACTACAGCTTGCGGTTTGGATTGGGTCATGATCATTTGTACATCAGGGGGACGATTTTGTGAGCGTCTTATAGCTCTCTTTGCCGGCAACCCAAGCCCTTTGTCGCCATTAAGAGATCTGTCCGCTTGAATTCCGCGATTCTTTACCTCAAAGACCGGACGGAGGCCGTGATTGCCCTGCAAACAGGACGCCTGTTCCTGTGGCTGCCGGTGGCCATGGGGGCGGGGGCGGCCATCTATCTCAACCTGCCATTCGAGCCTGGCCTATGGTGGGTGCTGCTGCCGGCAGTGATATGCCTGATCGCGCTGGCAATGGCGCGCCGGTATGGCGCGAATGGTCACCTTGTCAGTGTGTTGATCCTCCTGACGGCTTTCGCGTTTGGCGCCGTGGTTTGCAAGCTGAGGACCGAGCATGTGAAAGCGCCGGTTTTAAGCTCGGAAGTGAGCAATTATACGCTTCAGGCATATGTGATCGACGTGGTGTCGCCGAGCGAGGACCAGTCACGACTTTTGCTGGCGCCCATTGCGATGCGTGGCGTACGTCCGGAAAACACGCCTTTGCGGCTGAGAGTTTCACTGCGGCCAGGCACGCTGGAGGCGGTAGGCATCAGGCCGGGAGACGCCATATCGACCTTCGCCATACTCAATCCGCCGCCGCCGCCGAATATGCCGGATGGCTATGATTTCGCCCGCAGCGCCTGGTATCAGGGCATCGGCGGTGTCGGGCTTGTGCCGGGGGTGCCGCGGATCATCTCCTCTCCGCCGCATGGCTGGCGGCTGGACCTGGTGATGAAGCTCAATCGCCTGCGCTGGGCGATTACCGGGCGACTGGTTGAGACCACGGCACCGGATTGGCAGAACGGTCGCGCCATTGGCGGTTTCGCGGCGGCGCTGGTCACCGGACATGAAAACTTCATCCCGCAAAGCCTCATCCAGGACATGCGCGATTCCGGACTGGCGCACATCTTGTCGATTTCCGGCGTCCATATGGCGATTGTCGGCGGCTTTATCTTCTTCGCCTTACGCGGGCTGATGGCCTGCGTGCCGTGGCTGGCCCTGCATGTGCCGGTCAAGAAATGGGCGGCGGGTTTGAGTATTATCTGTATCCTGCTGTATCTCGCCCTGTCCGGCTCCCCGGCGCCGGCGGTGCGCTCGGCGGTGGTTGCCTGCGTGGCGTTTGGCGCCATTCTGCTGGATAGGCGCGCCCTCAGTCTGCGGGCGCTGGCGATCGCCGCGATCGTGGTCATTTGTCTGACGCCGGAAGCGGTGATTCAGCCCGGTTTCCAGATGTCCTTCAGCGCCACGGCGGCCCTGCTGGCCCTGGCGGAAGGTCTCAAGCCCCCTGTTGGTGAGATCAGCGTACCGATGTGGGTGAAGGCGATCCAGTCGGCGTTTCGTGGGCTCTGGCTGTCCCTGCTGGCCTCGGTGGTCGCCACGGCCGCGACGACGCCTTTTGCCATTGCCTATTTCAACCGGTTTTCGGTCTATGGCCTGTTGTCCAACCTCTTCGAGGCGCCGGTGACGGCTTTTCTGGTCATGCCTGCCCTGGCGCTGGGGACGGTCTTCAGCGCCACGCCCTTGGGGTACGTAGCCTTGCGCGTCGCGGGTTTTGGCCTGTGGCTGATCGAACGCATCGCCGCCCTGACTTCCGACCTGCCGCAGGCTGTGATCAACTGGCCCAGCGCGCCGCCCTATGTGCTGGGCATAGCCTTTATCGGCCTGCTGTGGGTTTGCCTGGTGCGTGGAAAGGCGCGCTGGGCCGGCCTGCTGGCGGCGACGGCTATCCTGTGGTGGCCGCGAGTCGTGGCTCCGGATGTGTGGATCGATCCGGAAGGTGGCAATGCTGCGATCCGTGTGGGAAAGAGTGCCTATGTGGTGCGCTCCAGGGTCCGGCAATATGGTTTTGAGCAATGGACGCAGCATTATGGCCTGAAAGCGATGGATGACACTTTTAGGGATGAAAACTATGCCTGCAAGGGGTACGCCTGTGTGCCGTTGCCGCAAAATCCGGTCCGGATTGGCTTCTGGTTCAGCAACAGGCCGCCGAAAGCGGAGCGGCTCATTGAGTTGTGCCGTGCCAGCGATCTGGTAGTCATGCGCAATCCAGTCGGTGGCTGGCCCATTGAATGCGGCAGCGTCAATCATATCGGCGCCGGTGATTTCCGCACCCTGGGCGCCCTGGAACTGACGCGTACAGAAAGGGGCTGGGCGATCAAGGCCGCCCAGCCCCTCAGAGGCAATCGCTATTGGTCGCGGCCTTCGGAGGCCGAAGGCGACAGCGGTTTCTAATGGTACTTGCGCATCAGCCCGACGAGACGGCCCTGAACCTTGACCTGGCCATCATTATAGATCTGTGTCTTGTAATTGGGGTTGGCGGCCTCAAGGGCAATCGACGCCCCCTTCTTGCGCAGGCGCTTGAGTGTGGCGGTTTCATCATCGACCAGGGCCACGACGATCTCACCAGATTGCGCCGTGTCGGTTTTCTTGATGACGACATAGTCGCCATTGAGAATGCCGGCATTGATCATGGAATCGCCTTCGATTTCAAGAACATAATGTTCGCCGGCGCCCAGCATGGATTCGGGAATATGCAGGCGGTCGCGTTCATGACCCATGGCCTCGATTGGCACGCCAGCGGCGATCTTGCCCAGCAGCGGCAGCTCGCGTGTGTCGTCATTGACGGCTTTGGGGGCTTCAGGAGCGGGTCTGCTGCCTTCCACCACCTGCGGCACAAAAGCCTGGCGACCACGCGGCGGGGCTGAGGCGGTGGCCTGATCCGGCAGCTTGATGACTTCCAGCGCCCGTGCCCGATGCGCCAGACGACGAATGAAACCGCGTTCTTCCAAGGCGGTTATCAGGCGGTGAATGCCTGACTTGGATGCCAGATCGAGCGCTTCCTTCATCTCATCGAAGGAAGGCGAAACGCCGGTCTCCTTGATTCGTTCATGAATGAACATCAGGAGTTCGCGTTGTTTGGTCGTCAGCATGGCAAAACCTCAAGCATCGCTTGGCCCGCTCAGTATTGCGGGAACAAGTCATGAACCTATGCCTGATGTTCTATATGTGTTCTTGTTAATGTCAAGCTAACGACAAGAGATTTTTTGTCGCCGCCGTCACATCGCCCTGCCGCATAAGGCTTTCGCCGACCAGCATGGCAGTGGCGCCGGTCCGGGCCAGGCGCTTGACGTCAAACGGCGTGAAGATACCGCTTTCGGCCACCAGGATATGCTCTTTCGACACCATCGGGGCCAGTTCTTCGGTGACTGCCAGATCGACATGGAAATCCCTGAGATTACGGTTGTTTATGCCGATCAGCTTGGAGTTCAGCTTAAGCGCGCGCGTCATTTCCTCGGCATTGTGGACCTCGACCAGCGCATCCATGCCGTAATGATGGGCGGTATCTATCAGGTCGGCGGCGAGGGAATCATCGATCATCGCCATAATGACGAGGATTGCATCGGCGCCGATGGCCCGCGATTCGGTCACCTGCCAGGTATCGACCAGGAATTCCTTGCGGATGCAGGGCAGGGACACAGCGGCACGGGCCGACTGGAAATGTGATTCGTGGCCCATAAAGCTGGGGTTATCGGTCAGGATTGAGAGGCACGAGGCGCCGCCGGCTTCATAGCATTGTGCCAGAAAGTTGGGGTCGAAATCCTCACGGATCAGGCCCTTTGACGGGCTGGCCTTCTTGATTTCGGCGATCAGGGAGAGACCGTTCGGTTGCTTGTTGGCGACCAGGGCCTTGGCAAAGCCGCGAGGCGCGCCAACGGCCTTGATCTGGGATTCGAGATCATCCAGTGTGGTGTTGACGCGGCGCGTGGCGACATCTTCGCGCTTGTAGGTGGCGATCCTGTCGAGAATATCCAGCATATCGTCTCCTTCGGCCATAGGTGGTTCCTGTCTAGCACGCCGCGTCATCACGCGGCATAAACACTTCTGTTATGAGGGGTACGCGGCCGCTGTGATCTGGATCAAGCTATCAAGTGCGCGGCGGGCTTTGCCGCTATCAATCACTTCGGCGGCCTTTTCCACGCCTTCGCGCAGGGTCTCGACCGTATCGGCCACCAGGAAAGCGGCGGCGGCGTTGAGCATCACGATATCGCGGTAGGCACTTTTCTTGCCGTCCAGCAGAGCCGACAGTTCAGCGGCGTTATGTTCGGGCGCGCCGCCAGTAATATCGGCGAGCGCTGCGCGGGGCAGGCCCACGGCTTCCGGCGTGATCTTGAAAAGACGCACGAAGCCATCGCGCCATTCGGCGACATCGGTTTCGCCCGTGGTGGTCAGTTCGTCGAGGCCGGAACCATGGACCGACCATGCCTTGACGGCGCCCAACTGGCCCAGGGCCTGGGCGATCGGCTCGACAAAGCGCGGTGAGGGGACGCCAACGACCTGACGCTTCGCGCCGGCCGGGTTGCTGAGCGGCCCCAGCAGGTTGAAGATGGTGCGGAAGCCGAGTTGCTGGCGGATCGGCGAGACATGCCGCATGGCGCCATGATGTGATTGCGCGAACATGAAGCAGATGCCGGCCTCATCAAGTGCACGGCGCTGCTGTTCCAGCGTGGCGTCGATATTGACACCCAGCGCCGCCAGCACATCGGCGGTGCCGGACTTGGAGGTAATGGCACGGTTGCCATGCTTGGCCACTTTCAGCCCGCCGCCCGCCGCGACGAATCCCACGGCGGTCGAGATATTCAGTGTGTGCAGGCCGTCGCCGCCGGTGCCGCAGACATCGATAACATCATACGGATGCTCCAGATGGATGGCGGCCTTGCGCATGGCGCGGGCGCAGGCGGCGATTTCACCGACCGTCTCGCCGCGAATACGGATGGCGGTGACGGCCGCGGCCACCTGAGCCGGCGTCGGTTCGCCACGCAGGCAGGCGGAAAAGAATTGCTCGGCGTCGTCTTCGTTGAGATTTTGGCCTTCGGCGAGTTTGGCCAGCAGGGGCTTGAAGGCGTCAGACATAGAGATTTTGGCTTTCGATGCCGGCCAGATTGAGGAAATTGGCCAGCAACTGATGGCCACCTTCGGTGGCGATCGATTCCGGGTGGAACTGGACGCCGTGGATCGGGCGCGTCTTGTGCTGCACACCCATGATCTCACCGTCCTCGGTCCAGGCAGTGACCTCCAGGTCGGCAGGCAGGGTCTCGCGCTTTACCGCCAGCGAATGATAACGCGTTGCCGTAAATGGATTGGGCAAGTCTTTGAAAATGCCTGTATTATTGTGATGGATCAGGCTGGTCTTGCCGTGCATCAGGGTCTTGGCGCGGATGACGTCGCCGCCATAGGCCTGGCCGATCGACTGGTGGCCGAGGCAGACGCCGAGCACCGGCATGTCTTCCGGAGCGGCGCGCAGCAGCGGCAGGCAGATGCCGGCCTGGTCAGGCGCGCAGGGGCCGGGAGACAGGAGGATGGCTTGCGGTTTCAGGGCCAGGGCATCCTGAACGCTCAGGGCATCGTTACGCCAGACCTGCGTTTCCGCGCCCAGTTCCGCGAGGTAATGGACGAGATTGTAGGTAAAGCTGTCGTAATTATCGATGACCAGGATCATTGGCACCCTCCATATTCCCGCCGTATGTAAGCAAAAGCGAAGGGCTTTCCAAGCCTAAACGTCAGAAGTCTTTTGTGGCGTGGTAAATATGCTTAAGCTTCCGCTCATGGAAACGATTCGGGACATTGCCGCGATGGTGCAGAAAGAGGGACGCCTTGACGAGCGCCTGGACGCTGCACAGGATCTGTTGCAGTCGCCTGCCCGTAACCGCCTGCAAGGTGTCGTGCCTTTGCTGGCCGGATGCGCCTTTATCGGTGCCGCAACCCTGCTGGCTTACGTCTTTACCCAAAGTCCGGCGTTCAGTCCCACCAGCAGCAAGCCTGCCGCAGTGGCCAAACCTACCATACCCTCCGGCAAGGCCGATTTTGAGCTGTCCGGCACACCGAAAGAGGCGGTGCCGGTCGGCAGCGAATCCGCGCGGTAATTTTTTGCACGCAATTAATCCCGAAAAGTGCCTTACACTTTTTCGGGATCAGTTCTGCTGATAATTATAGCGCCAGGCGTCCTGGGCGGCCTTTATGAGCGCGCCGGCCTTGTGGCAGGTTTCCTCATATTCCGTCTGGGGTACGCTGTCGGCCACGACGCCGGCGCCGGCCTGGACGTACATCATGCGGTCCTTGAAGAGCGCTGTGCGCAGGACAATGCAGATATCGACACTGCCGCCGCTGGAGATATAACCGACGCCGCCGCCATAGACGACGCCGCGCTTGACCGATTCCAGCTCGTCGATGATCTCCATGGCGCGCACCTTGGGCGCACCGGAGAGCGTGCCGGCGGGCAGGGCGGCCAGAAGAGCGTCCACCGCGTCGATGTCGTCCGGCGCGTCGCCCTCGACATTGGAGACGATGTGCATGACGTGGCTGTAGCGCTCGATGACGAACTTTTCGGTGACGCGCACGCTGGCCGGCTTGGCGATGCGGCCGACATCGTTGCGGCCGAGATCGAGCAGCATCAGGTGTTCGGAGAGTTCCTTCGGATCGGCCAGCAGTTCGGCTTCCAGCGCCTTGTCCTGTTCCGGCGTCTTGCCGCGCGGGCGGGTGCCGGCGATCGGGCGGATGGTCAGCTTGCCATCGCGCACCCGTACCAGAATTTCCGGCGAGGAGCCGGCCAACTGGAAGTCGCCGAAATTCAGGTAATAGAGATAGGGCGAGGGGTTGTGGCGGCGTAAGGAACGATAGAACGAGAACGGATCGAGGTTGAATGGCGCCTCAAAACGGTGGCTCGGCACGACCTGGAAGATGTCGCCGGCGGCGATATATGTCTTGGACGCCTCGACCATGCGGCCGTAATCGAGCGCCGAGGTCGGCGACATCAACGGTTCCTGGTGATGGTCGGTGGCGGTTGCCTGGGCAGCCAGCGGGACGCGCAGATCGGCCTCGACGGAATCAAGACGACCGAGGGCCGCGCTATAGGCGTCCTGGGCCTTGCGGTCATCCGGCCAGACCGGGCTGGCCAGCAGGATTTCATGCGCCACATTGTCAAAGACGCAGATCACCGACGGGCGGACCAGGCAGGCGTCCGGCAGGTTCAGCGGGTCCGGGTTAGCGGCGCCAAGCGGTTCCATCAGGCGGATCATGTCATAGCCGAAGACGCCGAACAGGCCGGAAACCATCGGCGGCAGACCTTCGGGGATGTCCATGCGATTGGCGGCGACGAGTGCGCGCAAAGACTCCAGCGTCGGCTTTTCTTCCGGCGTATATATGGCTTTGGCGATATCGGCGCCGGTGGCCCGTTCGGCCTTTTCACCGAAACAGCGCCAGACGAGATCGGGCGACAGGGTGATGATCGAATAGCGGCCTGACAGGGCGCCGCCCTCGACGGATTCAAACAGGAAGGAGTAGGGGCGGCTGCGCGATAGCTTGAGATAGGCCGAAACCGGCGTTTCCAGGTCGTCAATTAGTTTGCGGCAAACGATATAGGGCTTGCCGGCCTCATAGGCTTTGGTAAAGGCGCCTTCGCTGGCGGCAAAAGTCACGGCCGCTCCGATCACTTCAGTTTCTTTTCGGTCTTGATCGTCTTGGGGTCCGGCGGAGTGACGCCGAGCGCCACGACGGCGGTGTTCGGATAAAGCTGCGTCTTGACGACCGTGCGGGCATCGTTGCGCGTGGTCAGTGCGATATCGCGCTGAATGCTTTGCGTCATCTGGCCGCGGATGGCGGTCGACATCGCGTTGGCCTGCTGGGCATCGGCCTGGTGAATGGCGTCGATGTGGCCGACGGCGATATTGACCTGGTTGAGCGGCACGGAGAAATTCTCGTTCGCCTCACCACCGAAGATGCGGCCGGCCAGGGCCTGGGGCAGGCCGGACTGCTGGACCATGGCGCGGTTCAGGCCATTGAGCGGCTTGACCGGGGCATTTAGGCTGGCGGCGACCGCGGCGAAGGACTCGCCCTTCTTCAGGCGGGCCAGGGCTTCGTCGGCCTTGGCCTGGACGAGACCGGCGACCTTTTCGGCCATCCAGTACTGCGCCAGTTCCCCCTTGATCTGTTCCAGCGGCGGGGCGCCGGCGGGCTTCACGGCGTCGAGACGGACGGCGAAATACTGGCCTTCGCCGAGTTCCTCGACGTCCGAGGCCGAACCGGCCGAGGGCAGGTCATAGATGGCTTTTACCAGCGGGGCGAATTTCGAGTAGTTGGCCTGCGGGTTGTTGGTTTGCCCCTGCGCGGTCATCGGTTCGAGCTTGACGACGGTCAGCCCCAGTTCTTTTGCTGTGGCGTTGAAGTCCTTGCCGGCGCGGATGGCGTCGGAGAAGGTGTTTGAGTCCTTGTTGACGCGGTTGGCGGCCTGCTCCTTGACATAGTCCTGGGCCAGTTTGGCGTGGACGCTTTCATAGGAAGGCGTGGCGCCGGTCTTGATATCGCCCATCCTGATGACGGCATAGCCCAATTCGCCCTGTATGGCGCCGGACACTTCGCCGGTTTTCAGGCCGAAGGCGGCGGCAGCGATCTTGGCGTCAGGTACGGCAGTCTGGGGCTTCTGGTCATAGGTGATGACCTGGCCCTTGTGGGCCTTGGCGGCTTGTTCCGGCGTCTGGCCGCCTTTGATGGCGTCGGAAATAGCGTTGGCGTCGCCGGCCGACTGCGTGGTGACCTGCACAAAGGAACGCGTTTCCGGCGTCACCAGGGTCTTCAGGCGGTCGTCGTACATCTTGCGGACGGCGGCTTCATCAATGGTGATCGATTTCAGGTAGTCATTCGGATCGAAACGGACAACCGAAGCCTGGCGCAGTTCCGGCATCTGCAATTGCTGAAGGCGCGAATTATAGAAGGCCGTGATGTCGGCGTCGGTCGGCGCGGCAGGCATCGTGATGTTCTTTTCGTTGACAACGAAGATGCTGGCATCACGGTTTTGCAGGGTCATGGCGGCCTGCGAGGCGGCGTAGATACGTGGCGCCTTGAAGCCGGCGACAGCGGCGGTGAAATACTGCTGGCTGGCGATCTGGTCGGCGATCTCGTCTTCGAGTTGCTTCTCGGTCATCTGGTTGCGCGCCAGCATCATCCGATAGGTGTCCTTGTCGAAGCGACCGGTCACGCTGTTGAAGAAGGCGGGGATCTTGGCGATTTCAGCGACGATCATCTTGGCGGAGGGCTTCACGCCGATCGAATCAAGCCAGGCGGCGAAGGCGGTCTGGTCAGCCAGTTCGTTCAGCATCTGGAGATGCTGTCCGCTTTCGACGAATTCGTCATTGCTGAGGGTTTGCCCCTGATTCTGTTCGGAGTAGCCTTGCTTGTACTGTTCGAACTTGGCCTTGAATTCATTGGCTGAAACGGAACGATCACCGGCCTCGATGACCTTATCGCCACCCATCTTGCCGAACACATCACGCAGGCCGAAAATGGCGAAGGAGGCGACCAGCAGGACCATCAAGCCTTTAAAAACCCATGACTTGGTGAATTCTCGGAAGAGGGTGATCATCGCTATATCTATCCTGTGGACGCGGCCGAAAAGGGGCGCGCAAGTCGCGGTCAGCCCCAGGGCCGCCATATGTGGCTGTGTCTTACGGCACGAATAAGGCTGTTACAAAGGGAATTTATTCGTTTCAAGGATTTTTTGCCAAAGACCTTAGCGCTGCCGCCTTGAAGTTTCGCTTGGCTTGCAGGCGGCTGGCAGTCTATGTTTTACGCACGCCTCGTCTTTGGTCACCGGTATAGTCGCTCACCAGAAGCGGCTACGGTGTTTTCCGTGAGGCGGCCACAAAAAAACAAACCAGCATAAGACGAGTTAATGCCACATCGACATCTTATCGCGGGCAACTGGAAAATGAACGGGGTGAAAGCCTCGCTTGCCGTTGCCGAAGTGATCGCCACGCAAAGCCGGAGCCACTCGGCGCGCGTGGCCCTCTTTCCGCCCGCCACCCTTTTGCCGCTCATGGCCGATATTCTGAAGGGAACGGATATCATATTGGGCGGCCAGGATTGCCACCACGCCGATTCCGGCGCCTATACCGGCGATATTTCCGCCGCCATGCTGAAGGACGCCGGCGCCTCCATGGTCATTCTCGGCCATTCCGAGCGCCGGCATGGCCATCTGGAACCCTGCGCGCTGGTGGCCCGGAAAGTCCAGGCGGCGCTGCGGGCCGGACTGGAGCCGATTATCTGCATCGGGGAGACGCTCGACCAGCGCCAGGGCGGGCTCACCATACCGGTTTTGTCACGGCAACTGGCCGACAGCCTGCCGGAAGAGCTGAAGGGGCGGGAGTTCCAGGTGTCCTATGAGCCGGTCTGGGCCATCGGCACCGGTCTGATTGCCTCGGACGCGCAGATACTGGAGGCGTTTGCCTTGATCCGCCGGTATCTTGACCAGCGTTTTGGCGCGCATGTCGCGCCGCACCTGCTTTATGGCGGTTCGGTCAAGGCAACTAATGCGGGGCAGGTATTGGCTCTGGAGGGGGTCAGCGGCGCCCTGGTCGGCGGTGCGTCTTTGACCGCTGAAGACTTCATGCCCATTATAGCTGCCGCCGATTCCGCCCCGGTCTGATGTTATACACGCTGTTTATGTTTGGCAGGACTTGTAATCGTCCGCGTCCGCCATATTTTGGCTGTGTTATCGCCGCCTGCCCTATAGCCATCCGCGCAAAGGGATGCTAAGGGCGTGCAACTTCCCGCGCCGGACCTCCGGTGCCGGGTGCGTATCCGTGATCGAGAATATAAAGACCTGACATGCTGTTTGCCATTCTTTTGACCATCCAAATCATCGTTAGCGTCAGCATGGCGGGCCTGATTCTCATTCAGCGTTCCGAAGGCGGCGCGCTTGGCATGGGCGGCGGTGGCGGTGGCGGCTTCATGTCAGCACGCGGTGCCGGCAACCTGCTCACCCGGGCGACGGCGATTCTGGCCTTTGTCTTCTTCGCCAATTCCATCGGCCTGACCATTGTCGGCAATTTTTCGACCCGCCAGACCTCAGCGGTCGACAAGGTCGACACCAGCGGCCTGACGGTAAATACCTCTAACCAACCTGCGGCACCGGCGGCCCAGACCAGCGCCTCGGCCGCGCCGTCCCTGAGCGATCTGCCTCTGGCGGGGGCTGCGCCCGCTGCCTCTTCGACGGCGCCGGCCGCACCGGCCCTGAACAGCAAGCCCGCCGTCCTGCCGGCACCGCTCAAGCTGCCCACCAGTTCTTCGGCCTCGGCTTCGGTTTCGGCCAAGCAGGTCGAGAAGGCCAAGGAAAGCATCTGGGCGTCCTCGTCTTCGGCAAGCGTCAAGGCACCGGCAGCCTCTTCCGCGACAACGCCTTCCGGCGCCGCTACCTCTTCGGCTTCGAAGTAAACTGACCTGGGGCGCAAGCCTCCGATTTTCAAAACCTGTTTCCGACCCACGGGGGGCAACCTCCGTGGGTTATCTCTGATTTTATGGTAACTATCTGATATGGCCCGTTTCGTTTTCATCACTGGCGGGGTGGTTTCCTCGCTTGGCAAGGGTCTGGCGTCGGCGGCCCTGGGGGCGCTGCTCCAGGCGCGGGGCTACAAGGTCCGCCTGCGCAAGCTGGACCCTTATCTGAACGTCGATCCGGGCACGATGAGCCCTTATCAGCACGGCGAAGTCTTCGTTACCGATGATGGCGCCGAAACCGACCTCGACCTCGGCCACTATGAGCGCTTCACCGGCGTTAACGCCCGCAAGAGCGACAATATCACGACCGGCCGCATCTACTCCAACATCATCGAAAAGGAACGCCGCGGCGACTATCTCGGCGCCACCGTTCAGGTCGTTCCGCACGTGACCGACCAGATCAAGCAGTTTGTTGTTTCCGACCAGGGCGACGCCGACTTTATTCTCGTCGAAATCGGCGGCACGGTGGGTGATATCGAAGGGTTGCCGTTCTTTGAAGCGATCCGCCAGTTGGGCCAGGAACTGCCGCGCCGCCAGTGCTGCTTCATCCACCTGACCCTGCTACCGTTCGTCAAGACGGCCGGCGAGATGAAGACCAAGCCGACCCAGCACTCGGTCAAGGAATTGCGCTCGATCGGTATTCAGCCCGATATCCTGCTGTGTCGTTGCGAACAGGAAATTCCGGCCGAGGAACGCCGCAAGATCGGCCTTTTCTGTAACGTGCGCGAAACAGCCGTCATTCAGGCGATGGATTCAGAGAACATCTATGCCGTGCCGATCGACTACCATAAGCAGGGGCTTGATACCGAAGTGCTGAACGTCTTCGGCATGGATGATGCGGCCGCGCCTGATCTCGGCCTGTGGAAGGATATAACGCAGCGTTACCAGTATCCCGATGGCGAGGTCTCCATCGCTGTCGTCGGCAAGTATACGGTGCTGAAGGACGCGTACAAATCGCTGATCGAGGCGCTTTACCACGGTGGCATGGCCAACAATGTCCGGGTCAAGATCGACTGGGTCGAATCGGAAACCTTTGAGGGCGCGCCGGAAGCGGTCATAGAACGGCTGGAAAACGTCCATGCCATTCTGGTGCCGGGCGGTTTCGGCGAACGCGGTGCGCTCGGCAAGATCGAAGCGGCACGCTTTGCCCGCGAGAACAATGTGCCCTATTTCGGCATCTGTTTCGGGATGCAGATGGCGGTGCTGGAAACGGCGCGCCATTTGGCCGGTATCAAGGACGCCTCATCCACCGAATTTGGCCACACCAATGAGCCGGTGGTCGGCCTGATGACCGAATGGCTGAACGGGAACGAACTGACCCAGCGCGCCGCAGGTGGCAATCTGGGCGGCACCATGCGACTGGGCGCCTTCGACGCGAAGTTGAAGGAAGGCAGCCAAGTGGCTGAAATCTATGGCGGTACGGACGTTTCCGAGCGCCATCGCCACCGCTACGAAGTGAACCGCGACTATATCGAGCGCCTGGAAGCTTGCGGTTTGCAATTCAGCGGTATGTCACCGGATGGCCTGCTGCCGGAAATCGTTGAGCGTCCGGATCATCCGTGGTTTATCGGTGTGCAGTATCACCCGGAACTGAAGTCGCGGCCGTTTGCGCCGCATCCTTTGTTCTCAAGCTTTATCGCCGCCGCCAAGGTGCGCAGCCGGCTCGTATAAGGAATTGCCTATGTCACGCCAGCTTATCTCTTCCGGTTCGCCGTTCGAGCCTGAAATTGGCTTTTCCCGTGCTGTCCGTTCGGGTAACCGTATCGAAGTGTCCGGCACCGCGCCGATCCGCGACGGCAAGGTGGCAGGTACGGACGCCTACGAGCAGACCAAGGCGGCGCTGGAAATCATCATCAAGGCGGTGGAAGCGGCCGGCGGCAAGGCTTCCGACATCATCCGCACGCGCATTTTCCTCACCGATATGAGCCTGTGGAAGGACGCAGCTAAAGCCCACGGCGAACTGTTCGGCGAGATCCGTCCGGCCTCCAGCTTTATCGGCACCAGCGCCCTGATCAATCCGGAATGGCTGGTCGAAATCGAGGCATCGGCCCAGATAGAAGACTGATCGAACTGTAAGCCTGACAAGTCTGCCATTTGCCGTTATAGTGGCGGCAAGGGGAGACTGTCATGACGCTCAAGGACGAACTGGGGTTGTTGCCGCGTTTTCTTTATATCTTGGTCGGGATTGCCTTGGCCGCGGCGGCGATCAGCAGTGATTATCATGACTGGGCCTTGATTGAGGCGGGCAAGCTGCCGCCGTTCGGATTTATCCTGATCAATATGGTGGCCCTGCCATTGGCGGCCGGAATTATCCTTTGGGCCTGTATCGGCCGACATCGGGAATGGCGGGTGGCCGATGGCCAGATTCGTATCCGTCTGCTGAGCCTGACCTCATGGCGCAAGACACATTATATAAAAGCCGAAGATATCCGCGAACTCACGCCGGAAAGCTATGACCACGAGCGCACGGACAGCCGCATTCATCACGGCTGGATTGTCATCCTGACGGACGGGCGGCGGCTGGTTTCGCCGAAATCCTTTGACAAGGCCGGGCTTGATCAGGCCAGGTTGCAGATTGAAAGTGAGATGCGCAAGGGCAGGCCGGAGACCGATCTGCTGGCCGAAGCCAGTCGCGCGAATGGTCTTTCGGGGTGAAAATCGCCATTTCCGGGCGATTATCCCTTGATCCCATATCGAACATGAGGCATAAGGCCCGCCTTCTGACTCACATACTGTGCGTCGCAACCTTATTTTGTGCCTGATGGCTTTGCGGTCCAGGCCCTTGACCTTAAGAGAGACACGGAAATGGCCGTTCCCAAGCGTAAAGTTTCGCCCTCGCGCCGCAATATGCGTCGTTCGCATGATGCGCTGGGCGCCAATGCCTACACCGAAGACAAGGACACCGGCGAGCTGCGCCGTCCGCACCATGTCGACCTGAAGACCGGCATGTACAAGGGCCGTCAGGTCATTACGCCGAAGAAGGACTAAGCCTTAGGGTTTAGCTTCAGCCGTCAGGTAAAAGACGGCGGCAAAATAAAAAGCAGAAATTAGACGCGGCTCCGGAAACGAAGCCGCGTTTTTTCATTTCACCGGCGCCAGCTCGATCCACGCCGGTGCGTGGTCACTGGCCTTTTCCCAGCCGCGCACGAAGCTGTCGACCTCGGCCCGGATGAGGCGCGGGGCGAGGGCAGGGCTTAAAAGCAGGTGGTCTATCCGCAGCCCGGCGTCGCGGGCGAAGGCGTTGCGGAAATAGTCCCAGAAGGTGTAGATGCGCTCGCCGGGATGCATTTGCCGCAAGGCATCGGTCCAGCCCTGCGCCACCAGGGCATGGAAAGCCTGGCGGACCTCCGGCTTGAAGAGGGCGTCATTCTGCCAGCGTTCGGGCTTGTAGACATCCAGATCGGTCGGCATGACGTTATAATCGCCCGCCAGCACCACGGGCGCGCCGCTTTCCAGCAAACCTTTGGCATGTTGCGCCAGGCGCTCGAACCAGCGCAGCTTGTAGGGAAACTTCGGCGTATCGATCGGATTGCCGTTGGGCAGGTAGAGACAGCCGATCAGGATGCCATCCACCGCCGCCTCGATATAACGGCTATGGGTATCATCCGGATCGCCCGGCAGGCCGCGCTGCGTTTCAACCAATTTCATGCCGCGCGCCAGGATCGCCACGCCGTTCCAGCTTTTCTGACCGTGCCAGACAGCGCCATAACCGGCATCCTCCAGGGCTTTCGCCGGAAAGCGCTCATCCGGCGCCTTCAGTTCCTGGAGGCAGACCACATCGGGTTTGCGCTCCGCCAGCCAGTGTAGCAGAACCGGCAGCCGGCCATTGATGCCGTTGACATTGAAGGTGGCAATTTTCATGACAATCTCCTCGCGGATGCAGTGTCAGTCCAACTCGGTAAGGGATCAATGTGGCTCGGTCGTTACCGTATGCGTCATAAAATGAACACGCATGGCCGTCTTATTGCGATGCGCGGACGACCCGCTAGTCTGTTATTTCGAAATGAGGCACTATTACATGTTCCTGGCTTTACTGGCGGTCGCCGCCTTTTCCCCTGCAAACGCCTATGTCGGACCGCTGGCGCCGGCCGGGAAGGGCATGGCGCAGTGTTATGCGCCTGACGCGGTGGCCAAGACCTGTTCTTCGATGGCGACCTATCATCTCAATGCCGACGGCAGCTTCACCAACAAGGCGACCGTGTTGATCTCAAAGAGTCCACCGGCCATCCTGGAGATGAACACCAATGTCGAGATCCGGAATGGTGCCGTCTGCGGCACGATCCGCGAGGAAAATATCTCTGGGGCCCGCCTGATGGTCAACGGCACGGATGTGCCCACGGATCAGGCCCAGCCGGTGCTGGCACGGATTGCCTCGGGCATGGCATCCGTGGTGGGCCACGAAATCTGCACCGCATATATCCCCTCCGGCGGCAATCTGGTCGCCAAGGGGACGCTCGACGGCGTGCCTAAGCCGGATCAGGACCAGGTCATGCAGTGGGTTTCGGCATCGGATGGCTATCGGGTCGCGCCGTAATTTCCCAATGGCGCATGAGCGGCGCTTGTCATCGGAGCCCGGCCTTGCTAATGCAGCCCTGCTTTCAGACCGTTTCACATAGCAGGATTCCCCATGCCCGAAATTATCGACGTCGTCGCCCGCGAAATCCTCGACTCCCGTGGCAACCCCACTGTCGAAGTCGATGTCACCCTCGATGACGGCTCGTTCGGCCGCGCGGCCGTACCTTCCGGCGCCTCGACCGGCGCCCACGAGGCGGTGGAAATGCGTGATGGCGATGCCAAGCGCTATGGCGGCAAGGGTGTCCGCAAGGCGGTTGATGCCGTAAACGGCGAAATCTTCGAAGCCATCGCCGGCTTTGAGGCGCTCGACCAGCGCCGCCTCGACCAGGCCTTGATCAATCTCGACGGCACGCCGAACAAGTCGCGCCTCGGCGCCAACGCCATCCTCGGCGTGTCGCTGGCCGTGGCGCGCGCTGCCGCGCAATCGTCCGGCCTGCCGCTTTACAAGTATGTCGGCGGCCTGGCCGCCCGCGTCCTGCCGGTGCCGCTGATGAACATCATCAATGGTGGTGCCCATGCCGACAACCCCATCGACATCCAGGAATTCATGATCGTGCCGGCCGGTGCTGAGTCGTTCTCGGAAGCCCTGCGCATGGGCGCGGAAATCTTCCATTCGCTGAAGAAGGGCCTGAAGGCTGCCGGCCATAATACGAACGTCGGCGACGAGGGCGGCTTCGCCCCCAACCTGGCCTCGGCCGAAGATGCGCTGACCTTCATCATGAAGGCCGGCGAACAGGCGGGCTACAAGGCCGGTTCGGACTTCTGGCTGGCACTGGACGTCGCTTCGACCGAGTTCTTCAAGGACGGCAAGTATCATCTGGAAGGCGAGGGCAAGGTCCTGACGCCGGTCGAGATGGTCGACTATCTCGAAAACCTGGCCAATAAGTTCCCGATCTGCTCGATCGAGGACGGCATGTCGGAAGACGACTACGAAGGCTGGAGAGAACTGACCGACCGCCTGGGCGACCGTATCCAGCTCGTGGGCGACGATCTCTTCGTCACCAATCCGGATCGTCTGGAAACCGGTATTGTCGAGGGCATGGCCAACTCGATTCTGGTAAAGGTCAACCAGATCGGCACCCTGTCGGAAACCATGGACGCCGTCGATATGGCGCATCGTGCCGGCTATACCTCGGTCATGTCGCACCGTTCGGGCGAAACCGAGGATTCAACCATTGCCGACCTGGCCGTGGCGATGAACTGTGGTCAGATCAAGACTGGCTCACTGGCCCGTTCGGACAGGACCGCGAAGTACAACCAGCTCCTGCGCATCGAGTCGCAACTGGATGACGAAGCGGTTTATGCCGGTGTGGGCGTTATCCGCTGTTAAGGTTCGGGGCGTGGGGTCCGTGACCCCACAAAACCTGTCTTGATTTCAATAAAAACCCTCGCCCTTTTCGGGGCGAGGGATTTTTATTGAAGTAAGGTAAGTCTTGGGGCCGCGGGCCCCAAACCCCATAACTCGACCATGTAACGCTCAGCCTTCATTAACCCTTTTTCGCATATCCTGCGTACGTGTCCGGCGGCGCATTCTGTCACCGACATCGGCCCGTGCAAACTCAAGTGCTCACATTTTGACAATAAAGATAAAAACGCCGTGATAAGTCTGATTTTTCAAAAGACATCAGTGATAAATTCTTCTGTGTGTCCCGACATGTTTCGTAACACTATGTTAACCGCGAAGGCTCAAAAAAGGCCATTACGTATTGCCGCAGTCCAGAAGGGGCTTGAGTAGTGTTTTTTCGTCTGAGGCCGTATTTACCCACAGCTATAATCACACTCGTGCTGACCTATGTATGCGTTCAGTACCTGACGGGTGATAAGGGTTTCTTTTCCCAGGAATCGCGTAACCGCGAAATGGTGATCAAGGAACAGCAGCTTGCGCAGCTTAAGACGGAACGTGCTGATCTTGAAGCGCGCGCCAAATACTTGCGCACGGATAATCTGTCAAAAGATTTACTTGAAGAGCGTGCCCGCGTATTGCTGGGCCTTTCTGAGCCGAAAGCCTACGTTATCCGCGGCCCGATCGTTCAGAACGCTAACTCCTGATCCTTCTTTAGCCCTTTACGCGAAGGCAGGCTTCTCATAAAGGAGGTGTGCCTTTGATTTGCTTTGCGCCGGCTTTCCGCGCGGGTGCAAAGGACTGCTATGTTTCAAGGCCGGAGATAAAACGGCCGTAGTTTTTGTTATGGGAGATGTCCATGGCGCGTGCCGCCCAGAAAGACAGCAAGACCGAAAGTGGCAAGAAGCTGAGCAATGTCTCCAAAGACGACCTGCTGAAATACTACCGTGAAATGGTCCTGATCCGCCGCTTTGAAGAGCGCGCCGGCCAGCTCTACGGCATGGGCCTGATTGGTGGCTTCTGCCACCTCTATATCGGTCAGGAAGCCGTCGCCGTCGGCATGTACGCCGCCGCTGAAAAGGGCGACCAGGTCATCACCGGTTACCGCGACCACGGCCATATGCTGGCCGCCGGCATGGACCCCAGGGAAGTCATGGCCGAACTGACCGGCCGTATCGGCGGCTCTTCCAAGGGCAAGGGCGGTTCGATGCACATGTTCGATATCGAGGCCGGCTTCTTCGGTGGCCACGGCATTGTCGGCGCCCAGGTGTCCCTCGGTACCGGCCTGGCCTTTGCAGATTTTTACCGTCAGAACGGCAATGTCTCCTTCACCTATTTCGGTGATGGCGCGGCCAACCAGGGCCAGGTTTACGAGTCCTTCAATATGGCCCAGTTGTGGAAGCTGCCGGTCGTCTATGTGATCGAGAACAACGAATACGCCATGGGCACCTCGCTGGCCCGCGCCTCCGCCACGGTCAACCTGTCGCAGCGTGGCGCCTCTTTCGGCATTCCTGGTGAGACGGTCGACGGCATGGATGTGTTTGCAGTTAAGGACGCCGCCGAACGCGCCGCCGAGCACGCCCGCTCCGGCAAGGGACCGTATATCCTCGAAATGAAGACCTACCGTTACCGCGGTCACTCAATGTCCGATCCGGCCAAGTACCGCTCCAAGGACGAGGTCGATGAGGTCAAGGCGACCCGCGACCCGATCGACCACATCAAGACCATGCTGCAACAGGCCGGCGTGGCCGAGGACGAAATCAAGACGATCGACAATCAAGTGAAGGCCATCGTGCTGGAAGCGGTCGATTTCGCCCAGACGAGCCCGGAACCCGATCCGTCCGAACTGTACACCGACGTTTACCTCGAGGCATAACCCCAGATGACTGATATTCTCATGCCCGCGCTCTCTCCAACCATGGAAGAGGGCACGCTCGCCAAGTGGCTCGTCAAGGTTGGCGACACTGTATCCGCCGGCGATGTGATCGCCGAAATCGAAACCGACAAGGCGACGATGGAAGTCGAAGCCGTTGACGAAGGCAAGATCGAAGCCTTGCTGGTCGATGCCGGCACCGAAGGCGTAAAGGTCAATACGCCGATCGCCCGCCTCGAAGGTGGCGCTTCCGCGCCGGCGCCTGCGGCCGCAGCCCCCGAAGCCAAGGCTGAAGCCGCTGCTCCGGTTCCGGCCACTGCCAAGCCTGCCGCCGCGCCGGTGGAATCGCTGCCCGCCATTTCTCAGCCAGACTGGCCCGAAGGCACGCCGACCGTCAAGATCACCGTCCGTGACGCCCTGCGCGACGCCATCGCCGAGGAAATGCGCCGCGACGACAAGGTTTTCCTGATGGGCGAGGAAGTGGCCCAGTATCAAGGCGCCTACAAGGTGTCCCGCAACCTGCTGGAAGAGTTCGGCGATCGCCGCGTCATCGATACCCCGATCACCGAAATGGGCTTTGCTGGTATTGGTTCGGGCGCCGCGATGGCCGGTCTCAAGCCGATCATCGAGTTCATGACGTTTAACTTCGCCATGCAAGCCATTGACCACATTATCAATTCCTCGGCCAAGACGCTCTATATGTCGGGCGGTCAGATCAAGTCGTCGATCGTTTTCCGCGGTCCGAACGGCGCCGCCTCGCGCGTCGCCGCCCAGCACAGCCATGACTATTCGTCGTGGTACGCCAATGTGCCAGGTCTGAAGGTCATCGCGCCGTATGACGCCGCCGATGCCAAGGGCCTGCTCAAGGCCGCCATCCGTGATCCGAACCCGGTCGTCTTCCTTGAACATGAAATGATGTACGGCAACGAGTTCGACATTCCGGAAATCGAGGACTTCGTCCTGCCGATCGGCAAGGCCAAGATCCAGAAGGAAGGCAAGGACGTCACCATCGTCGCGCACTCGCGCATGGTCGGTTTCGCCCTGAAAGCAGCCGAGCAACTGGCCGCCGAGGGCATCGATGCCGAAGTCGTCAACCTGCGCACCCTGCGTCCGCTCGATACCGATACCGTCGTTGCTTCGGTCCGCAAGACCAACCGCTTGGTCACCGTTGAAGAGGGCTGGGGCCCTTGCGGCATCGGCGCCGAAGTGGCCGCTCGCGTCACAACCGAGGCGTTCGACGATCTCGATGCCCCGCCGGCCCGTGTCCACCAGGAAGACGTGCCGATGCCTTACGCCGCCAACCTCGAAGCCATGACCGTGCCCAGCGTTGAGAAGATCATCGCCGCCGTCAAACAAGTCTCGTACAAGTAAGGGAAACGCAGATGACTGATATTCTGATGCCAGCCCTTTCGCCTACGATGGAAGAGGGCATCCTGGCCAAGTGGCACGTCAAGGTGGGGGACACCGTCTCCGCCGGCGACGTGATCGCGGAAATCGAAACCGACAAGGCGACGATGGAAGTCGAAGCCGTCGATGAAGGCACGATCGAAGCCATCCTTGTCGAGGCCGGCACCGAAGGCGTGAAGGTCAATACCCCGATCGCTCGCCTGTCAGGCGATGCCGCCGCGCCTGCGCCGAAAGCCGCACCAGCGGCTGCCGAAGCCCCGAAAGCCGAGGCGCCCAAGACTGCTGCCGCGCCGGCCCCGGTCGCTTCTGGCGCCCGCGTTGCCGCATCGCCGCTGGCCCGCCGCCTGGCCGAGATCAACAAGCTCGACCTGAAGGTCATCGCCGGTTCCGGTCCGCATGGCCGCGTGATCAAACGCGACATCGAAGCCGCTTTGGCTTCGGGCACCGGCAAGGCCGCGCCTACTGCGGCATCGACCTCAGCGGCCGAACCGCGCAAGGTGCAATCGCTGGAGCAACTGGGCATTCTGGCTGGTTCCTACGACCTCGTGCCGCTCGACAACATGCGCAAGGTCATTGCCCGCCGCATGACCGAGTCGTTCCGCGACATCCCGCACTTCCCGCTGACCGTCGATATCGAACTCGACAACCTGCTGGCGGCCCGTACCAAAATCAATACGGCGCTGGAATCGCAGGGCGTGAAGGTCTCGGTAAACGACATGATTATCAAGGCAGTAGCCTTGGCGCTTAAACAAGTGCCTGAAGCCAATGCCAGCTATACACCGGAAGGCATCGCCCTGCACCATAACGCCGACGTGGCCGTGGCTGTGGCGATCGACGGCGGTCTGATTACCCCGATCGTGCGCAAAGCCGAAACCAAATCGCTGGCACAGATATCGAGGGAAATGAAGGATCTGGCGCAACGCGCGCGTGAGCGTAAGCTGAAACCGGAAGAATTCCAGGGCGGCACCTTCTCGGTGTCCAACCTCGGCATGTTCGGTATCAAGACCTTCACCTCGATCCTGAACGAGCCGCAAGGCTGCATCATGTCGGTCGGCGCCGGCGAACAGCGTCCGGTTGTCAAGAACGGCCAACTGGCCGTGGCAACCGTCATGTCGGTCACCCTGACTTGCGATCACCGCGTGGTTGACGGCTCGATCGGCGCCAAATTCATCAGCGCCTTTAAGCCGCTGATCGAAGATCCTATCAAGATGTTGGCGTAAGGAGCTGAAAATAATGACATATGATCTCGTAGTCATCGGCTCCGGACCTGGCGGTTACGAAGGCGCGATCCGTGCCTCGCAGAACGGCCTGAAGGTCGCCATCGTCGAGCGTGAACTGCTGGGCGGCATCTGCCTGAACTGGGGCTGTATCCCCACCAAGGCGTTGCTGAAGTCAGCGGAAGTGTTCGACAAGATCAATCACCTCGGTGATTATGGCCTGACCGGCGAAAAGCCCGGCTTCGACTTCGAGAAGGTTGTCCAACGCTCGCGTGCGGTGGCCAAGCAACTCAATGGCGGCGTAGGCTACCTGATGAAGAAGAACAAGATCGACGTGATCGAGGGCTTCGCCACGCTGGAGCCGGGCAAGGATGCGCCGAAGGTTCGTGTCAAGCTCAACAAAGGCGGCGAGCAGGTTGTCGAAGCCAAGAACGTGATGCTGGCCGTTGGCGCCCGCGCCCGTGAAATCCCCGCTATCGGTGCGGTTTCGGACGGTGATCGCATCTGGACCTATCGCAATGCCCTGTCGCCCAATCGGATGCCGAAGTCGCTGGTCGTCATCGGCTCCGGCGCTATCGGTATCGAATTCGCCAGCTTTTACAGATCGTTGGGCGCGGAAGTTACAGTGGTCGAAGCGCTCGATCGCATCCTGCCGGTCGAGGACAAGGAAGTTTCCGCCGAGGCCCAGAAGGCCTTTGAAAAGCGCGGCTTCAAGTTCCGCATCGGCGCCAAGGTGACCAAGGTCGAGAAGTCCGGTGCCGGCGTAAAGGTCTCGGTCGAGGTCGGCGGCAAAGCCGAAGTACTCGAAGCCGAAGGCTGCATCGTCGCCGTCGGTATCGTTGCCAACACCGAAAACCTTGGCCTGGAAAAGCTGGGCGTCGAGATGGACCGCGGTCACATCAAGAACGACAGCCACGGCAAGACCAACGTCAAGGGCCTGTACGCCATCGGCGACTGCGCCGGACCGCCCTGGCTGGCCCACAAGGCAAGCCACGAAGCCGTCCATGCCGCCGACTATATGGCCGGCAAGAAGCTCTCCAATCTCAATCCGCCGATCCCCGGCTGTACGTATGCCACGCCGGAAGTCGCTTCTGTCGGTATCACCGAGCAGGTCGCCAAGGAAAAGGGGCTGGACGTCAAGATCGGCCGTTTCCCGTTCAAGGCCAACGGCAAGGCTATCGCCGCCGGTGAACCGGGTGGTTTCGTCAAGGTGATCTTCGACAAGAAGACCGGCGCGCTTCTGGGCGCCCACCTGATCGGCGCCAATGTCACGGAAATGGTGCAGGGCTTCTGTCTGGCCATCACCATGGAAGCGACGGAAGAGGACCTGCAGGGGACCGTCTTCCCGCACCCGACCATGTCGGAAGCCATTCTCGAAGCGTCGCTCGATGCCGATGGCCGGATGATCAATCTATAAACTCATGGGGTTTGGGGCCAAAGAACGTTTCCTTGGGCCCCTAGTCTTCTCTATTCCAAAGAAAAACCCGGTCCAAAAGGCCGGGTTTTTCTTTGGAATAAAGCAAGGTTTGTGGGGTCACAGATCCCACGCCCGATCTGCTTTCAGGCCGAGCCAGTCCCGCACGGCGGGTATGCGGCGCAGGATGAGCCATTCGAGCAAGCCAACAACGATCAGGCTGATCCCCAGTACCGGCAAGAAGATACCTAATGCGATAATGATAAGGGCCAGGCCTGGCGCCAGCTTTTCATCGGGCAGACGCTGTGGCGCGCCAAGCCTGTCAGTCGGCCGCCGCTGCCACCACATGACCACGGCGCTGACGCACAGGGCCATCAGGCCGAGCGCCGTGAGGACGCCGAGCGCCTGGTTGAGCGGACCGAACAACTGACCTTCGTGGGCAGCGATGCCATAGCCGACCGCCCGGTCTAGCGGCTTCTTATCGGCAAAGTCTTCGCTGCTAATGACCTCCAACATGGCAGGGTCAATCATCAGGGTCACACGTTGCGGACGGTTGCCGGTATCCGAGGCCAGTTTCCAGAGGCTGGCACCTTTCGCCGGAACACTGAGCGTCACCGGTGCCGGCAGGTTAAGCGCGCGGGCGGTATCGAGCAGGGCATCCAGCCGACCAAGATCGGCGGGAGCCGTGCCTTCGGCCTTCAGGGCCCTTTTCTCATCGGCGCGTCCCTGAGACCAGGCTTGTGTGACCGGCGCAGGATTGGCCAGGGCGCGCACGGATTTGAAGGCATTGCCCCAGACATAGGTCCAGGGCAGGCCGGTCAGGAGCAGAAACAGCGCCAGAGCGGAGATGTATATCCCGATAACGGCGTGGATATCGCGCCAGAAGATCCGTTTGCCCATGTTCAGACGCGGATAGAGCAGGCCGGCGACGCCTTTGGCTTCGCTTTTTGCATTTCTGGGCCACCACAGGTAAAGCCCGGTCAGGATCATGACGATGGCCCAGGAGGCGGCCAGTTCGACAATCACCTGCCCGAAGCGCCCGGCAAACAGTTCACCGTGAATATCCTTCACGATCTCCATAAAGCGCGCACTTTCAGGCACTTGCTTCAACATCTTCAGGCTTTTCGGGTGGACATAGACACGGATTTTATCATGGCTCTTCAGCACAATGACCCGCGCCGCATCATGGATATCCGGCCGCACCTCGATCGCCTTGAAGCGTGAACCTGGCACGGCTGCAACCGCCGCTTTGACCATGGTTTCTGCCGATTGGGGCGTGCCATCAAACAGCAGGTGATCGTACTTCGCATCGATCGCCGCCTCGATCTGTGGCTTGAACAGGTAGATCGGTCCGGTGATCGACAGGATGATGACAAACGGAATGCACACCAGCCCGGCATAGAAATGCCAGCGCCAGAACATGCGATAGTCAATAATATTTTGTTTCGCTTTTTCCATGCCTTAGTTCCGATATTTCAGTTCCAGCATATAGCTGCGTTGCGGCAGGGGATGCGACACATAGGCTTGATCGTTATTAGCGTTATCTATACCGAAGCTGATCTGAGTGGTTTTTGTCAGGTCATAGCTCAGGCGGGTATCAAGGAAAAAATATTCCGTCTGGTAACCGTAAGCATCGCCGCGTACCAGGCCGAACAGGTCGGAATTGGGCCGCGAGCCGTAGCGCCAGCCGACGGAGAGTTTTAGCTTAGGCGTCAGGGCGTAGCGGACATTGCCATTGCTGCGCCACTTCGGAATGCGCGGGAACTGGACACCTTCGGAAGCGGGGGCGGTGCTATTCTTTTCGGTGCGGGCATCCATCCAGGAGGTGCTGGCTTCGATCGTCAGGCCATCAATGAGCAGGTCGTGCGATTCGAAAATCAGTTCGACACCAGACTGGTTCATACGGTCGATATTCTGGTAACGCGAGACTACCGTGCCGTCGTCGAGGATACCCTGATAGCTGAAGATGGCGTCATCAATCGACTGGTTGAACAGGCTGCCCGTCAGGGTAATGCGATCAAAGTGCCGGCGGGCAATCAGGCTGATATCGTGTGAGACCTCGGGTTTGAGGTTCGGATCGAAGCTGGTGGGGTCGATGGTGGTCTGGCCCGCATTGATCTTGCCCTGGAAGAGTTCGCCGACCGTAGGGAAGCGTGTGGCTGTGCCCAGGCTCAGTTGCAGGTCATAAGGACCGATATCGCCCTGTAGGCTGGCCTTGGGGGAAAAGGCGCTGGCATGGCGCTTGGGATAGTATTGCAGCGGCCTGCCCGAGCTGATGCCACCGTCAAAAGCGCGCCAGTCGTCATAACGACCACCGAGGGTCAGGACAGCGCGGCCCAAATCAATGGCATCTTCAGCAAAAATGCCGCCAATAGACGTCTTGCCCAGGGTGCGCGAGGCAAAAACCGGATCGGCGGCCGTGCGCCATTGGGTCGTATTGTAGGTGCTGGCGTCGGTCTGGTAGAGATTGGTGGTCAAGCCAAAAGCCAGATCGTGACGGCCGAAGTTTTGCTCGATTGTGCCGTCGAAGGTCCACCAGCCGGGATGATCATAAAGCGTCTGCTGGCCGGCGGGACTGACCATGTCGAGCGAGGTGCGGACATCCCACTTGCCGATATCGTAATGCGATAGATTGGCCGATACGTCCCAGCCGTTCCAGTTACCGGAGAGGCGCAGGCCCATCAGGTCTTCAGTGCGATCCATGCCGGAATATGTGGTGCCCTTGGCCACATAGTTGACGCCATTGAAACTGACCTTGGTGCCGGCGGCGGTGGGCAGAACGGTATCGCCGTTGGCATCGACCAGCCAGGAGACCGGATTTTGTAGTTTTTGCTGCGTTTTCCACAGCATGGCCAGGGCGTCGAGCTTCCAGCCATTATCCCAGGCATAGCCGACGCGCAGACGCGCCTGATCCTGAGTGACATCCACCGGTGAGGCAGCGCCAAAGACAGGCGTGGCCAGGCGATCATCGGCATAGGCGCCAGTCACGGGGGTATAGGTGCCGGCCGCCGTTGATTTGGCCAGCAGGTTATAGGTCATGGACTGGCCGGTATTCTCGAAATGACGGAACGAGGCGCGCGCCGACCAGCCGCTGTTTTTCGCCTTATAGTCCAGCCCGCCTTCAACCGAATAGCCGCTGAAGGTCTGGTCGAAACCATATTCCCTGAACGGCATGGTGAATGCCTGCACGGAGCCGTAAATGTCATTCTTCTTTGGAGTTTCCGTGGTGATCGAGACCACGCCGCCCATCGAATTGCCGCCGTAACGCGCCGAATAGGGGCCATAGACGATATCGAACTGACGAATTTCGGCAGGCCCGACCACATTCCATTTCGGCGGATAGTCATAGCGGTTGCCGAGGAAGTTGGAGACGACATAGCCATCGACGAGAACGAGGGTTCGGGCGCTCTGGACCGTATTGGCGCCGCGCAGGGCGACCACGGCATTGTCATCGCCAACAAAGCGTTTGCGCACGAAGAAGTTCGGCGCGTATTTCATCAGATCTTCGACATTGATGGCGTTGATGGCGTCGAACTGTTCGTGACCGAGCGAGACTGACAGGCCGCGCGGTACGACGGTGATCGGGGCGTTCTTCTGGCCAACGACGATGACCTCCTTAGGACCATCACTCACATCTGTCTCGGCGTGAGCGATCAGGGGCAGAATTGACCCGCAGCTCATCAGCGCTGTCAGGAGCGCTGTACAATATTTTGTTTTCATTTGAATTTATCCGTTTCAGGCAAGCATAAGGACGCACCCGGTTGACCCAGTGCGTGATGAGACTGCTTAAGCTTGAGACGGCGGGCCGCAGGAATGTGGACGAGGCGGGGCGCGGGCCTTGATGGGGCTGCGGCGGCTGGAAGGCGCGAAGTCGGCGTGGGATATGGTGTAGACGGCCGGCTGGAAGACAGGCGGCGGCGTGGTGATGGCCGTAATGGAGGCCAGTACGCATTGCGCACATTTCAGGCCGGCCAGCCCGGGCTTCTTGGCAGGTGATTTAACGACCACCTTGTCAACGATCGGCTGGCTATCCATGCCGGACGTACACAGCACCATCTGCACACCATGCGCCGATGGCATGGCCATAACCTGCGGCGGGAACAGGACCTGCGTGAGCAGGGCCATGACCACGGCAAGCAGCGTCCAGAAGCGAATTTCTGAATCGCGTGTCGTCTTGCCTGTGGAAAAGGTCAGGGCCATATTTGCGCCATAAGATGAAGCGCTGCCGCTGTCAATGCGACATCAGGCCGCCAGTTCGGCCATTTTTTGCAGGGTCACATAGTCCGTCTTGCCGGAACCCAGCACGGGCACGGTTTCGATCCTGAGTATCTTTTTCGGAATGGCCAGGACCGGCGTGCCGTTTTCCTTTGCCCAGTTCGTCAGGCGGGATACGTCAGCATCGCCCTTGTCGGTGATCAGGATCAGGCGTTCGCCCTTCTTGTCGTCCGATACGGCGACCACGGCGTGGCGGTTATCCGGCCAGACCTCCTCGGCGATGCGCTCGACAGCGGTGAGCGAGACCATCTCGCCGGCGATCTTGGCAAAGCGTTTGGCGCGGCCGAGGATGGTGACGAAGCCTTCACTGTCGATATTGACGATGTCGCCGGTATCGTGCCAGCCGTCCTTCGGCGCCTCGATCACATCCGGGCGATCGATGTTGATATAGCCGCCCATGATGTTCGGTCCTTTGACCCACAGGCGGCCACCGCCGGTAATCCCTTCGACCGGCTCCAGGCGCGCCTCCATTTCGGGCAGCATGACGCCGACCGTGCCGTAATGGTTGTTGTCGGGGAAATTGACGGCCACGACCGGCGAGCATTCGGTCACGCCATAGCCTTCCAGGATGGGGATGCCGCCGAACTGGGTCTTGAAAAGATTGTGGGTTTCGTCACGCACCTTCTCGGCGCCGCAGACGATGAATTCCAGCGATTTGAAGTCTTCCGGCTCGCCGGACCGGGCATATTGGTTGACGAAGGTATCGGTCGAGAACAGCAGGGATGCCTTCGATTCGCGCAGCAGTTCGGGGATGACCTTCACATGCAGGGGCGAGGGGTATTGAAAGCTGCGCAGGCCGGCCAGCAGGGGCAGGATCACGCCGCCGGTCAGGCCCAGGGAATGGAAGATCGGCAGGGGGTTGAAGGCGACCCAATCGGGTTTCAGCTCTATATGGGCCTCGATCTGACGGGTATTGGACACCAGATTGGACTGGGTCAGGACCACGCCGCGCGGTGTGCCGAAACTGCCGGAGGTAAACAGAATGACGCCGATATCGGAGGCTTTCGTCTTCTTGACGAACAGGCCCGGCAGCTTCGAGGCGGCGACGGCGAAGAGCTTGTCGACCGTCGAGACCTCCTTGCGGATATCATCGAGATAGATGACCCGCACATAGGGCTTCATGCTCTCGATCAGGTCTTCGAGCTTGGCATTTTCGACGAAACGGCGCGAGGATAAGACGGTCTTCACCTGTCCAGTCTGGATGGCGGCCTTCACATTGGCCTGACCGGCGGTGAAATTGATCATCACCGGCACCTTGCCGAGGGCATGAAGGGCAAAGAAGGAGACGGCGCCACCGGTTGAGGTCGGCAGCATCATGCCGATGCGGTCTTCATTGCCCAGATAACGTTTCAACAGGCGTGAAAGAGCGAAAACACCGGTAATGAACAGGCCGTAGGTCAGCGGCTTGCGGTCCTGGTCCTCGATGATGACCTTGCCGGCGCCGAACCGGTTCTGCGCCTCGATCAGGGCATCAAACAGCGAGGTTTGGGTGTCGCTGGCCTTAAACGCGCGCTTCATGCACGAAAGCTCCCCTGGGGCACGGCCCGCCGCCAACACGGCAGGTCCGGCGACCCTGATTATCACGCCATTCCTCTCCTCGGATCGGAATGGCCACTGTTCGCCATACTAGCCGATGGAAACTGAACAGGTCAAAGGGGAAGATACGGGCTGTCGGGTAAGAAACCTATCAGGGCGTGGTGTCGACCTTCACCTTTTGGAGGCTTCGGACATTTACCACGACGTCCGACTTGGGATCGGGCGATGGAATGGCGGCCGGGCGAGCGTTCGGCAGCTTATTCAGTGCGATAACCGGGGCTGAAGTGGTGTCGACGACGGGCGTTGGAACCGCAATGGGATAAGCCGTTATCGTCGGTTTCAAAACCCTATAAGCTTTGTTTGCAGGTGACTGTGATGGCGAAATTATATGCCATGATGATAGGGTGGGGGCGGCAGGCGGCTCAGGGGGCGCCGGCGGTTCGGCCAGAGGGGCCGGCGATTCGATCATGGGCGCTGGCGGGACAGGTGATACAGGCGGAAGCGGTGCGACCGGCGCCTTGGGAGCCTTCAGTCTCTGGTTTTCCGCTTTCTGACGGGGCCATTCCGCCTTGCTGGCGGCTTTTTGCGCGGCCATTTGAGCCTTGGCGGCCACGGCGGCGGCGCGAGCCTGGGCAGCGATGGCGTCGGGGTCGAGGTTCAGCAAGGCGACACGAGCTGCATCGGCCTTGGCGTGCTGAGTTTCGGCCAGGACCTGCGCGGCAATGGCCTCCGGATCGATATCATGGGCAATGCCTTGGCGCTCCATGTCCGCCTTGGCCTGCATGGCATCGGCGCGGGCCTGGGCCGCCAGGGCCTGCGGATCAATATCGAGGTCTTTGGCATTGGCGATATCGGCCTTGGCCTTCATGACTTCGGCACGGACCTGGGCGGCTATGGCGTCAGGATCGATATCGTCTGACTCAGACTGGGAAGACCAGTTGAGCTTGACATCCGGAACGCTGACATCAGCCGGCGCGACGGTAGTCGAGACCTGTGGTTCCGGCGCCGGATGCCCGGTGATGGCTTCCTGCAGGCTGGCCAAGGCCAGGTTGGCGGTGGCGGTGACCTTTGCCGTCTTTTCCGGGCATATCTTGTGCGCGGCCTCGGTGACCGGGGCGGCGGCAAAAGCCGTCAGCGTCAGGAGCATGACCGGCAACAGGACAAAGGCAACCGGACGCACTTTCAGGCGGGAGTCTGGTGTTTCACCCAGGATGCGGGAAATGCGCGACAGCAGTTCGTGGCGCCCCTGGCCATTTAGGGCCATGGCGAGGTGGGTCGGGGCGAGGTTGGCCGGCATACCGCGGCGCTGTTCTTCGAGGTTGAGCAGGGCGGTGGCATAGGTAATCGGATCATCGCAGGTGCGGATGGCGGCATCGTCACAGCAAAGTTCGCGCTGTTCACGCAACCGAGCGCCGATCCACCAGACGGCGGGGTGATAGAAGAACAGGGTCTCGATCAGGTTCTGGACCAGGTTCCACAGATAGTCGGCGCGGCGGATATGCTCCAGTTCGTGCGACAGGACAGCGTCAAGCTGCGCCGGCGACAGCGAGCTGACAGCCGACAGGGGCAAATAGACCACCGAACGGAAGGCGCCGACCACGAACGGTCCGGTGATCGCCGGGTGCAGGCGGACCTGCACCTTGCCGGTCAGGCCGAAGCGACGGAGCAGGGCGCTGAAACGGTCCTGGACTACGATCGGCGCGGCCTGGGCGTGCCTTTTCAGGCCATGAACCTGCCACAGGCGGCTGGCTATGCGGAAGGTCAGGGCCAGGACGCCCATCAACCAAAAGGCATCAAGCCAGGGCAGCCAGTTCGACAGGCTCTGAACCTTAGCGCTGTCAAGCAGGGGGGACGCAAATGCCACGCCGGCAGGCAGGGGTTGGTAAAGCCGGATTTCCTCATAGATATAGGTCGCCAGGGCGGCCAGGGTCATGGCCAGCAGCGCCGCCAATCCGAGCGTATAGCGGGCCTGTGGCCTCAGGTTTGGCCGAAAAAGCTCTGTCAGCTTATAGGCGGCGGCGATAAGCGCAGCCTGCCAGCAGAAATGAACCAGGGTAAAGCCGAGCGCTTCCATATGGGGATTCATCACGCACCTCTTTTGCGCTCAATGAGCGCCTTGATCAGTTGAATCTCTTCATCGCTGGCCGGTTGCAGGGAGAGGGCGTGCATGGCCAGAAGGGCGGGGGAGCCCGAAAACAGTTTGTCACTCAGGTCTTTCAGCAACTGGCCCTGCATGTCTTCCTCGCGCATGGCGGCGGCGTAGATGTGCGCCTTGCCGTCTTCGGTGCGCGACACCAGGCCCTTGTCGAGCATGATCTGCATGGTTTTCAGGACGGTTGTATAGCCGATTTCACGCTCCAGAGAAAGCACCTCGAAGACTTCGCGCACCGTGGCGGAGCCTTTGCTCCAAAGGGCGCGGAGGATTTCCAGTTCGGATTCGGTCGGTTTGCGGGCGGGGGTATCTGATTGGGTCATGAACAAGATATACGAAGGTCTTCGTATTGAGTCAACGAAAATCTTCGTAGATGCCGAGGGGTTGCCATGACGGTCCTGGTTTGTCTTTAATGCGGGCAGGGGAGCGGCAACGGAGGACACCGATGCACCGATATTTCCTGCCCCTTTTGCTGGCCTTTACGGCGCCCTCGACCTTTGCGCAGACACCTTCGCCCGCAGATCTTTACGGGCCGTTATTCGTTCAGGTTCAAACGCAGAAGCTGTTTCCGGACGGCAAGACCTTTGTCGACATGACGGCCAGACGGCCCGCCGCCGATATTATGGCGGATTATGAGGCGCATCCACCTCAGACGCGGGAAGCGCTGACGGCGTTTGTTGTGGCCAATTTCGATCCACCGGCGGAACCGGCTTCGCCGCCGCTTTCGGGCGAACGCCTGACCCTGAAGGCGCACATCGCCAGCCTGTGGCCACAACTGGCGCGTCCGGCCCTGGAGGCGCAGGCCGGCTCATCGGCGCTTTCGCTGCCGGAAGCCTATGTTGTGCCCGGCGGGCGGTTCCGTGAAATCTATTATTGGGACAGCTATTTCACGATGCTGGGTCTTTACGCGGATGGTCAGGACGCCCTGGCGCAATCCATGCTGACCGACTTTGAAAGCCTGATCGAGCGTTACGGTCATATTCCCAATGGGGCGCGAAGCTATTATCTCAGCCGGTCGCAGCCGCCGGTTTTCGCCCTGATGCTGGAGATCAAGCCGAGCGCTGATCCGGGCAAACAATCGCGTGAACTGGCCGCGCTGCGCCGCGAACACGATTTCTGGATGGCGGGCAGCTATTGCGCCATCAAATACAAGCCCTGCCAGCGCGTGGTGGTGATGCCGGACGGCAGCCAGCTCAATCGCTACTGGGACGACCGTGACACGCCGCGCGAGGAATCCTATGCCGAGGATGTGGCCACCTCGGCCAAAAGCGATCGCCCGGCCGCCGAGGTCTATCGGGACTTGCGCGCCGCGGCGGAAAGCGGCTGGGATTTCAGTTCACGCTGGCTGAAGGAACCGATGGACCTGTCGAGCATCCGCACCACGGATATCGTGCCGGTCGATCTCAACAGTCTGCTATGGAAGCAGGAAACGATCATAGCTGATCGCTGCCGCAAGCTGGCGGATATTGTCTGCGCCACACAGTACGACAACTGGGCGAAAGCGCGAAAAAAAGCGATCACGCGCTATCTGTGGCGTGATCACCGCTTTGCCGACTATGATCTCGGCACCGGCGGGCCGACATTTACGGTCTCCGCCGCCATGCTGTACCCGCTGTTTGTCGGATTGGCGAGCGACACGGAGGCCAGGGCAACGGCCCGGCTGACGCGCCTGCAATTGACGGCGCAGGGCGGGCTACGCACGACGCAAAACCCGACCGGCCAGCAATGGGATAGTCCGAACGGCTGGGCGCCGCTGCAATGGATCGCCGTCAAGGGGCTGAGCGATTATGGCTATGACAAGCAGGCGCACGACCTGGCCTCGCGCTTTATCCGCACGGTCAATCTCACCTATCGTGATACCGGCAAGATGTTGGAAAAGTACGACATCGAGGCGCGCCGGCCGGGCGGCGGTGGAGAATATCCCTTGCAGGACGGCTTCGGCTGGACCAATGGGGTGACTCGCGCCCTGCTGGCGAAATATCCCGATCTTGATCCAGATCAGTGAATGGCGGGCAGTTGCGCCTGAATGAAGGTATCTACGTCAGCCCCGAGGGTTTCCGGATTGCCACCGGCTTGAAGGGCGCAGCGAGACAGGCAGGCGCACAGGGCACTGGCCGTATTCGCTCGGCTGGTAGTACCGGTTTTTGGTTCTATAATAAGGACTTGTGCGCCATTCTTGAGAGAGGTGAGAGGCAGGTGCAAACCGTTCAGAGCTGCATACGCCTTCTGCATCTGCTTCTGCCAGCCATCGCTTTTCTGGCGCATCCGCAGGTCGGGATTGGACATTTGCCAGCTTTGCGCGATGGTGCCCCAATAGCCGGATTGGACGGCATCACGGTGCCAGGTTTCACCCCTGGCGATGGGACCGCCGAGATAGGGATCGTAGCCGATAAAGCCTTTCAGGTTATCGTCCTTCATTACAGTGGATAGCGACAGGGCGGTTATGGCGCTGTAACCGGTGCCGATAACGAATACGGGCTTATCGGGAGACGGCTTGATGATGTCGCGGATGAAATCACGCGCCACAAGCTGGCCGTCATGATAACTTTTGATGAAAACACTCTGATTTTGCAAAAGATACCGGCCTGAACCGCCTTGTCCAGGGGCTTCCAGCAGCCAGACGCCATAACCCGCGTCGAGCCATTGCCGCATCAGTTCGAAATAGACCTCCGCCGGGTAATCGGCATCGGCCAGGATCAGCACCTGTGCCCTGGGATTTATCGGCGGCGACGCCACGCCGTAGCGCGCTTCCGGCAGGGAGCCGGCACGATAACCGCCCCATACAAAGCCCTCCGGCGGGTAGTATTGCGGGGAGAGGCCAGCGGGTATCTGGCTGTCGAGAAAGGCATGACCCGGCTGCCTGTCCCGGTCGCCGAACTTTGAACAGCCGGCCATGCCAATGAGGGCGCCGAGGGCCAGCGCCAATATCACGGATTTTCGACAAGGAAACGCACCCATTCCCCAATCTATACGGGAGATTCCGTGAACCGGCTATGACATTTGCAACGCACTATTAGCAGGAATTGACTTGATATTATGACGTGAAAAGACCAATTAGGGCGAGGCGAACTGTGCCCTGCATCCCCGTTGAGTCTCATGGTCACTCTGATAAATCGTGTTGAAGCCGGCCCGCGTGAATTGCGTCACCCGGAAAAGCAGAACAAGCCGGATTCGCCGATCCTGAAAAAACCCGACTGGCTACGCGTGAAAGCGCCGGGCTCCGCCGGCTATAACGAGACCCGCGGCATTGTGCGCGATGCCAAGCTGGTGACGGTCTGCGAAGAGGCCGCCTGCCCGAATATTGGTGAGTGCTGGTCGAAGAACCACGCCACCATCATGATCATGGGCGATACCTGTACGCGCGCCTGCGCCTTCTGCAACGTCAAGACCGGCCTGCCGCAGCCGCTGGATGCGGATGAGCCGCGCCGTGTGGGCGAGACGGTCGCGCTGATGAAGCTGTCGCATGTCGTTATCACCAGCGTGGACCGTGACGACCTCAAGGACGGCGGCGCCGAACATTTCGCCGAGGTGATCCGCCAGATTCGTGCGCAATCGCCCAAGACAACCATCGAGATCCTGACGCCGGACTTCCTGCGTAAAGAGGGCGCGGCCGAGATCGTCATCGACGCAAAACCGGATGTGTTCAATCACAACCTGGAAACCGTGCCGCGCAACTATCTCAAGATCCGTCCCGGCGCGCGCTATTTCCATAGCTTGCGCCTGCTGGAACGCGTGAAAGAACGTGATCCGCAGCAGTTCACCAAGTCCGGCATCATGGTCGGCCTGGGCGAAACGCGCGAAGAGGTCATGCAGGTTATGGATGATATGCGTTCGGCCGGCATCGATTTCATCACCATCGGTCAATATCTCCAGCCGACGCGCAAGCACGCCGCCATTGATCGCTTCGTGACGCCTGACGAGTTCAAGGCGTATGAAGCCATCGCCCGCGCCAAGGGCTTCCTGATGGTGTCGTCTTCGCCGCTGACCCGCTCTTCGCACCACGCCGGTGAGGACTTTGAGCGTCTGCGTGCGGCACGTGCAGCCAAGAAATAGTCCATGACCAAACTGCGTCTGGAGCGCGACCTGCCCTATGCGCCGGCGCAACTGTGGGAAATGGTTGGCGATGTTGAGCGCTATCCGGAGTTCATTCCGTGGATCAAGTCTTTGCGCGCCAATAACCGGACCGTCGATGCGGATATTGTCCGTTTTGATGCCGATGTGACGGTGGGATTCAAGCTGCTGACCGAGCGCTTTTCGACGCGGGTGACCCGCGCGGCGGAAGCCCTGCTGGTCGATTTCGACCTGATTCGCGGCCCCTTCCGCAAGCTTCAGGGACGCTGGACCTTTACGCCGTCAGCTCTGGGGACGAAGGTGGCTTTCGATCTCGATATCGACATCAGAAATCCGATCCTCGACGCTGTTTTTAAAGCGAATTTTAATCTGGCAGTATCGAAGTTGCTGGCGATTTTCGAGGCACGAGCCAGGCAGCTTTACGGACCTAAACGCTGAGTTCATCAATTGCCCACTTCAGGGCATAGGCTACGCTTTCCGCGCGGACGGCGTCGCGGCCAATATTGCCGAACTGCCGGGTGCGGGTCAGTGTTTTTCCGCCGTGGCTCAAGCCAAAGCAAACCATACCGACCGGCTTTTCGGCGCTGCCACCCGTGGGGCCGGCAATGCCGGTGACGCTGAGGGCGATATCGGCGCCGGCGGTTTTCAAGGCGCCTTCGGCCATGGCGGAAGCCACCTCTTCACTGACGGCGCCATGTAGGGGAAAAAGCGCTTCAGGCACACCGACCAGCGCGGTCTTTGCGGCATTGGAATAGGTAACAAAGCCGGTCTCGAACACCTCGGAGGAGCCCGAAATGGCGGTGATAGCGCCGGCAATCAGCCCGCCGGTGCAGCTTTCGACCGTGGTGACGGTCTTTTTCTGTGCTTTCAGCAGGTCGATCAGGCGGGCGGCAAGGGCAGTCGAATTCATAAGTTTTCCAAAGAAAAAGGCGACCCGCAAGGATCGCCTTTTATGCCTGAATTACAAGCGGAAATCAGACGCCTGGATGCAGCGGGGCATCGAGATTGGCATTGGCGAAATCCCAGTTGACCAGGGAGGTCAGGAAGGTCTCGATAAACTTCGGACGCAGATTCTGGTAATCGAGATAGTAGGCGTGTTCCCAGACGTCGAGCGTCAGCAACGGCTTGTCGCCCTTGGTGAACGGGGTTTCGGCATTGCCGGTCTTGGTCACTTTGAGCTTGCCATCGGTGCCGAGCACCAGCCAGGCCCAGCCTGAACCGAACTGCGTGGCGCCGGCGGTCTTGAACTGCTCGACAAAGGCGTCGAACGAACCGAAATCAGCGTTGATCTTTTCGGCGATCTTGCCGTTGGGGGCGCCGCCGCCATTTGGCTTCATCGACGACCAGAAGAAGGTGTGGTTCCAGACCTGGGCGGAATTGTTGAACACGCCGGGGTTCTTGCCTTCCGACGCCTTGACGATCTCGACCAGTGACAGGCCGGCAAATTCGGTGCCTTCGATCAGCTTGTTAAGGTTGTCGACATAAGCCTTGTGGTGTTTGGCGTGGTGATAGCTGAAGGTATTGGCCGACATGTGCGGCTCAAGCGCATCGGCGGGATAGGGCAGAGGGGGGAGTTCGAAGGTCATGGAAATACCTCTTGGTGGCTAAGGGCAATCCGAAAAGTGGACGCCACTTTTCGGATAAAATTGCGCGACAAAACGAAGTTTAGAGCGGGGGTTTTGATTTCATCAAAATCCATTCCGCTCTAAGGGAGGAAAACGCGAACCCCCGTCATATATTCGGTGAAAAATGCCTTTTCAATAGCCAAGGGTCGTGAGAATTCTTCGCAATAAAACCCGTAACAATTCAACGGGTTTTATTGAAAAGCTCAGGCGAAGGGGATGAGATGAAAAAGTCCAGCAATGACAGAGGATTGCCTCAGATTTCTATGCTGCAAACCGCCTGCGCGGCCAGACCCTCACCGCGACCGGTAAAGCCCATCTGCTCGGTCGTCGTTGCCTTAACGCTGACACGATCGATGTCGACGCCGATAATTTCGGCGATCCGGGCGCGCATGGCTTCCCGGTGTGGTTTGATTTTGGGGCGTTCGCAGATGAGTGTCACGTCGACATTGACGATCTCGCCGCCGCGCTGCCTGATCAGGTCGACGGCATGTTTGAGGAAGCGGTCGGAGGACGCGCCTTTCCATTGCGGATCGGTAGGTGGGAAGTGATCGCCGATATCGCCCAGGCCGGCGGCGCCCAGCAGGGCGTCCGTCAGGGCATGAAGTCCGGCATCGGCGTCACTATGGCCGATCAGGGTCTGGTTGTGCACTATCTCCACCCCGCACAGCCAGACGCTTTGGCCTTCGCCCCAGCGATGGGCATCGAAGCCCTGGCCAATTCTGATTTGTTTCATAATTTTTTCCTGAGGCTTATCGGCCATTATTAACGCTTCCAGAAGCGCAAAATCAGCAGGGTAGGTCAGCTTATGCAGTGCCATATCACCTTCCACAAGCGTGACATTGATGCCGGAATGCGCCGCGACCATGGCTTCGTCCGTCGGCACCTGGTCGGCGGGCCAGCGTTCATAGGCGCGAATAATATCGTTGAGACGGAAAGCCTGGGGAGTCTGCGCGCGCCACAGATTGTCACGCGCCGGGGCCTCGACGATGCGATTATGATCGCCACGTTTTAGTGAATCCGTCACTGGCAGGGCCAGGATCGCCGCGGGTTTCGTCTTAAGTTCGGCTAACAAGGCATTGATATGATGCGGCTTCAGGAGCGGCCGCGCGGCGTCATGAACCAGGACGATATCATCACCATCAGTCACCAGGGCTTTCAGGCCATTGACCACTGAATCGGCGCGCTGGGCACCGCCGGCCACGATCCACACACGCCCGCCATAGGCCGCCTGGGCTTGCGTCACATCCTCGGCAGGCACGACGACGACGATCTGCGCGGCACCGGCGGCTTCGAAAGCGGCGATCGACCAGTCGAGTACGGTGCGGCCGCCCAGGATCATCCATTGTTTGCGGCCGCCGGAGCGGCTGCCAGAGCCACCGGCGACGATGACGGCGTGAAAGGGGCGTGAGTCCGTGTTCATGGGGCCTGTTTAGCGTGAAACCGAAGTGGTGCAACAGCCAGAAACTGTGTATGGGAGCGCAATGACCACAAATAATCTTCAGATTGGCGATGTGAGTGTGCCGGGGCGGGTGCTGATCGCGCCCATGACCGGCGTGTCTGACCTGCCATTTCGCCAGATGGCGCACAAGCTCGGCGCGCCCTATGCCGCGACCGAAATGGTGGCCTGTGCGGATCTGGAGAGCGGCCGACCCGATATTGTGCGCAAGGCGCAGCTTGGGGAGCATGACGGTTTGAAAATAGTTCAGTTGGTCGGCCGCGATCCGGTGCATATCGCACGCGGCGCCCAACTGGCGGAAGAGTCGGGTGCGCATATCATCGATCTTAATTTCGGCTGCCCGGCAAAGGAAGTCACTGGCGTGCTGTGCGGCTCGGCCCTGATGCGCGATCTTGATCAGGCCGAACGCATCATGACGGCGGCCTTGCAGGCTACCTCAAGGCCGGTGACGGTAAAAATGCGCCTGGGCTGGGATGACAACCACAATGCCGCCGAACTGGCCGTGCGTGCGGAAAAACTGGGCATTGCCGCCCTGACAGTTCATGGCCGCACCCGCCAGCAGTTCTACAAGGGCGAGGCCAACTGGCAAGCGGTGGCCGTGGTGAAGCAGGCTGTCGCCATCCCGGTCATCGTCAATGGCGATATTATCGATCTGGCGAGCGCAAGATCGGCGCTGGCGCAATCCGGTGCGGATGGCGTTATGATCGGGCGCGGTATTTATGGACGGCCCTGGCTCGCGCGCGATCTGAACCAGGCGCTGAGTAATGATGAGGCCCTGCCGACTATGGCTTTGAGCGAAAGGGCGGACCTGCTGGTTGAGCACATGCAGGCGTCCATGGCTTTTTATGGCGATAGCTTGGGCCTGCGCATGTTCAAGAAGCACCTGGGCGCCTATGTCGAAGCTTCGACACACGATCCCGACCCGCTGGTCCGCCGTCAGGACAAGGCGCGCCTGTGTCGCATGGAGGATGCCGGCGCCATTGAAACGGCGGTTCGGGCCCTGATGGCTGCGTGAATTTCAGCATTAAATAATTGTGATATTTGCAACATTGCTGTTGATATTCGGACACAGTAGTGCGCAAATGTCACTCTATTGTGGACGAAAGCGATAGCCTTGAAGGACGCATCGGCAAGACGGCGATGGTTGCACATGTTCGTGCGCAGCCTGAAAACGCTCCGCTCGACGAGCTTGCAAAAGCTTGCCCTGGCGGTGGGTTATGGCGCGTCCATGCTGACGACCGCTTTCATCGTCTGGCTGATCATTGCCAGCCCTGGCACAGGGCTCACGGTCAAGGGGCCGGTCGGCAATACGGCGGATTATCTGCTGATCCTGATTTTCCTCAACCTGGCGCTTTTGCTGGGTTTGATATTCATTGTCGTCCGCCGGGTGATCACCATCGCGCGCAGCCGGGGCGCGGATGCCGGCGCGCGTTTGCACCTGCGCTTTGTGTTTCTGTTTTCGCTGGCGGCGGTGACCCCGGCCATCATTGTGGCCCTGTCCTTCACCTTTCTCAATCGCGGCATTGACACCTGGTTTTCCGACCGGGTCCAGACCTCCGTCGAGAATGGATACGATCTTGCCGGTGTTTACCTGAAGGAGGCTATGCGGACCTCAGGCACGGCCATGAAAACGGTACAGCTTCGCGTGGAAAGCCCGGAAGGAAGGGCGCTTTTCCCCGATCGTCTGGCTTTTTCGTTGGGATTGAAGAAGATTCTGGAGGAGGAAAGCGGCGAACTGACCGCGATCTATATCATCGACCGAACCGGGCAGGTTCTGGCGCGGGCGGAATCGCCGACCGCGCCGGTCTATATGGCGCCGCCGTCCGATGTCATCCAGGATGTGGCTGCCACAGGTCCGAAAGCCTATCCATATGGCAACCCCGATGCCATCCGGCTGCTCTACTCACTCGATGATTACAACGGCGCCATGCTTTACGGTATCAAGCCTCTGCCGGCCGGAATCTACGCCAAGATCCAAAGCGCCAACCAGGCCATCAATGATTACCGCGAGACGACCAACAAGAAGATTCGCGCCCAGGGCATCTTCTTCATGGCCTATCTTGAGGCGGTGCTGCTCGTGCTGATCGGCGCTATCTGGGGCGGCACATCGGCTGCGGAAAGTATCGCCGTGCCGGTGGCCCGCCTGGTACAAGCGGCAGACAAAGTAGCCGGCGGCGACCTGAATGCACGTGTCATGACCATCAAGCAATCCGAGGATATCGCCGTATTATCGCGCGCTTTCAACCGCATGACCTCCGATCTGCAAAGCCAGCAGGCGGCGCTCAAATCGGCGGGTGAGGAAGCAGAAAGCCGCCGTCGCTTCATCGAAACCGTTCTGTCGGAAATCAGCGCCGGTATCGTCGGCATCGATGTGCTGGAACATGTCTCGGCCATCAACCGCCATGCGGCCCATTTTCTGAGCATCCCCTCTGAAGACGCGTTGGGTGTTAACATCCGTGAATTAGCCCCTGAAATCGCTGAGCTTATCGACAAAGCGTCGGTGCATCGTGTGGAGGAGCAGGAGGTTGACCTAGTTCGCAAGGGGGAGACCCGACGTGTCCGTGTTCGTATCTCGGCACTGGAAACCGGTGGCGCGGTCCTGACCTTTGATGACATCACGCGTCTGATCGCTGCCCAGCGCAACGCCGCCTGGAAGGACGTGGCGCGGCGGATCGCCCATGAGATCAAGAACCCGCTGACGCCGATCCAGCTTTCGGCAGAGCGCATTCGCAAGAAGTACCGGCCTCAGATCGAAACTGATGTCGATACCTTTGATCGCCTGACCGATACGATTGTGCGGCAGGTCGGCGATATCGGCCGCATGGTCGATGAATTTTCGTCTTTTGCCCGGATGCCGGCGCCGAATTTTTCCGAAGAAGACGCAGCGGAAATGGTGCGCGCAGCGGTCTTCGCCCAGCGCGTGGCGCGCCCGGACCTCAGTATTGAAATTGTCGAGCCCTTGCCGGAATTGCGGGTTGTCTGCGATGGGCGGATGCTCAGCCAGGCGCTTGGCAATGTGCTGAAAAACGGCGGTGAAGCGATTTCCTCACGCCTGATGCGGGATCGTGGCACCGATGAGGTGGATCCAGCGGAGGGGATTGTCGGGCATCTTCGGGTCGAGATGTCACAACAGGAGGGTGAACTGGTCATCGAGGTTGAGGATGACGGCATCGGCCTGCCGGAAAAGGACCGCGACCGGTTGACCGAACCCTATGTCACCACTCGGGAAAAGGGAACGGGCCTCGGCCTGGCCATAGTAAAGCGTATTCTCGAAGACCACGGCGGCGAGTTCTATCTCAACGACGCGGTTCATTTAAGCGGCGCGCGGGCTGTCCTGCGTCTGCCGCGTATGCAGGCGGGGCAAAGCCCGGTTGCGAATGAGGCTCCGGCAAGCGGGCCCAAGATGATGAGGGTGTAAGTGATGAAAGTCTCTTCTGGCGTTGATATTCTGGTTGTTGATGACGAGGCCGATATCCGCGAACTGATCGCGGGCATCCTGGAGGATGAAGGCTATTCGGTGCGGACGGCCGCCGATTCCAATTCGGCCCTGCGAGCCATCAAGGCGCGCAAGCCCAGCCTGTGCGTGCTTGATATCTGGATGCAGGGCGGCGGGCTGGATGGTCTGGAACTGCTCAGTGTGATTCATGAGCTGGACCCCGATATTCCGGCCATCATGATTTCCGGCCACGGCAATATCGAAACCGCCGTGACCGCCATAAAGAAAGGCGCCTTCGATTTCATCGAAAAGCCCTTTAAAACCGAGCGCCTGATCATGGTTGTTCAGAGAGCGCTTGAACTGACCAGTCTGCGCCGAGAAAACAAGCGCCTGCGCAGCCAAGCCGTCGTGCCGGACGGACTGATCGGAAATTCCGCGGCGGCGCAATTGCTGCGGTCGACCATCGCCAAGGTGGCGCCGGCCAATTCTCGTATCATGATTTCCGGGCCGGCCGGTTCCGGCAAGGAACTGGTGGCGCGGATGATCCATGAGGTCAGCCCGCGCGCCAAGTGCGAGTTCGTGCCGATTTCAGCGGCCGGCATGACGCCGGAACGTCTCGATGTCGAACTGTTCGGCGAGGAAGGTGAGGGCGGCCGTCCGCGCAAGATCGGTGTCTTTGAGCGCGCCCACGGCGGCACCCTGTTCCTCGATGAAGTGGCGGACATGCCGCCGGAAAGCCAGAGCCGCATCCTGCGTGTGCTGGTCGAGCAGCGCTTTACCCGCGTCGGCGGCGCCCAGGATGTGCAGGTCGATGTGCGGGTAATTTCCTCCACCTCGAAGGACCTGTCCTCCGAAATTGCCGCCGGGCGTTTCCGCGAAGACCTGTTCCATCGCTTGAATGTCGTGCCGGTACGCGTGCCGGGCTTAAGCGAACGACGCGGCGACATCGCCGAATTGGTACAGTATTTCATCGATCGCATCAGCGCGGCGCAGGGGCTGCCCAAGCGCATCCTCAGTGAAGACGCCATGGCGACGCTCCAGGTCCATGAGTGGCCTGGCAATGTCAGGCAGTTGCGCAACAATATCGAACGCCTGCTGATCCTGGCCTCCGGCAACCCGAACGAGCCGATCACCGCACACATGCTGCCTTCGGAAGTTGTGGAATCGGCGACCGCCGGCGCTATCCGGCCGGAACGCATCATTGCCCTGCCTTTGCGCGATGCCCGTGAAGTCTTCGAGCGGGAATATCTGTCGTCGCAGATTGTACGTTTCGGCGGCAATATTTCGCGCACGGCCAATTTTATCGGCATGGAACGCTCGGCGCTGCACCGCAAGCTGAAAAGCCTGGGCCTGGCCCATATTCGATCCGACGAGGATGAGGTCTAAGCCGTAATGCCGAGAATTGCCTATGTTAATGGTGTCTATGAACGCACCAGTGAAGCCGCCGTTTCCATTGAGGATCGTGGTTACCAGTTCGCGGATGCCGTCTATGAGGTCTGGTCGGTTTTCGATGGGCGGCTGGCCGATCTGGCCGGTCACCTGAATCGCCTGGAACGCTCGCTGTCGGAACTGCACATCGCCATGCCGATGCCGCGCACGTCGCTGCTTGTGGTGCTGAACGAGGTGGTGCGCCGCAATCGAATCCGCGAAGGGCTGGTTTATCTCCAGATCAGCCGAGGCGTGGCGCCGCGCGACCATGTGTTCCCGGTTGATGTTCGTCCGTCGATTGTGATCACCGCCAAACCGGTTGACCGTGAGACCGCCGCCCGCAAGGCCGCCACTGGTATCAAGGCGATCAGTGCGCCGGATATTCGCTGGGGGCGCTGCGATATCAAGACGGTGGGCCTGCTGCCCAACGTGCTGGCCAAACAAAAGGCGAAAGAACAGGGCGCGGGCGAGGTCATTTTCGTGGATGCCGACGGCTTCGTGACCGAAGGTGGCTCGACCAATGTATATATCGTGGTTGACGGGGTGATCAAAACCCGCAGCCTGACGGCCAATATTCTGGCGGGCGTCACGCGGCTTAACCTGCTGCCGATAATTGCTGAAAGTGGAATCGAACTGCGGGAAGAAAGCTTCACGCTTGCCGAGGCGAAGGCGGCATCGGAAGTCTTCATCACCGCCGCCACCAGCCTGGTCATGCCGATTATTGCCATTGATGATCACAAGATTGGTGACGGCAAACCGGGGCCAATCGCTTGTGCGCTAAGGGAAGTGTATATCGAACGTGCCCGCGCTTCCGCAGGTGTGTAAAATAATTTTATCGGCGTATGGTTGAAAAGACCTGGAATCTTTGCATAAATAGAGACTTATTGTCTGTGTGAGGGGTATTGTGCCCCTCAAATTTTAAACAAGAAGGGCCGACAATGTCCCACGATAAGAAACAAAATCTGCAAGACACGTTCCTCAACAGTGTCCGCAAAACCAAAACCCCCCTGACCATCTTCCTGATCAACGGCGTCAAGCTCCAAGGCATTGTGAGCTGGTTCGATAACTTCTGCGTCCTCCTGCGCCGCGATGGCCAATCGCAACTGGTATACAAGCACGCGATCTCGACCATCATGCCGGCCGCGCCCGTCCAGCTTTACGAGCAAGAAGAAGACCTTGACGACTAAGATCCATCAGGGATTTGTTGCTTGAGCGATCGTTTTCATGACAACGCGCCGGAAATCGTGCGCGCTGTCGTCGTTGATCCTGATATAGACGTGCATGTGCGCGGAGGCGGAGATAATCCGCCCCCGCGCCGTTACGAAGAGTCACGTCTTGAAGAAGCCGTGGGCCTTGCCATGGCGCTAGATCTGGAAATTGCTGGCACAATGAGCGTGCGGGTGCGCAAGCTCAATCCCGCCACCTTGTTTGGCGAAGGAAAGGTGTTGGAAATCAAGGCGCTGTGTGAGGAAGCTGAAGCATCCCTGTGCGTCGTCAACGGGTCTCTGACGCCGATCCAGCAGCGTAATCTCGAAAAAAAGCTTGAGGTCAAGGTGGTTGATCGTACCGGCCTGATCCTCGAAATCTTTGGACGTCGGGCGCGTACCGGTGAAGGCAAGCTTCAGGTCGAACTTGCGCGGCTGGAATATGAGCGGTCGCGGCTGGTCCGCACCTGGACTCACCTGGAGCGTCAGCGCGCTACTGGCACCACTGGCGGTCCGGGCGAAACCCAGATCGAACTCGACAGGCGCATGATCGCCGACAAGATCAAGCAGTTGAAGTCTGAACTGGAAGAGGTGCGCCGCACGCGTGGCCTGCATCGCAGCCAGCGCAAGAAGGTGCCCTATCCCATCGTGGCGCTGGTCGGCTATACCAATGCCGGCAAGTCGACCCTGTTCAATAATCTCACAAAATCAGAGGTTTTTGCAAAGGACCTCTTGTTCGCCACGCTGGATACGACCCTGCGGTCGCTCAAGCTGCCGAATGGTCGTTCGGCGATTTTGTCAGATACGGTCGGTTTCATTTCAGACCTGCCGCACGAACTGGTGGCGGCCTTTCGGGCCACTCTGGAAGAGGTCGAGCAGGCCGACCTGATCCTGCATGTCCGCGATGTCTCCAATCCGGAAACCGAGGCGCAGAAAAAAGACGTTGAACAGGTGATGGCGCATATCCTGCCTGACCTGGATCGTTCGCGCATGGTTGAGGTCTGGAACAAGATTGACCTGCTGGATGACGAGACCAAGGATATCCTGTATGCCCGCGCGATTACCGATCGCGCCAATAACAAGCCGCTGATGGTTTCGGCCATCACTGGGGAGGGCGTGGTGGCGTTGCTCAATCAGGTCGCCTTGCTGGTCGATGCTGAAGGTGAGGAACTGGACATAACCCTGGAGCCGCATCAGGGTGATGTCATCGCCTTCCTCTATCAGCATGGCCGCGTGCTTGGCCGCCATGAAGACGAAGAGGGGCGCGTCCATCTGCGCGTCAAGCTCAGCGACCAGGCCTATGGGCGTTATGAGAAAATGATCGGGGCCTGACGAAATTGCCGGCTTGTATTGCTCGTGACTCAGGCGTAGATAGTTAGATATCTAACTATTAGCCGCCTTATCATGTCTGTCGAAGAACGATTTTCCAATGCCCTCCACACCACCGCCCGAATCTGGCGGCTGGCGCTGGATCGCCGACTGAAGGATCTGGGCGTTTCCCAGGCCGGCTGGCTCAGCATTGCCTATATCGCCAAGGCGAAAGCGCCCCTGTCACAGGCGGAACTGGCCTCACTGGTTCAGGTCGAAGCCGCCACCATGGTCTCAACCATCGACCGCTTGGAAAAGGCCGGACTGGTGCAGCGCCTGCCGTCGGAAAGCGACCGACGGGTCAAATTGCTGGTCGTAACGGCGGAAGGGCAGGCGATCTATGAACAGGTGCGCGCCAGAGCCGATGATCTGCGCCGCGAACTGATCGGCAAGATCGCCCCCGAAAAAGTAGCTGTGGCCACGTCCGTTCTGGAAGAGTTACAATCGCTTATAGAGAATTCCTGATGAGTACCGCGTCTACTGCTCCCGCGTCCGGGGCGCCGATCAACCGCACCATGATCACCATTTCGATCATGCTGGCGACGATCATCCAGGCCATCGACGGCACCATCGCCAATGTGGCCTTGCCGCATATGCAGGGCAGTCTCAACGCCTCATCCGACCAGATTACCTGGGTGCTGACCTCGTTCATCGTGGCCGCCGCCATTGCCACGCCGCTGACCGGCTGGCTAAGCGATCGCTTTGGTCTGAAGAACGTTTTTCTGGTCTCCATCGCCGGCTTCACTGTGGCCTCCATGCTGTGCGGCATTGCCGGCAACCTGTCGGAAATCGTGCTGGCGCGTTTGCTGCAAGGCATTTTCGGCGCGGCGCTGGTGCCGCTGTCGCAGTCGACCCTGCTCGATATCAATCCGCGCGAAAAGCACGGTTCAGCCATGGCGGTCTGGGGCATGGGCGTCATGGTCGGGCCGATCCTGGGCCCGACGCTTGGCGGCTGGCTGACAGACGCCTATGACTGGCGCTGGTGTTTTTTTATCAATGTGCCGATTGGCGCGGCGGCTTTTTTCGGCATCTGGAAATATATTCCACGCACCATCGCCAAGCGCAGTATCCGGTTTGATGTTTTCGGATTTACCGCGCTCAGCCTGGCCATAGGTGCCTTGCAGATGCTGCTTGACCGCGGGCAGTCGAACGACTGGTTTTCCTCGTCGGAAACCTGGATCGAGGCAATTATCGTCTTTATCAGCCTGGGCTGCTTTATCATCCATACGGCCACGCGTCCGGCCGGCCAGACCTTCCTGGATTACCGGCTGCTCTATAACCGCAACTTCGTCACCGGCCTCCTGTTCATCTTCATCGTCGGCATGGTGTTGTTTGCTACGCGCGCGTTGATGCCCTCCATGTTGCAGGGGTTGATGCAATATTCAGCCATGACAGCCGGCATCGTCACGGCACCCAGTGGTCTTGGCACCATGCTCGCCATGCTCGTCGTCGGGCGAATGGTCGGCAAGGTCGATTTACGCCTGATCCTGGCAGCCGGTTTCGGCCTGACGGCGATTTCGCTGGCCTGGATGTGTACCTATACGATCGTGTTGTCGCAGCATGACATCATCTGGCCTGGCATCATTCAGGGCATCGGCATGGGACTGGTGTTCGTGCCGCTATCGGCCGCTACCTTCGCTACGCTTGCGCCCAACCTGCGGCCGGAAGGGACAGCTATCTACAGTCTTGTGCGCAATATCGGTTCCAGCATCGGTATCGCCATGGTGCAGGCGTTGCAGGTGGCCAATACGCAGAAGGCCCATGCCGGTATTGTGGATAGCCTGAATGGCGGAAATGGGCCGCTAATGGGCAGCAGTTACGGCCAGAGCCAGCTTGGATTGGAGGCGCTTAATGCCGAGGTCAATCGCCAGGCCAGCATGATCGCCTATGTCGATAATTTCTGGCTGATGTTCATCCTATGCCTGCTGTCCATGCCGCTTCTGCTGCTGATTGCTGCACCGAAAAAGAAGCTGTCGCAGGAAGAGATGGAGCACGACCAGTTGGCGGCGATGGAGTAGCTCAGGCGCGCCTGAAGGAAATGCCGACGATAGCGGTAGCGAAAGATGTACAGGAACATCCGCGTAATCTGTGGATGCTTTTTTCCGGCTCCGGAACTCGCGTTGCGGCCTTTTTTACGATCCACAGATTACACTGATATTCAGGATAACCGCACGCTACCGCTATCGTTGGCAGATGCTTCCAGCGCTTGGTAATGTCCAAAACCTTAGAACAGGCTGAGGGTTTCCTCGACCGGGTCTTCCTTCTTTTTGACCGGCTTTTCCTTAAGCTTTGGCGTGAAGTTGCGGGTCAGACGCTGGGCGAAGATCTGCTTGTTCTTCTGCATATCCAGAATGACTTCCTTGGCCATATTGGCCATTGGCTCGTATTTCAGGCCATAGAGCGCCAGTTCGACCAGGATGGGCGCGAGGTCAGCGCCGCGTTCGGTCAGGGCATAGATAAACCGGCGCTTGTCCGCTGGATCGGCCGATTTGCTGATCAGGCCGTTTTGTTCAAGCTTCAGAAGGCGATCCGCCAGGATATTGGTGGCGATCTTCTCTTCCGCGCGCAGGAAGCCCTGATAGCTGCTATGCCCGCGCAACATCAGATCGCGCACGATCAGCATGGACCAGCGATCGCCCACCGCTTCAAGCGTCAGATTGATCGGACACAGTGACCGATGCGCTTTTTGAACAGCAGCCTTGCTAATGGATTTGGCGGGTTTCCGGGCGCTTTTGGACAGGGGCGCTTTGGCGGGCTTTTTCATACGCGGCACCATAATTCACGGGCAATTCGCAAGTGATGCGCGTTAATCTTTTGATTCGCAAGAGCGTGGGAAAATGACTTGTGGATTGAAACTGAGGGCGGTCGGCAGGTGCATTAAGTGCGAATGGCAAGTTATTGGCTTTATTTTGAAGGCAACTGGTCTGCGCCACGTGTCACCTTGTAGTCGCGCAATGTCACTTCATCGCCCTGCAAGACCTCCCTGAAGCGCGTCGTTACCTCAAGTGACTGAACAGGTGCGAATATTTCAGACGCTTGCGTTTCGCAATCGTGTTGGATGGCGGCCTTTCGATGACCTTCTGTCAGGCTCAACAGACACTGTGAGCGGGCATTGCCATAGGCCAGTATATTGCGGTCAAACCACTCGACGCGATGAAAGGCTCGCAGACTGCGGCGCAGCGCGAATTGCGAAATTTGATAATGGCAGGTGCCGGTTTGATCCGCCAGGATAACCTGGCCACTCGCATCGATATCCAGTCGGAACCGATCCTTTTGCTCATAGGTGATATGTGTATCGGGCGGGATCGGTGTCCGGCCGGTCAACTGGTAATAGGCCACAAACAGCCCGCCGCAGAACAGCACGCTCATCAGCGTGTTACGCAGCCGTTTGCGCACTTGCCTTATTGGGGGCTTTCCGCCGAAGCTCTCAGGAATTTTCACGCTCGGCCAGCTTTGCGGCATTCCACAGGGCGTCCATTTCCGCGAGATCCGACTGATCCGGCGTCTTTCCGATCTTCGCCAGTTCGGCCTCAATGACCTCAAACCGCCGGACGAACTTGGCATTAGTCATGCGCAGGGCGTTTTCTGGCTCGACATCCAGCTTGCGCGCCAGATTGGCCAGGACGAACAGGATGTCCCCCAGTTCCTCGTGCGATTTCTGTACATCGCCCCTGACGATCTCCGCCTTCAGTTCCTCGGTCTCTTCGTCAAGCTTGTCGAGCACTTCATGGACGCTCGGCCAGTCGAAACCGACCCGCGCGGCGCGTTTGGTCAGTTTGGCGGCGCGGGTAAGGGCGGGCAGGCCGACCGGCACATCATCAAGTAGGCCGTGCTTTTCCTTGGCCTTGCGTTCCTCGGCCTTGATAACTTCCCAAGCGGCGTTCTGCTCATCGGCCGTGCGGTCGCCGGCATCGCCGAAAACGTGCGGGTGGCGACGGATCAGCTTTTCACTCATACCGGCGGCCACATCATCGAAAGTAAACAGGCCCATTTCCTCGGCAATGCGAGCGTGGAAGACCACCTGGAACAACAGGTCGCCCAGTTCTTCCTTCAGGTCGCGCAGGTCATTGCGCTGGATGGCATCGGCTACCTCGTACGATTCCTCGATCGTGTAGGGCGCGATGGTGTCGAAGGTCTGTTCCTTGTCCCACGGGCAGCCGGTCTGCGGATCGCGCAGCCGGCGCATGACCTCCAGCAGACCTTCGATACCTTTAGTCACAATATGTCCTTTGCTTTCAGTTGCGACATGATTTCGGCGTGGCGTGCCGGCGTCAGATTGTAGCGCAGCATGGAGACGGCGCCCAGGATCAGGAAGATGACCGGCAGACCGATAAAGAAGATTTCGACCCACATCAAGGCATCGGGCGGGCTGTCCTTGGGGGATTTCACATTGAAGTGCAGCGTACCCAATATGGTGATGGTCAGGGCCGAGATGGCGTAACCGACCTTGGTGGTGGCCGATAGGATCGCCATCAGGGTGCCCTTGTGGTCATGGCCGGTTTCCAGCATGACCTCATCGCCGATGTCGGCCATCAGGGCGCGGGTCAGCAGCAGCGAAGCGGCATAGGGGATTCCGTTGGCGAACGTCATGGCGGCGCAGATAATGAAATTGCCCTTGGGCGCGAAATACATGGCGCCGTAAAGCACGGCGAAGATCAGGGATGACAGGATCAATGCCTTGTGCTTGCTCATTTTCTTGGAGGCAATGACCCAGATGGGCGCGCCAATGATGCCGGCTACGAAGTAAAGCAGCATGGCGACGCTGCACTCAAAGCGCGTCAGGCCCTTGGTCTCCTCAAAGAAGTAGAAGAAGAGGGCGGCCATCACGCCCGGCGCCAGTCCCATGAACAGGTCAGCATAGAGAATGCTGCGCACATTTGGGCGTTTCCACATGTCGAAATAATGGCTGAGCTTCAGGTCATGCGTGTTTGTATTGGAGATTTTTTCCGGGACCAGCCACAGAGCAATGCCGATGCTGACCGGCAGGGTGAGCATGATGAAGCCCCCCATCAACTGGACGCCGAAAATATAACTATAGCCGAGTTTCTGAACGATGACCGGAATGACCGCCGCCGCCAGGATGCCGACGATATTGCCGACCTGCCACCAGGCGAAGATGCGCGAGCGTTCGTTATAATCAGTGGAAAGGACCGTGCCCCAACTGGCCTGGCTCAGGGCCGCGATGGAAAAGCCGACATAGAGAACGAACAGCCACAGGCCGAGATAGACAGGCCCGACTCCCTTTTGCGCCAGGAAGATAAAGCCGGTGCTGACGAACAGGATCGGCAGGCAGATCAGCATCCATAGCTTGAAACGGCCGAGTCTGGTGCGCGTGCGGTCCATCCAATGGCCAAGGACTGGATCGACGAGGATATCGAAGCAGCGCACGATAAAAAATACGGTGCCGACCACGGCGCCGAGTTGTAACTGCGTGCCGTAATATTCCGGCAGGGTGGCAACCAGCGGCAGGCCCAGTGCGGCAAAGGGCACGCAGGGTCCGATGAAGGCCAGCATCCGGCCAAATCCGACCCGGTCGGTTTCTGTGTCTGATGCCACCCTATGCCCCCTGATTGTGCGATTCTGCCAATAACCTATGGCAGGCCGCGGGATTTGCCAACCGGCGCCTGACTTATCCCCGCGTGTTCTCGCTTTCGTGACCGTGCGGTTGATTGCGTCATTGCCCGCGTGGCCTTGTCTGTTAGTCTGCTGGTCTTATCAAAGAGATGACTCGATATGGATGCCCATTCCTCGCTGAAGCCCGCTCACAATGTCCCGCCTTATCTCGGTGTCACGACGTCGTTGAGCGGTCGCGCCTGGCGGGAGCGTATCGCAGCCAAGGGCGTTTCGCCAGAGATCCTGCGCGAGCTTACCCATCGCCTGGGTCTGATGAATGTGGCGGAGACCGATTTCGTTGAGCCTCTGGCGCGTTTCGCCGCCGGGCGCGGCGTGACGCCGGAGGGCCTGCAGGACTTCATCTTCCCGACGCTCAAGGCGCTATTCCCGGAACCGTCCTGTTTCATGGACATGGATAAGGCGGTCAGCGCCATGCTTGATGCCCTTGAGTGCAAGGCAAAAATCAGCATTTTCGCTGATTATGATGTCGATGGTGCCACCAGCGCGGCGCAACTGGTGCGCTGGTTCCGCCATATGGGGCATGAACTTGAGGTCTATGTGCCCGATCGGGTGACGGAAGGATACGGGCCTTCCAATGCCGCCTTTGATACGCTCAAGCGCCAGGGCACGGATCTGGTTGTGACAGTCGATTGCGGCGCCATGGCGCACAGGGCGCTCGATTATGCCGCCAGTATCGGTCTCGATGTCGTGGTGATTGATCACCACCTGATGCGCGAAGAACCGCCGCACGCCCTGGCCGTCGTTAATCCGAACCGGCCGGGCTGCACATCGGCGCAGGGGAATCTGGCGGCGGCGGGCGTGGTTTTCGTGGTTCTGGCCGGCCTGAACCGTGAGGCCGAAAAACGCGGCCTTTTCGATGACCGGCCGAAACCCGATCTGCGCCAGTGGCTGGACCTGTCGGCCCTGGGCGCCATTTGCGATGTCACCGCCCTGACCGGTTTCAACCGCGCCCTGGCTGCACAAGGGCTGAAGGTGATGTCGCAACTAAAGAATGCCGGCATCAAGGCGCTTATGGAGGTGGCCGGCGACAAGAGCGCGGCGGTCAATCTGATGAGCACCTTCCATTCCGGCTTTGTTATCGGCCCGCGGATCAATGCCGGCGGTCGGGTCGGGCGCTCGGACCTCGGCGTCCGGCTGTTGTCGACTGACGATGTCGAAGAAGCCGCTGCTCTCGCGCACGAGTTGGATGAACTGAATCGCACGCGTCGGGATATCGAGGCTGAGGTGCTTGACCAGGCTATGCAGACGGCGGAAGCGCAGGGGCTTTGGCCGAGCGACGATCCGGTCATTGTCATCGCCCGCGAAGACTGGCATCCCGGCGTGATTGGCATCGTGGCCGGGCGGTTGCGCGAACGTTGGCATAAGCCAGTCATTATTATAGGCATTGATCCGGTCAGCGGCATGGGGAAGGGCTCTGGTCGTTCGCAGGCGGGTGTTAATCTCGGCGAAGCGGTTGGCGCGGCTTTCGAGACCGGCATTCTGCTTTCCGGCGGCGGCCATGCCATGGCGGCGGGCCTGAGCGTGGAGCGTGAGCGGATCGGTGAGCTTCGTCGTTTCATCAATGACTATGTGACGACCCACGTGTCGGAGGCCGACCAGATCGAGGCTGTTGAGATCGATGCCATTTTGAGCGTGAAGGCGGCATCGCGCGCGCTCTATGACCGCTTTGACCTGTTGGCGCCTTTCGGCCAGGGCAACCCCGAGCCGGTGCTGGCTTTCGCCGGCATCCGTGTCGGTTTTGCCCAGGCCATGAAGGGCGGGCATATCCGTTTTGAGTTGAGCGATGACGGCGGCGCAAAGCTGAAAGGCATCATGTGGCGCGCCGAGGGCACGGCGATCGGTGACGCGCTTTTGCGCCCGGTCGGGCTGATCCATGTGGTGGGAAGGCTAAAGGCCGATGACTATATGGGCCGGCGAGGGGTTCAGCTTGAAATCGAGGACATCGCCCTGGCCTGACAGCCGGACTGTATGCCTGCACAGGAAAAAAATGAAAATAGCGCTTGCATCCCGAAATAAGAACGGTTACCTAGCGCACCTCTTGAACGCGGTCCCTTCGTCTATCGGTTAGGACGTCAGGTTTTCAACCTGAAAAGAGGGGTTCGACTCCCCTAGGGACTGCCATTCAAGCGGCCAGATTTTCCCCTTATCGGTAACCTTTTGCCCTGGGTTGATGGCCACCTTTCGACTTATCCACAGATAATTACCAATTGGTAACGGTCTCAGCCGCTCGCGTGATCACAATTACACTCGCCTAAAGCGATTTTTTGGCGTATTTTCTCAATTCATACGAATATATTCTCTTTTTTGCCTCCCAAATTGAGATATCCGTGTTATTATAATGAGTGTCACTTGATAAGTTCATGGCGACATGGGTGAGGATAGATGAGTTTGTTTGATTACAACAGCAAAACCGAAGCCGACGAATTAGTAACGATTTCAGGTCATGTGAAATGGTTTGATGCCGCGAAGGGATATGGCTTCATTGTTCCGCAGGATTCGACGCTGACCAGTATGCGCGATGTCCTGCTTCACATTTCGAGCCTGCGCGACATGGGGCGTGACAGCGCGCATGAAGGCGCCAGGATCACCTGCAAGATCGCCAAGCGGGCCAAGGGCTGGCAGGTTATCGAGATCGATAATCTGGAAGCCGTAGCTGAAGGTGCGTCTTCACCCATCCGTTCGGATATTCAGGCGCCGCGGGCTTCGCGCGCTGTCAATGACAGTGTGCGCGTGGGCGATCTTGAGGCTGCGACTATCAAGTGGTTCAACCGCACCAAGGGCTATGGCTTTGTGGTGCGCGGCGATGATCCCACCGATATCTTTATCCATATCGAGACCTTGCGCCGCTACGGCTTGGAAGATGTCCAGCAGGGCGATACCATCATGGTGCGCTTCGGCGAGGGGCCTAAGGGACTTGTGGTTACCGAGGTTCATCCCAGGGCATTTGTCTAAGCTGTCGTCATGAATCGTATTCAAAGAGGCGCGGACAGTTCAGGCTGTTCGCGTTTTTTATTGCCGTCCAGGGGGATGAGGTTTCGGTTATCCACGCCTTTTTCCTTGGGCTATAAGGTGAAATCAATAAAAGTCAGCAACTTGGCGTTTTTTCATGTCTGGAGGGCTTGCGGAGCTCTGGTGAAAATGGCATGAAGCGCGCCTCTCGGCCGGTGACCTTGGTTATTGGCAGGGCAACGGGGTGTAGCGCAGCCTGGTAGCGCAGCTGTTTTGGGTGCAGCAGGTCGGAGGTTCGAATCCTCTCGCCCCGACCAGCACATCGGTGCCATGCAAGGGGCCTGTGTTGGTGAGTTAGATTTAGTCGGGGCGTAGCGCAGCCTGGTAGCGCGCCTGCTTCGGGAGCAGGAGGCCGGAGGTTCGAATCCTCTCGCCCCGACCATTTAAAAAGCCGGCTCCTTCTGGGGTCGGCTTTTTAAATGTCTTGCCTTTCCTCTTTACCGCTGGCTGCGTTTGGTAGTAACAGACAGATACGTAAGGATGAGCGAATCCTAGCGTATCCAGGAGACAACGATGTTCGCGCGTATTTTCAAACCCGCCAAGACCGCCATGCAATCCGGCCGTGGCAAGACCCATGACTGGATACTGGAGTTTGAACCGAAATCCGCCCGCACGCCTGATCCGCTGATGGGCTGGTCGTCATCTGCCGATACCGATGCCCAGGTGCGCCTGACCTTCGAGACCAAGGACCAGGCCATGGCCTTTGCCGAGCATCATGGCATTCCCTTCCGCCTGATCGAACCGGAAGCGCCGCCGAAGATCATAAAGGCCTATGCCGACAATTTTGCTTTCGGCCGCAGACAAAGCTGGACGCACTAGCGCATTCCTGCTTTTGAGGCTCCGTAGCTCAACTGGATAGAGCATCCGCCTTCTAAGCGGACGGTTACAGGTTCGAGCCCTGTCGGAGTCGCCACGCCCTGTTCAGGCGCCGGTCTTCAAGGCCCAATCACGATCGGCGTATCCAGGCCTTCCTGGCCCCATTCCGCCCATGAACCATCATAGAGTCGCGCAGAGGTATGGCCCGCCTCAAACAGGGCCATACTGATGATGGCCGCGGTGACACCGGAACCGCATGTCGTGACAATTGGCTTAGCATCGCTGACGCCATAGGAGTGGAAAATTATCTCCAGTTCATTTCGTGGTTTCAGTGCGCCGTCGCTCACGAGTTCGCCAAACGGCAGGCTGCGGCTGCCTGGCATGTGGCCTGAGCGCAGACCAGCGCGCGGTTCGGGGGCTGTGCTTTCAAAACGAGCCTTTGGCCGCGCATCCAGGATCAGGCTGTCATTAGTTTTAATTGCACTCTGTAAGTCGCTTATATTTATAATATTTTCCACAATATGCCTGGTTGCATAAGTGGTTGGAATGGGAGCGGAAACCTGGTTCGTGACGGGGAAGCCACCCGCCTGCCACGCCGGCAGTCCACCACGCAGAACCTGCACTTTTTCGTGCCCCATCAGCCTGAAAGTCCACCAGACCCGCGCGGCAGAGAAAAGGCCCTGCCGGTCATAAATAACGACATGGTCGGTTTCCGAAATGCCCATCTGTCCGACAGCCGCAGCAAACTGGTCAGGTGAGGGCGCCATGTGAGGCAAGGGCGTGCTGTGATCGGCGATGGCATCCAGATCAAAGAATTGCGCACCGGGAATATGATTGGCCCTGTAAAGCGCCCGCATGTCGGTACCATCCAGCGCCCAACTCCCATCCAGAATTTTGACAGCACCGTCATCCACCAGTTTCGCCAAATCCTGCGGTTCAATCTGTGTGGTCATGACTGGTACTCCTCATAGGCTGCGCGATTCTTGTAAGTTTCCAGAGCACGGTCGCGGGCCTGCGCATGGTCGACAATCGGTTGTGGGTAATTTGAGGCCTTGTCCTGTTTATCAAACAGTTCTGCCTGTTTCCTGCTGTTATTTGTGCCTGTGCAAAGATGTGTATAGCCCTGTATATAGCGGCCACGATAGTCACCTTTGGGATCAAATTTCTCAGCCTGGGTGATCGGATTGAAAATGCGGAAGTAAGGGGCGGCGTCGGCGCCGGAACCGGCAACCCATTGCCAACTCGCCGGGTTATTTGCTGGATCTGCATCCAGAAGGCAGTCCCAGAACCACTGCTCGCCGCGACGCCAGTCGATCAGCAGGTGTTTGACGAGAAAGGATGCCGCCACCATGCGCACGCGATTGTGCATGTAGCCAGTCTGCCAGAGTTCTCTCATACCGGCATCGACCAGTTCGTAACCGGTTTCGCCACGACACCAGGCACGAAATTGTCTGTCGTCCTGCCGCCAGTCGAACCGATCAAAGTCACGACGGAAATTGATTTCATGCAGGCGGGGTTGCTGGGTGAGCAAGCTATAGGAGAATTCCCGCCAGGCGAGTTCGGCACGAAACTTGGCGGCGCCGGCCTGCAAACGATGATCCGCATCGGCGGCTCTTTCAGTTTCAAACAGTATCCGTTGTGGGCTGATTTCGCCGAATCGCAAATGGGGGGACAGGTGGGATGTTATATCCAGATCCGGGCGATCCCGATTTATTTCATAGGATTGTAGATGGTTTTTAAGAAAATGCCTGAGCGCGCCACGCGCGCCCGCCTCTCCGGGCCTGAAGCGGCTGAAGCCCTTTGACCAGTCTTTTCCGGAAGGCGTGAACTTCGGTTGAAGCCCCAGATCGGCAACGGTCAGCGAGGCTGGCCATTCCGCAGGCTTTGGCCAGAGAGTTTCCGGCAGACTGGGCAAGGGGGCGATATCGCAGGCGCCGGATGCCAGAAGGGCTTTATAGAAAGGGGTGAAGACGCGAAAAGGTGTGCCGCCCTGCGTGCTGAGGGCTCCGGGAGAAGACAGAAGCGTGGTGTTCAGCCGCTTCAATTCGAGGCCCGCCGCCGCCAGTTCGTCCGCCAGTTCCTCATCATATTGTTCATTTTTCGGATCAAAAGTCTTCGAACAGTATATTGTTTTTACGCCGAATTCTCTGGAAAGAGATGCCAGAATAATCTGACTGTTGCCGCGCTCGATAATCAGCCGCGAACCTTGTTTCCGAAGGTCCGCATCCAGGGCTTCCAGCGATCGGTGCAGCCACCATTTTGAGGCTGCACCCATGGGGCGTGTCGCCACATCTTCATCCCATATATATAGGGGCAGAACAGGCCGGCCGCTTTCAAGCGCCGCAAGAACGCCAGCGTGATCGTGCAATCGCAGATCAAAGCGAAACCAGAGGATAACCGGTGCGGCTGGGGCGTGTTTTTCTGTCATGGGGAAAAGGAAGGCTTGCCTGTTCTGGAGGTCTTGGGCACAAGAGGTAGCATGGACGCAATTGAACCAACACCCTTAAGCTGCTGTATTATCGCCCGAAACGAAGGCGACCGTATTGGTGATTGTATCCGTGCGGTTCAGGGGCTGGTGAGCGAAGTGGTGGTCATTGACAGCGGGTCGACCGACGATACGGTGGCGGTTGCCGAAAAGCTCGGCGCCCGCGTCATCCATCACGACTGGCCAGGTTACGGACCGCAAAAGCGATACAGTGAAGACTGTGCGTCATACGACTGGATTCTCAATCTGGATGCCGACGAAATCGTCACGCCGGCGCTTTTTAACGAAATCAGGGCGCTGATGGCCGCTGGCCCCAAACTCAACGCCTACAGGTTCAGAATCAGGAATGTCTATCCCGGCAAGACAAAGCCGCGCCTGTGGGCGGATTACCATAACTATGTAAGGCTGTATGACCGGCGCGTTGTGCGCTTCCGTGAGAGCCTGGTCCACGATACGGTTGATACCAAGGCAGAACCGGTGGGGCAGTTGCATGGCGCGGTCATGCATTTTTCGGCGCGTTCTTACGAACATATCCGCGCCAAGCTCGATTCCTATACCAATCTTCAAGCCAAGGTGTTGAAAAAGCCGGCCTGGGCGATCTGGTTGCGGCTGCCCTTCGAGTATCCATTCGTTTTCCTTCGGTATTTCATTTTTCGCGCGCATTTTACTGGCGGGTGGGATGGCCTTTACAGCAGCCATCTGGCGGCGGAAGCGCGGCTGAACCGCCTGCGCAAGATTCTTTCGGCGCAGAAAGCCGTGAAGGACGCGGCCTGATGACGGACAAGCCCGCCTTCATGCAGGATATTGTCTGGCGCCTGGAGGCCCTGCTTTACGACGCCTTTGCGGCCTTTACCCGCGCCTTGCCGGTGGATACGGCCTCGGATTTCGGGGGCTGGCTGCTCAAGACCCTGGGGCCGCTGACTCCGGTGCAGAAGACAGTAAGGCGTAATCTGGAACTGGCTTTTCCTGAGATGGACAAAGCGGAGCGCAAGCGCCTGATCACGCGGCAATGGGAAAATACCGGCCGCACCATGGCCGGCGAATTTGCCATCATGGACCGGATCGTCCGTGATCCATCGCGTATCGAAATTGAAGGCTTCGAACGGTTGGAAGCCATCGCTGCCAGCGGTAAGCCGGTGATATTCATTTCCGGCCATCTGTCGAACTGGGAGGTCATGAACGCGGCGATCCTGGCGGCGAAAGTGCCCTATATGATCACCTACCGTGCCGCCAATAACCCTTATGTTGATGCCCGCATCCGGGCCGGGCGCGCGGCCTATGGCGTGACCATGTTTGCGCCCAAGGGCGGGGATGGCGCCAAGGAATTACTAATCGCCCTGCAAAAAGGCGAATCGGTCGGCCTGATGAACGACCAGAAGTTCAACCGCGGTGTGCCGACGCCCTTCTTCGGGCATATCGCCGAAACAGCACCTGGTCCGACGCGGCTGGCCCAGCGTTTCGGTACGGTCTTGCAACCCCTGACGATCCGTCGGCTGCATAAGGCGCGTTTTCATGTCACGGTGCATGAGCCGATTGAAGTAGATGACACCGGGCACAAGGCTCAGGATATTGAAACAACTGTTCGCAAGATAAGCGCTTTTATCGAACAGGCGGTGCGCGATAATCCAGAGGAATGGTTCTGGGTGCATAAGCGCTGGCCCAACGCGCTTTATAAGCCGGCCAAAGATTGATCTGTTATCCGGGGTCACAAAAAGTGAACCGGACGGGCGGATGCGGCCTTTGTTTTGAAAGCGTCTCCTCTTAAGTTCATAATGGAATGTGGAAACAGATTTTACAGAAACGCAGGCTCAGCCTGTTGATCGGCCTTCTTGTCGGCGGCTTTCTGGCGCTGGCCTTCCTGTATTTGCAGAACGACATTCATCGCAACTATCTCGATCCCAAGATTCCCTTCCAGATATATCATCCGCCGGCCGCGCCAGACTATACCAAGGGGGATGGCTGGTATCTCAATCCGGCCCATTACTATGCCGATCCACGCAAGGTGGATGTCTTTTTCGTTCATGGCACCAGCTATAATGGCGGCGATCAGTGGCTGGGCTCGACCACGAGCAATGCCATCAAGGCCGAGGTGCAGCGCGTGCAACTGCCGAACTATGCCGCCCCCTTCGCCATCATGGGCAATGTCTATGCGCCGAAATACCGGCAGGGCAGCCTGTTTACCCAGTTGAACCTGAAGGAAGATTCGCGTGAGGCGCGTCAGTTTGCCTATCGTGATGTGAGCGCGGCCTTTACCGAATTCCTCAAGGTGCGCCGGGGTGGTCGCGGTTTCGTCATTGTCGGCCTGGAACAAGGCGGTGTTCTGGCGTCGCGTCTCGTCCGCGATGTGGTGGCGAACGATCCTGAACTAAAGTCGCAACTGGTTACGGCCTATTTTCTGGAGACGCTTGTGCCGGAAAGCCAGTTTGGTGTGACTGCCCCGACACCGGCCTGCCTGTCACGCCGCCAGGTCGGCTGCATTGTCAGCTATGTCAGTATCAATTCGGGCCGGCCGGATGTGGCCTTGCAGGTTTTGCAAAAGGCCGTCTATTGGCAGGGGGAAACCTTGCAGCCCATGGGCTCGCGCAAAGGGGTCTGCGTTAATCCCCTGAATGGGACTGCCACCGATGACGAGGTGGATGCACGTCATTCCCAGGGCGCGACCAATGCGACGGGACTGGAATGGGGCACAGAACCGGCCCTGAGCGTTCGCAAGATTTCGGCGCATTGTCTGGGGGGCTTGTTATTTGTCGATAAGCCGAAATCGCCGTCCTTCAAGGATGACGGGACGTGGGAAGATCAAAGAAAGGTCAATTCTTACAATCTTTTCTATGGTGATCTTCAGGCGGATATTCAAACGCGCTGGCAGCTCTTTGAGGCTACGCCGCCGCCAGTTTAATCCTGCTTGTCGGGGGTTTCGGCGCGCCAGTCGAACAATTGCCGCAGAACGTCAATCGCCCTGCGGCGCATCTCTGGCAGGGACTCCATGTGTTGCAGAATATAGACCGCATCGCGGGCTGCCATAGCGATCAAACCAGTATGGGCCACCGGATCGACGAAGTGATAATCGGGAAAGCCGGACTGTTTGGCGCCCAGAATGTCGCCTTCGCCGCGCAGTTTCCAGTCCATTTCGGCGATTTTGAAACCATCCTCGGTGTCGCGCAGCAGTTCCAGCCGGGCCTGGGCATTTTTGGACAGCGGCGTATCGTAGAGCAGGATACAGGCGCTCTTGTCGCGGCCCCGTCCGACCCGACCGCGTAACTGGTGGAGCTGCGCCAGACCGAAACGCTCGGCCTGTTCAATGATGATGATCGATGCCGTCGGCACATCGATGCCGACCTCCACCACCGTGGTGGCGCACAGAATGCGGATGTCGCCGGCGGCAAAGCGGCTGATGACGGCGTCTTTCTCTTCGGAAGGCATACGACCGTGAACCAGGCCGATTTCCATGCCAAGGTCTTCAGCCAGTTCGCGGTGGCGAAGTTCGACAGCGATCAGGTCCGATTCGGCAGTATCCTCGACCAGCGGGCAAATCCAATAGGCTTGCGAACCGGATTCGATGGCGCTGCGCAGGCGGGCAATGACATCGGGCAGGCGTTGCCGCGGCAGGACCGCCGTATGGATCGGCTGGCGGCCGGCGGGCTTTTCATCGAGAATGCTGAGATCGGCCTCGCCATACTGCGTCAGGGCCAATGTTCGGGGGATCGGGGTGGCCGACATGGACAGGTAATGGACGGAATCGCCTTTGGAAAACAGCCTCTGTCGCTGACCAACGCCAAAACGATGCTGTTCGTCAATGACCGCCAGTTGCAGGGATTGAAAATCGACCCCTTCCTGGAAAACCGCATGGGTGCCAAAGACAATCATGGCTTCGCCGCTGGCGACGACAGCCCGCTTTTCCTCGCGCAGCCGCCCCTTGTCGCGGCCTGTCATAATGATTGAGGTAATGCCGATATCATTCAGGATTGGCAGGCTTTTTTCATAGTGCTGACGGGCAAGGATTTCGGTCGGCGCCATGAGCACACTCTGGAAGCCGCCTTCAGCGAGGTCGATCATAGCCAGGAGCGCAACCAGCGTCTTGCCGGCGCCGACATCGCCCTGCACCAGCCGGTTCATGCGGTGGCCGGAGCGCAGGTCCGCACGGATATCCTGTAGGGCGCGCACTTGGGCACCGGTCAGGGCGAAAGGCAGGGCGGCAAGCGCCCGATCGGAGAGACGATGAAAATCAACCACCCGCGCCGGTGTATTCTGACGGTGAAGTTTCCGGCTCTTGAGCGCGAGTTGATGCGCCAGGGCTTCATCATAGGCCAGGCGTTGCCGGGTTTTGGAATCTGGCGAAAAATCAAGTTCGCTTTGCGGTATGTGCGCGGCTTTTAGTGCCTGGTTAAATGTCGGCCATATATATTTGTCTAATATAGCTTTATCCTGCCATTCCGGTAGATCGGGAAGGGTGGTCAATGCGGTCTGGATGAACTTACGGATCATGCGTGACGACAGATCCAGCGTGGCCGGATAGATCGGTTCGCAGGCGGGAATTTCCTCGGCGCGGGCTTCATCGACGATATAGTCCGGATGGGACATCTGGAGGTGCTGGCCGAATTTTTCGATCCGTCCGCTGATCAGACGCTCAGCGCCAACCGGATGCTGGGCCTCGAAGCCGCGTATGCGATGGAAGTAGACCAGTTGCAGGCGGCCAGTCTCGTCAAACACGTCGATGCGCTGGGGCGCCTTGTCGGGGGACGGCGGATAGCCACCGATTCTGACCCGCACGGTCTGGATTTCACCAATCCTTGCTTCAGCCAGCGTTAGCAATGGCCTTTTTATTAGACCGGATGGCAGGAAAAAGGCCAGGTCACGAACATGCTCACCGACATGCGCGCTCAAGGCAGGCGCCAGCTTGGGGCCGACGCCCTTCAGGCTGGTCACCGGCGCATAGTAGGGAAACAAAATTTCTGGTCGCATGGGCTTATCAAGCACCAAAAATGCTTTATGAGAAGGGCCACTTTAGGTTTGAGGAGCGTTTACTGTGACAGAATCGGAAATGCGGGAAGCGCGCCTCAGAAAGCTGTCCTTTCGGGCCTGGCGCCGGGGTTTCAAGGAAGCAGACATCATCCTGGGTAACTTCGCCGACGACATGCTGCCGGAAATGAGTGACGAAGACCTGGATATTTTTGAAATCCTGCTCGAAGTGCCGGACCAGGACCTCTACGGTTGGATTATTGAACGTGATCCGACGCCAAAAGAGTTTCAATCGGCAATCATGAATAAACTCAATGTCTATTATAAGACAGCTTACACAAAGATTTAACAGCGCATGGCCGATTTGTCCCAGATTTCGCGTTCTGAAGCGCCGCTGACCTTAAGCGGCGCGCCGGAAGGATTTGACAGCCTGATCACGGCTGATCTGGCGCGTGGCGAAGGTTTGAGTGTCTTCGTGGCGCGGGATTTCGCGCGCATGAGCGGGGTTATCGAGGCGCTGAAATTTTTCGCACCCGGCCTTGAGATATTAAGTTTTCCGGCCTGGGACTGCCTGCCTTATGATCGCATGAGCCCGACGCCTGGCATTATCGCCCAGCGTATGTATGCCCTGTCACGGCTGGCGGAATACAAGACCAAGCCACCAGCCGCCCCGGTCCTGCTCCTGACGACGGCTGCGGCCATGATGCAGAAGGTGCCACCCCTCAGCGTTATCAGGGAAGGGCGGCTGTCGCTCAGGCCTGGCCAGACAATCGATATCCACGATCTCGAAGCCTATTTTCTCAAGCATGGCTATAATCGCGTTTCGACCGTGTCGGAAAAAGGCGAGTTCGCCGTGCGCGGCGGCCTGCTTGATGTTTTTTCGCCCAGTCATGAGGAGCCGGTTCGGCTCGACTTCTTTGGCGATACGCTGGAATCGATTCGCAGCTTTGATACGGAAAGCCAGCGTTCGCTGAAACAGATCACCGGTCTGGATTTTACAGCGGTTTCAGAAGTCCGCATGGACGAGGCCAGCATCAGCCGATTTCGTCAGCATTATCTCGAAACCTTCGGTGCGGCGGGCGACGATCCGCTGTATACCGCCCTGTCTTCCGGCATCCGCCGACAGGGGATAGAGCACCTGTTGCCGCTGTTTTATGATGGCCTGGACAGCGTGTTCGATTATCTGCCGCCCAGCACCTTGCTGATGCTGGATGCGTTGGCGGAAAACGCCTTTGCCGAGCGCGCCGCAAGCGTTCAGGATGCCTATGAGCTGCGCGCGGAAGCGACAAAGGAGAAGGGCGGTTCCGCCTACCGTGCCCTGCCGCCTGCGCGGCTCTATCTCGACGAAACGCATTGGAAGGCCGCCCTGGCCAGTCAGCGTGTGCGGCGCTTTGAGCCCTTCCAGCGGGAAGGCGCCGACACCATCGATCTGGGCGGACGTCCGGGCCGTAACTTCGGTCAGGAACGCCTGCTCGATTCGACCAATCTCTTCACTGCGGTTACGGATCACGCAAAGGCCCTGGCCAAACAGGGAAAGCGCGTTTTGTTCGCGTCCTGGACCGATGGGTCGTCCGACCGTCTGGGCGTCATGCTGGCCGATCATGGGTTAACCTCCCTGCGTCTGGCAACCGATTGGGCCGATGCGCAAAGTTTTGGCGTGGCCGGCACCAAGGTCAAGCCGATCCAGCGCGCGGTCCTGCCACTCGATCATGGTTTCGAAACCGAGTCCCTGGCGGTAATTTCCGAGACGGATATTTTAGGCGACAGGTTAGCACGTCCGCGTAAACGACGCAGAGCGCAGAATTTTTTGGCTGAAGCATCAGCCCTTTCGCCAGGCGATCTGGTTGTCCATATCGAACACGGTATCGGACGTTACGAGGGCCTGAAGACGCTCGATGTGGCCGGCGCGCCGCATGATTGCCTGGACCTGCAATATGCCAATGATGCCAAGCTTTACCTGCCGGTTGAGAATATAGACCTGCTGACGCGCTATGGCGCGGACAGCGACAGCGCGCAACTCGATCGACTGGGTTCGGCCAGTTGGCAGGCGCGCAAGGCCAGGGCAAAGGAACGTCTGCGCGAGATGGCCGACGGCCTGATCCAGCTTGCCGCCGCGCGGGCCATGAAGCAGGGCCAGACCATCGATCCGCCTGCGGGACTTTACGATGAGTTCTGCGCCCAGTTTCCGTATGAGGAGACCGACGACCAGCTTAACGCTATCGCCGATGTGCTGGAAGATCTTGGCAAGGGCCAGCCGATGGACCGGCTTATCTGCGGCGATGTTGGGTTCGGCAAGACCGAGGTGGCCTTGCGTGCGGCTTTCGTGGTGGCCATGTCCGGCCAGCAGGTGGCGATTGTCTGCCCGACGACCCTGCTTGCGCGGCAGCATTTCAAGACCTTCACCCAGCGCTTCCAGGGCTGGCCGATCCGCGTGCGCCAGCTTTCGCGCCTGGTGAGTCGCAAGGAGGCGGACGAAACCCGCGAAAGCCTGAAAAAGGGCGAGATCGAAGTGGTGATCGGCACCCACGCACTTCTCTCGGATCAGGTAAAGTTCAGCGATCTGGGCCTTGTAATTGTTGATGAAGAGCAGCATTTCGGCGTCAAGCACAAGGAAAAACTTAAGACCTTCCGCGCCGATGTCCACATGCTGGCGCTTTCAGCCACGCCGATACCGCGCACCCTGCAAATGGCACTTTCCGGCATCCGTGACATGTCGATCATCGCCACGCCGCCGGTCGACCGCATTGCCGTGCGTACCTATGTGCTGCCTTACGATCCGGTGGCATTGCGTGAAGCCCTGCTGCGGGAAAAGTATCGCGGCGGCCAGGTATATTATGTGGTGCCGCGCCTCAGCGATCTGCCCGACGTGGCCGATTTCCTGCGCGTCCAGGTGCCGGAAGTGAAGTTCGTCATCGGTCACGGACAACTGGCGCCGACGGCGCTGGAAGACGTGATGACGGCCTTTTACGAGGGGCAGTACGACGTGCTGCTCTCCACCACCATTGTGGAATCCGGTCTGGATGTGCCGACCGCCAATACGCTGATCGTGCATCGCGCCGACATGTTCGGCCTGGCGCAGCTTTATCAGATACGTGGCCGTGTGGGGCGTTCCAAGACCCGCGCCTATGCCTATCTGACGACGCCGCAGCACAAGACCTTAAGTGTGGCTTCAGAAAAGCGCCTCAAGGTATTGCAGTCACTGGATAATCTCGGAGCCGGATTCCAGCTTGCCAGCCACGATCTCGATATCCGTGGCGGCGGCAATCTGCTCGGTCATGAGCAATCGGGTCATATCCGCGAAATCGGCGTGGAGCTCTATCAGCAGATGCTGGAAGACGCCGTGGCGGAACTGCGCGAACGCAGTGCCGACAGCCTGACGGATGCGCGAAGCTGGTCGCCACAGATCAATGCCGGTGCTGCGGTGATGATTCCCGAAAGCTATATTCCGGAGCTCAATATCCGGCTGTCGCTCTATCGCCGGGTATCGGAGGCCGAAAAGCTGGCCGACCGCGAGGCCCTGGCGTCGGAACTGATCGACCGGTTTGGCCCGATACCTGAAGAAGCGGAACAGCTATTAAAAGTGGTCGGAATCAAGGGTTTGTGTCGGGAATCTAACGTTTCAAAGCTGGATGTCGGCCCCAAGGGTGCGGTCATCACCTTCCGTAATGACAGCTTCAATAACCCGATGGGACTTATCAGGCATATCCAGTCCCGGCCGAATGACTGGAAACTGCGGCCGGATCAGAAACTGCTTGTCAAGGGAGAGTGGCCGGACGCAGCCGAGCGATTGGCGGCGGCCGAGCGGATCATGAAGGACCTGGCCCGGCTCGCCGCGGAAGCCTAAACTGCTTCTCGGTTCGGATTTCCGACCTTGGCGGCGGCGCGCATCAGGGCCTCGGCCGCCGGTTCGCCGGGCTGAATTTGTGCGGCGCCAACGATGAACTCCACGACATAGGGCGGCTTTCCCTGGCCGGAATCGAAGGCGGTACAACTGACGACCGCGGATATCCGTTCGCCGACATTATGGGCGGAAATGGCCGAGGTGGCAGGCAGGGCGATGGCGAAAACATCATTTGAAAGTCGGCCCGCCGTATCTTCGGCGCGCACCAGGCGCGCCACCATGGAGCCGATTTGCGGCACGGCCTTATCGAGCATTCCGCGCGAACGCGCGCGGGTGACTTCGGGGGTTTCAGCGATCTTCAGCACGCAGATGCTGAGCGTGCGATGACGCTCTCCAGCCGCTTTTGACAGGCGGGCCAGATGGGCGGCAAACAGGTCGCGGCCAAAAAGGCCCGTGCCCTTATCCATCTGCGCATTATGGCGCATGGCCTCAAGCGTCCTGCGGATGGTCAACTGGCGGCGGTGCGTGCGGGCCAGACGTACCAGACGATCCGTCACCTCGGCAATGTGCGCCTTAGGATTGGCGATGTCGTTGACGCCGCGCATGAAGGCGTCGCCCACATCAAGCTCGATCAGCCTGTTCAGGCGCAGAAGGACCGGTGTGTGGTAAAGCCGCGTATTGCGGCGCATTCCGGCGGCGATCGACAGGGATTCAGCCGGCTGCGCGCCCCCCCACAACAGAACGGCGTCGAAGGTCTTGTCGTGCAGGTAGTCAAAGGCGCTGTAGGACGACAGGGCCGCGGTGACCTCCACGCCCTGTTCACGCAGGCTGTGTGTGATGGCTAGGTATTCCGGTTCCGGCTGGCCGATCGAAAGCACGGCAAGCGGTTCTTGATTTTGCAGAATGACATCAAGGGGTTGCAGGTCAACGTTAAAAGTTTCTCGACGGGTGTCATATTCCTCTTCGGCGACACAGGCGCGGACCAGGTGCTCGACGCTGACCAGTATCTGCTGCGGATGGGCATCACGCGTCAGCACCATGTCCCAGCCATCCGGAACCTGATGCTGGTCGTCATTGCGCATCATGATCACGGGAATCCGGCGCGGCCAGGCGGCGGCGCGCAGTGGACTTACGGCATCCGGCCGTTCGTTGCTGCCGGTTTCATGGATAATGACCGCTTCAATTGGCATGTCGCTCAGGGCCACGCAGCCCGCTTCGACCTCCGTCGCGCTGAGGGTGCGCAAACCCAGGCGATCCAGTTCGTCACCCATCGCCTGTAACCAGGCGTCATCACGGCTTATCAGCAGCAAACGCGCCTGGAGGGTCAAGATATCAGCTCCTGTTGAGCGGGTGCGGCGGACGGGCGGTGTCATTCAGGGTACGCGATTCTTAAAGAGGAACAGTAAACATTATTGTAACACATCGGGCTACCGTCCGGCGCGCGCAATCGTGAAAAGCCATGCCTCATCCACTACTTCGGTTGAAATCAGTACATAATTGTTCTGATTGCAGAAATGAGGAACGTCGATCTGTGCCATTGGGTCATTTGCCCACAGAATAAAGCCGGCCTCGTCTTGCAATGCCTCCATTTTTCGACGGAGCTTCAGGGTCGGAACCGGGCAGCGATGTCCGCGGGCATCTATCACGACAAAGCCGTCTTTTGCAGGTGGAGGTGCCGGGCTCAGGATAGGTTTCATTGCCGAATCTTGCCATAAGTCACCGTGTGTTGGGAGTCGGAATATGACAAAAGCCCTGAGGCCCTGGTTCGCAGCGGCAATGGCAGGTTTCACGCTGACCTTGGTGCCAGCGGTTCAGGCGCAGGCGATCTCCGGGCCTGACGCGGGAACGCACGCTGACCTGTACGCCAAGGTAAAGGTGGCCGGATTTGCGACGCCCTTGAATATCCGCCAGTCAGGCATGAAAACGCGTGTCGATCTGACGGCGGGCGGCGTGCCGCAGTCCTATATTGCCGATCGGGAAAAGGGCGTGCTGATCAGCCTGACTGCAACGGGTCAGAACCGGCTGGCCCTGGTCTTTCCGCTCGGTCGGGCGGAGGGCATTGTTCCGCTGCCGCTCGATCTGTCAGTTCTGGCGCGACAAGCGATGCTCAAGGTGGTCGGTGCGTCATTTGTGAGGGGGCATCCATGCCGGTTGATTGAATTTTCCGGCTATCTGAACCAGTCAGGCATGGTCTGCGCCAGCAGCGATAATATCATTCTGCAAATGACGCAAAAGGGGCGGCGTGACGCCCTTTTTGAGGTGGTTGATCTGTCAATGTCCAGACAAGACCCGAAATGGTTTCGGACCCCGCCGGATTACCAGGTTGCCGTGGTGCCGGGTATCGGCGGGGCTTCGGGCGAGGCGGGCGCGATAGAACAGCCGCAGCCGCCGGGTGCGCAGGTAAAGCCGCCTTCGGCCCGTTGACCGAAGACGGTACTCCTTTAGTTTCCAACCCCGGTTGCACTGCCCGAAGCGGGTGCATCTTCACCGGCTTCAAGCTTGACAACCAGCGGGTTGGGCACGAGATCGAGCATGGAACCGTTATTGCCATCAACCACAGCGCCGATGATACCGCCGACAAGCACATTGCCAGCCATGGCCGCGCCGCCACCACCAGCCACCTTGTTGGTGACGTGACCTGTCCAGGTCTTGTAGCCAGGCTTGCTTATCGTGACGTCGAAATCAGATTTCCGCGACATCTTGAGACTGCAAGGCGTGGCTTTGCAGGTAAAGCCATTGGTTGTCGTGACACTGGCGCCGATTGGATCGGTTTCAACGACAAACACATCATGCGTACCGCGTGTGATGGTGGCGCAGCCGGTTACTGACAGGCCAAGCGCCAGCAGGATAGCGCCACGCACAATTGCTTTCACCCGTAAAGGGTTTGAAAAAGACATGAGATTTCCCCCCATTTATAGCGGCAAGGATTACCGCAGTTTCAAAGTCGCAAGCCTTGAGATGACTGTCAAGCCCCTTCGCTTAGCTGAATTTATTGTGAAATTTCAGAAGCAGAAAATCGACCAGGCTCCGGACACGGCGCGTGGTGTTTTTGCCGTGCGGCAGGATCAGGCTGATTTCGGTTAGGCCCCAGTCATAATCGGCCAGCACCTCCTCCACTTCGCCCGACTGTATCGCGGCGCCGGCGACATAGACAGGCATGACCATGATGCCGACCCCCGCCTTGACGGCCGACAGCAGCATACCAGGGCTGTTTGAACGCAGATGCGGCCTGACCTTGAGGGAGTGCGTTCGGCCGTTGTGGTGAAAACGCCAGAGATCCTGGGTGTGGGTGCCGTTGTAATGCAGGATAATGTGCTGATCGAGGTCCGCAGGGCTTTGCAGTGGCGGCATTTGCGCCAGGTAGGCGGGGCTGGCCACAACGACGCGGCCGGACTGGCACAGGCGGCGGACCGTCAGATTGGAATCATTCAACTGACCGGCGCGGACAGCGATATCGAGGCCCTCGCTGTGCAGGTCGAGCTTGTCATCACTGAAGTCGACATCCAGTTCGATCTTAGGATACTGCCTGGCGAATTCCGCCAGGACCGGTTCGAGGTATTCATGGCCGAAAAACACAGGCCCGGTGAGCCTGATGGGGCCGGAGAGGTCGGCGTTCGACTCCGCCAGGTTTTCGCCGGCAAATTCAAGCTGCGACATGGCCTGCCGGGCCTGCTCGTAATACAGCGCGCCGCCCTCCGTAAGGTGGGTGCCGCGCGCTGTTCTGTGAAGCAGGCGCGCCGAAAGTGTAGTCTCAAGCCGCGCGACACGCCGCGAAATAATCGATTTCGATGTTTCCAGGCGCTCGGCCGCACGGGCGAAGCTGCCGGTTTCCGCCACAACGAAAAACGCTTTCAGGTCGTCGAAGTCCAGCCGTATCTGTTCCATATATTGCAACTCTGTGATGCGAGAAGCGTATCTTCCGGCAACACCCGTAACCGACTATAGGGCATTCAACAAGACTGATCCGTACGGATTCATATCTACATGAGGCCACTATAAAGTGCAGGCCTTTTCGCCGGTGTGGCGAAGGCGCTTCCGGCATATGCTGGCAAACAGACATTCACGGATTATCAGAACGGCCTCTTCTGATAAACCTTGGCCGCGCCGCGTTCTCCCCTATTAACGTGGCGCGGCCATTTTTATATTTATTGCAATTGGTTATGACGCGCTCTTGATGTTACGCAGATTGGCGGCATGGGCCCTGATCAGGTTTTGCGTCGAGGTGTCGGTGTTGAAGACGCTGTACCAGCCCTGCGGTTCGTGGGGCGGGTCGCCGACATAGGCGGTTTCGCCGCGTAGCATGTGGTGATCCGGATGCAGGGCTCGGCCAGCGCCACCCCAGGCCCAGAAATTGGAACCAGCCACGGGCGTGTTGTGGGCGATAGCGTCTTCCACGGCCTTGTAGATCAGGCCATAGAAGCGGTCCTTGTAGGTGGTGGGGGTGCCAGCATCATAGCTGATATTATCACGCGGGAAGCCGAACTCTTCGAAAACCAGGGGCTTGTTGATCTTTTTGGCGATAGCGATATGGGCGTCGATATAGGCCTGGACCTTGGCGGCGCCGGCATCGAAACTGCCACCGAGATCGTCCTTGTCGACCCAGCTCCAGTTTTGTGGCCAGATATGCGCCGTCAGGTAATCGATATGTTCGTGCGCCTTGATGACAATGTCCTCACTGCCGTTGGCGCCCATAAGCCCCTCGTGGCCAAGGGAAACGAGATGGTTCGGCGCCAGGGAGCGGATGAGGGCCGCGCTTTCGCTTATCCAGCCGTAATAATCTTCGATATGTGCCTTGATGGCGGCTTCACTGCCGCCGGGGCGCGGCTCGTTCGATAACTGCCAGGCCATGACCGTGGCATCGTCTTTGTAGGCCTTGCCGGTGATCGAATTGGTCCGGCCGAGCAGCATTTTGATATAGGCGTAATAGGCATCCTTTGCGGCGCCACTGGCATAGAACTGCGCAGAAAAATCGGCGAATGCCGGCCAGGGATGAGCCGGGTCATTCATGTTGATGTAGGTGCCGCCATTGGTCCAGTATTGATAGGTGACCATACCACCCGACCATTCCCAGAAGTTGGTCAGGTAAAGGACGGCCTTCATGTCGCGTTTGGCCATTTCCGCCAGCAGGAAATCAAGACCGGTCAACAGGTCGGCATTATAGTCGCCGGGCTTGTTGGAAAAGGCGGGGTCAAGCGAATTGATCAGCGGCGACAGTTCGGAAGATCCCAGCACACGCAGGTTGGTGACGCCTAAAGCCTTGAGATCGTCCAGTTCCTTAATGAGGCGGGCGCGGTCACCAAAATTGGCCGCAGATCCCAGATACGCGCCGTACCAGATGTTGGCGCCGACATAGCGGTAGGTTTCGCCATTCAGCTTGAAATGGATGCCATCGACCGTGACGAAGCCCACGGAAGCTGCCGCTGGTTCTCCCTTGGCGAGCGCGCACCCGGCGAGCGCCAGCCCCAGCGTTCCCATACCTGCGCCCATCAGCGTGCGACGTGAAAATTGTGCCATTCGTTTTGTCTCCCTGTTTTCTGCTGTTTACACAGCTATAGGACAGGCATACCGCAGCTTAATGAAAATTGAAATTAGTAATATGCTGCTCATTGGCCATACCAGGTATGGCTGCGCCTTATTCAGGCCATACCATTGCAATCTGTATGAGTAACGACGGCGAGAATACCGGTCGGATAAAATGCTAATATAGTTAAGGCTTATTCCCTTAACTGGACGTTAATAAATTGCGACCTTGTGATTATTTTTTCCACAAAATCAGATATTTTTGGCGAATACTTAAATATCTATCGGCACCATTTCATGGCCCTTTTTCAGCAGGGCATAACCGTTCATCCGGCGGTAAGGACGCAGGCGGTCTTCGCTGGCGTAACGCATCATCATGCGCATAAACCAGTTCGCGGGGAGATCGCGGCTCAGCTTGCGGCCTTCCTCACCGATAAAGCGCATGGCCTCTATCTGCCATCCATTAGTGGCAAAGAAACGCGGCCAGTCATCGGGAGCGGGGCCCGGATTGAAACGGAAGGGGGCGTTTTTCTGCAACTGCTTGACGATAGCACCGCGCGCAGCCAGCCTCAGGAAGAAGGGAGAAAAATAATCGGTGATCCAATGGTTTATGTGGCTCTGTTCATGCAGATTTTTCGCCAGGGCGGCCACCGCCTCATTCGTCAGGTAGGGTATGACGCCTTCGGTCAGGACCAGTATATTGCGCCCGCGGGTATTCACATCTGCCAGCAGGGCCTCGCGGCCTGCATCTTGTGACAAATCGCAGGCGATACGTTCAAGCCGGCAAAGCGGCTGATCAGTGGCAAGGGTTTCGTTCTTGAAGGTGACGATGTTGGCGAAATCGACTTCGATCCACAGCAAGTCTGGCGGCAGTGCCAGCCGATAGGGGCGCGTATCCAGTCCCGCGCCGAGATTGACAACACAGTCGACACCGACGGCAATGGCTTCGACAATATAGTTGTCGATGATGTGCGTCCGCAGCGCCATCGACCAGGCCATGGCGCGTTCGATGCCCATATGGCGCGCCAGTTGCCTGCCGCGCTCGCCGACCAGCTTGCCTGCGAGCGGATCGTGGAAGAGGGCATCCTTGCGCTGGGTTTCCAGCCAGCGATACCAGGCGACCCAGAAGGCGGTATCAGACACATGTGCGATCTCTTCAGCCATTGCGCGTCTCCAGTCAGGTCTGAATGTGCTCAAAACGCTAGAAATGGCAAGCCCGTATAAGAAAAGCCGCCGCGAATATCCGCGACGGCTTTCATTTTGCAATTTATGCCCGATCAGAACTGGAAGCGTGTCCGCAGCGAGACCGAATAGTTGGTGTAATCGTCCTTCTTTTCGTATTCGCCTTCCAGCGAGAAATAGCTGTACTGGTTGTCGGCCGAAATACGGAAGCCGGCAACCGGGCCGCCGCCTTCGATATCGCCGCCAGTCAGAGTGAAGGGCGTGGCGCCTTTGAAGTTGGCGATGGTGTCGGCGATCTGCGCCGATACGTTTTGCTTGTAGCCGAACCAGATTTCCGGCTTGGCGAAGAACTTGTTGTAGCTGACATTGAACAGCGCACTTGCCGTCATCAGATGGCTGTCACGATCGGCGATGGACAGGTCATAGTAATCGCCGCCGCCGGTTTCATCGTGAGCCTCTTCCCGAAGCGCATAGTAGTCCGTCAGCAGTTGCGGGGTGAAGCTGAGCCGGCCGGCCTTGACTTCATACGAAGCGCCAGCGCCGCCGCTGTAGGAGTAACCGCTCCACTTGGCAGCCGCAATGTGGTTGATATTGGTGGTGCCGTTGGTCGCCAGGATGTTCCGCGTGGTCTCGAAAGACGTATAGCCGGCGCCGACGTGGGCCCATGCCTTCAGCCCGCCGGTACGGATACGCCAGTAGCCACCCAGGGTCACGTCGGAATTGACCATTTTTTCGCCGGCAATGGCGAAGGTATCGAGCGGTGATCCAGAGGTGTAGGCCAGATACAGGCCGAGCATCTGGTTGCCATAGACTTCGCGTTCGCGGCCGCCGGCAAAGCTGAAACCGGTAGATTTGAAGCCGGCCGTCTCGCCATACTTGCGCTTGACCTGGTAGCCGTACTCCTGAAGCCACCACTGGCCTTCGTTATTATCCGGCACAAGTGTCAGGCTGCTGAGGGTCCGGTTCAGCGACGCCGCACCCGTGGCGAGGCTGAGCAGGTTTTCACCCGAATAATCCGGCAGATACTGGTTGTAGATCTGGTCGAAGCCTGCCTTCGTCAGTTGTGACATTAGGATGCTGGTGGCCGCCGTATCCTGCGACACGGCTGAAAGCACGGGGGAGAGGGCGGCGTACTGGTTGTCCGAATACTGGGCCTCTTCCTGGTTCTTCAGGCGGAAATTGGCATAGAGCGTGGTGTCGCCGGCATTCGTCGTCAGGTCGGCATGATAGAGATAAGGAATCTTGCCATCCAAATTGGCCGAATCGAGCGTGCCCAGATCAATGTTCGACGCGGTCATCACCGTGAAGACGGTGGGCGCGACGATCAGTTTATTCAGTGCGAGACTTATCGACGCGCCGTCGTCAAAAACAGCGTCACCGCTGTTGGTGAAGATCGGCACGATCGGGTGATCGGTATCCAGGGTCAGGGCCAGTGTGCTTTCCGCCCCCACATGAAGATTGGTCAGGCTGAGCGCTGAGCCAGGCGCCAGGTAGAGCGCGCCCTTGGCAATATCCAGCGCCACGGTGCCGGAACCGCTCATCTTCCCAAGGTAGGTGGCAGTGCCATCCAGCTTGAAGGTGTTGGCACCGGCGCCGAAATCGATATTGCCGGAAATCAACCCGCCATTCGAGGTGATCGAATCGTTGCCAGATCCCAGCAGTATATCGCCCAGGATATAGGGCATGGGAATAGCCTTGTCGGCGTCGCTGTCCGTGGGGGCGGTATCCGTCTGTGTGATGGTCACGCCGGACGTATTGGCGCGGACATCGATGGCGATGGGACGGTTGACCAGCGCATCGGCGGTGCCGTCGACATTGTCGTCTGTAGGTGAGATAGAGGCGCTGATGATATTGTTGTTATTGATTTCCGTCAGGGTGCCGGAAAGGTCACGGATAGCGACGGCATGTTCGGTCGAGCCTGTGGCTGCTGCATAGATGCCACCGCCGGCCTTGACATTAATGATGGGCAGGCTGGCGCCGGCCAGGATGTCAACGCCGCGGGCGGTTGTGTCGCCCACCGTCGTGTAATGCTTGGTGCCGTCGGCATCGGTGCTGGCCAGTGTCGTGGCCGAAGAGGCCGTGCCGCGAATCACACCCGCGACATCAAGCAGGGGCGTCGTCAGACCGCTCTGGACCGACAGCGCTGTGGCGTCACCGCCATAGGCTGTCGAAGACACCGTGCCGGCGATTCCTATGCCGTTGGCGATATTCACCGCGTGGCCGGTACCGCCCAGTTGAACGGCGACATTGTCGACATCCTGATAAACACCCAAACCGGAAATGCTGCCGCGCACCCACAGGCCGTAATTGATCGCCGGTTTATTGGCGGGCAGGGCCGACGAATTGAAGACAAGGCCACCCAGCGTGATATCGCTCGTGGCGGAGCCGATACGAAGCGCTGGTGCGGCACCATAGTTTGTCAGGTTGGCGGTCTGCTGGTTGGCATCCACGATGCCGTTGCCGTCCTGGTCGGTATTACTCTTATTGGCGTCGGTGGTATCGACTGTTATGGTCGAGCCGATCAGGAGGCCATGTGCCAGATTACCTTCGATACTAACAAGCGGGCCGGACTGATAAAGATCGGCCGGCGTGGCCAGAACGACCTTGAGGGCATCGGCCGACAGGCTGTTTACCGTGGCATAGGATGAAGACGTATAGGTGCCGTCTATGATGACATTGCCGCCAAAATCACCCGCCAGCTTTACAATGCTGGAATCCTTACCATTGCTTGTGGCCTTACCACTCAGATAGACATTGCCTGTGGCACCGTTTTCCAGGGAAATCGCAGCACTGTTGTCACCATTCATGGTAATGGTGCCGCCCATGGTGAAATCACCCTGGACTTTGTTCTCAAAACGAATTCCGTATGAATTTATGCCGTCAACCGTGATAGTGCTGGCACTGGTGACGGATACATTGCCAATGAAAGGCGTAGTGCCGGTTGAATGAATGCCATATCGGGTATTATTATCGGAGAAAGGCGCTTCTAGAATGCCATCCGGTGCCGGCTTTCCATTTGCGTCAACATTGGTGTCCTGCCCTATATACGCGTCGGTCACGGTAATATTTGCGCCAATCGTCAGATTGCCCGTATGGCCGCCATCAACCAGGATGCCGGTCGAGCCATCGGCCGACTTCAGCATGTCGATCTTGCCGTTGAGCGTGACCGAATTATTCGAATCAACCGTTATGGCATTACCCGAGGTCACGGCGATTGATCCGGTCGTTGATACCGTAAGATCGCCCGTCACGGAGGTCTTGACCGGTGTCGTGGTGGCCGTGGAAATCGTGGTGGCGGCAAAAGCCTGACCGCCTGCCCCCGCAAGGGCAACAAGGCCCAGGCTCAGGGTGAGGGCGGTTGCGGTCAGTAGTTTGTGTTTGCGCATTTGGATAAGCTTCCCTGGGATGCTTTATATAGAGTGGATGGAGGTGAGGCCCGCTATTGGAAACTGTCCGGTAATCCCGCGGCCTTCATATATGTCGTTCGTGAAACCCAGGCTCACCTCTTAACCTTTATTTTTACCGTCGAAAAGGTGGCAAACGCCATTTGGCGCACACCAATTGCTTCGGATCAGCAATCCGCGTTTCAGTGGTGTCGCAAATTTGGAAATAAAGAGGGCTTAATTATGTCCGACACCGCCTTGTGTGCAGGCAAAACGGACATGGCGCAAACGCGCCACGGCGTGTGAAAAGCACGATAACGTGGAGAGTAAAAAGCAGGGAAAATGCGGTGCCACCCGTTGCTTAACCAAAGCAGGGGTGGCGCGAGTGACGGGGCTCGAACCCGCGACCTTCGGCGTGACAGGCCGACACTCTAACCAACTGAGCTACACCCGCATTCCCTAATCCCGACGTGCAATGAAGTTGTCCGTTGAGAAGACGCGCTTAGTAGTTCGGGTGGGACGGGGTGTCAACAACAAAAGCGCAGTCATTCACAGGCCGCGCATTGTGGGTTGCGCCGACCAAAGGAGAATTTCCGGAAAATATTGAAGACAGAGAAAATGCGGTGCCACCCGTTGCTTAAATCCAAAGCAGGGGTGGCGCGAGTGACGGGGCTCGAACCCGCGACCTTCGGCGTGACAGGCCGACACTCTAACCAACTGAGCTACACCCGCATTCCCTTGTATCTTCACCGTGACAGCTTCACCGCCATCGCTCGAAGAGGTGCGCTTAGTAGTTCGGCGGGCAAGGGGGTGTCAACACGTAAAACAGAAAAAAATGGTCACGCCTGAGCCAAATCACTGGATAACTTTATGACTTGAAGATCGTTAAGTGCGACTGATTTTCATTGTACGTGTAAGGAGGCGAAAAAGTGAAAGAAACTGGGCAAAAGGTGATTTTTTCGCACCGCAATGGTTTGAAGCTTTGAGCAGAGTGGTCTAATAGCCTACTGACTGAGTCTGGGGCGATAGTTAATATCGTGGCCGGATGCGCTTGCCAAATGCGCCTGCTAAAAGCGCCTGACATGCGGCCCGTGTTTAATAGTGAGGGGTTAGGTGACCTGATGAACGCATTTCTACTGCAATATCTTCCCGTCATCATCTTTATAGGCGTAGCCACCGTTCTGGGCCTTGGCTTCATGATCGGCGCGCTGGTGATCGCGCCCAAGGCGCCGGATACCGAAAAGCTGTCGGCCTATGAATGCGGCTTCAATGCGTTCGATTCGGCCCGCCAGAAATTCGACGTCCGGTTCTATCTGGTGTCCATCCTCTTCATCATCTTCGATCTGGAAGCCTCGTTCCTGTTCCCGTGGGCGGTGTCGTTGTTCGACATGCCCAATGGCGGAATGCACGTCGCCTTCTGGTCGATGGTAACCTTCCTGGTCGAACTGGGTCTCGGCTATATATATGTGTGGAAAAAAGGAGCCCTGGAATGGGAGTAATCATTCCTGCCGGATCTGCTGGTCGGTCTTCGGTTGAAGGCTATGATCCCGCGGTCCATGACAAGTTCTTCGAGCAGGTCTCGGCGGAACTGGATCAGAAGGGCTTCCTGGTGGCCTCGGCTGACGATGTCATCACCTGGGCCCGTACCGGCTCGCTGATGTGGATGACCTTCGGCTTGGCGTGCTGCGCCGTCGAAATGATGCAGGCGTCCATGCCGCGCTATGACATGGAACGATTCGGCATGGCCCCGCGCGCCTCACCGCGCCAGTCCGACCTGATGATCGTGGCCGGCACCCTGACCAACAAGATGGCCCCGGCGCTGCGCAAGGTCTATGACCAGATGCCCGATCCGCGCTATGTGCTCTCCATGGGTTCCTGCGCCAATGGCGGCGGCTATTATCATTACAGCTACAGCGTGGTGCGGGGCTGCGATCGCATCGTGCCGGTGGATGTCTATGTTCCCGGTTGTCCGCCTTCGGCCGAGGCGCTTCTGTACGGTCTTCTGCAATTGCAGAAGAAGATCCGCCGTACCGGCAGCATCCGTCGCTAAGGGGAGGGGCACATATGTCTTTGGAAAAACTACAGGCGCTCGCGGAAAAGGCCCAGGCTGATTTCAAGGAAGCCATTGTCGAATCGGTTATCGCATTTGGTGAGCTGACCCTCACGGTCGATCGTGAACGAATCGTCGAGATCATGGCGAAGCTGAAGCAGGCGCCTTACCGCTTCCACCAGTTGATCGATGTCTGCGGCGCTGACTATCCCAAGCGGGCGCTGCGTTTCGATGTGGTCTACCATCTGCTGTCGCTGACGCAGAACATCCGTCTGCGCGTCAAGTTGCAGACGGACGAGGTGCTGCCGGTGCCGTCGATCCGTTCGGTCTATCCGAATGCCGACTGGTATGAGCGCGAAGCCTTCGACATGTACGGCATGTTGTTCTCGAATCACCCCGACCTGCGCCGTTTGCTGACGGATTATGGCTTCCAGGGCCATCCGCTGCGCAAGGACTTCCCGATGACGGGCCATGTCGAGGTGCGTTACGACGAAGAACAGAAACGCGTGATCTATGAGCCGGTAAAGCTCACTCAGGAATATCGCAAGTTCGACTTCCTGTCGCCGTGGGAAGGTGCGCAATATGTGCTGCCGGGCGACGAGAAGGCGAAGGTCTAGGCTCTGGCCTGGCATTAAGAGTTACGGATAAGGGTTTGATTTCATGGCAGACGGTGTAGAGCCTTTTGTGAACAAGGGCGATGATGATCGCAAGTTCACGATCAATTTCGGCCCGCAGCATCCCGCGGCGCACGGTGTGCTGCGCCTTGTGCTCGATCTTGACGGTGAAATGGTCGAACGCGTCGATCCCCATATCGGCCTGCTGCATCGCGGCACCGAAAAGCTGATGGAATCGCGTACCTATCTGCAAAACGTGCCCTATTTCGACCGCCTCGATTACGTGGCGCCGATGAACCAGGAACACGCTTTCTGCCTGGCCATCGAAAAGCTGCTGGGTCTTGAAGTGCCGAAGCGCGGCCAGTTGATCCGCGTTCTCTATTCCGAAATCGGCCGCATCCTGTCGCACATCATGAACACCACGACCCAGGCCATGGACGTCGGCGCGCTGACGCCACCAATCTGGGGTTTCGAGCATCGTGAAAAGCTAATGGTGTTTTATGAGCGGGCCTGCGGCGCCCGCCTGCACGCCAACTATTTCCGTCCGGGCGGCGTCCACCAGGATCTGCCGCCGGAACTGATTGAGGATATTGCCGACTGGTGCAACAAGGAATATCTGCCGGCGCTCGACGATATCGAAACCCTGATCACCGAAAACCGCATCTTCAAACAGCGCAATGTCGATATCGGCGTGGTGTCGAAAGAGCAGGCGTTCGACTGGGGCTTTACCGGCGTCATGTTGCGCGGTTCGGGCGTGGCCTGGGATCTGCGCAAGTCGCAGCCCTACGAGTGCTATGACGAGCTGGAATTCGATATTCCGCTCGGCAAGAACGGTGATTGCTGGGATCGTTATCTCTGCCGCGTCGAAGAGATGCGCCAGTCTGTGAAGATCATGCTGCAATGCATTGACAAGCTTAAGGTAACGCCTGGTCCGGTTCTTTCGACCGACCACAAGGTGACGCCGCCGCGCCGCGCCGAAATGAAGAATTCGATGGAAGCTCTGATCCATCACTTCAAGCTCTATACCGAAGGCTTCAAGACGCCGGAAGGCGAGGTCTATGCCTGCGTCGAAGCGCCGAAAGGCGAATTTGGCGTTTACCTGGTCTCCGACGGTACCAACAAGCCTTACCGTTGCAAGATCCGCGCGCCGGGCTTCCCCCACCTCCAGGCCATGGACTGGCTGAATCGCGGCCACCTGCTGGCCGACGTCTCCGCCATCCTGGGTTCGCTCGACATCGTCTTCGGGGAAATCGACCGATGAGCGATGCCCCGCTGACCGGCGTACTGATCGCCGCAGGATTGCTGGTCGCCATGCTGGCCTTGAGCCTGTTCATGTCGCGTCCAAGCTGGCCCTACCATCCCGGTGGCGCCAGAGGATATGTCATGGACATGCTCCTTTATCTGTTCCTGCCGGTCATCCCCATGCTGGTTTGCGTCCTGGGGTTTACGCTGCTTGTCCAGTTCAGGCCCGAACTGGAAAGCGATACGGCCCGCTTTGTCCTTCTGGGGATCGCGGTGGTCGGTTTGCTGGGCGCCCGCCGGCTGCCCATGGTTGCGGCGGCGCAAAACCGTGTGCGCGCGGCGCGTAACGCTCGTTATGAGGCCATGCAGAAATGAACGCATACGCCGCACAACAGGCTCAGCAAGCCGCTCTTTTCCACGCCCATCCGGCCATGTGGGCGTTTTTCCCGCTGCTGTTCGTGGTGGTGATCATATCGGCCGTCATCCTGGTGCGCTGGCTGATGAGCAAGAGTGCCTGGCCTTATCATCCAGGCGGCTCGTCGGGTTTCCTGCGTGACGAAGTGATCCGGTACGGTTCGATCTGGTTGCCATTCGCTGTCGTGATGGTGGCGATCCGCTACTACATCTACCGTTTCCACCCGGAACTCACCTCGTCGCCGTATCTGTACGCGCTCTATCTGTCCGTGTTTGTTTTCCGCCGGCTGGCGCGGTTCCTGCCGCACATCAGGGAGATCGGCGCGCGTATTGATGGCGCCCGCGCAAAGGCCCGTGCCGTCGCTGATGGGGTGACGCAGTGATTTCTGTGAAACCGTTAAAAATTAAACTGTCATTCCTGGGCTGCGGGTGTAAAGCGCTGCCTGTTTATTCGTGTAGAGGGGCCTGATGTCCGTTCGTCGTCTCGCCAAGGAGCAACCGGCCAGTTTCACCTTCTCAGCGGAAACGCTGGAAAAGGCCAACTGGTGGATTGCCAAATATCCTGAAAGCCGCCGCCAGAGCGCGGTGATCCCGATTCTGTGGCTGGTGCAGAAGCAGGAAGGCTGGGTTTCCGAACCCGCCATCACCGCCATTGCCAAGCTGCTGGGGATGCCGCAGATCCGCGTCTTCGAAGTCGCTACCTTCTACACCATGTTCATGTTGGAGCCGGTCGGTTCGGCCGCCCTGATCCAGGTTTGCGGTACCACGCCCTGTATGCTGCGTGGCTCCGACGCCCTGATCAAGGTGTGCAAGGACAAGATCGGACCCAAGGACAAGCTGTCGGCCGACGGCAAGTTCACCTGGCAGGAAGTCGAGTGCCTGGGTGCCTGCTGCAATGCCCCGATGGCCCAGATCAACGACTACTATTACGAAGACCTGACGCCTGAAAACCTGGCCCAGATCATCGACGATTTTGCCGCCGGTAAATCGCCGAAGCCGGGCCCCTATAACGGCCGCCACACGTCCGAACCGCTGGGCGGCGTGACGTCGCTTACCGATCCAAAGCTTTATGACGGCTCGGCCGCGAAGAAGATCAAGATTCCGAATGCGCCCGGTACAGAAGCGCCCAAACCTGAGGTGAAAGCGTAATCATGGTTGGCATTCTCGAAGATAAAGACCGCATTTTCACCAATCTCTACGGTTTCCATGACTGGGGCCTGGAGGGCGCAAAGCAGCGCGGCTGCTGGAACGCGACCAAGGATATTCTTTCGTATGGCGCTGAGTGGATCATCACCAATGTCAAGAATTCCGGCCTGCGTGGCCGCGGTGGCGCCGGTTTCTCAACCGGCCTGAAGTGGTCCTTCATGCCGAAGGAAGTCAAGGATCGCCCGCATTACCTGGTGGTTAATGCCGACGAATCCGAGCCCGGCACCTGCAAGGACCGCGAGATCATGCGCCATGATCCGCACCTGCTGATCGAAGGCTGCCTGATCGCTTCCTTCGCCATGCAGGCCCATGCCTGTTACATCTACCTGCGCGGTGAATATGTGCAGGAACGCGAGCGCATGGAAGCCGCCGTGAAGCAGGCTTACGAGGCGAAGCTGATCGGCAAGAACAACATCCATGGCTGGGATTTCGACGTCTATATCCACCATGGCGCCGGCGCCTATATCTGCGGCGAGGAAACGGCCCTGCTGGAATCGCTGGAAGGCAAGAAGGGCCAGCCGCGCCTGAAGCCGCCGTTCCCGGCCGGTTCCGGTCTTTATGGCTGCCCGACGACCGTCAACAACGTCGAATCGATCGCCGTGGTCGGCACCATCCTGCGCCGTGGCGCGGCCTGGTTTGCCTCGTTCGGGGCGCCGAATAATACCGGCACCAAGCTGTTCTGTGTCTCCGGCCACGTCAACAAGCCTTGCAATATCGAAGAGGCCATGTCGATCCCATTCCGCCAGTTGATCGAGGATCACTGCGGCGGCATTCGTGGCGGCTGGGACAACCTGAAGGCCGTCATCCCCGGCGGGTCTTCGGTGCCGATGATCACGGCCGAGCAGTGTGAAAACCTGCCGATGGATTTCGACACCCTGCGCAACCTGAAGTCGGGCTTAGGGACGGCGGCGGTCATTGTTATGGACAAGTCGACCGACCTGATCCGCGCCATTGCCCGCCTGAGCTATTTCTACAAGCACGAATCCTGCGGCCAGTGTACGCCGTGCCGCGAAGGCACCGGCTGGATGTGGCGCGTCATGGAGCGCATGGTGAAGGGCGATGCCGATCCGTCGGAAATCGACACCCTGCTGGAAGTGACCACCCAGATCGAAGGCCATACCATCTGCGCCCTCGGTGACGCGGCGGCCTGGCCGATCCAGGGCCTGATCCGCCACTTCCGTCCGGAAATCGAGGAACGCATCGCGCTTTACCGGTCGCGCAAGAGCAATTTTGCCGGCCATACGATGGCAGCGGAGTAGGGGCTTATGCGGGGCAAGGTACTCTCATTCAACGGATCGACGGGCCTCATCAGCGGTGATGACGGCAAGCGCTACACCTTCAGCGTCAGCGATCTGATGGGCGATACGGTCTTTGTCCCGGCCGGCTCCACGGTCGATTTCGAGGCGTCGGGCGACACGGCGGTCAGCATCTATGTCATCATGACGGCGATGGGCGAGCGCAACAAGTATGTGGCGGCGCTTCTGGCCTTCTTCCTCGGCATGTTCGGGGTGCATAAGTTCTATCTCGGCAAGACGACCGCCGGGATCATCATGTTGGTGTGCGGCACGATCGGGTGGATCCTGATCGGTATCCCGCCGCTCATCATGGGGCTGGTCGCCTTTATCGAGACCATCATCTATCTGGTCAAATCCGACCAGAGTTTTTACGAAGACTATGTCGCGGGCAACAAGTCATGGTTCTAAAGAACCTGATTAAATTCCGTGATTTATTATCAATTGTTGAGGTATAACAGGCATGGCTAAGGCAAAAGTCAATGGTGTGGAGGTCGAGTTCGACCCCGGCATGACCGTGCTGCAGGTGGCGGAACTGGCGGGCGAGGAAATTCCCCGTTTCTGCTATCACGAGCGCCTGTCGATCGCCGGCAACTGCCGCATGTGCCTCGTCGAGGTCAAGCCGGGACCGCCGAAGCCGCAGGCGTCGTGCGCCCTGCCGGCGGCCGAAGGTCAGGAAATTTTCACCAATACGCCGATGGTCAAGAAGGCCCGCGAAGGCGTGATGGAGTTCCTGCTGATCAATCACCCGCTCGATTGCCCGATCTGCGACCAGGGCGGCGAATGCGACCTGCAGGACCAGTCAGTTGCATATGGCAAGGGATCTTCGCGCTACGATGAAAACAAGCGCGCCGTCGAGGAAAAGAACCTCGGTCCAACGATCAAGACCTTCATGACGCGCTGTATCCAGTGCACGCGCTGCGTCCGTTTCACCACGGAAGTGGCCGGTGTCACCGAGATGGGCATGATTTCGCGTGGTGAAAACGCCGAGATCACCTCCTATCTCGAACAGTCGGTGTCATCGGAACTGTCCGGCAATGTCAATGACCTGTGTCCGGTCGGCGCCCTGACGCACCGCCCATGGTCGTTCAACTACCGTCCGTGGGAACTGACCAAGACCGAGACCATCGACGTGCATGACGCCCTGGGCGCCCATATCCGCATCGACAACCGTGGTCCGGCCGTTCTGCGCGCCCTGCCGCGTCTCAAGGAAGAGATCAACGAGGAGTGGCTGACCGACAAATCGCGCTATGCGGTCGATGGTCTGTCGCGCCAGCGCCTTGACAAGCCCTTTGTGCGCAAGGGCGGCAAGCTGGTTGCCGTGTCGTGGGATGAAGCGCTTTCAACAGTCGCTGGCAAAATAAAAGCGACTGACACCTCCAGGATCGGCGTCATCGCCGGTGATCTGATCGATGCCGAGGCCATGAAGGCGACGAAAGACCTGTTCTACGGCCTGGGTGTCACTAATCTCGACTGCCGTCAGGAAGGCGCCAAGATCGGTCCAGTGACGCAATCGACGCCGCGCGAATCCTGGCTGTTCAATACCGGCATCGCCGGCTTGGAAGAGGCCGACGCGATCCTGCTGATCGGCACCGACCTGCGCGCCGAAGCCTCCCTGATCAATGCCCGTATCCGCAAGTCGTGGCTCAAGGGCAAGGTGCAGGTAGCTGTGATCGGCCAGCCGGTCGACCTGACCTATGACTATGCCCATATCGGCGCCGGTCCGAAGGCGCTGAAAGACCTCAAGAAGCACGCCTTCCGCGATGTGCTGAAAAACGCCCAGAAGCCGGCCATTCTGGTGGGCACCAATGTGCTTTCGGGGGCTGATGGTGCGGCCATCCTCAAGGAAATCGCCATCATCGCCGACGATTATGATGTGGTGAAGGACGGCTGGAATGGTTTCAACATCGTTCATACCGCCGCCTCGCGTGTCGCCGGCCTGGATCTCGGCTTCGTGCCGGTGGGCGAGGCCCAGGACGCGACGGCCATGCTGAACGGCGGGGTCGACCTGCTGGTCCTGCTGGGCGCCGATGAAATCGACACGCGCAATCTCGACAAGACCTTCGTCGTCTATATTGGCTCACATGGCGACGCCGGGGCCGCGGCCGCCGATGTCATCCTGCCGGGCGCCGCCTATACAGAGAAGTCAGGCATCTATACCAATCTGGAAGGCCGCGTGCAGATCGCTGAGCGCTGCGTCTTCCCGAAGGGGGAGGCTAAGGAAGACTGGGCGATTATTCGTGCGCTGTCGGGTTATGTCGGGCACACCCTGCCGTATGACAATCTGAACGCCCTGCGTGAAAAGCTGATAACCGATCATCCGGTCTTTGGTCGCATCGATGTCCGCCCGGCACCGAAGGCTTTCGATGTGAAAGCGATCGGCGCGAAGGGCGAAATCAGCGACCGTCCGTTCGTTTCGCACATTACCGATTTTTATCTGACCAACCCCATCGCCCGCGCCTCCGTGGCCATGGCGGAATGTTCCGCGGCCCGCAAGGCGCCGCTGAGCGTGGCGGCTGAGTAAGGACTATATGATGATGGATAATTTCTGGGCATCTGGCTGGGGCTGGACGATTATTACGGTAGGGGAGACCCTGGCGGTCATCATGGGCGTCATGGTGTCCCTGGCCTTCCTGCTGTGGGGCGACCGCAAGGTGTGGGCTGGCGTGCAGATGCGCAAGGGGCCCAATGTCGTTGGGCCGTTCGGTCTGATGCAGTCCTTCGCCGACTTCTTCAAGTTCCTGTTCAAGGAAGTCATCATTCCGGCCGGCGCCGACAAGGCGATCTTCCTGCTGGCGCCGCTACTGACCTTCGTCATTGCCTTCCTGGCCTGGGCGGTCATTCCGTTCGCGCCGGGCTGGGTGGTCATGAACATCAATGTCGGCATACTGTACCTGCTCGGCATTTCGTCGCTCGGCGTCTACGGCATCATCATGGGTGGCTGGGCATCGAACTCCAAATATCCCTTCCTCGGCGGCCTGCGCTCGGCGGCGCAGATGGTGTCCTATGAAGTCTCGATCGGCTTCATCATCGTCACCGTCATCCTGCTGACCGGTTCGATGAACCTGTCCGACATCGTCACCCACCAAGGCGGCGGAATCTGGAACTGGAACGTCTTCGGCGGCGGCGGGCAGCTAGGCCTCGGCATCATCAAGCTGCCGGTCATGTTCGGTATGATGGTGATGTTCTATATCTCGGCCCTGGCCGAAACCAACCGCCCGCCGTTCGACCTGCCGGACGCGGAGTCGGAACTGGTGGCCGGCTATCAGGTCGAATATTCGTCGACGCCGTATCTTTTGTTCATGATCGGCGAATATGCCAACATCGTACTGATGTGCGCCATGATCTCGATCCTGTTCTTCGGCGGCTGGGAATTCCCAGTGCCGCTGCCGCTGGCACACGACGGCCTGCCGTATATCCTGATCAGCCTGCTGACCTTCATCGTCAAGGTGGTGTTCTGGTTCCTGATGTTCGCCATCGCCAAGGCCATCGTGCCGCGCTATCGCTATGACCAGTTGATGCGCCTGGGCTGGAAGGTCTTCCTGCCGCTGTCACTGGTTGCTGTCATTATTATCGCCGGTTACCGCGTATATGGAGGTGCCTTATGATTTCCCGTCTCGTTTCAGGCATTAAGGGCGCCTTGCTTCTCGATTTCGTCGGGGCCACCGGCCTGGCCGTGAAATACATGTTCAAGCACAAGGCCACGATCAACTATCCGTTCGAGAAGGGGCCTCTCAGCCCGCGCTTTCGCGGCGAACACGCCCTGCGCCGCTATGAAAACGGCGAAGAACGCTGCATCGCCTGCAAGCTGTGCGAAGCCATCTGCCCGGCCCAGGCCATCACCATCGAGGCCGAACCACGCGCCGACGGCAGCCGCCGCACCACTCGCTACGACATCGACATGGTGAAGTGCATCTATTGCGGCCTGTGCCAGGAAGCCTGCCCGGTCGACGCCATCGTCGAAGGACCGAATTTTGAATTCTCGACCGACACCCGCGAAGAACTCCTGTACGACAAGCAACGGCTTCTGGCCAACGGCGACCGCTGGGAACGCGAAATCGCCAAAGCGCTCGAACTCGACGCGCCGTATCGTTAAGAGGCAAAGAGAGACATGACTGTAATCGCTATCGCCTTTTATCTTCTGGCCCTGGTGACCCTGGCTTCCGGCCTGATGGTCATCACCGCCAAGAACCCGGTACACAGCGTGCTGTACCTCATCCTGGCCTTCTTCTCGTCGGCCGGCCTGTTCATTCTGCTGGGCGCCGAGTTCCTTGCCATGCTACTGGTCGTCGTCTATGTCGGCGCCGTGGCCGTCCTGTTCCTCTTCGTCGTCATGATGCTGGATGTGGACTTCGTGAAACTGCGTCAGGGATTCGCCAATTACCTGCCGATCGGGCTTGTGGTTGGGCTTGTGCTGATGGGCGAACTGGTCGCCATCAGCATCGCCGTGGCGACCAAGGGCGCCGCCGCCGGCAATCAGCCTCTGGTGGCAACAGCCGCCGAACCGAACATCAAGATGATCGGCCACGCGCTCTATTCCACCTATATCTATCTGTTCGAAGCCGCCGGATTTGTGCTTCTGGTCGCCATGGTGGGCGCCATCGTGCTGACGCTGCGTACTCGCCCGAACGTCAAGCGTCAGGATATTTTCAGCCAGGTCACGCGCCGCCGCAAGGATGCGGTCGAAATCGTGCCTGTCAAAACCGGAGAAGGTATTTCGGAATGACTATAGATCTCGTCCATTATCTCACGGTTTCGGCTATCCTGTTCACCATCGGTGTGCTGGGGATTTTCCTCAATCGCCGCAACATCATCATCATCCTGATGTCGCTAGAGCTGATCCTGCTGTCGACCAACATCAATTTCGTGGCCTTCTCGTCGTATCTGCATAATGTGCAGGGGCAGATCATGGCCATGTTCGTCCTGACCGTCGCCGCGGCCGAAGCCGCCGTCGGTCTCGCCATCCTCGTTACCTTCTTCCGTAATCGCGGCGATATCGCCGTCGATGACGCCAGCATGATGAAAGGATAAGCAGCATCATGCTTTCCGATATGTCCACTGTGGTGACACTTGCGGTATTCGCGCCCATCGTCGGCGCGGCCATTGTCGGCGGCTTCGGCCGCTGGCTGGGCAATATCCCGTCGCAGGCCATCACCACCGGTTTGCTCTTCGTGGCCTGTGCCCTGAGCTGGTTCACCTTCATCCAGCACACCTGGGGAGGGATGGAAGATTTCACCGTCACCGTCCTGCCGTTCATCAATATCGGCACCTTCCATTCGGCCTGGTCAATCCGCATAGACGCCCTGTCATCGACCATGCTGATCGTGGTGACCTCGGTGTCTTCGCTGGTTCACCTCTATAGCTGGGGCTATATGAGCGAAGACCCATCGCGCCCGCGCTTCTTCGCCTATCTGTCTCTGTTCACCTTCGCCATGCTGATGCTGGTGACCGCCGCCGACTTCATGCAGTTGTTCTTCGGCTGGGAAGGGGTCGGCCTGGCTTCCTACCTGCTGATCGGCTTCTGGTTCCAGAAGGAAAGCGCTTCCTCGGCGGCCATCAAGGCGTTCGTCGTCAACCGCGTCGGTGACTTCGGTTTCGCGCTCGGCATCATGACGGTCTACTGGCAGTTCGGCACGATCAACTTCCATGAACTGTTCCCGATGATCGCGGCCCACCAGGGCCAGACCTGGGAATTCCTCGGCCAGTCGTTCTCGGCGCTCGACCTTGCCGCCTTCCTGCTGTTCATCGGCGCCATGGGCAAGTCGGCGCAGTTCTTCCTGCACACCTGGCTGCCGGACGCCATGGAAGGTCCGACGCCGGTTTCGGCCCTGATCCACGCCGCCACCATGGTCACCGCCGGTGTCTATATGGTGTGTCTGCTATCACCGCTGTTCGAGTACGCCCCGGTCGCCAAGATGATCGTCGCATATATCGGCGCTATCACGGCCATCTTCGCCGCTTCGATCGGTTTCACGCAGAACGACATCAAGCGCGTTATCGCCTATTCGACCTGTTCGCAGCTCGGCTACATGTTCTTCGCGGCGGGGGTAGGGGCCTATCAGGCCGCCATGTTCCACCTTTTCACGCACGCCTTCTTCAAGGCCCTGCTGTTCCTGGGCGCCGGTTCGGTGATCCACGGGATGCACCACGAGCAGGACATGCGCAAGATGGGCGGTCTGTGGAAATATCTGCCGATCACCTACGGTGTCATGACCATCGGCACCATCGCCATCACCGGCCTTGGCATCCCGGAGACCCAATTCGGTTTCGCCGGCTTCTTCTCGAAGGACGCCATCATCGAGTCCGCCTGGGCTGCACATAACACCCCGCAGGGCATGTTCGCCTTCTGCATGGGCATCGCTGCCGCTCTGCTGACCTCCTTCTATTCGTGGCGTCTGATCGCCATGACCTTCCATGGCAAGAAGCATTGGGAGCACAATGAGGCTCATGGCCATGATCACCATCATGAAGTGATCGATGGTCATGATGCCTCCGAGCCGGCGCACGATGACCACGGTCACGATGATCATCACGGTCATGGTCATGATCATAAGCCGCATGAAAGTCCGTGGGTCATGCTGGTTCCGATCTGCCTCCTGGCGGTCGGTGCGGTTTTCGCTGGTGTCGGCTTCGCGCCGTACTTCATCGGTGAGCACGCTCAAGAGTTCTGGGGCCATGCCATCTTTACCGGCCCGACCAACCACATCATGCACGAAGCCCACGAAATCGAAGAGATGTGGGTCAAGCTGGCACCGCTGGCCGTGACCCTGCTCGGTATGCTTCTGGCCTGGTACTACTATATCGCCCGGCCGAACCTGCCGAAGCAGATGGCCGCCAAGGATGGCCCGGTCTACAACTTCCTGTATCACAAGTGGTATTTCGATGAGGTCTACCAGGCGACCTTCGTGAAACTCACCAAGATCCTGGGCGATTTCTTCTGGAAGGTGCTCGATATAAAGATCATCGATAATCTGGGGCCGAACGGCGCCGCCTGGACGGCGTTGAAGTCGGCCAAGAATCTGGTCAAGACCCAGACCGGTTATGTCTATCACTATGCGTTCGCTATGTTCCTCGGTGTCGTGGGTCTGCTGACCTATGTCTTCTGGCTGGTCCACTAAGGGGAGATGGATTTTAAAATGATACCCGCTATCCCCAACCTGCTCAGCCTCACTACCTTCTTCCCCCTGTTCGGGGCCGTGGTGATCATGATCCTGCGCGCCATGGCGCGTAAAGACGATGAGGCTGTCATCGCCAAGAACGCCAAATGGATCAGCCTGTGGACCACGCTGATTACGCTCGTCCTGTCCGTCGTGATGGTCGCGGGCTTCAACCGCGCCACACCCGGCTATCAGTTTGAAGAACATTATCAGTGGTTTGGGCCGATCTCCTACCATATGGGCGTTGATGGCATTTCGATCCTGTTCGTCCTCCTGACCGCCTTCCTGATGCCCTTGTGTATCCTGGCGTCGTGGGACTCGATCAAGGAACGCATCACCGAATACATGATCGCCTTCCTGCTGCTCGAAACCCTGGTCATCGGCGTCTTCACCTCGCTTGACCTGTTCCTCTTCTACATCTTCTTTGAAGGTGGACTGGTGCCGATGTTCCTCATCATCGGGATCTGGGGCGGTAAGGACCGTATCTACGCCTCCTACAAGTTCTTCCTCTATACGCTCCTGGGCTCCGTTCTGATGCTGGCGGCCATGCTGTATATGGTCAGCACGGCCGGCACCGCAGATATTCCGACCCTGTCGCACTTTGCCTTTGCCCGTGAGGTCCAGCCCTTCCTGTGGTTCGCCTTCTTCGCCTCGTTCGCGGTCAAGATGCCGATGTGGCCGGTCCACACCTGGCTACCCGACGCCCACGTTCAGGCGCCGACCGCTGGCTCCGTCATGCTGGCCGGTATCCTGCTGAAGCTCGGCGGCTACGGTTTCATCCGCTTCAACCTGCCGATGTTCCCGTATGCGTCCGAAATGTTCGCGCCGCTGGTCATGGTCCTGTCGGTCATCGCCATCGTCGTGACCTCGCTGATCGCCTTCCGCCAGACAGATATCAAGAAGCTGATCGCCTATTCCTCGGTCGCCCACATGGGCTTCGTGACCATGGGTATCTTCGCCGGCAACGCCCTGGGCGTGCAGGGCGCGGTCTACCAGATGATCAGCCACGGTGTCATTTCCGGCGCGCTCTTCCTCTGTGTCGGCGTTGTCTATGATCGCTGGCATACGCGTGAAATCGCCTTCTACGGCGGCCTGACCAAGCTGATGCCGCACTATGCCTTCGTGTTCCTGCTGTTCACCATGGCCAATGTCGGCCTGCCAGGCACTTCCGGCTTCATCGGTGAAATCACCACCATGACCGGCGCCTACAAGTGGGGCACCTGGGTGGCCTTTGTGGCGACCACCGGCGTGATCTTCTCGGCCGTCTACGCGCTGACGCTTTACAAGCGCGTGATGTTCGGGGAGGTGCATAATGCCGAACTCAAGAAATACCCGGACCTGTCGGTGCGCGAGATTATCATCTTCACGCCGCTGATCCTGGGCACGATTGCGCTGGGCGTTTATCCGGCCTTCGTTTTTGACATTACCACTGCCAGCGTTGATGCGGTCGTTGCGACCTATCAGACGGTCATTGGCGGATAAAGGACGAGACACATTATGGATTTCAATCTCGCTCTTCACCTGGGACTTCCGGAAACGATCCTCGCGGTCAGTTCCCTGCTGATCCTGGTTTTTGGTGCCTTCCGCGGTGACAAGGGCATGATCTCAGTCAGCGCCCTGTGCGGCGTTGCCCTGATTGCCGCCGCCTTCGCCGCCGCCTTCGGGCATCAGGGGGCGGCTTTCGGTGGCTCCTTCATCGTCGATGGCGTGGCGCTATTCGCCAAGGTCGCTATCTATATCGCCGCCGTCTTCATCATCGTGCTGGGGCAGGGCTATTTTGATCGTGTCGGCGCCGGTCGCTTCGAACTGCCGATCCTGATCCTGCTGGCGGCGCTGGGCATGAGCCTTATGGTTTCCGCCGGTGATCTGATCTCGCTCTATGTCGGTCTCGAACTGCAATCCCTGGCGCTTTATGTGCTTGCGGCCTTCCGTCGTGATGACGCCAAATCGTCGGAAGCCGGCCTGAAGTATTTCGTCCTCGGCGCCCTGTCGTCCGGCCTGCTGCTTTATGGCGCTTCACTGGTCTATGGTTTCGCCGGTTCAATGAACTTCCATGACATCGCGCAATCGGCCACGACCAACCTCAATGTCGGCCTGATCTTCGGCCTGGTCTTCGTGATCTGCGGGCTGGCCTTCAAGGTATCCGCCGCGCCCTTCCATATGTGGACGCCGGACGTCTATGAAGGCGCCCCGACCCCGATCGTGGCCTTCTTCGCCGGTGCGCCGAAATTCGCCGCCATGGTGCTGTTCGCCCGCGTCCTGCAAACCGGTTTCGCGGCGCAGGCGGACCAATGGCGCCAGGTGGTGCTGGTCCTGGCTGTGCTGTCCTTCGTCATCGGCGCTCTGGGTGGCCTGATGCAGAAGGACATCAAGCGACTGCTGGCCTACTCGTCGATCGCCAATATGGGCTATGCCCTTCTGGCCATTGCTGCTGGTGCGGTCGGAATTCCAGCCCTGCTGATCTTCTTCGTCCTCTACATGGTTGATACGCTCGGCCTCTTCACCGTCCAGATGGCGCTCAGCCGCAAGGGCGAGCCCGTGACCCGTATCGACAGTCTGGCGGGCCTTTCGAAAACCAATATGCCGATGACGATCGTCCTGACGATCCTGTGTCTGTCGGTTCTGGGGATGCCGCCGTTCAGCGGGTTCTGGGCGAAGTACTTTGTTTTCGGCGCCGCCATCACTTCGGGACTCTGGCAATTCGCAGCGGCGGGTCTCGTTGCTTCGGTCGTGGCCGCCTTCTACTACCTGCGTATCCTTAAACTGATGTGGTTCGATGTGCCGGCCGGCGACATGGACAAATCCCCGCTGGAAACCCGCTGGATCGCCTATGCGGCGGCGGCCTTCTCCTTCCCGGTCGTGATCGTTTTCCTGGTCTATGTCTATCCGCTGGCCCAGTCGGCAGCGCAGGGCTTCGGCAGTTAGGCTGAATCATTGGCCGATTTCGAGATATTCGATTCACTACCGTCTACTCAGGAACTGAGCCTTGCCCGTCTGCGGGCCGGGCGGTCCGGACCCGGCTGGATACTGGCGAAGGAGCAGACCAAGGGAACCGGCCGTCACGGCAAGAGCTGGGTTGGCACCAAGGGCAATTTCATGGCCTCCCGCTGGGAAGTCATGGAAATCGATGTGCGCCGGGTGCCGCAACTGTCCTTCGTAACCGCCCTGGCGGTGTACGAAATGCTGCGGCCGATCATACCCGATACGGATCAGGCCATGCGGATCAAGTGGCCCAACGATATCCTGCATCGCGGCCGCAAGCTGTGCGGCATCCTGGTGCAGACCGAAGCCACCGACAAGCCGGATCATCTCGGCGTCGTCATCGGCATCGGCATGAACCTGCGGGTGGCGCCGATCCTGGAAGGTTACCTGACGGTGGCCCTGAAGGAAATCAGCCCCGAGGCCAAGAACCTCGACGCCGTGGCGCTGCTGCACAAGCTGAACGGCCATCTGGATGGCGTGCTTGACCTCTGGCGCAGCAAGGATTTTAGCGATATCGCCAAAGCCTGGCTGAAGCGCGCCTATGGCCGCGATCGTCTTGTCAGCGTCACACAGGACGGCGTATCGCTGTCCGGCCGCATCATCGGACTGGATGATTTTGGCGGCCTGCAGATCGAAGCAGCGGACGGTCAGGTCCATACGGTGACCGGCGGCGATATCACCTACGGGGATGTGATTTAATGCTCCTGGCCATTGAGCAAGGCAATACCAATACCCTGTTTGCCATTCACAATGGCACGGATTGGATTGCGCAGTGGCGGGTGGCCACGGAAAGCACCAGGACCGCTGATGAATATGCCGCCTGGCTATACCAGTTGATGCAGATGCAGGGGCTGGATTTCAAATCGATTGATGACTGCATTATTTCCTCGGTCGTGCCGCAGTCGCTTTTCAATCTGCGCAAGCTGGCCCATCGATATTTCAACCGCCACCCTTATGTTATTGGTGAAAATACCCATCTCGCCATCGATATCCGCATCGACAAGCCGCGCGAAGCCGGCGCCGATCGTCTGGTCAATGCCGTCGGCGGCCATATCGCCTATGACGGGCCGCTGATCATCATCGATTCCGGTACGGCGACGACCTTCGATGTCGTGGCGGCGGATGGCGGCTATGAAGGCGGTGCCATCGCTCCCGGCATCAATCTGTCACTCCAGGCGCTGCACCAGGCGGCCGCCAAGCTGCCGCGCATTGCCATCGAGAAGCCGGCCAAAAGGATAGGCAAGGATACGGTCAGCGCCATGCAGTCCGGCATTTTCTGGGGCTATATCGGCCTGATCGAATACATGATCGCGTCTATCACAGCCGAATATGGGCAAAAGATGACGGTTATCGCCACCGGTGGGGTGGCTTCTCTGTTTGAAGGTGCTACAGACAGCATCGACCATTTTGACCACGACCTGACGCTGCGCGGGCTGCTCGAAATCTATAAGCGGACGCTGGCACGCGCCGCATCCTGATTGGCTGTAAATGAAAAAGAAGCAAAACGAACTGGTGTTCCTCCCGTTGGGCGGTTCGAACGAAATCGGCATGAACCTGAACCTGTACGGGTTTGGTCCCGCCGATAACCGCCAGTGGATCATTGTCGATGTCGGCGTCACCTTCGGCGACCTGACGACGCCTGGCATCGAGGTGATCGTGCCTGATCCGGAATTCCTGATTGGCGAGACCATCCTGGGCATCGTCCTGACGCACGCGCATGAAGACCATATCGGCGCGCTGGGCTGGCTGTGGGACAAGATCAAGGCGCCTGTCTTCGCCACACCTTTCACCGCCTATCTGGTGCGCGAAAAGCTGCGTGAAGCCGGCGTCGATGATTGCGACCTGACCGAGGTGCCGTTGAATGGTAATGTCAAGTTGGGGCCGTTTGACATTGATTATATTACGCTAACCCATTCTATCGCTGAGCCGAACGGCCTGGCTATCCGCACGGATCTCGGCACGGTTTTCCATACCGGTGACTGGAAGTTCGATGAAGCCCCCATCACCGGTGCCGCCACCGATATTCCCGCCATCCGCAAACTGGGCGACGAGGGCCTGCTGGCCATGGTCTGCGACTCGACCAATGTTTTCGTCGAGGGCCGCGCCGGTTCCGAGGACGATGTGCGCGTCGAACTGACCCGCGTTATCAAAAGCCTTAAGAAGCGAGTCGCCGTCGCCTGTTTCGCCTCGAATGTGGCGCGGGTCGATTCCGTCATGCGCGCCGCCATGGAAGCCGGGCGCAAGGTCTGTCTGGTTGGCCGTTCGATGCACCGCATTACCGCCGCGGCCCGCCATGTTGGCTTGCTGGCCGGCATCCCCGAACCGGTGACTGAAGGTGAGGCTCAGCACCTGAAAGCCAATGAGGTGCTCTATCTCTGCACGGGTTCGCAAGGTGAGCCGCGCGCGGCCTTGTCGCGCATCGCAGACGGGAATCACCCGCTGGTCAAGCTCAAGGAAGGCGACGCCTGCGTCTTTTCCTCGCGCGTCATTCCCGGCAATGAGATTTCTATCCGCAGCCTGCAAAACCGCCTGTCGGACCTGGGTGTCGAGATACACACCGAGCGCGACCATCCCGGCATCCACGTCTCCGGCCACCCGTGCCGTGACGAACTCAAGGAAATGTATGCCCTCGCGCGCCCGCGTATCGCCGTGCCAACCCACGGTGAGCGCCGACACCTGCTGAAACATGCAGCCCTGGCTGCGGAATGCGGGGCGGATGAACAGATCACGCCGCATAATGGCGAGATGGTACGCCTGGCGCCTGGACTGGCCGAGATTGTCGACGAAGTGCCGTCGGGCCGGCTGTTCGTCGATGGCGGCCATCTGGTGCCGGAAGCCTCCGATGCCCTGCGCGAACGCCGCCACGCCGCCCATAATGGCATGATGTTTGTCGCCTTCGCGCTCGATAGCAAGAACCGCCTGGCCTCGATTGTCGAGGTGAGGGGACTTGGCCTGGCCTATGAGGATGACGACGTCATCTCTGACCAATTGGAAGCCATTTGCCAGAGCGTGGAAAAAGCGATCAAGGCCATGCCGGTTGAGGCGCGCGATGAGGACGAAAGCGTCGAGATTGTCGTGGCTCGGATCGTCAAGAAGGCAGCTCAGGCTATATGGGGGCGCCGTCCGATCGTCGAAACCATTATCCTTCGGACCTGAGGCCCTCGCTCAAACAGGGATTTTAGGCCGCTCGCCTGTATGGTGAGCGGCCTTTCCATTTTCGTGGATGAAACAGATGAAAATCAATATTGATAATTGAAAATCACGCATTGATGCAATTGATCCGTGACCTGCAAATACCTTTATTAACCACTGAATTATTTTGCTAAATTACGGCAGGCATACCAAAATCAATATTGATTTCTGGCGTTCAAAATCAAGGAAATTTTCGCGGCACACACCAGAACGGCGTATACGGTTATCATTTAGCGCCACAGGCGAAACATCACGACTTGACCAGAACATAACTGCCCGGCGCATCCATCAGTGGCTTGAACTTGCCTTTGACCGGATCGCGGGCGTCAATCATCTTGCCGGAACGCTCATTCAGCCAGGCGGCCCAGTGTGGCCACCAGGAACCGGCATGTTCAACCGCCCCCTCGATCCAGTCCTCCAGCGTATCGGGATGGGCGTCATTGAGCCAGTGCATGTATTTATTGGCGTCCGGATGATTGACCACGCCGGCGATATGACCTGAACCGGCCAGCATGAAGGTGACCGGTCCGCCGAACAGTTTGGAACCCTTGTAGACCGACCCGGGCGGCGCGATGTGGTCTTCACGCCCGGCCTGTTCGTAGATCGGTATGGTCACCTTTTTCAGGTCGATATCGACACCGGCCAGGGTCAGCTTGCCATTGGTCAGGGCGTTCTCGCCATAGAACTTGCGCAAGTAAAACATATGCAGCGCCTTGGGCATCCGCGTCTGATCCGCGTTCCAACACAGAAGATCGAACGGCGTCAGTTCCTTGCCCAGCAGGTAGTTATTCACGAAGAACGACCAGATCAGGTCATTGGCGCGCAAGGAATTGAAGGTATCGGCCATGGCCGAACCGGGCAGCACCCCGCCGGCCGCATCCATCTGCCGTTCCAGCTCCTTCAGCCAGCTTTCACTTGTAAACAGCAAGAGGTCTCCGGCTTCGGAGAAATCATGTTGGGCGGTGAAGAATGTGGCGGCGGAAATCGTCTTGTCGCCGGTGGCGGCCATATGGGCGAGGGCGCAGCCAAGCAGGGTGCCGCCGATGCAGTAACCGACCGCATTGACCGACGGCGCGCCGGTCTGCTCGATGACCTTTTGTACGGCTTCATAGATGCCGCCGAACATATAGTCCTCGAAGGTGGTATCCTTCATCGAGGCGTCGGGATTGACCCAGGCGACCAGGAAGACCGAAAAGCCCTGGTCCACCAGCCACTTGATCAGTGAATTCTTGGCCTGGAGGTCGAGGATATAGAACTTGTTGATCCACGGCGGGAAAATGAGCAGGGGGATTTCGCGCACCTGTTCCGTGGTCGGGCTGTATTGCAGCAGTTCGAAATATTTACCGCGATAGATCACCTTGCCCGGCGTGGTGGCCACATTGCGCCCCACCACGAAACTGTCCGTATCCGCCTGGCTGATCTTCAGCTTGCCATCGCCACGCGCCAGGTCATCGGCAAAACGCTCCATGCCCTTGACCAGGCTTTCACCGCTGGTCTCGACCAGGGTCTTCAGCGCTGCGGGGTTGGAGAACAGGAAGTTGGCCGGTGACATGGCATCGGTCAGCAGCTTGGTGAAAAACTCCGCCCGGCGCTTGACCATAGGATCGACGCCCTCGGCGCTGGAGATCAGCTTATTGATCCAGTTCGAGGACAGCAGGTAGGACTGCTTCATCATGTCGAACATGACGTGTTCCTGCCAGTGCGGATCGGCGAAGCGTTTGTCCGCCGGCTTGCCAGGCGCCGCCTCCGTGCCGAGCGTACGGCGGGTCACCTTGCCCCACAATTCCATATAACCGGTCAGGAGTTCGCTCTGCGCCTCCACCAGCTTGTCGGGTTTCGCCGCCAGCGCCCCCATCACCTCGGTCATGGCCGGCCCGACCTGGAACGGATCAGCCGTCGCACCCGTGGCCTCCGGCTGGGCAAAGACCGTCTTGGCCAGGGCGCTTTGGGCGGTCATGGCCGCCTTGGCGATATTGACCGACAGTTCCTCCATCCTGCGAAGGGTTTCCGAATCGAAAGGCGGTGCCGCAGGTATTTCCGCAGGCTTAGGGGCGGGGTCGGGCGTTCTGACCGGCTCCGGTTTTGGCGCAGATTTCGGCTTGGCAGCCGCCTTTGCCTTGGGCGCCGCGGTTTTTTTGGCGGCCGGGCGCGTTTTGGCGCTGGTCTTTGCTGCCGGCTTTTCTGGCGAAGGAGCAGAGGCAGCGGTCTTGCGCGGTGTCTTGGTCATAGGCGGCGTCCCCAATCAGTCATCCGGATACAGACTGGCCGTGCCGCAAGGCTCCCGTCAAGACAACTAAATTTATATTTCGCTTGTCTTGGCCATGCTCCTGCCGGTATTTTGCGCCAGATTTCGGACACGCCCAAATTGTGTTGCCATATCGGCTGTTATTCAGGCGCCAGAGCGGAGAGCATCCCTTTGAAATTCACATCTGCGCATCATATGTCCGCTCCGCTGGCCATGCTTGCCCTGCTTCTGGCCCCGACTCACCTGCTGGCGCAGACGGCCACTGAGACGACGCCTCAGGCCGATATCAATTCCATGCCGAAATGGTCGGAATTTCCCGTGCCGCCCACAAATATCACCACACCCGCAGAGTTTCAGGCGGCCGTGACCGATACCCTGGCCAAGCGGCAGCAACTCAAAACCGAAACTGACGCCTTGGTCTGGGACGACACCGTGCCGGAGACTTTCGCGGCGGATGCACGCGGCCGTATCGATCCGGCCCACACGGCGCCGATCGAGGCCCAGACCACCACGCCGGCGCAGATCAATGCCCTGGCTGAAGACCTGCGCAAGCGCGCCGCGCCGCCGCCCGTCATAAAATAACAATATAATGGCCGGCTTTACGGGCCGGCCCCGTTTACAGAAGAAACGCAATGCCAGAAACCGCTGATTTCGCCAAGGACACCCGGCGCGGCCATGCCACGGACTTTGACCTGAGCCTTGATATCGTCCGCGTCGCCGAAGAAGCCGCCATCGCCTGCTTCGCCCAGATCGGCCGCGGCGATGAAAAAGCCGCTGATCAGGCCGCCGTCGACGCCATGCGCACCGCGCTCAATTCCATCGAGATGGACGGCCGCATCGTCATCGGCGAGGGCGAGCGCGATGAAGCCCCCATGCTCTACATTGGCGAAACGGTCGGCACCGGCAAAGGCCCGGCCATCGATATCGCCCTCGATCCGCTGGAAGGCACCACCCTGGCCGCCAAGGCCATGGCCAATGCCCTGGCCGTCATCGCCTTTGCGCCGCGCGGCGGGCTGCTGCACGCGCCGGATACCTATATGGACAAGCTGGCCATCGGGCCGGGCTATGCCGAAGGCGTGGTCGACCTCGACTGGACGCCGGAAGAAAATGTCCGTTCGCTGGCCAGGGCGAAGGGGGTGGATGTGTCGGAAATCGTCGCCTGTGTGCTCGATCGCCCGCGCCATGACGGTATCATCACGAGCTTGCGCAAGGCCGGCGCCCGCGTCCACCTGATCACCGATGGCGATGTCGCCGGCGTCATTCATACCGCCCAGCCGGAAACGGGTATAGACATCTATCTGGGGCAGGGCGGCGCGCCCGAAGGCGTTCTGGCGTGCGCCGCGCTGAAATGCGTCGGCGGGCAGTTTCAGGGGCGTCTGGTCTTCCGCAATGGCGACGAGAAAGAACGCGCCGCGCGTCTGGGCCTGACGGATTTTGACCGCAAATATACACTGAATGACCTGGTCAGTTCGGACGCGGTCTTTATCGCCACCGGCGTGACGCATGGGGCCTTACTGCGCGGTGTGCAGAAGGAAACCACCGCGCGCGGGGAAGTGTTCCTGACCACAGAAAGCCTGGTGATGATCTCCAAGACGCATACGGTCAGGAAGTTGTCGATGAGACGCCCGCTGGTGGTGGGGTAGGGCGTTCGTCGTTAAACTAACATTGACAGCGTAAGGGGCGTCTTCCTTCCGCTCGGAGACTATGCCTTGGCGACAAGACCCTATCGGGAGCCATTGCTGACATTGTTGCAACTATATAGCTGAGTCTGACGCATGGGATTACACATTCATTCGCTTGAAGATCTGCCGGGGAATATACAGCGGGACTACTATATCTATCTTCTCGATTATGGATGGGACGAACCTTTAGCTCGAGCGCTTGAGAACAACTTCAATCGAATAGCAGACTTGTCATCACGATCTGGATCGGTGGTGCTTCGCGGCACCGACCTCGGCCATTTTAGCAACGAGGTTTTCTCTTGGCACAAAGTCAATGGTCTCGAAGGTGAGGACGTTCTCCCGGCTATCTTGATCACAAATGAACACCTGGCCAAATTTAGAGAATCTTCCGATGGTCCGGAATTCAAATTTGATAGTAATGTTCGTGGCAACTATAGCGACAATATGAAGCTAATTTTGCTTCCACTGAAAAAATTTTGCAAAACTGAGACTGGTGTAGTCAATCTCATCAGTGTCAGTTTTAAAGATATTAAAGCTAAAAAAGAGTTATCTGACTTCAAGGTTGCTCGTGAAATTAAGGCAAAGCCATTTGATAGGGCATTTGATACGTTAATACTTGAGCCAAATGTCGCTGGCATTGGCATCGATCTCAAAAAGATCATCCGCGAATTCATTAAGCCCAACCTGATGACCGAGTAAGTATCTAATCGGCCGCTGAAAATCCGCTACAAACTTGTGGTCACCGACCGCTGCCCCGAAGGGCGACTCTATTACCCGTCTGTATTTTAATGGAAAATTGGCGGACAAGGTGGGATTGGCTGCGCTTCGCTACGCCGAAACCTTCGCTTCGCTCGGTTTTCGAACCCGCTTTATCCGTGGGCTCAAGTCCCCACCTGCATTACTAAAAAAGCCAGCCCAAGAGGGCCGGCTTTTTTAGTAATGGCGGACAAGGTGGGATTCGAACCCACGGTAGGCTTCCACCTACGGCGGTTTTCAAGACCGCTGCCTTAAACCACTCGGCCACCTGTCCGCACGAGAGAACGGCGCTTGTAACGGGCTTCCGGAGTTGTGCCAAGTCCTGAGATGCCATTTTATTGAAAAATCGACAGGATATCGTCCTTCGGACGATGGCGGTTTTGGCTTCGCCGAACCGTTCGCTTACGCTCCGGTTTCAAGACACTGCCTTAAACCACTCGGCCACCTGTCCGCACGAGAGAACGGCGCTTGCAACGGGCTTCCGAAGTCGTGCCAAGTCCTGAAGTGTCATTTTATTGAAAAATCGACAGGATATCGTCCTTCGGCAGATGGCGGTTTTGGCTTCGCCGAACCGTTCGCTTACGCTCCGGTTTCAAGACGCTGCCTTAAACCACTCGGCCACCTGTCCGCACGAGGGAACGGCGCAGTCGCGGGCTTCCGAACTTGTGCCAAGTCCTGACGCGTCATTTTATCGAAAAATCTACGGATATCGCCCTTTGGGCGATGGCGGTTTTGGCTTCGCCGAACCGTTCGCTTACGCTCCGGTTTCAAGACACTGCCTTGACCAATCGGCCGCCTGTCCGCACGGGAAACGGCACAATCACAGGCTTCCACAGATGTGCCAAGTCCTTCCAGCGATTTTTTCGCATTCCCAATCCATATGCCTAATGCACCTTAACCAAGATTTCGCAAATTGGGTGCAGAGTGATATCTGTAATCGTATCCCAGCCGAGATCAGGCCCATGTTCGAGCGAGAAAGCTCATTCCGCACATTAAGTACAAGGCTGTTACCCCTTGTATTCATGCTGCTATTGGCCGCCTGCGCCACCACGCGCCCCAATGTGTCCGGCGAGGGACCAAGGATCGCCCGTGAGCCGCAATATAATTCCGGCACCTCGCGGCCCTATACGGTGCGCGGCAAGACCTATTATCCGCGCATTCCTGACGCCGGCCACACCGAAACCGGCATTGCCTCATGGTATGGCGGCGAATCTCCCAACGCCACTACGGCCGACGGTGAATATTTCTCGCCCGACGCCATAACCGCGGCCCACAAGACCTTTCCGCTGCCGAGCATCGCCGAGGTCACCAATCTCGATAATGGCAAGACGATCCGCGTCCGGGTCAATGATCGCGGGCCGTTCGTCGAGGGGCGCGTCATGGACCTGTCGCGCGGCGCCGCCAAGGCCCTGGGCGTCTATACGTCCGGCACGGCCCGCGTCAGGATCACCTGGCTTGGTCCTGCCGAGCGCCTCGGACCGGCGCCGGTCTATGCTGCCGCGCCGTCACAGGCAGCGGATGACAATCAGCGCTATATCGTGCAGGTCGGGGCCTATTCACAGCGCGACAATGCCCAGCGCGCGCAGGATCGGCTGGCCGATGCCCGCATCGATACACGCGACAGCCTCTATATCGTCTATACTGGCCCCTTCAAGGGCGCGGCGGCGGCCGAAAGGCGCCGTCAGGAAGCCATCAGCGCCGGCTTTACCGGGGCGATACTGGTTCATGACGATTAAGGGCGTCTTGCCGCTTTTTGGACTTGAGAATTGCGCCAAAAGACGGTCTATCTGCCTGCGTGAACACATCATCCGAACATCCCCCCCATCATAGCGGGCGCTTCATCACCTTTGAAGGCGGTGAGGGCGCCGGCAAGTCCACACAGGTCAAGGCCCTGGTGGCGAAACTGCGCGCTCTGGGCCTCGAAGTTGTGCAGACGCGTGAGCCCGGCGGATCTCCTGGGGCGGAAGCCCTGCGTGACCTGCTGGTGCGCGGTGACGCCACGCGCTGGTCGCCGGTCAGCGAACTTTTGATGATGTATGCTGCCCGCGCCGATCATCTGGAAAAGGTCATCCGTCCGGCCCTGCAGCGCGGCGCCTGGGTGGTCTGTGACCGCTTCGCTGATTCGTCGCGCGCCTATCAGGGCGCCGGCGGCGGGGTGGCGCCGGCCTTTATTGAGCAGGTGGATGAAGTCGTGGTCGGCCCCACCCAGCCGGATCTGGTGGTTGTTATGGACATGCCGGTCGAGGCCGGTTTGAAGCGCGCAGACGCCCGTGGCGATGCCGAAAACCGCTTTGAGTCGAAGGGCTTGAGCTTTCATGAACGCCTGCGCGCCGGCTTTCTGGCGCGCGCCGGCCAGATGCCGGACCGTTATGGGGTGATCGACGCCGACCGCGGTATTGAACCGATTGCTGCCGATATCTGGGCTCTGGTTCAGACGAGCTTTCCGGAATTGCGGGGTGCCTGATGCCAGAACCTCTGACACTAACGCATCCACGCGAGAGTTTTGCCTTCGAGCAGGCCGAAGGACCGGATCAGGCGTTTGCCTCGGCCTACCAGAAAAATCGTCTGCACCACGCCTGGCTGCTGTGCGGGCCGCAGGGCTTGGGCAAGGCGAGCTTTGCCTTCCGCTGTGCCCGCTTCCTGATGGGACACGACCGCGATCCACGCTTCGGGACGCTCGGCATGTCGCCGGATGATGCCGATGTGCGGCTGATTACCGCCGGCTCGCATCCTGACCTGCTGGTCCTCGAACGCGAGATGGGCGAGAGCAAACTGAAGAAGAATATCAGCGTTGATGCGGTGCGTGAGATTGGTGAATTCTTCTCGAAAGCCCCGTCGCGTTCGGCCTATCGGGTCTGCATTATCGACTCGGTTGATGATCTGAATGTCAATTCAGCCAATGCCTTATTGAAGATTCTTGAAGAACCGCCGCATAAGGGTATTCTCTTCCTGATCTCGCACTCGCCGGGGCGTTTGCTGCCGACTATTCGCTCGCGCTGCCGCAGACTGACCTTTCTCCCGTGGACCGATCAGGCGGTAGAGGCGTTTCTGCGCAAGCGTGCCGATATCGATGAAGAGGCTATCGGGCGGCTGGTCCGGCTGGCGCATGGCGCGCCGGGCCGGGCGTTGAGCCTGATGGAGGAGGGGGCGCTGGAAATGGATGCCTTCGCCGGCAAACTGCTGGAAAAGCCGCTGCCGCCACGTTCTGAGCTGATGCAGGCCGCCGCCATGTTCAAATCGTCTTCGGCAAAAAACGATGGCGCGCGCAAGTTCGCCACCTTCATGATGTGCCTGACCGATCGCCTGCACGAACGGGCTCTCAGCACGGAGACGCCGCAAAAGGGGCAAAATTATTCGCAACTGTGGTCGCGTCTCAATCAGGCGGTCGGCGAGGTTGAGGCCGTCAACCTGGATCGTGGGGATTATTTTTGGTCTGTTTACAATGAATTGGCGACGCTTTCCTAAGGTAATATATCAGTAGTGACCGACTATCGATTTATAGATTCACACGTCAATCTGCACGCCCCGCAGTTCGCCGAGGACCAGGCGGAAGTGATCGATCGCGCCCGCGTGGCCGGCGTGGACCTGATGGTCAATATTTGCGATCGCGTGTCCAATTTTGACACCGTTTATAAGGTCGCTGCGGATAATGAAGATATCTGGGCGACGGTCGGCACGCATCCGCACGAGGCGCGGGAAAATCCGGCCCTGAGTGTACGAACTCTTCTGGACCTGGCTGAGCGCCCGAAAGTGGTCGGTATCGGCGAATGCGGCCTGGATTTCCATTACGATTTCAGCCCGCGCGACATACAGGCGCAGGTTTTTAAAGTCCATATCGCCGCCGCGCGCGAAAGCGGCCTGCCGCTGGTAGTCCATACACGCGAAGCCGATGATGTGATGGGGCAGATCCTGGTGGAAGCTCATGCCGAAGGGCCGTTCAAGCTGCTGCTGCACTGCTATACCAGCGGCGCGGAACTGGCTAAAATCTGCGCGGAAATGGGTGCCTGGTTCTCCGTCTCCGGCATCGCCACATTCAAACAGGCGCAGGATGTCCGTGATATAATCCGTGATATGCCGGCCGATAAAATCATCATCGAAACCGATTGCCCTTACCTGGCGCCCATTCCCATGCGCGGCCGCCGGAATGAGCCGGCCTTCGTAACGCATATCTATGACAAGCTGGGAGAAATCCGTGGCTGGAGCCTTGATGAGGTGAGGGCGCGGACGCATGATGCCTTCTTCAGCCTGTTCGATCGGATACCCCGCTGATGGCCAAAACCCTGACAGTCAGGATATTGGGATCGGGTTGCTCGACTGGTGTGCCGCGTGTGGATGGTTATTGGGGTGCCTGTGACCCAGCGAACCCGAAAAACAAACGCTCGCGCTGTTCGGCCTGGTTTGGGCTTTCGGAGGGGGATGGTCTGACTTCAGTAGTGATCGATACGGCGCCGGATTTCCGCGAACAGATGATCCGCGCCAGCGTGCCACATATCGACACCATCCTGTGGACGCACGATCATGCCGATCAGACGCATGGCCTGGACGACATGCGCGCCTTTACCTTTGCTCGCAACCGACCGATCGACGGTTATATGGATGAGGCGACCTACGCGACCCTTACCCGGCGTTTCGGCTATGTTTTTGAAGGAAATCTGGGCTATCCGCCGGTTTGTGAGCCACGGCGCCTGCCGGCGCATGGTCAGGTGTGGTCAATTTCTGGTGAGGGGGGGGATTTACCGGTCATCACCTTCGACCAGGCTCACGGCCCCATCCGGTCTGTTGGTTACCGGATTAGCGATATAGCCTATTCCAGTGATGTGTCGGATTTGCCTGAAGAAAGCTTTGAAATCTTGAAGGGTTTGAAGGTTTGGATTGTCGACGCGCTGCGATACAAGCCGCATCCGACGCACTCCCATCTGGAGAAAACGCTGGAGTGGATTGCGCGCGTCAACCCTGAGCGCGCCATACTCACCAACTTGCATCAGGATATGGATTACGAAGCGCTGAGGGCGATCCTGCCGGCGGGCGTCGAGCCTGCCTACGACCAGATGGAAGTTAAGGTTTCACTTTAAGTGAATGATCAGTCGTAATCGAGCGGAACGCCCCCATAATAGGTCACGCCGGACTGATGAGGCTCGAACATGGCGCTGTCAGCCAGAGCCAGACCGGTCAATGCCAGAATAAGCACGCTGAAAAATGCCAGGACGATCAGAAGATTCTGTGGCAACGCCTTGACGTTACGATGTGCCTTGAGCGTCAGGCGACCAAAATTGTCGGTGGTCGGTTCAAAGTGAGCTGAGATCGTGGTGGCCATGATAAAACTCCATACAAACGCAAAACGTGGCGCGGATCAGCGCTGGCAGTTTAAGGCTATTGGCTTGCAGATAAAGTGTATGTGTTTAAGGCTCGGCCGCCGCATAAGGATGGCGTAAGGGCTTAGGATGAAGCTCGATTAGCCATATATATCACTATATTTCCCATAATATTTATTATGCGATAAATATTCACCCCAGCTTGTTACCGTTGTCCACCCTCAAATCTTGACATTGCTGGAACCATCCGGCCACCTGCCGGGATTGAATATGCGGATCACGGGAATGGATGACGCGCAGACCAAGGCTGTCAGGATGGCCGTTATAATCGTGGCGATCGCCAACCTGGCCTATTTCGTCATTGAATTCTTCATGGCGCAGAAAATTGGCTCTGTCTCGCTGTTTGCCGACAGCGCTGATTTCTTCGAGGACGCTTCGGTCAATTTCCTGATTGCCCTGGCCCTGGGATGGTCCGCCCGTTTGCGTGCGCGCACTGGAATGGTGCTGGCCCTGGTTCTGCTCTTTCCTGCGGCGGCATTTCTCTGGACGGCATGGAGCAAGTTCCAGACCTTCACGCCACCTGCGCCGTGGCTGCTGTCAGCCACCGGCCTGGGCGCCTTGGTGGTCAATCTGGGCTGCGCCTACCTGCTGGCGAAGTTTCGCCATCATAAAGGCAGTCTGACCAAGGCAGCGTTTCTGTCGGCCAGAAACGATGCGGTTGCCAATATTGCCATTATGGGCGCCGGCGTCATGACCCTGGTGTGGCCCTCCGCCTGGCCGGATCTGATCGTTGGTCTGGGCATAGCCTGGATGAACCTGGACGCTGCCAGGGAAATTTGGCAGGCCGCCCAGAATGAGCACAAAGGCGGCGCCGAGCCTTAAAACCACATATGTGCGGGAAAGCCTGGTGGGCGATGACGGGATCGAACCGCCGACCTACTCGGTGTAAACGAGCCGCTCTGCCAGCTGAGCTAATCGCCCCTTCCAGGAAGCGCCCGATGTGCCAAGCCTGCCCCCATAAGTCAAGAGGCGTTTCCGCATCCGATGATTTAATTCACCAAATACGAAAACGCCTCTTAAATATCGAGCGAACGGTCCCTGCAAGGGACCGCAGGCATTAGCCGTTCAGGGCGCCCTTGAGGCCCTCACCGACGCGGAAACGCGCCGTGACCGAAGCCGGACGCTGGACGGTTTCGCCGGTGCGCGGATTGCGGGCGGTGCCGGCTTCGCGCTTGACGGCGAGGAAGGTGCCGAAGCCCACGAGGCGCACATCGTCATTCTTCTTCAGGGCGGCCACAACACTGTCAGTGAAAGCGTCGAGCGCCTTCTTGGCTTGATCCTTGGTCAGACCGGCCTGATCGGCGATGGCGGCCACGAGTTCAGCTTTCGTCATAAATCTCTCTCCCTTACCCGTCTTGGGGTCAGTTGCTAAGCTTACCCTCTAACGCTGCCGGCTCAAACCGTGAGTCGTTAACGGGTGAAGCCGATAGAGACTACAAAAACGTACGCCCGTCAAAGCAATAAATGCCGTTTATTGCGGTGCAAACCGTGTTTTTTAAAGGGTTTGAGCGTTTTCACGCCCTTTTGAAGACCTATCCCCAGCCTGTGGGAGAAAATAAGACCAGGCAGTACAGTTTTTTCGCGGAAATTAACGCAAATGCCTTGTGGATAAGGGAACTGATTCTTTAGGCATTCGGAGCGCCCTGCCCTGGGCAAATCGGCTCATCCCAATCAAAAGAAAACCCTGCCGACAAATGCCGGCAGGGTGTCTTTCCAGGTTCGTGAGCGACCGTCAATGCGCCGTGGCGGCATCCGTATCATCCGCCGGCGGCGTAACCGCCGTGGCGGCGATCACCGGCTCGATCCATTCCACTGGAGTAAGCGGCTTGGTCAGCGCGTGCTTGAGCGCCTCCTCCACCAAAGATACCGGAATGATCTCCAGGCCGGATTTTACATTGGCCGGCAGATCGATCAGATCCTTCTCGTTTTCCTTCGGAATCAGCACGGTCTTTATGCCGGAGCGCAGGGCCGCCAGCAGCTTTTCCTTCAGGCCACCGATCGGCAGGACACGACCGCGCAGGGTGATTTCACCTGTCATGGCCAGATCCTTCCGTACCGGGATGCCGGTCAGGACCGACACCATGGCCACCGCCATGGCGACACCGGCCGACGGGCCATCCTTGGGCGTGGCGCCTTCCGGAACGTGGACGTGGACATCGGTCTTGTCGAAGACCGGCGGCAGGATGCCGAACTTCGGCGCCAGCGCCTTGACGTAGGAATTGGCCGCCGAAACGGATTCCTTCATGACGTCTTTCAGATTGCCAGTGACCTTCATCAGGCCCTTGCCCGGCATCTTGATGGCCTCGATGGTGAGGATATCCCCGCCAAATTCCGTCCAAGCCAGGCCGGTAACGATACCGACCTGATCGACCTCGTCCGTGGCACCATAATGGAACTTCTTGACGCCGGCGTACTTTGCAAGGCGGTCGTCATCGATGGTGATCGATGCGACCTTTTCACCATTTTCGTCTTTTTTGGCAAGATCACGGATAGTCTTGCGCGCCAGATTGCCCAGCTCGCGTTCCAGAGACCGCACACCGGCTTCCCGTGTGTAGTAGCGGATCAGGTCACGGATCGCTGTTTCCGGCACCACGAACTCCGCCGCTGTCAGGCCATGCTCCTTCATCAGGTTCGGCAGGACGTGGCGCTTGGCGATCTCGACCTTTTCGTCCTCGGTATAGCCAGGGATACGGATGATCTCCATCCGGTCCAGCAGTGGCTGCGGCATGTTCAGTGAGTTAGCGGTCGTGACGAACATAATCTTGGAGAGGTCGTAATCGACTTCGAGATAATGGTCGGCAAAGGTCGAGTTCTGCGCCGGATCCAACACTTCAAGCAGGGCCGAAGCGGGGTCGCCGCGCCAGTCATTGCCCATCTTGTCGATTTCATCGAGCAGGAAGAAGGCATTGGTGGACTTCACCTTCTTCATGTTCTGGATGATCTTGCCAGGCATGGAGCCGATATAGGTCCGGCGGTGACCGCGGATCTCCGATTCATCACGCACACCGCCCAGGCTGATGCGCACAAACTCACGACCGGTCGCCTTGGCAATCGACTTTCCGAGCGAGGTCTTGCCGACACCCGGAGGGCCGACGAGACACAGGATCGGTCCCTTCAGCGTGCCCATGCGCGCCTGCACAGCCAAGTGCTCAAGGATACGTTCCTTGACCTTTTCCAGGCCGTAGTGATCGGCTTCGAGAATATCCTCGGCCTTTTGCAGGTCGATGGCCTTCGGCTTGGCGGCGCCCCAGGGGATCGACAGCAGCCAGTCGAGATAGTTGCGCACGACCGTGCTTTCGGCCGACATCGGGCTCATGTGGCGCAGCTTGTTCAGCTCGGCCATGGCCTTGGTGCGGGCTTCCTTGGAAAGCTTGGTGCCCTTGATCTTCTTTTCGAGATCGGCCAGTTCGTCCTTGCCCTCGTCCTGTTCGCCGAGTTCACGCTGAATGGCCTTCATCTGCTCATTCAGGTAATATTCGCGCTGGGTCTTCTCCATCTGGCGCTTGACGCGCGAACGAATTTTCTTCTCGACCTGAAGGACGGAGATTTCGCCTTCCATCAGGGCATAGATCTTTTCCAGTCGCTTGCTGACCGAAAGTTGTTCCAGCAGGGCCTGCTTGTCCTGGATCTTGACGACCAGGTGCGCGGCAATGGAATCGGCGAGAATATCGGCATCGGTGATTTCGGCGATGGCGTTAAGCGATTCTGGCGGAATCTTCTTGTTGAGCTTGATATAGTTCTCGAACTGCTCGGCCACGGCGCGTTGCAGCGCCTCGGCATCCGGACCTTCGGCCAGTTGCGCCTCCAGCGGATAGGCTTCGGCTTCGTAATAGGCATCGGTCGAGACGAAGCGCTTGATGCGCGCACGGGTCTTGCCCTCGACCAGCACCTTGACGGTGCCGTCCGGCAGCTTCAGCAGTTGCAGCACATTGGCCAGCACACCGATTTCATAGATGGCGTCGACATCGGGATCATCATCACCGGAATTTTTTTGCGTGGCGAGCAGGATCTGCTTGTCGCCCTTCATGACCTCGTCCAGCGCCTGCACGGATTTCTCACGGCCGACAAACAAGGGCACGACCATGTGCGGGAACACCACGATATCGCGCAATGGCAGCACAGGGATGGTCAATACATCTAGCATGGGTACTCCTTCACAGACTCAATGCCGCCGGATGCCTTAGTCTAAACCCCAGGCTCTCATGCTCAACCGAGTCTTAAAATAAAACGCGTCATTTGCGGGAATATGCGGGGGATAAGTCCCCTCGCCGCCCCGATCAGGCGCCTTGAAGTGAATGTGGGATAGATTATCGCAGATTCAAGGCAGCGTCATGGACCGTGCCACGATAGTGGGATGATAAATTAAAAGCGCGGCTCCGTTTCCAGAGCCGCGCTTTTAATTGCACATTGAAAACGAGCCTTAAGCGGCTCCACCACTGCGTTTTTCAGCATAGATCAGAAGCGGCTGGGCGCGTTCTTCAATGACTTCACCATTAATGACCACTTCCTCGACGCCCTGCATGGTTGGCAACTCGTACATGGTCTCCAGCAGGATGCCTTCGAGGATCGAGCGGAGACCGCGCGCGCCGGTCTTGCGCTGGATGGCACGACGGGCGACACCCAGCAGGGCTTCCTCGGTGAAGTTCAGCGTGACGTTTTCCATCTCGAACAGGCGCTGATACTGCTTGATCAGGGCGTTCTTCGGCTCGGTCAAAATCTTGACGAGGGTCACCTCGTCGAGGTCTTCCAGCGTCGCCAGAACCGGCAGACGGCCGATAAATTCCGGGATCAGGCCGAACTTCATCAGGTCATCCGGCTCGACATTGCGCAGGATTTCGCCGGTGCGGCGATCTTCCGGGTCTTTCACCGAAGCGCCGAAGCCGATCGAGGTGCCCTTGCCGCGGCCGGAAATGATCTTTTCCAGGCCGGCGAAAGCGCCGCCGCAGATGAACAGGATGTTGGTCGTATCCACCTGCAGGAATTCCTGCTGAGGATGCTTGCGGCCGCCCTGCGGCGGCACGGAAGCGACCGTGCCTTCCATAATCTTGAGCAGCGCCTGCTGGACGCCTTCGCCCGACACGTCTCGGGTGATCGAGGGATTGTCGCTTTTACGCGAAATCTTGTCGACTTCATCGATATAGACGATGCCGCGCTGGGCGCGTTCGACATTATAATCGGCGGCCTGGAGCAGCTTCAGGATGATGTTTTCGACGTCCTCACCGACATAACCGGCTTCGGTCAGGGTGGTGGCATCGGCCATGGTGAACGGCACATCGATAATGCGGGCCAGGGTCTGGGCCAGCAGGGTCTTGCCGGAACCAGTCGGGCCAATCAGCATGATGTTGGACTTCGCCAGTTCGACATCATTGCCCTTTTGGGCGTGGTTCAGGCGCTTGTAGTGATTGTGGACCGCGACCGACAGAACCTTCTTCGCCTGGCTCTGGCCGATGACATAATCATCGAGCACTTCGCGGATTTCCTTCGGCGTCGGCACGCCGTCCTTCGATTTCACGAAGGCGATCTTGTGCTCTTCGCGGATAATGTCCATGCACAGCTCAACGCATTCATCGCAGATAAACACGGTGGGGCCGGCAATAAGTTTGCGCACTTCATGCTGGCTCTTTCCGCAGAAAGAACAATACAGAGTGCTTTTGCTGTCGCCCGTCGCGGCTTTGGTCATATGCTTCTTCACCTCAAGTGGCCGGTGCTGAACGACTCGCATAACATGAGTCGCCGGCCCAAATTACAGGGTATCCTATAGCCGCAGCCCTTAACAAAGGCTGATTTTGGCACAGATACCCCTTATATCCAACGTATCGATACGCATTTATGCACAGTTTAGACCACGCCTCAACCGGCCAACACCCGCTACGCCTCGCTTAACTATCTTTATATGGGATAAGCGATAGATATTGAAAGCCGTGCTGGCAGTCTTTGAAAGTTTTTGCCGTCCATGTTGAAAAAAATCGCAGGAAAAACCGTAAGTTCCGCAAAGCGCGACGTAAAGGCCACGCCCGATCCGAAAAAAATAATCGCCTTCGATTTTGACGGCACCCTGACATATACCGACAGCTTTATCGCCTTTCTGCAAGCCACCAGAGGTAACTTGCAGATAGCAAGCACCCTTGCGTTCAAGCCGAACATGCTTATCGACTACGTGAAGACGAGAGATCGCGGCGCCTTGAAAGCGCGCTTATTATACAGCCTGTTAGGTGACATTTCTCAAAGAGAGCTTGAAATTCTGGTGAAGGCATTCGTCACCAAGACCGGCAAGAGACTGTTTCGGCCAGATGCGCTGGCGGCCTGGCAAGCCCATGACCTGCCCGACCGCACCCGCGTTATCGTCACCGCGTCCCCGGAATTGTTGGTCGCCCCCTTTGGTCGCCTGATCGGCGCTGATCGCGTCATCGGCACGCGGCTGAAATTCTCCGAACGTGGTACTTTGATGCCTGAACTGACCGGGCTGAACTGCCGGGGCATGGAAAAGATGTGCCGCCTGCGCGAAGCCTTCGGCGAGGCGCTCGATCTTGAAGCGGCCTATGGCGATACCGCGGGCGATACTGAGATGCTGGCGGCGGCGCGCCAGGGGCACTACCGCGTTTTCAAACAAAGGCCATAAAAAAGCGGGCGCCCGAATCGCTCCGGACGCCCACTTGCATTTCAAAAGCCGAAAGACTTACGACGCTTCCTTTTCGGCATCGGCACGCTTTTCATAAACGTGGTCGATCAGGCCGAATTCCTTGGCTTCCTCGGCCGTCATATAACGGTCGCGGTCCAGGGTCTTTTCGATGGTGTCGTAGGATTGGCCCGTGTGCTTGACGTAGATTTCGTTGAGCAGCTTCTTGGTCTTGCGCATGTCCTCAGCCTGGATCTCAATATCCGAAGCCATGCCACGCGCACCACCCGATGGCTGGTGGACCATGATCTTCGAATTAGGCAGCGAGATACGCTGGCCAGCCTCACCGGCCTGCAAGATGAGCGAACCGGCCGAAGCGGCCATGCCCATGCAGACGGTTGAAACCGGCGACTTGATGTATTGCATCGTGTCATAGATCGCCAGGGCAGAGGTCACCTGACCACCGGGCGAATTGATGTACATCGAGATTTCCTTCTTCGGGTTTTCCGACTCAAGGAACAGGAGTTGGGCGCAGATCAGGCTGGCCATGCCGTCTTCAAACGGGCCGGTCAGGAAGATGATGCGTTCTTTCAGCATACGCGAGAAGATGTCGTAGGAACGCTCTCCCCGGCTGGATTGCTCGACGACCATGGGCACAAGGTTCATGGTCAGGTGGTCTACGGGGTCGCGCATCACGAATCCTTATCTGGAATAAATATCGAAGCTGACCGCAGATATAGGGCTAAAGTTCTTAACCGTAAGTGGATGCGTCCCAGCCGTGACTCAACTTGGCAATTTACCCACAGGATTTCAAGTGGCGATTAACGGGTCAGGACGGGCTGTGCGGCGCCTTGCTGTCCCTCCCCGTCTCATCCACGCCCTGCCCCTGCCTGTGCGGACGCCCGGATTGCGATTTGGGCAGGCGCCCTTCTTGGATGTTATCGTCTTCCGCCGGATCGTCGCATTGCGAACGATGGGCTGTATCCGTCGGCGCCGCGCGCTTATCGGCGCTGGGATTGTTGGTGGTTTGTCTGGCTGTCGACATGTTGTCCTCCTTTTGGGGAAGACAGCATGTCGCAGCCGGGTATCAAAAATCAAAGTGGATTATATCAGGCCGGCTTATTGGCCTTTTTAGCCGAGCAGTCGATCTTGGCGCACAGGCGCTTTTGTACATCGGCCTGGAAATCGGGCATCAGGGCCATAACGGTCGGCATGAGTTTTTGCGACGCTTCCGGCACCTTGGCCATGATCGACTGACCAACAGGTGTTTCATAAAACTCATCCATCTTGGTCAATTCCTCGACCGTAAAGATATCGGCATAAACCGGTATCGAGGCATCGGTCATCTTCTTGATGAAATCGCCAGTGCTTTCCGTAATGGCGTCGGTCGCCGCCTGGAATTCCGTATCGGTCAGTTCCGGATGCGACTTACGGACCTGAGCCATCATGGCCGGCGTTATCTGGTTGACGATGCCCGTCATCATCTGTTCGAAATGAATGGCATTGAAATACCGTTTCACCAGAGCGACTTTTTCCGCAGACGGCGCCGGTTCGGCCGCCTGGGCCTGGCAGATAGCCGGCATGGCAATGAGCATGGCGCCGCATACGAGCGCGATAAGTGTCTTACGCATGGAAGTTTCCCCCTGAAGCCAGCTGAGTCCGGCACCGTATCTTTATCTCACAGATTACGTGCCTGACCAGAGGCTAGACACAAAAAAAGAGGCCCCTTACGGAGCCTCTTCTCAATTCACTTTCAAAGAAAAAGCTTACGCTTCTTCCTCTTCCTTCAACAGGTCTTCCTTGCTGATCGGCGTGTCGGTAACCTTGGCCAGCGAGAAGATCAGGTCACAGACCTTTTCTTCGTAGATCGGCGCGCGGATCTGAGCGGCCGCGCCGGGGTTCTTGGTGTAGAACTCGAACACCTGGCGCTCCTGGCCCGGGTAGTTACGGGCTTCCTGCATGATCGCCTGGTTGACTTCCTGGTCGGTGACCTGGACATTCTGGCGGGTGCCGATTTCGGCGAGCACGAGGCCCAGACGCACCCGGCGTTCGGCGATCTTCATGTACTCGTCCTTCAGTTCCTGCTCGGACTTGCCGGCATCTTCCTCGGCGAGCTGGCCATTGGCCTTGTCCTGTTCGACCTGTTGCCAGATGCCGTTGAATTCGGCTTCCAGCATACGCTTCGGCAGTTCGAAGCTGTGTTTTTCGTCAAGCACGTCCAGCAGGGCACGCTTCATCTTGAAGCGCGACGCCTGGCCGTACTGCTGTTGCAGTTGCGTCTTCAGGATGTCCTTCAGGGCTTGCAGGCTTTCGAGGCCGAGGCTCTTGGCCAGCTCGTCATCGGCTTCGCCTTCCTTCGGCGCCAGGATGTCCTGGACGGTGGTCTCGAAGGTCGCGGCCTTGCCGGCCAGGTTCTTCGCGCCATAGTTTTCCGGGAAGGTGACGTTGAGCGTCTTCACTTCGCCCTTCTTGGCGCCGATCAGTTGCTCTTCGAAGCCCGGAATGAACTGGCCCGAACCGATAATCAGTTCCGCGCCTTCGGCCGAACCGCCTTCAAACACTTCATCGCCCAGCTTGCCGACGAAATCGATGATCAGCTTGTCACCATCGGTGGCCTTGACCGACTTGCCGGTCTTGGCTTCGAACTGCTTCGAACCAGCGACAACGGTCTTCAGGGCCTCGTCGATATCGGCGTCGGTCGGCTCATAGACCGGGCGGGTCAGTTCAATCGAGGCCGGCTCGATCGGCGTGAAGATCGGCATCATTTCGACGGCGATTTCATAGGCCAGGTCCGACTTGCCTTCGATGACACCTTCGATATCGCCGATCGGCTTCAATTCCGGCTGGCTGGCGGGACGGATATTGGCATCCTTCATCGCCTGCTCGGTCGTGGCGTTCAGGGTTTCCTGAATGATTTCGCCCATAAGTTCCTTGCCGTACATCTTGCGGACGTGGGCCTGCGGCACCTTGCCCGGACGGAAGCCCTTGATGTTCATCTTGGGGGTGATTTCCGCGATCTTGGCGTCCAGCTTTTGTGTCAGATCGCCCTTGGCGATGGTGACTTCGAGGACGCGGCTCAGGCCTTCATTCAGTTTTTCAACGACTTGCATCGATCAGTTACCTTATGCCGGTTTGGCCCCTGACCTCGCGTCAGGCCCGCACGGGCGGTTAATAATAGCGACAAAGCGCCCCTGCGAAGGCACGGGCGCCAAAAGATGTGCCCTTATGGCATGATTGCGGGCGAGGTCAACTTTTATGTCGGGGAAATGTGGCTCGTGTGGGAATTTTATGATTATGGGCTTCAACCTCCCCGCCTGCGAGTTCCAGCCTGATTTTTTGCAAAATTCCGTTCAGGTTTGCGACGCAATCCGGGAGGTTTGTTTGCGTCTTGTTCTGTCATTCGTCCTTATCTTCACTCTGGCCGGCTGCCACAGGGCCACACCTCAGCGGGCCGAAGGCATCGATCCCACCTTCGAGGGATCGGAACAGGAAAAGCGTACCATGGCGGTTGAGGCGGCGCTGATTGCCGCCAATCCCGGCCTGGCCCTGCGCCATGACCGCGAACTGACGATCTTCCACAAGGGTGAAGCCGTCACCACCTACATGAATGACCCGAAGGGCTGCCAGCGCTACTTCCTGACCGGTGTCATGAAGCTGCGCGGAAAGGATGGTGCGCTCTATCCGGTGGCCGGCGTGACCTGTCATTTCGCCAATTCGGAAAACACCTATCTGGTGTTGCCCAACAGCGATAAATATATCGTCCGTGAAGAAGCCTCAGCCTCCCCCGACGGGCGCGTGCTGGCCTCAGGCTTCGACCGTGCCGACCTGACACAGGGCTCGCTCGCCCTGGCCGACTGGCCGCATATCCGCGATGTGGTGATTTTTCCCGCCCATTGCACCGGCATGGTCTGGCAGGACGCCACGCATTTCACCGCCACCTGCTGGCACAATGAAGGGCCCAACAGTTCAAATCCCTATGACAGTTTCGCCTATTACTTTAAGGCGGATATCGGAAAAGACGGGTTCGGCAAGTGGCAGATGCAGGCGACACAATGGGTGGACCGCGACAGCCTGACGCCCAGAAATCTGAACAAGCCGCTTTACCGCTTTACGGCCGCGCCCCCGCCGGAACCCCATTTTGACAAGAGCACTTAAAGCCTTAACGGTTCCTCGACATCCAGTTGCTTTTCCCACTTGGCAATGACGGCTGAAGCGACACTGTTGCCCAGAACATTGGTGGCCGAGCGCCCCATATCGAGCAGGTGATCGACGCCCAGAACCAGGGCAATCCATTCCGCGGGCAGGCCGAAATAGGCCAGGGTCGCCATGATGACCACCAGCGAGGCGCGCGGCACACCGGCAATGCCCTTGGAAGTGATCAGCAGGAGGAACAGCATCATGATGATCTGCGCCGTAGTGAAATGCACGCCGTATGCCTGAGCAATGAACAGTGTGGCGAAGGTGCAATAGATCATCGAGCCGTCGAGATTGAAGGAATAGCCCAGCGGCAGGACGAACGACACGATCTTGCGTGAGATCCCGACCGTGGGCAGGCCGGCCAGCAATTTGGGATACGCGGCCTCGGAACTGGCGGTCGAGAAGGCCAGCAGGGTCGGTTCGCGGATAACACCCAGAACGCGCAGCATCCGGCCGCCAAGGAACAGGAAACCAATCACAATCAGCAGCGCCCACAGAACGCCCATCGCGCCGTAAAATCCCGCCATGAACTTGGCGTAGGTGACCAGGATCGGTAGCCCCTGCTCACTGACCGTCTTGGCCAGGGCGCCGAAGATGGCGAAGGGTGCGAACTTCATGACGATCTCGGTCACCTTGAGCATGATGGCCGAGGCTTCCTCGGCCAGTTCCATGACGCGCGGCGACTTCTTTTCCAGCATGGATATGGCCGTGCCGACAAACACGGCAAAAATGACGATCTGCAGGATTTCGTTATCAGCCATCGCCTTGATGATCGATGACGGGATCAGGTGCTCGATGAACTTCTCGATAGTGAACCCTTCTGTTGACGGCACCTTGATCGCTTCACCGGCGACCTGGAGGCTCATGCCGACTCCGGGCTTCAGCCATTCGACCATCAGAATGCCGATGACCAGGGACACGATCGACATCAGCAGGAACCAGGCCAGCGCCTTGACACCTACACGCCCAACGGAGGCCGCGTCTTCCATGTGGCCGATGCCGGCGATCAGGGTGAACAATACCAGGGGAGCGATGATCATCTTAATCAGGGTGATGAAGATCTTGGTCAGCAGGCCGTAAATCATCGTCGCGGTCGACAGATTTTCGGCGGCCAGATATTCGTGACTGGCCCAGCCGGCGCCGACGCCGGCGATCATGGCGAAAAGGATGAACAACGCGAATTTCGACTTCATGCACGGCCCCTGAACGGTATCTGGCGCCGACACTAGCCGAGGCACGGGCGTTGCGCCACCCCTGTTTCAAATTCAACAAGTGTCAAAAATGGCTGGTGCGGATGAGAGGACTCGAACCTCCACGCCTTGCAGCGCTGGAACCTAAACCCAGTGCGTCTACCAGTTCCGCCACATCCGCATGTGTCAGCCTTGAATCATGGGCGCCTGAGGACGCAGGCCCAAGGGGGCGCTGTCTGGCCCAAAGCGCACGCGCAGTCAAGTGTCATGAAAATGAATCACGGGGACTGTAATGCTGCGCCGCGTCAATTCAGACAGCCAGACAGCGGTAGTGCGCCTGCAATCCGCCAAAATAATTGCAATGGAAACGTATTTTCGCCGATTTAGAGGATGGCTTGCCGAGTCGGGTAAATTTTCTCTTTATAAGCGCGCAAATCGCGCTAAAACGCATTTTCCTTTTGAATTCCGCGCCGCCAGCCGCTAAAGGCTGCGGCACCCGCCGTTCACGCATCGTAAACAAGTTTTACAGCCATGTGAGATCGCTCGCCGGAAATGAGCTTGCATTCTTGCGCAATGCAAACAAGTTACGGGGCTGAACGGTCTACAGTTTTATGGATAGCTCATGAAAAAGATAGAAGCCGTCATCAAACCCTTTAAGCTCGACGAAGTGAAGGAAGCCCTTCAGGAAATCGGCGTACAAGGCATGACCGTGCTGGAGGCCAAGGGATATGGCCGCCAGAAAGGCCACTCGGAACTCTACCGGGGGGCCGAGTACGTTGTTGATTTTCTGCCGAAGATCAAGATCGAACTGGTTGTTGCCGACGACCTCGCGCCCGCTGCGCTGGAAGCGATCCAGACGGCGGCCCGCACGGGCAAGATTGGTGACGGCAAGATTTTTGTGAGCGATGTCCTCGACGTCGTCCGCATCAGAACCGGAGAGTCCGGACCGCAGGCGGTTTAACCCCCGCCGGCGTTTCGCCTCTCCCACTTTATTAATTACAGGCTAATGGGGCGTCAAATATGACATCTGCAGACATTCTCAAGCTCATCAAGGAAAAGGACGTCAAGTATGTTGACGTGCGTTTCACCGATGTGCGCGGCAAAATGCAACACGTGACCTTCGATATCGATCTCGTCGACGAAGATTTCCTCGATGACGGCACCATGTTCGATGGTTCCTCGATCGCCGGCTGGAAGGCGATCAACGAATCCGACATGAAGCTGCGCCCTGACCTGAACACAGCCTATATCGACCCGTTCTATCAGCAGACCACCCTGTTCATGTTCTGCGACGTCGTAAATCCCGACACCAACGAGCCCTATAACCGCGACCCGCGCTCGATCGCCAAGAAGGCCCTGGCCTATACACAGTCGGCCGGCGTTGGCGACACGGTTTATTTTGGCCCGGAAGCCGAATTCTTCATGTTCGATGACGTCCGCTGGTCGATCTCTTCCGACAACACCGGTTACGCTTTCGATTCGACCGAACTTCCGCACAACTCGGCCAAGGTCTATCCGGAAGGCAATATGGGCCATCGTCCTGGGCCCAAGGGCGGCTACTTCCCTGTCAACCCGGTCGATTCGGCGCAGGACATCCGCGGCGAAATGCTCTCGATCATGGGCGAACTGGGCATGGAACCGGAAAAGCACCACCACGAAGTGGCGCCGGCCCAGCACGAACTCGGCCTGAAGTTCTCGGACATGCTGACCATGGCCGACCGCACTCAGCTCTACAAGTATGTTGTTCAGAACGTCGCCCACGCCTATGGCAAGTCGGTGACCTTCATGGCCAAGCCGATGTTCGGCGATAACGGTTCGGGCATGCACGTTCACCAGTCGATCTGGAAGGACGGCAAGCCGCTCTTCGCCGGCGACAAGTATGCCGGCCTGTCGGATCTGTGCCTGTGGTACATCGGCGGCATCATCAAGCACGCCAAGGCCATCAATGCTTTCTCGAACTCGACGACCAACAGCTACAAGCGCCTGGTTCCGGGTTACGAAGCTCCGGTCAAGCTGGCCTATTCGGCCCGCAACCGCTCCGCCTCGATCCGTATTCCGTGGGTGTCGTCGCCGAAGGGCAAGCGTCTGGAAGCCCGCTTCCCGGACCCGATGGGCAACCCCTACCTGACCTTCACCGCCCTGCTGATGGCGGGTCTTGACGGTATCGAAAACCGCCTCGATCCGGGCGCGCCGGCCGACAAGAACCTGTACGATCTGCCGCCGCAAGAGCAAAAGAACATCCCGGAAGTCTGCGGTTCGCTCCGTGAAGCCCTGGAAAACCTCGACAAGGACCGCGCCTTCCTCAAGAAGGGCGGCGTGATGGACGACGACTTCATCGACTCATACATCGAACTGAAGATGGAAGAAGTGATGAACCTCGAACTGCGTCCGCACCCGATCGAATTCGAGATGTATTACAAGTGCTAAGCTGAATTTTCTGTCTCAGGATATGAATTTCATAACAGGCCGTTCCTTCGGGGGCGGCCTGTTTCTTTGCGCTGCACAATTGAAGCGGCAAGCCTGATGCGGAGCTATATTGTATTACATTTTATAGTTTCAGACGAAATCATTATAGTTGCAAATGCCACCGCATAAAAACTCTTTGTTTTCATGCTATTTACATGCATTCCGACACATAAATGACGCAAGGCGACATATGCGCCCCCTTCTCCCCTGATCCGCCCCATAAAGCACTTGCGATAGTTTGCAGTCACGGCACTGTGAGCAGGTGCAATATCCGCTATCCAAGGGGGATACTTTGAAAACGTGGATCAAACTCTCGAAAGTCATCGCCGCGGCGGCGACTCTTCTGCTGGCGGCACCCGTTGCCAGTTTCGCTCTGGCTCAGGAGTCGGCTGCGGCCTCTGCTGAAGCCGTAACCTCTGAAGCCGCCTCCGCTGCGGAATCAACCGCCGCTTCGGAAGCGACCTCTGAGGCTGCTCCGGCGCCCGCCCTGCTGGCGTCGCAGAAAGAACTCGCCATCGACAAGGCGGACACAACCTATCTCATCTTCTCCACCGCCATGGTGCTGATGATGACCCTGCCGGGCCTGGCCCTTTTCTATGGCGGTATGGTCCGCCGCAAGAACGTCATCGCCACCGTCACCCAGTCGGTCAGCGTCACGGCCGTTGTCGCGGTCCTGTGGTACGTTGTCGGTTACAGCATGTCGTTCGGCACGGCCACCGATCTGTTTGGCTTCAGCGGCGAACTGCTGAACAAGTATTTCGGCGGCTTCGATACAGCCATGCTCAACCATGTCACGCCGAATACGGCCTATATGGCTACGGCGGCGGTGCCGGAATACACCTGGATCTCCTACCAGATGACCTTCGCCATCATCACGCCTGCCCTGATCACGGGCGCGTTTGCTGAGCGCGTCAAGTTCTCCGGCCTGATCCTGTTCATGGCCCTGTGGTCGATCCTGGTCTATGCGCCGATCTGTCACATGGTCTGGGGTGGTGGTTTCCTCGGCACCCTGGGCGTCAAGGACTTCGCCGGCGGCGCGGTCGTTCACGTCAATGCCGGTGTCGCTGGTCTGGTGGCGGCTCTCTTCCTCGGCCGCCGCAAGGGCTACGGCACGGAATCGATGCCCGCTAACAACCCGATCTTCGTCCTGATCGGCGCCTCGCTGCTGTTCGTCGGCTGGATCGGCTTCAATGCCGGTTCGGAATGGGCGGGCGATTCGGTGGCTTCGGTGGCCCTGCTCAACACCCTGCTGGCCACCTGCGCTGCTGGCCTGACCTGGAAGGTCGTTGAATGGATCTTCCGTGGCAAGCCGTCGCTGATCGGCATCCTGTCTGGCCTGGTTGCCGGTCTGGTCGCCATCACCCCGGCCTGCGGCTTCGTCAACCCGACGGGCGCAATGATCATCGGCGCTGTCGCCGGTCCGGTCTGCTACGTCTCGGCCACCTGGATGAAGAAACTGCTCGGCTATGACGACTCCCTCGACGCTTTCGGCATCCATGGCGCCGGCGGTTTCCTCGGCGCAATCCTGACCGGGCTGTTTGCCGACACCACGGTAAACTCCCTGGCCGAAGGCGCTACGGTTGTTAAGCAATTGATCGGCCTGGGCGTCACCATCGGCTGGTCCGCCCTTGGCACCCTCGTCATCCTGATCATCTGCAAGTTCACGACGGGTCTCCGCGTGACGGCCGATCAGGAAGAAGCCGGCCTCGACGCCTCGCTTCACGACGAAGTCATGGATCACTAAACTACCATCTTTAATCAGTTGCACAAATGAGACGGAGCGCCTCTTCAAGGAGCGCTCCGTTTTTTATCCACAGCCTTGTTATTATTAATCTTTTGGCCGTCTTTTGGCCGCATTTTGTGCAAATATGCCACAGAACTGTGTTTTGTAATCACAGGTGTTGGTTTGGCTGTCATAAAAATGTAATCTGATTCCGCGCCGCAATATTCCACTATAACTGGCGCGGGAAACGCTTCGGATGGGGTTTGGCACACAAACTCAATCTGAGGACATGATAATGAAAAAAATGCTCCTGGCCGCTACGGCCATCGCCGCTGCCGTCATTGCCGGTTCGGCTTCCGCCACCGAATTCGCAGGCGGCACTCTCAGCTATAACGTTGCCGCCACTAGCGATTACGTTTTCCGCGGCGTCAGCCAGACGGCAGGTGATCCGGCCATCCAGGGCGGCATCGACTATTCGCACGGCCTGTTCTACGCTGGCGCATGGGCGTCCAATGTCGATTTCGCCGATTACGAACTCGACCTCTATGCCGGCATCAAGCCGGTCTATAAGGACTTCACCTTCGATCTGGGCGCCATCTACTACAACTACAATGACGACACTCTTGATTCGACCGAACTGAAGGCTGCCGTGAGCCACCCGTTCTACAAGGGTACCATCGGCGCCGCCTATTTCTATAACACCGATGTCGATGACACCGAATATTATGAAATCAATGGTTCGTACCCGTTGACCAGCAAGCTCAGCGTTTCGGGCGCCGTTGGTGAACAAAAGACCGGTGGCTTCAAGTACACGACCGAGAATCTCGGCCTGACCTACGCCATCACCCCGGTTTTCTCGGTGGATGTTCGCGCGTCCGACACCAACATTCCGGAAGTGATCAAGCCGTCGGCGGCCCGCCTCGCCGTCACGCTTAAGGCTGCTTTCTAAGCTGGTAACAGAGGGTCGTGTTTCCGGACGCGGCCCTCACCTTTTGCGCTGCAATACGGTTACCTTAGCTGCTATATGATTTACTTGACTTTTTGATTTCATAATTATGACAATCGTTGCAGCAGCAAATAAAACCGGCGAAAAATAAAGGTCATCAGGTTAGGTTTCAAGTGCGGTCGGCGCGCATTAAGCCATTGAAACAAACGTTGTAAATATACATCAAAGCGTTGCTAAATGACATTAGGGGACTTTGCTCGCCCTAAAAACTTGCTAGATTAACTTCGGCTTTACCGTCACACACCAAATCCTCCTGAGCCGGCCATTACGAACCGGCGCCAACCACTGAACTGGGATATGATCATGAAAAAGACTCTTGTCGCCGCTGTTGCCATCAGCGCACTTTTCGCCGGCGGGGCTGCAATGGCTCAAGACGATGCCGGTCACCTGAGCTACAATATCGCTGTGACCAGCAACTATGTCTGGCGCGGTGTCACCCAAACCGACAACAACGCGGCTCTGCAAGGCGGCATCGACTACTCCAAGGGCATGTTCTATGCCGGCGCCTGGGCGTCGAACGTTGACTTCCCTTATGGCGACGGGAATGCCGATACCGAACTCGACCTGTATATGGGCCTTACGCCTTCGGCCGGCGACTTCCACTTCGACTTCGGCGCTATTGCATATACCTATCCGTCTTCCGGCGGTGACGTGATCAGCGAACTGAAGGCCGCAGTAAACCATCCGATGGGCAAAGGTACGATCGGTGCTGCCATGTACCTCGATGCCGAAACCCTCGAAGATCCGTACTATGAAGTCAACGCTTCGTATCCGCTGACCGACAAGTGGTCGGTTTCGGGCGCCCTGGGTAACTACGAAATGTACGGCTACACCACCAAGAATATCGGCTTCACCTACGCCATCAACGATACACTGGGTCTTGATCTGCGCTGGGCCGATGCCTCGAAGCAGCCTTCAACCTTCGCCGCCACCATCAAGGCGTCGTTCTAAAAAAATTCTAAGCCTGACCAAGGGTAAAGAAATAGCTGGCTGCGAACCTTCGGGTTCGCGGCCTTTTTTATTGTGGGTTGCTTGTTGCCTCTTTATGACTGAGAGCCGAATCACCCCATGTTAGAGTTATGACGTCCAATATCCCGCAATCCTCGCTTTTTGGGGATGAGCCTGAAAAGCCCGCCTCGCCTTCGCCGGAAGCCTCTGCGCCCGCTGCCCGGACCACGCCTGCGCCTACCAAACAGCACGCGCCGGTCACAGTAGATCCCGGTTATGGCGCTTCAAGTATTGAGGTGCTTGAAGGGCTGGAGCCTGTCCGCAAGCGCCCTGGCATGTATATAGGCGGCACGGATGAGAAGGCCCTGCACCACCTTTTCGCCGAGGTGCTTGATAACGCCATGGACGAAGCCGTGGCCGGTCACGCCAAGGCAATCTGGGTGGAGCTGGACAAGGACGGCTATTTGAGTGTGCGCGACGATGGCCGCGGCATCCCGGTCGATCCGCATCCGAAATATCCCGGCAAATCGGCGCTTGAAGTCGTCCTGACCATGCTGCACTCTGGCGGCAAATTCTCGGGCAAGGCGTATGAAACCTCCGGCGGCCTGCATGGCGTCGGCATTTCGGTGGTCAACGCCCTGTCCGAAAAACTGGAAGTGACCGTCTGGCGCGATGGCTACGAGTGGCAGCAAAATTTCTCCAAAGGTCATAAGCTGACCGATGTCATCCAGGTCGGCCCCTCAAAGAAGAAGGGCACACTGGAACGGTTCCTGCCTGACCCTGAAATCTTCGGGCCTGAGGCCCGCTTCAAACCGGCGCGCGTGTACCGCATGGCCAAGGCCAAGGCGTACCTCTTCCGCGGCGTACAGATTTTCTGGAAATGCGCACCAGAACTGATCCACGACCAGACACCGGCCGAGGATAAATTCTATTTCCCGAACGGCCTGGCGGATTACCTGGCCGAGCGCGTCAAGGATACCGAAACCCTGGGGGACATTTTCTCCGGACGGGTCGAGCGTAAAGGTGAGGCCGGGGCCGTCGAATGGGCCGTGGTGTGGTCCGGCGCCGGTTTCGGTGAGCATGATGGCTTCTGCCAGAGTTACTGTAACACTATTCCCACGCCCGATGGCGGTACGCACGAGGCCGGCCTGCGCGCCGCCCTTACCCGGTCCCTGAAGGCTTACGCCGAAATGACCGGCGATAAGCGTGGCGGCCTGATTACCGCCGAAGACGTTGCCGCCCAGGCGGGCATCGTCATTTCGGTTTTCATCCGCAATCCGGAGTTCCAGGGCCAGACCAAGGACCGCCTGTCGTCCAGTGACGCTCAGCGTCTGGTGGAGAAAGCACTGGCCGATCCGTTCGACCACTGGCTGACCTCATCCCCCAAGCAGGCCGATCGCATCCTGCAATTCATTGTCGAGCGCGCCGAGGAGCGTCTGAAGCGCCGCAAGGACAAGGAAGTGGCGCGGGCCTCCGCTACGCGCAAGCTGCGCCTGCCGGGCAAGCTGGCCGATTGCGCCCGCCAGGACGCCGTAGGCACTGAGTTGTTCATTGTCGAAGGTGATTCGGCCGGCGGCTCCGCCAAGCAAGGCCGCAACCGCAATACCCAGGCCATTCTGCCCCTGCGCGGCAAGATACTGAACGTGGCCTCGGCGACCGGCGAAAAAGCGCGCGCCAATGTGGAACTGTCGGATCTCGGCCTGGCGCTCGGCGTGCAGCCTGGTGCCCGGTTCAAGGAAGAGGATCTGCGTTACGAGCGGGTCATTATCATGACCGATGCCGATGTCGATGGCGCTCACATTGCCAGCCTGTTGATTACCTATTTCTACCGGACCATGCCCAACATGATCCGCAACGGCAATCTCTTCCTGGCCATGCCGCCGCTGTATCGCATCAGCCACGGCAAGGAGACCCATTACGCCAAGGATGACGCCCACCGGGCTGAAATCCTGGCAAAGCATTTCAAGGGCAAGAAACCGGAAATCGGCCGCTTCAAGGGCCTTGGCGAAATGATGCCGGCGCAACTCAAGGAAACCACCATGGACCCCAGGACGCGGACTCTTGCCCGCGTTACCCTGCCCCATGATGAGGAAGATGTCGAAGACCTGGTCGAGACCCTGATGGGCCGCAAGCCGGAACTGCGCTTTCGTTATATTCAGGATCATGCCGAGTTCGTGGCGGATGACCTGGACGTCTAATCTAAAAAAGCCTGTTAATTGTTGTAAATTCTGGTATCAGACACGCGCGAGCCGAAATATCCGGTTCGCGCGTGTCTGCGCCTGAGCCTTGCTCCGGTTTCGCAGGCACCGGCCGCCCATCCTTAGCGCCACGATCGGCGCGCCGCATTCCCAGCCCCGTAAGATCGCTTGCCCGGATGGAAATGCATTCCATTCAAAGAGTGTCATGACGAAATTTTCCGATTTGGGCCTGAGCGAACAGGTCCTCAAGGCTGTTGCCGAAACCGGCTACGATACCCCTACCCCTATTCAGGAACAGGCCATTCCAGTGGCCATGACTGGCCTCGATGTCCTTGGCATTGCCCAGACCGGTACCGGCAAGACCGCCGCTTTCACCCTGCCGATGATTGAAAAACTGGCCGCTGGCCGTTCCCGCGCCCGTATGCCGCGCGCCATTGTGCTGGAGCCGACGCGTGAACTCGCTGACCAGGTTGCGGAAGCTTTCGAGAAATACGCGAAATACCACAAGCTGAACTGGGCGCTTCTGATCGGCGGCGTCTCCATGGCGGACCAGGTGGCCAAGCTCGATAAGGGTGTTGATGTGCTGATCGCCACGCCGGGCCGTCTGCTCGATCTGTTCGAGCGCTCGAAGGTCATGCTCAATGGCGTCACCATGATGGTGGTCGATGAAGCGGATCGGATGCTCGATATGGGTTTCATCCCGGATATCGAGCGTATTTTCAAACTGACCCCGCCGACGCGACAGACCCTGTTCTTCTCGGCTACCATGCCGCCGGAAATTACCCGCCTGACCGAAGCCTTCCTGAAAAATCCGGTCCGCATCGAAGTTTCCCGCCCAGCCACGACCAACGAAAACATCACCCAGTACGTGCTGCGCGTGCCGCACAAGGACGTAAAGGCCAAGCGGATCGCCCTGCGCGCCCTTCTCAAAACACTCGATATCCAGAATGGGATCGTTTTCTGCAATCGCAAGACCGATGTCGATATCGTCGCCAAGTCCCTGAGCGTTCACGGTTTCAATGCCGCACCTATCCATGGTGACCTGGATCAGTCGCTGCGCATGAAGACGCTCGATGCTTTCCGTAAGGGCGAACTGACCCTGCTGGTCGCTTCGGATGTCGCCGCCCGCGGTCTGGATATCCCAGCGGTCGGGCATGTCTTCAACTTTGACGCGCCGATTCACGCCGACGATTACGTCCACCGGATCGGCCGCACCGGGCGCGCCGGACGGACAGGCGAAACCTACCTGCTGCTGTCGCCACACGATGAGAAAAACTACGACAAGGTCGTCAAGCTCATTAAGAAAGAGCCAGCCAATCTTGAGCTTGATGTCGATTATTCTGCGCTCAGCGATGCGCCACGCGAAGGCTCACGGCAACCTCGCCGCGAATCAGGCAAAACCAGAGGTAGGTCGCAGCGTGATCACAAGCCCCGCGAACGCTCAGCTACTCAATCCGCTCCCGTTGAGCCGGTTAAGGCAGAAAAAAAGTCGGTTTCCGAAGAAATAATTTCGGCGCCGGATGTACAGGAGGCACGGCCTGCCAAGGCGGCCCGCCGTACGGGCAAGAAAGAAAAAAACGAAGAAAAATCAAAAGCCAAGTCATCAAATGAAACGCCCTTTGGTGATCACATGCCGGCATTTTTAATGCGGGCAACGCCGCTCAAGGACTGAATTTTGCTGCGTTTGCCTTCTGGCCGTTAACCGCCTGTCAGAGAAGTTCGTTTAAGGTGCGAGTGCGTCCAGAAGAATCAGGCCGCACGAGACCGCCAGGGAAGGTTCCTGAAAGGGGGCCAGAAGAACGAATGAACAACGACATAGAGATCAGCGTAAGAAGTCCTGCCGCCTATGCCTTAGCCGGCGAAGCCTTGCGCCTGATGCAGGATCACGGCGTCTGGCCGACCCCGCTCAACTATGAGATCTGGCTTTATGTCGCCGGTGATCCGGAATGCCCCCTGGCGCAGGAAATCCAGCGACTTGTTGCCGCCGGCGAGACCATTACTGAAGACATTTCCGAAAGCCTGGCCAGCAAGTTCATTGCCCGCCTGAAGCTTAATGATGAAGTGCGCGATGCCGGCCTGAAGCTGACGCGCGAACTGGCCTCCATCACAGAAGTGATCGTCGAGGCCCAGAAGGCGCAGAAGACCTATGGCGAAACCCTGGAGGGGGCCCGCAAGTCGATGAGCGAGGTTGAGGCCGTCGCACTCAAGAGCCTGATCGACAGCCTGACGGAAGCCACCACAACCGTTCTCGATCACCATTCCCTGCTGGAGGGCCGTCTCTCGGAATCCTCGCGCGAGGTCAATCGCCTGCGCAAGCATCTGGATCAGGTGCGCATGGAGGCCATGACTGACGCCCTGACAAACCTGGCAAATCGCAAGTCATTTGACGAAGCCCTGGATCGTCACTGCGAAAACGATGATATTTCCAGCCCGCTGACCCTGGCCGTCATCGACATCGATCATTTCAAGCGCTTCAACGATACCTGGGGCCATCAGACCGGCGACCAGGTGCTGCGTTATGTCGCTTCGGTCCTGGCCCGTATTGGCCGTCCGCCACGCCTGGCTGCCCGTTACGGTGGCGAGGAATTCGGACTGCTCTTCCCTGGTGAAACCTGTGATACGGTCGAACGGCTTCTGAATGAAGCCCGCAGTGAAATCGCTTCGCGTGTTCTCAAGCGCCGCTCCACCAACGAAGACCTGGGCACCGTCACCATCTCGGCCGGCATCGCCCAGCGCGAATATGCCGAGGATTCCTTCGACCTGCTCGATCGGGCCGACAAGGCGCTCTATACCTCCAAAAATAATGGCCGCAACAAGGTGACCATTGCCGAGTCGTTAAAAACGGATTCCAACGCGGCCTAAGCCTGCCCTGAATTACCATTGACAACACCATTTGAACAATGTTCAGGTGGTGTTGTCAATTTGGGATCCGTCTATCATGCGCAGCTTTCTGTTTGCCGTCGTCTATTGGTTTTTGTCAGTTACCTACAGCCTGATGGCGCTGGTCCTGACGCTTTTTCCAGGGCGCAAGCCGGTCAAGTGGATCATACAGCGCTACACGCGCCGCATGGTACAGGCGATGCGGATATTCGCCGGCATCCGGCTGGAGGTCCGCGGCCGTGAGCATATTCCGGCCCAGCCGGTAATCTTCGCCTGCAAGCATCATAGCTGGGGCGACGGCTTCTGCATCTACTCTCAGTTCGATGATCTGGCCTTCGTTACCGGCGATCATCTGGAAAAATTTCCGCTTATAAGCACCCTCCTCTCCAAGCTGGGTGCCATTGTCGTCAATAACTGCGGTGGTATAGAAGCGCGCAAGGCTCTGGCCAATCGCTCGGCGGACGCCGCCAGGGACGGTCGCAGCATTCTGATTTATCCGGAAGGCCACCTGAACGCGCCCGGCACCTATCGTCGCTATCGTTCCGGTGTCTGGCACATGATGAATAGTTTCAATATGCCTGTGGTGCCGGTCGCCACCAATCTGGGCCTGTTCTGGCAGGAGGATCATTACAAGAAGACTCCGGGCACGGCCGTCCTGGAATTTCTTGAGCCGATACGGCCAGGCATGGGGAAGGACGAATTCCTGGCTACCCTGCGCGACCGCATCGAGGCGCGTTCGCAGGCGCTGATCAGCGAGGCGACAGGTGCGCCTTTCACCCCTTCTGTACTGGTGAGCGATTAAGTCTCTTTTAGGGGGTGCAGGCTATGATTAACCGTACCGGTGGATCTTGGAGTTTCTTATGCCTCGCGGCTTTCGTATCAGCGCACGTATTGATGAAGACCAGAATCTGATCGTTTTCAATATCAGCGGCGATATAGACAGCAAGGCCCTTGTTGACAAATGGATCGAGACCTATGCCAGCCTCGAAGAACCGTGGCTATACAATCGCCTTCTGGACTATCGCCGCGCCGATGGACTGGTTGATGTCAATGAGCTTGAACGCTTCGCTGTCTGGTGGGAAGGCCGCACACAAGGCATTGATTACAGCCTGAAAGCGGCGATCATCGTCAATAATCCTTTGGACGCCCGGCGCGTCCATACCGTTGATAGCCTGTTCCCTCGTGATATCAGGAAATCCTTCGATTCGCTGGATGACGCGCTTACCTGGCTACAGGAAAACACGGCCAGACTGGCCTGTGGCTGACTATTCGCCGTCCGCAGGCTTGATCGTCACGCTCTCGCCGCAACCGCAGGCATCCGTTTCGTTCGGATTGTTGAAGACGAACTTCGAGGCCAGCTTGGTCGTCTCGTAATCGATGACCGTCCCAACCAGATACAAAACCGCCTTGGGCTCGATCAGGATGGTCACGCCCTTGTCAGTGACGACCTCATCGATCGGCCCGACCTCTTCGGCATAGGAAAGCACATATTCCTGACCGGCACAGCCGCCCTGCTTCACGCCGACGCGCAGCCCGACATAGAGCTTCTCGGCTTTCGCCATAATGGCCTTGACCTGCGCGGCGGCCGCGTCAGTCAGGGAGACAACGGCAGGACGTGGACGGCGAACGCGAGGGGTGACTTGTACTTCCATGATCAGAACATATTCAGTTGCAGCTTGGCCTCGTCGCTCATCTTCGACGACTCCCAGGGTGGATCGAACACCAGATTGACTTCGCAATCGCGCACGCCCTTGACGGTCAGCACGGCCTCCTTAACCCAGCCTGGCATTTCGCCGGCTACAGGACAGCCCGGTGCGGTCAGGGTCATATCGACAACCACGTCTCGGTCATCCGACACGTCTACGCGATAGATCAGGCCCAGTTCGTAGATATCGACCGGGATTTCAGGATCGAAAACCGTCTTGAAAGCCGCGATCAGGTCGTCGGTCAGGCGCGTCAATTCTTCCTGCGCCAAGGCGGAAGGCTGGTTGGCCCCCATATCTTCCAGGCTAAACAATGACTCTTGTGATAGTTCTTGAGATTCTGGAGCTTCGGTCATTGGATTCACTCTTTACGCGAAGAAGGATTGGGCTTTAGCGACAGCCTCGGCCAGGACATCGATCTCGGCTTCCGTATTATATAGGGCGATAGAGGCGCGAACGGTAGAGGTTACGCCCAATCGGGTCATCAAAGGCTCCGCGCAGTGCGTGCCAGCGCGCACGGCGACATTGTACCGGTCAAGGATCTGCGCCACGTCATGCGCGTGCGCCTGCCCAAGACTGAAGGTCAGGATCGAGCCCTTGCCCGGAGCCTCGCCATGGACGCGCAGGGAATTGATCTGCGTCAGGGCATCGTGGGCACGCTGATATAAGGCGTGTTCGTGAGCGATGACCTCGGCGCGGTCAAATTGCGACAGCCAGTTGATAGCCGCTTTCAGGCCAATCACTTCGAGAATGGCCGGCGTGCCCGCTTCAAAGCGGTGCGGCGGTTCGTTCCAGGTGATCTTTTCCTTGGTGACGTGCGCGATCATCTCGCCGCCGCCTTGCCAGGGAGGCATGGCTTCCAGCAATTCGGCCTTGGCATAAAGCACGCCCAAGCCGGTCGGGCCATAAAGCTTGTGGGCCGAGAAGGCATAGAAATCAGCATCAAGCGCCTTCACATCAACAGGCAGGTGGACCACGCCCTGGCAGCCATCGACCATGACCTTGGCGCCCATCGCATGGGCCTTGGCGATGATGTCGGCAACGTCGTTGATCGTGCCCAGCACATTCGACATATGGGCGACGCAGACCAGCTTGACCTGCGGGGTCAACAGTTGATCAAAGGCGACCATGTCGAGCGAACCATCATCGAGGATCGGCACATAGACCAGCTTCACGCCTTTGCGCTGCGTCAGCATGTACCACGGCACGATATTGGCGTGGTGCTCCATCTCGGTCGTCAGGACCACATCGCCGGCCTCAAGGCTTTCGCCCCAACTATTGGCGACCAGATTAATCGATTCCGTCGCCGACTTGGTGAAGACGATCTCGTTCGTCTGCGCGCCGATAAAGCGCGCCACAGTCTCGCGGCCGGCCTCATAGGCGTCTGTCGTCTCGTTAGCCAGGGTATGCAGGCCCCGGTGCACATTGGCATAGGAATGGCGCATGGCGTGCGACATGGCATCGATCACGGCATTGGGCTTTTGTGCCGAGGCGCCGCTGTCAAGATAGACCAGGGGCTTGCCCCTGATCTCGCGCGACAGGATCGGAAAATCAGCACGCGCTTTTTCGACATCAAAGGGCATTCGCGCGCTCCTCCTTCATGCCTTCGGAGGCATTTTCCAGGAAATTCAACACTGTCTCGCGCAAAACCTCATCTTCGATCTGATCCGCCACCGGCAGGACAAAGGCGTGGGTCAGCATGGCGCGCGCCGTTTCTTCCGGAATGCCACGGCTCATCGAAAAGAACAGCGCTTCTTCGTCCAGCGCACCGATCGTATTGCCGTGCGCGCACTGCACGTCATCGGCATAGATTTCCAGTTCAGGCTTAGCACGGATATGAGCGCCATCGTTCAAGATCAGGGCCTGGTGGCGCATACGGGCGTCGGTGCCGTCCGCGCCCTTTTCGACCAGAATATGGCCTTGAAAGACGCCGGTGGCGGTGTCCTTGACCAATCCCTTGATCAACTGGGCCGTTTCACCATCGATCTCGGCGTGGTTCACGCGCGTGGTCAGGTCGAAATGGCGCTTGTCCTTCAGCAGATACGCGCCGTTCATTTCGACAACCGCGCCATGGCCGGCATGGTTCACATGGGTCTCGAAGCGCTGGAACTTCGCACCGGTCGAAAAGACGTATTGCTTGAAGACGCTACCCGGCGCGGTCTCAATAGTTGACTGGCGTACCGACACGGCGCTTTCCGGCTCATCCAGGATCACCACGCGGGTGAGCTTGGCACCTTCGGCCAAGGCGAAGCGCAGATGGCTATGGACAGCGTAATCGAAGGCGCCGGTATAGTCCTCAAAGACCACCAGTTCCTGACCGGCGGCCAGGTTGATCTCACCGCGGCCCTGATAGCCGAGGTAACCGTCCTCGTCTCCGAAATCATTGCCGTCAATATAGAGGCGGCCGTGGGATTTCCGCATGGCGAAATCGGCGGCCTGTTGCAGACCATCGAAACCGGCTTCATCGGCCGAGAAATAGACGAAGCCATCCGGCTCCGCTTCCAGTTCGGAGAGCGTGCGGACGACCATCGCCTTCTTTGGCGCCTCGCGCAAAACGCGGCTGAGGTCGGAATATTTCCACTCCTCGTCGCGGCGCGTCGGATAGGACGACGGATCGAAAATGTCGAGCGCGGGAAGGGTCACGCCGCTTCCCCCAGATACTGGTCGTAGCCGTGGGCTTCCAGTTCCAGCGCCAGCTCAGGCCCGCCCGAACGGACGATCCTGCCGGCGACCAGCACATGGACGCGGTCGGGCTTGATATGATCGAGCAACCGTTGATAGTGGGTGATGACCAGCATGCCGCGATCGGGCGAACGCAGGGCATTGACCCCATCGGAGACGACCTTCAGCGCATCGATATCGAGACCGGAATCGGTCTCATCGAGAATCAGGAACTTCGGCTCCAGCAGCGCCATCTGCAGCACTTCCATGCGCTTCTTTTCGCCGCCGGAGAAACCGACATTGAGCGGACGCTTCAGCATGTCCATGTCGATCTTCAGGGTCTTGGCGACTTCGCGGACGCGCTTGAGGAAATCGGGCGCCGACATCTCGGTTTCGCCGCGCAGCTTCTTCTGTGCATTCAGAGCCGTGCGCAGGAAGGTCAGGGCCGGCACGCCGGGAATTTCCAGCGGATACTGGAACGACAGATAGAGGCCAGCGGCGGCGCGCTCATGCACGTCCTTGTCCAGCAGGTCCACACCGTTGAAATCGACGCTGCCACCCTTGATCTCATAGTTCGGGCGGCCGGCCAGCGCATAGCCGAGCGTCGACTTGCCGGCGCCGTTCGGCCCCATGATGGCGTGTACCTCACCGGCAGGCACGTCCAGCGACAGGCCTTTCAGGATTTGTTTGGTGTCAACAGCGACGGATAAGTCTTTGATCGAAAGCATAATAGTCAATTTCCTAACCCACGCTCCCTTCCAGGGAGATGGCTACCAGTTTTTGTGCCTCAACGGCGAATTCCATCGGCAGTTCCTGCAACACATCGCGCACGAAACCATTGACCAGCAGGGCCACGGCCTCTTCCTGGCTGAGGCCACGCTGCATGGCATAGAAGAGCTGATCTTCGGACAGGCGCGTCGTTGTCGCCTCGTGCTCGAACTGCGCCCTGGCTGTATCGCTCTCGACATAGGGCACGGTGTGGGCCGCGCAGGTCTTGCCGATCAGCAGGCTGTCGCACTGGGTAAAGTTGCGCGCGCCGGTCGCCCTGGCATGGGCCGAGACCAGACCGCGATAGGTATTGGACGACTTGCCTGCTGACACACCTTTGGAGATGATGCGCGACTTGGTGTTCTTGCCGAGATGGATCATCTTGGTGCCGGTATCGGCCTGCTGCGCGCCATTGGTGACGGCGATCGAGTAAAACTCACCGATGCTCTCATCGCCGCGCAGGATACACGAGGGATATTTCCAGGTCACGGCAGAGCCGGTTTCCACCTGGGTCCATGACACCTTGGAACGCGCACCGCGGCAATCGGCGCGCTTGGTGACAAAATTATAGATACCGCCCTTGCCTTCGGCATCGCCCGGATACCAGTTCTGCACGGTCGAATATTTGATCTCGGCATCATCCAGCGCCACCAGTTCAACCACGGCGGCATGAAGCTGATTTTCGTCGCGTTGCGGCGCCGTGCAGCCTTCGAGATAGGAAACATAAGCGCCCTTATCGGCGATGATCAGGGTGCGCTCAAACTGGCCGGTGTTTTCGGCATTGATGCGGAAATAGGTCGACAGTTCCATCGGGCAGCGCACGCCCGGCGGCACATAGACAAAAGACCCATCCGAAAAGACGGCGGCATTCAGGGCGGCGAAATAGTTGTCCGATACCGGCACGACCGAACCGAGATATTGACGCACAAGGTCAGGATATTCGCGCAAGGCCTCTGAAATGGCACAGAAAATCACGCCGTGTTTTTTCAATTCATCCTTGAAAGTGGTGACGACCGACACTGAGTCAAACACAGCATCGACGGCATATTTCGGCGCGCCGACCACACCCGCCAGCACTTCCTGCTCCTTCAGCGGAATGCCCAGCTTCTCATAGGTCTTCAGCAGTTCGGGATCGATCTCGTCGAGCGATTTCGGCCCTGCCTTCTTCTTCGGCGCGGCGTAATAGTAGAGGTCCTGATAATCGACCTTCTGGTAATTGACCTTGGCCCAGTCTGGCTCTTCCATGGTCAGCCAGCGCTCATAGGCGGCCAGACGCATTTCGAGCATCCATTCCGGCTCGTTCTTCTTGGCGGAAATGAAGCGTAACGTTTCGGCGTTCAATCCTTTAGGGGCGAACTCCATTTCGATATCGGTGACAAAGCCGTGCTCGTAGGTTTCCAGCCCGGCGACCGTCTCGATGGTTTCCTTAACCGCAGCCATTACACCAGTTCTTTCGCATGACGCTTCAAATACACCTCATAACCCTTTGACCACACGTCATAAAAACGCTGCCAGTCTTCCGCCTTCGTGGTCCAGCCGGTGGAGATACGAAGCCCCTTGTCCGCCAGGTCGGGCCGCCCCATCGCTGTGACCACGCGACTTGACTTCACCTTGCCGGACGAACAGGCCGCACCCGAACTGACGCAAATCCCGGCCATGTCCATATGGATCAGTTGCAGGTTCGACACCCAGTCGGGTTGCGCGATATAGAGAATGCCTGGCACACGCGCCGCCGCTTCACCCAATATGGTGACGCCGAGCGTTTTTAACGCGGCCTCGACCGAATTTTGTGCGCTGCATAAATCCTTGGATGCGCCGTGGCAAGCCTTAAGCGCCGCGGCAAAGGCCGCGATGCCGGCGATATTTTCCGTGCCGGCGCGCAAACCCAGTTCCTGGCCGCTGCCGGTGATCAGGGCTTTCGGCGCATGATCGCGGTTATAGATCAGGGCTCCGACGCCCTGCCCGCCACCGATCTTGTGGGCGCTCAATGAAAGTGAATCCGCGCCCAGTTCGGAGAAATCGATAGCGATCTTGCCCAGCGCCTGCACGGCATCGACATGCAGCCAGCCTCCACGGGCGTGGATCAGTGACGCGGCACAGGCAACATCATTGATCACGCCGGTTTCGTTATTGGCCAGCATGATCGAGACAAACGGCCGACCATCGCGCTCTAACAAGGTTTCCAGCGCGGTCAGGTCGATCTCGCCGGAGGCTTTCAGGGCCGCAATTACAGCGCCGGAGACTGCGCCATAGATGCTGTCATGCTCGCCGGCGGAAAAAACTGTGTAATCGTAACCGTTCGCCTGATGCAGGGCCAGGGCATTGGCTTCCGTGCCACCGGAGGTAAAGACCAGGCCGCCGATGCCAACCGCACCGACACCTGACAGAATATCGTTGCGCGCCTCTTCCAGGATCAGCTTGGCCTTGCGCCCCAGGCTATGCACCGAGGAGGCATTGCCACCCATATCGGCCGCACGCAGGAACGCTTCGCGCGCTTCAGGGCGAAGCGGCGAGGTCGCAGCATGGTCGAGATAGAGGATATCACTCACCCTCTTACGCCTCCATCATAGCAGGTGCATAGGCTTCCGGCGTGGTGATCTTCACCGTCTTGCGGGTACGCTTGCGCACCACATCTTCCAGAGAGACCTGGCTCAGATAGTCATGGATGGCCACGCCCAGATCTTCCCACAGATTGTGCGTCAGGCAGCGCTGGCCGCCCGGCATACAGCCGATTTCACGCACCGCCTGGTCCTTGGTGAGGCGCTTGTTGGCCCCCAGCTTGTTTGAGGTCATGGAGCAGCGGGTGGCCTTGATCGGCTCATCAACGGCGAGGACAATTTCAGAGACAAACAGGCTGCCCGCATCGCGCGCCAGCGTATAGCCGCCACCGGGGCCACGCGCGCTCTTGACCAGTCCGGCCTTACGCAAGCGCGCAAACAACTGTTCCAGATAAGACAAGGAAATTTGTTGGCGCTCGGAAATTTCGGACAGGGAAATGGGACGGCCGGACTTTTCTTCCGTTCGGGCATTCAGCGCCAGGTCGGTCATGGCCATGACCGCATAACGTCCCTTGGTGGATAGGCGCATAGTGGGTTTCCAGTATGGATTTGTTTCAAAAACCTGCGCAAAGAGAAATCTTTGTGCTAAGAGGCGCAAAAGCTGCCTGCGGCTGTGTGGGTCTGAATGTAATAATTCCGACTAATGCAGTCAACTATTATAGCGGCTGACATGACATATTTATGATTTTACAAGGTGATTGAATGCCCGAAGTCATTCTGGCCGGCGCCGCCGGACGCATCGAAGCCCGCTACAGCGCCGGCAAGACAGAGAATGCGCCCATCGCGTTGATTCTACATCCGCACCCCAAGGCGGGCGGCCATATGAATAATCCGGTCACGGTGCAACTGTTTCACCTGTTCATGACGCGCGGGTTTTCGGTATTGCGCTTCAATTTCCGTGGCGTTCAGAAAAGTCAGGGCGAATTCGATTCCGGCATTGGCGAACTGGCGGATGCCGCCACGGCGCTCGACTGGCTGCAGGCCAAGAACCCGACGGCCTCTCAGTTCTGGGTGGCCGGCTATGATTTCGGTGCCTATATCGGGATGCAGTTGCTGATGCGCCGCCCGGAAACCGACGGCTTCATCTCCGTCTCGCCGCCGACCAATGCCTACGATTTCAGCTTCCTGGCGCCCTGCCCGGCCTCCGGCATGTTCCTGCATGGTGGCAACGATTCGATCGTGCCGACCGCCGAAGTCGATCGCGTCGTGGCCAAGCTGCGGACACAGAAGGGCATTACCATTGCCTCGGAAGTGGTGCCGGAAGCCAATCACTTCTGGAACGAGCAACTGCCGGAAGTCGAGCGTCGCATCGGCGCCTATATCGATCGCCGCATGGCAGGCGAAAGCGAATAATAATTACGGACAGCGGACGCGCGCCGCATCATCCACTTTCAGGGTCTGGCCGTTATCGGCCAGCACCAGGTGCAGATCGCGCTTCCATTGCTCACCTTCGCCGGAAAAGGCGGCCTTGACCGTCACATCATCCGGGCCGTTGATGGTGATGCTGGATATCTGTCCGCTGCTTTCCCAGAAAGTCAGCTCCGTCTGCGTAACGACCAGCTTCATGTCGCTGGTCGCCTTACATGCCTCAAGACTGGCATCCCAGCGCCCTGTGAAGGCTTCCGGCAATAACACCGCTTCCGGCGCCAGAGATTCCGAGGCGTTTTCCGCAGACGAAGCGGCGGCGGAGCCATCCGATGTCGGCTTGAACGGCGAGCAGGCCGCCAGCGCCAGCAATCCCGCCATAAGCGCAAGTCTCATATTCCGCCTCCTAACCCGCCAGTGATTGACGGCTTGCTTTTGGATAACTGATCCGTCCGCCTGTTAACGGCGCCCTAACCCCCGTGGTGCCAGGGAAGGAAATCGGCAACCCTTTCAGCGAACGCACGGCCATGTAGGCGAAACCTTCGGCTTCCAGTGCGTCGCCGCGCCAGCTCAGGTCTTCGGCCAGCCGCACCGCCGCCGGCGCCAGGGCCGTTTTGATCTGGTCGACGAGGTGCCGGTTATGTCGCCCGCCACCCGCCAGGACAACCGTCTTTGGTTTGATGCCGGTCAGGTCGATCCCTGCCAGAAGGCTTTGCAGCGTAAAGGCACTGAGGGTGGCCAGGCCGTCCTCAAAGTCCAGCCCCCCGATCGCTTGCAAAGTGAAATCATAACGATCAAGCGACTTAGGCGCTGAGGCTCTGAAAAACGCGTGCGACATATATTGCGCGACGATATTTTCATGAACCCTGCCAGACGCCGCGATGCGTCCTTCATGATCGAAATCCCCGCGCCCGTGGAGGCGCATCCACTGATCCATCAATCCGTTGGCCGGACCGGTGTCCATCGCCATCAGCCCCTTGTCGGAAATGGCCGTGATATTGGCCACGCCGCCGAGATTGATGACCACGAGCGGCAGATCCAGACCGGCATTTTCCACCAGAGCCTGATGATAGACTGGCATGAGCGGCGCCGCCTCGCCACCCGCTTCTATATCCGCCTGGCGGAAATCGCAAACCACGGGCACACCGGTCAGGTCGGCGAATGCCTGGCCATCGAAAAGCTGTACAGTGCGGCCCTTTACACCATTTTTCGGTCGCTCGTGCAGGACCGTCTGGCCATGGACGCCCAGAACGTCGAAATCACTGAAGTTCAGGTCATTGCGCGTCAGAAAATCACTGGCCGATCGAAAGTGACACTCCACGATCGCCCGCCGGGCCTCATCGAATATGGCTGGCTCTGCTTCGCCGCGCGGCCAGTTCAAGGCCGCCCTGATCGTGGCTTCCAATAGACTGCGCGTCTCGGCAGGCATGGGCAGTTCCGCCCATGGCCCGAAAACGACCTGATCCTCGCCGTCGGTTTCGAGCATTGCCATATCGACACCATCCAGAGAGGTTCCGGTCATAAAACCAAGCACTTTCATCATCCAGGGCCTCTTATGTCTTGACGTTTCGCTGCATATCAGGCCACACAGGCGGCCCAACTTCGACACTGTTATAGCTATCATGACCGAACACAGCTTCAAATCCGAATTTCTGCGCACGCTGCAAGAGCGCGGCTTCATCCATCAGTGTACCGACGCAGAAGCGCTCGACACCCTGGCGGCGGCAGGCATGATGACCGGCTATATCGGCTTCGATGCCACGGCGTCATCTCTGCACGCCGGCTCGCTGGTTCAGATCATGCTGCTTTACTGGTTGCAGCAAACCGGCCACAAGCCGATTGTCCTGATGGGCGGCGGCACCACCAAGGTCGGCGACCCGACCTTCAAGGATACCCAGCGTCCACTGCTGACCGACGAACAGATCCAGTCCAACATGGACGGCATCAAGCGCGTCTTCGCCAATTTCCTGAAATTCGGGGCAGACGACAATGACGCCATCATGGTCAATAATGACGACTGGCTGTCGCAATTCGGCTATGTCGAGTTCCTGCGCACCTTCGGCACCCATTTCACCATCAACCGGATGCTGACCTTCGATTCCGTCAAGCTGCGGCTCGATCGTGAACAGCCAATGACCTTCCTGGAATTCAACTACATGCTGATGCAGGCGGTCGATTTCCGCGAACTGAACGAAAAGTACAACTGTGTCCTGCAAATGGGCGGTTCTGACCAGTGGGGCAATATCATCAACGGCGTCGAACTGACACGTCGCATGAATACGAAAGCGGCCTTCGGTCTGACCACGCCGCTCCTGACCACGGCCTCCGGCGGCAAGATGGGCAAGACGGTGGGCGGTGCCATCTGGCTCAATGCCGACATGCTCAGCGCTTATGATTACTGGCAATACTGGCGCAATACCGAAGACGCCGATGTCGGCCGCTTCCTGCGCCTGTTCACAACCCTGCCGATGGCCGAGATCGCGCGTCTTGAAAAGCTGGAAGGGGCCGAGATCAACGAGGCCAAGAAGATCCTGGCCGATGAAGCCACGAAAATGGTCCACGGCGTCGAAGCCGCGGTCATTGCCCGCGACACGGCCCAGAAAGCCTTCGAGCAGGGCGTGCTCTCGGCCGACTTACCTACCGTGGAGATCGAAACGGCCGTCCTGGAAGAAGGCATCATGCTGGCGGCCCTGGCCACCCGCATCGGTCTGACCGCCTCCAATGGCGAGGCGCGTCGTCTGGCCCAGGGCGGTGGCTTGCGCGTCAATGATGTAGCAATTACTGACGGCAATCAACTTGTGACGCAAGCCGACCTGAATGCGGATGGCGTCATCAAGATTTCGCAGGGCAAGAAGAAGATTGTCCTGGTCAGGCCGCTCTGATTTTCCGAACACAGTTAAGCCGGTTGAATTTTCAGCCGGCTTATTTTTTCAGACTCTTGTCGTTGCGGTCACGCAGGTCGTCGAGCTTGTTTTCCAGGGTCGGCAGGTCGAGCGCCGGGAAAGGTTCCTTGCGGCTGGAATCGAACCACACCTTCATGAAGCCCGGCAAAACAACCGACAGCGGATTAACCAGCACTTCCGGTGCTTTCTGCGTGCCATGGACATGGTACTTGATCCCGACAAGGCCCAGCCCGTTCGATCTCAGGTCGCCGAAGATACCATTCAGGCTGTAGGCCGGGATCAGGGTGCCACTCAGGGCCAAAGCCTTTGTATCCAGGTCGCTTGTGCCCCAGACATTGATGCCGAGCGCCTCGCCCTTGGCATAACCGTCACGGATAAAGACGACATTGTCCTTGTAGCGGATTGGAAAATCGAAATCGGTAAAGAGGATACCATCCCCCACCAGGGTGTCGTTCAACCCCTGGAGCGACGCCACCGTCAGCAACTGCGCCAATATGGGTATCTGCTGGGCTCGGACGTCGTGCCCCCGCAAGGAGGCATCTATCTGACCGTTGGCATAAACCCCGTCAATAACGGCCACGCCGCCCCTGACATTGTGATTGCCGGTTGCCGTCTCGATGACATTGCCGAGATTACCGGTTCTGGCCGTAAACAGGCTGTAACCACCTTCGGATGTCATGGCCAGGGTGAAGGGGCTGCCATCCATGCTTTCGCCATGTCCCGACCCGCTCAGGCCATTGCGGCCGTCCCAGGTCAGGTCCAGGTTCAGATCATTGAAAACGCCGGCCGGCGCCATGCGCAGCCGCGCCAGATCGACAACTAGATGCGTCGCCGGCACAGGCGGCCCCGCGGGGGGTATTTCTGCCGGAATAACGGCCTTGGTTACGGCCTTCAGGACACGCTCCTTCTTGGCGTCCAGCCAGGGACGCAGATCAAGCTGATTGCCGCTGATCGAGATGATATTGGTGTTTTTATCGGGTACGGCATAATATTTGAAAGCAACATCAATGAAGTCCTTCAGATAAAGCTTTGAAAAATCGCCAAATTGCAGGTCGCCGGCGTCCGAAAATGACGCCCGGCCGTCAATACCGATATGCGCGCCCTCGCCATATATGCGCGACAGGTTTGTGCCGCCATTCGGCCCCTGCTCATCGATGGAGACAGCAAATTGGGCGGATTCGCCCACCGGCTTGTTCCAGTCCGTTGCCCGCACGCCCAACTGGGCATTGGTGGCATCGAGATTGAGCACGGCGGCTGGTTGTCCCGGTGTACTGTAAAGACTAAACACCAGTCCAACATTACCAGCGATATGAACAGGGGTCTGCGAATAACCCAGGGCCGCCAGCACGGCATCACTGGCGGTGCCGCGCACCTGGAGTTCATAAGGCACCGAGGTATTGGGCAGCATGATGGGCGGCGGACTGCCGTGGCCGCGCAGGGGCATATCGAAGGCGATGGTCTGATCCAGCAACTTCACTTCGCCGGTAAGGGTCTTGTCGTCCTGTTGCCACAGGGCCGTAACATTTACCGGCGCCGGCGGTGCGAAAAAGGCTTTCGGCAGGCCCAGCACATACCAGTCATCCGGCATGACCTTCATGTCGAGCCGGCGGCGCAATTCGTCCGTCCCGGGTATCTCCGACCAGCCCAGCACCGCGCTCATCTGATCAAGCTTGAGCAGAGCCTCGCGCGACTGGCCATCGAGCGAGATATTGACCGTCAGGTGGCGCGGCGCCTTGAACATAGGCAAGGCGCCATAACCCATTTCATCGGCTTCATCCGGTGTGATGACCGATTTATAGACGAGGCGCGACCGCGTGCCCTGGATATAGGCGATATCGCCCGAAAGAGCCTCCGCGTCTATTTCGCCGCTCCAGATATCACCGGAGCGCAACAGGGATATACGGGTCGGTATTTCACGCTTCAGGTGCTCGAAAATCGGCAGTCCCTGCCCTTCCATGCCGTCAGAGAGGATCGCGCCCTCGATCAGCATGTCGGTCGGCCGCTGCTCCTCGCCTTCGGGGTTGCCGCTCCAGCTTACATCTCCGCGGAAGATGTCCGAACTGATCCGGCCCTTTCCAGCCCGATCAGCCACGGTAAACTGCCCGGTGATCGCCACAGGAACTTTCGGCGAACCACCGAACTGCGCGGCATTAAAATGACCTGTAAAGTCAATGTCCTGCGACCTGACGTTCATTTGTGTGCGGTAGCCGATATCACCGTAATAGGGCCCCAGATGCGCCGGCCCGGTGATGGTCAGCTTATCGGCCAGTAGGTCGCCGATTATGTTTAGTTGCCCTTCGGTCATATCCCAGCCGAGCGCCGCCTGTTTGAAGGCGCCATTGTTGATATGGCCGTTGAATTTGACGCTGAAATTATCGTTGGTGATATTGCCGAAGACCGGGAAATCGATCTCAACATGGGCGGTGGCCGCGCCGCTCAAACGCTGGCGGGTCAGGCCATTCTGGCTCAGGTGGTTATCGGTAATCGGGTCGATCGCCTCGATAACACTCGGTACATCCGCCTCAGCATCAAGCCAGATATGGGTTTTTGTCCGGCGATCGCGGAAGTCAGGTACACTTAGCCCGCCCTTGACGAGATTGACATCCACCAGCCGGCCGCCGGAAACATCCATGGCGAAGCTGTTGCCGAGCAGAATGCCGTGACCCTTCAGCCCCTTGGCGTTTTGCAGTCGGTGTTCGAGATAGAGTTCGAGATTCTCGAAATCGAAATCGAGCCGCAGATCCTCGTTTTCAAGATTATGGAAATCGCCCGGTTCGGCCTTGAGAACGAAATCCGCATTGGCGAAATCCCCGCCGCGAATGCGTTCAATCAGATTGGCGCGCGTATTCGGAGACAGGTCTTCCGGCCAGAAAGCGAACACCTCCTCCTTGGTGAAGCGCCCCTTGATCTGCGCCGTGAGGTCGGCGCCCAGTTCTCCCGTATCGTCCGTGTAGACGACGCCCTGGCTTTGCAGCGGCGCGCCATTGATCAGCCCCGTCACGCTTTCGAACTGCAAGCGACGCTGACGTGGCACATAATTGCCCCTGACGCGGGCATTGGTCAAGGTCTGCAGGGCGAAGTCATCGGCCAGCCGGGCAGTGACGCGTGGTCCGGTGAAATTGAACGCCAGGGCCATGTCACGTTTGGCCTTGGCGTCCCCCGGACGCACAATGACCGCGCCCTTAAGGTCGGTATCCAGCATCCGTGATTTGACGCGGAAAGTATCGAACTGCGCCGTATGCGTTGCCGAGGTGTAGTTCGCCCGGATACGCGCTTCGTTGAAGGGCTGGTGGAAATCACCGATATCGATCCGACCCGCCGCCGCACGGATATCGAAAGCGGCCCCTTCGAATCCCTTTTTCTGGCTGTAATCCACGCGGGTCAGGCCATCGACCGGCGCATTGATGCCCGCCAGCGCCCGGGTCAGGCCCACCGACGGGAATACCCGGCCCGGCACCAGGTTATGGAGATTGGCCGAGATGCTGGCATGGGCCAGACCAACCACACCAGAGGCTTCGGCTTTAAAGGTGGCAGGTGCCCCCGCCTCCATGCCCAGACCATCTATGGAAAGCGCCGTGTGCCCGGTCAGTTTACCGTTCAGCTTGGTAAAGTCGATGGTCGAAACATTGGCCGTCCAGTCAAGCGGCGCGCCTTCCTGGATCAGGCGCAACTGACCGTTCTTCAGGCTAAGCTGACGGGTGAAACTGACTGGCTGGCCCAGCCTTTCCGGCCCCGTCAGGTCATAGAAGAAACGCGCCAGGCCACTTGTACGCCCAGGCTTGCCGTGAGCCTCATAGCCGAGATCGTAGCGCCCTTCCTTCGAGACCGAGGCGGCGACAAAAAAATCCTCCGCCGTCAGTCGCGCCGGCGCGAAATGCGCCACAATGAGACTGTCCGCCGCAAGTGCCGCTTCCATCCGGCCGGCACGGGCAATAATCCGGTGCTGCCGGTCGGTGATGATCAGGTCTTCAAAGCGGAAACCAACCGCGCGGGCATCGCCGAACCAGACAAGATCCAGATGCTTGATGCTCGCCTCAGTACGCGGCAATTGCGCTTCCACGCGGGAAATAATAATGGACCGGATACCGTCGACGCGGATCGGTCCCTGGGCCAGCCGCGCCCCCAGAACCACGACCATGAACACTACCCAGCCCAGGATGAAAAGGCGCAGCCGCTTGCGGATTATGTCGAAAATTCTCTTCACTTAGGTTCGGCTGGGCTCGACTGTTTTTACTTTATTGGCGGCTAGGCACAGGGGCAGTTCATGTATAGGACGGTCGGCGCAAAATAATATTAACGCAACCTATTCTTCTTTAGAGTCAGAGCGAGGCGATGTCATGGCGAAATCATTGAAAACTGAAACTTATTTCCAGCCCTACCCAGCACCCGATTTCAGCCTGGCTTCCAGTGCCGGAGGGCATGTCTCGCTCGGCAACCTGAAAGGCCATTGGGCTGTGCTGTTTTTATACCCGGCCGATAATACGCCCACCTGCACACAGGAAGCCTGCGCTTTTTCAGAAGCCCTGCCGGAATTTGAAAAACTGGGGGCGAAACTCTATGGCCTGTCGAAGGACAGCCTGAAGGATCACGAAAAGTTTATCACCAAATATGGCCTGAGAATGCCGCTTCTGTCCGATCCTGACACAACCGCCATCGCCGCTTTTGGCTCATGGGGTGAAAAGAGTCTGTATGGCCGGGTCTATATGGGCACGGACCGCTCCACCTTTATTATTGATCCGCAAGGAATGATCAGAAAAGAATGGCGTAAGGTAAGGATTAAGGGCCATATTGATGAGGTTTTAAACACATTGAAAGATATTCAAACTGAATAAGTCAGTTTAATGACAGTTCAATAAAATCCATGCACAGGCTCGCCCTTTGGCATTTCAGGTTTTGCGGGCGGTTATCCACAACTCGCGTGAAAAGGGATTTATTGGTAAATTCGGAGCGGCACCAATCTTGAAGCAGTCTGGTCACAAGCATTCAAATTGGGACACAGGTCATGGCTGCGAATCTTAATAAACTGATTTTATTGAGCATTACCTCAGCAGCCTTGGGCGCCCCTCTGCCGACTCGATATACATCTTGCGCAATTAACGCCGTAAAGGCATAGTTAACAGGCGGTTGAGGGTGCGGATGATGACGACCAAGACAAACGAGAGCTCCCTGGGCGGCTGGATGGAATCTATATTTCCAGAACGTCAGCTCTACATTCGTTCGGGCGCCGAAACCCGTGGCTATGTTCTAAGCCCCGTAAAACAACTTGTCCTGACGATCCTGGCCTCGGCACTGGTCACCTGGCTGGCTATATCCACAGGTTTTACTCTGTTTTTCGCGGCCAATCACGGCGGCGGGTCTGAAAAACAATTGCGTATGGTCAAGGCCCAATCTGAGCGCTGGATCGCCGATCGCCAGGCTCGGCTCGATATCGCCACACAACAGGCAACGGCCAATTCCGGTTCACTCGACCAACTGGCCGAAACGGTCGAGAAGCGCCACCAGGGGCTGGTTGCGCTTCTTAAAGATTTCAAGGGTGTTCCCGGTGCTGTAGCCGCTCTGGCGCCCGCGCCCATCGACGACAGCCTGCCGCCTATCGAACGCATATATTCGGTGCGCGCAGAGCAGGAGCGCATGGTCAGCCAGGCCGAGGTCTTCGCCAAGACCCGCGCTGAAAAGCTGCGCCTCGCATTCCGCATCGCCGGCCTCAACCCGCAGGCTTTTGCCGGCGGCCGCAGTGGCAACCCCCTGACCGATGCCAAGGATAACAAGGCCCTGGCCAGCTTCCTGGGCGTGGACGAAGATTTCGCCGAACGCATCCGCAATGCCGCCATGGACCTGAGCGATATGCGCGGGCTGCAAAACAGTGCCCAGCGCCTGCCCTTCGATCGCCCGACGATCGGCACGCGTGAAAGCAGCGGCTTTGGCGTAAGATTTGATCCGTTCAATCACCGTCCCCATATGCATCAGGGACAGGACTTCGCCGGCCCCTACCTGACTCCGATCTATTCGACGGCGCCCGGCATCGTTTCCTTCGTCGGCGTCCGTACAGGCTACGGCAATGTGGTCGAAATCGATCACGGCAATGGCTTCAAGACCCGATATGCCCACCTGGCATCCGCCGCCGTTCGTCCCGGACAACGGGTCGCCGTCGATCAGCGGATCGCCTCCATGGGCAGCACAGGCCGCTCGACCGGCAACCACCTTCACTACGAAGTTTGGCAAAATGGTCGCGCTCAAAACCCCGCACGTTTCTTAAAGGCTGGAGATTATGTTCAACAAAACTAGCAAACCGACCCCGCCCGCCGCCAAGCCGCAGCCGACCCCCGCCGTCGTTCCGCCGCTGGAGACGCCCAGTGTCAACATGAACCGCACCAAGCCTGCCATGAGCACGGGTGCGCGTCCCCTCTCCAGCTTCGGCTCCGGCCTGCTGATCGAGGGCAATATTACCGGCAATGGTGACCTGCACCTCGATGGCACCGTACGCGGCGATGTCAAGGTCGGCCACCTGATCGTCGGCGAATCGGGCAATATCGAAGGCAAGGTCGAGGCCGAAACCATCGAAGTACGCGGTCGCATCGTCGGTTCGATCACCGGCAAGCAGATCAAGCTGCAAGCCACGGCCTATGTCGAAGGTGATATCACCCATGATCAACTGGCCATCGATGTCGGCGCCTTCTTCCAGGGACGCTGCCTGCAAAGCCGCCGGGCCGAGCCCGCGGCTGTGGCCTCTGTCAGCCCGGCGGCGCCTGCCGCGCCGTCCGATTTTGGTACGCCGAGCCTGAACAGCTACGACCTGAACGCGCTTTCTGATCTGAAGTAGAAAACGCACACCGAATGCAGCCTTAAAGAGCCGGAGACCTCGCCCTCTCCGGCTTTTTTCTTTATTTCCTTTATGTTCATATCCGCGCTTTCGATTCTCCTTTTACCGGCGGCTCCTCATGACGGACACATTTCGCAAGCGCCCGCCCCTGACGCTTCCGGCCTTGTGGTTCATCCTCAAGGAAACCATCCGCGAATGGAATGACGACAAGGTGCCGCGCCTAGGCGCCGCGCTGGCCTTTTACAGCATGTTGTCCATCGGCCCTCTGCTCCTGATCGTCATTGCCATGGCCGGGCTGGCTTTCGGGCGCGATGCCGTAAGCGGCTATATTTTCGATGAAATACGCGGCCTGATCGGCGATCAGGGCGCCAGCGCGATCCAGACTATGCTGGCCAACACCAGCAATCCCAAGGCCAGCTACATCGCCAGCCTGATTGGTATCGTCACGCTTTTAGTCTCGGCCACCAGTTTTTTCGCCCAGTTGCAGGATGCGCTCAATACCATCTGGAATGTGGATGAACGCGAAAACGGCCACTGGACCTGGTTTATCAAGAAGCGGCTGCTGTCCTTCGCCATGATTGTCGGCATAGGCTTTCTGCTGCTGATCGCGCTGGTCATTTCAGCCGCGCTTTCGGCGATCAGTGCCTTTTTTGAAGACTATATCCCGATCACTTTCCTGCTGCACACCGTCAACCTGGTGATTTCGTTCAGCGTCATCACCGTGCTGTTCGCCATGATTTTCAAGGTTTTGCCCGATGTCCATATCAAATGGCGCGATGTCTGGATCGGCGCGGCGATCACCGCTATCCTGTTCACTTTCGGCAAGTTCCTGATCGGCATCTATCTCGGTCAGAGCGCCTTCAGTTCGGCCTATGGCGCCGCCGGATCGCTGATTGTGGTGCTGATCTGGATCTATTACTCGACGCAGATATTCTTTCTGGGTGCGGAATTCACCCAGGTCTATTCACGCTATATGGGCGCGCAGATCGTTATCAAGAAAGGCCGCCGCAAGCAGCCGGCACACATCGCGGCAACTGCCCATTCTGAAGCCGCCGCCCATGCTGAAGTTGTCAATGTCGCCAAGGCACCCGGCCATGCCAAAGCCGCAAAACCAGATATTTAAGCGCCAGCCCCATCCCGCGTGACACCGACCCGCTGCGCCAGTGACGCGCCCATGAAGGCATCAAGATCACCATCGAGCACGCCCTGAGTATCGGAGGTTTCGACATTGGTGCGCAGGTCCTTGACCATCTGGTAGGGCTGCAACACGTAGGAACGGATCTGGTGCCCCCAGCCGATATCGGTCTTGGAATCTTCCAGCGCCTGCTGCGCGGCTTCGCGCTTCTGCAATTCCATCTCGTAGAGACGCGCGCGCAGCATCTTCCAGGCTTCGTCGCGGTTGGCGTGTTGCGAACGGCCAGCCTGACAGGCGACGGCGATCCCGGTCGGGATGTGCGTCAGGCGCACGGCGGAATCGGTCTTGTTGATGTGCTGGCCGCCGGAACCGGAGGCGCGGTAAGTATCGGTACGGACATCCGACGGATTGATATCGATGACGATTGTGTCGTCGACCACCGGATAGACCCACACCGAAGCAAACGAGGTGTGGCGCTTAGCATTGGAATCGAACGGCGAAATCCGCACAAGACGGTGAACACCCGCTTCGGTCTTGAGCCAGCCATAGGCGTTCTCACCCGATACCTTCAGCGTGATCGACTTAATGCCGGCCTGTTCACCCTGGGTTTCTTCCTCAACATCGATCGACATGCCGTGCGCCGTGGCCCAGCGCGTATACATGCGCAGCAATATACCCGCCCAGTCATTGGATTCCGTGCCGCCGGCGCCGGAATTGATTTCCAGATAGGCGTCATTGCCATCGGCCTCACCGGACAGAAGCGCTTCCAGTTCGGCGCGATCGGTGCGCGCCTTGAGGTCTTTCAACAGGCTGCGGGCTTCTTCGACCAGGCTTTCATCGCCTTCCATGTCGCCGAGCTCGGCGAATTCGATGGCATCCTTCAGCTCTTTTTCGATCGAACGCACCGCTTCCACGGAAGCCGAGAGCTTCGAGCGCTCGCGCGACACCTTCTGCGCTTCGTCGGGCCTGTCCCACAGGGTCGGGTCTTCGACCCTGGCATTCAATTCATCGAGACGACGCAGGGCGACATCCCAGTCAAAGACGCCTCCTGAGCAGTCCGATGGACTGCTCGATCTCGGAAGCAGAGGCTTCGATATCCAAACGCATGGTAATTTTCCTAAAAGTGTGCGGGCGGGTTTACAGAGCAACGCCCTGAATGACAACCCTCATTGCCTAATAAAGCGTGCCGGTATCAGCCTTCTGCTTAGGCGGCGGAGGCGGCTCTTCTGCCGGCACAACCGTTACCGGCCCGCTGGTGTCGCCGTCATCCGACCAGGTATCGAGGTAGGGTTTGGGGCCGTCATCCTCAGATGGCGCCGTATATTTCGGCTCCGTGCCGGGCTTAAAGGCTTCCTCGATACCATGCACCGACATATAGACCGCGTCCCGCGGCTTGTTGAACTCACGGTTCGGCTTGCCGGCATTGGCGTTCTTCATGAAATCCATCCAGATCGGCAGCGCAGCCACCGCGCCGGTTTCGTGATTGCCCAGCGAACTGTTATCATCGAAACCGACAAAGACCCCAACGACCAGGTCCGCCGTATAACCGACAAACCAGGCGCTGCGGTAGTCATTGGTCGTGCCGGTCTTGCCCCCCATCGGAATGCCAAGCGAGCGTGCCGCCGCACCCGTACCGCGCTGGACCACGCCCTGAAGCATCGAGTTGACCTGATACGCGGTAATAGGGTCCAGCACCACATCGCCCTGGGGCGACAGGCGCGGACTTTCCAGGCCGTCAAAATCAGCGGTACAGGCGGTCGGGCAGTTGCGTTCATCCGCCTTGTAGACGACCTTGCCGTTACGATCCTGCACCTCATCGATCATGTGCGGCTTTACCTTGCGGCCACCGTTGACGAAGATCGAATAGGCATTGGTCAGGCGATACGGATTGACTTCACCCGCGCCCAGAACCATCGACATCTCCGGTGGCATCTTATCGAGCACGCCAAAATTGACGATTCCCTGGGTGATCGGCTTGATCCCGGTCTTCTGCGCCAGGCGCACGGTCATCAGGTTACGTGACAGTTCGAGGCCGCGTCGGATCGGCTGCATACCGAGATAGTCATGTTCATAGTTCGACGGCGTCCACATCTTGCCGTCGCCGCCCATCATGCTGATGGGCCCATCGTCCACCATGGAAGCCGGCGTGAAATCCTTTGATAGCGCCACTGCATAGACGAACGGCTTGATCGAGGAACCCGGCTGGCGCGAGGCCTGCGTGGCGCGGTTGAACTTGGAAAGTGAGTAGCTGTAGCCGCCGACCATGGCGACGATCCGGCCCGAATAGGGATCGATGGCCACCAGCGCGCCATTGACCTTCGGCACCTGACGCAGGCGGTAAACGCCGGTCGAGGCTTGCGACACATAGACCAGATCGCCCGATTTCAGGGGGCGATTGGCCTGCGCCCACGCCAGGTCGTCGGCGCGGATCATACCGTGGCCGCCATCAATCGCGCGAACCGAGCCGCTGCTTTTCTCGATCATCCCGACCTGCCAGTCGGCACGTTCGGAAGGCGCCCGGCGTGAGTCCGGAAGATTGTTTTCCGCCTGCAGGGCATCAGCTTCCCAGTTATCGGTGACCGGTATATTGCCCCAGGCGCCGCGCCAGCCGTGGCGGCGATCATAGACTTCCAGCCCGTCCATCAGCGCTTCCCGCGCCATGGTCTGAAGCTTGGGGTCGAGCGTCGTCTTGACGTAATAGCCCTCGGTGTAAATGGCGTCGTTGAACAGCTTCCTGGAACGCAGCTCAACTTCACTGACGAAATAGTCGGCATCGGCGTACTTGGCGCGGCGCGGCTTGTCCTGAATGACAAGGTCATCCTGCATGGCCGCTGCGGCTTCTTCACGCGACACCCAACCGGCCTTGGCCATTTCGCCCAGCACCCAGTTACGGCGGGCGATGGCGGCCGCCTTGTGGGTCGACGGACGATAGTTTTCCGGCCCCTTGGGCAGGGCCGCCAGGAACGCCATTTCGCTTAAGGATAACTGATCGAGCGACTTGCCGAAATAGTTGAAGGCGGCGGCGCCCACGCCATAGGAGCGATAGCCAAGATAAATATCATTAAGATACAGTTCGAGGATCTGATCCTTCGGCAGAGAGTTTTCCAGCCGGCGCGCCAGGATGACTTCCTTGAGCTTGCGCCCGACGGTGCGCTCATTATTCAGCAGCAGGTTCTTCGCCACCTGCTGGGTGATGGTCGAGCCGCCTTCAAAGCGCTTGCCGCGCAGCAGGTTGAAGACGTTTTTCGCCATGGCGCGCGAAACGCCGCTGACATCGACCCCGTTGTGCGTGAAGAAGTTCCGGTCTTCGGCGGCCAGGAAGGCCTGGGTCACCCGTGTCGGCATCCGGTTGTAAGGCACATAGATGCGTCGTTCCTGGCCATATTCACCGATCAGGGTGCCATCCCAGGCGAACACACGCGCAGAGGTAACCGGATGGAAATCCGCCAGTTCGCTGCCGTCAGGCATGTCATGGAACAGCCACGCGGCATATATGGCGACCGCGAAGCCCGCTATGGCCACAGCGGTCATCACGGCGACACCTGCCATGGCAAACCAACGCTCAGACGACCTTACCAAAAAACCTCCAACCACCGATCCGGCTCTCAGATCGATGCGATCTGCGCGTCATTGACAGCAACACTTAGCAAACAGTGCGCGATTGGCAAAGCCATTCGGCGAAATTTCATTTGCATGTGCCGGACTTGTCCCATATCTGGTGCAAGGAAATCTATGCAGCAAAAAAGCCCCGCCGATTACGGCAGGGCTTCTATGTTTTCAGTAGCTTGCGCCTGTCAGTTAATTCAGGCCGGCGAACGAGGCATACTGGACGCTGTTATCGAAATACTTGTCGATCGCCCTGGCCACCTGTCCCATCATGACGGCGCGATGTCCCGAATCGTTGAGCATGGCCTCATCCTGCGGATTATTGACGAACCCCATTTCCAGCAGCACGGCCGGCACGTCCGGCGCCAGCAGAACCACGAAACCGGCCTGGCGCTGGTTCGTTTTCAGCAGGGGCGTCGAGTCGCCGATATTATCCATGACCAGTTGTGCGAAAGTGGCGGAGCGGTTCTTGGTGGCACGCTGCGTCAGGTCGATCAGGATGCGGCTGACAATGGCATCGGCCGGCGGTTCGCCCTGCGACCAGTCGCCCTTGATCAAAGCCTTTTTGGCGGCGCGTTCTGTCCCGGAATCCGACAGGGTATAGATCGAAGCGCCGCGCGTATTGCCGTCGCCGCCGGAATCGGAATGCAGAGAGATGAACAGGTCGGCATTGGCCGAGCGGGCGATGCGGACACGCGCCGGCAGGTCGACAAAGCTGTCGGTGTCGCGCGTCATGATGACATTATATCGACCGGTCTTTTCCAGGGCGGTACGCAAAGCCTTGGCTGCAGCCAGGTTGACATCCTTTTCCCAGGTCTTGCCACCATGGGCGCCAGGGTCCTTGCCGCCGTGGCCGGCATCGATGACGATGATCTTCTTGCGATTCCGGGGCGCAACCGGCTGGACCGGCGCCTGAACCGCGGCCGTGACCACCGGTACGGACGCCAGAAGCTGGCTGGCCGCATCCGCGCTTTTTTCCGTCCCCTGGGGCACGATATCGATCACATAGCGGTAGACGCTGATGCCATCGGCCGGCGGTAGCAGGAAGCGACGGTAAATCTTTGCGCCGGATTTGAAGTTGAGCTTCAGGCGGACGCTGCCGGCGACGTTTTCCAGCTTCCAGTCGCCGACCAGCCCCTGCCCCTGCCCGGCCATGGCCTTGTTGAGGTCAATATCCGGCAGGGCAATGACCTGACGATCCGTTTCGCTGTCGCGCGTAACAATCTTGGCGGCGACCGACTTTTCCAATTCGATGACGATGCGAGTCTGCGCTGCATCACCGCCCAGGCGTACCTTGACCACGTCGCTGCCAGCCGCCAGCGCCGGCTGCGTAACAAGCGTGGACCCGCAAACGCAGCCTGCCAGCGTTATCGCCTTCAGGATTACCTTCGCATAGCCAGAGACGTCAAACCGTCGAAACATTCACTACTCCACGCACCACATTATGTGTGTTTTCCCGCCGGTATTCTCCGGCTGTCCCGTCATATTGCCACACGGATGTAGAAATACGATTAAGGGGTACGGTTATCTTTCCATTACCGAATATGGTTGCCATGTTGTTAAGGAGCGCGACGGGGCGGTAAAAATATGTCCCAGCCGACACACACAAAGAATTAGATTGACGTATCCGGCTTTTTGCGAACATGTGACATTCGGGTATCGTCCGTCATGAGTCCGGCCAAAGCGCAGACTTTTCGCCGACTGATTATGACGAACCCTTGTGATAACGGCGCCGCGCGCCTATCTCGCCTTCATGCCCGTTCCGGCAACCCTGCCGGGGAATGAAAGCGCTTTTCGCCCGGAACCCGCATCACACCCTTATTAAGTTTGCGCGGCCTCATGGCGCGCAGATATTGCGTTTGGAACAATACCTTATGGGCTGCGCCTTGAGCCTCAACCGCTATCAAACGAAGACAGATGCCTTAAACGTCGTCCTCGTCTGCGCGCGCCTTCTTACCCCCTATCAGCGCCACGCCCTTGCCGCCGCCGGATCACGATCCGCGCGGACGCCCGCGTTTGAGCGCTCCGGAGATATCTTTAATGTCAAAGACCATGTTGATCGACTCGACGCACACGGAAGAAACCCGTGTCGTCGTGATGAACGGAAGCCGCGTCGAAGAGTTTGATTTCGAAAGCCATGCCAGAAAACAACTCCGCGGCAATATCTATCTTGCCAAGGTCACACGCGTAGAGCCCAGCCTGCAGGCGGCGTTCGTCGAATATGGCGGCAACCGTCACGGCTTCCTGGCCTTCAACGAAATACATCCAGACTATTACCAGATCCCGGTCGCCGACCGCGAAAAGCTGATGGCGGAACTGGCTGCGCAGGCCGCCGCCAATAACGGCAATGGCAACGGTCACGCCGAGGATGAAGACGAATCCGAGGATGATGATCATAGTCACGATGACGACCTGCCGGATGAAGAACGCCGCCTGCGTCAACACCTGATACGCCGCTACAAGATTCAGGAAGTCATCAAGCGTCGCCAGATCCTGCTCGTCCAGGTCGTCAAGGAAGAGCGCGGCAACAAGGGTGCTGCGCTGACCACCTACATGTCGCTGGCCGGCCGCTATTGCGTGCTGATGCCGAATACGGCGCGCGGGGGCGGCATTTCGCGCAAGATCACCAATACCTCCGATCGCAAGCGCCTGAAGACTCTGGTTCAGAGCCTCGATGTGCCGCACGGCATGGGCCTGATCGTCCGCACCGCTGGCGCCAAGCGCACCAAGCTGGAGATCAAGCGCGACTATGATTACCTGCTGCGCGTCTGGGAAACCATCCGCGAAACGACGCTGAAATCCAACGCGCCGGCGCTGATCTATGAAGAAGAAGACCTAGTCAAGCGCGCCATCCGCGACCTGTTCGACAAGGATTTCGACGGCGTGCTGGTCGAGGGCGAGGACGGTTACCGCTCCGCCAAGGACTTCATGCGCATGATCATGCCGTCCCAGGCCAAAAAAATTCAGCTCTACAAGGCCAATACACCCCTTTTCGCCCGTTATGGCGTCGAGGATCTGATCTCGAAAATCTATTCACCGGTCGTGCCGCTGAAATCGGGCGGCTACCTGGTCATCAACCAGACGGAAGCCCTGGTCGCCATCGACGTCAACTCCGGTAAGTCGACCAAGGAACGCAATATCGAGGCGACCGCGCTCAAGACCAATCTCGAAGCGGCCGAAGAATCCGCGCGTCAGATGCGTCTGCGCGACTTGGCCGGTCTAGTGGTTATCGACTTCATCGACATGGACGAACCGAAGAATAACCGCGCCGTCGAAAAGAAACTGAAGGACGCGCTGGCCGAGGACCGCGCCCGCATCCAGATGGGCAAGATTTCCGGCTTCGGCCTGATGGAAATCAGCCGCCAGCGCCGCCGCACCGGCTTCCTCGAAGGCACGACCATCGTCTGTCCGCACTGCGAAGGCCAGGGCCGCATCCGTTCGGTCGATTCCGCCGCGCTTTCGGCTATGCGCACCATCGACATGGAAGCCATGCAGAACGGCGCCGGCGCCATCACCGTCAAGGTGCCGATGGATGTCGCGCTCTACATTCTCAATGAAAAGCAGGTTCATCTGTCGAAGCTGCGTCTCGAATGGGGTCTGAAGGTCAATATCGAGATCGATACCGACCTGGGGCACACCGAGGTGCAGATCGTCCGCACGGTTCATGCCGACGAGGTCGATTTCGTTCCACCCGTTCGGCCGGAGCCCATTGCCTTCGACACCACGCCCGACGTGGCCGAAGAAGAGGATGAGGACGAAGAGGCCATCGAAGCCGAAGACGGCGACGAGGATGACGGTGACACACGCACTGAGCGTCCGGAGCGCGAAGAGCGTGAAGGTGGCCGTAACGGCAAGCGCCGCCGCCGCCGCCGTGGCGGCCGTGACCGCTACGAAAGTGAAGAGCGTCCCGCGCAGACGGAAGCAGCGCCAGGCGATGAGGATGAAGAAGACGACAGCGGCGAAGACAGCCGCCGCGGCCGCCGTCGCCGTGGCCGTCGCGGCGGGCGCCGCGCCGGTTTCGACAACCGTCCGCGCGAAACCTATAGCTGGGTGCGCGCCCGCACCCCATCGCTTGAGGCGCCATACGTCTGGATCGATCCGTTCGAAGAGCAGCAGAAGCGTTTTGAACCGCCCGCGCGTTCGGCAGATGCCTCGCGCGACGCCCTGAAGGAAGCCGCCTCACCGCAGGCCGCCATTGCCGAGGCCGTGACATCGGCGCTCGGTGCGGAAACAACGCAGCCGACCTCGCTGGTGCCGGAAAATACCGGTGCGCCATCCGGTCGCCGTCCGCGCCCGCGCCGCAGCCGCAAGGGCGTGCAGGAAGCGGTGACCATGATTGTCGATGAAGCCGCCGCCGCGAATGACACCGCTCCCATGCCCCTGACGCATGATGTCTATGTCGATCCGGAAGCGGCCTTCGCTGCCAGTGCGCCGCCTATGGTCGCCGTTGAAGATGCCCCGCCGGCGCGCAAGACGCGCAGCCGCAAGAAGGCTGCCGAGGCCGAAACGGTCGAGGCCACACCTGCGGAAACGACCACCAAACCGGCCAAGGCCAGGACTTCGCGCGCCAAGGCGGCCAAGGCTGCGCCGGAAGCCGTAGTTGCGGAACCGGTCATCACCGAAACCGTGGCGGTCGCACCGCCGGAACCGGAAGCGGTGCCAGAAGTGGTGACAGCCATTGATCCGAATGAAATCAGCGCGCCGCCGGAGAAGCCAAAACGCGGTTGGTGGCGCCGTTAAGCGCCCCAAATATTTGATACCAAATATCCAAGACCTGACAGGGCGGGCATTGATCTGGATCAATGCCCGCCTTAGATTTGTCATCCTTACCGCCTAATGAAATTTGCGAAGCGGAGATTAAACAGGGTCTTGAGAATGCCGGCTTTTCAAACGCTGAAGCGATATGCGGCAGGGATGGTGATCCCGGCCTGCCTGATGACGGCCGCCGTTTTTTTGCCGGTCAGCGCCAATGCCCAGGATTCGCAAAGCATTATCCGAGATACCGAAGTCGAAGCCTTTCTCAAGACCAATACCCGCCCTGTGCTGGATGCCGCCGGCCTGGACCCCGATCGCGTTCATTACTTGCTGATCGCAAGTGATGAACTGAACGCCTTTGCCACCACGGGCCTGCGCATCGGTATCAATACCGGCACCATAATGGAAGCTGACAATCCGAACCAGTTATTCGGCGTGATTGCCCACGAAACCGGACACCTGAGCGGCGGCCACATGATGCGTACAGATGAGATCGAGCGCGCCGCCCGTGCTCCTATGGCCATTTCCCTCGGCCTTGGCATTGTGGCGGCCCTGGCCGGCGCGCCGGATGCCGGCCTGGGCATTGCTGCCAGTTCAAGCACTTTTGGTACGCTGGGCGCCCTGCACTATATGCAAACGGAGGAATCCGCCGCTGATGTCGCCGGCGTCAAGGCCATGGAAAAAGCTGGTATGTCGGCCAAGGGGCTGGTCGATTTCTTCTACAAGTTCCGTAATGTTGAAACCTTCAGCAATGCCGAACGCTACCAGTTCTTCATCACGCACCCCCTTTCACGGGAACGGATTCAGGCGACGACGCGCCTGGCGCAATCGCAGCCGCATTACAACACACCGGACAATCCGGAAACGGTGAAGGAATTCGACATCGTCAAGGCCAAGCTGTCCGGTTTTCTCGATGATCCGCTTAAAACCTACCAGAAATACCCGGAAACCGACACCTCTTACCCCGCCCGTTACGCTCGTGTCATCGCCACCTACAAGCGCGGGCAGTGGGATCAGGCGATCTCCCAACTGGACAAGCTGATCGCGGAGCAACCGGAAAATCCCTACCTGTGGGAACTGAAGGGGCAAATCTATTTCGAGACCGGTCGCGCCGCTCTGGCCGTGCCGGCACACCTGAAATCCGTCGAGCTGATGCCGCAGGCGCCCTTATTGCAACTCAATCTGGGCCAGGCCCTGATCGCCGTCGGTGACAAGGACAGTCTTAACGCCGCCGTAGCGCATCTTCAGCAGTCGATCAAATACGAGGAGGATGACAGCTTCGCCTGGCAGCAACTGGCGCAAGCCTACGATGCTCTCAACCAGCCGGGTCTCGCACGATTATCCACTGCCGAAGCGCAGTTCTATGCCGGCGACTATATGGCCGCGCGCACTTCCGCAGTATGGTCGCAGAAATACCTCGACATCAAGTCACCCGAATACCGGCGCGCCCGTGATATCGTGATGACCAGTTCCTCGGAAATGGGCATCGATCCGGTCGATCGGGAAACCCAGCGCCGCCGCAAGAATTGAAAACAGACAAGGCTTTATAAGTGTCCGATCCCAAAGTGCCGACCGAAACATCCGCAAATCCCTGGAAAGACCTGTTCTCCCAGGCCAATATCACAACCGCCCTGGCTGTTTTTGCCGTGGTGCTGGCCGGCGCGCCCTATGTGGTGCCGCAAATCCAGAGCTTCGTCGTTGAAAAGGGAATGCTGAACCGTCCGACCATGTTGCAAACGGCAATTACGAAGCTAAATGCGCAAAACGATGCCGACAAGGCGAAGGCCATGGCCGCGGCGGTCAAGAGCAAGCATGACTCACTGTTCAATGACAAATCCGATCCCATTCTCGGCAACCCGAATGCTAAAATTAAAATCGTCGAATTCCTGGATTACAATTGCGGCTACTGCCGCGCCGCCACGCCGGTGCTGAAGGACTTCCTGGCAAAAAATCCGGACGTTGCCATCATCGTCAAGGAATATCCGGTCATCAACCAGAACTCGCGCCCCCTCGCGGCTTTCGCGCTTGGTGCGGCGAAGGCCGGACAATATGAAGCTGTCCATTATGCCCTGATGACCGAACAGGTTGGCAGCGAGACGGAAATGACTGCGCTCCTGGGCCGGCTGGGACTTGATCCAGTGGCCGTCAGGGCCAGCGCCGCATCGGCTGAGGTCAAGGCCCATATCGACAAGGTCATGCAACTGGGCGCCGATCTCGGCATCACAGGCACCCCAACTTTTATCATAGGCGATACCGCCATTGATGGCGCCAAGCTCGATGAACTGGAAAAGGCGGTTACAGCCGCTCGCAGCGGCAAATAACAAAAGCCCCGCAAGTCAGGCTTGCGGGGCTTTTGTTTTTAGATCAGACCCGCAAGCGGCGATGACGGATCGGCATAAAGCTTTCGCGGCATTCGTCCAGCCAGATAAGCTTCCCGTCCGGCAATGACGGCGTGTTTCATGGCCCGCGCCATGCGGATCGGGTCTTTCGCTTCGGCGATGGCGGTATTCATCAGCACCGCATCACAGCCCAGTTCCATGGCCTCGGCAGCTTCGGAGGCCGTTCCGACCCCGGCATCGACCAGTACAGGCACCTTGGCGTTTTCGATGATAATGCGCAAAGTCACCGGGTTCTGAATCCCGAGCCCGGAGCCGATGGGGGCGGCCAGCGGCATGATGGCGGCAGCGCCCGCCTCTTCCAGCTTGCGGGCATAGACCGGATCATCCGAACAGTAGACCATGACGTCGAAGCCATCCTTGACCAGCAGTTTCAGCGACCGCAGGGTTTCTTCCATGTCGGGATAAAGCGTCTTCGGATCGGAAAGGACTTCCAGCTTGACCAGATTCCAGCCGCCCGCCTCGCGCGCCAGGCGCAGGGTGCGCACCGCATCCTCGCCGGTGAAACAGCCGGCGGTGTTGGGCAGGTAGGTGAACTCGTTCTGCTTCACATAATCCATCAGCATAGGCTGGTTCGGATCGGTCAGATTGACCCGGCGCACCGCCACAGTAACGATTTCGGCGCCCGAAGCCCGCGCCGCAGCAGCGTTCTGGGCGTAATCCTTATACTTGCCGGTGCCGACGATCAGGCGCGACGTAAAGGTGCGGCCAGCGACGCTCCAGGTTTCAGGTTTTACAGACAGATCATCCATGGCTCAGTTGCCGCCTCCAACGAAATGTACAATTTCCAGCCGGTCGCCGTCATTTAGCGGCGTGGCCAGATAGGTCGAGCGCGGCACGATTTCGAGATTCCTTTCCACGGCCACCTTGCGGCCATCCAGTCCGAGATTTTCGATAAGTGCCGTCAGATTGGAGGCCGTAACCTCCCTTTCTTCGCCGTTCAACAGAATTTTCACCATTTTTACGCCATTTTTTACCGAAACTGACGCCATTTAGCGTCGTTCGGCTTGTGAGCCTATCCGCGACACGTTACAAGGTCCGCTTCGCGCTTTTTCGAAGGTTTCATGTCCAAGCCCATATATGTCCTCAATGGCCCAAACCTCAACCTCCTTGGGGTCCGTGAGCCGGAAATTTATGGTCATGACACGCTTTCGGATATCGAATTGCGCTGCCTGGCCCTGCTTGAAGGCACGGGCCACGGTCTCGTCTTCAGGCAAAGCAATCATGAAGGCGAACTGGTTGACTGGATACAGGAAGCCCGCACGCAGGCAGACGCCCTGATCATCAATCCGGCGGCCTATACTCACACATCGGTCGCGCTCTATGACGCCCTGAAAGCCCTGAGCATCCCGATTATCGAATGCCACCTCTCCAATCCCCATGCCCGCGAACCTTTCAGGCATCACTCATATGTGTCGCTGGCCGCCAAAGGGGTTGTTGCAGGATTCGGTTCCATTGGTTATGAACTGGCCGTTCGCGCCGTTCTGTCCCTCGTTAAATAGTAGAGTCTTTGTTTTTCAAGACTTTGTACAAGGTTATCACATGACGACTCCCAAAGCTCCCGCAGCCGATCCGATCGATCCCAAGCTGATCCGCAAGCTCGCCGACATCCTGAAGGAAACCGAGTTGACCGAGATCGAGGTCGAGCAGGGCGAACTGAAGATTCGCGTTGCGCGCCAACTGACCGCCGCTGCCAGCGTGTCCTATGTGCCGCAGGCCGCCGCCCCGGTTGCCGCGCCTGCCGCCGCACCGGTTGCCCCCCCGGCGTCTGATCCAGCGCCCGCCGCTGCCCCGGCCGTCGCCAAGGACGCCATCAAGTCGCCCATGGTCGGCACCGTCTATATGGCGCCGCAGCCGGGTGCTGCCGCCTTCATCAAGGTAGGCGACAAGGTCAAGCAAGGCCAGACCCTGCTGATCATCGAAGCCATGAAGACCATGAACCCCATCCCCAGCCCGCGTGAAGGCGTGGTGGCGCAGATTCTGGTCAGCGATTCCCAGCCGGTTGAATTTGGCGAACCGCTCGTCGTCTTCGAGTAAGACGCAATGACCAAGACATTCGACAAGATTCTGATCGCCAACCGCGGCGAAATCGCCCTTCGCGTCATCCGCGCCGCCAAGGAAATGGGCATTGCTACGGTGGCCGTTCACTCGGAAGCCGACCGCAACGCCATGCACGTCCACCTGGCCGACGAAAGCGTCTGCATCGGCCCGCCGGCCGCCAGCAAGTCCTACCTCAACATCCCGTCGATCATCGCCGCCGCCGAGATCACCGGCGCCCATGCGATTCATCCGGGCTACGGCTTCCTGTCGGAAAATGCCCGCTTCGCCGAGATCGTCGGTGCGCACGGCATGACCTTTATCGGGCCTAAGCCCGAACATATCCGCATGATGGGCGACAAGATCACCGCCAAGCAGGCCGCCAAGGATTCCGGCATCCCTGTTGTTCCGGGTTCGGATGGCGGCGTCGCCACGGTCGAGGAAGCCATGGAAGCCGCCGAGAAGATCGGCTTCCCACTGATCATCAAGGCCGCCGCCGGTGGTGGCGGACGCGGCATGAAGGTCGCCAAGGACCGTGACTCCCTGGCTGAGCAGGTGATGAGTGCTCAGACCGAAGCCGCCGCCGCCTTTGGTGACGGTACGGTCTATATGGAGCGTTATCTCCAGAAGCCGCGCCATATCGAAATCCAGGTCATCGCCGACAGCCATGGCAATGTCGTCCACCTCGGTGAACGCGACTGCTCCCTGCAGCGCCGCCACCAGAAGGTGCTGGAAGAAGCCCCCTCGCCCGCCATAGACAAGGCGGCGCGCGACAAGATCGGCATGATCGTCGTCAACGCCATCAAAGCCATTGGTTATCTCGGCGTCGGGACCATCGAGTTCCTTTATGAAGATGGTGAATTCTTCTTCATCGAAATGAACACACGCCTTCAGGTCGAACATCCGGTTACCGAATATGTCACCGGCATCGATCTGGTGCGCGAACAGATCCGCATCGCCGAAGGCTATCCACTGAGCTTTACGCAGGCGGATATCGACCTGCAAGGTCACGCGATCGAAGTGCGCATCAATGCTGAAAACGCCCGTACCTTCGTGCCCTCACCAGGAACGGTAACGGACTTCCATGCTCCCGGCGGGCTCGGCGTGCGCATGGATTCGGCGGTCTATAACGGCTACACCATTCCGCCCTATTATGACTCGATGATCGGCAAGCTGATCGTCCACGGCCGCGACCGCCCGGAAGCCTTGGCCCGCCTGAAACGCGCCCTGGGTGAAACCGTGGTTACCGGCATCGACACCACCATCCCCCTGTTCCTCGACCTGTTGCAGGAAAGGGATATTCAGTCGGGTGATTACAATATTCACTGGCTGGAAAACTGGATCAGAGCTCAGGAAGCGCTGGCCAATCCAGCCTGAATATTGTCCTGAAACCATCCGGAAAAAGCCTTGCGGATCGCAAGGCTTTTTTTGTTCATGACAGGTTCATTGATAATGTAAGATAATAACAGGGCTCGATGATGCGCATGACTGCGTTATGATGTACGGGTCGTCACGTGAAGGTGGCCTTGGTTTCGTCCACATTGTCACGCATCAACGGGTGGTTTAGAGTGATATTGTCGCCGATATGTTGGGCAAGATGAATCCGGGTCTGGGGTTATTACCTCTTATTTTATTGGTCAGTATGCCGGCACAGGCAAAGGAATATGTCCTGCCGTCGCGGCCGTTCGATTCCTATGTCCTCAAGGATGTCCACATCGAGCCCTACAAACGGCCGCTGTTTGTATTCAGCTATATCACCAACTGGCTGGTTATTCCTGTCACCAAATCCGGTTATGCGCCGGACACCGTCCATACCACCTATATCGACAAGAACCAGATGCTGCCGAAGCCCGGCCAGACCTGCGATATCGCCTATCACACAAGCTTCACCGATGGCGCCACCACGCCGTTCGGAAATGTCCGCGTTCCCAACAAGATCATGGACAGCTTCAATTGCAAGGCCACATAAGGCATTGAACCTTATTGCTTTCTGATTTCCAGACGGTATTCATGGGCGCCAGACCACGGATTCGCCGACTTGACAGACTTTACACTTGATGACCTGATCAATTGCTACCGCACGGGCATCTTCCCGATGTCCGATGCCCGCGATGACGATTACCTGTTCCTGGTCGATCCGCCGATCCGCGGCGTCCTCCCCCTGGATGCCTTTCATGTATCTTCACGGCTGGCGCGCACCGTGCGACAGGACATGTATACCATACGTATCGATACGGCCTTCACGCAGATCATCGAGCTATGCGCAGAGGAAGCGCAAAACCGAACTTCTACCTGGATCAGTCATTCCATACAGGCCCTGTATCAGGCGCTGTTTGCACGCGGTCTGGCGCACAGTGTCGAGGTCTGGGACGGCGAAACCCTGCTGGGCGGGCTCTATGGTGTGTCCATCGGCGGCGCATTTTTCGGCGAAAGCATGGTGTCGCGCGCCCGCGACGTGTCGAAGATCGCCCTCGTCCATCTGGTGGCTCGGCTGAAGGCGGGTGGCTTCACCCTGCTCGATTGCCAGTTCCAGACCGATCACCTGCGCCAGTTCGGCGTGGTTGAAATGCCAAAGGCCGAGTATCTGGAAAAACTGGCCGCCGCCATCGACCTGAAAACCGACTTCTATGACCTGCCGCGCACCGCCTCCGGGCAGATGGTCATGTCACTGCTTAAGTAGCCGCGCCTGGCAGAGGCTGACGGCAGCCGATCACCCAGGCGTCATATACCGGATGCTGGATCGGGTTCAGGCTGGGCGTTGATGCAAAGGTCCAGCCGCGGAAAACTTCCTTCGACTTCACCGCCGGCGAGGTATTGGTGGCCGCCACCGGATTGCTGCGTACGCGCACATAGGCCATGACGTCGCTCATCGCCTCGTCATCGGCGGTGGTTTCGCACGCCTTTACCGTATAGATCAAACCCTTGTAGCGGATGGGCTTGCCGATGGGCGCCTCGAACCGCACACTTTCGGCTGTTACCTTGTCCAACGCCTCTATGATCGCCACGGCGTAACGCGGCCGCTTTTTGGGCGCATAACTGATGACGCTTTCGGACGACGAAGACGCGGCAGCGGCTTTTTGAGGCGCTTCCGCCTGCGCGACGCTCGCCGAGCTGGATGGCACGTAAGGATGAAGTTCGCTGAGCGATTCACCGTCCGGCGTTACAGGCGTGGCAGCCGGCTTGACACTATCCGCGGCCGGCTTGGCCTTCTTCTTCTCAGGCACATAGGGCTTATATTGCACGCCATCGACATAGTAGGGCTGCGGATCGTAGTCCGCGTTATCGACATAATGGGGCGCCTGGCCGCCATCACCGCCCCGGTCGGGCGGCGGCACCTGCGCGGAGGCCGGAATGACAACGCACGCCGCAGCCGCCGCCAGCAAGGCCCAGCCGGAAACAGTGATGCGTTTCATGCCACAACTCTCCTTACGGCTTCCAGGCTTCGTAATCGCCTGTTGTCTTCGCGCGCTCGGCTTCGGCATTCATTGAGCCCGGCGGAAACTGCGCGTAAGGTGTTCCGCTCATGTTCGGCAGGTGCGGCTTTTCCCAGGCCTTGCGGCGAAGCGGCGCCTCAGACGGCGGCGTGTCATAGGTGTAGTGCATCCAGCCATGCCAGTCGGGCGGAATCTTGGAGGCGTCGGCATAGCCCTTATAGACCACCCAGCGGCGCTTGCGGCCAGCATCATAGGTGTTCTTGGCCGTGCGGTCTTCATAGTAACGATTGCCGAATTCGTCCTCCCCGACCTTACGGCCGCGCTTGCCAATGGTGAACAGGGTGCCAAGCGTGGCGCCATTCCACCACGTGAATGAGGGAGCGAGTAGATTAAGCAACCATTGCATCGTGATATCCTTGCGTGGAGCCAGTCACGGCCCCGAAACCTGCCCATATCTATAGTGAGACGCCCGCCCAAGGTAAAGCGGGCACTGAAAATATTGTCCATCGTCACGCCCTGACCACAGATCAACATATTGTGGATGATTAGCCTTCAGCCCACCAGATTTATTGATGCCTGTTGAAATTAACGCTACATCTGGGGATAAGGCATCATAAACCAAGGATAAAGGCATGTCGTATCTGTCTCCTGCCCTGAGCGCACTCGCCACCCTGCCCGATCTGGAATTGCGTGAGATCGAGCGCGTGAACGGGTTCGCGGAGGTTTTGTGCCCACGCGATCTGACCACAGTCCAGGTTGAAGCCTGGATGGACTGGGCTGATTCGCTGCCGCAAGACCTGCCGGCCGGCGCAGCCGCCTTGTCGGCAAATCCCGAAAATGACGCTTTCGATGGCGCCATGGTCGGCTATGCCCATCGCCTCTCCCAATGGGGACTGCGGCTCGGATATTTCCCCGATGCGAAAACGGCGGCTGAATTCGCCGATATGCTGGGAATGACGCTTGTGGCCGGCTTGGCGGCCCCCGCCATCGGACTTAAGTCCGGGCACCGCGTCCACCCGACCGCCGGCGACAGGCTGCCGGCGGCCGCGGAAACGGCGCCGCTCTTCCTTGATGACCATGCCGGCCGCAACGCCATCAACCAATTGCTGATCGAAGCCCGCGCCAGTGCTCTGGCCGCTGCGACACAGACCCGGCTGGCCCAGGCACTCGATGAGATCACCAGTGCTATCGACCGGTCCGAAGGAGAGCAACGCGCCAGCCTGAAACACAATCCGGCGCTTGCCCGCGCCGCCGCCAGGGCCCGGCGCTTCGGGGCCTCGGATGCCGTGATCGCCCGGCAGATTCAACTCAGCCAGGGCATGGCGCCTGCCGATTGGTCACGCGCGGCGGCGACTGCACAGGTATCCTCCCGTTTCCGGGCAGTGATCGGCGAACGTGACCTTCTCGCCGCCGGTGATCCCTCGGCTGTGCTGGCGGCCGAAACGGCACTGGAAACCGGCGCACTCCATGTTGTTTTTGCTCCGCAGGATGCTGAGGCGGTTGAAGCCCAAAATTATGCGGCCCGCGCGGCGATCAATGTTGAACGTTTCATCTCGGATGACGGCATATTCGCGGTAGACGCCTTTATCGATGCCGTCACCCTTTGGACACAGGCGCTGGATATCGAAGCGGCTGTCGGTTTTTCGGCAACGCTTGATGACAGCCTGCGCCGAGCCGCCACGCGCCCGCTGGCCCTGACCCTGGCGGGACTCGGCGAAGCTATAATGAGCCGCGGGCTCAGCCTTGGCGAACCCGCCGGCGTCGATCTGGCCACCCATATCTTTGCTTTGTTCGAAGCGGCGGCCGTCCATGCATCTGCCTCCCTGGCCGCGCATCTGGCCCCTTATGACAATTTCGCCGTCGACAAGGCGGAGCAGACCGATCGGCTCAGCCAGCGCCTCTACCGGATCACCGCCCTGAAAGGCCAGGCCGAGATGAAGTCCGCGGCGCTGGACCTCACTCAAACCGCGCTCAAATTGACCAAGAAAACCGGCCTGCGTAATGCGCAGGTGACCGCCCTGTTCGATGATGCCGAACTGGCCCTGCGCCTGGGCGCCGGGCTGGGCGACAAGGGTGTCAGCGCGCTTTTGACGGTCATGGAAACCGAGGACGGCGTTTTTGTGCCAACAATCAAACCCTATGTTATCATGGGGTTGAGCACCATTTCTCATAGCTGGGGTGATGTTCGCCAGATCCTGCTTGGCAGCCGTAGCCTGATCGACGCGCCGCATATCAATGTCGCCAGCCTGAAATCAAAGGGCCTGAGTGAATTTGAGATCACTCGTCTGGAAACGGCGCTTCTCACGGCAACTTCATTGGCCGAGGTCTTTTCCGTCCGTCATATCGATGCCGCATTCATCCAGGACATCTGGGGCCTGAGTGAAAGCGATCTCTCAGATCCGGCTTTCAACCTTCTGGCTGTCATGGGTTTTTCAAAACCGGAAATTCAGGAAGCGGATATCCATATCTTCGGTCACAAGGATCCGGAAGCACTCAGACTCTTATCGGACCAGGTATACCAGTTACTGAGCCCTCTTGGCCGCAAGGCGCAAATTCACCTCCGCCAATCCATTGAAAGCCTGATCGACGCGCCCGTGACAACGCCTTTCCGCCTGACCTGGGACCAGGGCGTGGTCGATGTCATGAAAATCTATTCTCTGGCCGCCAGTTCCGGCCTGCGCGCCGTTTCCGTTCATCGGGCTGATCCGCCGCCTGATTTCAAGCTCGATATTCCTGACATCGAGGACGCGCCAAAGCGACCAATCCCTGAACCGGTAATCGAGAAGGCTGCGCCGCGGGTTATTGAAAAAATTGTCGAGCGCGAGCGGTCCCGTACCAAGCTGCCGGATCGTCGAAAAGGCTATATCCAGAAGGCCGGTGTCGGCGGCCATAAGGTCTATATACACACAGGCGAATACGAAGACGGCTCGATCGGTGAAATCTTCATCGACATGCACAAAGAAGGCGCGGCCTTCCGCTCGCTGATGAACAATTTCGCCATCGCCATCTCGATCGGGCTGCAATATGGCGTGCCGCTTGAAGAATTCGTCGACGCCTATGTCTTTACGCGCTTTGAACCGGCCGGTCCGGTCACCGGCAATGACCGTGTGAAGTCGGCGACCTCAATTCTCGACTATATCTTCCGTGAACTGGCGATCTCCTATCTTGACCGCGATGATCTTTCCAACGCCGACCCGGACGAACTGAACGCCGATGGTCTGGGCCAGGGCTATTTCCATGGCGACGCCCTGCCCGAAACAGACGACGTGCCGAGCAATGCCATGCCGGCTTCGCAACTGATCTCGAAAGGCTTTGCACGCGGCACGGCGACCGACAATCTGGTGGTCATACCATTCGGCAATCGCAAAAAGCAGGATGCGGTTAACCCGGCGTTTGAAAAGGATGATGTAGAGGAACGGTAACGGAGGGTATCAACTGGCCCTTCCCTTGCTGGTCTTCCGGCAGTCAGCGCCAAATCAGCGCCAAATCAGCGAAGGTGTCCTTTTATGAAACGTATTGTCCTGGCTTTGCTGGCCTCTTGCTTCATCAGCGCTCCTGCCATGGCGCAGAATGCCGCCCAGGTTTCCAGCGCGCAAAATGGCGCCAACTGTCCGCGCTGCAATCTCTTTCAGGCCGATTTCAATAACCGTACCCTGAAGAACAGGAATTTCGCCGGTGCGCGCCTGCGTCAGTCAGATATGGGGCTTGGCATCTTCAACGGCACGAACTTCGCCGGGGCCGACCTGCGCGACATTAACGGCTCGGCCGCCCTGTTCGGCCGCGTCAATTTCGCCGGCGCCAACCTGACCAATGCCAATTTTGTCGGCGCCTATCTCGAACACGCCAATTTCAAGGGCGCGATCCTGAGTGGCGTAAACTTTTCCGGTGCGGAAATGGGGTCAGCCATCGGCCTGACCCAGCGCCAGCTTGATCAAACCTGCGGCGACGAAGCGACAGAACTGCCGCGCGGCCTCCGTATTCCGGTGTGCGTGGTTCACTAAACTTATGGGGTTTGGGGTCTATGACCCCACAAAACTTTACCTTATTCAAAGAAAAAGCCCTGCCAAATTGGCAGGGCTTTTTCTTTGAAAGAGAAAAATCCTGGGGCCACAGGCCCCAAACCCCATAAGTTAGCCGACCTTGATCGGCATTTGCGTGCGGATATGCAGTTCCTTCAATTGCTTGTCGAGCACATCGGATGGCGCACTCATCATCACGTCCTGACCCTGCTGGTTCAGCGGGAAGGCGATAACTTCGCGGATAGCCGTCTGGCCGGCCAGCAGCATGACGATGCGATCGATGCCCGGCGCCAGGCCACCGTGCGGCGGGGCGCCGTACTTGAAGGCGTTCAACATGCCGCCGAACTGGCTTTCTACGAAGGCTTCGTCATAGCCGGCAATCTCGAATGCCTTCAGCATGATGTCCTGTTTGTGATTCCGGATCGCGCCGGAGCACAACTCATAGCCGTTACAGACGATATCGTACTGGTAGGCCAGGATATCGAGCGGGTCCTTGCTGAGTAGCGCCTCCATCTCGCCCTGCGGCATCGAAAACGGATTGTGCGAGAAATCGACCTTCTTTTCATCCTCGTTATATTCAAACATCGGGAAATCGACGATCCAGCAGAACTTGAACTGGTCTTCGTCCACCAGGTTAAGATCGGTGCCGACCTTGGTGCGCGCCGAACCGGCAAACTTATAGAAAACCTTCGGATCACCGGCCACAAAGAAAGCGGCATCGCCCTGGCCGAGACCAAGCTGCCCCATGACGGCATTGGTGCCTTCCTGGCCGAGATTCTTGGCAATCGGGCCACCCCAGCCACCCTGGTCTTCCGACCAGAAGATATAGCCAAGGCCAGGCTGCCCTTCGCCTTGCGCCCACGAATTCATGCGGTCACAGAAGGCTCTGCTGCCGCCCTTCGGCGCCGGGATGCCCCAGACGGCATTGGCCGGGTTTTCCAGAATACGGGCAAACAGGCCGAAGCCGCCACCGCGGAACTGTTCGGAAACGTCCTGCATCTCAATCGGGTTGCGCAGGTCAGGCTTGTCCGAGCCGTACTTGGCAATAGATTCCCGGTAAGGGATGCGCACAAACGGATAAGCCGAGACGCGCTTGCCCTCACCAAATTCGGTGAAAAGCCCGTGCATCAACGGCTCAATCGCAGCAAAAACATCCTCTTGCGTGACAAAGCTCATCTCAACGTCGAGTTGGTAGAACTCCAGCGAACGGTCGGCGCGCAGGTCTTCATCACGAAAGCACGGCGCGATCTGGAAATAACGGTCGAAACCCGAAACCATCAACAGTTGCTTGAATTGCTGCGGCGCCTGCGGCAGGGCGTAGAACTTGCCGGCATGAAGGCGCGACGGCACCAGGAAGTCGCGCGCGCCTTCCGGCGAAGAGGCCGTCAGGATCGGGGTCTGGTATTCAAGGAAGCCTTGGTCGACCATGCGCTGACGGATGGAATGGATCACCTTCGAGCGCAGGACGATGTTCCTGTGCAGGGTTTCGCGGCGCAGGTCGAGGAAACGGTTCTTCAGGCGGATTTCTTCCGGGTATTCCGGTTCGCCAAAGACCGGCAGCGGCAGTTCGGCGGCTTCGGACAGGACTTCTACCTCACCGACATAGACCTCAACCTCGCCCGTCGGCAGGTTCGGATTGATCGTCGCGGCGTCACGCGCCACCACCTTGCCGTCGATGCGGATCACGCTCTCGGCGCGCAGACGCTCCACCTTGGCAAAGCCTGGCGAAGACGGATCGAAAACAAGCTGAGTCAGGCCATAATGGTCGCGCAGGTCGATGAACAACAGGCCGCCGTGGTCGCGCTTGCGGTGAATCCAGCCCGACAGACGGGTCTGGGTGCCGGCGTCGGAAGCGCGCAGGGCGCCACAGGTATGGGAGCGATAGATATGCATGTGAAAGCCGATGACATAAGGAATTTCGTTGCGCCGTAGGGCACATGATGCGCCAGTAAAGTCAAGCTTTTTGCCACATTTGTCCGGCGCGCCGGGCTGATTTTACTCACAATTCGTCATGGATCGTCCCCGGAATATCTGTCAGGCGGTCATTGTCATCGACAGCCGGCAATTCTACATTAGCCATATGTCCCTGCAACTGCCCCTCGATCTGGAATCCGGCGATCGCTACAGCCGCGACCGCTTCATCGTCACCACGGAACTGGCGGCGACCATGGGCCTTCTGCTGCATCCGGATCAATGGTTGAGCCCGCACCTGATCCTTATGGGACCGCCTGGCAGCGGCAAGACCCATCTGGGACATATTTTCGCGGCGCAGACCCGCGGCCTGTTCCTGACCGCCGCGGAAACGCATGATCTCGATCTGTCAGCCTTTCAGCCGGTGCCGTATGTGGTTGATGATGCCGAACAGGCGTCGGAAGAGGCCCTGTTCCATCTCTTCAACCATGTTCAGAAATCCGGGCAACAGCTTGTTCTGCTGACAGAAAATCAACCCATCGCCTGGGACATAGAGCTTCCGGATCTCGCCAGCCGCCTCAACGCCATGCGGATCATCACCCTGCCCGAACCGGATGAGGATCTGCTGATCGCCATCCTCAACAAGTTGTTCGCCCAGCGGGCCATTTCGCCTTCGCCCGATTTTATCGACTACATTGTCAGGCGAATGGACCGCTCTGTCAGCGCCGCGCAAAAAATTGTCACAGAACTGGAACATTATGCCAATGGACGTGCGTTCAATCGCGCCCTGGCCAAGTCCTTTTTCGATCACGAAACGGATATGTTTGGCGATGAGCCTGTAACGCCGTTCGATAATTTGCGATAATCAGCCAAACCCGGCAGTTTCTTTAAGTTTTTACGCTAAATTGCCGGCAAGGACTGATTCCATTGATGAAGCGACCAATATGACCGATTCGAACCTGGCCCTGGATATGACCTCCGCTCCCGCCGTGACGGAGGGTGGGCCGGTTGCGACCGCCACGGCGCCGGCACCGTTCGATTTCAGCGGTGACGCGCCGCTTGATCCGTCCCTCTACATCAATCGGGAACTGAGCTGGCTGGCTTTCAACCAGCGCGTCATTGAAGAAGCCAAAAACCCGCGCCATCCCCTGCTGGAACGCCTGCGCTTTCTGTCGATTTCCGCCAATAACCTGGATGAATTCTACATGGTGCGCGTCGCTGGCCTGCAGGGTCAGGTGCGCGAGGGTGTGCGCGTGCTTTCGGTCGACGGCCACACGCCGCAGGAACAACTGGAAATGGTCAACCGCGCGGCCGGCGAACTGATGAGCAAGCAGCAGACGATCTGGTCCAGCATCCGCAACCAGCTTCAGGACAATGGCCTGAACCTGCTTTCGGCAAAGGATGTCAACAAGACGGACACGGCCTGGTTGGAAAAGGTCTACGAGAACCAGCTTTTCCCGGTTCTAACGCCGCTGGCCATCGACCCGGCGCATCCCTTCCCGTTCATCCCAAACCTGGGCTTCTCGATCGTCCTCAAGCTGCTGCGCCGCAAGGACAACAAGACCATGTATGCCCTGGTCCCGATCCCGACCGGTGTAAAGCGCTTCTGGGAGGTTGAATCCGCCGTGCGCAAGCCCGGCGATACCGGACCGATCCGCCGCAAGTTCATCTCGCTGGAAAACTTTGTCTCGCTGTTCCTGCATCAGCTTTTCCCCGGTTTCGACATCGTCTCGCGCGGCCTGTTCCGCATTCTGCGGGATTCCGATATCGAAATGGAAGAAGAGGCCGAAGACCTGGTGCGCGAGTTTGAGGCGCTTATCAAACAGCGCCGTCTCGGCTCCGTTGTGCGCGTCGAAATCGATTCAACCATGCCGGATGACCTGCGCAGCTTTATCATCGGTCACCTGCATGCCGCCCCGGAAGATATCGTCAATATCACCGGTATCCTGGGCATGGCCGAGGTGTCGCAGCTCATTCCGCGCGACCGCAATGATCTGAAGTTCAAACCTTTTGAACCGCGTTTCCCGGAACGTATCCGTGACAATGGCGGCGATGTCTTTGGCGCCATCCGCGAAAAGGACATTCTCGTCCACCATCCGTTTGAATCTTTCGACGCCGTGGTGCAGTTCCTGCGCCAGGCCGCGCGCGATCCGAATGTCATCGCCATCAAGCAGACCCTTTACCGTACATCAAAGGACAGCCCGATTGTGGCCGCGCTGATCGAGGCCGCCGAGCAGGGCAAGAATGTCACCGCCCTCGTCGAGATCAAGGCGCGCTTTGACGAAGAAGCCAATCTGCGCTGGGCGCGCGCCATGGAACGCGCCGGCGTCCACGTCGTCTATGGGTTCGTCGAGTACAAGACCCACGCCAAGCTGTCGGTGGTCGTCCGCCGCGAAGGCGAAGCCTTACGCACCTACTGCCACTTCGGCACCGGCAATTATCACCCGATCACAGCCAAGATATACACTGATCTCAGCCTTTTCACCACCAATCCGGAACTGGGCCGCGACGCCATGCGCGTCTTCAATTTCATCACCGGCTATGCCCGCCCTGAAATGATGGAGAAGCTGTATTTCTCGCCCGTCACCTTAAAACCCGGCTTGATCCACCTGATAGATCAGGAAATTCTCAATGCCCAGGCGGGTAAACCAGCCCAGATATGGGCGAAGCTCAATGCCCTGGTCGATCCGACCATCATCAAAAAACTTTATCAGGCCAGCCAGGCCGGCGTTCAGATCGATCTCGTCATTCGGGGTATCTGCTGCCTGCGTCCCGGCGTGCCCGGCGTTTCGGAAAACATTCGCGTCAAGTCGATTGTCGGCCGCTTCCTCGAACATGCGCGCATCGTCTGTTTCGCCAATGGCCATGCCCTGCCGTCCGATCAGGCGCGCGTCTTCATTTCCAGCGCCGACTGGATGAGCCGTAATCTTGACCGCCGCGTTGAAACCCTGATCCCGATCGAAAACCCAACGGTTCATCGCCAGGTGCTCGACCAGATCATGGTCGCCAATCTTAATGACGAAGCCCAGACCTGGTTCCTGCAAACGAACGGCACCTATAGCCGGCTCGATGCCAGCCACCTCGACAAGCCCTTCTCCGCCCACGACTATTTCATGACCAATCCGTCGCTTTCCGGCCGCGGTCGTGGTGTCAAGGATCTGCCGCAAGCTTTCGACCACGTCGGCGCGCGCAAATAGTCCACTCACAATGAAGTCAGTCGCGCAAACGTTCAGGGGCTGGTAAAAGCCCCCTAAACGGGCTAGCGAAGTCTTGTCTCGGCGTAAAATGCGGGAAACGGATATCTTGAATTACAATACCGCAGTCATCGATATCGGCTCGAATTCCGTTCGTCTGGTCATATACCGCGTTGAAGGGCGTTCCATATGGCCCATCTTCAACGAGAAGGTGCTGGCGGGCCTGGGCCGCGAACTGAAAGTGACTGGCAGTCTGCACAAGGGCGGGATGCAGGAAAGCCTGGTCGCGCTGCGCCGTTTCAAGGCCATTCTGGAATCCTACGACCTGAAAGATGTCCATGTCGTCGCTACGGCCGCCATTCGTGAAGCCGTTGATGGACCTGACTTTACCGCCACAATTCTGGACACAACGGGCTTTGAGGTCCGGGTGCTCAGCGGCGCCGAAGAGGCACACTACTCCGCCATGGGCGTCAAGTGCGGCCATCTCGATGCCGAAGGTGTGGTCGGCGATCTCGGCGGCTCCAGCCTCGAACTTGTCAATCTCAGCAGTGAAAATGAACAGGGCCTGCGCGGAATCACGCTGCCGCTTGGCCCCTTTGCGCTCGGCGCGCCCAGGCCCGTCGATTTAGATGCCACTTACAGGATTGTTCGGGATCGCCTGGAGCCTCTGCAGGGCCGCTTTTCCAGCCGGCAGTTTCATGCCGTAGGCGGCGCCTGGCGTAATCTGGCCCTGATCTGGATGCAAAAGCAGAACTATCCGCTGCAAGTCATTCAACAATTTGAATTACCGGCGCGTGAGGCATTGTCTATCGCCCGCCTGATAGCCAGTCAGTCGCCGTCATCGCTGGAAAAGCTGCCGGGTGTATCGAAGCGACGTCTGGAAAATATCGCCTATGCCGCCCTTGTAATGCAGGGGCTGATCGAGGTCTTGCACTTCGAGACCTTGTGCTTTTCCGCCTTCGGCCTGCGCGAGGGGCTGCTGTTCGAGGCGCTCGAAGCGCCCTTGAGGGCCGATGATCCGCTGATTGCCGGCTGCGCCTCCCTCGGCCATCGGCTCGGCATCAATGACGATCTCGGTCCGGCACTGGCACAATGGGCGACCGAATTCTACGACAGTATCGACGAGGCCATCATCGAGCGCCCCGCTGTCCGGCTGATCCGCGCGGCGGCGAAACTGTCTGACATCGGCGCCCGACTGCACCCGGATCACCGCGCCGACCTCGCCTGTGATCAGGTGCTGCGCGCGCCCATTCCCGGCCAGAACCATCAGGAACGCGTCTTCCTCGCCTGCACGATCTATACGCGCTACAGCGGCGATCCTTACACCAAGGAGCCCGTTCTGATCAGCCGCATACTGGGCGAAGACATGCTCAGGCAGGCGACCCAACTGGGGCTACTCCTGCGTCTCGGTTGCGATCTTTCTGCCAAATCCGCCGAATTGCTGAGCCACGCCCATATTCGCAAGGACGAACGAAGCCTGACCTTAAGCGCCAAATCGGGTTGGGAAGACCTGCTTCTGGGCGAACAAACGCGCCGGCGTGCCCGTGCTCTGGCCCAGTCGCTCAAGCTGAATCTCAATATTATCACCTATTAGGCTTGCCAGTTCCGCGTTTCAGGCGTTTTCTGTATTCACCATTTACAGGAGGCGGCCATGAAATATGTCGCAGTTCCAGTATTCTGCGTATCCCTGCTGTCACTGTCCGCCGAGGCGGAGCCCCTGCCACCTGATATCGCCCAGGCATACCAGGCGGCCGGCATGGTGATGAAAAACGGCCAGTGGACGGGCTGCCCGGACGATGAAAACGGCCTGGCCACCATTGCCCCCGAAGACTACCGCGATATAAACGGCGACGGCATAGCCGACCTCGTCATTACCGACAACGGCACCTATTGCTACGGCATGACCGGTCAGGGTTTCAGCCTGCTCAGCAAGGCGTCGGGCAAGTGGCAGGTCATCTATGCCAGCGAAGGCATCCCCACCTTCCTGCCCACAAAGCAGAAGACGCCGGGCGGCTGGCCGGACGTCATGATCGGCGGTCCGGGCTTCTGCTTCCCGGTTATGCGCTGGAACGGCAAGACCTATGTGCTGAACCGCAAGGAAGCCGACAGCGGCGGAAGCTGCTAATCCAGTTCCACCAATTCCACCTTGGTGCCGTTGAGAACCAGAGCCAGTTCGCCGCGTTTCAGACGCAGAGCGTCATCGCCAAAGACGTTCCGGCGCCAGCCTTCCAATGCCGGCACCTGCGCCTTGTCATCCAGCGCAATCTTTTCCAGATCGGCCACGGTGGCGATCAGCTTCGGCGCCACGCCCTCTTCTTCACAGCGGATACGCAGCAGCACCTTCAGCAGTTCGACAACTGAAGCCGGCACCTGAACCGGCGGCGCCGATTTCTCGACCTTAGGCGCGAAGGCTTCCGGATTTTTCAGGGCGTTGCGAATAATTTCCGCCAGATCCAGCCCGAACTTCGAGGCGCCGAAGCCCTTTGAGGTCGAGCGGAGATGATCAAACGCCGCCGCATCGGTCGGCAACTGAGTGGCGATCTCGTCTATGCCCTCATCTTTCAGGATGCGGCCGCGCGGCATGTCGCGTTCCTGCGCCATGCGTTCCCGCCAGGCGGCGACCTGCGAAAAGACCGCCATGTACTTGACCGAATGCTTCCGGGGCTTGAGCCGGCGCCAGGCATCGTCCGGATTGGTGGAATAAAGACCGGGCGCCGTCAGCGCCTTCATTTCCTCCGACACCCAGTCCAGGCGCCCCTGACGCTCCAGACGGTCACGCAATTTGGGAAACAGCTTGGCCAGGTGGGTAACATCCCCCAGGGCATAATTCAGTTGATGATCACTCAAGGGCCGGCGCGCCCAGTCCGTAAAGCGTGAACCCTTGTCGATATCGATCTTCAGTTTTTGCCGGACCAGCGAATCATAAGCCACCTGGTCGCCATAACCTGCCGCCATCGCCGCGACCTGCGTATCGAATACGGGCCTGGGCATCACGCCCAGATTAACGAAGATTTCCATATCCTGACGGCAGGCATGAAACACCTTCAATACGCTTTCATCGGCCAAAACATCGAGAAAAGGCTTTAAATCCAGTCCGTTGGCCAAAGGGTCGATAATGGCTTCATGTTCCTCGCTGGCCGCCTGGATCAGGCAGAGCTTCGGCCAGTAGGTCGTCTCGCGCATGAATTCGGTGTCAACCGTAATGAACGGGGCGGATTTTATCGCATCACAAAAGGCGATCAGGTCATTGGTATTTGTAATTGGCGTCATTTTGTAGTTATAGCAAACCCGAATAGCCCCGATACAGGGCAAAGTGATCACAGGAATTTATTTATGTCCGAACCCGGCTCAAAATCTGGCTTAACCTATGCAGCGTCCGGAGTCGATATCGACGCGGGCGAAGCCCTGGTGGATGCCATCAAGCCGCTGGCCAAATCGACCCGTCGCCCCGGTGCGGAAGCTTCGCTCGGCGGCTTTGGCGCCCTGTTCGACCTGCGCGCCGCCGGTTATGACGATCCCCTGATCGTCACCACGACCGATGGCGTCGGTACCAAGCTCAAGATCGCCATCGAGACCCATCGCCACGATACCGTCGGCATCGATCTTGTCGCCATGTGTGTCAATGACCTGCTGGCCCAGGGTGCGGAACCGCTGATGTTCCTCGACTACTATGCCACCTCGAAGCTCGACGTGGATACCGCCAAGCGCGTCGTCTCTGGTATTGCCGAGGGCTGCAAGCGTGCCGGTTGCGCGCTGGTCGGTGGTGAAACCGCGGAAATGCCCGGCATGTACGGCAATGACGATTACGATCTGGCCGGCTTCTCGGTCGGCGCCGTCGATCGCCACAAGGTCTTGCCGCGCATGGACGACATGCGCGACGGCGATATCATCATCGGCCTGGCTTCCTCCGGCCCGCACTCCAACGGCTATTCCCTGATCCGCAAGGTGATCGAAATCTCCGGCCTGTCCTGGGCATCGGATGCGCCGTTCGCCAAGGGCATGTCGCTGGCCCAGGCCCTGCTGGAACCGACCCGCATCTATATCAAGACGGTCCTGCCGCTGATGAAGGCCGGCCTGGTCAAGGGCGGCGCCCACATCACCGGCGGCGGCCTGATCGAGAATCCTGATCGCGCCGTGCCGGATCACCTGACCGCCACCTTCGATTTTGATGGCTGGGAATTCCCGCCCGTCTTCAAGTGGCTGATGGAAACCGGTAATATCGACAGGCATGAAATGCTGCGCACCTTCAATTGCGGCGTCGGCTTCGTGCTCTATGTCGCGCCGAAGGATGCCGATGCAGTCCTGGCCGCTCTGCTCAACGCCGGCGAGGATGCCTTTATTGTCGGTCAACTGGCAGCAAAGTGATGCGCAAGATTAAGGCGGCCATTTTTATCTCCGGCCGCGGTTCCAACATGATGGCGCTGGTCGAGGCGGCGAAAGCGCCGGATTTTCCGGCCGAGTTCGTGCTGGTCGTTTCCAATGATCCACACGCCAGCGGCCTGGAATGGGCCGCGGCGCATGGACTGAAAACCTTTGCCCTCGATCACAAGCCATACGGCAAGGACCGCGAGGCCCATGAACGATTGATCGATGCTGAACTGCGTGGCAATGGCGTCGAATTTATCTGCCTGGCCGGCTATATGCGCGTGCTGACGCCTTGGCTCGTGCAGCAATGGGAAGGGAAGATGATCAATATCCACCCTGCCCTGTTGCCCGATTTCAAGGGCCTGCACACCCACGAACGCGCACTGGAAGCCGGTGTGATCGAACATGGTGCCACGGTTCACTGGGTATCCAGCGGCGTGGATGAGGGCGAAATCATCGCCCAGGCCCGCGTACCTGTACTCGAAGGCGATACCGCCGACATGCTGGCCACACGCGTGCTGGCTGAGGAACATCGGCTCTATGCCCAGGCCGTGCGCCAGGTTCTCGCGGAAAAGTTCCTTACAAAAATGTAATCCGGGCGGTTACACGGCAACAATAGCAACCATGCTATGATCCTACTTTACATGGTCTGGGCTTTTGATGATCCGTACAGCTATCCTTGTCTTTCTGGCGATGTTTGCCCTGACCTCCGGACGCGCCACCGCCGAAGAGGGGCTGTGGACATTCGACAATTTCCCTCTAGCCAGGGTCAATGCCACCTACGGCACGAAGCTTGATCAAAAGTGGCTTGACCATCTTCAGGGCGCCAGTGTTCGCCTGACTTCCGGCTGTTCGGGCGCTATCGTCTCAGGCGAAGGATTGATCTTCACCAATCACCATTGCATCATGGAATGTGCGCAGGACCTGTCTGATCGGGAGCAGGATTATGTTACTGATGGCTACATGGCAGCGCGAGCGGACGAACGCACGTGCCCCGGCCTGATGGCCGAAATTCTGACCTCGGTCACGGACTACACGAAAGAGATCAACGCAGCGACGGCCGGTCTGACCGGTGACGCCTTTGTCCGCGCGCAATCTGCGGCCGCTACTGGCATCGAGAAAAAAGCCTGTGATGACGATACCAGGATGCACTGCGAAATCGTACCGCTCTATCAAGGCGGTCAGTACAGGCTCTACAAATACCGCAAGTATTCCGATGTACGCCTTGTTTTTGCACCGGAATTCCAGGCGGCATTCTTTGGCGGCGATCCGGATAATTTCAACTTTCCGCGCTATGCGCTCGATATCGGTTTTCTGCGTATTTATGAAAATGATGCCCCGGTCAGAACACCCGATCACCTGACCTGGAATACCGATACACCGCGAGAGGGCGATCCGGTTTTTGTCGCCGGCAATCCCGGCACGACAAAACGCCTGATGACCGCCGCGCAACTGGAAACCCTGCGTGATGTGGTTTATCCGCCAGTGCAGATGATGAAATCGGAACTGCGGGGCCGGTTGATCACCTTCGCCGGGCAGGACGAGGAAAACCGGCGCATCAGCCAGGATGCGGTCTTTGGCGTCGAGAACGGCTTCAAGGCCATGGGCGCTGAATGGCAGGCGCTGCGCGATCCGGCCATGATCGCCGCCAAACGCCAGGAGGAAGCCTACCTCAAATCAACCCTGTCCGGTTCATTTGCCACGGAAATCGGCGATCCGTGGGCCGAGATCGCCGAGGCGCAAAAGGCATATACGGAACTCTTTCTGCCTTATAATTTCCTTGAAAATACGCCCTACAGCTCCACCCTGCTCAACTATGCCCGCGAACTGGTGCGCGGCGCCGCCGAACGTCAGAAACCTTCCGCGGAACGCCTGCCGGAATATGCCGACTCGCGCCTGCCGGCGATCGAGCGCGATCTCTTCGCCAATGCGCAGGTCCAGAAGCCGCTCGAACAGCTTTACCTGGAATTTCGCCTGTCAAAAGCGCGGGAGTATATGGGTACAGACGCCCCGCAAACGCAGATACTGTTGGGAAAATCCTCCCCCGAGCAACTGGCAGCATTTCTGGTGGAAAACACCGGACTGGATAATGTCGATACCCGCAAAGCCCTGTGGGAGGGCGGCATGACGGCGATCAAGGCATCAAACGACCCGATGATTCAATACGCCCTGCGCATCGATCCGGCATCGCGCGACATTCGCCGGGCGTATGAAAACCGGGTTGCCGGTCCCACGCGTATCGCGGCGGAAAAGATCGCGCGTGTGCGCTTCAGGGCCTATGGCACGAACACCTATCCCGACGCGACCTGGTCGCTGCGCCTCTCCTATGGGCGTATTCAGGGCTGGAACTGGCGCGGCACGACGGTCACCCCCTTCACCTATATGAAGGGGATCTATGACCGGGCCACCGGCAAGGCGCCTTATCAATTACCGCAATCGTTTATCGAGGCGCGCGGCAAATTCGATGGCAATACGGTGATGGATTTCGTCACCACCAATGACATTGTCGGCGGCAATTCCGGTTCGCCGGCGGTTAATGCCCAGGGCGAAATCATCGGTGCGGTATTCGATGGCAATATTCATAGCCTGGGCGGCGCGTATTTTTATGACTCAGGGATTAACCGGGCGGTGGTGGTATCGACGGCCGCTGTCAGTGTGGCTCTGGACAAGGTTTACGATAATCAGGCGCTGTTGGCGGAATTGCGGACAAACTAATGGGGGGTGGGGTCCGTGCCCCTAAGTCTTATCTCTTTCAAAGAAAAAAGCCCGGTCAATCGACCGGGCTTTTTTCTTTGATAAGGCAAGGTTTGTGGGGGCACAGCCCCCACGCCCCATAGGCTTAACCCACAATCTGGTCTTCGGTGAAGAACTGGGCGATTTCGATCGCAGCGTTTTCGTCCGAATCCGAACCGTGGACCGAGTTTTCACCGATCGACAGGGCAAACAGCTTGCGCAGGGTGCCTTCAGCGGCCTGTTCCGGGTTGGTGGCACCCATGACTTCGCGGTACTTCGGCACGGCGTTATCGGCTTCCAGAACCTGGACGACGACCGGCTCGGCGGTCATCTGAGCAACCAGTTCACCGAAGAAAGGACGTTCCTTGTGGACGCCGTAGAACTGCTCGGCTTGCGCCTGGGTCAGCTTCACGCGACGCTGAGCGACGATGCGCAGGCCGGCCGCTTCGATGACGGCGTTGATCGCGCCGGTCAGGTTGCGGCGGGTGGCGTCGGGCTTGATGATCGAGAAGGTACGGGACATAGGAAATCCATTTTGTGTTGGTATTTAAAGTTGGCTGGCTTATAGCGACACCCGATGCATTCGCCAACCCGTATTTTCTAAAGTTTTTAAGTCAATGTTGCAGATTACCAACCTGGTCTATGACGCCTATGGCCGTCGCTTTTTTGATGGCGCCAACCTGACCCTGACGCCGGGCACCAAGGCGGGATTGGTCGGTCTGAACGGCGTTGGTAAATCGACCCTGTTCGGCCTCATCCTTGGCAAATCTCAACCCGGCGGCGGTGAAATCACCACGCCGAAATCATGGCGTATCGCCAGCGTCGATCAGGAAATCGCCGCCTCGCCCAAACACCTGATCGACGAGGTTCTGGACCTTGACGTGCGCCGCCGCGACCTGCTGCTGGCGCTGGAAACGGCCGATCCGATGCACCAGGCGGAAATCCACCACGATCTCTACGCCATCGGCGCCGACCGCGCCCCGGCCAAGGCGGCGGAAATCCTTTCGGGCCTTGGCTTTTCGAATGCCGATCTGACCCGGCCGATTTCTGACTTTTCCGGCGGCTGGCGGATGCGCGCCGCCCTGGCCGGCGCCCTGCTGGCGGAGCCCGACCTGCTGCTGCTGGACGAACCGACCAACTATCTCGATCTCGAAGGCGCCCTGTGGCTGGAAGCGCGCCTGAAGCGCTACCCCAATGCCGCCTTGATGATTTCGCACGACCGCGACCTGCTCAATGAATCGGTCGATGCCATCGTCCATGTGGTCGGCCAGCGCTTAGATTATTACAGCGGCAATTACGACAATTACGAGCGTATGCGCGCCGAGAAGGCCCGCCTGAATGCCGCCAATGCCGCCAAGCAGGAAGCCGAGCGCGCCCACCTGCAAGCCTTTGTCGATCGCTTCCGCGCCAAGGCATCCAAGGCGTCGCAAGCGCAATCGCGCATGAAGAAGCTGGAAAAGCTGCCGCCCATTTCCGCCTCCATTGAAGACCGGGTGGCGCCATTCATGTTACCGTCGCCGGAAAAGCAACTCTCGCCGCCCATTCTGCGCCTGGAAGATGCCAGTGTCGGTTATGGTGATACCGTCATATTGCGTCACATGAATATTCGTCTCGATCCCGATGATCGGATTGGCGTTTTGGGCGTCAATGGTGCCGGTAAATCGACCTTCGCCAAACTGCTGGCCGGCGCTCTCACCGAAAGTCACGGCACGCAATGGCGTGACCGCCGCATGACCGTGGCCTGGTTTCACCAACACCAGATCGAAGCCATGGACCCGGAAGATACGCCGCTGGAAATGATTCGTCGCGCCCGGCCGGACGAAACCGAGGCCAAACGCCGTTCGCGCCTCGGTTCCTTCGGGATGACAGCCACCAAGGTCGAGACCAAGGTCAAGGATCTCAGTGGCGGCGAACGCGCCCGCCTGCTGCTCAACATGGTGGCGATGGATGCGCCGCACCTGCTGATCCTCGACGAACCGACCAACCACCTGGATATCGACAGCCGTCGCGCCCTGCTCGATGCGCTCAATGACTATGAAGGCGCCGTCCTGATCATCACCCATGACCGTTCGCTGGTCGAACTGGTGGCCGACAAGCTGTGGCTGGTCAATGATGGCAATGTGAAAACCTATACCGGCACCATGGACGACTACGCCAAACTGGTGATCGAACGCGCCAAGACGGCGACGCGCGAAGAAGCTCAGGCCGCGGCCAAGGAGAAACCGGTCAACGTCAATACCAAGGAAGCGCGGAAGGCCGCCGCAGCCGCGCGCAATGCCATCGCGCCCCTGAAGAAGAAGGCCGACGACCTGGAGCGTCAGATAGAGGTGACCAGCAACCAAATCAAGCTGCTCGATCTCAAGCTGGGGGATGCTGACCTCTATGCGAAAAATCAGGCCCTGGCCATAAACCTCAGTAAAGACAAAGCAAAACTGGAGGAAAAGATGGTCGCGCTGGAAGCCGAATGGATGACAGCCGCGGAAATCTACGAAACGGCCAGACTTGAAGCCGGCGTTTAACGCGGAATGGTAAAATTGACCTTCAGGCCGCCCATGTCGGATGGCTCAAGCCAGATTTCACCGCCATGGGCCATAATGATCTTGCGCGCCAAAGTCAGCCCCATCCCGACACCGGGATAGACCTCATCCGTATGCAGTTTGCGCAACGGGCGAAAAACATCGTCATAGAACAGCGGATCGATGCCGATTCCGTTGTCCGAGATGCTGAACTCCCAGAAATCAGCCGTTTTTTCGCAACGAATACGGATATCGGGCGCCTGATCAGGCTTGCGGAACTTGATGGCATTATCCAGCAGCGCGAAGAATACCGTGTGCATCTGCTGGGCATCGGCCATCACTTCCGGCATCCGCGGATAGTTGAAATGCCCTTTGGTCGCATCCAGTTGTGACTGCAACTGCATGTAGCAACGCGCCACCACAATTTCGAGCTCAACCAGTGAGCGGCTGCGCGGCACCGTGTTCAGGCGTGAAAAGGCCAGAAGCCCCTGGATCATTTCCCCGAGTTTCTGGCCGCTTTCGATAATGAGGTCGAGATGAAGCTGATCCTCCGCCTTTTCGACAACTGGCAGGCTCTCCTTCAGCAGTTGAGAAAATGCCACCATCGACCGGACCGGACCGGCGAGATCGTGAGATACGATATAGGCAAAATCCTTGAATTCTTCGGCGGGATCGGCGGGAGCAGTCATGGTAATGTGTCGCGGTTCCTGCATGGCACGTCCTCCTTATGCGTCTATATTCTGGGAAGGCACGCAGGCCAGAAGGAAAAAAAACTGTTCTATCAGCGAAATAGCTTCACGGAATTTCGCCAGGTCGACGGGTTTGATGACATAGGCATTGGCATAAAGCTGGTAGCTTTTCAGTATATTGCTACCGGCGCCCGAATTCGACATCACGATCACGGGAATATGTTTGAAGCGCGGGTCGCTCTTGATACGGCTTAGAACCTCAACGCCGCTCATTTTCGGCAGACCAAGATCCAGCATGATCAGGTCAGGCATCCGTTTACCGCGATAGTCCCCCTCCTGCGCCAGCATGGCCAGAGCCATTTCTCCGGTAGAGGCGACCGTCAGGTTGGATTCGACGCGCGATTCCCTGAAGGCGTGAGCTGCCAGCAGGGCATCGCCGCGGTTATCGTCAACCAGCAGTATCTCCGCCGGCCTTCCCTCACCTATGAGCTTTTTATCCATGCATTCAAGACCCGATCGTTTGGGTGGGTATGGACGACGGGCCGCCCCGCAATACCGTCGATTCGTCTCTTTACTTATACTCAGGGTAGCATCACCCGGATCACAGACCAACGGAAATACCACATCAAAAACGCTAAATCGTGGTTACCCGCATTTAACCGATTCAATAATACCGGTCTCGCTGCTGAAAACGATTGTCTGGCGGTCCGAGCGGTATTCCTGCGTCACAATACAGCTCGAACAGACAACCCGGCGCTTGCCCGGATCGAGCGGCACCGGAATTTCCGTGCGCGGCTTACCCACCAGGTATTGCAGGGCGGCCGCGCCGCACTGATCCTCAAGCATGGGCTTGTAAACGGGTTTTGGCGGCGGCGCTGGGTGGCTCACTACCGGCGGATGATAAACGGGCGCAGGCGCAGGCTGACGTGTTGGAGCCACAGGCGTTTCCGGCGCCGATGTGCATGAAGACAGGCCCATGAAAAACAAGGCAAAAAGAGCACCGCATTCATGTAATTTCTTCATTGCATCTTCTCCCAGCGACCTTGTGCGTTCTGTTTCCAATAGGCGAGATCGGCGCCCTCGCCTTTCAATCGTTTCCACTGTTGCCGCGCCCAACCGAGATGGTCTTCGTCACCGCCTTCAAAGACAACCAGACATCTCTGCAAGACAGACACATCCGGAAAATCCACCGGTGCGACCGAGACATAAACATCTGGCATATTGACCATATCACCCGATGTCCCGAGCAGGACCGGCTGCCGCGGCGCCAGTTCATTTCCTTCCCGGCCATGCGCCAGGAAGGAAGCCGGGCTATAGGCCCACAGATGGCCATTCAAGACCTCAATCTTGTCATCGTCATGACCATGAACATAGGCCCGCCACCCTTTTTGCACGACCTTTTCCAACAGGTCCGGCAAAACCTGAGGCAAGGGTGTTTTTTCCAGATGGTAGAACCAGATGTCCGGCATGAGACCTATTGCTCGTAAAAGCGCTCGACGAGTTGATTAAGCGTCCGGACGCCAAATCCGGTCGCCCCTTCCGGCACGGTCGGAATGCGCTGCTCATTGGTCCAGGCAACAGGGGCGATATCCATGTGCGCCCATGGCACGTTATTGACGAAGCGCTGCAAAAACAACGCGGCGGTGATCGATCCGGCGGGACGGCCGCCAATATTACGGATATCGGCAATCTTGGAATCGATCTGCTTTTCATATTGCGGCGGCAAGGGCATTCGCCAGGTGTTTTCACCCGCGGCTTTCGACGCTTCACCGATTCTCTCAGCCAGTTCGTCGTTGTTACTGAAAACACCGGCATAATCCATGCCAAGCGCAATGATCATAGCGCCGGTCAGGGTCGCCAGATCAATCATGAACTGAGGCTTGAAACGGTCCTGGCAATACCACAGGGCATCGGCCAGCACGAGCCGCCCCTCAGCGTCGGTATTGATCACCTCGATCGTGGTGCCGGACATCGCCTTGACCACATCGCCGGGGCGCTGGGCATTGCCATCCGGCATGTTTTCCACCAGGCCGATGATGCCGACGGCATTGACCTTGGCCTTGCGGCTGGCAAGCGCGATCATGGCGCCGACCACGGCCGCGGAACCGCCCATGTCCCACTTCATGTCTTCCATGCCTTCGGCCGGCTTGATCGAAATGCCGCCGGTATCGAAGGTCACGCCCTTACCGACAAAGGCGACGGGCTGGGCCTTGCCCGCGCCCTGCCATTGCATGATCACCAGTTTCGATTCCTTGCGGCTGCCGAGGCCGACGCCGAGCAGAGAGTGCATCCCCAGCTTTTCCATTTCCGCCACGCCCAGGACCTCAACCTGAAGTCCAGTCGTTTCCAGTGCCTTGACGCGATCAGCATAGGATTGCGGATAGAGCACATTGGCCGGTTCCGACACCAGGTCGCGGGCGAACAGAATGCCGTCACGCAAGGCCGCCAAGGGTTCAAACGCCGCCTCCACCGCCTTGATATCGTCGCAGACAAGGGTGATTTTTTTCAGCGTCGGCGCCTTGTCCAGCTTGGCTTGACCGAAATACTTATCGAAGCGGTAAGAGGCCAGATGGAAGGCCAGCAGCGCCCGCGCCACTAGATTCGGCGCATACCCTGTCAGGTCAAAGCTCAGCCCCTCAAAACCGGCGCCCTTGACCGCATGATAGAGGCTGGCGGCAATGGTCTCCATACCGGCATCGTCAAGCTTGGCAAGATCGCCGCCACCGGTTACCGCCAGGGCCGCGGCGTCCGTGCCGGCTGGGCGGCTAAGCAGTTGCGTCTTGCCACGGGCCGCCTTGAATCCCAGGGCGGTAAGGGAGGCTTTTACGTCTTCCGCCGCCTCTGGAGCCAGCCTGGAAAAACCGGCGCTGACACCTTCGCCTTCGCCCAGAATGAGCGCCAGGCAGGTTTTGGCGGCAGGTGCGGTGGCGAGTGAGATGGCAGGTTGCGGCATGAATTCCTCCGAAGTAGTGGCCGTCCTGAAACGGCGGCAGTCTTAAGCCCTATGCCTCTTTTTGCCGGCTGACAGAAGTGTTTTCTGCAACTTTTTTGTTACCGGATTTCACGGCGAACGCCGGCCGCGTCTGAGGTTTATTCCCGCTTTCACAGGCGGACTGTACATAAGTGTTCAATTTTTTTGCACGGCACCATGCAACAGCTTGTAATTAACTCGGTAAGCCGTCAAAAGGGGATGCGAACACGGCATCCGACGAGTTAACCTGAAATATGCGCACACTTGACCGCTACATATTCCGCCAACTGATCTTGCCGGTTGGCGGCGCGGTGGCGGCACTGACGGCCATTGCCCTGCTCAGCCAGTCCCTGACCCAGTTCGACCTTGTGGTCGAGCGCGGCCAGAATGCCTGGACCTTCATCAAGATCACCCTGCTGTCCATGCCGCAGCTCGCCGGGCTGATATTCCCCATCGCCCTGTTCGTCGGCACGCTTGTGGCCCTAACGCGGATGCAGGGTGAGCATGAATTCACCGCGGCCTATGCCAGCGGCATGTCGCTTATGCGGGTGGCCTATCCCATTCTGCGCATCGCCATCTATTTCACCCTCATCAGTCTTATGGTGAACCTGTTCATCCAGCCCCTGACCAATCGCGCGATGCGACAGGCGCTTTTCGATGTCAAAAACGACCTGATCTCCAGCCTGGTCAGGGAAGGTGACTTCTCCACCTCCGAATCGGGCCTGACCATCTATGTGCAGAAGATCGACCAGAACGGTTTGCTGCGGCAGATATTTATCCGGACCGACGAACCGGACGGCAAGGACCAGACCTTCGCCGCGCGTGAAGGTCGCATCAAGAAAATCGACGGCAGTTCCATTCTGATCATGCGCGATGGCTCAAACCAGCAACTGGCCGGCAAGGGCGTGCTCGATCACCTGACCTGGGATGAATACAGCTTCGACATCACATCCTACTTCACCAGCGACGACTATCTGCAATACAAGGAAGGCGACCGCTACATGCACGAACTGGCCTTCCCCATCCGTTATGATTACGAAAAGACCGTCTTGCAGAAATATTACGCCGAGGCCAATGCGCGAATCGCCAACCCGCTCTATAATCTGGCCTTCGTCATGCTGGCCATTGTCAGCGTGCTGGGGGGCCGCTTCAGCCGCAACGGCTATGCCCAAAGGATCGCCATCGCCGCAGCCGCGGCAGCCGGCACCCGGATATTCGGGGTGGTGGTAGAGACGGCCAGCGCTTCAGCCTGGATAATCAACATCCTGCAATATGTTGTGCCCCTTATTCCCGTTTTCCTGTGCTGGCGCCAGATTCGCAGACATGACGGCCTGACGCCCGGCCTGCGTCCCCGCGCGGTCCAGGCCAAAACGGCCCTGCGGCCATTGTAGGGGAAATGCCATGAACCTGAGCCGCCCCGAATTTCTCGACAATCTCGCTTATCTCAATCCGTGGCGTAAAAGCCGCCTTGAGACCTATATCCTCCAGACCTGCATCCAGGCGTTCCTGTCGGCGCTGATGATCGTCGCAGCGCTGATTTTCCTGATTGAATATGTCAGCATTTCCAAGACTCTGGGCGCCAAGGCCGATGTTTCCGGCCTCTCGGTCATCGGTCTGATGCTGGAAAAGTCACCGGGTTCGATCCTGGTGCTTTTGCCGTTCGCCTTTCTGTTCGGCGCCCTGTTCGCCTTTGTGAACCTCAATCGCCGGAGTGAACTGATCGCCATGCGTGCCGCCGGCGTTTCAGCCTGGCGCTTCATCCTGCCCGCCACTGTCATGGCTTTTGCCTTCGGTCTGTTGACCATCGGCGTATTGAATCCGGTCGCATCCAAGCTGAATGACCATTACGAACGCGTCACCGCGAGCCTCGGAGAGACAGACGCGCCCGTTCAGGGGTCGTCAAATGGCGCCGTTTATCTGCGTCAGGGCGATGGCCGTCAGCAGATCGTCATCCGCGCCGCCAGCCAGGACAGCAAGGTTATAGGTCACCTGCTGGGCGTTACCTTCTGGATTTACGATATCGACGCCAGGCAGGTGCCGGTATTTCGCAAGCGGATTGACGCCCAGGAAGCCACTTTGCGCCCGGGTTACTGGCAATTGCGCAATGCCCAGGAGGCGACCGTGACCGGTCCACCAACCGCGCCGTATGATGTGCTGACCATGCCGTCAAATCTGGACCCGCAAAAGGCTTTCAAAAAATACGCCTCGACCCAGAGCGTCCCTTTCTGGCGTCTTCCGGGGCTGATTCACCAGAATCGTGTCTCAGGCTTTTCGACAGCGCTTTACGAACTGAAACTCCATCAGCTTCTTTCGACCCCACTGATGTTTGCGGCGATGACAGCGCTGGGCGCAGTGTTCAGCCTGCGCCTGATGCGCCTTGGCGGAATGACAGGCCTGGTTATTTCCGGCATCAGCCTTGGTTTCGTCATTTTCTTCGTCAACCAGTTGTTTTCCAGCATGGGCAAGGCCGGCGTGATCCCCCTGTTTCTGGCGGGCTGGTCACCGGCCATTCTGGCCATGCTGGCTGCCATGACCCTGATCGTTTACACAGAGGACGGTTAAACAGGCTAGTCTTCCCGGTGTGATTCGATTTGTCTCATGGGACATGTCTTTTTCGTCGGTTTCTCCGCCGGCTATGTTATATGAACCGATGCGGCATTCCTGCCGGCGTTCTGCGATTTTTGATTTTGGACTACAGGACTGATACGGCAGGCGATGACTAAGCGCTATTCTTACAAGCTGGAGGCAGGCCGGATCGGCGCGGGCGTGATAACCCTGATCGCCATGGGTGCCGGCTGCAACCACGCCATGGCGCAATCCCAAGGCCAAGCTGCGCGAGTGGCCGGCGTCACCGGTACGCAATTTGCTTTTGAACTGGCGCTTGCGCAGGTCGCTGCCACCGAGATAACGGCTCCTGCACCTTCGCCAGCCGAAACACGCCCGCCCTATGCCGACGCCAGGCCCATACCCAAGATCATCCGTACCGAGACCACGCCCGGCACTGACGGCCTGACCAGGGGCACGTCCTATCTGGAAGCCGACCAGGTCATCAACAGCGATGATGATGTCACAACCGCCGTTGGCAGCGTCGAACTGCGCCAGAACGGCCGGACCATCCGCGCCGACAAGGTTATTTCCAATTCAGTGACCGGCGTGACCACGGCTGAGGGCCATACCCAGACGCTAAATGAGGATGGCAGCGTACAGTTCTCCGACAAAATCACCTATGACGACAATATGCAGTCCGGGTACAGCGAGAATTTTGCCTCGATCGGCCGTGACAATTCAAAAGTCTTCGCTCGCCGCCTGGAGCAGGTCAGTCCGGACATCAACCGCCTGACCAATGTCATCTACACGCCCTGTGCCTTGTGCGTGAAGAACGGCGAGACCCAGGACCCGACCTGGTCGATCGAGGCCAGTCAGATTACCCAGCGTAAAGACAAGAAGATGGTCTTTTACAATAACGCTGTGGTGAAGCTGAAAGGCGTCCCGGTCCTTTATGCGCCTTACCTCTGGACGCCGGATCCTGAATTGGAGCGCGCCTCCGGTTTCCTGCCGCCGAAAATTTCGGCCGATGAGAAACGCGGTTTTTCATACGAGCAACCCTATCTCTGGTCGATCTCACCCTACCAGTACCTGATCATCAGCCCGCAACTGAACGCCAGTGTCAATCCGCTGCTCAATCTGGACTATATGCGCCGCTTCTATTCCGGCACGTTGCATGTCCGCGGCGGTTTCACCAATGAGGCATTCTTCGATAATGACGGTAACCGCCACGGCGTTTCGGCGACGCGCGAATACCTTCTGGCGGATGGCGCCTTCAAGATCAACGAAGACTGGCGCTGGAATTTCACCGCCCAGCATGTGAAGGATGAGAGCGGCGATCCGAAAGGCGACTACGCCAATTTCTTTGAACGCTATAGTATTGACGGCGCCTTTGATCAGGTCGGTGATCTTTCTGTGGATTCTCGCCAGCTAATCAATCAGTTCAATGTGACGCGCCAGGTTTCCAATGCCTATTTCGCGGTCACGCTGGCGAATTTTCAAAGCCTGCAGGTCGGCGGCTATCTGGACAGCGCCAGCGGCACAAGCCTGCAGCCCTATGCCATCACCTCCGATTTTTTCCCGACCATTGCGCCGCAGGTTGAAGCCTACTGGTCGCCGAAATCACGCATCCTTGGCGGACAACTGACACTTTCGGCGAATGCGATAGGCGTTTATCATAAAACGCTCAGCACACAGGCCGGCCTCAATGCGGAAGATATCGGAGCGCCCACGGGTCTGCTCGTGCAAACCGCCGGATACGACACGAACCGATTCAGTGCCGGCCTGAACTGGCAAGGCGACATGACCACAGCCAGCGGTATCAAATGGGGACCGTTCATTGATGCCCGCCATGATTATTACAAGGTTTCAAATCTTGACGGTCAAGGTCTGACGCAAGATATTTCCCGTGATCTGGCAACGGCCGGCCTCAATATCAGTTACCCAATGTACCGGAAGTTTAAAGGCTTTACGGCAATCATTGAACCGGTAGCTCAACTAGCCGTATCTCCCGAGGCACAAGTCAGCCCCTATATTCCGACCGAAGACAGCCAGTCGTTTGAATTTGACGAAACAACCCTGTTCAGCTTCAATAAATCTTCCGGTTTTGATATCTATGAAGCCGGCTCCAGGTTGAACCTGGGCTTGCGGGGTGAGTTGCGTTTCAAGTCCGGTCTGCGCGTCGACGGCTTGCTTGGCCGCGTTTTGCGCAATGATATTGAAACGCAATTCATGAAGACTGTGGCGATCAACGGTCAAAGCTATACCTATGACGCTTCGGGCCTGGGAAGCCAGAATTCCGACTGGATCGCCACCGGCAGTTTCGACACCGGCGCTGGCCTTAATGGCTATACACGTTTGAGATTTGATGGCCAAACCGGACGCCTGAACCAGGGTGAATATGGTCTGACGGCGGTACGCGCCAATACGCAGGCGACTTTGCGCTATATCGTAAATAATGTTCTGACGCCCGGCCAGATTCAAAACTATTACAGTGGCTATAACGGTACGGCTTTTGACAGCACGCTTCAGGCTGCGCGGCTCGCCCAACTTGCAGCCAATGGCAAGCTGAAAACCTTCGGCGACAATTACCGCGACATCCAGCTTTACGGGCAGCACTTCTTTACCTCTCACTGGGGTGTATCGGCCCGGATTGACCGGGATATGGTCAGCGATACCTGGCGTAAATCTACTGTCAGCGTAATTTACAAGGATGATTGCAGTTGGTTCGAACTCGTTTATCAACAAAACGATTCAGCCCTTACCACTCGTAACGGCAAATCGTCATCCTCGATATTCTTCCGCCTTAACTTAACCACATTGGGAACATCACCTGCGAAGGTCAACGATGTCCGCTAAACTCAGGTCAAACCGTCACGCTATGCACATGTCCACTCCTCTGACCTCCGGTTCATTCATGTCCAGGGTTTTGCCCGTCCTGTCCGTGGCATTGATGCTCGGGGCTTCCCCCGTTCTGGCGCAAAGCTTCCCCCAGACGCCAGATACGGGTGACGCCGCCCTCGCCTCGCAGCCGGCCCTGACACCCGATACCCAGGCACCGCAATTGCCGCCGCTGGCGGAAGGCATACTGGTTTCCGTCAATAACGACATGATCACCTCTTATGACCTGAAACAGCGCATGTTGCTGCTGATCGTGACGTCGGGCGTGCAGGTGACGCAGGAAAATTACGCCGCCTTCCAGCAGCAGGCCCTGAACAGCCTGATCGACGAACGTCTGCAACAGCAGGAGCTGGACCACTGGAAGGTCAAGGTGACCGATGCCGAAGTTGACGACGAAATCGCCCGTATGGCCTCGCAAAGCAATCTGAAACCCGACCAGCTCCTGAGCGAACTGAAGCGCGTCGGGGTCGAACCGGCTACTCTACGCGCCCAGATTGCCGCTGAATCTGGCTGGAACCAGTTGGTTGGCGGCCGCTATCATTCCAGCGCCAATGTCGGCACGGCCCAGGTCGATTCCCTGATGGACAAGGTCATCGCCGACGGCCAGAAGCCGCAATATCTTGTGGCGGAAATCTTTATCGACAATACGACGGCTGGTTCCCCCGCCAACGCGCTTCAGGGCGCCAAGCAGTTGCGCGACCAGATAGCGGCCAAGGTCGCGCCCTTCCAGGCCGTCGCTCGCCAATTTTCTAATGCACCCTCGGCCGCCAATGGCGGCGATGCCGGCTGGCTGGTTTCCGGCAATATTGAGCCGTCGGTCGAAACGGTTCTGGCCTCGCTCAAGCCCGGTGAAATGAGTGAGCCGATCGTGACCAAGGACGGAGTCTATATTTACCTGCTGCGCCAGAAGACCGATGGCAATGCCGACATGGTCTTCCGTCTCAAGCAGGCCGCCGTTCCCCTGCCAGCCAATGCCAGCCCCGCCGATGTGGCCGCCGCCAATGCGGCCCTCGCCAGTTTCCGGTCGCGTGTTGATAGCTGCGAAGCCTTCGATGACCTGGACGGCAAGGCCCCTGCCGGTGTCCAGGTCACCGATCTGGGCGATGCCCAGCTTTCAACGCTACTGACCAATTATGCCGACGCCCTGCGCCCGCTGAAGAACAACCAGGTGACGGAACCGCTTCGCAATGCGCAGAACATGAACGTACTTTATGTCTGCGACCGCCAACTGGCGGGGGATAACGCCCTGAGCCGCGACCAGGTCGAAAACAATCTGGTCAATCAGCGCCTGTCCATGCTGGGACGCCGCTACCTGCGCGAACTAAGAAGTACGGCGACGATTGAGAACCACTGACGCCCCATTGGTTATGAGCCTGGGTGATCCCTGCGGGATAGGCCCGGAGCTTGCGGCGAAAGCCTGGACCAGCCTGAGAGATCAGGCTGGTTTAGCTTTTTGCGTGATCGGTGATGCCAGGCTCATGGCCGCACAGGGCGTGCCGGTCATGCCAGTGGCCGATGTGTCGGAAACCAATGCACATTTCGCCGATGCCCTGCCAGTGCTCGACAGGCCACTGAGCGCGCCGGCGGTCGCCGGGCAGCCAGATGGCGTCCATGCCCCCTTTATCATTGACTGGATCAGGACCGGCGCCGAACTGTGCCTCGGCGGCCGGGCGCGCGCCCTGATCACCTGCCCGATCGCCAAGTCTGTGCTTTACGCGACCGGTTTTCGTTTCCCCGGCCATACAGAATACCTTGCAGACCTTTGCCGTAAGGGCAATGTCGTGCCCACGCCGGTCATGATGCTTACAGCAAAGGATCTGCGTGTTGTTCTGGCGACCATTCACACGCCTTTGAGCGCCGTGCCTGCGACTCTGTCGATTGCCGGACTGGTTGAACTGGCGCGCATTACGAATGCCGCGCTGATCAAAGATTTCGCCATTGCCGCGCCACGCCTGGTCATGGCCGGCCTGAATCCACACGCCGGCGAAGAGGGCACCCTAGGCCGCGAGGAAATCGACATTCTGGCCTCCGCCCTAAATCAATTGCAGAATGAAAGCATCAATATTCAGGGCCCATTTCCCGCGGACACGCTGTTCCATGACGAGGCGCGCACGGCTTATGATGCCGCCCTGTGCATGTATCACGATCAGGGACTTATTCCGCTGAAAACCCTCGATTTCTGGGGCGGCGTCAATATTACCCTGGGCCTGCCTATTGTCCGTACCTCACCGGATCATGGCACCGGTTTCAATATCGCCGGCAAGGGCATTGCGCGGGTTGACAGCCTGCTGGCCGCCATTCGCGCCGCCGACGAAATCAGCCGGAATAGAGCCGCTGCATGACCGATCTGCCCTCCCTCCGCGAAAGCCTTGAAGCCCACGGCCTGATGGCCAAGAAGAGCTTTGGCCAGCATTTCCTGCTTGATCTCAACATCACCCGCAAGATCGTCCGCCTGGGTGGCCCGTTCGATGGTGATGTCGTGATCGAGGTCGGCCCAGGCCCCGGTGGTTTGACGCGTGCCCTTTTGGAAACCGAAGCCCGCAAGGTCATAGCGGTGGAGATGGACAGTCGCTTTATAGACCTGCTGGGTGAATTGAATGGCGTATATGGTGACCGGTTCGAGGTCATCGAGGGAGACGCCACCAAGATTGACGAAGCTCGCTCACTTGCGGACCGCAACCTAACGGAAGCAGCACATATTGTTTCCAACCTGCCCTACAATGTCGGGACGCCGCTGCTGATCAAGTGGCTGACCGGCCCGTGGCTGCCCCTGTCCATGACCCTGATGTTCCAGTTGGAAGTGGCCCTGCGTGTCGTGGCGCCGGTGGGCGATAATGACTATGGCCGGCTGTCGGTGATCTCCCAGGTTTTGTGCGATTGCCAGAAGATCATGGACCTGCCAGCCCGCGCCTTTACGCCGCCGCCAAAGGTCGACAGCGCCGTGGTGCATCTGAAACCAAAGGCGGAACGTCCGGAACCACGCGTGATCCGAAATCTCGAAAAAGTCACCGCCGCCGCCTTTGGCCAGCGCCGCAAGATGCTGCGCGCATCGCTCAAATCACTGGGCGGCGAAGCCCTGCTGGAAAAGGCCGGTATCACGCCGAGTGAACGGGCGGAACAGGTGTCACCGCAGGACTTCCTGCGGCTGGCGCATCTGATCTAACGGGGTTTGGGGCCTGCGGCCCCAAGTCTTCTCTCTTTCAAAGAAAATATCCGCCAAAATGGCGGATATTTTCTTTGAATAAAGCAAGGTTTATGGGGCCACAGGCCCCAAACCCCGTTAGACAGGCTCCGACATCAGTTCATCCACAAAAGGCGCAATCCAAAGCCCACGCGAGCGGCGCGCGACCTCAGCATGATAGATGTGGATCAGTTCGGCATAGGACCGGTCAAAATCGTCATTCAGGATGACATAATCATATTCCGCCCAGTGCGCGATCTCGCCCTTGGCACGCGCCAGACGACGCTCGATCACCGCCATCTCATCCTGCGCGCGAGCGATCAGCCGGCGCTTCAATTCCTCCATCGACGGCGGCAGAATGAAGATGCGCACCACGTCCGACGGCGCCTTGGCGGAGATACGCTGCGCCCCTTGCCAGTCGATATCGAACAGCACATTCTTGCCCTGAGACAGGGCGCGCTCGACCGGTTCGCGTAAGGAGCCGTAGCGATGATCATGCACCGAAGCATGTTCCAGGAAGGCATCCTCGGCGATCAGTTCATCCATGTGAGTGTCGTCGATGAAGTGATATTCACGCCCTTCCTGCTCACCAGGGCGCGGTTTTCGCGTTGTGACTGATGTCGAGAGATCAAGATCGGCATGATCGGCCATCAGCCGCCGGCACAGCGACGTCTTGCCGGCGCCGGAGGGCGATGAAACGATAAGCATGAGACCGCGCTTTATGCGCTGCGTGCCGGGGTTAGAGGTATTCGGCATCGCCTACTCCACATTTTGCGTTTGTTCACGGAACTGATCAATCGAGGCTTTAAGCTCCAGCCCGGTCTGGGTCAATTCGATAAAGGCCGATTTCGAGCACAGGGTGTTGGCTTCCCGCATGAACTCCTGCGCCAGGAAGTCAAGCTTGCGCCCCGGTGCCGCTTCCCCCTCGATCAACTGGTGCGCCTGGTCGAGATGCGAGGTCAGGCGGTCCAGTTCCTCGCGGACATCGGCCTTGGTGGCCAGAAGTGCCGCTTCCTGGAGAACGCGCTCCTGAAAATCCTGGGCATCGGGCAACAACTCATCCAGCCGGCGGGTGAAACGTTCCCTGATCGCCTCAACCTGCTGATCCGCCAGCCCCTTGGCGCGTTCAACACAGGCCGCCATGGTGATCAGGTGGCCCTTCAATATGGCTTCAAGCGCCCGACCTTCGCTTTCACGAGCCTCTTTCAGGCGGTCAAAGAGCGCCGCAAGGTCAACCACCAATGCCGCCTCAGCTTCGGCATTCAGTTCGGCGCGCTCGTCGCCGGCTGCCTCAATGACGCCGCGAAGGCTCAGCAAACCATCTACGGAAGGCGTCACCGCCTCACCGGCGTCGATCAGGGCGCGGCTGGCTTCGAGATAGAATTCAAGCACATCCTTTTTGAGCGTCACACCGGTTTTCGCCGCGGCGCTACCGACCGATACGGTCAGGTTCATCTGGCCGCGCTGGAACCGGCTCTTGGCCAGGTCGCGCCCCAGCCTCTCCACGGCCTCAAAACCGGCCGGAAATCGGTATTTGACGTCGAGACCACGACCATTGACGCTGCGCATTTCCAGGGTCCAGGTCAAGGTGTCATACCCGCCCTCAATGCGGGAAAAGCCGGTCATGCTAGCCAGACTCATGGAGTGTCTCCGGATGTCGGGGGTATTAACGCCTGGCGCTCAGACGCACTGGTTTTGCCGCCTTGTCGGTCCTGGCAACGGACGGCCCCACAGGTGGCTCTGGCGCAACGGCAGAAGACGTATAGACATTAACCTGGGCTTCCATGGCCCGCCATTTGGCGACATTGGCCAGGTGCTCCTCATAGCTGGCGGCAAAGACATGCCCGCCGGTTCCATTGGCCACGAAATAGAGATCCTGTGTTTTGGCGGGATTGAGCACGGCGGCAATTGACGCCTTACCGGGATTGGCGATCGGCGTTACCGGCAATTTGTCGATCTGATAGGTGTTCCACGGCGTCGGCGTATCCAGTTCCTCCCGCGTCAACCCCCGGCCAAGCGGTTCACCATGTGAAATGCCATAGATGACGGTCGGGTCGGAACCCAGGCGGATGCCGCTGCGCAGGCGGTTGATAAAAACGGCCGCCACGCGCGGGCGCTCCGCCGGCAGGGCGGTCTCGCGCTCGACGATCGAGGCCATGATCAGGGCGTCTTCCTTGGTGGCAAACGGCAGGTCCGGGGCGCGTTTGGCCCAAAGCGCGTCCAGCGTATCACGGCCGGCGTCGAGCATCCGGTCGAGCACGGCCTGACGCGTTTCGCCCGGCTGATAGAGATAGGTTTCCGGCAGGATAGCCCCTTCCGGTGGCACCTCGACATCGCCGGTCAGGTCTTTGATACCCATCAGGATACGCACGGCCTGGGCCGAGGTCCGCCCTTCGGGGATGGTGATGAAGGTCTGGACGACCTTGCCGTCTTCAATCCGCCGCAGCGCGCTCATCAGCGAGGTGCCGGCTGGAAATTCATAGGTGCCCGCCTTCAGGCTGTGCCGGCCAGTGAACTTTGCTGCCAACCGGAACAGGCTGGCTGAGTGGATGACATGTGCTTTTTCAAGTGCCTGCCCCATCCCCCTGACGCTCATGCCATGCGCCAGCGTCACCCGTGTCGTGGTTTTCAGACCAGGTCCATAGAGCTGGGCATAGAGGAACAGGCCGCCGGAAAAAACCAGCAGCAGCAAACCGGCCAAAAGCCCCGCCAGAGGGGCCCAAAGCGACTTGCCCCCCTTTTCCGACGATGCCTGGCCGGTGATGCGGATCATTCGTCAACCGCACCCAGGATAAGCGCGGCATTGGTCCCGCCGAAGCCGAAACTGTTGGAAAGCACCCGCTTGATCTTCATTGGCTTGGCTTTGTGCGGCACCAGGTCGATCGGGGTATCGACATCGGGATTATCGAGGTTGATCGTCGGCGGGGCGATCTGGTCGCGGATTGCCAGGGTGCAGAAGATTGCTTCCACCGCACCGGCGCCGCCCAGCAGGTGGCCGATCGCCGATTTGGTCGAGGACACAGTACCGGTGGCGGCACGCTCGCCGAGGAACTTTTCGATGGCTTTCAACTCGATGCCATCAGCCATGGTCGAAGTGCCGTGTGAATTGACATAGTCGATGGTCGCCGGGTCGATATTGCCATTCTTCGCCGCCGCTACCATCGCCCGGTAACCGCCATCTCCGGTCTCGGAAGGCGCGGTGATATGGTAGGCATCGCCGGTCAGGCCGTATCCCAGAACTTCGGCGTAGATTTTGGCGCCGCGCGCCTTGGCGTGTTCATATTCTTCCAGAACAACAATGCCGGCCCCTTCGCCCATGACGAAACCGTCGCGGTCCTTGTCATAGGGACGCGAGGCCTTTTCGGGCGCGTCGTTGAAGGCCGTACACAAGGCGCGACAGGCAATGAAGCCGGCAATCCCGACTGGCACGATGGCCGATTCCGCGCCGCCGGCCACCATGACATCGGCATCGCCGAACATGATCAGACGCGCCGCATCGCCGATGGCGTGGGCACCGGTGGCGCAGGCCGTAACGACGGAATGGTTCGGTCCCTTCAGACCGTGACGGATCGAGACCTGGCCGGAGGCCAGATTGATCAGCGAGGACGGGATAAAGAAGGGGGAAATTCGCTTCGGCCCCTTGTCACGCAATTCCAGAGCCGTGTCGGCGATAATGCCGAGGCCACCGATCCCGGACCCGATCAGGGTGCCGGTGCGCTCCTGGTCTTCATCCGATTCCGGGTGCCAGTTGGCATCATTCAGGGCTTCATCAGCCGCCGCGATGGCGTAAAGGATAAAGTCGTCAACCTTGCGGCGTTCCTTGTTGGAAAGCACGGCAGACGGGTCGAAGGAGCCTTCGATGTCCGGGCCGCCACCGCCACGTCCATCGACGGTCGGGACTTCGCAGGCCACGGTACAGGCATAGTCGGTCGTATCGAAAGCCGTGATAGGCCCGGCGCCGGACTTGCCTTCAAGCAGGCGTTTCCAGGATATCTCGACCCCGTTACCGAGAGGTGAAACCAGACCGAGACCAGTAATTACGACGCGACGAACCATAGGCGATCAACCTTCAATTTGGCCTTACTACGGCCAGACCTGGAGCAAAATGACGTTAGATAGAATCATCATTTTGCTCCAGCTTTTTGTTTTGGCGCGCAATTTATCCAAAAATCGGACCGCCGATGCGGTAGTGACCACTTTGTTGGATTGCGCTCTAGATACAACTAAGCGCGGCCAAACCCCCATAACAGGAGTCTGAAACCGCGCTCAAGCAAGTCTTTGGACTTAGGACTTCAGCTTGCCATCAATGTAGGCAACAGCGTCGCCCACAGTCAGGATGTGCTCAGCCGAGTCATCAGGGATTTCGATATCGAATTCTTCTTCGAAAGCCATGACCAGCTCAACGATGTCGAGGCTGTCGGCTTCCAGATCGTCGATAAAGCTCGCCTTTTCCGTGACCTTGTCCGGATCAGCATCCAGGTGGTCGATCACGATCTTACGAACACGTTCAAGAACTTCAGACATTTATTGTCCCTTCAGAAAGTAGAAACTCAGGACCCGAGACCGCAGGGTCCCAAGGGGAGGATAGAATCCAGTTTTGTCTTGTAGGCATATAAAACCGGCGTTTCAAGACATTTAAAAACACCGGCCAAAGCAAGAGCGGCAAAACACACACCAGACGCGCATTTTACCCGTTGTTATATTCAAATCATCGTCCTAGATCATGGCCTTAAATCATAGCCATGCCGCCGTTGACGTGCAGGGTCTGGCCCGTCACATAGCCAGCTTCCGCGCTGGCCAGATATACGGCCGCCGCGGCGATGTCGCTGCCTTCGCCCAGGGCGCCCGCCGGAATTTTAGTCAGGATGGCGGCCTTTTGCGCGTCATTGAGTTCGTCCGTCATGGGCGAGGCAATGAAGCCCGGAGCGATGCAGTTCACGGTTATATTGCGGCTGGCGACCTCCTGCGCAAGGGCCTTGGAAAAACCGATCATGCCAGCCTTCGAGGCGGCATAGTTGGTCTGGCCGGGATTGCCGGTGACGCCGACCACCGAGGTAATGCCGATGATGCGGCCGTAACGGCGCTTCATCATGCCCTTGGTGGCGGCGCGCGCCAGGCGAAAATAGGCTTCGAGATTGACCTTGATGACGGTTTCCCAGTCTTCGTCCTTCATGCGCAGGATCAGGCCGTCACGGGTGATGCCGGCATTGGCGATCAGGATGTCAAGGCCGGAACCGGCGGCCTCTTCGGCCTTGGCGACCAGTCCATCGACCTGTGCGGAATCGGACAGATTGGCGGCGGCAATGAATGCATTGTCACCGAGTTCGGCGGCCAGTTCCGCCAGAACGCTTTCGCGTGTGCCGGACAGAACGACCTTCGCGCCCTGGGCGTGAAGCGATCGGGCGATGGCGGCGCCCAGGCCGCCGGTGGCGCCGGTTACAAGGGCGGTTTTTCCGGTCAGGTCGAACATGAATCGGCTCCTCAGAAACAATGTATGGCGGCGCGTTTAGGCGAAAACCATGTAAGGGATCAAGCAGATTGTCGTACTCAGGCTTTGAACGAGGCCGCAAAAGCTTCGAAATCGGCCGCGCCGTTCAGAGCCACCGAATTGGCTTCAGGCGCAATCCGCTTGCTCATGCCCGTCAGCACCTTGCCTGCCCCCAGTTCGGCAAAGGTCGTGACACCGCCTTCTGTTGCCAGCCACTGCACCGATTCCCGCCAACGCACCCGGCCTGTCACCTGGCGCACCAGCAGGTCGGCGATTTCATCCTTGCTGCCAATCGGCCGCGCCGTGACATTGGCCACCAGGGTCGATACGGGCGCATGGATTGCCACCTCGGCCAGCGCCGCGCGCATTTCTTCAGCGGCCGGTTCCATGAGCGGCGAGTGAAACGGCGCCGAGACATTTAGCAACATCCCCTTGGCGCCCAGTTCCTTGGCTTTTTCGACCGCCAGTTCAACGGCCTGCTTCATGCCGGAAATGACGATTTGCCCGGCGTTATTGTCGTTGGCAATGACCACCACGCCGGCGGCCGCGCCAGCCTCGCAGGCTTTTTCCGCAAGTTCCAGATCGGCCTTGCCGATCAGGGCCGCCATCGCGCCGACGCCTAACGGCGTGGCACGCTGCATGGCCTGGCCGCGCAGCTTGAGCAGGCGCGCCGTATCAGCCAGGGAGAAGGTTCCCGCCGCCGCATGGGCCGAATATTCACCGAGGCTATGACCGGCAATATATTTCGCCGTGGAACATGGAACGCCGAATTCCTTTTCAAGAATGCGCGACACGGCGACAGACACCGCCATAATCGCCGGCTGGGCATTTTCGGTGAGGGTCAGTTGATCTTCTGGCCCTTCGCGCATGATGGCGAACAGCTTCTGACCGAGGGCGTCATCAACCTCACCGAACACCTCACGCGCCACGGCAAATGTGTCGTAAAGCTCCGCGCCCATGCCGACGCTCTGCGACCCCTGCCCCGGAAAAACAAATGCCAGTGTCATGATCCTTGCCTCTCACAATTTAACCGGCGACTCCGTTAGGACAATGCGACCTTCAGGGCAAGCCAAACCATGTATTTTTACTTTTTGCATAAACGGTAACCGATCTTGCCATACCGCCGTATAAGGCATAGCGTTACAAAAACAGGAGATACGCTCATGAAGAAAATCGTTCTCGGCCTGGCCGCTCTCGCTGGCGCCACCCTGCTGGCTTCCCCGGCCTTCGCCGCCCTCAAGGTTGGCGACAAGGCGCCGGGCTTCAGTATTCCGGTCGCCACCAATGGCGTCGTCAGCACGTTCTCATTGCAGGACGCCCTGAAATCCGGCCCTGTCGTGGTCTATTTCTACCCGAAAGCCTTTACCGGCGGCTGTTCTCTCGAAGCGCATCAGTTTTCCGAAGCCATCCCGAAGTTTGAAGCCAAACATGTGACCGTCGTCGGCGTCTCCACTGATGAGATCGGCACGCTGCAAAAGTTTTCCAAGGAAGTCTGCCAGGGCAAGTTCCCGGTGGGCGCCGATACCAAGGCCGTGGTCACCAAAGCCTACGATGCGCAGATGGGCACCATGAACATGTCCAACCGCATTTCCTATGTCGTCGGCACGGATGGCAAGATTGCCTTCGTCCATGACAGTGGTGACGCCTCCACCCATGTCAGCACGCTTTTGCAGGCTGTCGACGCAGGTAAGTAGGCTGCACACGGCGCGTCGCCTGGGCGCAAAACTAAACAACTCTTGCCTTTTGAGCGTTCCTCATCTATGAGGGCGCTCCCTTCCGGGTGGTCGGCTGACATCGTGTCATGTACGATCCATCGTCCTGACCAGACCTTCCGCTGGTTCAAGGCGCCACCCGGAGCAACGGAAGAGGATAAACATGCCCTTTTACGAACACACCGTGCTCGCACGGCAAGATATTTCGCCGCAACAGGCGGAAGCTCTTAACGACACCATCAAGCACCTGATCGAAGAAGGCGGTGGTCACATCGCCAAAATCGAATACTGGGGTCTGCGCAACCTGACCTATCGCGTCAAGAAGAACCGCAAGGCTCACTATTCGCTGCTCGCCATCGACGCCCCGGCCCCGGCCGTGAAGGAAATGGAGCGCCAGCTTTCGATCAATGAAGACGTCATCCGTTTCCTGACCGTTCGCGTCGAAGAGCTCGACCTCGAACTGTCGCCCGTCCTGTCGCGCCGTGACCGTCCGGAACGCTCGGATCGCTCCGATCGTGCCGAACGCACGCCTGACTTCGCAGAATAAGGGAGCCCCAGATGTCTGAAGACGCAATCGCCTCCACCGCTCCCGGCGCGCCCGTCGGCAACGGCCCCGCCCGTCGTCCTTTCTTCCGCCGCCGCAAGGTGTGCCCGTTCTCCGGCGCTAACGCCCCGAAGATCGATTACAAGGACGTCAAGCTACTGCAACGTTACATCTCGGAACGCGGCAAGATCGTCCCCTCGCGCATCACGGCCGTCAGCCAGAAGAAGCAACGCGAACTGGCCAAGGCCATCAAGCGCGCCCGTTTCCTGGCCCTGCTGCCCTACGTTGTGAAGTAAGGAGCAGAGATCATGAAAGTTGTTTTGCTTGAACGTGTCGAAAACCTCGGCACCATCGGTGACGTGGTTGGCGTGAAGGACGGCTTCGCCCGTAACTTCCTGCTGCCCCGCCACAAGGCCCTGCGCGCCACGGCTGCCAACCTGAAGGTCTTCGAGGCCCAGAAGGAACAGATCGTCGCCCGTAACGCCGCCAACAAGGCCGCCGCCGAGAAGTCGGCTTCGGAACTGGACGGCACGACCTATGTCATCATCCGCCAGGCAGGTGACTCGGGTCAACTCTACGGTTCGGTCAATGCCCGCGACGTCGCTGACGCCGTTGCTGAAGCCGGCGGCAAGGTCGAGCGTAACCAGATCGTTCTGAATACGCCGATCAAGACCCTCGGCCTGCACGTCATCACCGTGCGCCTGCACGCGGAAGTCTCGCTGACCCTCACGGTCAACGTGGCCCGTTCGGCTGACGAAGCCGAGCGTCAGGCCGCCGGCGAAAACGTCATCGCCTCGCAATTCGAAGAAGATCGCCTGGCGGATGAAGCCGCCGCGGCCGATCTGCTCGAAGGCGGTGCCGGCGCTGCCCTGGCCGACGCGCCTTACGAAGCTTAATCGCTTCTAAGCGTTGAGGATTTAGCCCCCGAAAGCCAGTCTTTCGGGGGCTTTTCCATGTCCGCATCACGCCGTGTTTATTGCAACCGGCTGATCCGCCTTGCTATTCCTGGGAAAACAGGTATGGTCACTGCATTCGAGATTCAGGTTTGACTTGCACGACCGCCCACAAGGCTCCCAAGACGCACTCTTTTCGGATTTTAAAGTTCGCGTAATTCCATGCGTACTTCATGCACGAAGGTGCGATTACTATACGGAGGCCATCATGGCTACGGGTACGGTTAAGTGGTTCAACCCCACTAAAGGTTTTGGTTTCATTCAGCCCGACACCGGCGGCGCGGACGTGTTCGTCCACATCTCGGCTGTTGAACGCGCCGGTCTGCGCACCCTGAACGAAAATCAGAAGATCAGCTACGAGCTGGTCACTGAAAAGGGCAAGACCTCGGCTGCCAACCTGCAAACCGCGTAATTTATCAGGCTTTGGCCTGTGAATTTCAACGTTTAAAACCCTCGAAAGCTCCGGCTTTCGAGGGTTTTTGTTTGCAACACGCATTGAGCTTACGAGGGCGCCATCAAATATGGCCATGTTACCGTGTCACGAATGGTTACAGCGCAGACGTCTATTCACGGATTTTGGTTGAGCCAAGCAAACTCGCCACGCACAAGAATTTTATGTACACATCTGAATTATAATAATTTTTATGATTTTTTTACGCGCCCCCACCCGACTGAATATAGTTTTACTAATCTGATATTGCAGGATTTATTGCGGCGCACCCTCTTTAAATATGACAGCAATGCGACCAATTGTGGCTCAGCACAACCGCACGAGTCGGAAAATCGCCTTAAAGACGAACCCGAACCGAAATTAATGGAGCCTACGCATGTCCACCTCACGTCTCTATCTGACAACCGCCCTTGTCCTCAGCCTGTCGGCCGGTTTTGCGCCCGCCGCCTTCGCACAAGGTTCCGCCCAGGCCACGCCGGCGGCAGATGAACAGCCCACCGAAGTCGTCGTCACCGGTCAGCGCGCCAGCCGCCGGTCGCGCCTCGATACCCTGGCGCCCGTCGATGTCGTCACGGCGCAAAGCCTGCAAACCCAGGGCTCGACCGAACTGGCCCAGGGCCTTTCCCGCGTCGCCCCCAGCCTGAACTTCCCACGCCCGGCCGGTGTCGACGGCACCGATAACGTCCGCCCGGCAAGCTTGCGCGGCCTGTCGCCGGACCAGACCCTGGTTCTGGTCGATGGCAAGCGTCGCCACACCTCGGCGCTGGTCAATGTCAACGGCTCAACCGGCCGCGGATCATCCGCCGTCGACCTCAACGCCATCCCGGAAATCGCGCTCGACCGCCTCGAAGTCCTGCGTGACGGCGCCTCGGCGCAATACGGCTCCGACGCTATCGCCGGCGTGATCAACCTGCATCTGCGCGAAGCCGATCATGGCGCCGGCGTCAGTGTTTCCTACGGCGAATACGACACCGATGTCGATCCCGCCAATTCTTCGCGTCATGCCTCAGACGGTGCCACCACCAATGTTTCCGGCTGGGTCGGCCTGCCGCTTGGTAGTGACGGTTTCCTGACCATCTCCGCCGAAACCCGTCATCGCGCCCCGACCTCGCGCGGCGATATCGACGCCCTGGTCTCGCCGGCCGTCGTCACCAGCCGGTATGGCGATCCGGCTCAGTTGAGCGCCAGTGTCTTCATCAACGCTGGCAAGCCGCTGAACGATAACTGGACGCTTTACGGCAATGCCAGCGTTTCGGACCTCAATTCCAAGAGCGCAGCCTTCTTCCGCCACACCAATGCCTCCGGCAATATTCCCGAAATCTATCCCTTCGGTTTCCTGCCCATCATCAATGCCCAGTCGAAAGACTATTCGGCCACAGTTGGCGCGCGGGGCAATATTGGCGAATGGACCAGCGACTTCTCCTTGAGCGCCGGCGGCAACAAACTCGACTACTACACGCTTAACAGCGTCAATCCGTCCTATGGCGCCGCCTCGCCACGCGATTTCTATGACGGTCAGATGAAATATGATCAAACCGTCTTCAATGCCGATATCAGCCGTCCGTTCGCGGTATCAGGCTGGGCCAGCCCACTCACCCTGGCGCTGGGTCTCGAAGCCCGTCAGGAGAAATACGCCATCAAGGCCGGGGATGTCGCCTCCTACGCACTCGGTTCCGACACGACCAAGTCGGCCGGCGCCCAGGGCTTCAGCGGCTTCCAGCCCAGCAATGTCGTCGATGTCGACCGCAACAATGTCGGTGTCTATGCCGATGTCGCCGCTGACATCACCGACCGCTTCAGTTTCGATGCCGCCATCCGCGCCGAAAACTACTCCGATTTCGGTGACAATGTCTCCGGCAAGCTGGCCGCCCGCTATAAGCTAACCGATCAATTCGCCCTGCGCGGCTCGGTCTCCACCGGCTTCCGCGCACCTTCCCTGGCCCAGCAATACTTCACCTCGACCGCCAGTGTGCTCGATACCAGCGGCAGCGTCGGCAAGATCGTCGAAACCGGCACCTTCCCGGCTACAAGTGCCGTCGCCACGGCCCTAGGCGCCGAGCCGCTGAACCCGGAAAAGTCCACCAGCTATACCTTGGGCGGCGTCTGGCACAGCGGACCGTTTGAAGTGACGCTCGATGCCTACAGCATCAAGATCGAAGACCGCATCCTGCTTTCGGAAAACATTTCCCGCACCTTCTCAACCCAGGTTGCGGATCTGCTGGCCCCCTATGGCGTATCTGCGGCGCGCTTCTTCATCAATGGTGCCGACACCACGACCAATGGCGTTGACCTGGTGGCCAATTATCGCCTGCCGACCGAGCGCCTGGGTCGCTTCAACTTCTCGCTGGCCTATAACCATAACGAGACCGAAATCGACCGCCTGAACCCGCTGAACAACTCGCCGCTCGATCCTCAGCCGGTTCTGTTCGCCCGTGTTCGCCAGGTCATCCTGACCAATTCGTCGCCTGAGGATAAGGCCACGGTGGGCGTGGACTGGAATGCCGGCAACTGGACCGTCAATGGTCGCGCCACCTATTACGGCGACGTGATCGATCCGGCCTCGGTTCAGGCCAACGACATTCACAGCGGTGACCATACCCTTGTCGATCTGTCGGCAAGCTATCGCTTCGGCACGGGCACGACGGTCACGCTCGGCGCGGATAACCTGTTCGATGAATATCCGGACGCCACTCCGGCCAATCTGAACATCACCAGCGGCAACGGTGTCGGCGCCCTCTCCTTCACCCGCTTCTCGCCGTTCGGTTTCAACGGCCGCTATATCTACGCCAAGCTCAGCCAATCCTGGTAACCAGGGTCACGGACCCTGGACCCGGAATCGTGACAGCGTGTGTTGTGACTTTCGTGGCTAAATATCCCCCCTCGCCGGTTCGCCTGCGAGGGGTTTTTCATGTTATGGTCAGCAGATTCTATCCCCAGACTTCACAGGCTGTGAATTGGCCTTAAGTGGATAGCTGTGAGTCGCCAGAAAATCCGCCAAGACAGCCCTTGCCTTTCCTGTCTTAACTCTGCTTATGACCACCATGCCCGACACCCTCCCCCCGCTTAACACTGCCGCAGATACGCCTTCCACCATTCCGCATAATCTCGAAGCGGAACAGGCCCTTCTCGGCTGCCTGCTGTTCGATAACGGCGCTTATGAGCGCCTGTATGATGGTCTGCAACCACGCCATTTTTATGAGCCGTTTCACCAGCGCCTGTTTGCGGTCATCGAGGAGCAGATTCGCATCGGTCATCTGGCGGAACCGATCGTTTTGCTCGACAAGTTCAAGGCGGATCAGGCATTTCAGGATCTCGGCGGCATCCGCTATTTCGCCGATCTTGTCGATCGTGCGCCGCCGGCAGCCAATGCCTCTGATTATGCCCGCGTCATCTATGACCTGGCCCTGCGCCGCGACCTGATCCGCCTGGGCGGCGAAATCGCCAAGGCCGCGGTGGGAGAGCAGGATGCCCGCGAACAGATCGAAGCCGCTGAATCGCAGCTCTTTTCCATGGCCGAAACCGGCAGCTCCTCCACCGGCTTCGTCAGCTTTTCGGATGCTGTCGCAGGCGCCTTGAACCACGCCGAGGAAGCCTTCCATCGCGATGGCGGTCTGGCCGGCATATCCACAGGCTTGTCCGACCTCGACAAGCAGATCGGCGGTCTGCACAAGTCCGACCTAATCATCCTGGCCGGGCGCCCCTCGATGGGAAAAACCGCGCTGGCGACCAATATCGCTATGAATATCGCCAAGAACTATGCCTACGAACCGCAGCCCGACGGCACCCGCAAAACCGTGCGCGGCGGTATCGTCGCCTTCTACTCGCTCGAAATGTCCGCCGACCAGTTGGCGGGCCGTCTTCTGTCCGATGCCTCCAGCGTGCCGTCTGACAAGATTCGCAAGGGCGAAATCACGCCCGGTGAATTCATGCAGATCAAGGAAGCGGCCATGGAGATCAGCGCCGCCCCGCTCTATATCGACGATACCGGCGGCATCACCCTGGCCAAGCTGACGGCCCGCGCCCGCCGCCTGAAGCGCACCGCCGGCCTCGATTGCCTGATGGTCGACTACCTCCAACTTGTCACCATCGGCGACGCCGGCGCCAATATGAACCGCGTGCAGGAAGTCTCGACCATCACCATGGGCCTCAAAACCCTGGCCAAGGAACTGGCCATTCCGGTCATCGCTCTCTCCCAGCTTTCCCGTACAGTCGAAAGCCGTGATGACAAGCGCCCGCAGCTTTCCGACCTGCGTGAATCCGGCTCGATCGAACAGGACGCCGATATCGTCATGTTCGTTTACCGCGAAAGCTACTATCTCGGCCGCGCAGAGCCACGCGAAGGCACACCGGAACACCTGACCTGGCAGGAAGACATGGACCGCTGCCGCAACATGGCTGAGGTCATTATCGGCAAACAGCGCCACGGCCCCATCGGTACGGTCCGCGTATCGTTCGACGCCAACACTGTGCGCTTTGGCAATCTGGCGAATAGTCATTTGTATGAGAGCAACTACGAATAGAAATGCAGGACGCCAGGAATCCGAGGAGCATGGCCAGAAATTTGCGCTTTATCGCCATATGGCTTTGTTTCAGTGCGATTGGTTCGGTCGGCTTCTCATTTCTATTGCCCCTCATTGTGTCGCATGATGGCGAACAGCAGATGATTGATGCGCCCGGCGTTATCTATCGAGGCGTATGCTGCATAGAAGCGCCCTGGCACTTCTTTCAACATTTGATATGGTTTCCGATAGCTCCCCTACTCCTGCTCTTGGCTGCTATCAGCGCAATTTTGTCGGCCCTGTTTACTACGTCAAATCAAGCCGATTGACACGGCCAACGAATTGGAACATATGAAGAACAAATAGCTTCATATGAGTGTGCCATGGCCCGCGATTCCGCCATCTACGTCTGTCAATCCTGCGGCAATGTCCATAACAAGTGGGCCGGACAATGTGGAGGCTGCGGACAGTGGAATACCCTGGTTCAGGAAACCTACAACACGCCACCCGGCGGGTTGAAAGCGGAACCGGCCGGTAAAATCTCTCGCCTGAACAAGCTGCAATTCGAGACTCTTGAGAGCGAGGATGCCATCCCCGTCCGTATGGTGACGGGGATCGATGAGTTCGATCGTGTCTGCGGCGGTGGCGTGGTGCCAGGCTCGGCCATTCTGATCGCCGGTGATCCAGGTGTCGGCAAATCAACCCTGTTGCTCCAGGTGGCTGCCAGCGCCGCGCTGAAAAATCTCAAGGTGGCCTATATTTCCGGCGAAGAAGCCGTGGAGCAGATACGCGGCCGTGCCGGACGGATGGGGTTGGCAAAGGCCCCGGTCGATCTGGCGGCAGAGACCGCCCTGCGAACCATCCTCGAAGCGCTGAAACGCGAAAAGTTCGATCTCGTCATTATCGATTCCATCCAGACCCTGTGGTCGGACGCAGTCGAGGCTGCGCAAGGCTCGGTGTCGCAGGTACGCGCCTGCGCCGGTGAACTCGTGCGCCTGGCCAAGAAACAATCCACCTCGATTATCATGGTCGGCCACGTCACCAAGGAAGGCCAGATTGCTGGCCCCCGTGTGGTCGAGCACATGGTCGATGCCGTTTTGTCCTTTGAAGGCGAGCGCGGTTATCCCTTCCGAATCCTGCGCGGCACCAAGAACCGTTTCGGCGCCACCGACGAAATCGGCGTGTTTGAAATGGGCGATTCCGGCCTGCGCGAAGTGCCCAATCCCTCCGCCCTGTTTCTCGGCGACGGCCATGAACGCGCCTCAGGTTCCGCCGTCTTTGCGGGTATCGAAGGTTCGCGTCCGGTGCTGGTCGAGGTCCAGGCGCTGGTGGCGCCTTCAGCCTATGGCACCCCGCGCCGCGCGGTCGTCGGCTGGGACTCAGGCCGCCTAGCCATGATCCTGGCGGTGCTGGAAGCCCGCTGTGGTGTCGGTTTCGGCCAGAAGGACGTCTATCTCAATGTCGCCGGGGGGCTGCGCATTTCCGAACCCGCCGGCGATCTGTGCGCCGCGCTGGCCCTGGTATCCGCCCTGACCGACGTGCCCCTGCCACGCGATTGCGTGGTCTTTGGCGAAATCAGCCTGTCCGGAGATATCCGCTCGGTTTCCCGCGCAGAAGGTCGCCTAAAAGAAGCCCTGAAACTGGGTTTTTCCAGTGCCGTCACCGCGCAATCCGCCAGTGAAAATGCGCCCTTGCAGGTACGCGGCTTCACCACCCTGGTCGATGCCGTCACCAGCCTGTTCCCTCAGGGCTAACCACACTGACCGGTTAACCCTTGTTGTTAAGCCTGTGCGCAAATGGTATGACTACGCCCAGACGCTGTGGCCGCCTCAGTCTTCAATAAATACGCTTCAGGACTGGAAAATGGCTGGCGCCATCACATATGGGGGATAACATGCAAGCCTACGATCTCATTTTTCTGGCCATTCTCGCCATATCATGCGTCGCAGGCTTTGTGCGTGGCGGCACCAAGGAACTGGTCAATCTGATTTCCTTTTTCCTGGCGCTGTTCGTCTCCGTTATCGCCAAACCCTTCATTGCCAACAATTTCCACCTCGATACTATCACCGGCTACATCGCCGCCTTTGTCATCTTCCTTTTGATCTATTTCGGCATCCGTTATCTGGGTCATGCCCTTTCGGAGAAGATCCAGAAACAAAAGGCCTTGAATACCTTCGACCGCGTTCTGGGCATTGGCATCGGAATCTTCCGTACACTGGTGGTTTTGGGCGTATTCCATTTGATTTTTTCCGCGGTGACGCCTATTGACCGGCAACCTCACTGGTTTCGCGCCGCCAAGGTTTATCCACTTAGCGTCAAATGCGCCAAGATCATCCAGGCCTTCATTCCGGCAAGCACGGGTGTGGCCAACAAGGTGGTCGAGGACAATCAGTAACCTGACCCTCCGGTCTCCCCGTGCGGACGGTCACTGCGTTTTAGAAAAGAGATTCCATGCTGTTGTCTCAGCCTGAACTGTCTGCTCTCACCGATCCCCAAGCCTCCCAGCGCGACTCAGACGATGACCGCCCCCGCCTCGAATGCGGTGTGTTCGGCGTCCATGGTATTGATGACGCAAGCGCCATCACCGTCCTTGGTATGCACGCCCTCCAGCATCGCGGCGAGGAAGCCTGCGGCATCGCCTCCTGCGACGGCAAGCGCTTCTACACCGAACGTGAACATGGCCTGGTCGGTGACGTTTTTACCCAGCCCGAAGTGGTGGCCCGCCTGAAGGGCCGCTCGGCCATTGGCCACACACGTTATTCAACCGCAGGCGGCGCCTTCATCCGTAACGTCCAGCCGATGTTCGCCGATCTGGATGACGGCGGCATCGCCCTCGCCCACAACGGCAATCTTACCAATTTCATGCACCTGCGCACCAAACTGGTCAGCGAAGGCTCCATCTTCCAGTCGACCTCCGATTCGGAGGTCATTTTGCATCTGATCGCCCGTTCGCGTTCGATCAAGATCATCGATCGCTTTATGGACGCCCTGCGTCATATCGAGGGCGGTTTCGCCCTGGTGGCCCTGACGCGCAATATGATGATCGGCGCTCGTGATCCGCTCGGCATCCGCCCCCTGGTCATCGGCAAGCTGGGCGACTCCTATGTCCTGGCTTCGGAAACCTGTGCGCTGGACATGATCGGCGCCACCTTCGTGCGCGATGTTGAGCATGGCGAAGTCGTCCAGATTGACGAAACCGGCCTGACCTCCTTCAAGCCGTTCGGCGTCAAGGCGGCCCGCCCCTGCCTGTTTGAATACATCTACTTCGCCCGCCCGGACAGCATCGTAAACGGCAAATCCATCTATGACGTGCGCAAGCGCATGGGCCGCCAACTGGCCATCGAGCACCCCGCCGATGCCGATCTTGTCGTGCCCGTGCCGGATTCCGGCGTACCGGCTGCGCTTGGCTTCGCCGAACAGTCCGGCCTGCCGTTCGAACTGGGCATTATCCGCAACCACTATGTCGGCCGGACCTTCATCCAGCCGACCCAGGGCATCCGCGATCTTGGCGTCCGCAAGAAGCACGCCCCCAACCGCATCGTGCTCGAGGGCAAGAAGGTCATCCTGATCGACGACTCGATCGTGCGCGGCACCACCTCGGTCAAGATCGTCCGCATGGTGCGCGCGGCCGGCGCCAGGGAAGTCCACCTGCGCTCGGCCTCCCCGCCGATCATGTGGCCCGACTTCTACGGTATCGACATGCCGGACCGTGAAAAGCTGCTGGCCGCCAACCACACCCTGGAGGAAATGCGCCAGAAGCTGGAATGTGACTCCTTAGGCTTTCTCTCGGTCGATGGTCTTTACAAGGCCATGGGGCATTCCGGCCGCGACAATGCCAACCCGCAGTTCACTGACCACTATTTCACCGGCGAATACCCGACCCGCCTGACCGACCGTGAAGTGGAAGCCGAAGGCGAAAACGCCGGGGCTCAGCTTTCGCTGCTTGCCAACAGCTACTAAATCACAGGACTTCAGATGACCGCACAGACCGGCCGCATCGCCCTTGTCACTGGCGCTTCAAGGGGGATTGGGCGTGCCTGCGCCCTGGCCCTCGCCAAGGCCGGCGCGCAAGTCATCGCCTGCGGCCGGTCCAGGGCGGCGCTGGAAGAGCTGGATGACGAGGTTTTTGCCGCCACCGGCCAGCACGCTACGCTCATTCCGTTCGACATCACCGATAATGACGCCTTTGACCGCCTGAGCTCCGTTCTTTTCGAACGCTTCGGCCGCATCGATGTCTTGGTCCATGCGGCCGCGATTTCGGGCACGCTCAGCCCGGTCACGCACCACGAACCCAAGGATTTCGACAAGGTTGTCGCCGTCAATCTCGGCGCCACCTGGCATTTGTTGCGCGCCCTGGAGCCGCTTCTGCGCCAGTCCACCGCCGGCCGCGCCATTTTCCTGACCACGGGCGCCAGTGTGACCCAAGGCCGGGCCTTCTGGGGCCCCTATGGCGCCACCAAGGCCGCGATGGAAACCCTGGTCCGCGCCTGGGCCGATGAAATCGAGATCACCCCCATCCGCGCCGCCATTGTATCGCCCGGCGCCATGCGCACTCGTATGCGTGCTGCCGCCTATCCGGGGGAAGATCCGGAAACCCTGCCGCTGCCAGCGGAAATCGCGCCGCTTATCCTTGAACTTGCCGATCCCGGCAAGGTGCCGCCGCTTGAAACAATCAGCTTTCCCGACTGGAAACTCAAGGCCGCGCAATACGCCTGAAGCGGGGTCAATTTGATTTGATTATCAATCATTTTGCGTAAATTCGCTTCCATTTTGTCCTAAATCGGTTCAGAATGGCAAAATGAACACTCATACGCCCCCCGCCTATCCCAAAGCGCAAAGCGCTTCCATGCTCGAAGAACTCGGCAAGTATGTCATTGCCGAGCCTTACCCCTTCGTGGTCGATCTGGCCAATAGTCAGGGCATGACTCTGGCCACGGTGGATGGCGATCGTATTACTGACTGGTGCGGCCTCTATGGCTCTAAGCTTCTGGGCTACAATCACCCGCGCCTGTTCGAGCCGGACTATGTCCGCGAACTCGTCCTGGCCGCCAATAACAAGATGGCCAATCCGGATTTCCTGACCCCGCAATGCCTGGCCTATTACCGCTTGTTGCACCGGTTGGCGCCCGTCTGTATGCGCGACCAGCATGTCGAGGTCTATGCCGTCAATTCGGGGGCCGAGGCCGTCGAAAATATGATGAAATATCTCATCAATCTGCATAACCACAAACAGCAGGCCAAGGGCAGGACGGTTCTAAACCATCGCTTTATTTATTTCGAGCAAGCCTTTCATGGACGTACGGTTTTTGCGCTTAACATTACCAATCTGACTCACGATCCGGTTGCGACCAGGGATTTTCGCGGCATCATTCACGGCAATCTTCAGGTGCCGTTTCCGGAATATGACGCGCGCCGCTCCAATGCCGAAAATGAGCTTGAAGTCGACCGCTGTCTGACCCTGATCGAAACATTCATGCGCACCCACCCGGATGAAATCGCCGGCGTTATTCTGGAGCCTCTGCAAGGCGCCGGCGGCCATCGTCTGGCCCTGCCGCGTTTCTATCAGGGCCTGTCCAGGCTCTGTCACGACTATGACATCGGCTGGGGGCTGGATGAAGTCCAGACCTCTGGCGGCCAGACCGGCGCTATCTTTTCCATCGATCTGTTCGACGTCCCCTGGCCGCCGCAGGCCATCGCGGTCGCCAAGAAGTTCGGCAATGGCGCCGTCTATATGCTCAACCCGATGGAGGATGTCGGCGTACTCGATTCCACCTGGGGCGGGACGCTCGCCGACATGGTGCGTTTCGTGCAGGAATGGCGGATTGTCGAAGACGAAGGGCTGCTGGATCAGGTGACGGCCAAGGGTAGCTACCTGTTTGATGGCCTCAATCAACTGGTGGAGCGGTTCCCTGATCTAATCAGCAATGTGCGGGGCCTGGGGCTCTATCAGGGCTTTACAGTCAACGACAAACGGAACAAGGGTCGCCTGGTCGATCTGGCACTGGAAAGCGAGAATCTGCTTCTGCTCGGCGCCGGCACCGACAGCATCCGCTTCCGTCCGCCGCTCGATGTCACCATTGCCGATATCGATGCCATGCTGACCAAACTGGCGCGCGTTCTGGAAAAGCTATGATAAAAGCCCCGGCACAACGCCGGGGCTTTTATTTTATTTCCTGGGTTTCGCTCGACCACCCGGCCCTGCGGCGCCCGGTTTGGTGCTCGGTCCCATGGCCCTGGCTTTTACCGCCTTGGCCTTGCTGACCTCAGCACGGTCCTTGACCACGACCTTTGGCTTGGCCGGCGGCGCCCCCTTCGGCTTCTGGCGGACGCGATTCGGGTGCGCCGGCTTTTCGCCCGGTTTGGACTTGGGCTTCGAGCGAACACGCGGCGGGCCAGAGGTTTCGGACGCAGCCCCTTCATCATAGGGATTGGTGGTCGAATTGGCCTTCACAGTCAGGCGAATTGGCACACCCGGCATATCAAAAGATTCACGTAAACTATTGATCAGATAGCGCGTATAGTGATCCGGCATAGCGTAGGCGCGCGCCGCGAACAGCACAAACGTGGGCGGCCGCCCTTTGGTCTGGGCCATGTATTTCGGCTTGATCCGCTTGCCACTGACGGCGGGCGGCGGATGGCGCTGGATCGCCAGGGCCAGCCAGTCGTTGAGATCGCGCGTCTTGATCTTGGCCGACCAGTTGCGATAGGTCTTGAGCACGGCCGGCATCAGGCGTTCCAGCCCCCGGCCGGTGGCGCCGGAAAGCGTCACCAGAGGCGTGCCACGCAGTTGCGGCAACATACGCTCGGATATTTCCACAATCTCATTCAGCCGCGACTGGGGATTCTCGACCAGATCCCACTTGGATACAGCATAGACCAGCGCCCGGCCTTCGCGCTCGACCAGATCGGCGATCTGCAAATCCTGCACTTCAAAGGCGTTGGCCTCGTCCATCACCAGAACCACCACCTCTGCAAAGGTAATGGCGCGGATGGTATCGCTGGTGGACAGTTTTTCCAGCTTCTCCTGCACCCGCGCCTTACGGCGCAGGCCGGCGGTATCGACCAGGCGAATGGTACGGCCTTCATATTCCCAGTCCACAGAGATGGAATCACGGGTAATGCCGGCTTCGGGGCCGGTCAGAAGGCGATCCTCGCCCAGCAGCTTGTTGATCAGGGTCGATTTGCCGGCGTTCGGCCGACCGATAATGGCTATGCGGATCGGCTTGGTATCTTCATCCTCCGCCTCATCGTCTGCCTCCATGAAGTCGCCTTCAAACATCTGGCGATACTTTTCGGTGGCTTCGTAGAGTTCGGACATACCTTCGCCATGCTCGGCCGACAGGTGGATCGGCTCACCAAAGCCCAGGACGCGCGCCTCCTCGGCGGTGGCAGCCGCTTGGTGCCCCTCGGCCTTGTTGGCGATCATGACAACCGGCTTGTCCTTCTTGCGCAGGATATCGGCGAAGATACGATCGAGCGGCGTCACGCCTTCGCGGGCATCGACCACGAAAAAAGCCACGTCGGCCTCTTCGATGCCGCGTTCGGTCTGAAGCCGCATCCGCGCCTCCAGGGAGTGATCACTCAGGTCTTCAAAACCGGCGGTATCGATCAGTTCCAGATCGATATCACCGATACGGCCGGTGGCGTAACGGCGGTCGCGCGTGACACCGGGCTGGTCATCAACGATGGCCAGCTTCTTGCCCGCGAGGCGGTTAAACAGGGTCGATTTGCCGACATTGGGCCGGCCGACAATGGCTATTTTTAAAGGCATGGCCGCCTTATAGCGAAAAACGCTCAAATAGCCACTTTAAAAGCATAGCCGCCATTTAGTCGGATTACCGGATCGCCACCAGCTTGGCGTCGTCGGTGACGACAAACAGCTTGTCACCCACCACGATCGGCGCAATGAAGCCGGCACCGCCGAGCTTGATCGTTTCCTGGCGATCGCCGGTCTTGGGATCGAAGGCCACCGCTTCTCCCAGGGAATTGACCATCACCAACCGGTCAGAAGCCAGAACAGGCCCCACCCAGAGCGGAATCTTGCCGACCTTCTTTTCACGACCCATGCCGAAGAAGCCCTTCTTGGTCTTCTGGAAGCCGACATTCAGATCCTTGATCCAGTAGACCTGGCCGCTTTCGCGGCTGACACAGATCAGTTCGCCCTGCAGGCTGACCAGGAAAACAACGTCACCGGCCACCCAGGGCGAGTTGATGCTGTCGGTATCGACCTTCCATGCCGGATTGCCGGTCTTGGCGTCCATGGCCTGAAATACGCCCGAATGGCTGGCGGCGAAGACGGTGCCATTATAGAGCACCGGACGACCGGAAATATCACGGATTTCCGACAGGGCATTAGTGCGGCTCGATTGCGCCAGAACCTGCTGCCAGACCGGATCGCCCGTGGCAGCGTTCAGTGCCACCAGTTCGCCGGAAGAGAACGGCGCATAGACGATGTCGCCCGAAACGACGGGGGCTGATGATTTCAGCAGTCGCGCCGGCTCGGCAATGGCCTGATAGGTCCAGACCATTTCGCCGGTATTGCGGTCAAAGGCAAAAATCTGGTTGTCGACATCGCTGGCGAAGACATAGCTGGCATTGACGGTCGGCGCGGCATGAAGCTGCGTATCGACGACCTTTTTCCATATTTCCGCGCCGGTGGCGGCATCGAGCGCCTCGACAAACCGGAAGCCCGAGGTGACGTAGAGCTTGCCATTATCCAGCGCCAGGCCGCCGCCGAAGGCCGTCTTGTCGCGCTTGTTGTGCGGGTTGAGGTCGATGCTCCACACCTGGTTGCCGGTCGCCACGTCATGGGCCGAAACCCGCGCTTCGCCGTCCATGGTGTAGATCAAATGCCCGTCGGAAACCGGCTGGGCCAGAACCTCGCCTGGTCCCTTGCTGGGCGTACCGATAGATTTGCTCCACGCCACTTTAAAATCTTTGGCGGCCGCGGCATTCTGCACCAGGGTGTCAGGTCCGCTTGCCAGCGGCCAGTTCGCTACGGGCGCGGCCGGCGGCAGGTAATAACCGATCCCTTTCAGGCTCTTGGAAGGTTGCAGCTTTTGTTCGAAGGCCACGATCGAGATACGCTGCCCCTGCGAGGCAACCGCTCCCTGATCACTATTGCGATCCTTGAACGGGTTCAGCTTGCTCGCCGTGGCGCAGCCGCTCAAGCCTATAGCCGCAACCACCGCCAGAACCACCAGGCTGGCGCCACTGCGCTTGACACCTTTAAAATCAACCATCGACAAGCTCATATGCGGGGTTTCCATAACAAGAATTCTGACTGAGACCGGCGGACGCCTGGCCCTTAGCTTATTGCGCCGGTGCCTGTGCCTCTTGCGGCACGGGCATTTGCGGCATGACCGGCATGGGCGCTTCCGGCAGCTTGATCATGGCCTGGGCCGTGCCGATGGCACCGGAATCGATGGCGGCAACAAAGGCAGCAGCGCGTTGCTTGACGCCATCCGGCGTACCGAGCGTGACGGAAAGCACCTGCAGATCACTGCGGGCGCCCTTGACGTCACCGGATTGCAGCTTGGCCATGGCAAGCGCTTCCTTGGCCATGGCGGCAAAGGGACGCTTTTCCTTCATTAGCGGCTCAAGGCGCTTTTGGGTGTCGGCCAGGCTGCTGGTATCCATGGCTAGCAAGGCAGCCTTGAGAGCGGCGGCATCGCTGATCAGGGCGCTGTTCGTCGCTTTTGCCGCCTGATCCAGGTCGGCAATGGCTTCCGCCGTCTTGTTGTCTTCCAGCGCCAGGCCGGCCAGTTGCTGCAGGGCCAGTGACTTGTAAGTGGCGTTGCCGGCCTTTACTGTCGCTTCAAGCTGGGTTTTGGCCACGGCCTTGTCGCCCTTGCCGAGCGATTCGACAGCCTGCCCATACGATTCAGACGCCTTGGCCGCAATACTGGCCTGCCAGCTTTGGTAGCCCCAGACACCCAGCGCAATCACCAGAGCCAAAACCAGCACGCCGGCCACCCAAGGCCAGGTTTTCTTGACGATGCCGATCCACTTGTCGGCGCGCAGGTTCTCTTCGGTTTCGTCAAAAATGTCGCTCACGGCGAATCCTTCATCAATCATATCATCGGGGAATGCCCGTCAGGCGCTCCAATTCGGCGCGAACCTAACCTTTGGCACGGGTGAACGCAACCGGATACAGCGGCGCGGCCGTGAGCCTTCCCCCAAAAATCTCTTAACTCTACTTATTTAGCAAAATATGTCTCTTCTGGGGCGGGGAAGCTACGGTCCCTGACATCTTTCGCATAAGCTTCCACCGCCGCACCAATCTCTGTGCGCAAATCGGCATAATGGCGGACAAATTTCGGCGTCCAGTCGAACAGGCCCAGCATATCGTCGGTCACCAGAACCTGCCCGTCACAATCCGCAGACGCGCCGATACCGATGGTCGGAATGCTGACGAGCTTTGTGATCTCCGCCGCCAGATCAGCCGCCACGCCTTCGACGACAATGGAAAAGGCGCCCGCGGCTTCACTGTCCTGAGCTTCCTTGATAACCTTCAGGCGTTCAGCCTCGGTGCGTCCCTTGGCTTTAAAGCCGCCATCGACATTGACCGCCTGCGGGCGCAAGCCGACATGGCCCATGACGGGAATACCGCGTTCAGTCAGGTAGCGGATGGTGGCGGCGACGGTCGGGCCGCTTTCCACCTTCACCGCTTGCGCGCCGGTATCTTTCAGCAGGCGCACGGCGTTGGCAAATGCCTGTTCGACGCCGGCTTCGTATGAGCCGAACGGCATATCGACGACGACGAACGCCGTATCAGCCCCGCGCATGACGGCCTGCCCGTGCAGGATCATCATGTCCATGGTCACGCCGATGGTATTGGGAAGGCCGTGGATCACCATGCCCAGGCTATCCCCCACCAGCAGGATATCGCAATGCGGGTCCATGATCCGCGCCATCGGCGTGGTGTAGGCGGTCAGGACAACCAGGGGAATTTTCCCTTTGCGGGCCCGGATCTCAGGTGCGGTCAGGCGCTTGGTTCGGCTGTGGGCGGTTTGGCTGCTCAAGGGTAACTCTCTCGTTTAGCGCTGAAACTACCCGGCATATCTAAAAGCTAGATGGTTTCTTCTTGGGAGTAGGCGTAATACAGCGCCAGACACGCTAAACATAGTGAAAAACTGACCCAGAAGAAGATCGGCGTTTGCATGATGCCGAGATAATGCACCGAAGAATAGAACAGATTGACCGCGTTCTTGCCGATGACGTCGAAAAATTCGACGCCGGCACGGAAGGTCTGGTCGGTTTCGACACGGGCCATCCGGCTGCCACTCAGGACTTTTTCACCGAAGGACCAGTTGGGTACGCGCACAAACTGCGCCAGGGCGTAAAGTCCGCCCACTACACCGGCCAGGGCCACGAACCCTTGGCGCAGCCACAGCTTCAGCCGCAGGCCGCGCATCACGCGCGCCTCGAAGGCCGTCGCATCCTCATAAACGGGCGTTGCCGCGAACAGAGCGCGCATATCATCGTCTTCCAGTTTCATATCGCTCATGTTCCGGTTTCCAGTACGGGAGCAGGTTTGGCGTTCAGAATGGTCTTCAACTGTTCCATCGCGCGTTTGATATGGCTTTTGACCGTACCCAGCGGCAGCTTGAGTTCGTCGGCGATTTCCTGATGTGACAGGTCGCCGCTGAAATTGAGCGTCACGCACAGCCGTTCCACAGGTTTGAGGCGATTTAGAGCCGCATCGAGATTGTGGGCGCGGAATTCGCCTTCATTCGCCGCAGGCTCAGGTTCAAAAGCGCTCATATCGTCAGTCAGCAGGTATTTTTGATTCGCCCTCACCTTTTTCAGATAGCGGCGGGAGGCGATCCGTTTAAGCCAGCCAACAAAGGCACCGTCAAAACGGAACTCCGATAAATGCTCATAGGCACTCATGAAGGCTTCCTGCGCCATGTCGTCGGCATCCGGCCCTTGCGCGCCCATGCGTCGGATATGGGTCCGCAGCAGGCTGCCGTGGCGACGCACCAGTTGGGCGAAGGCCGACTTATCGCCGCCCAGGCACAGGCGCACGAGATCGACATCGGACTGCCGCGTCAGGTCAGGCTTTTCACTTGCCAGGCCCATGTTTGAGTTTGCTCCGGGTTGCCGCGAGAGTTTTATTTCTTGCGATTGCCGATAATGCCGAGAATCAGCAAGGCAACCCCGATAAAGCCAGGAATGGCAGCGACACCAGACAACTTGCCTAGGATGAAGCTGTGATTGGCCAGGTCGAGCGCAACCAGGCCCAAGGCAATCGCAATCAGGATAAGGCCGGAACGGATGTCATTGGCAGGCGTTTTGCGAGCCTGCATGTTTTTGAGGTTTTCGAGAAATTCCGGCGGCAGGTCGGTTCCCTTCTCGATCGCCATGCGCAGGGTCTTCTGCACCTCCGTCCGCCCTTTGTGACGGAAATAGAAGACGATGGCGACAATAGCGACAGGCATGCTGAGCGCCAGAACAACGGCCAGAATACCGGTTAAGCTGTCCATATCCATTTAAACACTCCTTTTGACTTCGGGACGCCAATAGCGCCCTTTGAATAATAGGAGGCGCGACACACACCTTTTGGATGCAGAGAGTCGCATTAAGTTTTCGTAATCAAATAATTTCGCACCCACACTTGCATTCGATCATATTTCGTTATATCTAATTTGCATCGAAAGCGACGCACTCATAGATTTAAAGAATCTGCAATTTCGATATATCGAGTTACGCACTATATATAACAAAGGAGACCTCATATGCGAGGCATTTTTTTTCACCGTCGCGGACAGGGCGCTTGCGCTGACCGTAATTTCAGCCATCGGGACGGCTTTGGCGGCCCCGGTCATCGTGGTTTTGGCGCCGGTTTCGGCGGCGGTCTTGGCGGTCGCGGCCGCGAAGGTTTTGAACGCGCTTTCGATCGGATGCGTGGCGGCAGGGATGGGCGTGGCTTTGGTCACGGCGGTCTTCGGCTGGTACTGCTCAAACTCATCAGCGAAAAGCCCAGCCACGGTTACGAACTGATCAAGGCCATCGAGGACCGCTTCAACGGCGCCTACAGCCCCTCGCCCGGCGTCATCTACCCTACCCTGAGCTGGCTGGAAGATGAAGGCTTCATCACCATTGCCCCCAATGAAGACGGCCGCAAGTCCGCGACCATTACAGAAGCCGGCATCGCCCATCTGGCGGAAAAAGCCGAGCAGGTCGATCAGCTATTCTCAATGATGGACGGACAGCGTGGCGAACACGGCGACTATGCCCCGCTCTTCCGCGCCATGGCCAATCTCAAGGCTGCCCTGCGGGCACGCGGAATGCGACCGATGAACAAGGCCGAGATCGAGGCGGTGGTCGATCTGATCGATGAAACCGCCAAGAAGATCGAAAGACTGTAACCATGGATGCGCTGACCGATGGGCGTTCGGTTACCCGCGTCCGTTATGAAACCCGCCGCCGTGAACTGACCGTCACGCAGGTGAAGGCGGTTACGCCTCACCTGCGGCGCATCACGCTTGCCGGCGACTTCACCGGCTTTCAGAGCCTGGGTTTCGATGACCATATCAAACTGTTCTTTCCTGATCCGGATACAGGCATCCTGATCCTTCCGGAGCCGGGACTGCCGCCAGGTGATGGGCCCAAGCCCATCATGCGCGACTACACGCTGCGCCGGTTTGACGGGCAGACTCTTGATATCGAGTTTGCGCTGCATGAGGCCGGGCCGGCCACCACCTGGGCCACGAATGCAAGGATCGGCGACATTCTCAATATCGGCGGGCCACGAGGATCAATGTTGATTTCACCCACCTTTAACCATTACGTATTGATCGGCGACGACACCGCCCTCCCCGCCATCGCGCGACGGCTGGAAGAACTACCGGAAGGCACGAAGGTCTGCGTAGTGGCCGAAGTGGATGGACTGGAAGACCGCGTATCTTTTGAGACAGGGGCGGAAGTCCATGTCCATTGGATCTATCGCCAGGGTAGCCACGCCAACTGTCTCAATGACGCGCTCAAGGCCATGCACCTGCCGCAAGGTATTGTCCATGCCTGGGTGGCGTGCGAAAGCACACAGGCCAAACTTATCCGTCAACAATTGATCGATGATCACGGCGTCAACCCGTCATGGATCAAGGCGTCGGGTTACTGGCGACATGGCGACGCCGGCGCTCATGAAACGATCGACTGATTTTTAACTGAAGTTGAGATAAACAACGCCTATACTGGCGTCAAAGGTTGGGCATGCTATGCGTTTATCATTATCACTTCTGCTGGCATTTTCGCTGTCCATTCCGGGCACGGTACTGGCGGCGGATCTGTCCGGTCACTGGCAACGCTCAAACGGTCAGGCACAAATCGCTTTTGCGCCCTGCGCCGGTGGCCAGTCCGTGGGGGTGTGCGGTACGATCGCCTGGCTCAGTCCAGCCGTCAAAACGAAAGCCCGCATCGGGGACAAGGTATTTTACGACCTGATCCCCGATGGCGCCAATAACTGGAAGGGCAAGGCTTACAGCCCAAGGGAAGGCAAGACATACGCGGCAACGCTTAACCTTAAGGGCACCACCCTTTACAGCCGTGAGTGCCTGCTCGGTGACCGCATCTGCCGCTCCGAAACCTGGACGCGCGTCAGATAAGCAGGGCCTTGAGTTCCGCGCTGTCCGGCTTGAACCCGGAAATAACCTGTCCGTCTTTCTCGAAAATCGGCCGCTTGATCATCGACGGCTGGGCCATCATCAGCGTTATGGCCTTTGCCTCGTCCAGCCCCTGCTTCGCGTCATCGGGCAGCCCCTTGAAGGTGCTGCTGGCGCGATTGAGTACCTTTTCCCAGCCCAGCTTTCCCGACCATGCCTTGAGATGCGCGGCATCGATGCCGGCCTTCTTGTAATCATGGAATTCATACGCGACGCCATTGGCCATCAGCCAGTTGCGCGCCTTCTTCACCGTATCGCAGTTCGGTATGCCGTATAGAATCAGAGTCATGCCCGACTGAATGCCTGTTTTTGGCTGTCTCGCCAATGACTATTTTGCCGCCCGCCTCTGCGCCCACATGGCATTTTTACCCGCCAGGCTTTCTAATTCACGGGGGCGGGCTTTCAAAGGAGCATAGTCATGCCGAAGGAAACATCCGGCCAGAAAAAGAAGGTCGAAAAGGTCATGCACGAATTCAAGAAAGGCGATTTGAAAAGCGGCAGCGGCAAAAAGGTCACCAGCCGCAAGCAGGCGACCGCCATAGCCATGCATGAGGCGCACATTCCGAAAAGAGGCAACAAGTCGCACAGCCACGCGCATCACTGACCGTTCATATTCATGAAACGGCGCCCTGCGGGGCGCCTTTTCATTTCAATCCTGTTGCGGAGTGTCAGGACTGCATCAAAGCGGACTTAATAGAGCCCTTCTGATTTTTCATTTTCGCACGGCTTCATGGCCTTACCGAAACTGGAATCCCGACATCATGCGTAAACACAGCCTCCTGACCGCTACAGCCCTCGGACTGGTTCTCGGCAGCGGAGGGCTTGGCACGCAGGCACTTGCCGAAACCTCGATTTCGACCGCCACCACCACGCCCCTTGTCACCAGTTCAGCTGGCGATCTTACCGTCACTTCCGATGGCTCAATCACACTGACCAGCGGCACGGCCATTACGGTGGACAGCGACAATTCGCTTGATTTTGAAGGCAGCATCGCCATGTCCGGCTCGGAGTCGAGCTCGACCGGCATTCTGATCACCGACTTTCCCGACCGTACCAAGGGTCTGGTTCTGACCGGCGACATCACGGTCACGGACGATTACACGGCCTCGGATACCACAAGTCTCGACGGGACCGAAGACGGCTACACTGACGCGCCCTGGGCCGAAGGCACCGGCCGTTACGGCATCCATTCCACCGGCGCATCGCCTTTCGTTGGCGACGTATATATCACAAGCGATTCCGTCATCGACGTGGAGGGCAACCAGTCTTACGGCATCCGCTTCGAGAATCAGATCAAAGGCGCCTTCACCTATGATGGCGCCATGACGCTGATCGGTGATAATTCCACAGGCATTTCGCTGGAAAAGGGCGTTACCGGCAATGTCTATCTGTCCGGATCGGTTGGCGTCCTTGGCGCAAACGCGTCAGCGATCACGCTTGCAGGTGATCTGGGCGGCAACCTGATCATCGACGGTTCATACAGCGGCACGGCCTATAGCTCGACCTCAGCGCTGACTCAGGCCGTTTATGAAAACCTGATCCCGGCCAATAACCTGCTTCAGGTTGGCCCTTTGGTCAGCATCGCCGGCAATGTCGCTAACGGCGTCCTGTTTGGGGCTTCCGTGACCAGCACGGATGACAGCAATACAGATGAGGATGGCGACGGCCTGACCGATACGGTCCAGTCCACGGCCAGCCTGACGCAATATGGCTCCGCCCCCGCCCTGGCCATTGGTTCTGCCAGCAGCGACATTACCCTGGGCGGCCTGACCTATGCCTCGACCGCCATCGATCCCCCTTCTGTCAATTACGGATTGCTCAATCGTGGAAGCATCGGCGCTTACGGCGTGCATCCCGGCGTCAATGCCACCGCCCTGCAAATCGGCGGCACGGGCTATCCGACGACGATCGAGAACGGCATAGGCAATGCCGGCAGTATCACCGCCAGTTCTTACGGCGGAAACGCCACCGCCATTTCCCTGCTGAGCGGTGCCACGACCCCGCGTCTGGATATCGACGGCACCGTCACCGCCACCACGACGCGTTACCTCACCTCCGCGGAAGATGCAGATGGCAATACGGTCTATACGGTCTCCAATGTTGGCGAGGCGACGGCCGTCAGCATCGCGTCCGGCGCCACCCTGCCGGCCATCAATGTCGCCGCCAGTTCCGGCATCTACGCCTCGTCTTCCGGCTCGACCGGAAGTGCCACCGCCATTTCTGATACCTCCGGCACCTTGACCTCCATCAGCAATTCCGGCACGATCAGCGCCACCATTACCGCGAGCGATGATGACGGCGACGGCACGACGGATACGATCACCGGCAAGGCCACTGCCATTGATGTGAGCACCAATACGACCGGCGTTACCATCACCCAGACAGACAACAACGCGACCGACAGCGATGATGACGAAGCGATCGCCGCGCCTTATATTTACGGCAACATCCTGTTCGGCTCCGGCAATGACACCCTGTCGTCCTCCGGCGGTTACATCTACGGCAATGTGGATTACGGCGCGGGCACTGGCAGCTTCAGCCTGACCAATGATGCCGTCTATCTCGGCAAGCTGACCTCGTCCGGCGACATCGCCATGGATATCGACAGTGGCGCCAGCGCCGGCCTGCTGGCTGGCAGTTCGGTCCGGATGAGCACCCTGCATGTCGGTTCGGACAGCAGCATGGCCCTGACTTTGGCCGTAGATACGCCGACCGTGCCAATCCTGTCCGGCTCCGGCGCGGTGGCCTTTGATGACGGCGCCAAGCTGTACCTCACTCTCGACAAGATCCTGAGCACGCCGACCAGTTTCACGGTCCTGACCGGTTCCAGCATCAGCCTGGGAGACATGACCACCTCGACGCTGGACGGTTATATTCCCTACCTCTATCATTCCGACCTGACGCTGAATGATACGGATACAGTGCTGACCGCCAATTTCCGACTGAAGACGCAGGGCGAAGCCGGCTATTCCAGCAACCAGTACGCCGCGCTTATGCCGGTTCTGGTGGTGGTGGCCGAGGATTCCGGCGCCCGGTCATCCCTGCTGGCGGCTACCGACAAGGACGCCTTTGATCAGGTCTACAACCAGTACCTGCCAGATTATTCCGGTGAAAATCTGATCTCTCTGTCTGTCGGTTCGGCCTCGCTGAATCGCTCCTTAAGCAACCTGACCCTGATCCCGGACAATAATGGCGGGCAGTACTGGCTCCAGGAATATGGCTACGCCATCAATCGCGCCTACAGCGACACGGCCGGGTTCAAATCGACCGGCTTCAGCTTCGCCGGCGGCCGCGAAAAACAGGTCTATGGCAACCAGATGGTCGGCACCTATCTCTCCATTACTTCCGCCTCGCCCCGCGACACCTTCGCCCTGGCGGCGGAGGGGATGTCCAATTCTGATCTCACGATCGGCGCCTACTGGCGCCTCAACACCAGTGGTCTGAAAGCCTGGCTGCACGCCGGCGCCGGCTACGACACCTTCAAGAGCACGCGAAACATCCTGACCACGACCGTTGATCATGTGGCAACGGCCAAGTGGGACGGTTATTCGGTCAGCGCCGGCACGGGCGCCTCGTACGATTTCCTACTTGGCAAATGGGCGGTCACGCCTGAAGTCCTGGCTGACTACTACCAGCTTCATGAAAATGACCATACGGAAAGCGGTGGCGGCGACTATTTCGATCTTACAGTGGGGGCGCGTGACGGGCATTTGCTGAGTTCCACGGCCCTGCTCAACCTCAGTTACAGGACATCATTCCTGAAGCCGGAAATGTGGGTGGGTTACAAGCAAAACATATCCGCCACCCTGCCAGACACGGTAGCGAACTTCACCGGCGGCGACAGCTTTACCCTGGTGGGCGGCAATATCGAAGGCGGCGGCCCCGTGGCTGGTTTCCGCTTGTCGGCCGACAATCCCTACAGTTACTTCTCGATCGAAGCCGAATACCAGGAACTGCCGGAATATACCAACACCTCGGTGTCCCTGCGCACGCGCTTCCAGTTCTAGGATCACCCCGGTCTACATGGTGCCCGCGGTCATAATCATCCACCCGACGACGAATATGGAAAAGCCGATGATGACGACCGCGCTCCATGGAAACCTATCCCGGCTGGACGCACCTGAACCGGGGTCCGGCGGCAATATTGCAGACATAATAGCCCTCCTGATTTTGAACAGCCGGGACAGCATGTGCGCATTCGGATAAAATGCCGGTGCGGCAATGATCATACGGCGTAAAAAAACGATGCGGCGGCCCCTTTCCCGCTTATCCGCTCGTTATCCCTGGGCCGCCATCAGGGCCGCCAACTGGATGGCGGACAGGCTGCCGATCTGGGTGGGTGTCAGGTAGCTGATCTGCTGGGGAGTCAGGGCCTCGATCTGATAGGTATTCAACCCGCTCAGGAAGGTCATCCCCAGAACTGACATCGTCGTTGTCGTCAGGCCGCTGATCTGGATGCCGGATATCGCCGCCATCTCGCCCGGTGACAGATAATCAAGCTGCGTCACCGTCAGAGCGCCGAACTGGCTGGAAGACAAGGTCTTGAATTGCGTCACCGTCAGAGCGGCAATCTCGTTTGTCGTCAGGTTGGAAAGCTGCGTCGCCGACAGGCTGCCGACCTGCGTCGTCGTGAGCGCTGCGATCTGGGCCGTCGTCATGGCGCGAAGCTGCATCCGCACCAACCCGGCCAGTTGCGTTGTGGTGAGAGAAGCAATTTCCGTAGTGCCCAGGGCGGAAATATCCGCCTCCGAAAGCGATCCGATCTGTGTCGCGGTCAGGCCAGCCAGTTGCGTCAGGGTCAGGGCCTCGATCTGAGTTTCGGTGAGGCCGCTGATGGCATCGGTCGACAAGGCGCTGATCTGGGTTGAATTGAACGCGCCCAGTTGATCGAGCGACAGCGACGCCATTTCCGTTGCCGTCATGCCGCTGATGCCGGTGTTCGAAAGGGAGGCGATCTGGGTCGTCGTGATCGAATCGATATGCGCTTCGAGCAGGGTTGCCACGCCTGTGCCGGACAGCGAGCCGAACTGAACCATCGTCAATTGCGAAATCTGCGTCTGGGTCAGGGCGTTGATGACGGTGGTGGTCAAGGCTCCCATCTGCGTCTGGGTCAGGCCGGATATTTGGGTGGTGGTCAGCGCGGCCGTCTGGCCTGAGGTCAGTCCGGACAGGCCACGCGTGGAAAGCCCACTGATCTGCCCGGAGCTCAAGGCCGCCAGTTGGGTTGTCGACAGGGCGTTGACCCCGGTCGACACCAGACCGGTCAGTTGCGTCGTCGTCAGACTGGCCAGTTGGTTGGTGCTGAAGGCGCCGATATCGGTGGTCGAAAGCGCGCCCATCTGATCGGCCGTCAGCCCCTTTAGCTGGGTCGTGGTCAGCGCGCCGATCTGAGCCGACGTCAGGCCGCCTATATAGGTCGTGGACAGGCCCGATAGCTGGGTGGCGCTCAGTCCCTTGAGTTGGGTCGTCGAAAGCGCCGCTACAAGCTCCGCCGTCAGCCCGGCCATGCCGTTGGGCGACAGGCCGGAAAGCTGGGTCGATGTCAATGACGCCAGTTGCGTGGTTGTAATGGCCGCGGTTTCGGTTGTGGTCAGCCCTGACATTTGCGTCGAGGTCAGGACGGCCAGTTGCGCTGTAGTCAGGGCTGCTATGCCGGTGGCCGCCAGGGCGCCTAGCTGAACCGAGGTCAGGGCCTTGAGTTGCGTGGTCGTCAGGGCCTGCAATTGCGTTTCCGTGAAGCCGCTGACCGCCGTCACCGACAGGGCCGCCATCTGGGTTGTCGTCAGCGCCTGGAGCTGGGATGATGTCAGGACGGCCATCTCCGTCGTGGTCAGCCCTTTGAGCTGCACGGTGGTCAGATTGCCAACCTGGGTCGTCGTCAGTCCCTGGACCTGGGTGGTCGTCAGATTGCCGATCTGGGTGGTGGTCAGGCCTTTCAGTTGCGTGCTGTTGAAAGCGGCGATCTGCGTGACATTCAGATCCGCCACGTCTTCCGTTTCCATGGCCGCCACCTGCGTGGCGCCAAGGGCCCCTATCTGCGTGGTCGTCAGATTGCCGATCTGGGTTTCCGTCAAACCTGAAATCGCGTCCGGACTAATGGCAGCCATCTGGGTTGTCGCCAAAGCGCCGACCTGGGTCGTCGTCAGGGCGCCCAACTGCGTATAGGTCAGACCGGCAACCTGGCTGGTATAGAGGCTCGCCACCCCTGTCGTTGTCAGGCCGGATAATTCATCCGGGTTCAGCGCACCGATCTGTGCCTGCGTCAGGCCATGGATCTGGGTCGTGGTCAGGGTCGACAGATGCGTGGCATTCAGTGCCGCCACCTGGCTGGTGGTCAGCGAACCAAGCTGGGTCGAGGTCATGGAGATCAGTTGCGTCAGGGTCATGCCGGCGATCTGATCGTCGTTCAGCCCCTGAATGCCATCGGTTGATATCGCAGCAAGCTGCGACGTGGAAAAGGCCGATAGCTGTGTCTGCGACAGGGCCTGCACCTCGGTTGCGTTCAGTCCCTTGATCTGTGTGGTCGTGAGCGCCATCAACTGGGTCGTGGTCAGGCCCTTGATATTAGTTTCATTCAGATAACCTATCTGGGTCGAACTGATCCCGCGTAGCTGGGTCGTGGTCAGGGCCGCGACCCCGTCCGAAGTCAGCCCGCCGAGGCTGGCCGTCGCCAGGGCACCGACCTGGGTCGAGGTCAGCACGCCCAGTTGCCCGGCTGTCAGGACTTCAAGTTGGGTCGAGGCCAGGCTGCTCATCTGCGTCGTCGAGAAAACGGCGATATCCGTCGTCGATAGTCCGGCCACCTGCGTTGTGGTCAGGGCCGCGATGAGGCTACCGGTCAGTCCCTTGATTTGGGTTGTGGTCAGGGTGGCGAAATCTGTCACGGACAAGCCAGTTATGCCGGTCTCCGACAGCCCGCCGAGCTGGGTGGAGCTCAGGGCGTGCAACTGGGTAGCGGTCAGTTCGTCCACCTGTGTCGATGACAGGGTGCCGAGGGCTGTCAGGCTGAGGCTGGCGACCTGGCTGGTCGTCAGGCTGGCGACCTGGCTCTCTTCCAGCGCCGCAATACCGGTCGTGGTCAGGCCGGAAATATGGGTTGAGGTCAGGCCAGCCAGCAGGGTGGTGGAAAGCCCCCTCACCTGGGTTTCGGTCAGGGCGCCGATCTGGGTCGAGGTCAGGCTGGAAACCTGGGTCGTGGTCAGTTTCGATATCTGGGTCGAGGTCAGCCCACTGACGCCCGTTTCCGACAGATTGGCGACCTGGGTCCGGTCCAGCGCCGCCATCTGGGTCGCGCTCAGGCTTCCGACCTCGTCGGCGGTCAGCCCCTTGAGTTGGGTCGTGGTCAACCCGGACATCTGGAGCGCCGAAAGCCCTTTGAGCTGTGTCGTTGACAGATAACCGATTTCCGCCGCCGTCAGGCCCTTAACCTGCGTCGTGGTCAGAAGCGATATATCTCCGGAAGTCAGGCCGCCAAGTGCCGTTGATGTCAGAACACCAAGCTGGGTCGAGGTCAGGGCCTTCAACTGATCATCACTCAGGGCGTCTACCTGGCTGTCGTTCAGTCCGGCCAGCGCCGTCGTGGTCAAGGCGCCGATCTGGGTGGTATTGAAGGCCGCCAGTTGATCGGCACTGAAGGCGGCGAGACCGGTCGCAGTCAGTCCCCGAATCTGCGTCGTGGACATGCCCTTGAGGATCGTCACCGTCAGTCCGGATATTTCATCCTCGGTCAGGGAGGCGATCTGCTGAGCCGCCAGGCCGTTCAACTGCGTCGTGTTCAGTTCCGCCATCTGATCAGCCGTGAGGCCGCCAAAAGCCGTCACGGTCAGGGCCGCAAGTTGCGTCGATGTCAGGGCGGACAGTTGCTCAGGCTGCAGCGCCCCGGCTTCTGTCGCTGTCAGGGCAGCTATCTGCGCAGTTGTCATGGCGGCGATTTCCGAAGCGCTCAGCGCAGCGATCTGGTCTTCACTGAACCGGGCGATCTGCGTTGCCGTGAGTGACCGGAACTGTGTCGTGGTCAGGCTTTGCAGTTGGGTTGTCGACAGGCTTTCGATACCCGTGCCGCTCAGGGCGGCAATCTGCCGGGTACTCAGGGCCGCCAGTTGATCCGCTGTCAGCGCCGATACCTGCGCCCCGCTCAAGCCACTGATCGCCGTGGCGGAAAACGCATTGATCTGGGTGGTGGTCAGGCTGGCGATCTGGTCATTGGTCAGTGCCTGCATCTGAGTGGAGGTCAGGGCGCCAAGCTGCGTCCGGCTCAACGATGACAGGGCGGTGGTGGAAAGACCGGCCACCTGGTCGGCGCTCATGGCGGCGATCTGGGCAGCGCTGAATACCGCCATCTGGGTCGCCGTCAGACTGGATATCTGCGTATTGCTGAGGCCGCCCATTCCGCCCTTGGAAAGCGCCGCTATCTGGCTGGTGCTTAAGGCCGCCATCTGCGTTTCCGACAAACCGCCGATCGCCGTAGCGGTCAATCCCATGATCTGCGAGGTGGCCAGGCTGCCGACCTGGGTTATGCTAAGGGCCGAGACCTGATCATCCGTCAGCGCACCGGCCTCCGTGATGGTCAGGCTACGAAGCTGGGTGGTCGTCAGGCTCGCCAGGTCGTCCGGATTGAGTTCAGCGATCTGGGTCGGGTTCAGGCTCCTGATCTGGGTGGTCGTCAGGGATTGCAGGGTAGAGGTATCGAAGGCATCGAGTTGTTCGCCCGTCAGTCCCTTGACCGCCGCCGTATTGATATAGCGGATCTGGGTCGTGCTGAGCGCCGTGATCTGCTCGGTCGTGAGGCCGGACAGACCGGAGGCGCTCAGCGCCTTGACCTGGGTGGTTGATAGCAGCGCCATCTGGCTTGTGGTCAGTCCTGACAGATTTCCGCCGCTGAGACCGGCGATAGCGGCACTGCTCAGACTCAAAAGCTGGCTTGCGGTCAGTTCGGAAATCTTGTCCGAGCTGAGACCGGCCAGTTGCGTCGCCGTCAGAACAGTCATCTGGGTAGACGTCAGGGCCGCCAGTTGTGTATCGTTGATGGCGCCAAGCTGGGTCGCCGTCATCCCCTTGATCTGGCTGGTGACCAGGGCCGTTATTTGCGATGCGGTCAGCGCGGCGATTTCGTCATTGGAGAGTGCGCCGATCTGGGTAGTGCTCATTGCCCGTAACAGGGTGGTACTGAGACCTGCCACCTGATCAGGGGTCAGGCTGGCGGCCGCCGTCGTGGTCAGGGCCACGATCTGCTTTGTCGTCAGGACATTGAGCTGGGTCGAACTCAGCGCCGCGACCTGGGTATCTTTAAGTCCGCTCAGGCCGGTGGTCGAAAGCGCCGATATCTGGGTGGTTGTCAGTTGCGATATCTGGTCGGTGGTCAGTGCCTTGATCTGCACCGAGGTCAGGTTATTTAACTGGGACGCACTGAAGCGCCCCAGATCCGACGGATTGAGCGAAGCGATCTGATCCGCACTCAGGGCCTTCATCTGTGTCGTTGTCAGGGCCGCCAGTTGCGAGGCGGTAAATGCCGAAAGGTCTTCTGAGGACAGGCTGGCCACCTGGGTGGCCGTCAGGCCGGAGACCTGGGTTTCCGACAGGCCAGCAATCTGCGTATTACTCAGTTCGGCGATATCGGTGGCATTCAGCCCCTTTAGTTGTGTCGTCGATAATGATCGCAGAACCGTGGTGGTGAGTGAGCTCACCTGGTCTTCGCTGAGCGCGCTGACCTGGCTGGACGTCATGGCCGCCCACTGATCCATCCCAAGCGCGGCCAGTTGCGCAGTGCTGAGTTGGGAAATCTCGCTTGTGGTCAAAGCCGCGATCAAGGTGGTCGGCAGCCCCCTGATCTGCGTGGTCGTCAGGCCGGCGATATGGGCTTCGCTTAAGCCCTTGATGGCGCCAATCGTCAGGGCCGCCATCTGCGTGGCCGAAAGGGCATTAACCTGGGTATTGGCCAGGGTGCCGATATCCGTCGCCGTCAACCCCTTGATCTGGGTCGTCGTCAGGAGCGCGATCTGTGTCAGGCTGAGGCTGGCGATCTGGTCTTCGCTGAGACAACCGATCTGGGTCACGGTCAGGGCGCGCAACTGCGTGGTGTTCAGGCTGCCGATCTGATCCGCCGTCAGCCCCTGCAACGCCTTTGACCCCAGGGCCGATATCTGGCCGGCCGTCATTGCCGCCAGTTGGGTATTGCTGATCGAACTGATGATATCCTGGCCCAGTCCGCCGATCTGGGTGGAGGTCAGATTGCTGAGCTGGGCGGTGGAAAGCGCCTGTAGCTGATCCTGGTTCAGCACACCAACACCAGCGGCCGTCAGCCCCTTGATCTGGGTCACCGTCAGGTTACCGATCTGGTCCGGGCTCAGGGCGCTAACCTGAGTGGTCGTCAGGCCGGCAATCTGGGTGGAACTGATGCCTGACAATTGCGTAACGGTCAGGACGCCAATGTCGTCCGCCGTCAAACCCTTGATCTGCGTCACGCTGAGTGCATTGAGCTGCGTAGACCCCAGCGCCAGAACCTGAGTTGTGCTGAGCGATTGCATGGCCGTCAGGCTCAACCCCTTAATCTGGTCGGTACGCAACAGGCCAAGCTCGGTTTCGGTGAGGCTGTAGACCTGCTGGTCGGTCAGGGCGTTCAACTGGGCCGATGTCAGGGCGCCGACCTGCGTCGCCGACAGGCCGGTCAGGAAGGACGTATCCAGCCCCTTTATCTGTGTGGTGTTGAAAGCTGAAACCTGAGTCTCTGTCAGGCCCGCCGCCTGAACCGGGGACAAGGCGTCGATCTGCGTTTCGGTCAGTCCCTTGACTTGGGTCGCCGTCATCTGGCTGACCCGGCTGGCGCTCAGGCTCTCAATCTGGTCGTTGCTCAAGCCCCGGAGCGCCGTGGCCGAAAGCGCCGTCCACTGGGTTTCATTCAGGTTGCCGATAAAGGTCGTCGTGAGTTGGCTTAACTGAGTGGATTGGAGGTAATAGGCCTGGGTCGAGGTCAGGCCGCTGAGTTGGCCGGCGTTCAGGCCATTTAGCTCATCCGCCGTCAGTGCCCGGATCTGGGTTGAGTTCAGGGCGGCCAGTTGCGTGGAGGTCAGGGCGTTCAGTTGCGCCGTCGTCAGGGACTGCACCTCGGTGGTGGTCATACCCTGGATCTGGGTGGCCGAAAGGCTGGCGAAATCGCTGGCATCGAGCGCGCCCAGGCCAGTCGCCCCCATCCAGTTGATCTGGGTGGAGGTCAGGCCGGACAATTGCGTCGTCGTCATGGCGTCGATGATCGTTGCCGGTAGCGCCTTCATCTGGGTTGAACTCAGCCCCGAAAGTTGCGTCGGGGAAAAGGCGGCGAGTTGGGTCGTCGTCAGAATACCAAGCTGGTCCGCATCCATGCCCTTGATCTGCAGGGTCGAAAGGACCGAAATCTGGGCGGGGGACAGGACCGAGAACTGCTGGGTCGAGAACTCGCCGATATCCGTCGCCGTCAGCCCCTGGATCTGCTGTGTGGTCAGGGCGGCGATTTCCTCAACGCCGAAGGCTTCCATCTGGGCTTCGAGCAATACCGACAACTGCTTGCCGGAAAAGGTCATCTGGCTGGCAGTGAAGGCGGCGATCTGGGTCGTCGTCAGCGCCTTCATCTGGGTGGTGGAAATGGCGGCCAGTTGTGTGGCGTTCAGCGCCTGGATGACCTCGACGCCAAAGGCCGAAATCTGCGTACCTGACAGGGAGGCGATATCCGTCGCCGTCATCGACCGGACAGTGGCCGGCGTTAGGGCGGCGATCTGGCTGACACTGTATGACGAATAAACGGAGCTGACCACGCGCGTACGCTTCCCTGCTACCTTCAAATGGTTAGATTGAAAGGGGCAGCGCAGCCTGCAATGTCAGAAGCCAGGTGTATTTTACACCCACTCACCCGCCTTTAGCACCCATATATCACGTTTGGAGAAAAATGCGGCAAAATAAAGGCAAATTTCGCAAGCATTTGTAATAACGCAGCTTTATCAACATATTGCCATAGTTTCAGCGCTCTTTCCGGCGGTATTGCAGCGGACTTTCAAAACCATAGCCCCAGGCGCCAAGATGGTGAGATTTCGCATAGGATTCGTCACCGAGATATTGTGTAGAGAAACTACGATAAGCGACCGCAAGGCCACGCCGAACCATTTCGCCCCCCACATCACGGCCGTCAGATGTTTTGCAAGCCGCCACAGTCCTGCCGTAGGTATCAATTGCCTTCGTCTCGCAGGTTAGCGTCCGGCCCTTTGTCAGGTCGCGCAATGCCTTTCGCGCCTCGGTGCCACAGCGAAACCGCCCGCAGGTCTGATTGCGCTCAAAAGCATCAATACCGAAAAGGCGGATATGCCGTTTGCGAATTACAAGCGTATCACCGTCAATGACATAGGCCATACCGGAAATAATGGCCGGCCTGGCCAGAACCGGCGCCGCCAGAACACTCAGGGCCAAAGCGCTCAGGGTCAAAACACTCAGGGTCAAACAGAACGTAACCGAACGTGACATCGGAAACCGTTTTTTGCGATTGCTTAGTATCATCAAACCCCTTAAGTGCCCGCTCATGATCACTAATTTCGCCAATTCCTTCGCGCTGACGCACTTCGATATCATGTCCAAGCTTATTTGGGCGTGCAAGTCCGTGCGCCTCATTTCGCGCAAGAAACCCAAGGCGTAAGATCGTCCGATCCGCGCCCCTTCCCGAACTCCGGGGCGCATGATTTCAACAGGCGCCCACAAAGGCCCTGAAATGTCTGAACCTTCTGAAAAGAAATCCCCACTTTCCACGCCGTGGTTCCTGACCTGGGGCGGGTACATTCTCGCCATGCTGGGCGCGTTTCTCTTCGCCAGCAAGGGCATCTGGATCAAACTGGCCTATAATTATCAGGTCGATGCCTCGGCCCTGATGGCGCTGCGGCTTTCCGTGGCGACACCGTTTTTCATCCTGTTCGGGCTCATCACCTTCCTCCGCGGCAAGGCGAAAGGCACGCATGACCTGCCGCCGATCGATCGCAATCCCGGCCTTTACCTGCGCACGCTGGGCGTCGGTGCCCTCGGCTACTGGGTGGCCAGCTATACCGACTTCGAGAGCCTGACCACCTTGTCACCGCAATTCGAGCGCCTGATCCTTTTCACGTATCCGCTATTTGTTATCCTGTTCGGCGCCCTGTTTTTCAAACAACCCATGCGCCTGAAGGCGGTCTGGGCCTTCGTCATCAGCTATATCGGCCTGGGGCTGGTCTTCCTGACCGACCTGCGCACCCAGGGCTCGGCCGTGATCAGCGGTGTGCTGTGGTGTACAGTCTCTTCCGTCGCTTTCGCGCTCTACCTTCTGCTGGCCAAGCCATTGATCAGACGCATGGGGCCATCACTCTTCACATCCTGGGCCATGAGTGGCGCGGCTCTGGCCACCGGCATCCATTTCCTCATCGTCCATAAGGTGAGCGATATCCATATGACCCCGCCCCTGCTCACCCTGGTGATCGGTCTGGCCATCGGCGCCACGGTCCTGCCGAGCTACCTGACCAATTTCGCCCTGAGCCGGATATCCTCGCAGGCCAACGCCATTATCAGCTTTATCAATCCGATCTTTACGCTGGTGCTAAGCGGCCTAATCCTCGGCCAGCACATCAGCCTGGCCGATATCTCCGGCACCCTGTTGGTGCTTACGGGGGTCGGCCTCTATGTCTGGATCGATCAGCGCGCCACGCGTCAGGAAGCAGCCGTATCCAAAGGATAGGCGTCTGTGCCGACTGTAGCCGCCTTAAAAAGCTCAGCCGCCGTCTGCTTTAATTGCGGATGCACCCAGTCTGGCGCAATCTCCGCCAGCGGCCCCATGACGAAGGCCCTCTCGGCGGCGCGCGGGTGCGGCAGGATCGGGCCGTTTTCGCCACTCATAATGAGTTCGCCATAAGCAATAAGGTCAAGGTCAAGCACGCGCGGTGCATTGAGGCGTCCATCGCGCACACGCCCGGCCTCGCGCTCCAGGTCATGCAAAAGCAACAGCAATTCAGCAGGTTGCAAGTTCGCTTCAACCTGCAGGACAGCATTGACATAGGTTGGATCGTCTGGATTTGGCCAGGCCTTTGAAGACCACAGGCGTGAAATCCTGTTCACAATCAGTCCCCGCGCCTGCAAGTTCTTGACAACCTCGCTGAAAGCTTGCGATGCAGTCACCGGACCAGACAACAGGTTGGAACCGTAGGCAATAAAAACGGACATATTCTTATCTTCGCCTGCCATTTTAACTGCACATTTTCAGGATAGCGTATAGCCATGAGCTTTTATCCGACCGACCGTATCGCGCTTTTTATTGACGGTGCCAACCTCTATTCAGCCGCCAAGGCGCTGAATTTCGACATCGACTATCGCAAGCTACTCGATGAATTCCGCAAACGCGGTATCCTGATCCGCGCCTATTATTACACCGCTCTGGTCGAGGGCGACGATTACTCGCCGATTCGGCCGCTGGTCGACTGGCTCGATTACAACGGCTTCCACCTGATCACCAAGACCGCCAGGGAATATACCGACAGTCAGGGCCGCAAGCGCTGGCGCGGCGACATGGATATCGAAATCGCCTGCGACATGATGGAAATGGCCGAACACGCCGATCATCTGGTGTTGTTCTCCGGCGACGGTGATTTCCGCCGCCTGCTCGAATCCGTCCAGCGCAAGGGCGCCCGCGTCACCGTGGTGTCGACCGTCAAGTCACAGCCGTCCATGACGTCCGATGAACTGCGCCGCCAGGCCGATACCTTCGTCGATCTCGCAGACCTGGCCAATGTCGTCGGCCGCCCGCGCTCCAGCCACAACCCGCCAAAATTCCTGGGTGCCGAGGAAGATTACGACGAGACCGTATAGAGCGTTTTCCGATCTGATTGGATCAGATCGGCGCTCTAATTTTTTGCTTCTACGCACTTTTTAATCCGAAAAGTGCGTCACACTTTTCGGAAAGTGCTTTAGCTTCCGGTTTGATTTTTTATGCCGGGTGCCGTCATGCTGACGCGGTATGATTTGCGGAGTCCATGCCATGCTCGGACTTAATCTGACCAAATCCGCACCGGCCGGCCCGCTGCCCTTGCGTGACGCCACGCCGATGGGATTTCTGGCCGTCAGCGATTTCGATCAGGCCCGCGCCTTTTATGAAGGCATTCTGGGCCTGACCGTTTTCAGCCGCGATGAATACGCCCTTGTTCTGCGTTCCGGCTCGACACTCATCCCTCTGACCAAACCGCCACAGCTACATGTCGCACCCTATACGGTTTTCGGCTTTCAGGTGACCAATATCGACGACAAGGTGTTCGCTATGACCGCGCTTGATATCAAGTTCGAGCTCTATGACTGGCTCGGCGCAGCGCAGACACCACATGGCGTATGGACGGCGCCGGGTGGCGACAAGGTGGCATGGTTCAAGGACCCGGACGGCAATCTGCTGTCGATTTCGGAGCATAAGGCGTAATTCATGGATCTGGGAATAAGGGGGCGTTATGCCATTGTCTGCGCCTCAAGCGACGGGCTGGGAAAAGCCTGCGCCATCGAACTGGCCCACGCCGGCTGCACAGTGGTCATCAATGGCCGCGATGCGGAAAAGCTGGAAGCCGCGGCGGCAGAAATACGCGAGCTGACAGGCGCGCAGGTCATTCCGGTAGCCGGCGATGTCAGTCTGGCGGAGACGCAAGATGCCCTGATCGCCGCCGTGCCGCAAGTCGATATACTGGTCAACAACAATGGCGGCCCGCCCTATCGTGATTTCCGCCAGATCGACCGCACCGCCATGCTGGAAGGACTGACCGGCAATATGGTAACGCCAATCGAACTGGTGCAGCGGGTGATCGACGGCATGGTCGAACGGCGCTTCGGCCGCATTGTCAATATCACCTCCGGCTCGGTGAAAATGCCGCTGAACGGGCTGGATCTGTCGAGCGGCGCGCGCCTCGGCCTGACCGGCTTCCTGGCCGGCGTGGCGCGTAGCGTGGCCCATGCCAATGTCACCATCAATTTCCTGTTGCCGGGGACATTCGACACCCATCGGCTGCAATCGGGCCAGAAACGCAATGCCGAACAGCGTGGCGTCGATATTGAAATCATCCGCGATGAACGCCGCCAGACCATTCCGGCCAGACGTTTCGGTGAGCCGGATGAATTCGGTGCGGCTTGCGCCTTTCTGTGCTCGGCCCAGGCAGGCTATATCACCGGTCAGAGCCTGCTGATCGATGGCGGCGCTTTTCCGGGAGTCCTTTAACCCTTATCCCGCATCAGACGCGCTTTATCTCGCGCCCAGTCGCGTTCAGCGGTGGCTTCACGCTTGTCATGATTCTTCTTGCCCTTGGCGAGTGCAATCTCCAGTTTCACCATGCCCTTGTCATTGAAATAGAGCCGGGTCGGGATGATCGTCATGCCCTCGCGCTGGATGGCGATCATGAACCGGTGGATTTCCTTGCGGTGCAGCAGCAGCTTGCGCGGCCGGCGCGGCTCGTGGTTGAAGCGGTTGGCATGGCCATAGGGCGGGATATCGGCATTGATCAGGCACAGTTCGTCGCCATTCTCGATACTGACATAGGATTCCGCGATATTGGCCCGGCCGGAGCGCAGGGACTTCACCTCCGTGCCGGTAAGAGCAATGCCGGCCTCGGTATTCTGCTCAAGGAAATAATCAAATCGCGCCCGCCGGTTATCGGCGATCGTCTTGTAATTGGACTGATCTTTTTCTGCCAACGACTTCTACTCTTCGTAAATACCGGGCTGAAGTTGCCATTTAAAGGTGCTATGACCCAAACTAACAACATTCATGTTTTGACGACGAGCAGCATCGACTCCACCACGAATGTCATATTCAGATGCTCCTGCAAGCTCTAATTGCTTGGCATCTATGATTTCACCATTCTTCAGCTTTTCGAACACTAATGAAATAGTTTCATCGCGGCTTAATTGTCGAACAGTTGTCTCAAGCCCCGCCAGAGCCAGCGCCTGATCGACCAGCGGCCGCACGCCCTGCGAACAGGCAACGATCGGCAGACGCACCTCATCTGTGCAGATGCCCAGCCGGCTCATGGCGTACTTGGTCGGCGACGGTGACGAGTCTGCGAACAGCACCTTGTGCAGGGTGATCAGCTTGTCCTGCCACTGACGGGCGGTATCAAAGGCGCCCTGAGCGGCCGCTTCATACATGGCCACGACCTGCGCCGGCGCCACATTAGAGGTCACCGAGATCACGCCGTGGCCACCATGCGCCAGATAACCCAGCAGAGTCGGGTCATCGCCAGAAATGTAGGAGAAGTCGCCATCGATCAGCAGGCGCTGCTGGCTGATACGCTCCAGGTCACCGGTGGCGTCCTTGATGCCGACAATGTTGGGCAGCTTCGCCAGGCGGGCAATGGTGTCATTGCTCATGTCAACGACCGTGCGGCCGGGGACATTATAGAGCAGAACCGGAATCTGAACGGAATCGTTCAAAGCCTTGAAATGCTGATACAAACCTTCCTGAGAGGGTTTGTTGTAATAGGGCGCGACTACCAGAACAGCATCAGCGCCCACGGCCTTGGCGTGATGCGCCAGTTCCAGGGTCTCGGCAGTATTGTTGGAACCGGCGCCAGCGATCACCTTGATCCGCCCGCCCACCTTGCGTACGCACAATTCGACCACCTTGCGGTGCTCTTCCATGGAAAGCGTCGAGGTTTCACCCGTGGTGCCGACCGGCACGACGCCATGAACGCCCGCTGCTATCTGAAGCTCGATCAGTTTCTCGAAGGCCGCATAGTCCACCTCGCCATTCTTGAACGGCGTCACCAGGGCGGTAATCACACCGCGAAACAGGGGCTGGGCAGATGTATCGGTCATTCGTCTACTCTCGTCTCACCGCAAACACGGAAAGTTGTGGTTTTTCGGCCATCTGTGGCTTGGGAATATATAAAAATAGCCATAGATACACAAAGCATTCGCCGCAATGGCTTTCTAAAAAGAAACTATCGCCTATAGTTCGGCCATACCGCTTTTGGCCCAATGACAGGATTATTATGACCCCGACTGACCGCCAGATACGTAAGCTCAATCCCTTTATTCGCAAGACCCTTTTGATCGCCGGTGTCAGCGCCCTCACCCTGGGCACCCTGCAACCCGTGGCTGCCCAGGATGATCCGGCGCCTGAAGTGAATGACGTGCCGCAGGCGACCATGCCTATGCCGACCGATACGGCGCGCCCCTATATCCCGTCCGGCCTCAGTGGCAACGATATGGATTTGCTGGAGCAGGCGCTTTCCGCGGCCAAGTCACGTAATTTCGCCCAGGCCGATTCGCTGGCCGCAGGCCTGAGCAATCCAGTAGCACGCAAGATCGTCACCTGGACTATCATCAATAATGACGGCAATATCTACAGTTTCGCCGCGCTGGATGCCGCCCGCCGTGACCTGTGGGGCTGGCCGCGCGAATCCAAGCGCCAGATCGCCGCCGAAAAGCTGATCGGCCTGTCGGGCATGACGGCGCAGCAGATTGTCGACTGGTTCAAGGGTGCGCCGCCGCAGACCACAGAAGGCGCCACGGCCCTGATCTCGGCCTATGGCAACCTGGCGCGTACTGATGAGGCCCGCGCCCTGGCCAAAAGCTGGTGGCGGACTAAGGTGTTCGATTCCCTCGCCCAGGCGAATTTCTATCAGGCCTTTGGCACCTACCTCAATCAGGACGACCACAAGGCGCGCCTGCTTTGCCTGGAAATCAACTACCAGAATGCCAATTCCCAGACGATCCGCGACATGACCGCCTATGTTGGTCAGCATGACGCTGATGTCGCCAATGCCGTGATCGCCATGCGTACCGGTTCGGCGGCCTCGGACGGGCTCTATCAGACGGCGCTGGCCGGCGATCCGCATAATCCCGCGCTCGCCTTTGCCCGCGCCAAATACCTGAACGGCAAAGGGCTGGAAACGCTCGGCTTCCAGTTACTGCCCGACCTGCCCCAGGCTTCGGCCAGCCCGGAAGCGGCCAGCCAGCTTTATTCCCTTCGCCTTGGCTATTTCAAAGCCGCCCTGAAGGCCCGCAATTATCGCACTGCCTATGATGCGATGAACAACGGGGGCTTCGATCCCGGTGAAAGCATGGCCGAAGCGGAGTTCTTTGCCGGTTGGATGGCACTCCTTAAGTTGAACGACACAGATTCGGCCATCCGCCACTTCCAGGCCCTGGCCACCGCCGGCACCTCGCCGATCACGCAAGGCCGGGCCAACTACTGGCTGGGCCGCGCCTATGAAGCCCGCAACCATCCGGCGCTTAATGGCATCGACGCCGACGCCACCCTCGCCCAGCGCTATTACGAACAAGGTGGTCAGTACATATACGCCTTCTATGGCCAGATGGCGGCGGAAAAAGCCGGCATCAAGACCATCACGCTCGGCAAAGATCCGGTACCAAGTGCCGCCGATCGTGCCCGTTTCGAGGGCCGCGAAATGATCAAGGCCGCACGCCTTCTCGGTCAGGCCGGCGAACTGGACCTGTTCCGCGCCCTGGTGCTGCATCTTGATGATGTCATGCCCAATGCCGAGGAAGAGGCGCTGCTGGTCGATCTGGTCGGGCAGTACGATTCACAGCTCATGGCCATGAAGGTGGCGCGTGTGGCCATGCAGCGCGGCTTCTACCTCCCTGAACGCGCCTATCCCGTACGCAGCGTACCGAATGTGTCCGGGCCGGAACCCGCTTTCGTGCTGGCCATTACCCGGCAGGAATCGAGTTTCGATCCCAGCGTGCGTTCCGGCGCAAATGCCCGCGGCATGATGCAGTTGATCCCCTCCACCGGAAGGGCCGTCGCCCGGCGCCTGGGCATCGGCTACAGTGGCGATGCAGCACTCTACGAACCGGAATACAATATGACGCTCGGCAAGTATCACCTGGGCGAACTGGTGGATAAGTTCGACGGCTCCTACATCATGGCCGCCGCCGGTTATAATGCCGGCCCCAGCCGGATGCAGACCTGGATCGACACCTGTGGCGATCCGCGCGGCGCCACTGCCGATCCTTTGTCCTTCATCGAGTGCCACCCCTTCACCGAAACGCGCAACTATATGATGCGCGTGACGGAAAACATGCGAGTCTATCGCGCCCGCCTGAATGGCGGCACCGCGCCCCTCACCGCCATGGCCGATGTGCAGCGCGGCTTCCCCGGCCCGATCGGCCCTTTCACCGGACCTGAATTCAGCGATGTCGCTTCGCCCGACGCTCCGATCAGCTATGCCGATTACAACAAGGGCGTAACGAGCAATGCGGCTGCTGCGGCGCAACTGACCGGAACGGCGACAGCCCCTGCCCCGACCACTATGGCGCCCGTGCCAAACCCGCCCGTCAGCATGAGGCCGGTCCCTAACCCGGTGGCGAAGGCGGAGCCAGCCAAGAAGAAGACAACGGCGAAAGCGGCTAAAAAGAAAAGGCCGAGTCTGTAAAAAAGAAGAAATCGACGAAGAAGAAACGCGATTAAAGGAGCGGCAGGCTCTCCAGCCTGAGAGTCTTCTGTCCCTCGCCGGCAATCAACTCGCCTTTCAGATTAAAGACTTCCGATAACAGGCTGGGAACAAATATTTTTTCCGGCACATCCATCTTCACCAGCCGTCCCTTGTCCATCAGGAGGACGGTATCGGCGAACTGCGCCGCCAGATGCAGGTCATGCAGGCTGAGGATCACGGTTTGGCCGGCCTCGGCACGCTGCTTCAGACGGATCAGCACCTGCCTCTGCCAGGCCGGGTCAAGCGCGATCAGGGGTTCATCCAACAACAGAACATCGGCCGGACTGGCCATTACCCGCGCCAGCAACACCCGCGCTCTTTGACCGCCTGAAAGCTTGAAGACGCCACGATCGGCAACCTCCTGCAGCCCCAGGGACTGAAGTTCGGCAAATGCCTTCTGCCGGGCCAGTTCAGGTTCGAGATGCTGCGCGCCCAGGGCAGCCACATCGACACAGCTCAGATCCCAGGCGATGCTGCGTTCCTGTGGCAGGTAGGCGATGTGCTCGGCACGCACGCCCGGCCGCTGCAAGGCGAGATCAAGGCCATTGTAGCTGATCATACCCGACTGCAGGGATATGAGGCTGGTCATGGCCTTGAGCAGGGTCGTCTTGCCGGCGCCGTTCGGGCCGACCATTATGTAGAGCCTGCCGGGCGCCAGTTCGGCCGACACCTCATGAACCACGATGTCACGCCCGAGTTTTATGCTGACAGACTGGAGACGGAGGTTCGGCATAAGCGCTTTCCAAAAAGTGTCCGCACTTTTTGGAGTAAAAAGCGCGCCAAGTAAATCAGTCCTGCATCCAGCTTCTGGCGCTCTTATAGGCCAGTATGGCGAAAAGCGGCGCTCCGACCAGCGAGGTCAGGACACCGAGGTGGACATCGGCCGTGGGCGGCAGCAGGCGGATAAGGCCGTCCGACACAAGCACCATCAATCCGCCGGTCAGGGCTGACGGCCAGATAAGCGTAAACGGATCCTTGATGCCAAAGGCGCGAACGAAGTGCGGCGCCGCCAGGCCGACAAAACCGATTACGCCCGCCACTGATACCGAAAGCCCTGCTAGGAGCGATGAGCCGATGACAATCACCTGGGTCAGGCGGGTCATATCAATTCCCATGGAACGCGCGGTTTCCTCCCCCAGGGTCAGGAAACGCAATCCCTTACCGAGGCGTAAGGAAAGGCCGGATACAACCGCCAGACCGATGAGGCACATCAGCACATCGTACCAGCTTCGGTTCTGCACCGAACCCATCATCCAGCTCAGCATTTCGGACGTGGTGACCGGCGATGGTGACAGGTTGAAGACCAGTGCCATCAGGGCGCCGCACAGGCTGGAGAGTCCGACCCCCAACAAGATCAATGATTGACGCTGTGGAAAGCGCTGAACGAAAACCAGCAGAATGACGGCGACCAGAACCGCGCCGGCCAGGGCAAACCCTTCAACGGCAAAAGGCGTCAAACCCAGACCGAACACAATCGCCAGCGCCGCCCCAAGTCCCGAACCGGCAGAAACGCCAAGCAGGCCCGGTTCCGCCAGCGGATTGCGCAGCAATCCCTGCATCAGGGCGCCGCTCATGCCGAGCATAGCCCCAACACCGACACCTGCCAGATTGCGCGGCAAGCGGATGCCCCAGATGATTTCCGCCGGCAATGAGTTCCAGCGGAAGAACGCATCGAACCACATGTCGCCGCTCATGGCCACATCGCCGAAGAGCATCAGGACAATCAGCAGACCGACAATCGCCATGCCAAGCGCCAGAGATAGACTACGGAGCGAAAGCGTCATTGCGGCACCGCCTTAAGCCCGCCGCTGCCCGTCAGTGGCGATTGCGACAGTTCGCTGAGGTCATAGGCCGTATACCAACCCGAACAGCTTACCGATTGCCGCGGCAGGGTGAAATTGGGCGACGCCGCGATTTTCGCCCGCACCAGTGGATTCCGCCCCGGCACCCGCCGCATGGCGTAATGGTCATCATAAAAGGCCAGGGCGAATATATCGGGCTTCATGCTGAGAAGAACCTCGGGCGACAGGTAGAAGAACCCCTTATTCTGAGTCTCCAGTTTGAAACCCAGTCTTTGCAGCATGTCACCAACCATGGTGTCCGGACCAGCGCTATATCCCCCCGGCGTGTAGTACAGCGCGGTTCGGCCCTGGCCCACCGGCCGGATCGCGGCCATGGCCTGGTCGAACCTGCGGGCCTCTATGCCGGCGCCGGCGTCCTGCCCCAGTTCGGCGGCGACGCGAAAAAGTTCCGGCTTGGCCTGGTCATAGTTTGTGATGTCATTGACATTTACGATGCGGATGTGATGCCTTTCCAGCGCCTTAATCAGGTTCAAGTCCCCGCCCCATGTCCGCACCACTATGTCTGGCTTGAGTGCCAGGATGGTTTCCAGATTAGGTTGTATACGCCGCACCGTCGACGCACGTTCGCGGAAATAGGAATCCGGCAGGCGCGCCCGATCCGACAGACCTAATATCTGGCTACGCGGCACCAGGGCCAGCACATATTGGTCGGCACAGCCATCGAGCGAAACGACCTTCAGCGGCTGCGTCCCCGCCACCGGTACAATCCTTGGCGGCAACCGACCCGCCCATATGACGGCGGCAACGGCGCACAGGCAAAGAATTACCCCGGACGCACCCCAAAAAATAAACCCACGCGTGTATTTTTTTCGCAAACCGCCTACTTCCAATTGGTTTATTCGGCACCAAAACCTGCGCCTTATGTCTATTCGGGGGGCGTTTCAAAATGAAACCATATCGAAGAAGCGATGCGCTCTTGCGCACATTTACCGATAAGTGGTTATCCGCAGACTCGGATGCCGCAACGTCGCATTTCAGATTTTCCCAGGCCGCTTTAAAGCAGGTTTTTTCACGGTCGTCATCCCCCTGGCGCGGCCCCGCGGCCATCTCCCCTCTGAAGGCATCTTTCTCCGCACGTTCAGGGCTTTCCTGGCAGCAACTCAGCCTGTTTATCATCATCGGGCTGATGTTCTGCGGATTATGCCTGTGGTCGCCCTCCGGCCTGCTTAGGGGCCTGTACTGGACAGGCTGGGCCTGCTTCATGGGCAATGCACTGCTGCGCCTGATCGCCTGCCTGAACTTTCCCGCCGCCAACGTACCGGCCGATCCCCTGACCGAGGCGGTCAATGAAAACCTGCCATCCTACAGCGTCATTGTCGCCCTTTATAAGGAAGCCGGCATTATCCCGCAGCTTCTGGGTGCGATGCAGGCGCTCGACTATCCCCGCGACCGGATGGAAATTCTGTTTGCCCTGGAAGCGGATGACGAAGATACCCTGACGGCATTCCGTGCCCATAACCTGCCGGACTATATGCGTATCATCGCCGTACCGCCGGGCTTTCCCCGCACCAAGCCGCGCGCGCTCAACCACGCACTGGAACAGGCCGGCGGCGACCTGATCGTGATCTATGATGCCGAGGATCAACCGCAACCGGACCAGCTCCGGGAGGCCGCCAGGACGTTTGCAAGGGGTGACCCGGCATTGGCCTGCCTGCAGGCCCCTTTGCGGCCAGTGGGCGGACACGGCTACATACCCCGTCAGTTCGCGGCTGAATACGCCGTGCAGTTCGATGTCCTGCTGCCGGCGCTGAACGGCCTGCGACTGCCCTTTCCGCTTGGCGGTACCAGCAATCATTTCAAAGCGGACGTCCTGCGTACCGTTGGCGGCTGGGACGCTTTCAATGTCACTGAGGACGCTGATCTCGGTCTGCGTCTGGCGCAACTGGGCTACAAGACCAGTCTGATTGCTCCTCCCACCATCGAGACTCCGCCTGCTTTCACTCAGGCATGGATTCCGCAACGGACCCGCTGGATCAAGGGCTATATGCAGACCCTGCTGGTTCATACGCGCCTGAATACGCCCCTGAAACCACGCGCCTGGCTGGGCTTGTTCCTCGGTGTCGGTTTAAGCGTCGCTGCGGCCATCTGCTATGCACCTTTTAGCCTGATGGTGATCATGGCCCTTTTGCTGACCGAATTGCAGCGGATCAGCGATCCCGCGCATCCCCTGCATATTCTGTCACCATTTGACCTGTCCCTGTTCCTGTTAGGAACCTTGAGCGGCATGATCACGATTGCCATTGCCGCGCGTCGCGCCGGCCAGAGTGTGACATGGGCCGACATATGCGGCGCCCCGGTTTACTGGTGCCTGCAATCGATCGCCGCCGGTTTCGCCCTTTGGCAACTGGCAACCCGGCCCTTCCACTGGGACAAGACCGATCATACGCCCGCAACTTTTGCCGTCCAGCCTCTTTACGAAGACGGGCCATGCGCTTATGGCCTTGAGCATGATCATCACCGATACCCCGACCACCTTGCGCACCAAAGCCTGGGCTGATTACGCCCTCGTCGATTCCGGCGACGGCCGGAAGCTGGAGCGCTATGGCGATTACCTTGTCATCCGCCCGGAACCGCAATGCTGGTGGGCGCCGAAATACCCGCAATTGTGGGATAAGGCCGATGCCATTTTCGATCCGCAGGGCGAGGACGACGAAGGCAACTGGCGTTTTTCGCGCAAGCCGGCCGAACAATGGACACTGAGCTGGGACAAGATCAGATTTCATGGCCGCTTCACCAATTTCCGCCATCTGGCCTTCTTCCCGGAACAGGCCGCCAACTGGGCCTGGCAAAAAGAAGCCGTGGCGAAACTCGACAGCCCGCGCGTGCTGAACCTGTTCGGTTATACCGGCGTTGCCAGCCTGGTGGCCGCCGAAGCCGGCGCACGCGTCACCCACGTCGATGCCTCCAAGAAGGCCGTCGCCTGGGCGCGCGAGAATGCGGCACTTTCCGGCCTGAGCGAGGCGCCGATCCGCTGGATCTGCGAGGACGCGCGAAAATACGTTCAGCGCGAGGTCAAGCGTGGATCGAAATATGAAGGCATTATCCTCGATCCGCCGAAATACGGTCGCGGCCCCACCGGAGAGGTCTGGCGGCTGTTTGAGGATCTGCCGGAAATGGTCCATCTGTGCGCCCAGCTTTTGAGCGATGAGGCGTCGTTCCTGTTGCTGAACGCCTATGCCGCGCGTGTCTCTGGCCCGGCCCTGGCGCATCTGGTGGCCGAAGCGGTGGGCCCGGCCAAGGGGGGACGCGTTGATTACGGCGAACTGACCCTTATAGAGGACGTAAAACCGCTCAAGGGCATAAAAGCGGCCGATATTGCGCCGCGCGAGATCGGTCTCAGCTTCTTTGCGAGGTGGATGCGTGATTAAGCAAGTCACTTCACTCACTAATCAGACGGTCAAGGATATCCGCGCCCTGCATATGCGCAAGGAACGCGAGGCCACCGGGCAATTCCTGGCCGAGGGTCTGAAGATCATCATCGACGCCCTCGATCAGGGCTTTGCCCCGCAGATTCTGGTTTACGGAAAGGATACAGACTATCATCCACTCCTGAAGCGCGCCATCGATGAGACGATTAAGTCAGATGGTGAAGTTCTGGAAGTAACCCGCGAAATTCTTGAAAAGATTTCACGCAAGGATAATCCGCAGATGGTGGTTGCGGTATTCGCGCAGATTGCCAAAAGCCTGAGCGATATCGATCCTGCTTCAAATGATGTCTGGGTAGCGCTGGAACAGATCCGCGACCCAGGCAACCTCGGCACCATCATCCGCACCGCCGACGCAGCCGGCATTGGCGGCGTTATCCTGATCGGAGACTGCGTTGACCCCTTCTCAGTCGAAACCGTACGTGCCACTATGGGCTCGATCTTTGCCCTGCCGGTGGTCAAATGTACTCGTGAAGCTTTTCTGGCTGATCGTAAGCGGTGGACCGGTTCGGTGGTCGGCACTCTGCTGACCGCCACACACAACCATCGCACGGCGCCTTATGCCCGTCCGACCCTGATCGTCATGGGCACGGAACAATCCGGTCTGACTCCGGAAATTGCCGCCACGTGCGACACCAATGTCAAAATCCCGATGAAGGGCCGTGCCGACAGCCTTAACCTGTCCGTCGCCACCGGCATTATGATCTACGCCGCGGCCGGCCTGTGAAAGTTGGCAAGGTCAGGATTGATGCCTTCCTTACCGGAATGGTTCTGGCCATTATACTGGCGGCGCTGTTCCCAACGCCGGGTGTACATGGCGGCTTTCTGCATCCGGAACTGCTGACCAAGCTCGGCATCGCCCTGATCTTCTTCCTGAACGGCGCAATGCTCTCCTTCCATGCCCTGAAGGACGGCGTCCTGCGCTGGCGGCTACACCTGATTATCCAAGTGGCGACCTTTGTACTTTTTCCAGTGATAGGTCTCGTCTTTCTGGCCGTCGCCGGTCGCTGGATCAGCCCGGACCTGCAACTCGGCTTCTTTTATCTCTGCGCCTTGCCATCGACCGTATCCTCATCAGTGGCCATGACCTCGGCAGCGCGAGGCAATGTTCCCGTGGCCGTCTTCAACGCCACGATTTCCAGCCTGATCGGCATTGTGGTCACGCCCCTGTGGATGAGTCTCCTGTTGAAAACCTCCGGGCATCACCTTGATGTGGCAGGTGTTTTTATTGACCTGTTCAAATGGATGGTCCTGCCCATGATCATTGGTCAGGTTTTGCGCCGCTGGATCGGCGCCTGGCTGCATCGCCGTAAGAAGCTGGCCCAGACGGCTGACCGTGGCACCATATTATTGCTCGTCTACACCTCGTTCTGTGACTCCTTTGCGCTCAATATCTGGAGTTCCACCAATCTAATCGTCATGCTGTCCGTAATCGCGGCCACGCTTGTTCTGTTCTTTGGCGTGCTGCTGCTTCTATGGAAACTGTGCGATCTTGGCGGCATAGCCCCCGCCTTCCGCTCAGCCGTGGTTTTCTGCGGCACCAAAAAGAGTCTGGCAACCGGCGTGCCCATGGCCTCGCTTATATTCGCCGGTCATGCGTCTGGCCTGGGGTTGATCCTGTTGCCGATCATGATCTATCATCCGCTGCAATTGCTGATCTGTACGCCGCTCGCCAGCCGCTGGGCAAAGGAAGCACAGGCGTAAAAAGGGGCGATTACCGCCTGAATATTAAATAGAATTAAGGTGGAAACGGTTCATTTACCGATCATAGATCGAAATCTAAATTTGAATTTAAGGGGGCGCATCCGGCGTCTCGACGAAAGACACCGCCATGAAACACCTTATCATCAAACTGGCCTGCGCCGCGGCATTGGTCGCAAGCCTTACTGGCTGCATCATGTATGTATCGCCGGATCACACCTACCACACCGACAATGGCCCGCCGCCGGCTGATGAAAAACCGGCGGAAACGGTCAGCGGCTCACAATCCTTCTAAATCCAACCCTGGGGAACATCATGAAATCCATCGCCATCAAACTCGCCTGCGTCGCCATTCTCGCGGCCAGCCTCTCCGGCTGCATCATCATCGACCGCAGCGGCGCCGACCATCTGACCTATTCATCCAGCCGTTAAATATGCTGGTCGGAATATGTCCGGTCACGTAAGGCACCACTAAAAACGGTGCCTTTTTGCATTTACAATAGCTCGGGCGCACCGTAGCGTGCTTGAACTTTCAAGAGAGTGCCATCATGAAAAAGCTGATTCTCAAACTCGTCGTTCTGCCCTTTATCGGCCTGGCTTTCGCCGGCTGCATCACCATCTGATCAGACATAAGCATACGGCCCGCCTCGTACCAGCGCCTTCTGATAAGCCGGTCGGGCGTGAATTTTCTCAAGCCAGGCGCTGATATGCGGCCTTGTTCCCGCCCCGGCCCGGCTGGCGGCCGCCTCCAGCGGGAAACTCATTATAATATCCGCCGCGCTGAATTCGGCGCCGGCGAACCAGGATGACTTGGCCAGGGTGTTTTCCCAGAAATCGATATTTGTCTTCAGGTTTGGCGCCACCAGTGCGGCATCGATGCTGTCGGCGATACGATTGGCAACCGGCTTGATCAGCCACGGCGCCTGGTTCCTGATCGCACTGGTCACCAGTTTCAACAGCAAAGGCGTCATGGCGGTGCCTTCGGCGTGATGCATCCAGTATGTATAATGAAACCTTGCTTCGGTGCCGATGACCGGCATCAACCGGCCATGACCATAGGTCGTGAGGATATAGTCTATAATTGCGCCGGTCTCTGCCACCACCAGAGCCCCATCGGTGATAACCGGCGCCTTGCCAAGCCGGTGCACCGCCTTCAGTTCCGGCGGCGCCAGCATATCCTTGCCGCGTTTGTAAGCCTTGACCTCGTAAGGCAGGCCAAGTTCTTCCAGCAGCCACAGAATGCGTTGCGAACGGGAGTTATCGAGGTGGTGAACAGTGATCATGACGGCTCCTTGTCGGCTTATACGCGCCGGAAGCGGAAAGGATCAGGTGCCTCGCGGTTTCGCGCGGGTGGTTGGATCGGCTTCGCGCGGATTTTCCGGCCAGACGTGCCGCGGATAGCGCCCCTTCATCTCGCTGCGCACCTCAGCCCACGAGCCGTCCCAGAAGGCCGGCAGGTCCTTGGTGATCTGGATCGGCCGGTGCGCCGGTGATGTCAGGGAAAGCGTAATCGGCGTCCGGTTCGGGCCGACGACCGGATGGGTGGTCGTACCGTATAGTTCCTGCACCCGAACCTCCAGACGCGGCCCGCCTTCGGCTTCGTAATCGATGCGGATATTTGAACCGGTTGGCATCTTCAGGGCTTCCGGCGCCAGTTTATCCAGCATCCGCTGCTGGTCATAATCGAGCATGGCGTGCAGAGCTTGCGAAATGACGCCGCCATTCAGCGACAGCATGGACTTGCCGGCAGCATAGGGCCCCAGCCAGTCGGCCAACCCGGACAGAAGCGCTTCATCCGACAGGTCCGGCCATGTCTCGTCCTGACTGCGCAGGAAGGCGACACGCGCGCGGAAGCTCTGCGCAGATTCCGGAATATTTAGGGCTTTCAATCCCTTTTCTCGGATTTCCTCAGATTCCGCCTGAAGCAACATTTCCGGCGGAATGGATTCGCGCGGCTTACTCGATAGCACCAGGTTCCCCAGTCGAACCTGATCGAAGGCGCGAAACCGGCCATTGACCTTTTCCAACGCCGTCGTCCGTTCCAGCCGATCATCGAATAGCTTCAGTATCTCGGCTTCGCTCAGAGGTGCAGCCAGCAGGACACGGTCGCGTCCGGTCCCGCCACCGAGATCGCCGACCGTCAGGTAAGGCTCGCGGGCCAACCGGTCATGTTCATCGACATAGACGCCGCGACCATTGGCCATAACGAACTCACCAGCCTTACCCCGCGCCTTGGCGATACGTTCCGGAAAACATTCCGCCAGCAGATGATGCGACAGGATACGGCCACCAGCCTTTCCCGTCGCCTTGGTCAGGGCCTGAGCCTGCCGGGCCCAGGTCTGTGCAAGACTGCGCGCCTGGTGGATTTTCGGCGATTTATCGTGTGACAGGGCCTCCAGTCTGGCATCGAGATCGGTCGATTTGCCACCCAATCCATTTTCAGAGAGCAGGACGGCCAGATTAGCGCCCTGCTCGGCCGAACCACTTTCCGCCGCGCGGATCAACATATGTGCCAGGCGCGGCGCCATCGGTAATTGCGCCACAGCCTTGCCATGCAATGTCAGATCGCCATTATTGTCCAATGCACCCAGTGCCTGAAGCAGTTTCACGGCCTCGTCCATCGCCGCTTTTGGCGGATGGTCCAGTAGAGCTAAGCTCTCCGTCGATTTGGCACCCCACAGCCGCAAGGAAAGCGCCAGTTGCGACAGGTCCGTTTCCAGGATTTCCGGCTTGGCGAAGGGGATAAGTGAGCGATCCTGTTCGGCATCCCACAGGCGATAAGCATCGCCGGCCTGGGTTCGGCCGGCCCGGCCACGGCGCTGGTCGGCTGAGGCTCTGGAAACGCGTTCGGTGACGAAGCGGGTGACGCCGCGCGCCGGATCGAAGCGCCCCAGGCGCGACAGGCCACAATCGACAACCATTGACACGCGATCGAGTGTCAGGGAGGTTTCGGCGATGGCGGTGGCCAGCACGATCTTCGGGCGGCCGGGCGTATTGCGCGCCAGGGTATATGTCTGGTCCCTGAAATCCATGGCGCCGTAAAGCTTGCAAAGGTCGATATGCGGAGGCAGACCGATCTCGTCGAGGAAGCGCCCCACGCGGTGAATTTCACCCTGCCCCGGCAGGAAGACCAGCATGGTTTCGGCCTGTTCAGGCTTAAGCTTGGTGGCTAATCGCGCCACATGGCGGGCGACATCCTGCTCTATCAGCAACGATTGATTGCGACCGAGATAATGGATCTCGATAGGAAAACTTCGGCCTTGTGACTCAAAACGCTCGGCATCGGGCAGCAGGTCCAGCACCCGATCACCATCCAGAGTCGCCGACATGACCAGCAGGCGCAGATCATCACGCAGGAGGAGTTGCGCGTCACGGGCGAAGGCCAGGCCGAGATCGGCATCCAGGCTGCGCTCGTGAAACTCATCAAAGATAACGCAGCCGATGCCCTCCAGCGATGGATCATTCAGGATCAGACGCGAGAAAATTCCTTCAGTGACGACTTCTATGCGCGTCTTTCCGCTAACCTTGCTTTCACCACGCACCCGGAAACCGACCGTTTGCCCAACCGCCTCCCCCAGGGTTTCAGCCATGCGGGCGGCGGCTGCGCGGGCGGCCAGCCGGCGCGGCTCCAGCAGAATGATTTTCTGACCGTCCAGCCATGCCGAATCCAACAGGGCCAATGGTATGCCAGTCGTCTTGCCGGCGCCCGGCGGCGCGATTATCAGGGCCGTGGTCTTTTCCGTCAGCCAGGATTTCAGCGGCACATATATTTCTTCAACTGGAAGCATGACCTGCACCTAGCAGGTCTTCACGCAATAAAAAAGGCGCCCGTTGGGGCGCCTTTTTAGGATCAGGTCGTACCCGGAGGCGGCGGCAGGTCCGCATCGTTTTCATGGTCCTCGATGATGCCCTTGCGGACGTTCGAGTGCCAGAAGCCGTAGGCGAAGTAGAGAACGAGGCCAATCGCGGTCCAGCCGAAGAAGACCTGCTTGGATTCCGTGCCCAGACTGACGAACAGCAGTACGCAGCCGAAAATCGACAACGGGGCGATGATCCACAGCAGCGGGGTCTTGAACGGACGATTGCGGGTCTTGTCCGTAAAGCGCAGGATCATGACGCCCAGCGAGACAGCCGCGAAAGCGAACAGTGTGCCGGCGTTTGAATAATCCGCCAGTGAACCGACCGGCAGGAAAGCCGCGGCAATGGCCACGACGACGCCGGTGACTAGGGTGATCACCCATGGCGTCTTGAATTTGGTATGAACGGCTGACAGGCCCTTCGGCAACAGTCCGTCACGCGCCATAACGAAGAAGACGCGCGTCTGGCCAAACATCATCAGCAGCACGACCGACGGCAATGCAATTGTCGCGGCCAAGCCGATCAGGTTACCAAACAATGGATTGCTGTTCACTTCGCGCAAGACATGGGCCAGGGCTTCTTTGGAGCAAACGAGCGGCGCATGGGCGGCCTGACAGGCGGCGCTGGCATAAAGCTCAGTCGAGCCGTCAGCGAAATATTGGCCCGTCGCCGGATCAGCCAGCGGCTGGGCGCCGAACGAACCGATTACGCCCGTCGCAACCAGTATATAGAAGATGGTGCAGATACCTAGCGAAGCGATCAGGCCGATCGGCACGTTGCGCTGCGGGTTCTTGGTTTCCTCGGCGGCGGTCGAAACCGCATCGAAACCGACATAGGCGAAGAAGATGGAGGCCGCGGCGCCCAGCACGCCTGTTCCGGTGCCGTCCAGCGGATTACCCCAGCCGCGGGGCGTGAATGGGCTGAAATTATCCATGTGCCCGGTGACCAGCGGCAGGGTCAGGACGATGAACAACAGCAACGCGGCAATCTTGATGGCGACCAGAACTGCATTGGCCGTGGCGCTTTCCTTCGTGCCAATGACCAGCAAAAGCGTGACAATACCCGTGATGATAACCGCCGGCAGGTTGAGCACACCGCCGATTTCGCCCCCTTTGATAAAGCCGATGGAGATGGGCGGTCCCACGGTTAACGCGTGCGGTATGTGTATCCCGATGTCATCGAGAAACCCGACAATATGACCGGACCAGCCGACCGCGACGGCGGAGGCACCAAGCGCATATTCCAGAATAAGCGCCCAGCCGACCAGCCAGGCCACCATTTCGCCCATGACCGCGTAGGAATAGGTATAGGCAGAGCCTGCGACCGGCACCATGGAAGCCAGTTCGGAATAACAAAGTGCGGCGACCGCGCAGACGGCCCCAGCGATGATGAAGGAGATCATCATACCCGGACCGGCTTTTTGAGCGGCTGCGGCAGTCAGCACGAAGATACCGGTGCCGATGACCGCGCCAATACCCAGCAAGGTCAGTTGGACAGGCCCCAGGGATCGATGCAGCGACTTTTTCTCTGCTGTCGCCAGGATCGCATCCAGCGACTTAATTCGCAAAGGATTCATTTTTCACCTTTTTATGTGTTTTAACAGGCGACTAGTCATTCCAAGGACCACCCCAGTGCCTGTCTTGTCATGAAGCCTACACACAAAAATTAAATCTGCAACTATCTTAACCGGTGGGTAGCCTTAAGGGCCTGTTTCGCCTATTTCATAAGTCATGACCACCGAGCCCCTCATCCGACTGTTTGTCGCCCCCGTCACGCCGTTGCAGCAGAATTGCACGGTGGTCTGGTGTACGAAAACCAACAGGGCCGCGATCATCGATCCCGGCGGCGATCTCGATCCGATCTTGGATGAGATCAAGCGGCGCGGCCTGACAGTGGAGAAAATCTGGATCACCCATGGCCATGCCGATCATGCCGGCGGTGCGGCGGAACTGAAAGAGCGCACCGGCACCCCCATCGAAGGCCCGCACGAGGACGACCAGTTCTGGATCGACAATATACCATCCATGGGTCAACGCTACGGCATACCCGACATGCGCAGTTTCACGACCGACCGCTGGCTGCATGACGGCGATACGGTGACTTTAGGGGAGACGACCTGGCAGGTTATTCACTGTCCCGGACATACGCCTGGACATGTGATCTTTTATCACGCGCCATCAAGATTCGCACAGGTGGGCGATGTCCTGTTCAAGGGCTCGATCGGCCGGACGGATTTCCCACGCGGCAATCACGCCGACCTGATCAACTCAATTACAAAGAAACTCTGGCCGCTGGGCGATGTTCAGTTCGTGCCGGGGCACGGGCCAATGTCGAGTTTTAATATAGAGCGGCAAAGCAATCCCTTCGTGGCGGATCGCGTTATCGGTAAAGCCGGGCCGAATACGCAAGGGCCCGGATAGACAAGAAAAAGGCAAGGGGGCACTGCCCCCTTGCCTCTGTAACAATCAGGCGCCTTTGAGCAGCGGCGCGAGTTTCTGGGCAACGCTCATGTCGCCCTGGATTTTCATCTTGCCCATCATGAAGGCCATCATAGGGTCCAGCGTGCCCTTGGACATGGCGATCAGGTCGTCGATGGCGATCTGGATGGTGGTGTCGGCCTCACCATCATCATTTGTCACGGTGTTTGGCACAGCGGCACCGTTGATGAGGATCTTGCCGGCGTCGCCGAAGTCGACCTTGATGATTTTGCCCAGGCCGGAATTTTCCCCGACGGCGGCGCTGATTTTTTGTGTAATGGTTTCAAGATCGGACATGGCCGACTCCTTTGTCTGCTGAAAGCCGGGTGACCTTAAGGTTAAGTTTCGATCCCGGCAAGACAGACCTTAAGTCAAGTTATGAGAAAAAAGTGACAGCAGCAAAATTCGATGTGGTGATTGTAGGCGCGGGCGCCGCCGGCCTGATGTGCGGTATCGAAGCCGCCCGGCGCGGACGACGCGTGGCCGTGATCGATCATGCGAAAAAGCCGGCGGAAAAGATCCGCATTTCCGGCGGCGGCAGGTGCAATTTCACCCATCTTCAGGCCACGCCGAAAAACTTTCTGTCACAAAATCCGCACTTCTGTATCTCGGCGCTGAAGCGGTTCACGCCGTGGGATTTTCTCGATCGCGTCGTCAAACGCGGCATTCGCTATTTCGAGAAAACCGAAGGGCAGTTGTTTTGCGAGACCTCGGCCGGTGACATTATCGACATGCTGCTGGATGATCTGGCGGATGCCGGTGGCGAACTCTATCTCGGCATATCGGTTGAAGGCGTCACGAAAACCGGCCCCGGTTTTGAAATCGATACATCGAATGGTAACCTGACGGCTGAAAAACTGGTGATCGCAACGGGTGGCCTGTCCATTCCCAAGATGGGCGCCACCGGCTTTGCCTACGGTATTGCCCGGCAGTTCGGCCACGAGATTATCGAAACCCGCGCCGGCTTGGTTCCCTTTACGCTGGGCGGTGAAAAACTGGCGGCCATTGAAGGGCTTTCCGGGGTGTCGCTGACGGCCAGAGTCGCCTGTGGCAAGGCCAGCTTTACCGATGGTTTTTTATTCACTCATCGCGGCCTTTCGGGGCCGGCAATTTTGCAGATTTCCTCCTACTGGAAGCCCGGCGAGGCCATCGAGGTCGACCTGCTGCCCGATATGAATGGGTTCGATTATCTGCAAAGCCGGCGTAAGGATCGCCCGAAACAGACGCTCGGCAATGTTGTGGCGGAAATCCAGCCGCGACGCCTGTCCGATCGCATCCTGGAGTGGCACGATCTGCCCCCCGAAGCCCGCATGGCCGACCTCGGCAATGCCACCCTGCAAACCCTGGCGGATGCCGTCAATCGCTGGACCTTTATCCCGGATGGAACCGAAGGCTATCGCACGGCCGAAGTGACCCTGGGCGGTATCGACACCCGCGCCCTTTCCTCCCAGACCATGGAGAGCCAGCTTTGCCCCGGCCTCTATTTTATCGGCGAATGCGTCGATGTCACAGGCTGGCTGGGCGGCTATAATTTCCAGTGGGCCTGGTCATCCGGCTGGGCAGCCGGACAGGCGGTTTAATGCAGGGCAGCTAAAGCGGCCATGGTCATCATGAAGGCCGCTGCACTGCCGCCAGAGACGGCGCTGTAAATCATGACCTTGCGGCGTTTTTCGTCGGCGGCCAGTTTGCGTGGATCGGGCTTGCGGCCCCCAAAATGCTGATTCATGGTGTGCAATTTCATGCTGAAACGTTTCATAGATTCTCCAGATAGAACAGATCCTCGACTCTGGTTTCCAGAACCCGCGCCAACTTCAGCGCGAGAAAGGCCGAAGGCACGAATACTCCGTTCTCTATTGTATTGATGGTCTTACGCGACACCTGCGCCATGACTGCCAAATCTGCCTGAGTCAGATTTCGGGCCCCGCGATGGTCTCTGAGCCGGTTTTTAAACGTCTCCACGCTCAACTCCGATAAAGCGCGGCATATGTCAGGCCCGGTACGGCGACACCCAAAGACAGCAGGATCGGAAGAAAAATTCCGCCTTCAATCTGGATGCCACAAAAAAGCAAGGCATAGACTAAGGCAATACCAATCAACAGCACCCAGTATCCGACCTGAAATGCCTGGTTGCCGATTTTAATAGTGCGTTCGTCGTCAACCAGTCCGCGCAGGTCGCGGCGCATGTACAGGCGAACCCCCATAACCAGAATACACAGCAGGCTGACCAGCCATATCGGGCCGGCGACAAACTGAATCAAAGCGGATTGGTGCGGTGTAAAACCTGGCAAGAACTGGAGCGCCTGAGCACCAATCCATACGAAGTATGACAGCGCATTGATGAACAGAAGCGCCCGGCGCATTCCAGCATAACGTTCCGCTTGACGCAAAAGTTTTTCGTTATCACTCATAGCACCCTCCATGTAACCCATAAGTTACACGTAACCCCTAGGTTACATTTCGTCAAGCCTTTTCAATCGGATTGTCAGCCACTCCCAATTCCGTCAGGACCGGCATAATAATGCCGATAGCGGGAATTAAATAACCGTGATATTTTAAGTCAGTACCTAAGCGACAGTATGCTTTCATACGTTCACCGCGCATGTGTGCCTTTGCGCCCTATTGAAGGGGCTATCCCATGTTTATCAAGTATTTGCCGGCCGTTAGCGCCGCCCTCCTGCTCGTGTCCGCAACGGTGGCTTCCGCTGATATGTACAAAGACTACACGCCTGATACAGGCATCTGGAGCGAGACCGTTGTCGAGGTCGACCCCAACCATGTCGATGATTATCTGGTCGGCCTGAAAGCCTCCCAGGTGCCCGCCCTGGAGATCATGAAAAAGCACGGCCTGATCGACAACTACATCTTCATGATCAAGGACGGTTATAATGCCGGCGCGCCGAACGTCATCATCGCCACGCATTATGTCAATGCCGCGGCCATGGAACCGGACCAGGCCCGCGACCAGGCGATCGAGAAAGAAATCTATGCTGTCTTCAGCAAGGAAAAAGGCGAAGCAGCGGTGGCCGGTTATGAAAAATACCGGAAGTTTGTTGAAATAAACAACTGGCGAACCATTACCTTCACCAAATAAGAAAAAGCCCCTGAACCTTACGGCTCAGGGGCTTCAATTTTAAGTACGAAAGTCAACGCGAACGCCAACTTCCGGGTCAAGGGACGCGTCCCTTGTTATTCGCCGGCGTCGACAGGGCCTTCCAACAGCACTTCGGCGGGCAGAGGCTCCATGGCCTCTTCGCGCTGATGCGACAGTTGCTCGTCGCGCTTCATGGCCACGCGCTGGAGTTGACGCAGGTAGGCGCCCGTACCGGCCGGGATCAGGCGGCCGACAATGACGTTTTCCTTCAGGCCGTCCAGGGTATCGATCTTGCCCTGCACCGAAGCTTCGGTAAGGACACGCGTCGTTTCCTGGAACGAAGCCGCCGAGATGAACGACTTGGTTTGCAGCGATGCCTTGGTGATGCCAAGCAGGATGGGCTGTGTGAGGGCCGCACGACCGCCGCGCTTTTCAGCCTTGGCGTTCTCGATATCGACTTCCGCCTTGTCGAGATGGTCGCCCTTGATCAGGCCGGTATCGCCCGGTTCAAGGATTTCAACCTTCTGCAGCATCTGGCGCACGATGACTTCAATGTGCTTGTCGTTGATCGGCACGCCTTGCAGACGATAGACTTCCTGCACTTCGTTGACCAGATATTCCGCCAGCGCCTCGACGCCCTGGATACGCAGCAGATCGTGCGGATCGGGGTTGCCATCGATGATGTAGTCGCCCTTCTGGATATAGTCGCCGTCATGGACGGAGATATGCTTGCCCTTCGGGATCAGGAATTCGACGGCTTCGCCCTCGCCTTCCGGCGTGATCTTGATGCGGCGCTTGTTCTTGTAGTCGCGGCCGAATTCGACGCGGCCATCCATTTCGGCGATGACGGCGCAATCCTTCGGACGGCGGGCTTCGAACAGTTCTGCGACGCGCGGCAGACCACCGGTGATGTCGCGGGTCTTGGCGCCTTCGGTCGGGATACGGGCGAGGATGTCACCCGGCTTGACTTCGTCGCCGTTGCCGACCGAGAGAATGGCCCCGACCGGAAGCTGGTAACGGGAATCCCCGCCATTGGCCAGCTTCTTGTAGGCGCCGGCCTCGTCGGTGATGCCCATGCCCGGACGGACTTCCGCGCCCTTGGTGCTGGAGCGATAATCCACAACCACGCGATTCGAGATACCCGTCGCTTCGTCGGTTTCCTCGCGGACGGTCTGGCCGTCATTGAGATCCTCGAAGCGGATCTTACCGCCGACTTCGGTGATGATCGGGGTGGTGTACGGATCCCACTCGACCAGGCGCTGGCCTTTCTTGACCGTGGCGCCTTCGGTCACGCGCAGGCGCGAACCGTAAGGCACCTTGTAGGTCTCGCGGTCCTTGCCATCATGGTGAACCGTGATGACCAGGTTACGCGACATGGAGATCAGGTCGCCATGCGAGCCCTTGACGGTCGGGGCGGCCGACAGCTTGATCACGCCGTCCGAGGTCGTTTCGTAGAAGGACTGTTCGGCCACCGAAGCCGTACCACCGATGTGGAAGGTACGCATGGTGAGCTGGGTGCCGGGTTCACCGATCGATTGCGCCGCGATGACACCGACCGCTTCACCCATGTTGACGCGCGTGCCGCGGGCCAGGTCACGGCCGTAACAGGCGGCGCAGGTGCCGAGTTCGGCCTCGCAGGTCAGGACCGAGCGGACCTTGACCGACTGGGCGCCCGAGGCTTCGATGATATCGACCACGTCTTCGTCGATATAGGTATCGGCCTCGACCACGACTTCCTGGGTCGCCACGTCCTTGATGTCTTCCGCCGTGGTACGGCCGAGAACACGCTGTCCGAGCGAGACCAGCACGTCACCGCCTTCGACCACCGCCTTCATGGTGATGCCCTTGGTGGTGCCGCAGTCGGTTTCCATGATGATGCAGTCCTGGGCGACGTCAACGAGACGACGCGTCAGGTAACCCGAGTTGGCGGTCTTCAGCGCGGTATCCGCGAGGCCCTTACGGGCGCCGTGGGTCGAGTTGAAGTATTCCAGAACCGACAGGCCTTCCTTGAAGTTCGAGATGATCGGCGTTTCGATGATCTCACCGGACGGCTTGGCCATCAGGCCGCGCATACCGCCAAGTTGCTTCATCTGGGCCTGAGAGCCACGGGCGCCGGAGTTGGCCATCATGTAGATCGAGTTGATCTCTTTTTCGCGGCCATCGGCGTCCAGATGCTTACGGCTGATTTCCTTCATCATTTCGTCGGAAACGCGATCGGTCGCCTTCGACCAGGCATCAACTACCTTGTTGTACTTCTCACCCTTGGTGATCAGGCCGTCGGCGTATTGCTGTTCGTACTCCTCGACCAGGTGACGGGTTTCATCGACGATGCCCTTCTTGGTGTCAGGGATGACGATGTCGTCCTTGCCGAAGGAGATACCGGCGCGGGCCGCTTCCTTGAAGCCCAGAGCCATCATCTGGTCAGCGAAGATCACGGTCGCCTTCTGGCCGCAGTGGCGGTAGACGATGTCGATCAGGTTGCCGATTTCCTTCTTGGTCAAGGTCTTGTCGAGCACCTTGAGGCCAATGTTTTCGTTATACGGCAACAGGGCAGCGATCTTCATACGGCCCGGAGTCGTATCGACGACCTTGGTACGGATGACGCCGTCTTCGTCCTTCTGGGTGAAGCGGCACTTGATCTTGGCGTGCATCGATACAGAACCGGTATCCAGCGCCTGCTGGATTTCGTTCAGATCGCCGAAGATCATGCCCTCGCCCTTTTCCCCATCCTTGACGAGCGACAGGTAATAGAGACCCAGCACGATATCCTGCGACGGCACGATGATCGGACGACCATTGGCCGGCGACAGGATATTGTTGGTCGACATCATCAGCACGCGGGCTTCAAGCTGGGCTTCCAGCGAGAGCGGGACGTGGACGGCCATCTGGTCGCCGTCGAAGTCGGCGTTGAAGGCCGAACAGACGAGCGGGTGAAGCTGGATGGCCTTGCCTTCGATAAGCTTGGGCTCGAACGCCTGGATGCCGAGACGGTGGAGCGTCGGGGCGCGGTTCAGCATCACCGGGTGTTCGCGGATGACCTCTTCGAGAATATCCCACACCTGGGGCTGCTCACGCTCGACCATGCGCTTCGACTGCTTGACGGTGCCGGAGAGGCCCTTGGCGTCGAGGCGGGCATAGATGAACGGCTTGAACAGTTCCAAAGCCATCTTCTTCGGGATGCCGCATTCGTGCAGCTTCAGTTCCGGACCAACCGTAATAACGGAACGGCCGGAATAGTCGACACGCTTGCCAAGCAGGTTCTGTCGGAAACGGCCCTGCTTGCCCTTCAGCATGTCGGCGAGCGACTTCAGCGGACGCTTGTTGGCGCCCGTGATGACGCGGCCACGGCGGCCGTTGTCGAACAGGGCGTCGACCGACTCCTGCAACATGCGCTTTTCGTTACGAATGATGATGTCCGGCGCGCGCAGTTCCATCAGGCGCTTCAAACGGTTGTTCCGGTTGATGACGCGGCGATAGAGGTCGTTGAGGTCGGAGGTGGCGAAGCGGCCGCCATCGAGCGGCACCAGCGGGCGCAGTTCGGGCGGAATGACCGGCACGACGGTCAGGATCATCCATTCCGGGCGGTTGCCGGATTCGATGAAGTTTTCGATCAGCTTGAGGCGCTTGGAATACTTCTTGGCCTTCATTTCCGAGGTCTGGTCAACCAGATCGGCGCGCAGCTTGTCGGCGACTTCGTTGAGATTCATCGCCATCAGCATGTTGCGGACCGCTTCGGCGCCGATTTCAGCCGTGAAGCTGTCATCGCCGAATTCTTCCTGGCAGCGATAATATTCATCTTCCGACAGAAGCTGGTGGAGCTTCAGCGAGGTCAGGCCCGGCTCGGTGACGATGTAGTTCTCAAAGTACAGAACACGTTCCACGTCCTTCAACGCCATGTCGAGGATCATGGCGATACGCGACGGCAGCGACTTCAGGAACCAGATGTGGGCGACCGGCGAGGCCAGTTCGATGTGGCCCATGCGCTCACGACGGACGCGGCTAAGGGTGACTTCGACACCGCACTTTTCGCAGATGATGCCCTTGTACTTCATGCGCTTGTACTTGCCGCACAGGCATTCGTAGTCCTTGGTCGGACCAAAGATACGAGCGCAGAACAGGCCGTCACGTTCCGGCTTGAACGTGCGGTAGTTGATGGTTTCCGGCTTCTTGATCTCTCCGAACGACCACGACAGGATCTTTTCCGGCGAAGCGAGCGTGATACGGATCTGATCGAAGGTCGGGGCGACCTGGACCGGGTTGAAGATATTCAGGACTTCCTGGTTCATGCCAGTACTCCAATTTTGGGCGAGGCCCGTAAAAATTTCAATGCGGCTAAGTTATGGGGTCGAGGGGGCCGTGCCCCCTCGCCTTGCTTACTTACCCTTGCCCATTCTCAAGCTCGACATTCAGACCAAGCGAACGCATTTCCTTGATCAAAACGTTGAAGCTTTCCGGGATACCGGCTTCGAAGCTGTCGTCGCCGCGGACGATGGCCTCGTAAACCTTGGTGCGGCCCGCCACGTCGTCCGACTTGACGGTGAGCATTTCCTGGAGGGTGTAGGCAGCACCGTAGGCTTCCAGAGCCCAGACTTCCATTTCCCCGAAGCGCTGACCACCAAACTGCGCCTTACCACCCAGCGGCTGCTGGGTGACGAGCGAGTATGGCCCGATGGAGCGGGCGTGGATCTTGTCGTCGACCAGGTGGTGCAGCTTCAGCATGTAGATGATGCCGACGGTGACCGGACGCTTGAAGCGCTCGCCCGTCTGGCCATCGTACAGGATCGACTGACCGGAACGATCGAGACCGGCGAATTCGAGCATGTCCTCGATATCGTTGATGTGGGCACCGTCGAAGACCGGGGTCGCTATCGGCACGCCGCGCGACAGGTTCTTCGCCAGGTCGATCAGTTCCTCTTCCGACTCGGGAAGTTCCTGATCCGGACCATAGACGCCCCGCAGGTGATCGATCAGGGCCTGCTTCTGGCCACCGTTCTGCCAGTCTTCCAACAGGGCGGCGATTTGCAGGCCGATATTGTGACAGGCCCAGCCGAGGTGGGTCTCAAAGATCTGGCCGACGTTCATGCGCGAAGGCACGCCCAGCGGGTTCAGAACGATATCAACGTGCTCACCATCGGCCAGGAACGGCATGTCTTCGACCGGGAGAATCTTGGAGATAACCCCCTTATTGCCGTGACGACCGGCCATCTTGTCACCCGGCTGCAGCTTGCGCTTCACCGCCACGAACACCTTGACCATCTTCATGACGCCCGGCGGCAGCTCGTCACCGCGCTGCAGCTTCTCGACCTTGTCCTCGAAGCGGCGGTCGAGACGCTTGCGGGCGTCTTCGAACTGGCGCTTCATGGCTTCCTGCTCGGACATGACCTTCTCGTCTTCGAGGGCCACTTGCCACCACAGGCCCTTGGAGACCTCGGCCAGCTTTTCCTCGGTCACTTCACCGCGGCCCATGCCCTTCGGACCCGACACGGCGATCTTGCCGAGCAGCAGTTCCTTGAGACGGCCATAGATATTGCGTTCCAGGATCGACAGTTCGTCGTCGCGGTCCTTGCCGAGACGTTCGATTTCGGCGCGCTCGATGGCCTGGGCGCGTTCGTCCTTTTCAACACCGTGACGGTTGAAGACGCGAACTTCGACGATCGTACCGGCAACACCCGGCGGCAGGCGCAGGGAGGTGTCGCGGACATCGGAGGCCTTTTCACCGAAGATGGCGCGCAGCAGCTTTTCTTCCGGAGTCATCGGGCTTTCGCCCTTCGGGGTCACCTTGCCGACCAGGATATCACCCGGCTGGACTTCGGCGCCGATGGCGACAATGCCGGCTTCGTCGAGGTTGCGCAGGGCTTCTTCGCCGACATTCGGGATGTCGCGGGTGATTTCTTCAGGCCCGAGCTTCGTATCGCGGGCCATGACCTCAAACTCTTCCAGGTGGATAGAGGTGAAGATGTCATCACGCACGATGCGCTCAGAGATCAGGATCGAGTCTTCGAAATTGTAACCGTTCCATGGCATGAACGCCACGCGGACGTTGCGGCCAAGGGCCAGATCACCGAGATCGGTCGACGGGCCGTCGGCGATGATGTCGCCGGCAGCCACCTTGTCACCCACGCGAACCAGCGGACGCTGGTTGATACAGGTGTTCTGGTTGGAACGCTGGAACTTCGACAGGCGATAAATATCGACGCCCGGCTTGTTCGGATCCTGCTCCTCAGTGGCGCGGATAACGATACGCGTACCGTCGATCTGTTCGACCACACCGGTGCGGCGCGCGGCAACGGTAGCGCCGGAATCGCGGGCCACAACCTCTTCCATGCCGGTGCCGACGAACGGTGCATCTGCCTTTACGAGCGGCACGGCCTGACGCTGCATGTTCGAGCCCATCAGCGCGCGGTTTGCGTCGTCGTTTTCAAGGAACGGAATGAGTGCGGCGGCGACCGACACGACCTGCTTCGGCGACACGTCCATATAATCGACGGTCGATGCCTGTTGCAGGCCCGGCTCACCGTTTACGCGGCCTTGAACCAGGTCGTCGGCGATCTCACCGTTCTTCATATTGATGTTGGCCTGAGCGATAACGTGCTTCGACTCTTCCATGGCCGACATATAGACGACCTCTTCCTGCGCCTTGCCGTCGATCACCTTACGGTACGGGCTTTCGATGAAGCCGTACTTATTGACACGGGCGTGGGTAGCCAGGGAGTTGATCAGGCCGATGTTCGGACCTTCCGGCGTTTCAATCGGGCAGATACGGCCATAGTGGGTCGGGTGAACGTCGCGGACTTCAAAGCCGGCGCGCTCACGGGTCAGACCGCCTGGCCCCAGGGCCGACAGGCGGCGCTTGTGGGTGATTTCCGACAGCGGGTTGGTCTGGTCCATGAACTGCGAGAGCTGCGACGAGCCGAAGAATTCACGCACCGCGGCGGCGGCCGGCTTGGCATTGATCAGGTCGTGCGGCATGACGGTGTCGATATCGACCGACGACATGCGCTCCTTGATGGCGCGTTCCATGCGCAGCAGACCGACGCGGTACTGGTTTTCCAGCAGTTCGCCGACCGAACGCACACGGCGATTGCCGAGGTTGTCGATATCGTCGATTTCACCGCGGCCGTCACGCAGGCCGACCAGGATCTTGAGGATCTTCAGGATGTCGTCCTTGCGCAGGACGCGCTCGCTGTCGGCGACTTCCTGTTCCAGGCGCATGTTCATCTTCACGCGGCCGACGCTCGACAGGTCGTAACGCTCCAGTTCGAAGAACAGGGAGTTGAACATCGCTTCGGCGGCTTCGATCGTGGGCGGCTCGCCCGGACGCATGACGCGATAGATGTCGAACAAGGCATCTTCGCGGCTTGAGTTCTTGTCGACGCGCAGGGTGGAGCGCATGTACGGCCCAACGGTGACATGGTCGATATCCAGCACGTCGACCGTCGTGAAGCCCTGCTCTTCCAGCACGCTCACGGCGGCGGCATCGAGCTCGTCACCGGCTTCGGCGTAGATTTCACCGGTCGTGAAATTGACCGCATCGCGGGCCAGATAACGGCCGACCAGCGCATCCTGGCTGAGCAGAAGCGACTTGACGGTATCGCCCAGCTTCTTGGCGGTACGGGCCGAGATCTTGGTGCCGGCCTGAGCCACCACTTCGCCGCTGTCGGCGTCGATCAGGTCAAATTCCGGCTTCACACCGCGCCAGCGCTCGAACTTATACGGCGTGACCCAACCGGCTTCGCGCTTTTCGTAAGGCACTACGTCGTAGAAAGTGGTCAGAATTTCCTCGCCATCCATGCCCAGGGCATAGAGGAAGGAGGTGGCCGGCAGCTTGCGGCGGCGGTCGATACGGACATAGACGATGTCCTTGGCGTCGAACTCGAAGTCGAGCCAAGACCCGCGATACGGAATGACACGGGCACCGAACAGGAGCTTGCCAGAAGAGTGCGTCTTGCCCTTGTCATGATCGAAGAAGACGCCCGGAGACCGGTGCATCTGCGAAACGATGACGCGCTCGGTGCCGTTGACAACGAAGGTGCCCTTGTCGGTCATGAGCGGGATATCGCCCATATAGACGTCCTGCTCCTTGATATCCTTGACCGAACGGGCGCCGGTTTCCTCGTCCATTTCAAAGACGATCAGGCGCAGCTTGACCTTCAGCGGCGCGGCATAGGTGATGTCGCGCTGAATGCACTCTTCAACGTCATATTTGGGCTCTTCAAACTCATACGACACGTATTCCAGCGTGGCGCGCTCGTTGAAATCCTTCACCGGGAAGACGGACTTGAACACCGCTTCCAGGCCGTCATCGATACGATTGGCCGGGCGAACGTCGCGCTGCAGGAACTGCTCATAGGACGAGCGCTGCACCTCGATGAGGTTGGGCATACGGATAGCTTCGGGGATACGGCCGAAAGACTTGCGAATCCGCTTCTTCTGGGTGAACGATAAGGCCATCGTTTTTCCTGACACAGGTTAGGTGGGCGTATAAAACGCTTTATGAGATCGAATTTGTGCAGTGGAACTGCGCGCGAAGGTTAGGGTTTGGGCCGTTTCCGGGCCGAAAGGTTTGCCTTGCGCCTGCTCTTTTTTGGCCAAAGGACCAAAGACGCTGTTTTTATGATCCTTGAGGACCAACCCTTCTCCGGTAGAAAGAGCATAAGACCGGCATTCGGGCCCCGATTTCGGACGCAATACGCCTCAAGGGGGAGCGTCACGTACCCCACTTATCCCCATATGTAAAGGGGGTGGTTTTAATTATTTTCAAATTTGTCAAGACGGTTTTTTGAGTGACTGCGCAATCCCGAATGCACATAATGAAAACAGGCCCGGAAGCGAACCTCCGGGCCTGCAATTTTTAAATTCTGGCAGTCGCCAAAATTACTTCACTTCGACCTTGGCGCCGGCTTCTTCAAGCTTCTTCTTGATGTCAGCGGCTTCCTGCTTCGAGATGTTTTCCTTGACGGTCGCCGGGGCGCCTTCAACGAGGTCCTTGGCTTCCTTCAGGCCGAGATCGGCGCGGATGCCACGGATTTCCTTGATCACGTTGATCTTCTTGTCGCCGCCGTCAACGATGACGACGGTGAACTCGGTTTGCTCTTCGCCAGCGTCAGCGGCGGCAGCGCCACCGGCGGCCGGAGCGGCAGCGGCAACGGCGACCGGAGCGGCAGCGGAGACGCCCCACTTTTCTTCGAGCAGCTTGGAGAGCTCAGCGGCTTCCAGGACGGACAGGGCGGACAGGTCTTCGACCAGCTTTTCCAACTTAGACATGTGATTTCCTTAAAAGATAAGATGTGTTGATGTGATAATGTATGAGGTTGCTTAAGCCGCTTTTTCGGCGTGGGCCGCGATAACGCGGGCCACAGCGCCGGCCGGGGCCTGCAGAACGCCAGCGATCTTGGTCGCCGGGGCTTGCAGGAGGCCGATGAGCTTGCCGCGCAGTTCGTCGAGCGAAGGCAGGGTGGCCAGGGCCTTGACGCCTGCTTCGTTGAGAACATCCGTTCCCATGATGCCGCCAATGATCTTGAGCTTGTCATTTTCCTTGGCGTACTGGGAAGAGATTTTCGCAGCGGTAACCGGATCGGCCGAATAGACCAGAGCGACCGGGCCCTTGAACAGGGCATCGCCCTTTTCGCCGACCGAGCCGTTCAGGGCCTTTTGAGCCAGACGGTTCTTAAACACCTTCAGCACCGCGCCTTCCTTACGAAGACGGTTGCGAAGTTCAGACATTTCCACAAAGGTCATACCCGAATACTGGGTAACAACCACGGAGCCGGATTCGGCGAAGACGCTCTTGAGCTCTTCGATCGACTCGGCCTTTTTTGCGCGGTCCATTGCTGGCCTCCATGGGGTGATGCTTCAAACGGACAATCCGTTCAAAACTAACAAATGACTTTAGCGTCTGGAGAAATCTCCAAACGCGGCAGTCGCTGTCGAGATGAGATGCTGATCACCCAAAGGCACCGGACCTTTCGCACTTAAGGAAAGACAGGTAAACTTTGATGGCGTTTCGCGTCCCGTCTAATTTCGGCATCCGGGGGCTCCCGGCTATTATGGATCAGGCGGCCCCTGATCCCCGAAGGTCTCTGACAGAACGACACGGAGAACATGGGTTCTCCAGGCCGAGGCGCGCTCCTTACAGGCAAAGCGTTGATAAATCAAGAGGCCGGGTCATGTTTTCTCAGCCGATCCCGGATGGCTTGAACATGGCGCAAATGCGTATTAACGTATAGATCATGCCAAAATCGCACCCCCTCAACCGTCAAGTCGCCCTCCTCGCCTTCGACGGTATGCCGTTGTTTGAGTTCAGTATCGCCGTCGAACTGTTTGGCCTAGATCGCCCGGAGATGGGCCCCGACTGGTACAGCTTTAAAATCGCAAGTCTCGAAGGCGGCCCGGTGCGCACCACGGCCGGCCTGCGCGTGACGGCCGATGCCGGATTGGAGATTTTCGCGGATGCCGGCACGATCATCATTCCGGGCTGGCCGATCGACCGCCCCGTACCGCCCGAACTGACCGAGGTTCTGCGCGCGGCCCACAGGCGCGGCGCCCGTATCCTGACCATCTGTTCCGGTGTCTACGTCCTGGCCGCCAGCGGTCTGCTCGCTGGTAAGCGAGCCACCACGCACTGGAAATATACCGATCACGTCAAGGCCGCCTATCCCGAAATCGAAATCGTCCCCGATGTGCTTTATGTCGACGAGGGCCAAATCCTGACCTCGGCCGGCAGCGCCGCCGGAATCGATTTGTGCCTGCATCTGATCCGCCGGGATTTCGGTCCGGGCGCCGCCAATACCGTGGCGCGCCGGCTGGTCGTGCCGCCCCACCGCGATGGCGGTCAGGCACAATTTATCGAGCGCAGCGTACCGACAAGTCATGAAAGTAACCGCCTCGGCCCCCTGCTTGACCATATGCGCAAGCACCTGCATCAGGAACATCGCATCCCGGACCTGGCCCGTCGCGCCGGAATGAGCGAACGCACCTTCCTGCGCCGCTTCAGCGAGGCCACAGGCATGACTCCGGCCAAATGGCTTCTGAATGTCAGGCTGTGCGAAGCCCGCGATCATCTGGAGACCAGCGACATCAGCATCGAGCGCATCGCCGAACATACCGGCTTCGGCACGCCGACCAACCTGCGCCACCACTTCCGCGAACAGATGGGCACCACCCCCACCGCCTATCGGCAGACCTTCGGACGGGTTTCGGCCTGAACCGCCGCTCCAAACGTGGTTAATGAAATTCTAACTCTGAATCGCGTCTGATGTACAAAGCGCGTAGCTGTGAGTTTAGGAGACATCATGTCCGCATATGAAGCCATTTATAAAATCATGAGCACCATGCCGGTCCATACCGGCGAAATCACGGCGGAAATGCGTGGCATGATCACCGCCACCAAGACCAAAAACATCCAGACCATACTGGCCTACCCGCTGAAGGTCGGCGGCACCTATATGCGCGTGGCGCTGATCCACCTGCTCAGCTTCCACTACCAGGCGCACCTGTCGCGCGGCTCCTATGTCGCCGTCGGCCCCAACCGCGAGCCCTATTTTCCGCTGATCTTCAACCAACATGTCCTGACCGACACCACGCCGCGCGCCGCCGTCATGCACCTGCATACAGTGGCCACCCAGGCAACCACTGAAATCGTCGAAGCTTTTGATATTCCGGTCCTGATCGCCACGCGTAATATTTACGACACGCTCGTTTCCTGGGCCAACCACCAGGAGAAAAACCTGGCGACCGGCGGCTATCCCGACTGGGATTTCCTGACCGAAAACGGCAAGCCGTTTTCGGAAATGACGGCGGAGGAACGCCGGCATGGACTGATCCACTTCGCCCCCCTATGGTACGCGCGCCATTACGGTAGCTGGCTGCGCTATTCAAAAGCCTGCATGGAAAAGGGCATACGTCCACCCTTGTGGATGCGTTACGAAGATCTCGTGGAACGTCCGGTCGACCTGCTGATGGCTATCATCCAGCATGTTGATCCCGCCCATACCTATAGCCGTGAACAGGCGCAGGCGGCATTGCAACTGGCGATGCAGGACAAGGAGGCCGTGCGCTTCAACAAGGGCGTCGGCGGCCGGGGCGACGCCTATTTCAGCGCCGAAGAGAAACAGGTCATCTACGACATCATCAAGACCGCCGGTGAGCCGGACCTTATTGAACTGGGCGTCCTGCCCGATCCAGACGCCGAGGCAGAGCGCCTCGCCTCCTGAAGGCAATATAAAAGGGGAAGATGCGCCTACATCTTCCCCCACATTACCTGAGCTGCGGCAACCCGGAGAGGAAGTTCACTCAGATAAACCTGTCATCTGCCAAATAATGGCAGGAAATAAGTGAGGCAAAAGCAGTATTAAGCCGCCTTGAAATCCCGCGGCCCGCATAACATTAATATGCCGAATCCCACAAGTCTGAAAATACCGCAACGGCACAGGAAGTCGAGTGAACAATAGGTAATGTTTTCAAGAGATATTTTTGCATAAACGTGCAAATTTCTTGGCTGCCATTATTTACATTTGTTACAACTTCATGACGTCAGTCTGAACGAACGACTTGATTTCAAAACGCGGCCTTGCCAATAGATGCGCAAGGAGTTTCCATGCTGAGTGATATCCATAGTTTTCTGGGCAGCCCGACACCGCCCGCCTGGGTCGATGCGGCGCTGCAGAACCAGGACCTGCTGCTGCTCGATCACAAGAACTGCGAGTACAAGGCGGCCAGCAATGCCATAAACCTGATGGCCAAGTATCAGGAAAGCGAGGCGCTCATCCTTGCCATGGCGCGTCTGGCCCGCGAGGAGTTGGCGCATCATGAGCAGGTGATGAAGATCATGAAGCGGCGCGGCATTGCGCTACGCCCCCTCACCCCGTCACGCTACGCCATGGGCCTGCGGCGTTTGTGTCGCCGCACCGAGCCCGGCACGATGGTCGATATCCTGCTGATCAGCGCCTTTATCGAGGCACGCTCCTGCGAACGCTTTGGCGCCGTTGCGCCGCATCTCGATGAGGAACTGGGAAAGTTCTATTTCGGTCTGCTGAAAAGTGAAGCGCGCCATTTCACCGGTTACCTCAAGCTGGCGCATCTTTACGGTGACGCGGATGACATTGCCCGGCGCCTTCCGGTCATCCGCGAAACCGAACAGGCATTGATCGCCGAACCCGACACAGAATTCCGTTTTCACTCAGGCCCACCGGCATAAAAAAAGCCGCTCCATTGCTGGAGCGGCTTAATTCTTTTCAGTCTGAAAGACTTACGAGGCAGAGGCCGTATCGACCTTCACGCCCGGCCCCATGGTCGAAGACAGAGCGATCTTCTTGACATAGAGGCCCTTGGCGCCCGACGGACGGGCCTTGACCAACGCGTCGACCAGGGCCTTGACGTTGGCTTCCAGTTGTTCAACCGTGAACGACACCTTGCCGACGCCGACGTGGACGATACCGGCCTTTTCGACGCGGAACTCGACCGCACCGCCCTTGGCATCCTTGACGGCCTGGGCGACGTTCGGGGTGACGGTGCCGACCTTCGGGTTCGGCATCAGGCCGCGCGGGCCGAGCACCTTACCGAGGCGACCGACCAGGGCCATCATGTCCGGGGACGCGATGACGCGGTCAAAGTCCATGAAGCCGCCCATGATCTTTTCGACCAGGTCTTCGGCGCCAACGACTTCAGCGCCGGCGGCCAGAGCTTCTTCAGCCTTCTTATCCTTGGCGAACACGGCGACGCGAACGTCCTTGCCGGTGCCGGACGGCAGGTTGACGACGCCACGGACCTGCTGGTCGGCGTGACGCGGGTCGACACCCAGGTTGACGGCGATTTCAACGGATTCGTCGAACTTGGCCTTGGCGTTCGCCTTGACGACGTTCAGCGCTTCGGTCAGGCCGTAGAGCTTGTTGGCGTCGTTTTCCCACGCCTTAATACGCTTTGCGATCTTGGTCATATTAGTCCACCACCTGCAGGCCCATGGAACGGGCGGAACCTTCGATGATCTTGGTCGCCTGATCGAGATCGTGGGCGCTCAGATCCTTCATCTTCTTTTCGGCGATATCGCGCAGTTGGGCGCGCGTGATCTTGCCGGCGGAATCGCGGCCCGGCAGCTTCGAGCCGGACTTCAGGTTCAGTGCCTGCTTGATGAAGAAGGTGGCCGGCGGAGTCTTCGTCACGAAGGTGAACGACTTGTCCTGATAGACCGTGATGATGGTCGGAAGCGGTGTGCCCTTCTCGACGTTTTCGGTACGGGCGTTGAATTCCTTACAGAAACCCATGATGTTGACGCCGCGTTGACCCAGTGCCGGGCCGATGGGGGGCGAAGGCGTGGCAGAGCCGGCCTTCACCTGGAGCTTGATATAGCCCAGGATTTTCTTAGCCATTAGATATCTCCTGTAGTCCTCACGATGAGGACAATGTGAGCCGTGGTGCGCATCTCTGCTCCCACGGATTTACCCTCGTCATGCAACGAAGAGCCGGCGCTATAACCGCTTTGTCACGGCTTGGCAAGGCTTAGAAGACTGAAAACCGACACAATGCCGCATTGATTTATACCCAGCAGGGGTATATCCAACACATACCCACCCCAGGTATATGGACATCAAAATGGCGCATCACCCCTCCCATTCCGCCCAACTGCCTGCGCTTAACCGCGCCGCCGGACAGATCGAAGCCGTCAAGCGCATGGTCGCGGACGAACGCTACTGCATCGACATCCTGACCCAGCTCCGTGCCGCCCGCAGCGCCCTTAAATCCATCGAATTGGCCGTACTGGAAACGCACATGCAATCCTGCCTCAAGCGTTCCGCCAGTGAAAACGAAACGCAGCAGGCGGCGCAGATCGCCGAGATTATGACCCTGCTGAAGAAATACGAATAGGCGGATACCATGCCCGAACACACAAATCATCATTCACACACGCCTGTTGACACCGGTCCTGAAGCCAAGTCCTGCTGCCACCCCCACACAACTCCAGCAACGCCCGTCCCTGAACCGAAGGCTGGCGAGGCCGTCGTCTATACCTGCCCCATGCATCCGCAGATTCGTCAGGAAGGCCCCGGTTCGTGCCCGATCTGCGGCATGGCGCTGGAGCCCGAAGTCATCACCCTGGAGAATACCGCCAATCCGGAACTGGCCGACATGACGCGCCGCCTGTGGATTTCGGCCATCCTGTCCGTCCCGGTCGCCGTACTGGCCATGGGCGCCCATCTGGGCCTGCCCTCCCTTGTGCCGGACCACTTGTCTGTCTGGATACAGCTACTCCTCGCCACACCGGTGGCCCTGTGGGGCGGCTGGCCCTTCCTTGTGCGCGGCTGGCAATCCCTGACGACGCGCCACCTCAACATGTTTACCCTGATCGCCCTGGGCGTTCTGGTGGCCTGGGCCTACTCCGCGGTGGCGGTGATTGTGCCCGACGCTTTTCCGCATATGGCCGGCATGACGCCCGCCGTCTATTTTGAAGCTGCGGCCGTCATCACTACCCTGGTACTGGTCGGCCAGGTGCTCGAACTGAAGGCGCGCGCCCAGACCGGTGACGCCATTCGCGCCCTGCTGAAACTGGCTCCCGCCACGGCCCATCGTCTGCGCGATGGTGAAGAAGAGACGATCCCGCTCGAACAGGTGCAGGTCGGCGATACTTTGCGCATCCGTCCGGGCGAAAAGGTGCCGACGGATGGTGAGGTGGTCGATGGCGCCAGCCATGTCGATGAATCCATGCTGACCGGCGAGGCCATGCCGGTCAGCAAACAGCCGGGTGACAAGGTGACCGGCGCCACGGTCAATCAGTCCGGCAGCCTGACGATGAAAGCCACACGAGTCGGCAATGATACCCTGCTGGCGCAGATCGTCGCCCGTGTCGGCCAGGCGCAGCGATCACGCGCGCCCATCCAGCGTGTCGCTGATACGGTTTCGGGCTGGTTCGTGCCGGCCGTCGTCCTCTGCGCCGTGCTGACCTTTGCCGGCTGGATGCTGTGGGGACCGGAGCCGCGTCTCGGCCACGCCCTGATGAACGCTATCGCCGTACTGATCATCGCCTGCCCGTGCGCCCTGGGCTTGGCCACGCCCATGTCGATCATGGCCGGCACCGGCCGCGCCGCCCGCGAAGGCATCCTGGTGCGCGACGCGGCTGTCCTGGAAGCCTTTGAAAGCGTAGACACCCTGGTTTTTGACAAGACCGGCACCCTGACCGAGGGCAGGCCGCGCCTGATTGCGGTCAGGACGGTCGGCACGATCGATGAGGACCGTGTCCTGGCCATGGCCGCGGCTGTCGAGGCGCTCAGCGAACATCCGATTGCCGACGCCATCGTCAGGGAGGCCAAGGCCAAGGGCCTGCCGACCCATGCGGTCAGTGACTTCAAGGTTCTGAACGGCAAGGGGGTCACCGGCACGGCTGACGGCACGGCCATCGCGCTTGGCAATGCCGCTCTGCTCGGCGAGACGCCGGAACTGACCGCGCTGGCCCAGCCTTACCGCGATCAGGGCCAGACGGTTGTCAGCCTCACCCTCGATGGCGCCCCCGCCGGGATCATCGTCGTCGCCGATCCGGTCAAGACCACCACGCCTGCCGCCCTGAAAGCCCTGACAGCGGAGGGCCTGAACGTGATCATGCTGACCGGCGACAATACTGCCACCGCCCAGGCAGTTGCGGTCTCACTGGGCCTGACGGACGTGCGCGCGGATGTTCTGCCGGACCAGAAAGCCAACGTGATCGAGGATCTGATCCGCCAGGGCCGCAAGGTCGCCATGGCGGGTGACGGCGTCAATGACGCCCCTGCCCTCGCCGCCGCCACAGTCGGCATTGCCATGGGCAACGGCACCGACATCGCCATGGAAAGCGCCGGCATCACACTGATCCGGGGCGACCTGGGCGGCATCGTCAAGGCGCGCGCCCTGAGCCGGGTGGTGATGCGCAATATCAAGCAGAACCTGGTCTTTGCCTTTGCCTACAACACCATCGGCGTGCCGGTGGCGGCCGGCCTGCTTTACCCGGCGTTTGGCCTGCTGCTGTCACCGGTCATTGCTTCGGCCGCCATGTCGCTCAGTTCGGTCTCCGTCATCGCCAATGCCCTGCGCATACGCGCGGCGAAGCTTTAAGCACCGAAGCGATAGGTCAACGCGATTTTCAGCGTCCGCAGGTTCGGCCGGCCTGTTGATACGGTCTTCAGCGCCCGTGTATCCACGACCGTGCTGAACCGTGACGTATTGAAAATATCGGCTGCGCTGACCACAAGCGACAGCCTGTCATTCAGGCGGTGCTGGTAACTGGCGTCAAGGCGGCAAACGCCGCGGGTATAGCCCTGCAAGGTCAGGGCCCGGCCGTACCCCGTCGCATTGAGCTGATATTGATCGCCATTGTCGGTGTTGTATTCGAGCAGCACATTACCGGACCAGCCGAATTGGCTGTGCGTACCGCCATCGGCAAACGGGAATTCCGTGTAGGACAGGTTACCATTGGCGGAATAGCTCAGGCGCTTCGACAAGGGGCCGCGCCAGGTCAGTTCCAGCCCACCGGACCGGCTGCGGCCGGAATTGATGCGACTGGTCAGCAGCAGGCCGTTATCCGTCAGTTCGGCATAGCCCGTGAAGCTGCCGCGCGTTTCACGGTAGTATAAGGTCGCATCAGTGCCGAAGTCCTTTTCGTCATAGGCATAGCCGATCTCGTATGAGTCCGTTGTCTGTGGCTTAAGGTCCGGATTTCCCGAAAATGCCTTGAAGGCGCCGAAGTAGCGGATGCCTGGATCGTATTCACCGAGGTCGGGACGCAGCACGCGCCGGCTGTAGTCGATCTTCAGTCGCGCCCTGTCAGTCAGATCCCGGCCGGCGTGAAAGGACGGATACCAGGCCAGGGCATCGGATTTACCCGTATCCACCAGCCGCAATTTCTCCCTTTCTGCTCTCAGGCCACTCAGAACCGTCCAGGGGCCAACCGGCATTTGCCAGGTGGCATAAACCGCCGTAAGCGTGCGGCTGGCTGAGAACCCATCGAAATAATCCGCCAGCCCGATTGCCAGTTCGACGCTTTCCGAACCGGATTGCAGTTTCAGGCCCGTCCGGTCGAACGACGCACCAAAGGTCAGCCGCCCTTGGCCGAACCGGCGCTCATAATCCCCTTGCGCCCGGTCCGTGACGCTCTTGCTGGCAAATAAGGTATCATAAGGATATCCGCCGACCTGATCATATACCGAGGCGGTCCGGCTCCGGTTCTGCAGATGTTCAGCCGTCAGGGAGAGATATTCACCATGACTGTCGCCTGCGTAATCATAAAGCACCTGAACATCACTATGCCGGTTGGCGCTTCGGATGTCGGAACGCTCATCGAAGTCATCAAACCCCCGATAATAGGTAATGCCGCGGCTGACAGAGTCATAACGGCCCGCCTCTCCCTTGAAGGTCAGATCGGCGCGGTCCGACAGTTTCCAGGCCGCGCTGAGCCGGCCGTTTACTGTGGCCGAAACGGCCCGCGTGTGATCTTCACGGTCGGTGACGTCATAGTCATCCTCGTTTTCGTTAAGCGCAGCTTGCTGGAGATAGGGCACACTGCGATCAAGGAAATGATCGGCATAGAACTGGCTGTTCACCGTCCAGCGGTCGGTTTCCAGCCTGGAGGACAGCGACGCATTCCCCTGCCCCAATGTGTTGGTCTGAGCGGTGACCTCACCAGAGCGCTTCATGAGGCGGTGCCGGCGCGTAATGAGGTTGATGATGCCACCCGTTCCGGCGGGCGCAAACTGCGACGAAGGCGTGGCCATGATTTCGATACGGTCTACCGCCGCCGATGGCAGGCTCTGGATCACCGCATTGCCCTCCGGCGGCGCTTTGCCATCAACCAGGACCGTCACGGCGGCGCCCCGCAGCGCAACAGTGCCATTCGGAGAAAAAGTGACTGAGGGTAGTTTGCGCAGGATATCGGCAATGACGCCGCTGCGCGCTTCGGGGTCCGGAGTGACGTCGTAGGTCTGGCGATCAGGTGTTTCAGCCTCATGGCCGGCCACCACAACCTCGATCTCGGCCGGCAAGGCGGTCATGACCTGCCCATGTGCCATACCGGCAGCCATCAGGCCGAGGCCAGATACGGCACAGATAATCCTCTTCATGCCTTTCCCCATATGGCCGAACGCGGCATAACACAGCCTCCGGACACAAAAAAGCGCTCCGGCTTACCGAAGCGCTTTTTCGACATTCATGCCGTCAGTGAATTTAAGCCGTCTTCTCGACCCCGAAGGCCGTCAGGCCGTCTTTTCGACCTGAGCATATTCCAGTTCGACCGGCGTGGCGCGACCAAAGATCGACACCGAGACGCGCAGGCGGGCATGTTCCTGATCGACCGATTCCACAACGCCATCGAAGGAGGCGAAGTGACCAGAGACGATCTTGACCTTCTCGCCGATATCGAACGACAGGACGGGCATCGGACGCTCGACCGCAGCCGCCGAATTGCCAAGAATGCGGTCGACTTCCTTCTGCGACACCGGCATCGGCTTCGAGCCCGAACCGAGGAAACCGGTCACCTTCGGCGTGTTCTTGACCAGGTGATAGGCTTCGTCCGAAAGCTCCATCTTTACCAGCACATAGCCGGGGAAGAACTTGCGTTCCGAATTGAACTTGCGGCCACGGCGGACCTCAACCACTTCCTCGGTAGGAACCAGAATTTCAGAAAACTTGTCTTCCAGACCCTGCGACTTCGCCTGATCACGCAGAGCCTCGGCCACCTTCTTCTCGAAATTGGAATAGGCGTGGACAATGTACCACTTGTGGTTCGGGTTGGAGAGAACCGGCGTTTCGGAATGTGCAGCGGTAGCCATATAATTTATCCTTGCAGGCCGATTTTAGTGACGTAGTTGGTCAGGAAGCCAATACCGCCGTCAACAACAAAGAAGAAAATACCGGCCAGCACGACCATGATCAGTACCATCACAGTGGTGATCCAGACTTCCTTGCGGCTGGTCCAGGTGATGCGCTTGGCTTCGATCTGGACTTCCTTGAAGAACTTCGTCGGATTGAATGGCTTTTTCGGCGCCTTTTCAACGGCGGCGGCACCTGCCGGCGCCTGCGCGACGTTTATCTTGCCAATGGCGACCTTGCGGCCCGGCTCAACGGTCTTGGTCTTCGTCTCAGGTTTCTTCACCGTCAAAAACGCCTATTCAATGTGAGCGCCGCGGATCGCGGCTTCCGAACAACAGAAATGAGGCTAGAAACCCAGGTTTCAAGCCTTTGAAAAGAGAAAGTGGCAGGGGCGGAGGGATTCGAACCCACGACATCCGGTTTTGGAGACCGACGCTCTACCAGCTGAACTACACCCCTGCAGTTCTCAGGGACAGTCCGGACCAGAATCCGTACATATCCATGGGAGGCGTGCGGTTTATCAGTGGATCGCCCGGCACGCAACAGGCAATCTCAGGATTTTTCACAACTTAAATGACTTACGGTACAAATGCCGGATCGACAATTGCCCAGAAGGCCGCTTTCGGGTCACCCACCTGGTCAAACAGCAAGGGATAGTTCTTGCGCGTGACCGGAAAACTGTCCAACCAGGTATGATTATCGGCCACACCCCAAAGCGTCACGGATTCGACACTGGTGTGCGCAGTGAACACATCAAACAACTCCCGGTATTTCAGCGCCTGAGCGGTCATGGCCGTATTGAAAGCTGCGGTGCCCGTTGAAATCTGTGCGGCGCAGCCGGTGCCGCTGAAACAACTGACCGGATCATTATAGACCGAGACATCCATTTCTGTGATGTGATTGATCAGCCCCTTGCCCTCAACATCGGTCAGGGCCCCCTCGACCTGCGCCGCCGAGGGATAACCGGTATTAATGTGCATCTGATGCCCTACGCCATCAACCGGCACACCCCGATCCAGCATTCCCTGCACAATGGTCATCAGGCGCCCGCGTTTGGCAGCATCTTCGGTTGAATATTCATTGATGAACAGCTTTACGGATGGATCCGCCGCACGTGCCGCCCGGAAGGCATAATCTATGAAATCGGAACCGAATATCTGATACCAGTCGGAATTGCGGTAGGTAGCCGAGGCATCATCGCTGGTCACCTCATTGACCACGTCCCAGCAATACACCTTGCCTTTGAAATGCGTGACCACATCGGTGATGTAGGTTTCCAGTCTCCCGCGGACCAATGCCCGGTAAGTGGCCATATCGCTGCGGTCGCCATCGAAAAACCAGGACGGTGAGGTCTGGTGCCAGACCAGCGCGTGACCACGCACCGCGATACCATTGGCTTGCGCGAAAGTGATAAGCTTGTCCGCTTCGGTAAAATCATAAACGCCAGCCGATACGCCGATCGGATTGGCCTTCATCACACTTTCCGCTGTGAGCGTGCTGGCGTGCTTGAGCAGCAACTCATGTGTAGGCGATTGTGTGGTCAGACCGGGATCGACCGCAAAGCCGATCTTGAAATGACTGGTGAAATGCGTCTTGAGCGCCGGCGCGGTCGCCGGGTCCGGCAGGCTGGAAGAACTGGAGGACGAGGAAGAAGAACTGGAGGACGAGGAAGAAGAACTGGAAGAACTGGAGGACGAACTACCGCCGCCACCTCCGGTGCTGCTTCCACCGCCGCCGCCGCCACCTCCACAGGCTGCGACCAGTCCGGAGGCCGCCACACTCAGCAGCAACCCACGACGGTTCATTTGTCCCGTTGGTTTCATTGGTTCCATCCCTGATATTTTTATATGTTAAAAACCATTAAATGATAGCGCTATCATGGCGTCAAGTGTTCTTTGCGGTTGACTATCAAAACTTATGAAAGAAGGAAACGACTCATCAGCCAGACCAGCAGACCTGCGACCGGCAGGCCGGCCCAGATGGCTACGCGCGTCACCAGGCCCGATCGCCACGTCGCCACCGGTTTCGGTGGCACGCAGATGCTCATACGATCATAGGTGCCGATCTCCGTATAGGCACGGTCGAGCGCCATCTTTTCATCTGCCGACAACCAGGGACGCAGGACGGTATAGTCCCGCACCGCCTCATACCCTTCCACCGTCTGGCGAGGGGTGAAGCTCAGGCGCAGCCCCCCGAAATCCCATATTTTGGCCTTGTCCGGCCAGGTCAGAGGCAGTGCCGTCTTGATCAGGGTCGTGATCCGCCCTTCGCGCACATCGCCAATATCAAACGGAAAACGCCGGCGGCCCTCCGGCTCTTCCAGAACATAATCAAAGCCGGATTCCGGGCTGAAGAAGACCCTGGCCTCACCATTCGTATGCCAGGGATTATCGGTCGTCACCAGCGTCGTAATGGTGATCTCATTCAGCCGGCGATCATCGACCATCTGCGGAATGGCGCACATGTTCATGCCGTAGATATAGCTGAACAGGGCGCAGCGATCCTCGACATAGCTCGTCAGGCTGTGGTGGCGCAGTTCGCGCCGAACGCCATCGGCCCGCGCCCCGCGATAGATATATTCAATCTCTATGAGAGTTTCCTGTCCTTTTTTCTCAGGCAGGTGAATGGTTTCACGCACCTCATAGTCCAGGCCCGGCGCCTTCTCCATCATGCGGATCAGGTCGCCGCCCGGCTTGAGGATCAGGGCGTAGCCGAGATCATTCTGCGCCATGTGGTCAAGATCGCCGCCCTGCGCCACATCGGACGTACCCTCAAACCAGTACATGCGCCCTTCATGCACACACATGGAAATGCAGTGATTGAAGGAGCCGAGGCGCGGCTGCGTATTGATCAGATCGAAGCCGCGCTTGGTATCGACCAGGGCCGGCCAGCTTTCCACGCCCATCTTGGTCAGCATGGCCGCGATCATCTTGGAGACATCCTTGCAGTCCCCGATACGGTCCGCGAAAATCTCCTTCAGATTGCGCGGTACAAAGCCGCCCTCCCCGAACGAAAAGGCAAAATAGCGGATGCTTTCCTGCACCCAGCGCACGGCGGCGACGATGCGGTCCTTCGTCTCTTCGTGGTCTGTCTCTATCTGCCGGATGACCTCAAGCAGCCCCTCCGGATAATCGTCATCGCCCTCGAAGCCGGCGCGCATGACATCGGCGACCCGCGGCCAGTTATCGATACTTGAGGCATAGGCGCCGCGCACCGGCATGACCCAGCCCGGCGCATCGTCCTCGTAGTCGCATTCACGGACGTGGTCGGCCTCGAACAGGATTTCGCTGTAGCCGTCATCGAGCTTGCTTACTTTAGGCTCGATCCAGCCCAGCGGAAACGGCTGCATGTACATCTGGCGCTCCGGCGGCACCAGCAGGCGCGCATGGCGCCTGTCCCAGTAGATGACATTCTGCAACATGACCGGTACGGAGAATTCACCCTGAAAACAGGCCGGATCACCGGTCAGGGTCATGGCGGTATCTATGATATCCCCTACCCGCACATCCGGCAGGGTGATGGCCAGGGTCCAGCGCCCATCGAGCACCAGGCGCTCGAAACTACGTTCGCGGCGCATAACAATATAACGCGACTGAACATCGACCTCGATCGCCTCATCACCCCGCAGGATGCGGATATGGTGGATGGTCAGGTCATCATAATAGGGATTGAACGGCAGGGTGACATTGGCCAGGTAGCTCAATGACGACAGATTGACCACTTCTTCGATCGTACGGTTATATCGCGACGGCCGGATATCAAGCCGCGACTGGTCATCGACCAGCCAGGTATAGAAACCATAGGGGGCCTTGGATTGGTCAAGAGCGGGCGGCCGCCGAAACGCCTGCACCTTCACCCAGTCGGGTTCCGGCGCGAAACGGATATGCCGCCTGACCTCTTCCTCGAACACGTTTCCCACCCCAACAAACGCCAATAAATCAGGCCCGGCCAGCTTGGTGCTGACCGGGCCGTTAATCGTTAACACAAGGCTTAACCCTGTAAAGGTCTAAACCGTGGGAGGCGAAGATGCGTACGATTTACCACTGACCAACAAGGACATTGCCGGAGCCCATGACGGATTTGCTGATATTGCCGGAGACCGTCTTGACGCGAACATCGCCGGAGCCGACGATATTGACTTCCAGTGACTTGGCCTCACCGCCGAACCGCACATCACCCGATCCGGCAATATTGACCTCCATTTTCGACGCCACGCCGCTGTCCAGTTTCACATTGCCGGACCCGCCGATATTGACCTCGACCGGCCCGCTGACCTGATTGACGAGGATATCGCCATTGCCGCCGATATTGGCCTCAATGGCATTGACCGAGGTGGCGGTGAAATTACCGGACCCGCCGATATTGACCGCGGCATCCGCACTGCGCGTCAGGGAGACATCACCGGAGCCACCGATATTGACCTCGGCCTTACCGGCCACGTCACCCAATTGCCAGTTGCCGCAGCCGCCTTCGCTGAACTCCAGCGACTGACTGGCGCCCAGCTTGCCGTAGGTGGCGCCGCCGGCCGAAACCTTGGCATCCATCGGCACCTTGATATAGACGATCGGCAGATCGGCGCTGGCGACAGAACCCAGGCCGCCGATATCGACGCCACCGGCCTTGCAGTTCAGATGACGGCCACGCAGTTTGCCATCGGCCACCAGGGTATTGCCCCTGGTCGAGACCATGATCACCGGCACCTTGGCATTGCCATAGGCCACCTTCAGTTCGACATCAGGGCGGTTTTCCGGCGTGACCACCACACGGGCGGCGATATTCTTCAGTTCAACCTCGGTATGGGCCGAGGCGGCGCCGGCCATAAGGGCGGAAATGGATACGGCAGAAATCAGGCAGAGGGTCTTCATGATCGATGTCCTTTGATAGGGTGTTGAACACATTTTGGACACAAGGCACGCCGGAGACAACTTAATTAGCTGTCATGAAGCGTTTGTAATCAAACAGAAAAGGGCCTGAGGTTTTCCCCGGCCCTTTCAGTTACCCGTTCGGCTTGAGCTTGCGATTGAAGAAATCGAGCTGGAGCCGGAATTTTTGCAGGTTGCGTTCGTTGCCTTTCAGGCCGTGACGCTCGCCCGGATAGAGCATCAGTTCAAACGGCACGCCGGTCTTTTGCAGGGCCGCCATGACCCGCGTCGAGTTGGATAACTGGACATTATCGTCCGACATGCCCTGCATCAGCAAAAGTGAACCCGGCTTGAGATTATCGAGGCGGTTGAGCACATCGGATTTGGCATAGCCATCCGGATTGTCCTGCGGGGTCGACATATAGCGCTCGGTATAGGCCGTGTCGTACAGCTCCCACTGGGTCGGTGGCGCACCGGCATTACCAGCAGCGAACGGCGTATCCTTCGCGGTCAGGGCCATCAGGGTGACGAAACCGCCCTGCGACCACCCCATGATGCCGATATGATCGCCATCGACATAGGGCAAGGTCTTCAGCCAGTTGGCGCCCATGATCTGGTCGTCAATATCCTTCTGGCCAAAGCTCTTGTAAATGGCGCGACCAAATTTTACACTCCGGCCGGGCGTGCCGCGGTTATCGAGCGAGAAGACGATGTAGCCGGCTTCCTGCCACAGGCGCGTGGCGGGCGACACCCAGGTCTTTTTCACCGTCTTCGAGGCCGGCCCGCCATAAATGGAAAAGATCACCGGATACTTTTTCGCTGAGTCGAAGCCCTTCGGCTTAAGGATCGAATATTCCAGCTTTTCACCATCGGCAGCCGTCAACTCGCCGAACTCCGGCTGGCTGTATTCGTCCTTGTAAGGCGCATACGGATGGCTGGCGTCGAGCCTGTTTTCCTCGATCCAGCGCAGGCGCTTGCCGGTGCCGTCATAAAGCGCGGTCTGCGGCGGGGTCTGCGGGTCGGAATAACCGCCGATAAAGGCCGCGCCGCCGCCGGAGACATCGGCCGTCCACCAGCCACCGGATTTCGTCAGGGCCACCGGTTCGCCCGGCGTCTTGTAGCTGACCTTGTACAGGCCATGCTCGATCGGCGTATCCTTCGAGGCAGTGAAATAAAGCTCGCCGGTTTTCTCATTCAGATCGGCCAGTTTGTCGACCGGCCAGTCACCATGCGTCACCTGGCGGATCAGCTTGCCGTCTGAGCCGTAATAATAGAAGTGCTTGTTGCCATCGCGCTCGGACGACCAGATGAAGCTGCCATCGGCCAGAAGGCGGAAGTCGTCATGCAGTTCGACCCAGGTGTCAGAGGTTTCCGACAGGATCACTTTTGAAATGCCAGTGGCTGGGTCAACCTGAAGCAAGTCCAAGGTGTGCTGATCACGGCTCAGACGCTGGACATAGAAAGACTTGCCGTCCTTGGCCCAGTTGACGCGCGCCAGGTAGATATCCGGATTGCTGCCGAGATCGACCTTTACATCGCCGCCACCAATCGTCTTGACATAGAGTTCGACCACGGCGTTTGGCTTGCCAGCAAAGGGATAGCGCTGATCGACGATCTTGATGCCCTCGCCGCCGATTTCGACGCGCTGGGCGATATCGACCCCGCTTTCGTCGGTCTTCTGGTAAACGACCTGGGTTGATTTCGGGCTCCACCAGTAGCCGGTGTGGCGGTCCAGTTCCTCCTCGGCGATGAATTCGGCTGTGGCGTAGGTGGTTGTGCCCTCACCTTTCGGCGTCAGCGCGGTTTCGGCGCCGGTCTTCAGGTCTTTCAGATAGAGGGTCTGGTCGCGGACATAGGAAATGCCCTTGCCGTCCGGCGACAGCTTGGCGTCCACCTCGTCACCTGCTGTTTCGGTCAGGCGCGTCACCTTTTTCGTGGCGCGATCGACCATGTAGACATCACCATCAAGCGGCAGCAGGATTGACTGGCTATTCTCCGACCATTCATAGGCGACGACTCCACGCGCCGATACCCGCATCCGCTCGCGGCGTGATTTTTCGGCTTCGGAAAGTGCCTTGTCGGATGAGGTCAGGCTATCGGCATCAACCAGCACATAGGGCTCGCCGCCTTTTACCGGCACGGCCCACAGATCCTGGATATTATGGTCCTTTTCCTTCGGCTTGAGGAAGGTCAGGAGCGTGCCGTCCGGTGACAGCTTGACACCTACGGCACTCGGTCCGGACAGGGCCGGATCGGCAAAGGCGCGCTCAGGCGTGAGCGCGATTTGCTGGATACTGGCGCCGGAGACACTGGCGGTTGGGGCTTGCGCCATGGCGGCTCCCGTCATCATCGTGGTGGTCATCAAGAACGATCCGAAAAGAATCGCGGACAGACGGGCGGATTTCATCAAGGCATACTCCCCATAAATGGAAGCGCCGACGCTATCCCCGCGCCGGCCTGCCCGTCAAGCCTGTTGCGATTGCAACTATGGCCAAAATCCGGGGTTAAGGGGGCGGAGCTCGTCTTCCAGTCCGGCATCGATCAGCAGATTGCGCGCCTTGTCGAAATGGTCCTCGCTGACCAGTATGCGCTTGGGGAACATGCCGATGGAGCCTTCGGCCGCGCTGATCGCCTGATCGGCGACGAAGTAATTTATGTCCAGTTCCTTGAGCAGCGATTCCACAAAGGAAATCAGGGCCGGATTATTGGCGCGAACAAGTTCTTTCATTCATTCGGTCTCGTCAGGATAAACACGGCGCACAGGGCGCAAACGCCGGCAGGGGCAAATCGCCACCAGCCATGTAGAAGGAAAGCCGAAATAACGGAACTGATCGCCATGGCTGTCACCGCGGCGATCTTTGCGCTCCTGGCGATGGCACCGCGCTCACGAAAAGCGCGGATCGGCGGCCCGATTTTCGGATGGTTCATGATCTTCGCCTCCCAAACGGGATTGGAGCGCGCGAAGAAGACGGCGGCAATGATGAAGAAGACCGTGCTCGGCATGACCGGCAGGAAGGCACCGACAATTCCGAGCCCGACAAAAAGCAATCCCGCCAGCATGAAAACTATTCTCATACGCAGATAATAGAGAGGATTCCGGATATAGGCTAGTCGCTTATTTATGTTTCAACTCTGGTCACTATCTCATGCCAAACCGTGGCATTCCGCGAAAATTGTCTTGTTGGACGGGACATACACGACATCGATAAAGTCGCAACCGCCATCCATGACGCCCGGCAGATCATCGTAGGCCACGACATGCACACCGGGCTTCCACCCTTCCCCACCCCACGGCTTTGCATAAAAGGCATAAACAATACCCCTTTCCTGCGCGTAATATCTCCCATAATCAGTCAACGCATAAGCGCCATCCGGCATCTTGATGTTAGACTCAATATACGCGATCCCCGCATTCATTTCGGCTTCGCTCAGAGGCGGTGCTTCAAAGTCGCGGAGATAAAATTGAGCAGATGCAGAACTGGCCAGGAAGGCCCATGCAATTGGTGCATAGCCACTAAAAACTTACGGTTTACCATTATCCCCTCCCAAATCTACTTGAATATCACGCCGTTCAATAGATCTGTCAAAGCAAAACCCCGCCGGTTTGCACCGACGGGGTTTCATTATCTTCATCGTACCGTTTCCGCTTAATGGAGATGTTTCCACCTCCACCGTAGCAGGTCCGGGTTAAGGGCCTGTGGCCCTTATTCCACGATCTTGGAGACGACGCCGGCGCCAACCGTGCGGCCGCCTTCACGGATAGCGAAGCGCAGCTTCTCTTCCATGGCGATCGGGGTGATCAGTTCGACATCCAGCTCAGCGTTGTCGCCCGGCATGATCATTTCCACGCCTTCCTTCAGCTTCACGATACCGGTCACGTCGGTCGTGCGGAAGTAGAACTGCGGACGGTAGTTGGTGAAGAACGGGGTGTGACGGCCGCCTTCTTCCTTCGTCAGGATGTAGGCTTCGGCAACAAACTTGGTGTGCGGGGTGATCGAACCCGGCTTGCAGAGAACCTGACCGCGTTCAACGTCTTCACGCTTGGTGCCGCGCAGCAGGACGCCGACGTTGTCACCGGCCTGACCTTGATCCAGCAGCTTGCGGAACATTTCAACGCCCGTGCAGGTCGTCTTCTGAACCGGACGGATGCCGACGATTTCGACTTCTTCACCGACCTTCACGATACCGCGCTCGACGCGGCCGGTCACAACCGTACCACGGCCCGAGATCGAGAACACGTCTTCGACCGGCATCAGGAAGGGCTGGTCGATCGGGCGTTCCGGCTGCGGGATGTATTCGTCGACCGTCTTCATCAGGGCCAGGATCGACTGTTCGCCGATTTCCGGGTTGACG
>NZ_FMTS01000011.1 GCF_900100255.1 Asticcacaulis taihuensis | reverse complement strand
ATGACGCGCTGGTTGGACTGCTCCAGCGAGCCGCGCTCCAGCGGCACGGCCTTGTCGATGGAGATCTTGACCGTCTCGTAACGGGCATGGGCGGGGGTAGAGGTCAGGTAGAACAGGGCGGGATTGGCGGCGTCATACGACGTGAACAGCACCTCGGCCGAGCCCATGGGGATATAGAGCCCGTCCTTGAGGCCCAGATCATAGATCACGCCATCGACCGACACCTTGCCCATGCCGCTCCCGACATTGATGACGCCGAGTTCGCGGCGCTCCAGGAAGGGATGACCGGCTGCGGAGGCGGGTTCTGTCTGGTCGGGCAGCCTGACCGTGCCTTTGACTGGCGCGACGCCGCCGATGACGAAGCGCTCGAAATGGGTGTAGTTCAGCACTACGGCGTCGGGCGCAAACAGGCCCGTCATCAGGTATTTGTCGCGCAGATCGGCATTATCCGCCCCCTGCATCATGTCCGGATGCGTGGCGTAGAGCGTCCTGACATAGAGGCTGGTACACATGGTTTTCTTCCCTTTGAAAGGCTTATCTGGACATTTTGCGTTCGAGGCCTTGTTGTTTATGCGTTTTGGCAACCGGTGTCATTTGTTTTGACAATACAATTCTGGCGCGGCGTCACGGGCCGTGTGCCGAAAGGGCCCGCGGCGCCGTTTACACAATCTGTCGGATGATTATAAAATGCTGGGCGAGCAATGCTATCAGGCACGACAATGGTCGCCGACACGTTTTGTATACATTCGAGAGGCGTACATCACTGTCAACCCGGACCTCTGCGTACAGGTTCGGCGTCTTTCAGGACTTCAAGACATGAAGAATACCCAATTGTCCCGACTGACGGACGAAACAGGAAAAACCTTACAGCGCACCGTCGACCGCAAGCGCGGTCCGGGGCTGTGCCGGAGCGAATGGAGCGGCGAAAAGGTCGTCGAGATTCATCCGGAAGATACTGCAAAAGCCGCCGCCGAATGACTTTCGGTCTGCCGCCATCGCTTGACGATATCGAAACAATCGCCCGGGCGTCTCTCGGACGGCTGCCAGAACCGTTTGCGGGCTATTTGAAAAACGTCGTGCTGATCGTCGAGGACATTCCCTCTGAAGACCTGCTGGACCAGTTTGAAATCGAAGACGCTTACGAACTGACTGGGCTCTATACCGGTCGCCCGGCAGAACTGGAGGTCATGACCGGCGACCTGCCGCCGATGATCCATCTCTTTCGCCGTGCCATACTGGATGAATGGGCGGACGGTGGTGTCACCCTGGAAGACCTGGTCAGCCATATCCTCATCCACGAAACGGGTCATCATTTCGGCCTCAGCGACGACGACATGGAATGGCTGGAAGCCGAACTGAAAAAGCCTTAGCGGGTATGCGCCACCACCCAGTCAGTGATGGTTTTAAGCGCTATCGGCGCCATGGTTTCCTCGATGCCTTCATATTCCGAAGGGGCGCCGGTTGTGGCGGTCTGGAAGATATGATTGAGGCCGGGCAGCTCCGTGACGGTCGTGTCCGGATTGTTTTTTAAAGCTTCCCGGATCGCTGCCAGATCTTCCTTCGGTGACACCTGGGTGTCAAGCGCGCCATTGATTGCCAGTACCGGTACCTTGATCTTTTCCAGTATGGGCCGGGGGTTGGAGCGGATGAATTCGTAGAACCAGGGCGTCGCAACCCTGGCAAATGCCGCATCGGCCTGGGCCTGAGTCATCTGCCCGCTGGCGACCAGATCGCTGGCCATGGCGGCGGCTTTTGTTTTCGCGTCGTCAAGGCTCTTCGCCGATTTGATCATGTCAAAGGCCGCCTTATTGATCTTTCCGGCGGTGGCGATGGTGGCTTCCGGCTGTCCGGCGGCGCGGGCGATGGCCGCCTGCTGCAACAGCAGGATCTGATCGCCGGGCAGGCCGGGACCGGCCATCAGCACGATAAAGCCGACCGACGGATCGTTCAAAGCCACGGCGGGCGCGATTAGTCCGCCTTCGGAATGGCCAATGAGGCCGACATGCGCCTTATCGACCTCTGGGCGTGCCTTCAGCCAGTTCACGGCGGCGATGGCGTCGGTGGTAAAATCCGTCGTTGTCGCCGTCGCATAGTCGCCAGTCGACTGGCCAATGCCGCGCTTGTCATAGCGCAGCACGGCGATGCCGGCGCGGTTGAGCGCATCGGCCAGTACCAGAAAAACCTTATGGCCGAAGACGTTTTCAACGCGCGTCTGGGGGCCGGAACCGGCGATCAGCACGACGGCGGGTAAGGGGCCTTTGCCCTCAGGCACGCTGAACGTGCCGGCCAGTTTAACGCCGGCCACGCTGTCAAATGCAACTTCGGAAACCGTATAAGGGCGTGGTCCGGCTGTGATCGCCTCTTCCTGCGGCCGTTTGGGTTCAACTGAGACCACCTTGCCGTCGACCAGGCGCTTGAGTTCAAGCGGCATGGCCTGGCCTTGCGTCCAGGTGCCAACCCAGGCCTGTTTTGTTTCATCCCACTGGCCGTCATAACTGCCGTTGATCCTGGTGATGGCGAAAGCGAGGTGATCCGGCGCAGCCGTCACCGTATCGGCCGGCAAGACGAACGTGCCCTGATCCGGACTTTCCAATGTGGCGCTGTACTGGCCCTGATCGTCCTTTTTGACATGGACGATGATATGCAATTGCCCCATCAGCAGCCCCCCCCAATCACCGGCAGGGTCTTCGGCGAACGCGGGCATGGCAAAAGCCAGGGCCATAATCGCACTGACCAGTGATAGTCCTTTTTTCATGGTGTTCCCCTCCCGATGTATTTCGCTATATAACGAATTAATCGAAGGTTGTCCATGGGGTCGGTGTTGCTATTCCCGGTCAGGACGTCCTTTTAGGCCCTTGAGCGCCAGAACTAGGCTGAAGCGCGCCAGCCAGGCATCGATAACCGCGATGGCGACCAGGACCGGATAGAGCCCGTTTCCCAGACGCTCGGAACCGGGCCAGAGATTGATCAGTTCCGGCCGGGCGAACTTGAGCAGCAGGCAGGCGATGGCGCCGATCGTGGTGGTGCCGAATACGAGGAAGGCAATCAGGCCTAGCGTAGCGATCAGGCTTTGCCCGGCCACGCCGAAGAGGGTTTTGGCCATGGTGAGAGCGCGGCGGCTGTCCAGCGCCTGGGTTAGTGCGTGGTCATCGAGGAAGGCACGGGCATAGTGTTCCGCCTTGCCAAAGCCGGCCAGAGCAGACGTGGCGCTGAGACCGGCGGCCACGCGCTCCTCCAGGTGGGCGCGTGCCTCGACGACGATATCCTCGCGTTCTGACGCCGGCAGAGGGGCCAGCACCTGTTCGAGATAGCCCAGCCAGGTATTGATGTCGGTTTCGTCCTGCGCGCCCATCTCAGTTTCCCCTCTTCAGAAACGCATTCAAACGTTCGGTCATTTCCAGCCAGATATCGCCCTGGGCCTTGAGTTCCGTCGCCCCCGCCGGCGTCAGGCCGTAATATTTGCGCGGATGGCTGGCCTCGGCTTCATGACGCCATTCGGATTTGATCAGTCCGGCCTTTTCCAGTCGGTGCAGCAACGGGTAGAGCGTGCCTTCCGACAGGTCGAGACCGGCTTCCTCATGCAGGCCATCGAGGATTTTCAGGCCGTATTGCGCGCCATCCTGGAGCAGGCGCATCAGGGCCAGTTCCAGCACGCCCTTGTACATCTGGGTGCGGCGGCTTTCAGGTGTCTTGTCAGCGGCGGGCGGCACTTGAGTCTTTCATGACCAGTTACTTTGTCATGCAAGGTATATGCTCGAATGAAATTTCAGGCAAGTTATTTGTGGAATTACTGGTTTCTATAAAGCCGGCCTTTTTCGGCGACAGCGATCAGGATGAAGGCCAGTACGCCGCAGATCAGGGCGGACAGAGGCAGCCAGTAGATATGTCCGGTCCAGCCGGCGCCGATAAAGCCGGACACGAAAGCGCCGCCAACCGTGGTGATCACGCCTTGCAGCGACGCGGCGGTGCCGGCCACATGCCCGACCTTTTCCATGGCCACGGCCGAGAAATTGGAGGTCGACAGCGACATCAGGCCCATGGTCAGGGCCTGCAACAGGGTGAAACTGAGGATGGTTTCGCGGCCGCTCCACGCCCAGGCCATGTGAATGGCGGTGACCACCAGGTAACCGGTCAGGGCGGTATGCGAAATACGTTTGGTGCCGAGACGCTCGACCAGCGAGGCATTCAGTGCCGAGGCGGCACCCATGGTGCCGGCGCAGGCGGCGAAAATGCCAGCCATCAGGTGCGGCTTGTGAAAAACCTCGGCGAAGATTTGCGGCATCAGAGAGACATAGGCCAGAAGTCCGCCGATCAGGCTCATGATGGCGACAGAATAGAAGATTGAGCCGGGTTCGGTGATGACGAAAAAGCCGACCCGTTTCAGGTGCGCGAGGTCGGGGCGATGGCGGTCAGCGGGGTTCAGGGTTTCGGGCAGGCGTATCCACGCCCAGAGCGCGGTGGCGGCGCCCAGGCCGGCCATAATCAGAAAGATGGCGCGCCACGGCCAGACCAGAAGCACAAGCTGGCCCAGGCTCGGCGCCAGGATCGGAACCAGCAGGAAGACGACAAAACTGATCGACAGCACCTTGGCCATCTGCGGGCCACTGTAAAGATCGCGGATGATCGAACGCGTCACCACGCCGGTGGTGGCGACGGCAAAGCCCTGGAAGAGGCGTAAAGCCAGCAGGAAGGCGAAGCTCTGGCTGGTGGCGGCGATCAGGCCGAAGATGACATAGACCATCACCCCGGCGATCAGGACGCGCTTGCGGCCCAGCCAGTCGGAGAGAACCCCGAAGCACAGTTGACCCAGGCCCATGCCGAGGAAGTAGATCGAGACGATCCATTGCAGATGGTTCTCGACGCGGACATGCAGGTCGGCGCCTATCACCGGCAAGGCTGGCAGCATGGAATCGATGCCGAGCGCGCCCAGCGCCATCAGCGAGGCGATCAGGGCGACGAATTCGGCGAAATGGGGTTTTCTGGTTTCGGAGGAAACAGGCATGGCGCAGCCTATAGGCGTTTTATATTGCGCTTGCGAGGGGAAAAGCAAGGCACACCGCCACCATTTGTCTTCGCCTGAAGACGCCGCCGGACGGAATCCTGGCTTGCGAAACTATGGCTTTCGCAAGCCAGGGGAACCGTGTTTTCGAGAGATTAAATTACGCGACATGTTTTAGTCGTTTTTGGCAAGTGTCCCGGATAAACTATTTCGCGCGATAATCGGCGATTACCTCGCCCACCGCCGTGATTTCGGCTTCATGCGGGGCGTCGCGTTCGGTTTCAGTTATGCCGGCCTGGTACCAGTCTTTCATGGCGGGGTGTTGGAGCATGAAATCGACATAGGCGCGCGCCTCCCTGCTGAGATCGAAGCCCACGCCATAGGTCTGGATGCGGAAGACGACCGGTGCATAGAAGGCGTCCACCGCCGTGAAGGTGCTGCCGGCAATATACGGGCCGCCGAAATTGCTGAAACCGTAGCGCCAGATGTCATCAATGCGGGCCAGGTCGCGGATCAGGGGGGGCGGCGTGTCGAACATCTTGACGCGGATGCCGATATTCATCGAGCACAGGTTGCGCAGGGCGCTGAAACCGGAGTGCATCTCTGCGGCAGCCGAGCGGGCGAAGCTGCGCGCCTCGCGGCTGGCGGGCCATACGGCGGCATGGTCTTCGTAAACGTGTTCAGCGATTGCCAGGGAGTCCCAGATCGTCTGCTTGCCGTCGATCAGGGCAGGCACAAGGGCGGTGGGCGAGAAGGTCTTGAAGGCGCTGTTGTCAGGCGTGAAGTAATGCTGGTGCTCGGTGAAGGGGATATCCAGCGCCTTCAGCAGCACCCAGGGGCGCAGCGACCACGAGGAATAGTTCTTGTTGCCGATATGCAGTTCGTATTGGGGCATGGGCTGTCCTTTCCAAAAGCGCTGAACGATGCGCGGAAAATGACGAAAAGGGCATAAATTTGCCAGAGGGTTTTCCTGCCAAATGACATCGATTTTCGGCCAAAACCGATCTTATACAAAAGATTAACGGATGCAGGCGATGATGCTGGCATGGTCAGTTCCCTCGCCCGTGCCGATTCCCCTGCCGAAACCGATGATTTCGCGGCGGGCGAAGGCGTTGAGGGGGCGCAAGGCTCAGAACTGGATCAGATTTTCGACGATATTATCGCCGAGGCGCCGCCGCCGAAAAACCAGGCCCGGCATGTCCTGCTGAAGCGCCTGGCCGATGTCGTCTGCCTGCCGGAAAGCCGGATCAATGCCTTCGAGCGCGCGGTGACTGCCGACCTGCTGGTCGAGATGCTGAGGGAATCGGTCCTGCATGAGCGGATAAGGGTCGCCAAACGCGTCAGCATTCTGGGCGAAATCCCCAATTCCCTGATCCGGATGCTGATCACCGACGATGCCGAGGTGGCGCGCGCGCTGATTGAGGATTGCGAATCCCTGAGCGACGCTGATCTGTATTACTGCGCGAAATTTGGTAATCACCATCACCACATGCTTCTGGCCACGCGCAAGGAACTGTCGAGCATCCTGTGTGAATACCTGGTCGATACGGAGAATATTCCGGTGATCGAGACCCTGCTGAAAAATCAGCGGGCGCGCCTGTCTCAGCCGGCGCTGGAAGCGGCGGTGGCGATGAGCCAGACCCATCCGCAGCTCATTCCGCTGATCATGAAGCGCAGCGAACTGCGGCCGTCCTCGGCCTATGTGCTGTTCTGGTGGGCGGAAGCCGATTGCCGGCGCCTGATCCTGACCCGTTTCGGCGTCAACCGCGAAATCATGCAGGACATGGCCTCGGATGTCTTCGCCATGATGGCCGCCGAGAAATGGCAGGATCCGCTGGCGCGCAAGGCGCTGCAATTCATCGAACGCCGCCAGCGCAACCGCGAAGCGCTGGAGAAAAGCCCCTATACCTCGCTGGAGGCCGCCATTGCCGAGGCCGCGCGCCTCGGCATGACGCGTCATATGGCCGAGGAAATCTCCTACATGTCGGGCATCAAGCCGGCCACCGGTGCCAAGCTGATGCGTGACCGCGGTGGCGAAGGGCTGGCGGTGCTGTGCAAGGCGACCGGCCTGTCGAAAAAAGCGCTTAAAGCCCTGTGGAAGGCGCTGCGCCGACCCTTGCGCACGTCGGAGGGGCTCATGCACCCGCATCTGGCTGAAGTGCTGATCACCTATGATATCCTGGCGGTCGACCGCGCCCAGACCGTACTGCGCTACTGGAACTGGTCGCTCTCCTCGGCCCTGACGCACGTCATGCTGCGTGCCATTTCAAACGGCGAAGACGTCGATCTTGATTCGCTGAGCGTGCCGCAACGTGCCGCCATGCTGGCTTTTGCCCAAGATTTAAAAGGGTAATGCTGAGCCTGCATGGCATTTTGATTCGCGTTACCGCCGGATGGCCGGCCCCTCCGCTGCTTGAGCGCCATGCTGGCCTTTGCCCAAGATTTAAAGAGCTGAATGACGGCGCGATCTGGATATAGACGTAATCTGTGATTCGCCTAAACAGGTCTGAACTGACTTTAATTGCCATATATCAAGTAATTCATTGCTCACATCTGTGGCATGTGCGTTTTTTTTGACGATAAGGCTTGAATATTGCAGTCTGCTGTCATAGGTAAAGTCCACAAAGTGCAAAGGACAATATAATGGAAAGCAAGACGGACACCCTGGACATGACGGCGGATATCGTTTCTGCCTTTGTCGGTAATAATTCCGTGCCGGCCAGCGAACTGCCCTCGCTGATCCAAAGCGTTTATGCTGCGCTCAACTCTATTTCTTCCGGCGAAGAAACCAAGGTCGAAGCCCCCAAGGAGCCGGCTGTTTCGGTCAAGAAGTCGATTTCTTCCGATTTTATTGTCTGTCTCGAAGACGGCCGCAAGTTCAAGTCGCTGAAGCGCCATCTGCGCACCAAGTACGGCATGAGCCCGGAAGACTATCGCGCCAAGTGGAACCTGCCGAAGGATTATCCGATGGTCGCGCCGAACTACGCCAAGGCGCGTTCGGACCTGGCCAAGCAGATGGGCCTCGGTCAGGGCGGCCGCCAGGTCACCCGCAAGGGCCGCGCCAGCAAGGCATAAGTCTGCTCTCAATATGAATTAAGGAGGCCCCGGCAGCACCTGCCGGGGCCTTTTTATTTCAGGATGGCATTTTTATACAGAGTGGCGGCAGTATTTTCCTGTGACCAATATGACTCAATTGGCCAGAGTTTGACGCGAGAGCAACCCCGCAAAAGGTCCGTATACCTTAGTCGATACCTGTTAATCCCCATGAAACAGTGGATTATCGTGTTTGGGATAAAGTCTGCGTTAACCCTTTTTTGCTTGCCAAGGATTCACCAGTTAAGAGAAGGTGAATTTGGGTGATTCGCGGGCATGGACTGTTTTATACAGACTTGATTCAAGTGTTCGCGTCTTGTTCCATTTTGTAGGTGTATATGCGAAGACCTTATCCTTGGTTTTTCCAATGGAACGGGGTTTAGCGAAGGGGCAGACAAACTTTTACTTATGGCTGGTTTAGCTTCGGATATGTTGGCGGCCCTGCGCTCGCACGAAGATATCTTTCGTTACTGGAAGAGTCTGCGCCGGTGCGGCAGGCTGCCCTCGCGGCAAGACCTCGATCCTGTGGCGATCAAGCGCCGCCTGCCGACCATCAGCCTGATCGATGTGCTGTCACCCAATCCCGAAAACAACCCCGAAGTCTTCCGCCAGCGCCTGGCCGGCACAGAGCTTTTCACGGCCTATGGCGAGGAAATTACCGGCAAGCGGCTCGACAGCATCTATACTGAACCGGAGGCCCAATACTGGGCCGAACACCTCACCTTTGTCGTCGAGACCGGCAAGCCCAATGTCGGCCTGCATTCCATGGCCTGGCGCGGCGCCAAGGGGCTCAGCCTGTTCTGGCTGCGCCTGCCCCTGGCGTCGGATGGCGTCAATGTCGACATGATCCTGGGCCACGATGCCCTGATCGGCAAGGTCGATCTGGTACAGTCGGGCATACGCTCCGCTTCGTAAACATGGCCGGTGGGCACAGATGCTGCCGGAAACGGTCGACGGGCCGTGCTTCATCCCTTAATCCCTGAACGTTTACATCATCTATGCCCGCTTTTGTAGAAGCAAGCAGCAAATGCAACCTGTGGTAAATTTTAATAAAAATAACGCCTTTAACGTGCCTTAAAAAGGAAATTATACCTATTCACATTTTTGGATAGGAAAGTTATCCTCTTCTCCTGGGGCGCGCCTATGATTTTGACCGTGGGTTACACACGGCTCACAGGCGATGGGAGTTCAGATGATAAAGGCACAAAATACCGCGGATAATTTTATGCGTGACAGCCGGGCGCAAGGGCGCGGCGACGGCTTGCGGCGCGATGTCGCGCGCGCCCTGTTCGTGATGGATCTGGTGGCGCTGGCGACAGGCGTTCCCGCAGAGCAGATTCGAGGCGCGACCCGCGGCCAGGCCCGTGCGGCGCGGGCGCGGCAGGTGGCCATGTACCTGGCCTATGTCAGCTTTGAATGGCCGCTGGCGCGCATCGGTGCGGCTTTCGGCCGGGATCGCACCACGGCCGGGTATGCCTGCCGCCTGGTGGAAGATTTGCGTGACGACCGGGCCTTCGATATCCGGCTGGAGCATCTGGAAAAGTGCCTGAAAAGCGCGCCGGATCCGTTCGATGTCAAGCTGCTCAGCACCAACCTGATGGAAATGGTGGCGTAAACGAATGGCGACAATTCAGGCCGTCGCTTTTTTCAGGCGCTCGACCATCGACATCAGGCCGTTGGTCCGCTGGGAGGACAGCGCCTCGTTCAGACCCAGCTTCGCCAGTGTATCGCGGATGGAAAAATCCTGGATTTCGCTGTAGGGTAGGCCATCGAGCAGGCGGATCAGCACGGCGATCAGCCCCTTGACGATAAAGGCGTCGGACTCGCCGCGAAAACGCAGAATCCCTTCCGGGCCTGCGTCCATCACCAGCCAGACCTGAGAGGCGCAGCCCAGAACCTTGGTGGCCTCGGTCTTTTCTTCCGGCTTCAGCGGCGCCAGATCCTTGCCAAGATCGATGATATACCGGTAGCGTTCCTCCCAGTCATCGAACAACTCGAACTCGTCGAGCAGGTCATTCAGGCGGGCTTGGAATTCGGACATACGGGCGCTCATGCTGGTTACAGGGCCTATATGTCCGCTAAGGGCGCCCGGATCAAGGCAGGACGTGCGCTACGCGGCCTTTAGCCGGATTATGGCCTTCAGCGCCTCGCCCTTGCGCGACACAACGCCGAAGGCACCACCCATGGCCTCGGCATTGAGCCGGACGACGGCCCAGCCCAGGCCGGCGCCTTCATGGCGGCGGTTCTCGGCGTTCTCGCCCTGCTCGAAGGGCTTCATCAATCTCTCGACATCGCCCTGGTCGGGGGCGTCGCCGCGATTGAAGACGGTGAGGATGACATGGCCGTCCGTCCGGCGGGCGTTGATTTCAACGATCTCGCCCGCGGGGCTGAATTCGATGGCATTGCGCAGCAGATGGTCGAGACATGAGACCAGCCCCCGCGGGTCCAGCCAGGCGTGCAGGTCTTCGTCCGCGACGCGGTTATAGAGCGTGACCCCGCCGGCCGTGGCCTGGGGGCGGAGCTTGGCAATCGCTTCCTCGATGATCGGCAGAACCGGCTCGTTCATCGGTGCCAGTCCGCCGCCGCTTTCCAGCCGCACGATATCGAGCACATTATTGAACAGGCTCAGGAGTTTCTTGCCGCTGTCGCGGATAATGCCGGCATATTCGACATATTGCGGAGACCCAAGGGGGCCGTAGAGTTCCTGGTTCAGGATGTCGGAAAAACCGATAATGCTGTTGAGCGGGGTGCGCAGTTCGTGGCTGACCATGCGCAGGAAGGCGCGCCTTCCGAAATCGTCCTTGCCAGACATCTTCGCAGCCTCTTCAGCCGCCGCTTCGCGGGCGGCCTCCAGGGGCCAGTTTGGCGCTTCTGCCGGCTGCGGGAAAGACATACAACACCCTGAAGGCGGCGCGGTGGTCAGGACGCGCGGCACAAAATGTCAATTTAGGCAGGGGGTATTAAACATCGGTTACCCCGAAGCGTGCCATGGTTAAAAAGACCCGGTTTTGTAATATCTGACGCCCGGAATCTCCCGTCGTGAGGGATATCCGTGGGCAATGTCACATTTCTGGCTAAAATTCAGATGCTTATTATATAGCATCGGGATGTTTTTGTTCGTCTTTAGGGAAATACGCAGGCGTGTCGCTTAAAGCCTACTTTCAGGATGAGGCCCCGAATGCCACCGAAGGCGGGGCCGGCCTGCGCCTGCCCGGCCTGCGTTTAAGCGTCGTGGTCTGGCATCTGTGCTGGGCGGGTTATACGCTCTTCGGGCTGATGGGCCTGCTGCTGCTGCCGGCCTCGCCTCTGGTGATCGCGGCGCTGGTGGCCATCACTGTGCCCGGCGCGGCCTGTGTGATCCTGCTCAGCCGCGACAGCCAGTTCATGCGTCAGGCCCTTATGTGGGTCTGGGCGGTGGGCGCCCTGCTGGCCGTGGCCTTTACAGGAGGGATATCCGGGCCTTTGGCTGTGTGGTGCATCCTGCCCCTGCTGGCGGCCGTGGTGCTCAATCAGCGTACCCTGATCACGCTTGGCGCCTCCCTGGCCTTCGGCATCACCCTGTTCGGAATCATGATCAGCGTCTGGCATGGCATTAGGCTGCCTGACGAGCAGGAAGGGTTCTGGCTGTCGGTCATTGCCAATGTCTCGATCGTGGCGGGGTTGGGACTGGCGGTTTTGCCGGCCCTGCGGATGCGCTCCGAGCGCGCCAGCGAGGCCGAGGAGGCCCGCGACCGCCTGCTGAAAATCCTGACCGAGCAGCCCGGCCTGCTGATCTGCCTCGATGGCGACGGTCGGGTGGTGGCGGCCTATGGCGAAGCGCCGGCGGGGCTGGACCTCAAGGCGCTGCTGCAACTGGGGGTGCCGGCGTCGGCGCATGTGCCGGACCGGATGGGGGTCAAGGCCGCAATCGAAACCGCCGTCATCGAGGGGCGGGCCGATATCGGTTTTACGCCCCACGCCGCCATGGATCATTATGTGCTCCTGTCGCTGCGTCGGGGGCTGGACGGCCGCGTCTATGGCGTCATGCATGACGCCTCGCTGTCGCACGCCCACGAAGCCTCGCTGGAGGCGGCGCGCATCGAGGCCGAAAGCCTGAACAAGGGCAAGACGCAGTTTCTCGCCAGCATGAGCCACGAACTGCGCACGCCACTTAATGCGGTCATCGGTTTTTCGGATATCATGCGCCTGAAGATGTTCGGCGAGTTGCCGCCGAAATATGCCGAATATGCGCAACTGATATGGGAATCCGGCCAGCATGTGCTCGATATGATCAATGATGTGCTCGATATGTCGAAGATCGAAGCACAGAAATACGAACTGGCCCTGGAAAGCTTCGATATACGTGAGCCGGTGTCGGCGGCGCTGCGTCTGATCCGCGGGCAGGCGCATGAAAAGGCCATCGATATCATCAGCCAGATGCCGGAAATGCCGCTTCTGGTCAGCGCCGACAAACGCGCCATCAAGCAGATTTGCCTGAACCTGTTGTCGAACGCGGTGAAATTCACGCCGCAGGGCGGGGATGTGCGGCTCAGCCTCAGCCAGCGGGAAGACGTGGTCGATATTGTCATCACCGATACCGGCATCGGCATTTCCGCCGAAGACCTGAGCCGGATCGGCCAGCCTTATGAACAGTCAGGTCCGGCGGAACAAAGGGCCATGGGGACGGGTCTCGGCTTATCGATCGTCAAGGCCATGGCGCATCTTCTGGGCGGCAGCCTGACGCTTTCCAGCACCCTGGGCGAGGGTACGACCGTGACAATATCCCTGCCGGTGGTGCAGGCGGACGAGCAGCCGGAACTGCCGATGCCCATGCCTGTAAATATGGGGCCGGTAAATATGGGACCAGTCAACAGCCGGCCAGTCCAGCCGGAACCGCAAAGCGCGGTGCAGTCGCTGGAAGCCTTCGCGCGGGCGGCCCAAAACGCGATACATAATCCGCTGGAGGACATCAGCCACACGCCGGAGTCCTTGAGCCGGTTCAGCGATTTCGTGATCCGCCCGCCGAAGAGCTAGTCTAGCTCTGCAACGACGGTTTCCAGCTTGCCCAGGAACCCCTGCCAGCCATGCAGGGCGCCGCCGAATGCCTGCTTCTGGTCTGGACGGAAGCCTGCCTGTTCGACGCGCAGATGCGTGCCGGTATCGGTCGGCGTCAGGGTGAAGGTGACCACGCTTTTCAGATCAAAAGCCGGGTTTTCGTTGGCGAAGTCCCAGCTATAGGCCAGGGTCTTGCCTGGCTCGATGGTGAGCACTTCGCAATCGAGCACGCCGCCCCAGTCGCCGCGCAGATTGAATTTGTGGCCGACCGCTGGCTGGAAATCATTCTTCATCAGCCATTCTTCCATCAGATGCGGCTGGGTCAGGGCGCGCCACAGCTTTTCGGGTGGATGTGGGAAGTCACGCTCGACAACAACGGAGCGGGTTTCGGTCATGGTCATCATGATCAGGCTTTCTTTGATTTGCTGGCGGTATTCAGGTCTACGGCGGCGCGGATCAGGGCCTTGAAGGCCGCTTCATTGATGGCGTCGCCTTCGCGGAAATCGATGGCGCGGCGCGTAGCGCCTTCCAGGCTGGAATTGAACAGGCCCTCTGGATCAGCCAGCGATGCTCCCTTGGCGAAGGTTGTCTTGACGGCGGCCTTGTAGGTTTCGCCGGTGCAGATGATGCCGTCATGCGACCAGACCGGAATATTCCATTTCCATTCCTCGACTACCTCCGGATCGGCTTCTTTGATCAGGCGGCGCAGGGTGGCCAGGGTGTCGCCGCGCCAGTCGGGATATTCGGCAATATTTTCGTCGATCAGTTGCGCGGCGGGAATGCCGGCTGTGCTTTTGAGCGGTTTTTTCATATGCGTTTCCTTATAGTTTATGGCCCGGCAATTGGCTCGCTTGTCTGATCCAGTCGGCCAGTTGCGTCTCATTCATTGTGTCGTTTTCGCGGATGTCGAGATAGCGCACGTCTTTCTGTTTTGACATGCCGGGCGGTAAAGGTTCGAGGTGCGTGCCATTGAAAAAGGCGATCTTGATGTATTTCGTGAAGCAGTGAAGGCTGAGAAACCAGCCCTTGTCCGACGTGCCGTAAAAGGGCGAATTCCATTTGACCGCCTTGAGCACATCGGGGATCGTGCGCTCGATCAGCGCATCAAGGCGCTTTCCGACCCCGCTTTTCCAGCCGGGCATGGCGGCGATATAGGCTTGCACTGGCGCGTCACCATAACCCTTGGCGATCTGCGGATTGCCGCCCGAAAGCAGACGTGGCAAGTCTGACATGATCAGTTCCCGGCAATAGCGTTTTTTGGCGCGCGCGGCCTGATATAGGGCAAGGCGAACATGTAAAGCCCTGTAAACAGCAGATAGAACAAGGGCGGCAGCGGCGCATAGGTTAGCCAGGTCATCGGATGCTTCAAACCCATGGCGACAAAGTTGCCCGCAACCAGCAGGGCGAAGAGGATCGATACCCAGCGGTGGCTCTGGCGTATCCAGTGATTGAGGTTCATTGGTCCATCCTCTTCAGCAGGTTTTCAAGATTATCGAAGCGGCTCTCCCAGAAGCCGGCCATCTGGCTGGTCCATTCCATCAGCGGCGACAGCGCTCCGATTTGCGCGCTGTAATGGGTCTGGCGGCCATCCACGCGGCCGCGCACCAGCCCGGCTTCTTTCAGCAGGCCGAGGTGTTTGGAAACCACTGGCTGGGAAACGCCGGCCTGTTCGGTCAGACCGCCCACGGTCGTTTCGCCGTCGCGGCACAGGCGCTCGAAGATCGCGCGCCGCGTCGGGTCGGCCAGGGTGCGGAACAAGATGTCAGGCGAGGGTGTCAATTCATACCTCAATGGCTATGAATTGACATATAGCTACTCAGCTATGAATAAGTCAAGCCCAAATCAGAGGCGTGTATTGACCTGATTATGCGTATAGGGCGCCGGCAAGGCGACATAGCTCAGACCGGTGATAAAATCGCCGACCTCGAAGCGGGCATATAGCGGGCCGTTATCGGTCGAAAACTCAACGACGATATCCTCGCGCGGATCCAGTTTGGCGATCGCCAGCCAGGCGCGGCTGGGAAAGTCGAACCGCTGGGCGGCTTCCGGTGCCTGCGTGCCGACATAATTGCCAGTCAAGGTGAAGCCGGCGATATTGGTCTTCACGGCCGGGCGCAGGTCGGTGGTGACCTCGCTGATACCGCTGGCCATGAAGCTCAGTGAACTGTAATCGGAAAAGCCGACGGGCAGGGTGTCGCTGATTGAATAGGGGGCGCGATTGATCAGGCCCGAGGTCAGGATATCGGTATTGCGTACTAGCAGGCGGGCGCTGTAGGGCCGCGTGCCGTCCTTGAAACGGGCCATCAGGCTGAAACGGTTCTGGTGCAGTCCGCCATAGAGGCCAAAGGCCATGTCGGCCTGATCGGTATTTTGATATTGCACCAGGCGCCAGACCTGATCGTCGCCATAGGCGCGGTTGGCGCGCCATTCGGTACGGCCGGAGGCCAGTTCGAGATGCGGCACGGCCATGAAGCGGCGGAAGCCCCCTTCGGCGGTATTGACCTCGGCCATCAGTGACGGCGCGGCACAATCGGATTGATCCGCGGCGGCCTTCGCCTTTTCCAGCCAGGGCGCCAGATAAGCCATGCTGAGGCCGGCGCGCAGGGCGTCATTACGCGCCTGCAGATAGCCAGCCTTCAGCGCCTGGCTGGTCGGCGCATCGAGCAAATGGCAGCGCGCATCGGCCTGCACCATGAAGTAGCGCTTGACCACCGGCAGGGTATAGTCGTCCGCCGTCCTGGCCAGCAGGGGCGCCGTTATGCAGGCTGTCGCGGCAGCAGCCCCAAGCACAAGCTTTTTGACATGAGGACGGAGGTTCATAAAACGGCTTTACACGGGCTGTCAGGAATGTCTTTTCATCCCTTATAGCCCATTGGGCTTTAGACAGCGTTTCCAATCAGGGTTAGCCAAATGTTACTATCAAGCGACCTCTGGGTCAGCGCGCTTACCCGCCGGGTTGAGCAGGCGGGCAGTTTCGCCTATATTGCGCGGCGGGGCGATAAATCGTTCGGCGCCGTGCTGGTCAAGGTGCTGAACCTGAAGACGCGCGAGACCTATGTGCTGCGCGAGGCGCAAAAGGGCGAAGAAAGCGTCTGGATGCAGCCGGTCGAGACGAAGGACGAGGCCGATCTCGACGCCTGGATCGCGCGACAGGTCCGGTATGATCCGGATATCTGGGTGGTTGAAATCGAGGACGCGGAGGGCCGTCATTTCCTGACTGAAACCGTCGAGGATATGATGAATCGCTGATTTACCTTGTCTTTCAACGGAATAACAAAACCTCTGGGTTAGGGTGAAATCGACCACAACCAAGTACAGGTAGCGTTTTGTATTTTTTGCTGAATGACCTCATCCTCGATATCGACGCCACGCGCATGATGCAGCCGCTGGACGCCGATCGCTTTTCCGCGCTCAGCGCCGATTATATCGCGCAACTGGGCAAGGAAATGTTCGCCGAGGATGTCCAGGCGCACCGCAATAATCCCGAACGCGCCCGCCGGCTGGCCTACCTGATCCAACTAAAAATGCCGCGTATCAACGCGGCCCAGTTTTTCGTCACCTCGACCGGCGGCGGGCTGGAAAGCGTGGATGCCAGCTTCAAGTCGCTGAACGAAATGGCGATGGAATTGATGTTCGCGCAGCAGAAGATTGGCCAGCTCGACACCCGCAAGGTCGATAACGAGGTCTGGCACCGCATGGCCGCTTAAGGCCACAGGGCCTTAACTTTTTTCGTAAGAGATTACGCGCATGTGCTCAAGGAGCGAAGCGTTAGCAAGCTTCTAAGGCGTGCGCGGCGGGCCTTGCCATTGCCAAAACCCGTAAGGGTTTATGGGTTTTGGACATATGTGCCTCTAAACCATATTATTTAGCCGGGCTATTGTATCGGCTGCCAGAGCCTTGGTCAGAGATGCCGCGTCGGTTAGGTTAGCCAAAGCCGCGGATTGCCCGGCCCACAGATTGCTGAATTCCGTTGCACCATTAAGCGCCGGGCTGGCTTTCAATGGGGCAAGCGCCCCGCCGGCCAGGGGGAAGTCCGGCGCCAGGTCCGACAGCGGCCCCAGTTCCCGCATGGCGCGGTTGTTGATGCCGCGCGCTGGGCGGCCGGTAAAGATATTAGTGATCTGCGTGCCGTCGTCAGTCGCGCTCATAAGCGCGGCGCGATGGGCGTCGCTGATGGTGGCTTCCCTGGTCAGCAGATAGGCCGTGCCGACCTGAACCGCCGAAGCCCCCAGCACAAGCGCGGCGGCCACGCCCCGGCCATCGGATATGCCGCCGGCAGCGATGACAGGCACGGATACGGCATCCACAATCTGCGGCACCAGGGCGAAGGTGCCGACCTGGCGCGACATGTCCATTTGCAGAAATGACGCGCGGTGGCCGCCAGCTTCCGCGCCCATGGCGATGATCGCGTCTACGCCCTTTGCCTCAAGCCAGCGTGCCTCGGCAACCGTCGTGGCCGAGGACAGGATTTTGGCGCCGGTGGCCTTGACGCGCGCCAGCAGGTCAGGCGCCGGCAGGCCGAAATGGAAGCTGACCACGGCGGGCCTGATCTCTTCGACCACGCGGCACCAGGCATCATCAAACGGGGCACGCCCGGACAGCGGCACCGGGGTATCGGCGGGCAGTCCGGCCTCTTCGTAGTAGGGCGTCAGATGCCGCCGCCATTCGGCTAACCTGGCTTTCACCGCCGGATCTTCCGGGGCCGGGGCAGCATGGCAAAAGACATTCAGGTTGAACGGCGCAGCGGTCTCCTCCCGGATTTGTCGCGCGGCCTCACGCACCTGTTCAGGTGATAACTGCGCGCAGGGCAGGGAGCCCAGACCACCCGCCTGACTGACCGCAATCACCATCTCCGCGCCATTGGCGCCGGCCATTGGCGCCTGGATGATCGGCAGGCCGATCTCCAGCAGGTCCAGTATCCGGCGGTCTTTCCAGGTTGTCATTTGAAAAGCCCCAATGGAATGGCCGCCGCCATGGCCGCCGCGCCGGCATCATTTGGATGCAGATGGTCGCCGACATCATATTCCCTGCGCAGGTGGCCCGGCCTGGCCGGGTCTTCGACTGCCTTTTCGAAATCGATCACGCCATCGAATAGGGTTTGTTTCCGTATCCAGGCATTGATTGCCTGGCGCGCGGTTTCCTTGTCTTCGGAGAAATAACCCTCGAAGACCGTGTCGCGGAAGGGCGTCATCGTGGCGGCATAGATCTTCAGGCCGCGTTCGTGGGCGCGCGCCGCCGTCTGGCTCAGGCCGTCGATCAGATCATCGGCGGAGACATAGCCGTCCGAACCGGGGCCTTGCGCATGGCCTAGGTCGTTGATGCCGATCAGCACGATCACCGCGGCGGCATTCGGCTGAGCCAGCACATCGCGGTCGAAACGTGACAGCCCACCATCGCCGAAGCGCGCCCACTGGCCGTGATGCAGCAGACGGTTGCCGCTCAGGCCCGCATTGACGACGCTGAGTTTGATGCCTGCTTCATGCAGGCGACGGCTCAAAAGCTCAGGCCAGGTGCGGCCCAGGTCTGGGGTGATGCCGTAGCCATCGGTGATCGAGTCGCCGAAAGTGATCAGGGCGGCTTTCGCCGGCGAACCGGAAACTTCAACCTCGGCCAGCCACGGGAAGGCATTCCCGATGCCGATATCGGTCTTCGCCTCTGGTATCTCAGGCGCGCCGCTGACGCGGCCGTCGGCGATATAGAGTACACCGCGCTGGATATCGTGAACCGTCACCAGTGGGGTTTCTTCCGGCACATAAAGACTGATCGCCAGATCGCTGTCGGCGGCCACCGTCATCGGCAGGGGATCGCTGAGCACATAGGCGCCGGGCGCGATGGTGACAGTGGCGCGGCCATTGAAGGTGACGGCGTTGTCGGTGGCCGGATCGACGCGGCTGCCTGTAAGGCGCTTCGCCACACGGATATCCTCCAGCTTCAGCGGAGCGGCGCCATAGGCATTGGAAAGTCGCAGCCGCACCGAGGTGCCGCCGGCGCTGACCCGCACGACCTGGCGCAGGGTCTTGTCACTGATCTTCGCCTCGACACCGGAAGGCTCCGGTGAGGCATACCATGTGGGAATCCACTTGGGCGCGTGATCTTTCGCCAAGGCGGGTAGAACAGGCATGGCCAGCATCAGGGCGAGGCTGAAAAGAGCGGCGCGGCGGGTGATGTGAAGCATGGCGGTGTCCCTGTTTATGTCCGCAGCAATCGCACAGCCGGAATAGTCCGTCAAATGTGATGTTATAATGTTCTAACTCATTGATTTGGATATTTATTTTTGTGCGCCACTGGTCTTGGTCGCGCAAGGCTTCTAAGCTGGCCGTCTAGTTACAGACGAGACCTGCACATGGCCCATGATCACCACTCTCATTCGCATGATCACCGTGACCATGATCATGGCCATTCGCATCACGACCACCATCACCACGCTCCGACTGATTTCGGTACGCGTTTCCTGTGGGCGGCGGCGCTCAATGCCGCCTTTATCCTGGCCGAGATCATCTACGGCCTGAAGGCCAATTCCTTGGCCCTGCTGGCCGATGCCGGTCATAATTTCAGCGATGTGATTTCGCTGATCCTGAGCTGGGCGGCGTGGTGGCTGGCGAAGAAGAAGCCTGTGGCAGGCTTCACCTACGGCTATCGCGGGGCTTCGATCATGGCGGCCCTCTTCAATGCCATCCTGCTGATGGTGGCGGTGGGCGGTATTGTGTGGGAAGCCGTGCAGCGCTTCTCTTCGCATGAGGCGGTGCAGGGCGATCTGGTGATGTGGGTGGCCGGCGCCGGCATCCTGGTCAATGGCTTTACCGCCTGGCTGTTCGCGCAAGGCCAGTCTGACCTCAATATCAAGGCCGCCTTCGCCCATCTGGCGGCCGATGCGGTGGTCTCGGCCGCAGTGGTCGTGGCCGGTTTGGTGCTGCTGCTGACCGGCTGGGCCTGGCTTGATCCGCTGCTCAGCATCGTCGTCTCGGCGGTGATCGTCTGGGGCACCTGGGGGCTGTTGCGGGATTCCGTGCGCCTCAGCTTGCAGGGCGTGCCGCCGCATATCGACTTCAACAAGGTAAAAGCCTTTCTCGCCGGGCAACCGGGCGTCACTGATGTCCATGACCTGCATATCTGGGGCATGAGCACGACCGAGGTGGCCCTGACCGCGCACCTGACCATGCCGGGTGGCCATCCGGGCGACGCCTTCCTGCACGAACTGACCGAGGAGCTGGAACATCACCACGGCATTATCCACGCCACGATCCAGATCGAGATGAGTGACAGCGCCCATCCGTGCGCCCTGGCACCGGACGAGGTGGTGTAACCTTCTCCTCCCCTGCGAAGCGGGGGAGGTGGCGCGGCGAAGTCCGCGACGGAGGGGGCAAAACGGCGGCTAGAATTGCCCCCTCCGTCTCGACGCGCTGTGCTTGCTCGACACCTCCCCCGCTTCGCAAGGGAGGAGAAGTATCTATGCCTTCCGGTAATTCGCCACAAAAACCCCCAGTGCCAGAAGCGGCGCCAGACCGCCGGCCAGCGCCACATATGCCCAGCCGCCACTCTCATAAAGCGTGCTGGCCACCGCCGAGCCGATGGCGCCGCCAGTAAAAATCCCCGCCATATAGATGCCGTTGACGCGTCCCCGGCTCATGGGATCAAGCGCATAGATGGCGCGCTGGCCCTGCACCATGTTCATCTGGACGCAGAAATCGAGCACCACGCCCAGCACCGCGAGCACAATGACGCCACGCATCGACGGCAGCAGCGTGATCAGCATGGCGGCGCCCCCCACGGCCAGAGCGCCGAAAGTGGCCGTCACCGTATGGCCGGCATCAGCGAGCCGTCCGCTTAGGGGCGCCGCCAAAGCCCCGGTAGCGCCGACCAGGGCGAAGAGTGCAATCTGGGTCTGCGACAGGTGGAAGCGGCTGGCCAGCTCCAGCGGCGCCACCGTCCAGAACAGGGAGAAGGCGCAGAACATGCACGCCTGAAACAGCGTGCGCAGGCGCAAGGCCGGATGCGCCCGCCACAGCACGGTCAGCGAATGGATCAGCCTGACATAGGTGACCTTGTGGTCCGGCTGCCGGCTCGGCAGGGTGAGGGCCAATAGCCCGCCCATCAGCACCATGAAGGCGGCGGCCGTGAAATAGACGGCGCGCCAGCCGAAATGATCGGCGATCAGGCTGGACAGCGGCCGCGAGAGCAGGATGCCTAGCACCAGCCCGCCCATGATATTGCCGACCACCCGGCCGCGATTTTCGTCCGTAGCCATATGCGCCGCCAGCGGGATCAGTACCTGCACCGCCACAGTGGCCAGTCCGATCAGCAGGGAAACGATCAGGAACAGGGTGCCATTGGTGGCCACGGCGGCCATCAGCAGACTTGCGAACGCCGCCGCCAGCAGGATCAGGGTCAGGCGGCGGTTTTCGGTGCGGTCGGCCAACGGCACGATGAACAGCAGGCCCAGGCCATAGCCGATCTGCGTCAGGGAAACGATCAGCGAGGCGGTCTGGTCGGATAGCCCGACATCCGGTGCGATCAGTGCGATGATCGGCTGGCCGTAATAGAGATTGCCGACGATGACGCCGCAGGCGAGCGCGAACAGACCGACAAGGCTGGGCGTAAGGGTGGTTTTGGCGGAGGTCATGCTTATATCTCTGGGGGCGGGGAGGCCCGGATGCGACATATAACCAGCAGAGTTACAGAGGCAAGCCGCGTCGAAAGAACCGGTCACTTTTCTTGATGGCGCCCGGCCTTTACTTCGCCTGATTTGCCGCTTACGTAAACGTAAGATTTTTTAAGTCTTCGCAAACGCGAAATCGTGATTGGGAAGGCTGCCGTCCGAGGCTTAAACTACAGACATGACCATCGAACAACTCACCGAAAAGCTGTCTCACTACCCCACACGCTGGGCGCGTCATGCCGATCTCATCGTGCATATCGTGGCACTGACCTTTGCCTTGTTTGGCGGCGGCGTGGCGCTGGGTCTGGCGGTTAATCACGGCCTGCTCGGCAAGGTGGCCGCCATCACCATCTACGCCATCGGCATGATCGCCATGCTGGCCTTTTCGATGGCCTATAATTTCGCTGTGCCGCGCTGGCAGCCCTTCCTGCGCCGGCTCGATCACGCCGGCATCTTCCTGATGATCGCCGCCAGCTACACCCCTTTCACCACCCAGGCGCTGAAAGGCGGCTGGGCGCTGTGGATGAGCGTCGGCGTCTGGTCGCTGGCGGCCCTCGGCATTCTGGCTAAGCTGCTTTTGCCTGGATTGGGCAAAGGCTTCTGGATTGCCCTCTATCTGATCCTGGGCTGGCTGGTGGTTATCGCCATCAAGCCGATGGTGCGCGAAGTGCCGCTGCCGGCCATGATCCTGCTGGTGCTCGGCGGCGTGGCCTACAGCGTCGGCACCATCTTTTACGCCATGAAAAAGTTGAAGTTCCGCCGCGCCATCTGGCATGGCCATGTGCTGACCGGCGCGGTCCTGCACTATGTGGCGATCTTGGTGGGCGTTGTGCTGGTGGGATCGAATTAAATGGTGCTCTTTGCGAATTAACGCATCAGGTCACGGGCGTCAGACTGTGTTGGCTTTGATTTAAAAAAGAAGAAGCCTGCAATGCCAACGATCAATACGACTGTCCCGGCGGGAATGCTGATCAGCAAACCCATGCCGGCCAATATTGCCATGTCCCAAATGCCCTGCCATCCCGGAAAGCGCAAAATGCTGACGACGGCTATTATTGCAAAAGTCATGATGAGGGGAAACGCGGCTATAAGGGGACCGCAAATCATGAGCGTGATGGCGTTATTTCTTTGCATAGTCGTCTCTTTGTGAACCTCTGCAAACAACGTCACAAGACTGCTTGACGTCAACCGAAAACGCCTGGCGGCTGAGCTGCCAGACCCTAACCCGGCAGTTTCACCGTCAGCACCAGATGATCGGTTTCGGCGGTGAAATCGAGCGTGCCGCCGGCTTCATGCACGGTCGACCACAGCCAGTGCGGCTGAATCCACTGACCGTTCAGGCCATCACCCAGGGGCAGACCCTTGAGACCTTCGATGGCCTCAGCCTTGAGACGGGCGCGCGGACCAGCGGCATCGGCGGTCAGGGTCAGGCCATCATCACCAGCCATAGCCGTCAGGGTCGCCTTGCCGCCGGTCGGCAGCGAATTGCCGGCCAGCAGACCGAGATTGAGCAGCGCGCGGGCGGCGGGTTTCTGGAACAGCATGTCTGACGGGATGGCGAAATCGAGTTCGGCGCGCATGGTGGTGAACATGTCGCCGAGGATTTTCTCAAGCTGGGCGCCGCTGAAAGCTTCCGAGGTGCTGGCGGCGCCAAAGGCGACGCGGGCGAAATGCACCAGCGTCACCATCTTTTTGGCCGAAGCTGAGATCAGGTTGAGCGCTTCCTGGCGCATATCCTGCGCCGAAGGATCTTCCAGCAGGTCGAGACCCGATATGATGGCGCCGGCCGGCGAGATGAAATCGTGACACAGCTTGCCGACCAGTTGCGTAGCCAGGTCGTGCGGGCTCAGTTCGAAGCCTTCCGTCGCCTGTATTTCGTCAGCGGGGGCTTCGGCAACAGCCGGCGCGGTATCCACATGCGCGGCCGGTTCGCTGGCGCTGCGGGTCAGGTTCGGTGTTGACAGATCATCCATGCTCATCTTGAAGTCCTGCTGGTCAGTTTAGGTTGGCTGATCCGAAGTGTGAGGTGATTTGCCTTAAACTTGAAGGCGGGAAGCGCTAAGATGTTTTCATAAAGTTTAACGAGCGGTTTACAAAGCGCACGGGCGCCTGGGCCGCGGATCGTAAATCCCTTGTAGTTCCCCGAATTTCACACGTAACAACCTGCCACAAAGTCCACAACTGGAGACCCCACATGGCCGACGCACAATCCAAACTCGCCCGCAAGGGCCGCGGCAAGATCTTTGATTCGATTCTCGACACCATGGGCGATACCCCGCTCATCCGCCTGCCGCGCCTGTCGGCTGAATATGGCGCCAAGGCGACCGTGCTGGCCAAGCTCGAATTCTTCAACCCGATGGCCTCGGTCAAGGACCGCATCGGCATTTCCATGGTCGAGGCGCTGGAAGCCTCGGGCAAGCTGAAGCCGGGCGGCACCATCATCGAGGCCACCTCCGGAAATACCGGTATCGCCCTCGCTTTCGTGGCTGCGGCCAAGGGCTACAAGTGCATTCTTGTCATGCCGGAATCGATGTCGATAGAACGTCGCAAGATGCTGCTGATCCTGGGTGCCAAGCTGGAATTGACCCCGGCTGAGAAGGGGATGCGCGGCGCCGTCAATCGCGCCCAGGAGCTGCTGGCCGAGACACCCGGCGCGGTCATTCCGCAGCAGTTCGAGAACGAGGCTAATCCGTTTGTCCATGAAGTTTCGACCGCCGAGGAAATCTGGAATGATACCGATGGCGCGGTGGACGTGGTGGTCTCAGGCGTCGGCACCGGCGGTTCGATCAGCGGCATCGGTCACACGCTGAAAAAGAAGAAGCCTTCGGTGAAGATGATCGCCATCGAGCCGGAAGCCTCGCCGATCCTTTCGGGCGGCGAACCGGGCCCGCACAAAATTCAGGGCATCGGCGCCGGGTTCATTCCGGGTATCCTGGATCGCGGCATTATCGATGGCGTGGAAACGGTTTCCAATGACGCGGCTTTCGCCATGGCGCGCAAGTCGGCCCAGGTCGAGGGCCTGCCGGTCGGTATCTCGTCGGGCGCCGCGCTGGAAGTCGCCTTCCGCCTGGCGGCAAGGGACGAATATGCCGGCAAGACGATCGTGGCGATTATCCCGTCTTTCGCCGAGCGTTATCTCTCGACGGCGTTGTTCGACGGGCTGTAGATAAAAAATGATCCTCCCCTGCAAGGCGGGGGAGGTGGCAGCGCCCAGTTCTTTGGGCGAAGCCCGAAGGGCTGGTGTGCTGACGGAGGGGGCAAATTTCTGTCGTTATTACGCCCCCTCCGTCGCGGACAAGCCGCGCCACCTCCCCCGTACGCTTCGCTACAGGGGAGGATTTTTTTAGCAGGTATCACCCGAACTGAAACGCGCTGATGGCGATGCCAGTATTGCCGAGACTATCCTCGTGATAGGTCCGTCGGCCGGTATCGCCTCCCGCCGCACCCGCCACCACCATCAGCGGGATCAGGTGTTCTTCGCGCGGATGGCATTCATGCGCACCGGGGGCGCCGGCCCAGTCATTCAGGCCGTTGATATCGCCGCTCACTGTCCGGGTCAGCCAGTCATCGAAGGCGTGGGAGGCGGGGCCGCTCCCCGACCCGCGACCCATCAGGCGCGGGATCGAATGGAAGCTCATCCCCGAACCGATGATCAGCACGCCTTCGTCACGCAAGGGGGCCAGGGCCTTGCCCAGCGCGATATGTTCCTGCGGGCTCAAGCCCTTTTTCAGCGAGAGTTGCAGCGTCGGGATATCGGCATCCGGCCAGGCCATCAGCATGGGGATGAAGACCCCGTGGTCGAAATCGCGGTCGCTGTCGGCCACAACCGTGATGCCGGCTGCGGCGGCCAGGGCCTGGACGCGTGCGGCCACCACTTCCGAACCGCGCGCGGGATAGTTCAGTTCATAGGTATGCGGCGGGAAGCCATAATAGTCGAAAAACATGCCGGGCGCCGGCTTGGTCATGACGGTGAATTCCGGCGTTTCCCAGTGGGCCGATACGATCAGCAGGGCCTTTGGTTTCTCGCCGACATCGGCCGGCAGGCGCTTCAGGTAGGCGCCCATCTCGTCCCACATGCCGGCGGGATTCCAGTCCATGAAAAAGCACGGTCCGCCCCCGTGGGGGATATAGACGGTCGGGGTTCTGGTCATGTCATGTCTCTCAATAAACTTCGGCGTCGATGATCAGATCGATATCGTCGCCGACGATCGGCTCCAGATTACCCAGTCCGAAGGCTTTACGGCTCAGATGCGCGGTGGCGGAAAAGCCGTAGCCGGTCTTGAACAGGGCCGGATTGAAGGCCTTTTTGTTGAAGGTGACGGCCAGCACCGCGTTTTGGGTAATGCCGTGAATCGTCAGGTCGCCGGTGATATTGGCGGTATTCTCGCCGGTAAGTTCCACATTCGTGCTCTTGAAGGTGGCGGTCGGGAACTGTGCGATATCGAAATACTTTTCGCTCTTCAGTAGGGTGTCGAAATCGGGCAGGGCGGTCGTCAGGGTCTTCATGTCGAGCGTGATGTCGACCGTGCTGTTCGCCGGGTCATCCTTATCAAGCACCAGTGTGCCGGTGGCGCCCATGATCTTGCCTGAGGGATGCGACATCCCAAAGTGAGGATACTGGAAGACGACCGAGGTGTGGTCGGGTTCGAATGTCAGCGTATCGGCGGCAAAAGCCGGTGTGGTCATGAGACCAAAAGCCAGGCAAACTGTAGCGAATCTGAACATTCGAACCCTCCGGGGTCTTATTGGGCGATGGCTTCCGCTTCGATATAGAGGTCAACCTGATCGCTGACGGCTGGTACATAGTTGCCCATGCCGAAATCCGAGCGGTTGATGGTGCCCGTGGCGGTGAAGCCGGCATCGACCTTCTTCATCATCGGATGGACATCCTTCTTGTTGAGCGTCACCTTCAGGGTCACCGGCTTGGTAACGCCGTGGATGGTCAGGTCGCCCGTCACGTCGGCCGTGGTGGCGCTGGTCTGGACAACCTTGGTGCTCTTGAAGGTAGCGGTCGGGAACTTGGCGGCGTCGAAGAAATCCGCGCTTTTCAGGTGGGTGTCAAGCGCGGCCACGCCGGTATTGATGCCGTTGATATCGAAGGAGACTTCGACCGAGCTGTTGGCGGGCGTCGCGTCATCGAGCGTGACCGAACCCACGGCGTTCATGAACTTGCCGGTCGGGTGCGAAAAGCCGAAGTGGGTATATTGGAAGGTCACCGAGGTATGGCCGGCGTCGAGCTTGTAAGTATCAGCGGCGAAGGCGGAAGCGGACGCCACCAGGGCGAAGACGGAGGCGGCGAACAGGGATTTGATAGCGAACTTGGTCATGGGAACTCTCTTACGGAGGTGAAACAAAATCAGAAACGTAACAATAATAGTTACCGTTATGAATTTCAAGTGGCCGCCGTCACAATTCGAGCGAAATTCATCACCCGGTTATACGGCGTAATTGCGGCAGCGGATGATCGGAAACGGTAATTGCCTGGGGGATGAAAATGTGGTCTGCTCGCGGGGCACAGCAGGGGGGAATATTCATGATGACAATACGTGTTGCGGGTCTTTTAGCGGCGGTCTTTTTCATGGCGTCGCCGGTCTTGGCGGATGAGGCCGCGCCGCGCTTGCCCAATGTGCAGATCGTCGAATGCCGCACGCATGACGCGGCGCAGGAAAAGGCCGATATGGCCCTGGCGATGTCGGCGCTCGATCTCATGCAGGCGCATGATATCGACAAGCTGAACGTCCTGCTGCCTGACCTGAAAACGGCGCTTGGCCATGCACCGGATATCGTTTCCCACCCAGAGCATTGCGGCGACAGCATCATTGTCTATTCGGATGAACTGAGCGATTTCCTGACCCTTTCGGCCATGATCCAGGGGCATGAAAAAGAATTTGGCGCCACGAAGGTCGAACAACGTGAAGCCCTGCCCTATCCGCTTCTGGGCTTTGTCGTCGGCTGGATCTATTTCGAGAACAAAGATTTTCAGTCGGCGCATGACGCCTATGCCAAGGGATTGCTGAACGATCCGAATTTCGATTACCTGATCATGGAAGATACCCTGACCCTGGCGGCGCTGCACCGCAGCCCGGAGGCTCTTGGCCAGCTTGACGCCTATCTGGCGCGCAATCCCGACCTGCCGGATGAAATGATGGCCAATGCCCTACGCAAGCGCGGCTATGTGCTGGTCGAGCTTGAGCGCTGGGACGAGGCGGAGGCCGCCTACAAGGACTCCCTGAAACTGGAACCGGATAATGAAACGGCCCAGAGCGAACTTGAATATATTGCGCAGACCAGACCTTCCAAGCCGGCCAACTGACCCCATATGCGGGCTTCCCTACCTGACACACGAGAGGAAGACTATGTCTGAGGCAGTTCAAATCGATATGTACAAGGCGTCCGTGCCGGTGGTGCTCAATGCGCTGACCAATCTGAAGGCCATCTTAAGCAAGGCTGAAGCCTGGGCGGCGGAAAAGAACATCAAGGACGCCACCGTGCTGAATGCGCGCCTGGCGCTCGACATGCTGCCCTTTTCGAAGCAGATCCAACTGGTCAGCGATACCGCCAAGGGCGTGGCGGCGCGTCTGGGTGGTGTCGAAAACCCGTCCTATGCCGATGATGAGGCGAGCTTCGCCGAACTGCACGAGCGTCTGCAAAAAACGATCGATTTCGTCAAATCGGTCGATGCCACTGGGTTTGCCGGCTCCGAGAGCCGCGATATCGTTCTGAAGTTTCCGTCGCGCACCATCGAATTCAAGGGGCTGGACTATCTGACCGGTTTCGCTATACCCAACATGTTCTTCCATGTCACCACCGCCTACGCCATCCTGCGCCATTCCGGCGTGCCGCTCGGCAAGGCGGATTATCTGGGTGGTTAAACCTCAAAGGTCTCGATATCGAAGCGCTTGAGTTCGCTCAGATAATCTTCGAGCCCGACAAGACCAATGCAAGAAAGGCACCGGCAGGGATGCCGGGGCCTTTTTTGTACAGCCGCTTTCACCAAAGCGGGTTAGCTTCTGGCTAATGGTTTTCCGGCCCGGCTAGGCTTGCAAGCCAAGAGCCAGCGCCCATCTTGTACGGTAATATCGAGAGGAACGAACCATGATACATCTCTATGCCTGGGGCACCCCGAACGGCCGAAAGGCCACCATCATGCTGGAGGAGCTTGGTATTCCTTACGAAAGCCATCCGGTCAATATCGGCAAGGATGAGCAGTTCCGGCCGGAATTTCTCGCCATATCGCCCAATAACAAGATACCGGCCATTGTCGATGACGAAGCCGATGGCGGGCCGCTGAGCCTGTTTGAAAGTGGCGCCATCCTGATCTATCTGGCGGAAAAGTACGGCCGCTTCCTACCGACCGGTCTTCACGCGCGCCATACCGTCATACAGTGGCTGATGTGGCAGATGGGCGGTTTGGGGCCGATGATGGGGCAGCTTGGCTGGTTCGTGGTATCGGATAAGGGCCAGACACCCACAGGCGTCAATCGCTATGCCGCCGAGGTCGAGCGCCTGTTCAATGTGCTGGAAAAGCGCCTGAGTGAATCGCAGCATGTCGGCGGCGCGGAATATTCCATCGCCGATATCGCCGTCTATCCGTGGCTCCAGCAGTATCGCACGCGCGTGCCCGATCATGTCGAACCGCTGATCCAGGCGCGGCCGTTTATCACCAACTGGCTGGCCGAGGTGGGCCGCCGCCCGGCCGTCGAGCGCGGCATGAAGCTGCCCTAAACCGGCTTCTGGAAGTCCTTTCGGCGGACATAGAGCGTCTTGTGGACACTGGCCACTATGACGCCGTCTGTATCGACGACATCGACCTCATATTCCGGCTCGCACTTGCCATCCGTATCGGCCATCAGCTTTACGCGGGAGATTTCCTGTAGCGGGATATGGAAATGTGCCCGCACCGTCTTGCGGCCGGGCTTGAGGAAGCGGATCGAGGCGGCCTTGTCCCAGACGATATAGCCTCGGCCGAGTTTGGTCATCAAAATCGCCATGAAGAACGGATCGCACATCATGTAAAGTGACCCGCCGAACTGGGTGCCGACGACATTGCGGTTCCACCAGCGCAGCTTCATCTCGACTGTGATGGCGGTGAAATCCGGCGCCGTTTCAATGACCCGGATGCCGGCGCCGATCAGTGGCGGATACCAGTTGATCTTCTTGAAACGTTCAATCTTGGCCATCGGAGACTCGCGTGATTGTTTCCGTGAACGTCAACATGTGGCTACCCCCAAGTCAATGATCTTCTAAAATGTAACCGGATTTGGGTGGGGCGCGTATACGTGTTAAGCTGAGGCAAGACAGGGAGGCGCGCATGGACGATGACCGGACCAGTATCCATCCGTTATGGCTGCGGATCATCCATTGGGCCAATGCGGCCGCGGTGGTGATCCTGATCATGAGCGGCTGGCGCATCTATAACGCCACGCGTTTCCTGCACCTCAATGTGCCCTTTACACATGAACGGCTGTTCCCGGCGAAATGGACGCTCGGCGGCTGGCTGGGCGGCGCCATACAGTGGCATTTCGCCGCCATCTGGGTGCTGTTCGCCAGCGCTATTCTGTATGCAGTTTTGTTTATCGCTTCCCGGCGTGGCAAACAGTTTCTGCCGATTACACCGCGTGGGTTATGGAGCGATATCAAGGCGTTCCTGAAAGGCCATCTGAGCCATGCCGATATTCGCCAGTATAATACGATCCAAAAACTGGCCTACCTCTTCGCCATGGTCGATCTGGTGGTGCTGATCGCTTCTGGCCTGGTGCTGTGGAAGTCGGTGCAGTTCGGCTGGCTGCGTGTCCTGCTCGGCGGCTATGAGGCGGCGCGCTATATCCATTTTTATGCCATGGCGGCCATCGTCGCCTTTATCGTCGTGCATGTGGTCATGGCTCTGCTGGTGCCGAAAACGATCAAAGCTATGTTGTGGGGGCGCTGATATGGACCCGGAAATCAAAAAAGACGAAGAGGCGATCCTGAAGGAGGCCAATGGCCTGCTGAAAGACCCCGCCAAGCGCCGCCTGCTCGGCAATGTGCTGACGCTCGGCGGGCTGTCGCTGGCCACCGGTATAACGCTCAATCACTATGGCTCGGTGAAAGAGATTTTGAAGGCGGTGTCGCGCTTTAATGACGGGGCGCAAGGCGTGATCTTCAACCCGCATAACCTGGCCCCGACCTATACCGAGGCCGATATCAAACAGCCGTTTCCGTTCAACGCCTTTTACAGTGTCGACAAGGCGCCGGTGGTCGATCCCGGCAGCTTCCGGCTTCAGCTTTCCGGCAAGATAGCTGACCGCCGGCCGTGGGATTTGCCGGCGCTTTATGCCCTGCCGCACACCGAGCAGATCACGCGCCATATCTGCGTTGAAGGCTGGAGCGCCATCGGCCGCTGGGGCGGTGTGGTGTTTTCGGAATTTCTCAGGCGGGTAGGGGCCGATACCACCTGCAAATATGTCGGCTTCAAGTGCGCCGATGGGTATTTTACCTCGATCGACATGCCGACGGCCCTGCACAGCCAGACCCTGCTGGCCTTTACCTTTGACGGCCAGTTGCTGCCGGCCAAATACGGCTTTCCGATGAAGCTGCGGATGCCGACCAAGCTCGGTTACAAGAACCCGAAGCACATTGTCGAAATCTTCGTCACCAATGTCTATCCCGGCGGTTACTGGGAAGACCTGGGCTATAACTGGTTTGGGGGGAGTTAAGCCGTCAAATCCACGAATGGCGCGTTTAATGACCGCGCCGCGTCATCTGGCGTAATACTCAGCAACAGCCCGCGCTGGCCGGCGTTTATGTAAACGACATCGAACAATTGCGCCGTCTCGTCGATCACGGTTGGAGTCGTCTTGCGCTGGCCGAAGGGCGAGATGCCGCCGACCTTATAGCCGGTCAGGCGCTCGGCATCGGGCACCTTCATCATATTACCGGACTTGCCGTGGAAGGCCGCCGCCATCTTCTTCATGCTGACCTCGCAATCCGACGGCACCACCACGCAGACCGGCTTGCCGTCCACCTCGGCCATCAGGGTCTTGAAGGTCTGGGACGGATCGACGCCCAGCGCTTCTGCCGCCTGCAATCCGACGCGGGGGGCGTCGGGATCATAATCGTAGGGATGCAGTTCGAAGGCGATGCCGAGCTTGCTGAGCATCAGAGTGCCGGGTGTGGTTTTGGACATCAGCAGTCTTCCAGAAATGCCTTTACGTCGTCTTCGGTGGTGGCGAAGCTGGTGACGAGGCGGTAGGCGTCGGGCCCTTCGTTCGGCCAGTTATAGAAGCGGTGTCCCCTGGCGAACAGACGGTCGGCAGTGACTTTCGGCAGGGTGACGAACAGCTCGTTGGCCTCGACCGGGTGCAGCAGGCCGACGCCCGGACGGTCGATCAGGCCGTCGCACAACACCTTGGCCATCGCATTGGCATGACGGCCGAGATCAAGCCACAGATCGTTTTCCAGCAGGGCCTGCAACTGCGCCGAGACATAGCGCGCCTTGGAAGGCAGTTGCCCGGCGCGTTTGTGGATATAGGCGAAATCGGTGACCAGTTCCGGATTGAAGATGATGGCCGCCTCGGCCAGCATGGCGCCATTCTTGGTGCCGCCGAAGGACAGGATATCGACGCCCGCGACGACCTCCGCCGGTGTACAGCCAAGCGAGGCCACGGCATTGGCCAGGCGGGCACCGTCCATGTGGATGTACAGGCCATGCGATTTGGCGAAACCGGACAGGGCTTTCAGGTCGTCGAGCGAATAAACCGTGCCCAGTTCGGTCGATTGCGTCAGGCTGATCACTTTCGGCCGTGAGGTATGCGGCGCGTGTTCGAGCGTGCGCTCGATCAGATCGCCAATGGAGGCTACGGTCAGCCTGGCATGATCACCCTCAAGGCCAATGATCCTGCCGCCGGTAAAGAACTCAGGCAGGCCGCATTCGTCGTTATTGATGTGGCTCTGGCGATGGGCCAGAATCGACTCATAGGGCCGGATCATCCGCGCCAGGGCCAGGCCGTTGCAGGCCGAGCCATTGAATACCGGAAAGAGCCGGGCCTGCGGGGCGCCGAACGTCATGCGGACCGTTTCCTGCAATTTTTCGGTGACCGGATCATTGCCATAGGCCGACATATTGTCGCTGTTGGCGTCGATCAGGGCCTGCATGACTTTCGGATGGACGGGGGCGGTATTGTCGCTGGCGAAACTGGCCATGGGAAACTCTTCGATAGCTGAAGGTTTCCTATAGAATTTGCCCGAAGCCGAGGGAAGGGCTTAACTTTCGGTCGCCGTGTAATACTGCCCGGAAGGTCGTTCGCTGAGCAGGGCCATGACCGCCTTGAACTGTTTCGGATCGATCGCCGAAGCTGCGTTCTTGTGCGCTGCAATATTTTTCCAGACTTCCAGAACAATCAACTTTTCGTCTTCGTCGACGCCGTCTGCAACCTTCAGGTAAAGTTCGCAGCGTTCATTGCCCTCTACTGTGCGAATCTGCCCCACTATTTCTTCGAAAAGCCCGACCAGCATCTCGAATTTTCCAGGCAAGGCTTTGAATTCATTCAATCTCATTATGCTCATGTGCGCCCTCCTCTATTGAAAACTCTATACTTCCCCAGTTTCTGCGACGGTATAGTTTGCCGCCCCAAACCGGCTTTCATTACTTTTTATTAAATGCGCGCTTAACCGAGTTTTATAACTGTTGTGATATTTCGGGCGCATGAAATATGTATTTCCTGTCCTGGCTGTCCTTCTGTTCGCGTCCGCAGCGGCCGCCACGGCCGCTGACCTGGCCGTTACGGTCAACAACGCCTCGGGCCGGCCGGTCGCTTTTGCGGTGGTGACCTGGACGCCCGCCGGTGGTGCGGCCATACCGGCCGCGGAAAAAGGCCGGGCCTTTGTCATGGCGCAGAAGAACGTCCAGTTCAGCCCCTATGTGCTGGCCGTGCCGGCCGGGGCGACCGTTGCCTTTCCCAACATGGACCGTGTCAATCACCACGTCTATTCCTTTTCACCGGCCCAGCCCTTCCAGTTTCCCCTTTATGGCAAGGGCAAGAGCCGTACGATGAAATTCGATCATCCGGGTTCGGTGGCGCTCGGCTGCAACATTCACGATTCGATGAGCGCCTATATCCGTGTGGTTGATACGCCCTACTATGCCACGACCGGTGCTGACGGCCGCGTCACCCTGAGCGTGCCGGAAGGCGCCGGCAGCCTGGCTGTGTGGCATCCGAACCAGGAAACGCCCGAGCGTCAAACGGCAAAAAACATGACGGTGGGCAAGGCGAACGCCGTCCAGACCTTCAGTATCAAGGTGCGTCAGGTCGCGCCGACGGCGGGCCAGTACTAGAACATGCTTATTTTCAAACGCCTCAGTACCCGGTTGGCCGTGATGTTCGGCGGGCTTTTCGCCCTGGCCCTGCTGCTGATCGCGCTCGCGAGCTACATGGCGGTGGTCTCCTATGCCCGTGCGTCGGTCCAGAAGGAATTGCAGGCGTCGGCCAGTGTTTTCAAGCGTATCTGGACCCTTAAATCGGACGCACTGCAAACCAATGCCGTCCTGCTGTCGCGCGATTTCGGCTTCAAGTCCGCTCTGGCGACGCACGACACGGCCACGGTCGAATCGGCCTTCGACAATCTCCAGGGCCGGCTGAATATCGAGACCGGGCTGATCATTGGCCGTGACGGCCAGCCGATGGCGGGCGAGCAGGGCTCCCTGGGCCAGACCCTGGCCGGCGCCCTGAGCCGCAAGGATGAGTTCGGCGCCGTCAATGGCATCATCGCCATAGACACGCACCCCTACCAGGCCGTGGCCGCGCCGGTCATGGCGCCGGACCGCCTCGGCTGGGTCGTTTTCGCCCAGAGGCTCGATGACAACGAGATGCAGAACCTGCAAGGGCTGTCATCGATTCCCATCAAGGCGGGCATCCTGACCCAGACGCGCGGCGGCCTGTGGCTGGGCCCGCAGGAACAGACCCGCGACTACAAGCCGAGTTCACTCAGCTTCTTCATCGACAAGAGCCTGCAAACTAAAGCCGCCAGCATGGTCCATTCCAGCCGCGGCACCATGATCGCCGTGGCCACGCCCCTGCCGAATCTGGACAGCCAGCAAAAAAGCGTGCTGCTGCTCAGCTATCCCTTAAGCTCCGCCCTGAAATCCTATCAGCCCTTGCTGACCGCGCTGCTGGCTATCGGCCTGTTTGGCCTGTGCATGGTGGTGGCCGCCAGTCTCTATCTGGCGCGCAACCTGACCCGTCCGATCCTGGCGTTGAAGGACGCCGCCTTCGCCCTGCGTGACGGCCGCCCCGGCCAGGTGCGGATCACCACCCAGGATGAAATGGCCGACCTGGCTTCGGCCTTCAACGACATGGCCGTCTCCATCGAGGATCGTGAACGCGACATTACCCTGCTGGCCAAGAGCGACATGGCCACGGGCCTGCCGAACCGCTCGGCCTTCGAGGACTATATCGGAGGCTTGCGTGACAAGGGCATCGATAGTGGCGTGGTCGTCGTTTGTATCGGGATCGACCGCTACGCCCATATCCGCGCCGTCTGGGGCGTTTCTTACGCCCATACGCTGATCGCCCGTTTGCAGGACATTCTGGTCCGCATTTTCGCCAATGCCTATATCGCCCGCCTGTCGGCCGATACGCTCGGCCTGTGCCTTCATCCGTGTGAGGTCGACCAGGCCCTGCCGCTGGCCCGCGCCATCGCCGCCCGCCTCGACAAACGAATCAAGGTCACCGAAGACCAGAGCCTCGACGTCATGGTCAGCCTGGGCGTCTACCATATGGCCAATGCCCGCCCAACGCCCGATGAAATGATCGAACGCGCCCTGATCGCGCTCGACCAGGCCCGCGCTGCCAAGACCCGGATCGCCCTGTTCGACCCCCGCATCTATTCCGAACTGGCCGATACCTTGTTGTTGACCGACCAGCTTTACGCCGCCCTGGCCAGCAAGGCCCTGCAGGTCTGGTATCAGCCCAAGTTCAGCTACCGGGAAAGCCGCATCATCTCGGTGGAGGCGCTGGTGCGCTGGAACCATGCCGAGCGGGGTTATGTCTCGCCGCAGCGCTTCGTGCAGATCGCCGAGGAAACCGGCGCCATCCGCGACCTAACCACTCAAGTTCTGCACACCTGCATCGCCGACCAGGGGCGCCTGAAATCGGCCGGTTTCGACCTCGATATCAGCATCAACTATTCCGGCCGCCTGCTCAGCGACGAAGCCTATAATGCCCATGCGCTCAACATATGCGACCAGGCGGTGGGGCAGATATGCCTTGAGATCACCGAGACGGCGGTTATCGAGGATCCGCGGATCGGCCTGGCGGCGATCAATACCTTTGTCGACCGCGGGCTGGAAATCTCCATAGATGATTTCGGCACCGGGCTGTCGTCTCTGGCCTATCTCAAGCAGATTCCGGCGCACGAGTTAAAGATCGACCGCTCCTTTATCATGGAGATCGAAAGCGGCCAGCGCGACGCCCTGCTGGTGCGCTCGGCCATAGATCTGGCGCACGGCCTCGGCATGAAGGTGACGGCCGAAGGCGTGGAGACGGCGGCGGCCTTTACACTGCTGCAATCCATGGGCTGCGATATCGCCCAGGGCTATGGGATCGGCAAGCCCATGCCCTTCGGTGACCTGATTCTCTTCCTGAACGATTTCAGCGGCATGTCGGAGACAAAGACCCAGATGCCAACCTATCGCAATCGAAAGGCGGTCTGATCGCATGAAGGCATTCCGGGGAAGAATGGCGCCGGCCCTGGCCTCCCTGCTGTTGCCGGCGGGCATGGTGTGCGTCACCTCGGCCTATGCGGAAACCAGCCTTTTTGCCCCTGCCAATTATACGGCCTGGATCGATCTGCGCCTCAGTCAGACAAATGGCGAACGGGGCTGGCTTGACGGTGGTTTCGGCAAGCTCAGGCATGGCAATGAAATGGCGGCCGATATCGCGCAGGCGGCGATTTTGTGGAAGCCGCAACTGACCGATACCTTCTCCGGCTATGTCCTGCTTCAGGGAGTCTCCGATGCCGAAGTGCCGGTCGGTGTCGAGGAAGCCTATCTGCAATGGAAGCCGGTGCCGAAATCCGCTTTTCGTTACGGCCTGCGTCTTGGCCAGATGTTTCCGCCGGTCTCCATGGAGCACGACGGCACGGGGTGGACGACGCCGCGCAGCCTTACACCTTCGGCCATCAATTCGTGGATCGGCGAAGAAGTGCTGGTGCGCGGGCTGGAGGTCAACGCGCAGCAAACCTTCGCTGGTCACAGGCTGGGCCTGACCCTGGGCGGCTTCACGCGCGACGACACGGCGGGGACGCTGCTGAGCTGGCGCGGCTGGGCGCTGCACGATATGGCCTCGGCTGAAAACACCCGGCTGAAACTGCCCGAGGGCGAAGACCAGGGCTGGTATCGGATATTCGACGACAACCAGGCGCCGGTCAGCAAGCCCATGGTCGAACTGGACGGCCGGCTGGGCTATTATGCCCGCCTGGACTGGCGCCCGCCGGCGCCGGTGGCGGTCAATCTCGAAATCTACGACAATCAGGGCGATCCGATGGCCCTGCGCAATGGCCAGTGGGGCTGGGCAACGCGTTTCTACAATCTCGGCCTGGCCTGGCGGCTGACCACGAAAGATGAGTGGCTGAGCCAGTACATGACCGGACAAACCGCTACCGGCTGGCCGCTAGGGCAGGGGCACCGCGTTGTCGATACCGGTTTCGAGTCGGCCTACCTGCTGGTGTCGCATAGGTGTGACAACGGCGCGCGACTTACCGGGCGGGTGGATTATTTTGCCGTCAAGGACCATTCGCGGCGGGCGGTGGATGATAACAGTGAAACCGGCTACAGTGCCACCCTAGCATGGATGAAACCGGTCAATGAGTATCTCGATCTGGGGGCCGAGGCACTGCATGTGGTCAGTGACCGCCCGGCACGGCAAACCCAGGGGCTTGAGGCGAAGCAAAATCAGACCCAGTTCCAGATCGCGCTGAAGTGGCATCTTTAACCGAAGGGCCCGGGCTCTCAGGTTTGGAAGATTGGCGCTCTTGATTCGCAGGCGCATATATTGCGGCGCGATAAATTTTCAAAAACAACTCAATATGTGGTCATTTTTTACCGGCCTGAGTGCGGTAACCAGTGGAACCATCATGAATTGGAGAGCTGGGGCATTAACGCAAAGAGGATCGGCCTGCGCATTATGTCCTGCGCCTGGTCTTATTTGGAGCGGCTAAAATACCACAGCAAAACGCCTCCCCGTGGTCCGGGGAGGCGTTTTGCTGTGGTATGGCGGAGAGGGTGGGATTCGAACCCACGGTAGGCTTGCACCTACGCCGCATTTCGAGTGCGGTACATTCGACCACTCTGCCACCTCTCCGTAAGGGGGAATTACGCAAAAACCGATTTGAGGCAAAGGGTTGATTGCGCCTGATTCAGGGCGGCTCAGGCCGCCAGGGTCGATCAGAGGGCGTGTCTCTACTGAAAGCCCATGCAAACCGCAAGCCCTTTTATATTCTTTATGATATTTTTATAATGCGATATGGGGGCGCTATAGCTTTTTAACGGTCAAGTTTGACCTATATGAGCTATTGTACGGCTTCACTCGGATAAGCGTGTCTTTCTGGTGTCAGTTATCGCCAAAGAGGCTAAAAAACAGCACGAATTTAACCAAAGTTGCATTTGGGTGCTATGCAAAACGGGCTGGTAAAGTTATGAAGCGTCGTACTAAGGTTTCAGTCGAGATGATCGGCTGTTCGTTAGATGGCCATGAGAGGGCAATAACATGAAACACATTTTGCTGGCGAGCGCTGCTCTCGCTGCGATGGCAGTAGCGGGTTCCGCTTCTGCCGAACAGGCTAACGGCTGGTATGCAGCCGCTGACCTGGGCTATAACTGGAAGTCGGACTACAAGGCCCGTTCGCAAGGCGCCATGCCTGACGGCGGCGCCTATGTCTACGACGTGGCGACCGACGATGACTGGGCCGGCTTCGCCCGCCTCGGCTATCGTTACAGCCCCAACTGGCGCGTTGAATTCGAAGGCGGCTACCGCCCTGGCGACATCAGCTCGGCTGTCGGCTTCCCGCGCACCTATCCGGGTTCGGCCGCTCTGGTTGACACCGCGATCTGCACCACCGGCGTGATTCGCGCTGCCGGCGATCCCTGCGGTTCGCCGAAGGGCTCGTTCGAGCAAACCACTGTCATGGTCAACCTGTACTATGACTTCCTTCCGGAATCGCAATTCCATCCGTTCGTCGGCGCCGGTGTCGGTCTCGACAGCGTGAAGGCGAAGATGCTCGGCCAACTCTCCACCAGCCCCTCAGGTCCTGGTGGTGGCGTTTCCGACCTGAGCATGGTTGGCAAGGACACGGTTGGCGCTTACCAACTGCTGGCTGGTGTGGCCTGGGCGCTCTCAGATCGTCTGAGCCTTGACGTCACCTATCGTTACCTCGACGCTGGCAAGGCCAAGTTCAACGCCGGCATCGAGCCGAACGGTGGCTGGCAAGACCCGGAAACCTTCACCGGCAAGTTCAGCGACCAGACTCTGACGGTTGGCCTGCGCTGGGCCTTTGGCGTAACGCCTCCGCCTCCGCCGCCTCCGCCGCCTCCGCCTCCGCCCCCGCCGCCGGTTGAAGCGCCTCCGCCGCCTCCGCCGCCTCCGGTTGCCGCACCTGTCTATGAAGCCCGCGAGTTCATCGTGTACTTCGAATTCGACAAGTCGGACCTGACCGCTGATGCGCAATCGGTTGTCTCGGCTGCCGCTGACTACGCCAAGGCCGGTAACGCCGCCCGTATCGTTGTCGTCGGTCACACGGATACTTCCGGTTCGGCGGCTTACAACATCAAGCTGTCGGAGCGCCGCGCCAAGACCGTTGCTGACGCCCTCGCCGGCCTCGGCGTTGACGGCTCCAAGCTGGCTGTCGACTGGAAGGGTGAATCGGCCCCGGCTGTCGCCACCGGCGACGGCGTGAAGGAACCGCTGAACCGTCGTTCGACCATCGACATCACGTTCTAATTTAGAACGCGACGTAAAAGTCGAAAACAAGACGAAGCCCGGCCTGAGCAATCAGGCCGGGTTTTTCTTTGTCTTCTCCAAAGGCTTACCTAAAGTAACCTGTGACCCTGAAACAACAATCGTTGCAACAGTGACGACTGTCACAAAAGGTTCGCGCGTCTTGTAAAAAAAGCGACATAGACGCCACTAAAAAGACAGACAGCAAAAACGATCCATAGAAGGCAGCAGCATGCAGGACGGTGAAAGCCGCCGCTTTGCGCGACGGGGAACTGCGCTCTCACAGGATCGGAATTGCTTTGTTCTTTAACCCGGAGAGGGGATACTCCCGATGAAATTCACCAAATCCATCATCCTGGCCGGCACGGCCCTGACGGGCCTGTTCTTGGCCTCCGCCGCCCTGGCCCAATCGACCGCCACCGAGGAAGTCGAAGTCGTTGTTGTCAAGGGCGCGAAGAAGGGCCTGGGACCGGTCAATAAGGAAACCGGCACCAAGACCAAAACCGCCATCGGGCAGGATTATATCAGCGCGCAGTCTGCCGGCCAGACCATCGCCGAAACCCTGAACCTGGCGCCTGGCTATAACTTCACCAACAACGACCCCTACGGCTCGTCCGGCGGTAACGTCCGTCTGCGCGGCCTGGATGGCTCGCGCGTGTCGCTGACCATGGACGGCGTCCAGCTCAACGACGCCGGCAACTACGCCATCTACACCAACCAGCAACTCGATCCGGAACTGATCCAGTCGGCGACCGTCATCACCGGCGCCACCGACGTTGACTCGATGACCGCTTCGGCTTCCGGCGGTACGGTCAGCTACACTACCCGCAAGACCTCTGATACCTTCGGTGTCGAGGCGACCATTTCGACCGGTTCCTTCAACTACAACCGTCAGTTTCTGATGCTGAATACCGGTTCGGTTGGCCCGTTCGGCACCCAGGCGTGGTTTGCCGCCTCGAACCAGAACTACGACACCTTCACGATCGAAAAATCGCCGACGGACAATGGCAAGCTGAAGAAGCAGCAGTACAATTTCAACATCTATCAGCCACTGGCCAATGGCAGCTATTTCGGCGTGCGCGGCAACTACAATGGAAACCGCAACCGCTTCATCTTTGGTCAGTCCCTGGCCAACTTTGCCGCCAACGGTAAATATTACAACAGCGCCGGCATCAATAACGTTAACCCGTCCAATACAGGCAATATCCGCGGCTATTCGAAGTGGGTGATCAGCGATCATTTCTTCTTCACGGTTGACCCGACCTATCAGTATGTCATGGCCAATGGCGGCGGCACGGGCGGAATCAGCGAAGTCGACGGCAAGATGTCGGTTTCCGGCCGCACCTTCTACTATTCGGAACTGGCCGGCGTCGATATCGACGGCGACGGCAAGGCGACTAATACCAGCGTCAGCATCTACAATCCGAATACGACGGTGACCAACCGCTATTCGCTGACCTCTACCGGTGTTTATACCTTCACCCGTGGTGATGTCATCCGCTTCGGCGCCTCGTTCGATCGCGGCCGTACCCGTCAGAGCGGCGAAAGCACCCTGGTGGTGGATGATAACGGCAACTACAACAAGAACGGCATCTATATCGATCCGTTTGGCGGGCGTAACGACGAGAGCATCCGCATTATTGGCAAGGACGGGTCGACGCACGAGCGCCGCTATCGCTTCTCGCTGGCCAATGTCGATACCTTCTTCCTCGAATATCGCGGTCACTTCCTGGAAGACAAGCTGTTCGTTTCGCTCGGCGTCAAGCAACAGAAGATGGAACGCGACCTGAACCAATACTGTTACTCGCCGGATGACGGTTCGGGCTCCTATGCGCCGTTCTGCACCACGCGTACGCCTGTGATCGACAATGGCAATGGCACCGTCGTGTTCGACCCGACGAAGCCTTACCTGACTACGAAAAATCCGGTTGCCGGCCAACCCGACATCAAGCACACCGCCTTCATCAAGCCGTATCACACCAATGTCGACTTCTCGAAGACCCTGCCGAGCCTCGGCCTGACCTACAAGATCACCGACGCCAACCAGGCCTATGTCAACTACTCGGAAGCTTTGTCGGCCCCGCGTACCGATAACTATTATGGCGTCATCGTCGATGGCACCGGCACGGTCAAGCCGGCCAACCCGCTGCCCGAAACCAACAAGACGATCGAACTCGGCTACCGCTTTACCTCTTCGACCTTCACCGCCACGGCGGATGTCTGGGCGCAGAAGTACGAAAACCGTATCGTGTCTTCCTATGATCCGGATTCGGACAGCTACTTCGATCGTAACGTCGGTAGTGTCGATCTGAAGGGCTTCGAAGCTTCGGCGGCCTGGGCACCGACCTCCAGCCTGTCGCTTTTCGGCGGCCTGACCTATACCGACACCGAGATCCTCAGCGATTACGCTTCGGGCGCTACGGCGACGGTTAATACCAAGGGCAAGTCCCTGCCGGAAGTACCGGACTGGATGGGAACTTTGGGCATGACCTACAAGCTCAGCGACTTCACCTTTAACCTGAGCGGCAAATATGTCGGCAAGCGCTTCGCCACCGACCTGAACGACCTGGAGACACCGGATTACACTGTGCTGAATGGTTCGGTGCGCTGGGATCTGCCGGGCCTGGCTTTCCTCAAGCCAGGCACCTACGCCCAGCTCAACGTGATAAATCTGACGGACGAATATTACTACGGTTCGATCAGCAGCACGGTCGCTGCCTCGAACAAGCCGTCGTTCAACGTCGGCGCGCCGCGCACGGTCATGCTGTCGCTGCACACCGCTTTCTAATTGTAGCTCAAGCCGCATGGCTCGCCGCAAAGGCGGCGGCGGGCTTTGCCCTTGCCAGGATATTCATCCTGGAAATATTGGAAATAAAGAGAAACGGCCTCCTTGCGGGGGCCGTTTTTTTGTGCGGGCGGTGGCCAAATCGGGAAGGGCTGTGCTAATAGGCCAGACCATAGACCGGCGCCGCAGCGGAATGGTTACCGTAGAGGCCAATCGGCAGGGAAAATCCAGAATGACACGATGTGTTCCGGCGGAATGGGAAGCGCACAAGGCGATGTGGGTGGGCTTTCCCAGCCATGAAAACCTGTGGCAGGAAGACCTGATCCCGGCACAGGCCGAGGTGGCGGCGCTGGTACGTGCCCTGTGCGAACTCGGTGATGAGCACGTCAGGCTGATGGTCATGGGGACGGAGGCCCGCGCCGCGGCCGAAGAGCTTTTGGGGGATTTGACCAAGCTCGAAATCATTGATGGCAGCTTCGGCGATATCTGGTTCCGCGATACGGGCCCGATCTATGTCAGCGATGATGCCGATGACGACGACCTGCACCAGGCCCTGCCGGTCAGCTTCCAGAATAATGGCTGGGGCGGCAAGTATCATCTGAAGCACGATGATGAGGTGGCGCTCCAGATCAGCACCGCCGATGGTTTCCCGCAGGAACTGCAGGATTTCATCCTCGAAGGCGGCGCGCTCGATCATGACGGCTACGGCACGGCCATCACCACGCGCCAGTGTCTGCTCAATCCGAACCGCAATCCCGGCTGGACGCAGTCCCTGGCCGAAAAGGCCCTGTTTCAGGCGCTCGGCATCCGCAAGGTCATCTGGCTCGATGATGGTCTGCTGAACGATCATACCGATGGCCACGTCGATAACCTGGCGCGCTTCGTGGCGCCCGGCGTGGTGGCCTGTCCGGTGGCGTTCGGCCGCGAAGACCCCAATGCCGATGTGTATGACGCCACGGCAAAGCTGCTTTCCACCCAGCATGACTCGCGCGGACAACCGATCCAGGTGGTGCGCATTCCGTCGCCCGGCGAAGTGCTGGACGAGGATGGCGAAATCGTGCCGGCTTCCCATATGAATTTCCTGATCGCCAATGACTGTGTGGTGGTACCGATCTACAAGGAACGCCCCGGCGAACTGGCGGTGGAGGCCCTGCAAAGCCTCTTCCCCGAACGCCAGGTGCTGGGCTTGTCGTCGCGCGCCATCCTGACCGGCGGCGGTTCGTTTCACTGCATCAGCCAACAGGTTCCGTTGATTAAGGCATAGACCGATTAATCCTCCCCTCCTGGAGGGGAGGGGGACCGTCCGGCGAAGCCTTCAGGCGAAAGACGGACGGTGGAGGGGTAAAACGCCGTTTGGAATGTGGGGCCTTACCCCTCCGCCTCGACGCACTGCGTTTGCTCGGCACCTCCCCTCCAGGTGGGGAGGATAAGATATTCATGTCATGAGGAGTTCCGTAATGACCCGTACCGTTTCCGTCGCCGCTATCCAGACCTCGTACGGTCCCGATATGGCCGCCAATATCGCAAAGACCGAAGCCTTCGTGCGCGAGGCCGCCGCGAAAGGCGCTAAGGTCATCCTGCCCTCCGAACTGTTCCAGGGCGAATATTTCTGTGTCTCCCAGGAAGAGCGCTGGTTCGCCACCGCCTTTCCCTGGCGCGAACACCCCTGCGTGCTGGCCATGCAGAAATTGGCGCAGGAACTCGATGTTGTCATCCCGACCTCGATCTACGAAAAGGAAGGGCCGCACTATTTCAATTCGCTGGTCATGATCGATGCCGGCGGAGACCTGATGGGCGTCTATCGCAAGAGCCATATCCCCGATGGCCCCGGCTATCAGGAAAAATACTATTTCCGCCCCGGCGATACCGGCTTCAAGGTGTGGAGTACGAAATATGCCAGGGTCGGCCTCGGTATCTGCTGGGACCAGTGGTATCCGGAAGCGGCGCGCGCCATGGCCCTTCTGGGCGCCGAAATCCTGATGTACCCGACCGCCATCGGCTCAGAGCCGCATGACGCCGAACTCGATACCGCCGCGCCCTGGCAGCGTATCATGCAGGGCCATGCGGTGGCCAATGTCATGCCGGTGATTGCTTCTAACCGTATCGGCACCGAAAGCCTGATCTCGCCGCAGAACGGTGCCGGCCAGACCTTCTACGGCCATAGCTTCATCGCCAATAATCGCGGCGACAAGGTGGCTGAATTCGGCGCCACGGAAGAGGGCGTGCTGGTCGCGTCGTTCGATCTCGACTATCTGAATACCCATCGCGCCGCCTGGGGCTTCTTCCGTGATCGTCGCCCGGAGCTTTACACCGCCTTGGCCAGCCCGCGCCCGGCGTAGTCAGGCTTGTCACGCGTCTGGCGTGTGGTATCCTGACCCCGCAAAAATAGGGGAGGGATAAATGAAAAACAGATGGATTGCGGCTGTTATGCTGCCGCTGGCGGGATGCGTAGTCTACAGCGGTCCCTATCACGAAACGCGCAGCGAAACCGTATCCAGTGACGGCCAGACGACGACCCGGACAACGACGGTGACAGGCAATGGCTGGCGCGTCGAGCATACGCAGACAGATGACAATACCTGGCTGGCAAATCCGGTCTACCCAAAGGTGGGTGATCTTTGTGACATTGCCATTGTCGTCCTGAGCGCCGAGCGTGCGCGTGGAGAGATCCAGCCGGTCGATTCCCTGTTCTGGGATCATGAGGCCCAGACTGGACCTGACTGTGCCTCGCAGGTTCTGACCATGGGTTTCTCGATGGCTGATGGGGAGCCAAAAATTCGGCGTATGATCCTGCCCCGGCAGTTGCCCGACGGTCGTTTGTATGTCCAGGTCGATGGCGACTGCGCCAAGGGGTGCCAATCAGCCACAGGTTACGCGGTCAGAAGACGCGAAGACGGTCATTGGCAGGTCGAGCCGCAACCCCTGTTTACGTGGACGCGCTAGATATATCGCGCCAGCACCATGCACAGCAAACAGATGCCCAGAAGCGGCGCGGCGATCCGGTGAATGGCCGCGATCCTTTTGCGCGCCCCGGCCCCCTGATCGCCTTTTAGCGCTCTTAAGCTGACACCGACACCTATGGACTGGATGCCAGCGGCCAGGATGGCGCACGCCGCCCCTGCCGCCAGCACTTTTTCATAGGTGCCGAACCCACCCGTATGGAGCTGGCTCCATAAATACCCGCCTGTCAGCACGACCAGAACCACCGCAATTATTTGTCTAGGGAACAGCGTCTCCGCCCCCATCCCGCCGGCACGCGCCAGCATACCCGTAGTTGCCATCCAGAAAATGGCGGCGAGCACATGCAAGGAAAGGGCTAGGATGATCAGGATTTGCATGGCAGACTCCGGTCTGGTCAGTAAAATGTGATATACAATACGTTTACTGAAATAATAGATATACACGCCGTAAATTGAATTGCAAGCGTCATGTGCCCTGAAGTTTCCGAATCCCGTCCATATGTCAGCGCCAAACGCGAGGCCGCCGCCGCGAAAAAGCGCGACGCGGTGATCGCGGCTGCCAGCCAGTTGCTCAATGACGGGCCGGCCATGGTCTCCATGGAAGCGGTTGCCAAGGCAGCGGGAGTCACGCGGCTGACGGTCTACAAGCAGTTCGGTTCACGGCGCGGTCTGCTGGAAGCGGTGTTCGACGCCAATGCCGAAAAGGGCGGTCTCATGCGGCTGCGCGAGCTTATGCAGTTGCCCGACCCCAGGGCAGCGCTTTTTGCCTGCATCGACCTGATGTGCGAATTCTGGGGCAGCCATCCGGGGTTCACCAAGCTGCACAGCGCCGCCGGTCTCGATCCCGAATTTGCCGAGGCGATCAATGCCCGCAATGAACGCCGCCGTTTGCTGTTCGCCAATTTGCTGGCGCGCATGAGCGGCGAGGACAAGGCCAGGACCGACGCCGCCGACCTGTTGTTCGGCGCCACCAGTATGCCGATGTTCCGCATCCTGATCGAGAGCCGGACACCTTCGGAGGTCGCCACCCTGCTGAAATCGACCTGCGCGGCTATCCTCGATGCCCACGGACTGACCTGATCCTGTAGGCAGAGGTGCCACGCTAAGAGAACGGCGGGGCACTTTTCGGGCTCTTCTTCTGTGCAGAGCCCGTAATCTCCGCTGGTGGCAATAGCCAGCGCTTTTGCACCTCGGCGCCGGTCAACCTAACAGAAGTGTTACCGGGTGCCGTTCATTTCATCGGAAATTCGGGCTGCGATTTCCTGGAGGCAATCGCGGGCTTCGTCTTTTTCGACCGTTTGTGTTCCGTCAACCAGTTGCAGATACGGAATGGTCAAGGCCGCGATAGCCCGGCCTTGACCGTCGAAGATCGGACAACTGATATCGGTGACGCCCAGGGTTCTGGCGCTTTTCATCATTTCGTAGCCACGAGAGCGAATGCGTTGCAGCGGAGTGGCAAGGACTCCGCTTTGGGCTGCCTTTACACGTTCCGGGTTCAAATCAGCCGCATCATACGCCAGTAGAACATGGCCTGAGCAGGTTTCCTCAAGCGTGATTTCTGCGCCAATGCGAACGGCAAAAACGGTTGGCCCCGGCGTCTGTTGCCGGAAGACCACCAGACCCTTGTCACCGTTACCTATGACCAGATGGCAGGATTGCTCGACACGCTGCACCAGTTCACGCATGAATGGCGCCGAGACCTGTATCAATTCCTCTGCCGGGGTGGCTTTAAAAGCCAGGTCCAGCACCTTGGTGGCCACTCGCAGCCTGTCGCCTGCCGTGCGCCTCAGCCATCCTCGCCGTTCCATCACCATCAGGATGCGAAAAATCTCACTCATCGACAATCCCAGACCTGCCGCAATTTCTGAGACGGTCAGGCCATGGGGGCGCTCAGCCAGAAGTTCAATAACATTGAACCCCTTTTCAAGGGCAGGCGCAGTATAGGTATGAGCTTTAACTGCGGATTCTGGTGAGACTTTTGCCTTTATGGTCATGCGAATCTCATACAGTTAAAATCTCGCCGTATCAACATCGCGCCATACAGAGGTTCGAGGCATAATTAAGCTCTGCTGAAATCAAAATAAACTGCTTTTTGGCTGCCTTTCGGGCCGGTTTCAGGGCGGGCCATCATTCTTGACATCTCAAATGTGGCGAAAATTTGCACGATTTACTGAAGGTAAATGCCGCATATGAAAACAGCTTTTGGCCATGAAATCTTGGTTGTGTTCTCCTGAATTGCACTTTTCAGTATGCGCTCTCAATGGGATGAAAAGATTATTTAAAAACAAATGTTTAATTTAATGCGCTGATGAATGGCATCGATGTCATACATTTTTGACATTTTTGGCAAAAAATAGTGTTATTGGCGCAACATGGTTTTAAAAAGATGTTACAGTTCCGTAATGGTGATTGCGCCGGAAAATAGGCCATGTATTGTCTGACTATAAGGTAGCGCTAACATCCGCCGTTGTGGTGGAGGGGGCGTTGCTAACAAAAACACAGGGAGGATTAAGGGATCGGCCATGGTGCCGAAATGCGGGTTCGTGACCCTTTGCGATGGCCAGTATTGCGCTGTCCAGCATAAATTCACAGTTGTCGATTCCGTTTCAACGGACCATATCGCGTTAAAAAAAACCTATAAAATTCATGATTTCGGGGAGTTAATAATGAAATCACGTTCCGTAATGTATCGTTTGTTGCTGGGATCGACCGCTCTTGCGGCTGCCTTTGTAGCGCCTGCCGTGTTCGCGCAGGATGCGGCGCCTGCCGCTCAAAACACTCCTGCGGACGATACCGCAAAGCCGGCCGATGAAGAGCCGGTTATCATCGTCACCGGTATCCGCAACTCGCTTCAGACTGCGGCCACCCTAAAGCGCAAGGCCAATACTTTTGTTGATTCGATCACGGCCTCGGACGTTGCGTCCCTGCCGGATCTGTCGGTTGCTGAGGCCCTGGCTCGTGTGCCTGGCGTTACCGTTACGCGCTTTACGCTCGGTGGCAGTCCTGACTTTCCGTCGCCTGAAGGCCGCGGTAACCTGATCCGTGGTCTGGGCTTCGTTCGCTCGGAATTTAACGGCCGCGACGCCTTTACGGCCAATGGCGGTCGTTCGCTGGACTGGTCCAGCATCCCGCCGCAGCTCGTCGGCGCCGTTGACGTTTACAAGAACAGCTCGGCCGATCTGGTTCAGGGCGGTATCGGTGGCACGATCAACCTGCGCACCCTTGAACCGTTCGACCGCAAGGGTTATTTCGCCGCCGTTTCGATGGACGTAAACTATGGCGACCTCGCCAAGAAGTTCTCGCCATCATATAATGCCATTATCGGCAATCGCTGGCAGACGAGCATTGGTGAGATTGGCTTGATGGGGGCGGTCTCGACCTCCAATCTGAAGTCCGCCTATAACGGCTGGCAACAGCCTGCGCCGATTCCGCGCGGTCCGAATACCGGCAATCCGACGGACGCGGCTAATGAACCATCCAGCGTAACCGAGATTGTTCCTGGTAAGACTGTGGGGGCCATCGAAGGCTTCCAGATGCGTACCAGCGATATCGATCGTGACCGCGCCAGCGCCTATCTGGCTGCGCAGTGGAAAAACGATACGATGAAGCTGACCGGTAAGTATATCCGGGTCATCAACAAGACGGTAAGTGTCGAGCATACGCTCGAATCCTTCCCCGATGGCGGCAACAATCAGCGTTACCAAATTACCGACGCAACTTTTGATAACAGCACAACGCCACTCAACAGGTGTAACGTTCCGGCGGTGAGCACCTCGCCTGTGCGACCTGTTGACTACTGCGAAACCCAGTTTCCGGTCGATGGCGGCTATATGACGTCGGGTACCATAACCAATAACTTCGACAGCTGGACCGGCGCCTACGGTCTTGGTGCTCAGGTCCTGGGTATCGGTAAGAAAGAAACAACGATTACCGACGATCTCAGCCTGAACTTCAAGTGGCGCCCGACGGAGCGCTTGTATGTCGAGCTTGACGCACAAAAGACTACGGCCTCGGCGAAATCTAACGAAACCTGGGGTGGTTCGCAAACCTACGCGATTGCTCACGTCGTGGAAGGCCTGGATCATCCGGAACTGACCCTGACTACGGACCCCCGTACACAGATCCATCCTGATATCGTGGCGGGTCACGTCCAGACCGGCGTTGATGGTAATGGCAATGCAACCTATGCCTATACGCCGGGCGTCCAGACCAGCACGGCTGATCCGGACGCTGCTTTCTGGCTCTATGCCGGTGACGGCCACCATAACGGTACGGGCGAGCTGACGGGCTACAAGGCCGATGTCCAGTATGACTTTGCCGGCGAGAGCTGGTTCAAGTCGGTGAAGTTCGGCGCGCGCTATACCGATCGTAGCCAAACCGACGCAAACGCTGGCGTCAACTGGTCGGGCGTCGCGCCGGCCTGGGCAGGTTCGGGTCTGGGTCTATTCGGATCCGAAAAGACGCCGGCCTATGAAGAAGTTGATTTCGCTGACTTCTATCGTGGTGGCGTTCTGCAGGGTTCGAATACCAAGGTCCTGGCAATCAAGTCTGACCTGCTGCTCGATCCGGTGGCCATGCAGAACTATATCAAGAACGAGCCGACCTTCACCAATGCTGATGGCACGTCCAAGATTCCGTACGTGGCGCAGTTGAACGCCGATGGTACGCCGAAATACGATCCCGCGAACATTTCGGACGTGCGTGAAAAGACCACTGACGCCTATCTGATGTTGAATTTCGGCAAGGAATTTAACAATGGCATGTCGCTCGATGGTAATTTCGGCGTGCGTTACACCACGACGACCCTGGATTCACATGGCTTCATGGCTTATCGCGCCTTCGGTATTGATCAGCAGACGCCGGTTGTGAATTCTGACGGAAAGACTGTACGGACTGCCGATGCCGAATCGCATGATGCTGAGCAAGACTTCCTGCCGGAAACGACGGTCTGGCTTTGCCCGACTGTTGCAACCGCAGCTCTCACAGCAGCCGACACGACTGCTGGCTATACGGACGCGACCAAGATTAACCGCGCCTGCCCGAGAGATGCGAATATCGGTAAGTCGGAAGCGCAGACCGTGTCTCAAAAAGATACGCATTGGCTGCCCTCGTTTAACCTGAAGTGGAACCTGAACAGTGAAATGCTCATCCGTTTTGGCGCCAGCCAAAATCTGAGCCGTCCGAATATTTCGGATCTCCGCGCAGGCCAAACGACCAGTGCGATCACGACCCGGACCAGTTATCCGACTATCCAGCCATGCGTTCCGGTCGCTCCGGCAACCACTTGCGTGGAGGATCCTCTGTTCGGTATTGATCGTGGCGTGCAAAATATCTCGCTCGACCAGATCCGTGTCACGGGCGGTAACCCCAACCTGAAACCGACCACGGCCAACAGCTATGATCTGTCGTGGGAGTGGTACTTCAAGGGCGGTATGGTTTCGACAGGTATCTTCCAGAAGGATCTGAAGAACATCATCCAGGGCGGTGATCAGACCCTCGGTTCGATGACTCTGGATGGCAAGACGGTCAATGTTGTCTATGGCGGTCAGGTTAACCAGGATACGGCCTCGATCAAGGGTGTGGAACTGGCTTATCAGCAGTTCTATGACTTCCTCCCCGGCGCGTTCTCGCACCTGGGCCTGCAGGCCAACTTCACCTATATTGATGCCAGTGCCACGCCGCCTCCGGCGTATATCGATGCGGATGGCAATGGCGTACCAGACGATTTCGGCACCATCTATCGCTTTGGTGTGAAGAATCTGCTGGGTCAGTCCAAGTACATCTACAACATCGTAGGTATCTACCAGGACAGCAAGTGGGAAGGTCGTATCGCCTATAACTGGCGTTCCGAGAACCTCTTGACCTATCGTGACTACATCACCGGCGACCCGGTCTTCAACTCGGACAACGGCCAGGTGGATGCGTCGATCAAGTATAACGTCAACAGAAATCTGCAGATTGCTTTGAACGCTTCCAACCTGACGGACACGAAGAACAAGGCGACGGCTCAGATTAATGCCGACGGTACGCGCGTTGATCGCTTCAGCTTCCTGAATGATCGTCGCTTCGTGCTTGACATTCGCTATCAGTACTAAGGGTGTGCCCGGCAAGGGTCTGGCTCTGGCCATGACTCCTTGCCCCACTTCCGAATTCAATATCCAGCCTGATTACAAAGTGATTAGGCTGGATATTGGATTTCTATTAAACTTAACAAAAGCCGCTTTAGTGACGGTTTTTTGAGATAGGCCATCTCAAGTGGCGGTATTAAGCCCAATGGTTAAATGCAGCCTCGTGAAATTAAAATATAAGAGGAAGCAGAATATGAGACACTCTTTCACTCTGGCGTCAGCTTTGCTTTTGCTTGGCGTGTCTGCGGTTTTGCCTGTTAGCGCTATAGCCAAGGCACCCGTTTACCAGGCCGCGGGGCCTAAGGGCGGGGTGGGTTATTCAACGACCCAAATCGAAAAAAATCGCTATGTGGTGACCTATACCGGCGATCAGAAGATGAAGCGTGATCAGGCAGCGTCTTATGCTTTGCTGCGAGCGGCTGAATTTACGCAGGAATCGGGTTTTGAGTGGTTTGCGGTCCTCAATTCTTCTGTGCGAGAGGTCGAGGTTGGCAGCGCCGAAGATGTGGCGGGCCGTACCGGCAACTTTATGGGTAATACGGCAACGGCCAGCACGGGCACGGGCACTGACCAGTCTGCCGGCGGCGGAAGCATGGGCATGGGGGCCGGAATGTCCGGCGGCTACGGTGGTGGCGATGTCCCGCAAAACGTGCTGGAAAAATGGCGTCCCAAAACCTCGGTCCAGGCTGTTCTGATTATCCAGATGGGGAACGGCGACGAGGCTAACTTTGAAGGGGCCACAAAGCAGCCTGATATCTTTGAGGCCAAATCAACGGCAGAAGAGCTCAGAGCATCAATGAAACAATAGGATTTCGCTCTTTTGCTCTAAGAGAAATCGTTTTTCAGGCATAAGTGATGGCGGGCCATTATACTAATAATGGCTCGCCTCTTTTATTGTTAATACTTATATGAAAAAATTATAAATTTTATTTTACAATTTTCATTTGAAAAATGTCTGACATTTTGATATTTTTTATTTGGTTTCAATTCTTCTTCTCCCGAAAAATTGCTACCGCTGTGTGTGTTTGAGGTGTCGCGCCGAGAACGCGACACCTCTTTTAGATTGTGCGTATTGTCTGCTTGGGTGTGTCTCAAATTTTTTACGGACAAGGTTGCCGCGCAACACAGGTGCGTTTAGTTTGGCCGGAAACGGGGTTGGCGTATGAAGGTTGAGCGACACGATATTGGCGTTTCCGGATCTCGTGTGCTGCTTGCTGACGATTTTCTTGCCAATGCGGATCGTGTGGTGGATTTGGCCGAGGCGTTGGCGCCTTTTCCGGAGGAAAAGGAAACGGCTTACCCTGGCTTGAGGCGGCAGATTTCGCCTGGGGATGAAGCCTCCGCCTATGTTATGGCCCTGTTGCGCCAGGCGGCGCCACTCCTGCGCAGCGAATTTGGGGCGCCTGCCTTTTCTGTCATGGAGGCGAGTTTTTCGCTGGTGACGACCCGGCCGGAGGCCTTGCGTCCCGTGCAGCGTGTTCCACATTTTGATTTCGATGATCCGAATGTGATTGCGATCATCCACCACCTGCATACCATTGAGGATAGCGGGACGGCTTTCTATCGGCACATCGCTACGGGGCTTGAGCGTGCGGATGTATCGAATTCAGCGGCCTTAAGGGCAGCCCTTCGTCAGGACGGGCTGCGGCTGAGCGAGATGGAAACCGGGTTTGCCGATGATACAAATCCGTTCTGTGAGCCTGTTTTTTTTGCCGCAGCGCGGTTTAATCGCCTGGTTATGTATCAGGGGTGTCTGCTGCATTCCGGTAGGATCGGTCCGGGCTTTGCCTATGACAGCGCACCGCGAAACGGGCGGCTCACCGCCAATATATTCGTCAGGCTGAATGGCGGGCAGCCATGACGCGCCTGCAAATATTTGAGTCGACGCTGGCAACCAGGGTGAACCTGGAGTGGTGGAGACCGTACTATAATCTGGACCGCTGACAGGTAGGAGCCGATGACTGCACATCCGGGGACAATTGAAAAAATCTGCATCGTCGGCGGTGGTACGGCAGGCTGGATGACGGCCGCTGCCCTGTCGCATAAATTGCGCGGTCTTCCTGTCGCTATCACGCTTATTGAATCTGATGAAATCGGCACGGTCGGTGTCGGTGAAGCGACGCTGCCCGCTATCCGCAGTTTTAATTCGGCCTTGCAGATTGACGAGGCTGCGTTCATGCGCGCCACCGAAGCCACCTTCAAGCTGGGGATCGAGTTTCGGAATTGGGGCCGGATCGGGGATCGCTACATTCACCCGTTCGGCGATTACGGACAGAAAATCGACGGCCTACCGTTTTACCACTATTGGCACCGGTTGGGGCAGGGGGAGCGTCTCGACGAATACTGTTACGGCATCATGCTGGCGGAGCAGGGTAAATTCCGCCATCCCTCTACCAATGAAGGAGATATTGAATCGACCTTTGGCTATGCCTACCAGTTTGACGCCACACGTTACGCCGCATTCCTGCGGCAATTTTCGGAAGCCGAGGGGGTGCGGCGCGTCCAGGGGAAGGTTGTAGAAACGAGTCTGGACAGCGTAACCGGCCACGTCTCGCACCTCAAAATGGATGACGGCAGGGACATTGAGGCTGATCTGTTTGTCGACTGTTCGGGCTTTCGCGGCATCCTCATAGAGCAGGCACTGCATACCGGCTACGACAACTGGAGCCAGTGGCTGCCCTGTAACCGGGCGATAGCGGTCCCGTGCGAGTCACGAGGCCCGTTGACGCCCTTTACGCGGGCTACGGCCCTGGAGGCCGGCTGGCAATGGCGTATTCCCCTGCAACATCGCACGGGAAATGGTCATGTCTATTGCAGCGATTTCATTACGGATGACGAAGCCGCGACACGCCTTTTGAACAATCTCGATGCACCCGCCCTGGCCGCGCCGCGCCAGTTGTATTTTACGACCGGGCGCCGGCGTCAGTTCTGGAACAAGAATGTCGTGGCGATCGGTCTGGCGGCGGGTTTTCTTGAGCCGCTGGAATCGACCTCGATCCACCTGATTCAGGAAGGCATCACCGAATTGTTGCAGATATTTCCAGACAAGCAGTTTCTGGCGTCTGACATCGAAGAATACAACCGCCGCATGTCGCTGAATATTGAACGTGTGCGCGATTTCCTGCTTCTCCATTATGTGGCTACGCAACGTGATGACAGCGAGATGTGGAGATATTTCCGCAATATGACCCTGCCGGACAGCCTGCAAGAGAAGATTGATGCCTGGTTAACGCGGGGACATCTGGTTCGTTACGAATTTGGCGTCTTTCTGCCGCCGAGCTGGGTCGCGGTCCTTCTGGGGCAGAACCTGATCCCGCGACGGCATGACCTGAGGGCTGACAAGGCGATGCGCGACAAGATCGCAGAGGGCGCTGATGCCCTGCGCGGTCGAATCCGGTCTTCGGTTGAGCGGGCATCAGGTCAGGCGGAGTACATAAAGCAGGTGCGCGCGGCTTCCGATACGGGCCCCTTGATGGCGAAGGGGTGATAAGACGGTGGCACTGCATAAATCTGATGATAATGTCAAAAAAATTGTCGTTTGCGGCAATGGTCTCGCAGCGCAGATGACCGTCTGCGCCCTGGCGCGCCAGCTTCCGGATCAGATTCAACTGACCTGGCTGCGGATAGCGGGGAGTGAACAGTCCGATATCTTCTATGGAAATACAGCGCCCCCTGCGACGTATGAATTCAATTTAAACCTGGGCATTTCGGAACCCGAACTTCTGTCAGGCTCTGAAGCCTCGTTTTCATTTGGCACCCGCTATCAGAATTGGGGCGGCGCTGCCTGGACGCAATGCTTTCAGCAACCCTTGCCGATTATCGATGGTGTCCTTTTCCACCATTATCTGTCCCAGCAAAATATCTTCGAGCTTGAACCTTTCCTGGTGTCAGCCGTGGCGGCACAAAAAGGCGCTTTTGCGCATCCCCCGGAGGATCGGAGACACGCACTGTCGCGCGCCGAGTACGGATACCACATCGATCCCTTGGACTGGGGACGCTTTTTCGAGCGGATGGTGCCGCGAGACCGTGTCGATATTGCAGCGGGAGAGATAGCGGACATCGTTGTCCACGACGGTGACATCGAAACGGTCAGGCTGTCGGATGGACGCGAACTGGTTGCTGACCTGTATGTCGATGGCTCTGGCGCCGGGGCTGTGTTCCTTTCATCCCTGGGTGTGGTGTTTAAGGCAGAGCGACGCCTGGCGGCGCATATGCAGTACAGGCCATTGTCCGGGGCAGAAGGTGTTGTCCGGACGCTGACGGGATGTGATTTTGGCTGGGTGTCCGATACGCCCCTGCAATCGCACGTCGCTACGCTGACCGTCTTCGATCCTCAGATGCCTGGTCAGGCCGCTTTGATCGCTGTACCGGAAGGCGCCGCCGTAGCGGAAGTTCCGATCGGACGTCATCCGATTGCATGGGCCGGCAATTGTGTCGCCATCGGTCAGGCTGCGGGTGTGGTCGAGCCCTTGACAGCCGCGCCGGTGGTCCTGCTGATACGAGATGTAGACCGCCTGTTGTCGCTTCTTCCCAATACCCGTGACATGCGGGTGGAAAGCCGGGAATTCAACCGGCAATATGACGAAGACTACCGCAATGCCGGTTTGTTTCACCGCGCCTTCTACGAAGGCCACGCCTTTCCCGATACGTCCTATTGGCGGGCGGCCCGAGCCCAGCCGATCGATGAAAGGCTGTCGGCCAAGCTGGCGCAGTTTGAAAGCCGCGGCCTGCATGTTGCCTATGATCTGGAACCTTTTACCCAGGAAGACTGGCTGATCCTGAGCTATGGTATGGGTAGACGCCCAGGGCGATATGATCGCATCGCCGATCGGGCGGACCGCGATCGCGTACGGCAATTCCTGTCCGGCATGCGACAGGATATCGAACGTTGTGTGAGTGCGATGCCGAACCACACAGATTACATGCAAAATTTCATGCGCTACCTCAGACAGCAAGAGACTTGAACCGTGACCAGGCCCATCAAAAAAATCGTTATACTTGGAGGCGGCACGGCCGGCTGGATGACGGCGGCGGCCCTGTCCAGCGTTCTTGCGTCCAAGGATGTGTCCATCACGCTGGTCGAATCCGAACTCATTGGCACAATCGGCGTGGGCGAAGCCACGATACCAGATATCATCAACTTCAACCGTCTTCTGGGAATCCGGGAAGACGAGTTCATGAAGGCCACGCAGGCGACTTTCAAGCTGGGCATCGAATTCGTCGACTGGGGGCGAAAGGGAGATGTCTATGTCCATCCTTTCGGCAGTCACGGCGTCGATATGAACGGCATAGATTTTCATCATTACTGGCTTCACAGTCGCAACGGCGGCAATCCGCAGCCCATCCATCGCTACAGCCTGTGTGCTGTCGCGGCCCTGGAAGAGCGCTTCGCCTTGCCGGATGCCAATCCGCGCAGCCTCCGGTCCCATCTTCGCTACGCCTATCATTTTGATGCCGGACTTTATGCCGCCTACCTGCGCAAATATGCCGAGACACGCGGTGTCAGGCGGATTGAAGGCCAGATGCGCACCGTTGATCAGGATGCGGATACCGGAGACATCCTTCGCCTCCATCTCGATGACGAGAGCGTGATAGAGGGTGATTTCTTCTTCGACTGCACGGGCTTTCGAGCCCTGCTCATCGAGAAGGCGCTGGGCGCCGGCTTCGTTGACTGGAAGCATTGGCTGCCCTGCGATACCGCGCAGGCCGTCGCCTGTAAACACGCCGGCGGACTGCTGCCCTTCACGCGCTCAACCGCACGTAAAGCCGGCTGGCAGTGGCGAATCCCGACGCAGCAGCGGACCGGAAACGGACACATATATTCAAGCGATTTTATGAGTGACGACGAGGCTCAATCGATACTCATGCGCAATCTCGATGGTGAAATGATCGGCCAACCGCGTCGCATTCAGTTCAGGGCAGGTCATCGGGAAACGTTCTGGAGCAAGAATTGCGTGGCCATTGGTCTTTCGGCAGGCTTTCTTGAACCTCTGGAATCAACCTCGATCTACCTGATCCAGGAAGGTATCAGCCGCTTTATCTCCCTGTATCCCGACCTGCCGGCGCCGGAGATCGTGCGCCATGAATATAACCGTCATATGCAGACGGAATTCGAACAGGTGCGCGATTTTATCATCCTGCACTATTGCGCCACTGAACGCAGTGACAGCCCCTTCTGGGATTATTGCCGCACCATGTCCCTGCCTGACAGTCTGGTTCACAAGATTGAGCTTTTCAGGCAGGTCGGCCGCGTGTTTCGTTATGAAGAAGAATTGTTCTCCAAAGCCAGTTGGGTTGCTGTTTTCCTGGGACAGGGGATCCTGCCCAGGTCCTATGATCCGATTGTCCGTAATCTGCCGCCGGGCGAAGTCAGTCAAAGTCTTGAATCCATGCGTGTGGCCATGATCAATGAAGTGGGGCGCATGGCCACCCACGCGGACTTTATTCAAAACTACTGCGCGGCGCGCAGGCTCACCTCCATTGATGTGGCTTCGGCATGAACGATCTCAGAATTCGAAAAATTGTGATTGTCGGTGGTGGAACCGCTGGCTGGATGACGGCTGCCGCGATGGCCAGGCTGCTGCGCGATGATGAGATCAGCATTCGCCTGATCGAATCTGAAGCCATAGGGACGGTGGGGGTAGGGGAAGCGACCATCCCGCATATTCTTTATTTCAACAGGCTCCTGGGCCTTGATGAAAGCGAGTTCATGCGCCGTACCCACGCCACCTTCAAGGCCGGCATTGAGTTCGTAGACTGGGGCGGTCTGGGCCAGCGCTATATTCACCCGTTCGGCGCCTATGGCGAGCCCATGAACTCGCTTCACTTTCATCATTCCTGGTTGCGTTACGATCAGATGGGCAAGGCGCAGCCTCTGGATAAGTATAATCTGATCGTAGAGGCGGCGCGTCTGGGCAAGTTTCAGAAGCCGGAAGGTGGACGCCTTAATGCGTCATCTGGCGCCTATTCCTATGCGTTCCAGTTTGATGCCGGTCTCTATGCCCGATATCTGCGTGAAATTGCCGAGGCAGGGGGCGTGAAGCGCACGGAGGGCAAGATCAGCCATGTGTCCCGGCAGCCTGAAACCGGTCACGTGGAAAGCGTCACGCTGGAAACGGGCGAAACGGTTCCCGGCGACCTGTTTATCGACTGTTCCGGATTCCGCGGGCTGCTGATCGAGCAGACCCTGCAATCCGGCTTCGAGGACTGGAGCGCCTATTTACCGTGTGACCGGGCCGTGGCGCGGGCGTGTGAGCGCGTGGCCCCCCCCTTGCCTTACACGCGCGCGACAGCGAAAAGCGCGGGCTGGCAATGGCGCATTCCGCTGCAGTCGCGCACAGGCAATGGCCATGTCTATTGCAGTGAATTCATCAGCGATGAAGAGGCCCTGGAGGGCCTGAATCGTGATCTGGACGGCCCGGTAACCTCAGAACCGAATTTCCTGAAATTCAAGGCCGGGGTTCGCAAGTCCCCCTGGAACAGGAATGTCGTCGCCATTGGTCTTTCCTCCGGGTTTCTGGAGCCCCTGGAATCGACATCGATCCACCTGATTCAGTCGGCCATCGCCCGCCTGATGGAGAATTTTCCCGACAAGACATTCAATCAACCGGACATAGACTACTACAACCGGCGCACCCAACTGGAATACGAGCAGGTGCGCGATTTCATCGTGCTTCACTATTGTGCCACTCAGCGTGATGACAGTCCTTTCTGGAACTACTGCCGGACTATGCAGATACCGCAGACCCTGGCTGACCGGTTGGCGGTCTACTCTGAAAACGCCCGTCTGTATCGTCACGATAACGAACTGTTCGATGAGACTAGCTGGCTTGCCGTCCTGCACGGCCAGAATATCCGGCCAAAGCGCTACCATCCGATTGCGGATATCATGCCGGCGGCGGAACTGGAAACGCGTATGAAACGTATCGAAGGACAGGTGGCGGCGGGTGTCAGTCTCATGGCGCGACATCCGGATTTCCTGGAGCGCTACATCCGATAAATCGCTCCATCCGGTCAATCAGGCTTGTCGCCAGAATAGCGATATGTTACCGTTATCAATAATCAGACAAATATAAAGCGGGTGGAAAATGACAAAGGGGAATGGTGCGCGTACACGCAAGGTTTTTGGCGGATTTTCAACGCCCTTTTCGCGGGCGGGGTCTGTGCTGGCGGCCTTGATGTTCGGCTTCGCCATTTCCCCCGGCCCTGTACTGGCCTGGCAGGTATCCGCGTCATCAGAGGCGGCTGTGGAACAGGGCAGCGGCGCCTATCCGGCGACCTATGAAGAAGACTCCACCCTGCCGGCGCATGTGGTCTATCGTCCGAAGGATATGGCGGCGCTGAAAGGGGAAAAGCTCGGCGTTTACATCTTCGGCAATGGTGCGTGCAGCGCGGACGGCACGAGTTCGAGAAACCACCTGCTGGAAATCGCCTCGCATGGTTATGTGGCCATTGCCCTGGGGGTTGATCCCGCCCGCCATGCGGCACCGCCGCCGTCGCCCCAGATGACCAACGGCCAGTTATCGGCGCCGACCAATGCCAGTGAGCTGACCGATGCCATTGACTGGGTGATGCATGAAAATGGCAGGGCGGGCAGTCCATATTACGGTCGGATCGACACAGGTCAGATTGCGGTGTCTGGCTGGAGCTGCGGCGGTCTGCAGGCCCTGACCGTGGCGCCTGATCCGCGTGTGCGTACCGTCGTGGTGATGAACAGCGGCGTGTTCAATGACTCAGCGATGAAGATTTCGGGCATCGACATTGACAAGTCGGTCCTCGGCCGTTTGCACGGCTCGGCCCTGTATGTGCTCGGTGGCCCGGAAGATATCGCCTACAAGAACGGCACTGATGATTTCAGCCGTTTGTCCGGCCTGCCGGCGGCCCTGGTCAATATTCCGGTAGGACATGGCGGCACCTACATGCAGCCGCACGGCGGTGTGGCCGCAGAGGTCGTTGTCAACTGGCTCGACTGGCAATTGAAGGGACTGCCCGCTGCCGCGCAGAAATTTCAGGGAGATGCTTGCGCCTATTGCCGGGATAGCCGGCTGACCCTGGAACGCAAGAATATCAATTAAGGAACGGTGCTTCGCTGCGTCCGAAGTGTCCGCAGGAATGCGCTCAAACCGTCTAAATAAAAGGTCAGGGAACCCCATGAAGTTTCACACCCGTCGTCAATCGCTGGCCATGCTGGGAGGCGGCGCCATTGCCGCCGCAGTGAGTCAGGCCGGCATAACGCACGCCGAAACAGCGCCGCCGGCCGGTACCAATCCCATCATTACCAACGCGTTTACGGCCGACCCGGCGCCGCTGGTTTATGACGGACGAGTCTATCTCTATGTGGGCCACGATGAAGCGCATGGCGATCAGTTATTCAACATGACGGAATGGCTGGTCTATTCATCGGATGACATGAAGACCTGGACGCCACATGGCCCGATCATGAAACCGACGGATTTCAAGTGGGCTGTGAGGGATGCCTGGGCGTCGCAGGTGATTCATGCCAATGGCAAATTCTATCTGTACGCGGCGGTCGAGCATGATGATTCCGACAAGGGCAAGGCCATCGGCGTCGCTGTTTCCGACAGCCCGACCGGCCCCTTTGTCGATGCCCGGGGCACGGCGCTGATTGGCAATAACAGGACGACGCCAAACGGTCCTCATTCCTGGGACGATATCGACCCGACGGTTTTCAAGGATACGGACGGCACCACCTGGCTGGTCTGGGGCAATGGCAAGTGCTACTTTGCGAAACTCAAGGCCAATATGATCGAACTGGATGGTGAGGTCCGCACCTTCGATCTGCCGGATTATGTCGAAGGCCCGTGGCTGCATAAACGTGGCGCGCTCTATTACCTGACCTATGCGTCTATGGACAAAGAAAAGCGCATGGAAACGATTGCTTACGCGACCTCCAATACCATAACCGGACCGTGGACTTACCGTGGCCTGATTACCGGCACGGCGGAAAACAGCTTCACGATCCATCCAGGCATTATCGAATTCAAGGACCAGTGGTACTTCTTCTATCATAAGGCCACCCTGACCCTGAACGGCGAAGCAGGAGCTACCGGGCGGCGATGTGTCTGCCTCGACTATCTGTATTACAATCCGGACGGAACGATCCAGTATGTTCAGCAGTCGCAGGCCGGGGTTAGTCTGCCGCCCAAAAAGGCTTGATCGACGTCTTTTTAGTTGAAAAATGCGGGTGGACAACCGAACGTCTGAAGATAAATATTTAGAGCGTTTTCCGATCTGATTGCATCAGATCAACGCTCTAATTCCTTGCTTTGAGCACTTTCCGAAAAGTGCTCTAGGGGACAACTGTTTGAACGGGTCTCATGAATATCCGGCAGAGTCAGTCGCCACCGTTACCCGCAGGGGGCCGCTTTTACTAACTGGCGTAAGCGTACTTTGTATCCGTGTAGCCAATGGTCGGTTGTCCATCCCGGAGTCTGGGATTTAAGGACAGAAGGGGGACTGACGACGGCTAAATGTCATTGTCAGATAAACAACAAGGAGGGGAATATCATGACGAGGTGTCTTACGGCTCTGGCCGTCATATTGTGTTTAGCCGCTACACAGGTGGGAGCGCAGACCACTCCGACTGACTCAACCGAGGTCATTGTCAAGGGCGCCATTCGGCCCAAACCCGCGGACGAGGTTCCGCCGCCGCCTTTGGACGTTTTTACCCAATCTCCACGCATTGAACAGATTGCGTTATCCGACGATGGCAGCCGGTTTGCCTTTGTGACCCGCAAGGGTGGCCAGCGTCTCCTGACAACCTATAATGTGACCGAGGGCACAAACCAGGTCATTAAGCTTAGCGAGGATCCGTTATCGGCCATGACCTGGTTGGATAACGACCATATCCTCTTATCCGCTACGGACACAGGCCTGCGGGGCACGTGTCCTTCTGGTCTGCGGCAGAATTTTCAATCGGCACAGGCTCAGTCCGATCTTAGCGCAGCCATGTCTATCAGCGGCTTCAATGGCGGCTCCGGCACGGACGTAACTTCACCGGACCCGATCCTGAGTCTTATCCTGCAAAGCACGCTTACGCCGCCGGCCTGCGCACAGTATGGCGTGCGGTCCCAGGAGGCGGGAACGATCGTCGATCTGCGCAACAAACAATCCATAAGCCTCGGTGACCGCATGGGGGGCGACTACAAGGGAATGCCGCTTGGGCTGCCGAAGGCCGTGACGGTAGACGGCAAGATGCAACTGGTGGGGCCGTTCCTGGAACTGCGTGACAAGTCGATCGCCGGCCAGGTGGCGCAGCGCGTCTATCTGTGGAAGGTCGATCCGGATACCGGCCGGGGACGGATCGTCGATGACCACGGCGGCGATCTCGACCGGATCGGCAGCTATGTCGATGACTGGCTGACCGATGCCAGTGGCCAGCCGACGGTTCGGGCCACCTACACCTATCTCGATGAAACCTTCCGCATCGAGATGCGCAAGGACGGCAAATGGACGCCGATCCTGACGCGCAAGATCGACGCCAAGGCGCATACCTTCGCGCCGTTTCTGGCCGGTCTGGGGCGCGACGGCCAGTCCCTGCTGATCCTCGATGCCGCCGATCCCGGCGCGGACGGCCCGCGCCGCTTCCGCTATTACGAACTGGCGGCCGATGGCAAGCTGTCGGCGCCGCTCGACGAAGACGCCGCGCAGGACCGGCCGATCTTCAATCCGGAGAGCGGCGCCCTGTCCGGCTTTGCCCATGATGGCGAGATCACCACCTACACCTTCTTCGATCCTGACCTGGCGGATATCTACCGGCACGCGCTCGATACGGCGCCGGGCCAGTCCGTGCGTGTCGCTGCCATGGGCCGCGATCCGGCGCAGATGATCCTGTTCGCCCAGGGCGGTGACGATCCCGGCTCGTGGCACTATTATGACTTCGCCACCGGCAAGCGCGTCGATATCGGCAGCC
>NZ_FMTS01000012.1 GCF_900100255.1 Asticcacaulis taihuensis | reverse complement strand
GGACACGGTCTGCCTACCGCTTCCAGCGCTGTCCACAAAAGAACAGATGGAAATAACTTACAAGGGGGACCGCGCCGAAGGCGTGGTGGTGGGGTTTCTTGCTTTCTTCCCCGCCATACGCCACACATCCCTATGCCCGATATCCGCGACTTCATCCTGAAAAACCTCAGTCTCGAATCCGCGCCGGGCCTGCCTGAAATCGTCCTCTATCGCGCCCATGCCGGCAGTCGGCTGTCACGGCTGGGGGACACACCGCCCTATTGGGCCTACCACTGGGCCGGAGGCACCGTGCTGGCGCGGTACGTTCTCGATCATCCGGAAATTGTGCGCGGTAAGTCCTTGATTGATCTGGGTTCCGGTTCCGGCGTGGTCGGGATCGCCGCGATGAAGGCTGGCGCAAAGGTAGTGACAGCCATTGATATCGATCCTTACGCAACCGCCGCCACGCTTTTGAATGCGCAGGCCAACGGTGTGAACCTCACGGCCTTTACCGGCGGACTGACCTCATCACCGCAAGCCGATCTGGTCCTGGCCGGTGATGTTTTTTATGACCCGGTATTGGCCGAAAAGATGTCGGGGTTTTTCAGCGAATGCGTCGCGGCGGGCATCGAGGTTCTGGTTGGTGATATGGGCCGCAAGCCCCTGCCGATTGAGCGGCTGGAACCGCTGGCGCAATATGAGGTGCCGGATTTCGGGCAGGCGCAGATGTTGAAAGCAAAAGTATTCAGCTTCAAAGGCAAGTGGTCACAGACCCCTTGACCCCTTAAGCCCTTGTGCCTATTCGGAAGGCAGACTTCCGAACAGGCACAAGGGTTTATCATGTCCGCTCCCCGTTTCGCCATAAATGGCGCCAAAGGCCGCATGGGCCAGGCCACCGCCCGCGTACTGGAAGCCGCCGGACACAACATTGCCGCGCGTTTCGACAAGGGTGACACCTTCGATCTGAGCGGCGCAGATATTGTTATCGATTTCTCGACGCCGGAAGCGACCCTGCACCTGGCTCAGGCTTGCGCTGCCGAGGGCGAGCGCCGTGGCGCGCCGATCGTTCAGGTCATCGGCGCCACCGGTTTCACGTCGGAACAGGAAGCCGCGCTCATGCCCTTTGCCGAAAAGGTGATCCTGCTCAAGTCCGGCAACTATTCGCTGGGGGTCAATATGATGATTGGCCTCTTGAAGCAGGCCAGCGCCCGCCTGAGCGCCGAAGACTGGGATATCGAGGTCACCGAAGCCCACCACAGGCGCAAGGTCGATGCGCCTTCCGGCACAGCCCTGATGCTGGGGGCTGCCGCGGCCGAGGGCCGGGGCGTCGATCTGGCTGAGGTGAAGGTGGCGGCGCGCGACGGCATCACCGGGGCTCGTCGTGCTGGCGATATCGGCTTTTCGGTTATTCGCGGTGGCGGCATCGTCGGTGAGCACAGCGTTCTCTTCGCCTCGGAAGATGAACTGATCACCTTCTCGCACTCCGCCCGCGACCGCACCCTGTTTGCGCGCGGCGCTATTCAGGCCGGCTTATGGGGCCGCAACCAAGTGCCCGGCCTGTATGATATGCAGGACGTTCTGGGCTTCTAACGTCCGAAGATTGTCTTCGGATAGGCCCCCACCACCCCTTCGCTACGCTCGCGGTTCCCCTCCCCATATATGGGGAGGTATAAGAAGGTAAGCTTATTAGTGCGCGCTTTTGGCGGCCCCAAGTTTCATGGCGGCTTTCAGGCTGCCCAACACGCCGATCATGCCGTAGGCGAAGACGAACAGCAGGAAAAGCTGAACAATAGCGCCGATGTGGCGGAAATCGGGATAGTTGGGCTGTCCGCCATTGACCAGCGGCAGGAAGATATTGAAGGCCATCACGATCAGCAGGGCCAGGCCGGCTTTCACCGCATACCTGTCGGACTTCGGCTGCAACAGGCCGATCACCATGGCCACGACCAAGATGGGCAGGGGATTGATGTCACCGAGCGCATTACGGAAACCATCGCTCAAAGCCACGAAGAAAGTCCAGATATCGTTCATAGGTATCCTCTATTTGAATAAGGGGTACGCTCCGCCGGGTATGAGGCGATACTGGATACTACCATGGTTAACGAAAAATCAAAAAACGATGTGTTTCGTGCTGCGTGAACTGGCCGGTCAGACCGGTTTATGGCCATTCGGTTTCGGAGCCATCATCAGCAGGGTCGTCTTGATCAGGCCCGTGAGGCGGATGATGACATAGCTTATGACCAGTAGCATGATCATCTGGAATTCGACCTCCAACTGGGTGAGGTCCGGCCAGATCGCCTGGTAGCCCATGGCCGTCGGCAACAGGGCGGTGACGATTACGGCGGGGATAACCGCCAGCAGGGCCAGCAGCCAGGCCGGACTGCGCTTGGGCTGGATCATGCCGAGGAACAGGCCGAAGATCAGAACAGGCAACGGGTTCAGGCCCACCAGTGCCGCCTGGATCGAATCCCCCATGGTCAGTAGGAATTGCGTGAAGTCACTCATACGATGACCCTTTCAAAAGCAGATGTTCAGAAAGCGATTAAGGCGTTAAGTCTGAACCTCTTTTGAGGCTGCGGTTCACGTCCCGTTCATGAGACGTCAGTTCGTATACGTATGATGATACACTGATCCGTTTCGCGTTTCACGCAAAATGGAAATGTGTGATGGCATGGTCACATTTGTATGTATTTTGGCGAGTGTTACTCGCTTGCCACGAGAAACAGCCTAGAGGCTGCTGATCATGGTTTGCAGGCGAGAGGTCACTTCGCCGGCAATCGGTTCCAGTGCAGCATTCTTTATGGCCGACATCGATTCCAGCGGGTTGACCGCCGAGACCTCGCTTTTTCCGCCGCCGATATCCTGAACCACGACATTGCAGGGCAGCATGGTGCCGATCTTGTTTTCGGCCTGCAGGGCACGATAGGCGAATTGCGGATTGCAGGCGCCCAGGATGACATAGGGCTTCATTTCGGCGCCGAGCTTGGCCTTCATGGTGGCGGCCACATCGATGGTGGTCAGGACGCCAAACCCCTGGTCCGCCAGGGCCTTCGTGGCGCGCGCCACGGCATCGTCAAACGGACAATCGAGGACTTTGGTGAAATGGTAGGTCATGACCGGCGCCTTTATGTGTGGACGCCGTCATTCTCCCGCAGAGGGCGCTGCCCGTCCAGACATTTTTCGCTATCAGCGGCCGGTCGAGCCGAAACCGCCTTCTCCGCGTTGGGTGGCTTCGAGGGTCTCCGGTGTTTCCCAGACAATGCGCGCATGTTGCGCCACGATCATCTGGGCAATGCGGTCGCCGCGCCGGATCACGAAATCTTCCGAGCCGAGATTGATCAGGATGACGCCGACCTCGCCGCGATAATCGCTGTCGATCGTGCCCGGCGTATTCAGGCAGGTGATGCCGAATTTCAGCGCCAGGCCGGACCGCGGGCGCACCTGCACCTCATAGCCCAGGGGCACGGACATTTTCAGGCCGGTGGGCACCAAAGCCCGCGCCATCGGCTTCAGCACCAGTTCTTCGCCCTCAGTAATGGCGGCGCGCAGATCCAGACCCGCTGAGCCTTCGGTTTCATAGGCCGGCAAGGCCAGGCCAACCGCGTGCGGCAACTGCACGACGTGAGCGGTGACTTCAGGGGAGGCTTCGGGCTTGGTATGGGCGTTCATGATCGGGCTCAAACAGGACGATCCTTGCAGGGTAGCCGCCCGGCGAAAGGTTAACAACCACGCCGCCAAACCATGCACAGGATTCGTGCGTCTGTGGATCAATCCGCCGATTGCATTTCCAGCGTGCGCTCGATTTCGTCGGCCAGCAGGCCGGCGCCGGCCAGGCTGAGGTGGCCGGCATTGAAATAGAGCACGCCTTCGCCGGACCGATAGACATGGCAGATGGTGTCGCAGAAGAGGGTGTCGGGGCGGATGGTCGTCATGTCGTTGGCGGCGGTGAAGCGGATAAATTCATCGCGGATATGGCCGCGCCGCTGCTCATAAACCGCGCGTGGCGTGCCGATGGTTTCCGGCGCGTGACCGGCGCGGGATTCGAGCGCCAGTTTCGACGGCGGATCATAGTCGAAGGTCGGGATCGGCGAGACGATGATCACCTGCTTGCCGGCCTCTTTCAGTTCCAGCGCCGTGTGCTCCATGCCTTTAATGGCATCGCGCGAAAAGGCGTCGTCATCGTGCAGATTGCCGACCAGGATGACGACCTGCATGTTTGGATCGGCCTTCATGGCGGCGAGCGTATCGATATTGTGCTGACGGCAGACGGCCCTGCGGCTGAGCGTGGCCGGGCAGCCCGACATGGTGATCGATTTCAGGCTCTGGCCCTTGGCGGTCAGGCGTTCACCCAGGGCCCTGGCCAGTTCGGCGCCGTGACTGTCGCCCCAGACGGCATAGCTGGCGGGTACATTGGCCGCGCCGTAGGTGCAGAGCTGGTCATAGTCGATCGGCCGGTCGGAGCGCATGTGGCATTTGTTGCGGTCGTGGTTGTAATCGTCCGTCGCGGCCAGATAAACGCGTTCCTGCGGTGAAAAGCGCTGCGGCAGGCCGCCGGCGTAATAGACGGTGAGGCAGACGGCGATGGAGGCCGCCATCATGGCGCCGCCCATGGCCCAGATGGGGACGGGGCGCTTTTGCGGCTGGTCTTTCAGGAAGGGGGTTTCGATATAGCGCCACGACAGCCAGGCCATGGCAAATGACAAGGCAAGCGCGGCGACAATGGCGAAGGGGGTATCCGGAAAGACAAAGCGGGCGAAGACCAGCAGCGGCCAGTGCCAGAGATAGAGCGAATAGGAGATGTCACCGACCCGAACCAGCGGCGGGATGGCCAGCCAGCGATTGGCCCAGCCCTGCGGGGAGACAAGAAGCGCGGCCGTGCCCAGGCAGGGCAGCAGGGCCAGCAGGCCGGGGAAGGCGGACTCCTCGTTGATGACGATAAAGCCGATGGCAATCAACGCCAGGCCGAGGACGCTTAAAATCCGCTGGGCCAGTACCGGCAGGGAGATATGGCGGTCGAGGCCGACGCACAGGGCGCCGATCAGCAGCTCGAAGGCGCGCGAGGTCGGGAAATAGAAGGACACTTCGGCATGGGCGGCCAGGCGGGTTTGGGAGAACCACAGCGACCAGAGCGCCAGCAGGCCAAGCACCGACCAGAGGAGGCGCTTGCCCCAACGATGCAAAGCGTAAAGGATTGGCGGAAACAGCAGGTAGAACTGTTCCTCGACGCCCAGCGACCAGGTGTGCAGCAGCGGTTTCAGTTCGGCCTGCAGGTCGAAATAGCCGGTCTCGCGCGCGAAGGCGAGATTGGACAGGAAGAGGGTGGTGAAGAACTGGGACTTGACCAGTTCCTTCAGCAGGGTGGGCGGAAAAAAGGCCAGACCCATGATGAGGGTGAAGGCCAGCACCGTGAACAGGGCCGGATAGAGCCGGCGGATACGGCGGCGGTAGAAATCGCGGATGGAAAAGCGCTTTTCCTCCATCGGCCGCAGCAGGACCTGGGTGATCAGGTAGCCGGAAAGGACGAAGAAGACATCGACGCCAGCAAACCCGCCCGGCAGGAGGACATGGCTGGCATGGAAAACGAGTACGGCCAGGACGGCGATGGCGCGCATACCCTGGATATCGGCGCGTTTGCCGTGCGTCGATGGGGTGTCTGCCAAGGTCATACGTCCAACTTGAAAAGATGCGGTCACGGCTTCGCCGCAATCGATACCCGATAAAGCGCGATTGTGAAACCGTGAACAGCCGGTCAGGCGATACGCTTTTGAATATAGGCGCTGAGGAAATCGGCGATATCGGCCTTGGTCATGCCGGCAATGGGGGTGAAGCCGTCGAGATCGACGAGGGTGGCCTGATTGTGCGCCGAGCCGAAAACGCCTTCGGACACATTATTGGCGACGATGGCGTCGCAGCCCTTGGATGCCAGCTTGGCATGGGCGTAGTCCTCCAGTTTCTGGGTCTCGGCAGCGAAGCCGATCACCAGACGCGGGCGCAGGTCCAGATGCTTGGAGACGGATTCGAGGATGTCCGGGTTCTTGACGAAGGTCACTGACAGTTCGTTATCCGCGGTCTTCTTCTGCTTCTCGGCGGCGATATCCTTCGCCCGCCAGTCGGCCACCGCGGCGACGCCCACGAACACATCGCAGGGCAATTGGGCATGGACGGCATCGAACATCTCCTGCGCGGTCTCGACATCGATACGGGTGACGCCGATGGGCGTGGGCAACGACACGGGACCGGAGATCAGGGTAACATCGGCGCCTTCGCGCGCCAGTTTCTGGGCGATGGCATAGCCCTGTTTGCCGGAGGAGCGGTTGGTCAGACCGCGTACCGGATCGAGCGGCTCAAAGGTCGGGCCGGCAGTGATGACGACTTTTTTCCCCGCGAGCGGGCCATCGACCCCGCCGGTGAGATGGAACTGGATGGCCGCCAATATGGCTTCCGGCTCGCTCATGCGGCCGAGGCCGAATTCACCGCAGGCCATATCGCCTTCGTCCGGGCCGGTGAAAAGCACGCCATCAGCCTTAAGGGTTTCCAGATTGCGCTGGGTGGCCGGATGGTGCCACATGCGGACATTCATGGCCGGGGCCAGCAGGACGCGCTTGTCAGTGGCCAGCAGAAGGGTCGAGGCCAGGTCATTGGCTAATCCTTGGGCCTGCTTGGCCATCATGTCGGCAGTGGCGGGGGCGACGACTACGAGGTCGGCCTGGCGTGACAGCATGATATGGCCCATCTCGGTCTCGTCGGTGAGATCGAACAGGTCGGTATAGACCTTGTCGCCGGAAAGGGCGGCGGCGGTTAGGGGGGTGATAAATTCGTGCGCGGCTTTGGTCAGCACGACGCGAACATCAAGTCCGGCCTTTTTGATAAGGCGGATCAGTTCCAGCGACTTATAGGCCGCGATACCGCCGCCGATGATCAGCAATATACGCTTGGAAACAGGCTGATCCGTCATGACGAGGTATCCTTTAACTTGCCGGCGGGTTGTGCCATAGGTGGGGTTGAGGGTGCAAGGGGGCAAGGCTATGCGGGCAATCTGGTTATCGGCTTTGCTTTTGCTGGGTGTAGTGGCCTGCGATGCCGGGCCGTCCGCTGTGCTGCCCGATGGCGCGGGCAAGGCGCCCGTCGAACAGGTTCAGCCCGCGAAGGCGCCAGGCTGGGCGCAGAAGAATGAGCAAAAGCCAGCTCAGGACATCGAAGAAGCCTCGATGCCGGTTATCGACGCGGCGCCGGTTCCTGGCGCGGCCCTGCCGATTGCGGCCCACCGCGCGACCATTACCGAAACGCGCTATGGCGACTGGCCGCTGTGGTCGAAGAACCGGAAATATTCCGCCGACGAGAACGCGCATTATCATTTTCAGAAGCATGGTCCGGAATTTTCGGCCAAGTCATACCCGGACTATATGGCGATGGTGCATGGCTTCATCCATAACCCGCCGGCCGGCACCGAGACCCTGAAGCGAACAAACGGCGACACGCTGTTTTACGATCCAAAGGGCAATGTGTTCGCGGTGATGACCAGGGCCGGTGCGCCGCGCACGATGTTCCGGCCGGATAATGGTGCGGCCTACTGGCGCCAGCAGAAGATTATAGAAAGTGAACGCCGCACGCCACGGCGCGATGGGTATTAAGTGAAGAGACGTCGCTGTCGTTACTCTTCCCCCTCTCCCTTTCTATAAGGGGAGAGGGCTGGGGTGAGGGGATGGCGACCGCGCAAGAACAGGGGTTGTTAATCCCTACCAAGTTTCGGCTGAGCGTGAGGAAGCAAGAACCCCCACCACCACGCCTTTCAGGCGCGGTCCCCCTCCCCAACAAGTGGGGAGGTACAAGAAAGGCCTACCGTACCGCCATCCAGATCAGCACGCCGAGCGAAATGACCGACACCGCCAGGGCAATCAGGCCGAAGGTGCGGCCCTGTTGCGCCACCAGTTGCAGGGCGGCCAGTTCGACGGTCTGGCGGGTATCGGCGCCTTCCTCTTCCTCGCTGCGCAGGCGGCTGATCAGGCGTTCGGCGATCTGGCGGGCCTGTGCGACCGGTGACAATTCGCGCGATATCCATGACTGCACTACGGGTCGCGCGGCTTCCCACAGGTCGTGTTCGGGATAGATGCGGCGGGCCACGCCTTCGACCGACACCATGGTTTTTTGCAGCAACACCAGTTCGGGGCGCAGGTGCATGTCGAACTGGGCGGTGATATCGAACAGTTGTGTCAGCAGACGGCCCATGGAGACTTCGGTGGCCTTCTGGCCCAGCACCGGCTCGCCGACCGCGCGCAGGGCCTGGGCGAAACTATCGACATTATGGTGGCGCGGTACATAGCCGGCCTCGAAATGGACCTCGGCCACGCGCTTGTAATCGCGGCGCAGGAAGCCCCACAGCATTTCCGCCAGATAGCGGCGCTCCTTGGGGCGCAGGCGGCCGATAATGCCGAAATCGATGGCGGTCAGTTGCGCCGGCGCCGTGACAAACAGGTTGCCTTCGTGCAGGTCGGCATGGAAGGCGCCGTGATCGAGTGCCTGGGAAAGAAACGCGCGGATCAGGTTATCGGCCAGTTCTTTATGCTGCAAACCCGGCAGGCTGAGGGCTTCCGGGCGGCTGAGAGGGGTGCCGGGTGCCCATTCGGTGACCAGCACGCGGCGCGAGACCTGGTGCCAGACGACCTTGGGCGCCTTCATCCACGGCTCTTCGTTGATCGTCTTGCCGATCTCGTCGCATGCCGAGGCTTCCAGCCGCAGGTCGAGTTCGAGCAGCAGGGATTGCGCCACCGTGCTGACAAAGGCCACTGGTTCCAGGCGGCGGGCGGAGGGGAAGAAAAAGGCGATGATCTTGGCCGACAAGGTCATCATGGCGATATCGGCGGCGACCACAGCTTCGATATCCGGACGCAGGATCTTGACCGCCACCTTGCGGCCATCGAGCAGGACCGCCTCATGCGCCTGGGCGATGGAGGCCGAGCCCAGCACTGCCCCAAATTCGGAGAAGATGGCGTCGACCGGTTTGCCGAGCGATTCCTCGACGCTGGCCAGAGCGACCTCGCGCGGGAAGGGCGGCAGGTTGTCCTTCAGGTGTGACAGGTCATTGATGAACGCCTTGCCGAAGATATCGCCGCGCGTGGACAACACCTGACCGAGCTTGATGAAGGCCGGGCCCAGTTGCTGGAAGGCGACGGCATAGCGCTCGCCGGGGCGCAAATTCGTTTTCTTCGCAAAAATGCTGCGCAGCAAACCTATGCCCAGGCGCGGCACCGGCGGCAGCAGGTGCGCCGTTTCCTTTGGCAGCAGGGCGTCGTAACGCAGCAGGATAAACCCGGTGCGGAACATGCGCGTCCATGTATTCAAGCTTGCCAAGCGCTTATGCCCAGCCCTCGTGCAGGGCGCAGACCCCGCCGGAATAGTTGGTGTAGCGGGCATTGCGGAAGCCGGCTTTTTCGATCATGCCCTTGAAGGTGTCCTGATCGGGGAAGCGCTGGATGCTTTCCACCAGATACTGATAGCTGTCGCGGTCCTTGGCCACTAGTTCGCCCATGAAGGGGATGACCTTGAAGGAGTAGGTCTCGTAAATCTTCGAGATCACCGACGAGGTCGGGTGCGAGAATTCGAGGCAGAAGAAACGGCCGCCGGGTTTCAGCACGCGTTTGGCTTCATTCAGCGCCACCTGCACATCGGCGACATTACGGATGCCGAAGGAGATGATGTAGGCGTCGATGGTGTTATCTTCGATCGCCAGATTCATGGCGTCGCCGACCGACCACGAGATTTCCGGCTCGTCGAGATGCTGGCGTTGCGATTTCTCGCGGCCGGCCATGATCATGGCTTCGTTATAATCGATGATGCGGATCTCGGCGTCTTTTGCCGCATAGCCGCGCGCGATACGGCGGGCCTTGGCGGCGCGCGCCAGCTTCGCCAGGCGGCGAGCGATATCGCCGGTGCCGCCGGCGCAATCGATGATCACCTCGCCCGGTTGCGGATTGAGACGGGCGCAGGCCGCGTCTTTCCACAGGTGATGCACCCCGCCCGACATGACATCGTTCATCAGGTCGTAGTTCGAGGCGACGTTTTTGAACACATCATGGACCATCGCCACCTTTTCACGGGCGTCGACATCCTTGAAACCAAAAGGGGAGGTGCTGGCGGATTGGGTCATGACGGGCCTTGTAGCCCGAAACCGGTAAATTTGCGAAGGGGAAAAGTGGTTAAGTGTGCAATGCGGCAGCGGCAAATCGCCGCCTTGGGTAAAAGCAAGGAAGGGGCTATCCACAGATTACACAGATTGCACAGATTTTTTGGGTGTGGAACTGATGCTCACAATGCCAGTCGCTTGTGCTGGAGGCTGGCAGTGCCAAAATTTAAGAGAAGCGCACGCGGCAATTGTGATGCCTTGAGGTAATTTATGACCTGGGCTTCTTCATTAGAAGAAAGCGCGGCAAGGGCTTTCAGTTCCAATAAAACCCTGTCAAAGCAAATGAAATCGACACGAAAGCTGCAAGGCAGCACATTGTCCTTGTAAACTATGGGTAATGCCGCTTCGCGGCGAAAAGGAATACCCCGTGCGGCAAGCTCGAGGGCCAGAGCCTCATGATAAACGGATTCAAGAAACCCGCATCCGAGCGTGCGATGCACTTCCATCGCGGCGCCGATAATCGTGTAGGTTTCCGGATCACGTATATCAGCGGTCATGTCTCAAAAATCTGTGAAATCTGTGAAATCTGTGTAATCTGTGGATCACTTTTCTTCACTGACCTTGGCCCTTCTACATCTTGCCGTCGGCCTTGTCGGCGATGCGACGGAAGGGGCCTTTGAAATCCGGCTGGACCTTACGGCGGCGGTCGGGGCCGACATAGTTGGCCGATTTCACCCAACCGCGTTCGTTGTTGATCACGCTTTTCAGGCGGTCGATCAGGGCGCGGGCGGTCAGCGGCTTGGCGACGAACTCATTGACGCCGGCATCACGCGCCTCGATGACGCGACGGCGGTCGGTATGGCCGGTCATCATGATGATCGGCACATAAGGGTGCGGGCTGTCGACGCCGCGGCGGATCAGCTTGGTGAATTCGATGCCGTCGATGGTTTCCATCATCAGGTCGAGGATGATGACATCCGGCCGCCAGTCACGCACGATTTCCAGCGCTTCGGCGCCATCGGAGGCTTCGCGGATCAGGGTGATACCCATGGAGCGCAGCATGGTGCTGACGATCACCCGCATATAGTGGTTATCATCGACCACCAGCACCATAACGCGTGCAAACTGACTCAAGGCGCGATTCTCCAGGGCTCCGGCCTGCCGTTCAGCGGTGCTTGATATAGCCCGCGCGCCGTTCGGCAAACCCTTGGCGGGAATCACTAGCCTTATTTGCGAATTTCACAAACTAAAGATTGATCTTTCCCGGATTCTGATCTTGATTCGCGTTTACGAATAAATTGCGCGCGTCAGCGCTTCCGAGGCGGGGAAACACCATGATCGACTGGCATAACCGAACCCTCATCGCAGGCGCTGCGGCGGTATTGATTGCCGGGTTCGGCATCGGTTTCCTCACCGATCATGCGATCAGCAGCGGTGCCCGGCAAAAGGCGGCCAGCGCCACGGCCGAGGTGGGCCAGCCGGCGACGGGCTTGTTCGGAAAGGTGCGCGATAAAAACGCGCCGCGCGCCGGTGACCGCAAGCCGGACGGTTTTGCCGTATGGAAGCAGAACCTCGATACCTCCGGCAATGCGCCGAAAGCCTGCGTGCAGTTTTCCAAACCGCTTGATCCGGCCAAGCCCTATGGCGACTATGTCGTCGTCTCGCCCGCCCTGCCGTCGGCGCCAGCGATTTCGGTCAAGGATGACACCCTGTGCGTCTCCGGCTTCGGCTTTACCGATCGCCGCGTGACCCTGTTGAAGGGCCTGCCGGCGAAGGGCAGCGACCAGCTCAAGGCCAATGCCGATCTCGATTTCACCTTTGGCGAGAAGCCACCCTATGTCGGGTTTGCCGGCAATGGCGTCATCCTGCCGCGTGAGGAAGCCGATGGCGTGGCGGTGGAGACGGTCAATGTCTCGACGCTTGCCTTCGAGGTCTGGCACGTCTCTGACCGCAACCTGGTGAGGAAGTCGGTTTCAGCGCCTGATCCGGTGGCGGAAGGCGAATATGATTATTCTTACGGCGACGATTCCGCCGACGATATCGGTGTAAAGATCTGGACCGGCAAGGTCGCGGTCAAGCCTGGTAATGGCGAGCGCGTCACCACGGTGTTTCCACTGGGCGCGGTATTGAAAACGCTGAAGGCCGGGGCCTATGTCGTCAAGGTACGCGATGCCTCCGGCGGCCGTGACAAGAATGAAAACGACGAGCCGGCCCAGGCCCGTCGCTGGATTCTCTATACTGATATGGCCCTGACCACCTACAAGGGCCAAAGCGGCCTCGATGTCGTGGTGCGATCGCTGAAGACCGCCAAGCCGCTGGCCGGGGTCAGGGTCGATCTGGTGGCCACCAATGGCGATACACTGGGCGAGGTGAAGTCCGGCGTCGATGGTCGGGCCACCTTTGCGGGGGCGCTGCTCAAGGGCAAGGACGCTCTGACACCGAAGATGGTCATGGCCTATGGCGCGGGTGATGATTTCACGGCGTCCGATCTCGACCGCTCGCCGATGGACCTGACCTCGCATGGTGTCGGTGGCCGCAGCGAGGACAGTGAGGCCGGCGACGGCCGCACGGCGACCATGGGTGTCGATTCCTACATGTACAGCGACCGCGGCATTTATCGGCCGGGCGAGGCGGTGCATGTCGTTGCCATGATCCGCGATCCGGAAGGCCGGGTCATCAAGGACCGCAAGGGCGCCATCATCATCACGCGGCCGAGCGGGGTGGAAGCCTATCGCCTGGTCTTCGACAAGACGCCGATGGGCTATGCCGGGGCCAATGTCACCCTGCCGAAGACGGCGCCGCGCGGGCAATGGTCGGCGCGGGTCGAGCTGGAAGGCATGGATGATCCGGCGGGCAATACCTCTTTCGCCGTGGAGGATTTCGCGCCACAGCGCCTGGCGGTCGATATCAAGGCCGATGCGAACAGGCCGCTGATGAGCGCGACGGAATCTCGTCCGGTAACGGTGGCGGCGCGCTATCTCTATGGCGCCATCGCTTCGGGTTTGCAGGTGACGGGTGAGGCGCGCATCCGTGCTGATGGCAATCCGTTCCCGAAATTCGCCGATTATCGTTTCGGTGACGAAACCAAGCCTTATGAAGAGAAATATGTCGACCTGCCGGCCACGACGACGGACGGCCAGGGCAATGCGCTGTTCCCGTTCGATGCTTCGCTGGCGGGCGACACCACGGAGCCGCTGACCGTGCTTTTGACCGCTTCGGTCTTCGAGCCGGGCGGGCGCCCGGTGCGCGAAAGCCAGACCCTGCGCATCAAGACCGCACCGCTCTATCTCGGCGTCAAGGTCGATCAGAAGGATGGTTCGTGGCGTGATGCGCCGCGCATGGCCTTCAATATTGTGGGCCTGACCCCGCAGGGCGACAAGCGCGCCGTCAAAGGCGTGACGGTCAAGCTGATCTCGGAAGTCTGGGACTACGACTGGTATATTTCGGACGGCAAGTGGAACTGGCGCTCGACCCACCGCGACGTGCTGGTGTCGTCGAAAAATTACGACCTGAACGCCAATACCGGCGCCACCTTCGAGCGTAATCTCGACTGGGGTGACTACCGGCTTGAGGTCGAAGTGCCGGGACAGGCGAAAACCGTGACGCGCTTCTCCTCCGGCTGGGGTTCGACGCAAAAGGGCACGGATGCGCCGGATTTTGTGCGCATCACCGCCGGCAGCAAGAGCTATAACCAGGGCGATACGGTCGAGGTGACACTGAAAGGCCCCTACAAGGGCGAGGCGCAGATTGCCGTCGCTACCGACCATGTGATTGAGATGAAGACCGTTTCGATTGGCGAGGGCGGCACAACGGTGCGTCTGAAATCGACGGCGGAATGGGGCGGTGGGGCCTATATCATGGCCAGCGTCATGCAGCCGCGCGATCCGGTCAATGCCTCGAAGCCGCGTCGCGCCATCGGCCTGATCTATGTGCCGCTCGATCCGAAATCGCGCAAGCTGGGCGTCAAGATCCTGGCCTCCGACCAGCCGCAGCGCCCGCAGACCGATGTGAACGGCCACAATTTCATCGACGTGCCGATCCAGGTGTCCGGTGTGAAACTGGGCGATCGTGCCAAGGTCAGCGTAGCCGTGGTCGATCAGGGCATCCTCAACCTGACCAAGTTCAAGTCGCCCGACCCGGCCGGCTGGTATTTCGGCAAGCGCGCGCTCGGCGTCGATTATAATGACGACTACGGCCGCCTGCTCGATCCGAACCTGGCGGCCGCGGCGCCCACTTTCGGCGGTGATCAGCTCGGCGGCGAGGGTCTGACCACGACGCCGATCCGCACCATCGCGCTGTGGTCTGGCGTGGTCCAGACCACGCTCGACGGCAAGGCGTATGTGCGTTTGCCGATCGAGAAGTTCAATGGCGAACTGCGCGTCATGGCCGTGGCCTGGACCGATGATGCCGTAGGCTCGGTCGATGGCCGTATGATCATCCGTGAGCCGGTGGTGGCCGATCTCGCCCTGCCGCGTTTCCTGGCGCCGGGCGATACCGCCTACGCCACCCTGCAACTCGATAATACCGACGGCAAGCCGGGCCTCTATACGGCTATCGTCAAGGGTATCAAGGGTCTGGTTCTGGTTTTCCAGAAGGTGTTCAACCTCAATCATGGCCAGCAGGCGATCGAAACGATCCAGATGAAAGCGCCGAACACCACCGGTGTCTCGACCGTCCAGATCGGGCTGAGCGGCCAGGGTTACAGCTTCAATGACAGCTTCAACCTGCAAACGCGCAATGGCTGGGGACCGCAAACGCGCGTCGCCACCGCGTCGCAAAAGGTCAATGAAAGCTGGGCGCCCGATGCGTCTCTGCTGGCCGGTTTGCAACCCGGTTCGGTGACGGTGGAGGTGTCGTACTCGCCCTTCCGTAATATCGATCCGGCGCCTTTGGCGGCCAATCTCGCCAAATATCCTTACGGGTGCACCGAACAGGTGACCTCGGTGGCCATGCCGTGGCTGTTTGTCTCGGAATCGCTGGTCGGCAAGCAGGCCGCGAAGCCTGGCGTCAATGCGCTGAAGATCGCGGTCGACAAGATCCTTGACCGCCAGTCGGAAGACGGCGCCTTTGGCCTATGGCGGCCGGGTGATGGCCAGGCGGATGGCTTTATCGGCGCCTATGCCACCGATTTCCTGCTCGAAGCGCGGGCCCGCGGCGCCTATGTGCCGCAGGAAGCCATCGACAAGTCGTTGAACGCCATGCGCGCCATGTCACGGCCGGATGGTTATGCCAATGTCAATTACCGCCTGAGTGTGCCGTCCTACTGGAACTGGTTCGGCGTTTCCGGTGAGCAACTGACCAAACAGTTGCGTTCACGGGCCTCGGCCTATGCGCTTTATGTGCTGGCCAAGGGCAAGTCCGGTGATCTGGCGCGCCTGCGCTGGTATCATGATGTCCAGTTCCGGGAAGAGAAGTCGCCGCTGGCCCGTGCGCAGATCGCCGCCGGTCTGGTGATGATGGGGGATCGTTCGCGCGGCCGTCTGGCCTTCAATGAGGCCATCCAGTCGCTGGGCTATTCCGATCCGAACGACTGGTACCAGACGCCGCTGCGCGATCTGGCGGGTGTTATTGCGCTCGCCTATGAGTCGGGCGAGGACGATATCGCCCGCTCGCTCAGCCAGCGCCTGGAAAACGCCATGAAGTCGCCGGCGCAGATGAACACCATCGAAAGTGCCTATGTGCTCAAGGCGGCCTCCTACATGCTGAAAGCGTCTGGTCCGCTGAAGATCAACGCGCAGGGCGTCAATACCCTGCCGGCGGGGATGAATGTCCAGCGCTTCGGCGTGGGGCAACTGGCCGGTGCCAGCGTGAAGAACGGTGGCTCGGGTCCGGTGTGGCGGACGGTGACGGTGATCGGTACGCCGGTTTCGGCGCCTGGGGCTGAAAGCCATGGCCTGAACCTGGTCAAGACCTACTATAATCTGGATGGCTCGCGCCTTGATCCGTCTCATATCACGCAAGGCCAGAAGGTGCTGGTGGTCATCTCCGGCCGCTCCGACCGCACCGAACTGCGGCCGATCGTGGTCGATGATCCGCTGCCGGCGGGCTTCGAGATCGAGTCAACGCTCACCAATGAGGACGCCGAAAACGGACCGTTCCGCTTTATCGGCAAGCTGACCGATCTCAAGGTCTCGGAGGCGCGTGATGACCGCTTTATCGCCGCGCTCGATGTGTCGTCGTCCGACAGCTTCAGCATGGCCTATATCGCGCGGGCCGTAACGCAGGGTGACTTCTATCTGCCAGGGGCCGAGGCCAAGGACTTCTATCGTCCGGATACCTTCGCCCGCACGCAAGGCAGCCGTACGGTGATCAGCGCAAGATAGTGATGATTTTTACGCATCGTCCCTTGATCCTCCCCTGCGAAGCGGGGGAGGTGGCGCGGCGCTCGCATCAAGATTTATCTTGGTGCGAAGTCCGTGACGGAGGGGGCGTGTCAGACGACAGGAAAGCCCCCTCCGTCAGCGACACCGGCTCTGCGAGCCTTGCGCTGACACCTCCCCCGTACGCTTCGCTACAGGGGAGAATCAGGTGAAGTTCTCTCCTGTAAATCCCGATTCCCTGATCCGGCCGCTGGTCAAGACCCTGATCGGCGTGATGGGCTTTCAGGTCGTTATTGCGGCCGCGAACCTGATCTTCCCGCCGGATATGTCGCGTGCCCAGACCGCGTCCGCCGTGGCGCTGGACCGCAATGGCGCGTGGCTGCGCGCCTTGCCGGTTGATAATGGCCGCTGGCGTATCCGCGCCGATCTCGACCGAACCGATTCTTCCTTTATCCACCGCCTGCTGCGCGTCGAGGACGAGCGCTTCTATTTCCATCCCGGCGTCGATGCCACCTCGATCGTGCGGGCGCTGCTCTCCAATATCCATGCCGGTACTATCATCTCCGGCGGCTCGACCATCACCATGCAGACGGCACGATTGCTCAGTCCGCATCCGCGTGACTATGGCAATAAGTTGATCGAGGCCCTGCGCGCCGTGCAACTCGAAATGCGCTATTCGAAGCGCGAAATCCTGGCGCTGTATCTGACGCTCGCCCCCTATGGCGGCAATCTCGAAGGGGTGCGCGCCGCCTCACTCTCCTATTTCGGCCACGAGCCGGAAAGCCTGACCCTGGGTGAACAGGCGCTTTTGATCTCCCTGCCTCAGGCGCCGGAAGCGCGCCGGCCCGATCGCAGACCGGCCAATGCCCTGAAGGCGCGCAACCTGATCCTCAAGCGCATGGCCGATGCCAATATCATCGGGGCATCGCAGGCTAATGAGGCGATGAATGAGCCGATAGTCACCTCACGATTCGTCTTCCCGACGCTTGCCTGGCACACGGCCGGTCGGTTGGCGCGCGAGGTCAAGGGCTTGCAGGCGACGGTGGTGACGAGCATCGATGCCAATCTGCAAACCCGGTTAGAGGCCATGGCCGCAGCCACCGCCAAGGATCAGGGGCCGAACTCATCGGTCGCCATCATCGTGGTCGATATCAAGACACGCGGGGTGCGCGCCAGTGTCGGTGGTGGCGGGCTGGAGCGTCCCGGAGGCTGGATGGACATGACCCGCGCCATCCGCTCACCCGGCTCGGCGCTGAAACCCTTCATCTACGGCTTTGCCTTCGAGGATGGCGTAGTGGCGCCCGATACCCGCCTGATGGACGCCCCGACGCGCTTTGGCGATTACCAGCCGGAGGATTTCGACCGGGTGTTCCATGGCGAAGTCTCGGCCAAGGAAGCCCTGATCAATTCGCTCAATGTGCCGGCGGTGGCGGTGCTCAATCGCATCGGGCCGGAAGCTTTTCAGGGCCGGCTGGAGGCGGTCAATGTGCCGCTGTTCGTACCGAAATCCGGCCTGAAAGAGTCGGGTCTCGCTCTGGCTCTGGGCGGCGAGGGGATACGCCTCAGCGATGTCGCGCTTTTGTATGCGGCGCTGGGCGATCATGGTCTGGCGCGGCCGCTCGCATACCGGCTGGCAGATGAAAAAACGACTGGCGGACAGCGGCTGATGCGGCCGGAAGCGGCGGATCGGGTGATCAGCATTCTGCGCGAAACACCGCCGCCGGAAGGCCGCCTGCCGGGGCCGCTGATGAAGAACGCCAACCGCCCGGCCTTCAAGACGGGCACCTCCTACGGCTATCGTGACGCGCTGGCGGTCGGTGTTGCCGGCGGCTATGCCGTGCTGGTGTGGACCGGCCGTCCGGATGGCGGGACGCGGGCGGATCAGACCGGCCGCGAGGCTTCGGCGCCGCTGCTGTTCGATGTCTTCGATCAGTTGCAGGCGCCGAGCCGGGTGCCGCAATCGATCGCGCCGGGCAATGCGCCGAAGGGGCTCAGGATGATGAGCGGAGATACCGGCAAGGCGTCGATCCTGTTCCCGCCGAATAAGGCCACGGTCTATGTCGAGGTAAAGGACGCCGCGCAGAAGCTGAATGTGGTGTGGCCGCTGAAACTGTCGGCGCGCGGTGTCCGCCCGGTGCAGTGGTATGTCGATGGCCAACCGCTGAAGCTGGACGAAAATGGCGAATGGAGCTGGTCACCGCCGACCGAAGGTTTCTTTGAATTAAGTGTTATCGATGCCGAAGGGCATGAGGACAGGAGCCATGTGCGGGTCAAGGCGATTAGGGGTGAAACGCGTTAACTGGCCTTTTTGTATCTGGCCTGAATGTCATAGGCCACAATAGGGCAAAGGTTGGCGTGTACTCAATATCACCCTGGCGGTTATAATCCATCATACGCGGATTGAGCCAGCGAGTTGTGCGCATGGTCCAGTATCCCTGTTCATCGCGCTTTACCCTGGCGTCGAAGGCCAGAAAGTAGCGATCCCTGATCCCAAACGGCTTCATATCATGCAGACAGGTAACCGTGAGTTGGCTTGAATTTTGCCAGTCAACTACATGACAACTCGGATTAAAATGGGCAATTAGCTTGCGTTCCGGCCATTGGTAGAGTTTGAAGCCATCGCCAGGAAAGCCATTCCCCCCAACGCCTATCAGACGGCCGTCAGGCGAGGCACTTGCGTCTGAAACAGTCCAGCGCGTTCCGTCTGACATCACAATGAAGCGTGTTTCAAGCTCTCCCGAATGACATGCAAGTTTTGCGAGATATGAAATCCGTTGCGTCACAGAATCACGCGTTGGCAACAGGCTTTGCAAATTATAGCTGTCGCAACCTTCCGATCCTTTCAGAACGGGCGTCAGTCGCACAGACGGCTGGCCTTGATAAAAAACCAATACGTCGTCGCCATCTCGCTTAATCAGATCGGGCGCCTGTTTTTGTAACTCTACTTCACGAATGCGGGCTTCACACTCAAGCGGTGAGTCTTTGAAAGCATTGCCTCGGACAGGCACTTTATCGCATTCCGCTGAAAACCTGTAATCGTCGATAGGGCGTCGAGGCGCCTTGTAAGATTGATAGGCGGAAAAGGAAGCGTATGCCAGGCAAAACGCCCCTGCCAGCAAAAGGATAAAACCGAATTTACGCATGATGTCCCCCCGAAATATTGTCTACTCGATCTTGTGCAGATCGCGGCCGTGGGTTTCCTTGAGGAACAGCAGTGACACCAGAACCGCCAGCAGACCAGTGGCGACGGGATACCACAGGCCGAAATAGATATTGCCTGAGGCCGCCACCATGGCGAAGCTTAATACCGGTTGCAGGCCGCCGAACCAGCCGGTGCCGATATTGTAAGGCAGGCTCATGGCGGTGTAGCGCACGCGGGTTGGGAACATTTCGACGAGCGCCGAGGCCATCGGTCCATAAAGCGCCGTGCAGGCCACGGCGAAAATGCACAATATGCCGAACATCGCCCACAGATTGGCTTTCTTCGGATCGGCCTTTTCGGGATAGCCAGCGGCTTTCAGAGCGGCCTTCACTTCGCCCGCCGCCTTGGCTTTCAGCGCCTTGAGGCCGGCCTTGTCCAGCCCCATGCCGGACGGCACGGTAATGATCTGCGCGCCGATATGGATTGTGGCGCTTTGGCCGGCGGTGGTGTCGGCACGGCTGACATAGGGGGTGCCGATACCAGTCACCACGCTCTTGGCGAGGTCGCACGGTGTGGTGAACTGCGCGGTGTTGAACAGATCGAACTGGAAGCTGCATTGCGCCGGATCGGCCACGACGTAAACCGGATTGGTGCGTTGTGCGGCTTCGAGATCGGGATTGCCCAGCTTCATCAACGCCTGATAGCCGGGAAAGAAGGCGATACAGGCCAGCAGGATGCCGAACACCATCACCGGCTTGCGGCCGATCTTGTCGGAAAGCGCGGCGAAAGCGACATAGAGGCAGGCAGACACGAGCGTCATGCCCATGACCAGGGTATTCATATCGGCCGGATCGAGCCTGACGATCGAGGTCAGGAAGACCTGGGTGTAGAAAAAGGTGGTGTACCACACCACGCCCTGCGCCGTCATGAAGCCGAAGAGGGCGATCAGCATCCCTTTGAAGTTCGGCCAGCGGGTGAAGATTTCCGAAAGAGGTGATTTGGCCAGTTGGCCCTGCTCGTGCAGCGCCTTGAAGGCCGGGCTTTCGGCCGTTCTGGCGCGGATATAGACGGAAACGGCCAGCAGACCGGCCGAAACGATAAAGGGAATACGCCAGCCCCAGTCGGCAAAGACCGGCTCCGAAATGGTCTTGCGGGTGACGAGAATGACTACCAGCGCCGCGATCAGGCCGAAGCCAGCCGAGGTCTGAATCCAGCCGGTATAGGCGCCGCGCTTGTTGGCCGGGGCATGTTCGGCCACATAAATGGCCGCGCCGCCATATTCGCCGCCGAGCGCAAAACCCTGGACGATACGTAAGATTATCAGCAGTACAGGCGCCAGAATGCCGACCTGTTTGTAGGTCGGCAGCAGGCCGATGGCGATGGTGGCCAGGCCCATGACGAGGATGGTGTAGAGGAAGGTGCCCTTGCGGCCCTTCTTGTCGCCGATATGGCCGAAGACCAGCGCACCGAGCGGCCGGGCGATAAAGCCCACAGCAAAGGTGGCCAGGGCCGCAATGGTGGCCAGGGTTTCATTCAGGCCGGCGTAAAAGTTCTGGGCGATGATGGTGGTCAGCGAGCCGAAGATGAAGAAATCGTACCACTCGAAGGTCGTGCCTGCCGCCGAGGCGATTACGATGGTGCGCAGGTTCTTCTTTTGCGATGTGTCTTCGGTCGTCATTCAGGGCCCCTGTCTGGCCCGTATGTTCGGGCTTATGGCCAAGATGTGACGGAAAATATCACAGAAAACAAGGCTATTCGTTAGACCTGTTGCGGCCTCTGGCGCCGGGCGGAATTTAAGGTTAAGGTGGCGTTAAGGAACTGTTTTGAGGGGGTCAAAGATGAAGTTTTCCGAACCTGTCCGCGCCGCCGAGGGACTGACCTCCTATGCCAGGGTCAGGCGGGTGCAGTGGGGACCGCTGGTGCTCAGCATTGTCGAAGGTTTACTGGGCCTGGTCGGCGTGGTGCTGCTGATCCTGTTTTTCCGCTACGGATCGTTTGAAAAGGCCGGCCTGAACATTGATCAGGGTATTGGCTGGCTAAAGGACCAAATAAGCGAACAGGCGAGCGGTCGTATCTCCGCATAGTCAGGTTGTATTACGCAGGGCCGGCGACAAAAGCGCTTGATCTGACCGCTCACGGCCCTATAAGACCGCAAGTCTTTTGTGAGGGATACGGGTCATGCTGGATCAACTGATCGAAAACAATCGCCGTTGGGCACATCAGAAGACCGAAATCGATCCCCAGTTTTTCAAGCGCCTCGTGGCCCAGCAGTCGCCGGAATATTTCTGGATTGGCTGCGCGGACTCGCGCGTGCCCGCCAACGAAATCGTCAATCTCGATCCGGGCGAAATGTTCGTCCACCGCAATATCGCCAACCTGACGCCTTCGCAGGACGCCAACTATCTGAGCGTACTGCAATATGCCGTGCAGGTGCTGAAGGTGAAGCATATCCTCGTGGTCGGCCATTATGGCTGCGGCGGGGTGCGGGCGGCAATCGAGTCTTCGGGCGATGCCCTGATCGACCACTGGCTGTCGCCGATCCGTGAAGTGGCGCATACCCACCAGCATGAGCTGTCCGAAATCGGCGACGACGTGCAGAAATTTGACCGTCTGTGTGAACTGAATGTCATCTCCCAGGCGCGCAATGTCGCCCTGACGCCGATCGTGCAGAACGCCTGGCGCGCCGGCCAGCCCCTGACCATCCATGGCTGGGTCTATTCCATCGCCAACGGGCTGGTCACCGACCAGGGGGTCAGTATGGCAAACCTCGAAGACCGCCAGCGAATCTTCAACATTTAGGGGATGGAAAAATTAACCCACCATTTTCGAGGCGCGGCGATAAAAGCCTGATTTTCTGACCGATATGCGAATATTAATGGCGCATTAACCATGTTTTTTATCAAAAAAACGGGTAAGCCGCATGGGTTTCTTATTTCCCGTAAAGACCTTCTTTAACATTTCCCGTCCAAATTCATGCCTGTCCTTACGTGGTTAAGGAATCTGGTTAAGTTTTTGGAAAAGACGCACCTATGGCGGCAAGCCTCGGTCTCGGTTCAGCGCAGTTTGGCGGTGACTACGGTATTTCGAACACGCGGGGCCGCGTGGGCGAGGATGAGGTGCGCCAGATCCTGGAACTGGCCGCTGATTGCAAGATTCTCAATATCGACGCCTCACATCATGATGGCGATGTCGAGCGCGTGCTTGGCCGCAACTGGCCATTTCCATCGCCTTTCAAGCCGCAGGTGCGCACGCTGCGCCTTGAAAATGGTCTCGAATGGCTGGAATCGCGCCTGCGCCGGTCGGTAGACCACATGGGACTGGTGCGTGCCCATGCCGCGCTGGTCGATCGCGCCGAAGACCTGATGGGTCCGGATGGCGATGCCCTGTGGGCGCGTCTGGAAAAATTGAAAGGCGAGGGCCTGATCAGCAAGATTGGCATCAGTGCCACCGCGGCCGATCAGCCGCTGCTGCTGGCCAAACGTTTCAAGCCCGATCTTATGCAGGTGCCGGCCTCGATCCTCGATCAGCGTCTGGTGAAGAACGGCACGATCGGTAACCTGGCCGATCTCGGCATCGAAGTTCAGATCCGCTCGGTCTTCCTGCAGGGGCTGCTGTTCCTGCCGCGGGAAAACCTGCCGGCCAATCTGGTGCCGGTCGGCCCGCATCTGTCGCGCGTGCGTCGCATGATGGCCGAAGGTGGCGCCGATCCGCTGCACGCGGCCCTGAGCTTTGCGCTCAATCTGGAAGGTGTCTCGACCGTCATGGTCGGCGTCACCTCGGCGGCCGAACTGCGCGCCATCGTGGCCGCCTCTGAACGCAAGGCGCCGAAGCTCAACTGGGACGCCATGGCGCTCACCGACGAGGTGGCGCTCGATCCGTCGCAATGGTTCGCCGATCTGGGCGAGCAGGCGACGCGGCGGCTGGTCAGGGTGGCGTAAAGGCCAGGGGTCACGGACCCCTGGACCCCAAACTCAAGAGTTATTGAAATAAATACGAAAAGACCGGGCCAAGCGGGCCCGGCTTTTTCGTATTTAAATCAGCAAGCCTTGTGTTATGGGGTCCAGGAGACTGTGTCCCCTGCTCTTACCCTCTCGGAACCATCGCCAATGCCCGAATTGCCCGAAGTCGAAACCGTCCGGCGCGGGCTGGAGCCGCATCTGCAAGGCGCCAAACTGAGCCAGGTTCGCCTGCACCGGCCGAACCTGCGCTATCCGTTTCCGGAGCGCTTTGTCGAGCGGCTGGAAGGCGCGGAGGTTCTGCGGCTGGAGCGGCGGGCAAAATACCTGCTGTTTTATCTCGATACGCAGGATATCTGGGTGACGCATCTCGGCATGACCGGGCGGTTTCAGGCTACGCGCCCCGAGATGAACGATAGCCCCGAAGACCTGGCGCGCTATTATCACGCCGTCGCGCCGGATGAGAAACATCTGCATTTCCAGTGCCTGGCTACGCTTCCGAACGGCGAGGTCAGCCGGATCGACTATTACGACCCGCGCCGGTTCGGCTTCATGCTGCTGTTGAAGCCCGATGAACTCTACGAGAGCAAATGGTTCAGGGGGCTGGGCGTCGAGCCGCTGTCTGATGAGCTAAACGCTGGTGTTCTGCTGAAAATGGTCGGGGGGCGCAATATCAATCTCAAGGCCCTGCTGATGGCCCAGGGCCATGAAAAAAGGGGTGGCATTGCCGGGCTCGGCAATATCTATGTCTGTGAGGCCCTGTGGCGGGCGCGGCTAAACCCCGATCACAAGGCGTCTGCTCTCACGCGGAAGGAAGCCGGGGCGCTGGTGGAGGGGATCAAGACGGTGCTGGAAGAGGCGGTGGCTTCCGGTGGTTCGTCGATCAGCGATTTCGCCGCGGCCTCTGGGGAACTCGGCTATTTCCAGCACCGTTTCTGCGTTTATGATCGTAAGGGCCAGCCGTGTCCGCGTCAGGATGGCGGCCTGATCGAGCGCAAGGTTCATCAGGGACGGTCGAGTTTCTACTGTCCGGTCTGCCAGAAGTGACGCCCGGAACGGGGTTTAATCACGGGTGTGAATAATTTTTGCCCCTGGAATGAGAAAAGCGTGTTTGCGTGCATTGACCGGGGGGGCGTCTTCGGTTATACCCCGCCCCCTTGAAATTCATGTCTTCGCCGCCCGTGGCGGGGACTTTTTAATCAACTGTCTCGTCCTTTAAGGTGATGAATGGCCAATAATCCTGGCGCCCGCAAGGCGATCCGCAAGATCGCTGCCCGTACCGAAGTCAACAAGGCGCGTCGTTCGCGCGTTCGTACGTTCGTGCGCAAGTTTGAAGAAGCCCTGACCGGCGGTAACGCCGACGCTGCCAAGGCCGCCTTTGTCGAAGCGCAGTCCGAACTGATGCGCGCCGTGTCCAAGGGCGTGGTTCACAAGAACACCGGTTCGCGCAAGGTTTCGCGTCTGGCCGCCCAGCTCAAGAAGCTGGCTACCGCCTAATCATACCGGAAGAAGCGACGGGCCTTTCCGGCTTCGTCGCTTTTTTTGTGTCTGTGCGGGATCGTGGGGATTAAATGTCTCCAATCCTTCCTTAATTCCTGAAAATACAAGGCATTATTTCACGACTGCTGCGGCGGACGGGGAATTTTTTGTTGCCGATTTTACCGTCGTGGCGCGTCCTTATTGAGGACGGTTAGGGGTAGAAAAATAATTGGCAATTATATGTTTAATTTCTCGTTACGGGCGAACAGGTTAGCAGAGTCAATAAAAATATCCGCTGCTGTTGATAAATTAGGTCATTGACCCGGCGGCGCAGGACGTTAATTTGTCCCTTCACCGCTGAACTCCTCCTGATACGGAGGAATTAGGCGGTTACCGGCCGAGCGCCGGACACTTGGGTAAAACAGACGCGCATCCGCCTGACGGTTACGTGTGTGTGTTGCTCAAAGGCTTATAAAATCGGGAGTGGCGGCTTTTTTGGCCAATATTTCCGGCAGCCTTGCAAACGGATTAGCTAACCTTTTCGGGAAGGCCGGAGTATTCCTTACTCTCGCTTTCCGGGATTTGACTTTTTCTGCCGGCGTCGTTTTTCGCGGTTCCGGCGTAAGGATGAGTATGGCCTGAAACGGGGCTGGTTATTCCCGTGAAAGGCGAAAAACAGGGGTGTTTAAACCCGGCTTCGCGGTCTGGTTTTCAACCCGCGGTTAAGGGTGGTTCATACTTAAGGGCGGCATGTCTTGTGGTGAAGGCGTGTGGTCCGGTTTCTCAAGGCGGTCTGGTGACGGAATGGTCACGGGCCGGACACAGGGCGGATGGTCGGGCGCTGTTACGGGATGATGATCCGGGCGGTTGTCGGTCGTTCTTTTAGTAAACGCGTAAAGTGGTGTGGGTTAAGGCAGATGATCGGGGCGATAAAAGAATGCCAAGCATGACAAGCTGGTCACCGATTTTACCTGAAACGGTATGGTCCAAAGTGGCGACAGTTCTCCGCAAGGAACTGGGAGAAGGGCCTTTCAATTCCTATGTGGCGCCGTCAAGCGTGCGCACCGGGCCTTATGGTGATCCGGTGCTCGTGACGCCGACGGCCTATGCGCGGGACTGGATTTCGCGCAATGCCGCCCGCCGGGCGCAGGAACTGTGGACGCAGCACGATCCGGACTCGCGGGTGCTGGAAATCAAGTCGCGCGTCGAATATGAAGACGCGACGCGGAACGGCGAGACGACCGCCTTGGACGCGGTGCCCGTAAAGGACGTGACGCCGGTGGCTGCGCCCGTGGTGGTAGAGGCCGTGGCGCCCAACCGCATCGGCGGTTTGCAGGAGCGCCTGACCTTCGACAGTTTCGTGGCCGGCCGCGGCAATGAATTCGCCTTCCAGATGTCGCGCCAGGTGGCGAGCTGGGCGGATGGTCATTTCAACCCGGTGTTTTTCCATGGTCCGTACGGCTACGGCAAGACGCACCTGCTGAACGCCATCGGCTGGGAGGCGCAGAGCCGCCGCCCGGATGCGAAGATCGTCTACCTGACGGCCGAAAAGTTCACCTCCACCTTCGTCAAGGCGCTGATGGACAAGTCCACGGCCGCTTTCAAGGATGAGGTGCGCGGCGCCGATCTGCTGCTGATCGATGATGTGCATTTCATCGGCGGTAAGACCTCCAGCCAGGAAGAGCTGTTCCACACGCTGACCTCGTTGATCGAAAACAATCGCCGTGTCGTTTTCACGGCCGATCGTCCGCCCTCGCAACTGACCGAGATCGAAGCGCGCCTGCGTTCGCACCTGTCCTCCGGGCTGGTGTGTGCGCTGGATGTGGCCGATCAAAGCCTGCGCATGGGCATTATCGAGCGCAAGCTCGAACAGTTGTCGCAACGCCTGGGCGCCGCCCAGAACCCGCGTTCCGATGTTTTACATTTTCTGGCCGAGCGTGTGCCGGGGTCGATCCGCGAGCTTGAAGGCGCGGTCAATACCCTGGTGGCGTCCGCTGGGCCGCGTCTTGGGAGTTTGACCTTGGAAGAAGCTATGGCGCTGTTGCAGCCGAATTTGAAGGTGGCCGTTGAACGCCGCGTCACCGTGGATGAAATCCAGAAGCTGGTTTCCGATCATTTCGGCCTGAAGCAGGCGGATCTCCTGTCCGAGCGTCGCACACGTTCGGTGGCGCGTCCGCGTCAGGTGGCCATGTGGCTGTGCAAGCAGCACACCACGCGTTCCTATCCCGATATCGGCCGCCGCTTCGGCGGACGGGATCATACGACCGTTCTGCACGCGGTAAAGAAGGTGGAAGAGTTGCTCCAGGCCGACGACCAGATCGCGCGTGATGTCGAGGCGCTGACGCGCAAGCTCCGTAATGTTTAAGGAGTTTGGGGGCTGTGGCCCCAAACCTTTATCTTCTTCTTTTTTCCTCGCCCAAGAGGTGAGGAAAAAAGAAGAATGAAGATGTGGGGTCGCGGACCCCACACCCCATTCGTACTTCTTGATCTTTACGCCTGATCGTCTAATGTCCGCCTCCCGGCTCTGTATTCCAGCAAGCCGGAATACAGGCCGGTAGGAATTACAAGATGCAATTTACCATCGAACGTGGCGCGCTCCTGAAAGCCCTGGGCCACGTCCAGAACGTTGTCGAACGTCGCAACACCATCCCCATCCTGTCCAATGTCCTGCTGTCCGCCGACAGGTCCGCTTCTGGGGGCCAGGTGTCCTTCTCGGCCACCGATCTCGACATGGAAATCGTCGATACCGCCGAAGCTATCGTTTCCGTCCCTGGCCAGATCACCGCGCCGGCCCACACCCTCTATGAAATCGTCCGCAAGCTGCCGGACGGCGCCGATGTCGAGCTGAAATTCGCCGCCGGTGACGATCCCCGCCTGTCGGTCTCGGCCGGCCGTTCGCGCTTTGCTCTGCCGGTCCTGCCGGCCGGCGATTTCCCCATCATGTCGAGCGATCACGAAGGCGTCTCCTACCAGATCCTGCGTGACGACCTGAAGCGCTTGATCGACAAGACGCGCTTCGCCGTCTCGACCGAAGAAACCCGCTATTATCTGAACGGCCTGTTCCTGCACTGCCTGGCCGAAGACGGCTCCAACTACCTGCGCGCCGTGGCCACCGACGGCCACCGCCTGGCCCTCGCCGAAATGCCCGCGCCCGAAGGCGCCATGGGCGGCGCCGGCGTCATCATCCCGCGCAAGACGATCGACCAGGCGCGTCGCCTGCTCGATGACGGCACCGGCTATGTCGATATGACCGTGTCTCCGGCCAAGATCCGCTTCCAGTTCGGCAATGCCTCCCTGACCTCAAAAATCATCGATGGCTCGTTCCCGGATTATGGCCGCGTCATCCCCAAGGGCAATGACAAGGTCATGACCGTGGATGCCGGCATCCTCTCCAAGGCCGTGGACCGCGTGTCCACCATTTCGGCGGAAAAGTCGCGTTCGGTGAAGATGACCATCGAGCCCGGTCGCCTGACGCTTTCGGTGCGTAATATCGAAGCCGGCCAGGCCGTTGAAGAGGCCGAGATCGATTACGATAACGAGACCTTGGATATCGGTTTTAACGCCCGTTATATCATGGATGTGATGGGCCAGATCGGCGGCGATACGGTCGAACTGCGCTTCTCGGATGCCTCCTCGCCGACCCTGGTGCTCGATCCGGTCGATAATGGTGTGCAATACGTGCTGATGCCGCTGCGGGTCTAATCATGAACATTTATCCTCCCCTGCAAAGCGGGGGAGGGGGACCACGAAGTGGTGGAGGGGGCTTTCTGACGTGGATTTTGCCCCCTCCGTCGCGGACTTCGCCGCGCCACCTCCCCCGCTTTGCAGGGGAGGATATTTATGCTTAAGCACGCCCTCCAGCACCTGTCCCTGACCGAGTTCCGCTCCTATGAGCGGCTGGATTTCGCCATAGCCGGCCGCAGCGTCTATCTCTATGGCCCCAATGGCGCCGGCAAGACCAACCTGCTGGAAGCCATCAGCGTGCTGGGTCCCGGCCGGGGTCTGCGCGGCGCGGCTTTCGCTGATCTTGGCCGCCGTTTGCCCGATGAGGCCAGAGGCCGCGCCTGGGGCGTGGCGGCGCGCTTTCATGAAGGCGAGGACGAGGTCCATCTCGGCACCGGTTCCGATCCGCGCGATCTTAACAAGCGCATTGTCCGCATCGATGGTGAGACGGTCACTGCCTCGCGCCTCCTCGAACATGTGCGCCAGATCTGGCTGACGCCCCTCCAGGACCGGCTTTTCCTTGAAGCCCGCTCGGAACGCCTGCGCTTTTTCGATCGCCTGGTTTATGCCGCGGATCACGGCCATGCGGCGACAGTCAGCGCCTATGAAAAAGCCCTGCGTGAGCGCCTGAAGCTGCTCACGGAAGCCTTTTCCGGTGGCCGGCCGGCGGATGATGCCTGGCTCACCCTGCTGGAACAGAAACTGACCGAAACCGGCGCGCAGATGATGGCGGCCCGCATTGCCGCCCTGGCAGCTCTGCAGGCCGAGATCGAGGGCCATCAGGGCGCCTTCCCGAAGGCCGACCTCAGCCTGACCGGCCTCATTGCGGAAGGCGACCTGCCGGAGGGCTATCGCCGCGCCCGCAGTCGGGATGGGGCCGCCGGGCGGTCGCTTTTCGGGCCGCACCGCATGGACTTGGCCGTGGTTCATCGTGAGAAAAACCGCCCCGCCGCCGATTGTTCGACGGGTGAGCAGAAGGCGCTTCTGCTGAACATTATCCTGGGGCAGGGGGCGCGGCTGGCAACTCCGAATGGCGGGACGCCATTCGGCAAGGGCGACCGCCCGTCCGAGCCTATGCGAGGAGCCATGCGGCGCTTGAGCTCACAGGGTGAAACCCTTTCCCAGCCTATCCTTCTGCTCGATGAAGTCGCGGCTCATCTCGACCCTTTGCGGCGCCACGCATTGTTTGACGAGACCCATGCTTTGGGGCTACAAACAGTGTTCACGGGCACTGATTTGGGCCTGTTCGACGGCCTGAAAAATCGTGCCCTGGGCGTGCGTATCGAAGGCGGTCAATTCATTGAATTTATTGAGTAAATAAAAGGCTTTCCATGACCGACCAACCCGAAGACGTGCCAGAAGAACTGAACAGCGGCCTGGATGCCAACGGACAGTCTGAATACGGCGCTGATTCGATCAAGGTTCTGAAAGGTCTCGATGCCGTCCGCAAGCGGCCCGGCATGTATATCGGCGACACTGATGACGGCTCCGGACTGCACCACATGGTCTACGAAGTGGTCGATAACGCCATCGATGAAGTGCTGGCGGGCCACGCCACCAAGGTCCAGGTGATCCTCAATCCGGACGGCTCCTGCACGGTGACCGATGACGGCCGCGGCATCCCGGTGGATATCCATGAAGGCGAGGGCGTTTCCGCCGCCGAAGTGATCATGACCGAACTGCACGCCGGCGGCAAGTTTGACCAGAATTCCTACAAGGTCTCCGGCGGGCTGCACGGCGTCGGCGTGTCGGTCGTCAATGCCCTCAGCGACTGGCTCGACCTGGTCATCTACCGCCAGGGCAAGAAGCATTCGGTGCGCTTTGAGCGCGGCGTTACCGTCAAATCGCTGGAAGTGATCGGCGAGGCGCCCAAGCGCGAGGATGGCAGCGACTATACCGGCTCGGAAGTCACCTTCTTCCCGTCCCTGACGACCTTCGCCTTCATCGATTTCGACCGCAAGACTCTGGAACACCGCCTGCGCGAACTGGCCTTCCTCAATTCGGGCGTGTCGATCCGTTTTGCTGACATGCGCGAGGCCGAGCCTTATGAAGTCCTTCTGCATTACGACGGCGGCATTGTCGAATTCGTCAAGCACCTCGACAAGTCGAAGACCTCGATCCTCAAGGCGCCGATCGACGTGCGAGGTGTGCGCGATAAGGTCGAGCTCGATCTCGCCCTGCAATGGAACGACAGCTATCACGAGACGATGCTGTGCTTTACCAACAATATTCCGCAACGCGACGGCGGCACCCACCTGGCGGCCTTCCGCGGCGCGCTGACGCGCGTCATGACGCAGTACATGGAATCCTCCGGTGCGGCCAAGAAGGAAAAGGTCTCGGTCACCGGCGAAGACGCCCGAGAGGGCCTGACCTGCGTGCTCTCCGTCAAGGTGCCCGATCCCAAGTTCTCGTCGCAGACCAAGGACAAGCTGGTCTCGTCCGAAGTGCGCCCCGCGGTCGAAGGGCTGGTCTATGAAAAGCTGTCGCAGTGGTTCGAGGAGAACCCAAACGAAGCCAAGGCGATTGTCTCCAAGATCGTCGAAGCCGCTTCCGCCCGCGAAGCCGCCCGCAAGGCGCGCGACCTGACCCGCCGCAAGTCGGCGCTGGATATTTCCAGCCTGCCCGGCAAACTGGCCGACTGTCAGGAACGCGACCCGGCCAAGTCCGAAATCTTCATCGTCGAAGGGGATTCCGCCGGCGGCTCCGCCAAGCAGGCGCGTAACCGCGAAAACCAGGCCATCCTGCCCCTGCGCGGTAAGGTACTCAACGTCGAGCGCGCCCGTTTCGACAAGATGCTCTCCTCCGAACAGATCGGCACCCTGATCGTGGCGCTCGGTGCCGGCATCGGCCGTGATGATTTCAATATCGAGAAGCTGCGCTACCACAAGATCATCATCATGACCGATGCGGACGTCGACGGCGCGCACATCCGTACCCTGCTGCTGACCTTCTTCTACCGTCAGATGCCGGAAATCATCGAGCGCGGCTATCTCTATATCGCCCAGCCGCCGCTCTATAAGGTGGCCAAGGGCAAGTCCTCGCGCTACGTCAAGGACGACAACGAACTGGATACCTTCCTGATCGAGGAAGGCGTAAGCGATGCCGTGCTGGCCCTGCCGACCGGCGAGCGCATCGTCGGCAACGACCTGGAAGCGCAGATCCGTGCCGCCAAGACCTTCAAGGGATCGGTCGATCGCCTGTCCTCGCGCGCCCCGGCCTTCGCCCTGGAGCAGGCGGCGCTGGGCGGCCTGTTCAGCGGCCACCCTGACCTTGATCGCGTGGCCAAGTCCCTGACCCGCCTCAACCAGGATGGCGACGGGCCGTGGAAGGTCGAGCCCGGTGAACTCGGTGGTTTTGTCTTCGAGCGGGTTCGCCGCGGCGTCACCGAAAAGATCGTGCTCGACGAGACCCTGATGCACAGCCAGGATGCTCGCCGCCTCGGTGAGCGCGCCGATGGCCTGGGCGATATCTATAACGCCGTCTCCATCTATACGCGCAAGGACAAGTCGATCGATATCCGCGGCCCGCTCGATCTGGTTTCGGCGGTGCTCGATGCCGGCCGCAAGGGCATGACGATCCAGCGCTACAAGGGCCTGGGCGAAATGAATGCCGAGCAATTGTGGGAAACCACGCTCGACAAGGACGTCCGCACCCTGTTGCAGGTCAAGGTCAACCATGCCGACGAGGCGGACGAGATGTTCTCGAAACTGATGGGCGATCTGGTGGAGCCGCGCCGCGAATTCATTCAGGAAAACGCCCTGAATGCGGAAGTGGACGCGTAAGTTAAGGGCTTCAGCAGATTAAATTTTGCTAATGGCAAGATAATATTTTAGAGGAAGATATGAATTTAGACTTCTCTGATAGGTATAAATTCTTGTCTTCTCTTGGTGTGGCTTTGGTAATATTGTCACTGACGGGATCATGGTTGTTTTATAAGGAGCCTTATGATCTATTAATCGAGGTAGATCAGATAAATAAATTAACGCCAATTGCTCAAAAGGCAATTGAAGTGCGACAATTTTATATCGAACGTATATTTGAGTGGCTTTGGTTAGCGCCTGCAGTTGCCACATCTGCGGGAACCGGGCTTGTTGCTTATGGCCTGTGGGGTTGGAGCCGAAAAGATGCAGACGCCATTGCTATAGGAAAAGCGTCTGATAACTTAAAAAACTTATCAGTACGGCCTGCTACTGAAGATGAAATTGAGTATAGGGCTGAAAATATATCCGAATATGTAGGTAATTTCGAGATTCATAATTTCGAAATTGATGAAGATAAGGGCGACCCTTCCAGAGCGCAAATAGAATCAAAAGTTGTTAATTTCATCGCAAATGTGGCTAAAGATACATACGATTCACTTGTTGAGTATAAATTTGGAGATGTGTATGCGGATTTGCTACTTAAATCTAGGAATGTGCTGCTTAAAGACTATATATTTGAAGTTAAAATCATAAACAAGGGTTTCAATTTTGATTGGTTAAAAGAAGTCGTTACTAAATTAAGGTATGCCGGTAAAGCGTATTCCTTGGTTAGCAATAAAATTCCAAACACTGTAATTGTAATAATTTCAAATGTCGCTTCTATGAAAAACGAAAAATATAGTAAAATTTATAGTGATATATATGCAAGTGGTGCAGCTAGAAGCGGAAAAGATAGAATATTATTCACATCAAAGAACAATTTATTGGCCATGTCCAATGCAGAGGCCCGAAAGTTCCTAGGAATTTGAATGTATACCAACTTTTATAACTTTAACAATAAGGTATGACCCAACGGAAACTCAGGAAATCCCACCCCCAAAAGAAAATCCCAGTGTCTCCTCCCGTCTGAAAAGCGTCGGCTATGCCTTGCGGGGCCTCAGCTTCATGCTGAAGACTCAGCATAATGCCTGGCTGCATCTGGCGGCGACGGTGGGGGTGATTCTGGCCGCGTCATTTCTGCAGGTGCGGCTGGAAGACTGGCGCTGGCTGATCGTTGCCATGGTCATGGTCTGGGTGGCCGAAGCTTTCAATACGGCGGTCGAATATGTCTGCAATGTCGTCTCACCGGGTTATTCCGAACTGGTGAAGCACGCCAAGGATATCGCCGCGGGGGCCGTTCTGGTCTGTGCTTTCGGCGCGGCGGTGATTGGGTTTCTGACGCTGTGGCCCTATGTCGAACTGATGCTCGACCGCTTCCACGGGCCGGTATCCCTGTAAAGCTTGCGCTTTAATACGCTTCGTATTACTTTGTCCTCAAATAGTACGGAGCGTATTAATTGCCGGTCGCCATCACGACTCTCGGTTATGCCCTTCTAGGCCTGATCCGCGCCGAACCACGCACGGGCTATGCCCTGCGCATGGTGTTTGAGACGACGCCGATGGGCAGTTATTCGAGCAGTCCGGGCAGCATATATCCGGCGCTCAAAGGACTGGAAAAGCAGGGACTGATCACGGCTGAGGCCGCCGGCAAGCGCAAGAGCGTTCTGCATATCACGCCGGAGGGGCGGCGGCAGTTTGAAACCTGGCTGACCGCGCCTATGGGGGCCGAGGAGGGTATCGATACGGCGCTTCTGCGCTTCGCCTTCCTGAACGATTATCCGGACCGGCAGGTCACGCTCGACTTCCTGACCGCGTTCAACACGGTCATGGCGGGCCGCGCGGCGGGCCTCAAAGGCTGGCTGGCGGGGGATGAGGCGAAAGCAATGCCATTGCAGGCGCGGCTCGCGGTTCTTCATGGTTTGCGGTCACTGGAGGCTTCGGCGCAGTGGGCGTCGGAGGCATATGTGGAATTGAAAGGGGAGGTAAAATGAACAGGTATGTGGTTTTTGCTTTGAAGTTCGCCGGCGTATGGCTGGCCCTGATTATCGGCCAGATGGCGGGCGGCATGATCGGTCAGATGCTGACCCACGCCGCGCCGCCGGCCATGAAACCCGACGGGCCTTTGAGCCTGACGGCGGCCATTGTGGTGGCGGCGGGCCTTTTTGCGGTTGTACTCTCAGCCATGGCGCCGGCGATGCAATGGTCGTTCTGGGGGCGTTTCGCCGCCCTGTTCGGCCTGCTCTACGGCCTGGAATCGCTGTTGTCGCTGATCGAGGCGATCTACTTCAATGCCTATGTCCATATGACGGATGCCCTGCTGTGGATGATGGCGGTCGGCAATGCGGTAAAGGCCGTGCTGGCGGCGTTGGTCTGCGCGCTTTTGTGGCGGGGAGAATCGCAGCCGGCGGAGCGCTTCAGCGGCCTGGCATGGAAGATACCGGTGATCATTCCGCTCTATATCGTCTTCTATTTCGGCGCCGGTGCGCTGATCGCCTGGCAGAGCGCCGATGTCAGGGCCTATTATGCGCAAGGCTTCCACATCGATCAGGGGCAACTGGCGCTTTTGCAGGTGGGGCGTGGCCTGATCTGGGCTCTGCTGGCCCTGCTGAGCGTGGCCAGCCTGACTGGCGGCACCTGGAAACGCGCGGTGCTGACCGGCCTGGCCTTTTCGGTCTTTATGGCGGCGACCCTGTTATATCCCAATCCGCTGATGCCGTGGTCGGTGCGGCATGTGCATCTGGTCGAGGTGGGGGTGTCGAATTTCCTGTTCGGTATATTGGCGGCGCTGATTTTGTTGGGAAAAGTAAGACACCCCACCACCACGCCTTCGGCGCGGTCCCCCTTGTAAGTTATTTCCATCTGTTCTTTTGTGGACAGCGCTGGAAGCGGTAGGCAGACCGTGTCCCCCTTGGGGTTTCATCCCGTTAGGAGCCAGGTCGCCTTCCGTTTTCCATCAACCCCGAACAGTCGCCAGGGACGGCCTTGCCGATCCCGATTATGCAAGGATGGGTCAGGATGGAAACGCTTATATATGTTGGTATCGATGTGTCCAAGGATCGTCTGGATGTTCACCTGCGTCCCTTGGGTGAGAGTTTTACCTGCGGTCAGTCTGCGCCTGAGATCGATGGTCTGGTCGTCCGCTTACAGGC
>NZ_FMTS01000013.1 GCF_900100255.1 Asticcacaulis taihuensis | reverse complement strand
TATGGAGTGTATCTCAACACTCCGCAAGAACACCGCCGCCTGCGATTCTCTTTCCAATATCTACAATGTCAAAGACCGAAATGCGCAACATCCGAAGCGCAAAAGGTAGTTCACCAAACGGCGGTTAAACCGTCCAGAGCGACAACTTAAATCCTTGTCGAGGAGAGCGGCGCTTATACCGCATCAATTTTTAGTGTCAAGCAATTCTTTTTAAAAAGTTTTTGCTCTCAACCCTCACTTCCAAAACAACCCGGTCAAACCGGACCCCTTCGTCAGCGGAGCGGCGTATATAACCGCTCAAATTTCCCAGTCAAGCCCTTATTTTTAAAAACTTTAAAAACAAAAAACTCAAACCAGAAACACCTCAGAAACCCGAAAGCTCCCTCAGCAGGAGCGGCGCTTCTAAGAGAACCACCGCACCCTGTCAACCGAGTATTTGAAGAATTTTGCAGTTGCGAAATTCGGCAGAAAACCGGTCGGCACCCCGCCTTCAAAATCGCCTTAAGGGACTCTAATTCCTGCAGTTTCCTGCGGTTCATGTCGTCGCCGAAAGACTATGTCGTCGTCGGGAGGGCGGCTTCTAACCACCCCTCCCCCACGAGTCAACGGCATTTCTCACATAACGCCGTTTATGCACAGAACACGGATTAAACCGCCGTTTCCGCCAGCTTTTGCGGCGCCGGATAGCCCTCGCCCTGCTTCAAGGCGCCCTTAGACACCTGCCAGGCAATCGCCGCACCCAACACAACGGAAGTGACAAGGCTGCCTTCCGGGCCAAAGCTGGCGCCGGTCAACCACCAGGCGGCGCCCGGCTTGCCCATCAGATCGACGACAATCGGCGCAGCCGCAAGTTTTTCGCCACTGACTTCCAGGCCAAATCCAACGCCCAGCAGCCAGTTCCACGCCGTATGCCAGGCACAAACGCCCCACAGCGAGCCTTCACGAATGGCGTAGAAGCTGAGGAAGATGGCCACCAGCACGATATTGAGCAGCCCCACAGCCAGTTCCGGCGACGGCTTGATATTGCCGGCGTGCAGTAGTGAGAAGACGATCATATTGACGGCGATGCCCCAGTAGATGCCGTGGCGCGACGCAATGACCTGCAACAGATAACCGCGCATGGCGGTTTCTTCGGTCGCGCCCTGCACCATAAAGCCCAGAAACAGCGCCACCAGCGGCACGAAAGTCATCAGGCTGGGCGCCCTCCAGAAGCCAAGGCTCTCGAACTGATAGCCGCCCAGCAGCCAGATGCTGCCCACCACCGTCGCCAGAAAACCAAGCCCAATCGCCAGCCCGCGCAGATAACGCTTCACGAAATCACTGTTGAAGCCGAGCGTCTGCGGTCCGCGGCGCTCGAACAGCCAGGCCCACAGCAGAAAAATACCGATGATCGGCCCGAAGATCAGGAGCTGATAGACATCGCCAATCCAGCTTGTGCCGGGAATCAGCGGAATATGATTGATCAGGCCGATAAAGGCGCCCGGCATCATGCCAAGAATAATGAAGATGACGCTCAGGGGGATGGCGAAAGCGGTCCAGGTCCGGCGATGGCGCTCGGTGCGCGGTGCATAGAGTTCGATTCCGGCCATGATTGCCCCCTTTTTAAATCCCGCCCTTTACAGCTTTAACCCGAAGCGCGGCCCGATAAATACCATCCCCATATACAGACCAATGGTTAACGCGCAGCCACTGACCAGCGCGGGATAAAAGCCAACGCCTCGGCGAAGCAGAAAGGGGATCAGCAGGAACATGGGCAGGGACGGCAGGACAAACCAGAAGGTGCCTTCCGCATGGGCCGCCATACGCTCAATATCCTTCGTATCGCGCCACAACCACAACATCCCCAGGATCGAAACAAGGGGCAGCGAAGCGACCAGCGCGCCAAAACCCGGCCAGCGCTTGGCGATTTCAGAGACCGCCGCGATAATGATGCCCGACAATACGGCCTTGATCGCCAGATACAGCATCACTCGCCCTTCTCTGCTTTTTCTTTCGCCAGACGCGCCAGCACGCGCCCCCTGCCCTTGGTCAATGCGGTGACGACGCCGCGCCAGGTGCGAATTTCCTGCTCGGTCAGGCTGGCGCGATTGAGCGACGAGCGCAGATTGCGCACCATCGAAGGCCGCTTGGCCTCCGGGAAGAAGAAGCCGGAGACATCCAGTTCGGCTTCCAGATGCTCATAGAGCCCCACCAGATGCTTCATCTCGGCCGGCGGGTCCTGATTCTTGGTGAACTCGGCGCCCGGCGCATCCATGATCTGCAACCGCCATTCGTAAGCCACAATATTGACCGCCTGCGCCAAATTCAGCGACGAAAAGCGCGGATCGACCGGAATAGTGACAATATAATGGGCGTGAATGAGATCGTGCGTCTCAAGGCCCGTGCGCTCGGCACCGAACAGCAGCCCGGTTTTCAGCCCTTCGCGCGCCTTTCCCATGCCATCCGACGCGCATTCACGCGGCGTGATCACCGGCAGATTGACCTCGCGGTTGCGCGCCGTCGTAGCGTAAACCACCTGTAGATCAGCCGTAGCCTCTTCCACGGTCGCATAAACCATGGCGCCATCGAGCGGCCATTGCGCGCCGGCGGCCATGGTCCACGCCTTTTCCTGCGGCCAGCCGTCACGCGGCGCCACCAGACGCAACTCGGTCAGGCCGAAATTGCCCATGACGCGCGCCACGGCGCCGATGTTTTCCGCCAATTGCGGCCGGTCGAGAATAATGCAGGGAAGGTTTTCGCTCATGTGCGGCTTATAGAAGCCAGACGCTCGCGCGTCCATGACGTTTTAAGCCATTATCCAGCTAACCCACTGCCGCGCCAGGAACTACTGGCAGCTGTGCCAATCGCCTCGTTGATAATAAGGTAGAGGCCCTCTGATACCCGATCATATTCTGCCTGATCATCTTCAAATCCAAGATCATTCCATGATCCCATACCACCAAACACCCAAGCGGCGGACGCTGCGCTGAGTAAAGATTGAGCGGTTATTGGCAGGCTGCCATCGGGATAAAGATCCTGGTGATATCCCGGACGATACGAGGGCGTTTCCAATGCTTTGAGCGCGTTATCGAAAAGGACCGTAAATCCTTCATCGCCGAAATGCTTGCGCGAAAAGGCGCGTATATCCCGTAAAGCCGCCTGAAAATCCGACTTGATATCAGATAGCGCCCGAAAGCCATGCGGCTGAGTGGCCGCCGCCTTATGTTTTTCATAACTGATCTGCCAGATACGCCTGTCTAGCGCCGCTTGATTGCCGACACGCCAACTCGCAGCCCAAAACTCGCTTTTCCCATCTGGCAAAATAACTTCTACAGACCAAGTTCTGCCACCACCCACGAAACCGGCCAACAAACGATCCGGCGCGTGAGGATTATTGGATGCAGTCGCACCAAGCACCAGTCCGAGCGCATTTTCTTTTATTAACGAGGAAAACCAGATATCCGGCGTTTCTGCGACAAGCCGACCTGCATCTGAAAATCTTATATATTCCGCAAACTGGCATGTGGAGTTTTGCGGAAAGAAGCCAGGAACAGACTGCCCAGCCAAGATCGCATTCCCATAGCAAGTTAAGGCAACGAGTTGCGCAATTTCGCCGTTCATAACGCCTCCCCCATTTTGCCAGACCTATCAATCCCGATTGGAGAATACAAGCGAACAAACACTAAAGTTTTAACTTGACTATTCGCGCGCGCCGCCAGATACTGAAGCCATAACTTCACTGTCAGAAAGGCAGCGCCATGTCCCAACCCGTCGTCCACCACACCTTCATTATTGAAAAGACCTACCCCAAGTCTCTGGCAACCGTCTTTGCCGCCTTTTCAAATCCGGAGAACAAGGCCCGCTGGCTCAGCGCTGGTCGTCAGGCCATGACCGGTTTCGAACTGGATTTCCGCGTCGGCGGCCGCGAATTCGCCGGCTATATCATGGGCGCCGATACGCCCTTTGAAGGCGCGAAAATGACCAGCGACGGCCTCTACCTCGATATCGTGCCAAATGAGCGTATCGTTATCGGCTCCAACATGGCGATGAACGACCGGCCCTTCTCGGCCTCCCTGCTCACCTTCGAGTTTCTGGCCGAAGGCGACGGCACAAAACTCATCCTCACCCATCAGGGCGCCTTCTTCGAGCATTCCGATGGCCCCGAAATGCGCCAGCACGGCTGGACCAAGCTGCTTGATCAGGTGGCGGATACGCTTTGAGCGACATCGCCAAAATCTTCCACGCTTTAGGCGATCCCACCCGCCGCGATATGGTCGAGCGCCTGACCGACGCACCTTTGTCGGTGTCGAAACTGGCCGAGCCCTACGCCATGAGCCTGACTGCTGTCGGCCAGCACCTCGCCATACTGGAAGCCGCCGGCCTGGTCACCACCCAGAAGACCGGTCGGGTGCGCACCTGCGCGCTGGCCCAGCCCGGCCTTGACGCCCTGGGCGAGTGGCTGGCCGCGCGGCGCTCACCCTGGGCGCGGAAACTGGACGCCCTCGGCGATATGCTCGACGAATAGCCGGACTTACCGGTATTCGCGGAACGCCAGGAAGACCAGCATCACCAGAGCCAGAGGCAGCAGCGCAAAGGCGCGGGCCGTATCCATCCATTCGGAATGCTTGGGCGTTTCAATCGACTGCGTGTTCATTTCGGCACCTCACTGTTGTTTACGCAAGGGCAATGCAAGCGCCGGGCCACATTTTACCTCGCGAAAACACAATGATCCGGCTGCCCAATTTACCGTTTTGCGCCGCCCACCTTTTCCGCTATAGCAGGCGCCGTTAGCGGCATGGCCGGCCCTGTGCGCCCCCTTGTCAGCTCCCGTTTGGAAAAGGATTCTGTAATGGCTAAAATCAAGGTGGCGAACCCGGTCGTCGATATCGACGGCGACGAAATGACCCGCATCATCTGGCAGCTTATCAAGGACAAGCTGATCCACCCCTATCTGGACATCAATCTCCAGTATTTCGATCTGGGCATGGAACACCGCGACGCCACCGACGACCAGGTGACGATCGATGCGGCCAATGCCATCAAGGCGTGCGGCGTCGGCGTCAAGTGCGCCACCATTACGCCTGACGAAGCCCGCGTGAAGGAATTCGGCCTGAAGAAGATGTGGAAGTCGCCCAACGGCACCATCCGCAACATCCTGGGCGGCGTTGTCTTCCGTGAGCCGATCATCTGCTCGAACGTGCCGCGCCTCGTCCCCGGCTGGACGCAGCCGATCGTCGTCGGCCGCCATGCTTTCGGCGACCAGTACAAGGCCACCGACTTCCTCGTCCCCGGCCCCGGCAAGCTGACCATGAAGTTCGAAGGCGAAGACGGCAAGGTGCAGGAATACGAAGTGTTCCAGTTCCCCGGCGCCGGCGTCGCCATGGGCATGTACAATCTCGACGAGTCGATCCGCGATTTCGCCCGCGCCTCGTTCGAATACGGCATCGCCCGCCACTATCCGGTCTACCTCTCGACCAAGAACACCATCCTGAAAGCCTATGACGGCCGCTTCAAGGATATCTTCGCCGAAATCTTTGAGGCCGAATACGCCGCCAAGTATAAAGAACTGGGCCTGACCTACGAGCACCGCCTGATCGACGACATGGTCGCCTCGGCGCTGAAGTGGTCCGGCGGTTTCGTCTGGGCCTGTAAGAACTATGACGGCGATGTCCAGTCCGACACCGTGGCGCAAGGCTACGGTAGCTTGGGCCTGATGACCTCGGCCCTGGTCACGCCGGACGGCAAGATCATGGAAGCCGAAGCCGCCCACGGCACCGTGACCCGCCACTTCCGCCAGCACCAGAAGGGCGAAGCCACCTCGACCAACTCGATGGCCTCGATCTTCGCCTGGACCCAAGGCCTCAAGCACCGCGCCAAGCTGGACAACAACGCCGAACTGACGAAGTTTGCTGAAACCCTGGAAAAGGTCTGTATCGACACCGTCGAGGCCGGCTTCATGACCAAGGACCTGGCGTTGCTGGTCGGCCCGTCGCAGGGCTGGCTCACGACCGAGGGCTTCCTCGACAAGATCAGCGAAAACCTGACAAAGGCCCTGGCCGCCTAATCCACCCTTATACCGTCCGGCGAAGCGTCTTCAGCGAAGCCGGATGGTGGTGGGGTTTCTGACTTTCTGCCAGAGCCGTCGCATCCTCACCGATGCGACGGCTTTTTCTTGATCCTCCCCTTTTTAAGGGGAGGTGGCAGCGCCCGGCCTTGCGGGTGAAGCCCGCAGGGCCGGTGTCGCTGACGGAGGGGTCTTGCGCGCCTCACTCACAAACGATAGCGGTAGCGTGTCGTTATTATGAATATCTGTGTCATCTGTGGATCAAAAAGCGACCTTATCGCCCGCTGCGACACAGACAGGAAGGGTATCCACAGATGACACAGATATTCTTCCTGATTTCACGCTACCGCTATCGATTGAGTCCGGTTCAGGCAGAGGAGCGAGGTTTTCAGTACAAAGCGCCCAGTCTTGACGCCCTCCCCACCGGCTGAAATAGTCCGCGCATAACAATAACGGAGCAGGAACAATGCGCATCGGGGCGGGACTGATATTGACGGCACTATTGGCCACAGGCGCATATGCCGAACCACCCAAGCTCGAAACCCTCCCGCAAGTCCCCGCCGGCTATATCAAAATCGCGCAGTCGATCCACGGCCGCTACACAAACGCCGACGCTCTAAATTCAGTCCTCGCCGGCAAGGCGTCCGTGGATGACGACCTGCCGATCAGCTTCCAGTGGCCCGGCATCTATATCGAAGCCGAGTTCGGAGGGCCCGAAATCGTGATCAATTTCGACAACACGACGGACGCCTTCACCGTCTTCATCGATGGTGAGGAATCCGCGAAGGTCGTCAAACCGGGCGACAAGGTCTATCGCCTGAGCGGCCTGGCCCAGGGCTGGCACCGCCTCCGCATCGAGAAAAACGACGAATCGCAGGACACGGTCGGCACCTTCGGCAATATGTGGATCGGCCCTAAGGAGGACTTTCGCTGGCCGCAACCCCGCACCCGCCAAATCGAGTTCATCGGCGATTCCTATACGGCCGGTTATGGCAATACCTCCCCCAAACGCGAATGCACCCAGGCCGAGATCTGGGCCACCACCGATACTCAGGCAGCCTTCGGTCCCCTGACCGCCAAACATTACGACGCCGATTACCAGATCAACGCCTATTCCGGCATCGGCATCGTGCGCAATTACAATGGCGTGGCGCCGAAGCGCAACATGCCGCTGCTTTACCGCTCGGCCCTGATCGAGGACGAAACCGTCCATCCCTACAATAATCCCCAATGGAACCCGGCGATCGTGGTGATCGCGCTCGGCGGCAATGACTTCTCTACCCCTGTCCACGCCGGCGAAAAATGGGCCAGCGAAGACGCCCTGACCGCAGACTACATCGCCTCATACGTCGCCTTCGTTCAGCAGATTCGCGCCAGTCACCCCGACGCCCGGTTTATCCTGATGAATTACGGCGAGGCGCGCGTCGGCGCAGCCATCACTGAAGTCATCAAACGCCTGAATGCCGCCGGCGAAACCCGCGTGGCAGCGCTCGATGTCGGCGGCGGCTTTGCCCTGACCGGCTGTGACTGGCACCTCAACACCACCGACGACAAACGCATCAGCGCCTCCCTGATCGCGTATATCGATGCCCATCCCGAGCTTTGGCCCAACCCTGAGAAAGCCAAATAGTCCCCACCTTGACGCCCCCGGCGTACCCTGAAATAGTCCAATCCATAAAAAATAATGGAGTTGAGACGATGCGGCATTTGGGGCGCCTGGGATGGATAGGGCTCACGACCCTTTTAATGGCCGGAACGGCGCAGGCACAAAAGATAGAGCATATTCCGGCCGCATCGATACCTGCCGGAACCCAGCTTCCGGTGCGCACCGGCGGGCGAACCACCAGCCCGGACGGCAACCCGCCATTTACCCATCAATGGCCGGGCATCTATTGGGAAAGCCGCTTCAGGGGAACCGAAGTGACCGTCGCCTTTGCCGACCCGGTCAATATCCTGCATATTTCCATCGATGGGAAACGGGTCGATACAGTCGCCAAACCCGGCAATTCCGATGTGCGCATTTCCGGCCTTGGTGACGGTATCCACGAGATACGCGTAGAGAAGGCGACCGAAAGCCAGAGCGACGCCGCCACCTTCAAGGGCTTTTATGTCCCGCAACAGAATGATCGCCTGCCGCTCGGGATTCCGCCGGTCTACAGCATGGAGTTCATTGGCGATTCCTATACGGTCGGTTATGGCAATACCGCCGGCAAGCGTACCTGTACACCGGACGAACTCTGGGCATCGACCGATAACACCAAGGCCTTCGGTCCGCTGACGGCCAGGCATTATGGCGCCATGTACCAGATCAACGCCTTTTCCGGCCGCGGCATTGTGCGCAACTATAACGGCTTCGCCGGCGACAGCCTGCCCCAGCTTTATGCCTACACGGTGTTCGACGGCCAGACGAAATATGTAAAGCCGGATTGGCTACAGCCCCAGATCATCGTTATCGCGCTCGGCACCAATGACTTTTCCACCCCGGTCCATTCCGGTGAAAAATGGAAAAATCAGGATGAACTGATCGCGGATTACGAAGCCACCTATGTCGCCTTCGTCAAATCCCTGCGCGAAAAGAACCCCAACGCCACTATCCTGCTGATTTCCTATGACCCGGCCACCTCGCCGCAGATCAGCACGGTGCGTGACCGCCTGAAGGCTGATGGCGACGGCAAGGTCGATTTCCTTGAGATCACCGGCTTCACCAAGAATGCCTGCGATTACCACCCCGATACTGATGACGATCGCAAGATCAGCGACGCGCTGATCGCCTTTATCGATGCCCACCCTGGCATTTGGCAGGGCAAATAGATGCGTCTGGCCCTGCCGCTCCTGCTTGCCTTCCTGTCAGTGTCCGCTTTCGCCGGCACGCCGGTCGGCACGGCCCTGCCGCTGCATATCGGCGGCCGCGTGGTGGCGGTCAGTGCCGATGATCCGGCGCAGGGCTATCGGCATCAATGGCCCGGCACCTATTTCGAGGCGCGTTTCAAGGGCACCGAAGTCCATCTGCGCCTCAATGATGAGGTCAACCGCTTCAACGTCTATGTCGATGGCCAGCTCGTCAACACGCCCAGCCGTCCCGGCGAGGGCGATATCCTGCTCGGCCCCTTTGCGCCCGGCGAGCACACCATCCGCGCCGAAAAGCTGAGCGAATCGTTTGACGCCGCACAATTCACCGGCTTCTTTGTCGCCGATCCGGCCAATGTCTTGCCCGCGCGCCAAAGCCTGCCGCGCGAGATCGAGTTCATCGGCGATTCCTATACGGTCGGCTACGGAAACACCTCCCCTACCCGCACCTGTCCCGGCGATCAGGTCTGGGCCACCACCAATACGCAACAGGCTTTCGGGCCGCTGACCGCGAAGCATTTCAACGCCGATTACCGCATCAACGCCATTTCCGGCCGCGGCGTGGTGCGCAATTATAATGGCGGCGATGGCCTGCACCTGCCGCAAGCCTATCCCTATACGATCGCGCCGCAGATGGTCGAAACGGCCGACTGGCGCCCGCAGATCATCGTCATCGGCCTCGGCACCAACGATTTTTCCACGCCCCTGCATGGCGGCGAGGTCTGGACCACGCGCGACGAACTGCACAGCGATTTTGAGCAGACCTATGTCCAGTTCGTGCAGGATTTGCGCGCCAAAAACCCGCAAGCCTTTTTCATCCTGATGGCCACCGATCAGGCCAATGGCGAAATCCAGTCTGAGGTGAAGAAGGTACTCGCCGCCTTGCGCGCCGCGGGCGAGAGCCGCATCGATTTCTTACCTATGAATGGCCTAGCTTTCAGCGGCTGTGACTGGCACCCGTCCACCGCCGACGATGCCCAGGTCGCCAGCAGCCTGATTGCCTTTATCGACGCCCACCCAGACCTCTGGAATAAAAAAACAGAATGAAACTCTTTCGCTGCGATAACTGCGGGAACCCGATCTATTTCGAGAACCGGTCCTGCCTGAATTGCGGCTTTCGCTTAGGCTTTGTCTGTGAGGAAATCGGCCTTCACGCCGTGCAGCCCGATGCCGCCCGCGCCGATCGCTGGCGCCGCGTCGATCAGCAGCAGTTCGTCTATCGCTTCTGCCCCAATGCCGCCTTCGATATCTGCAACTGGCTGGTGCGCGACGACAGTGACGAAGAGTTCTGCACAGCCTGCCGTTACAATGGTCTGGTCCCCGATCCGAATACGCCCGATGGCCTGCGCCGCTGGCGCGCCATTTCCGACGCCCAGCGCCACCTTTTCTATTCCTTTCTGCGCTGGGATCTGCCGCGCCCCGGCCGAAAGGAAGACCCCGAAGGCGGGCTTCTGTTTGATCTGAAGGACGATGTCATTCTGCCTGATGGCTCCTGCCAGCCGGTACTGATCGGCCATGATGAGGGCCATATCGTCATCCGCACCGCCGAGGCCGACGCCCCGACGCGCGAACAGCAGCGCGCCATGATGAACGAGCCCTACCGCACCCTGCTCGGCCATTTCCGTCACGAAACCGGCCATTTCATCTGGAACCGGATGGTGCGTGATGCCGGAAAGACCGAAAGCTTCCGCGCCCTGTTCGGCGATGAAAGCGCTGATTACCAACAGGCGCTCGACCGCCATTACAGCGAAGGCCCGCCGCCAGGCTGGGGCAGCACCTATATCAGCCATTACGCCACCACCCATCCGTGGGAGGATTTCGCCGAATGCTTCGCCCATGTGCTGCATATCGTCGATTCTCTGGAGACGGCGCATATGTTCGGCATAGCGCTGGCGCCCATGTCGCACGATTTCCTGGCCACGCACGCCAGTTTCGATCCTTATTCGGTGCTCGATTTCGACCGGATCGCCGAGGTGTGGATTCCGCTGTCGATGGCGCTGAACAGCATCCACCATTCGATGGGCGAACGCGACCTCTACCCCTTTATCCTGACCCCGGTGATCCAGCAAAAACTGGCCTATGTGCATGGCCTGCTGACGCGGCAGATCTAGCTCGCTTATACCTCCCCAGTTTACTGGGGAGGGGGACCGCGCCGCTCTTGCGGCGGGGTGGTGGGGTTTCTTGCTTTCTTCCCTCGCACACGCCACTATCCCGCAAAAGGGAGATAACACATGTGGAAACCGATTTTTCTGGCGGCGCTCGTTAGCCTTTCTGTTATGCCCGCCGGTGCTACTTCCTTGTCGCCTCATCCCGGTTATAGCCTCCCTGTACATATCGGCGGTCGAACGACACCCAGCGCGAACGGCGATGGCTATCAATGGCCTGCGATTTACTTCGAGTCACGTTTCAGCGGAACGCAGATTGAAATCCTGTTCAATAACGACACGAGCAACTTCAACGTCATCCTGGATGATCATCTGTTGATGGTGGTCAACAAACCCGGCAATAACAGCATAGCCATCAATGCCAATGACGGGGAACATAAGATTCGCGTGGAAAAGCGGTCAGAAACGCAATACGCCACCGGCCATTTTCTAGGTTTCAGCGTTCCAGAAAAAAGTGCCGCACTTTCGCCTCCTGCCCGTGCCCGACAGATCGAATTTATCGGCGACTCTTTAACCGTCGGCTATGGCAATACCTCCGCCTTTTCCCAATGCACGCCTGAACAGATTTTCGAGACCACCGACGCACAGCAGGGTTTTGGCCCTTTGACCGCGAAGCATTTCGACGCCGATTACCAGATCAATGCCTTTTCCGGCCTCGGCATGGTGCGCAATTATGATGGCCGCGAGCATCCGAAATACCATATGCCGATGCTCTATGACCGCGCCCTCTTCGACGACCCCACGCCTGTCAATCAGCCCAACTGGCATCCTCAGGTCATCGTCATCGGCATCGGCGGCAACGACTTCTCCACGCCCGTCCGGCCGGATGAACCCTGGGGCAACGAGGCCAATCTGCGCGCCGATTACGTCAAGACCTATACCGCCTTTGTCAAAACCATCCGTGGCCGCAATCCCGACGCCTTCATTATCCTCGCCACCCCGCCCGATCGTCAGGAAGGCTATACCGGCGGCACGGATGATGTCTTCGCCGCCATCAAGACCGCCGGCGACACCAAGATCGATCGTGTCACCCTGCCCGAACTGGACAAGATCGGCTGCAACGGCCACCCCTCCACCCGCGCCGACGCCCGCGTGGCGGATTTCTACATCCAGTACCTGACCGACCATCCGCAGGTCTGGCAGGGAAAGTAACCTCTTCTCCTCCCCTGCAAGGCGGGGGAGCGGGGCGGCCCGTGCCGTGTCAGCGTGAGGCTCACAGAGCCGGTGTCGCTGACGGAGGGGGGCATTGCTGCCACACTCTACAGCCTTCACCACCCAAACAGGCGACAAACGAAAATACCCATGCTAGGAATGGTTAACGGGACTTTCGAGGGGAACTGACTGTGTCGCGCATATTTGGTCTTATACTGCTTCTGGTCATCGTGGCCGCGGCCGGTCTGTTCTACACCGCGCCGATCATCTCGTTCTATGATGTCCGCAGCGCCTGCAAGAGCCAGGATATCGAATCCCTCGCCAAGCTGATCGATTTCGATTCCGTCCGCGCCAGCCTGAAAACCCAGCTCCTGGCCGGTGACGAAGGCATCGCCGCCCCCGCCCCTTCCGCGCTCAATGATCCCGTAGGCGCCACCGGTAATGCCGTTAAGGGCGTGGCCGATTCCATCGGTAAGGCGTTCAATGAGTTGGTCAACCCCAATGCGCCGAAAACCCCGCCCAAGCCGGTGATCGACGTCAATTCCTACCTCACACCCAAGGCCCTGCTTGGCCTGACCTATGGCGCGGCGAAGGATGCCAACCGCTTCGAGCTGTCGCAATATGAGGGCAAGCCGCCTTCCCCCAAGACCGCCTTCTTCAGCCTGGAACGCGCCCGCCTGACCATAACCGACGAACTGCGCGGCACCACCACCTTCACCTTCGAGCGCCATGGTCTGACCCACTGGCAACTGGTCCATATTGGCCTGCCCACCCCGGATATGGAACCCAAACCCGAAACCCCGGCGGGTTAAGCCCTTCCCTGTACCTCCCCGCTTGTCGGGGAGGGGGACCATTGCGCAGCAATGGTGGTGGGGTTTCTTACTTTCTTTAAAATGCCCACCCCAACAACGCTGAGTTCGAAAACGGAAGGCATCTTAAACGCGTGGAAATGATTCAGGCGCTGGAACGGCAGCGTCAGTTCGTGTAATGCCGCTCGCCGTTGTCATCCACCCAATATTTATTGCCGCGGCCATCACTGTAAACTTCACGCTTCTTGCCCTGCTCGACCACATAGCCGATGACAGCGCCGGCGACAGCGCCAACCACCGCGCCCTTGACAGCATCATTGCCGGTGGCAGCGCCTACCGCCGCACCGCCCACACCCCCGATCAGTGCCCCGCTGCCCACACCGTCCGTTGCGCATCCGCTCAGCAACACGGCGGAGGACAGGCCCAATACGGCGATTTTCGTGAATGCGATTTTCATGGCGTTTCCTTTTCGTCAGAAAGCGAACGGCGCGCACTGAGCACCCGTTGGTCGCATCGACTGTAATCGACCGGCGCTATTTTTTTAATCGGGGAAAGACCGCCGGATTATAAATATGAGGCAATGGCTTGCCGCAGGAAAACCGCCGGATGGGCACACCGCGGACCGGGATAACGGCCGCCTGCCAATGGCCGCCCCTTGGTCGATATCGGACCAATAACCGACGAAAGTACGGATCACCCCACGCGCGGGGAAATTGGGATGGTAGCACCGGCTCGCCCCTTCCTTATACCTCCCCACCTCTGGTGGGAAGGGGGACCGCGCCGCACTTGCGGCGGGGTGGTGGGGCTTCTTGCTTTCTTTGAAAAGAATTGTGCGATTGATAACCTGTGACCATAATTCGATGTTGTAATATACGGAATAACCGCATGTAGATGGAAGATGGGTGGTGAAATTGACGGCTGAGTTTACAAGGAGAGTTGTTGAAATCTTGGCCAAACGTGCCGGTAACCATTGTTCGGCTCCAGATTGCTTCGCGTTGACAATGGGGCCGGCCAGCAATGACAGGCAGTTCAGCACGGTCGGAGAGGCGGCTCATATTTACGGCGCCAATGAAGGTTCGGCCCGCTATGTTCGGGTAATGACCGACGCCGAACGGAGCCAGGAAGCCAACGGGATATGGCTTTGCCGGACCTGTCACAAGAAAGTCGATGACGATCCTAATTCCTTTTCGGCCGAGTTGCTCTTCGAATGGAAGCAATCCCATACCAGGAAGATTGCGGACGGCCTCGGGAAAACGGACGTGACTTTTCGGGAACGGGCAGATCGAGAGCGGCTCAAAGACTTTGCGACAAGCTCTCGCTTGCCCGCCAGATCGTTTTGGATAAGCCGCGGTTTTGGGAATATAACCTCACCGCAGAGCTTCTGCGAATCGGATTTGGCCCAATAAAATTCAAATATGAGGCGTTGAAACGCGGCTTTTATGCCCTCCCTGTCGCCCGAATTGAAAGCGATGATTTTGCGACTTGGACTCAAATCCAAATGCGCAATATCATTAATCAAGTTGAGGCAATCAAACTTGCGGGCACAGTCGGGCTTATCGAGGCTTGGGGGCCACCCGGTCAGTCAGGCTTAGAAAAAGACATCTTACAGATGGCGCAATTTATTATCGACGCCGCTGAGCATCTCCTCAAGACCGAAGAGGTCGTTCGGTTCGTGAAGCCGCCCCCCCATTTTGAGAAGGTTCAAAAGCTGTTTTTCGGCATAGCGGGGCGTCAACTGGAGGAGCTTTTCAAAATTCCGGACTGGATCATTTCGAAAACCAGTGATGAAAATTTGGAGCCAGGCGATCATATTCTTAAGCTTGTGTTCGACATGCCGGACGGATGGATAGAACAACTCCCAAAAGCCTATGAAGAGGCTGTCAACAGTGTATAGCCAGACGGACGGTTTGACTTCGGAGCTTGGATATCTAAGGCAATTCGTTCGTGCGAAGTCGCTGTTGCTACCTTTTGGATTACCTTAAATCTACCGCGATGGCCATAATCGGAAATCTATCCCCGCTCCACTTTCCCGGTGCATCCTATCCGGATGTCCCTCGATGACCGCACAGCACAGCAGCAACTAACCCCGGAGGAACGGCGCGCACTTTTGCGCGCCTTTGCCGACCGGATGCTGCGTAAACTCACCGCCATGGACGATCCCGAAGACCTGCCGGGCGTCGAGCGCGCCTTGCGCGTGGCCGCCGTGATCGAGCGCGTCTACAGCCGTTGCGACCGCGCCGAGCGCCAGAAGTCAGAGCCACGCAAGCTGGATGCCGAACGCGCCGCCCATGAAGAAGCGGCGATCAAGGCGCAGGTTTCCCTGGCGAGCACGCTGAAATGGAGCAAAGAACGCCGCCAAGGTCTGGGCCATTGGTGGGAGGCAGCACAAAAAGCCATTGAAACGCCTGCTCCGCAGGCCGCAACCTCCGGCCAGACATCCAGCACAATGCCGGCTATGCCAAAGGTCATCTATACTGACCTGACCGACGACTTTGAAGCCGCCCGCGCCGAACTGCCCCTCAGAAAACGGGTCGCGGCGCAACCGGCGCAAATTCCCATCCCACCGCGGCGCGGCCCGCCGCCCCGATCCGGTTAGAGCGGCTCATGTTGCCCCCCCCCCTTTTACTTCCCCTCTCCCTGCGTAGCGGGGAGAGGACGACGAGCAAGGCGAAGCCGCAGATCGTCGGGTGAGGGGCTTTTCTCTGGTGGATGCCGGCCCCTCACCCGGTCACCTGCGCCGCTGTGCGGCTTGTTTCCCGTCGGCACCGGCCGCCCGGCTCTCCTCGCTGCGCAGGGAGAGGGGGCAAGTATTTGAGCCGGGCCACCTGACCGCACTTGCCGCGCGGTGGTTTAGAGCGCATGAAGCCGTATGCTCGATACCCTGATCCGCGTCCTTGTTTTCTTCGCCTTTATCGGCCTCGGCGCCCTGCTGGTGAAGCTGAAACGTCTGAATGCCCAGGGGCTCGACGGCCTCTCCGCTTATTTTTACTGGCTGGCCTTTCCGTGCTGGCTGGTGACGAGCTTCGCCAAACTGCCGCCCTTCCAGCCTGCCCTCACCTTGCCGCTTCTGGCCTATATCGCGGCCATGATCGTCACGGCCCTGTGCGTCATCATCGCCGCGCGCGGGCTGAAGGCCAGGGCCGACGACTCCGTGGCCGCCGGCATGGCCGGTTTCATCAATAATTCCGCTTTCTTAGGCATCCCCATCGCCATCAGCCTGTTCGGCCCGGCCGTCTCCCAGACCGGCCCGCTGGTTGTGGCCGCCGATTTCCTGATCCTGTTCAGCCTCGGCTGCGCCGGGCTCGCAAAGGCATCCGGCCACACGGTGAAGATGGCGCTCATCAATACCGCCCGCAACCCGACGGTCATCGGCGCCCTGATCGGCGTGTTCTGCATGGCGATCGGCTTCCATTTCCCGCCGGCCATCGAAAACGCGCTCGATATGCTCGGCCATTCCGGGCCGCCCGTCGCCCTGGTGGCGCTGGGCGGGATGCTGGGCATGATGCCGGCATCAAACCTGATCCGGCCCGATGCCGCCAGCGCCGCCGCGATTATCGGCAAGATTCTGCTGGCCCCGGCGCTGGTCGCCCTTGTCCTGACGCTGCTGCACGTCGATCCGCTGACCTTCCGCGTCTTCGTCTTTCTCGCGGCCACGCCCACGGCGGTCAGCGTTTTCATCCAGTCGAAGATGTACGGCCTGTGGTTCGAAGGCGCCGCACGTTCAGTGGCGCAATCGACCCTGATCAGCCTGTTCACGCTCTCCGCGCTGGCCCTGCTCTTGACGGCAAGCTGAAAGCCGCTATAAGCGCCTCATCCTTCAGGGGAGTAACCGCCTCACGTCAGTGAGGGCTGCCGTCAACACACTTACCGGGCATCGGTATGGCGTCAGCGGTCCGGGCAGCCGGACAAGGTGAGACCTGCGGTGTCGTGCGTCGCCTTTGATCGGGCGCCGCTGCATGGCGCCGTATGTCTTGAACCTTGCGCCCGATCAGAACTGAAGCCCTTAAGTGTCCCTCCCCCTCGACGCCTTCCTCCATTCCACCCTGCTCGTCGCCGTCTCCGAAATCGGCGACAAGACCCAGATCCTGTCGCTGATTCTGGCGGCGCGTTACCGCAAGTCCGTCCCCATTGTCTTCGGCATACTGGTGGCCACGCTCGCCAACCATGCCCTGGCGGCCTTCGGCGGCACCCTGCTCATGCACACAGCCCTGAAAGCCTGGATGCCGCTGATCCTCGCCCTCTCCTTTATCGGGCTTGGCCTGTGGATTCTGGTGCCCGACAAGGTGGATGACGATGAGGGCGCGGTGAAAAAGGACTATGGCGCCTTCGTCACCACCACGATCATGTTCTTCCTGGCCGAGATGGGCGACAAGACCCAGTTCGCCACCATCGCCCTGGCCGCCGAATACAACAACATCCTGATGGTCGTCGCCGGCTCGACACTCGGCATGATGATCGCCAATGTCCCCGCCGTCATCTTTGGTGATAAGATCATGAAATACGTGCCGCTGAAATGGGTGCGGATCGTCGCCAGCCTGCTGTTTGTCGGCTTCGGCGCCTGGGCGCTTTACCAATATATCACTTCGGTGATGTAGCCGTGCCGGCCAGTATGCCGCCATCGATGTTGAATTCCGAACCGGTGATATAGGTCGCCTCATCGGAAGCCAGCAGGATCGCCACCGCCGCCACCTCGTCCGGCCGGCCGAAGCGATGCAGCGGCATATTGGCCAGCAACTGCTTTTCGTCATCGGCGCTGTCGATCATGGCGTCCCACATCCGGGTGCGGATCGAGGCCGGATAGAGCGAATTGCAGCGGATACCCAGGTTCTGCTCGGCGCAATAGAGCGCCACCGTCTTGCTGTGGTTGCGGATGGCGGCCTTGCTGGCGGCATAGGCCGCCGTCTTCGGCACCCCCACAAGGCCGGAGCGGCTCGACATATTGATGATCGAACCGCCACGGCCGGTGGCGCGCATGGCCTGGATGGCGTGCTTGCAGCCCAGGAAAACGCTGTCGAGATTGATGCGCATCACCCGGTGCCAGTCATCCAGGCTGGTATGCTCCGGATCATGCGGACGGCCGCTTTCCGTGCCGGTTATGCCGGCATTATTGACCAGCACATCGAGCCCGCCGTACTCGGCCACGATGGCGGCCATCACCGCCGCCCACTGCGCCTCGTCGGTGGCGTCGTGACGCATGAAACGCGCGTTCGGACCCAATGCCGCCGCCCGCGCCGTGCCTGTTTCCGCGTTGATGTCGCCGATCACGACAAAGGCGCCTTCCGCCACGAAGGCTTCGGCGATGGCGGCGCCAATTCCGCTGGCCGCGCCGGTTATAAAGGCGGTCTTGCCCAATAGTCTATTCATAAGAAAATACCCTGTCCGTTTCCAGACAGGGTATCACTTTCATCGGCAGTGGCTACGGGTTAAATCAGCGCCTTGACCGCCGCCAGCCCCTCATCGGCCCTGGAATCGTCCGGTGCGCCACCCTGGGCGAAGTCCGGCTTGCCGCCGGCGCCCTGGCCGCCCATGGCGATCACCGCCGCCCTGGCCAGTTCGGCAGCGTTGAACTTCGCCATCAGGTCGGGCGTCACCGCCACGGTGACTGCCGCCTTGCCGTCCAGCTTGCCGACCAGGGCCACGATGCCGCTGCCGACCGATTTCTTGAAGTCCTCGGCCAGCGGACGCAGATCCTTGCCGCCGACGCCTTCCAGCACACGAGCAATGACCCTGGTGCCATTAATCTCTTCCGGACCGGACGCCGCGCCGCCACCGCCCACTGCCAGGGCGCGCTTGGCTTCGGAAAGTTCCTTTTCCAGGCGCTTGCGCTCGGCGATCAGGGCTTCGACTCGCGCCTCGACCTGCGCTACCGGCACCTTGAACTGATCCGCCAGCGATTGCGCCACGCCGGCCTGCCCCAGCAGGTACTGGCGCGCCGCTTCGCCGGTGAAGGCTTCGATCCGGCGGATACCGGCGGCCACGCCGCCTTCGGAAATGATCTTGAACAGGGCGATATCGCCGGTGCGCGAGACGTGGGTGCCGCCGCACAGTTCGACAGAATAATCCCCCTCGCCTTCCAGCGCATGACCGAGCGCCAGAACGCGGACTTCCTCACCGTACTTTTCACCGAACAGCGCCACGGCGCCGGCTTCGATCGCCTTTTCCGGCGACATCAGCCTGGTGGAGGCGGCCTGGTTCTGCAGGATCACGGCATTGACCTCGGCCTCGATGCGCGCGATCTCGTCATCGGTCAGCGGCGCGCCATGGCTGAAGTCGAAACGCATCCGGTCAGCATCGACCAGTTGCCCCTTCTGCGCCACATGCGGCCCCAGAACGTGCTTGAGCGCGGCGTGCAGCAGGTGCGCCGCCGAATGGTTCGAGCGCGTGGTGTGGCGCTTTTCAGCATCGACCTTCAGTTCGACCTTGTCGCCGGGTTTCAGCGTGCCTTCGGTGATCTCAAGCTGATGGACGATCAGATCTCCGGCTTGACGGTAAGTATCCCTGATCACGCCCGTGCCATGGAGCAGTTCGACCGTACCGGTATCGCCGGCCTGGCCGCCGCCTTCCGGATAGAAGGGGGTCTTCTCGAAGACGACCTCGACCGTGTCACCGGCCAGGGCCTCGCTCACCTGCTGGCCATCCAGCAGCAGTGCCTGCACATGAGCCTGGGCTTCGAGATGTTCGTAACCAACAAATTCCGACGCGCCGATGGCCTCCTTGATGGTGAACCATTCAGCCGACTGCGCCTTTTCACCCGAACCCGTCCAGTTTTCGCGGCCGCGCGCCTTCTGTGCTTCCATGGCGTGCTCGAAGCCGTCGAGATTGACGCTCAGGCCCTTGGCGCGCACGGCATCCTGGGTCAGGTCGAGCGGGAAACCATAGGTATCATACAGCTTGAAGGCAGTTTCGCCGCTCAGCATGTCGCCCTCTTTCAGGTCGCGCGTCGCCTCATCAAGCAGGGTCATGCCGCGGCCGAGCGTGCGGCGGAAGCGTTCTTCCTCCTGGCGCAGGGTCTCGACGATCGTGGCCTCGGCGCGCTTCAGTTCGCCGAAGTGGCCGCCCATTTCCGATACCAGGGTCGGTGCCAGCTTGTGCAGCAGCGGCTCCTGCGCGCCCAGCAGATAGGCATGGCGCATGGCCCGGCGCATGATGCGACGCAGGACATAGCCGCGGCCTTCGTTCGACGGCGTCACGCCATCGGCGATCAGGAAGGACGACGAACGCAGATGATCGGCGATGACGCGATGCGACGGCAGGCTGTCGCCTTCCGCCTTGACGCCGGTGGCCGATTCCGAAGCACGGATCAGGGTCTGGAACAGGTCGATATCGTAATTGTTATGCACGCCCTGAAGCACGGCGGCGACGCGTTCCAGGCCCATGCCGGTGTCGATCGACGGCTTGGGCAGGCTGACGCGCGTGCCATCGGCCGACTGGTCGAACTGCATGAAAACGAGGTTCCAGATCTCGACGAAGCGGTCACCGTCTTCCTCCGGCGTGCCCGGAGGACCGCCCCAGATATGGTCGCCATGATCGAAGAAGATTTCGGTGCATGGGCCGCACGGACCGGTATCGCCCATCGACCAGAAGTTATCCGACCCGGCAATGCGGGCAATTTTCGATTCCGGCAGGCCGGCAATCTTCTTCCACAGGTCGAAGGCTTCATCGTCATCGATATAGACGGTCGCCATCAGGCGGTTTTTGTCGATGCCATAGTCCTCGGTGATCAGCTTCCAAGCAAATTCGATCGCCTCGGCCTTAAAATAGTTGCCGAAGGAGAAATTCCCCAGCATCTCGAAGAAGGTATGATGGCGCGCCGTATAACCGACATTATCAAGGTCATTGTGCTTGCCACCGGCACGCACACATTTCTGCGAGGTGGTGGCGCGGTTATAGGGTCGCGTTTCCGCGCCGGTGAAGACGTTCTTGAACTGCACCATGCCGGCATTGGTGAACATCAGGGTCGGATCGTTATGCGGTACGAGCGATGAGGACGAAACGACCTCATGGCCCTGCTTGGCAAAGTAATCGAGGAAGGTCTGACGTATCTGGTTTAAGGACGGCATGAGTGTCTTCGGTTCTTGAAAATAAAGACCGCTATATAGAGGGGGTTACACACAAGCGCAAAGACCTTTGCGCAGGCCGGACTATTTTTTGCGATATGTCGAGACTTAAGGCTTCAACCATCTGGAGGGGAGCTTGAAAATTGTGCCGTTAGTTACCCCCTCCGGCGCTGCGCGCCACCTCCCCCTCCAAGAGGGAGAGATCAACAAAAAAGACGCCCGTTGCGGGGCGTCTTTCTCTGACCGGGCCGGCGGACCGGCGGTTTGGGACCGGCCCAACCCGATCATGTCTCAACTGCTGATGCCTTACAGCGATTCATCGCCATCATTGGCATCCGGCTCCGGCGCGCCCAGCATCTCCTCGGAGATGGCGGCGGTTTTCTTGCGGATACCCATTTCGATTTCCTTGGCCATATCCGGATTGGCCTTGAGGAAATCGCGGGCATTGTCGCGGCCCTGACCAATACGGGTCGAGTTATAGGAATACCAGGAGCCCGACTTCTCGACGATACCGCCCTTGACGCCGAGGTCGATGATTTCACCGATCTTGGAAATACCTTCACCGAACAGGATGTCGAACTCGACTTCGCGGAACGGCGGCGCGATCTTGTTCTTGACCACCTTGACCTTGACACTGTTGCCGATGTTCTCGTCACGCACCTTGATGGCGCCGGTGCGGCGGATATCGAGCCGGACCGAGGCGTAGAACTTCAGGGCATTGCCGCCGGTCGTCGTTTCCGGCGAGCCATACATGACGCCGATCTTCATGCGGATCTGGTTGATGAAGATGACGATGCATTTCGACTTGGAGATAGAGCCGGTCAGCTTGCGCAGGGCCTGCGACATCAGACGGGCCTGCAGACCCGGCAGGCTGTCGCCCATGTCGCCTTCGATTTCGGCGCGCGGCGTCAGCGCCGCCACCGAATCGACAACCACGATATCGACGGCGCCGGAGCGAACCAAAGTATCGGTGATTTCAAGCGCCTGCTCGCCATTATCCGGCTGCGACACCAGGAGATCATCGAGATTGACGCCCAGCTTCTGCGCATAGGTCGGGTCAAGCGCGTGCTCGGCATCGACAAACGCCGCCGTACCGCCAAGCTTCTGGATTTCGGCCACGGTATGCAGGGCCAGGGTCGTCTTGCCCGACGATTCCGGCCCGTAGATTTCGATGACACGCCCCTTGGGCAGGCCGCCGATACCCAGCGCCATATCCAGGCCCAGCGAACCGGTGGAAACGGATTCGATCTCCTGAACCTTGCCGTTCGAGCCCAGCTTCATCACCGAGCCCTTGCCGAATGCGCGGTCAATCTGCGCCAGCGCCGCTTCCAGGGCGCGCTGCTTTTCACCTTCGTTCTTGCCTACCAATTTCAATACCGCCTGAGATGACATAACCAAACCCTCCTATGTCACGATTCCCCGCCCGCGGGGCTTGTTTTCATCGTCGTGAGGATTAATGCGTACCCCATTTGTTCCATGTTCGCAATATGTTCCGATCGCATTTTGGAACATTTTTAGAACGTGCAATGGATTCAATGGTCTAGCCGTACTGAAGACTGAGCACCACGGCCGTGGTGGCGATTACCAGTAGCGACATCAATGCCCCCACCCGCGAATAGTCACTGAACCGGTAGCCACCCGGCCCCATGATCAGCAGGTTATTCTGGTGGCCGATGGGGGTAAGGAAATCGCACGATGTGCCCACCAGCACCGCCAGCAGCATGGCATCGGGCTGCACATGCAGCAACTGCGCCAACTGGATCGCCAGCGGGCCCATGATCACCGCCGTCGCCACATTATTGAGCAGAATGGTCAGGCACAGGGTGAGCGCGCACATGGCGGCAATGGCCAGGGGCAGCGGAAAACCGGTCATGACCCCGCCGACGCTTTTGGCGATGAAATCAGCCGCACCGGAAGTCTCAAAACTGCCGCCCACCGGAATCATCGCCGCCAGCAGGACCAGAATGCTCCAGTCGATCGAATTATAGACCTCTTCCTTCGGAATCAGCCGCAGGGCCGCGATCAAGGCCGCAGCACCCAGGAAACTTAAAGACGGCGGCACATCGGTGAAGATCACCAGCAGGATCGCCGCCGCGAAGATCGCCACGGTCTGTATCGCCGTGCGCAGGTTCACGGGGATGGAATCGCGCCGGTCAAGTTCGATCAGACGTTCATTGGCGGCGAAACGCGCGATATCCTCAGGCGGGCCGCTGACGAACAACTGGTCGCCGCTCTGGATCGGCACCACCGAGAGCGCGCAGCGCAGGGTGGCGGCGCGCGGCCCTGCGGCCACCACTTCCAGCCCCCCACTGCTGTGCGATTTTACCGCGTCGTGCGTTTCTCCGATCAGGGGCGAATTATGCGGCACCATCAGGCGCGCCGTCACATGTCCCGGCTCCGCCGTTTCCTTGCCGCGCAGGAAATCGATCGTTTCGCGTATCTCCGCCGGCAGCGACCGCGAGATCAGCAGCAGGCGATCGCCCGACTGCACGCGGTTGTTCTTCGGCCATTTAATCGTCTGGTTACGCCTGAGAAGCCCCAGTATGCGCGTCCGGGTCTGGCGTAATTGCCGGGAAATATCCTCCCGGACCAGCACCTTGCGCGCGTCGAGCGGCAGTTCCAGCACCCGCCAGGGCGAATCGGCCGTCATCTCATTGCCCTTGCGGTGCGGCAGCAGGCGCCAGCCCAGCAGGATCAGATAGGTCAGCCCCACCGCGCAGACCGCCAGCCCTACCGGCGTCATGGTGAAGAAGCCGAACGGCGCCCCAAGGGCCTTTTCGCGGAAGGACGACAGGATCATGTTGGGCGGCGTGGCGATCAGGGTCGTCATACCGCCGATCATGGTGGCGAAGGAGAGCGGCATCAGCACCGTCCCCACCTGTTTCTTGCTCTGCCGCGCCAGTTCGGTGGCCAGCGGCATCATGATGACCAGCGCGGCGATATGATTCATGAAGGCGGACAGGAAACAGCCGCCGATCAGCAGCATGGTCAGGCGCGCGGTGAAGCCGGCCTTTTCCGGAATGACCGAACGCGCCACCCAACCGGCCACGCCGGTCAATTCCAGCGCGCGCCCCACCACCAGAACGGCCGCTACGGTAACGACCGCCGGATCGGCAAACCCTTTCAGGGCGTCGCCAAATTTCACCAGGCCCGTAGCCAGGCAGGCAAACAGCGCCGACAGGGCGATCAGGTCGTGGCGCACCTTGTCGCTGATGAACAACGCCAGCGCGCCGATCAGGATGATACCGCACAAAAGCGGCGGAGATACATAATCGGTCAGCAATGGAAGCCCCGGAAATGGCCGCGCCCGACATCGGGCCGCGGTAAAACGGACAGCCATTAGCCGCCGCCGGGCGCTAAATTTTCAATGTGGAGCTGCGCCCTGTTTATAGGGCGGTGGGGCCGCCGGCGGACACATATCGACCGCCGCCTGCCCCGGCAACGTCAGGCGTACGCAATCGGCATCAAGTCCCTGCCAGGTCGTGCTGCCGTAGTTGGCGATCAGCACCCGGCCATCGGCATAGCTGGCCTGCTGGACCAGGCGATCCGACGTCAGCCACTGAAACCCGGTCAGGGCCACCGGCGCCTCCACGCCATGCGCCTGGCGGAAATCGTCCTCTGCCGCCTTCAGCCACGGACCAACGCGCACCAATTCGCGGCGGTCGAGGTTCCACATGGTCGGCGTACCGTAGAGCAATGACCGGGCGAATCGGGTCCGCTCCTCGCCGGCGATCTTCATCAGGCCGAACTCCCAGCGATCCACCGACACCACCGAATCATGAAAGGCGGCCTCGAACAGCGGCAGGCGGTCCGACGCGCCAAAGAGCGCGCGCGCCTCGTCCTGCGTCGGCGTCACGGGCCTGAAAAACATCGGCGGGCGTTCCGGCGGCCAGTAACCGCCGAAATCCGGGTTCTTGTGCATCGGCCAGATGGCGGCGGAATGGGCCTGCGCCGTGCCGTGGGAATAGTGTGTCACGCCCGTGGCCCAGGCGGTGACGCTCTCCGACCCCAGCACCAGTTTATATTGACTGATCGCCAGCCCCAAGCGCTTGAGGCGATTGGCGCGGTCCTGCGCCATGGTCATCGGGTGATCGGGGCTGTGGTCCTCGAAGAAATCGCCGAAGGCATCAACATCGATAAAGACATGGCTCACGCCGTCCTTGATATGGCGGGCATAGCGCTGGCCGGGAATAAACGGTCCCGGATAGCGCGCAATCGCCTCAGTCGACATATAGCAGCCGCGATTGGCGAAGCCCGTTTTCGGCTTGCCGTCGGCCTCGATGACGCACCCCTTCGGATAGAGATCACCCGGCCAGATCGCCACAGGTGTGTCGGCCGTAGCTGCCGGCTGGCCGTTATCGAAGGACTCATATGGCCCGGCCAGATAGCCCATGCCGGCCGCCTTTTTGAGATAATCGGGCGTGACCACGAATTTGCCGGTCCGTTCGTCCTGATCGTAGGCCAGCAGGATGCGGTCGATGCCCAAGGCTTTCAGGTCATCGAGAAACGCCATGTCGCGGCCGTCACCCCAGACATAGGCGTGCGGCGCGCCAAACAGCCGCGGCAGGTCAGGCACCGCCTTGTCGGCAAAGAACTTGAACTGACCGCGCCCCTTCAGCATCTCCCGGTAGAACAGCGCCGGGGCCAGCGGTTCCGGCGGCCGGATGGCGAACAGAAGCTCGATCTTTTCCGCGCCAGGGCCGAACGCATGTTTCATCCGCGCCTGCAGGCCGTCCTGATCATGCAGGCACAGTTTCGATTGCAGACCATCGGCCAGGGCATAGGTCACGGCGCGGCTTTCTGTCAGGTAGCTCCAGGCCGGAAATGACAGCGCCGTGGTGCCGCCCAGGCAGTGCTCTTTGGCATAGGCCGCGCGCCAGAAAGGATCGCTGACCGTAAAGGCCATCCCCTCCCCGTCCGGCACCAGCCAGGTGCCGTCCGCTGCCGGCGGCAGGTTCCAGACCAGGTCTTCGCCCGCCTTGCCGCTTATGGTGAGTCGCAGCGCATGGCCTTCCGCTGTGAGGACCAGATCGTGGCCGGTGCTGTCGGTCCAGTGACGGCTCATTGCGACGTCATCGATGACCTTAATGTCCTGCGTGGGATAGAGCGGCGGCATAACAGTCACCACCGTGCCATCGGGCAATTGCGCCTCGATGCTCAGGGTGCGTGGATCGACGCTATACACCGCGTCGTCGACCTTCATGACAAGGGGAGACGCCGCCGCGGACCCGGTGATGACAACACCCAGCCACAGCGCCAGACCCGATAATGTACCCCTGATCATATACACCCCCTGTAAAATATGCCCGAAGCTAACAGGCCCGCCGGCGCCCGGCAATTAACGTATCGGTGAGCCGCTATTGACAAAACATACTGCATCATACATACTGTGCAACATACAGTGTACAACGCATACTATACGAGACGCAGGCTATATGGACGGTGAAAGCGATCTTTTCGAGAGTTTGCGCGCAGAGTTGCGGCGCGGATCGCTCAGTCTGGCGGTGCTCGCCCGGCTCAGGGTGGAGCGCTACGGTTATACCCTGCGCCAGGCCCTGGCCGAGGATGGTCTCGATATGGAGGAAAGCACCCTTTATCCGCTGCTGCGCCGGCTGGAAGCGCAGGGGCTGCTGGTCAGTGAATGGCGCGAGGAAGAGAAGCGCAAGAAGCGGTTCTATGTTCTCTCCCCGGCCGGCGAGATCATGCTGGAACGGCTAATCGGTGAATGGCAAGCTATCAGCGCCTCGCTTGAGAAAATAACGGGAAAAGCGGTTTAAAGGGGTTCAAAATGGACATGCTGGAAGACTATTTAAGGGCCGTGTCGCGGCTTCTTCCCAGGGCGAAACGCGAGGACATCATCGCCGAACTGCGTGACGAGATCCTAACGCGCATCGAGGCGAAGGAAAGCGAACTCGGCCGCCCGCTCACGCCCGACGAGACCGAACAGGTGCTGCGCGATTTCGGCCATCCGATCGTCGTCGCCGCGCGTTACCGCGACGGGCCGCAATACAGCGTCGGCCCGGCCCTCTATCCGTTCTGGATCTTCGCCGTGCGACTGGCCGTAATCATCGAGATCGCCATCTCGGCGATCGTCTTCTTCGGCCGCATCGTGGGTGGCGCCAATCCCGCCCAGGCATTCGGCACCGCCCTCGGCTCGGGCCTCACCGGCGTCATGACCCTGATCGGCTTTGCCACGGTCGCCGCCTGGATCATCGAACGCAAGGGCATCAGCATCGATTATTTCAAGACCTGGCGGGTGCGTGACTTGCGCTTTCTCGACTTTCCCATCTGGGATTGGGGAGATATCAGCGAGTCATTCGACAAGTGGCAGAAGGGCGCGCCCTATCGCGCCGAAGCGCGTGATTATGCCTATCAGGGCTGGACCCTGCGCCAGTCCTCGGCCGGGCGCGGTGTCGGCGCTATCGTGGCCGGCGTGGTATTCATCCTGTGGTGGGTGGGAATCCTCAGTTTTGGCCTCAAGCCCATCCCGGTCGATTATGCCGGCCTGCATGTCGATCCCGGCCGATTGGCTCAGGTCGACTGGCCGGCGCTCAAGGCCGCGCTCTACTGGCCGGTACTCGCCTATTTCAGCGCCGTGGTGCTGTTCGGTGCCGCTGTGCTGACCTGGCCGCGGGGTGTGCGCCTGCGCGGCGTGATCGACATGGCCATAGGTTTGTCTGTTCTGGGTCTTTTTAGCTGGGTCTGGACATCATCTCCTGTCGCGGATGCCGTCCGGGTCGATAATGTCGCCCAGTTCTTCCAGCGTGTGCATGCCTTCCTGCTCAAGCCCGTGCCTGTACCGCTGGAACTGGCCGTGACGACCTTCCTGCTCCTGTTTGCCTTCGGTGGCGCGTGCCGGGCACTGGGCGGGCTGTGGGAACTGATCACCGGCGCCCCGCGCTATCCGGGCGATTGATCAGGCTGCCTTCATCGTCGGGCGGTGCAGGCGGACACAGTTCCGCCCGCCGGCCTTGGCGGCATAGAGCGCGATATCGGCCAGGGCCACCATCTGCGACAGTTCGGTTTCCGGTGCGTTCGACCAGTGGATGCCGAAACTGGCGGTGATCCGCCCGCCCTCACCGAAGTCGAAACTCTCGATGCACTCGCGGATCTTTTCCGAAACCCGCTGCGCGCCGCGCCGGTCAATGCCCGCACAGACCACCACGAACTCCTCGCCGCCCCAGCGCGCCACCAGATCGACGCCGCGCACATTGCGGCTGATCACCCCGGCGATCTGGGCCAGAACCTGGTCGCCATAGTCATGGCCAAAGCTGTCGTTCAGCGCCTTGAAGTGATCGATATCGATCAGGATGACGGTCATGGCCGCCTCACGCCGCGCCCGGCGCAATTCCTCGAAGCGTTCGGTGATACCCCGGCGGTTCAGCACCTTGGTCAGGTGATCGTGACGCGCTGCCTCCTGGGCCTCACGCAGGGCCAGGGCTTCCAGAGTCCGGCGTTCGCTTAAGGCCCGGCGCAGATTGCTGAGCCGGTAGCCGAGATAGGCGACGATCATCAGTATCCACAGCCCCAGCAGCAGCGAATACCACTGCGCGTCGCTCATGATCGCGGTCCTTATCTCGATGTCCTTTATCCGGAAGGCGTGCGGTCCCAAAGGCGCCTCGGAGCCGGTTTCGATGATGATCGAGGTGATATTGTCGAACTGCGGCCGGCCGTACTGCGGGGCCAGTTTGTACTTGCGCAGCCACCAGTCAGCCACGCCGAAATCATCGGGCACGAAACTCGTCCGCTGCCACTTGCCGGGCGTGGTGTCGGCCTCTACGCGCAGATATTTCGGTGTGTCATCATCCGTGGCGCGGCTGTAATGCGGGTCGAAATTTTTCAGATGCACCCGGAACGATGTCGCCTGTCCCTCGTACATGAGGGTGATGGCAAGCGTGCGCATATGGGTCAGGTTCAGACCGTGCGTGCCGCGATTGCGATCGACGAACAGTTCATAACCACAATAGGGATACGGGTTGCCGGCGCGCAGATCGCAATCCCAGGCCAGAGGCCCGGTGCTTCGCACCACCGTCTTGCCGCCGGAATCGGCATCGGAAAAGACCAGGTGACTGTTTGAGGCGGTGCTGGCCGGTGTAAAGTGCGTGGTACGCAGCAGAATCTGGTCCTGCCAGATGACGGCAGCGGCGGTGAGCAGCAACAGCCCCAGCAGCGCCAGTTCAAACCTGACATTCGCCAGCAGGCGTCTGGCCCGGCCGGCCCGCTCCGCGAAATCCTTATGCAAGCCCTTGATACGCAAGGCCATTATACCTCAACTCACTGGTTTCCATTTTCCCCTGTGGATATATTACATGGCAACCCTAAGCGGACCGTGAAGGTTTAGCGTTAACGCGTTCATGTGACGAAACGGTGCGCGTTTCTCGATTGTCAGAAATGCACAACTGTGATGATAATGCCTTAAAATAACAATCGGGGGAAGTTTCATGCGTAATTGTCTTACAGCGCTTGCCATCGCATTGTGGCTGGCGGCACCAGCGGCCATGGCTCAGACCAATACGACCGAAGTCATCGTCAAGGGTTCTCTGCGTCCCAAGCCGGCAAGTGAAGTGCCACCGCCCCCGCTTGAGGTTTTCACCCAATCTCCACGCATAGAACAGATTACGTTGTCCGACGATGGCAGCCGCTTCGCCTTCGTCACCCGTAAGGGCGGGCAGCATCTGCTCACGATTTACAATGTAGTTGACGGCAGCGATAAGACCATACGCCTCAGCGAAGACCCTATTTCGGGGATCAGCTGGCTTGGCAATGATCATATTATATTGTCGGCAACTGATACCGCCGTGCGCAGCACTTGCCCGTCAGGTATGGACAAGGCATTTAAAACGGCGCAGGCCGTGTCGGATTTGGCATTTCGTATTGAGGAAGAGGCCCCATCCTATTCCAACGGCCAGAATAAACCGCACGAAGGCATTACCGGGTTATTGATCTCGCATGCTATAACCCCGCCGGCCTGCGCCGATTACGGCGTTCGGTCGCATGATGCCGGTACGATTGTCGATCTGCGAACCAAGCAATCCATAAGCCTCGGCGAGAAAATGGCTGGTGACTATTACGACCATATGCCGCTAGGTTTGCCGAAGGCGGTGACAGTGGACGGCAAGATGCAGTTGGTGGGGCCGTTCCTTGAACTGCGCGACAAGTCGATCGCCGGTCAGGTGGCGCAGCGCGTCTATCTGTGGCGGGTCGATCCGGATACCGGCCGGGGACGGATCGTCGATGACAAGGGCGGCGATCTCGACCGGATCGGCAGCTATGTCGATGACTGGCTGACCGATGCCAGTGGCCAGCCGACGGTTCGGGCCACCTACACCTATCTCGATGAAACCTTCCGCATCGAGATGCGCAAGGACGGCAAATGGACGCCGATCCTGACGCGCAAGATCGACGCCAAGGCGCATACCTTCGCGCCGTTTCTGGCCGGTCTGGGGCGCGACGGCCAGTCCCTGCTGATCCTCGATGCCGCCGATCCCGGCGCGGACGGCCCGCGCCGCTTCCGCTATTACGAACTGGCGGCCGATGGCAAGCTGTCGGCGCCGCTCGAC
>NZ_FMTS01000015.1 GCF_900100255.1 Asticcacaulis taihuensis | reverse complement strand
TTGTCGGGCCTACCAGGCTAGTCTTGGCGAAGGGGCCATAGCTCAGTTGGTAGAGCGCCTGCTTTGCAAGCAGGATGTCGTCGGTTCGAATCCGTCTGGCTCCACCAGTCCTCACTAACATTCGTCCTGGCGTCGCCAGACGCATGGTTACGTTTTGCACTTTTTGCCTTCGCAAAAAGATGCGGGCTGGCTCCACCCTGCAGCGCTCGAATGAGCTGCTAAGGGTTGGTTGTGCTGCTGCTTACGATGTGTTGCAAGTTTCGTTGGTTATCTTCGGATGACTAACGGGTCCAGGGTCTGTGACCCTGGTTGTAATTGTAAATGAAGGGTTTCTCCGGCATGTTCATAGCTTTAGGAGATATCCGAGAAGACATTGTCTGACAAAAGATCTCAGTACAACCATCCGTTTCCTACTTCTTTCCAAGGGGCGGATCGGTGAGATCTAAAACTCTTATGTTGTCACGCTGCCAGCATCCTCCCCTAGGGGGTGCGCCTTAGACAAGGGCCTGGTGGTTAGCTGTGATGTTGTTAACATAAGTTTCATTGAGAACGATCAAGCGTTAAAGGGCTTCTGACGGATGCCTTGGCGTAGAGAGGCGATGAAGGACGTAGCAAGCTGCGATAAGATGCGGGGAGGCGCTAGCACCCATTGATCCGCATATTTCCGAATGGGGAAACCCACCTTTACGGCTCTCTCATTTGATTATCCCTTCGGGGGTAGTTAGATGAGTTAGTTGTTGAAAGGTATAATAAGCTGAATACATAGGCTTATTAAGCAAACCCGGTGAACTGAAACATCTCAGTAACCGGAGGAAAGGACATCAACCGAGACTTCCCTAGTAGTGGCGAGCGAACGGGAACCAGGCCAGTGCTCTTGTGAAATAAAGGCGAACGCTCTGGAAAGGGCGACCATAGCGGGTGACAGTCCCGTAGCCATCAAACAGCAAGAGACTCGAGTAGGGCGGGACACGTGAAATCCTGTCTGAACATGGGGGGACCACCCTCCAAGCCTAAGTACTCCTCTACGACCGATAGTGAACAAGTACCGTGAGGGAAAGGTGAAAAGCACCCCGACAAGGGGAGTGAAACAGATCCTGAAATCGGAAGCCTACAAGCAGTCGGAGCCCCCAAGCGGGGTGACGGCGTACCTTTTGTATAATGGGTCAGCGACTTCATGTGCCGAGCAAGCTTAAGCCGTTAGGTGTAGGCGTAGCGAAAGCGAGTTTGAATAGAGCGTTAAGTTCGTCGCATGACGACCCGAAACTAGGTGATCTATCCATGAGCAGGATGAAGGTACAGTAACATGTACTGGAGGTCCGAACCGATATCTGTTGAAAAAGATTCGGATGACTTGTGGATAGGGGTGAAAGGCCAATCAAACCTAGACATAGCTGGTTCTCCGCGAAATCTATTTAGGTAGAGCGTCGAATGTATTCCTTGGGGGGTAGAGCACTGGATGGATGCGGGCTGCGCGAGCGGTACCAATTTCAACCAAACTCCGAATACCCAAGAGAACTGTTCGGCAGACACACTGTGGGTGCTAACGTCCATGGTGAAAAGGGAAACAACCCTAACCTGCATCTAAGGCCCCCAAATTATGGCTAAGTGGGAAACGATGTGGGATTGCTTTGACAATCAGGAGGTTGGCTTAGAAGCAGCCATCCTTTAAAGATAGCGTAACAGCTCACTGATCAAGCGATCCTGCGCGGAAAATGTAACGGGGCTAAAGCCATGTGCCGAAGATCAGGGCTTGCATAGCAAGCGGTAGCGGAGCGTTCCGTAAGCCTGTGAAGGTCAATCGTGAGGTTGGCTGGAGGTATCGGAAGTGAGAATGCTGACATGAGTAGCGATAAAGAGTGTGAGAGACACTCTCGCCGAAAGACCAAGGGTTCCTACGTAAAGCTAATCTGCGTAGGGTTAGCCAGCCCCTAAGGCGAGGCCGAAAGGCGTAGTCGATGGGAACCAGGTAAATATTCCTGGGCCAGTATGAAGTGACGGATGCGGTAACTTGTGAGGGCTTATTGGATTGTCCTTGCAGGGAACGTGTCCCTGGAAATAACTCATACAGAGACTGTACCCGAAACCGACACAGGTGGTCAGGTAGAGTATACCAAGGCGCTTGAGAGAACTATGCTGAAGGAACTCGGCAAATTACACGCGTAACTTCGGGATAAGCGTGACTTCACATTGGGCAACCAGTATGAAGTGGCACAGGCTAGGGGGTAGCGACTGTTTATCAAAAACACAGGGCTCTGCGAAGCTGTAAAGCGACGTATAGGGTCTGACGCCTGCCCGGTGCCGGAAGGTTAAAAGGAGTGGTGCAAGCCGCGAATTGAAGCCCCGGTAAACGGCGGCCGTAACTATAACGGTCCTAAGGTAGCGAAATTCCTTGTCGGGTAAGTTCCGACCTGCACGAATGGCGTAACGACTTCCCCACTGTCTCCAGCATAGGCTCAGCGAAATTGAATTCCCCGTGAAGATGCGGGGTTCCCGCGGTCAGACGGAAAGACCCTATGAACCTTTACTATAGCTTCGCCTTGGCGTTAGCAACAACATGTGTAGGATAGGTGGGAGGCTATGAAGCGCGGGCGCCAGTCTGCGTGGAGCCATCCTTGAAATACCACCCTTATTGTTGTTGACGTCTAACCGAGACCCGTTATCCGGGTCCGGGACATGGCGTGGTGGGTAGTTTGACTGGGGCGGTCGCCTCCCAAAGTGTAACGGAGGCGCGCGATGGTGGGCTCAGAACGGTCGGAAATCGTTCGACGAGTGCAATGGCATAAGCCCGCCTGACTGCGAGACTGACAAGTCGAGCAGAGACGAAAGTCGGCCATAGTGATCCGGTGGTCCTTCGTGGACGGGCCATCGCTCAACGGATAAAAGGTACTCTAGGGATAACAGGCTGATTTTGCCCAAGAGTCCATATCGACGGCAAAGTTTGGCACCTCGATGTCGGCTCATCACATCCTGGGGCTGGAGCAGGTCCCAAGGGTATGGCTGTTCGCCATTTAAAGTGGTACGTGAGCTGGGTTCAGAACGTCGTGAGACAGTTTGGTCCCTATCTGCCGTGGGTGTACGAGACTTGAGAGGATCTGTCCCTAGTACGAGAGGACCGGGATGGACATACCTCTGGTGGACCTGTCGTGGCGCCAGCCGCGCAGCAGGGTAGCTAAGTATGGAATAGATAACCGCTGAAAGCATCTAAGCGGGAAACTAACCTCAAAACAAGGTCTCGCTGAGGATCGTGGAAGACTACCACGTTGATAGGCCAGGTGTGGAAGCACGGTGACGTGTGAAGCTAACTGGTACTAATAATCCGATCGGCTTGATCGTTCCTCAATAAAATTTATGGAACAACAAGCAACATACGAACTTCATACAATGTCTTCTCGAAACCCCTGTATTCTGTTGACCTGGTGGCTATGCCGGAAGGTCCCCACCCGATCCCATTCCGAACTCGGTCGTTAAGCCTTCCTGGGCCGATGGTACTTTGTCTTAAGTCACGGGAGAGTAGGTCGTCGCCAGGTCTACAGAATACAGTGGTTGCAAAACACCCTTCATTACAATATTCAAAACGACCGTCAGGCCATTCGCTTGGCGGTCGTTTTTGCTTTTACCGCATGATCTTAAGACCATGCGAAGACGCAGGGCAGGAGCAGCCCCGTCTGGATGGCCATAAGCCAGACAGACAAACGTAAAATACCGGGCTGCGCTCACAGGCCCGACACTTGGTGACGCGGGGTGGAGCAGCCCGGTAGCTCGTCAGGCTCATAACCTGAAGGTCGTCAGTTCAAATCTGGCCCCCGCAACCAAGCTTAATCAGAATAAAATCAAATAGATAACCATCCTTCGGGGCGGCTTTTTTGCGTCTGAAATCCGCCTTCAGCTACCACATAGCTACCATCTGAATCAAAAAGACACACACGGAAGAATATGAACAAAGGCGGATGTGAGATCGAGCACTTTGGGGGCCAATAGTGAACTGGCCCAATTTGTATGGACCGGCTGCCGATCGCAAGTGAGTTTTCGCATGAATAGCAGAAGTCGCTTATATGTATCCGGCCTGTTTGATCGGCATGCGAGCCGTGGCCTTGTTGGGTAATTAGCACGCGCTTTTGGTCTCATTAGCGGATAGGTCGGCAAGCGACCAAAAGGGCCACCTGACTCAGGGCGCGTTTATCGATCCGTTCCATGCATTTCTCATTCGCGAACTTGGTAGAGGTCGGCGCCTAGATCGCCTCGACCTCGATTCTGTGGGTATCGAAGGCTTTGCCTGAGTTCAGGACGCTCCGGGTAATCCGGGCGAGTTTATTGGCGAGGGCAGCGGCGAGCTTATTTCGGTGCATCCGTGCCGCTGCGTTGACGAGCCAATTGCCGAAGCTGAACTTCTCCCAATTCTGCGGCCGCATCAGCAGGACGTTGGCCGCCTGTACGAACAGAGTTCGCAGGTATCGACTGCCACGCTTCGAGATGCGCCCCAATATCGTCCGGCCGCCAGTACTGAACTGCTTGGGGACCAGGCCAAGCCAGGCACCGAAGTCGCGCCCACGATCAAAGGCCTCACCCGTGCCGATGGCGGCTACGACCGCCGTTGAGATCAATGGACCGACACCCGGCACGCTCATCAAGCGCTTACAGTTGGCTTCGGACTGGCTGATCTCCTCAATCTCGCGGGTCACGGTCTCGATGCGTTCATCGAGCCAAAGCCAGTCTTCATAGAGACCTACGATCAAATCGCTCATGCGCGGCGAAATCTCATCCTGCCTGTTTTTCAGGATCTCGAACAATGAGTTGCGCAAGGCGCGAACCCCGGCCCTGACCGTAATACCTTGTTCAATTAGAAAGGCCCTAATTTGATTTATGGTCGCGGTTCGACGGGACACCAGTCGGGAGCGAACACGATGGCAAGCCTGCAGGTCAAGTTGATCCTGCGTCTTCTCAGTCACCGTTGACAGGTTCGGTCGAAGGGCTGCTTCGGCGATAGCTTCAGCATCGTTGTAGTCATTCTTTTGCCCCTTTAGGAACGGCTTCACATAGATCGCCGGAATGATACGTGGCTCATGGCCAAGCTGGCGCAACGTTCGGCTGACGAAATGCGCGCTGAGGCACGCTTCCATACCGATGACGCTAGAGGGCAACTTCTTGAAAGTCTCAACCAGGGCCAACCGCTTGATTTTACGGCGGAAGGCGATCTGGCCGTCAGTACTAAACCCGACAAGGTGAAACACATCCTTGCCGATATCGATGCCTATAGAGGCTAACTCAGGAAGATTGGTGTCCATGGGATGCTTCTCCAGTTGGAGCAGAGCAGTCTACGCCGACTACGCCGCAGGGGAAGCAGCCGGTCCATCCCATTAGGGGAGCTTCCTGGAAAGTGGACAAGTGGAGCCGATTGGGAAATGGGATATGTGAGTCGATCTGGGGGCTAAAATTTCTAGTCAATCACTGTAAACTTTCAACCTTGGCGTTTGAATATCTATTGTTAAGGTATTTTTATATCGTGCGATATGACAGCCTATTGGCTTGCGATAATTATCTATCTAATAAACAATAAGAGATAAAACTCATGGGGCGAACATGACAATTGTTATAAAGAGACGAGCGCTTTTGGGAGGATGTCTTTCTTTGTACCTGCTGCCGAAGGTATCGTTTGGCGCTGTCTCTACCAAGTATGTTTACGACGCACTGGGACGCGTGATCGGTGCCTTATATCCGAACGGCACGTCTACGTTCTACACCTACGATGCTACGGGGAATCGGACGTCAAAGCGCAGCGGAGCAGGGATTAACTCTCAGGGTTTTGATCCCGATTTTTATCGCATCTATTATCCCGACATTTTGTATGCGGGTGTCGATCCATATGTTCATTTCCAAAATGGCGGTTGGTCCGCACGGCGTCGGCCCAGCGCCTATTTTGATACCAATTGGTATCTTGATACATACACAGATGTGGCCGCCACTAACGTAAATCCTCTCGATCATTACAGTAATGGTGGTTGGCGTGAGGGAAGAAACCCTTCAATGTATTTCAACACTAATCTCTACCTACAAAATTACCCCGATATAGCAGCCGCAAACGTCAATCCGTACTGGCATTTTATCAGCGCCGGTATTTATGAAGGCAGGTCGCCTTTCGGTGCGGCACTCTCGTTTTAATTGTTAGGGTATAGAACTCGCCAGTCTCGTCGCACAGAGGTGGAAGTTTCAAGTTGCTGGAACCATTTGTTTCTGACCTGCTCCCCATTTCTTGGCCACCCGAAACTGGAATTTCCGGGGGTTAGGGCTCAGGGTGCGGCTGACACTACTGGGCCGGAAACGAGTGAT
>NZ_FMTS01000016.1 GCF_900100255.1 Asticcacaulis taihuensis | reverse complement strand
GTATCGTTTCGCGGCTCGCCATAAGGCCCGTACTTGTAAAGCCGAGCCACAGTGCCGGTGCTGTCAGCCTGTGCGATGATGCTGCCCTGGTAGTTGGCATAGAGATAGAGGGCATTGCTTGCATCTGTCGACGCACCCGCGAACTGCACCCACGGCTGATCCGTGCCTAGGGTGTGCATATAACGCCTTAGCATATTGCCGGCGGAATCATATTCTCCGATCAGATTGGTGCCGTCGTAGAGGAAAGTCCTTTGCGAGCCATTGTAGGTGTATCGGTAGAGACGGCCCTCAGGGTCGTATTCCATATTCAGACCGGCCAAGGTACCTGAGCCCGTCAGCAGGCGGTTTTCGACATCGTAGGTGAAGACACGGGCGCCGTCATTGGTCATGTTGCCGGCACTGTCGTAGCCTCCGGATACCGCCGCAATGGACGCATCCCGGTTCAGACCGTCATAGGTCTTATTCTCGGCTGTGGTCGCTATCTCGATGTAATCATAGAGTGTACTGGACGCAATCCAGTTAGTGATCTGATTGGCTGGGTTGTATCCATTGAAATTCCAACTGATATCGTTGGTCGTTCCAGTGAAGTCATGCGTCATGATGGTGGGCCGGCCCACGGCATCATAGGCGTAATAGGTTTGTGCGGTATTTGAACGCGCAATAAGCGTAGTCCGTCCGAGGCTATCGTAAGCAATGCCCAAACCAACGGCACCGGTGCTTGTCGCGACAAGAGCTCCGACATTATTATAGCTATATCCTTGGATTACACCGTCAGGATACTGCAAGTACCAGCGCGTGGAATCGGCATTATACCCGTAAGATACTAGTCGGTTATTCATATCCGTCGTAGAGCTGACACGTCCCAGCCCATCGTAGGTGTAGCTGACACCTAAGCCGGTCGCCGACGCGAAGCGCTTGTAAAGGATATGCCCCAAGCCATCGTAGCCAGTGTAAATATCCTTGGAGGTCGTCGTGGAACCCGCGTAGGCCGGCAGGTCCTTCAGAATTTCCCGGTTCAGATTGTCATATGTGTAGAGGACCGTTTGGGCGTTACGGTGGCGCCAGCTGGTACGGTTGTTATTGGCATCGTAGCCAAAGGTCTCATAGTCCGTCGTACTTGAGGTGCTGCTACCCACCGTCGTGCTTGGGTATTGCATCTTCGACAGCCGATCCAGGCCGTCATAGGTAAAGGTCGTGACGTTGTGATTGGCGTCCATCTCGGACGCTTTCAAGCCGTTGTTGGTGTAGGTGTAATAGGCATATTGCCGGACATCAGAGGTGCCAATGCCCTGATAGACACCGAGTAACTGACCGGCTGCGTCGTAGACATTCTGAGTGATGCGATCGGGGCCATAAGTGCCAAGTGTCGCCTGGGAGCAAGGATCGGACGGTAAAGAACCGAACGTGGCCGGATTCATGCGCACGGCCGTGCAGACCACCTGGTTGTCATAGGTATAGCTGTACTGGGTTGTGCTGATGACCGTATCGGCCTGCGCCTGTGTCAATCCCATCAGGCCCACCAGGACTGCGCCAAGACCAACGCCAAGACCGCCCAACATGCGCTTCATCGTCATTCCCCTCATCCCCTTCAAATGTCTCATGGCACGGCATTCCCGGTCACGATGGCCTCGCTCTTGATCAGGCGTCCGGCCGCGTCATAGGTCATCCGTGTATAGCTGGTGAAGACGGCATCAGAACCATCCGTCAGATTGCTGTTGGCATAGCCTTGCGCCGTCTGGGTTTCCAGGCCGTTGGTATATGTATGCCTGACCAGTGACCGCTTCTGAGTTCCTGCGCCGCCCGGTATAGGTCCAATCGCGAAACGTTTGCGCCGGTTGGCATCAAACGTGGTGAAACTCTGGTCCACGGCCCCGGCAAGAGGTCCATCAACAGACGTAACATTGCCGATCTTGTCATAGCCATAGGTCGTGGTCTGACTATCGTAACCGGATGCGCGGTTATCTCGCACCGTGACCTGATAAGGCTGGTTGGACTTGTAGGTGTAGGGCGCGGTCGAGGACGTGCCGTAATCGGTCAGCGTGACCGAGGTATTGATATCCGCCGGACAGGCTGTCAGGGTCAGTTGCGCCGACGTCAGCCCGCAGGTTTCCGAGCGGGTCAGTCGATAGATATTTCCATTCCCTGTATTGAAAATCGTGTATGTGTTGTATGTCCGGGTTCGTATCCCGTCATTGTTTGCCGGGAGGGTCACCGTCAGCACCCCGCCATGGACATTGTCGTAGGTGTAGTCTGTCTGGTTGCCCTTGGCATCCTTCGTCCAGGTTGGCTTATGGCAAGCGGCACGACTGGTCGTGCAGGAAATACCGTAGTTAGCGGTCGTGACGAGAGCCGTGCCGCCGCCCTTTGGATATTTGGAGATCGCGGTGACGTCAGATCCGCTATAGGTATATTCTGTATATCCTCCGTTTGGCAAACCGCCACTGGTCGTCACTTCGGGCGTGAGCACTTTGCCGATCCGCCCGTACGATTTGTACCCGTTCGAAATCGCAATGGGTGTGTAGGTGGTTGTCCGGTTTAGTTTGTCTTTATAGGACGCGGGCAACTGGTAGGTCTTGTTGACGACAGCCGTATAACCACCGTCGGGAATGGTTGCGGTGATCGTCCGTGACGTCGAGCTTTGATACGTGCTTAGAGTATTGTCAGAATAGCTATAGGTAGACGTACCCAGTACCGTGGTAAGGGTTTTGACCCGTGAGTACGCGTCATAAGCCGCGTGAATGGTCTGCCCGCTGGGGAGCGCGGCATCGGTCATGACCTCGACATCGTAATAGCCCTGGTCGGCGAGAGTATATTGTGTCACTTCGCCGGCGGGCGCTGTCACCGAATAGGTCTGCCAGCCATCGACATTCTTGTAATCGATATGGCTATCATAGGCGTCACACACGAGACTGGCATCGCAGGTATGAGCCAGTAAATTGACCGCATAAATGGTCGTGCCGCCATAGCCTGTCGTTATAGGCACATATTTGAAACCGTAGCCCTGATTGCTGACGACATTATTGATGGAATAGCCGCAGAGTTGCGTGAGAGGCGTACACCCCGTCGCTTCGGTATAACTGATCGTCACCTTGTTGCCGTTTGGCTTGACGATAGACGATAACCTACCTTCGTTGATTGTAACGTAAGTGGAATCCGTCAGGGCCAGAATATCGAAATAATATACAGTGCCGTCACCGGTCGTATAGACCCAGTTGGCCGCCGTCTTGACGAGCGTGTTCGGCTGGCCGGTCGCATTCGAGCAACTGGACGCGCAATCGCCGTGGAAAGAGTCTGTCGAGCCTGCAATCCGAACCTTGGTCTCATAGGGTGGCGTCGCATTCTTTACGAGTACGATATTGCCCGAATAAGTGTCGGTGCCTTTGTGCCCGGTAAACCCCCATATCAGACCGCTGCCACTATCGCCGATCTGCATGAAACTATCTTGACGTGTGTAGCCGCCAGACACCCAATCCACGCCATTGATATCGATGATCTGCCGATCCGGCGCCACGAAATCCGGTGTATCGGCCCAGGCCGGAAGATTTCCGGTGGCCCAACTGAAACCGGAGCAAATGACAAAAGCACTCGCCATGTGCAAATGCCTTTTACAAACCTCCATTGCGGACAAATCCTTTTTCATGGCACAGTGTTCCCGGTCACGATGGCCTCGTTCTTGATCAGGCGTCCGGCCGCGTCATAGGTCATCCGCGTATAGCTGGTGAAGACCGCATCGGAACCATCCGTCAGATTGCTGTTGGCATAGCCCTGAGCGGTTTGCGTCTCCTGACCGTCGCCGTTGTATTGATGGCGCACAAGCGTACGCTTCTGTGTACCGGTGCCCCCCGGTATCGGACCGATCTCAAAAATCTTGCGTCGATTGGCATCGTAGGTTGTGAAGCTCTTATCGTTCGTGCCGGACAACGGCCCATCCACCGACACGACATTGCCGACCTTGTCATAAGCATAGGTCGTCGTCGCGCTGTCATACCCGGATGCGCGGTTATCGCGCACAGTTACCTGGTAAGGCTGGTTGGATTTGTAGGTGTAAGGCGCTGTGGAGGACGTGCCGTAATCGGTGAGCGTGACCGAGGTGTTGATATCCGCCGGACAGGCTGTCAGGGTCAGTTGCGCCGCCGTCAACCCGCAGGTTTCCGAGCGGGTTAGCCGATAGATGGTGCCATTGCCCGTATTGTAGGCGGTATAGGTATTATAGGTCCGCTGGCGGAGGCTGTTCTGATCTGCCGGTAGGGTAACCGTCAGCACCCCGCCATGGGTGTTGTCGTAGGTATAGTCCGTCTGGTTGCCCTTTGCGTCCTTTGTCCAGGTCGGCTGGTTGCAGGTCTTGGCATAGGTACAAGTCGACGGATAGCTCGCCGTAATAGAAGTGCTGC
>NZ_FMTS01000018.1 GCF_900100255.1 Asticcacaulis taihuensis | reverse complement strand
GCCCTCGCTGTTCGACAACGAGGGGAGTTTCACATGGGTCAATTCCTGATGATAATTAAGCCGCCAAATGGGTCAGTTTTCGGTGATATTCAACACTCTAGGTAAGGCGCTGAATGATGCCGAACGCAATAGGACAGAGACGCAGGCTGCCATTACCGCCATCCGGCTGTTAATGCTGACGGGCTGCCGCCTGAACGAGATCATGACCCTTAAATGGGATGATGCATGTCTCGGAGATTACGAGCTGCGCCTACCGGACTCAAAGACCGGCGCCAAGACCGTCCATATCGGACAGAGTGTCGTCGACGTTCTGCTGCAGACTGAACGCCTCAACAATAACTCTTACGTCATCACCGGCAAGAATGAAGGCCGCCCCCTCATCGACTTGCAACACCCCTGGCGGCGCATTCGCGCCACCGCCGGTCTGCCTGACGTCCGTATCCACGACCTGCGCCATTCGTTCGCCAGTGGCGCCCTCGCTCTTGGCGAGGGCTTACCTATGATAGGCAAGCTACTCGGGCATAGCCAGGTACAAACCACAGCGAGATATGCCCATCTGGCTAACGCTCCTATCAAGGTGGCTGCCAGCCGGATTGCCGACAGTATCAGCGGCGCGCTTAACGATAGCTAGTCAGCCTCGCCATGGCCGCGTTTCTGCCCGCACCCCATGAAATGCTTTTCGCGCATTTATTAGAAATTTATCGACTTGGCGGGCCAGTTGCCTCAGCAGGAATTGCAAGTTCCCCACAACTTTTGTTTGCCTGACGGCGTTGTTACCGCTTGGGCATAGTGTAATAGTCAGAGCTGCAAAATTAGCTTTGTGACGATGAAAAATATATCTGAGGGGGGGCAGAATGAAAATTTCACAAGCATTTGGCAGAACCGCTTTAGCAGGTCTTCTGCTACTGTCGCTTGAGGCGTGCGGCTGGGGCGATGACCAAAGCCAATGTATGGCCGCACCCGAATCAAAAGGGCAAGCAATCTCCAAAAAAGCGATACTTCAATTTCTGCGATATGCTGGCAAAACACATGCGCCGATCAAGGGAGACGGTGGGACAGTTGATCCTGAAAGGCTAGAACACGTAGGCGCTAACGATCTGATCTATGACGGCATTGTTCCGGCTGGCAGCCATACTTACCAGTTCCACTTGACATGGGCTCCCAATGCGACCTTCACAGGGGCGGTTGCGCCCAATTGCTCGGTAACCACCAATTGGTCGATTAAGTGAAACGCTGGTTTTAGTCGCGCCTTGAAGAACTATGATGCGGGAGCGCCCTCCACCTGATCTCTTCTATTGATACCCGATGGCGGCGCGCAATCGGTAAGTTGGCGCTAGAAAACACGGCCTAATGTCGAGTGACCAGTGTAACTCCGGCTAGCACAGGTAGTTTTTGTGGCAAATGCCCAGGCGTTGGGAACTGCACCACAACATTCTGCTGCCCTTGCGCCATCGGATAGGCGCCGCATTCAGACAGGGCCTGAAGCGCCTGCGCCTCGGACTTCAGGCTTTGATCGGTGATCGGCGCATCCGGATCCCGTTCGATTTCAGGTGGCAAAGCCAGCCCACCATTGGCATCGAAGTTGATCTTCAGCGTCGCCGGCAGGGTCGCGCCATCGGCGATGCGGTTCCAGCAAGGGGCTATGGCATTCCACAGATCGAGATTGGCTTGACCGTTTTGGCCGAAGGCGCCGGCCGTGGCTTCGGCGGTGCTGTCCCTGAGGGCGTTGCTGTTTGACCGTAAGGCTTGACTGGCGGGCGCTTCCGGATTTTCGGCCGGGGACGCTACCTGATCCGCTGGAGTGGCATCGTCCTGGGTTTCGGAGAAGTCGGTAGGTTCCGATGTCGCCACAGATGGTTCAGCCGTCGAAGTTTGTCGCTCTTCCTCGGATGCTTTGGGTGGCGTCAGCTCAGAGACGTCAACGAGCGTTACAGCCGTGCCGGCGCCATTGACCGTGCCAAGGCCGGTTACGGTTCCCATACTGGCGCTAAGCCCCGTATTGGAAGGGAGGAGCAAAAGCGCCAGGCCAAGATGCAGCAATGCTGAGCCCGTTATAGCGATCGCTCGGCGTTGATAGGGAGGTGCGCTGTCCAACCGGGACATGATCGGGAAGAGGGCGGCACCGGTCCACCGCCGCAGACGGCGGCCCAAAACCGAGGGAAA
>NZ_FMTS01000019.1 GCF_900100255.1 Asticcacaulis taihuensis | reverse complement strand
CGGTAGAGACGGCCCTCAGGGTCGTATTCCATATTCAGACCGGCCAAGGTGCCTGAGCCCGTCAGCAGGCGGTTTTCGACATCGTAGGTGAAGACACGGGCGCCGTCATTGGTCATGTTGCCGACGCTGTCGTAACCGCCGCTTAACGCCGCGATCGAGGCATCCCGGTTCAGGCCGTCATAGGTGCGGTTCTCGGCCGCCGTCGCGGTCTCGACATAATCGTAGACCGTGCTCGATGCATTCCAGTTGGTGATCTGACCGGCCGGATTATAGCCATTGAACGACCAGGTGATGTCATTCGCCGTGCCGGGAAAGTCCTGATTCATCGAAATCAGTCGACCAACATTATCGTAGCTGAAGTACGAGTTAGCGCCATTGCTGCGGCCAATGGCCGAGATTCGACCGAGGGCATCATACCAGGGCTGCAACTGAACGCCCGCTACGCCTGTTAAAAACAGCCGGCCATCATTGTTATAACTATAGGTTTGCAGAACCGCGTCGGGGAACTGCATGTAATAGCGCGTCGAGTCAGCGAAATATCCGTACCATATCCCCCGGCCGTTCATATCCGTTGTGGCTGACACTCGACCCAGACCGTCATAATAGTAGGTCACACCCGCGCCTGCTGCCGAAGCGAAGCGCTTATAGAGGATATGCCCCAAGCCATCGTAGCCGGTATAGATGTCCTTCGAGGTGGCAGTGGACCCGGCATAGGCCGGTAGGTCCTTGAGGATCTCCCTGTTCAGATTGTCGTAGGTGTAGAGCACCGTCTGGGCATTGCGGTGACGCCAGCTTGTGCGGTTGTTATTGGTGTCATAGCCGAAGGTCTCGTAGTCCGTCGTGCTCGATATCTCGTTGCCGGCGACCGTGTTGGGGTACTGGATTTTCGATAGCCGGTCGAAGCCGTCATAGGTGAAGGTCGTCTTGTTATGGTTGGCGTCCATCTCGGACGCTTTCAAGCCGTTGTTGGTGTAGGTGTAATAGGCATATTGCCGGACATCGGAGGTGCCAATGCCCTGATAGACACCGAGTAACTGACCGGCTGCGTCATAGACATTCTGCGTAATGCGGTCGGGGCCATAGGCGCCCGTTGTACCCTGCAAACACGGATCGGACGGGAGGGAACCGAACGTTGTTGGATTCATCCGCACGGCCGTGCATAACGGCTGGTTATTGTAGTTGTAATTGACCTGCGTGACGCTGATCACCGTCTCGGCTTGCGCCAACCCGGACAAGCCGGCCAACGCCGCCCCCAAACCGAACACAAAACGCTTCATCGTTTTCTTCATCTGCATATTGTTCTGGCTCAGGGTTGCACCACTTCGGTTCTGCCGGGTCGGCCGGCGGCGTCAAAAGTGACGCGGGTAAAATTGACGACGACAAAGCCGGAGCCATCAGTCGCGTCGGTGTTGCTGTAACCGTTCTCTGTTTTCCATTCACGGCCGTCCGCGTCGTACCAATGGTGGACGACTCTGCGGTGAACACCCGTCCCGCCCGGTATCGGCCCGATCTCGAAAATCTTGCGCCGATTGGCATCGTAGGTGGTGAAGCTCTTATCATTCGTGCCGGACAACGGCCCATCCACCGACATGACATTGCCGACCTTGTCGTAGGCGTAGGTCGTCGTCGCGCTGTCATACCCGGATGCGCGGTTATCGCGCACCGTGACCTGATAAGGCTGGTTGGACTTGTAGGTGTAAGGCGCTGTCGAGGACGTCCCATAGTCGGTGAGCGTGACCGAAGTGTTGATATCGGCCGGACAGGCTGTCAGGGTCAGTTGCGCCGACGTCAGCCCGCAGGTTTCCGAGCGGGTTAGCCGATAGATGGTGCCATTGCCCGTATTGTAGGCGGTATAGGTGTTATAGGTCCGCTGGCGGAGGCCGTTCTGATCCGCCGGCAGGGTAACCGTCAGCACCCCACCATGGGTGTTGTCGTAGGTATAGTCCGCCTGGTTGCCCTTTGCGTCCTTTGTCCAGGTCGGCTGGTTGCAGGTCTTGGCATAGGTACAAGTCGACGGATAGCTCGCCGTAATAGAAGTGCTGC